>NZ_JAVFWO010000009.1 GCF_031085295.1 Microbacterium psychrotolerans | reverse complement strand
GCAGCCGCAGCCCGCCCCGCCCGGCGCCGCCGTCGCCGGCATCCGCGGCGGCATCAACCGCATCGTGCCCGCACTCGCCGAGGATCTCGCGCGCCTCGGCGGCGACATCCGCCTCCGCACGCCCGTCGACGATCTGGCGGCGCTCGACGGTACCGTGGTCGTCGCCGCGCCGAGCCTGGCGGCCCCGGCCGCACCGGGGCGACGCATCGACCTCGTCACACTGGTGGTGGAGCAGGACGACTTGGATGCCGCACCGCGCGGCACCGGACTGCTGGTCGCCGCAGGGGCACCCGTCGGCGCGCGCGCCCTGACCCACGCCACCGCGAAGTGGGCGTGGCTGCGGGATGCCGCCGCGGGCCGTCACGTCCTGCGCCTGTCATACGACGCGACGCCCGCTGATCCCGTCTCTACCGCGCGGGCCGACGCCGAGACCCTCCTCGGCGTGCCGCTGCCGGTGGTGGTCGACGCCGCCCATGTCTCCTGGGTGCGGCCCGCCGCGGCGATCCCACCCCTCGGCCTCACGGTCGTGGGCGAGACCGTCGCCGGGTCCGGCCTCGCCGGCCTGATCGCCCACGCCGAGCGCTCCGCCGCCGACCTCCTCGCCCGCTGAACCCTTCGTCGCCGCCCGAATCTGCCGTGACGGGATCGGCGCACGGCGGCGGGCTGATGCGCGGGAACGCTGCCACCGGAAACGCTCCGCGCGAGGAGTGAAAGGATAGGAGCATGACCGATGTCTCGGCGAGCCCCTCCACGGAAACCCTCGGCTACACCCTGTGGGCTGTGTTCCGACGCGATCCCCAGCGCCCGGCGCCGACCGGCGATCTGACGGCCGCGGTCGCCGATGTCGAGGCATCCGGAGTCACCGTCCGCGGGTTCTACGACGTGTCGGGCCTCCGCGCCGACGCCGACCTCATGATCTGGCTCACCGGCACCGGCGTCGCCCCCGAGGTCCTGCAGTCCGCCCTGCGGACGCTGCGCCGCGCCGAGCCGCTCGCCTCGCTCGTGCCGGTGTGGAATGCGATGGGCGTGCACCGCGACGCCGAGTTCACCGCGAGCCACCTGCCCGCTTTCATGCGCGACAAGGACCCCGAGGCCTGGCTCACGGTGTACCCGTTCGTGCGCTCGTACGACTGGTACATCCTCCCCGACGAGGAGCGCCGCCAGATGCTCGCCGACCACGGCCGCAAGGGCGCGGCGCACCGCAGCGTCCTGAGCAACACCGTGGCCTCGTTCGCGCTCGGCGACTACGAGTGGATCCTCGCGCTCGAGGCGCCCGAGCTGGTGGAGCTGGTGGACCTCATGCGCGACCTCCGCCAGACAGAGGCGCGCCGCCACGTGCGCGAAGAGGTGCCGTTCTACACCGGCCGCCGCATCGGACTCGACGAGATCTCCGAGGTGCTCTCGTGACCACCCTGCGCATCGGCACTCGGGGCAGCAAGCTCGCACTCGCGCAGACGGGCATGGTCGCCGACGACCTCGCCGACGCGACCGGCGTCACCACCGAGCTCGTCACGATCACCACCGACGGCGACCGCTCGAACGAGCCGCTCTCCCGGGCCGGCGGCACCGGGCTCTTCACCGGAGCGCTGCGCGACGCGCTGCTGGCCGGACAGTGCGACGTCATCGTGCACTCTCTGAAGGACCTCCCGACGGCGCCGCACGATCAGCTCGTCATCGCCGCGATCCCCGCCCGCGAAGACCCCCGCGACGCCCTGTGCGCGCGCGACGGACTCACCCTCGCCACGCTCCCCGCCGGCGCACGCGTCGGCACCGGCTCGCCCCGCCGCATGGCGCAGCTGCGCTCGCGGCGCCCCGACCTCGAGGTCGTCGACATCCGCGGCAACGTCGACACCCGCCTCGGCAAGGTGACCGACGGCGAGCTGGATGCCGTCATCCTGGCCGCCGCCGGACTCCGGCGCATCGGCCGCACCGAGGTCGTGACCGACTACCTCGACGCCGACTCCTGGCCGACGGCCCCGGGCCAAGGGGCTCTCGCGATCGAGGTGCGCCGCGGCGAGGAACACCTCGTCAGCGCGCTCGACCACGCCGAGACCCGCGCCGCGGTGGAGGCCGAGCGCGAGGTGCTCGCCCTGCTCGAGGCCGGATGCTCCGCGCCCGTGGGTGCGCGCGCCGTCGTCGACGCGGGACTCCTCCTGCTGTCCGCCCGCGTCTACAGCCTCGACGGCGCCACGGCCCTGACCTCCTCCCACGCCACCACGTGGCCCGAGGACGACGGCGACCCGCCGCGGGAGGTCGCGGCATCCGTCGCCCGTGAACTGCTCGATGCCGGCGCCGCCGGCCTGACGGGAGAACGCCCGTGACGTATGCACCCGCTGACCGCCCCCGCCGCCTGCGTGCCACCCCGGCCATGCGGCGCCTCGTCGCCGAGACGCGGCTGCACCCCGCCGAGCTGATCCTCCCGATGTTCGTGCGCGAGGGTGCCACCGAGCCCGTGCCGATCTCGTCCATGCCCGGCGTCGTGCAGCACACGACCGAGAGCCTGAAGCAGGCCGTGGCGGATGCCGCGGCCGCCGGCATCGGCGGCATCATGCTGTTCGGCGTGCCCGAGCACAAGGACGCCACGGGCTCCGGCGCGACCGATCCCGACGGCATCCTGAACGTCGCCACTCGCATCGCGGCCGCCGAGGCGGGCGACGCGCTCGTCGTGCAGACCGACCTCTGCCTCGACGAGTTCACCGACCACGGTCACTGCGGCGTGCTCGATGCGAACGGCTACGTCGACAACGACGCCACCCTCGAGCGCTACCGCGACATGGGCGTGGCGCAGGCCGAGGCCGGCTCGCAGCTGCTGGGCCTGTCGGGCATGATGGACGGCCAGGTCGCCGCGGTGCGCGATGCGCTCGACGACGCCGGCTACGCGAACACCCCGATCCTGGCCTACGCCGCGAAGTACGCGTCCGCGTTCTACGGCCCCTTCCGCGAGGCCGTGCAGTCCTCGCTCGAGGGCGACCGCCGGACCTACCAGCAGGATCCCGCGAACCGCCGCGAGGGCGCGCGCGAGCTCGACCTCGACCTCGCCGAGGGTGCAGACATCGTGATGGTCAAGCCTGCGATGAGCTACCTCGACGTGCTGTCGGATGCCGCGGCCGCCAGCCCCGTCCACGTGTGGGCGTACCAGGTCTCGGGCGAGTACGCGATGATCGAGGCCGCCGCGGCGAACGGCTGGATCGACCGGCGCCGCGCGATCGAGGAGTCGGTGATCGGCATCCGCCGCGCCGGCGCCGACGCCGTGCTCACCTACTGGGCACTCGAACTCGCGGAGTGGATCCGATGACGACGAACGCACAGGAATTCGCCCGCGCCCGCGGTGCCATGCCCGGCGGAGTGAACTCGCCCGTGCGCGCATTCGGATCGGTGCACGAGACGCCGCGCTTCTTCGTGTCCGCGTCGGGTCCCTACGTGACAGACGTCGAGGGTCGCGAGTACGTCGACCTCGTCGGCTCGTGGGGTCCCGCGATCCTCGGGCACGCGCACCCCGCCGTCGTCAAAGCGGTGCAGGATGCTGCGGCCCACGGCCTCGGCTTCGGCGCGAGCACGCCCGGCGAGACGGAGCTGGCCGAGCTCATCGCGGGACGCGTCGCGCGCGACGGCGTGACGGCACCGGTGGAGCGCGTGCGCCTGGTGTCGACCGGCACCGAGGCGACCATGACCGCCATCCGCCTCGCGCGCGGCGCGACCGGACGCGATCTGATCGTGAAGTTCGCCGGGCACTACCACGGCCATTCCGACGGCCTCCTTGCCGAGGCCGGATCGGGCGTCGCCACGCTGGCCATGCCGGGCTCGGCGGGCGTTCCCGCGCCCATCGCCGCGCAGACGCTCGTGATCCGCTACAACGATCTCGACGCGGTGCGCGAGGTCTTCGCCGCCCGCGGGGACGACATCGCCGCAGTGATCGTCGAGGCCGCACCCGCGAACATGGGCATCGTTCCACCGGCGCACGGCTTCAACGCCGCCCTCGCCGACATCGCCCATGCGCACGGGGCGCTGCTGATCCTCGACGAGGTGCTGACCGGCTTCCGCGTCGGCCCCGCCGGCTGGTACGGCATCGACCCCGTGCCCTTCTCCCCCGACCTCATCACCTTCGGCAAGGTCGTCGGCGGCGGGCTGCCGCTGGCCGCGCTCGGCGGCTCCGCGGCGCTCATGGAGCTGCTCGCCCCCCTCGGCCCGGTCTACCAGGCCGGTACGCTGAGCGGCAATCCGCTCGCCGTGGCGGCCGGCCGCGCCACGCTCGACCACCTCGATGCGGACGCCTACGCCCGCATCGACGCCGCTGCGACGACGATCGCCGATGCCGCGGCATCCGCTCTCTCCGAAGCGGGCGTGACCCACGTCGTGCAGCGCTCGGGCAATCTGTTCTCGATCCAGTTCGCGGACACGCCGCCCGTCGACTACGACACGGTGAAGGCGCAGGAGGCGTTCCGCTACGCGCCGTTCTTCCGCGCCATGCTCGCGCAGGGCGTCTCGCTGCCGCCGTCGGTGTTCGAGGCCTGGTTCGTGTCGTCTGCCCACGACGACGCCGCGGTGGCGCGCATCGTCGCCGCACTGCCGGCCGCCGCCCGGGCGGCCGGCGAGGCACGACCCGACTGACACGGGCGCGCGCCTGAAGCCGTCGCTCGCCGAGAACAGGTGGTCCGGCGTACACAGGATGATCGGCGGCGAGACGTCCTGCCTGCGCCGGATCGCCTGGCCCGGGCAACCGGGCGCGGCGTCGCCTGGCGCATGATGGAGCCATGACCACGCTCGTCGCCGTCCACGGCGACATCACCACCGAGGCGACCGACGCCATCGTCAACGCGGCGAACAACGCGATGCGCGGCGGTGGCGGCGTCGACGGGGCGATCCACCGCGCGGGCGGACCCGAGATCCTGCGGGACTGCATCGCCCGCTTCCCGAACGGGCTCGCCACCGGCGACGCCGGCTGGACCACTGCCGGCGCGTTGCCGGCACGCTGGGTCGTGCACACGGTGGGTCCGAACTTCGGCGCCGGGCAGCGCGATCGCGGGATCCTCGAGTCCTGCTACCGCCGCTCGCTCGAGGTCGCCGACGAGGTGGGCGCACGACGCGTCTCGTTCCCACTCATCAGCGCCGGCATCTACGCCTGGCCCCGCCGAGCCGCGATCACCACCGCCATCGACGCGATCGCCGGAGCGCGCGCCGCCGTCGACGAGGTGAGGCTCGTCGCACGCGACGAGTCCGCGCACCGCGAGATCGCGTCGGCGCTCGTCATGACGACGTCGGTGCGCATCCTGCAGGGCGTGCGGGAGCTCCACCGCCGCGGCTTCCACCGGCTGCGCGTGTCGCCGGGCCTCGCACCGTCGGGTCTGTACCACCGGATCGTGCTGACGGATGCCGCCGACCCTGACGGCGCGATCCACTACACGTCAGGCGCCGAGACCGAGTTCGCCGGCGGCACCGTCGACGCGATGTCGGCGCCGCACGACGTCGCGGCGCTCATCCTGCGCGCACTCCCCCGCCTCGTCGCCACGCACGACGCACCCGAGTACGTGGCCTGGTTCGCGGGCCTTCTCGCAGCGGTCGAACCGGAGCACGCGCTTCCGGTCTCCTTCGCCGACTACTTCGACGCCGGCGCCGGCTGGGAGATCGGCTGGGGCAGCGGACTACGGTACCCGGCGCCGCCGCGCTGACGCCGCGGGCTGTCGAGGACGCCGCGCCGGAAAACGCAGCCGATCCGGGAAAAGCAGAAGGCCCCCGCTGTGGCGGGAGCCTTCCTGTGGTGGACCTGAGGGGAATCGAACCCCTGACCTCCTCGATGCGAACGAGGCGCGCTACCAACTGCGCTACAGGCCCGTGAACCTCAGAAACACTATCACGGTTCGAGGGCCGTCCCGAATCGACGGGGGCCTCGCGGAGGGCCTATTGGCCGGCTGCGCGACGGGTCAGAAGCTCCCGCACGTGGGCCTCGATCTCGGCGTCGTCGACGTATCCCATGCGGGCGTAGTCGGACTCCGCCGAGGCGGTGCGCGCCGTGCGCGCGGCGTCGATCGAGGGCGGCTTCTGAGCCTCTGCGCGCGCCAGCATGGCCTGCTCGAGGGCGGCCTGGCGCAGGGCTGCGCGGGCGGCCTCGGCATCCAGCACGGCAGCAGCACGCGATCCCGCCGACGCGGTGAGGGGCCGCGGAAGATCGCGCGGCGCCCAGGCGCGCTGCTCGCGTTCGAGCGCGACATCCTGCAGCTCGGCGGCGCGGCGTGGCGCCGCCTCCGTCTCGCGAGCAACGGCACGCGCCGCCACGCGGGACAGGCGATGAAGGGTGACGCCCGACGCCATCACGAGACCGACGCCCAGCCACAGGAGCGTCTGCGCTCCTGCCGTGAGGGTCTCGAACACACCCCAACCGGCGACGGCGAGGCCGCCGAGCCCCACGAGAGTGGCGACAAGACGGAACGCGCGACGTGCGCGGGCTCGGCGGGCAGCAGGAATCGCCCGCGCTGCGGCGAGCTCGACCCGTGCGGCCGCCTCGGCCGACGCACGTTCGGCGCGAGCCCGCTCGAGGTCGACGCGGGCTGCGGCCTCGGCGGCGACGCGCTCGGTGCGAGCCCGCTCGCGCTCGAGACGCGCCGTGGCCTCGGCCACCTCGCGCTCGGTACGGGCGCGCTCGAGGTCGACCCTCGCCTCTTCGAGCGCCGCGTGTTCGCGTTCGGCGAGCGCGCGCTTCGCGAGCCGCTGCTGCGCGGCAGCGGTGCGGGCGTTCAGTTCGAGGCGGACTTCCTCGGGTGTCTCGCTGGTCTCGGCGAGCACGCGCAGCGCCTGGTTCAGGCGGACGGCGTTGCGCTCGGCGGCGTCGAACTGACGGCGGCTGTGCCACGTCGGCAGCAGGTAGACGAGCCACAAGCCCACGGCGACGAGAACGATCACTCCCCCGCCCCACACCTGCCCGCCCATGCAGACCACGGTATGCGACGGATGCCGGTCGCCCCGGCATCCGCTGGCGTGTCCCTCAACACCATCCGGCTGTCCGGTTCGGCGCGCTCACCGGGGAAAGCGTGCCGGAGACGTCGATCGCTACGCGTGCAGCCGGTCTGCGGGCGGCACCGTCGCGGCGTCCTGGGGTGCGCGTCCCGAGATCCAGCGCTGCAGGACACCCTCCGGAACGTCTTCCCGCACCAACGCGAACGCGTAGTGGTCGCGCCAGTCTCCGTCGATGTGGATGAACCGGCGGCGCAGCCCCTCGTAGCGGAATCCGAGCTTCTCGACGACGCGCAGGCTCGCACGGTTCTCGGGACGGATGCAGATCTCCATCCGGTGCAGTCGCAGCTCGGAGAAGCAGATGTCGGTCGCCAGAGCAACGGCGGTCGGCGTGATGCCCCGGCCCGCGAACCGCTCGCTCACCCAGTACCCGATGGTGGCCGACGCGAGCGAGCCGCGCGCGATGCCCCACACGTTCAGCTGGCCCGCGATCTCACCGTCGTGCTCCATGACGAACGGCACGCCGGCCCCGTCGCGGTACTGCTGCAGCAGCCGGCGCACGCCCATCCGCATGTCGAACGACACCGGCCCATCGGGACTGGTCGCCTCCCACGGACGAAGCCACCCCCGATTGGACAGCAATTCGTTCTGCAGCACGCGCGCGTCGCGCTGCTTCACGAGGCGGATCGCCACCGACCCGTGCCGACGAGGCGCCGACAGATCCACGTGACTCCCTCGAACGGGCGGCGTCAGAGATTCGCCGCGAACTCCTTGAACCAGGGACGCAGTGCGGGGCCGAGATCGTCACGATCCGCCGCGAGCTGCACGATGGCCTTGATGTAGTCCACCCTATCGCCGGTGTCATAGCGACGGCCACGGAAAACCACCCCGTACACGCCGGGACCGTCGGGGTCCGCCGCGAGCTCCTGCAGCGCGTCGGTGAGCTGGATCTCGCCGCCCTTGCCGGGCTCGGTGCGCTCGAGGATCTCGAACACGTTCGGCGACAGCACGTAGCGGCCGATCACCGCGAGGTTCGACGGTGCGTCCTCGGCGCTGGGCTTCTCGACCAGGCCGTTCACCTTCACGACGCCGTTGCCGTCGGTCGACTCGACCGAGGCGACGCCGTACAGGTGGATGTGCTCGGGGTCGACCTCCATGAGGGCGATGATCGCCGCGCCGGTGCGCTCGTGCTCCGCGATCATCGTGGTCAGGAGCGGGTCGCGCTCATCGATCAGGTCGTCGCCCAGCATCACCGCGAACGACGAGTCGCCGACGTGCGCCTTGGCGCGCAGAACGGCGTGCCCCAGTCCCTTCGGCTCACCCTGGCGCACGAAGTGGATGTCGGCGAGGTCGCTCGACTCCAGCACGCGGTGCAGGCGGTCGGTGTCGCCCTTGTCCTTCAGCTTCTCCTCGAGCTCGGGAACCGAGTCGAAGTGGTTCGAGATCGCGTTCTTGTTGCGTCCGATGATCACCAGGATGTCGTCGATGCCGGCCTGGGCGGCCTCTTCGACGACGTACTGGATCGCCGGCTTGTCGACGACGGGGAGCATCTCTTTGGGCATGGCCTTGGTGGCGGGGAGGAAGCGCGTGCCGAGACCTGCGGCCGGAATGACAGCTTTGATGGAGGTATGGGGCATTCCCCGAGTCTAGGTGGCACGGCCCACCCGACTCGGTCGCACCGGCCGGTGTGACGAGCGCGCCGTAGAATCGACTGCATGTCCGACGCGATCGCCGATGCGAAACGCGCGCTGCGCGCCGAGCTGCGCGAGCGCCGCCAGCTGATCACGCCGCAGGCACGCGAACTCGCCGAGGCCGGCATCCGCGATCAACTCGACGCCCTCGTCGCCGAGCACGGTGCGCGATCGATCTCGTGCTTCCTGTCGACCACCACCGAGCCGGGAACCCGTTCCTTCGTGACGGATGCCGTGGCCCGCGGTATCCGCGTCCTCCTTCCGGTGACCCGCACCGACGGCCTCCTCGACTGGGCCGTCGCGACCGACGACGGCGACATCGCCGAGGGCATGTTCGGACTGCCCGAGCCGGTCGGCGAGCTGCTCGGCCCGATCGCCGTCAACGACGTCGACCTGCTCATCATCCCGGCCGCCTCGGTCGACTGCAGCGGCATGCGTCTCGGCTGGGGCCGGGGCTTCTACGACAAGACCCTCGGGTCCATGGAGCGCTGCCCTCCCGTCTACGCGGTCGTCTTCGACTCCGAGTTCGTCGACCAGGTCCCCAGCGACGAACTCGACCAGCCCGTGACCGGCGTCGTCACGCCCACGCGCACCATCACCCTCGCGCCCAGCCGGCGCTGACACCCACCGAGAGAGCCATGCCCACCTACGCCTACGCCTGCAAGCAGTGCGGTCACCGCTTCGACGCGGTGCAGTCCTTCGCCGACCCCACCCTCACCGAGTGCCCCGAGTGCGGCGGTGCGCTGCGCAAGGAGTACGGCTCGATCGGCGTGACCTTCAACGGCTCGGGCTTCTACCGCACCGACTCGCGCGCCGGCGCGAAGACCGGCGGAGCGGCGGCCGGCGGCGGCACGGATGCGTCGAGTGGCGCCTCCTCGTCGACTTCGACATCATCGAAGTCCGAGGCGAAGGCCTCACCCGCGTCGTCCGGATCCTGATCGTCCGGAGCCCCCGGCGCGGGCGGACACCCAGGGGGTACGCGTGATCAAGGGCTTCAAAGAATTCATCCTGCGCGGCAACGTCATCGACCTCGCGGTCGCCGTCGTCATCGGCGCCGCGTTCACCGCCGTCGTCAATGCGATCGTCTCGAGCATCATCAATCCGCTCATCGCCCTCGTCTGGAAGCCGGACGAGAACGGCACCATCGGCATCCCCGTGAACGGCCTGTGGGGCGAGGTGATCTTCCCCATCGGCGACCTGATCAACGCGATCATCGCCTTCCTCGCGGTCGCGATCGTCGTCTACTTCGTGTTCGTGCACCCGATGAACGTCCTCAAGGAACGCGCAGCCGCCAAGGCCGGGATCACGCCCGCCGACGAGGAGCCGAAGCTTCCCACCGAGCAGGAGATCCTCGTGCAGATCCGCGACATCCTGGAGAAGCAGGCAGCCTCGAGGCCCTAGTAGTGCGGCGGGACGTCGCGCCGCAGGCGCTCGTCGTTCGGCCCCGCTGAACCGGGGCTCGCGTCGGGCGCCGCGGTGGCGGCATCCGTTTCGTCATCACCGGGAACCGGCTCGGCGCTCGTTCCTGGCGCAGGCGTCAGCTTCGCCCGCCGGGAGCCCTTGACCCGCTCGATGCGCTGTCGGTCACTCGACGACATCGATCGGCTGGGTCTCGTGGTCGACCCGGGGCGCGTCGGGCGGCACGCCCAGCATCGCGGCGATGCGCTGCGCGACGTCGGCCGGGTCGCGGTACAGATCGAACGAGTGCACGCGCACGTAGTGCCAGCCCAGGCGCCGCAGGATCTGCGGGCGCAGGCGCAGCGACTCGCGCAGCGACTCCCCGATCGTCTCGGGGTCGCTCTCGACCACGACCGCCTTGCCGTCGTACTGCGCGACCAGCGGCAGCAGGCCGCGGTAGTGCACGTCGACCGAGAGCCCGGCACGGCGCAGTTCGCGGGCGAGGCCGCGGGTCAGCGGATCAGCGAGGTCTTCGAGGCGCGCTTCACGCGAGCGCGCGGCGATCCCGCCGAGGATCGTCATGAGCGTCGCGGCGCCGTACTCCAGGCGCCCGTCGTCGAAGGCCGAGGGCCGGATCGACGACACGATCACCATGGACCGGCGGGCGCGTGTCATGCCGACGGTCAGCAGCCGCTCGCCGTCGGGCGACGAGAGGTCGCCGAAGTCGCTCAGCACGCGGCCGTGCTTGGTGAGGCCGAAGCCGAGGGAGAAGACGACGCGGTCGCGGCTCTCGGCGACCGACTCCTCGAGTGTCAGCACGGCGAACGGCTCGGCGGTGTCGCGCGAGACGAAGTCGGCGACGTCGGAACGTCCGGCGAAAGCGGCCTCGACAGCGGCGCGGATCCGCTCGGCGTGACGCGCGCTCGCGGTCACCACCATGAGCGACTCGCTCCCCCGGTTCACCGCGTGCTCGACCACGAGGGTCACGACGCGGGCCACCTCGGAGTCGGGGCTCTCGACGGCGCCGGTGATGGGGTCGGGCGTGCCGTGGCCGCCCTCGACATAGTCGACGGCGAGGCTGCCGCGGCCGAGGTACGAGCCCGCCCAGGGCAGCGACACGAGTTCGCCGCCGTAGAACGCGTCGTTCACGAGCGCCGCCAGGTCTTCGCCGCCCGCGCGGTAGCTGCGGGTGAGCGTCTCGACCGGCAGCAGCTCGGCCAGACGCTCGAACACGCTCGTCGAATCGAAGGGAACCTCGTCGTCCTCCGGCCCGTCCCCTGAGGCAGGGGCCGCTGTCGCCGTCCCGTTGGTCTGCGGCGGCGTGGCGGCGCCCGACACCGCCGATCCGGCGGCGACGCGGAACGGCGTCGGCTTCTGCGTGACCGGATCGCCGAACGCCACGACCTGCCCCGCGCGGCGGAGTGCCGGTGCGGCCTCGGCGAGGCAGAGGGCTCCGGCATCCGCCAGGATCACGACGTCGAACCCGACGGCGTCGGGGATGCGCGGCACCTCGTACGGCGACGCCAGCCACACCGGCGCCAGCGTGCGCGAGAGCACCGGAGCGACGGTCGCGAGTTCGGTGGGCGTGATCGCCCCGCGCTTGAGCGCGTGCTTCAGCCCGTCGGCCTCGCTCTTGTGGTCGACGATCCCGATGCGCCACTGCGTGGCGAGGTGGGCGGCGAGGAGGGGGCCGGATGCCGAGGCATGCGCTTCGTCGACGAGCCGGAAGTCGCGCTCCAGCCGGTCGACGACGGCGGTGTTCGCGCCGAGGACGGCGCGATCGGTGCGCAGCAGCAGCTCGAGCGCTGACTGCCACCACGCGTACTCGAGCTCGGCGGCCACCTGGTCTTCGGGCACGTGTCGCACCGACAGCTCGAGCAGGAGGGGCTCGAGGCCCATCGCGGCGAGCTCGGTGCGCAGCGTCGCGCGCTCCTTGAGGTTGTCGAAGACGTCGGAGTCCGCGGCGAGGCCGGCGAGCGTGCGCACCAGCTGCTTCACGGGCAGCGTCGAGAGCCGGTCGGCCTCGCTGCGGCCCAGCGCGGCGTCGAGTTCGGCGAGCTCGGCATCCACGCGCTGCCACGCGACCTGCACGTCGGCGAGCCCGAGCGGCAGCTCGGGCGTGACCCCGGTGTCGACGTACCGCTGCCACTCGGTGCGCTGCTGCTGGATGCGCACGAGCGCCTCGTACATGTCGGGCACGTGCACGCCCGGACGCAGGTACTCGCGCGACAGCCGACGCAGCCGGCGGCGGTTGGCGCCGGTCATGTCGGGGGCGTCGCGCCGCGGCGCGTGCGCCTGGATCAGCTCGCCGAGCGGACGCTCGAAGACGGTGAGGCTGAACCGGTCGAGGGAGTCGCGGATGCCGCGCAGCAGGCGCAGGTACACCCCGAGTTCCGCGATGGTGCGGAAGGGACGCATGCGCGTCTGCGCGATGAGCTCGTAGCCGCGCTCGAGCAGCGTGGGCACGTCGCTGCGGTGCAGCTTGCCGGCGAGCCCGTGGGCGCCGCGCGCCTCTTCCACGGTCGCGAACGTCACGCCGTACCAGGGCGAGTCGTCGGGGCCGAACCGGAATTCGCCGAGCCGCGCCGCGGCGGCGAGCTTGGCTGCGGCATCCTGTCGGGTCGTGGCCAGGCTGGCGAGCGCCTCCGCGTCGAAGCGGGCCTCCGTCACCGGCGCGACGCCGCGCTCGGCGAGCTGCGCGAGCTCGCGGAGGATGTCGAGGACCGACACGCCGAACGCGGGATGCTCGGCGGTCACGGCCGAGCGATAGTCCCGCAGCACACCGCGCAGGCGCACGAGCGCGTCGTCGATGTCGGAGACCTTCGGCGCCTGGGCCTTCTCGTTGCGGCCGATGGCGCGGATGAGATCGCGCTGGAGGCGGTCAGGCGAGACAGCGAGCCCCGGGAGCCCGATGCCGGCGAGCCGGTGGCGCACGCCGTCGAGCGTCGAGCGCCGGGCGCTCACGACGAGCACGCGCTTGCCGTCGCGCACCAGCGCGCCGACGGCGTTGATCACGGTCTGGGTGCCGCCGGTGCCCGGCAGGGTGTGGACGACGAGCGACTGCCCGTCGGTCACCCGCGCGAGCACGCGCTCCTGCTCGGAGTCGGCATCGAGCAGCAGCATGTCGGCCGCCGGCGGACGCTCGTCGGGGCTGGTGGGCACGGGTCCGCGGCGGTGGAGCGTGAGCGACTCGCGGTCGGCGACGTGGCCGGCCAGCGCGTTCAGCACACGATGATCGAGGTTCGCGGCGTCGAGCGCCATGTCGCCGCCCACGTCGGCGAAGCTCGACACCAGCAGGCGCGGCTTCACCGCGAAGCTGTCGATGGATGCGGTCAGGGCGCGGATATGGTCGATGACCGGCTGCGGTTTGAACACGCCGTTGTCATACGCGAGGGCGGCGAGACCGCCGGCGTCGATCATGATGCCGAAATGGGTGCGCATCGCGCGGACGAGCTCGGGGTTGACCGAGAACGTGCCGTGCAGCTTGAGCTCGAAGTCGCCGTGGTGACGGCGGATCGCGAGCGGCCGCAGCAGCACCGGTGCGCTCCAGCCGATCCCGCCGACACGGAAGGTCGCCAGGCCGACAGCGAGGCGCACGGCGTCCAGGCCGCGCGTCGTGCGCAGCTCCTGGTCCTTCGCGGTGATGCGTTCGGCCGCCAGTCGCGCGTTGCGCAGCGCGACCTCGTCGCGGAACAGGTTCGACAGCAGCGTCGACCGCCCGGTGATGAACTGGGGGAGGCTGCCGGGATGCGCCTTCGTGATCTCGATGGACGCGTCCTGGCCGTCCGTGAAGTGCAGCAGCGTCGACCGGCCGCCGAGAGCGGCGGACTGCAGACGGAGCCGATCGCGCTCGGACTCGGCGACGTGCACGACGGTGACGTCGGGTTCGGCGAGACCCAGATCGCCCGGGGTCACGTCGTACCCGCGCTCGGCGTCTTCTGGGCCCAGCACGGCGCTCCGTTCTGCTCGCCACACACGTGCCACCCTAAAGGCGACGACTGCCGGGCACTTGCAATGGACCTGAGTTTCGCGGTATTGGACGCGGCCGGATCGACCTTCGCGCAGCCCCTCCTCCCCAGACCGGCCGGCCGTGCGGCATCCCACAGATCGGATGCCGGAGCCCCCGCCGCGTGCGCGCACGGGGCCAGGATGGTCGCATGACCCCCGAGGAACCGCCCCGCTTCCGCGTCCACCCGTCGCCGATCGGCGACATCCTCATCGTCACGACCGCCGACGGCATCGTGACCCTCCATCCCTTCGACGGCCCCCTGCACAGCGAGATCGAACGCGTCGCGCTGCAGCTGCGCGCGGTGCCGGTCCCCGACGAGGGGACGGATGCCGCCGACAGCGTCTTCGAGGTGGCGATCGACCAGCTCGACGAGTACTTCGAGGGCGACCGCCGCGAGTTCGACCTGCCGCTGGACTGGCGGCTGGTGCGCGGCTTCACGCGTGCGGCGCTCGAGGCGGTGTGCGATATCCCCTATGGCGAGACGGCGAGTTACGGCGAAGTGGCGGTCATGGCCGGCACGGCGCGCGCGGCCCGCGCCGTCGGCACGGCGTGCGCGACGACGCCGTTCTCGATCGTGGTGCCGGTGCATCGTGTCGTGCGTGCCGACGGATCGCTCGGCGAGTACGGCGGGCGTCCCGATATGAAGCGGTTCCTCATCGAGCTCGAGCAGGGGCCCGGCATTCCGCAGGCGCCGAGGTCGGCCGACGCGAGCGGGGCCGACGGGGGCGGGGCGGATGCAAACGCGGCCGACGCGACGGAAGCGCCCGGCGCCCCAGTCGACGCGACGGAAGCGCCCGGCGCCCCGGTCGACGCGAAGCTGGCGGCGGGCGTGTAGGCCGCCCGCACGCCGCGAGGCCCGGGCGGGGTGTCCGCCCGGGCCTCGCAGTCCACCGAAGGGGTCAGTGATGCGTCGCCTTCTCGGCGCCGAACCCGGTGAGCGACCGCACGTCCATCTCGGCCGCCTTGACCCGGCTCTCCGCCCTGCGCGAGGTCACCGAGCCGAGCCAGCCGAGGAAGAACCCGAGCGGGATCGAGACGATGCCCGGGTTGTTCAGCGGCCAGATGGCCGTGCCCACCTTGAACACGCTGGTCTCCGTGCCCCAGAACACCGGCGACAGGAAGATGAGGATCACCGCGGCGGCCAGGCCGCCGTACATGCTCCACACCGCGCCGCGCGTGGTGAAGCGGCGCCAGAACAGCGAGTACAGGATCGTCGGCAGGTTCGCCGATGCCGCCACCGCGAAGGCGAGGGCCACCAGGAACGCCACGTTCTGCCCCTGCACCCCGATGCCGCCGACGATCGCGACGAGGCCGATCACGACCACGGTGCGGCGGGCGACCTTGACCTCGCCGTCCGGCGGCACATTGCCCTTCTTGACGACGTTCGCGTAGATGTCGTGCGCGAACGACGCCGCCGCCGTGATGGTGAGACCCGCCACGACCGCGAGGATCGTCGCGAAGGCGACCGCCGAGATGAACCCCAGCAGCAGTGGCCCACCGAGGTGCAGCGCGAGCAGCGGTGCCGCGGAGTTGACGCCACCCGGGGCTGCCTTGATCTCCTCCGGTCCGACGAGCGCCGCGGCGCCGTAGCCGAGCACCAGCGTCAGGAGGTAGAAGATGCCGATCAGCCAGATCGCCCACACCACCGAGCGCCGCGCCTCCTTGGCGGTCGGCACCGTGTAGAAGCGCATCAGCACGTGAGGCAGGCCCGCCGTTCCGAGCACGAGCGCGATCGCCAGCGAGATGAAGTCCCACGGGTTGGCGCCGTACTGCAGACCCGGTCCGAGGATCGCGTCCTGCGGGTCGCTGGTGGATGCCGCGACCGCGCTCTCGAGCAGGGCGTTGAAGTTGAACCCGTTGAGCGCCAGCACCCAGATCGTCATGACGAGCGCACCGCCGATGAGGAGGAACGCCTTGACGATCTGCACCCAGGTCGTGCCCTTCATGCCGCCGATGAGCACGTAGACGATCATCAGCACGCCGACGACGGCCACCACGATCGACTGGCCCAGCGTCTCCTTGATGCCGAGCAGCAGCGACACCAGGCCGCCCGCACCCGCCATCTGCGCGAGCAGGTAGAAGAAGCAGACCGCCAGCGTCGTGATCGCCGCCGCCATGCGGACCGGTCCCTGCTTGAGCCGGAACGACAGCACGTCCGCCATCGTGAACTTGCCTGTGTTGCGCATGAGCTCGGCGACGAGCAGCAGCGCGACGAGCCACGCGACGAGGAACCCGATCGAGTACAGGAAGCCGTCGTATCCGTTGATCGCGATCGCCCCACAGATACCGAGGAAGGAGGCCGCCGACAGGTAGTCGCCCGAGATCGCGAACCCGTTCTGCGGGCCGGTGAACGAGCGGCCGGCAGCGTAATAGTCCGCGGCCGTCCGGTTGTTGCGGCTGGCGCGGATGACGATGAACAGCGTCACCGCGACGAACGCCGCGAAGATGGAGATGTTCAGGATGGGGTTGTTCTCGACCGTCTCCACGGCCGCATGGATCGCGCCGAAGACCTCGTTCACGACCGCACCTCCTGCTCCTGCGCCTCGAGCTCGCCGCGGATCTCCTCGGCGATGGGGTCGAGCTTGCGGTTGGCGTACCAGACGTAGGTCATGGTGATCGCGAACGTCGTCACGAACTGGCCGAGCCCGAACAGCAGGCCGACCGTGACGTCGCCCCAGACGCGCTGCGACATGAAGTCACGTGCGAAGGACGACAGCAGGACGTAGGCGAAGTACCAGACGAGGAACGCGATGGCGAGCGGGAAGACGAACCCGCGCTGCCGCCGCTTGAGCTCTATGAATCGCGGTGATTCCTCCACCGCGATGTAGTCGATACCGCCCGGCGGGGCGGTTTCGGTCGTCGATTCGGACATGTGGCCTCCTTGCCTCATGAACGGGCGCTTCGTCGCGCCCATCGGGGGGACCCGGACCACGTGTGGGCCGTGCCCCGGGTGGTAAGGTCGACGCTACGAAGGCGGCGAGGACGCCGTCACCCCCGGAAGTAGGTAGTCGTGGGCGCGTCCCTCCCACAACGTGCGCCGAACCCCGATCGCACTCGCGCGGGGGTCGGCTCGGCCGTCGACGCACTCGACGGCGATGCCGGCGATGCACGGGCGCTCGATCACGCCGTCGCAGAGCTCGTGCGCCGCACGCGCTTCCCGGTCGGCTTCGGGGGACTCGCGCAGGGCGACACCATCTATGTCACCTCCATCCACGGCGCTCGCACACGCCGGCTCGAGGGCCTGGTGGTCGAGGCCTCCCGCGGGCTCGGCGGCCGCGCACTCGTCGAGAAGCGCCCGCGCCTCGCGCTGGACTACAGGTCTTCCCGCAGCATCACGCACGACTACGACCGCGCCGTCCTCGGCGAGGGCATCTCCACGCTGTTCGCCGTTCCGGTGATGGTCGGCAACCGCGCGCGCGGCGTCATCTACTGCGGGTCGTGGGCCGAGTCTCCCGTCGGAGATGTCGTCGCCCGGCCCGCGTTCGCGGTCGCCGAGGAACTGTCGGCCGAACTGCGGATCCGCGAGGAGGTCCAGCGCCGGCTGACGCTCTCCCCCGCCCCCGCCGGCCAGGTCACCATGCCGGCCACGACGCGCGAAGAGCTGCGTGAGACCTACGCCGAATTGCGCAGCATCGCCGCCGTCGTCGACGACCCCGCGCTGCGCGCGCGCCTCGATCGCCTCGAGAAGCGCCTCGCGGCCCTCTCGCACGATGCGACGGAGCCGTCGCTCGAGCTCGACGTGCGGCTGTCGCCGCGCGAGATCGACGTGCTGGCGTGCGCCGCGCTCGGCGCGACGAACGCGGAGATCGCGTCGACGCTCGACCTCAAAGAGGGCACCGTCAAGTCATATCTGCAGTCGGCGATGGCGAAATTGGATGCCTCGACCCGGCACGCCGCGGTCGTCACCGCTCGTCGCGCCGGCCTTCTCCCCTGAGTCGCGCGGACCCCGGTCGCACGATCGGAGATATCGCGAAATCCGCTGCCGTCAGGGCGAAACATCGGCATTCGGTGGACAGTCCCAATTCCACCCGATAAAAGTTCTCCCCACCGCGAAACTATTCGATGGTCGGGAGCGACAATTCGGCGTATTGTGCCACCATGGCCCGAAGAATCGTTCACCAGCTCGTCGATGACATCGACGGTACCCTTTTGGAAGTCGGCGAAGGCGAAACAGTGCTGTTCTCCCTCGACGGCGTCGCTTACGAGATCGACCTCACCGACGAGAACGCCAACGCTCTGCGAAGCGCTCTCGAGCGGTACACCAAGGCGGGTCGCACCGTCTCCTCCACCCGTGCGACATCCAGCGCCGCGTCGGCCGGGCGAAAGCGCCGCCGCAGCGGGCAGCAGGATTTCAGCGCCGTCCGAGAATGGGCGAAGCAGAACGGCTATCAGGTATCGGAGCGGGGCCGGGTTCCGGCATCCGTTCTCGAGGCCTACGAGGCGGCGCACTGACGCACGCCGCCTCGCGGCTATTCACGATTCAGCGCAGTTCCGAGACGCGCGAGAGTTGGAAGAGAATCTCCTCGACTTTCTCCTTCGCGTCTCCGAAGAGCATCTGCGTGTTGTCGCGATAGAAGAGCGGATTCTGCACGCCCGCATATCCGGATGCCATCGACCTCTTGAAGACGATGACATTCTGGGCCTCCCAGACCCGCAGCACCGGCATCCCGGCGATCGGGCTGCCCGGATCTTCCGCCGCGGCCGGATTGACGGTGTCGTTCGCGCCGATCACAAGCACGACGTCGGCGGCTGAGAGGTCGTCGTTGATCTCGTCCATCTCGAGGACGATGTCGTAGGGCACCTTCGCCTCTGCCAGGAGCACGTTCATGTGCCCGGGCAGGCGGCCGGCGACCGGATGGATGCCGAACCGCACGTCGACGCCGCGCTCGCGCAACTTCTGCACGAGGTCGGCGACGCCGTGCTGCGCCTGGGCGACGGCCATGCCGTAGCCGGGCGTGATCACGACGGTCTGGGCGCCGGCGAGCATGTCGGCCGCGCTCTCGGCGTCGATCTCGCGGTGCTCGCCGTACTCCTGGTCGCTGCTCGTCGGCGCCTCGATGCCGAAGCCGCCGGCGATCACCGAGAGAAACGAGCGGTTCATCGCCTTGCACATGATGTAGCTCAGGTACGCACCCGACGATCCGACGAGCGCGCCCGTGACGATCAGCAGGTCGTTGTTCAGCAGGAACCCGGCGGCGGCGGCCGCCCATCCGGAGTAGCTGTTGAGCATCGAGACGACGACGGGCATGTCGCCGCCGCCGATCGAGGCGACCAGGTGCCAGCCGAGCGCCAGCGCGAGCAGTGTCACGGCCACGAGCAGCCACAGCTCCGGTGTGATGACGTACCAGACCGTGAGGACGAGGAACGCGACCAGCGCGCCGATGTTGAGCGCGTTCTTGCCGGGCAGCATGAGCGGCTTCGACGAGATGCGTGCCGACAGCTTGAGGAACGCGACGATCGATCCGGTGAAGGTCACGCCGCCGATGAAGACGCCGATGAACACCTCGGCGTGGTGGATGTCGGCGAGCGCACCCTCCAGGCCGGTGTCGTACAGGGCGCCGTTCCAGCCGACCAAGACGGCGGCCAGCCCCACGAAGGAGTGCAGCAGGGCGATGAGCTCGGGCATCCCGGTCATCTCCACCACCCGGGCGCGCCAGAGCCCGATCGCACCGCCGACGACGACCGCGACCACGAGCATCACCAGTCCGGTGACCGCCGCTCCCCCGGCTTCTGAGTCCCACGCGCCGGCGGCCGTCACCCACACCGTGGCGATGAGGGCGATGGCCATGCCGACGATGCCGAACGTCACCCCGCGGCGACTGGTCTCGTGCTTGCTGAGTCCCGCGAGGCTGAGGATGAACAGCAGCGCGGCAACGATGTAGGCGGCGCCCGCCACCTGGCCGGCGACGACGGTCATCGGGTCTCACCCTTCTGGAACATCGCCAGCATGCGACGCGTGACGGCGAAGCCGCCGAAGATGTTGATGCTGGCGAGCAGCACGGCCACCGCGGCCAGGATCTGAACGGTCAGATCGGGCAGCGTGATCTGCACCATCGCGCCGACCACGATGATGCCCGAGATCGCGTTGGTGACGCTCATGAGCGGCGTGTGCAGCGCGTGGGCGACATGGCCGATGACGTAGAAGCCGACGACGATCGCGAGCGTCAGCACGAGGAAGTGCTGCGGCAGCGGTGGGGGCGCGAACGCGCAGATCGCGAACAGCGCGGCGATACCGGCGACCACGAGCCCGGTGCGGGCTCCCGCCGACATCGGCTTCTTCGCCGCGACCGCCGGTGCCGCTGCCGCCTTCGCGGGGGCCGGTGCGGCGGAGACCTGAACCGGCGGCGGCGGCCACGTGATCTCGCCGTTCCGCACGACGGTGACCGTGCGCTGCACGACGTCGTCGAAGTCCAGCGCGAGCGCGCCGTCCTTTCCGGGGGTGAGCAGCTTCAGCAGGTTGACGAGGTTCGTCGCGAACAGTTGGGACGCCTGCTGCGGCAGGCGGCCGGGCAGATCCGTATAGCCCAGGATCACGACCCCGTTGGCGGTCACGACCTTCTCGCCCGCGACCGACCCCTCGACGTTGCCGCCCTGCCCCGCCGCCATGTCGACGATCACGCTGCCCGGCCGCATCGAGGCGACGTCCGCGGCTGTGATGAGGCGCGGTGCGGGCCGGCCCGGAACCAGCGCCGTGGTGATGATGATGTCGACGTCGGCGGCCTGCTCCGAGTAGATCTCGGCGGCACGCCGGTCGTAGGCCTCGCTCGTGGCCTTGGCGTAGCCGTCGGCGGAGACCTGCTTCGCCTCGTCAGGCACGACCACCTCGAGGAACTCGCCGCCGATCGACGCGACCTGATCGGCCACCTCGGGCCGCGGGTCGGTCGCGCGGACGATCGCGCCGAGGCTGGACGCCGCACCGATTGCCGCGAGTCCCGCGACTCCGGCGCCCGCGACGAGCACCTTCGCCGGCGGCACCTTGCCCGCCGCCGTGACCTGCCCGGTGAAGAAGCGGCCGAACTCGTGCGCGGCCTCGACGACCGCCCGATAACCGGCGATGTTGGCCATCGAGCTCAGCACGTCCATCGACTGCGCGCGCGAGATCCGTGGCACCGCGTCGAGCGCGATGGCCGTGATCCCCCGGGTGGCGAGCGCCTCGACGAGGTCGGGGCGCAGTGCGGGGCTCAGCGTCGCGATGATCGTCGCACCGTCGGCGAGACGGTCGATCTCGGCCGGCGCCGGCGCGACGACCTTGAGCACGATCGGCGACGCCCAGGCGGTCCGGCCGTCGACGACGGTCGCGCCGGCCTGCGCGAAGGCGGAGTCGGGGAACGATGAGCCGGCGCCCGCGCCGGATTCGACGACGACGTCGTAGCCCAGCGCGATGAGTTTGGGGACGGTGTTCGGGGTCGCCGACACCCGGTTCTCTCCGGGCGCTTCGGCGACGATGCCAATGCGGGTCATGCGTTCCTCACGGTCGGGTGGGCACGGTCGGGACGGCAGCGCGCTGCTGCCGAGACAAAAGCCGGCGAGCACCTTCCCGGGCGCCCGCGACGTCGCCTCCACCATGTCAGACCGCAGCGCGGATGAGCCCCGCGTTGCGCCCGACACGATGACAAGAATCACAGATCTTGCGCTCGGCGCACCACAATCCGGGTTCTTCGGCCGTTCCGGCCGCCCGGCGTCGCGGCATCCCCACCAAGAAGTTTCATAGCCCACGGCGAAGGTCGTCGTAAGCGGGCCGCCTATCCCCATTCTCGGTCGCCGCTGGGTGTCGTCGCCCGGCGGCGGCCGAACGTGGGAACTCCCTCCGAATGCGAGGCTCTCGGCGCGTAGGGGTTGCATCCTCGGTGGGATCTCGGAATCGTGGCCGACTCGGAACCGCACGAGGAAAGGAAAAGCATGCTTACGCTGACCCAGACCGCCGCCGAGGCCGTCGAAGAACTCATCGCCCGCGTCCCGCTCGCCGAAGACGGAGGTGTGCGTATCCGCGACACCGGAAGCTCCGAAGGATTCGAACTGAGCGTCGTGCCGGTCCCCGAGGCGACCGACACCGTCGTGGTGGAGGGCGGCGCCCGCGTCTTCCTCGACGCGACGGCTGCGTCGATCCTCGAGAACCGCGTTCTCGACGCGGAGCTGTCGAATGACGGCGCCGTGCGCTTCGCCCTCGGAAACCAGGGCTGACGATCTCACGAGGGCCCCGGCATCCGTTCATGGGTGCCGGGGCCTTCGCATGTCATCCCGTCTCGGCGCGGCCATCGCAGAGTGCGAAGACGTATCCGTCTTCGTCCGGCGCGACGAGCGCGCGGTCCCGCAGGACGACGGATGCCGGAGCCGGGGAGGTGCGACACGCCTCCGCGAAGTCGAGCCCGGTGTCGGAGTACTCGATCGCGATCACCCGTGTGCCGTACGCGGCGGTATAGAGCTCGCACTCGTCGAACGCGAGGCACTCCTCTGCCACGGCGAAGTCGAAGCCCGCGTCTGCGCGCAGGGCCTCGGCATCCTCGGCCGCGTTCTTCTGGCCGGCTGCGAGTCCCGCGCTGTGCGCCGTGTCGACGAGGTGCGCAGCGAGCGAGAGGTTGTCGTGGAACGTCAGCGCGCCGTCGCTGCGCGCGTAGGTGTCGAGATTGTCGAACTCGACCGCGTCGAATCCTGACTCGGCGCACTCGCGGATCCAGGGATCGACCAGGTTCGCGATCCGGTCGCGCTGTGCGGCAGAAGAGGTGTCGAGCAGTGCCTCGTCGGGCCACGCAGGATCGAAGACGATCTCGTCGTCGCCATCGGTGAGCAGGACCTCGGTCGGCCACGCGTCGAGCTCCGCCGGCTGCGTCTGGAACGCGTTGATGTAGCAGACCGAGTAGATGCCGGCGGCAGGCTTCGCCGTGCGATCGCGGACGACGATGCCGACCTCGGATGCCGGTTCGTACGCCGTCCCCAGCTGGTAGTCGGGCGCCGCAGCCTCGGGCGGGAGGGAGATCGGAGGCGTCGGGGCGGCGCAGCCGGCGAGGACTCCCCCGGCCGCGAGAAGCACCGTCGCGAGAAGCATCGCCGCCGGGCGGACCGCGCGCCGGCCGACATCTCGGGAGCGGATCACCACGGGGCGAGGGTACACGGCGCACCCGGCGCGCCTAGGTAGACTCGAGGGGCCAGCCTCTGTAGCTCAATGGAAGAGCAGTTCCGTCCTAAGGAAACGGTTGGGGGTTCGAGTCCCTCCAGGGGCACAGTCTCTTTTTGCCTCTGACCAGGTATTTCTTCTGTGGTTGACCACTCAGAAGGCGTTTTTGCCCGCTTTTTGCCCGCATTCTGAAAATTTCGGCAGGCCGAAAACGACGTCTTCAACGGCCTGCGCACGACGTCTGAGAGCGCCGAAACCGAGCGCTTCGGGCGAAATCTGCCTCGTCGAAAAACTGAGCAATCTGCTCTCTGGGGTCATTGGGGTCGGGCGTAGCGAGTCTGCGGTCCCGACGGCAGCGCCACCAACGGCATCTGGTCGTTCAGTCGCGTCGCGACGGCATCCAGATCGTCGTCGAAGAGGTCCGCGTAGGTGTCCAGCGTCATCGCCGCGGACGCGTGCCCGAGCATCCGCTGCACGGCCTTCACGTTCGCGCCCGAGCTGATCGCCAGCGACGCGGCGGTGTGCCGAAGGTCGTGAGGAGTCAGCCGCGGGATTGACGGATCGAACTCCTGCGCACGCCGCACCGCATTCGCGAACCATCCCTTGCTGCCCGAGTTGCGCATGTGATTGACCCCGTCGCCGAAAAGCAGTCCTTCGGGGCCCTTGCCGGCGCAGGCCTGTTCAATCATGGGAGCGAGCCGCTCGGGGTAGGGCACCGACCGCTTCTCGTGCGTCTTGGGCGTGCCGACGTGGATCTCGTACGCGATCATCACCGCGTTCTCCTCGATGACGAAGCGCCGTCGGAGGCGGTTCACGCTGCGCACGCGCAGTCCCGTCGCCTCGCCCCAGCGGAGGCCGGTGTACGCCAACGTCAGGACAAGCGTCGGATACGCCGAGCACGCCGCCAGCGTCGCGACCTGGTCGTGCGAGAGGTAGACGCGACGCTTGCCGGGCCCGTGCCGAGGGAGGTTGCGCACATGGCGGGCTGGGTTGCTCGCGAGGCGGCGATCGTCAATGGCGACGTCGAGGATGCCGGCGAGGACTCCCAGTGCTCGAAGAACGACCGTGCGCGACTTCTGCGTCGCAAGGTCGGATACCCAATCCTGAACTTCCGAGCGACGGATCGACGAGATCTCTCTGTCGGCCCAGACCGGCGCGACGTGGTTCTTCCACGCGCGCTCGAGCGTCATGTAATACGAGGGCTTCGACATTGGTGGCTGCTTGGATCGCAGCCAGCTGTCCGCGAACATCCGGACCGGGACCCGCGATGAGGACGGGTCGATGTACTCGCCCTTCGACTTCGACACCGTGACCATCGAGAGGTACAGCTTCGCCTCGCGCATCGTCGTGAAGCCGCGCTTCTCCGCCTCGGTGCGATCCGGCTTGCGATAGCGGACACGGTAGCGGCGGCCCTTTGCCGATTCGTACGGCGTGATGCTGCCCATTTCGACCTCCGCTCGTAGCTGGTTCGACAGTCAGTGTCGGGCCAGTGTCGGACACTGATCGGTTGCCGTCAACGTGGTCGATCACGGATGTGGACAGATGTCGGAAGACGTCGTCAATTGGTTGAGGCGAAGGGGCGTCTCCCTCCGACGCCGAGAGTGTACCGATCGGTCCCGTCTCCCGTTCTCGCCGCTCACTCCTTGCAGACTCCGCGCTGGCGCGCATCGCTTAGCAGCCGTTCGACGACGAGCACTGCGCCACGCCCGCTCGCGGGGGCTGATTGTCGGAGCGAAGCAGAGTTCTGCGGTACCGTCACGGCGTGACAATTGAGCGGCCTCGCGCCAGCGTCGTGTTGTTGCCCCGCCCTTCACGATAGTGATGGGGTTCCCCTCAAAACAGGCACTATGTCCCGTAGTCGATACGCCCTACAGCCTGTCAAGCCATGTGTCTTCTTCGCGGTCGTCCCACGAGTTACCGGTCATCAATCGACCGGACGTCTCCACACGCCGCTTGAGCGCGCCGATCAGGCGATGGGCCGTCGCTGCGTCGAGTTCGGCAACCGAAGTAATTCGGACACCAGTGAGTTCGGCCGTGACCTCGAACTGCCGCGAAGCGGTAGCCACATCCAGGGTCGCGAAGAGCTCGCGGATTTCGGACCGCTGCTCGCCCGTCATTGGGAGTGGACGAACCTCGGTCGGCCGCGCGCCAGGGTCGTTCTCATCAAATACTGACAGCAGGTCGCTCATCGATCCATTCTGGCTCGTCACGTGCTAGACGGAGTCGCCTTGTGGGTGCCATTTGTGAACGCATGCGGGTTGGCCGATGCCTTCGCGCCGCTCCCGTCAAGCGGATCAGAGTCCCGCATACGCGAGCCCGTCGTCGATACTCCCCAACAGAAGTCGGTCCACTTCGGTCGCGATCGCCCGAAGCTCGTCAGCAGCCGACGTGCGGGCGTAGTCAGCACTCAATATCTCGTCCTGTGCCGCGCGAATCTCATCCAGGAGTTCGTCGAGCGGCGGATCGATGATGGCGGCCAGCTCGCGACGCGCATCGGATGCGATCTTGTCGGCCTGACCCATGATCTCGGTGACGAGCGCGGAGTGCTGGCGTTCGTTTTGGATCTGCGCGGCTCGCGCTTCGCGTTCGTTCTTCCAGACTTCGTAGCCCGCTGTCCCGGCCGAGATGACGAAGCCACCGACTTTCGCGGCTTTGCCGATCTTGTCTGCGATCTTCAGCGCCTGCCAGGGCTTGAACTTGTAGCCGAACGTGTGGCCAACGTCCTTGACGAGCTTGTGTCCGAGTGAGCCTGAAGCCTCACGCAGTCCGTCGCCTGCGCCCCACCAGCCCTGTCCGCGCTTGATGAGGTCGCCGATCTTCTGCCAATCCACCGCGATCGGCGCCGCCGCTTGGGCAGCCGATGCCGAAGCACCGGAGCGAACTCGATCGGGAGCATCGAGCGAGACCGCGCCTGCCGGCCGGAGCAGCAGATCGAGTCGATTGCTCTCGCCGATCTCCAGTAGCTCTTCGGACAATGTGTCGAACTCGGAGTCGGCAAGCCTGTTGATCCGTTCGGCAAACGCCGTCGCGTGACGTTCGAGAGACTCGATGAGACGAGCCTCTGCGTCGGCGAGCATCCCGCGAGCCTGCGTCTGGTCGTCCGGCAGCGTGGAGGCCGTGTCGACGAATCCGACGACATCCACGAGACAGTCCCGCTTGAATTCGGCATCCGCTCTTGCGAAGCTCTGATCGAGCATGAAGCGCCGCTGTGAAATTGCACGGCTCTGTGCGGCAAGTAGTGCAAGGGCGGCGCGAGATGTGTCATCGGGCGTGAACAGCTCTTGCGCCTCATCGCAGAGCTGTCGGATCAGATGCAGCGGCTGGCGCAGACGAGCGAGCTCGCCTCGTTCAGCGCTTACCTGGTTGATCATCGCCCGCAGGTCTTCGATTCGGGACCTGTCCCTGAATGCCTCGGCCCGGCTTCCACCCTGGAGGCTTCGCAGGTAGTCGACCGAGTCGACCTCGACGATGGGCAAGTTGAAGGTGGCGGTCCCCAGCGCATCTTGCACGGCCTGCTGTCTCACGCCTTCCGCCGCGGCGCGTTTGCTTGTCTGTGTGATGACCACGATCATCTGCCCATGCAGCTGAAGCCCATTGGCCAGGCGTCGGAGGAAGTCGCGGGAAGCATCGTCGAAGAGGCTGACGGTGACGACGAACAGGATGAAGTCGGCGTGGCCGATCGCATCCATCGCGAGTTCGTCGTGGCTGCGCAGACCCGATTGGACGCCGGGTGTGTCGACGAGCACAACTGCGCCGTCCCACTCGTATTCGGTGACTTCGCCTGTGGCGATGTCCGCGTCGATGAGCGGCTCCACCGAACCATCGGTCAGCGCCTTGATGAGACTCGACTTTCCGCTGCTGTACTGGCCGGTGAGAACCATGCGCGGCTTCTCGGCGTGATGGATCGTCGCGCGCGCGAGCAACCCTCCTGCCGCAATGCCCGATGCTTCACCCAGGACGGCCCGAAGTCGCGTGAGCAGCCGTTCTGATTGCCGTGGCAGTTCGTGGATGAGAACTTTCGTCACGACGCGTCTCCTTCGATGTACTGGATGATGTTTAAGCTGACTCCGGCGTGAGTTCTGGCCAAGGACTGCCATGCTTCTTGAGCGCCGGGTGCCAACGGATGCGTGAGTTCGACTCTCACTTCATGGTCCTTCCACCCATGAGCCGTCAGCACGCCGTCCGTCAAGTTCCGAACCAGCTGGATGGCGCTGGCCGAGGACGTTGCAGATGCCGCCGTGGGTAGCACGCGCTCGGTGTCCTCCGCGATTGGGAAGAGGACCAGTTCGCTGAACTCAGGCTCGGGGAGCTCCACGGCCATACCTGCGCCACGCCAACGAGTGGCGCGTATCAGTGCCGAGGCCGCCCGCCCGCGCCCCATGATCCGCAAGAGCTCACGCGCGATCTCGGTATCGACTTGGGAGAGTATGGGCTCTAGCTCCAACGCGATGGTGTGGTTGAAGGTGCGCTCGGCCCGCTCAAGCATGTCAATCCAGACCGCGTGTCGTGCCGCCTCCTGATCGACTGCCTGCTGCCACGCGGCACGGACCACCTCGCCCGACTGCGTCAACCGCTCGCTGACCTGAACCAGCAGCGGCGACAGCTGGTCGCGTATTTTCACTCGCCGCCGTTCGCGAACTTCGGCGGCGCTTTGGAACACCTTGTCACTGACCCAGTCGATGCCACGACTCAAGCCGAGCAGTCCAGTAAGGAGACCGACGATCGCGCCAAGGCCGAGCCCGATGGCGTTTCCCAACCCGGGGCCTAATGCAGTCCCGGCAACTGCGCCTATCTTCGCGCCAAGAATGGTCGTACCGATCGCCGCGCCGAATCTACCCCCGACCTTCACCAGACGATTGCCCCAGATCGCGCCCCGACCCCCGAGTTCCTGGAACTCGCCGACGTCGAAGTGTGCCCAGTCATCGGCGACGTCGAGTGCGATTCTTTTGAGATGTCGCTCCAGGCGTCGGCCAGCGTGGTCGACGTCGGCGCTGATCTCTTCCTTGAGCACTGCCATCTCGCTGGCCCACGCCGCGTTGATCTTCTTGTCGCTCAGGCCGACGTCGATCCGCTCAATCCACCGTTCTCGACGGGAGAGAGCGACAGAGAACGCGGACAGGAGTTCGTTGTGCGCGTCATCAACTCGACGATCCGCGCGCCTCTTAAAGTCGTCGAGGCTTCCCCTGCTGGCGGTGAGCATGGCGCGAGCGATCCTGGCCGAGGTGGCGGTTGCGCTTGCAGCCTCGAGCAGCTCCCCGCGGATGAAGTCTCCGATGCTCGCTGCACGTCGAGTGTCGGCGGTGCGGTCCCTTTGAACACCAATCTCGGCGAGAAGGCGTTCGACCATACTCGCTCGACGTATGTCGCTCGCGTCGTTGGAAGTCAGATCGCTGGACTGAGACATCAGCGCGGCTTGCGCATGAATCAGCACTGCCGAGATGTAGCGACCGCCAGCGCGCGCGAGGTGGCGGTCAATCGGCTTCAGATTGCCGAGAGTGTCGCCGCCGAACACGAAGTCCGGGTCCTCCAACAGCTCAAGCAAGTCCAGCTGGTCCGTGACGTCCCTGAGGCAGTTCAGCGCCACCAGGATCGGCTTGCCGTAATCGCCGAGTTGCTCCAGCGCGCGGCCGGTTCGTTCCTGCGTGGCTTCGTTGGTCGCGACCCAAAGGATCAAGTCCGCGTCGGCAACCTGGCTGAATGCTTCCTCGTAGTCGGCGTCCCCGTCCATCGCGCCGACTCCGGGCGTATCAACGATCTCTATGTCGTGACCAAGGACCGCCCCGATGTGCGACTCACGAGTCGTGCGCTGGCCTCCGCGACCGACGCTCGCACCATCCCCACCCGTCAGAAACTCGAACAAGGTGCTCTTACCAGCCATCGTCCGCCCCATCAGGACGATCCGGAATGGGCGATCCACGTCACGACCCAGCAGTTGACGGCGAGCCTCGGCCACGCGATGAGTCGCCTCGGTCAGAGGAGCGAGGATCGCGTCACGCATCGCAACAACCTCTGGCGAATCCAGTTGGGATCTGAGCGCCTCTGTCGACCGGGAGAGTGTCTGTTCCACGGCTCGAGCGAGCTCGATCAAACGGGCCTTCAACGTGGCTGGCGAAGGCTCGCACTGCGGGTCGTCTCCAAAAAGCTGTTGGCGCGCGCGCTCATCGCCTGGGATTCTCGGCTGGTTCGGGAGGCTCGTCATCGCTGAATCGTCAGTTGGCAGGCTTCGGTATCGGAGTGCGTCCGATTAGCTTCTCGAAGTCCTCCGTATTCGATGTCGCTTCGACGATGCGATCAACGAGCTTCGGACGGTAGACAAACTGCTTGAACGCGGGCGAGTAGACGCAATAGCCGTCCGACTTGGGGAGTTGCTCTTTCGAGCCGCTCTTGGCCGGACCAATCTCCCAAGCCTTCCGCACGATGGTGAAGTCATTGACGCCGAAGACGAACGGAATACGCGCCATCACGGCATCCGCTGCAGCCTTCGGCAACATCTCGTCGCCGTGTACAGCTTCGCGATACTTCTCAGCGACAATCACGCTGCCTTGTTGCCCGAGCAGTGCCTGCAGCTCCTCCTCACTGAGCTCATCCTGGCGCACAAAGTTCAGCGCGAGATCTGCCTCAGTCTTCGGCCCTTTCATAGGGAGGAGGAGTAGTCGATACGCGAACCGTTCGTCACTACGCACCTCGTCCGTGAGACTGCTCTGGAACTCGGTGATGAACGTGGAGACCGTTGCGGGGAGGCCCCGCCGCAAGTCTCGCTGCTCCTCGTAGCGTGACGGGCTCAGAGACTGGACGAAGACGGGGAACTTCAGTTCGGTGCCGAGGGTCTCGGACGCACCGAATCGCCGAACGAGTTCGGTCTCGAAGTTGATGATGCATGCGTGCGCTTCCGCCGCGGTTGCAACGAGCACCGAGTCCTGGAATCGATGTTCAACGCGATTGCGCAGTCCAATGAAGAACTCGACGTTCGCCCTGATCGGGTCGTTGTCCTTGAACTCGTGCTTGACGCATTGGCTGAGGTCCCACGTCTTCTTCGAACCGTCAGGGTTGCGCTTGAACAGGCGACGGCCGCCAGACCCGCGATAGAAGATCTCGGCCTTGCGTCGGATGCGATCAGCGTGAAGGAGGTTCTGCCAGGCGAGATGGATGTGCACGATGAAGTCGCTGAAGCTGCGGCGGTCACCAGGTCGGTTGTAGAAGTCGATCGCGACCAGCGCCTGCCGACGCGCCTCGTCGAGCGTGTACCTCCACGCAGGTGGTCGTGCCATCTGATCAGCTCAGCTCGAAACCGGAGCTCGAGTCAAACTTGAGCACGCGCGCGTTCTCGGAGATCGTGCGCACCTCGCCCTCGTCGAAGCCGTCGCTCTTGCTGGCCTGGATGTCGATGGTGATCTCGAGCTTGGCGCCGGCGCCGGCGAGGCGGTCGAGGATCTCGCGGGTCACGTTCCCGATGTCGCGCGAGTACCGGTCGGGGTCGACCTTCACGGAGCCGAAGTAGCGGCTCGGGCGTCGCGGTGCGGCGAACTCTTCGCTCGTCGTGGGCGACTCGTCCGCACCCTCATCGATGAGGACGATGTCGATTGGGCCGACTTCCGCGGAACCCTCCTCGGCGGCGCGCGCAGCAGCCTCACGAGCGGCGGCGGCACGATCGGCGGACGCCTGCTCCTCAGCCTTGTTCCAGTCCACCAGGAGAGTGCTGTCGGTGACCTGGATCGCGGCGTTGTGCGCCGGCGGCACGATCAGTCCTCGATAACGACCCGCCTCGGAGTCCTTCGCGGTCGCGATCGCGAACTTCTCGCCGTCGACGAGCACCGAGTTCAGCGATCGTTCGATCGAGGAGTCGAGGGTCTCTCGGCGAACGAGGCGCGGCAGGTAGACGTACCGGGTGAAGTAGCCCCACAGCTCGCCGACGCTGATCTCGCCCTTGTCGCGCCACAGCTGTCCCAGTTCCTGATGCAAGGTTGCACCAAGGATGGGGGCGCCGAGCTCGGTTACGAGCTGGTCGTCGCGGGACAACTTCGCGGCGACGCGCTCGGCGAGCGAGCGGCCGCTTGAGTCGGGCACCTTGTCCGTGATGAGCTCGAATGGCTTGGTGGCGTCGAACTGCTCGGGGTACACGGCCCACACGAATGTGTCGCGGATCCGATCCGACACGGTCCGGTCGAGACGCGTGACCCAGTCGTCGGTCTGCTTGCGCTGCTGCGCCGACAGGTTGAGGCTCTCGCTGGTGGCCTGCACGCGCTTCCACGCGAGGTAGCTGCGCGCGGCGGCCTCCAGGCTTTCCAGCTCGCTCTTGTCCGCGATGAGGAAGACGAGGGTGTTGCGGTGCACGCGCTGGCTGGCGCCCTTGGCCTCGATCGCGTCGCGCACCCACTGGTGGGCGGACGAGTCCGCACCGTCGGACTTCCTCCGCGAGTGGCGCGGGTGGACGATGACCAGTCGCGCGTCCTCGAGGTCGGGGATGTCGGCGTTGGATGCCGGCGCGACGTGGACCCGATCGAAGACACCTCGTGCACGTTCCTCGCTGCGAAGTCGCTCGGTGATCTCGTTCCACACGGTCTCGACGTCCTCGCGGAGTCGCTCGGCATAGTCGTTCGCAGTCTTCGTCACTGACGGCTGCGTGTCGAACCAGTAGTGGCCCTGCTCCTCGTAGAAGTAGGTCGACCGCTGCGCGAGCAGCTCGATAGCACTGCCGAAGTTGCCGAGCGTGTCACCGGGCGCCGCGGTTCCGAGCCAGACGTACTGCTTGTCCAACCCCTTCCGCGACGCCTTGATCCTCGGGGCAGCTCCCATGAAAATCGTTCGCGCGATCCGCTGTGTCACGAACCGCTGCCCCAGGTTGGGGCGGTCCAGGTCGATCTGCTGCGCCATGGATCCCGGACCATCGATGTCGGAGTCGATGATTGGCTTCCACTGGTCTTCGAGGTACTGGGTGAGGTCGGTGTTGACCGTCGTGGCCTCCAGCGGCACGTTGCCGGGGAGAATCAGCGGCGACGTGTCGTTGGATGCCCAAAGCTCGTGAACTATCGACGACACGAGCTTGAGCACGCCGCGGGTGCGCTGGAAGCGCTCCAGCGTGGACCAATCCTCGTACAGGCGATCTAGCAGTTCGGGGTGCAGCGGGTAGGACGCGCGAATGCGCTGCTCATAGTCATCGCTCGGTGTCGCGGCATCCCGCGGGAACAGGGCGGTGTTGCTCCGATAAAGGGTGACGAAGCTACGGGCAACGGCGGAGATTATTGTCAGCCCCTCAGCGTTCGGCGCCTGGAACAACCTACGACGCACGATCTCGAAGGACTCGTCCTTGCTCGACGGGCGCCACTGGTCGGCGACTCGGCGGATGACGTTCTGCAGTCGTTCCAGCGCGAGCTGGCCGTTTGCGCCACCGATCTCGATGTCGCTTCCGCTGCCCGCTTCACCGGTGTCGGATGCCGGGATCGAGACGACCAGCATCGCGCCAGGCACTGACCGAACGACCTCTGTCAGCGACTGAGCGAACGTGAACTGCGTCTCGAACGAACCAGACGGGAGCTCCTTGTCGGTGACTAGCTGCCGCGCGTACGCGACCCATTCGTCGATCAAGATCAGCGCCGGCGAGTACTTCGCGATCAGCGTCCGCAAGGCCTCGCCCGGGTTCGTCCCTGCTCGGTCGTCCTCAGCAATCAGGTCGTACGCTTCGCGGCTGCCGAGCTGCCATGCAAGCTCACCCCAGAGCGTGCGCACCTCAGTCCCGTCGTCCTTGACAAGCGGGGATCCCGCCTTCAAATACGTGCCGACGAGCGCGACGCGCCTCACTCCCAGCGCAGCAAGATCCGGGTTCCCGCTCTCAGCGATGAGCTCCTGGAGCTCCTGAGGGAAGGCCTTCGCGGGCGTGCCGCTGAAGAGGTGGTATAGAGCGAGCATCGAGTGCGTCTTGCCGCCACCGAAGTTGGTTTGCAGGTTGACGACGGGGCTTGCGTTTCCGTCGCCGTCGCCCACGCGACGGAGCGCGCGCGACAACAGATCCCGCAGGCCCTCCGTGAGGTACGTCCGGGTGAAGAATTCGACTGGGTCGCCATACTCGGGGCTCGTCGCCTGGCCCGTTCGTACGAGATGCAGGTCCGCGGCGAACTCGGATGCCGTGAACTCGCCCCGTGCCACATCATCGTGCGGGCGGATCACCTCGCGCCAGGGTCGCAGGCCCGAACCCGGGTCGAGGGTCACCGTCGTCCGCTTGACCTGCTTGCGCGTCTGATCCTCGAAGACCGTGCGCTGCAGGTCGACGCGGAGCTTGCGGACGTCTTCGGCGGAGTCGACCGCGCCGACGGCGTGGAGCAGCCGCTCGATCGTGTCGAGCGCGCGCGCCGCATCATCAGAACTGAACGGCTCGTTGTGCGCCCACAGATTTCGGGTCTCGCGCAGTTCGGAGCCGAACCCCTGCTGCGCACGCGACAGCACGTCCTTGAATCGGTAGCCCTGCTCGGTGATCGCGCGAAGCTGCACCTGCACATCGTGCTTCGTCAAGGTCCGGGCTGGCCCACCCCGACGCTGAGCATCTTCTTGTGCCCACGCGGCGGGCCAGTCCGACGTGCCGTAGGCGGCGGTCATCACTTCGTCGACGGAATCAAGCAAACCCTCCGATAACAGGTCGAAGGCCTTCCCCACGCGGTCACGGTTATTCATCGCCATCGAACTCAGTCCCCATCCTCATCGAAGTCGAACGCTTGCTGGACGGCGCGCGGAACACCGGCATGCATCCGCGCCTGCTCGTTCACATCACCCCACGCACTCACCAGTCCGTTGAAGAGAATGGCGTCCTTGGTGTCGCGCTTCTTCTCCGCCTCACGGAACAACCAGAGCGACATCTGCTTGACTGCGTCGAGGCTCACGCGAGTCTGTACAGCGGGCAGCAGTTGGGCAACCTTATCGACGCCGTCCCGCGCCATCACCGCGGCCAGGCGAACCGTCGCCTCCCAGACGCTGACGCGCTCGTCGGACGCAACGTCCCACTCATCTTCAAGAACCGTCGGTGAGAGGAGCCGGGCCCGCCCGCCCTTCGCTTCGAAAATGCCGCCGCGCTCAAGTGCTCCCAGTGAGGTTCCGGCTGACTGAGCCATCGTTATGGCCGTGCCGGAAACTTCAGTGCCCCAGCCGAACTGCCGATACCACTTCGCCGCGAACCGGGAGTCCGGATCCGAATCAGAAAGCTCATCGACGACCTCATCAAGAGTCGCGTTGATCAACTCCAGCGCGTCGCGAACGGACATATCGGTGCCGTCGGCCTCGCGAACTCGCGAGTATCGAGAGAACACTGCGATCCCTGGTCCGATAGCAGCCTGATCAAGGTCGACCGCTGCGATTGAGCCCTGAATGAGGGTGCGGAGCGCCTGCGGGAGTTCGGCGCGCAGCGCGGCGGACAGCGCCCGACGGGTCGTCGAGGGGGCATCTTCCCGTCGGGGCCGACAAGCGAGAACGATCGACGAGGCGAGCGCGTTGGTTCCAACGCTGATGAGGCGCCCCCCTCGCTCACTGCGCATCGGCCAGGTCGCCGTGATCTCCCAGCCCGCGTCGATCAACCCACCGAGCAGCGTGTGCCAGCCGGTTGAAGATGTTCCAGCGTCTCGGGTGTCCTGCTGCTTGTACGCGTAGTAGACGGTCAACGGGATGTCCGGGTTGGCTTCGCGGCGGATCCTCGCGAAGACCGAATTGAAGCCGTCCACGAAGAACGCCTCCGCACCGGCCTTCCCGTTATGCCGGTACGGGTTTGCGACAAGCTCCTCGGCCTTCGGCGTGAGCATCGTGCTGACAGTCTTCGATTGGATCTGCAACAGAGACCGTCGAAGCCACACGTAGAAGTAGTCGGACAAATCGGAGTATCCGATGTTGTCGTAGTACGGAGGGTCGGTCGAAATGGCGAGGCCCTCGTACGTACGCGCCGCCGCATCGGCTTGAATTACCTCGGCAGGAGGACTCGCGGGAGTGTGGGCCACTGCCTTCGCCACCCACTCGACGTTTCCGGCGAATCCGCCGGAAGAGTCCGAGAACGGATTCACCTCGGCGTAGTCCCACACCATCGGGATTGCCTGGCGGCCGAAGACGTTACGCACCTTCTCACCTTGGGATTGCCAGCTCGCGAGCGACGAGAGCCGGTCGGTCTGGCGACCGACCGCAAGCGCGAGATACGTCGCAACCGCGTCCGCGTAGGCCGCTGCATCTTCACCACCGTCTTCGAGCCGGTCGCCTGCCGCGATGCCATTGTCGATGGCGTCGGCGAATACTCGCTGGCGCACCTCGCCAACAAGATCGCTCAACGTCGTGAGAGCGACGAGTTGGCGGTTTGTGAACGCGTCGGCCCACGTGGGCATCCCGTACATCGGCATTCGATCGACGTCGTGGTTCCGGGTGGGGACTTCCTGATTCGGAACGTCAAATGGCCGATCGACCACCGCTGCAGCTTCATGCAGCTCGTCGCCGCTGAAGTAGAGCCGGCTTCGGTTTCCCTCCGCGACGATCGCCATGAGATGCGCTCCCAGACGTTGCGCCTGGGCTTCGGCGCGAATGTACGAGTTGGGAATCACTGTCCCATCGCCGACTGCACGACCGTGCCCGCCGGCCACAGTCCCGTCGTCGTTGCCAACCGGTCCGTCGGCGTCGTGTCGAACCTCGTAACGCACCTCCCCGTTAGCGACGGAGGCTTCGATCCAGGCCTCTTTGCCCTTCTTCTTGTTGAGCCACCATGACCGAACAAGCGGAACCTCAACGGGATTCGCTGGATTGGGGCTCTTCACCGTTCGTGCCCAGATCCAGGCGATCACCGTGTGTTCGACTCCGTCCGGTGATACGACCGGAGGATACAAGCCGCCAATGCGCCTGATGGCTTCCTCGCGCATCCAAGCGCCGTAGCGCTGGATGTCTTCAGCGAGCCCCTCTGCCCGCGCCCAGGTAATCCGCGTCTGCGCGGCGCCGGGATAGGTGGGTTCACGATCGGTAAACAGGGGTGGAATCTCGATGAGTGCTTTGTTGATCAGGACAGCGAGGGGGTTCAGATCGCTCGCGTGCGCCTCGAGTCCGAGCCGTTGCGCTTCCAACGGGATGGCACCGCCGCCGGCAAACGGATCAAGGACGGCTGGCAGTTGACCGCCATTGCTCTTTCGGATCTCGGCGCGGGCCTGACTCAGCAGGGTTTCGTCATTGCTGTTCTCCCAGATGACCAGCTGCTCGAGAAGCCGGTGAAGACGGGCGCGCTCGGCATCCTGCTCCTCGACGGTGGGGAACTCTTCAGGTCGCGAGGCCGGATCGTCCACAAGTTGCGCGAACAGGACAGCGCGTGCTGCCGCAAGCGGCCGGCGCGCCCAATAGAGGTGCAGGGTCGAAGGATGCCCATGCCGGATGGACTTCTCTCGCGATGCCTCGGCGTTAATGGCTTCGAGCGGCAGAGACGTCTCGATGAGCTTCTTCTTGGGTGTCGCGTTCACTAGTGCGTCTCTCGTGGGCTGGTTGGTCGTCTCGATCGGGTCAGTCATCGCGGTGGACCTCCGCGATCCCAGTAGTCGCGCCACTCCTCGTTGTACGAACGGGTCGTCGCGGAGGGCTCGATGTGGGTGAAGGCGTCGAGCACGTAGCGAAGCTGGTCATGCTTCTCGCCGTCGGGCGACACGAGCACGAGCGCGAGGCGGTGGCGGTCGCCTTGCGTCTGGGCGAAAGTGACTTCGTTCGTCGTGATGGTGAAGGTGTCGGATCCCTCGACCCGACCTTTAACCTCGATGTAATGCATGCGCCCGTCTGCATCGAATGAGTGGATGTCGTATCCGGGGTTGTTCCTAGGCATTTCGTGTGGCTTGCGGCCGAGTGCGCGTTCGGTGGCGAGAACGGCCTCGACGGCGCGGCGTTCGACGAGCTCGGTGTTTCGCGCGAAGGTCTGGGGTGCGGCGCCCTCGTCGCCAGTCAACAGTCTTTGGCTCGGCACGATGAGTGCTGATCCGCGGACGACCGCGGGAAGTGCGACGAGTTGCGTGCTTTCGTCGAGCGCGCGGAGCCGCTTGTCGAGACGTTCGTCGAGTTGGCGCGCCCGCTGGAGCGCGACGTCTGCGCGGATGCGGCCGATTGTGCCGGCGCGTTCGAGTGCTTCGAGGCGGTTGTGTTCGCGGTCCCAGTGGTTGATCTCAGCGAGGAGTCGTTCCTTGACCTGACCCCGGGTGCGGTCGACATCCACGGCGATGCGCGCGGCGAGTTCGTCCATGCGGGGTGCGAGACCGTCGCGATACGCCCACGCGCGGATGGAGCGTTCATGGTCATTATTCGTCCACTCCTCGGCGAGGACCTCGGCGAGTGCCGCAGCCTCACCAGCGTGTGGTGCGTCGTAGTCGAGGTAGGGCGGCGCGGCCGCGAGCGTCACAATCCCCGTGGTGTCGAGGACGGGGTAGTCGAAGTGGTGCGACACGGTGTCGGCGTCGGGTGTGGCGTTCTGGATTCGCTGCTCGACCGCGTAAAGCAGCGCAGTGTGCTCGGATTGCTGTTCGCGACGGTCGACGAACACCGTTCCGCGTTTGAGCACCGGCCCCAGGTCTTCGATGGTGAGCTCGATGACCGCTTGCAGCAGCGGGTGGCCGGGGGCGAGGAGTGCCGCCTGAGTCTGATTCTCGGGGCGAACGAGTGCGGTCTCGAACGTGGCTCGTTCATACCGTTCCGGCACGGGCGCCCACCGGTTGAGTCGGCGTGCCGTGTCGATGACGCGCTGCGGTACCCGCGTGATCTCGTATCGGCCCTTCTCGCGCCGACGGATGCGACCGCCGAGGCGTTCGAAGGCGGGGAGGAAGAACGCCGCGACGTATCCGGGCTGTAGGCGTCGCTCGCGAGCCCTCTCCATCCGCTCACGGATCTCTTCGAGGTTGAGCGAGGAGTACATCTCGGGGTGCAGTGCGCGCTCGGCGACCATGGTGTCGAGCCCGTGGGCGACGCTCGCGTCGATGACTCGGTCGAGCTCGGCCTTGCGTTCCGGCTCGTCGCCGTACCGGATCGCCTCGATCAACAGTTCGCGGAGCGACTTCTCCTGGAAGGCATCTGCATCGCCGAGGACGTTGAAGAGGTTGCCGTTGTACGCGATCGACATCTGGTCGATCTTCGACAGCAGCCGGGTGAACACGTCCCCTTCCCGGGTGTCTTTCGCGACCATGTTCCACAGGTGGCACACCTCGCGCTGGCCGATGCGGTGGATGCGGCCGAAGCGCTGCTCGATACGGTTCGGGTTCCACGGCAGGTCGTAGTTGACCATCAGGTGCGCACGCTGCAGGTTGAGGCCTTCACCCGCGGCATCCGTCGCCAGCAGCACGACAGTGTTGCGGTCGAAGGTGAACTGCTCGCGTGCCGCCTTGCGGTCTTCACGGCGGGTGCCACCGTGAATCGTGAGGACCGACTCGGGGCGACCCAGCTGCGTTGTGATCTTCTGCCGCAGGTAGTCGAGGGTGTCTTTGTGCTCGGTGAAGATGATGATCTTGCGCGGTTCGCCCGAGTCGTCGTGGACGAGGAGCTGGTCGTCGAGGATGGTGCGGAGCTGCACCCACTTCTTATCGTCGTCGAGCAGCCGTACGCGGCGTGCGACGCGGATGAGGTCTTCGAGGATCGCGATCTCTGCGCGGAGTTCGCCGATGGATTCGGCAGCGGTGGCGAGGTCGACGACCTCGTCGACGCGTGCCTCGAACTGGGCACGCTCCTCCTCGGCGACCTCTTCGTCGAGGTCATCGAACTCGTCGGGGTTGAAGCTTGGCGCCGAAGCGGACGCGTCTTCGAAGTCGAGTGCGACCCGGCCGGTCGACCACTCGTCGATCGTCGCCGTCATGGAGGTGCTGTAGCGGGCGTCGTCGGTCGCGCGTTGCCATTCCCGCAGGCGCGCCTCGAGTCGCGCTTGGCGTCGCTCGAGTGATCGGAGGATGGCTTCGGGGCTCGAGGCGAGGCGTCGCTGCAGTACGGTGAGCGCGAATCCCACGTTGTTGCCGCGCTTCTTGTCGCCGGCCCGCGCGAGGCGTTCCGCCCGCCCCATCTCGGTGCGGACGTAGCCAGTCACCAGCTCATATAGCTCGCGTTCGGGGTCGCTGAGTTCGTACTCGACCGTGTACGCGCGCCGCTCGGGGAACAGAGGCTTTCCCTCTAAGGTGAGAAGCTCTTCCTTCACCATGCGCCGCATCAGGCCGTGGGTGTCGGTGCGGTGAACGCCGGCGCGGAACTGGCCTTCGAACCGGTCGCGGTCCAGGAGCGACATGAACAGCTGGAAGTCCTCCTCTTTGCCCGCGTGCGGTGTCGCGGTCATGAGGAGGAAGTTGTGCGCGGTCTCGGCGAGCAGGCGCCCCAGCCGGAACCGCTTCGTCTCGTCGACCTGACCCGCCCAGGAAGAGTAGTGCGCCGACATGCGATGCGCCTCGTCGACCACGACAGCGTCCCAGGTGACGTCGGAGAGCTGCTCGATCAGGTCGTCGCTGCGGGAGAGCTGGTCCATCCGTGCGATGAGAAATGGGTGCTCGGCGAACACGTTGCGGCCTTGTGCGTCGTCGACCATCTGACGGTTGAAGATCTCGAACGCGAGGTCGAACTTCTGCGACAGCTCTTCCCGCCACTGCTCGACGAGACCACCCGGGGCGACGATCAGCGCACGCTCGCAGTCGGCGCGGAGGATGAGCTCCTTCAGGTAAAGCCCCGCCATAATCGTCTTGCCCGCGCCGGGGTCATCGGCAAGCAGAAACCTCAGGGGAATCCGCGGGAGCAGTTCCTCGTAGACCGCGCGGATCTGATGCGGCAACGGGTCGACGTCCGAGCTGTTTACGGCGGCCATCGGGTCGTAGAGCGCCGCGTACTTGATGCGGAGCGCCTCTGCCGCAAGCCGGAACTCGTCAGGGTCGCCGTCGAACGCGGGCGCGTTGCCCAGTTCCGTGATCAGTTCGAGCTTGATGGCATCCGCATCGGTGATGGTGCGTTCGCCGGTTCGGCCGGAGTCGTCGCGGAAGAAGATCTCAACCAGCGAGTCGTCGAGCGGGCTGACTCCGATGAGAGTGACGGGCTGGCCGGGGAGGACGCCCCGCACACGCTGCCCGGCACGTAGCGAAGCGAGTCTCACTTTGGGTGCATCCACGTGGTCCCTCTCCTGAAAAATGGCAAGTCGAACAGGCTATACCCGGCCGCCGACATTCGCGAGATTCCCCTTCACCATCCGTCGGCATCACGAGCGCATCCGCACGTCCGCCGCACACTTTGACCATGATGACGTGCCGGAGAGTCTCCTTAGGTAGGCGCGTGGGAGACAACTCGGCCATTTTCGTCAGCGGGGATGCCGATGTCCCGAGCGGCCAGCCGCCACTCAGACTTACGCGCCTCCTCGCACAGATGGACCCGGCGATGCCCGTGTCCGAGCCTAACGGCCCGCCGCGATCCCTCTACGCTGAGGGCACGGCAGGCGCGATAGAGAAGGACCGAGGATGAGCACGGAACGAACAGATGCGGGTGCTGCAGTCCAAGGCGAGTCAACGGTTACTCTTCCGAAGCGCTCCGATGACCCCGTCACGGTCGGGTACCGCACGGTCTTCCGACTAGCAGGCGATGACGCGGTGGCCGTGGCGGAGCGGAATGTACGCGCCTGGCTCACCCAGAAGCTCGGGGCCGCCGGCGCGCTGGACGATTGGAACGGTCTCTCGTCGCGTACCTTCAACTCGCAGCTTTCGATCGTCGTCGTCGATCTTGGCCAGCCGGGCCGCACGCATCGCCGCCTGTACCGACTGATTGATCAGAACCCGGGTGGGCGCTTCGAGATCTCGCTGTTTGTTGCGGCGAGTGCGGGCGCTGGCCACATTGTTATCGAAGGTGCTCGCGACGGTGCCACCACCGAGAGCGCGATCGACGGAGTGGCGACGCCCAACATCGTGCGTCAGATCCTCGGCGATGTAACTGTGCTGGACGGGGCGACCGAGATTACGGGCACACCTCGTGTGATCCGGCCCGGCGACGAATCAGAGGTGATCGACGCCATCGTCGACGGCAAGCGGACTATGTCCGTGATCGTCGCTTCATCGTTGACGGCCGATGTCGACGCGCGATGGCTTGAGATCATCGACCAACTCACGCGTTACAGCGTCGGTGTCGCGACGGTGTTCGTCGTGTTCGCGGACGCGGTCGAGGAGGTGAATCGGGTCCTACCGCTTTCTCTGCGTGTTCCAGGTGGTCAAGTCCGAACCTTCGCGCCCGGGGTGCGGCTCGAAGATCTCGACGACGGCATTGCTCACAGGTTCCTTGGCCCGGCCACGCTTGGTCGGTCGATCCGCAATGGTCGTGTCCGTGGAGCGCTTCCCGCGGTCCACGCTCGTGGGCCACGATCGCGACTGCTTGAGCGCGGCGTGCCGGCCGACGCGCGTCGCACGATCGACTTGCTGATGCGCGCGGAGCTGGCTGAGCTGCGTGCGATCGAAGTTCGACGTCGAGTAGCGGAGAGGTCGGAGCTGCCGGTGGCTCCAGCCGTTGACGTTGCTCCGGACATTGCCAGGGATGACCTGGGACCGTCGATCGACGGCGAGGTTGCGCCCGCTCTTCCGCCGACTGCGGCGCCCCATGCCCCTCGTCCTGACGATTCGGTGTTCGCGGGCGCGACTGGCGCCGGCATCCAGGCTTTCGTCGCTTCCATTCGTCGGCTAATCCAAAAGTGGGTCAAGCGGTCGGAGGTCTCTCGCGCCTCGCTCGACGAGCTCGACGCTTTCGTCGAGGGTCAGGTCGCTGAGGTCGCTGTGGCCACCGAGCAGATCGACGAGGTCGTCGGCGAGAACGAGTCGCTCCGTCGTGAGGTCGAAGAGCTGCGCGCGGCTATTGACAACGACGACCTCGAGTCAGCGATCATCGCCGACGAGATCCGCCGACTCGACCACGAGAACCAGCGCCTGAAGCGCCAGCTCCGCGACGCACAGATCTTCTACGTTGCCGACGACACGTCAGTCGACTGGACGCCCCCCACCGACGTTGAGGAACTTGTGACCCGGCTTACCGCTGGGGAGGGTCAGCACCCTGCATTTGATCGCGTCCGGTTCACAGGCAAGCTCGACGTGGTGATCGAGGTGAGTCGGCGCGACCCCTACGGGAAGTATGCGCGCGACTTTTGGGACTACGTGCGCGTCCTCTTCGAGTACGCGCAGCTACGCGCAGCGGGCGGCTTCGCCGGGAACGTGCACATGTACCTTTCGGACGACACCACGGGAGGTCACAAGTGCAATCCGCAGCGGCACGCGGGCCGTGAGAGCGATTCGGTGCTTGGAAACCCGCAGTGGCGCGCGGAGCGCGTGCACCCCGTACCCGCGGAAGTGGAACCGACCGGACTGGTGCTCATGGACGCGCATTTCAAGCCAACTCATCGCGATATGTTCGCCCCGCGCATGCACTACTTCGACGACACCAACAACACCGGCAAGATCTATATCGGCTACATCGGCAAGCACCTGACTACGACGCTGACGTCGTAACAGACCGAAGGGAATATCAATGAAGGTCAGCGACCTCCTCCATCAGGTGGACTCGGGGGACATCGCACTTCCCGAGTTTCAGCGAGGGTATGTCTGGAACAACGACCAGGTGCGCGGCCTGTTCACCTCGCTCTATCGTGGCTACCCCGTTGGCGGATTCATGACCTGGAACACGCCCGCTGACACGGCAAGCGCGCGTGGCGGAGTGAACACTGACGGCACTGTCAAGCTCCTGCTCGACGGACAGCAAAGGGTTACGTCCTTATACGGAGTGATCCGCGGCGAGGCTCCGAAGTTCTTCGAGGGTAACGCCAAAGCGTTCACGGGGCTTCATTTCAACGTCGAGGACGAGTCCTTCGAGTTCTACGCCCCAGTAAAGATGAAGAACGATCCCGCATGGATTGATGTGAGCGCACTATTTAGTGGTGGACCGGGGGCGTTTTTCCCGGCAATGATGGAATTGGCTGGAGGAGATGCCCAGCGTCAGGGCGTGCTTTTCAATCGCCTGATGGGCGTGGCGAACATCGACAAGCGCGACTTCCACATCGAGGAGGTCGTCGGTCCGGGAATGACCATCGATGTCGTTGTCGACATCTTCAACAGAGTCAACTCTGGCGGCACGAAGCTCTCAAAGGGTGACCTCGCGCTCGCCAAGGTGTGTGCCTCGTGGCCGGAGGCGCGGCAGGAGTTCAACGCGGTACTCGCGACCTGGCGCGAGGCCGGCTACTGGTTCAAGCTCGACTGGCTGCTGCGAGTCGTCAACGGCGTTGTCACTGGGAATGCGCCGTTCACAGCTCTCGCGAGCGTGCCAGTTGCAGACGTCCGGGAGGGCCTCAAGCTTGCGAAAAGGTACGTGAGCGGATGGCTGGACGTGATCTCGGGGCGGCTCGGCCTCGACCACGACCGCGTTCTGTTCAGCAAGTACGCGCTCGTCTTGCTCGCACGATACTCGCACCTCAACGGCAGCAAGCTCCCCGACGCGGCTGCCCAGAGCCGACTGCTCGCCTGGTACGTGCACACCGGCATGTGGGGACGTTACGCGGGGTCGTCCGAATCCGCGTTGGCTCAGGATCTTGAGGCCGTCGACCGAGATGGCGTTGACGGCCTCTTCGGCACACTGCGTCAATCGCGTGGCGACCTGACCGTCCGCGCAAGCGACTTCGCCGGCAACTCCATGGGATCACGCTTTTACCCGACGCTCTACTTGCTCACGCGAACCCATTCGGCGCGTGACTTCGGGACCGGTGTTCCGCTGTCCAGTTCTCTTCTGGGGCACAACACATCGCTGGATGTGCACCACATCTTCCCGAAGGCTCAGCTCTATGCCGCCGGTTACAGCCGCGGCGAGGTGAACGCCGTCGCCAACTTCTGCTTCCTCACCAAGCACACGAACATCAATATCAGCGCCACCCCGCCAGCGACGTACATGCCGCAGGTGGAGGCTGCGTTCCCGGGGGCCCTCGAGAGCCAGTGGGTGCCGAGCGATCGGGAACTCTGGGAGATCTCGGCCTTCCGAGACTTCCTTGCCTCCCGGCGCGAGCTCCTCGCAGATTCGATGAACGCCTTCCTCGGTGAGCTTGAGTCCGGACGTGGTGCGCAGAACGAACTGGTTCGAGGCGCCGCCGTTGCCCTTGCTCATGACGAGCGAGATGTCGAAGACGACGATCTAGCCGCGCTCGTCGCATGGATGGAATCCGAGGGGTACGCGACCCCTGACCTCGGCGTCGAGGTCGTTGACGAGGCCAACGGACAGATCATCTGCAACGCGGATGCCCTCTGGCCGGCCGGGGTTCAGGAGGGAATCGGAAACCCCGTCGTGCTGGAGCGCGACGAGCATGATGCCGTTGATCGGCTCAAGGTGCTGGGGTACGACGTCTTCACGAATGTCTCTGCCCTGCGCGATTTCGTGGCGAGACGCGCGTGAGTGCGGACCGACGGCTAGGAACTCGCCGCCGTGAACGGCGGAGAGCGGATCGCGCAAGCTTGCAATGGCGGTGACCGCCGTGGCGCCAGCGAGAAGTGAGAAGAGTCGCCGAGGTCGAGCGGCTTGGGGTCCTCGTCCCGCGTGAGGACCTCAACGCGGAGCTGGTTCGCAGCGCCGATCTCCTGGCCGATGTTGCCCGCGAGGGTAATTGGGAGCTGGTGCTCAGAGTCCTCGATGGTGAGGAGACTGCGGTCGCTCCCGGACCCAATTCGTGGCGAAGAGGAGAGACGAGTTGGACCTCCCCATTGCATTAGGTTGCTTGGCTCGGAGGTCACGACACCATACGCCATCGAGCTCGTGAGCCGGGGAGCATGGCGCGCACTGCTTGACACGCAGGGGAAGCGTCCGCTTGACATCGCGATTGATCGTTCCGCTGCTCATCTCCGCGATGCCTTGCAACCCAAGTTCGATCATGTGCTACCGGAGCGAGTGGCCAGCTCGATGTCTGCGCGATTGGCCGACCTCGTGACCGTGGCGATGCGAGGTGAGGTGCAGTTCCGCCGTGCGCCACTTGGACGTCGCGTGCCTCGCGGATCGGGGCGACCGGGTGTGGTTTCCGATCCCTGGCATGGTCGCCGGTTTCGCCGTCGAGTTGTCCAATGGGCGCCTCCACTTCGAAAGCTGGAGCACGGCATCGCCTGGCTCCGGTCGCGCGTGGGTGATCACCGAAACCCGGACACCCCTCGTCGACGCGGGATTCGGGTAGGAGCCCGCGGGCTAAACAGAGCCGCCCTTTCGAGGCCGCTTCGAATCGATCTCCTCCTCACTCGACCGCGGGGTAGCGGTCTCAGAAAAGTCTCGAAACCCTGCAAAGTCTGGGAAGAGAACGCGTGAGCTGCGGTTGTACGAGTTTTCAAGGATGCGGCGCAGTCTCGGCTTGAGCTCGGACCGGACCCGGACTGCGATGAAGGGAATTCGCCGCCTCGCCACGTGGTGGGTGTTGTGCAGCATGTCGTCGAGCAGGTGGCGCGGGTACTTGTAGGGCACCACTTCGAACTCGAGGCTAAGGCCTGCCAGCGGGCTACCTTCGTTCGGCCGATCCGGCACACGCGACGCAACAAAGTACCCATTCTGTGCGCGGAGTCGGTCGTTCGGATGCAGCGAATGGACTACGAATGGTTGCCCACTCTCGAGCCCGGCTTCCAGCTCCCACCCCATCGGGTTCCCTGCAGAGCGCCAGGTGCCAGGTGGTTGGCTCCTCCCAAAACGTGGCCAGCCCGCCGTGTCGATGGCGATCAACACGCCCGAGTTGGTTAGGTCCGGTTCTCCAACATCCTGGCACGCGAACCAAAGTGCTGTCATCGGATCGCTCGTGACATCGATGAGGCGAGTGCTCGTGCCATAGTGCTGCAGATCGGCGAGCAGCTGCAGGTCAGTTGACCAGCCTCCAACGCCGTACCCCAAGCCCCAAGACCGCGCCTCGTCGAGGATTGCCGACTCGCGCTCGCGGAGCATGGCCTCCGTCGCGTCGATGTTCGTTCTCTGGAGAGAGGAGACCAGGTCGTAGTCGATGCTCCTCATGCCGCGCCATGCGTAGTTGGCCTTCTCGCTGTATGCGCCAATGCCTGCGATATCCGCAAGGAGCGCTCCAGTCGTGGTTGGTGACAGATACCAACCGGTGTTTCTCCATCGATCGCCAGACACCAGACCCCCAAGCAGTTGTACGAACGATAGTGGCAGCTACGCGAGACGAGCCCGACTCACTCTCCTTTGAGTCGCGATCGCTGGGAGAAGCGAGACTAGGAAAACCGCGATAGAAGAACCGCGATGCACGCAGGCACCCGGCGTGAGCGACACCCTTTAGTAGCACTCCCCTACACGTACCTGCATACCAGAAAAATCCCTGGATAAACAGGAAAACGCATCCTATTCTGGCGGCATGCGAGGAGGCCTCGAGCGATGGAAGCGAGGCGTCGAATCCAGAGGGGTTCGACACGCGATCGGCTACGCGCTTGAGGGCACCTGCGACGCTCACCTGCAGCACTCCCCCGGCGTTGACGCGCTCGAAAGGTACAGTGCCGCCTCCGATTCAACCGTCTCGCGGTTCATCGTCGAGAACGGCGTCATCACTTCCGACGAGCTGACCGCCGGCGGCCTTCGGGTCTGGCTCACCGGCCACGATCCGGTCACCGGGGAAGAGCGCGGCCATCAACGGCTGAGCGCCGACGCCGACCTGCTGCTTGACGGAACGCTCAACCACCCGAAGTCCTACAGCATCGCCGCGCTGCTGAATCCCGAACTCGCCACCGAGTTCGAAGCGCTCCAGGACCGGCTACGCGAACGCATCTTGCTCACGTGGCAGACGGAGCTCAACGCGCGGCGCGGGCACGGAGGGCTCATTCGCGAGGAGATCACCCGCATCGAGGTCGTCGAGCTGCAGCATCGGCGCTCGCGCGCGCTCGACCCGCACATCCACCGTCACCTCTGGCTGAACATCAAGGTGCTCGGCGCGGACGGCAAGTGGTCAAACCTGGACTCGCGCGTCGCGATGAAACTGCACACCGTCGTCAACGCCGAGGGCGAGCTCGCCGCCCGCACCGACCCCGCCTGGATCGCCGCGCTCGCCCGGCACGGATACACGCTCGACGACACCGGCGAGATCGCCGAACTCGCCAGCGCCGTCCGACCCGTCTCGCGTCGGTCAGCGCAAATCGAGACCAACCGCGCCCGCCTGATCGCGGAGTGGTCGGCGGCGCACGGAGGATCTGATCCGAGCGTCGAGGTGCTGCAGCAGATCGATCGGCGCGCGTGGGCGGTGTCGCGTCCGAACAAACCGGCCGAGCTCGACGAGAAGTCTTGGGAGGCGCGCGTCCGCGACGAGATCGCAGGGATCGATCCGAGTCTGACCACCCCTCGCGCACCGACTGCCGTTGTTACAACAGACCCCCGTGCCGTCGACCTGGATCTGCTCGCTTCACAGGCGGTCGTCGACGCGGACGAACGGTCCACATCACGCGGCGGGAGGTTCAGCATCTTCGACATCCGCGCCGGTGCAATACGCGCGCTCTCGCGCACGGGCATTGTTGCGGAGCGCGACGAGCTCGATGGCGTGATCGCCGAGGTCACGGAGCGTGCCACGCGCTCCGCCTATCGGCTCGTTGCGGAGCCGCCGGCGCAAGTGAAGGCGTTCATGGCGACCGAGACCGTACGCGCCAAGGTGCGTCTCGCCGGCCGCTTGGACGTGCTCGCCCGACTCGGGCGCTCCCTGCTGCCCGGCGAGTTGCACCGGCTCGCCCCGAACGCGGATCTGTCGGCGCTGGATGCGTCGCAAAGCGTTGCCGCGTGCGCCATCGCCGGCACGGACGGCCTCGTCTCCGTGACCGGACCCGCGGGCGCGGGCAAGACGACGATGCTGCGCGCCGCGCTCGCGGCGCTCACATCGCAACGACGGCGGATGCTCGTCGTTGCTCCCACGCGAAAGGCGGCATCGGTGGCTTCTCGCGAGGTCGGGGCCGCGGCATCCAGTATTCATGCCCTGCTTTCGGACCATGGCTACCGATGGGGCACCTTCAACGCCGGCGCGAAGGTGTGGACCAGACTCCGAGTAGGAGAAGTCGATCCCAGCACGGGCGGCGAATACGGCGGACCAACCCACTACGTGTTGCGTGCTCGCGATCGGATCGTCGTCGACGAAGCCGGCATGGTCGACCTGCAGACCGCGAACGTCCTCGTCGAGCTCGCGATCGAGCAAGGTGTCGGGCTCGCATTCGTGGGTGACACGCATCAGGCGTTGCCGGTTGGACATGCGGGTGCGATGGATTCTGCGATCCGGCACGCGAACGCTGCGGTCGAGCTCGACACGGTGCACCGGTTCCGCGATCCCGACTACGCGGCGCTCACACTGCGGATCCGGGATGCGGGTGATCGCGAGCGTGCGCTGGTGGTTGCGGGCGAGCTTGCGGAACACGGTCACGTCGACCGGGTCGAACATCACGACGCGGCGCGTGAGCGGATGATCGATGCGTACTTCGACTGGCACGCACGCGGCAAGCGGGTGACGCTGGTATCTGGCACGAATGCGGAGGCGGATGCGATCAACGACGCCATCCAGCAGCGGCGAGTCGATCAGGGCGAGCTCGACGTCCGCGTCGCCGCGTGGGGAATGGCGCAGCAGCGCATCCTCGTCGGTGACACCGTCCAGACTCGTCGCAACGACCGGCTCACGGGAGTGGAGAATCGCGCGCAGTGGATCGTGCGGGGAATCCGCGACGAGTACCTGTCTCTTGTCTCCGTGAGCGACAGTGGCGAGTTGGCGCGTGTGTCCACCGAGTACGCGCGCGAGCACCTGCAGCTCGCCTACGCGTCCACCGTGCACGGCGTGCAGGGCGACACCGCCGATGCGTCGGTGGTCGGGCCGGACGTCGATGCCGCAGGGCTCTACGTTGGCCTCACGAGAGGGCGCGTGCATAACGTCGCGATCGTCGTGGCGCGGACGCATGCCGCGGCCCTCGAGTGCCTCGCCGAGTCGATGCAGCGTGGCACTCCGGAGCTGACGATGCAGGATGCTGTGCGCGCAGCCGAGGCCGAAATGCGGCGTGCGGCGAGTGACCGGGAGGCGGCGATGGCTACCGGGCCGACGGTGGGGGCGCCGAGCGCGCGGCGCGGGATCGGGATATAGCGGCGTGCGATTCGTGAGCGCGGCGGGCAGGTGCTCGGCCGGGCTAGTCGAGCGTTCGAGGCGCCTGCGTCGGGCTCCCTCGCGCATCTCCTCGCCCGGTCCGCTGAACGACCGCCTTGCGGGCGCCTGCGAAGGGCGTCAGCGCGTCGGCGGCATGAGCAGCGCCTCATTGGAGGGGCTCCCACTGCGGAACTCGTCACCGGAGGAGACCAACGCGTTCTCGCCCAGTTCCACGGCCTGCTCGGCGAGGTGCCGGGCGACTGCTGGGTTGAGCCTCCGGACCACCGTGGACGTCGAGGTCGATGCGAGCGTCGACGGCGTGCAGAAGACGTATGCCACCCCCATCGCCCCTCGGACGAGAGGCGTCCCCTTAGTCAGACCAGGACCGCTCCTCGTGGTCCCACGTGCCGGACATCCGCTCTCCGGAGAGGACGGGGTCCAGGCAGGGCCGGGTCTCGTCCAGGGATGCGTCGAGTTCATAGAGTCTGCTCGGGTACTCCGCAAATGTCCGCGCCTGGCGCGGAAACGCAACCCGCCACTCCTCGGCGGGCGCCTCCATGCGGCTCGGCAGCGTCGCCCGGCGCCGACCCGATTCGCGTGCGAGCACTTCCTTCAGGCGGGCGGCGTCGATGGGGCCGGCGTCCAGGATGCGGACGATGTCGGCGAGGTCACGGTACCGGGTGGAGGGCGACTCGCCGCCTCTCCCGTGTCGCTCGTACATCGCGCACACCTTGTCGGCCAGGTGGTTCTCGAGCGGAGTCGTTGGCACCGACGGTAGGTCGGCGAGCGTGTCGTGCTCGATGACGGCACGTAGCGGGACCTGGTCGACAGGAACGTCGAGGTGACGCCTCTCGGTGAGGTCGATGGTGAATGTGTCGAAGACCTGGGCGCCGAGACTCGCCTGCACCTTCGCGTTCGCCGTCTTCGCGCCGTAGCCGTACGGGTCAGGCTCGGAGTGCGGTTCGACGGAGACGACCACGAAGGTGAACGGGTCCCTGTCCGCGCCGGCGTTAACGAGCGACTGCAGCTCGGCGCGCACGTCCTCCGTCGATTCCCACTCGCTCTCGCGGGCCAAGTCGATGTCCTGCGTAAACCGTCCGCCGCCGGTGCGAATCAGCAACGCGTTCCCGCCGAGGAGCACCCACGGCGGCTGCGGGTCCGTGTCGAAAAGCCTGCTTAGGAAGAGCGTGAAGACGTACTGCTTGCGGATGACATCCGCAGTCACGCCGCGCCTGCGCGCCTCGTTGTTCAGCCTGGCCTGAAGCGACCGGGCGAGGGCTGCCAGCTGCAGCGTGGTGAGCGCCATTGTTCCCCCGTTCGAGGTTGCGGCCCGCTACGACGCGAGACGCTTCTCGAGGAGAGACAGTAGCGTCTTCGCGCCGTCGGGTTCTTCGAGAAGCTCTAGAGCCTGCTTCCGAAACTTGGTGGAGCGCGTGACCGCCGTGCGAACCGCGCTACGGAGCGCCGCCGTCAGATATTCGGGAGCGAACCCCGCGAGAAGCGCTCGTCCCGTGTCGAACCCGTAGTGCGCGGCGTGTGGGGAGAGCGCCTGCGCGAGCTCCTCGACATCCACATCCCGATCCTCGACCGCGGCGGAGAGAAAGCCGGCGAGGTGACCGGAATCCAGCGACGACGCAGCGAGGTCGGTGGCCGTGCGCACCACCGTGGTCACCGGAAGCCCGTCGACCACGGTCACGTCGTTGTCGTTCAGCTTGGCGCGGTGGAATCGGACGTCCGGCAGCGTGCTCTGGCGGCGCACCGGGGCGGTAAAGTCGTGGGCCGCGGGAACGAGGTCACCGAGACCATGCACGGCGGCCGCCGAAGCGCCAGAGACGACGACATCGCCATTCGCAGAGGCCGCCAGCCACGCCGCACGCAGGTCCTGCAGCCGGTCTACGCCCGCCGAGGGCAGTGCATATACTCCGTGGCGAACACGGAGTGCCTTCCCGGAGGCGGCAAGGCGCGTCAGGTCCACGCCCGACAGACCCGCCTCGCGAGCCTGAGCGGTCGTCACCAGACCACGTTGCGTCGAACCGAGCAGTTCGAGAACTTCCAGAGCATCAACAGCACGCATCACCACACCCCCTCATCGGCGCTTCTAATATTACACCTAGATGTAAGTTTGCAAGCGCAGATCGCTAAGCATCTCAGACAATCCACCGCGGCAGCGGACCGCGCGCCCAAGCAGTCTCACGGGGCCGAAATCGACGAGGGCGAAAGGCGAACGCGCTCACCGTCGTTGGAAACGTCCGCGCCATGGAGGCCGCTCTACAGCTGGCCGATGACATCAGTGAGGACTCCATCCTCGCCATACGCAAGACGCTGATGCTCCACGAGGTCGGTTTGCCGCCTGAGGACGCCGGCCGATTCCCGCCGAGCAGGTCTCGATCGGACGGGGTGAAGCCGGCGGGCTGCTTTCCTGCGCGGGCAGGAGCCACGCGCGCGCTGAGCACGCCACGATTCGTTCGCTCAGTACAGTCAGGCGGTTAACCGCTCGGGATGCACGACGCGCGTCATGTTCGGGAACTCGACCTCGAGGTCCTTGGACGTGGCGAGCAACTCGGTGCCGGTGCGTTTCACCGCCGCCGAGTACTTGATCGAGTATCTGTACAACGGGTCAGTGCCGTACAAGGCGGCGATGGCTTCGGCGTCGTCGTAGGTGAGCAGCCATGGGTTCTTCAGGGCGTGCACCTGCTCGGCTAGCTGGTCGTGGTCATCCTCTTCAAAGTAGTTCGAGTAGAGCCCCCGGCCCTTCACGAAGTACGGCGGATCCACGAAGAACAGGGTCGGCTCTGCTCGCTCGTCGTGCTGCTCGAGAAATGCACGCCCGTCCAGGCTCGATATCTCGATCTGGGCCCGGTATTTCCAGATCCGTTCGATTCTCTGTGCGAGCGTCTCCCGGTTGAACCGGCAGTCGATCAGGTAGTTGCCGGTTTGATCGAGGCCCCCGATCACACCACCCTTAATGACCCCCGAGCGGTTGGTGCGGTTCAGGAAGAGCGCGGCGAACCCCAGCGACACAGGATCGCTCGCGTCGCCGAGGAAGTAAGTCTCGCGTTGCTGATGCCACTCCGGGACTGTGATGGCGGTGGTCTCGATCTTGGAGAGGAGCTCGTCGTTCGCATTCAGGATTGACCACCACAGCGAGTAGATCGCAGGGTCGAGATCGTTGAGGGCAATGCGGTGGGTATGGCGTCCGTACAGCAGCGCCAACGCTAGGCCGCCGCCGCCGGCGTACGGCTCGGCGTACCGGTGCCCTCGTAGGTCGTTGCGTTCGATGACGTCGACGACTGCCTTCAGCAGGACGCTCTTTCCGCCGGGATATCGGAGCGGTGAGTAGGTGTTGGGCACGTTGCTGTTTCCTCCAGCTGTGACGCTAGCGGTCAGAACAGCTCTTGGCCAGCGACGTCCTCTACGAACGCGAAAATCCTCCGGGTGATCGGGAGCAGTGAATCCCATTCCGCGACCAACGTCGCCCAGGCGGGTATGGCGGCCCCGTGCGCGGCCGCCCCCAGTCCTGCGGGGCTGAGCAGCTGGCCGGGGTTCTGGGCGCTCCGTTGCAGTGCGTTGAGCGCGTTCTTCTCGGCGCGAGTCAGGTCCGGCCACGCGCCGATCACCTTGACGATGTCGAGGACTTTCACGTGGAGCTTCGACTCGGCCTTGCCCACGCAGGTCCTCTGCCACATGTCGACGTATATGCCCTCGAGGAACACGCGTGCCACGACGGACGCCGCTAGCGGGGTGTTCTTCGTGACCCGTGAGAGCTCGTAGATCACATGGCGACGGACGGAATCGGCAGTTGGGGTGGCGAACGAGCCGCCGTCCACGAGCGTCCAACGACTGGACGGCGCCGGGGGCTTCGGTACCTTGGTGTCGCCCCCGGTCGGGGCGTTCTCCGCCGACGAGTCGCGCCCCGAGCCACCGCTTTCAGCGCCGTTGATCCCCGCCGTCCGTGCGCCCTGTTCAGCTTCGAAGCTCTCGGCTCCCGCCTCGTCGCGCGGATCTTCGACGAAGCCTGCGGTTCCCGCCGAAGCTCCATCGCCGAGCAACGGGTCTTTCAACTGGTCGTCAACCCACTGTTGAATGTCTCGCGCCGACATGCGGGAGTGAACGGTGGGTTCGTCCGCGAACAACCCCCAGAGGAAGACACGCAGTCGCTCCTTGTAGAGGTCGCCATCGAGATCCGTGATGTAGTTGGGATCGTCCGCGGCCGTGGAGATCCGTAGGTAGCCCCTTCGGAAGGGGACCCGGTCGGAGAACCGGCGCACCGTCGTGACGACCCGCTTGCGGCGCTGCTCGGGCGTGATGAGGTTCAACCTGACCCCGTCGTCGAGGAGCCGCAGCGCGAGCGCGTTCGCGGATACGCCGAAGTGACGGTCCTTCGCCGCGGGCGACCACTGCCGCAGCCCCTTTCCCGCCAGTGCGCCCTGGTGTCGCCGCTCGAGCCACGGGTCAGCCTCCTCGCGGGATTCGAAGACGGCGACGTCGATCTCGATGTCACCGGGATTCCATCCGGTGGCGGCCGTGCGGACCCGAGCCCGGTACTTCGCAGGCGCGAGCTCGGGGTCGTTCAGCAGGATGAGCGAGCACAACCGACGGTTACCCTCCAGCGCGATGAGAATCTCTCCCGACCGGACCGCGCCGAAGCGGTCGAACGGGCTCAGCGAGCGTAGATCGGCGATGTCCTCGAGCAGCGGCAGCACATCCTCGTTCGCCGCCAGGTAGTCGATGACGTCCTGCTGCTGCGACTTCGGTTCGTGTCGCGGATTCTCCTCGTCGAGACGCAGCTTCCACAGGTCTTCGCCCTTGAGCGTGGTCTTCTCGATCAACTGATCCCCCAGGATTCGGCCAATTCCCATGACTCTAGCGGTATGGAGCGCCGGCGCCCGGTCGGGACGACGTGCTACATCCGGCGGAGTATCGTCGACACTCGCGCGGAGCAATTCGGTGTTGTCGCCGGCGCGCACAGTTACCTGCGTTGGGCGTCGGCGCCGCTGAGCGAACCCGCCGAAGACGGGTGGGACGCCGCCATCGCGTACATCGACTGCGTCAGCGCATGGATCGGTCGCAGCGAGTAGAGGGCCTGTGGCTTGCCGGACCGAGGCCACATCACGAGTGGGTTCGGCAGTATGAGCGGCGCCGGTCTGCGCCGGTGCCGAGCCGACTTGACTGGATTCTCCGTCGTGTTGCTAGCTGAGCGATCCGCACGTGACCAGATCGATGCCACAGATCCAGGCCCTCGACGGGCACATCCCGCTTACGACCCCGCGCTGACCGTTGGTTCCGCTCGCAGGGGCGGATGCGTTGGCTGGGGCCAGCGCCTTGAGCAAAGCCCGACGAGGGAGCGTCTTCGTTCACCACACGCCTGGGGATCACGCCGTGCCTGTCGGCTATTTGGACGATGGGCAGCGCCGCCCGTGGCGCCGCTATCAGGCATCGACGCCGAAGGCGCGCAGGAGCGGCACGCGAGGGATCATCCGGCGCGGGCCGAGTTGGACTGTGGGGATGGTCCCGCTCTCGATGCCGAGCTTGATCGTGCGGTAGTCGACACCGACGAGCTTTGCGGCATCCTTCATCGTCAGTGCCAGAGAATCTTGTGACCGGTTCATGGTCCCACCCTTCTTTGAGCCAGCAGTGTCACTCTCCCTTCGTGGGAAGGTACCACACGCGTGAGCCAAGATCGACAGTCTTCTTCGCGATTCTTCGATGACCTGGAATAGTGGGCTCCATGGCAGACGTCGAGACCTACGACTTCAGCGACGAACGCATAGATCTCGGCAGCGGGGTGACGCTTCCGAAGTCCTGGCGCGCGCGCGTGTCGGGTGAGCAGGATGTGCCCGGCACGATCACCGTCCGCGTGGAGTGGGATGACACGCTTGGACGCACCGCGGTGGTCTTCGCTGCGTTGGAGCGCGAAGCGGAGGGCGTCGACATCACCAGCCAGGCGCTCCGCGAGGTGCGAACCCACTGGATCATGACGAGGTCTGCTCTCGATGTCGTGACCGTCGACGTCGGCACGGAGAATGGCGACAAGCGCGACCGCATACCGGTGCGCGACTTTCTCAGTCGCGTGCGGGCACGTGAGGAGCGCGAGCCCCTGGAGTCCCTCCACGCCGCGATCTCCGTCTATCGCGTCGCGACCGCAATCAGCTATCCGCCACTGAAGCTCGTCGCCGACACTCTCCAGATCAGCCAGAGCACCGCGACCCGCCTCATGAGTCGCGCGCGCGACTCGGGTCTGGCTCCAGAAGTCCGTATTCAGGAACCCCGACGGGCGCCGGCGGTTGACCCTTACAACCCGGGCAAGCCAAACGACCCTGCGGCGCCCCACCAGGGACCGACGCAGCCCGGAGGCCCGTCAATCGGACGCTGAGCGGCCTGCCGGCGCTGCCGCTTCACGGCCCACTCGGAGGACAACGTCGCCAAAACTTGGTTTTGAGCATAATGCTCACCTAGGCGACGGTGTGGCGACATGCATTCAGCAATGTGCTCATCTGCCGCTCATTGCCGTAGGGTCGACCTCCAACGCTCGCCAGGCTCACGTCTTGGATGCTCGCGACCCCTGATTTTTCAACGGTTCTTGCCCGCATTTTGCCCGCAAACTGTTTGCGGCACACTGTCTTCGATGGTCGGTCAGTGTTGCCTGAGCCCTCGAAGATCCGCGTAATTCCGCGGTTCTTGCAGGTTCGGGTCCGATTGAGCATTATGCTCAGTCGTGTTCGAGTCCCTCCAGGGGCATTGGTGCATTTTCTCATTCTGACCGGGGATTTATCTCGAGGCGGGCCCGGTCATCCATGTTCCTGAGTCAGCTGGCAGAGACAGCCGACGCCGACAGGAAGGTCCGTTCGGAACTCCTCAGCCGACGGCGGGGTCCGATGACGTCGACCACAGTCTCGAGCGGTCGCGACGCGGCGTCGAAGCTCACCCACACGTTCACCGGCGACGGCTCAACGACGAACTCGCCCCCGATGTCCGTGCACCCGAGTTGCGCGGCATCCAGCGTGAAGGTCACCCGCCGCGCCTCCCCAGCATCGAGCGAGACCCGTGCGAATCCCGCGAGCTGCTGAGCAGGGCGCGTGGCCCCGACGGTGTTCACACGGGCGTAGAGCTGCACGACCGTGTCTCCGCTGCGCTCGCCCGCATTCTCCACGGTCGCCGCGATCCGCACCGATCCGCTGGTCGTCATCTCGGCATCCGCAACCAGGTCCGACAGCACGAACTTCGTGTAGCTCAGGCCGTGCCCGAACGTGAAGAGCGGCGTAGCGGGCACGTCGAGGTAGTGCCGATCGACGTCAGGCGGCAGCGGGTTGCGGTAGCCAGTGCCTGCCCGCTGGTGGTGGTAGACGGGGATCTGACCCGTATGGCGCGGGATGCTGTAGGGCAGCTTTCCGCTCGGGTTCACCGCTCCGAACAGCACGTCGGCGACAGCCGCCGGCCCGAAGGGCCCGCCGTACGACGACACCACGATCGCAGCGGCATCCTGCTTTCGATACCAGTCGGTGTGGATCGGCAGCGCGTCGGTGTCGTAGAGGTTGGACACCACGATCACCTTCCCGTTGATCGACCCGTCGAACGCCGCGAAGCCGGAGACGAAGCCTGAGAAGCCGGGCTCGGCGACCGGGCGCTGCGGATAGATCGGGGTGCCGTCGGCGACGCGGAACTGGTCCAGTGCTATCCACCCGGTGCTTGCCGGGGGGAGCTGGTAGCGGTACGCGAACCGCTTCGCGATGTTCCAGCGGTGGCCGACGGTGTCTCCCATCTCGGCGAGTTCCGCACGAACCCGCTGCCCGAGCGGGGTGTTCTCCGTGCCGAGGTGGCCGGGCGCGTTCCAGAAGTCGTCGACGTAGGTGGGGTCGTAGGACAAGGGACTGTCGGAGTCGAGCCCCGCTCCGTAGAACTGCGGGTCTCTGCCGAGCAGGTAGTCGGGGTTCTCCCAGCCCTTCCAGGGGATGCCGAGCTTGTGCACCTCGGTGAGCAGCGCGCGCTCCGCCTCGTCGAGCGTCGCGTACGGATCGCCGCTCCCTCCGGGCAGAAGCGCGTCGCGGATCTCAGCGGCCTTTTCGCCGAGGATCAACTCAGCGGCCGCGCGCCCGTTGAAGTTGTAGCTGTTCGGCGTCGGCACGGCCTGCACCATCGGGACGAAGCCCTGCCACACGCCCTCGGTGTTCTCGGCCGCGCCGACCGTCTGGAACGACCCGCCGCTCGGACCGTAGAGGTAACCGTAGATGACGCGATCAGTGCCGTAGTACTCGGCCGCGACCGTCTCGGCGAACTTGGCTGCCGCTGCCGCGTGGCGGTAACCGAGCGACAGGGAGGTGTTGCCGGCCTGCACCGCGTATCCGCCACTGGCCGGCGCGAACCCGATTGCGCGGTCCGTCGCCTCGGCGAGGTTCACGCCCGGCGTGAACACGGTCGGGTAGGTGTACTGGAAGAAGCGGCCCTCCCATTGATTCTTGTCCGCCTCTGCGTGGAGGTAGATCGTGAACTGGATGTCAGTTCCTTCGAAGTGACCCGCGAGCCGGTGATGCGGCACTGGCGAGGTCTCGTCGGTCTCGGCGTCGATGACCGGATCCGCGTAGGTCTGATCGTTGCAGTCGGCGGTCACCTGCATCGGTTTGCCGAAGCCGGGGTCGATGCACGGTGCCGACTCGGCCATGGCAGGGGCAGCCGGCAGCAGCGCGGCGGTGAGCGCAACGACGGCGCCGAGCGCGATGGGCGCACGGCGCACGAGGGGTGGTTTGGGCACGGGGCTCCTCCAGCGTCTTCGATGGGTGTGCCACGACTTCTGTGGCGGAACGGCATCTCCCCAGCTTCGAAGGATGCCGAACAGCGACCGACCGTAAGCGTGGGCACAGCTACCGTGCAACGAACGAGCGGACTATTGCGCAACATCCGCCCCCGGTTCATAGGCGGCTTCGTGACGCCCAGCGTCGCCGATGTCCTGATGCAGAACTGCCACCGCCGTCCCGAGACAGGCCAGTCGTAGCGAGTTCCTTTGAAGGATCGGGCGGGAGCCCCGGCGGTTGCGGCGGTCCTCGTGTTAGTTCTGGCGTGGACTGATGCCACCGAGTGCCTCAACGAGCAGCGTGAGGATCCGCTCGCGGCTATGCCGCTCACTCGCCCGGCATCGCCCCCCACCTCCGCGGTCACCTGACCGTGCCGGGGATTGACCGGCGCTCGGGGCAGTATTCCGCATTCGCACCCGTGTGCCCGCCGGGCGGCCGTCGACGCTGCCCATTGCGGATACCGCCCGATCAGGCTGAGGTAGAGGAGTGAGCAGCGTGCGATCGTGATCGGCCGCCGCCGGCGGCACGACGACGAGACGGTCGACGTGCGGGTCGTCGGTGGCGTGGTACGCGGCGTGCGGGAACGCGGGCTGCTTGCCTGGCGCGGAATCCCGTATGCCGCGCCGCCCGTAGGGGGACGGCGATTCGCGAGTCCCGCCGCTGTGGTGCCGTGGGAGGGCACCCGCGACGCGATCGACTTCGGTTCGGCCGCCCCGCAGGCGTTCCGCAATCCGCTCGTCCATCCACCATCCGTGGTGATCGCAGCGGACGAGGACTGCCTGACGGTGAACGTGCACGCGCCCATCTGGGACGATCACGGCTCTAACCCGCTGCCCGTCATGGTGTACATCCACGGCGGCGGTTACAGCGTCGGATCGTCGCGAGACTTCTCGGGGCAGGGCGAGGGATTCGTCCGCGACGGCCATGTCGTGTACGTCAGCTTCAACTATCGCCTCGGGCCGCTCGGCTACCTCGACTTCAGTGACTACTCGACCCCTGATCGACCGTTGACGAGCAATCTCGGGCTCCGCGACCAGGTGGCACTGCTGAGATGGGTGCGAGAGAACATCGGTGCCTTCGGCGGCGATGCCGAGAACGTGACGGTGTTCGGCGCCTCGGCGGGTGGCAACGCGGTGACGACGCTGATGGCAACGCCGTCGGCGCGCGGGCTGTTCGCTCGGGCCATCGCCCAGAGCCCGCCACCGGGCGCCGTCTACCCGCCCTCGATGAGTCGGCGATGGGCAGGCGAGTACGTCCAGATCCTCCGCCAGACGCTCGAGTCTCGCGGGAGACACGACGCAGAGGAGTCCGCGGAAGCACTCCCTGTCCCCCGTACGGCGCACCAGCTGCTGACGACCGCATCGCCGAGCGATCTCGTCGCAGCGTGCACGGTACTCCAGATCCGGACGCCAGACGCCTACCCCGGCACCTTCTGCCTGGCGCCGGTCATCGACGGCGACTTCCTGCCCCACCACCCGTTGCGGGCGTTCCGCGCGGGAACTGCGCACCGCGTTCCGCTCATCATCGGAACGAACAATCGCGAAGGGGCGATCTTCCGGGGCCGCGTCGACATCCTGCCCCGAACTCCCCCGCGAATCGAGGCGCTCTTCGCACGCGCCCCCGCCGGTTCGCGACGGCGCATGCGCGCCGTCTATCCCGGACTGCCCACACGACGGGCCGCCGCGGACTTCGGAGGGGACTTCGGCTTCTGGTTCCCCAGCACACGCGTGACCGACTACCACTCGCGCTTCGCGCCCACGTGGGCCTACCGCTTCGACGTGGCACCGCGGCTACTGGAGATCCTCGGCCTGGACGCCACCCATGGCGTCGAGATGTTCGCCCTCTTCGCGCGCACTGACCTCGCGATGGCACGGCTCATCACTGCGTTCGGCGGGGCGGAGGAGTACGCGGCCGCCGGCCAGCGCATGCGGACCATGTGGCTGCGATTCGCAGCGGGCGCTCCACCCGAGGAGACGTGGCCGTCCTACCGCGAGCCCGACCGATCCACGTTGATCATCGACGTGACGGATCGCGTCGAACACGATCCCCGCCGTGCCCGACGACGGGCGTGGGAACAGTTCCTCCCTGACACCGCGTGGTGATCACCGCGACATGCGCGCGCCGAACCGTAGGGGGGACGCGGCGAAATGCGGTGTGCGGCCGAGAGACCACACACCGCATTTGCCGTGCGCTCTGCTACTTCGTGAACGAGAACAGGGCGGTAGATGCCGCGAGGTAGCGCTCGGTGCAGCCTCGGCCTCCGAAACGGCGCTCTTGCATCACACGAACGTAAGAACGTCCAGAGCGGCAACCACCACCCATCCCAGGTAGGCGACAAGACAGAACCTGTCCGGCCACCCGATTCGAATCTCAGGGGAACCGCCCCGCCCGTGCGCGGGAGCAGCAGCGACAAGGAACCACACCAGGCCGGCGAAGGGAACAACGGAGGCGACCGCCAGCGCCCATCCGAACGCGGGCGCCACCCCGAACCCTGCCAATAGCGCGGCAGGAGGAAAGCCTGCGAGCAACACGGCGCCCAGCACCGTATGCGCCCTGCCGACACGCGTCCCCTGAGCGCGCGGAGTCATGATCGGATCGGCATCGATGAACGCGGCACCAAGCGCACCCAGCGCGACAGCGGCAAGGCCGACCGTCCACGCGCCACCGAACGGCCACAACGCCACGCACAACGCCGCCGGGCTGATCGCCATCGTGATGAAGGCCAGGCGCATGACCCACCCATATCGCCCGAAGGAGTACTCGCTGATCATCCGCCAAGACGGGTCATACTCCGGCTCGAGCACATGAAGGATCGCGACCAGCGCAACCGTGACCCCACCGGCGACGAGCGCCGTCACGGCGGCGAGGTCAGTGACGCTCAAGACCGGACAGCCAAACCTGCAGCAACCACGGGCATCCTCCTGCGCGGCACTCTATCCCGGCGTTAGCTCGCGGCCGCGGTTGAGCCGCCTGGACCCGCACGTCACGGTGAGTTGCCACACCCGATCCGCGATCGCGGGCATCAACGTGGCCCACCTGCGCACCGAAGCCGGACGCGACCCGCACAGCAAACCGCTGCACGACCTCGTCGGAGAGCTGTCCACACGCAGCGATCATCTCCTGACCCTGTGGGGCCGCCGCCACGACGTCTGGGAGCACCAGTCCGGAGGGAAGCGTTTTCACCACCGCGCGGTCGGTGCCCTGGCTCTCCACTTCAACGGGCTCGACCTGGTGGGTGAATCAGGGGTGCAACTGACCGTTCTCACCGCAGGAACCGGGATCACCCGACCATGAAGCGCTCCAGCTCCTTGGCGGCTGGGCCTCGTCGACCTCACGCGAGGAGTCAGCACCCGATCGAAGTGAACCGACGCAGAGAAGGTCAGGGGAACGCGGATGACGACCGACCGGTACGCATCGCCGCGCAGTTGCAGCCGCAGCGCGCGACGACTGCACGTCAACCGGCTATGGTCAAGGCGCATCAGCCGGGAGGTTGAGGGGTTAGTTTCGAATCGGATCCGCTCCTTCGCGGGCCCACGGAAGGAGCGGATGGCGAACGTGGAGGCTGAATCGACAGCCGCGCTTCTCGACGGTCGTTACCGGTTGGGGGAATGCGTCGGTGAAGGCGGAATGGCCCGGGTCTACCGAGGCGAGGACGTCGTGCTCGGCCGCACTGTCGCGATCAAAGTCATCCGTCCCGGCATAGACGGAGCTTCCTCGGAACGCGCGCGCAGCGAGATGGCCGTGCTGGCCTCGCTCAATCATCCCTCGCTCGTCACCCTCTACGACGCGCGTCTCGTGCCGCAACGTCCCGAGTATCTGGTGATGGAGTTCGTCGAGGGCCCGACGCTGGCCGCACGGCTTGCCCAAGGGACGCTTCCGCCTGAGATCGTCGGCCACTTCGCCGCGGAGCTCGGCGAGGCGCTGCACGTGGTCCACAGCGCTGGGATCGTGCATCGCGACATCAAGCCGTCCAACGTGCTTCTCACCCCTCCCCAGCTGCCCGGCGCGCGCCCTCATGCCAAGCTGGCGGACTTCGGCATCGCGCTCCTGCTCGACGCGTCTCGCATCACCTCCCCTGGCATGGTCATCGGCACCGCCGCGTACCTCGCGCCGGAGCAGGTCCGCGGAGCAGACCCGGCGCCGCCAGCAGACGTCTACTCGCTCGGCCTCGTGCTGCTCGAAGCGCTGACAGGGCGCCGGGACCAGGCCGGCGGGCAGGGCGCCGAGGTGGCGCTCCGACGGCTGCAGAACCCGCCGACCATCCCCGACTCGGTGGATCGGCGCTGGACGCGACTGCTGACCCGCATGCTCGACCCGGACCCCGGCGCGCGGCCGACTGCGGCCGAAGTGGCGACACAAGCTGGAAGGCTCGCAGTGCCCAGCCAGCCCGAACCGGCATCGAGCACCCGGGCTACCGTTCCCGTCGCACTTGCCGCGGCCGCCGAGGCCGGCGCTGATGCCGGAGCCACCGACGTCTATGACTCGACTGAGGGTGAGCCCCTCACGCGCACCCGACTCCTCCCAGCGCCCGAGGACCCCGCCCCATCCTCCGGGCGTACCGGGCGTCGGACCGGGCTGGTTGCAGTGGTCGGTGCATCGATCGCCGCCGTAGTGATCGCGGGCGCCGCCATCATCGGCTTCTCTTTTATGGGTGGACCGGATCAGGCGCCGGTGCCGGCAGCGACCACGCCGGCAGACACGGTGCCGTCCGAACCACCGGCGCCGACTGAGGTCGAAGACCCGGGCGACGAGGATGTCGTTGTGGACGACCAGAGTGGCCTATCGGAGGAGGAGCGGGAGGCCGCGGAGGAGGCTCAGAAGCGGATCAAGGAGGAGCAGAAAAAGCTCGACGAGGAGCAGCGCAAGCGGGCCCAGGAGGAGCGGAAGAAGGCCGAGTAGGAGTGAAGAATCACGCCTACTGCGGTGACACCTCTCGGAGATCCCCCGCGAGTGCTCGCGAGAGGGACGCCGCCAGGCTGCTGCGCCCCTCTCGCGATTGGGTCAGAGTCCGACGGTGTCATCCGTCTCGCGCGTGACGCGCTGCGTCACCCCCGCATCGACCGGCCGCGCGACCGCGGGATCGGCTACCGTGCGCGTGACGGAGTCGGTCCGGCGACGCCGGAACAGCAAGACGATGCCTGTCAGGAAGACCACTGCGCCGGCGATCATGAGGATGTAGCCGACGACGTCAAGGCTCACCCACCCGATGTCGACGTTGACGGCGAACGCCAGGATGGCGCCTATCGCGAAGAGCGCGATTCCAGCTCCGATACTCATTGGTGTTCCTTTCCGGGCAGGACGACGCGCCCTCCCCTTGTCGGGCATTCAGCCCGCTGGCGATCATGACGCACTGCGCAACAAGGCGTGAGGGGTTGACACTCCTGTCGAGGCTGCGGTAGCCGACCACGAGCGGCGCGGATTCACAGAACGCGAGGGCTTCTCAACCTCTCTGCACCTCCGAGCAGCGCGGGGCTACCGTCTCCCTGGGTATGCCGCGAGATGGCCGGCACGTCACGAAAGGCCGGGAGCGTTCGACACCGAACGCCCTATGCCCGCGAGTTCAGGTAGAGCTGGACCAGAAGCTCCTCCACGCCGTCTTCGGCTGTTGCGAAGTCACGCGGGACGACCCGTCCAACGAGATCGAGCTCAGCGCTTCGGCTGCTCCCCCGCACAGTCTCTTCTGCCCACGCCGTGTTCCGGCGGCGCGGACGGCCCGGAGCGGCATCCGACGGCGAGTTCGGTCAGCCGCGCACGCGGGCCGACAGATGTCAAGGGGTTCCGCTGCCGCACACGACAGTGGACGATCGGTTCCGGGAGAGGGAACCGATGCTCGAGTGGGATCGAAGCGTCACGTCGAAGGAGCCGTTCAGCCGCGCGTTGGGCGCTGCCCCTGGACGCTACGCGACAACGTCACAGCTGACAGAAGCCGTCAGACGACGACGCAAGCGGCGCGGACAGTCGCTGACGAGCGCCAAAGCCACGTATACCCGAAGCGCTCGGTGGAATGCGGTCCTGGCGATGTCCCCGAGGCGGCGGCGCAGAGCTGAGTCAGAGTTGCGGCACGCCATCCGGAGCGGAGCAATCGAACTGATGCGGCATCAGTTCCTGCGTCAATCCATGCTGCGACACGGGCGCGAGCTCGACGGTGTCATCACCTCGGTGTGATCGGGAACGATGCAATGGACGCCAGAACCATGCTGCGACTCGTCCGCCACTACTGGACGATCGTCGTTGCCTGCATGCTGCTCGGGGTGCTGGGCGGCGGGGCTCTGGCAATCGCGGCCTCCCCTCAGTACACGGCAAGCTCGGACGTCTTCGTGACCCTGCCCGGTGGAGCCAGCACCAGAGAGCTTGTCGAGACGTCGAACTTCTCGCAGTTGCAGGCTCGGAACTTCAGTGCGGTCGCAACCCGCGAGGTGGTGCTCGCCCCCGTCATCGACTCCCTCGATCTGGACGTCACGATCTCGCAGCTGCGCCGGCAGGTCACCACATCGGTGCCGTTGAACACGAGTGTCATCACCATCTCGGCAACCGACGAGTCCCCCGCCCGGGCGGCCGCGATCGCCAACTCGGTGTCGAAGTTCCTCGCCGAGGTCGTGCCATCGCTGACACCGCGCGTGGACGGCCAGTCGCCCGTCCGACTGCAGGTCATCGAGTCCGCCAAGCCCCCGACGGCGCCATCCTCACCCAACGTCCCCCTGCTGCTGCTGACCGGCCTGCTCGCCGGCCTCGTCGCCGCGACGGTGTTCGTCGTGCTCCGCGGCGTCGTCGACGCCCGCGTCCGCGACAAGGAGCAGATCACCGAGATCACCGGGCTGCCCGTGCTCGGAGTCGTCTCGTTCGACCGCCGCGCACAACGAGACCCCATCGCCGTCCTCAAGGCCGGCTCCCGGCGCGGCGAGGAATACCGGCAGCTGCGCGCCAACCTCCGATTCCTCCAGCCCGGCGAGGTCCACAAGGTCTTCTCGATCACCTCGTCCCGCCCCGGCGAGGGCAAGAGCGCGACAGCGGCCAACATCGCCGCCGCGCTGGCCGCGTCCGGCCTCGAGGTCTGCCTCGTGGAAGCCGACCTGCGCCGACCGACGCTGAGCGGCCTGCTCGATCTTCCCGAGTACTCCGGGTTCACCGACGTGCTCACCGGAGACATCGCACTCGAGGACGCGATCGTCAGCTGGGGCCCCGACGACCTCAAGGTCCTCCTCGCCGGCTCCCGACCCCCCAACCCCAGCGAACTGCTCGAGTCGACCGCGGCCAGCGCGGCACTCCAACGCATACGCGAACGCTTCGACGTGACCATCATCGACTGCCCACCCATCAACCCCGTACCGGACGGCGCCGTGGTGGCGCGCATGCTCGGCGGCGTCATCCTCGTCATCGGCGCCCGCGTGCTCCGCGTGCGCGAACTGCGGCGAGCACTGGACCGACTGACCTCCCTCGGGACGTCGGTCGAAGGGGCCGTGTTCAACATGTCCCGCTCCCGAGAAGACGCCCGCTACGACTACGCCCCCGCCAAGGCACCCACCCGCCCGACCGAGGACGACGTCGCGAACGCGGATGTTCCCCCACGCGCACCCATTGCCGCCGAGGCTGACCATGACTTCGCGTGGAGCACCGCTGCGTCGACGAGCGGGCGAGCGGGTGAGTCGCAATGGGAGGAGGTCGAACCGACCGGCGCCGCGGAACCTGCGCGGACGCTGGTGGCGGAGCTGGAGATCGACCGGCCGACGAATGAAGCGGAAGCCGAACCCGGCCAGGAAGCCGAGAGTGTTGCTCGCCCAGCCCGCAAACGTAGCCGAGGACTCCCGCCGCCACACACACCGTGACGTACGCCGGACTCATGGACGCCGAGACCGGCGCACCACACTACGGGCGGCGCCGGCGCCGCTCTATTCGTCGCCCGGGCGACCAGCCTTCCTGCGTTCGAGTCTCCAGTGGATCTGGTGCGTGGTCGGGTGTCGCCACTCGTGAATCCGATATTCGAAGCCCGGCAGCAGGACGATCGGGATCGGATCCGGCGATGCGGGCGCCACTGCGCCCACGACGATCTTCGCGTCGGTCGGGATGAACGGCGATTCGGCGGGCACGGGCGCCGTGATTATCTCGACGGGATCTCCATATGGGCGAGCCATACCCGAACCATAGCAGCTGAGGGGTTTCTGACAGACAGCTTACAGAACGCATAGAGCACCTATAGCTCTCATATAGAGCTGTTTTAGACTCGAACGGGACGCGC
>NZ_JAVFWO010000008.1 GCF_031085295.1 Microbacterium psychrotolerans | reverse complement strand
GCACGCCCGCGACGGCACCTGCCGCCCCGGCCGCAGCGCGACCCTCCACCTCGGCCGCACCCCGTGCGTCGGCATCCGGTCCCGCCCCGCGCAGCACGGCAGCGGCGCCCGCGCCGCGAGGCTCGGCATCGGGTGCTCCGTCGACGATGTCGGCTGCGGCCGCCCCGGTGACCGACTGGGCCGTCGCAGCGATCCCGTCCGACGACGACGCCCCGCCGCCCGACCCGGGTCCGGCGGCGCTGCCCACCGAGACGCCCGGCCAGTTCGCCGTCGACGACGAGCCCGAAGACGCGGCGACCTCGATGGCGCGCGTCGCGACCCTCGCGCCGCCGCGCGAGGGAGACGTGCTTCCGCGCACCGAGGTCGTCCCCTCTATCGAGCGCGAAGAGGACGAGCCCGAAGACGAGTCGGATGCCGTCGCCGACGTGCCGGTGCCGCCGACGGTCGCACCGCCCTTGACTCCGGTGGTCACGACGCGCAATGGCGGCGTGCAGCGCTATGGGGAGGCGGTGGTGCGCCAGGTGCTCGGCGCCACCTTCGTGCGCGAGGAGCCCTACGAGCCGCCGACGAGGTTCAACTAGCCCATGTACGACGGCATCGTCCAAGATCTCATCGACGAATTCGGCCGCCTGCCCGGGATCGGCCCGAAGTCGGCGCAGCGCATCGCCTTCCACATCCTGCAGACGCCCAACTTCGACGTGTCGCACCTCGCCGAGCTGCTCAGCGTCGTGCGGGAGCGGGTGCGTTTCTGCGAGGTGTGCGGCAACGTCTCCGAGCAGGAGCGCTGCTCGATCTGCCGCGATCCCCGCCGCAACCAGACCCTCATCTGCGTCGTCGAAGATGCGAAAGACGTCGCCGCGATCGAGCGCACGCGGGAGTTCCGCGGGCTCTATCACGTGCTCGGCGGCGCGATCAGCCCGATCGCCGGCATCGGTCCGGACGACCTCCGCATCACGCAGCTGATGCAGCGGCTCGCCGACGGCACCGTGCAGGAGGTCATCCTCGCCACGAACCCGAATCTCGAGGGCGAGGCGACCGCGACCTACCTCAGCCGGCTGCTGCACACGCTCGAGATCTCGGTCACCCGCCTGGCCTCCGGCCTGCCCGTGGGCGGCGACCTCGAGTACGCCGACGAGGTGACCCTGGGCCGGGCGTTCGAGGGACGACGCTCCGTCTGACCTCGACGTATGTCGGAACTCCGCCGTAGATTGGCGGTCGGCCGCCTCGCGCCGGCGCGCCGGTTCTCGGATGCTGAATCCCGAGGCCCGCGCACCGATCCGTGCCGCGGCCGACATCACTTGACCGGAGAGACACCAAATGAACCCCTCGCAGCGCTTCGACACGCGTGCGTGGCTGCTGTTCGCCGCGATGGCCGTGCTGTGGGGCATCCCCTATCTCTTCATCAGCGTCGCCGTCGAGTCGTATTCTCCGGCCGCGGTGGTGGCAGGTCGCACGCTCCTCGGCGCCGTGCTGCTCCTCCCGTTCGCGATCCGGCAGAAGGCGCTGCGCCCCGCGTTCGCGAAGATCGGCTGGGTGCTGCTGTTCGGCGCCATCGAGATGGCAGGGCCCTTCCTGCTTCTCGGCCATGCCGAGCAGACGCTGCCGTCGGGGCTCACGGGCCTTCTCGTGGCGACGGTCCCCCTGTTCGCGGCGATCATCGCGTTCGGCGGCGGTGACCGGTCGGTCCTCAGTCCGGCGCGCAGCATCGGCCTCTTCGTCGGCTTCGTCGGAGTCTTCGTGATCGTCGCGGGTCCGGGTCTCGCCGTCGAAGGCGGGGGTGGCCTCATCGCTGTCGGTGAGGTCCTCCTGGTGGCGCTGCTGTACGCGATCGCGCCGTTCGTCATCGCGACCAAGCTGCGCGACGTGCCCTCGCTGGGCTCCATCACCCTCGCGCTCCTCGCCGTCGGGATCTTCTACACGCCTATCGCGTTCCTGACGCAGCATCAGGTGCCCACCCTCGAGGGCACGCTGTCGCTCATCGCCCTGGCCGTCCTGTGCACGGCGGTGGCGTTCATCACCTTCTTCGCACTGATCGCGCGCGTGGGCCCGGTGCGGGCGCCGCTGTTCACGTACGTCAACCCGGTCGTCGCGATCGTGCTGGGCACGCTCATCCTCGGTGAGCCACTGACGGTCGGCCTGCTGATCGGTTTCCCGCTGGTGATCGCCGGATGCTGGCTCGCTGCCACCGGCGGGACGGTGCGAGCTCGCAAGGCCGCGGCCGACCTGCCGCCGATCGGTCCGAGCTGAGCGACCCGCTCCCACGCCTGCGGCGTCCGCAGAATCGACGTCGACCGGCGGTACACCGGGTCGCGCTGACCGGCCTGCTCCAGCCGTCAGAACCGCGGCGATCAGCGCAGCACTTCGACGAGCGCGACCCACGAGACGACGATGGCCGACACGATGGTCAGCAGTGTTCCCGCAGCGGCGATCGTCAGGCCTGCCGGCTCGCCGAGAAGCAGCACGACCGACGACGCCGCGTAGGCGACGATCGGCGCGAATCCCAACGCCGCCTTGAGTACGCGCCCGACATGCTCGGGATCGGGGTCCCGCATGATGACACGGGTCGCGTGCACCTGGAAGATGGCGGCCACCAGCGTGGAGACGCCGATCACCACGCCGTACCAGAGGGTGCCGACGTCGGGAACCAGACCGACTCCGGTGACGACGATGGCGAGCACCAACGCCGCAATCGCCGCGGCGAGACGCGCCGTCAGCGTGTTCGATTTGATGATCTCGGCGATGTTGACGCTCGAGGCGACGATGACGAGACCGGCCAGAGCGGCGGTGGCACCGACCATGGCGACGTTGAACTCCGACCACGCCTCGATCTGCTCCATGCTCGGATGCTAGCGCCGAGACACATGGCCGGTGGCGCATGGGAGCGTCCGTAAGATGGAGCGTCGGGTGAAGTTCAGAAGGTCTGGTGCGGCATCCGTTCTCGCCCACCCCTGACATACGCGTGGAGTTCGATGTGGCGCTGATCGTCCAGAAGTACGGCGGATCGTCGGTCGCGGATGCCGAGAGCATCAAGCGCGTCGCGAAGCGCATCGTCGACACGCGCCGCGCCGGGCACGATGTCGTCGTCGCCGTGAGCGCGATGGGCGACACCACGGACGAGCTGCTCGACCTGGCGGGGCAGGTCGCGCCGATCCCCGCGCCGCGCGAACTCGACATGCTGCTCTCGAGCGGTGAGCGCATCTCGATGGCGCTCCTCGCCATGGCGATCCACTCGATGGGCTTCGAGGCCCGCTCGTTCACCGGCAGCCAGGCCGGCATGATCACGACCGCCGACCACGGCTCCGCGCGCATCGTCGACGTCACGCCGATCCGCCTGCGCGAGGCGCTCGACGAGGGCGCGATCGTCATCGTCGCCGGCTTCCAGGGTTTCAACCGAGACACGCGCGACATCACGACGCTCGGCCGCGGCGGCTCCGACACCACCGCGGTCGCGCTGGCGGCGGCGCTCGAGGCGGACGTCTGCGAGATCTACAGCGACGTCGACGGCATCTTCACCGCCGACCCGCGCGTCGTCCCGAAGGCGAAGAAGCTCAACGTCGTGTCGGCGGAGGAGATGCTCGAGCTCGCCGCCAACGGCGCCAAGGTGCTGTACATCCGCGCCGTCGAATATGCGCGCCGACACCGCGTGCTGATCCACGCCCGTTCCACGTTCAGCTCGGGCGTGGGGACCTATGTGCTCGGCCCGGGGATGAGCGTCCCCGAGGGCGAAAAGGGAGAAGAGATGGAAGAGCCGATCGTCGCCGGGGTCGCCACCGACCTGGGTCAGGCCAAGATCACCGTCATCGGCGTGCCCGACGTGCCGGGCAAGGCCGCCGAGATCTTCAAGGTCATCGCGAAGTCCGGTGCCAACGTCGACATGATCGTGCAGAACGTGTCGGCCGCCGCGACCGGGCGCACCGACATCTCGTTCACGCTCCCCAAGACCGATGCCGCGACGGCCTTGAAGGCTCTCGCCGGCGACCAGTCCGACATCGGATTCGAGAACCTCGTCCACGACGACCAGATCGGCAAGCTCTCGGTCGTCGGTGCGGGCATGCGCACGCACTCGGGTGTCTCGGCCACGCTGTTCGAGGCGCTCAGCGTCGCGGGCATCAACATCGAGATGATCTCGACGTCCGAGATCCGCATCTCGGTCGTGGTCCGCGGCGACGATCTGGCCGAGGCCGCGCGCGTCGTCCACACTGCGTACGGCCTGGACGGCGACATCGAGGCCACGGTCTACGCCGGCACCGGTCGCTGACAGCGACTTCGGCGGCTGTGCCCGCTCAGCCGCTTCATCATCTTCGTCGTACGGTCCCGGAGCAGACCGTAACTGCGGACCTCGCCGCTGCGGCGGGGCGGTAGAATCGGGCAACCCCGCGCGTCCGACGGTGCCCGCGCGTCCGCTTCACGCTTGTGCCCACGCTGAGGAACACCATGACCCGCATCTCCGATTCAGGACTCTCCGTCGCCATCGTCGGCGCCACCGGCCAGGTCGGCGGCGCGATGATCGACATTCTCGAGGAGCGCGGGTTCCCGGTGCGCGAGATCCGTGCCTTCGCCACCGCACGGTCGGCCGGATCCGACATCGTCTTCCAGGGCCAGGCCGTGACCGTGGAGGATGTCGCGACCGCCGAGCTCGGCGGCATCGACATCGCCCTCTTCTCGGCCGGCGCCACCGGCAGCCGTGCGCACGCGCCGCGCTTCGCCGAGGCGGGCGCCGTCGTGATCGACAACTCGAGTGCGTGGCGCATGGATCCCGACGTTCCGCTCGTCGTGAGCGAGGTCAACCCGCACGCGATCGCCGAGGCGCGCAAGGGCATTATCGCGAACCCCAACTGCACCACCATGGCCGCGATGCCGGCGCTGAAGGTGCTCGACAACGAGGCCGGCCTCGAGCGGCTCATCGTCAGCACGTATCAGGCCGTGAGCGGCTCTGGTCTTGCCGGCGTGCAGGAGCTGCTCGGCCAGGTCGAGGGTGTGCTCGCTCAGGGCGACGTCGAGCGGCTCGCCCGCGACGGCTCGGCGCTGGACTTCCCCCAGCCCGAGAAGTACATCGCGCCGATCGCCTTCGACGTCATCCCCTTCGCCGGCAACCTGGTCGACGACGGCCTCAACGAGACCGACGAGGAGAAGAAGCTCCGCAACGAGAGCCGGAAGATCCTCGAACTGCCAGACCTCCGCGTCGCCGGCACCTGCGTCCGCGTGCCGGTCTTCACCGGCCACTCGCTCAGCATCAACGTGGAGTTCGCCCGCGACATCACTCCCGAGCGCGCTCGCGAGGTTCTCTCGAGCGCTCCCGGCGTGAAGCTCGAGGAGGTGCCCACGCCGCTGCAGGCGGCCGGCACCGACCCGGCGTACGTCGGTCGTATCCGGGCCGACCAGTCCGCGCCCGAGGGCAAGGGTCTCGTGCTGTTCATCTCGAACGACAACCTGCGCAAGGGCGCGGCGCTCAACGCCGTGCAGATCGCGGAGCTCGTCGCGGTCAACCTGGGCGTCAACGCCTGACCTTCGCTTCGACGACTCGCAGGCGAGCGGATGCCGCGGCTGCGGCATCCGCTCGCTTTTCGTTGTGGCAAGAACCGCAGGACTTTCGGGGAAGGAGCCGGCGCCCGGTCGGGGGTGCTTTCCGGCGGAACTAGAATCGTCTGGTGACCGAAACGCCCTCCGACGCCCTGCCCAGCCCCGACGACAGCGACCTGCCCACGGGGACGGTCGACGTTCTGCTGATCGGCGGCGGCATCATGAGTGCGACGCTCGGCACGCTGCTGCAGCAGCTCCAGCCCGACCTCAAGATCGCCGTCTTCGAACGTCTGAGCGATGTCGCGCAGGAGAGCTCGAACCCCTGGAACAACGCCGGCACCGGCCACGCGGCGCTCTGCGAGCTGAACTACATGCCCGAGCGCAAGGACGGCACCGTCGATCCCGCCAAGGCGATCTCGATCAACGAGCAGTTCCAGCAGAGCCGTCAGCTGTGGTCCTCGCTCGTCGAGGCCGGGGTTCTCGACGCGCCGTCGACGTTCATCAACTCCACCCCGCACATGACCTTCGTGCGCGGCGAGAAGGATGTCGCCTACCTCAAGAAGCGCTACGAGGCGCTGAAGGACGAGCCGTTGTTCGCCGGCATCGAGTACAGCGAGGACTCCCGGGTCATCAACCAGTGGGCGCCGCTGCTCATGCAGAAGCGCCGCAAGGGCGAGCCGTTCGCCGCGACCCGGATGCCGGCGGGCACCGACGTCGACTTCGGCGCGCTCACCCACCAGCTCATCGACCGGCTCGCCGAGAACGGCGCCGACGTGCGCCTCAACACCGAGGTCCGTCGCTTGAAGCGCCTGCGCGACGGCACTTGGCGCGTGAAGTACCGTCGCACCGTCGGTCGAACTCCCGGCGAGATCCGCGCGAAGTTCGTCTTCGTGGGCGCCGGCGGCTGGGCGCTGAAGCTGCTGCAGCGGTCCGGCATCCCCGAGATCTCGGGCTACGGCGTGTTCCCGATCGGGGGGCAGTTCCTGAAGACCTCGAACCCCGCGATCGTCGCCCAGCACAAGGCCAAGGTCTATTCGCAGGCGTCGGTCGGCGCCCCGCCGATGTCGGTGCCGCACCTCGACACCCGCGTCGTCGACGGCGAGGCATCCCTGCTCTTCGGCCCGTTCGCGACCTTCAGCCCGAAGTTCCTCAAGACCGGCTCGTGGTTCGACATCGTCGGCCAGGTGCGGCCCGGCAACCTCGGACCGATGCTCAAGGTCGCGTGGGACAACCCGAGCCTCATCACCTATCTCGTCGGTGAGCTGCTGAAGAATCACGCCAAGAAGGTCGACAGCCTCCGCGTCTTCATGCCGACCGCGAAGGACGAAGACTGGGAGATCATCCAGGCCGGCCAGCGCGCCCAGGTGATGAAGAAGGACCCGGACAAGGGCGGCGTGCTGCAGTTCGGCACCGAGGTCGTCACCGGCGCCGACGGCACCATCGCCGGCCTGCTGGGTGCGTCGCCGGGCGCGTCGACCGCGGTGTCGATCATGCTCGGTCTCCTGAAGACCTGCTTCCCCGACCGCATCGACGCCTGGGAGCCGCGTCTGCGCGAGCTGATCCCGACCTACGGGGACACGCTCAACGCTCGACCCGAGGTCGCGCAGGAGCTGCTCGGCGAGACCGCGGAGGCGCTCGCCCTCACCGCGTAGTGCGCCATGAGGCTGTGGTCGCTGCATCCGTCGAGCCTCGACCGGATGGCCCTGGTCGCCTGCTGGCGTGAGGGTCTCCTGGCTCAGCGTGTGCTCACGGGCGCCACGCGCGGCTACACGCGGCATCCGCAGCTCGAACGGTTCCGGGCCGTCGCCGAGCCGCTCGACGCGATCGGTCACTACCTGAACGCCGTCCGTGCGGAAGCGACGGCGCGCGGCTACTCGTTCGACGGCGCCCGAGTTCTCCGACCGGATGCCGCTGCCCCCGGCATCCCGGTGACCTCCGGGCAGCTCGGCTTCGAGCTCGCGCATCTGCGCGCCAAGGTTGCCCTCCGGGACCCGAGCTGGCTGCCCCGCGTGCCCGAGATCGCCACGCCGGCGCCCACCTTCGTCGAGCGGCCCGGCGCGATCGAGTCATGGGAGCGCGGAGTGCCCGACTCCTAGGGCGTGGCCGCGCGTGCCCGCGTCACGGCGCCGGCTTGGGCGGGCGGTGACGCCGCCACCGACTACGCTCGATCCGTGGCCAAGCTCTACTTCCGCTATGGGGCGATGAACTCCGGCAAGTCGACGTCGCTCCTGCAGGCCGCGTACAACTATGAGGAGCGCGGGCAGCATGTACTCCTCGCCAAGCCCCAGATCGACACCAAGGGTGCCGACCAGATCGACAGCCGGCTCGGCGTCAAGCGCACGGTCGACTTCCTCGTGGGTCCCGACGACGACATCCGGGCCTTGTTCGCCGAGCATCGCGCCCGTGTGAGGGCGGATGCCGCGGCCACGCTGGTCCCGGAATCCGAGGAGCACGAGGTCGATGTCGCATGCTTCCTCATCGACGAGGCGCAATTCCTCACGCGCGAACAGGTCGACGACCTGTTGCGCATCGTCGTGTTCGATGGCGTGCCCGTGCTGGCCTACGGCATCCGCACCGACTTCCAGACGCAGGCGTTCCCCGGCTCGGCTCGGCTGCTGGAGCTGGCCCACAGCCTCGAAGAGCTCAAGACGATCTGCCGATGCGGCCGCAAGGCTCTCTTCAACGCCCGCCTCGTCGGCGGCCGGTTCGTCTTCGACGGCGACCAGGTCGCCATCGACGAGCTCACGGCGGACCGCATCACGTACGAATCGCTGTGCGCCGAGGATTACCTGCGTGCGTCGGGTGGGCGCCTGGAGTGACTCCGGGGCCGACGGCGCTCAGGCCGTCTCCGGCGCCCGTCCGCGGCGACGGGGGAGCGGCACCAGCATCGAGGTCGTGCGCTGGTAGTCGCGGTAGGCGGGATACTTCGCGGCCGAGATGGACTCGGTGAACACCGTCGAGCCGATGAACAGGACCGTGAGCAGTGCCGGGCCGGCGATGGTCCAGTTGAGCCAGCCGCCTCCGTCGGCGACGAGAGCCACCGCGCCGAGCGCGTAGAACGCCCACCACTGCGCCTGCTCGAAGAAGAAGTTCGGGTGGCGGCTGTAGGCGAACAGTCCCGTCGTCAGGAATCCGGGCTCGAGCGTGCCTCCGGCGCGCTTCTTCGCCTGGTGGAACGCCCACTGCTGCTGGTCGGCCACGGTCTCGCCCACGAGGAACGCCGCGAAGATCGCTGCGAACGCGGCGTCCCACCCGTTGAAAGGGGCCGGATGCTGCCAGGCGATGAAGGCCGGCAGTGAGATGAGCACCAGGAGGGCGCTCTGGAACCCGACGATGAAGAGTAGGTTGAACACCTGGAACTGCCACCGCTTCATGCGTCCGCGCAGGACCGCCCAGCGGTAGTCCTCCATGCCGGTGTAGCCGCCCTTGCGCGCGAAGTTGAAGGTGAGCCGTACCCCCCAGGCGGTCACCAGCAGGGCCATCACGACCAGTCTCGTGGCGTCCGCTCCCGCGGCGAGGGCCGCCCCGGCGAAGATCCACACGTAGATCACCGGCACGATCGACCAGATCCGGTCGATCCACGACGTCTCGTTCGTGATCAGCGAAGTGATCCAGCAGAACGCGGCAGCGACGCCCGCGACGATGAGGACGAGGGGGAGGGGTTCCATGGGGTCAGAGTATCGCTCGAGGGTGACATCGTGCGTCACACGGGTTGTCTGTGGTCGGACCACACGTTATCGTGGTCTGACCACATCATGCACTTCATCGAGGAGGGCATGCGGATCCGACATCGACGAGGAGATCCGTGGCAGGTACCCCGACTTCGCCGGCGATCGCACCGGCGCGCGCCTGGCGCGTCGTGCTCGAGAAGATCGAGACCGACCTGCTCGACGGCACGCTGCGCCCGGGAGATCGGCTCCCTCCTGAGCGGGAGCTCGCCGCCACCCTGGGCGTCGGACGCTCCAGCGTGCGCGAGGCGCTGCGGGTGCTCGAGGTGATGGGCCTCATCCGCACCGGCACCGGCTCAGGCCCGACATCCGGCGCGATCATCATCGCGACGCCCGAGGGCGGCATGTCGGCGCTGCTGCGACTGCAGGTCGCCGCGCAGGGCTTTCCCTTCGACGACGTCGTCGCGACCCGCCTCGTGCTCGAATCTGCCGTCGTCGACGCGGTCGCGACCGACCCGGCGCTGTCCACGGCGCGTGCCCGTGACGTGCTCGAAGCGATGGATACCGTCGACCTCACGGCGACCGAGTTCCTCGCACTCGACGCGCAGCTGCACCTCGCCCTTGCCGAGGCGTCGGGCAACGTCGTGATCGCCGCGATGATGGCGGGCCTCCGCACGGCGATCGAGTCGTACGTGCAGGCCGGGGCGGCCGGCATCGCGCAATGGGATGCCGCGGCCGACCGTCTCCGCCGCGAGCATCACGCGATCCTCGACGCCGTCGACGCGGGCGACGCGGCCCGCGCCCGCACCCTCGTCCATGACCACATCGTCGGCTACTACGCCTCGGCGGGCCTCGCGCGCTCCGCCGCCGCCGACTCCGTCCCCGGATCCGCTGCGACGGCTCCGATCTCCTGAAAGGCAACGCCCATGGTCCAGCGCCAGCTGCCCAAGCCTGCTGAGCTGCTCGAGCTCATGCAGTTCAAGAAGCCCGAACTCGACGGCCGCAAGCGCCGGCTCGAGGCGGCGCTCACGATCCACGACCTGCGGACGATCGCCAAGCGCCGCACGCCCAAGGCGGCCTTCGACTACACCGACGGCGCCGCCGAGGGCGAGTTCTCGCTCGCCCGCGCACGGCAGGCGTTCGAGGACGTCGAGTTCCACCCCGACATCCTGCGCCCTGCCGAGCACGTGGACATGTCGACCGAGATCCTCGGCGGGCCGTCGGCCCTGCCGTTCGGCATCGCGCCGACCGGCTTCACCCGCCTCATGCAGACCGAGGGCGAGACCGCGGGGGCGGGCGCGGCGGGTGCCGCCGGCATCCCGTTCACACTCTCCACCCTCGGGACCACGTCGATCGAGGACGTGAAGAAGGCCAACCCGAACGGGCGCAACTGGTTCCAGCTGTATGTCATGCGCGACCGGGAGATATCGTATGGGCTCGCCCGCCGTGCCGCGGCCGCCGGGTTCGACACGCTGCAGTTCACCGTCGACACCCCGGTAGCCGGCGCTCGCCTGCGCGACAAGCGCAACGGGTTCTCGATCCCGCCGCAGCTCACACTGGGCACGATCATCAACGCCATCCCGCGGCCCTGGTGGTGGTACGACTTCCTCACCACACCGAAGCTCGAGTTCGCCTCGCTATCGACCACCGGCGGCACGGTCGGTGAGCTGCTCGACGCCGCGATGGACCCGACGATCAGTTTCGACGACCTCGCGATCATCCGCGACATCTGGCCGGGCAAGATCGTGGTCAAGGGCGTGCAGAACGTGGCCGACTCGAAGCGGCTCATCGATGCCGGCGTCGACGGAATCATCCTCTCGAACCACGGTGGACGCCAGCTCGACCGGGCCCCGATCCCCTTCCGCCTCCTGCCCGAGGTGGTGCGCGAGGTCGGCAAGGACGCGACCGTCATGGTAGACACCGGCATCATGAACGGCGCCGACATCGTGGCCTCGATCGCGCTCGGCGCGAAGTTCACCCTGATCGGCCGAGCGTATCTCTACGGCCTCATGGCGGGCGGGCGGCAGGGCGTCGACCGCACGATCGCCATCCTCCGCAGCGAGATCGAGCGCACCATGAAGCTGCTGGGCGTGTCCACCATCGCTGAGCTGGAGCCGCGTCACGTCACCCAGCTCACTCGCCTGATGCCCCTCGCGGGCGCGCCGGCCGAGGCCGTCGGTGGCGGGGCACCGCGCGTGCGTGTCGCGTCCGGCGCGACGGCGCGTGCTCCGAGGACGACGGCGAACGGAAGGGCGGATGCCGCGGCATCCCGTCCCGCGAAGACGACGGCCTCGAAGGACACCACGTCCCGCCCGCAGGCGTGACCTGAGCCTCGTTTCGCTCGACGGCCGGAACCCGCGGGTTCCGGCCATCGAGCGAGCGCTCATGCTGTCGGGTGCTGGCCGTGGCGCAGCCAGCGGAGCGTCAAGCTCGTCCGCGGGCCGGCGTCAGACACGGACGGGAAGCGTCGGAATGAGCTGCTCGAGGTAGTCGGCGGTGTCTTCCCAGCCCTCGACCGCGTGACAGCGAACGCCCATGGCGAGGACCGGATAGTCGTTGCCGTCCGGGTCGAGGCGGTCGCCGACGAACAGCATGTCGTCCAGGGCGATGCCGGTCTGCTCGGCGAGCTGGCGCATGCCGTAGGCCTTGTCGATGCCCTGCTCGGTGATGTCGACAGAGGTCGAGCCGCCGGAGCGCACCTCGAGGTCGGGCAGCAGCGCAGCGACGGCGGCGCGCAATGCGTTCTTCTTCTCACCGGTCGGATCCCACGCGGTCTTCGCGGCGACGGGAGCCTGCTGGCCGAGCGCCGAGAAGGTGATTTGAGAGCCGCGGTCCTCGAGGATGTCGCCCCACGTCTCGGATTCCCAGAGCCCGAGGCGGCGCGCCTCGCCCTCGACGGCAGCGAGTGCCCGCGATTTCTGGTCGTCGGTGAGCGATCGCTTGTAGACGGTGACGACGCCGTCCTCGGTCAGGCGGTAGTACTGAGTGCCGCAGGTCGGCAGCAGGTGCAGCCGCGCCAGAACGGCGGGGGACGCCTCCGGAAGCCGGTCGACGACCTGCGTCGTGAACTGGCCGAGCTGTCCGCCCGAGATGATCGCGACCTCGACGCGCTCGGCGAGAGCGATCAGCAGCTCGCCGATCCGGTCGTCGATCTGGCTCTTGGAGGGCGCGAGGGTGTCGTCGAGATCGAAGGCGACGAGAAGGGGCGGGATGCTGTCCGTCACGGTGTCCGTCCTTTCATGCCAGAGGCTCCGCCTCGCGGCGGAGCCTCTTCGCTGTCGGGGTGACAGGATTTGAACCTGCGGCCTCTTCGTCCCGAACGAAGCGCGCTACCAAGCTGCGCCACACCCCGTCGACAACCCCATGAGTCTACCTGATCGTGAGCCGTGCTCCGAACCGGGGCCGTCGGGACGCGAGGATCGCGACGCCACTGCTGACGAGGCCGATGGCGACGGCCAGGGGCGTGCGGACGGCGGCGACATCGATCCCGGTCGCGGCGAGTGCGGCCGCCCGAGGAGTCGGAGCGACGTCGGCAGCGGCGGGAGCAGGCGTGGTCACCGCCGGCGTCGGGGCGGGCGTCGGCTCCGCGACGGGTGGCGCGATGACGGCGATCTGCGACGGTTCGCCGAAGCGCTCGGTCCACACGAAGCCCGGTCCGGTGTGGGCGGCCACCGCGGCCACCTGGTCGGCACCGCTCACGCTCCACACCGCTGTGTAGAAGCCGGGGGTCGTCATCGCCCACGGTGAGGTGACGGTGTAGGCCGCTGTCGGCCCGAGCGCGGGGTCGGTCGTGACCTGCAGGGTCCCCACCACGGTCGCATCGTCGGGCACCTCCGAGGCCGGCACCGGCTCCGCATCGGTGCGGTAGACGACGGCGCGGGCGGTCACGGGCAGGTAGGAGCCGTTCTCGGCGCGCGGCCACGATCCGTCCTCTGCGGCGAATGTGACCTCGTCGATGTACGGGCCCGCAGCCGTCTCGCGCGCCGGCACCTCTGTCGAGATGGACGGCGAGAACGGGGGGACACGCGGGGCGGCGTCGGCTCCCGCGATGTCGAACGGCACGGCGGGCGCCGGGCCTGCGGTCTGCTGGCCCCCCGGCGTCGTGTAGTGACGCACCGCGGCGGGAAGGCCGGCGGTCAGGCGGCCTGTGCCGCTGACGGTGTACGCCCGGCCAGGCTGAGGCTGGACCGTGCGGATCGCGTAGGTGCTGCCGGCCGCAGCGCCGTCGAGCGTGGGTGAACCCGTGGTGGCGAAGACGGCGTTCGCGAGGGTCACCGTCCCGGTCGCCGCAGCCGTCGCCTCGACGCGCACCGTGCCAGCCCGGTGGTCGGCGGGGTCGGCCGAGAACACCAGACTGCCGCTCGCGTTGACCGCGTTCTGCGCCGCACGGACGGCCTCGTCGTAGTAGGCGACCGCGCGCTCCTGAACGGCCCGGTCGTGCTGCGGCGCGAGCGCGGAGAACGTCCAGTGGATGGCCCCGGCGAGGGAGTCGCCCCGGTAGCCGAACGCGTGGAGCGTCTCCTCGCGGTTGGCGATCGCCTTGACGGCCCACGCCACTGCGGCAGCCTGGACGGGGTCGTCGGTCTGCCCGTAGGTGGACACCAGGAGGTTGATCCCGGCGAGCTGCTGCGGCGACAGCCCGGCGGCCGATCCGCTGATGCCGTGGTCGGTGCTCGGCCCGGTGGGAGCCGGCGCACCCGGAGTGATGCAGTACGTGTGCACGCCGTCCACGAGCATCGAGCCGTGCCATCCGTAGGCCGAGATCGGTGCCCAGGTGCCGAATCCGGTTCCGCGCTCAGCGGCGTCAGCATGCGACGGCGCCGCGATATCCATGACGAGCAGCACCGCCAAGACGACGACGACCAGGACGTAGGCGGGCAGAGGGAGGGTGCGCCACCGCAGGAAGCGCACGATGAAGGAGGGGCGACGCGGCGTCAGGGTGAAGGACGAAGGATCTGTTCTCGGCACGTTGCGAGACTGCCGGACGCGCCGGCATCACGGACCGACGCTGCCTCGATCTGTGGACCGAGTGTCCGAAGGCCTGCCTGGGGAGGAGTCGAGTGCTACGCCTGAGGCAGGAGGGTCAGGAGGGACGCCTCGGGCCGGCATGCGAAGCGCACGGGTGCATAGATCGAGTGCCCGAGACCGGCGCTGACGTTCAACGGCACGGTGCGCCCGCCGTTCGCCCACACGCTGAGTCCGCGCGCCTGTCTGAGCGGGATGTCGCAGTTCGCGACGAGAGCGCCGAAGCCGGGGATGCGTACCTGACCGCCATGCGTATGACCGGCGAACAGCGCGTCGGCGCCGAGGTCGACGAAGTCGTCGAGCACGCGCCGGTAGGGGGCGTGCGTCACGCCGAGCGTGAGGTCCGCGGACTCCTGGCTGCGCAGCTCCGTGAGCAGGCCGGGGAGGACATCGAGCTTGTCCCACTCGCGGTGGGCGTCGCTGACGCCGAACGCCGCGATACGGCGGCCCGCGGCATCCATCGTTCCGACCTGGTTGTTGAGATCGAGCCAACCGAGCTCGTCGGTGAAGTAGTCATCGAGCGCTTGCGTGTCGAGCGGCTCGGCCGTGTGCTTCACCTTCGACGGCCCCGTGAAGTACTTCATCGGGTTGCGGGGCGAGGGAGCGGCGTGGTCGTTGGAACCGTGGACGAAGACGCCCGGGATGCCGCGCAGCGGGTCGAAGGCTGAGCGCAGCCCGCGAAGGCCGTCTGCGTGGCCCATGTTGTCGCCGGTGTTCACGACGAGGTCGGGCTGGAGCTCGGCGAGCGCCGCGATCCACTTCTGCTTGCGACGCTGCCAGGGCGCCATGTGCGCGTCCGACAGGTGAAGCACGCGGATCGGCGCAGAGCCGGCGGGAAGCACCGGCACGTCATGGAAGCGAACCGTGAACAGGTAGCGCTCGATGCCGATGCCCCAGATCGCGGCGCCCGCGCCGACCGCCCCCACCGTGCCGAGCACGGTGAGGGCGGTGCGAGTTGCTGCGGACGGCACTAGCCGTTGCCGCCGCCGTTGCCGGGGCCCCGACCGCCTCCACCGCACACGGCGGCAGAGTAATCGACCGCGATCGACGTGTTGCGGTTCACGAGCGAGCCCGCACCGGGGTTCGTAGCTGTCGCCTTCGTCTGTGTGCCTAGCGCGGCGTCGACGGTGCAGTTTCCGTCGCCGACGTTGCCGAAGCCGGCGCTGCGCAGCGCCTTTTTCGCGTCATCGAGCGTGCTACCCGACACATTGGGCACCGTGATGCCCTCTCCGTTACTGGGGCTGATCGTGACGGTGCTGCCGCCCGCGACCTTGCCGGCTCCAGGGTTCTGCGCACCCACGACGCCTGCGGGCTGGTCGGAGTCCACAGGCGCGCCGACTTCGACCGTGAACCCCGCGTCGGTGAGCGTCTGCGTCGCCTGCTCGACCGTCTGGCCCACCACGTTCGGGAGGTCGGTGAGTTGCACCTTGATCAGGTCGTTGTCGGGGTCCGGGAACGCTCCGCCCGGATACGTCTGGTCGACGGTGCGCTGGATGGCCTTGGAGATGGCGAATCGGATGTTGTTGAGGCCCGCCTTGAAGACGTCCCCGTTTCCGTCGGCGTTGCCGGCCCAGGTCGCCGTCGTGACGCGGGTGTTCGACTGCACCAGCCACGTCTGCTTCGCTTCGTGCGTACCGGTCTTGCCGATCGTGACGGTGCCGTCGCCGGGGTTGCCCGGGCTGCCACTGCCACCGCTCTGCATGACGCCCTTGAGGGCATACGCGGCAGTCGCGGCGACATTGGGCGCGATGACCTGCGTGCACGTGCGCTGCGGCTTGGCGATCTCATTGCCGTCGGCGTCGGTCACCCGGTCGATGGCCTGTGGCTGACAGTAGACGCCGTTGTTCGCGACGGTGGCGTATGCCGCCGCCATCGCCATCGGTGACATCGCGTTGGAGCCGATGATCGAGCCGAGCCCGTTCATCTTGACCTCTGAACCATCCGCGAGGGTGGCGCCCATACGAGTTGCGACGTTCTTGATGTCGCAGAGGTCGAGTTTCTCCGCCATCGCGAAGAAGCCCGTGTTGAGCGAGTCCTTCGTGAATCGCATCGGATTGCCGATGTATCCCTTGTTGTTCGCGAAGTTCTTGATCAGAACGTTGCCCTGGTTGATCCAGTCGCCCTCGCAAGACTTCAGCTTCTTGAACACGTGCAGCGTTCCGTTCAGCGTCTCATTGACCGAGTGCCCCTTCTCGAGCCAGTCGATGAGCGTGAAGAGCTTGAACGTCGACCCCGCCTCGAAACCGCCGGACGTTCCGAATTTCTTGTCACCCGCAAACACCAGGGAGGAGTATGTCCGGTCGTCCTGCACTGCTGCATCTTCACTGAACTGAGTGTTCTGGGTGATCGACAGGATGCGTCCGGTGCTTGCTTCGAGGCTCACCGTGGCAGCCCCGAACCGACCGCCATTCGGGTTCTCCTTCGTGGGCGGCAGGGTCGGGTTGGCCGGTGCGTTCTTCGACATCGCGTCTCGCGCGCTCTCCTGGATGCGCGGGTCGAGCGTCGTGTACACGTTGAGACCGCCGCGCTGCAGCAGCGCCCGACGAGCTTCGGCGGTCTCGCCGAAGGCGGGATCGTTGAGAATCACGTCCTTCACGTACTGACAGAAGTACTCCGCTCCGAGGGCGTTGACGCACCCGGTCTTGGGAGGAGTTACCGCAGGTGTGATCGGCCACACCGCGGCCTCGACGTACTGCTCGCGCGTGATCTTTCCATCGTCGAGCAGGCGGCTCAGCACGTAGAGCTGGCGCACCTTCGTCGAGGTGTAGCCGTCGGCGGCCGCGAGCTTCTGTTCTTCGGTGATCTCGCCTGACTGCACGAGGTCGTCGAGAACGCCGAGCTTGGCGCCTTCGTCGATCACGCCGTCCGGCGCCTTGTTGAACCGCGTCCCGTCTGAGCTGACGATCGACCCCTCCGGCTTGTCGATGCGGTAGCTGTTGGGGTTCTGCACCATGCCGGCGAGCGTCGCGGCCTGGGCGACCGTGAGGTTGGCTGCCGTGGTGCTGAAGTACTGGCGGGCTGCCGACTCGATGCCGTACGTGATGCCGCCGAAGTTCGCGATGTTGAGATAGCCGAGGAGGATCTCGTTCTTGGAGTACTTCTGCTCGAGGGAGATCGCGTAGCGCATCTCCTGCAGTTTGCGGGTGTAGCCCTCGGTGCCCTCGGCGGTCGTCGCGTCCGTCCAGCAGTTGAGCAGGGCCTGGTCGCGACTGACCTTCACGACCGGCGCGCCGTTCTCGTCGAGAACCGTCTCGCCGGCCTCGTTGGTCTCGTACTCATCGGTGGCGTTCTGCTCGCACTTCTGGATGAGGACGTTCTTCACGTACTGCTGGCTGATCGACGAACCGCCCTGGGTCTCGCCTCCGCCCTGAGCGTTCGAGAGGAGCGCACGCGTCGTGCCGATGAGATCGATGCCGCCGTGCTGGTAGTAGCGCGGGTCTTCGCTGGAGAGCAGGGCGTCGTACATGACCGGGTTGATCTGGTCGAACGACACCGGCGTGCGGTCCTGCTCGAGGAACTTCGTCAGCAGCACGGGCTGGCCGGTGGCCGGATCGGTGGCGTAGAAATTGCTCGGCACCATGAGCTTGTCGATCTCGAGCGAGCTCGGCAGATTGTCGAACATCGTGATCGCGCGCTCGGCCGCAGTGCTCGTGATGGCGACCGCGGGGGTGATCGTCGCCGCGATGAGGACACCGGCTGCGGCGCTGAGGCCCACGAGCCCGGCGAGTCCGCCGAGCACACCTGTGGCCGTGCGTTTGGTATCAGGCATAGGCTTGATCGTAGGGGAGATACCTGGGCGATTCCCTCAGAGACGTGCGCCCGCTGAGGTGTTTCCCAGCCTCCACCTGCCCCCCTTTCCGCATACCCGAGGAGTCGCGATGACGACGTGGGAGTACCTCACCACGCCCCTTCTGATCCACAACACCGCCGCGATCCTCAACAACTGGGGCAAGCAGGGCTGGGAGCTCGTCCAGGTCGTCCCAGGCCCCGAGGGCGGTCTCGTCGCCTACTTGAAGCGCCCTGTCGGCGGGGGACAGCAGAACGCCGGACTGGATGCCGCAGCCCAGGCCGCCCAGCAGTTCGAGGGGGCGTGAGCATGACCGTCAGCGATCGTCTCGCCGAACTCGGCATCGCCCTTCCCGACGTGGTCCCGCCCGTCGCCGCTTACGTGCCCGCCAAGGCGCACGGCGATCTCGTGTACACCGCCGGCCAGCTGCCGATGGTCTCGGGCGCGCTGCCGGCCACCGGCAAGGTGGGCGAGGGTGACGGGCTCGTGCCGGCGGCAGACGCCAAGGGATACGCGCGTCAGAGCGCCCTCAACGCCATCGCCGCCGCGGCGGCCGCCGTCGGCGGGGTCGATCGCCTTACCGGCGTGATCAAGGTCACCGGCTTCGTCGCCTCCGTCCCCGAGTTCACGGGGCAGCCGGGAGTGATCAACGGCGCGAGCGAGGTGCTCGGTGAGATCTTCGGCGACGCGGGAACCCACGCGCGGTCCGCGGTGGGCGTGCCCGTGCTGCCGCTGGACGCCCCGGTCGAGGTCGAGGTCGTCTTCTCCTACGCCTGACACCGCGCTTCTTCGAATGTCACGACGCGCGGCAACGACGCGCGGGAGACAACGCATCGTGACACCCGAGCGAACGGGGCACGCGAGTGAGGCGCGCGAACGGAGAGCGGATGCCGCAACCCAGGGCTGCGGCATCCGCTCTCCGCGTCTTCTACTTGACCTGCGCCGAGATCACCGACATGACGGCGGTGTCGGCGAGGGTGGTCGTGTCGCCGACCTCGCGGCCCTCGGCGACGTCACGCAGGAGGCGGCGCATGATCTTGCCGGAGCGCGTCTTGGGCAGCTCGCCCACGATGTACACATCGCGCGGACGTGCGATCGGGCCGATCTGCTCGCCGACCCACAGCCGCAGCGTGTTGGCGAGGCCCTCGGCGGAGTGCTCCGAGAGGTACGACTGCTTGATGATGACGAAGGCCACGACGGCCTGACCCGTGGTCTCGTCCGACGCGCCGACCACGGCAGCCTCGGCGACGGCCTCGTTCCCGACGAGAGCCGACTCGATCTCGGTGGTCGACAGGCGGTGTCCCGACACGTTCATGACGTCGTCCACGCGGCCGAGCAGCCAGACGTCGCCGTCATCGTCGAGTCGCGCGCCGTCGCCGGCGAAATAGTAGCCCTGCTTCTGGAACTTCTCCCAGTACGTCTCGACGAAGCGCTCGGGGTCGCCCCAGATGCCGCGCAGCATCGACGGCCACGGCTCGGTGACCACGAGGAGCCCGCCGTTGCCGTTGCCGACGTGCGTGCCGTCCTCGTCGACGACGTCGATCGAGATGCCGGGCAGGGGAACCTGCGCCGAGCCGGGCTTCGTCTCGGTGACGCCGGGAAGCGCCGACACCATGATCGAGCCGGTCTCGGTCTGCCACCACGTGTCGACGATCGGCGCGGTCTTGCCGCCGATGATCTTGCGGTACCACATCCATGCTTCGGGGTTGATGGGCTCGCCCACCGAGCCGAGCAGCCGCAGCGACGACAGATCGAACTGCTTGGGGATCGCGCGTCCGAGCTTCATGAAGGAGCGGATCGCCGTGGGAGCGGTGTAGAGCACCGTGACCCCGTACTTCTGCACGATCTCCCACCACCGGCCGGGGTGTGGCGTGTCCGGCGTGCCCTCGTAGAGCACCTGGGTCGCACCGTTCGCGAGCGGACCGTACGTGACATAGGTGTGGCCGGTGACCCAGCCGATGTCGGCGGTGCACCAGTACACATCGGTCTCGGGGTGGATGTCGTGGACGACCTTGTTGGTGAAGGCCGACTGCGTGAGATAGCCGCCGGAGGTGTGGAGGATGCCCTTCGGCTTCCCCGTGGTGCCTGACGTATAGAGGATGAACAGCGGGTTCTCGGCGGGGAAGGCCTGCGCCTCGTGATCGGCGGACGCGGCGGGGACGACATCGTGCCACCACAGGTCGCGGCCGTCGGTCCAGTCGACCTCATTGTCGCCGCGCTTGACGACGAGAACGTGCTCGACGGTCTCCTGCTCGCCGGTGCCGCGATCGCCGAGGGCGAGGTCGACGGCGGGCTTGAGCGGGGAGACCTTGCCCTTGCGGTAGCCACCGTCGGCGGTGATGACGAGCTTCGCTCCGGCGTCGTCGATGCGGGCGCGCAGGCTGTCGGCCGAGAACCCGCCGAACACGACGGAGTGGACGGCGCCGATGCGCGCGACCGCCAGCATCGAGGCGACCGCCTCGGGGATCATCGGCAGGTAGATCGCGACACGGTCGCCCTGGCCGATGCCGAGCCCCTCCAGCACGTTCGCGAGGCGCTTCACCTCGTCAGTGAGCTCGGCGTACGTCACTCGACGTTCGTCGCCGGGCTCACCCTCCCAGAGAAGCGCGACACGGTCGCCGTTGCCCGCCTCGACGTGACGGTCGAGGCAGTTGTAGGCGACGTTCAGCTCGCCGTCGGCGAACCACGTGGCGAATGGCGGGTTCGACCAGTCCAGCACCTCGGTGAACGGCTTGTGCCAGTGGAGCTCGCGCGCCTTGTCGGCCCAGAAACCGAGCCGGTCGGTCTTCGCCTGCTCGTAGAGCTCGGCCGTCGCCACCGCATTCTCGGCGAAGTCGGCGTTGGGTGCGAAGCGCCGATCCTCGGTGAGCAGGTGGTCGATCTGGCTGCTGCCGGGCTGCGTGACAGGTGACTGTTCGCTCATGGGAGCGCGCTCCTTTGCGGGCTGAGGTGGGCGCCGAAGGGTGTCGGCGAGTCTGCCAGGAAATGTACCCAGAGCCGCCGGGGGCGACTACCCCCGATAGTAGGTGGCACGGCAATGTTGGACTCGGACCGATATATCAGTGAGAATCCTCTCCTTTTCGTTTTGTCAGGATCCCTACCTCGCATATGCTGACCGTTGGCCGAACTTCGATTCTGGCATTGCGGCGCCCGACGTCACCCCCCGAATTCGGGCCCGCGCTTGGCGGCATCCCATTCCCCCCATGGGATGCCGCCTCTAATTTTTGGGAGCGGTCCCGACGGACGCGCGGCCGGCTCCTCCCCAACGGCTGCCCCACGTGAGTCATCCACGGATGACTTGGTTGGCCCCCGTCTGACGCTGCTTCGCTCATAGCGTCGGGGCATGTCCGCTCCCTTCGTCGCCCGCCCCCGCTCCGGCGTCGCCAGTGCGCCGGCGATGAAGGACCGGTGGGATGCCGCGACCCGGCCTGCCCGTGAGGGGGCTGACGCCGCAGGCGTGACGGCTTGGCGTCCGATGGTCAAGAGCATGATGGTCGAGCGGGCAAGTCCTGAGAGTGCAACCGTCGAGCGCGCACCTGTCGAACGCACCGGCGCACCCCCCGCATGGCGCGAACCGGGTGGTGCCTGGGTGCCGGCCCGTCGTGGCGCCACCGAGGAGGCGGCGCCGCTCGGCGGTGTGCATCGCCGCGGCGGCTCAGCGGCACCGGCCCCGCGCGACGATGCACCGAGGGATCGCGGGTACTCGTCACCGCGGGCGCGGAGGACCGCGGACGAGCTGCCCGCGGTGCTCGCGCCCTTCTCGGCATACCTCGAGGATCCCGACGTCACCGACGTCTTCGTCAACGGCGGCGCGGGGCTCTTCGTGGATCGCGGCGCGGGGGTCGTCGCGGCACGCGAGTGGCGGGCCACAGAAGAAGAGGTACGCGATCTCGCCGTCGCACTCATCGGTGCGGGCGGGCGGCACATCGACGACGCGACGCCGTGTGTCGACGTGCGGCTGGGAGGCGGCATCCGCGTGCACGCCGTGCTGCCGCCGATCGCGCCGGAGGGAACCGTGCTCTCGATCCGCGTGCCGCGCCTGGAGGTCGCGACGCTCGATGACCTGCAGCGCACGGGCATGTTCGACGAACGCATGCGGCGCCGGCTCGGAGAGGCGATCGCGGGACGCGCGAACCTCCTGGTCTCGGGCGCGGCGGGTGCCGGGAAGACCACCCTGCTGGCCGCGCTGCTCGCGGAGGCTCCCGAGCACGAGCGGATCGTCACGATCGAGGACGTCGCCGAGCTGCGAATCGCGCACCCGCATCACGTCCGGCTGGAGGCGCGCCAGCCCAACATCGAGGGCGCCGGTGGCATCGGCCTGGCGCGACTTGTGCGTGAAGCCCTCCGCATGCGTCCGGACCGGCTCGTGGTCGGCGAGTGCCGCGGCGACGAGGTGCGCGAGCTGCTGTCGGCGCTCAACACCGGTCACGACGGCGGCGCCGGCACGGTGCACGCGAACAGCCTGCAGGACGTGCCCGCACGGCTCGAGGCGCTCGGGGCCCTCGCGGCGCTCGACGATCGTGCCCTGGCGCGCCAGGCGGCCAGCGCGATCGGACTGGTGCTGCATGTCGAGAGAGACACGGACGGAGCACGGCGCATCGTCGCGGCCGGTCGTCCGGTGCTGGACGGCGACGGTCGGCTCGCCATCGAGGAGATGCGATGGGGCGGCGAGTGATGACGCGCCCGCAGCCGGCGTCCGCGGGCGGGTCCGGTGGTGTGCGGCCGCGCGGTCGCTCGCTGCGGCGGAGCCCGCGCTCGTCGGCGCCGCCGGCGGCGGATGTCGCAGAGACGGTGCTGCGCCTCGCCGTACTGCTGCAGGCCGGGGTGTCTCCCGCGAGAGCGTGGCAGCACCTCGCCGACTCGGGTGAACCTTCCGCGGCGCTGGTCGTGTCGTCGATCGACGCGGGGATGCCGCTGCCTCAGGCGGTTGCGGCAGCGGGCACGGGCGCCTGGCCAGATGTCGGAGCGGCCTGTCAGGTCGCCCTCGTCGTCGGAGCGCCCCTCGCCGAGTGCCTGCGCGGGCTGGCCGTGGCGTTGCGCGATGCGAACGAGGCCGCCGACGATGTGCGTGTCGCGCTCGCCGAACCGGCCGGGACGGCCCGGCTGATGAGCTGGTTGCCGCTCGTGGCGATCGGATTGGGAGCAGCGCTCGGCTTCGACACCTTCGGGACGCTCTTCACCAACCCGCTCGGCCTCGCCTGCCTCGCCGGTGGCGCGATCCTCATGGTGGTGGCTCAGCTCTGGACGTCGCGGCTCGTACGCAGCGCGCACGCGTCCGATGACATCCCCGGCCTCGAAGCCGAGCTCGTTGCGATCGCGCTGACCGGGGGCGTCTCGATCGATCGGGCCCGCTCGGTCGTTCGGGATGCCCGCGCATCCCGCGCGAGGCCGCCGACGGACGACGTCCCCGGTGTCGGGCCAGCGGCGGCACCGCGTGACACCACCGCACGCAAGCCCGGAAGCGATGACGTGGATGCGGTGCTGACGCTCTCCCGCACCGCCGGCGTCCCCGCGGTGGAGCTCCTGCGCGCATCCGCCGCCCACGCCCGCCACCGGGCTCGCATCGACGGACGGCTGCGGGTCGCGCGGCTGTCGTCCCGCCTGCTCCTCCCGCTCGGAGCTTGCACGCTGCCCGCGTTCCTCCTGCTCGGAGTCGCCCCGATGATGCTGAGCGTCATGTCGACGATGTCGGTCTCGCTGTGACCGCGTCGACCTCGAGGCATCCAGCCCCACACGCGACTCGGGCCGCTCGGCTCACCGCGTCCCGGCTCCCCAGACCGTGCCCGCACATCCCTTCCATCGAACGGAGAAATCATGTCCTTCCCCTGGAGCGCGTCCTCGTTGCCGACTCTGACCCGTCGACGCGCGGAGCGCCTCTTCCGTCCGCGCCGCGTCGACGGCACGCCTTCCGACGACACGGGCGCCGCGACGGCCGAATACGCCATCGCGACGATGGCGGCTGTGGCGTTCGCGGGCCTGCTGGTCGTCATCATGCGCAGCGACGAGGTCCGCGGCATCCTCACGGATCTCGTGCGGCGCGCGCTCACGGTGGCATGACCCGTCCGCGGCTGGGCGACGACCGCGGGTCGGTCGTCGCCGAGTTCGCGGTCGCGCTGCCCGCTCTCGTCCTCGTTCTGGTCGTCGGAGTCGGAGCGCTCGCCGGCGCGTCGCGGCAGGTGCGCCTGCAGGACGCCGTGGCGGACGCCGCGCGCCTGAGCGCGCGCGGTGAGTCGGACGAGCGTGCGCGCTCGGCCGTGTCGGCAGCGGTGGCCGGGGCATCCGTCGACATCGCCCCGCGCGGAGATCTGGTGTGCGTGAGCGCGTCCGCGTCGGCGCTGTTGGGACTTCGCATCAGCGCCACGGGCTGCGCACTGGGCGGTGGACTTTGACACGGCGAACGGGTTGCCGTGGGCCCGCCCTGCCCTCTGTCGTCCCGGCGGGCCCGCCGGAACTCCTGCCTGTCGTCCCGCCGGCCCTGTCGTCTGTCGTCCCGCCGCGCCCGCCGGCCCTGTCGTCTGTCGTCCCGCCGCGCCCGCCGGCCCTGTCGTCTGTCGTCCCGCCGCGCCCGCCGGCCCTGTCGTCTGTCGTCCCGGCGGCCCCGACGCCTGCCCTGCCGGGCGATGTGTCGGCTCCGCCGCGCGGCGCCGGCTCGAGCGGCGGGGGCGGCTGATGCCGGGAACGACGGCGGTGACCGGTATCGTGGCCGCCGCGGCGGTTCTCGCATCAGGTCTCGCGATGGTCGGCGGCGCGGCGGTCGCCGGGCAGCGGCTGGCAGCGGCTGCCGACGCCGGGGCGCTTGCCGCCGCGGACGCCGCGTCCGGTGCGATTCCGGGAGTCCCGTGCGAGCGTGCTGCCGAGGTCGCCGGCACGTTCGGAGCAGTCATGGAGGCCTGCGACCTGGACGCGCTCATCGCGACGATCACCGTCTCGGCGCGGCTGGGACCGATCACCGCGTGGGCCGCCGCCCGCGCAGGGCCACCGCCGTGATCCCGGCTCACAGCGCCTGTACCGATAACTGGCGTGTATGGTTTGCGTCGAAGAAAGGACGCCCCCGTTGGCAGAAGGCAAGAAGCTCGTCATCGTCGAGTCACCGACGAAGATGAGGTCGATCCAGGGGTATCTCGGCGACGGCTACGAGGTGCTGAGTTCGGTCGGTCACATCCGCGACCTCGCGGATAAGCGCGACATCCCGGCAGACAAGAAGCAGGCGTACGGGAAGTACTCGATCGACGTCGAGAACGGCTTCGACCCTTACTACGTCGAGAGCGAGCGCGGCAAGAAGACCGTCGCCGAGCTCAAGCGCGCGCTGAAGGGAGCGGACGAGCTCCTGCTCGCCACCGATGAAGATCGCGAAGGCGAAGCCATCGCGTGGCACCTGCTGCAGACGCTGAAGCCCAAGGTCCCGGTCAAGCGCATGGTGTTCCACGAGATCACCAAGGACGCCATCCAGGCCGCGGTCGGCAACACGCGCGAGCTCGACCTCGCGCTCGTCGACGCTCAGGAGACCCGCCGGATCCTCGACCGCCTGTACGGCTGGGACGTCAGCCCTGTGCTCTGGTACAAGGTGCAGCAGGGCACGTCGGCGGGCCGCGTCCAGTCGGCCGCCACCCGCCTGGTGGTCGATCGCGAGCGCGAGCGCATGGCGTTCGTCTCGGCGTCCTACTGGGACATCGAAGCCCTCGCCGCGCCGAACCGTCCCCAGGGGATCGACGAGTCGTTCTCGACCCGCCTGGCGCGCGTCGACGGTGCAGTGCTCGCCCGCGGTACGGACTTCGACGACAAGGGGCAGCTGAAGAAGGCCGTCGTCGTCCTCGACGAGGCGCAGGTGCGCGAACTCGCCGCTGCCATCGAAGCGGCGGCCGAGGCATCCGTCACCGCTCTGGAGTCCAAGCCCGGAACCCGCAGCCCCAAGCCCCCCTTCACGACGTCCACGCTCCAGCAGGAGGCCGGACGCAAGCTCTCGATGAGCGCCAAGCACGCCATGGGCGTGGCGCAGCGTCTCTACGAGAAGGGGTACATCACTTATATGCGCACCGACTCGACCGCGCTCTCGACGCAGGCCATCCAGGCCGCGCGCGAGCAGGCGGTCGCGATGTACGGCGCCGCATCGGTGCCGCTGAACCCGCGCACCTACCGCAACAACAGCAAGAACGCCCAGGAGGCGCACGAGGCGATCCGCCCGTCGGGGGAGACGTTCCGCACGCCCTCCGACGTGTCGAGTCAGCTCGACCGCGACGAACTGCGACTGTACGACCTCATCTGGAAGCGCACGATGGCCAGCCAGATGTCGGACGCGAAGTACGAGACGACCACCGTGACCCTCGAGGTCCAGGCGGGCGAGCGTCGTGCCGAGTTCACGGCATCCGGAACCGTCTACACTTTCAAGGGCTTCCTCGAGGCCTACGAAGAGGGCCGCGACGAGAAGCGCAGCGACGCCGACAAGTCCGACGACCAGGCGCTTCCCGCCATGGCAGTGGGCGACGTACTGCGGCTTCGCGAGGTCGAGCCCAAGGGACACTCGACGAGCCCCAAGCCCCGCTACACCGAGGCCAGCCTCGTCAAGGCGCTGGAGGAGAAGGGCATCGGCCGCCCGTCGACCTTCGCGAGCATCATCGACGTGATCCTGAACCGCGGCTACGTCACGAAGCGAGGTCAGGCCCTGATCCCGAGCTGGCTCGCGTTCAGCGTGGTGCGCCTGCTCGAACAGCACTTCGCCGACCTCGTCGACTACGACTTCACGGCGGCCCTCGAGGACGACCTCGACGCCATCGCGCGCGGCGAGCAGAAGCGCCAGGACTGGCTGCAGGAGTTCTACTTCGGCTCGACCGACCACGTGGGCCTCCGCAACATCGTCGAGAACCTGGGCGAGATCGACGCCCGCGCGCTCAACTCCACGCCGATCGGCGATGTCGCCACCCTGCGGTTCGGCAAGTACGGGCCGTACCTCGAGGTGCCCGACAAGGAGAATCCGGATGCCGAGCCCCGCCGTGTCAACATCCCCGAGGATCTCGCGCCCGACGAGCTGACGCCGGCCCGTGCCCAGGAGCTCATCGACGCACCCGTCGCAGGCGACCGCGTGCTGGGCGAGAACCCGGCCAACGGCAAGCTCGTGGTCGTGAAGGACGGACGCTTCGGCCCGTATGTGCAGGAGACCGACCCGCCCGCGGCGGAAGAGGTCGACGAGGAGACCGGCGAGGTCGTCGCGGTCGAGCCCGAGCCGGCGCCGAAGAAGCGCGGTGCGAAGAAGGAGGCCGCGCCCAAGCCGCGGACGGCGTCCCTGTTCAAGTCCATGTCGGTCGACACCATCGACCTCGACACCGCGCTGCAGCTGCTCGACCTCCCGCGCACCGTCGGGGTCGACCCCGAGACCCAGGAGCCGATCACCGCGCAGAACGGCCGTTACGGTCCCTACCTCAAGAAGGGCACCGACTCGCGGACGCTGCAGAGCGAGCAGCAGATCTTCGACATCACGCTCGAAGAGGCACTCGCGGTCTACGCGCAGCCGAAGTACGGCGCCCGCGGCGCCTCCTCGGCGCTGAAGGAGTTCGAGGTGGACCCCACCAGCGGCAAGCCGATCAAACTGAAGGACGGCCGCTTCGGGCCGTACGTCACCGACGGCGAGACGAACGCGACGATCCCGCGCGGCGAGGACGCGATGGAGGTCACGTTCGAGCGGGCGGTGCAGCTGCTGGCCGACAAGCGGGCGAAGGGTCCGGCCAAGCGCCCCGCGCGACGCACGACGACGACCCGCAAGCCCGCGGCGAAGAAGAAGTGACGGCGGACACGGCGGCACGATCGGTTCCTGAGCCCGCCGAAGGGCGGCCGTCGGCGGCCGGCCTGTTCGTCACGTTCGAGGGCGGCGACGGGGTCGGCAAGACCACCCAGGCGGCGCTCCTCGAGGAGTGGCTGACGGATGCCGGGCGCACCGTGGTGCGCACCCGGGAGCCGGGCGGCACCGAGGTGGGCGTGCTCATCCGCGACATCGTCCTGCACCACCGGGGCGAGGTCGCCGCCCGTGCCGAAGCCCTGCTGTACGCCGCGGATCGTGCGCACCACGTCGAGACGCTGGTGCGGCCCGCCCTCGTGCGCGGCGATGTCGTGATCCAAGACCGCTACCTGGACTCGTCCGTCGCCTACCAGGGCGCCGGGCGGGTGCTCGGCCGCGACGAGGTGCGCCAGCTGTCGTTGTGGGCGACGGAGGGCCTGCTGCCCGACGTGACCGTGCTGCTCGACCTCGATCCCGCGACGGCGCGCGCACGGCTCGACGCCGACGACAAGCCGTTCGACCGGCTCGAGGCAGAGAAGGAGCACTTCCACGCCCGCGTACGCGAGGAGTTCCTGGCGCTCGCGGCCGCCGAGCCCGCCCGTTTCCTCGTGCTCGACGCGGCCCGCCCCGCCGACGAGCTCGCCGCAGCAGTGCGCGAGCACGTGGCCGCCCTTCTCGCCTGAGCCGGCGGCGCTTGTCGTCGGAGGTCGCGGTTAGGCTGGTCCGCATGGACCCGGTCGCCGATGTCACCCTTGCGGACGACGCGTCGATGACCGGTGCGCGAGGCGGAGACGACGCCGGCACGGCGGTCGCAGGCCTGCCGTGGGGCGATGTCTGGGGACAGCCCGAGGCGGTCGCCGCACTGCGCGAGGCGGCAACCGATCCCGCGTCGATGACGCATGCGTGGCTCATCACCGGCCCGCCGGGGTCGGGCCGCTCGACGCTGGCGCATGCGTTCGCGGCGGCCCTCATCGCCGAGCCGGGCGACGAGCGGGCGATGCAGCAGGTGCTGGCCGGCACCCATCCCGACCTGACGGCCTTGCGCACCGAAGGCGTCATCATCTCCATCAAGGACGCCCGGGCGCTTGTCGAGCGCTCGTACTTCTCACCATCGCTGGGCCGGTACCGCGTCATCGTCATGGAAGACGCCGACCGCATGGCGGAGCGCACGTCGAACGTTCTGCTGAAGGCGCTCGAAGAGCCTCCCGAGCGCACCGTGTGGGTGCTGTGCGCGCCGAGCGACGCCGACCTCCTCCCCACGATCCGCTCGCGCGTGCGCACCCTGCGGCTGCGGGAGCCCGACATCGCCGACGTCGCCGATCTCATCGTTCGACGCAGCGCCGTCGATCCCGTGATCGCCGAGCAGTCGGCGAGACACGCCCAGCGTCACATCGGCATGGCCCAGAGACTGGCGACGGATGCCGCAGCCCGCGCGCGCCGCGACGCCACGCTGCGGGGCGTCCTGGCGGTGCGTGGGGTCGGAGACGCCGTCGAGGTGGCGGGAGCGATCGTCGCCGCGGCGACCGACGACGCCAAGGCGCTCACGGCAGAGCGCGACGAGGCGGAGCGCGCCTCGCTCCTGCGCACCCTCGGCATCGCCGAAGGCGCCGCCGTCCCGCCGGCGGTGCGCTCACAGCTCTCCGCCCTCGAAGACGACCAGAAGCGCCGCGCCACCCGCAGTCTGCGCGACGGCATCGATCGCGTGCTCACCGATCTCGAGTCCATGTTCCGCGACGTGCTGATGCTGCAGTTCGGCCGCGACGGCGTCCTCATCAACCGCGAGCTCGAGCCCGAGCTGCGTGCGCTGGCCGCCGCCTGGACGCCTGAGCGCACCCTGACGGTCGTGGATCGCATCGGCGTCACCCGTGAGAATCTCGAACTGAATGCCGCGCCGGCGCTGGCGCTGGAGAGCATGCTCGTCACCGTCGCAAGCGGAAGGACCCCGTGAACCCCACCCCCGGCCGATCCCGGCCATCGCCGTTCTCCCGGCTCGGCACGCGCACGAGAGTCGCCGCCATTGTGGCCGGCCTCGCTGCGGCATCCGTCCTCCTGAGCGGGTGTCTCTCTGCGATGATCCCCGACGCGTCGCCGCGTCCGACGTCGAGCAAGGCGGCGGACGTCGACGGCGTGCCGGCCGACCTGCTCCCGTTCTACGAGCAGGAGCTCGCCTGGACCGACTGCGACGGCTTCGACTGCACGACGGTGACCGCTCCGCTGGACTGGACGGACCCGTCGAAGGGCGAGATCGAGCTGTCCGTCATCCGCAGCCGTGCCGAGGGAGGCGGCGAGCCCATCGGCTCACTGCTCACCAACCCGGGCGGACCGGGTGCGAGCGGCGTGGGACTCATCCGCGACTCGGTCTCGTTCGCCGTGAGCGACCCGGTGCGTCAGCGCTTCGACGTGATCGGGTTCGATCCGCGCGGCGTCGGCGAGTCGACCGCCGTCACGTGCTTCGACCCGGGCGCGATGGACGCGTACCTCTTCGATATCCCGCAGGCCGCACGGGGAACGGATGCCTGGAAGGACGAGCTGCTGGCCCGGCACCAGGAGTTTGGGGAGGCGTGCGAGGCGAACAGTGACGGCATCCTGCCCTACATCACGACCGACAACGCCGCCCGCGACATGGATCTGCTCCGCGCCGTGCTCGGCGACAAGGAGCTGAACTATCTCGGCTACTCCTACGGCACGTTCCTGGGCGCGACCTACGCGAAGCTGTTCCCCGAGAAGGTCGGGCGCCTCGTGCTCGACGGCGCGATCGATCCCTCGATCCCCGGGCTCGACGTCGGGATCACCCAGGGCATCGGCTTCGAGTCCGCCCTGCGCGCCTACATGGCCGACTGCCTCACCGACGACGAGTGCCCGTTCCGCGGCACCGTGGACGAGGCGATGGCCGATCTCGGGACGCTGCTGGCGAGCGTCGACCGCGACCCGATCCGCAACGGAGACGGGCGCATGCTCGGCGCCGACTCGCTCATGACGGCGATCGTCGCGGCCCTCTACTCGCAGGACAGCTGGGGCTACCTGACGACCGCGCTCAGCGACGTGCTCGAGGGCAACGCGGACGTGGCGTTCCAGCTCGCGGACTTCTACTACAACCGTCAGGACGGCGCCTACCTCGACAACCAGACCGAGGCCTTCCGCGCGTACAACTGCATGGACTACCCGGTGGATGCGACCGAGGAGGAGCAGGCTGCCGCGGAGGCACTGCTCGCTGCCGAGGCGCCGACCGTCGCCCCGTACTGGAGCGGGCCAGACCCCTGCGAGGTGTGGCCGTACCCGGCGACCGGCGTCCGCGAGCGGATCACGGCGGACGGCGCCGCGCCCATCGTGGTCGTGGGCACGACGAACGACCCCGCGACCCCGTACGAGTGGTCGGTCTCGCTGGCCGAGCAGCTGTCGTCCGGCGTCTTGGTCACCCGGGTCGGCGAAGGTCACACCGGCTACAACAAGGGCAATGCGTGCGTCGACTCGGCGGTGGAGACCTACCTGCTCGACGGCACGCCGCCCGAGGACGGCCTGCGCTGCGAGTGAATCCCGACGCATGAGAGAAGCGGATGCCGCAGCCGCGGCATCCGCTTCTCTCATGCCGCCGCGACCGCGACCGCCGCAGTGCTCAGCGTCGCAGCACTCTGCGGGCGAGCGCGTTGCCGATGAACTGCACAGCCTGCACGATCACGATGATGACGAGCACAGCCGCCCAGGTGACCCACGGGTTGAACTGCTTGAAGCCGTAGACGATCGCGAACTCGCCGAGGCCACCGGCCGCCACCGCACCGGCGATGGCGGTCATGTCGACGAGCGCGACGACGATGAACGTGTAGCCGAGGATCAGCGGGCCGAGCGCCTCGCGGGGGAGCAGGCGCAGGAGGATCCGCGAGCGGCTCGCGCCGGTGGCCCGGGCCGCTTCGATGACGCCGGGCCGGACCGTGAGCAGGTTCTGCTCGACGATGCGGCTGATCGCGAACAGCGACGCGATGGTGATCGCGAAGATGCCGAACTCCGGACCGATTCCCGGGATGCCGACGCTGCGGGCGATCGGCTGCACGGCGGCGAGCAGGATCACGAACGGGATCGGTCGGAAGAAGTTGACGATGACGTTGATGGTCCCGAAGAGGAACCGGTTCGGGAAGAGACTCCCCGGTCGCGTCGCGTACAGCGCCAACCCGACGAACAGGCCGGCGATGCCGCCGAACACGAGGCTCAGCGACACTACGTACAGCGTCTCCGCCGTCGCCGCCCAGAGCTCGGGAAGCAGATCGACGAGCCTATCCACGGGCGTCCTCCTCGATGAGCGGCGCGAACGCCGACGCGGCGTCGATCGCCTGCTGCACGGCATCCGCCTCTCCGGTCAGCGCCAGCGTGAGATGTCCGAACACGCGCCCGGCGATGTCGTTGATCCCGCCGTGGATGAGCTCGAAGCGCACGCCGTGCGACGAGAGTGCGGCGAACACGTCCGCCTGGGTGACGTCGCCCTCGCGCACCGTGAACGTCACGATCCGTCCGGGGTGGCGATCCCGCAGCGTGCGCAACTGGTCGCCGGCGGGCACGTCTTCGATGATGCTGGCGACGAACCGGCGCGTCGCCGCGTGACGGGGCGCCGACAGGACGTCGAAGACGGCGCCGCTCTCGATGATGCGGCCGTTCTCCATCACGACGACGCGGTCGGCGAGCGTGCGGATGACGTCCATCTCGTGCGTGATGACGAGGATCGTGACGCCGAGCTCCGCGTTGATGCGTGCGAGGAGGGCGAGCACCTCCTGCGTGGTGTCGGGATCGAGTGCGCTCGTGGCCTCGTCGGCGAGCAGGATGCGCGGGCTCGTCGCGAGCGCTCGAGCGATGCCGACGCGCTGCTTCTGCCCGCCTGAGAGCTGCTCGGGGTAGCTGCGCGCCTTGTCGGCCAGGCCGACGAACCGCAGCAGGTCGTCGACGCGCGCCGCGATCTCGGCCCGCGGGCGACCGGCGACCTCGAGGGGGTATGCGACGTTCTTGGCCACGGTGCGCGAGTCGAAGAGGTTGAACTGCTGGAAGATCATGCCGATGTCGCCGCGCAGTTCACGCAGTTCGCGCTCGCGGAGACGGGTGATGTCGCGGCCGTCGATCTCCACCGTGCCGCTGGTAGGAGTCTCCAGTGCGTTCACCAGTCGCAGCACCGTGCTCTTGCCGGCGCCGGAGTAGCCGATGATGCCGCAGACCTCGCCGGCCGCGACATCGAGCGAGACGTCGTCCACGGCGAAGATGGGTGGCGCATCCTTGGCGGACGCCGGGAAGGTCTTGGTCACGCCGCTCAGGCGGATGAGGGTCATGGGTGCTCCTCGGCGGAACGCGCGTGTGCGGCCCGCGCGCACGAGGCGCCGGCGGGCCGCACAGGCGAGTGCCGCGATGTGGCGGTCTTACGAATTGGCGCGGATGTCGTCCTCGACGTCGGTGAGCGACGTGAGGAGCTCGTCGACGGGCGTCTTGACGAGCACGGCGGTGCCGCCTGACGCCTCGACGACGCCGTCGAGGACGTCCTGCGTGTTCTGGTAGATCTCCACGAGCTTGAGGTACGTCGGGTTGTCGGCATCCTCCGCCTTGGCCGCGAAGATGTTGATGTACGGGAACGCGCTCGGGTCGGACGGGTCGTCGGTGGCGATCGCGTCGTCGAAGCTCAGGCCGGCGTCCTCGACGAAGTCGTTGTTGATGATCGCGGCCGCGACGTCGGGGAGCGAGGTCGCGGTGAACGCGGCGTCGAGCGCCTGCACCTTCACCTTCGACTCGGGCAGCACGTCGGCGACGGTGGAGAACACCGAGCCGCCCTCGGCGAGCTCGATGAGTCCGGCCGACTGCAGCACGAGAAGCCCACGTGCCTGATTCGACTCGTCGTTCGGCACGGCGACCGTGGATCCCTCGGGGATGTCGTCGACCGACGCGTACTGCGTCGAGTAGAGGCCCAGCGGGTAGATCGCGGTGGCGCCGATCGGCTGCAGGTCGTCGTCGCTCTGCACGTTGTACGTGGCGAGGTAGATGATGTGCTGGAACTGGTTCAGGTCGAGTTCATCGGCCGAGAGTGCGGGGTTGGGCTGCGTGTACTCGCTGAAGTCCACGAGCTCGACCTCGATGCCCTCTTCGGCAGCGGCCTCCTTGTAGGTCTCCCAGTACGGGTCGCCGGCGCCGACGACGCCGATGCGGACGACCTCGTCCTCGGCGGACCCGCCGGCCGCGGCATCCGTCCCGGTTCCCGCACAGCCGGCGAGGAGGAGGGCAAGGGGCAGCGCGAGCGCTGCCGTGGCGATGAGCTTCTTGGGCGTGGACATGTGCGTGCTCCTGTGGATCGAGGCCCGTGTCGGCGGGTGACCGCGCACACGATCCAGAGGACCGCGCACGCTTCGTCGCGGACCGCGTTCGAACCTACGTGGCGCGCGACGCTCGTTCGAACCGGACCGTAACACGTCGACACCGAGCGGGCGGCGACCCGCCCGAACACAGCGGGAGCGTCGGCGACCCTTCGTGTTCGCGAGCACTCGCGAGACCCTGTAAGATCGTTGCTTGTGCATCGCGCGAGCGACGCGCGCCACCTTAGCTCAGTCGGCAGAGCGATTCACTCGTAATGAATAGGTCAAGGGTTCGATTCCCTTAGGTGGCTCAGAACCGGAAACGGCCGCGGGCAGCGGCCGTTTTCCGTATGTGAAGGACGGTGGTGCGGTGTCCCAGGCGATCGACGCCCTCGCCGAGATCTTTTCGTGGATCGGGTTCGGCGTGGGCGCACTGCTCGCCGGGATCGCGCTGATCATGTACCTCTTCGACGGCACCTGGGTGCCGGTGCGAGCCGTCGTCGAGTCATCCGCCCACGGCCGTCTGGTCCGCTGGTTCGATGAGGACGGGGGCGTGGGGGAGGCGCACCTCACCCACGAGCAGGAGCACCACATCGGCGATGCCGACATGGCCGACATCTTCGTCCGTCGCGGATCCCTCAATCGGATGCGGCTGACGCAGGGCTCGCCGGCGGTGCGGGCCGTCGCCCTCCTCGCGGGCGGGATGCTCGCGCTCGGCGTCGTCGCGCTCGTCACGTCGCTCGTCATGCTCTTCGCGCGCGGCTGACCCCGCTCACGCGAGGGCGAGCATGCCTCCGGCGGCGAGGGCCAGACCGAGGCCCACCCACTGGATCGCGGCCACGCGCTCGCGCAGGACGATCGCGGCCAGCAGGATCGTGCCGGCGGGGTAAAGCGCCGTGAGCGCCGAGACCACCGCGAGGTCGCCGGTGCGCAGCGCGAGGAGCATGAGCGCGTTGGCGGCGGCGTCCGCGATCCCGCAGAGAACGGCGAGCGTCCAGGCCCGACGCGCTGTCGTCGTCATGCGGCCCGGCTCCGACGCGTGCTCGAGATCGGCGTGCCCGCTCGGCATCGCCCCGAGCGGCGGACCTGCGACCACGAGCACGGAGCGCGCCGGCGCGCCGCGGCGCCTGGCCATGAGTGCGAGGATCCCGACCACGCCGACCGTGACGACACCGCTGGTGGCGCGACTGGTCACGAGGGGCACGAGGCCGCTGTCGGCGGAGGTCTGGTCGACGATGATCAGGAATGCGCCGATCGCGAGGCCGGCGCCGACCGCCATGGCGAGGCCGCGCGGGTTCGGCCGAACGATCTTCTCGCCCGGGATGAAGCCGACGAGGACGACGGCGACCAGGGCCACCGCCAGCCCGGCGTAGCCGATGGGTGCCAGCGCATCGCCTTTGACGAGCAGACCCCACAGCATCGGCGCGATCGCCGAGACGACCGCGGTCAGCGGCGACACGATGCTCATCGGGCCGATCGCAAGGCAGGCGTACAGCAGCGCGACCGCGGCGACGCCGACGATCCCGGCAAGGACGCCCCACGCGACGTCGGCAGTCGTCCACACTCCGCCGACCAGCGGCTGCACGAGCGCGAGCGCGACCAGTCCTGACAGCGCCGCCACGGCGGTGACCACGATGGAGCGCAGCCGCCGCGCGGCCAGGCCGCCGAGGAAGTCTGCGGAGCCGTAGACGACGGCGCCGATGAGGGCGAGCGCGGCGGAGAGCATCGCGACCCAGCATAGGAGGCGTGCGGACGCCGTCGGTCGGCATCCGGGTTCCGTTTCACGAAACGCAGTTCGCTAGATAAGCTAGCGATATGTCCTCGGCTCACCACGCGAAACGCCGTCCCTCCGGTTGGCTGCGCATCGGCATCCCGGCCCTGCTCGTGCTGATCTGGCTTGCGGCCGGATCCATCGGCGGGCCGTACTTCGGAAAGGTCGACGAGGTCTCGACCAACGACCGGTCCAGCTTCCTGCCGGAGGGCGCCGACGCCACGCAGGTCAACGAGCGGCTGGCGGACTTCCTCGGCGAGGACAGCATCCCCGCCGTCGTGGTCGTCACCGGCGACGGCGAACTGTCCGAGGAGGACGTCGCCGACGTCCAGGCCCTCGCCGACGACATCGCCGGCATCGAGGGCGTGCAGGAGGGTGTGTCGCCGCCGATCCTGTCGGAGGACGGCGAGGCGGTGCAGATCTTCGTCCCGATAGATGCCTCCGGCGAGGTGGGCGAGACCGTGGACGCGATCCGGACGCTCGTGGCCGATGAGCTTCCGGACGGCTTCGAGGCGTGGGTCACCGGGCCGGCAGGCTTCACCGCAGACCTCGTCGAGGGCTTCCTGGGCATCGACGGACTTCTTCTCGGCGTGGCGCTGATCGCGGTGTTACTGATCCTCGTGATCGTCTACCGCTCGCCGCTGCTGCCGATCCTCGTGCTCCTCACGTCGGTGTTCGCGCTCTGCGCGGCGCTCCTCACCGTGTGGTGGCTCGCCTACGCCGGCATCGTGGTGCTCAACGGGCAGGTGCAGGGGATCCTCTTCATCCTCGTCATCGGCGCCGCGACCGACTACGCGCTGCTCTACGTCGCGCGCTTCCGAGAATCCATCGCGAGCGGTGCGTCGAAGTGGGATGCGACGCTCTCGGCCTGGCGAGGGGCGTTCGAGCCGATCCTCGCGTCGGGCGGCACGGTGATCGCCGGCCTCCTGTGCCTGCTGCTCTCGGATCTCGCGACCAACCGCGCCCTCGGGCCGATCGCCTCCATCGGCATCGCGTTCTCCGTGCTGTCGGCGCTGACGTTCCTGCCGGCGCTGCTCGCCCTCTGCGGTCGCGCCGCCTTCTGGCCCTTCATACCCAAGCAGCCGCTGGCCATGATCCCCGACGACCTGACGCAGCCCGTCAAGGGTCTCTGGCCGCGGCAGGCGCGGTTCGTGGCGCGAAACGCGCGCGTCGTGTGGATCGCGTGCACCATCGTCCTGCTCGCCGGCGCGATCGGGATCACACAGCTCAAGGCGGACGGGGTGCCGACGAGCGACCTCGTGCTCGGATCGTCCGAGGCGCGAGATGGGCAGGAAGTGCTCGCCGAGCACTTCCCGGCGGGGTCGGGATCGCCGGCCTACGTGATCGTGCCCGAAGAGGACCTTGCCGACACGGTCGAGGTGCTCGAGGCGTCGGAGGGCATCGAATCCGTGGCCGTCTCCTCGGAGGATTCGCCGACCGGGCAGGCCGCCGTCGAGGTCCAAGACGGCGAAGCGGTGCTCACGGCGGTCGGCCCGCCCGGCACGCCTGCTCCTGAGGCGACCGTCGCCGACGGCGACGTCCTCGTCATCGGGACGCTGACGGATGCCGCCGACTCGGTCGCGGCTGAGGACACGGTCCGCCAGCTCCGCGCCGACCTCGACGACATGCTCGGCGCGGGGACCGCGGTCGTCGGCGGCGAGACGGCGACCGACATCGACACCAACGACACGTCGACGCGCGACCGGACCGTCATCATCCCGGTCATCCTGCTGGTGATCCTGCTGATCCTCATGCTGCTGCTGCGGTCCATCCTGGCGCCGGTGCTGCTGATCGCGACGGTGATCCTGTCGTTCGCGACGGCGCTCGGCGTGAGCGCGCTCGTGTTCAACGAGGTGTTCGGGTTCCCCGGCGCCGACCCCGCAGTGCCGCTGTACGGGTTCGTCTTCCTGGTGGCGCTCGGCGTGGACTACAACATCTTCCTGATGTCGCGCGTGCGCGAAGAGTCGCTCGCGCACGGCACCAGGCCAGGCATCCTGCGGGGCCTGGTCGCGACCGGCGGCGTCATCACCTCGGCGGGTCTCGTGCTGGCGGCGACCTTCGCGGCACTCGGCGTCATCCCGATCCTCTTCCTGGCGCAGCTCGCCTTCATCGTGGCCTTCGGCGTGCTGCTCGACACCTTCGTCGTGCGGTCGCTGCTCGTGCCGGCGCTGTCCTACGACATCGGCCGGGCGATCTGGTGGCCGTCGAAGCTGGCGCGGCGCGACGGCACCGCATCGACCGGTCACGGTCCTGGCGCTGCCGAGAGCGCACTCGCCGCGCCGGCCGACCAGCCGCTGCTCGCGGAGACGGAGGCCGAGCTCGTCGCGGACGACGGACACCCTCTCACTCGCGAGGAGTACAGGCGTACGCTCGAATCATGAGCAAAGCGCTGTTCATCGTGGACGTCCAGAACGACTTCACCGAGGGCGGTGCGCTCGGCGTGGAGGGCGGGGATGCCGTCGCGCAGCGCATCACGGAGTACCTGGTCACGCACGCCGAGGAGTACGCCGTGATCGTCGCCTCGCGCGACTGGCATCACGCTGAGGGCGACAACGGCGGGCACTTCAGCTCCGAGCCCGACTTCGTCGAGACCTGGCCCGTCCACTGCGTGGTCGGCACCGAGGGCGCGGAGTACGACCCCGGCCTCGACACCTCCGCGGTGACGCATCACGTCAAGAAGGGGCAGGGGGCGCCGGCCTACTCGTTGTTCGAGGGGACCACAGACGACGGTGCTACCGTGGCGCACCTGCTCGAAGAGCACGGGGTCGTGGACGTCGACGTCGCGGGCATTGCGACGGACTACTGTGTGCGCGCCTCCGCCCTCGACGCCATCGAGCACGGCCGGCATGTGCGGATCCTCACCGACCTCGTCGCCGGTGTCGCGACGGAATCGAGCGACGCCGCACTGGCCGAGCTCGCGCACGCCGGGGCGGAACTGAGCCACTCCGGTCTCTCCGGCGGTGACTGAGCCCGCCGACGTGTCGCCGACGGCAGAGGGTGTGCGCACGGCGCTCGAGGCCGCGGCATCCGCCGACGAACGGGCCAAGATCCAGCAGCGCATGACCGATGATCGCACCGAGGTGATCGGCGTGCGCATGGGCGCGGTTTTCGACATCGCGAAGACGAATGCACGGATGCCACTGCCCGAGGTCGACCGGCTCCTCGACGCGGACGCCTATGAGATGCGGATGGTGGCCGTGGCCATCCTCGACTTCCGGGCGCGCACGAAGGACGCCGACCGTGCTGCCCTGTACGAGCTCTGGATGCGGCGTATGGACCGCATCGACACGTGGGATTTCATCGACCGCGCCGCTCCCCGCGTGCTGGGCGGGTACCTGCTCGACCGGCCGCGGGACGTGCTGTTCGACCTCGCGCGCTCCGATGACTGGCTGCGGCGTCGTACGGCGATCACGGCGGCGTTCTGGATCATCCGCTCCGGCGACCTCGACGACCCGCTGGCACTCTGCGAGTTGCTCGCGGCCGATCCCGAGCACCTGGTGCAGACGAACGTGGGGGTGGCGCTGCGCGAGATCGGACGGGTCGATCGCGGCCGGCTCGAGGAGTTCCTCGGCCGTCGGGGAGCGGATCTCAGTACCCACGCGCGGCGAACCGCGCTCACCGCGCTCACCTGAGCGCCGGCTACCCGCTAGCCTCGGGTCTCGTGACCGCGATTCGTCCCCTCGCCCCCGCCGACCACGACGCCTGGCTGCCGCTGTGGCGCGGCTACCTGACGTTCTACGAGGCCGAGCTCTCCGACGAGCAGACCGCGCTGACTTGGCATCGGATCCTGGACCCGCAGTTCCCGATCCACGGTGCGCTCGCGACCGACGATGCCGGGAACGCGATCGGCTTCGTGCACTGGCTGACGCACGCCGCCACCTGGTCGGCCCTCCCGTACTGCTACCTCGAGGATCTGTTCGTCGCTCCGGACACCCGGGGGACCGGCGCGGGTCGCGCACTCATCGCCCACGTCACGGGGTGGGCGCGCGAGTACGGCGCGGCGAAGGTGTACTGGCTCACGCATGAGACCAACACCACCGCCCGAACGCTCTATGACCGCGTGGCCACCGGCACGGGGTTCGTCCACTACGAGATCGGGTTCGACTCATGACCGCCGGCGCGGCTGCCGCCGAGCGCCGTACGGGGGACCTCATCGCCACGCTGCTGCTCATCGGCTTCTCGGTGGGCGCGGCCGTGATGCTCTTCTTCGTCTCGCTGCTCTGGGCCATCGGCACCTACGACAACACGCTCGCCATCGTGCTCGGCGGCTATCTGCCGCTGGCACTCGCGGTCCTCGGCGCGGTCGCGGGGATCGTCGCACTCTCGCGCAAGCACACCGCGTTCTGGTACCCGCTCATCGCACTCGTGCTGAGTGCCGTGGTCTGGCTCATCGCCGCCGCCATCGCCCGCTGAGAAGAGGCTGGCGACAGATAACACAGCCGCAGGACTGCACTTCGACACTGTGAGTGGGCCCCGTGGGGCTCGAACCCACGACCCGCGGATTAAAAGTCCGATGCTCTACCGACTGAGCTAGAGGCCCTCGGATACCAGCCTACTTGCCGACAGGCGTGGTTCCGTTCGCGGGCTCAGCCCTTCCCATTCCCGTTGCCACGCCCGCTGTTACCGCTGCCGTTGCCATTGCCGTTGTTGTTCCCCGGGCCCCGGTTGTCGTTGACGTCGCCTCCGCCGCCGGTGTCCGCCGGCGGCACCTCGTCGGCCGGGAGCTGCTCGGCGGGCACGCTCGCCGGCGCTTCCTCGACCGGGGCCTCCTCCGTGGGAACCGGCGGAGCCTGTTCCTCCGCGGGCGGGGTGGATGCGGGGTCCGCTTCTGCAGACCAGCTGTTCGCCAGCAGCACCGTGCCGAGCGCGAGTCCGACCGCCAGGAGTGCCGCGGCGACCACACCGATCACCAGCGCACGGCGCGACGGCCGCCGCTGCTCGTCCGGCACAACGGGGAGGACCTCTTCCGCCTCATCCGTGCCGGCCGAAGCTTCCGACGTCAGCGCGGCCGCGCGCGCATCGCGGCGGAGCATTCCGCGCTCGACCGCGCCCTGAGGGCCCGGCACGAGCGCCGCCCCGGGAAAGACCTGGGTAGGGGCGGTTGTCGGCGCCGCGAAAGGCGCCGTCGAGGGGTCGGCTCTCTCACGGGCGATACTGTTCTCCATCGCTGCCAAACGGGAGGCCGCCGTCACGACCTCGAGCGCGGTGGGTCGGTCATCGGGCCGGATCGCTGTCATGCCGCGCAGCAGGCCCTGCCACGACGGGTGCAGCGACTCCGGGATCTCGGGCGCCGCCGACAGCCGTGCCACAACAGTGCCGATGCCCTCCGCGTCGCCGAACGGGCGTTCGCCGGTCAGCGCCTCGATCAGCAGGAGACCGAACGCATAGATGTCGGCGGCCGGCGCCGGCGGCACGCCTCGCGCCTGCTCCGGAGCGACGTACGCCATCGTGCCGACGATCACTCCTGGTGTCGTCACTCGGGCCGAGTCCATCAAGTACGCGATGCCGAAGTCCGCGAGCTTGGCTCGCCACTCCCATCCCGGCCGAGGAGATGCCCACAGGAGCACGTTCGAAGGCTTTATGTCGCGATGCACGACCCCGTGCTCGTGCGCGACGTGCAGGCCCTCGGCGATGTCGATGGCGATCGATGCGACGATCTTCGGGTCGACGGGCCCGCGGGCGATGAGATCGCGCAGGGTGATGCCGTCGACGTGCTCCATGACCAGGTAGTTGGGCTCACCGGTGCCCACGCGGGCATCGAACACGGTGACGAGGGAATGGTGACTCAGAGAGGCGAGAAGGGTCGTCTCCGACAGCGCACGCTCCACCGAGTCGATGCCGTCGGTGGGCTCGCGGAAGATCTTGACCGCCACCGAGCGCTGGAGGTGGGTGTCTTCGGCGCGATATACGCGCGCCATCCCACCTTCGCCGATCCGCTCATGCAGGACGTAGCGATCGTCCAAGATCTCGCCGGTGGACAACTCCGCCGACTCGCGCAGGTATGTCACGTCTCCTCCCACCTGGTGTCCGCACCCCTCCGGCGCAACCCCAGGCCCAGCATCACGTTAGACAGCGAGCCTGATCAGGCCCACACCCTTGACTCCGCAGCGACCGCGTGCAAGGGGCGACAAGGCCGCCGGCGTCACCTCGCAGACGCCGGCGGCCTCGCCGCCCCCCTTGGTGCCGGCCGAGGCCGGCGTCGGTCACTGTGCCGGAGGCATCAGGACCGAGTCGATCAGATACACGGTGGCGTTGGCCGTCTGCACGCCGCCGCAGATCACGTTCGCGTCGTTGACCATCCAGGCGTCGCCGCCTCCGGTGACCTCGACGTCGGCGCCCTGCACGGTGGTGTGCATGCCGGCGATGTCGGCGGGCTCGATGCGGCCCGGCACCACGTGGTAGGTGAGGATCGACGTCAGCGTCGCGGTGTCGGTCTTGAGCGCTTCGATCGTGGTGGGGTCGATCGCCGCGAACGCGTCGTCGACCGGCGCGAAGACCGTGAACTCGTCACCGTTGAGAGTGTCGACGAGGTCGACCTCGGGGTTCAACTGGCCGCTCACGGCAGCGGTGAGGGTCGTCAGCATCGGATTGTTGGATGCCGCCACCGCCACGGGGTCGGCGGACATTCCCTCGATCGAGCCGGCGCCGTCCGGGACGGCCTCGGCATAGGCGGCGCAGCCCGGACCGACGAGGTCTGCGGCGGGGTCGGCCGCCATCGGCTCCTCGCTCGACTCCATGGCGGGTGCCGACGGTTCGGTCGACGGTTCGGCAGCCGAGCCGCCCATCGAACAGGCGGACAGCGCGAAGGTCGCGGCGACGGCGAGAGCGAGCCCGGCCGACAGACGCTTCCTGGTGATGCGAGACATGTCTTCCTCCTCCATGCGGTCGTGCGACCGCGGTCTGGTGGCCCCCGGTGCGGGGAGCGTGCCGCAGGAGCGGCTACACGGACTGTTCGGAGGGCTCGCCCGAATGGATTGGAAGAATCGGATGCCGATCGCGAGCACGCCCGCATCCCGTGCGGCCGACCAATCCGAATGGAGCTCCGGAGCGAACAACCCGTGACACCTAGGGGGACGCATGGAGCTCGTCATCATCGGTCTGCTCGGCGGACTCATCACGGGGATCTCGCCGTGCATACTGCCGGTGCTGCCGGTCATCTTCCTGACCGGGGGCGCGCAGTCCGCCCGGTTCTCGTCCGACGCCGCCGACGTACCTGCTCCCGCATCGCGGTGGCGGCCGTACCTCGTGATCGCGGGTCTGGTCACGAGCTTCACTCTGGTGACCCTCCTGGGCTCGCTCCTGCTCGGAGCGCTCGGACTCCCGCAGGACGTCCTGCGGTGGGCGGGCATCGCGGTGCTCGTCCTGATCGGGGTCGGGCTTCTCGTGCCGCGGTTCGAGCGGCTGCTCGAGAAGCCGTTCCAGAGGCTTGCCCGCCGCTCGGAGGTGCAGAACGGCGGGAGCGGCTACGGCGTCGGGCTGGCGCTCGGCACTGTGTTCGTACCCTGCGCCGGACCCGTACTGGCGGCCATCATCGTCGCCGGTTCGACCGGCCGCATCGACTTCGGCACCGTGGTCCTGACGCTGTCCTTCACTGTCGGAGTCTGCATCCCGCTGCTCTTCTTCGCCCTCGCAGGCCGCGGGCTCGTGGAGCGCATCCGCGCGTTCCGCACGCACGAGCGCGGCCTGCGGATCGCTGCCGGGGTGGCGATGCTCGCGCTCGCCGTCGGCCTGGTGTTCGATGTGCCGCAGCTGCTGCAGCGGCTCGTGCCCGACTACACCGCCGGCGTCCAGCGTCAGCTCACCGACAACCCCGACGCGCGACGGGCACTCGACCTCGGCGGCCTCGTCACCGACGAGAACCGGGATCTCGACAAGTGCACCAACGGTGCGGCGGAGCTCGAGTCCTGCGGTGCGGCGCCGAGCATCCGAGGAATCGACGAGTGGCTGAACACGCCCGCCGGAGCGCCTGTCGACCTCGCGGATCTTCGCGGGGAGGTTGTGCTGATCGACTTCTGGGCGTACTCGTGCATCAACTGCCAGCGCAGCATCCCGCACGTCGTCGCCTGGGACGACGCGTACCGCGATGCGGGGCTGCGGGTGATCGGCATCCACTCGCCCGAGTACGCGTTCGAGAAGGACGCCGCCAACGTGGCTGCAGGCGCGCGCGACTTCGGCATCACGTACCCGGTGGCCCTGGACAACAGCCTGTCGACCTGGACGAACTACCGGAACCGCTACTGGCCCGCGCACTATCTGATCGACGCCGACGGGACGGTCCGCCACATCGCCTTCGGCGAGGGCAACTACGCCGCGACCGAGATGCTCATCCGCGAGCTGCTGCAGGATGCCGAGCCCGGCGTGACGCTGCCCGATCCGACCGAGGTCGCCGACGACACTCCGGATGCAGGCACCCGCACACGCGAGACGTTCCTGGGGTCGGCGAAGGACGTGAATTACGGAGGTGAGCCCGCGTACCGGGCGGGCGAGGGCGAGTACCGGGTCCCCGACGAGCAGCCGGGGGATTCGTTCGCCTTGGACGGTGCGTGGCGGGTGGAGACGCAGTTCGCCACGCCTTCGGGGGCGGCGGGCGGCGGCATCCGTCTGCAGTTCCATGCCGAGCACGTGCGCATGGTGCTCGCCGGCGAGGGCGAGGTGCGCGTCCGCCTCGACGACGGCCGTGAGCAGACGCTGGCCGTATCCGGAACGCCGCGCTCGTACGCCGCGGCGGAGACGAACGATGCGGCGGCTCACGTGCTCGACGTGGTCGTCTCGCCGGGCGTCGAGGTCTACTCGTTCACGTTCGGCTGACACGGGTGCGAGAAGTCGCGGGGAGGTGACGTAGGGCATGCTGGTGGACATGGTGATCGACGGGATCGACGTGCCGGAGGACGGCACGGAGCCGGTCGACCGCATCGGAGAGCTGCTGCTGCAGGTCGCGGCCGGCGACCAGGCGGCCTTCGCGCGCGTCTACGATCTGCTCTCGCCTCGCGTCTTCGGGCTGATCCTGCGCGTGCTCGTCGACCGGGCGCAGAGCGAAGAGGTGCTGCAGGAGGTGTTCCTCGAGGTGTGGCAATCCGCATCGCGGTTCGCTCCGAACAGAGGTCAGGGAAGATCGTGGGTGCTCACGATCGCTCACCGCCGGGCTGTGGACCGTGTGCGGGCCTCGCAGTCGAGCACGGATCGCGACGTGCGGGCGGGATTCCGAGACCTCGGAGTAGCCCATGACGAGGTGGCGGATCAGGTCGAGCTGCGCATCGAGGGGGAGAGGGTGGCGACCGCGCTGTCGGCGCTGCCGGACGCCCAGAAGGAAGCGCTGACCCTCGCGTATTACGGGGGTTACAGTCAGAGCGAGATCGCGGCACTGGTGGGAGCGCCGCTGGGGACGATCAAGACGAGGATGCGGGACGGCCTGTCCCGCCTGAGAGCAGAGATGGGGGTGACCGCGTGATGAACGAGGAGGAGTTCGCCGAGCTCGCCGCAGGCGCTGCGCTGAACGCGCTGTCGCCCGCCGACCGCGAAGCGTTCGAGGCAGCCCGCCGCCGGCACCCCGAGTGGGAGGAGCTGGTGGACGCGGATGCCGCGACCGCCGCCGCGCTCGCCGACGCCGTCGCCGATGCCGTGCCCCCACTGACGCTGCGCTCGACGCTGCTGTCCCAGATCACCGCGACCCCCCAGCTGCCGGCCATGCCCGCCTCGGCCGCCGCGGTCGCCGAACCGGGCGCCGCGTGGTCCGAGAGCAGCGATCGGCCGGCCCCAGAGCCGCCGCCGCCCACCGCGGTCATCCAGGCCGTCTCCCGGCGCCGCTGGACCCGTGGCATCGTCGCGCTCGCCGCATCGCTGGTGCTGCTCGTCGCCCTCGGGCTCGGCGCAGCCACGATCAACGACTATCTGAACCGGCCGGCCGAGGTCGTCGCGCTTCAGCAGATCGAGGATGCCCCCGACGCGCAGTCGGCCACGGTCGAGGTGACCGACGGAGGCACCGCGACGGCGCACTGGTCGGAATCCCTCGGCAAGGTCGTGCTGGTCTCACAGGGCCTCCCGCAGATCGCCGACGACGAGAGCTTCGAGCTGTGGTTCGTGCGCGACGGGGGTCCTGTCTCGGCGGGCACATTCGACTCCGCCGACGGTGAGGCGACGGCATTGCTCGACGGCGCGATGCAGCCGGGCGACGTCATCGCGGTGACGATCGAGCCGCAGGGCGGGTCGCCCACCGGCGAGCCGTCGACGGATCCGATCGTGGCCATCCCGACGGCCTGAGCCGGGATCGGGGTCGCGGGCAGGCGTCATCCCGGTAGCGTGAAGTCCGTGGTTTCCGCTCCGCAGACGACCCAGACCCTCGCGCACCTGCGCCGCGCGCGCGACCTCATCGACCGCGATTACGCCCAGCCCCTCGACGTGCCGACGATGGCGACCAAGGCCCTGATGTCGCCCGCGCATTTCTCCCGCGAGTTCAAGGCCGCCTACGGCGAGACCCCGTACGCGTACCTCATGACGCGGCGGATCGAGCGCGCCATGGCCCTGCTCCGCGAGGGGGTCTCGGTGACGGATGCCTGCACCGCCGTCGGTGCGACATCGCTCGGCTCTTTCAGCTCGACGTTCTCGGAGATCGTGGGGGAGACCCCGAGCTCGTACCGCTCGCGGCCGCACAACGCCGCCGAGGCCATGCCGCTGTGCGTCGCCAAGATCCTCACGCGGCCGACTCGGTACGTGTGACGCGAAACGGTTCAGTGGGGAGCCTGTGCGCGGCTCGTGAACCGAGCAGGATCGGAGAAGCGCGCGTTCGTGCGGGATCGTAGCGTGGCAGACATGACGAACATCGCGCTGGCCTACAGCCCCATCACCGTCGACGATGTCGACGCCGCCATCCCCTTCTACCGCGACGGTCTCGGCCTCGAGGTCGTCAACGACGTCGCCTACGACGGTCACCGCTGGGTGAGCTTCGGCTTCCCCGGCCAGCCCGGCCTGTCGCTCGTGGTGTCCGATCCGTCGGCGGGCCGTTCGCCCGACGACGGCGAGGCGCTCCAGCGCCTGATCGTGAAGGGGTCCGGTCCCGGACCCTACGTCTTCACGACCAGCGACCTCGACGCGACGTTCGAGAAGCTGCGTGCCTTCGGCGCAGAGGTGCTCCAGGAACCCAAGGAGCAGGGCTGGGGACCGCGCGACTGCGCCTTCCGCGACCCCGCCGGCAACCACATCCGCATCAACCAGGTCTGAGAACCGGGTCATGTGCCTGCCCTGGGCGGCCGCCATGCAGCGCGAGCAGGTGCTCGTGGCGGCGAGTAGCCTGGACGGAATGAGCGATTCGTCCAGGGAGTTCCACAAGCCCGTCCGGCGTCCGGCCGAAGTGTTCGACCGGGCGTTCGCGGCCGAGGACCCGGCTGAGGTCTCGCGCGTCGCGCACACCACCGCGCACGCCCTGCTCGCCAGGGTCCGCGCCGACCCGGACGGCCGCGTCGTCGACCGCCTCGTCTCGTTCACCGACGAGCACGGCATCGACGACCTCGCCGAGCTGTGGTCGCGTTCGCCCGCGAAGACGCTGCCCGGCGCGCTATGGCGGCTGTACCTCGTGCAGCTCATGATCCACGACGATCCGCGCACGGCCGCGCTCCTGTACGAGCGCGGCCGTGCCGAGCTCGCCTCCGTCGACGACGTCGTGGCCGGCGCGCCGTCGCCCGCCGGTCCCGACGAGCTCGTCGCGCTGGTCGACACCATCCTGCGCGGGCTCTTCGAGGGCGACTTCGCCGTGGCCCTCGACCGCGCCGCGGCCTTCTGCCGCGTGCAGGCATCGGGTGCCACGCATCTCGCCGACGACTACGAGACGACCGAGCCCGACCGCGCGTCCGCGTTCACCACTCGGGCTCTGCGCCTGTCGGACTACGGCGCCGACCTGTCGGCCTGCGCCGCCCTCTGGCGCCGTGATGCGCTGACCTGAGATCCGCTGGCCGCCGCAGGGCGTGGGTACGAAAGTGCCGGGCCGCAGAACGCCGCAGTGCGGATTCCGCTGCGCGGCAGAGGCGTTCCCGCTCGATCGGCCGCGCGCATCGCTCAGGTACAAGAGTGCCGGGCCGCAGAACGCCTCTCGGCGCGAGGCCGCTCGCAGCGGCAGAAGATGGAGCCCGGGGTTACTGCGGCCCGGCCGATCCAGTGTAACCGAGACGAGGGGCGTGGCATTCCCGAGAGCTTAGGCTCGGGGGCATGGCACTGCTCTTCGCGCTCGTCATCGACCCGGCGACATCCGACGATCCTCGCTCCGATTTCGCCGATACCTTCCGGGTCATCGACCCGTCGGCGCCGGCGCTGAGCGTCGGCGAGCTGAGCACGCAGCGCGGGGACGGCATCTTCGAGTCGATCGGCGTCGTGGACGGCCACGCGCAGGAGACGCAGGCACACCTCGAGCGGCTCGCGCACTCCGCGCGCATCTGCGACCTGGCGGCCCCGCACCTGGAGCAGTGGCGTCAGGCCGTCGACGCCGCCGCGCAGCACGCGCCGCGCCACGGGGAGGGCGTCATCAAGCTCATCCTGAGCCGCGGAGTCGAACACGGGCCCGCACCGACGGCGTGGGTGACGGTGGCAGCCGCCGCCGACAACACCGCCGTCCGCGAGCACGGCATCCGGGTCGTGACGCTCGATCGCGGCTACGGCATCGACACCCCTGCGAAGGCGCCCTGGCTGCTGCTCGGCGCCAAGACCCTGTCGTACGCGGTCAACATGGCCGCGATCCGCGAAGCGAAGCGCCGTGGCGCCGACGACGCCGTCTTCGTCACGTCGGACGGCTTCGTGCTCGAGGCGCCCACCGCCTCGCTCATCCTGCGCATCGACGGCCGCTTCGTCACGCCCGCGCCGAACGGCGGCATCCTCCACGGCACGACCCAGCTGAGCCTCTTCGCCCACCTCGAGGAGGAGGGCCACGACACCGGCTACGCCACACTGCCGACGAGCGCTCTGACGGACGCGGATGCCGCGTGGCTGGTGTCGAGCGTGCGTCTGGCGGCGCCCATCACCGCGATCGACGGCTCTGTGATGCCGGTGGACGCAGAGCTCACGGCATCCTTCAACCGCTATCTGCTCAGCCCGCGCGACTGACCCGACGACGAAGCCCCCGCCGATCGGCGAGGGCTTCGTGCAGCGATCCTGCGGATCAGCCGAATCGACCCGAGACGTAGTCCTCGGTCGCCTGCACCGACGGAGTCGTGAAGATCGACCGCGTGTCGTTGTACTCGATGAGCTTGCCGGGCTTTCCCGTGCCCGCGATGTTGAAGAAGGCGGTCTTGTCGCTGACGCGTGACGCCTGCTGCATGTTGTGCGTCACGATGACGACCGTGTAGTCGTTCTTGAGCTCGCCGATCAACTCCTCGATCGCGTAGGTCGAGATCGGGTCGAGGGCGGAGCAGGGCTCGTCCATGAGGATCACCTCGGGCGAGACGGCGATGGCGCGGGCGATGCAGAGGCGCTGCTGCTGGCCGCCCGACAGACCCGATCCGGGCTTGTCGAGGCGGTCCTTGACCTCGTTCCACAGGTTCGCGCCGCGGAGCGACTTCTCGACGAGGGCATCCGAGTCGGACTTCGACATCTTCTTGTTGTTGAGCTTGACGCCCGCCAGCACGTTCTCCTTGATCGACATCGTGGGGAACGGGTTGGGGCGCTGGAACACCATGCCGACCTGGCGGCGCACGAGCACCGGGTCGACGTTGGCGCCGTAGAGGTTGTTTCCGTCGAGCAGCACCTCGCCCTCGACGCGCGCGCCGGGGATCACTTCGTGCATGCGGTTGAGCGTGCGCAGGAACGTCGACTTGCCGCAGCCCGACGGGCCGATGAAGGCGGTGACGCTGCGCGGCTCGATGCCGAGCGAGACGCCTTCGACGGCCTTGAAGTCGCCGTAGAAGACGTTGAGGTCGTTGACTTCGATGCTCTTGGACATGGTTCCTGTCAGTGCTTTCGGGTGGAGGCTGCTCAGCGGCCGAGCTTGGGGGAGAACACCTTCGCGACGAGGCGCGCGATGAGGTTGAGGAGCATCACGATGACGATGAGGACCAGGGCGCAGGCCCAGGCGCGGTCGATGTAGGCCTGGGCTGGAATGCCCTGGTTCATGTACTGCGAGTAGGCCATGACCGGCAGGGTCATCATGCGGCCCTGGAAGAGGTTGTAGTTCATCGAGGTCGCGACGCCCGCCGTCAGCAGCAGCGGAGCCGTCTCTCCGATCACGCGGGAGATCGAGAGCATGACGCCCGTGGTGATGCCGGCGAGCGAGGTCGGCAGGACGATCTTCGCGATCGTGCGCCACTTGGGCACGCCGAGCGCGTACGACGCCTCCCGGAGCTCGTTCGGCACGAGGCGCAGCATCTCCTCCGTCGAACGCACGACGACCGGGATCATCAGCACCGAGAGCGCGACCGAGCCCATGATGCCCATCCGGATGCCGGGACCGAGGAACAGGGCGAACAGAGCGTAGGCGAACAGACCGGCGACGATCGACGGGATGCCGGTCATGACGTCGACGAGGAATGTGATGCCGCGGCTCAGGCGTCCGCCGCGGCCGTACTCGACAAGGTAGATGGCGGTGAAGATGCCGATCGGGATCGAGATCACCGCGGCTGCGAGTGTGATGAGGACGGTGCCGACGATCGCGTGGAGCGCGCCGCCGCCTTCGCCCACGACGTTGCGCATCGAGGAGGAGAAGAACTCGGCCGAGATGCCGGCGACGCCGTTGACGACGACCGTGATCGCCACCGAGACCAGCGGGACCATGGCGATGAGGAACGCGATGGTCACGACGCCGGTCACCAGGCGGTCCATGCCCTTGCGGCGACCCTCGACGAGGGACGAGATCGTCGTGATCAGCGCGAGGTACACCAGCGCCGCCACGACCGCCCAGCCGGCGACGTTGAAGCCGTCCCCGGAGCCCATCGCGACGATCGCGAAGAGGATGCCGCTGATGACGAGGCTGCCGACGAGGATGGCCCACGGCGCCCAGAAGGGGAGGTGGCCGCTGGTCAGCCGCGGGGTCTCGCGCACGGGCGCCGACTGCGGAGCCCGGGGAGGAGCGGTCGTCACGGTCATGTCAGTTCGCTCCCGAGAATTCCTTGCGGCGGCTGACGATCCATCGGGCGATGGCGTTGACCGCGAAGGTGACGATGAAGAGGATGAGGCCGGTGGCGATGAGGACGTTGATGTTGACGCCGTACGCCTCGGGGAAGGTCAGGGCGATGTTCGCGGGGATCGTGCCGGGGTTCTCGGCCGTGAACAGCTGGAAGGTCACCATGTTCGCGACTGAGAGCACCATGGCGACCGCCATCGTCTCGCCGAGTGCGCGTCCGAGGCCCAGCATCGAGGCCGAGACGATGCCGCTGCGGCCGAACGGGAAGACGGCCATCTTGATCATCTCCCAGCGCGTGGCGCCGAGCGCGAGCGCGGCCTCCTCGTGGAGCACCGGGGTCTGCAGGAAGATCTCGCGGCAGATGGCGGTGATGATCGGGACGACCATCACCGCGAGGACGATCGCGGCGGTGAAGATGGTGCGGCCGGTGCTGGAGACGGTGCCCGAGAAGAGCGGGAACCATCCCATGTTGGCGTTGAGCCATGCGTAGATCGGCTGAACGGCGGGGGCGAGCACGAGGATGCCCCACAGGCCGAAGACCACCGACGGAACGGCGGCGAGCAGGTCGACGATGTAGCCGAGCCCCTGGGCCAGCCGACGCGGTGCGTAGTGCGAGATGAAGAGGGCGACCGAGACAGCCAGAGGCACCGCCATCAGCAGGGCCAGGAAGGACGCCCATACCGTGCCGAAGGCGAGCGGCCAGACGTACTCCCAGAAGTTCCCCGACAGGATGCTGGCGGTGGCCGACGTGGCGGTGAGACCGGGGACGGACTGGATGAGGAGGAAGATGGCGACGGCGGCCAGCGTGACGAGGATCATCACGCCGGCGCCGAGCGCGGTTCCCGAGAACCAGCGGTCGCCCGGCCGCTGCTTGACCTTGCCCGGCGCGGGGGCGGTCGTCGTGGTCATGGTGTCCTTCTGGATTCGGGATCTCTCAGGGTGATACCCGGCCCGATCGTGACGACCGGGCCGGGTATCGGGGTCTTACTGGGTGACGATCAGGTCGATCGCGGCGTTGACCTGCTCACGCAGCGAGTCCGAGATCGGCGCGCTGCCGGCTGCGGCGGCAGCGGCATCCTGGCCCTCGGCGCTGGCGACGTACTGCAGGTAGCCCTTGACGATGGGCGCCACGGCCGCGTCGGCGTACTCCTGGCACGCGATCATGTAGCTCACGAGCACGATCGGGTAGACGCCCGCGACGTCGGAGGTGCGGTGCAGCTCGATGGCGAGGTCGCCCTCGCCGCGGCCCTCTTCGAACGGCGACTCGTCGACGATGGCGGCGGCCGCCTCCGGCGAGTACTCGACGAACTCGTCGCCGACCTTCACCGCGGCGGTCGAGAGGCCCTCTTCAGCCGCACGCGACGCGTCGGCGTAGCCGATGGTGCCGTTGCCGCCCGCGACGGCGGAGACGACGCCGGAGGTGCCCTGCGCGGCCTCACCGCTGGACAGCGGCCACACGCCGTCAGCCTCGTTCGTCCACACGTCGCCCGCCGCCTGGTAGAGGTAGTCGGTGAAGTTCTCGGTGGTGCCCGAGTCGTCGGCGCGGTGCACCGGCGTCACGGCCAGGTCGGGGAAGGTCACGTCGGGGTTGAGCGCGGCGATCGCCGGGTCGTTCCAGTTCGTGATCGTGCCGGCGAACAGGCCGGCCATGGTCGCCGCGTCGAGGTTGAGCGCGTCGACGCCCTCGACGTTGAAGATCACGGCGATCGGCGAGATGTACGTGGGCAGCTCGATGATGCCGGAGTCCTCGACGCAGCCGTCGAACGGTCCGGCCTCGATCTCCTCGATCTTGAAGGCGCGGTCGGAGCCCGCGAACGGGAACGCTCCGGCCTGGAACGACTCGCGTCCGGCGCCCGAGCCCGACGGGTCGTACGTGATCGTCACGTCGGGGTTGGCGGTCTGGAAGCCGGCGGTCCACGCCTGGACGGCGACCTCCTGAGCCGAAGAACCGCCGCCCGCGATCTCGCCGGAGAGGTTCGACTCGGGTGCGTCGGTGGTCTCGCCCGAGGGGGTCTCGTTGGAGGCGCAGCCTGCGAGGGCGAGGGCCGCGATTGCGGCGACAGCGCCCACCTGGGCGATGCGAGAGATCTTCACTGTGTGAATCCTTCACGTGTCAGGGAAAGAGGCCCGGGAAGGCCTTCGGGTTCGAACCCGGTGCGGGGTTCGTTCTGAAACGTAGGCTCGGACTCTTAAGAGAGTGCGCTGCGCGGGTGAACGGAAGGTGAACGGGATGCCGACATCCATGCGTCGGCATCGACACCGTCGCCCCTCCGTCCGCGGAATTCCGCGGCACCCGGTGGCTGTTGTTCACGCACCCGGCTGAGGCGCGAATCAGACCTTGGGGATGTGGGTCTCGATGGCGACGATGCCCGAGCCGGGATTGTCCACCGACATGTGAACGACCGAGAAGGCTGCCGGCTCGAGCGCCGAGGCGCTGCCGAGGTACGACCCGCGCAGTGTCCCGGTCGCGAGTGCGAGCTCACTGAGGATGTCGGGCAGCACCGGCCCATGACTGCACAGCACGGAGGGCTTGCGGGCGCGGACGCGTTCGCCGACGACGGTGCGCGCGTCGGACTTGCCTTCCTCCCACGCGTCCTGACCGATCAGCTTGGTGGTGTCGATCTTGCGGCCGAGTGCGGCCGACAGCGGCGCGACGGTCTTGACGCAGCGCACCGCGGGGCTCGACACGATCTTGCGGACGCCGAACGCGACCAGGGGACCGACGATCGAGTTCGCCTGCTTGCGGCCGCGCGCCGCCAGCGGACGCGCGGCATCACTGCCGTCCCACTCCTCGCGGCCGACGGCTTTGGCGTGACGCAGGGCGACGATGGGGAAGGTGCGCAGCACGCCCTCGTCGATCAGCCGGATGAAGTACTCCAGGATCTCGGCGTCGACGGGATAGCTGAGCCGGCGGAGGGCCTTCTTCGGCGAGACCCATTCGATCGCGGCGATCTCCTTGTTCGGGACGAACGCGGAGGCCCGGATCGCCGGCTCCGTCGCCTCTGCCGCCCAGTAGTGCACGATCTTGGTGCGCTTGCTGGGCAGCCGATAGCGCGAGACGCCGACGGGCACGCCCAGGGCGACGCGGATGCCGGTCTCTTCGTGGATCTCGCGGACGGCCGTCTCGGCGAGCATCTCGCCGGGATCGACCTTGCCCTTGGGCAGCGTCACATCGCGATACTTCGTGCGGTGGATCAGGAGCACGCGCAGCTTGCCATCGACGACACGCCAGACGACGCCCCCGGCCGCGTAGACGGCCGTCTCGGTCATCGCACCGCCCGTGCCCGCCGGCGGCGCTGCACGTTGGTCATGGTCCGATCCTGGAGGTCCAGAAGCAGCTTGCCGTCCTCGCCGACGTTGTGGCGCACCCATTCGCCGTCGGGTCCCAGATGCCACGAGCTGGTGGTGTCGCTCATCGACAGGGTGAAGAGGTCGTTGAGCTCCTTGATATGGGCGGGTGTCGACACGCGCACGAGCGCCTCGACCCGGCGGTCGAGGTTGCGGTGCATCATGTCGGCGCTGCCGATGTAGACCACAGGGTCGCCGTCGTTGTGGAAGGCGAAGATGCGCGAGTGCTCCAGGTAGCGGCCGAGGATCGAGCGGACCGTGATGTTCTCGCTCATGCCCTCGACGCCCGGCTTCAGCGCGCAGATGCCGCGCACCCACACCTCGACCTTCACGCCGGCCTGGCTGGCGCGGTAGAGGGCGTCGATGATCTGCTCGTCGACCATGGAGTTGACTTTGATGCGCACGCTCGCGGGCTTGCCGGCGAGCGCGTTGCGGCGCTCCTTCTCGATGAGCCGCAGCAGCCCCTTGCGAAGGTGGAGGGGCGCGACCAGGAGGCGCTTGAACTTCTTCTCGATCGCGTAGCCGCTCAGCTCGTTGAAGAGGCGGGTGAGGTCGCGACCCACGACGTCGTCGGCCGTGAAGAGTCCGAAGTCCTCGTACACGCGGCTGGTCTTGGGGTTGTAGTTGCCGGTGCCGACGTGGCTGTAGCTGCGCAGCACGCCGTTCTCCTCGCGGATCACGAGCGCCAGCTTGCAGTGGGTCTTCAGGCCCACCAGGCCGTACACGACGTGCACCCCAGCCTTCTCGAGCTTGCGCGCCCAGACGATGTTGTTCGCCTCGTCGAAGCGCGCCTTGATCTCGACGAGCGCCAGCACCTGCTTGCCGGCCTCGGCGGCGTCGATGAGCGCCTCCACGATGGGGCTGTCACCCGACGTGCGGTAGAGGGTCTGCTTGATGGCGAGGACGTGCGGATCCTTCGCCGCCTGCTCCAGGAAGGCCTGCACGCTGGTCGCGAAGGACTCGTACGGGTGGTGCACGAGCACGTCGCCCTTGCGGATGGACGCGAAGATGTCGGGCCGCTCGTTGTTGTCGCCGGGCTGGAAGGCGAGCGCGGTCGTCGGCAGGTGCGGCGTGAAGCGCAGGTCGGGGCGATCGATGCGCAGATCGAAGAGGCCGCGCAGGTCGAGCGGACCGGGGAGGCGGTAGACCTCCTGCTCGGTGACGTCGAGCTCTTTGACGAGGAGGTCGAGCGTCACGTCGTCCATGTCGTCGGTGATCTCGAGCCGGATCGGCGGGCCGAAGCGGCGTCGCAGCAGCTCCGCTTCGAGCGCCTGGATGAGGTTCTCGGTCTCGTCCTCCTCGATCGCGACGTCCTCGTTGCGCGTGAGGCGGAACGCGTGGTGGTCCAGCACCTCCATGCCCGGGAACAGGTCGTCGAGGTGGTTCGAGATGAGGTCCTCGAGCGGCAGGTAGCGCACCGTGCCCGCAGCCGCCGGAAGCTCGACGAACCGGGGGAGCATCGGCGGCACCTTCAGGCGCGCGAACTCCTGACGGCCGGTGCGGGCGCTTCTGATGCGGATCGCGAGGTTCAGCGACAGCCCCGAGATGTACGGGAACGGGTGGGCCGGGTCGACAGCGAGCGGCATCAGGACGGGGAAGACCTGCGCCTGGAAGTAGTCGTACAGCCGAGCCCGCTCGTCCTCGTCGAGCGTGTCGTACGAGACGATCTGGATACCGGCGTCGGCGAGTGCCGGCTTGACGAGCGACGTCCACGCCTCGGCGTGACGCAGCTGCAGGCGGCGGACCTCCGCCGAGATGTCGGCGAGCACGTCGGCGGGGGAGCGGCCGATGTTCGTGGGAAGCGCCAGACCGGTGACGATGCGGCGCTTGAGCCCCGCGACGCGCACCATGAAGAACTCGTCGAGGTTGTTCGCGAAGATCGCGAGGAAGTTCGCGCGCTCCAGCGTCGGCAGGTTCGGATCCTCGGCGAGTTCGAGCACGCGCTGGTTGAAGGCGAGCCAGCTGAGCTCGCGGTCCAGGTAGCGATGGTCGGGAAGCTGCGAGTCGAAGACCTCCGAGAGGTCGAAGTCGTCGTCGTCCGCATCGCCCAGGCCGGCGTCGAGCACCTCGGGTTCGATCATCCCCTCATCATTGCAGGGTCACGTGACGAGAGTGTGAACGGGGTGACGGATGCCGCGGGTCGAGCCCCGTCGCGCTTTACGCCTGAGTGCGCTCGCGCGGTGCGGGCTCGGGCTCGTCCTCGTACACGTTGAAGCGGTAGCCCACGTTGCGGACGGTGCCGATGAGCTGCTCCATGTCGCCGAGCTTGGCGCGCAGACGCCGGACGTGCACGTCCACCGTGCGGGTGCCGCCGAAGTAGTCGTAGCCCCAGACCTCGCTCAGCAGCTGCTCACGCGTGAACACCCGCGACGGGTGCGTGGCGAAGAAGTGCAGGAGCTGGAACTCCTTGTAGGTGAGGTCGAGCGGCCGGCCGTGCACCTTCGCGGAGTAAGAGGACTCGTCGATCGTGATACCCGACGTCTGGATGCGGGTCGACACCTGCTCGGCCGACTGGCGTCCGACCGCCAGCCGGATGCGCGCATCCACCTCGGCAGGGCCGGCGGTGAAGAGGATCACGTCGTCGACGCCCCAGTCCGGCGAGACCGCGGTGAGACCGCCCTCCGTGACGATCAGCAGGAGCGGGGCGTCCAGACCCGTCGTGTTGAGGATCTTGCACAGCGACTTCGCCCCGACGAGATCCACACGGGCGTCGACGAAGATGATGTCGGCGCTCGGCGCGTTGACCAGCTGGGCAGGCTCGGCGGGGATCAGGCGCACGCGGTGGCTCAGCAGCTCGAGCGAGGGCAGCACGGGACCGCCTCCGTGAGTGGAACTGAGAACCAGGAGCTGTGCCAATGGATCGCCTTCCCGGCGCGTGGGGGCGCGCCGCGAACCCCAGTGTAGGGCGTGGCAGGGTGGTGGTCCGCTCTCATGACCATCGTCGACGACGTCGGGACGCGTGCGCCGTAGGGCCCGATGGGCGATGATGGGAGGCATGGCCCTGCCAGAACTCGCCCCTCGTCGCACCTTCGGGGGCATCGTCGCCGTGTGGGTGCTCGCGGCGCTGATCGCGATCGTCGTCGGCGTCTTCGCGGCGCCGGACTGGCGCGCGGCCTGGCTGGGCGTCGGACTGGGCGGATGCCTCATCGTGGCGTTCGCCACCCAGCTCTGGTCGGGCCGCTCTCAGGGGTTCACCGAACGGGTGGCGGCGAGCATCCTCGGTGCGGCGCTGGTCATGGGCGTCATCAGCCTCGGCTTCGGTCTGGCCGCCCTGGTTCCCGGCTAGACTCGATCTCATGGATCTCGTCGCGCTCGAACTGTTCTTCGTGGGCCTGCTCGGTCTGGCGTCGCTCGCGATCGTCTTCGTCTCCGCGGTCGTCGTCAAGAACCTGTACCGCGGCCAGCGCTGACGGGGCGCCTCGTGCTCGAGATTCCGACCGACCTTCCCGCAGAGCTCGTGCCGCTGTCGTGGCTCATCGGCGTGTGGGAGGGAACCGGCGTCATCGATTACGGTGACCACGCCTACACGGGCGAGTTCACGCATCGCGTGAGCTTCAGCCACGATGGCGGCGACTACCTGAACTACTCCGCCGAGGCGTGGCTGCACGACGCGGACGACCCGGAGGCGCGCACGCGACTGGTGGCCGAGCTGGGCTACTGGCGTCTCGCCCTCCCCGCGACCGACGCGGATGCCGGCCCCGGTCTGCTTCCGGCCGTCGCGGCTTCGGCCACGCGCACCGCCGACGACATCGAGGGGCTGCGCAACAGCGACGGCGGGTTCGACCTCGAGGTCGCGCTCGTGCACGCCGACGGCGTGAGCGAGCTGTATCTCGGTCAGATCAAAGGCCCCCGCATCGACATCGCCACGGACGCCGTGGTGCGCCCGGCCAGCGCCAAGGCGTACGCCGCGGCGACCCGCATGTACGGTCTGGTCGACGGCCATCTGCTGTGGGCGTGGGACATCGCCGCGCTCGGCTTCGAACTCGGCGCGCACGCCTCGGCACGCCTCGCCAAGCTGGAATGAGCGCCGTGACGTGGGCACGCCCCGAAATGAGCAGAGGGATCGATGACTGACCCGTTCGCCCCGGTCCCCGGCGCCGTCGTCGACGACGCCGGCCTGCAGCACGTGGGCAGCCCCCTCGTCGAGCAGCGTCGTCTCGCCGCCGGCGCCGCGATCGCGCCGCGCCGCGACCGCGCGGTGATCGCGGTGCCCGGTGCGGACCGCCTGACGTGGCTCGATTCGTTGTCGTCGCAGGCGCTGGCGCGCCTTCAGCCCGGCGTGAGCACGGAGCTGCTCATCCTCGATCCGCAAGGGCACGTCGAGCATGGGGCATCCGTCCTCGATGACGGCGAGACCACCTGGCTGATCGCCGATCGGGCCGACGTCGACGGCCTGTTCGGCTGGCTGCGCAAGATGCGCTTCCGGCTGCGCGTCGACCCGCGCATCGCCGACGACGAGTACGCGGTCATCGGCGGCACCGCCGCAGCCCTCGAGCGCATCTCGCCCGCCACGCCATCGGGGATGCCGCTCGTGTGGCGCGACCCGTGGCCGTCCGTCTCGCCCGGCGGGTACGCCTACGCCCCGGTCGAGCCGCATCCCGGTGCCGACCGCGACTGGGCGGAGGCGATCGTGACCCGGGACGAGGAGCAGCGGATCGCGGATGCCGCCGTCGCCGGTGACCTCGAACTCGCCGGGCTCGCAGCGGTCGACGCGCTCCGCGTCGCCGCGTGGCGCCCGCGCTGGACAGCCGACGTCGACGAGCGCGCTCTGCCGCATGAGCTGGACTGGCTGCGCACCGCCGTGCACCTCGACAAGGGGTGCTACCGCGGGCAGGAGACCATCGCGAAGGTCCACAATCTCGGCCACCCGCCGCGACGCCTGGTGGCGCTCCAGCTCGACGGCTCGGACAGCGTCCTGCCCGAGCACGGTGCCGCTGTGCGGATCGGCGACGACGCGGTCGGCATCGTGACGTCGGCGGCGCTGCACTACGAGGAGGGGCCCATCGCCCTGGCGATCGTGCGCCGCACCACCCCGGTCGACGCGCCGCTCACGGTGGACACCGCCGACGGTTCCGTCGCCGCGGCGCAGGAGGTCGTGGTGCCGCCCGACGCCGGCGCCACGGCGAACGTTCCCCGGATCACCCGGCTGTCGCGCCGCGCGGCAGCGCAGTAGGAGCGGCTGCGGTGAGCGGCGACGGCGACACCGCCGCGATCACCCAGACCGTGCCCACGGGCTGGCGCGCCCGGCTCGATGTGCGGCCGCAGCTGGCGCGCGTGCGCGGATCCGCGATCGCGATCCTGCAGATCACGGTGGCCGCGACCGCGGCATGGGCCTTCGCGCATTACGTCGTGGGACATCCGGCGCCGCTGCTCGCGGCGACCGTCACGATCTCGAGCCTCGGCCTCGTACGCGACGCCCGTCCTCGCCGCGTGCTCGAGACGGTCGTCGGGATGCTGGTCGGCATCCTCGTCGCCGAGGGCTTCGTCGTGGTCGTCGGGCCGGGGTGGTGGCAGCTCGCCCTCGCGCTGGGTGTCACGCTGCTGGTCGCCAGGTTCCTGTCCCCGTATCCGCCGTTCGCGATCATGGCCGGCATCCAGGCGTCGATCGTGATGTCGCTTCCCGCCTCGCAGCCCTTCTCGCGGCTCATCGACGGGATCGTGGGCGGTGTGGCCGCCCTCGTCGTGACGGCGCTCATCCCGCGCAACCCCCGCAGCGAGGAGGCGCGCGACGGACATGCCGTGTTCGCGGCGGCCGATGCCGCCGCGAACACCATCGTGCAGGCGCTCCGCCGCGGCGATGCGCTGCGGGCGACGCGTGGACTCGAGAAGGCGCGCGCGATCGGCCCCCGGATCGACGAATGGCGCGCGTCGCTGGAGTCGGGGCTCGCGGTGGCGGGATTCTCGCCCTGGCTGCGTCCCCAGCGCGCCGAGCTGCGGCGCCATCAGGCCGTGCTCCAGGCGATGGACTTCGCCACGCGCAACCTTCGCGTGGTCGCGCGCCGCGCGGTGTACCTGTGCGACGACGGCCAGCGCCGCCCCGTGCCGGCGGAGCTTCTGGCCGAGCTGATGCGCGGCGCAGCCCTCGTCGGGGAGAGCCTCGACGACATCTCGTTCCAGCCCGCGGCCCAGGAGGCGGTGCGGGCGGTGGCGGTCCGCCTCGACCCGGCGCAGATCCTGCCCGACGGGTCGCAGGGCGAGCAGTACCTCATCACGGCGCTGCGGCCGCTCGCGGTCGACCTGCTCACCGCGACCGGCATGCCGTCGGCCGATGCCCGCGCCCTGTTGCCGCGGTTGTGAGGTGGGCGTCAGCGCGGCGCGACGGCCTCCCACGGGACGGTGACCTCACCCAAGCGCCACCGCGAGCGCTCGCGGATCGGCCAGCCGCCGGCGGCGAGCGCCGACAGCGCCGTGCGCCAGCGATGCACCGGGCCGAACGGCGAGACGCTCGCCGCGCGCTCCCACTCGGCGTCGAGGGCGGCCAGGAACGCGTGCACGCGCTCGCCCGGCACGTTCCGGTGGATGAGGGCCTTGGGAAGCCGCTCCGCGGCGACCGACGGATGCTGCAGCCCGGCCAGTCGCAGTGACACCGTGAGGGTCCGGGGCGCCGCGTCAGGGTCGATCGCCACCCAGGTCGCGATCCGCCCGATCTCGTCGCAGGTCCCCTCGACGAGAAGCCCGTCGGGCGTGAGACGCCCGGCCATCGTCGCCCAGGCCTCCGCGACCTCTGCTTCGCCGTACTGGCGCAGCACGTTGAACGCCCGCACGACGGCGGGCCGGCGGCCGCCCGCCACCGGCACCTCGAACCCGCCGCGTGCGAACGAGACCCGGGCGCCGGGTGCGAAGGACGTGCCGCCGCTGCGAACCTGCTCGAGCTGCGCGCGGGCGTGGACCACCCGCGCGGGGTCGATCTCGAGACCCAGCACCTCGACGTCGGGGCGCACACGGGCCAGCCGGGAGTGCAGCTCCAGCGCCGTGACGCCGCTCGCTCCGTAGCCGAGGTCGACCACGAGCGGGTCTGAGGCCCGGCGGAGGGCGGGCTGTCGTGCGATCCAGCGATCCACGCGCCGCAGCCGGTTGGTCCCGGTCGTGCCGCGCGTGATCTGCCCGACCGGTCCCCGCGCCATCCCCCCATGATGCCAGGCGTCGCACGAGCGGGCTGACGGGTCTCGCCCGCCGTCACAGCGCCGGGGCGGGCGTGATCGCCCGGATATCATGGGGCGCATGACCGCGCCCTATACGCTGATCCTCCTCCGTCACGGCCAGAGCGAGTGGAACAAGACCAACCAGTTCACGGGCTGGGTCGACGTCCGCCTCACCGACCAGGGCAAGGCCGAGGCTGCGCGCGGCGGCGAGCTGCTCGCCGAGTCCGGCATCCTGCCCGACGTCCTGCACACCTCGGTGCTGAGCCGCGCCATCCAGACCGCCGACATCGCCCTCGACGCGGCCGACCGCCTCTGGATCCCGGTGAAGCGCTCGTGGCGCCTGAACGAGCGGCACTACGGCGCCCTCCAGGGCAAGGACAAGGCGCAGACCCTCGAAGAGTTCGGCAACGAGCAGTTCATGCTGTGGCGCCGCTCGTTCGACGTGCCGCCGCCGCCGCTGGCCGCCGACGACCAGTACAGCCAGGTCGGCGACCCGCGGTACGTGGGCATCGACGGCGAGGTGCCCGGCACCGAGTCGCTGAAGATCGTGATCGACCGCATGCTGCCGTACTGGCACAGCGACATCGTGCCCGACCTGAAGGCCGGCAAGACCGTGCTCGTGACCGCCCACGGCAACTCGCTGCGCGGGCTGGTCAAGCACCTCGACGGCATCAGCGACGCCGACATCGCCGAGCTCAACATCCCCACCGGCATCCCGCTGGTGTACCGCCTCGACGAGAACCTCGAGCCGCTCAGCCCCGGAGAGTACCTCGACCCCGAGGCCGCCGCCGCCGGGGCCGCCGCGGTCGCCAACCAGGGCAAGGCCTGACCCAGACGCACAGAGAAGAGCGGATGCCTCCCCCCGAGGCATCCGCTCTTCTTGTTTCTGCGCAGCGGCAGCGCCCGCGCTACTGCGGGGTCACCACGTCGATGGTGTCGGTGCTCGTGGTCCAGTCGCCCGTCGACAGGTAGGCGACCTTCTTGGCCACCGAGACGGCGTGGTCGCCGAAGCGCTCGTGGTAGCGGCTGGCGAGGGTCGCGTCGACGGTGGCCGACGGGTCGCCCTGCCAGCTGTCGCTCAGCACCTTCTCGAAGACCGAGACGTGCAGCTCGTCGAGCTTGTCGTCGGCGTTGCGGATCTCGTCGATGAGGTCCCCGTCCTGCGTGCGCAGCAGCTCGGTCAGCTGCCGTGCCGCCTCGACGTCGAGCTCGCCCATCTTCAGGAACGTCGACTTCAGGCCCTTGGGGATGGCTCGCTCGGGGAAGCGCATGCGGGTGAGCTGCGCGATGTGCTCGGCGATGTCGCCCATCCGCTCGAGCGATGCGCTCATGCGCAGCGCGCTCACGACGATGCGGAGGTCGCGGGCCACCGGCTGCTGACGCGCGAGGATCTCGATGGCCAGCTCGTCGAGCTCGACGGCCTTCTCGTCGATGACCGCGTCGGCTTCGATGACCTCCTCCGCGAGGGCGACGTCGCTCGTGCCGAACGCGCGCGTCGCCTTGTCGATGGCGACCGTGACGAGTTCGGCGATCTCGACGAGACGCCCCTGCACGTCCTCGAGGGACTGGTGGAAGACTTCGCGCATTCCGACGCACCTTTCATGGGTTTCGGGGGAGAGGCTCGGCCCCGCGCCCCGCCGATTGTCGCCAGGGAAGGTTAACGGATGGTGCCTCCGCGGTGAACAGTACCCGGCCGATGCGGTGCCCGGTCCGTTCCCGTCGGATCCCACCGTGAGCGTGGCTCTACGCTGGTCGCATGGACACGACGCAGCTCGCGCTGCTCGCCCTCCTCGCGGGGATCATCATCGGCGGTTCGATCTCCGCCGTCGTCGTCGCGGCGATGCGGGCGCGCGATCGTGCGCATGCGGAGATGTCCGTCGAGATCCCCGACGGCGTCCGCGGCGTGCTCCACGGCATGGATGATGCCGCGCTCGTCGTCGACGCGTCTTTCACGGTCCTGGCGGCGTCCGCCGCGGCCGCCGCGTTCGACCTCGTGGAGGGCGGCACGCTCCCGAATGACGAGCTGCGTGCCCTGGTGCGCCGCGTGCGCACGAGCGACGCGGTCGTGACCGAGACAAGTGCCACCGAGACCATGCGGATGCGCAGAGGCGCCCCGCCGGCGGAACCCCGCCTGGTGGTCGTCCGGGCCTCGCGGATCTCGCCGCGCCTGACCCTGTTCGTCCTCCGCGACATCACCGAGCGCGAGCGCGTCGAAGAGATGCGCCGGGACTTCGTCGCCAACACGAGTCACGAGCTCAAGACGCCGGTGGGCGCGGTGAGCCTGCTCGCCGAGGCGATCGAGTCGGCATCCGACGACCCGCCGCAGGTGCGCATCTTCGCGACCCGGCTGCAGGCCGAGGCGAACCGGCTCGCCCTGCTCACGTCGCGCATCATGAACCTCTCGCGCCTGCAGGCATCCGACGAGCTGCCGCAGCGGGACGTCTCGATCGACGAGGTGATCGCCTCCGCGCTCGACGCGCACGCCATCCAGGCCGATTCCGCCGGCGTCGAGGTGGTGCGAGGCGGCGCCCGCGGCCTCTATGTCCATGGCGACGCGCAGATCCTGAGCGAGGCCGTCGGCAACCTCATCGCGAACGCCATCGCCTATTCGCCCCGCGGGTCGAGCGTGGGAGTCGGCATCAAGGCGGTGGACCGGGTCGTCGAGATCGCCGTGACCGACCGCGGGATCGGCATCGCCGAGGGCGAGCAGGACCGAGTGTTCGAGCGCTTCTACCGCGCGGATCCGGCACGAGCGCGCCGCACGGGCGGCAGCGGCCTCGGGCTGTCGATCGTCAAGCATGCGGTGCAGCGACACGGCGGTGAGGTGCGGCTGTGGTCACGACCGGGCCGCGGGTCGACGTTCACGATCCGCCTGCCGCAGATCGACGCCCCTGACATCGAGCCCGCACCCAAGCGCGGACGCAAGAAGAAGCGGCCGACCGCGACGTCCGCTGGAGCGGCTTTCGCCGGCGCTGCCGGAGCGGCCTCCGCCGGCACGACCTCCGCCGCTGCCGGCGCGACCTCCGCCGCTGCCGGCGCGTCCTCCGCAGGCGAAGGCGCGACCGCCCCCCGAACCACCGTCGGCCCTGCTGCCGGCAAGAACCTCGCCTCCGGCAGGAATGGAGACCCCGCATGACCCGCGTCTTGATCGTCGAGGACGAACCCGATCTCGCCGACCCGCTCGCCTACCTCCTGCGTCGCGAGGGGTACGACGTCGAGATCGCCGAGGACGGCCCGGCGGCCCTCGCCTCGTTCCGAGAGCGCGGTGCCGACATCGTGCTGCTCGACCTCATGCTGCCCGGGATGCCGGGCACCGAGGTGTGCCGGCAGATCCGGACCACCTCGGCGGTGCCGATCATCATGCTGACGGCCAAGGACTCCGAGGTCGACATCGTCGTGGGGCTCGAGCTCGGCGCGGACGACTACGTCACCAAGCCCTACTCGGCCCGTGAGCTGCTCGCGCGCATGCGTGCGGTGCTGCGGCGCTTCTCGCAGATCGACGCCGACCTCGAGGATCGCGTCCTCGAGGGCGGGCGGGTGGTACTCGACATCGACCGGCACACCGTCGCGGTCGAGGGCGGGGAGATCAACATGCCGCTCAAGGAATTCGAGCTGCTCGAGGTCTTGATGCGCAACGCCGGCCGGGTGCTCACCCGAGGGCAGCTCATCGACCGCGTGTGGGGGAGCGACTACTTCGGCGACACCAAGACGCTCGACGTGCACATCAAGAGGATCCGCTCGCGCATCGAGCGGAATCCGGGATCGCCCGAGATGCTGGTCACCGTCCGCGGCCTCGGCTACCGCTTCGAGGGCTGAGCGCCGCCCACATGCGGAGAGGGCGCCCCGACCGGGGCGCCCTCTCCGTCGTTCGTGCGACGCGTCCGCTCAGGGAGCGAGCGCGGAGAGATAGTCGAGCGAGCCGTCGAGGACCGGCACGGATACCAGCGTTCCCTCGGCGTCGCCCGACTGGAAGAAGGTGGTGACGTCGGTGCCGGGGAGTGCGTCGAGCTCTTCGATCAGCAGCGGCTCGTCCTCTTCGGAGCCGAGGCTCACGGTCGTGTTGGCGGGTACGCGCACCGTCAGCGAAACGCCGTCCTCGCCGATCTCGACGTTCAGGGTGTGCGAGTCGTCGGTGCGGTTGATGATCGCGGCCACGAAGTTGCCCTCGGAACCGTCCTCGTTCGCCACGATGAGGGCATTGCGCACCTCGAGCGGGCCGGAGCCGTAGACGTTCGTGCCCTCGGCGGCCGAGTACGCGATCGTCGTCGCCTGGGGCGAGATCATGCTGCACCCGGTGGCCGTGAGGACGAGGGCGCCGCCGATGGCCAGCGAGGCGATCAGCCGGCGGTTGCGGGTGCCGAGTGCCGCCGCGGACCGGCCGCGCGTAGAACCGCTGCGGCGGTGTATCGAGATCACGGATCCTCCTAGACGGATGACGGTTCTCCAGCATTCTAGGGGCTCCCCGCCGAGTGCGCGGAGCGCCTCGGCGGCCGATGCCCGGTGGGGGATGTGTCGCCGTCCGACCGGTGGGGCGGAGAACCTTAGCGTATTTCTCCTGTGGTATCCTGGAGGTTGCCGAAAGGACATAACTCCATGCTTTTTGAGGTTGGCGAGACGGTCGTCTACCCCCACCACGGGGCGGCAACGATCATCGAGGTCAAAGACCGGATCATCAAGGGCGAGACGAAGAAGTACCTGAAGCTCAACGTCACGCAAGGTGATCTCATCATCGAAGTCCCCGCAGAGAACGTCGACCTTGTCGGCGTCCGAGATGTCATCGGCAAGGAGGGTCTCGACAAGGTCTTCGAGGTGCTGCGCGCTCCCTTCACAGAGGAGCCGACCAACTGGTCGCGCCGCTACAAGGCCAACCTCGAGAAGCTCGCCTCCGGTGACGTCATCAAGGTCAGCGAGGTCGTGCGCGACCTCTGGCGCCGCGATCAGGACCGCGGCCTGTCGGCCGGAGAGAAGCGCATGCTCGCCAAGGCGAAGCAGATCCTGATCTCCGAGCTGGCCCTCGCCGAGAAGACCGACGAGGAGAAGGCGAGCGTCCTCCTCGACGAGGTCCTCGCAAGCTGAGACTCCCAGAACGGCGCCCCAAGGGGGGCGCCGTTCTGCTGTGTGCGCCGTCCGGTGGCGGAGGCCCTGCGCAGCGCTCGCGGCCGATCGCGATAGCGTGAGCGGGTGAGCATCACCCCCGTGCCGCGCATCGGCATCGTCGTCGTGGCCGCAGGTTCCGGCACACGCCTCGGGGCGGGTGCGCCGAAGGCCTTCGTCGGCATCGACGGGGGCAGCATACTGCGCCATGCGCTCGAGGGCGTGTTCGCCGCCCCGGCCGCACAGGTCGTGATCGTCGCGCCGGCAGGGCGCGAAGGCGATGCCTGGAGCGAGGCGCTCGCGACGGCAGGTGACCGCCGTGACCTCGTCTCGGTGGTCCCCGGCGGCGAGACCCGCCAGGCCTCCGTGGCCGCCGGGCTCGACGCGCTCTGGGCCGACGTCGAGATCGTCCTCGTACACGACGCGGCCCGCGCTCTGACCCCGCCCGAGGTGTTCGAACGCGTCGTCGCCGCCATCGACGCCGGCGCGTCCGGCGCGATCCCCGTGCTCCCGGTCATCGACACCATCAAGCGGGTCGTGGCGGACGAGATCGTGGCTGTCGTCGACCGCTCAGAGCTCGCCGCCGCGCAGACGCCGCAGGGATTCCGCCGTGACGTGCTCGACGCGGCATATGCCGCGGCCCGCGCCGAATTCACGGACGACGCCGCGCTCGTCGCCGAGGCCGGTCATGCCGTCGCCGCCGTGCCGGGGCATCCGCTCGCTTTCAAGATCACGACGGCCGCCGACCTCGACCGTGCCCGCCATCTGCTCGCCCAGCCGGCCCCGCACGGTGCCCCGCACCTGGAGAACCCGCACCCGGTCCCTCGCGTCGGTGTCGGCACGGATGTGCACGCGTTCGGCGGCGACGGGACGCTCTGGCTCGCGGGCCTCGAATGGCCGGGAGAGATGCCGTTGTCGGGACACTCCGACGGGGATGCCGTCGCCCACGCCATCGTCGACGCGCTGCTGTCCGCCGCCGGCCTGGGCGACATCGGCACGCACTTCGGCACGGCTCACCCGGAGTACGCGGGCGCGCACGCGGAAGTCTTCCTCAGCCGCACGGTCGCCCTCCTCGGCGAGGCGGGCTGGCGCGTGGGCAACGTGTCGGTGCAGGTGCAGGCGAACCGCCCCCGGTTCTCGAGCCGCCGTGCCGAGGCCGAACGGGCGCTGTCGGATGCGCTCGGGGGAGCGCCCGTGGCGGTCTCGGCGACGACCACCGACGGCCTCGGGTTCACCGGGCGCACCGAAGGCGTGTCGGTCTTCGCCGTCGCCGTCGTGGTCCCCGCCTGACGCCAGGAGCGTCTGGGGTCGTCAGAGCGCGCGCGTCATGAAGACCGAGAACGGATCGAGCGCGTAGCCCTCGAACGGTCCGCACAGCACGAAGCCCTCGCTCTCGTACAGCCGCTGCGCCGGCACGAAGTCGGCGGTGGAGCCGGTCTCGAGCCACAGGCTCGACATGCCCCGTCGCCGCGCCTCGTCGACGATGTGGCGGAGCAGCGCTCGCCCCACCCCGCTGCCGCGGAACCGGTCGTCGACCCGCATCGACTTGATCTCGCCGCGGGTGGCGTCGATCGCCTTGAGCGCACCGACACCCGCGAGCTCGCCGTCGATCCAGGCCGACCACACCGAGAGCGATGGATGCCGGAGCGCATCGATGTCGAGCGCGTGCACGCTCTCCGCCGGAGAGGTGTCGTGCATGCCTGCCAGGTGGAACGCGATGAGGTTCCGTGTGGCCGCGCCGCTCAGGTCGTCGGTGCGGATGTCGATGGTGCGCTGCATGTCGCGCCCAGTGTGCCACGCCGCTGTTGCCGGCGTGTTTCGAGGGCTCTCAGGCCTCGACCGCGAACGGCGCGGGGTCGCGCGGCGCGCGCGATCCCCAGGCCAGCAGAGCGAGACCCGCTGCGAGCACGACCAGGCCGATGATGGCGAGCGCCGAGAGCCGCTCTCCGAGCACGGCGATCCCGAGCACGCTCGCGGTGAGCGGTTCGCCCAGCGTGAGGGTCGCCGCGGTGGCGGCCGTCAGCCCGCTCAGTCCCCACGTGAACAGGACGTAGGCGATCGCGATCGTCGCGAGGCCCAGCCACAGCGCCATCGCGACGCCGGCCGGCGTACCCAGCCATGCCAGGTCGACGAAGGGCAGCGCGCAGGCGCAGATGAGCGCCGAGCTGGCCCCCATCGCGCCCACGACCGTGAACGGATCCCAGCCGTCGTCGAGCAGTCGCCGCTGGGCGTTGGCGATCACCGCGAACGAGGCGCCGGCGCCCACCGAGCCGACGAGTCCGAGCGGATCGGTCCCTCCCGCTGAGCCTGCTTCGCCGCCGAAGCCCAGCAGCACGACGCCGATCGTGGCGAGGGCGGTCGCCGCCATCCACGTGGGGCTCGGCATCCGTCGTGTGAGCGCCCATTCCAGCAGGCCCGCGAGGATCGGGGCGGACCCGAGCGCGACGACGGTGCCGACGGCCACGCCGTTGCGGCCGGTCCCGAGGAAGAAGAGGGGCTGGTACACCGAGATGCAGACGCCGGTGAGCACCATGAGCGCGAGAGGACGGATGCCGCCCTGCGAGAGGCTCAGCGAGCGGAGGCTCTTCGCGGCGGCGTCCGGGCGTCGGCGGGCGTGGCGGGCGGCGAGGGCGAACGCGATGACAGCCAGACCGGCCCCTCCGATGACCATGCGCATGACGCCGATCGACAGCGGGGTCGTCCCGTCCGGGCCGAGGGCCTGCGACGTCCCGGTCGTGCCGAACAGCACGGCGGCGGCGAGGACGGCGAGGACATGCACCCTCTAGTTCTACCGGGCTCCCAGGGGTCGCCGTGGCACCCGCCGGTAGGCTGGTGCGGTGACGGTTCAGTTGTATGACACCAAGGCGCAGGCCCTGCGCGACTTCGTGCCCCTCGACCCCGGAAACGTCACGATCTACGTCTGCGGTCCGACCGTGCAGTCGGGCCCGCACATCGGGCACCTCCGTGGCGCACTGAGCTTCGACATCCTGCGGCGCTGGCTCACCCACCGCTACGGCCGCGTCACGTTCGTCCGCAATGTCACCGACATCGACGACAAGGTGCTCGCGAATGCGAGCGACGGCGAGCCCTGGTGGGCGCTGGCCTACCGGATGGAGCTGGAGTTCACGCGGGCGTACACGGCCATCGGCATCCTCCCGCCCACGTACGAGCCGCGCGCGACGGCCTCGATCCCGCAGATGCAGGAGCTGATCGCGCGGCTGATCGCCGCGGGGCACGCGTACGCCGCCCCGTCCACAGGGCCGGAGGCGGTCGATGCCGCCGGCGACGTGTACTTCGACGTCCGGTCATGGGAGTCCTACGGCTCGCTCACCCGGCAGAGCCTCGACGCCATGGAGCCCGCCGCCGACGCGGACCCGCGCGGCAAGCGCGACCCCCGGGACTTCGCGCTGTGGAAGGGCGCGAAGGCCGACGAGCCCGCATCCGCGACGTGGGACTCGCCGTGGGGCGCCGGACGCCCCGGCTGGCACATCGAATGCTCCGCGATGGCGCGACGCTACCTCGGCAGCGAGTTCGACATCCACGGCGGCGGTCTCGACCTGCGCTTCCCGCACCACGAGAACGAGCTGGCCCAGTCGACGGCCGCCGGCGACGGCTTCGCTCGCTACTGGGTGCACAACGGCCTCGTGACCGTGGGCGCCCAGAAGATGTCGAAGTCGCTGTTCAACTTCGTCCTCGCCGAGGACGTGCTGCGCGAACGCGACCCGCTCGTCGTGCGCTACGCGCTCGCCGCGGCGCATTACCGCTCGAGCCTCGACATCACCGGCTCGACGTTCGACGAGGCCGAGGCGGCGCTCGACCGCATCCGCACGTTCCTCGAGCGCGCGATCCGCACGCTCCGCGGCACCGAGGACGTGCGCGTGGATGCCGCGGTCCCGGCCGCCTTCGCGGAGGCCCTCGACGACGACCTCGGTGTGCCCCAGGCGCTCGCCGTGCTGCACGACGCCGTGCGCGAGGGCAATTCGGCGCTGGACGCCGGCGACCGCGACGGCGCGCTGCGCGCGTTCGCCGACGTCGCCGTGATGACCGGGGTGCTCGGTATCGACCCCCTCGACCCGCACTGGCGCTCGACGGACGTCTCGGCCGAGGCAGCCGCGCTCGACGCCCTGGTGCAGACGATGATCGCGCAGCGCGCCGACGCGCGTGCCGCGAAGGACTGGGCGGCGGCCGACCGCATCCGCGATGCCATCGCGGCGGCCGGCATCGCCCTCGAAGACGGACCCGACGGGACGCATTGGAGTGTCGCCGACACGCCTCGCCCCGCGGAGAGCGACTGACGGGGCGGCGCCCCGCATGAAGGAGAACTGATGGCCAAGCCAGGACGCCCCGGCGCGAGCAAGGGCAACAAGAAGGGCCCCACCAAGGGCACGGGCGGCAAGAACAAGCGGTCGCTCGCCGGTCGTGGGCCGACCCCCAAGGCCGAGGACCGCGCGTGGCACCCCGCCGGCAAGCGAAAGGCGGCCGCCGAGCGGTACGCCGCCGCGGGCGGCACCGGCAAGCCCGCACAGCCGGCGCCGCGGTCGTCGCGCCCCGGCAAGAAGGACGATGACACCGAGACCGTCACCGGTCGCAACTCGGTGCTCGAGGCGCTGCGGGCGAAGATCCCGGCGACCGCGTTCTACATCGCGCAGCGCGTCGAGATGGACGACCGCGTGAAGGAGATGCTGGCGATCGCCACTCATCGCGACATCCCGGTGCTCGAGGTCACGCGGCCCGAGCTGGATCGCATGGCCGGCTTCGACGGTGTGCACCAGGGCGTCGCGCTCAAGGTGCCGCCGTACGAGTACGCCCACCCGCAGGACCTGCTGGAGCAGGTGATCGACAAGGGGCAGACGCCGCTGTTCGTCGCACTGGACGGCATCACCGACCCTCGGAATCTCGGAGCCATCCTCCGATCGACCGCGGCATTCGGCGGCCACGCCGTCATCGTGCCGCAGCGCCGCTCGGCGAGCGTGAACTCGGCCGCGTGGAAGACGAGCGCCGGCGCGGCCGCGCGCATCCCAGTCGCGATCGCGGCCAACCTCACGGCGATGCTCAAGGACTTCAAGAAGCAGGGCGTGTTCGTGCTCGGGCTCGACGGCGGGGGAGAGGTCTCGCTCCCGGAGCTCCAGCTCGCCGATCGCCCGGTCGTGATCGTCGTCGGCTCCGAGGGCAAGGGCCTCTCGCGGCTGGTCACCGAGACCTGCGACCAGATCGTCTCGATTCCGATCTCCTCGAGCACGGAGTCGCTCAACGCGGGCATCGCGGCATCCGTCGCGCTCTATCAGGTCGCGACTCTGCGGACGGCTCCGCCCGCCTGAGTCGCCGTATGACGCATTCATGGGAATGAACCGCCCCGTGGGGCTCTTGTCCCACCCAGAGCCGGCCGGCGTTGGGCGGTACGACAGATCGAAAGGCACAGCATGGCACGCATCGCCGTCATCGGAGGCTCCGGTTACGCCGGACGTCACATCGTCGCCGAGGCGGTGAATCGGGGTCACAGCGTGCTCGCGATCGCGCGCCGCATCCCGAGTGAGCGCCTGCCGGGCGCGGTGTACATCGAGGGCTCGCTCACAGACGTGCCCGACCTGCTCACCCAGCTCCAGGGCGTCGACGTCGTCGTGTCGGCCGTCGCGCCGCGCGGCGACATGCAGGGTCTGGTTCGCCCGAACATCGCCGCGCTCGCCTCGCTCCTGCCCGAGGGCGTCCGGCTGGGCGTCATCGGGGGTGCCGGGGGCAGCCTCGTCACCGAGGACGGGCAGCGGGTCGTGGACCTGCCGTCGTTCAGCGAGGACTACAAGCCCGAGGCCCTCGAGGCGATCGGCATCCTCGAAGACCTGCAGGCAGGGCCGGAGTCGCTCGACTGGTTCTACATCCACCCTGCCGGGGGATTCGGCGCCTTCAACCCGGGGGAGCGCACCGGCTCTTACCGCACCGGCGGCGATGTCATCGTGACCGACGCCGAGGGCGAGTCGTACATCTCGGGCGAAGACCTCGCCGTCGCCATCCTCGACGAGATCGAGAACCCGCAGCACCCCCGCAAGCGGTTCACCGTCGGCTACTGACTCGGAGTCGCGAGAGGGTGTGTCTCCGCACGGATGGCGTGCGGACAGATCTTCGCGCACATGGCGGCGAGGGAGCGGTCAGACCAGGTCGCGCCAGTCGATGTCGGCCTCGTCGTCATCGACGACGGGGGTCGGCGACGTGATGACCGACAGCGACACCGTCTCTGTCGGCGGACCCATCAGCGTCGCCTCGTCGCGGCGGTGGCGGAGCACGTTGTCGATGTAGCTCGTGAGCGACTCGGCGAGGGGCACCGACTTCCCCTTCGCCTGCGAAAGGTACCAGCGGTGCTCGAGCAGCTGGTGGAACACCTCGGCGGGCTCGAGCTTGGACCGCAGGTCCCAGGGGATCGCCTTGACGACCGGCTCGAACACGCGTGTGAGCCACTCGTGCGCGACCATCTCCTCGTCGTCGCCCAGGCGCGAGATGCGCGCGCGGAACTCGTCGAGGTCGTTGAGCAGGCGGCGGGCCTGGTTCTCCTCGACGTCGAGGCCGGTCAGGCGCAGCAGCCGCCGCTGATGGTGTCCCGCATCGACGACCTTGGGCTGGATGGAGACCCTGGCGCCGTCGGCCGTGGCCTGGATCGACATCTCGCCGATGTCGAACCCGAGGTCGTTGAGCCGCTGCACGCGCTCGGTCAGGCGCCAGGCCTCGTCGGCGCGGAAGCTCTCCTCGTCGGTCAGTGCCGCCCAGAGCGCGTGGTACGCCGACACGATGCCGTCCGCCACCGCGATCGCGTCGACGCCGCCCTCCAGGCGCCCACCGGCCTCGAGATCCATGATCTCGCCCGCGATGTTCGTACGGGCGACATCGAGGTCGTGCGCGCGCTGACCGGGCGTCAGACCGCTCTCGTGCAGCTCGCCGGTCTCGGCGTCGACCAGGTACGCGGCGAACGCGCCGGCATCGCGGCGGAACAGGGTGTTCGACAGCGAGACGTCGCCCCAGAAGAACCCGACGTTGTGAAGGCGCACCAGCAGCAGCGCGAGCGCGTCCACGAGGCGCGTGGCCGTGTCCGGTCGCAGCACCTGCGTGAAGAGCGCTCGGTAGGGGAGCGAGAACTTCAGGTGCGCGGTCACCAGCGCGGCCGGGAGCGGCTCGCCCGCGGCATCCGTGCGTCCGGCGATCACCGCGACCCGCTCGACGCAGGGGACGTCCAGACGCGCGAGGTTGCCGAGCATGTCGTACTCGCGCTGCGCCATCGCCTGCGTCGTCTCCTTGATGGCGACGACGCGGCCCGAGAGGTTGGCGAAGCGCACCAGGTGGCGTGAGATGCCCTTGGGGAGGAACACGATGTGCTGCGACGGCCAGTCGCCGAGCGGTGTCGACCAGGGCAGCGTCAGCAGCCCGGGATCCACACTGCTGGCCGTGATGTTCAGGGCGTCAGGCACGTTCCCTCCGGAAAAGACAGCGACGGCGCGGGGGAATTGCTCCCACCCGCGCCGTCGCGATGCGAAACGGTGTTACGCCGCGGCGATCGCCCGGTCCGTGAGGCGCTCGCCCGACTCGATGTCGAAGACGTGGACGTGTCCGGGGACCGGAGCCAGCGCCACCTTGTCGCCCGCGATCGGGTGACGGCGGCCGTCGACGCGCGCGACGATGTCGGTGCGCTTGCCGTTGACGTCCGCGTGTCCGTAGAGGTAGCCGTCGGCGCCGAGCTCCTCGACGAGGTCGACCGTGACCGTGAGGCCCTTGCCGTCCGCCGGAGCGACCTGGATGTCTTCCGGACGAACGCCGATCGTGACGTCGGAGCCGTGCGCCTTGCCAAGCGTGTCGGCCTCGATGCCGACGACCGTGTCGCCGAACTGCACGCCGCCCTCGGCGAGGTGCGCCGGGAACAGGTTCATGGCGGGCGAGCCGATGAAGCCGGCGACGAACACGTTGTTCGGCTTCTCGTACAGGTCGCGCGGGGTGCCGACCTGCTGCAGGAGGCCGTCCTTGAGGACCGCGATGCGGTCACCCATGGTGAGGGCCTCGGTCTGGTCGTGCGTCACGTAGACGGTGGTGACGCCGAGGCGGCGCTGCAGCGACGCGATCTGCGTGCGCGTCTGGACGCGGAGCTTCGCGTCGAGGTTCGACAGCGGCTCGTCCATGAGGAACACCTGCGGCTGGCGGACGATCGCGCGGCCCATGGCGACGCGCTGACGCTGACCACCCGAGAGGGCCTTCGGCTTGCGGGTCAGGTACTCCTCGAGGTCGAGGAGCTTCGCGGCCTCGAGGACGCGAGCGGCGCGCTCCTCCTTGCCGACGCCGGCGATCTTGAGCGCGAAGCCCATGTTCTCGGCGACCGTCATGTGCGGGTACAGCGCGTAGTTCTGGAAGACCATCGCGATGTCGCGGTCCTTCGGGGGGACGTCGGTGACGTCGCGGTCGCCGATCAGGATGCGGCCCGAGTTGACCTCTTCGAGGCCGGCCAGCATGCGCAGCGACGTGGACTTGCCGCAGCCCGAGGGGCCGACGAGAACCAGGAACTCGCCATCGGCGACCTCGAGGTTGAGCTTGTCCACAGCGGGGCGAGTGCCCCCGGGGTACAGACGAGTTGCGTTGTCAAACGTGACGGACGCCATGTTCTCTTCTCCTTCACCGGCAGGTACGTGCCGGACGATCCGTAGTGATGGAATGAGCGGGGGCTTTCCCGCACGCCCTTCATCGGGCGCAGGAACAGTATGACACGGCGCGCACGGAGGTTGCGTCTGGGCATTTCCCAGGGTGGCTGACTAGCATCGTGGACGGCCGTTTTCCCGTTCGGCCCCGCCGGAAGCCGGCTGATTTCCGCCCCGAGAGGTTCCATGTCGAGCGACGAGTCACAGAACGCCGCGTCCAGCGAGCGCCGCGACGCCGTGCGTGAGAAGGCGCAGCAGGTGAAGGTGCGACAGTCGCGGGCGCGTCTGATCCGACGCACCTCGCTCGCCGTGGTGGCGATCGCGTTCGTCGCCGTCATCGCCGTCGTCGTGACCTGGACCGTGTCGTCGAGCGCATCGAAGCCGATGATGAGCCCCGCGAACGTCGTGAACGACGGCTTCGTGGTGAAGGACGTCAGGGGCGGTGGCGTCGACTCGGTGGACCCCGACGCGAACGGCTCGCTCGAGGGCGAGGCGGCCACCCCGAGCCCGACCCCGACCCCGGAGCCCGAGCCGACACCGACCGCCAGCCCCACCGAGGCGCCGGCCGTCGAGATCCGTGTCTACGTCGACTACCTCTCGACCGGCTCGCGCGACTTCCAGCTCGCCAACACCAAGCAGCTGTCGGAGTGGGTGGGTGACGGCGCTGCGACGCTGACCTACTACCCGGTGGCGATGCTGACGGCGAAGTCCAACGGCACCAAGTACTCGCTGCGCGCGGCCGGGGCCGCGGCCTGCGTCGCGCAGCACGCACCCGACTACTTCTTCGCGTTCAACGACGCCCTCCTGCGCCAGCAGCCCGAGGTGGACTCCGACGGCTACAGCGACAGCGAACTCGCGGCCCTCGCGATCGCGACCGGCCTGGACGGCCCCAAGGTCGTGCGGGCGTGCATCGAGGACCAGTCCTACGCCTCGTGGGCGAAGACGGCCACCGAGCGCGCCTTGCAGGAGCTGCCCGGCACCGACGGCGCATCCCTCACCGGCACGCCGATGGTGCTCGTCAACGGCACCCAGTACGTCGGCAAGCTCGACGACCCCAAGGAGTTCGCGCAGTTCGTCCTCACCATTGCGAGCGACGCGTACTACAAGGCGACGCCGACCCCGACGACCGCCCCTTGATCGGGTGCCCGCGCGGGCGCCGCTAGACTGGGCGCTCTGCCGACTTGGCGCAATTGGTAGCGCACCGTACTTGTAATACGGGGGTTACGGGTTCAAGTCCCGTAGTCGGCTCCAAGAACCGGATGCCGCTGGATTCACCTGTCCAGAATTGATTCCAGCGCCGGGATGCCGCCGCGTTGCCGCCCTGGAATCGGCTCCGGTGCCGCCAACAGGCAAGATGGATCGGGTGACCGCATCCCGCCCGCCCGTCTGGATCGGCCTGGGCGGAGCGGCGCTCATCGGCATCCTCACCGCAGTGCAGGCCCGCATCAACGGTCAGCTCGGCGTCCGCATCGGCGACGGGTTCGCCGCGGCCGTGATCTCGTTCGGCTCCGGGCTGATCGTGCTCCTTGTGCTCTCGGCAGCGCTGCCGCAGGGGCGCAGAGGGTTCGCCACGCTGGTCACCGGCGTCCGCGGACGCCGCATCCCGATCTGGATGCTGTGCGGCGGCGTCGCCGGCGCACTCTCCGTCGCGACCCAGTCGCTCGCGGTCGGCATCATCGGCGTCGCGCTGTTCACGGTCGGCGTGGTCGCGGGGCAGACGGTGAGCGGCCTGCTGCTGGACCGCGCGGGAGTCGGTCCCGCGGGCATCGTCGCCGTGACGCCGGCACGACTCGTGGGCGGTGCGCTCGCGATGCTCGCCGCGGGCGTGTCGCTGGCCGGGGGCGTGAACGCGCCGCCCGTGCTCCTCGTGCTGCCGTTCCTGGTCGGAGCCGGCATCGCCTGGCAGTCGGCGGTCAACGGGCGGCTGCGTCAGCGTGTGGGCACGCCGCTGACCGCGACGCTCGTGAACTTCATCGGCGGCACGGCGGTGCTCGGTGTGGCCGAGCTCATCCACACCGCGGTGGCGGGCGCCCCGACGTCGTACCCGTCGGATCCATGGCTGTACCTCGGCGGCGTGATCGGTGTGGCCTACATCTTCCTCGCCGCAGCGCTCGTGCCCTTCACCGGGGTGCTCCTCCTCGGCCTCGGCACCGTCGTGGGGCAGGTCGTGACGTCGGTCCTGATCGATGCGATCTGGCCCGCGGCTGGCGGACCGGGGCTCGGCGCGTCGCTGCTGATGTCGACGCTGGCGATCCTGTCGGTCGTGGTGGCGGCCGTGCCCTGGCGACGGATGCCGCGGCCTCGGCTCTGATGCCTGCTGTCCCGAACCGGCGCCTCTCCCCAGGGAACGACGGCGCGCCTGGCCGGAGTTCTCACCGCCTCAGCCGCCGTCATGTGCGCTGTCGCGCTCGAGAAGGTGATGGAATGGATGGCGGCGCGACCGCCGGACCCGGCGTCAGCCGCACAGATGCGTCGTGCTCCGCGTGGAACCCCGCGAGTGCGTACCCGACGCGGTGGGCCGGAGAATCCGGCCGGCTGCCTGTCGCGCCCCGCGTGGCCGAGACCCCGACGGCCCGGGCCGCGCGTGACCTGAAGCACGGAAGAAGAGTGAGATGTCGGCAGATCCCTATGGCAACGGTGCAGAGGTCCTCGATCCCGAGGAGGATCTGCGCACCCTGATCTCGACCCGTCCGGGGCGCCATCGCGCCGTCGACCCGTCGATCGCCCGCTCCTGGCTGTTGGTACCCGGAACGCGCCCCCAGTCCTTCGACGACATGGCGGCCTCCCGTGCCGATGCCGTGGTCCTCGACATCGAGGACGCCGTCGATCCGAGCAACAAGCCGCAGGCGCGTCAGGACGTGGTCGACTGGCTCACGGCCGGCGGCCGCGCGTGGGTGCGCGTGAACGACGCGGCGAGCCCCTTCTGGGCCGATGACCTCGCGGCGCTCGCCGGGGCGCCCGGGCTGCTGGGGATCATGCTCGCCAAGACCGAGTCGCCGGACCAGGTGACGAGCTCGTTCGACCGCCTGCGCGCCAGCGTGCCCGTGGTGGCGCTCATCGAGTCGGCGCTGGGAATGGAGGACGCCGCGCACATCGCCCGCGCGCGCGGCGCATTCCGGCTCGCCTTCGGCAGCGGCGACTTCCGGCGCGACACGGGCATGAGCGCGGATGCCGAGGCCATGGCCTACCCGCGCGCCCGCCTGGTCGTCGCCAGCCGGGTCGGCGATCTCCCCGGCCCGATCGACGGCCCGACCGTGGGCAACAGCATGCCGACGCTGCGCGAGCACTCCGCGATCACCGTGTCGATGGGCATGACCGGAAAGCTGTGCCTGGCCGCCGAGCAGGCGCCGGTCATCAACGAGGTGATCTGCCCCACACCCAGCGAGGTGGAGTGGGCGCTGGACTTCCTGGCCGATTTCGAGGGACGGGGCCGCGTCATCCGCGACGGCAGCGACTTGCCTCGCCTCGGTCGGGCGCAGAAGATCGAGAAGCTCGCGATCGCATTCGGCGTCCACCCGACCTCGTGACCACCGCACCACCCCCGACCCTCGAAGGGATGCATGACATGGCTGACGACATCCGCCTGCACGAAGGCGACCGGAACCCCGGCTTCGCCCTTCCCGACTCCACCGGCACCGTCGTGCGGCCGGAGGACTTCGCCGGCCGCCGCCTGATCGTGTACTTCTACCCGGCTGCCTTCACGCCCGGCTGCACGACCGAGGCCTGCGACTTCCGCGACAACCTCGCCTCGCTCCAGGCTGCCGGGGTGGCCGTCGTCGGCATATCGCCCGATCCGGTCGAGCGGCTCGCCGAGTGGGCGAAGGCCGAGCAGCTGGAGTTCCCGTTGCTCTCGGACGAGGACCACGCCGTCGCCGAGGCGTGGGGCGCATGGGGCACCAAGGTCGTCAACGGAGAGGAGCGCGTGGGTCTCATCCGCTCGACCTTCGTCCTGGGCGCCGACGGCACGGTGGAATCGGCGGAGTACCGCGTCGACCCGCAGGGGCACGTCGACCGGCTGCGGGCACAGCTCGCCGCCTGAGCCGGGTTCGGCCCGACCGCCGGACAGCGTTCCGGGCAGGGGGGCGCGTCGCGGCATCCGTCGCTCGCTCCGCCTCGGCGCACGCGTCACGACGTCGCCGTCGCCGCGCGTGCGTCAGGGCATGCGACTGACGAAGGGGCGGGCGTCGACGGCCTTGCGCCGTTCCGGCCGCGAGCTCGCCGGCTTGCCGCCGACATAGAGCCAGCCGAGCAGCTCCTCGTTCTTCTTGAGACCGTGAGCCTTCGCGACGGCCTTGGCGCGCGTGTAGTGCCCGGTGCGCCAGATGACGCCCCAGCCTGCCTCGTCGAGCAGCAGGCTCAGCATGTGCGCGACGCCCGAGGCGACGGCTTCCTGCTCCCAGCGCGGCACCTTGTGGCTCTTGCGGTAGCTCGCCACGACCGCGATGAGCAGCGGTGCGCGCAGCGGCTTCGACGAGACGCCTTTGTCGCCCTGCGCCTTGTTGATCGCGCGGCCGAGCCGCTCGCGGTCCTCGCCGCGGAGCTCGATGAGCCGCCACGGCCGCAGCGACGAGTGGTCGGCGACCCGACCGGCAGCCGCGACGAACTGCAGCAGTTCGTCGTGGGTCGGTGCCGCGTCGGTCACCTTCGACCACGACCGTCGTGCGAGCGCGGCGTCCAGCGCTCCGGGCATCAGGCGGTTCCTGCGTCGTCGCCCGGCGTGAACTGCAGCGAGATCGAGTTCATGCAGTAGCGGTCGCCCGTCGGGGTGCCGAAGCCGTCGGGGAACACGTGGCCGAGGTGCGAGCCGCAGTTCGCGCAGCGCACCTCGGTGCGCACCATCCCGTGACTGTTGTCCTCGATAAGCTCGACGGCCTCGGGACGGATCGACTCGTAGAAGCTCGGCCAGCCGCAGTGCGAGTCGAACTTCGTGCCGCTCTGGAACAGCTCGGCGCCGCACGCCGCGCACGTGTACAGGCCGGCGCGGCTCTCGTCGAGCAGCTCGCCGGTCCACGGCCGCTCGGTGCCGGCCTCGCGCAGCACCGCGTACTGCTCGGCGGTCAGGTCTGCACGCCACTGGGCGTCGCTCTTGTCGACGGCGTAGGTCATGGTGTCCTCCTGGGGCACGGCATCAGGGCCCGTGCTCTCGAGGTTCCATTCAACCTCAGCCGGTGGGGTAGCGGGTCGTCGGGTGTCGGGGTCTGAGGCGCGCCACGAACGTTCGGGGCGCGTCGCGTCCGCCCGGACGGTCACCGGGCGCCCCGAACCCGAAGGGCTGGACAGTGGGGGAGGATGGCGGGATGACCGAGGACCCGCAAGCCGAGACCGCTGCGGTCGTGGAGCGCTATGGGCGCTTCGCGCGGGACGAGGCACCCGGGCGCTCTGACCTCTACGCGGGCTGGGCCCGCGGGGTGGTCGCCGACCCGGCGGTCGCCGCTATCCTCGCGCGCATCCCGGCCACGCGCCGGCAGCCGCCGCTCGTCTTCGCGGTCACGCGCATGCTCGGCGCGCCCGAGGAGGATTTCGCGGCGTGGGCAGCGTGGCTGCGTGCCCACGCCGACCGGACGGTGGCCGAGGCATCCGCGCGGCGCCTGCAGACCAACGAGCCGATGCGGTGCGCCGTCCTCCTCCCCGCGTTGGCCACCGTCCCCGGGCCGATCGCGCTGCTGGAGGTCGGCGCGAGTGCGGGGCTGTGCCTGTATCCCGACCGCTACTCGTACCGCTACCACAGTGGCGATGGCGTCGTGGCGCTGGATCCGGCCGACGGGAACTCGACGGTGGTGCTGGAATGCGAAGTCACCGGCGACCCGCCCCTGCGCATGCCTGAGGTGGTGTGGCGCGCCGGGATCGACCTCGATCCGCTGGACGCCGCCGACGCCGGCGACCGTCGCTTCCTCACGAGCCTCGTATGGCCGGGGGAGACGGGCCGTACCGACCGCATCGCCGCCGCCCTCGACATCGCTGCGGCGGATCCACCCCTGCTCCGCGCCGGTGACGCATCGGACCCCGACGTCCTGCACGCGGCCGCCGCGCTCGCGCCGGCCGACGCGACGCTCGTCGTGACGACGCCCGGCGTCCTCCCGCACATCGCTCGCGCCGGACGCGAGCGTCTCGTCGAGGCCGTGCGACGACTGGACGCCGTGTGGATCACGATCGATCCGCCGGGCCTGCACGAGGGGTGGCGACCGCCCGTCGATCCCGACGCGTGGGGCGGCTTCGTGCTCGGCCGCGACGGCGAGGCGCTCGCCGCGGTCGATCCGCTCGGCTCGTTCGTGCACTGGCGCGCGTGGCGCACCGGAGAGACGGATGCCGCGGGCTAGCGTGGACGCGTGCCTCTGACCGACCGCGATCGCGCCATCCTCGACTTCGAGGTCGAGTGGCGCCGGCACGCGGGGGCCAAGGAGGAGGCGATCCGGGCCGAGCTCGGGATATCGCCGGCACGGTACTACCAGCTGCTCGGGCGGCTCATCGACACGACCGAGGCGCAGGAGCACGATCCGATGCTCGTCAAGCGACTGCGCCGGCTGCGTGAGGTCCGCCTCCACGAGCGCGCCGCCCGCGCCGCCGACGCGCGCTGAGTCGCGGTTCCAGCCCGGACGGGACTGTCGCAGACGGAACGCGCGGCGTTCGCCGGGTAGCATCGACGGGTGCCGACCACCAGCTTCCCTCGGGATCGTTTCGACGATGTGCCGGAGACGGACCGCGTCGGCGCCCACCGGGCGGAGAACCCGCGCATGCGCGGATGGGTCGTGCTGCTGTGGGCGGCGCTGGCCACCGTCGTCCTCATCGTCATCGGGATCTTCGGCACGCTCCTGGCGTCCGGCCGGATCGAGCTCGTGCCGACGCCGACTCCCACGGTGGCCCCCGTTCCCGAGGTCACTCCGGTCGTCGACCTCAACTACGACGTCATGATCCTCAACGCGACGCCCGAGCAGGGACTGGCCACGCAGATGAAGGACGTCGTCGTCGGCGCCGGATGGGCCGACGAGAAGGTGACGGCGGGCGAGGCAGGCTCGCAGGACTTCCCGACGACCACCGTCTTCTACGTCGACCCGGCCGACGAAGCGGCTGCCGCGGGCCTCGCCGACGTCATCGGCGGCGCGGAGATCGAGCAGAGCGAGGCCTACCCGGCGACCTCGCCCGATGTCCCTCAGCTGACCGTCGTGATCGGCCTCGACCGCACCGCCGCCGGGCAGACGCCCGCGCCCACGCCCTGATCGCGGGGCGTCGTGTTTCGCGCCGGTAAACACTTGTATTCCTGCGTGTCAACAAGTGACGAATCGCGCCGAGGCGGAGTTTTCGCCTGCATACGATGAAGCCCTGCACCGCCGGCTACAGGAGATTCGCATGACCCAGGGCACCGTCAAATGGTTCAACGCCGAGAAGGGATTCGGCTTCATCACCGTCGCCGACGGCCAGGACGTCTTCGTCCACTACTCGAACATCGACATGTCGGGCTTCCGCGTGCTCGAAGAGGGTCAGACCGTGGAGTTCACGGTCGGCTCCGGCCAGAAGGGCCCTCAGGCGGAGTCGGTGCGCGTCGTCTGACACCGACCCAGCGCCCGGCGCTGACCTACCCAGGAGACGGGATGCCGCAAGGCATCCCGTCTCTTCGTATGTCGGCATCCGTCACCGCGGCTTGCACTCGATAGGGTCGAGTGCCAGAATGATTTAGCACTCGTGTTTGTTGAGTGCTAATACCCAAAGCCAACGTTCCGGAGGGACGACACACACATGGCAAAGATCATCGCTTTCGACGAGGAGGCCCGCCGCGGCCTCGAGCGCGGCCTCAACACGCTGGCCGACGCCGTCAAGGTGACGCTCGGCCCGCGCGGTCGCAACGTCGTGCTCGAGAAGAAGTGGGGCGCACCCACGATCACGAACGACGGTGTCTCCATCGCCAAGGAGATCGAGCTGGACGACCCGTACGAGAAGATCGGTGCGGAGCTCGTCAAGGAGGTCGCCAAGAAGACCGACGACGTCGCCGGTGACGGCACGACCACCGCGACCGTTCTGGCCCAGGCGCTCGTGCGCGAGGGCCTGCGCAACGTCGCAGCCGGCGCCGACCCCATCTCGCTCAAGAAGGGCATCGAGAAGGCCGTCGCCGCCATCACCGCCGAGCTGCTCGAGTCCGCCAAGGAGGTCGAGTCCAAGGAGCAGATCGCTGCCACGGCATCGATCTCGGCCGCTGACCCCGAGATCGGCGCGCTGATCGCCGAGGCCATCGACAAGGTGGGCAAGGAAGGCGTCGTCACCGTCGAGGAGTCGCAGACGTTCGGCACCGAGCTCGAGCTCACCGAGGGCATGCGCTTCGACAAGGGCTACATCAACCCCTACTTCGTCACGGACCCGGAGCGCCAGGAGGCGGTCTTCGAGGACCCGTACATCCTCATCGCGAACCAGAAGATCTCGAACATCAAGGACCTTCTGCCTGTCGTCGACAAGGTGATCCAGGACGGCAAGGAGCTCGTCATCATCGCCGAGGACGTCGAGGGTGAGGCTCTCGCGACCCTCGTGCTCAACAAGATCCGCGGCATCTTCAAGTCGGTCGCCGTCAAGGCCCCCGGCTTCGGCGACCGTCGCAAGGCGCAGCTGCAGGACATCGCGATCCTCACCGGCGGCCAGGTCATCACCGAGGAGGTCGGTCTCAAGCTCGAGAACGCCACCCTCGACCTGCTCGGCCGTGCGCGCAAGGTCATCGTCACCAAGGACGAGACCACGATCGTCGAGGGTGCCGGCGAGGCGGACCAGATCGAGGGTCGCGTGACCCAGATCCGCCGCGAGATCGACAACACCGACAGCGACTACGACCGCGAGAAGCTCCAGGAGCGCCTCGCCAAGCTCGCAGGCGGCGTCGCCGTCATCAAGGCGGGCGCGGCCACCGAGGTCGAGCTCAAGGAGCGCAAGCACCGCATCGAGGACGCCGTTCGCAACGCGAAGGCGGCCGTCGAGGAGGGCATCGTCCCCGGTGGTGGTGTCGCCCTCATCCAGTCCGGCAAGAAGGCGCTCGACGCCCTCGAGCTGACCGGTGACGAGGCGACCGGTGCCAACATCGTGCGTGTCGCGATCGAGGCCCCGCTGAAGCAGATCGCCCTCAACGCCGGCCTGGAGCCGGGTGTCGTGGCGAACAAGGTGTCGGAGCTCCCCGCGGGCCACGGCCTCAACGCCGCCACGGGCGAGTACGGTGACCTGTTCGCACAGGGCATCATCGACCCCGCCAAGGTGACCCGCTCTGCGCTGCAGAACGCCGCGTCGATCGCGGGCCTGTTCCTCACGACCGAGGCCGTCGTCGCCGACAAGCCGGAGAAGGTCTCGGCTCCGGCCGGCGACCCGACCGGCGGCATGGACTTCTGATCCTGCCTTTCGCGTAACGCGTTCACAGAACGGCCCCTCCTCGCGGAGGGGCCGTTCTGCGTCCGCCTGGGGGGATCAGCGGAACAGGCTCGTCGTCGCCAGCTCGGTGTCGGCGTACTGCCGGCCGGCCGCGGCGAGTGACGCGTTGATGTTCGCGAGAGACTCCTCGACCTGTCGCTGGGTCGCCCGCCACTGCTCGACGACACCCGTGAACGCCACCGAGGCGGAGCCGGTCCACGAGGACTGCAGCTGGGTCAGCTGTGCGAGCATCGCGTTCGACTCCGCCTGCAGTCGGTCGATCGTGCCGCGCACCGTGGCGGTCGAGGTGAGGATGCTGTCGCTGTCGACGGTGAAGACGGCCATTCGGGACTCCTGATCAACGTGCGGCGGCCGGATGCCGAACCCGCGGTGCACGACACGCTAGGGGGCGGCGCTGCGCGGGGATCGGCATCCCTCGTCATCTGGGGAGGGAGCGGCGGAACCGCCGATGGGGGAGGAGGGGCTTCACTCCGACGCGTCGGCCAGGCGCGGCATCGGCTGCGTCAGGACGTCGAGGTGCTCCGAGGCGGCGCGGGCGTCGGCGAGCGGGAACGCGACACGGAAGGTCGCACCGCCGCCAGGCGTGTCGACGACGTCGACCGAGCCGTGCAGCGCCTCCACGATCGACGCCACGATCGACAGGCCCAGCCCGGAGCCGCCCGTCTCGCGCGTCCGCGACGTGTCGGCACGCCAGAAGCGCTGGAAGATCTTGTCCTTGATCTGGTCCGGCACGCCCTCACCGTGGTCGACGATCTCGATCCAGCCCATGCGGGAGCGCGCGTCGGTGCCCACGCGCAGCTCGATGGGCGAGTCCTCGGCGGTGAACCGTCGCGCGTTGCCGAGCAGGTTCGTCACGACCTGACGGATGCGGTTCTCGTCGCCGAGCACGATCGGCGGAAGCCCGTCCGCCGGCGCGGCGCCGTCGGCATCCGGCAGCAGCGGCGGCAGGGCGCCGGCCGCCGCGCCCGCTGCGGGCACCGGCTTCGGGCGCCGTCGCAGCAGCGACAGGGTGGCGCCGGCGCGGGAGATCGCCGAAGGCCCTCCGGCGCGCCGCTTCTCGTCGGCGGCGCCCGCCGATTCCTCCTCGACCGGCGGCGTCGGATCCTCGATCGTGGTGTCGATCACCGTGACCGGGCGTGCGGGGGAGGCAGCACGGACGTCGAGCGCGGCATCCCGGGCGACAGGGCGCAGATCGACCGGACCGATGACGACGTCGCGGCGCTCGTCCAGGCGAGCGAGGGCCAGCAGGTCCTCGACGAGCAGCCCCATGCGGATCGCCTCCTTCTCGATGCGCTCCATCGACTGCGCGACGTCCTCGTCGCCGCGGACGGCCCCCATGCGATACAGCTCGGCGTAGCCGCGCACGGTCACCAGCGGGGTGCGCAGCTCATGACTGGCGTCGCCGATGAAGCGCCGCATCTGTCGCACGGTCGCGTCGCGCTGCGTGATGGCGGCGTCGACGCGGTCGAGCATCGCGTTGATCGCGGTCTTGAGGCGCCCGACCTCGGTCGTCGTCGGCTCGATGTCGGTCATACGCAGGCTGAAATCTCCCGCGGCGATCGCGTCGGCGGTCGATTCGACCTGGCCGAGGCTGCGGAAGGTGAGGGTGACGAGGTAGCGAGTGGCCACCGCCCCGCCCACGAGGATCAGGATGGCGAGGATGCTGTAGATGCCGATGTACGAGGCGATCGTGCGGTTCACCGTCGCGAGGGGGACCGCGACCATCTGCGTGTAGAAGAGCCCGGTGTTGCCGAGTTCCTCCACGGTCACGGTGCCGCGGAACTCGGTGTCGCCGTCGACGGATGACAGCGTGACGATGTCGAGTTCCTTCGGCAGCGCGTGGTCGAGCGGATAGGTCTCGGGGAACGCCGGTTCCGGGCCGCCACGACCACCCGCGACCGCGATGAGATCACCGTTCTCCGGCTCGTACACGGCGACGAAGTAGTCGGTGGACGGCGGATTGTCGACCGGCTCGGCGACGAGTCTGCCGTTCTCGGAGGTCAGTTCGAGGAGCGGGCTCGCGGCATCCGTGCTGGCGAGGGCGTCCACCTGTGTGTCGACGCCGTCGATGAGCGAGTTGCGCAGGAACGCCGCCGTGCCGACGCCGGCGGCGATGAGGCCGACTGCGAGGAGCGCGACAGTGACCCCGGTGACCTTCGCGCGCAGGCTCGTGCCGCGCCACCACCGGGTGATCGCGTCGGGCTTCTGCGCCAGAACGTCTCCCTTGCTCGCGGCCGCGCTAAGCGGTCTTGCCGGCCTTCAGCATGTACCCGAAGCCGCGCTTGGTCTGGATGAGCGGCTCCGACGAGTGTGGATCGATCTTGCGTCGCAGGTAGGAGATGTAGCTCTCGACGATGCCGGCGTCGCCGTTGAAGTCGTACTCCCAGACGTGGTCGAGGATCTGCGCCTTCGACAGCACGCGGTTGGGGTTGAGCATGAGGTAGCGCAGCAGCTTGAACTCGGTGGGGCTGAGGTCGATGGAAGCCTCGCCCACCTGCACGTCGTGCGTGTCCTGGTCCATCGTGATCTCGCCCGCGCGGATGACGGACTCCTCGTCCGCCTGCATCGTGCGGCGCAGGATCGCCTGGATGCGGGCCACGATCTCGTCGAGGCTGAAGGGCTTCGTGACGTAGTCGTCGCCGCCGGCGTTCAGGCCGGTGATCTTGTCCTCGGTCTCGTCCTTCGCGGTCAGGAAGAGGATGGGCGCCGTGTAACCGGCGCCGCGGAGGCGCTTGGTGACGCTGAACCCGTTCATGTCGGGCAGCATCACGTCGAGGATGATGAGGTCCGGCTCCTCTTCGAGGACGGCCGAGATCGTCTGAGCGCCGTTGGAGACGGCCCGTACCTGGAATCCGGCGAATCGCAGGCTCGTGATCAGCAGGTCGCGAATGTTCGGTTCGTCGTCCACGACGAGGATGCGCGGTGCGGTCATGCCCTCATTATGTCGGCGGAATCCATGTGGCGTCTGGATATCTACGACGCGGCCCCGAATTCGTTCACTCGTCGTCGCGGCGGATCTCGACGCAGCAGCGGCCCGCTGCGGGCGCGAGGACGGCGGTGCGCGGGTCGGCGGTCGCGCTCACCAGGCCGCGGACGAGCTCGAGGTTCGCGCCGCAGATGAGGTCGGTGTGCCGGGTCGCCAGGGCATGGAACGGACAGTTCTCGAGCACCAGATCGGGCGACGCCTCGCTGCGTGCAGCGCCCGTTTCGGCGGGAGGGGCCGAGCCTGTATGCGGCTCGGTCGCCGGGGTCGCCCGCGGTTCGTATCCGCACGCCGTGAGCGCGTCTTCGAGGCCTTCGCGTCCGGCGCCGATCGCAGCCCCGGCAGCGAAGGCCTCGGCGGCGAGCGCGATGCGCACCGGGATGCCGTTCTCGTCCGCCTGCTGCGCGGCGGCGGCCAGCAGCTCGCTCGCGAGTTCGTAGTGGCGTTCGGGGATGGTGGCCGCCAGCTCCGCCACGCTGGCGCGGTAGAGCTTCGCGGGGCGCCCGGCGCCCGGCCCGCTCCGGCCGGAACGCCGGACGTACTCGACGGTCAGGAGGCCGGCACCCGCGAGCCTGTCGAGGTACAGCGCCGCCGTGCTGCGCGGGATGCCGAGCGCTGACGCGGCGTCGTCGCGGCTGATGGCGCGGTGCGCCGCCAGGCGATACAGCTCGCGTCGACGCGGGTCGCTCAGCGCGGCGACCGCATCGGCGCGGTTCGGAGTGAGACTGCTCACGGTGCGAGTCTACCTCTAAAAGCAGGATCCTTGACAAAAGAATGCGCAGGTCCTAGCGTCGAGGCCAGGCGAGCCTCTCGTGCTCACACCAAGGAGTGGCGATGATGTCGACCCCGGTTTACGCGACGCCGCTGCACGCCCTGACCGACGATGCGCGGGTCGATCGCGACGCCGCGATGACGGCCGTCGCGGACCTGCTCCTGGCGCTGGGGCACGATCCCGACGCGGGTGACCTCGTCGAGACGCCGCGCCGGGTCGCCGACGCCCTCATCGAGATGCTGTCGCCCGAGCCGTTCGAGATGACGACCTTCCCGAACGACGACGGCTACGACGAGGCCGTCGTGGTGCGCGGCGTCCCGTTCGTCTCGCTGTGCCGTCACCACCTCCTGCCGTTCCGCGGCACGGCAACGATCGGCTATCTGCCGGGGGACCGGCTGGTCGGGCTCTCGAAGCTCGCCCGCGTCGCCCTGCACCATGCGCGCGGGCTCCAGGTGCAGGAGGCTATGACCATGCAGATCGCCCGCACTCTCGAGACGGCGCTGACGCCGCGCGGCGTCGGGGTCGTCGTGGAGGCGGAGCACCTGTGCATGTCCGCGCGCGGCGTCCGCACCGCCACCGCGACGACCGTGACCACGGCGTTCCGCGGCGAACTCGCCCACGACGACGCCCTGCAGGCTCGACTCATCGGGGCGCGCACCAGCTGACGCCCCGATGTCGACGAGAGGAGTCGTGATGAGCCACATGCTGATCATCGGAGGGGGCCTTGCCGGCGGCACGGCGGCCGAGGCACTGCGCGACGAGGGCTTCGACGGCGAGATCACCGTCGTGGCCGCAGAGCCGCACCCGCCCTACCAGCGACCGCCGCTGTCGAAGGGATACCTCGCGGGGAGCGAGGGGACGGATGCCGTCATCCTCCATCCCGCGCAGTGGTACGCCGAGCGCGGCATCCGACTGATCATCGGCACCGCCGCGAGTGCGCTCGACCCCGTCGCCCACACCGCGGCGCTCGAGGACGGGACACGGCTGGACTACGACGCCGTGCTGCTGGCGACAGGCGCGACGCCGCGCATGATCCCGCTCCCCGGCCACGAGCTGCCCGGCGTCGTGACGCTGCGTCGCCTCGACGACTCCGACGCGCTCGCCGCCCAGCTGCGCGACGGCGGCCGGCGACTCGTGGTCATCGGGGCGGGGTGGATCGGCATGGAGGTCGCCGCCACCGCCCGCGGCTTCGGCAACGAGGTCGCGATCCTGGAGCGCGACGACGTGCCTCTCGCGGCCGCGCTCGGCCCCGAGATGGGCGAGGTCTTCCGGGATCTGCACCTGGAACACGGCGTCGACCTCCGCACGTCGGTCGCGGTGGAACGCATCGTCGGATCCGACCGCGCCGAAGGCGTCGTCGTCGACGGTGAGACGCTCCCGGCAGATCTGGTGCTGGTCGGCGTCGGGGCCGCACCCGACACCGCGCTAGCCGAGTCGGCCGGCCTCGACATCCTGAACGGCGTTCTCACCGATGCGGCGCTGCGCACCAGCGCACCCGACGTCTATGCGGCGGGGGACGTCGCCAACCCGTTCCACCCGGTGCTGCAGCGGCATCTGCGCAGCGAGCACTGGGCCAACGCGCTGAATGCCGGCAAGGTCGCGGCGCGGTCGATGCTCGGCAAGCCGGCATCCTTCGACGAGATCCCGTACTTCTACACCGATCAGTACGACCTCGGCATGGAGCTCTCGGGGTACGCGCCCCTCATGACGGATGCCGAGCTCGTCGTCCGCGGCGACCTCGCGGCTCGCCGGTTCATCGCGTTCTGGGTCGACGCCCCTGATTCCACCGGAAGGGGTCGTGTGGTCGCGGGCATGAACGTCAACGTCTGGGACGTCAACGAGACCGTGCAGGCGCTGATCCGATCGGGCGAGCGGCTCGACGCGGAGCGCCTGCGGGATGCGGACGTGCCGCTGGATAGCCTTCTCCCGTGACCCTCGCTCCCCATTCGACCTCCGCGCTGTTCACGGGAGTGCTCGATCTTCCCGGCGGCGCTCTCGACCTCTCGCAGCACGTCGCCGTCATGGCGATCGTGAACCGTACGCCGGACTCCTTCTACGACCGGGGTGCAACGTTCGCCCTCGACGCCGCGGTGGCCGCCGGGGTCGCCGCCGTCGAAGCGGGGGCGGAGATCGTCGATGTCGGCGGGGTGAAGTTCGCGCCCGGACCCCCGCTGCCGGTCGAGGAGGAGATCGCGCGCGTCGTGCCCGTGGTGCGTGAGTTGGCGCCGATCGTGCGGGTGAGCGTCGACACGTTCCAGCCCGAGGTGGCACGCGCGGCCATCGCGGCCGGTGCCGCGATCATCAACGACACGACGGGCCTGCACGATCCGGCGATGGCCGACGTCATCGCCGAGGGCGGCGCCGGCGTCGTCATCGCCCACAGCCTCGCCGCGCCCCGGACCCCGCATCCGCTACCGCGGTACGACGACGTGATCGGCGACATCGCGGGCTTCCTGGCCACCCGGCGCGAGCTCGCACGCGAACGGGGCGTGCCCGACGAGCGGATCGTGCTCGATCCGGGCCACGACCTGAACAAGAGCACGCGGCAGACGCTCGAGCTGACCCGCCGGCTCGGTGAGTTGGCGGGCCTCGGCGCGCCGCTCCTGGTCGCCCTGTCGAACAAGGACTTCGTCGGCGAGACCCTCGACCGTGCGCGCGGCGAGCGACTCTCGGGCTCGCTCGCGGCCGCGGTGTTCTGCGTGCTGCACGGGGCTCGCATCGTGCGGGCGCACAACGTGCGCGAGACGGTCGACGCGATGCGCATGGTCGAGGCGATCCTCGGCTGGCGAGAGCCGGTCCTCGAGCTGCACAACGCGCGCGCCGAGGGGAACGCCTGATGCCGACCCGTCACGAGCTCTTCGACGCGTATGAGCTGCCCGGCCGCACCGAGTCGCGGGTGCGCATGAACTTCGTCTCGAGCGCCGACGGCGCCGTCACGCTCGGCGGGCAGAGCGGCGCCCTCGGCGGCGCCACCGATCGCACGCTCATGCAGGTGCTGCGCGCGATGGCCGATGTCGTGGTGGTAGGCGCCGGAACTGTGCGCGCCGAGGGCTACGGCGGACTGCAGGTCGATGCCGACCACGTCGAGTGGCGTCGTGCGCACGGCCTCTCCGATCACCCGGCGCTGGCGGTGGTGAGCGGTGGCCTGCATCTCCAACCCGAAGATTCCGTGTTCTCCCAGGCGGTGGTGCGCCCCCTGATCATGACGACGGATGCCGCCGCCGACGTCCGCGGCGATCTCTTCCAGGCCGTTGCCGAGGTGGTCCGGTGCGGTGCGGAGGCGCTCGATCTCACGGCGATGCTCGACGCGTTCGCCCGCCGAGGATGGACCCAGGTGCTGTGCGAGGGCGGCCCGCACCTCTTCGGCGCGCTGCTCGAGGCGGGTCTGGTCGACGAGGTCTGCCTCACCCTGGCACCCCGGTTCGTGGGTGGGAAGGCGGGACGCATCGCGCAGGGCGCCGCAGAGTCCGATCGCCGGCTCTCCCTGGCGGGTGTCGTGACGGACGAGGACGGATTCGTCTTCCTGCGCTACTCGCGCTGAGAGTCCGCGTCTGCGGTGTCACGCCGACAGGCAGCCGTGCACGGCGACGGCGACGCTCGCGCGCACCGGCACCTGCGGGTCGACGCTGAGCCGGTGGAGGACGATGCCGTCGCCGAAGGCCATGAACGCATGGAGTGCGGCGTCCGGATGCGGTGCCCCGAGGGCGACCAGGAGACCCCGGGTCCAGGCGGCGATGCCCTCCCGCTGGACGCGCAACGGCGCGAGGAGCGCCGGATCGGAGGCCGATTCGAGGAACAGCGCGTACCGCGCCCGCGTGCGCACCGCGTGGGGGCCCGTGAGGAGCTCGATGCCGGCGGTGAACATGTCGATGAAGCCGTCGAGATCGTCGAACGGCCGGCCGAGGGCGGCGCCCAGGTCGCGCGTCTCCTGCGCGGCGATCCATTCGGAGACACCGGAGACGAGTGCGGCGCGCGTGCGGAAGTGGTTCGATGTCGAACCGCGGGGGAGTCCGGCGTGCGCGTCGACCCGCGCGTGGGTGAGCGCGCGGATCCCCTGCGTTCCGACGAGTTCGACGGCGGCGTCCAGCGCGCGTTCGCGGGTGGTGCTCATCGATCGGGCCTCCTCTGTGCTCACTGCGGATGCAGTGACAAGTCACTATAGTCGTAGTATCGTCTGCACCATGACCGAGATCGCCGGTATCCGCTCGCGGACGGTCACCGCGAACGGATTGCGGATGCATGTGACCGAAGCGGGCGTGGGCGAGCCCGTGCTCTTCCTGCACGGATTTCCCCAGAGCTCGCGAGAGTGGGCGCCGGTCATGACGGCCCTGGCGGACCGCGCCCACCTCATCGCCCCGGATCTGCGCGGTGCCGGGGACACGGACGCGCCGCGGGACGGGTACGACGCGCCGACGGTGGTGGGCGACGTGGTCGCGCTGCTCGATGAGCTGGGAATCGACCGGGTAGACCTCGTAGCGCACGACTGGGGAGCGCTGGTCGGCTTCGATCTGTGCCTCGAGCACCCCGATCGGATCCGACGCTATGTCGCGGTCGCCGTGCCGGCACCGTATCTCCGGATGACGCCCGCCCTCATGGTGGGAATGATGAGGGCGATGCCGCACCTGTGGTTCCAGTGGGTGATCGCCACACCAGGACTCGGGCCTCGACTTCTGTCGCGCGGACGCCAGCGTCTCGCTCGCTGGCTGATCCACGGATTCGAGCATCGGCCCATGGCCGAGTCGGATGTCGATGCCTACGTGGAAGCGCTGCGCGACCCCGCGCGCGCGAGAGCGGCCTCCAAGCTCTACCGTGGGCTCATCCTGCCGGCATTCATGAAAATCGTGAGGGGTTCCTATCACGGCAGGGTGCTCCGTACTCCGACGCTGGTTCTCTTCGGCGCCGACGATGCGCTGCTGCCCAAGGACGCGCTCACGGTGAGTACGGACGACGCGCCGCACACGACGGTCGAGTTCGTTCCCGGCGGCGCGCACTTCCTCGTGGACGACAATCCCGGCGAGGTGACCCGACGCGTCGCGGCGTTCCTCCTGACGTGACCCCCGCGCGCTACTGCTGCGCGGGCGGGGCATCGGGATCGTGCGACCACACCGCCAGCTCGTTCCCCGCAGGATCCACGAAATGGAAGCGGCGCCCGCCCGGGAACGCGTAGATGTCGTGGCGGATCGTGCCGCCCGATTCCAGGACCCGTGTGCGTGCCGCCTCCAGATCGTCGGCGAACAGCACCGTCAGCGGAGCAGCCTGCTGCGTCGCGTCGGCCGACCCGTTGAGGCCGAACGTGACGCCGCCGGAAGTCGTGTCGGCGTAGCCGTCGCCATAGGCGGTGAAGCCCCAGCCGAACACCGCCTCATAGAACGAGCGCGTCGCGCGAAGGGCGGCAGGGTCGGGGACGGGGAGCTCGACGAGATCGATGCGATTGTTCTCTGGCATGTGCCAGGTCTACTCGCCTCGTGCGACATCGGCCACCTCGCGGCGATGTCTCCGATAACAGGTGCACCACCGCCCCTGTCGCACCTGCGTGCTCTGCATTAGGTTCATCGTGATCGCGCCCACGAGGACGCGTGCACGCGGCGGGCTATGGCGTCCGCCAGAGAAGGGGAGGGCCCTGTGCACACGCGCACGACATCCATCTCGCGCCTGGCAGGAGGAGCGGTCATCGCCGCGACTGCCGTGGCGCTCGCACTGGCCGGTCCCGGAGCGGCCACGGCCGCGCCGGGCGACAAGAACACGCCGAACGGCCCGACGATCGACATCCAGCTGCTGTCCTTCAACGACTTCCACGGCAATCTCGAACCGCCGACGGGGTCCAGCGGCCGTCTCGTGCTGGATCACGCGCTTCCCGCAGGTGCGGCCAAGCCGGTGGATGTGACCACAGACACGCTGACGCCTCCCGGTGTCGGCGGCGTCGAATACCTCGCGACCCACCTCGCGCAGGCTCGCGAAGGGCACCCGTACTCGCTGACTGTCGCCGCCGGCGATCTCATCGGCGCATCGCCGCTGCTGTCGGGCGCGTTCCATGACGAGCCGACGATCGAGGCGCTCAACGCGCTCCACCTCGACGTCTCCGCGGTCGGCAACCACGAGTTCGACGAAGGCTACGTCGAGCTCCAGCGAATGGCCGACGGCGGCTGCATCGACGACGGCGACGGGGCGAACAACCAGAACTCGTGCCCCGACGGCACATTCGACGGTGCGGATTTCGACTACCTCGCGGCCAATGTGGTCTACGAGGGCACGAACGAGACGATCCTGCCCGCCTACTCGATCGAGAACATCAAGGGCGCCAAGATCGGCTTCATCGGCATGACGCTGAAGGAGACCCCCGACATCGTCACCGCTTCCGGGGTCGCCGGCCTCGAGTTCAGGGACGAGGTCGCCACGGCGAACGCGCTCGTGCCGGTGCTCAAGGCGCAGGGCGTGAACGCCATCGTCGTGCTGCTCCACCAGGGCGGGACGCCCGGTCAGGAGACGTGGTACGGGCCCGACAACAAGCCGTACCAGGTGAATCCGTCTTATGACGCGGCGTGCGGCAACGGCGCCGAGCTCGACCCGATGAGCCCCGTCATCCCGATCGCGAAGGGCCTCGACCCGGCCATCGACATGGTCGTGTCCGGCCACACGCACCAGCCGTACATCTGCAGCATCAAGGACCCGGCCGGCAACGACCGCATGGTCACGTCGGCGTCGTCGTTCGGCCGCCTCTTCACCGACACGACGCTCACGTACGACCGCCGCACGCAGGACATCGTGCGGACCTCGGTGCAGAGCGAGAACCTGCTCGTGACCCGCAACGTGGACAGGGACCCCGTCGAGACGCAGCTGATCGCCAAGTACAAGACACTGGTCGCACCGATCGCGAGCGAGGTCATCGGACAGATCTCGGCCGACATCACGCGGGCGCCCAACGCCGGCGGCGAGACGGCGCTGGGCGACCTGATCGCCGATGCGCAGCTCGCCGATCCGAGTGTGATCGGACCGTACGCGGCACCGGTCATCGCGCTGATGAACCCCGGCGGCATCCGCACCGATCTCACGTACAGTGCGTCGGCGTGGGGCGAGGATCCCGGCGACGTCACCTACGAGGAGGCGTTCAACGTGCAGCCGTTCAACAACTACCTCGTGTCGCTGGACCTCACCGGCGCCCAGATCAAGGAGCTGCTGGTACAGCAGTGGACGGGCGTCAATGCGGCTCAGCCGAAGGTGCTGCAGGTCAGCGCCGGGTTCGCGTACACCTATTCGGGCACCACGCTCGGGCAGGTCACCCTCAACGGGCAGCCGTTGGTCGACACGACCGTCTATCGCGTCGTGACGAACAACTTCCTGGCGGGCGGCGGTGACGGCTTCCCGACATTCCTGGCTGCCGGAAACGTGTACTACGGCGGCCTCGACATCGACGCGTTCGCGGCGTACCTCACGGCGCACAGCCCGTACGCGCCGGTGGCGCTCGACCGCATCATCAAGCAGTAGGTCAAGAGACGGAGAAGGCCCGGGGCTGCAGCGCAGCGCCGGGCCTTCTCGGTCGCGGTGTCAAGCCGCCAGCGAGTGCGCGTCGAGGATCGTGTAGGCGTAGCCCTGCTCCGCGAGGAACCGCTGCCGGTTCTGCGCGAAGTCCTGGTCGACGGTGTCGCGGGCGATCAGCGTGTAGAAGCTCGCCGTGTGGTTCGACTGCTTGGGCCGCAGCAGGCGTCCGAGCCGCTGCGCCTCCTCCTGGCGAGAGCCGAATGACCCCGAGACCTGAATGGCGACGGATGCTTCGGGAAGGTCGATCGAGAAGTTCGCGACCTTCGACACCACCAGCACCGAGATCTCGCCGACACGGAACGCCTGGTACAGCTGCTCCCGCTCATCGATCGGGGTCTGGCCCGTGATCTTGGGGGCGTTCAGAGCCTCGGCGAGCACGTCGATCTGGTCGAGGTACTGACCGATGATGAGGATGCGCTCGCCCTCGTGGCGTGCCACCAGGTCGCGGACCACGCCGATCTTGGCGGGCGCCGTCGCAGCGAGCCGGTAACGCTCGTCATCGGCGGCCGCGGCGTACTCGAGCCGGTCGCCCGCGGGCAGGTCGACCCGCACCTCGTAGCAGACGGCGGGCGAGATGAAGCCCTGGGCCTCGATCTCCTTCCAGGGCGCGTCGAACCGCTTGGGGCCGATGAGGCTGAACACGTCGCCCTCGCGGCCGTCCTCGCGCACGAGCGTCGCGGTGAGCCCGAGCCTCCGCCGTGCCTGCAGGTCGGCGGTGAGCTTGAAGACGGGCGCGGGCAGCAGGTGCACCTCGTCGTACACGATGAGACCCCAGTCGAGGGCGTCGAGCAGGGCGAGGTGGGCGTACTGTCCCTTCCGCTTGGCGGTGAGGATCTGATACGTCGCGATCGTGACCGGCTTGATCTCCTTGGCCTGACCGGAGTACTCGCCGATCTCCTCGGCGGTGAGCGACGTGCGCTTGAGCAGCTCGTCGCGCCACTGCCGGGCGCTGACGGTGTTCGTCACGAGGATGAGCGTCGTGGTCTTGGTGTCGGCCATCGCCGCGGCCCCGACGAGGGTCTTGCCGGCGCCGCAGGGCAGCACGACGACGCCCGACCCGCCCTGCGTGAAGATGTCGACGGCCTGCCGCTGGTACGGCCGCAGGTGCCAGCCGTCCTCAGCGAGGTCGATCGGGTGGGGCGTGCCCGGCGTGTAGCCCGCGAGGTCCTCGGCAGGCCAGCCGATCTTCAGCAGCTCCTGCTTGATGTGGCCGCGCGCCCAGGCGTCGATGACGAAGGCGTCGGAGGACGGGCGGCCGATCAGCAGTGGCTGGATGCGCTTGTTCTTGGACACCTCGGCCAAGACCGCGGCATCCGTCGACCGGAGGATCAACTCGCCGTCCTCGTTGCGCTCGATGACGAGGCGGCCGTAGCGGCCCACGGTCTCGGAGATGTCGATCGACACCGACGGCGGGACAGGGAAGCGCGACCAGCGATCGAGCGTCGCGAGCATGTCCCCGGCGTCGTGGCCGGCGGCGCGCGCGTTCCAGAGCCCGAGCCGCGTGATGCGGTAGGTGTGGATGTGCTCGGGGGCGCGTTCGAGCTCGGCGAAGATCGCGAGTTCGTGCCGCGCGCTCTCGGCATCGGGGTGCGCGACCTCGAGGAGAACCGTGCGGTCGCTCTGGACGATGAGGGGGCCGTCAGCCATAACGTGCCAGTCTACCGGCGCTCGCCGGCGACCGGCGCGCGGCGGATGGACTACGCAGCGCCGACGCTCACGATGCTCGACACCGGGAGGGTGCGCTCGATGTCGGCGGCGCGATCCCGGCCGCGCAGGCGTCCGCCGCCGAGGCCAGCCGCTTCCAGCACGAACGAGCGCTCCGAGCCGTCCGGCATCCGCACGACAACCATGATCTCGGCGCGGGCGCGCACGGCCTGCTCGAGCTCGCGCTCGAGCCAGCCCGCCTCGCCCTGGGTGCCGTGACCGCCTCGCAGTGTGCGGATGAGGCGCGCGTACGTCGTCTCCGGCGCTGCGGGGGGCACGGACGGCGCGACCGCGGCGCGGCGATGCACCGACTCGGCGGCCCCGGTCGGATCGATCGCGACGACGGGGTACCGCGCGTCGGCGAGGCTCCAGTAGACGGCGTCGCGGGCGACCCGCGACGTGAGGAGTCCGCCGTCCGCGATGAGGCCGAGCGGTCGCAGTGCCTGGTCGATCGCGATCGCGTCGAGGAGGCCCGCGTCGGAGCTCTCCACGCGTGTGCGGCCGGTGGCGTCGTCGGAGCTCACGCGCACGAGCCCGTGCCGCGCGGCCGTGCTCTCGATGAGATAGTCGAGCGGCTGAGGTATGCCGGTCAGCGAGAGCTCGGCGAGGAAGGCCCGCATCGATTCGGCGGTCTCGCCTTCGGTCATGCCGGCGCCCACCGACGCGGCGGTGAACCGGTACGTCGATGCCTGCGCGCGGGACTCGCGCACGGCGATGGACCGCAGTCGCAGGTCGAGGGCGGGCGCGAGCGGGCCCGGCGCGATCGCGGTGAGGTCGGCCTGCAGATAGACGCGGTCGATCTCGGCGGGAAGGTAGGCGGCCATGGTGCCGGCATCCGCCGGCTGGCCGGCGCGCAGCGCCGTGGTCCAGGCGAATTCTGCGGAAGAGTCGTCCCTGGCGAACAGCCCCCAGCGCACGCCGATGCGGCGCAGCCGGTCGGCACGTGCCGGCCACTCGGGGTCGAGGGGGTAGACGTCGGGCCACGCGTCGGGCACGAGGAAGCCGTGCGCCGGGGTGCGCAGCCCGTCGGGCAGCGCGGCACGGAATCCCTCGGCGATGGTCTCCCAGCGTTCGGGCGTCGGCGCCTCGAGCCACCGCTCGCCCGCCTCCGTGACGGTCCACTCCCGCTCGCGAGCGTCCGCGAGCCCGGCGTCGGCTGCGGAGGCGAGGAGGTCTTCGAGGTCGTCGGCGAACTCGATGGCTCCGGCATCCGTCAGTCGCCGGCGGTCCACGGCACTGACCGGTCCCGCCCCCGTGCGCGCGAGCGGAGCGTGCAGGCACGCCAGCAGGATATCGGCGAGCGAGCCGGCGGTCGTGAACGCGCGCTCGGCGGCCGCCGCCGCCGCACGCGGCTCGGCCGGCGCCGGCTCGGCGGGCGTGGGGGTGGGGTGGAAGGCGTCCGGGGTCGCGTCGGCGGCCGCAGCGACGCGGTCGACGACCGCCGTGTAGGCGACGCCCTCCGCATCCACGAGCGCGAGACGCGCGGGCGCGCCGTCGAGTGGACCCGCTCCCGTGTGGAGGGCGATGAGGTCGCGCCGGTCGAGGCGCGTCAGCGCGCGGTCGACCGATGCGGGATCGAGAAGCCCCTCGGCGGCGTCGAAGAAGTCGTGCCAGCCGCTCTGAGCCGAGACGCCGCGCGCCGCGAGCGTCCGGGCGAGCGCGGCGTCACCGAGTTCGGCGAGCCGCGTCGCAAGAGCGCGCGCGTCGGAGACCAAGCGTGTCAGCCTCCTCGGTTGGCTCGAGCCCTCCGCACGAAGCTCATGATCAAGACCGCGAGCAGCAGTGCGAACGCCACGAGTGGAGCGACGTACACCAGCACGCCCACGAGGGGCCAGACGCCGGTGCTCATGTCGGCGCCGGCGGAGGACGCGATCATGATCGCGAAGAAGCTCAGGATCGAGAGCACAAGCAGGCCCAGCGACATGAAGGCCAGGATGCGGTCGATGCGGCGTACGGGAACGTCGCCGGCGGGGTTCGTGCTCATCCGCTCCAGCCTACTCGCTGGCGTCGCCGCCACGATCCGAATGTGCACCGGTCCGTTAGGCTGGGTATCGGGGTTGGAAGACCCCGGATTTGTCATGCTCTGTTTCGCCGCGGTGTTCGCGGCGACCGATCCAGCGAGGTTTCGATGCCCACCGGCAAGGTCAGGTTCTACGACGAGGAGAAGGGGTTCGGCTTCATCACCTCTGAAGACGGTCAGGACGTCTTCCTGCACGCCACGGCCCTGCCCCCCGGCACGCCCGCACCCAAGGCCGGCACGCGGCTCGAGTACGGCATCGCCGACGGCAAGCGCGGCCCGCAGGCGCTGTCCGTGCGCGTGCTCGAGGCTCCGGTGAGCCTCGCCAAGCGCTCCCGCAAGCCCGCCGACGACATGGCGATCATCATCGAGGACCTCGTGAAGCTGCTCGACGGCATCGGTGGCGACCTGCGCCACGGCCGGTACCCGAGCGGCGCGCACGGCAAGAAGGTCGCCGCCGTGCTGCGCAAGGTGGCTGATGAGCTCGACGCCTGATCCGGCCGATCGCGTCGACGTCGCCACTGAGGGCGACGGCGAGTACGTCGCGCCCGCGGGGAAGCCGACGGTGACGGATGCCGCACCCGCCGCCGAGGGCGAGGCTCCGGCCGCCGAGTCCGAGGACTCTGGCGGCGCGGTCGACATCGACGCGTCCGGTGAGGATGCCCGCGACGCAGCCGAGGGGCCCGACGCTTCCGCCGAGGACTCCGCCGACGCGGTCGAGGAGGCCGACGACTCGGGTGCCGAGGCGCCCGCCGAGGGGACCGACGCCTCCGCCGAGGACTCCGCCGACGCGGTCAAGGATGCCGACGACGTGGCGACCGAGGCGTCCGCCGAGGCGGACGCCGCGCCGGTCGAACCCGACCCCGAGCTGCTGGCAGCCCACGACCTTGCGCTCGCCGCGCTCCGCGAGATCACCCCGGAGGCGACGATCGGCGAGCCTGCGGGCTATCGCGTCGAGGCCGAGGGCGTCGTCTCGCTGCGGTTCACCAACCGGCTCTCGGGCTACCCCGGGTGGTTCTGGACGGTGAGCCTCGCGCGCGTCGAGGGCGCCGAGCCGACCGTGCTCGAGGTCGAACTGCTCCCCGGCGACGGCGCGCTGCTCGCTCCGGACTGGGTGCCGTGGGCGGTGCGGCTCGCCGACTACCACGCCGCGCAGGCGGCGCTGGCCGAGGCGGCGCACGACGAGGACGAGGCAGACGACGAGGACGAGGATCTCGACGACGTCGACGACCTCGACGCGTCGGACTTCGACCAGGACGGGTCGCCCATCCTGCACGCCGGCGACGTGGACGGAGTCGACATCGACGAGCTCGCCGAAGCCGGCCAGGACGGCTCCGACGACGAGTACGACGACGGGGACGACGATCTCGACGACGACGATGAGGACGACGAGGAGTCGGAGGACGACCTCGATGAGGACGACGACTCCGATGACGACTCGGACGACGACATCGATGAGCACGACTCGGACGAGGACGACTCGGACGACGACCTCGATGAGGACGACGACTCCGATGACGACTCGGACGACGAGTTCGACGACGAGGATTCGGACGACGACTCGGACGAGGACGACTCGGACGACGAGGACGACTCCGACGAGTCCTGACACCTCGTCACCCTGACATGACGAAAGGGTGGGTTCCGCCGCCCGCAGCGCGGCGGAACCCACCCTTTCGCGTCCTGTCAGCGGTGCTCGACCGCGCGATATTCGGGCGAGGCCGTCGTCGCCGCAGCGTCGACGACGCGGAAGCGGGCGCTGAGGAGCGCCTCGTCGCGTGAGGACGGCCCGACCAGCAGTTCGAACTCGCCGGCCTCGACGAGACGGTGGCCCGCGGCATCCACGATCGTGCAGTCCGCCACCGGCAGCGAGAGCTCGACCGTCGCGGTCTCGCCGGGCTGCACGTCGACGTGACGGTAGGCCTTGAGCTCCTTGTCGGCCCAGCTGACCGAGGTCACGCTGTCGCGCACGTAGACCTGCACGATCTCGTGAGCGGGGCGCGCGCCGGTGTTGCGCAGCTCGACGAGCGCGCGCACGGTGTCGTCGCGGCCCCGCTCGGGCTCGACGATCCGCAGGTCGGAGTACTCGACCGTCGTGTACGACAACCCCTCGCCGAACGCGAATGCGGGGCTCTGCGTGAGGTCCGCGTAGCGGTCGCCGTGCTGGCCGCGTATCTGGTTGTAGTAGATCGGCAGCTGACCGGCGTGGCGTGCGAACGAGATCGGCAGACGCCCGCTCGGCTCGATCAGGCCGAGCAGCAGCTCGGCGACGGCCTGTCCGCCGCGCATGCCCGGGCTGGCGGCCCACACCAGGGCTGCAGCATCCGTCACGGCCGGCGGGAGCACGTGCGGCTTCGAGGCGAGCAGCACCACCACGAGGGGCGTGCCGGTCGCCGCGAGCGCCTCGAGCAGCGCGACCTGGCCGCCGATGAGCTCGAGCGTCGCCGTCGAGCGGCCCTCGCCGACCAGCTCGATGCGATCGCCGACGACTGCGACGACGTAGTCGGCGTCCCGGGCGGCGGCCACCGCCTCCGCGATCAGAGAGGCGTCCGGCGCGGTCGGCACCACGACCTGGGGGCGCGGCTGACCGTCGGGGAAGAAGGCGCCCGCCGGGTCCTCTTCGAGGGTGAGGATGTCGGCGCCCCGCGCGTGCGAAATCTCCCAGTCCGCGGGGGCGTGGGCGCGCAGGCCGTCGAGCACCGTCGTGATCATCTCGCGGGGATGGCCGTCGGGGATCCAGTCGACCTGGCCCGACGATCCCGCCCAGTCGCCCAACTGGGTCTGCGCGTCGTCCGCGAGCGGGCCGACCACGGCGATGCGGCGGGGACCGGACGCTTCTTCTCGCTCCTCGCTCAGCGCGGCTGCCGGGGGCAGTGCGCGTCCCGACGCGTCGGCGACGAGCCCGCCCGAGAAGGGGAGAGTGCCGTCGTTGCGCAGGAGCACGAGGGATCGCCGCGCGACCTCGAGGTTGAGTGCTGCGTGTTCGGACGAGCCCACGGTTGTGGCGATGCGCTCGCGGTCTGGGAGCCGCGGGTCCTCGAAGAGCCCGAACTCGAACTTGAGCAGCAGGATGCGTGTCACCGCGCGGTCGAGCGCCTCCTCGGTCATGAGTCCCTGGGCGAGCGCGTCGAGGGCGCCCTGGAAGAACCCGGGCGTCGTCATGATCATGTCGTTGCCCGCGAGCACGGCGGCCGCCGCGGCGTGGGCGTAGTCGGGCTGGACCTTCTGCTCCCACACCATGCGTCCGACGTTGTCCCAGTCGGTGATGAGGGTTCCGGTGTAGCCCCACTCGCCCCGCAGCACGTCGTTGAGCAGCCAGTCGTTGACCGTGATCGGCACGCCGTCGGTGCTCTGGTAGCCGAGCATGAAGGTGCGGCATCCCTCCTTCGCCACTCGTTCGAAGGGCGGCAAGAACCACGACCGGAGCTTGCGGCGCGAGATGTCCGCCTCGGTCGCGTCACGCCCGCCCTGCGTCTCGGAGTAGCCGGCGAAGTGCTTCGCGGTCGCGAGGATCGCGGTGGGGTCGTCCAGCCCGCCGCCCTGGTAGCCGCGCACCATCGCCGACGCGAGTTCGCCGATGAGGAACGGATCCTCCCCGAAGGTCTCGTCGACCCGGCCCCAGCGGAGGTCCCGGGCGATGCAGAGCACCGGCGAGAAGGTCCAGTGGATGCCGGTGGCCGACACCTCGACGGCAGTGGCGCGTGCGATGCGCTCGGCGAGTCCGGCATCCCACGACGCCGCCATGCCCAGCTGGGTGGGGTAGATCGTCGCACCCTCCCAGAACGAGTGGCCGTGGATGCAGTCCTCGGCGACGAGGAGCGGGATCCGCAGCCGCGTCTGCAGCGTGAGCTCGCGCGCGCGCAGCACCTTCTGGGGAGAGGCATGCAGGATCGACCCGGCGTGCATGCGCACGACCTGATCCTCCAGGTCGTCGCGCGCATCGAGCTGCAGCATCTGGCCGATCTTCTCCTCGACCGTCATACGGCCCAGGAGGTCGGCGATGCGATCGGCGACCGGAAGCGAGACGTCCAGATAGGCCGGCTGCCCGTCGAGGGGGCCTCGCCCGGGCGGGCGGTGGTGGGCGTCGGTCACGGGGTCTCCTGCGTCTTCATGTCTGTACGCACGACGGTGACGGTGTCGTTCACGTTCATGCCCTTCTTCTTCATGGCGCGGGCGCGCTCGCCGGCGGACCGCAGGCGCGGGTTGACGTACTCGTCGATGCCGAAGTTGATCAGCGAGAGCGCCACGCCGATGGCGGCGATGCACAGCCCCGGGGGCAGGAACCACCACCACTGGCCCTGGCGGAACGCGCCCTGCGCGCTCGCCCAGTTGAGGATCGTGCCCCAGTTGTAGGTCGTCACCGGGATGATGCCGATGTACGACAGGGTCGTGAGGCCGATGATCGCCGCCGTCACGGTTCCCACGAAGCTCGCTGCGATGAGCGCCATGAGGTTCGGGAGCATCTCGACCGTGATGATCCGTCGCAGCGGCTCGCCGTTGGCCTTCGCAGCCTGGACGAAGTCCCGGCTGCGCAGCGACATCGTCTGGGCACGGAGCACGCGTGCGCCCCACGCCCAGCCGATGAGGCCGAGCACTCCGGCGATGAGGATGAGCGGCGGGTCCTCGAACATCGACGCCACGATGATGATCAGCGGGATGCCGGGGATCACGAGGAACACGTTCGTGAGCGCCGAGAGGCCCTCGCTGCGCCATCCGCGGAGATAGCCCGACATCACGCCGACCACGACGGCGAGGACGGTGGCGATGATCGCGGCCAGGAATCCGACCACGATCACGCCGCGCGTGCCGTGGATGACCTGGCTCAGCACGTCTTCCCCGATGTGGGTCGTGCCCAGCCAGTGCGCGGCCGAGGGCGGCTGGAGGCGCGCCGTGTTGTCGACCTTGGTGGGCGAGTAGGGGGCGAGCACGTCGGCGAAGATCGCGACGAGCACGAAGAATCCGAGGATAGACAGGCCCGCGATCGACTTCCCGTTGCGGAACATCGCAAACGCGGCGCCGAGCTTGGACCAGAAGGTGGGCTTCTTCGGGGCGGCGGTCCTGACGACGGGGGAGGGATTGCGCACGGTGGCGGTTGCGGGCGCATTCGCCGAGCGCTTCGCTGTGGTCTCGGTGATGGTCGTGTCCATGTTCAGGCCTCCGTCTGGCGCGTGCGCGGGTCGAGGAATGCGTAGGCGACGTCGGCCAGCAGGTTCGCCAGGAGCACCGAGATGGTGAGCACGAGGAACACCCCTTGCATGAGGGCGTAGTCCTTCGCGTTCGTCGCATCGAGCAGCAGTTTGCCGACGCCGGGGTAGCTGAAGACCATCTCCATCACGATCGTGCCGCCGACGATGAACCCGAGCGCGAGTGCGAAGCTCTGGATCTGGGGCAGCACGGCGTTGCGTGCGGCGTAGCGCCAGAGGACCCGGTCGTTGGGCATGCCCTTGGCCTGCGCGACGGTGACGTAGTCCTCGTCGAGCACCGTGAGCATCATGTTGCGCATGCCGAGCATCCAGCCGCCGAGCGAGGCGATGATGATGGTGGCCGCGGGCAGGAAGCCGTGGTGGACCACGTCTCCGATGAACTCCCACGACCACTCCGGCGTCACGCCGACGCCGTAGGCCTTGCCGATCGGGAACCACCCCAGCGCCACCGAGAACACCGAGATGGCGACCAGGCCGAGCCAGAAGTAGGGGATGGTGCTCAGGAAGGTCGTGATCGGGATGAGGGCGTCGAGCCGGCTGCCGCGGCGCCAGCCGACGATCGCACCGCCGATCGTGCCGATCGCGAACGCGACGAGCGTCGCGAACCCGACCAGCCCGACGGTCCAGATCAGCGACTGGCCGACCACCTCGGTGACCGGGCGCATGCCGTGCAGCAGTGAGATGCCGAGATCGCCGCGAAGGAGCAGACCCCAGTACTCGAGGTACTGCTGCCAGAGCGACTTGTCGGTGTCGAGGCCGAGCAGCGAGCGCAGCGCCTCGGCGGCTTCGGGCGACACGTTGCGGTTGCGGGCGAGGTAAGCCGTGACCGCGTCGCCCTTCATCAGGCGCGGCAGGAAGAAGTTGATCGTGATCGCGGCCCACAGCGTGAACAGGTAGAACAGGGCGCGGTTGCCGAGGAAGCGCCACGGGATGCGGACGCGGCCCTGGACGACACCGGTCGCCGTCGTGCCCGCCTCGATCGCGTCGAAGTCCGGGGCCGGAAGCTGGGGTGCGACGGCGCTCACTTCTCACCTCCGAGGATGCCTGCTGCGTGCGCGAAGTACGAGTCGGGATCCGGGGATGCCGCGCGCAGCTCTTGGGTGTACGGGTTCTCAGGACGCAGGATCACGTCGTCGGCGGGTCCGCGCTCGACGACCCGCCCCTGGTTGAGCACGAGGATCTCGTCGCTGAAGTGGCGGGCGGTGGCGAGGTCGTGCGTGATGTAGAGGACTCCCAGCCCCTCCTCGCGCTGCAGATCCGCGAGCAGGTTGAGCACCCCGAGGCGGATCGACACGTCGAGCATCGAGACGGGCTCGTCGGCGACGAGCAGCTTCGGGCGGGATGCGAGGGCCCGGGCGATCGCGACGCGCTGGCGCTGACCGCCCGAGAGCTCGTGCGGCCGGCGGTCGATCACCGCGTCGGGCTCGAGCCGGACGCGGCCGAGGAGCCGGCGCACCTCGTCGTCGAGCTGGCCCTTCGGGACGACGTCGTGGAGCTGGAGGGGCCGCTGGATGGCGTAGCGGATCGAGTGGTACGGGTTCAGCGACGCGAAGGGATCCTGGAACACCATCCGCAGCTGCTGACGGTACGCGCGCAGGCCCTTGCCCCGACGGGGGATCGGCTCACCGTCCAGACGCACCTCGCCGCTCGTAGGCGTCTCGAGCTGGGTGAGGATCTTCGCGATGGTCGACTTGCCGCTGCCGGACTGGCCGACGAGGCCGATCGTCTGGCCGGAGTGCAGCGCGAAGCTCACGTCGTCGAGCGCTTTCATCTGGCCGGCGCCGCGCACGGAGTACACCTTGGTGACGGCGTCGAATTCGAGGACGGTCATCGGTGGACCACCCCTCTCTCTCCGGTGAGTCTGGGGAACGAGGCCAGCAGCGTCCGGGTGTACTCGTCCTGGGGGTCGGTCCAGATCCGCTCCGCGGTGTCGAGCTCGACGATCTCGCCGTCGCGCATGATCGCGATGCGGTCGCTGATCTCGAGCAGCAGCGGGAGGTCGTGGGTGATGAAGATCACAGAGAATCCGAACTCGTGACGCAGGTGCGAGATCTGACGCAGGATCTCGCGCTGCACGAGCACGTCGAGGGCGGTGGTCGGCTCGTCCATGACCATGAGCTGCGGGCGAAGCGCGAGCGCCATCGCGATCATGACGCGCTGTCGCATGCCGCCGGACAGCTCGTGCGGGTACGAGCGGTAGCGCTGCGCGCCGACCTTGACGATCTCGAGCAGCTCGACGACGGCCGCGCGGCGCTGTGAGCGGGAGAGAGCGGGGCGGTGGACCTCGAAGACGTCCTCCAGCTGGGCGCCGATGGTCGCGACCGGGTTCAGCGAGTTCATCGCGCCCTGGAAGACCATCGAGACCTTGTCCCAGCGGAAGCGCCGCATCTCCTCGGCCTCGAGGCTGTTGATGTCGACGTCCTCGCCGGTCGCGTCGTGGAAGACGACGGAGCCGCTCGTGATCACGGCCGGGGGCTTGAGCAGGCGCTGGACGCCGTAGGCGAGGGTCGTCTTGCCGCATCCGCTCTCGCCGGCGAGTCCGAGGATCTCACCGCGCTGGAGTTCGAGGGTGACGTTCTTGACTGCCCGTACCGGGGGATCGACGTCGTAGACGATCGAGAAGTCGTGGACGGAGAGCAGCGATTCGGTCATCGGTGCTGGTTCGCTTTCGTGAGGAGTGACGCGCAGGCGGGACGGATGCTGCGCATCCGCCCCGCCTGCGGTGTGTCATTCGGCGGGCTGCAGCTGCGTGAGGATCTGCACGATCGCGGGCTGCGTCGGGTCGGCCGAGGCGTACTGGTCGTCCTCCGACGGCCATCCGACGTAGTTGCGCGTGTTGAACTCGCCCAGGAGCGGGTGCGCGCCGAGCGGGATCGCCGGCACGTTCTCGACGAACGCCTTCTGCATCACTGCGAGAGCGGCTTCACGATCGGCGTCGGACGCCGCGTTCGCGTAGGTGTTCAGCGCGTCGGTGACCGCGGGGTCGTCGAAACGGCCGAAGTTGAACGCGGCCTTGCCGTCGACGATCCACTTCGGGTCCATCGTGGAGGTGTACAGGCCGTACGCGTTGCCGGTGTCCTCCAGCCAGTGGATGATCGCCTGGAACGTGCCCTCCTGGCGTGCGGCATCCCAGCCACCCCAGTCGGGCTGGTCGACCTTGACGTCGATGCCGAGGCCTTCCTTGAGCTCCTCGGCGATGAGCGCCTGCTCGGTGTTCCAGTCGCTCCAGCCCGCGGGGACCGAGATGGAGAACGACACCGGCTCGCCGTCCGGGTCGATGAGGGCGTCGCCGTCCCAGGTGTAGCCGGCGTCGGTGAGGATCGCGCGGGCCTTGTCGACGTCGACCGAGTAGTTCTGGTCGGCGTACTCGGGGAGGATCTCGTCGTCCAGCAGCGTGCCCAGACCGGTCACGCTCCAGACCACCTCGCTCGCGCCTTCGCGCGCGATGTCGACGTAGGCCTGACGGTCGATCGTCCAGGCGAGCGCCTGACGCAGCGCCGGGTCGTTGAAGGGCTTGGTCTGCAGGTTCATGAACAGCGTTCCCGCGCCCGCGGTGGGCGACGCGAGGAACTTGTTGTCGGGGTCGGCCGACAGGTAGCTGTCTTCGATCTGGGGGATGAACGCCTGCGCCCAGTCCGCCTCACCGGTGGCGAGCGCGGTCGTGAGGGCCGCGTTGTCGCCGTAGGAGACGTAGTGCAGCTCGGGCACGGCCAGCTCGCCGCCCCAGTAGTCGGGGTTCGCGGTGAGGGTGACCGACTCGGTCGTCCACGAGTCGAGCACGTACGGACCGGTGCCCACGACCTGGCCCTCGCCGGTGAGCGGGTCGGTGTTCGGGTCCTCGATCTCGCTCCAGATGTGCTCCGGCACGATCTGGAAGTGCAGCACGCGGGCCTGCTGGGTGTACTTGGAGCTGTTGAAATCGATGGTGACGGTGTCGCCGTCGACGCTCACGCTCTTGATGTCGAGTGCGTTGGTGTCGTTGAGCTTGCCGTCGAGCACCTGGTTGAAGGAGAACGCGATGTCGTCGGCGGTGAAGTCCTCGCCGTCGCTCCACTTCACTCCGCTGCGGGCGACCGCGGTGAGCTGGGTGTAGTCCTCGTTCCACGTCACGGACTCGGCCAGCCACGGTGTGGTGCCGAGGTCGCCGGTCGGGTTGACGAGTGCGAGGGACTCGAAGATGACCTTGCCGTAGGCGTACTTCGAGGCGGACGAGTCGCCCAGGTAGGGGTTGTTCGACTCGGTGGTGATCGCGCCGTCGGGCTTGGCGATCGTGAGCGCCGCTCCGGCGGAGTCCGCGTCGTTGCCACCGCCACCGGCGCAGCCGGTGAGCACCAGCGCCGCGGCGACACCGACGGCGGCGAGCGTTGTTCTGAGCCTCATTGCTTCTCCTTGATGTGTGAGCACGACGTCGTCTCTCCAGGGAGGTGACGACGGCGTCAGAGTGATTGCCGCATCAACTTACAATCAAGTAAGTAACTTTTGCAACTAGGGTGTTCGGGAGCGCACGCGAAGGCCGTGCGTAGACTCACAGGCGCCGGCGAAGTCGCACTCGCGACACCCGGCGAAGAAGGGGGTGCCGACACATGGCAGGACAGCGTCGGCAGCCGCGCTCGCGGCCCGAGACACTCGCCAAGCGACGCGACATCCTCGATGCCGCCGTCGAGATCTTCGGCAGCAAGGGGTTCACCGGAGGCACGCTCCAGGAGATCGCCGACCAGGTCGGCATGACGCACGCGGGCATCCTCCATCACTTCGGCTCGAAGCACGAGCTGCTCCTCGAGGTGCTGCAGCACCGCGACGAGACCGATGTCGCAGACCTCGACGAACAGCACATCCCCGACGGGCTGGCGCTCTTCCGCCACCTCGTGCGCACGGCCTTCGTCAACGCGCACCGGGCCGGCATCGTACAGGCCTACGTCGTGCTCTCGGCTGAGTCGGTGACCGACGACCACCCCGGGCGAGACTTCTTCGAGAAGCGTTACCAGACGCTGCGGGCCGAGGTCGCGCACGCATTCGAGGTCGTCTGCGCCGAACGCGGCATCACGGCGCCCGACACCGTCGGCTACGCGTCGACGAGCATCTTGGCGGTGATGGACGGGCTGCAGGTGCAGTGGCTGCTCGCCCCCGACGCCGTCGATCTGGCGCACGCCTCGGAGTTCGCGATCGAGGCGATCGTCTCCGCGGTGCTGTCGCCGTCGCCCTCACCGCTCGGCGGCACCGCCGACGAGGACGCGGATCAGCCCAGTCGCTCGACCGTGTAGTCGATGCAGCGGATGAGCTGACGCACGTCGTCCGGCTCGATCGACACGAACGTCGCGACGCGCAGCTGGTTGCGACCGAGCTTGCGGTAGGGCTCGGTGTCGACGATGCCGTTCGCGCGGAGGCTCTTGGCCACGGCGGCGGCATCCACCGACTCGTCGAAGTCGACCGTGACGACCACGGGGGAGCGGTCGGCCGGGTCTGCGACGAACGGCGTCGCGAAGGTGGATGCCTCGGCCCAGTCGTAGAGCGCCTGCGACGACTCTCGCGTGCGGGCGTCAGCCCACTGCAGGCCACCGGACGAGAGGATCCAGTCGAGCTGCTTGTCGAGGAGGAACAGGGTCGCGAGAGCGGGGGTGTTGAGCGTCTGGTTGAGACGTGAGTTGTCGAGGGCGTTCTTGAGGCTCAGGAACTCCGGGATGTAGCGGCCCGACGCCGCGATGCGCTCGATGCGCTCGATCGCCGCCGGCGACGCGAGCGCGAACCACAGGCCACCGTCGGAGCCCAGGTTCTTCTGCGGAGCGAAGTAGTAGACGTCCGCCTCGTGCACAGAGAAGTCGATGCCGCCCGCCGCACTCGTGGCGTCGATGACGGTGAGGGCGCCCTCGTCGCCGTGCACGCGCGTGACGGGGGTCGAGACGCCGGTGGACGTTTCGTTGTGCGGCCAGGCGTAGACGTCCACGCCCTCGACCGCTTCGGCGACCGTGCGCGTGCCCGGCTCGGCCTTGCGGACGTCGGGAGCCTCGAGCCACGGCGTCTTCGCCGCGGCGGCGAACTTGCCGCCGAACTCGCCGAACACGAGGTTCTGGCTGCGCTTCTCGATCAGGCCGAAGGCCGCGGCATCCCAGAACGCCGTCGAGCCGCCGTTGCCGAGGAGGACCTCGTAGCCGTGCGGCAGGCGGAACAGCTGGCTCAGCTCGGCGCGCACCTGGCCCACCAGGTCCTTGACGGGCGCCTGACGGTGCGACGTGCCCAGCAGCGCCGATCCGGGCCCTGCGAGCGCCTCGATGTGGGCGGGCGCGATCTTCGACGGGCCGCACCCGAAGCGTCCATCGGCGGGAAGGATCTCACGGGGCAGAAGGACGTGGGCCATGCGTCGATTCTAGAGAGCCGCGCGGCGCCGCCCCGTCCCCGTGACAGCCCGTGACGCTGCGGCTCGGGGATCGTCGGGCGCCGGCCTGGGCGTCGGGGGCACAGGATAGGCTGTCCTCAGCCCCTTGACAACACTGAGGACACCGCGATGACCGATCTGATCGACACCACTGAGATGTACCTGCGCACGATCCTCGAGCTCGAAGAGGAGAACATCGTGCCGCTGCGGGCACGGATCTCGGAGCGCCTCGGGCACTCGGGTCCCACGGTGTCGCAGACCATCGGTCGCATGGAGCGCGACGGGCTCGTCGTGGTCTCTGAGGACCGCTCCCTCGAGCTCACCGCCGCCGGCCGGCAGAAGGCCGTCGACGTCATGCGCAAGCACCGGCTCGCCGAGCGCCTGCTGTCGGACGTCATCGGGCTGGACTGGGCCTACGTCCACGAAGAGGCCTGCCGCTGGGAGCACGTCATGAGCGAACAGGTCGAGCGCCGCCTCGTCGAGCTGCTCGGCCACCCCACCGAGTCGCCGTACGGCAACCCCATCCCCGGTCTCGACCAGCTCGGCGATGTGCCGACGAACGGCTTCGAGCAGGGTGTCGTGGGCCTTGTGCGCCGGCTCAATGACGCCGGCGAGCCCATCACCGGCACGGTCCGCCGTCTCGCCGAGCCCGCGCAGGTCGACCCCGAGCTGCTGCAGCAGCTGAAGGGCGCCGGCGTCGTGCCGGGGGCCGTGGGCGACTATCGCTACAACGAGGGCTACGTGCTCGTGCAGATGCAGGGCAATGACGAGGGCCTCGAGCTTCCGGTCGAGATCGCGTCGCACATCTTCCTCGTCGACGAGACCCGCTGAGGGAAGCGAACGCCCGGCCGGGCGTGCCCGTGACGCAATGCGGATGCCGAGGCCGAGCGCCCCGCTGACGGAAAGCGGATGCCGAACCGAGCGTCCTGCGGAGGGCGCCTGCTGCCGGTGCCGCGGGCATCCGTGTACGCACTGTGCGGAGATTGCCAGGCGTGGAGCGTGACATAAACGTGACCTTCGGGTAGCCTCGAGAAGTCCACCAGGCGAGAAGCCCGCCGACCGGACCCCACGTGGATTGCCTCACCGGCTCGTCGTCCACGCGGTGCAGCCCGCACATCGTGCCCCGACATCGAGTGCTGACGAGCCAGGCGCCTCGGCGCAGAGGCGCCGGAGGACCCAGTTTGGCTGAAGAGATAGATTCGCACGCGATCGTGCCCGAGCACGCGGCGGCGGACCCTGACCGTCGTGAGCGCAACCGGAAGACCCCCGTGCGACGCTCCCGAGCCGTGCCGCCCACCAAGACCAAGCCCACGACCGGGCGCCCGAGTTCTTCTTCGGCGCCATCGAAAAAGGGGCGCGTGGTCAAGCCGCTGCGCAGCCTCGTCGTGCTGAGCATGGTCGGCGGTCTCGTCGCGACGGTGGCGATCCCCGCGTTCGCGGCGACCGCCGGTGCCGGACCGGCAGATGCCGTCACCATCCAGCAGATGGCGGTCGATGACGCGCAGACGTTCGTCGCGGCATCCGATGCGAATGCCACCGAGCTGTCGCGCGAGAGCTACGCCGCCACCACCGCGGCAGAGATCGACAAGAAGAAGGCGGAAGAGGCTGCGGCCGAGCGCGCCCGTCAGGTCGCCGCCGCCGCGGCAGCCGCTGCTGCCTCGCGCGGCTCGGTCCCGACGAACATCGCGCTCACGTCACCTGGGACGGGCGAGGTGCGCTGGCCGCTGCTCAACTTCACCAAGGGGCGCGGACTCTGGGACTCGGGCTACCACCAGGGCGTCGACCTCTTGACGTCGTGCGGCACGCCGATCTATGCGACGGCCGCGGGCGTCGTGAAGGTGTCGCAGGAGAGCTACGGCGGCTACGGCGTCGGAGTCTCGATCGACCACGTCATCGGCGGCCAGCAGGTCAACTCGCTCTACGGGCACATGACCTACGGCAGCCGCCAGGTCTCGGTCGGCCAGAGTGTCGAGGCGGGTCAGCTCATCGGCCTCGTCGGCAGCACCGGCAGCTCGACAGCGTGCCACCTGCACTTCGAGGTTCACATCAACGGTTCGGTCGTCGACCCGTGGGCGTGGCTGCAGGCCAACGCCGGCTGAGCCGGACGAAGCCCGAGCCTGTTGAAGGCTGACAACGGTCCCTGCGATCGCAGCACCACGGATGCCCACTGCCCGGACTGGCAGTGGGCATTCGTTGTTCGACACGCCCGCCATCGTTCACCGGCTTCATCGCCCCGGTGTCCGCTGGGTGCGTTAGCCTGAATCCCGACGCTGAGAGAGCGGAGGGAGCCGATGGGCTGCACACCACGCATCCGAACCATGGATGCGCTTGGACGCCTCGTCCTTCGGCATTGCACGAGTGGATGCCGCGGCATTGCCGTGGCGCCAAGGCGCTGTCTATAAGACAGCGCCTTTTTTCATGCCCCTGCGCCCTTGATCGTCGCATGTCGAATAACCGAGAAGCCGTCCCGGCCATTCGAGAGGATGATCAATGCGCACTCTGGTGCTGAATGCGGGCTACGAACCGCTCGCGGTCGTGTCGTTCAAGCGGGCGCTCGTGCTCGTGATGAACGAGAAGGCCACCGTCGTGGAGCACACCGAGACAGATCCGGTGTGGGGCACCAGACGCTCGTACGAGCGCCCGGCCGTGATCATCCTGACCCGCTATGTGCGGGTGCCGGGTGGTCGCCATGTGCCGGTGACGCGGCGCGGCGTGCTGCGTCGTGACAACCACCGCTGCGGGTACTGCGGCAAGGCCGCGTCGACGATCGACCACGTGCTCCCGCGTTCGCGCGGCGGAGCGGACTCGTGGGAGAACCTCGTCGCGTGCTGCCTGCGCTGCAACAACGTCAAGGGCGATCGCACGCCGCAGGAGATGAACTGGGAGCTGCGCATCCTCCCGCGCCCGCCCCGGGGCGGCCAGTGGACTGTTCGGGGCACCGAGCGGACCGATCCGCGGTGGGAGCCGTATCTCGCGCTGGCGGCGTGATCCTGGGGCGGCACACCCGGCGATGAGGGGTCCTCGTCGGGTCAGTCCTCGTCGAGCAGTCGCAGCCAGCGGGTGAGGATGGGCTCGAGGGCTCCGGCATCCGTCGCCCCGAGCTCGTCCAGGATCCGGTGCTCGTTGTCGAGGTGCGCGGCGATGGCGCGATCGATGAGCTCCACGCCCTCCGGGGTCAGTCGCACCAGGCGCTTGCGGGCGTCGGATGCCTCGGCTCGGCGTTCGACGAGTCCTCGGGCCTCCAGGCGGTCGACGCGCTTGGTGAGGCCTCCGGTCGTGACGAGGGTGTGGTCGGCGAGCTCGCCCGCGGGGCGCTCGTACGGCGCACCGGCACGCCGCAGCGTCGCGAGGACGTCGAACTCGCCCTCGCTGAGGCCGAAATCGCGGTAAACGGCGACGAGCCGCTCGGTCAGCCGGAGGGCGACGCGGTGCAGGCGTCCGATGACGGCCTGGGGTGAGGGGTCCAGGTCGGGTCGCTCGCGTCGCCATTCGGCCTGGATCTCGGCGACCCGGTCGGGCGGTCCGGCGAGTGCGTCGTTCGCCGGAGAGGGGGATTCGGCCATGGGAGCCATCTTATCTTCCCGGTAAGATAATGTATCTTCCATGGAAGATAAACGATGGACCTGGATCCTCGTGACGGCGATCGCCCCGATCGCGTGGGGAAGCGGCTACGTCGTGACGCGCAATCTGCTCCCGGTCGAGGCGCCGCTGTGGGGCGGAGTGCTGCGGGCGCTGCCGGCCGGTCTCATCGTTCTGCTGCTGGCGCGCCGGCTTCCGCGGGGATCGTGGTGGTGGCGATCGCTCGTGCTCGGCACCTCAACGTGGGCGGCTTCTTCGTGCTCGTCTATGTCGCCGGGCAGCGGCTGCCGTCGAGTCTCGCCGCGACGCTGATGTCGGCATCGGCTGCCTGCATGCTGCTGTTCGCGTGGCTGCTGCTGCACCGGCGACCGCGGGCGGCGGCGGTCGTGGGTGCCGCGGTCGGCCTCGTGGGCGTCGCGGTGATGCTGGGGTTCGACGCCGAGGGCGCGGATGCGTGGGGAGTCGCGGCGTCGCTCGGGGCGATGGTGGCCTCGTCGATCGGATTCGTGCTCACTGTGCGGTGGGGCTCGGACGTTCCGGCGCTGCCGATGACGGCGTGGCAGCTCATCGGCGGCTCGCTCGTGCTGCTGCCGGTGGCCGTGCTGGTCGAGGGAGGTCCGCCCGCGATGACGGTGCCGTCGGCGCTCGGCTTCGCCTATCTCACGCTGGTCGCGACGGCTCTCGCGTATGTGGCGTGGTTCTCGGGTCTGCGGCGGCTCTCGCCCGGCGCGGTGGGCGTGATCGGACTGCTCAACCCGGTCACGGGCGTCGTGCTCGGTGTGGTTGTCGCGGGGGAGGCGTTCGGGCTGCCCCAGGGCATCGGCGTCGCGCTCGTCCTTATCGGGATCGTGCTCGGGGCGGCGCCTCCGCGGCGGCCCCGCGAAGTATCGGCGGCGGTGCGACCGGCGCTGCATTCTCGAACATAACTGTCGGAAGTGGGGGGTACGCTCGTTCCCAGCGATTGATCGACTAGAACATCTGTTCTAGCATGGGGGAATGGGGGCGATCGTGCAGCTCACGGCACAGCACGTGCACGAGACCGTCGGCCAGGAGCCGACGGTCCCCGAACCTGCCGCCCTCCGCGCGGGAAGAACGGCTTCGGCAGATGTGGGCAGGGGCCCAGGGCCGACCAACACCGTCGCACAGTTGCGCGCCCAACTCGAGCGGGTGCAGGGGCGCCGGCTCGACGCGCCGGTGCTGCCGGTGCATCCCGCCCTCGCCTCGCTGCTTCCCGGCGGCGGCCTGCGCCCCGGATCGGCCTACTCCCTCCCGCGGTCGACGTCGGTGCTGCTGGCGCTGCTCGCCCAGCCATCGCAGTCCGGGTCATGGTGCGGGGTGATCGGGATGCCTCGGCTCGGCGCCGAGGCGGCCGAAGGGCTGGGGGTCGACCTGTCGCGGCTCGTGCTGATCCCCGATCCCGGGGCGCGCTGGCTCGCGGTGACCTCGACCGTCGCCGAGGTGCTGCCGGTGGTCGCGGTGCGTCCGTCCGGGCGCGCTGCCGACGGCGAGATCTCACGCCTGGCGGCCCGGCTGCGCGATCGCGGTGCGGTGCTGCTCGTGCAGGGGCCGTGGCCGCAGGCGGAGGCAGTGATCGAGGTCGGCGAGCCGGCATGGGAGGGCGTCGGCCGCGGGCACGGCTACCTCTCCGGTCGCGAGGTGACGCTCACCTCCTCGAGCCGCCGCTGGCCGCGATCCCGGCGAGCTCGCGTGATGCTCCCGGATGCGGCGGGCCACGTCTCCGCGCCCGAGCGGATGCGTCCCGTCGAGTCGCTGCATCCTGCCGCCGCCTCGGCGTACGAGGTCTCGCTCGGTCATCGGGTCAGGGCGGTGGGGTGACATGACGCCGGGAACGCCCGTTCGGAGCCTGGTGCTGTGGTTTCCCGACTGGCCGGTCACGGCTCTCGAGCGGGAGGCGGGTGCGGCCGCGCAGCGGCCAGGCTCGGGACCGGACGCGGCGTCTGGTGCGCAGCACAGGTGGCGGCATCCGATCGCGGTCGTCGAGCGCAATCTCGTGGTCGCGTGCTCGGCGTCCGCACGGGCCGAGGGGGTGCGCCGCGGGCAGCGACGGCGCGACGCGCAGGCGCGGTGTCCGGGGCTGACGCTGGTGAACGCGGATGCCGCGCGCGATCACCGCGCGTTCGCGCCCATCGTGTCGCTGATCGAGGAGCGGGCACCCGGCGTTCAGCTGGTGCGGCCGGGGCTGTGCGCGCTGCGCGCACGCGGCCCGGCGCGGTACTACGGCGGCGAGACCGAGGCCGCCCGCATGCTGATCGGCGCGCTGCGCGATGCCGGCCTCGAGGGGGTCCGGGCGGGGATCGCCGACGGCCCGTTCACGGCTGAGCAGGCAGCGCGCGGCGGCACGAGCGCCGACGACCCGGTCTTCGTCGTGCCCGCCGGTGGGGCGGCGGGGTTCCTCGCGCCGCTGTCGGTCGCCGTGCTCGACGCGTCGGCGATGATCGGCGCGGGCGCGGCCGGGACGAAGGATGCGGCGGACCTCGCGGGACTCCTCGCACGACTGGGCGTGCAGACGCTCGGCGGGTTCGCCGCGATGGAGCCCGACCGTGTGCGCGAGCGGTTCGGTGAGCGGGGCGTCCGGCTGCATGCCCTTGCCGCGGGGCACGACTCGCGACCGGTGCAGCCGCGCACGCCTCCGCCCGAGCTGCAGCGGGAGGTCGCGTTCGACCCGCCGCTCGAGATCGCCGAACAGGTGGCGTTCGCCATGCGCGTGACCGCCGACGACTTCATCGCGGGGCTGGGTGCGGTGGACCTCGTCTGCACCGAGCTGCGGGTCGAGCTCGTCGGCGACCGGGCCGAGCGCAGCGAGCGGGTGTGGCTGCATCCCGGCTCGTTCGATGCGCCGGCAGTCGTCGACCGCGTGCGGTGGCAGCTCGCCGAAGACGTCGGAACCGGGGACGCCGCGGGGCGCGGTCTGCGCAGCGGGGTCGCCCTGGTGCGGATCTCGCCCGAAGCGGTGGACGCGGCATCCCATCACGCCCCGGCGCTGTTCGGCGGCGGCCCAGAGGAGCGGGTGCACCACGCGTTGTCGCGCGTGCAGGCGATGCTCGGGCACCGCGGTGTGCTGACCCCGGCGATCGGCGGCGGGCGGTGGTTGGCGGAGCGCCAGGTGCTCGTGCCCTGGGGCGACCGCGACGAGCGCGACCGGCAGGCGACGGGCGCCGGCGGCCTCGCGGCGCAGCGCGCGCGACCGTGGCCGGGGAGCCTGCCCGACCCGCTGCCGACGACGGTGTTCGCCGATCCGGTGCCGGTCGACGTGCGGGCGCTCGGAGGCGAGCTCGTCGATGTCGACGAGCGGGGCAACGTCGCCGCCGTGCCCGCGTTCTTCATCGAGAGCGGACGCCGGCGGGCGATCGAGGCCTGGGCAGGCCCGTGGCCGGTCGTCGAGCGGGGATGGGATGCTGCGCGTTCGCGGCGTGCGTACCGGTTCCAGGTCGTCGACGCCGAGGGGTCGGCGTGGCTGCTGGTGTGCGACGGCGACGCGTGGACCGCGGAGGCCACCTATGACTGACGAAACGTCCCGGCTACCGACGGCCCCACGGTCCCTGGGCTTGTCGAAGGGCGACGGCGGGCGAGATGAGACGCCTCGACCATCGAGCGGCGGCGGGTGAGGGCTGATGGGCTTCAACAACCCCGGCGTTCCGTGGTCCGAGATGGAGCGCGTGCTGAGCGGTCGCCGGAGGCCGGAGGCGCCGCCGGTCGGTGCGGACGGCGGCGACAGCCCGGCGTGGTCGCGCAAGCGCGGACCGTACGTCGCACCCGAGATCGAGCGTCCCGCAGACGCCATCCCGTACGCCGAGCTTCACGCCCACTCGTCGTACTCGTTCCTCGACGGCGCCTCCTCACCGGAGGAGCTCGCCGAAGAGGCCGAGCACCTCGGGCTGCACGCCCTCGCGATCACCGACCACGACGGCTTCTACGGCATCGTCCGGTTCGCCGAGGCCGCCGAGGCGCTGCAGCTGAAGACCGTGTTCGGCGCCGAGCTGTCGCTCGAGCTTCCGAAACCGCAGAACGGCGAGCCCGATCCGGCCGGCGCGCATCTGCTCGTGCTCGCCCGCGGCGAGGAGGGCTATCACCGGCTGGCGGGTGCGATCACCCACGCGCAGCTGCAGGGGGCCGAGAAGGGGCGTCCGGTCTACGACCTCGACGAGCTCGCCGCGCAAGCCGCCGGGGAATGGGCGGTGCTCACCGGATGCCGCAAGGGCGCCGTGCGCCGTGCGCTGGCCTCGGCTCCAGGGAAGGCGGGAGCGGATGCCGCCGCCCACGAGCTCGACCGTCTCGTGACGCTGTTCGGGCGCGATGCCGTCCACGTCGAGCTCATCGACCACGGCAATCCGCTCGACACCCGCGACAACGACGTGCTCGTGGGGCTCGCACGCGAGCGCGGGCTGCCGCTGCTGGCGACGAACAACGTGCACTACGCCGTGCCGAAGCGGCAGCTGCTCGCCGCGGCCGTCGCGGCGGTGCGCGCCAACCGCGGGCTCGACGAGCTCGACGGCTGGCTCCCGGCCCACGCCGGGGCGCACCTGCGGTCGGGCGCAGAGATGGCGGAGCGGTTCGTGAGGTTCCCCGATGCCGTGGCACGCACGGTGACGCTCGCCGACGAGCTCGCCTTTCCACTGCGCAAGGCCAAGCCCGCGCTGCCGAAGCAGAAGGTCCCCGAGGGGCACACGCCGATGTCGTGGCTGCGCAAGCTCGTGTGGGATGCGGTGCCGCGCAAGTACCCCCACCTGACCGAGGAGAACCGGGCGCGCATCGAGAAGGAGCTCGGCGTCATCGAGTTGAAGGACTTCCCCGGCTACTTCCTGATCGTTCACGGCATCGTCCAAGAGGCGCGGCGCCGCGGCATCCTCTGTCAAGGCCGGGGGTCGGCGGCCAACAGTGCGATCTGCTATCTGCTCGACATCACGGCGGTCGACGCGATCGGCTACGACCTGCCCTTCGAGCGCTTCCTGTCGAGCCTGCGCGAGGAGGAGCCCGACATCGACGTCGACTTCGACTCCGATCGACGGGAGGAGATCATCCAGTGGGTCTACCAGGAGTACGGGCGCGACCGCGCCGCGCAGGTCGCGAACGTCATCCAGTACCGACCCAAGAACGCCGTGCGCGACATGGCCAAGGCGCTGGGACATTCGCCTGGCCAGCAGGACGCCTGGTCGAAGCAGATCGAAGGGTGGGGTGCTCTTCTGGAGACGGGCGCCGGCCATGACATCCCCGATCAGGTGCTCGAGTTCGCGTCCGAGCTGCTCAAGGCGCCGCGGCACCTCGGCATCCACTCCGGCGGCATGGTGCTCACCGACCGGCCGGTGGGCGAGGTCGTGCCGATCGAGCACGCCCGCATGGAGAACCGCACGGTGATCCAGTGGGACAAGGACGACGCCGCCTGGATGGGGCTCGTGAAGTTCGACCTGCTGGGGCTCGGGATGCTGGCCGCCCTGCAGTACTGCTTCGACATGATCCGCGCCTCGACGGGGGAGGACTGGGAGCTGTCGACCATCCCGAAGGAGGAGAAGGCGGTCTACGACATGCTGTGCCGCGCCGACTCGATCGGGGTGTTCCAGGTCGAGTCGCGCGCGCAGATGGGCCTCCTCCCGCGCCTGCAGCCGCGGCGGTTCTACGACCTCGTGATCGAGATCGCGCTCATCCGTCCCGGACCCATCCAGGGCGGGGCCGTGCACCCGTTCGTCAAGCGAAAGCTCGAGCAGGAGAAGGTGACTTACGCCCACCCCAAGCTCGTGCCGGTGCTCGAGCGCACGCTCGGCATCCCGGTGTTCCAGGAGCAGCTCATGCAGATGGGCATGGCCGTCGGCGGGCTCACCGGCGAGGACGCCGATCTGCTGCGACGGGCGATGGGATCCAAGCGCGGAGTGGAGCGCATCGACTCGCTCAAAGAGAAGCTGTACGCGGGCATGGCCGAGAACGGGCTCGTGGGGGAGGAGGCCGACGCGATCTACGCCAAGATCCAGGCGTTCGCGAACTTCGGGTTCGCCGAGTCGCACTCGCTGTCGTTCGCGCTGCTCGTGTACGCCAGCTCGTGGATCAAGCTGCACTACCCGGCGGCATTCCTCGCGGGGCTGCTGCGGGCGCAGCCGATGGGCTTCTACTCGCCGGCGACGCTCGTGAGCGATGCGCGCCACCACGGCGTCGAGGTGCGTCGGCCCGACCTGCACCTGTCGGGCGCCGAGGCCGTGCTCGAGCGCGTCGACGGCGCCGGGCACTCGGGCCTGGACTCCTGCCTCGAGCGCGACCAGCCGCCGGTCGGGCTCTTCGACCTCGACGCGCCCGATGAGTCGGCGGCGCATCGGCGAGACGGCGGGTACGCGGTGCGGCTCGGCCTCGCCGGGGTCAAGGGCATCGGCACGACTGTCGCGCAGCGTATCGTCGCGGCTCGCGAGGCCGGCGGCCTGTTCCGCGATCAGCGCGACCTGGTGCGGCGCACCAGCATCACGGCCACGCAGGTCGAGGCGCTCGCCACCGCAGGGGCGTTCGAGTGCCTCGGTCTCAGCCGGCGAGAGGCGATCTGGCTGGCCGGATCCGCAGCGCAGGATCGCCCCGAGTTCCTGCCGGACTCGCTTATCGCGGTACAGCCGCCGCTGTTCACCGATCCCACCAGCTACGAGCGCCTGGCCGCCGACCTCTGGGCCACCGGCATCTCGACCGACGACCACCCGCTGACGCACTATCGCTCCGGGCTCGACGGTCGCGGCGTCCTGACATCTCGCGAACTGCGCAGCCACGAGGTCGGGCGCCGCGTCGAGGTCGCAGGGCTCGTGACCCACCGGCAGCGGCCGGCCACGGCATCCGGAATCACCTTCCTCAATCTCGAGGACGAACACGGCCTCGTGAACGTTGTGTGCTCGCTCGGCGTCTGGAACAGGTATCGCCGCGTCGTGCGCGATTCGCCCGCCCTCATCGCCCGCGGAATCCTGGAGCGTTCGGCCGAGGGAGTGACGAACCTGATCGCCGACCGCTTCGAAGACCTCCGCGTGGGTGTGCAGCACCGCGCGAGAGACTTCCGCTGACGTGTGTCCGGGGAGAGGTCTAGGGTGACGGATGTCGCGGCGACGACGCCGTGGGAGAGAAGGTCGTCATGACCGGCAAGCTCGGGAACATCACGTTCTATGCCGACGATCCTCCGGCGCTCGCCCGCTTCTGGGCCGCCGTTTTCGGCTATCCCGAGGCCACATGGGACGAGCCGCTGAAGAACGAGCTGCTCGCCTCCGGACTGACGGAGGCGGATCTGGCCAAGCGCGGGCTGGCCGAGGATCCCGAAGGGGTGGGGCCGAGGCTGTTCTTCCACCACGCCGACGAGACGAAACGCGGGCGCAATCGGCTGCACCTCGACATCAGCGCCACACCCGGCCGGCGTCCGACGCGGGAAGAGCTCGACGCTGAGAAGGATCGTCTCGTCGCTTTGGGAGCTGAGGTCGTCCGCCTCGTCGACCAGACGTGGGGTCCATGGCCCGAGAGCTACTTTCAGATGAAAGACCCCGAGGGGAACGAGTTCTGCCTGCAGTAGCGCGCGATCCGACGGGGGCACCGTCGGTGCCCCGCACGCGCCGGCATCCCGCTCGCTCGGGAGCGGGATGCCGGCGCGTCACATCGTCAGGTCGTCAGATCTTCGCACCCGTCAGATCTCGCCGTCCCAGGACTGGCTGCGATTGTCGCCGTCCCAGCCGTCACTCCGACCGTCGACGTCGAAGGCCGCGACCGGCCTCAGACGGCGTTCGATGGCATTGAGCCGGGCGATCGCAGAGACGTCGATGAGTTCATCGGCGTCGACATGCGCTTCTTGGACGACGATCTGGCTCGCCGGGCCGATGAGCACCATCACCCCGGTGATCGTGCCGTCCTGCTCCCATGACGGAACTGTCACGGCCTCGGCCTCGCCGGCCTCCGCCAGCGCCCGACCGCAGCTGAGCAGTGCCGACGCGATGTCATCCCCGGTCACGAATTCGCTTCCCGCGTACGTCACTCTCTTCACTCTGCCTTTCTACTCGCATGGCGCCCAGACACCTCTGGGGGTTGCAGCATGTCGGCGAACGGGCTACAGATCACCGAAGGCGCGGTGGGGCCGAGTGTGACGAGTGGAGGCGTGCTGCGGTGGCGGCGAAATCGCTACTCGACGAGCTTGCCCGCGACCGACACCTCGCGCATGAGTGCGGCGATCTCGGCCGGGATCGGCGGGATCGGCTCGCGGACGACACCGGTCTCGGGCGACCAGACGAGGTTCACCTGCAGTTCGGGGTCGATGTCGGGGTAGTCGCTGCGGTTGTGGCAGCCGCGGGTCTCGCGGCGTTCGAGTGCCGCTTCGAGGGTCGCCCGTGCGGCGAGAGCCGCCGACTTCAGGTCGAAGGCGTGGGCGAGGTCGTGGTACCCCGCAATGTCGGGGTGCACGCCGATGTCGGCCATCCGCGCCTCGATGGCGTCGAGCTCCGCGAGACCGGCCAGAAGTCCCTGCTCGTCGCGCACGACGCCGGCGTGCTCGGTCATCGTGTCGCGGATGGCGCGCTGCAGCGCCCGCACGTTCTCGGTTCCCGATGCGGCGAGCAGGTCCGAGATCTCGGACCGCGCGGCGGCCACGGCGGACGCCGAGCGACGCTGTGCCGGCAGCGACGCGGAGTAGTCCGCGGCCGCCTGCCCGACGATGCGCCCGAAGACGAGGAGCTCGATGAGCGAGTTGCCGCCCAGGCGGTTCGCGCCGTGCAGGCCGGAGGAGGCCTCGCCGATGGCGTAGAGGCCGGGCACGTCGGTGGAGTGGTCCGACGAGCGCACCCAGACGCCTCCCATCGAGTAGTGGGCGGTGGGCGCGATCTCGATCGGCTCCTGGGTGATGTCGAGCATCTGCAGCTCGAGCATCGTCTGGTACACGCGGGGCAGCCGCGTCATGATCGTCTCGCGCGGAAGGTGCGAGACATCCAGCCAGACGCCGCCGTTCGCAGTTCCGCGCCCCTCCTTGATCTCGGTGTAGCAGGCCAGCGCGACGCGGTCGCGCGTCGAGAGCTCGAGGCGCTCCGGGTCGTAGCGATGCATGAAGCGCTCGCCGAGGCCGTTGCGCAGGATGCCGCCCTCGCCGCGTGCCGCTTCGGAGATGAGCGTGCCCGCCGCGTTCTCGGGCTCGATGATGCCGCTCGGGTGGAACTGGACGAGCTCGGGGTCGCGCAGCCGGCCGCCGGCTTCGACGGCGAGGCGGAAGGAGTCTCCGGTGTTCTCGTCGCGTCGAGAGGAGGTGCGACGCCAGATGCGGTTGTGCCCGCCGGCCGCGAGGATCACGGCGTCCGCGTGGATCAGATAGCGCGTGCCGTCCTCGAGGTCGAAGCCGTACGCGCCGAACACGGCGCCGTCGTCGTTGACGAGTATCCGCGTGACGTACACGGTGTCGAGGATCGGCACCTGCAGCTGCGCCGCCCGGTTGATCAGGGTGCGCTGGATCTCGAGACCGGTGTAGTCGCCCGCGAAGGCGGTGCGACGGTAGGTGTGGGCGCCGAAGAAGCGCTGCGAGATGCGGCCGTCCTCCTCTCGGGCGAAGGGCATGCCGTACCGCTCGAGGTCCTCGATGCCGCGGGCAGCGCCCGAGGTGACGATCTCGACGGTGTGGGGGTTGGCGAGCAGGTAGCTCTCCTTCAACGTGTCCGCCGCGTGCTGCTGCCAGCTGTCGTCGGCATCCATCGTGCCGAGCGCGGCGTTGATGCCCCCGGCAGCCAGGGAGGTGTGGGCGTCCGACTTCGGACGCTTGCCGAGGGCGATGACGTCGACCCCGGCTTCGGCGAGTTCGATGGCGGCGCGGAGACCGGAACCCCCGGTGCCGATGACGAGGACGGTGGTGGAAAGTTGGCGCTCTGAAGTGCTCACGATCCCACGGTAGGTATCGGACGACGATAACTCCAATGCATCTTCCTGCTCAAATCGATAGCGCTACGCTATGAGTATGAATCTCGAGCAGCTCCGCGCCTTCGTCACCGTCGCTCGACTCGGCAACTTCACGCGGGCCGCCGAGCAGCTGCACCTCGCCCAGCCCTCGCTCAGTCGTCAGATCGGCACGCTCGAGCAGGATCTCGGCGCCGAGCTCTTCCACCGTGCTCGAGCGGGCAGCACGCTCACCTCGGCCGGTGAGTCACTGCTGCCGCTGGCTCGCCGCATGCTGGCCGACGCGGAATCCGTCCGACGCGAGCTGGACGCGCTCGCCGGGCTGCGGCGCGGACGCGTGCGCCTCGGTGCCACGCCTACGCTCTGCATCAGCCTGGTCGCCGAGGTGCTGGGCGCGTTCCATAGCGCGCACCCCGGGGTGGAGCTGCACATCACGGAACGCGGTTCACGCGGACTGCTCGACGCTCTCTCCGGTGGCGAGCTCGACCTCGCGCTGATCACGACGTCGGGCGGGGCATCCACCGACAGATTCACCGTGACCCCGCTGCTGCTCGAAGAGCTGGTCGTCATCTCGTCCGGCGACGCACCGCCGCTGACCTCGCGCGACAGCATCACCCTCCGCGAGGTCGCGGAGCTGCCGCAGGTCGTCTTCAGTTCGACGTACGACCTGCGCAGCACGACGGATGCCGCCTTCGAAGCGGCAGGGTTGTCGCCCCGCGCCGTCATCGAGGGCGCGGAGATGGATGCCGTGCTCAGGTTCGTCGAGCGAGGGATCGGCGTCGCCATCGTGCCCGCGATGGTGATGATCGAGCGCAAGGGCCTTCGGGCGGTGCGTCTCGCGGAGCCCACGCTGACCCGCACGATCAGCATCGCGCGAGTGACCGACATCGCTCCGACGCCGGGGGTACAGGTCATGCAGCAGACGATCGTGCGCACCGCGGCCGCACTCGCAGCGCGGCCGGAGGCGACCACCCGCCTGGCCGACCCCGCATGAACGACGAAGCCGGGCGCTGCCCCTATCGACTCGATGGAGGTCACCGCCCGGCGACGGTCGTCAGTGGTGGAAGCTGCCTGCTTCCTCCTCGGTCATCGAGTTGACGATCGGGTGCTTGTCGAAGTGCTCGATCGCCGCGCGGTAGTCGGCCATGAGCAGTGACGCCTCGTCGCGCCCGAAGCCCTGGCGCACCAGGATCCGCTGCACGGGTAGGTCCTGCCGATCGGCCGGCATCGTGTACGCGGGGACCTGCCAGCCGCGCGTGCGCAGCCGGTCGGCGAGGTCGAAGAGCGTGAACGGGTGATCGACCCCGTCCTTCAGCTTCCACGACACGGCCGGGATGCCGGACTCGGCGCCGCCGTTGTTGATGATGTCGAAGTGGCCGAGCTTGGCGATCTCCTCGGCGAGGAACATCGACGTGTCGTGGCAGGACTGATGCACCTTGCGGTAGCCCTCGCGCCCGAGTCGCATGAAGTTGTAGTACTGCGCGACGATCTGACCGCCCGGCCGCGAGAAGTTCAAGGCGAACGTCGGCATGTTGCCGCCGAGGTAGTTCACGTTGAAGATGAGGTCCTCGGGCAGTTCCGCGGCATCCCGCCACACGACCCAGCCGACGCCGAGCGGCGCCAGGCCGAACTTGTGGCCGGACGTGTTGATCGACTTCACGCGCGGCAGGCGGAAGTCCCACACCAGCTCGGGCAGCGTGAACGGGGCGATGAAGCCGCCGCTCGCGCCGTCGACATGGATCGGGATGTCGAGCCCCTTCTCCTCCTGGAGCTTGTCGAGCGCGTCGCTCACCTCGTGCACCGGCTCGTACTGGCCGGTGAAGGTGACACCGAGAGTCGGGACGACGCCGATGGTGTTCTCGTCGACGCGCTTGATCACCTCCTCGGCGTTCATGATGAAGCGGTCGCCCTCCATCGGGATCTCGCGCAGTTCCACATCCCAGTACCGGGCGAACTTGTGCCAGCAGACCTGGACCGGGCCGCAGATCATGTTCGGCTTGTCGGTCGGCTTGCCGGCCGCGCGCTGCCGCGCCCGCCAGTTCCACAACAGCGCCATCCCGCCGAGCATGGCCGCCTCGCTCGATCCCGTCGTCGACGTGCCGAGCGTGTTCTCCGCGTCGGGCGAGTTCCAGAGGTCGGCGAGGATGTGGACGCAACGCGCCTCGATCTCGGCGGTCTGCGGGTACTCGTCCTTGTCGATCATGTTCTTGTCGAGCGTGTCGGCCATGATCGCGCGGATCTCGGGCTCGAGCCACGTCTGGCAGAACGTCGCGAGGTTCTGGCGGGAGTTTCCGTCGAGCATCAGCTCGTCGGTCACCACCTGGTAGGCGTGGGCGGCGAGATGCTCCTTCTGCGGCATCCGATACTTCGGCAGCGATACCGAGAGGTCTCCCGAGGCGAAGACCTCATCGAGAAGCTCGTCGCGGACGTCGTCCTTCTTGTGCAGCATTTTCGTGGTCTCCGGTGTCAGTTCGCGGTCTTGGGAGTGGATGCAGGGGTCGGGGCCGCGGCGTCGGTGGCGCCCGCCTCCTCGGCCGAGTGCTCATGGACTTCGTCGGGATAGACCTTCCAGCTGTCCTTTCGGAACATGTAGATGATGAACGGCCAGATGCCGAGCACGACGATGCCGCCGATCAGCAGCAGGGTGTACCCGAGCTGGCCCATCGTGCTGCCGGTGGGTTCGACGAACCCGATGAGGAACGCGAGCAGGCTGGCGAGGAAGCCGAGCCATCCGATGAGTCCCATGGCCGGCGTGCGGAAGCCGCGCTTCACGTCGGGGTGCGTGCGTCGCAGCTTCATGGCGGCGAGGAACATCATCATGTACATGATCAGGTAGAGCTGTACGGCCATCGCCGAGAAGATCCAGAACACGGATTGCACCGATGGCACGACGGCGAACAGGATGGCCAGGATCGTCACGATCACGCCCTGGACCACCATGATCGGCACCTGCATGCCGTTCTTGTTCGTCCGCTGCAGGCTCGGCGGGAGGTAACCCTGGCGTCCCACCAGCAGGAGGCCCTTGCTCGGGCCGGGAATCCAGGTCACGACGGAGGCGAGGATGCCGAACACGATGAGCAGCGCCATCACCGTCGTCATCCACGGCATTCCGAGCTGGCCGAAGAACACGTCGAACGCCTGCAGCACACCCTGTGTCAGATTGACGCTGGACGGCGATACCCCGACTGAGATCGCGAGGGTCGGGAAGATGAACACGATCAGGATGACGATGGAGGCGAGCAGGATCGCCTTCGGGAACTGCTTGCCCGGCTTGTCCATCTCGTTGACGTGCACGGCGTTCATCTCCATGCCGGCGTACGAGAGGAAGTTGCTGACGATCAGCACGATGCTCGCAATTCCCGTCCATGTCGGCAGCCATTGCCCCTCCGACGCGGGCGGCAGCTCCGATTTGCCGCCCGAGGTCAGGAACAGGATGGCGAAGAGCACCAGACCGAGCGACGGCACGATCGTGCCGGCGAGGAAGCCCCACTTGCTGACACCGGCGAAGGACTTCACCCCGCCGAAGGCGATGAACGTCGACAGCCAGTAGACCACCAGGATCACGAGCCCGGTGAACAGGCCGTTCGACGCCAGGTCCGGATTGAAGACGTAAGCCAGCGCCGACGCGAAGAACGCCAACTGCGCGGGGTACCAGACGACGTTCTGCATCCACTGCTGCCAGATAGCGCTGAAGCCGATCCGATCGCCGAAGGCTTCCTTCACCCAGACGAATACGCCGCCCTTCCAGCCGCTCGCGAGTTCCGCGGCGACGAGCGCCACCGGGACCATGAACACGATCGCCGGAAGGACGTACAAGAAGATCGAGGCCCAGCCATAGCCGGCCATCGCCGGGAGCCCTCGAACACTCGCGACCGCGGTGGCGATCAGGATCGCCATCGTGATCCAGGACATTCCTGTGGTCTTCGCGTGAACCGACGTAGTCGGCCGCTTTACGCCGTCAGCCATCTTCAGTTCCCCTGCCGTCGAGGACCCCCCAGGGTCCATTTGGGTCGACGGCGGACTCTTGGCGAGGGTTCGTCGACGACGGTACGGACCATGCCTACTCCCGGTTTCGATGTGCTGTCAATCAAATTCGCGGGGCATTCACAATGCCAATTGCACCCTGCGGCGTGAATATCGATCACACTTCACCAGTCACGGGTGATGACAATTGCCACATCCTATTGCGACGCATCGACCGTGGCATTTGGATGCGGCGGGCTTCATTGCGCATTGCGGGGGCCATTCGTGCCCGTCTCTCGCCGCGCCGTCGATCCGGGCCGCCCGGGAGCCACATTTTGTGCTTCACTTCGATGAGGAGCCGGGCTCATGGACCGGGGCTGGGAAGGGCGGTCGTGTCGACTATCGGTCACCTGCTGATCATCGCTGCCGCGGTGGCCATCAGCTCCGTCCCCATCGTGATGACGATCCTCATCCTCCTGTCTCCGAACCGCACCCGTTCGGCGGTGCCGTTTCTGATCGGCTGGGTGATCGGCATCGTCGTGACGGTCTCCATCGCCGCGCTGTTCGCGACCGTGCTCCCCAGTTCGCGCTTCGAGCGGCAGCCCGACACCGCCGTCGCCATCGTGGAGATCGTTCTGGGTGTGGCGGCGATGGTGCTCGGGGTGCTCTCCTGGTTTCGTCGACGCAAGAGCGGAGTGGTGGCGACGACCCCGAAGTGGATGCGCGCCGAGGCGAACATGGGCGCCTGGTCGGCGTTCGGGCTGGGGTTCATCCTGAATCTCCGGCCCAAGGGCATCGTGCTCGCCCTGGCCGCCGGCTTGACACTGTACGCCGACGCGGGCTCGGTCCGCCTGGCGATCATTCCGGTGATCATCTACACCGTGGTCGCGGCGTCCACCGTCGCGTTTCCGATCATCGTCACCGCCGCCTCGCCGACGCGGATGCAGCCGAAGCTGATCGCGGCGCATCAGTGGATGGAGACCAACGGCGGCCTGCTGACCAGCGCGATCCTCGTGGTGATCGGTCTGCTCATCGTCGGCATGGGGATCTCGCGGCTGTAGCAGGCCCGCCGCTCCTACGATGGCGGAAGCGGCGGAAGCGGCGGGACGACGCGCGGAGCGCCAGAAGCGATGGCGGTGGCCGGGCGTCGACGCGGCCCGGCGGCATCCGTCAGAGATTACACGGATCGTGTGACGCCGGGATCAGCTGCGCTGCACGTAGTGGCGCACGGTGTCGTCGCGCTCGATGAGGAACCGGTCGTCTTCGGGGTAGTAGACCGCCTTCCCGATGTCGTCGCCGGCGAAGCCGCGGATGCTCTCGAGGCTGTCCCACCGCGAGACCGTCACGATCTCGGTGAGGCCGTCGGGGAGTTCGCGCGTCAGCGTCCACGCGTCTCGGTTCCCCGGCACCGAGCGGTACTCGTCGATGCCGGTGCGCTCGACGTATTCGACGTATTCGTCCCGGTCCGAGGTGCGGATCACTCCACGCCACATGCGGACGATGCTCTGCTCATCGCTCATACCGACATCCTCTCGGCCGGGCTCGCTGAACGGGAGAGGGTCCGCCGCCTCCTGTCGGAGCCGGCGGACCGCCCGCCGCTAGCTCAGGTGCCGGGCGAAGAAGCGGGCGGCGTCTTCACCGGCGAACGGCGGAACGCCGGTGTGCCCGCCCATGTTGGCCTGCAGCGTCTTCTCCTTCGAGCCGAACGCGTCGAAGAGGTCGAGCGCCATCTGCCGGTCGTTCCCCTGGTCGTCCCACTGCAGCAGCACGTGCAGCGGGATGGTGAGCTGCCGCGCTTCCTCGAACGTCGAAGCGGGCACGTAGCTGCCCGCGAAAAGTCCGGCGGCAACGACCCGCGGCTCGACAACGGCCAGACGGATGCCGATGGCGATCGGCCCGCCCGAATAGCCGACGGGGCCGGCGATCTCTGGCAGCGAGAGCGCGGCATCCAATGTGCGCCGCCATTCCGGGACGGCCAACTCCACCAGGGGAAGGACGAGACGGTCCACGATGTCGCCGGTCACGGGCTCGCCCGCCTGCAGCGACAGACGCAGGTCGGCGCGGGCTTCGTCCGCGCCCGCGAGACGCGGCCGGTCGCCGGCACCCGGCAGCTCGATGGCGACGGTGGCGAAGCCCTGCGCGGCTGAGCTCTTCGCCCGGGCGGCCAGGCGCGGGTACATCGGGCCGAGTCCGCCGGGGTGGCCCATCAGGATCAAGGGGACAGGAGCGGAAGCGGATGCCGTTGCCGGCGTCCAGAGGGTGCCGGGGATGCCGCCGAGGAGGAATTCGCGCTCGATGACGGCGTCGTCGAGTCGCTGTTCTGAAGTGAAGTGCATGGTCGTGCCTTTCGGGAGTGCGCTTTGAGCGGCGCCCCCGAGCGACCTATCGCCCGACCGTGATCCTGGAGAGGAGCACCCACGTCGATTCGTTCATGGGTATCACCTCCTCGCTCTGTCGCACGGCGGTCTGGAGCCTAGCAGCGCAGGCTTGGTGCGGCACCCCCCGCACCGCGCCGCGCCGCTCTCGCGCGCCACCGCTCCGGCAGGACCGGCGCCGTCAGCGCAGCGTCGACTGTCGTTCGACCAGGCGGAAGTCGACGACGATCTTGCGAGGAGGGGGCTGATCGTCCTTCCCGACGCCGTCGAGCCGAAGGCGAATGCGTTCTTCGAGGAGAGCGACAGCGCTGGCGGCGACGGCCTCGCGGCCGAGGTCGATCGTTGACAGGGGAGGGCTGGAGTAGTTCGTCTCCTCGATGTTGTCGAAGCCGATGAGCTGCACGTCGTCGGGAACCCGGAAGCCTCGGTCGGTCAGCGTCGAAAGCGCGCCGAGTGCGAGGGTGTCGGTGAAGGCGACGACGGCGTCGGGCGTGACGCCGCGGTCGAGGATCTCAGCCATGGTTGCGGCGCCTGTCGCGTGGAAATAGTCGGGCACCCCGATGATCGCGCGCGGGTCGACCTCGAGACGGTGGGCCTCGAGCGCTTGGAGGAAGCCCTGCATGCGCAGCGTTCCGCTGCTCGTCGACTGATCCGCTTTCGCGCCGAGCGGCACGATGGTGCGCGCCCCGCGCGCGATGACGTGTTCCGCGGCAGCCTTTGCGCCGTCGACGTTGTGCATCGTCACATGATCGACGCCGACGTCGAAGACACGCTCTCCGAGCAGGACCATCGGAAAGTCCACGTCGAAGAGCGCGGCATCCTGCTGTCCCAACGCCAATGGTGAGTAGATGACACCATCGACCATCGAGCGGTAGCTGCCGTTGACCACTCTCAATTCGCGATCCCGCTCGTCGTTCGTCTGCTGGATGAAGACGGTCAAACCGACCTTGGCGGCCTCGCGCATGATGGTGTCGGCGAGCTCGGCGAAGTACACGCCCCGGAGGGCGGGCAGCGCGAGCGCGATGACGCCGGTGCGTCCGCGGCTGAGGTTCCGTGCCGAGACGTTGACGTGGTAGCGCAGTTCGCGGATCGCGTTGCGGACGCGCTCATCGGTCTCGGGCCGGATGTAGGGGTAGCCGTTCAGCACGTTGGAGACCGTCTTGATCGACACGCCTGCGAGTTCCGCGACATCGCGGATCGTCGCGGACCCGCTCGCCTTGCGTGCCATGGCTCTACCGCCTCCCGTCGGGTCAGTGGTCAGCGTATTACAGCGCTGCCTCGCTGCCGCTTGACCGAGCAGGCCAGGCTCGAGCGCAGATAGAGGAGTGCGGGGGCCGACGACGGCCGGCACCCCGCACACCTGTCGATCGGCTAGAAGAGCCGCGGCAGGAAGTCGATGAGACCCTGCCACCACACGTCGAAGCCGTGCGGTCCGGGAACGACCGTCTTCGCAACCGGGATCCCGTTGGCACTCATCGACGACTCGATGCCGTTGATCGCGTTGACGGCACCGGTGTCGACGTCGCCGGCGAACAGCGTGACCGACTTCGTTGTGGCGATGGCCGTCTGGCCACCGGGCGTCGACGGATCGAGCGTCGCGGCGGTGAACGGCGGCGAGAACATCCCGAAGTAGCCGAACTGACCCGGGTGGTTCACCAGCGTGCCGTGGGTGAGGAAGCCGCCCCAGGACAGACCCGCCATCGCGCGCTGCGCCGGGTCTTCCGACACGTTGTACTGCGACTTCACCAGCGGCATCACATTGCCCGACAGTTCGTTCCAGATGTCGAAGGGCGCACCCGAGTACCCCGGCATCACCACGACCATGGGCTTGATCTTGCCCTGCGCGTAGAGGTTGTCGAGGATCTGGCTTGCCCTGCCGATCTCCGTCCATGCGGCGTAGTTCTGCCCGAAGCCGTGGTACAGGTACAGGACCGGATACGGCTCGGCGCGGTTCGGGTCGTAGTCGACCGGCGTCCACACCTTGAGCTTCGAGGCGCCGAACGCACCGTTGTAGCTGAGCGTCGCGAGCTGTCCGCTCTCGTCGGCCGGGGCATCCGCCAGCAGCGGCGTGCGCACGCCACCCGGGACGAACAGCTGGCTCTCGACGTTCACGACGTTCTTCGTGTCCTGAGGGTCGTGGAATGCGACGCCGTTCACCTCGTAGCGCCAGTAGTAGTAGCCGTCGATCGGTCCGATCGTCGTGCGCCAGCGGTCGCCCTCCTTGGTGAGCGGGATGCGGAACCACTGCCCGTTCGGAGCCCAGTCGCCCCACAGCACGACGTCTTCGGCGTCGGCCCACTGGGTGCCGGTCTCGAAGGTGACCATGCCGTTCTCGTCGATGTTCGGGGTCGTGATGCTCCCCGCCTCGGGCGCGGTGTAGGGCTCGGTGAGCGGTCGGTGACCCTCGCTGAGTCCATGGTCCTTGACGCTCGGCTGGAAGGCCCGCGACGCGAAGTCGCGCAGGTTCTCACGCCAGGTGTCCCAGACCCCGCCGGTCTCGGGGTGCACGCCGTCGAACTCGAGCCGAACCCCTGCCTGCTGAAGCGCGGTCATGGCCTCGTAGGTGCCGTTGTAGTTCGGGTCGAGCGTGTTGCCGACGTAGAAGCGCAGCAGATCGGTCTTGGCGTTGATCTTGCGAGCCAGATCGGCGGTGACCGCGGTGCTGTCGGATAGGTAGCCGGACAGCGAGCCGACCGAACCGAAGACGCCGGGCTTGGCGGCTGCGAGCTCGAGAGCCTGCGCCGCGCCGCGCCCTATGCCGGCGATCGCGGTCTCCTTCACCTTGCTCGACACGTTGTACGCGGACTTGACGGCGGGGGCGATCCCGTCCAGCAGCTCCTTCCCCGGGTTCGCGTCACCGGCGTCGGCCATCACCACGACCATCGAGGTCAAGTCGTCGTTCACCGCGAGGTTGTCGAGGATCTGGCGCGCGCGGCCGAGTTCGAGCCATTCGCGGAACGACTGGCCCTGATCGGACAGCAGGTAGAGCACGGGGAGCGCCTTGGCTGTCTTGGTGGTGTACCCCGGCGGCGTCCACACCGCCACCGACTGCTCGGACTGGGTCACCGGTGACTGGTACGTCAGTTCGGCGACGGAGCCGCCTCCCGCGGCGACGTCGTCCATCCAGGCGACCTCGGGCCCGGGAATGAAGAGGGTGTTCCAGTCGGGGTGCGACGTGACCTCGACAGGGGTGTCGGGGTTGCGGAAGGCGACCCTCGATCGGTCGGCCATGGTAGCGACGTACTGGTAGTAGTACAGGCCGGGCTGGAGCGGGCCGATGTTCGCGGAACAGTTCGAGCCGCTCGCGTCGAGCCCCATTCGCGCCCACGTGTTCGACGGCCCGAAATTGCCCTCGATCTCAGCGCCCGCACCCGTCGAGTTGCCGCAGGCATTCGACGGAACGGTCGACTTGGGAACCGTGAAGCGGTGATAGATGCCCGACTGCGATTCCCACGGATCTGGAGCGGCTGAGGCGGGGGCCGCCGTCAGTGCTACGAGCGAAGCAGCGAGGACGAGTCCCGTCGCTGCCCGAGCTCGCAGGCCACGCGGCCAACGAACCCCGGTTTCATTCTTCATTGAACAGCCTTTCTTCGAAGGATGCAGCGGCAACTCCGCACACCCGCTGCTCGGCGCACGAGCTCCCCGCGAGCAGCCTTCTGCGGCTGGAATGGCGAGGTAGTACACCGGTGTAGTACGAGCGAAGGTACACCGGTGTACTACAACGTTGCAATAGTGGATTGGTCCATGAAGGAGGCGCGGCTATATCACAGCGCGAGTTCGCAGACCAACCCATATGCGATTGGCGGGTAGGGGAGCGACGCTCATGAACATGTCGCCGACAACCTCCTCGAAGCGCGCCATCGCGCTCGCCGCCGTCCCCTTGGCGCTCGCGTTGACGTTGGCTGGGTGCGGCAGCCCCGACGGTGGTGACTCGCCGCCCGGGATGAACAGGGAAGAGGTGCCAGGGTCAGCATCGCCGACGGTCGAGACGGGCGGCGAATTCAATGACGCCGACGCGATGTTCGTGGCGATGGTGATCCCGCACCACGAGCAAGAGGTGGAGATGAGCGAGGCGATCCTGGCCAAGGACGGCATCGACGAGCGGGTGCTGACCATCGCCGAGCAGATCCGGGACGCCGAGGAGCCCGAGATCGAGCGGATGGAATCCCTGCTCGACCAGTGGGAGATCGACGACGATGCCGAGGGTGACGACGATGACGACGATGACGGCGGCTGGATGTCGGAAGGCGACCTGGAAGCACTCGAGGCTGCGGACGGCTCGGCAGCCGAACGGCTCTACCTCGAAGGCTTGATCGAGGGCCACGAGGCGGCCGTGGAAATGGCCCAGACCGAAATGGATGAGGGAATCAACCCAGACGCCCTCGAGGTGGCGCAGGGGATCATCGATGTGTACACCGCCGAGCTCGCGACCCTGCAGGAACTGGTCGCCGAGATCTGACGCAGCGGCGCTCGCGCAGTCACTCAGAGCTGCAACTCCGCCTTCGATCGCTGCCCCCGACGGTTGACGCGGACCGGCGCGGGCGCCGCCGAGACTCCCACCCGCGTAGGCTCTTCGGATGACCTTCGATGGGAACGACGCGGGCTCCGGCATCGACGGAATCCGCCGCGAGATCCTCACTTCGGACCATTTCCGTGATGCGGCACCAGCGCTTGCGGTCGCAGCTGGGGGCGATGCCGCATGAGCGTGCACCTCATCGGCGGCGGCGCGACCACGGCCGCGGATGCCCCGCTTTACGCGCCGTTCGTCGCCGAAGCGGCGCTGCGAGCGGGCCACGCCGGCCGCGCGCGCCCGCGCGTCGCCGTGATCTCACTGCACCCCGAGGCCGAGGAGAAGGCGGCGGCGCTCGGCGAGCTTCTGGCCGGCGCCGGAACGGGACCCGCGATCGAGGTGCACCTGACCGCCGGGCGGCGCGGCGAGCCGATCGGGCTCGACGCGATCGCCGACGTCGACGGCATCGCGGTGGGCGGCGGCGTCGTCGAGGACGTGCGCGCGGGGCTCGAGCCGGTGTTCGGCGAGTTGCGCCGGCTGGTTGCCGGCGGTGTGCCCTACCTCGGCGTCTCGGCCGGAGCGATGATCGCAGCGGAGGGCTCGCTCGGAGGCGGCTCGCGCATCGGCGGCGTGGTGGTCTCACCGGAGGACCCCGGCGAAGCGGGCGACGAACTGGAGATCGAGGCAGGCATCGGCCTCGTCGACGTGGCCATCGAGGTCCACGTGGCCGAGCGCGGAATGCTGTCCCGATTGGTCGCCGCCGTCGAGTCCGGGCTGGTCGCGGGCGGGCTCGGCGTCGACGAGCGCACGGCCCTGATCGTGGGCGACGGCGGGCTCCGGGTCGAAGGCAAAGGCAGCGTCTGGCGTGTGCTGCCGGCCGAGGGCGGCGTGCTGGTCTCCACGATCGGCGGTTGAGGGCGTCCCGAAGTCCCTCGCATCTGTCGGGCCTCCCACCTTTCGCGCGGATTCCGCCAGACCAACGCGAGACGAGAGCGGGACCGCGCTGCGTGGGCACGGTTGACGAGAGTGTCGTCGCCAGACCTGAGCGGGCACGTCACGAGTCCCGGGCAAGCTGAAATAAAGTTGCTCTGATGGAACAGGTCACGCTCGGAGTCGTCGCCATTGTGCTGGGCGTGCTCGCCGGGCTCGTGTTGTTCGTGCCGTTCGTGGCCGTGAGTTACCGGCGACGCGGTGGACTCACGATCGGACGCTTCGTCCTGTGGGGGGCCTTTCTCGTCTACTTCTGGGCGATCTGGACTTACACGCTGCTGCCGCTTCCGGACCCAGATGCCGTCGTCTGCGTGGGAACGAACATCAACCTGCTGGAGTTCGTGGACGATATTCGCGGCGCTATTGCCAGGCCCGGCAACACCCTCACCGATACCGTCGTGCTGCAGTTGCTCATGAACGTGTTGCTGTTCATGCCCCTCGGCTTCTTCCTGCGCGTTCTCGGCGGGCGTGGCATTTTCACCGCTCTTCTCGTCGGGCTCGGACTATCCGTATTCATCGAGACGACGCAACTCACCGGCGTCTGGGGCCTGTACCCGTGTGCGTACCGGGTGTTCGACGTCGACGACATGCTGACCAACACCATTGGTGCACTGCTCGGCTCTGTCGTGGGACTGGTCGTGCCGCGCCGATACCGTGGAATGAGCAAGCGCGCCGATGCGAGCGAGCCCCGCCCGGTGACCCGCGGTCGCCGCTTCACCGCAATGCTCTGCGACTGGCTCGGCGCATCGCTCGTCGCCCTGACCGCGGGCATCCTGACTCAGCTGTGGCTGGAGTACATTGCGCACGACCACCCTGCAGTCATCGCGGGAGACATCGCGTCCGCTATGGCAGCTTGGGTACCCGTTGTCGTATGGCTCATATTGGTGCTGCTGACAGGTCGCACGCTGGGGGACATCGCAGTTGACCTGCGTTACGAGGGTGGATCTGTCCCGGGCCCGATCGCTCGGGTACTCCGCTACCTTGGCGGTATCGGCGGCTATCTCCTCCTCGGACTTGTCCCGGCGCCAAGTACCGTCTTCATGGGATCCTTCGCGCTCATCAGCCTCATTCTCATCTTCACGACAGCACGTGGCCGAGGCCTGCCAGGCCTGGCATCCGGGCAGCAGATCGTTGACGCGAGAGAGGGCGCAACAGCACTCCCCTCGACCAGCGACCGTGTCGATGCGTGACCACTGCGCCGCTGTGCGCACGAGGATCCGCTTACGTACGGCCCGCTGGTGAACGGACGCCTTCGGGACGCGCGATACCGGGCGAAGGATCGCGCATACAGTCCGGCGATCGCCGCACGCTTCTCCGGATCGGTGATGACGATCCAGTGCCACGTCTGAGCGTCAGACGATGTCGACCGGCACGGGTCGTTCGAGGTCGAGCCGTCGCCGCACGGAGCGGGTCGTCGTCAGCAACTCGTCGGGACTCAATGGGAGTACGTCGCTCATAGCTCGACGTTATCCGGCGTTCGCGATCCCCTCGGCGGTACTTCACCGCCGCGCTGATGCCTCTTCATCAATTCTGTGAGAAGAGGACAATGAGAACAGACGCCTTGGCCGCAGCAGCATCCGACCCGGCATGCGTGGCGTCCCGCCTGTGCTCGAGACCAAGGCCGCTCGCGACCTTCGCGTGCGAACAACTCGATCACTGGGGAGGGACCGTGGTGTCCAACATCAAACCCTTGCGGACATTGGCCGTAGGACTGGCCTTCGCCACCGCAACCGCACTGGCAGTGGCAAGTCCGGCCGGGGCCGCGGTGCCCGCCGGCGACGGCGTCGCGGCCGCCGACGTCGGCCAGGTCGGCCACCGCGGGACCTTGGTGCTCAATCTGCAGGAAGCTGAACCGCCGGTCACCGAAGTCACAGTGAGCGTCGACTCCGGCACCGTCACCCACGACGGCGTGGTGACTCTGCAAGGAGCGGTCACCTGCGACCACGCCGCCATCGCTTACGTCGAGGTCAACGTGGTGCAACGCCGGGGCTATCGTGTCGCCGAAGGGACCGGATCCAGCCTGCTCGAATGCGGACCGACACCGAGCCCGTGGACGTTCGAGATCGGATCCTCCAACGGAGTCCTCTTCAATCCCGGGAACGCTGCTTTCAACGCGTTCGCCAGCGCCTACGGCTACGGCGGCGGCTTCGCCAACACGAGCCTGATCGACCAGTCGGTGAAGCTGCGGCCAGCCCGTTAGCTGCGCGGCGGCCCCCCCCCGCGCGGCTGCAGTCCGCATGCGGATCCCGGTATGACGCCAAGACCGTACCGTGATGGCCGGCTTTGGGGGGAGACCTGTGGGTATCCGTACGGGCGGTATGGTCGCACCACGGAAGGAGGCGTGCATGAGAGCGACCACGCCGTGGCACCGTCCCGGCGCGGTCGGCTACGCGTTGGCGCGCGTGCGCGGCATCCTTCGCCCTCCCGTCACGGTCCACCCGCCCGGCGATCACTTGCGCGCTGATCGCGACGTGCCGATCGAGATGCCGGACGGGGTGGTGCTGAGAGCCAACGTGTACCGCGGCACGGGCGAGGCGCCGACACCGGTCATCCTGTGCGCTCACCCCTATGGCAAAGACGTGATGCCCGTGAACTCGCGGTCGGGTCGGCGCCTCAACTTCCAGTTCCGGATGCTGAGGCAACCGGCGCCCGTCCGCATCTCAGCCGAGACCAGCTGGGAGGCGCCGGATCCTGACTGGTGGACATCTCAGGGATACGCGGTGGTCAACCTCGACGTGCGCGGGGCGGGCACTTCCGGTGGGCGGGGTGCGGTGCTGTCCGATCAGGAGGCGGACGACATCCGGGCGGTGGTCGACTGGATCGCCGATCAGCCTTGGTGCGATGGCAACGTCGGGATGCTGGGGGTGTCGTACCTCGCGATCTCGCAGTACAAGGTGGCCGCGCTGCAGCCAACTGCACTCAGAGCGATCGTTCCGTGGGAGGGGTTCACTGACGCGTACCGCGACCTCTTCTACCCGGGCGGGGTGCGGGAGATCGGATTCTCGAGGATCTGGACCACGATCACCCGCCGCACCACCAGGCAGACTGTCGACATCGGGGCACGGGCCCGTGCGCGCTCACTCGACGACGAGTGGTGGAGATCGCTGGCGCCGGATCTCGAGCGCATCCTTGTGCCGATGCTGGTCTGCGGCAGTTTCTCCGACAACAACCTCCACTCCCGTGGGTCGATGCGCGCGTTCGCCCACGCCTCGTCCGCCGAACGGCACCTCTACACACATCGGGGCGGCAAATGGACGACCTTCTCAGGGCATGATGCCCGGGCCGCGCAGAAGGCCTTCCTCGATCGTCATCTCAAGCGCGCCGACATCCCCGCCCTGCCGCCAGTGCGTCTGGAGATACGCGACCGCGGTGACCATGTCGTGGAGATACGCGACGAACAGGAGTGGCCTCTCGCGCGGACCCAGTGGACTACCCTCGCCCTCACCGAGCGGGACGGCAACCGCGTACTCACCGCTTCCGACGTGGTCGACGGGTGGGCGACTTTCGCGGCGCGACGAAGGGCCCTCTCCTTCCGTCACGTATTCGAACGAGACACCGAAGTCACCGGCCCCATGTCGGCACAGCTGTGCATCTCGAGGACAGGAGGGCATGACCTGCCCCTGTTCGTCGCCGTGTCGAAGGAATCGGGCGGGAGGTTCGTGCCCTTCGAAGGGTCGTACGGCTTCGGTCGGGACTTCGTGACCACCGGCTGGCAAGACGGACGCTTCCGCGACCAGACGAACACCGATCCGCACATCCCCGACCACGACTACCGAGCGCGGCGACCGGTCCATCCGGGCGAGATCGTCAAGGTGCGCATCGAGCTCGGACCATCCGCCACACTGTTCCGCGCCGGCGAAGCGCTCGTCTTCCATGTGTCCGGACGCCAACTCTCACCCCGGAACCCGCTCACGGGCGCATTCCCCGCGCTCTACCGATCGTGCTCTCGCGGAACCCGGTACACCGTCCACTGGTCACGAGAGAACCCCTCGCACCTCGTGATCCCCATCATCCCCGCACCCCACGTCACGAACGGCTCCGATTCGGCTACATCACGCACAGCGGCACCGATAGGGCGCGCCAGAGCGAGCCGCAACGGCTCGTGAGCGGGGGACCGGTCCGGTATCTGTTCGCAGGCGCCGCCGACGGGAACACGGGGGCGGATGTGGACCACTGCGCTCGAGGCCGAACGAGCTTGCGCCGATACTCGAACCGTCGTTGATGCCGGTCTTGATCTGATCCTCGACTTCGAGCCTCACCAGCTGCGCGGGGGG
>NZ_JAVFWO010000007.1 GCF_031085295.1 Microbacterium psychrotolerans | reverse complement strand
ACCAACCCCCACCCTCCAACCACACCCCCGAAGAGACGCGGCGTACTAGTAGGAACCAGCTGCGCTGATGCCCTGTCAAATGTTCCACCCTTGAGCCCCAGCCACACACGAACGGCATGGTACTGGGTCCTGGAACCCCCGAAGAGGTCCAAGTGCTCCTTAGAAAGGAGGTGATCCAGCCGCACCTTCCGGTACGGCTACCTTGTTACGACTTAGTCCTAATTACCGATCCCACCTTCGACGGCTCCCTCCACAAGGGTTGGGCCACCGGCTTCAGGTGTTACCGACTTTCATGACTTGACGGGCGGTGTGTACAAGACCCGGGAACGTATTCACCGCAGCGTTGCTGATCTGCGATTACTAGCGACTCCGACTTCATGAGGTCGAGTTGCAGACCTCAATCCGAACTGGGACCGGCTTTTTGGGATTCGCTCCACCTCACGGTATTGCAGCCCTTTGTACCGGCCATTGTAGCATGCGTGAAGCCCAAGACATAAGGGGCATGATGATTTGACGTCATCCCCACCTTCCTCCGAGTTGACCCCGGCAGTATCCCATGAGTTCCCACCATTACGTGCTGGCAACATAGAACGAGGGTTGCGCTCGTTGCGGGACTTAACCCAACATCTCACGACACGAGCTGACGACAACCATGCACCACCTGTTCACGAGTGTCCAAAGAGTCCCCTATTTCTAGGGTGTTCTCGTGTATGTCAAGCCTTGGTAAGGTTCTTCGCGTTGCATCGAATTAATCCGCATGCTCCGCCGCTTGTGCGGGTCCCCGTCAATTCCTTTGAGTTTTAGCCTTGCGGCCGTACTCCCCAGGCGGGGAACTTAATGCGTTAGCTGCGTCACGGAATCCGTGGAAAGGACCCCACAACTAGTTCCCAACGTTTACGGGGTGGACTACCAGGGTATCTAAGCCTGTTTGCTCCCCACCCTTTCGCTCCTCAGCGTCAGTTACGGCCCAGAGATCTGCCTTCGCCATCGGTGTTCCTCCTGATATCTGCGCATTCCACCGCTACACCAGGAATTCCAATCTCCCCTACCGCACTCTAGTCTGCCCGTACCCACTGCAGGCCCGAGGTTGAGCCTCGGGATTTCACAGCAGACGCGACAAACCGCCTACGAGCTCTTTACGCCCAATAATTCCGGATAACGCTTGCGCCCTACGTATTACCGCGGCTGCTGGCACGTAGTTAGCCGGCGCTTTTTCTGCAAGTACCGTCACTTTCGCTTCTTCCTTGCTAAAAGAGGTTTACAACCCGAAGGCCGTCGTCCCTCACGCGGCGTTGCTGCATCAGGCTTGCGCCCATTGTGCAATATTCCCCACTGCTGCCTCCCGTAGGAGTCTGGGCCGTGTCTCAGTCCCAGTGTGGCCGGTCACCCTCTCAGGCCGGCTACCCGTCGACGCCTTGGTGAGCCATTACCTCACCAACAAGCTGATAGGCCGCGAGCCCATCCCCAACCGAAAAATCTTTCCAACCCCCACCATGCGGAGGGAGCTCATATCCAGTATTAGACGCCGTTTCCAGCGCTTATCCCAGAGTCAGGGGCAGGTTGCTCACGTGTTACTCACCCGTTCGCCACTGATCCACCCAGCAAGCTGGGCTTCACCGTTCGACTTGCATGTGTTAAGCACGCCGCCAGCGTTCATCCTGAGCCAGGATCAAACTCTCCATAAAAAAATGATGCCACCAACAACCCGGGAAAACAGATCGAAAGCAGCGAGTTCAACCATGACCAAAAACGAATATCAAACTGACATCCATGAATTGATCCAAAAAGGACCCCCACCAACCAAACAAATGGTCAGCGAGGATACAAAAATTGGCATTTGACAAGTGCACGCTGTTGAGTTCTCAAAGATCGGACGCACCAGCCAGCGCGAATCTCTCGACCCGCTGCCCCGGCTGGGCAACTTCACTATCTTATCTCGCTGAAGCGATCCCGTCAAATCGACCGGAGCTCCTCGAGCGAGGCTCCAACCCTGACCGCAAGCGGACGATCCGCGAAGCGGATCTTCAGGAGTGGAGGTTGTTCACTGCTTGAGGGGAGCCAGGCCTTCCGGCCTTCCGCTCTACCCTTTGGGGCGAACAAGTAATACTTTACGTGCGACCCGCCCACCCGTCGAATCCAGCCCGCACCCCGGGCGTGTCGCACCCCCCTACCCGCGGAATCACGCGGATTCCGCCGCTCGAGCCACCTGCGCGGCGAGGCGGAGATCGGCGGCGAGTCCCGCGATCGCCTCGCTCCGCTCGCCCGAATCGCGCAGCCGCAGCACCGCCGAGGGGTGGATGCTGACGACCGTCGTGCGTCCGCCGCTCTCGATGGGCGTGCCGCGCTCGGCACCGATCTTGACGAAGCGGCCGAGCACCGCACGGGCGGCCGTTGCGCCGAGGCAGACCACGACGTCCGGATCCACTGCGGCGACCTCGGCCTCGAGCCACGGCCGGCACGCCGTGATGTGTCCCGCATCGGGACGGCGGTGTATCCGACGCTTCCCTCGCTCCTCGAAGCGGAAGTGCTTGACCGCGTTGGTGACGTACACGTCCGCGCGGTCTATTCCCGCGGCCACGAGCGCCTGCGCGAGTACGCGACCCGCAGGGCCGACGAAGGGCTCGCCCTCGAGATCCTCCCGGTCTCCCGGCTGCTCCCCCACCAGGATGAGCCGCGCGGCGGGGGCACCCTCGCCGAACACGGCCTGCGTCGCTTCGCGCCACAGCTCGCAGCCGCGGCATCCCTGCACGGCCGCGCGCATCAGATCGAGGTCGGGCTCCTCCGGCACCCACGCCTGCGCACCGGGCCGTTCGACGTCCATGCCGGAACGGTACGACGCCGCCGCATCACCACGCAGCCCCTGGCCGAGCCACGCTGTCGGGGGTATCTTCCGCCCGTCGCGCCGGGTCAGGCGCGCGCGGAGCGTCGCGCGCGCAGCGCCTGGATCACGATGCAGACGACCACTGTCGCCGCACCCCACACCGCGCACGCCGGTGGAAGCACCCGGTAGGCGAGGTGCGCGACCGTGAACTCCGCGTCGAGCGGACCCTGCACCGCCAGCCCCCACACCCAGGCCACCGCGAGCGCGACGGGGAGCGACACCCACCACGCCCAGCGCAGCGCGTCGGGCAGGACGCGCGGAACGGATGCCGCGACCGGCCGTCTGCGCAGCCACACCACCATCCACACGCCGATGATCGCGAGACCGGCCACGCTCGACCCGTGCTGGAGCCACTTGTAGCCGGGCAGCTGCCCCCAGTCCGCCGCCAGCGCGGGGATCGCCACCGAGCCCCACCGTCCCTCGTGCGTGAACAGGTCCCACACGATGTGACTCACGACGCCGATGAGCAGCGAGATCACGAGCAGCAGCATCCCGGTCCACTGCGCACGCCGTCCGCCGGGCCGGGCGATCGCGAACGTCTCTCGCCACGCGGCGCCGCCTCCGGCATCCCACTCCCCCGGCAGCCGCGCGGCGAGCCATCGCGGCGAAAGCTCACGCGCGGCCGGCCGCAGCACGCAGCGCCATCCGAGCAGCAGGACGAGCGCGAGCAGGACCGTCGCCGGCAGCCACTCGAACGCATGCGTGCGGCCGTAGTGCAGCGGGAGTCCCCGGATGAACAGCGGCAGATCCGGCGTCATCGCCCCGATCGCGATCGCGGCGGGCACCAGCGGCGTGCGGAGGAAGGGCAGCGCGACGACGGCGTGGCTCGGGGTGAACGGCATCCGTCACCCTGCCGCCGGCGTCGCGCTGCCCACCGCGCCGCGTCAGCCGACGAAGACGCCCGCGAGCGTCTTCTTGCCGCGCCGGAGCACGGAGACTCCGCCGGGAAGCGTGCCCGACACCGTCGCCACGTCGTCCTCGACCTTCGCGCCGTCGAGCGAGACCCCGCCCTGCGCGATCGCCCGGCGGCCTTCCGACAGGCTCGAGACCAGCCCGGTGTCGACGAGCGCCTGCACCACAGTCGTCCCCGCGGGCACGGCCGCGTTCGGCAGCTCCTCGAGCGCATGGCGCAGCGTCGTCGCATCGAGCGTGGCGAGGTCGCCCTGGCCGAAGAGAGCCTCGGATGCCGCGATCACGGCGGCCGCGGCATCCGTCCCGTGCACGAGGCTGGTGACCTCCAGCGCGAGGCGCTTCTGAGCGGCGCGACGGAACGGCTCCTCGGCGACGAGCCGCTCGTACTCCTCGATCTCGGCCCGCGTGAGGAACGTGAAGATCTTCAGGCGCTGCACCACGTCGGCGTCATCGGTGTTGAGCCAGAACTGGTACATGCGGTACGGGCTGCACATCGCGGCATCGAGCCAGATGGCATTGCCCTCGCTCTTGCCGAACTTCGTGCCGTCGCTGTTGGTGATCAGCGGCGTTCCGATGGCGTGCACCGAGACACCCTCCACGCGGTGGATGAGATCGGTGCCGCTGGTCAGGTTGCCCCACTGGTCGCTGCCACCCGTCTGCAGGACGCAGCCGAACTGACGGAAGAGCTCCAGGTAGTCCATGCCCTGCAGGATCTGGTAGCTGAACTCGGTGTAGCTGATGCCCGCCTCGGAGTTCAGCCGCGCCGCGACCGCATCCTTCTTGAGCATCGTGCCGACGCGGTAGTACTTGCCGATGTCGCGCAGGAAGTCGATGGCGCTCAACGGCGCCGTCCAGTCGAGGTTGTTGACGATGCGCGCGGCGTTGTCCCCCTCGAAGCTCAGGAATCGCTCGACCTGCGACTGCAGGTATCCGACCCACTCGTTCACCGTCTCCTTGGTGTTGAGCGTGCGCTCGGCCGAGGGACGCGGGTCGCCGATGAGGCCGGTCGATCCGCCGACGAGGCCGAGTGGCTTGTGGCCGGCGAGCTGCAAGCGGCGCATCGTCAGGAGCTGCACGAGGTTGCCGAGGTGCAGACTCGGCGCGGTCGGGTCGAAGCCGCAGTAATACGTGATCGGGTCCCCGGCGAGAAGGGCGCGCAGCGCTTCCTGATCGGTGGACACATGCACGAGTCCGCGCCATACGATCTCGTCCCACACGTTCTCGAACGCCGGGTCGATCGCAGGCGCGGTCGCGCTCACGAGGGTTTCAGACACGCGAGCCAGGCTATCAGCGCGGATGCGGAAGCTCGTGCGCGGCCGGATCGGATGCTTCGACTCGACGAAGCAGGCCGAGCCGAGGCATCCGGATCAGACCGCCGCGTCCAGCCGCGCGAGTTGCTCGGTCGTGAGTGGAAGGCGCACGGCCTCCATCGCTGCGTCGAGCTGGTCGAGGTTGCTGCCGCCGAGCATCGGTCGCACGCCGTGCGCCACGTGCCAGGCCAGCACGGTCTGACCACGCGTCGCGCCGCTCTCCGCCGAGACCCCGTCGAGCGCGGCGAGGCGCCGCTCATTGCCGACGTGGTCGTACGGCTCCGGGATCTGCTTGGCAGGATTGTCGTAGGCGCCCGCCAGCAGCGGCGTGTGCGCCCACACCTCGAGCCCGTGGGCGTCGGCGTAGTCGCGCTGCTCGTCGCTCAGCACGCCGAAGCGGTGCTCGACCCCCGGAGGCCGGGTGCCCGGGCGCACGCGCAGATACGTGGCGTTGAGCTGCAGGGCGTCGATGGGGAGCGATCCGATCGCGCGCGCATGCGCACGGGCCTGCTGCCCTCTCCGGGTTCTCGCTCAACACGCTTCGGTACTACGAGCGCGAAGGCATCCTCCCGCAGGTCTCCCGCAGCGCCGGCGGACACCGCCAGTACTCGGAGGCCGATCTCGGAACTCTGGGCTTCCTCAAATGCCTCCGCGAGACCGGCATGCCGGTCGAACGACTGCGGCGCTATGGTGCGCTGTGCCGCGACGAGTCCACCGTTCCCGAGCGGATCGCACTGCTCGAGGAGCATGCCGCTGCCGTCGACGAGGCGATCGCCGACCTCCGCACGCAGCGTGACAAGCTCACGGAGAAGCTCGACTGCTACCGCGGTCGGGTCAGTCCGGCGGCCGACACCGCGACGTCGTCGCTATAGTCACGTGACTCAATGGTCTGCTACTTTAGCCTACAGACTTTCATTGATAAAGCTTCACTGCTAAACTGGCCGTCACTTGATCTCCTGGACTAAAGGGAAAGCGATGTACGTCCTCACAGCCGATCAGCGTGCCAGCCGCGTCAACGCCGACGCCGTCCCGTCCGCCCTCGCCGTCGTCACGCGCCGCGGCGCCGGCGGGCTCGCGCTGCCGCCGGAGCGCACAGCCGGTGACGAGCTGCAGGTGGCGGTCGCCGACGCCTCGGCGGCGCTGTCGATCGTGCTCGAACTGACGAGGACGGGCGAATGGAGCGTCGGCCTGGGTGTCGGTGCGGTCGAGTCGCCTCTTCCGCAGAGCGTCCGCGCCGCACGCGGGGAGGCCTTCATCAACGCGAGGGATGCTGTCGATCGCGCCAAGAAGACGCCGACCCGGGTGGCCGTCACCGCAGCCGCGGGCGGAGAGGACGCCGAAGCGCTCATCCGCCTTCTCGTCGAGCTGCGCGACCGCCGCAGCCCGGAAGGCTGGGAGGTCTACGACCTGCTCGCCGACGGGCTCACACAGCGCGACGCCGCCGCGCGTCTGGGCGTGTCGGAAGGCGCCATCAGCCTGCGCGCCAAGGCAGCGGCGCTGCGCGTCGAAGAAGCCGCCGTGCCCGCACTGGAGCGCGTGCTCGCGCACCTGGACGACGGGACGCGCACCGCCTCGGCGCCCGAACGCGGGTGAGCGCGACGGCGACGGCCGGCTTCGCGCGCACGGGATGCCGAACCCGGGCGGCGTCCGGGGCTCGTGCCAGACTGACGCCATGGTCCTCCCCGACGTCGTGCTGACGGCCGCGCTCACGATCTTCCTGTTCGTCGCTCTGTGCGCAGCGCTCGTGCTGGTGGTCGTCAGTCTGCGCAAGCCGACGGACGTCCCGCTCATCGTCGCGGGCGTCCTCGTCGTGCTGTGCCTGCTCGCGGTGACCGTGTCGCCCGTCAATGTGCCGCTCCTCCTGGGCTTGGGCATCGCGCTCCTCGGAACCGCCCTGGCGGTCCTCGGCGGCAACCCCATCACCCGGCGCATACTCGACGTCGCGAGCCACGGCCGCGTGGAAGAGGGCGACAACGGCGGCATCCTCCTGCGCGCACCCTCCCTGCCGGGCGCCGTCGCCGGCGAAGGCGGTGGCGCCGTCCGCGAGGTGATGCGCGGGGGCACCACCATCGGCTATCTCGAACGTGTCGCGGTGACGCTCGGGATCATCGCGGGGTTCCCCGAGGCGATCGCCGTGATCGTGGCCCTCAAGGGCATCGGCCGCTTCTCCGAGCTCGCCAGCGCCGAGGCGCGGGAGCGGTTCATCATCGGAACCCTGGCGAGCCTGGTGTGGGCGTGCGTCGTCGGCGCGCTCGTGCGGCTCGCGATCTGGTGATCGCCGCCGAGAACCCGAGGGCTAGAGCCCGAGGGCGTGGGCGGTGGCCTGCACCCGCTGGATCAGCTCGGCCCGCTGCTCGGCCACTCTGACCGGAGCCGTGCCGCCGACGCCGGTGCGGCTCGCGACGGAGCCCTCGACGCTCAGCACCTCGCGCACGTCGGGCGACAGGTGCGCCGACACCGATGCGAGCTGCTCGTCGGTGAGCTCGTGCAATTCGATCCCGTTCTCCTCGCATACCCGCACCAGGTGGCCCGAGATCTCGTGCGCGTCGCGGAAGGGCACGCCGCGCTTGACGAGCCACTCGGCGACATCGGTCGCGAGCGAGAAGCCCTGGGGGGCGAGCGCCGCCATACGGTCGGTGTGGAAGCGCATCGTCGCCACCATGCCGGCGAATGCCGGCAGGACGGTCTCGAGCGTGCGTACCGAGTCGAAGACGGGCTCCTTGTCTTCCTGCAGGTCGCGGTTGTACGCCAGTGGGAGCGCCTTGAGGGTCGCCAGCAGCCCGGTGAGGTTGCCGATGAGACGGCCCGCCTTGCCGCGCGCGAGCTCCGCGATGTCAGGGTTCTTCTTCTGCGGCATGATGCTCGAACCCGTCGAATAGCCGTCGTCGAGCGTCACGAAGCCGAACTCCCGCGTGTTCCAGAGGATGATCTCCTCCGCGAAGCGCGAGACGTCGATGCCGATCATCGCCGCGACGAACGCGAACTCGGCGACCACGTCGCGCGACGACGTGCCGTCGAGCGAGTTCTCGGCGGGCCGGTCGAGACCGAGCTCGCGGGCGACGAGCTGCGGGTCCAGCCCGAGCGTCGAGCCGGCGAGCGCGCCGCCGCCGTACGGCGACACCGCGGCACGCGCGGACCAGTCGCGGAGGCGCTCGAGGTCGCGCAGCAGCGGCCATGCGTGCGCCTGCAGGTGATGGGCCAGCAGCACCGGCTGCGCGTGCTGCAGATGCGTGCGACCGGGCATGACGGCATCGGGGTGCGCTTCCGCCTGCGCGACGAGGGCGTCGACCAGGCGCAGGATCTCGCGCGCGACGGTGCGCGAGTGGTCGAGCAGGTACATCCGCACGAGCGTCGCGATCTGATCGTTCCGGCTGCGGCCGGCGCGGAGCTTGCCGCCCAGCTCGGCGCCGACGACACCGATCAGCGCCTGTTCCAGGGCGCCGTGCACGTCTTCATCGGATGCCGCGGGCCGCAGTGTGCCCTCGGTCAGGCCTCGCGCGAGCACGTCGAGGCCGTCGTGCATCGCGAGTTCCTCGTCAGCGGTGAGATACCCCGCCGCGGCCAGCGCCTTCGCGTGCGCGTGCGAGCCTGCGATGTCGTACAGCGCGAGGTCCCAGTCGAAATGCGTCGATCGGCTGAGCTCTGCGAGCTCCGGGGACGGCCCCGTGGCGAAGCGGGCTCCCCACAGTGCGCCTTCGTTGGTGCCGTCAGCCTTCGATTCACTCACTCGACAAGCCTATCCGCAGGGCTCGTGCGCCCTCGCTCGTCAGCCTGGCCGCCGGGACGGCGGTCCCCGGGGACGGCGAAACGCGACGCCGCATCCAGGACGGTCTCCAGTGGACCGCGTCCGATGAGCAGCGCCCACACGGTGCAGAGGATGACGGTCGCGATCGTGAGGGGCCAGAAGGGCTGCAGATCGCGGAATCCGCCGAGGTCGCCGACGCGGTCGAGCGTCACTGCCGCGATCGCCGCCCACACGACCAGCTGCAGCGTGTACGCGCTGAGCGGCATCGCACCGACGGCGCGCAGCGGCAGCACGATCCACCTCACCACGGTGCGGCACAGCAGCAGGCACGCCCCGAGCACGGCGAGTGCGAAGCCGCCGGATCCGACGACCTCGAGCAGACCGGTGGAGTGCGGTCGCGCCGTCCAGAGCGCCCCGAGGAAGGAGGCCGCCTCCGCCTCGGGACGTGCGCCGGAGACGGCATCCGCCCCGTAGGCGACCGCCGCGAGGAGTGCGCCGACGGTCACCAGCCACACCTGCACCTTGAGGCGCGTCACGCCCGCTCGCGCGGCACCGAGTCCGGCGACGACGAACGCGATCCACGTCGTGAACGGATAGTGCCAGCCGAGGGCCATCGACACCGGGTATCCCGCGGCCGACGTCCACAGGGGCAGCGCGTCGAGGAAGACCTGCACGAAGGGCATGACGACGGCGAGGGCCGCGGCGAGCGGCAGCAGTACGCGGGCCGGCAGCGACGTCAGCGGGAGCGCGAGCAGGAACATCAGGGCGTACGCGGGGAGGATCACGTACACCGGCACACCCGTGGCGATGAGCAGGATCCCCAGCACCCACAGCAGTCCAGCCCGCACGGCGAGCCGCCCGCGCGCCGTGGTCATGCGTGCCGCGGGCAGCGGGGACCGTCCGCCCGTCATGAGACCGATGGAGACGCCGGCGAGTGTTGCGAACAGGATCGACGACCGGCCCTCGACGACCGTGATCCAGGTGTCTGGCCGGCTCCAGTCGAAGGACCCCGTGATCCATAGCAGGTGCGCCGCGAACATGCCGAGCACGGCCAGCCCGCGCGCCAGATCGACCCCGCCGATGCGGCGGGGCCCGCTCAGCCGATTCCAGCGCGACGCGAGCCAGCCGTCGTCACGCGGCACGGTGCGTTCCGTCCGGCTTCGCTCGCTCAACGACCGGGAACCCTTCCGCGCCCGTCCCGCTCAGCCCTGACGGAGGAGCCAGACCAGCAGGGCTTTCTGGGCGTGGAGCCGGTTCTCGGCCTCATCCCAGACCACGCTCTGCGGACCGTCGATCACTTCGGCATCGACCTCGTACCCCCGGTCCGCCGGCAGGCAATGGATGAAGATCGCGTCGTCCTGCGCGAGCGCCATGAGCTCCTGGGTCACCTTGTACCCGCCCAGGTCGCGCAGCCGCTCGAGCTTCTCCTCCTCTTTGCCCATCGACACCCACGTGTCGGTGACGATCACGTCGGCACCGGCCGCCGCCTCGTTCGCGTCGGTGTAGAGGGTGACGGATCCGCCGGTCTCGGCCGCACGTCGGTCGGCGTCCGCGATCACGTCGTCGCGCGGGGCGTACGTCTCGGGCGATGCGACGCGCACGTGCATCCCCGCCGTGACGCCCGCGAGCACGTAGGAGTGCGCCATGTTCGACTTGCCGTCGCCGAAGAACGCCAGCGTGAGACCCTTCAGCTCGCCCTTGTGCTCCTTGATCGTGAGGAGGTCGGCGAGCAGCTGGCAGGGGTGGAAGTCGTCGCTGAGGGCGTTGATGACCGGCACGCGCGTGCCTTCGGCCATCTGCTCGAGGCCGGCCTGGGCGTAGGTGCGCCACACGATCGCGGCGACCTGGCGCTCGAGCACGCGAGCGGTGTCGGCCGGTGTCTCCTTGCCGCCGAGCTGGCTGTTGGCGGTCGAGATGATGAGGGGCGACCCGCCGAGGTCGGCGATGCCGACGGCGAACGACACGCGCGTGCGGGTGGAGGACTTGTCGAAGATGACGGCGACCGTCTGCGGGCCTTCGAGGGACTTGAGCTTCCAGCGGTCCTTCTTCAGCGCGACGGCGAGATCGAGGATCTCATCCTGCTCGGCCTGAGTCAGGTCGTCGTCGCGCAGCAGATGGCGGGTCATGCGGGAACCTCCGTCGGGGACTCGAGAACCAGGGCGTCCTCCACGGTGCGCAGCGATGCCGTGAACAGCTCGATGAACTCGTCGATCTCGACGTCGCCGATCGTGAGCGCGGGAACGAGCCGGATGGTCTCGTCGTTCGGCGCGTTGATGACGAGACCGTGCTCCTGCGCCGCCGCCACGAGCGCCTTTGCGACGGGATGCCGCAGCCCCACGCCGATCAGGAGCCCTGTGCCGCGGCATCCGTCGATCAGCTCGGAGTCGATGCCCTCGATCGCCGCCCGCAGCTGCGCGCCCCGCTCGGCGGCGTTGCGGACCAGGTCGGCACGCTCGATCTCGCCCAGCACGGCCCCCGCGACGGCGGTGCCGAGCGCGTTGCCGCCGAAGGTCGAGCCATGGGTGCCGGGATAGAACAGCTCGCTGGCGCGGCCGAAGGTGATGAGCGCGCCGATCGGGAAGCCGCCGCCGATGCCCTTGGCGACCGTGATCGCGTCAGGGGTGATGCCCTCGTGCTGGAAGGCGAACCACTCCCCCGTGCGGCCGGCGCCGGTCTGGATCTCGTCGATGATGAGCAGCGCGCCGTGCCGCTCGGTGATCTCGCGGGCAGCGGCGAGGTAACCCTCCGGCAGCGGCAGCACGCCCGCCTCGCCCTTGACGGGCTCGACGAACAGCGCGGCGACGCGGTCGTCGATCGCCGCCTCGAGCGCCTCCACCGTCGAGTCGATGAACTCGACGCCCGGAGTCATGGGCAGGAAGGGCTCCTGCATGTACGGCTTGCCGGTGAGGGCGAGCGTGCCCATCGTCCGGCCGTGGAACGCGTCGTTCAGCGCGAGGATGCGCGCGCGCTCGGTGCCGCCGTGAAGGCGGGCGAGCTTGAACGCGGCCTCGTTCGCCTCAGCGCCGGAGTTGCCGAAGTACACCCGCCCGTCGTCGCCGGTGCCGGCGAGGCGCTTGAGCGTCGCGGCGAGCGCCAGCTGCGGCGGCGTCGCGAAGTAGTTCGAGACGTGCGCGAGCGTCGCCGCCTGGGTCGCGATCGCATCCACGAACACCGGGTGCGCGTGGCCGAGCGAGTCGACCGCGATTCCGGCGAGGAAGTCGAGGTACCGCTTGCCGTCCGCGTCCCAGAGGTACGAGCCCTCACCGCGGACGAACATCTGCATGCGAGCGCCGAAGCTCTTCACGAGGTCGCGCCCCGCATCGTCCTGCCACGTCATCCGAGCACCACCTCTGTTCCGATTCCCTTGCTGGTGAAGATCTCCACGAGCACCGAGTGCGGCACCCGCCCGTCGATGATGGCCGCGGTCTCCACGCCGCCCTCGACGGCCTCCAGGCACGCCGCCATCTTCGGGATCATTCCCGACTCGAGCGTCGGCAGCAGCGCCTGCAGCTCGGTCGAGGTCAGGTGCGACACGAGCGAGTCGCGGTTGGGCCAGTCGGCGTAGAGCCCGGCCACGTCGGTGAGCACCACGAGCTTCGCGGCCCCCAGCGCGACGGCCAGAGCGGATGCCGCGGCATCCGCGTTGACGTTCAGCGAGTGCCCGGGGTGGTCGAGGTCGGGTGCGATGCTCGACACCACCGGGATTCGGCCCGCGGCGAGCTGGTCGAGGACCGGCTGCGGATCGACCTGGACGACATCGCCCACCCGGCCGAGATCGTGCTCGACGCCCTCGATGACCACGCCGCGCCGGCGGCCGCCGAACAGGCCGGCGTCCTCCCCGCTGAGCCCCGTGGCGACCGGGCCGTGCGCGTTGATCTTCGACACGAGCTGCGGATTGATCTGCCCGGTGAGCACCATCCGCACCACCGAGATGGCCTCGGTCGAGGTGACGCGGTAGCCGCCCTTGAACTCGCTCGGGATCGCCAGGCGATCGAGCATCGACGAGATCTGCGGACCGCCGCCGTGCACCACGACCGGCTTCACCCCGACGTAGCGGAGGTAGGCGATGTCGGCGGCGAAGGCATCCTGCAGCTCCTCGCTCACCATCGCGTTGCCGCCGTACTTCACCACGACGATCTGGTCGCGGAAGCGCCGGAGCCAGGGCAGCGACTCGATGAGGGTCACGGCGCGCGCACTGGCTTCGCCGGGATCGGTCTCTTGCAGGTCTGTCATGAGGAGTAGGCGCTGTTCTCGTGAACGTAATCGTGAGTGAGGTCGTTGGTGAGGATCGTCGCCTCCGCCGCTCCGACCTTCAGGTCGATGACGAGATCGGTCGCGCGAGGCGTCAGATCGACGTCCTCTCGCGGCGCGTCGGGGCCGCCGTGCGAGCACACGCGAACGCCGTTCATCCACACGTCGACGTCGTACGGGTCGAACTCGGCCTGCGTGGTGCCGATGGCGGCGAGCACGCGGCCCCAGTTCGGGTCGTTGCCGAAGATGGCGGCCTTGAACAGGTTGTTGCGGGCGACCGAGCGTCCCACCTCGACGGCGTCCTGCTCGGAAGCGGCGTTGATGACCTGGATGGTGATGTCGTGGCTCGCGCCCTCGGCGTCGCCCTGCAGCTGCTGCGCGAGGTCCTGGCAGACGTCGGCGAGCGCCGCGGCGAACGCGTCCGGGTCGGGCGTGACGCCCGACGCCCCGCTCACCATGAGGGTGACCTGGTCATTGGTCGACATGCAGCCGTCGGAGTCCAGCCGGTCGAACGTGCGCCCGGTCGCCCGACGGAGCGCCGCGTCGGCCTGGGCGGCGTCGAGGACGGCGTCGGTCGTGATCACCACGAGCATGGTCGCGAGGCCGGGCGCCAGCATCCCGGCACCCTTCGCCATGCCCCCGATCGACCAGCCGTCCCGCGTCACCGCGGAGCGCTTGGGCCGCGAGTCGGTCGTCATGATCGCGAGGGATGCCGCCTCGCCGCCGTCGTCGGAGAGCTCGGCGATGCCCTGCTCGGTCCCGGTGAGCACCTTGCTGCGGAAGACCTCGTCGCCCGTGCCGATCAAGCCCGTCGAGCAGACCAGGATGTCCCCGGCGCTCACCCCCAACAGCTCCGCGGCCTTCTCGGCGGTCTGGTGGGTGGTCTGGAAGCCGAACGGGCCGGTGAAGCAGTTCGCGCCGCCGGAGTTGAGCACGACGGCCTCGACCACGCCGTCACGGACGGCCTCCTGCGACCACAGGATCGGGTTCGCCTTCGCGCGGTTGCTCGTGAAGACCGCCGCGCCGACCTTGAGCGGGCCGCGGTTGACGACCACGGCCACGTCGGGCTTGCCGGTCGACTTGAGCCCGACGGCGACGCCCGCCGCTTCGAATCCCTGGGGCGCGGTCACGCTCACGGGGCGACTCCGTTCACGGTGAGCGCGGTGCCCTCGGCGAGACCCAGCGCGATGTTCATGGACTGCACGGCGGCTCCGGCCGTGCCCTTGACGAGGTTGTCGACGGCCGTCACGACGACCACCCGGTTCGCAGCCCGGTCGATCGCCAGGCCCATCAGCGCCGTGTTCGCGCCCAGCACGTCGGCCGTGCGCGGGAACTCCCCCACCGGCAGCAGCTGCACGAACGTCTCGTCGCCGTACGCGGCCTCCCACGCGGCGCGGATCTCGTCGTCGGTCGCCCCGGGCGCGATGGGCGCCGTCGAGGTGGCGAGGATCCCGCGCGACATGGGCACCAGAACGGGGGTGAAAGAGATCCGGATGCCCTCATCGGGCGTCGCCGATCCGGTCTCCGAACCCGTCGACCGGCGCGCGGCGGCGAGGGCCTGGCGGATCTCGGGGATGTGCCGGTGCGTGCCGCCGACGGCATACGGATTGGCTGTGCCGAGGACCTCGCTGGCCAGGAGGTTCGTCTTGAGGCTCTTGCCGGCGCCCGACGGTCCGACCGCCAGCACCGTCACGATGTCTGAAGGGTCGATGACTCCGGCCGCGACGCCCGGAGCGAGGCTCAGGCTCACGGTCGAGGCGTTGCAGCCCGGCGCGGCGATCCGGGTCGCACCGACGAGCCTGTCCCGCTGCTTGGACCCGGCGACCGGGAGCTCGGGTACGCCGTACACCCAGGGGTCGTGGAAGTCGCCGCCGTAGAAGCGATCCCAGTCGGCGACCGACTCGAGACGGTGGTCGGCGCCCGCATCGATCACGAGGGGCGTGTCGCCGAGCGCGTCGGTGTACTGCCCCGACTGTCCGTGCGGCAGCGCCAGGAAGACGATGTCGTGCCCGGCGAGCACGTCCGGAGTGGTCTGCTCGAGGCTAAGGTGAGCGAGCGACCGCAGGTGCGGCTGATGCTGGATGAGCGGCTGTCCCGCGTTGGAGTGCGCGGTCACGGTGCGGATCTCGACGTCGGGATGCGCGGCGAGGATCCGCAGGATCTCGCCGCCCGCATAGCCGGATGCGCCGGAAACGGCGACCGAATATGTCATGGATTCCACCTTAGAGTCTGGGGCTGCGGGCCGGAGACGGCGACGCCCGCTCGCAGACGTCCATGACGAGGACGGCGGTGCGGGGGTCGCCTAGAGTCGGCGCTCGCCCAGACGGCGTCGGCGCGCGGGAGCGGCGCTCGGAAGGAGCGTCGGAAGTCCCTGGGTCGCCGAAGGCATGCGCCGACGATAGCCGCCGGGTCGCGGCATCCGCAAATCGAACGCGACCACCGGCGTCATGTGCCCTCGCCGAGATCCCCTGTCTCGCGTGCGACGCTCTGGGCGTTCGGCGAGACCGCGTATCTCGTCGGGCGAGATCACGCGAGGAGGTCGCGCAGCAGTTCCCGCTCCTCGTCCCGCGTGAGACCGGCGCGGCGCTCGCGGTCCAGACCGCGCTCGCGCTCGTCGGCCAGCGTGCGCGCGAGCGTGTCGCGGACCGGGCGCAGCCGGCCTCCCAGCAGCCGGTACGCGGTGTTCGAGCGGGTCCAGAAGCCGGGCATATCGGCGGGCAGCCACAGCGGCAGCGAGCGCGGTCCCATCCAGTACGCCACCCCATGAGACTCCAGCCACGCATCGTCCGCCGGCACGACGGATCCGGTGTGCCCGGCCACCTCACGGGCGTCCGCGAGCAGCCGGTCGAGGTCGACGGGATCCCCGACCGCGTTCACGACGCCCGTCCATCTCTCGCGCCCGATCGCCTGCACGAAGTCGGCGAGGTCGTCGACGTCGATCACCTGCGCGCCGCGATCCGTCGCCTGCGGCGTGAGCACCTCCGCGTCGGCGGCGAGCGCGAACCGCCCCACCCAGTATCCGAATCGGTCGGTCGGGTCTCCCGGACCCACGATGAGGCCCGGACGCACGATCGCCGCGCGGAAACCGAGCGACTCGCGGACAGATGCCTCGGCCCGCACTTTCGCGCGACCGTAGTCCTCCTCGGCACCGGGGTCGCCGAGCACCAACAGGTCCGCCGATTCGTCGGCGCCGGGCTCGTCGTTCGTGGCGTAGACCGACAGCGTGGAGATGTACGTCCAGTGCCGCGTCCGGTCCGCCAGCGCATCGAGGGCGGATGCGACGTGCGCCGGGTTCGACGAGACGTCGACGATCTCGTCCCAGTCCCTGCTCCCCACCGGAGCGTACGCGTCGTCCGCGTCCCGGTCGCCGACGACGAGGGTGGCGCCGTACGGTGCCTCGCGCCCGCCTCGAGCGAGGCAGGTGACTGCGGCGCCGGCATCCGTCCACCGCTCGGCGATGCGCCCGCTCAGCCAGCCCGTCCCGCCCAGCACCAGTACGTCGGTCATCCCACCACCCAACCAGACGCGCTCACGAGGTCGCCAGAGCCCTTGCTCTCACCGGGTCTCCACATCCCGCGCTGTCATCCAGAGCGCGTGTCGTGCACCGATCGCGACATGGGCGGTCGGCAGGCTGCGCCGTCAGCGCCCGTCGGCGGCGAGCACGGCATATTCCGCAGCGACCACGTCGCGCGCCCTGCGCGAAGACAGAAGCTCGAGCTCTTGGGATGCCGGCAGGTCGGCGAACAAGGGGATCCCGCCACCCACCAGCACCGGAACGACGTGCAGGAGGAGCGCGTCGACGAGGCCCGCGCGGAGGAACTGCTGCGCCGTGTGCGGGCTTCCCATGATCACCACCTCGGCGTCGTCTGCGACGGCCTCGGCCTGCGCCAGGATGCTCGACGGCTCTCCCGAGACGTAGGTGAACAGCGTGCCGTTCCTGGCTTGGGGTGGGCGGGCCTCGTGAGTCACCACGAACACCGGGCTCGAGAAGACGTCGTCGTCGCCCCATGGCTCCTGGCCGGCGTCCCACGTGCGTCTGCCGAAGATGATGGCGCCCGCCCTGCGGAATCGTTCGACCAGTTCCCTCGCGACATCGTCCCCGCCCTGAGGTCCGGCGTCGTCGAGCCAGCGATGCAACCGGGACAGGTCGTCCCCGGGCGCGGCCGCGTACCCGTCGACCGAAACCGTGACGTACAGCACCGTCGAGCCCATGTCGGATCCTCCGTCCCCGCGCCGGAGCTTCCGGCGTGAAGAGGCTACGTCCGCAAGTGGTCCAGTGGTATGGTCCGCTGAGATGTCGCAGAACTGGACCACTTCAGATCTTTCGCTCGCGCTCGCCGTGGCAGCCGGCCCACGGTGGGGAGCACGACTGCAGGCGGCGCTGCGTGACGCCGTCCGCGCCGGTGTCCTCCGGGAGGGAGACGCACTGCCGTCGACTCGCGAGCTCGCGGACCACTTCGGCGTCGCGCGCGGCACCATCGTGCGGGTCTACGAGCAGCTCGGCGCTGAGGGGTACCTGACGTCGCGCGCAGGTGCGCGCACCCGCATCTCGTCCGGCGCTGTGCCCGCGAACCGCACGCCGCCTCCCCGCGCTCCGGGCGCACCACCGCGCTGGGATCTGCGCCCAGGGGTTCCCGACCTGCGCAGGTTTCCTGCGGCCGACTGGGTGTGGGCGTACGGCGAAGCGACGCGGCGGATCGGATCGAGCGATCTCGACTACTCGGACGGCCGAGGTCACCCTCGAGCGCGGGAGGCGGTCGCCGACCATCTGCGGCGCGTGCGCGCCGCAGCGACGACCGCCGATCAGGTGCTGCTGTGCCAGGGGTTCGCGCAGGCGCTCTCCCTGGTGCTGCCCGCCCTCGCGGCGCGCGGCGTGCGCGTCCTCGCCGTGGAGGATCCCGGAGACCGGAGCGTCGATGCGGTGGCTCGAGCCGTGGGCCTGAGGCTCGCACCGATCCCCGTGGACGCGAGCGGTATGCGGGCCGATCTGCTGGCGGATTCCGGTGCTCAGGCGGTGCTCGTCACACCCGCGCACCAGTCGCCGACCGGCGTCGTGCTCTCGGCAGCTCGCCGGCTCGAGTTGGTGGAGTGGGCAGCGGGCTCCGGAGCCTGGATCGTCGAGGACGACTACGATTCCGAGTTCCGCTACGACCGCACTCCGCTCGGCGCCTTGCAGGGGCTCGCCCCCGATCGCGTGGTGCTCATCGGATCGGCGAGCAAGACGCACGCACCCGCAACCCGCGTCGCCTGGATGGCGGCACCGGCGTCGCTCGTCGATGGACTCGCGGCGCGACGACGTGTCGCGGACCGCGGCGGACCCGCGCTCCATGAACTCGCCTTCGCCGCGCTCGTCGACTCCGGTCGCCACGACAAGCACGTCCGCGCGATGCGAAGCGCCTACTCCGCCCGTCGCGCGGTTGTCCTGAGCGCTCTCGAGCGGCTCCTTCCGACGGCTTCCTTGACCGGGCTCGCCGCCGGGTTCCACGGCATCCTCCGCCTGCCGCCGGGCGTCGACGAGCTCAGCGTCGTGACCGCAGCGACCGACCGCTCGCTGCGGGTCACGGGCCTCGCGTCGTTCGCACGAGCCCGCAGGGATCTGCCGCCGGCACTCGCGCTGGGCTTCGGAAACCTCGATGAGGGAGCTGTGTGGGAGGCCACCGCACACCTGGCCGAAGCGATCGACGCGGCATCGCGCCGCCCGGCAGTGCCCGCCACCGAATGAACGGCTTCGGCCGGGATGACGGATGCCGCCCCCACAGGGAGGCGGCATCCGGTGCGGACTGATGCTCGCGCTACTCGCGCAGGGTCGCGCCGAAGCGCTCGGTCGCCGCGGCGACGCCGGCCAGCTTCGCCTCAGTGGCCTCGGCGGCCGTGAGCGTGCGGTCGGGAGCGCGGAAGCGCAGCGCGAACGTCAGGCTCTTGGCGCCCTCAGACACACCCTGCCCGCGGTAGTCGTCGACGAGCCGCAGCGACTCCAGCAGTTCGCCCGCGCCCTCCGCGAGCACGGCCTGCACCTGGGCGGCCGGCACGTCGGCACGCAGCACGAGCGACACGTCCTGGGTCGCGGCCGGGAAGCCCGACAGCGACGCGGCGACGACCTTCTCGCCGGCCAGCGACAGAACGAGATCGAGGTCGAGCTCGGCGACGATCACGCGACCGGGAAGATCGGATGCCTCGGCCACCGCCGGCAGCAGTTCGCCGACGTAACCCACCTCGACGCGGTCCCCGGCGCTCGTCGACGCGACCGACAGCACGCCCGTGCGGCCGGGGTGCAGTGCGGCGCGCTCCCCCTGCGTCACATCGATCGTGACGCCCGCGGCCGCCGCGATGGTGCGGACGGCATCCAGAGCATCGGCGAGCTCCGCCGCCACAGGCGCGACGCCGGGCTGCTTGGCCACCAGGTTGCCGGTCAGCAGCACGGCGACGTGCCGGTGCTGCGGCGGGATGGAGGCGTCGAGTTCGGTCAGCGTCGCGGCGTCCGGGCGCACGGCGAGCGGAGGCACGTGGGACGTGCCGTACTGCACACCGGGCTCGGGAAGGAAGACGACACCCGTCTCGAACAGCGACAGGTCGGTCAGTCCGCGCGCCACGTTGCGGTGCGCGACCTGCAGCAGGCCCGGCACGAGCGACCGTCGCAGGAACGGCGACTGGCCATCGAGCGGATTCGCGAGCTTGACGCTCGGCAGGTGCTCGCCCGACGGCGAGCCGTGCAGATCGTTCTGCTCCTCGGTGGTGAATCCGAACGACGGCGTCTCGACGTAGCCAGCGGCCGCGAGCGCGTTGGCGACGCGGCTGCGGCCCTGCTGGGCCGGGGTGAGTCCGCGGCCCGACGGCGGCAGCGGCAGCACCGACGGGATGCGGTCGTAGCCCTCGATCCGGGCGACCTCCTCGGCGAGCGTCCACTTGTCGGTGAGGTCGGGCCGCCACGACGGTGGAATGACCTGCCAGCCGGCGGCGTCGTCCTCGGCCGGCACGACCTCGCAGCCGATGAGGCGGAGCGCCGCCTCGATCTGTCCGGGCGTGTAGTCGACACCGATGAGGTGCTGCACGAACAGCGGCGGAAGCTCGATGCCGGGCATGAACACCTCGGCGAAGAGCGCCGCGCCATAGGCGTCGTCGCTCGTGCCCCCGGCGTACTCCTCCATCAGGTCGGCGACCCGGCGCGCGGCCACGAACGGCACGAGCGGGTCGACGCCGCGCTCGAAGCGACGTGAAGCTTCGCTGGGGAGCTTGTGCCGTCGCGCCGTGCGGGCGATCGAGACGGTGTCGAACGTCGCGGCCTCGATCAGCACGTTGCGCGTCGCGTCGCTCATCTCGGTGGCGCCGCCGCCCATGACCCCCGCGAGGCCGATCGGGCCGGAGTCGTCCGTGATGAGGAGGTCTTCGGGGTCGAGGGTGCGGACCTTGCCGTCGAGCGTCTCGAGCTTCTCGCCGGCCGTCGCCCGGCGCACCGTGATCCCGCCCTGCAGCTTGTCGAGGTCATAGCCGTGGATCGGCTGGCCGAGCTCGAGCATCACGTAGTTCGTGATGTCGATCAGGATGCCGAGCGAGCGGATGCCGGCGAGCGATAGGCGCGCGATCATCCACGCCGGCGTGGGCTTGGTGGGGTCGACGCCGCGCACGACACGCGCGACGAACTCGGTGACGCCCGAACGGCCGCGGATGGGTGCGGCGTCGTCGGCGGTGACCGGGAACCCCTGGCCGGGTGCGATCTCGTCCCACGCGCGCTCGGCAGGGTCCCGGAATTCGGCACCCGTCGAGTGCGAGTACTCGCGGGCCACGCCGCGGATCGAGAGCGCGTACCCGCGGTCGGGAGTCACATTGATCTCGACGGCGACGTCGTCGAGGCCCAGCAGCGCGATCGCGTCGGTGCCGACGGGCGCGTCGATGCCCAGCTCGACGAGACGGAGGATTCCGTTGTGCTCCTCGCCGAGGCCGAGCTCGCGTGCGGAGGCGATCATGCCGTCCGACACGTGCCCGTACGTCTTGCGGGCGGCGATGGGGAACGGTCCGGGAAGGACGGCGCCCGGGAGGGTCACCACGACCTTGTCGCCCGCGAAGAAGTTGCGGGCACCGCAGACGATGCCGTGCACCGCGTCGCCGCCGTCCGCGGCGGTCTCGCCGTCGGGCGCGACGCGCACCTGGCACCAGCGGATCGTCTTGCCGTTGGACTGCGGCTCCTCGACGAACTCGAGCACCTCGCCGACGACGATGGGGCCCTGCAGCTCGAAGCGGTGGACGTCCTCCTCCTCGAAGCCGACGCGCACGAGTGCCGCGAGGACGTCCTCGGGCGAGGCATCCGCCGGAACGTCGACGTACTCACGCAACCATGAGAGCGGGACGCGCATCAGACCACCATTCCGAACTGCTCGCTGAAGCGGACATCGCCCTCGGCCATGTCGCGCATGTCCTGGACATCGCTGCGGAACATGAGCGTGCGTTCGACGCCCATGCCGAACGCGAAGCCCGAGTACTCCTCGGGGTCGATCCCGGCCGCTCGCAGGACGTTGGGATTGATCATGCCGCAGCCGCCCCACTCGATCCACCGCGCTCCGCCCTTGAAGGTCGGGTGCCAGAGGTCGAGCTCGGCCGACGGCTCGGTGAAGGGGAAGAAGTTCGCCCGGAAGCGGGTCTTGGCCTCCGCGCCGAACAGCACCTTGGCTGCGTGGTCGAGCGTGCCGCGAAGGTGGGCCATCGTGATCCCCTTGTCGACGACGATGCCTTCGAACTGGGTGAAGACGGGCAGATGCGTCGCGTCGAACTCATCGGTGCGGTAGACGCGCCCCGGGCACAGCACGTACAGCGGCAGGTCGCGCTCGAGCATGGATCGCACCTGGACGGGGCTCGTGTGGGTGCGCATCACGAGGTGCCGCTCGACGGGATCGACGAAGAACGTGTCCTGCATCTGACGCGCCGGGTGGTCGACGTCGAAGTTCAGCGCGTCGAAGTTGAACCACTCGTGCTCGAGCTCGGGACCCTCCGCGATCTCCCAGCCCATGCCCACGAAGATGTCGGCGATCTGCTCCTGGAGGAGGGAGATCGGATGCCGCGCGCCGACGCGCGCGCGGGCGGCAAGCGCGGTGATGTCGACGCGCTCCGCCTCGAGCTTCGCGGCCGTCTCCGCCGCGGCGAGCTCCTCCTCGCGCGCCGCGAACGCCTGGTTCACACGGCCGCGCGCCTGGCCGACCAGCTTGCCGAACTCGGCCTTCTTGTCGTTCGGCACCTCGCGCAGTCGCGCGTTGAGCTTCGCCAGCGGCGAGCCCTCGGCGCTGTGGGCGGAGCGGGCAGCCTTCAACGCCGCGGTGTCGGGCGCGCCGGCGATCGCTGCAAGGGCGGCGTCGACGGCGGCGTTCACCGCCTCAGGGGTGATCTCGGTGTTCTCAGCAGCGTCTGACACGAGAGACGAGTCTACCGACGGCGGATGCCTCGACCCGCCGCTGCTCGCCCACGACCGGTGGGATCGGCGTCAGGCGCCGCCGCCGGTCCGCGCGTCGGACTGCGCGACGATCAGCTCGGTGTCGGTGCCGCCCTGGCCGGGCTGATTCGCCGCGGCGACGGCCGTCACCTTCGGCGACCGGCGTGTGCGCCGCTCGACGAGGTAGGCGATGTACGACAGTGCGAGGCAGAGCGCCACGTAGATGGAGCCGCCGATGATCGCGGACGGGATGAGCGGCGAGTTGTACAGCGCCTGCGACCCCAGCAGCTTCACGAGGTACAGCAGCTCGGGGTACGTGATGATGAAGCCGAGTGCCGTGTCCTTCAGTGTGACCACGAGCTGCGAGATGATGACGGGAAGCATCGCGCGGATCGCCTGCGGCAGCAGGACGAGCCGCATGACGCCGGCCTTGCGCAGACCGATGGCGTAGCCGGCCTCGCTCTGACCGCGCGGCAGCGATTCGACGCCCGCGCGGATCACCTCGGCCAGAACCGAACCGTTGTAGGCGATGAGGGCGATGACGACGGCCCAGTAGGGAGTCATCTTGATGTCGATCACGGGCAGGCCGTAGTACAGCAGCATCATGAAGACGAGCACCGGGATTGCGCGCAGGATCTCGACGATCCAGCCGACCGGCACACGCAGCCACGCGTGCTCGGACATGCGGCCGAGAGCGAGGATGAAGCCCAGGATGATCGCGCCCACCGCCGCCACGCCGAACGCGGCCAGGGTGTTCCACGTGGCTTCGAGGAACAGCATCCAGATCGCCGAATAGCTGAAGAGCTCCCACTTCTCGGGGCTGAGCTGGCCGGTGTCGTAGAAGCGCCAGACCACCCAGCCTAGGAACAGCAGGACCACCAGGATGGTGACGGCGCCGATGATGCGATTGCGGACGACCGCCCGCGGTCCGGGGACGTCGTACAGGACGGAGCCGCTCATCGCGCGATCCTCCACTTGACCTCGAGGGTTCGCTGGAGCCACGCCAGGAGCAGCACCAGGATGACGAAGACCACCATCACCCACAGCAGTACCACGAGCTGATTCTCGCCGCGCTCGCTCAGCCAGGTGCGCACCGAGCCGAGGTTGAGCACCGAGAACCCGGCGGCCACGGTGGTGTTCTTCAGCAATGCGATGAAGACGCTCATCATCGGCGGGATGACGGAGCGCGTCGCCTGCGGGAGCACCACCAGCGACATGACCTGCCCGAAGGTGAGGCCCAACGCGCGTGCCGCCTCCGCCTGCCCGACCGGGACGGTGTTGACGCCGGAGCGGAGGGTCTCGGCGACGTAGGTCGCGGTGTAGATGCCGAGCGCCGCGGTCGCCAGCACGATCGGCGACACCCGCTGCTGCAGCAGGATCGGCAGGCAGAACGCGAAGAAGAACATGACGAGCGTCAGCGGCGTGTTGCGGATCCAGTTGACGTATATGCCGCCCACGGCCCGCGCGATCGGCACCGGCGAGACCCGCATCGCTCCGACGATGAAGCCCAGCACGAGCGCGATCAGGCCACCGCCGAAGAACAGCACCAACGTGCCGACGATGGCCTCGCCCCACAGGTCGAGGTTGTCTGTGATGGCTCCCACGGCTCCGCCTTCCTCATCCGAACATCGTCATGGATGTTCCGCGGCGGCGCCGAGGGCGCCGCCGCGGGTTTCGGTCACATTGCCGGGTCGACCTCAGGCTGCTCGCCTTCGACGCCGGCGTCGCCGAGGTTGTTGTCGAAGATCTGCTGCCACACGTCGCCGCCGTCGGTGAACACCGTGTTGATGTACTCCTGCAGGGCGGTGTCGTCCTTCGCGAGGCCGACGCCGTATCGCTCCTCGCTGAAGACGTCGCCGACGACCTTCAGGTTGTCGGGGTCCTGCGCGGCGTAGCCGATGAGGATCGCCTCGTCGGTCGTCACGGCGTCCACCTGGCCGTTCTTCAGGTCTTCGACGCATGCCGAGTAGGTGTCGTACTCCTTCGTCTGCGCCGTGCCGAGATCCTTGATCCGCTGGATCGAGGTCGAGCCCGTCGCCGAGCAGACGACCATGTCGGACGTGAGCGAGTCGGGGCCGTCGATGGTGTCGTTGTCGGCGGCGACCAGCAGGCCCTGGCCGGTGATGAAGTACGGACCCGCGAAGGAGATCTGCTCCTTGCGCTTGTCGGTGATCGAGTAGGTGCCGACGTAGTAGTCGATGTCGCCGTTCACGATCGCCTGCTCGCGGTTCGCGGACGGGATGGGGGTGAACTCGATCTGATCCTCGTCGAAGCCGAGTGATGCGGCGATCCACCGGGCGATGTCGATGTCGAAGCCGGTCCGCTCACCGGTGGTGGGGTCCAGGTAGCCGAGACCGGGCTGGTCCTCCTTGACGCCGACCTTGACCGAGCCGCGCTCCGTCATCGCGTCGAACGTGGGGCTGCCTTCGAGGGTGACGTCGGTGGCGACCTCCCACGGCGTGCCGGAAGTCTCCTCCTCACCGCCGCCGGCGGTCTCGGACGGCGATGCCCCCGGCGTGCCGCTGTTGCACGCGGTGAGGGCGAGCAGGGCTGCGGCGGCGAGGCCGAGTCCCGCGATCATCTTGGTCTTGCGCATGGGTTCCTCCTGTTGCATGTGTTTCCACGGGTTCCGTATGTCGGTGCAGGTCGAGTCTGGAGCGTGCTCCGAGCGTCCAGCCGGCGGCGGTCTCGGGTCAGTGGGTGAGGAGCTTCGAGAGGAAGTCCTTGGCCCGGGGGCTCTGCGCGTTCGTGAAGAACTCCTCGGGAGTCGCCTCTTCGACGATCTGGCCGTCGGCCATGAACACGACGCGGTCGGCCGCCTTGCGGGCGAATCCCATCTCGTGCGTCACGACGATCATCGTCATGCCGTCCTGGGCGAGCCCGACCATCACGTCGAGCACCTCGTTGATCATCTCGGGGTCGAGCGCGCTCGTCGGCTCGTCGAAGAGCATCACCTTCGGCTGCATGGCCAGTGCGCGGGCGATGGCGACGCGCTGCTGCTGGCCGCCCGACAGCTGCGCGGGGAGCTTGGATGCCTGCTGCGCGACGCCGACCCGGTCCAGCAGCTGCCTGGCGACCGCCTCGGCATCCGCCTTCTTCATCTTCCTGACCTTGATCGGCCCCAGCGTGACGTTCTCGAGGATCGTCAGGTGCGAGAAGAGGTTGAAGGACTGGAAGACCATTCCGACATCCGCTCGGAGGCCCGCGAGACCCTTGCCCTCTTTCGGCAACTCCTTGCCGTCGATCGCGATGGTGCCGCTCGTGATCGTCTCGAGGCGGTTGATCGTGCGGCACAGCGTCGACTTGCCTGAGCCGGACGGGCCGATGACCACGACCACCTCGCCGCGGTTGACGGTGAGATCGATGTCTTTGAGGGCTTGGAACTCTCCGTAGTGCTTCTGCACGTTCGAGATCTGGACGAGGGGATCACCACGGCGGACCGAGATGTTGCTCGTCGGCGTCGCCTGTCCGGCTGCATCTGGTGCCGGCGCACTGTCGTCGGGCGTCATAGCGTTCACCCTAGGGGCGAGCGAGGACACTCGGCCAGTAGGACTCCCGAGCCTTTACCGTTCCGTAACAGGGTCGGAATGCGAGCAGATCAGCCGGCGGCCCGCTGCGCGAAAGCGGTCTCGTAGAGGCAGACGCTGGCCGCCGTGGCGAGATTGAGAGACTCGGCGGCGCCGTAGATCGGCAGCCGCAGCGAGAGGTCTGCCAGGGCGAGGGCGTCTTCGTCGAGGCCGCGCGCCTCGTTGCCGAACAGCCACGCGGTCGGCTCGGCGAGCATGTCCCGCGCGGCGAGGAAGTCCCCTCCGCCGACGTCGGCCGCGATGACGCGGACGCCGGCCGCACGGGCCTTCTGGACCGCCGCCGCAAGGTCGACGCCCACGGCGACAGGCACGTGGAAGAGCGAGCCGGTCGTCGCGCGGACGACCTTCGGGTTGTAGGGATCGACCGTCCGCCCCGTGAGGATCACGGCATCCGCCCCGGCGGCGTCGGCCGCCCGGATGATGGTGCCGAGGTTGCCCGGATCGCGGACCTCCTCGCAGATCGCGACGAGACGCGGCGACGCCGCGAACACATCGCGGACCGACGTCGGCGACTGCCGGGCGACGGCGACGATCCCCTGAGGCGTCACGGTGTCGGCCATCGCGTCGAGCACCGCCTCGGTCGTGTAGACCACCTCGAGGCCGGCAGCCGTCGCGGCATCGCGCAGGTCGGTGTGCTTCTCGAATGCGGACGGCGTTGCGAAGATCTCCACGAGCGTCTCGGGCCGGTAGGCCAGCGCCTCGCGAGCCGCCTGCGGACCTTCGAGGAGGAACAGCCCCGTCTCCTGACGGGCGCTCCGCTTGGTCAGCTTCGCGACGGCGCGGACACGCGGAGAGCGAGGGTTCTCGAGCACGGCATCAGTCTAGGGTCGCGGCATCCTCTCACCGGAATGCGATGTGCCCTCGCGGTGCGCCTCAGCGGACACGAAAAGGGGCGCCCTCCGTGAGGAGGACGCCCCTTTCGAGACAGCGGACCGGCGTCAGGCGCTCTTCGGAGCGTTGACGTTCTCGGGCAGCGCCTTCTTGGCGGTCTGGACGAGCGACGCGAACGTCTTGGGCTCGTTCACCGCGAGCTCGGCGAGCATGCGACGGTCGACCTGCACACCCGCCAGGCCGAGGCCCTGGATGAAGCGGTTGTACGTGATGCCGTTCTGACGGGCAGCGGCGTTGATGCGCTGGATCCACAGACGGCGGAAGTCGCCCTTGCGCTTGCGACGGTCGCGGTACGCGTAGACGAGCGAGTGGGTGACCTGCTCCTTCGCCTTGCGGTACAGACGCGAGCGCTGGCCCCGGTAACCGGAGGCGCGCTCGAGGATGACGCGACGCTTCTTGTGGGCGTTGACGGCCCGCTTGACTCTAGCCATTTCGATTGATTCCTATTCCTGCGTCGGCGCTCAGAGGCCGAGGAGCTTCTTGGCGACCTTGGCGTCGCCCTTCGCGAGGACCTGGTCCTGCGACAGGCGGCGGGTACGGCGGCTGGGCTTGCCCTCGAAGTTGTGGCGAAGGTTCGCCTGCTGCTTCATGAGCTTCCCGCTGCCCGTGACCTTGAAGCGCTTCTTGGCGCCCGAGTGGGTCTTCTGCTTCGGCATCTCTTCTTCCTTCGTTTCACTTCCCGCCCAGGCGGGAGTCGGTATCCCGCGGTGCGGGAGTCTGTGGGGCCTATTCGGCCGTGGCGGTCTCGGACTCGGCGGCCGGAGCTGTCTCGGCCGCGGTGTCGGAGCTCTCCAAGTCGGCGTCGCCCTGCGGGCCGCCGTTGCGGGCGGAACGCGCTGCCTCCTTGTTGGCGGCGCGCTGCGCGTTCTGCTCGGTCTTCACCTCGGACTTGTTCTTGTGCGGCGCGACCACCATCACCATGTTGCGGCCGTCGATCGTCGGGTTGGACTCGACAGTGCCGAACTCGGCGACGTCCTCCGCGAACTTGCGGAGGAGACGCACACCCTGCTCGGGGCGCGACTGCTCGCGGCCACGGAACAGGATCATCGCCTTGACCTTGTCACCCGCCTGCAGGAAGCCCTCGGCGCGCTTCAGCTTGGTTATGTAGTCGTGGGCCTCGATCTTCAGGCGGAACCGGACCTCCTTGAGGACGGTGTTCGCCTGATTGCGACGCGCTTCCTTGGCCTTCTGCGCAGCCTCGTACTTGAACTTGCCGTAGTCCATGATCTTGACCACGGGCGGCTTCGAGTTCGGGGCCACCTCGACGAGATCGAGGTCGGCCTCCTGGGCCAGGCGCAGCGCCACCTCGATGCGGACGACGCCGACCTGCTCACCCGCGGGTCCGACGAGGCGGACCTCGGGGACGCGGATGCGGTCGTTGGTGCGGGGATCGCTGATGCGGAACTCCTTGGGTTTATGGGCTGGACCACCGCGACACATGTTCATGTCGCGGGCGGAGGAAGATCCACTCCACCCGTCAGACGCTTCGAGCGCCGACTTCCTGCACCCTCTCCTGTGACGGAGCTCCCGCCCGGTTGCCCTGGCGGCTACCCCTCCCGTTTCTGCGTGGCCGCAGGACGGTCGGGGCGGAGTGCATGACCCGGTAGCCTGGAACGGCAAGCGCGGGTGGGATGTGATCCACTTTCCGATCCGGTACAGAACGCACCGGAGACCGCAGCAGTCTATCAGAGAGAACGGCGTGGACACGATTCGAGACCAGGACGGCGATACGACGAGCACGACGGCGGTGGATGCCGAGCGTCAAGCCCGCTGGGAAGAGCAGGAGCGTGCGGCAGCCTCCGCCTCGCGCGACATCGCCGAGGTGCCGGCTGTCGAAGTCATCACCACCGCCGCCGTTCACCTGCTGAGCGCCGCCGCGGTGAAGGTCGGCCTCGCCGACGACCCCGCGACCCAGACGGACCTCGACGAGGCGCGCAAGCTCATCAACGCCCTGGCCGGCCTCATCACCGCAGGCGCTCCGGAGATCAGCGACATGCACGCGCGCTCGCTGCGCGACGGCCTGCGCTCGGTCCAGCTCGCGTTTCGCGAGGCATCCGTGATCCCCGACCCGATCGGCAAGGGTCCCGGCGAGAAGTGGACCGGCCCGGTCACCTGACGCGGCCCGCCACCCCACTGCGTCCGGCCCTGCCGACGTTCATGCCCCGCGTCTGGTCGATACCAGACCTCCATGCGGCGGATGTCGGGACACGGACCACATGATCAGCGCCGGCTAGCCGGAAGGACGGGCGGTGCCGGCTCACCCCCCGATGCCGAGTGCGGCCGCTCCCCTGGTCACCGCATCGATCGTGCGGCGGACCGCCTCGGAATCGGTGCCGTGGTTGCTGACGGCGAAGCGCACCACGGTGCGGCCGCGCCAGGTGGAGGACGACGCCCAGACGGTCCCTTCGTCGCGGAGCCACTCCCCCAGCGCCGCGGTCGTCGCATCGTCCCGCGTCGCGAGGCAGACCTGTGTGAACGGCACGTCGTTGAGGACCTCGAGCCCCGGGACGGCCTGGAACCCCGCGGCGAGGGCGGCCGCGGCATCCGCCAGTCCGTCGACCAGCCGCACGACGCCCTGCCTGCCGAGCGACCGCAGCGCCGCCCACACGGGCACACCGCGCGCGCGACGCGACAGTTCCGGTACCCGGTCATAGGGATCGGGGACGCTCGCCACCGCGGGGAGGTAGGCGGCGTGAGCACCCAGCGACGCGGTCATCGCCGCCTCGTCGCGCACGATCGCCACGCCGCAGTCGTAAGGGACGTTGAGCGTCTTGTGCGCGTCCGTCGCCCACGAGTCGGCGTCGGCGAGGCCGGCGACGAGATGCTTCAGACGCGGGCTGGCAGCCGCCCAGAGACCGAAGGCACCGTCGACGTGCACCCACGCACCTGCACGATGAGAGACCTCGACGGCGGCCGCGAAGTCGTCGAACGCTCCGGAATGGACATCGCCGGCCTGCAGCGCGACGATCGTCGGCCCGGTCCCCTCGGCGAGCGCGCGCTCGAGGCCGGCCACGTCGATGCGGCCCTGATCATCGGCGCCGACCGTTCTCGGCAGGCCGAGACCCGCGATGCGGCCCGCCAGCTGCATCGAGGTGTGGACCGCGTCCCCGGCCAGGAACCGGATCGACGGAGCCTGCTGGAGTCCGGCTGCCGGGTCGGCACCCGCTCGGCGGAGCACGGCGTCGCGGGCGGCGACGAGGCACGCGAGGTTCGCGGTGGTCCCCCCCGTCACGAACCCCACCCCGCTCTCCGCCGGAAGCCCGAGCAGGTCGAGCAGCCAACCGCCGGCGACCTCCTCGACGGCGGCGGTCGCGGGCGTGGGCTGCCGCGAGCCGGTGTTCTGGTCCCAGGCGGCCACCAGCCAGTCCGCGGCTACCGCAGCCGGGTAAGCGCCGCCGATCACGAAGCCGTAGAAGCGCGGCGACCCCATCGCCATGAGACCAGGCTCGGATGCCGCGACCAGCTCCTCGACCACGTCTCGAGGCTCGCTCCCGTCCTCCGGCAGTCCGCGCTCCAGACGCGCGAGCACGCCATCGACATCGAGATCGGGGCGGATCGGGCGGTCGGGGAGCGAGTCCAGCCAGCTCAGCGCGTGCCGATGCGCGACCTCGAGCGCCTCCCGGTACTGCTTCTTCGTGACACCGTCCATGCGAGCCCCCTTCGCCGAGCCGATCCTCCGCCGCCGGAGGGACCGACCGCAAGAGGACCCGCGAGTCTGCCGCGCGGCGCACGATCGCGCGACTGCTGACGGCCGGCCGGCTGCGCCCGCTCAGGCGCGGACGAGCTTGACCGTGAGCGAGTCGACGAGCACCGCGATGCGGTCGTCGGCCGCCCATCGCGAGGCGAGCCGCGCCAGCACGGCGTCGAGCTCGGCCTTCTCGAGGCCGTCCATCAGATGCAGGCGCACCACGAGCTCCGGCCCGCGCAGGCGCGCGTCGGGATCGCCGGGCTCCACGGACAGATCGATGACCGAGAGCTCGCCGCCGATGCTGTCGTGCAGTCCGGCGAAGACCTCCGGGGACAGATAGCTCGGCTCCCACGGCCGCCCTTGGCCGATCGCCCACACCGCCGGGCGACGGATGACGAACTCGGTGTCGGATCCCGGGTCGAGCACGATCAGATCGGTGTCATCGGCGGCGGCCGACAGGGCGGTGCGGATGCCGTCGGCGGGGACCGGCCGGGCTGCGGCATCCCATCGCTTCATGGCATCGACCGACGAGAACACCGGCAGCACCCGACGACCGTCGGGTGCTGCCACGGTGACGATCGACAGCTCCTGGGTCTTGTCGACCTCGAGACCGTGCGCGCCGATGCCGTGGTCGCCCTTCTCCGCGACGAGCGGGATCAAGAGGCGCGCCGCCCGGTAGGCGTCGATGACCTCACGCTGCCCGCCCGAGCCGGCGCGGAACGCGGTGAGTGCGGCCAGCAGCGCCGGATCGGCGGAGCCGTCGTCGGAGGCGTGAGGGTTCGCCTGGAAGCTGCGTCCCTCCCAGGGCACGCCGGCGGAGTCGCCGCCGGGTCCGTGACCCGGGGCGGCAGGAGGATCAGTATCCGGCGACATCCAGCGCCTCGGCGAGCGTGAACGCGCCGGCGTACAGCGCCTTGCCCACGATCGCGCCCTCGACGCCGAGCGGGACGAGGTCGCGCAGTGCCGCGATGTCGTCGAGGCTCGACACGCCGCCCGAGGCGACGACCGGCTTCGGCGTGCGCGAGGTGAGCTCACGCAAGAGCTCCAGGTTCGGACCCTTGAGAGTGCCGTCCTTGGTGACGTCGGTGACGACGTACCGGCTGCAGCCGGCCGACTCGAGGCGGTCGAGGACCGTCCACAGGTCACCGCCCTCTCGGGTCCACCCGCGGGCGGCGAGGGTCGTGCCGCGCACGTCGAGGCCGACCGCGATCGCGTCGCCGTAGCGGCCGATGACGTCGGCGGCCCACTCGGGGTTCTCCAGCGCGGCCGTGCCGAGGTTGATGCGCGACGCACCGCTCTCGAGCGCCGCCTCGAGGGTGCGATCGTCGCGGATGCCGCCCGACAGCTCGACCTGCACGCCCTTGACCTGCTTGATCACCTTGCGGAGCACGCCGACGTTGCTTCCGCGGCCGAAGGCGGCATCCAGGTCGACGAGGTGGATCCACTCGGCGCCCTGGCGTGCGAAGTCGAGCGCGGCGTCGACGGGATCGCCGTAATTCGTCTCGGTGCCTGCCTCGCCCTGCGTCAGGCGGACGGCCTTGCCGTCAGCAACGTCGACGGCGGGCAGGAGGACGAGCTTGGGTGTGGACGCGAAATCGTTCATGGCTCCTGGTTCAGGCATCGAAAGCTGTGGGGGCGGATCCGGGAAGCAGGCGCTCCCGCAGACGGCACGGTCTCAGAGGGTAGCCCTGCGGAGCCCGTCGATCCAATTCGCCAGCAGACGGATGCCCGCCTCCCCCGACTTCTCGGGGTGGAACTGCGTGGCCGACAGCGGACCGTTCTCGACCGCTGCGAGGAACGGTGCGCCGTAGTCGCACCACGTCAGGACCGGCTGGGGGAACGGCGGCTGGACGTCGAGCAGCCACTTCTGGGCACCGAAGGAGTGGACGAAATAGAACCGCTCGTGCTCGATGCCGCGGAAGAGGCGTGTTCCCTCGCCGGGCTCGACGGTGTTCCAGCCCATGTGCGGCAGGACGGGCGCGTCGAGCTCTGTCACGACACCGGGCCATTCGCCGAGCCCCTCGGTGTCGACGCCACGCTCGACGCCGCGCTCGAAGAAGATCTGCATGCCGACGCAGACCCCGAGGACCGGGCGTCCGCCGGCGAGGCGGCGTTCGATGAGCTCGTCGCCGCGGCTGGCGCGCAGCGCCTCCGCCACCGCACGGAATGCACCGACGCCCGGGACGAACAGACCGTCGGCGTCGCGGACCAGGCCACGATCAGCCGTCAGCCGCGCATCCGCACCCGCCGCCACCAGCGCCTTGACAGCCGAGTGCACGTTGCCCGACCCATAATCGAGCACGGCGACGAGCGGCCGCTCGCCGCCGGAGGGCGTGCCTTCGCTCACAGGGCGCCCTTCGTGCTCGGGATGCCGTCCACCAGCGGGTCGAGCGCTTTCGCCTGGCGGAACGCGCGGGCGAAGGCCTTGTACTCGGCCTCGGCGATGTGGTGCGGGTCGCGGCCCGACAGCACCCGCACGTGGACCGTGAGCGCGGCGTTGTACGAGATCGCCTCGAACGTGTGGCGCACGAGCGAGCCCGTGAAGTGGCCGCCGATGAGGTGGTGCTCGAAGCCCGCGGGCTCGCCCGTGTGCACGAGATAGGGACGGCCGCTGATGTCGACGACGGCCTGCGCGAGCGCCTCGTCGAGGGGCACGAGGGCGTCGCCGTACCGCGAGATGCCGGACTTGTCGCCGAGGGCCTCGCGGATCGCCTGGCCCAGCACGATCGAGATGTCCTCCACCGTGTGGTGGGCGTCGATGTCGGTGTCACCCGACGCGCGCACCGTCAGGTCGCTGAGCGAGTGCTTCGCGAACGCCGTGAGCAGGTGGTCGAAGAACGGCACCGTCGTGTCGATGCGGCTGCGGCCGGTGCCGTCGAGATCGAGCTCGAGCTCGACGGTCGACTCGCTCGTCGCCCGTCGCAGCGAGGCGGTTCGTGGTGCGGCGCTCATGCCGCCGATCCTACCGAGGCGAGGGCGTCGAGGAAGGCGGTGGTCTCCTCCGCGGTGCCCGCCGTGACCCGCAGGTGGGCGGGGATGCCGACGTCGCGGATGAGCACCCCCTCGTCGTAGAGCGCGCGCCACGTGGCCGCCGGGTCGGCCACTCCCCCGAACAGCACGAAGTTCGTCCACGACTCGTGCGGCGTGTAGCCGAGCGCCTCGACCGTCGCCGAGATGCGGTCGCGCTGTGCGACGATCTCGTCGACCATGCTCAGCATCGTGGGGGCGTGCCGCAGCGCTGCGGTCGCCGCCGCCTGCGTGAGCGCGCTGAGGTGGTACGGCAAGCGCACCAGCCGCAGCGCGTCGATCAGCGCCGGGTCGGCCGCCATGTAGCCCACACGCGCGCCCGCGAACGCGAACGCCTTGCTCATGGTGCGCGACACGACGAGCCGCTCGCGACCGGGAAGCAGGGTGAGGGCGGACCGCTCGTCATGCGGTGCGAACTCGAAGTAGGCCTCGTCGACGATCACGACGCCGTCCGTCGCCTCGTACACGGCCTCCACCACGTCGAGCCCGAGCGGGGTGCCGGTGGGGTTGTTCGGCGAGCACAGGAACACCACGTCCGGCGAGGCATCCGACACCTGGGCCGCGGCATCGTCCGCCGCGATCCCATAGTCGGCCGCACGGGTGCCGGAGATCCACTCGGCTCCGGTGCCACGGGTCAGCAGCGGATACATCGAGTAGGTCGGTGCGAAGCCGAACGCCGTGCGGCCGGGTCCGGCGAATGCCTGCAGGATGTGCTGCAGCACCTCGTTCGAGCCGTTGGCCGCCCAGATCTCGTCGCGGGTGAGACCGTGGCCGAGATAGTCGGCGAATCCCTCGCGGAGGGCGGTGAACTCACGGTCGGGATACCGGTTGACATCACTGAGAGCCCGCGCGATCGAGTCAAGGATGTCGTCGGCCACATCGGGCGGAACGGGATGCGTGTTCTCGTTGACGTTCAGGGCTACCGGCAGCGGCGCCTGTGGGGCGCCGTACGGCTTCTGCCCGCGGAGATCGGCGCGTAAAGGAAGGTCTTCGAGACGTGCACTCACCTCTCCCATGGTAGGCGCGCGTGGTGCCGGTCGACTGCCGCGTGACGTCGGGAGACGGCGAGCAGGCTGGAGCGACGGCTCAGCGACCGCTGTCGTAGGACGCCGGGATCGCGATGCTCTGGCCGGCCTGCACGACGACGCTGTCCAGAGCGTTCAGTCGCACGAGCTCATCGACGACGTCGCGCGGGTCGCGGTCGGGGGCGATGTCTTCAGCGATGCTCCACAGCGAGTCGCCGACGGCGACGGTGACGGTGGTGAACGAACCCGCGGGCGCGCCGGCGTCGCGCGACGCGAGGGCCGCGCCGCCACCGATCACGGCGGCGCTCAGCGCGATCACGGCGGGCAGTGCGGCGAGCACGGCGAGAACCCTCCGGCCACGAAGCGTGAGGCGCAGACGCGTGGACGCGCCGGCGGCCGGTCGCGTGGCGACCTGCGGCGATGCGCCCGCGGCGAACTGACGCGCCGTCCCCTGCACGCGCTGCGCCGCGACACGCGCGGCGCGCGCCGGCGACGGGACGGATGTCGTGAAGTCGATCGCGGTCATGCTGGGCTCCTCCTGATGGGGAGAGATTCGCATTCTCCACTCGGCCGGGAGTGGAGAATGCGAACCTCTCTTCCGAAGCTATCTTCGAGTCTGTAGGATGTCAATACCGGATCCGGGCGGCGATCTCTCGAACGCGACACGCGGCCGGGTTGTTCCCCAGAAGCCCGCGATCCGGATACGGTTTCGATACGAGAACCCCACCACGGGCCTCCGACATTCGAAGAAACAGCGCTCCATCGCCGAGCGCAGGACGGAGCCGGAAGATGAGCGACGCGGCCGGGCGAGAGAAGCCCCAGACTCGTCGGCGCAAGAGCCTCAGCGACAAGCAGCTGGCGATCCTCGAGGTGATCCAGCGGTCGATCGCGCGGCACGGCTACCCGCCGAGCATGCGCGAGATCGGCGACGCCGTGGGCCTGAAGTCGCTCTCCAGCGTCACCCACCAGCTCAACCAGCTCGAGCTGAGCGGCTACCTGCGCCGCGACGCGGGCAAGACCCGCGCGATGGAGGTGCTGATCGATCTGCCGGGCACCGCGACCGAGAGCCCCGCCGACGCCTCCCCGTCGGTGGGCGACGCGGCGCTGGTCCCCCTCGTCGGCCGCATCGCCGCCGGCGTGCCCATCACGGCCGAGCAGCAGGTCGAGGAGATCTTCCCGCTCCCCCGCCAGCTCGTCGGCAAGGGCGATCTGTTCATGCTGAAGGTGTCGGGCGAGTCGATGATCGACGCGGCCATCTGCGACGGCGACTGGGTCGTCGTGCGGTCGCAGGCCACCGCCGACAACGGCGAGATCGTCGCCGCCATGCTCGACGGCGAGGCGACGGTCAAGACGTTCCGACAGCGCGACGGCCACACGTGGCTGCTGCCCCGCAACTCTGCATTCGAGCCGATTCTGGGCGACGAGGCCACGGTGCTCGGCAAGGTCGTGGCGGTGCTGCGCGCGGTGTGAACCTCGCGGCGATGGAGCCCGGTGTCCCACTCGTGAGAGCCGGAGTTCGTCGCCGAGCCGCGAGGTGGGTGGCGGCGCGTCATCGGCACGCGCTATAAGGGGGGAATGACCGACCTCACCGCTGCGGACGAGACCGCCGAGCTCCGCGCACGCCTCGACGCCCTCGAAGCCGAGAACGCCCGCCTGCGCGCCGAGACGCCGCCGCCACCGCCGGCGTCCACGGAGAAGGCGCTCGGCAACCGCTGGCGGGCGTTCCTTTCCGCACTGTGCATCGTCGTGGCGACGATCCTCGTGCCGGTCTCCATCGTCGCCGCCTGGGCGCGCGTCGAGCTCGTCGACGAGACGCGGTTCGTCGAGACGTTCGCGCCGCTGGCCGACGACCCGCAGGTGCAGGCGATGGTCGCCGACCAGGTGACGGTCGCCATCGAGGACTCCCTCGATCTCGAGGGCCTGACGAACGACCTGTTCGACGGCATCCAGCAGCTCGACCTGCCGCCGCGCGCTCTCGCCGCACTCGACCTGCTCCGCGCGCCCGCGGCCCAGGGACTCCAGAACCTCGTCGACACCACGGTCACGCGACTGGTGCAGTCCGAGGCGTTCGCCGACGTCTGGGACACGGCACTGCGCGCGAGCCACCGGTCGCTCCAGGCCGTCGCCGCCGGCGGCACGTCGTCGGGTGCGGTGGTGATCGAAGCGAACGGCGAGGTCGGCATCCAGCTCGCGCCGATCATCGAGGAGGTCAAGAAGCGGCTCGTGGACCGCGGCATCGGGTTCGCGGAGTCGATCCCGGTCATCGACAAGACCATCGTGGTCGCGCAGAGCGACGCGCTCACCGTCGTCGGGACCGTCTACAACCTCGCGGTCGCCGCCGGCTGGTGGACACCGATCATCGCGCTGGTGCTGTTCCTGGCCGGCATCCTCATCGCGCGGCGCCGGTCCACCGCCGTGCTGGGCACGGGCGTCGGCATCGCGCTCGGTGCCGGCGTCCTCGCGATCGGACTGGGCATCGGCGGGTCGATCCTGGCTCTCAGCGCCCCGAGCCTGGGGGTACCGGCGGGGGCGCTGGCGTCCATGTACGAGCAGATCACCGCGGCGATGCGTGACACCGCGGTGGTCCTCACCCTGCTCGGCATCGTGATCGCCGTCATCGCCTGGATGTCGGGACGCTGGCGAGGCGCGCGCGCCGCGCGCGGCGGCGTCGCCTCCGTCAACGCGGGCGTGCGGGTCGCCCTGCTCAAGCGCGGCGTCGACACGGGGCGCTTCGGCGGGTGGCTCTACGCGCAGCGCATCCTCGTGCGGATCGTTCTCGGCGCGCTGGCCATCGTGTGGCTGATGCTGCTGCGCCCGCTCTCGGTCGGCGAGGTGTTCCTCGTGCTCGTCGTGTGGCTCGTCGTCTGGTGGGTGTTCGAACTGCTGCAGCGGCGCCCGGAAGAGGCCGCAGCCGCCCTGCTCGCGGATGAAGCCGCGGCTGCGGCAGCCGCCGAGTCCACGCCGGTCGTCGACACCGAGGCGGACACCGTCGTGATCGTCGACGACCCGGCCGACCCCGACGCCGACACCCTCGTGATCGAGACGGATGCCGCGACCGACGCGGCCGCGGCATCCGGATCGAAGAAGCGCTCCTAGGCCGGCACGGTCGCCCGCACCGCCTGCGTCGCCGCCACGAGGTTCTTCAGCGACGCCACGGTCTCGTCATACCCCCGGGTCTTAAGCCCGCAGTCGGGGTTGACCCAGACGCGCCGCAGCGGCAGCTCGGCGACCGTGCGGTCGAGGAGCTCCGTGATCTCGTCCACCGACGGCACGCGCGGAGAGTGGATGTCGTAGACGCCCGGTCCGATGCCGGCGGCGAACCCCGACGTGGCGATGTCTCCGATCACCTCGCCGCGGCTGCGCGCGGCCTCGATCGAGGTCACGTCCGCATCCAGCGCCGCGATCGCGTCGATCACCGCGTCGAACTCGGAGTAGCAGAGGTGCGTGTGCACCTGCGTGGCCGGCGCCGCGCCCGCGGTCGCAAGGCGGAACGAGCCGACCGACCACTCCAGGTAGGCCGGCTGGTCGGCGCGCTTGAGCGGCAGCAGCTCGCGCAGCGCCGGCTCGTCCACCTGGATGACGCGGATGCCGGCGCCCTCGAGGTCGGCGATCTCGTCGCGAAGGGCGAGCGCCACCTGGTTCGCGGTCTCCCCCAGCGGCTGGTCGTCGCGGACGAACGACCAGGCCAGGATCGTGACCGGACCGGTCAGCATCCCCTTCATCGGCTTGTCGGTCAGCGACTGCGCGAAGGCGGACCACGCGACGGTGATCGCCTCGGGACGCGCCACGTCGCCCCACAGGATCGACGGCCGGGTCGCCCGCGAGCCGTACGACTGCACCCAGCCGTTCTCGGTGACCGCGAAGCCATCGAGGTTCTCGGCGAAGTACTGCACCATGTCGTTGCGCTCGGCCTCACCGTGCACGAGCACGTCCAGCCCGATGTTCTCCTGCAGCGTCACCACCTGAGCGATCTCGGCACGCAGGAAGCTCTCGTACTCGTCGGCGGTGAGCTCACCGCGGCCGTGACGCGCACGCGCGCGCCGGATGTCGCCGGTCTGCGGGAACGACCCGATCGTGGTCGTCGGCAGGACCGGAAGGGCGAGTTCCACCTCCTGCGCGGCGACGCGGTCGTCGTAGTCGCCGCGGGCGAAGTCGTCCGCACCGAGCGCCGACGCGCGCTCGCGCACCGCGCCGTCGCGCACGCCGGGCGCGCTGCGCCGATCGGCGAGCGCGGCTGATGCCTCGGCCAGCGCGTCCGCGATGGCCGGACGGCCATCGACCAGTCCGCGCGCGAGGGTCGCCACCTGCGCGACCTTCTGGTCGGCGAACGCCAGCCAGGTCGCCAGGCGCGGGTCGAGGTTCGTCTCATCCTCGACATCGTGCGGCACATGCTGCAGCGAGGTCGAGGTGCCCGCGGTGACGGCGGCGGGACCCACGGCGCGCAGGGCCTCGAGCTTCGCCCACGCCGCCTCCAGGTCGCCGCGCCAGACGTTCCGGCCGTCGACGACACCTCCGACGAGGGTCTTGTCGGCCAGCCCATCGACCGGGGCGGGGACGGCGCCCCGCGTGAGGTCGACGGCGATCGCCTCGATGGGGGCTGCGGCGAGCGCCGCCCACGCCTCGTCCGACAGCTGCGCATAGCCGGCGGCGACGAGGATCGCCGGCCGGTCGGCCGCGCCCCCGAGCACCGCGTAGGCGCGAGCAGCGGCATCAGCCAGCGCAGCCGCACTCGCCGGCAGGCTCTCGCTCACGAGGGCGGGCTCGTCGAGCTGCACCCACTCGGCACCGGCCGCACGAAGGCTCGCGAGCAGCTCGGCGTACACCGGCAGCAGGTCGCCGAGGCGGTCGAGCGGGTCGAACCCCGACGGCGCGGCATCCGTCGCCTTGGCGAGGGCGAGGAGCGTGACCGGGCCGACGACGACCGGACGCACGGTGAAGCCGTCGGCCTTCGCCTCGGCGACCTGCCGCGCGAACCGGTCGGTCGAGAGCGCGAAGGTCGTCTCCGGGCCGATCTCGGGGACAAGGTAGTGGTAGTTGGTGTCGAACCACTTCGTCATCTCGAGGGGAGCCGCCTCTCCCGCACCGCGCGCAGCGATGAAGTAGGCGTCGAGGCCGATCGACCCGTCCGCGGCACGGAGCGGCGCGAACCGCTCAGGCAGCACGCCGACGGTGACCGCGGCGTCGTGCACCTGGTCGTAGAACGAGAAGGACTCCGGGATCGACGAGTCGTCACGGCCGAGGCCGAGCGCGGCGAGGCGCTCTCGCGCGGAACGGCGAAGCGACACCGCGGTCTCTTCCAGGCTCTCGGCGTCGATTGCGCCGGACCAGTGCGCCTCGACGGCGCGCTTGAGCTCACGGCGTCGGCCGATCCGCGGATAGCCCAGGATCGTGCCGGTCGGGAACTGCGGGCGGGGGTCGGTCATCTGACGGCCTCCTTCTCGAGGTGGGTGGTGGTGGTCAGCACGCCGGCCTCGCGGAGCACCGCGAGGACCGTGTCGTGGTTGTTGAAGGCGTAGAGATGGATGCCGGGCGCGCCGCCGTCGACGACCTCGCCGGCCAGCCGGGCGGCGTGCGCGATGCCGATGTCGCGCTGCCCTTCGACAGTGGGCTCGACGTCGAGCGCGATCGCGAGATCGGCGGGCAACGCCTCTCCGGTGAGTTCCAGCACGCGACGCAGCCGAGCACCCGAGGTGATCGGCATGATGCCCGGGAGGATCGGGATCGTGACGCCCGCCTCACGGGAACGCGCCACGAATGCGAGGTAGTCGTCGGCGTGGAAGAACAGCTGGGTGATCGCGAGTGTGGCGCCCGCCGCCTGCTTGGCGAGGAGCGCGTCGATGTCCTCGAACGCGTGGCGCGAGCGGGGGTGGCCGTTCGGGAACGCGGCGACGGCGATGTCGACGCGAGCCCTCTTCTCGACGCGCACGGCTCCAGGCACGCCGGGGATGAGCGCCTCGGTGTACGGTTCGCGCTCGGCCTGCACCCGGTCGATCAGCTGCACCAGCTCCGCGGCGCTCCCGAGGTCGCCCAGGAACGCGTCGTCCTCGGATGCGCCGGCCGGCGGGTCGCCGCGCAGGGCGAGGAAGCTCGTGATGCCGGCATCCAGGAACTCCCGGATGAGCGTGTTGGCGCCTGCGTAGGTGTTGCCCACGCACGTCAGATGCGCGAGGGGCTCGACGTGGGTCTCACGGAGGATGTGGGTCAGCAGCTCGAGGGAGCGGCCGCCGGTGGAACCGCCCGCGCCGTAGGTCACCGAGATGAACCGGGGGTCGACGGACGCCAGATGGCGGATGGTCTCGTGGAGGGCGGCGACGCCGGCATCGGATCGGGGCGGGTACACCTCGAACGAGATCGGCACGGGAGGAGTGCTCAGGTCGATGGACATGGGCCTGCTTCTCAGGGATCGGACTCGGGCTCAGCCGAACGGGAAGACCCGGGCGGCCGCGGCACCTCGCCTCCGCCGTGCGGCGGAAGGGGTGTCATCGCGGGCGGGTGCCGGGCTCGGCTGTCGCTCCTGCCCGGAACCCCCAGGTTCGGGGGGCGTCCTCGCGGACGACCGGGCGTCGATGCGTCCACGGTAGCGGAGCAGTCCCGCGGCCGGCCTCCTGTGACCTTCTGTTTCGATCGCACGATGCGCGTCGTTGGCCGTACCGTGGTCTGCGTGACGACACCCCACGTTCTCCCGTACGGCAGCTGGCCTTCTCCGATCGCGGCGGCGGAGGTGTCGGCAGCATCGCCTCGCCTCGAGGGCGCCCGTTTCGTCGGCGGCAGCGGACAGCCGGAGGTCTGGTGGGGCGAGTCCGTCGCCGAGGAGGGCGGCCGTTCCGCCGTGCGCCGGCGGGCGGCATCCGGTGCTGCCGTCGATGTGCTCCCGGCTCCGTGGAGCGCCCGGTCGCGCGTGCACGAGTACGGCGGAGGATCGTGGACCGCCGACGACGACGGCGTGCTGTACTTCGTGGAGAAGGCCGACCAGCGCATCTGGCGCCTCGCCCCCGGCGACGACGAGCCGCACCCGCTCACCCCCGATGTCGGCGACGTCCGCTACGGCGGGCTGACGCTGCAGCACGGCCGGCTGCTGGCCGTGCGGGAGGACCACACGGCGGGTGCCGCGCCGATGCGCGACATCGTCGGGGTCCCCCTCGACGGCTCCGCGGTGCGGCATCCTGCACAGCTCGTCTCGCTCGCCGGCGGCAGCGACTTCGTCGCGCACCCCGCGCTCTCGCCGGACGGCACGCATCTCGCGTGGATCGCCTGGAACCACCCGAACATGGCCTGGGACCGCGCCGAGCTGCGCGTCGGGCGACTGGATGACGGCGGGGTCGTGGAGTGGACGACCGTGGCGGGCGGCGAATCCTCGCCCGGCGAGGCGCACTCACCCCTGCAGCCGGTGTGGACCGGCGACGACGATCTGCTGTACGCCGACGATCCGACCGGCAGGTGGAACCTGTGGCGCCTTCGGCTCACCGCCGACCTGGACCACGAGCAGGTCGCGCCGGCCGATGCCGACACCGGCGGACCGCTGTGGGTGCTCGGCAGCCGCTGGTTCGCGGCCCTGGACGACGGCCGCGTCGTCGCGGTGCGGACGGACGGGTCCGACGTGCTCGTGCTGATCGACCCCGACGAGACGGAGCGCACGCTGCCGCTCGACGCCGTCACGCGCCTCTCGATCGAGGATGCCCGCGGCGGATGTGTCCTCGTTTCCGGCGCCGGCTCCGGCGGTGCCGGGCTCTGGGAGGTCGACGTCGACGCACCCGGTGCGGGCCGGCTGATCGTCGGCGGCGCCTCGCCGTGGGGCGCGGAATGGATGCCGCGGCCCCGCGCCGCCACTGTGCCCGGGCCGCACGGACCCGTGCACGCTTTCGACTACCCGCCGACCAACCCGCGCGTCGTCGGGGCCGACGACGAGAAGCCGCCGTACGTGGTCTTCGTCCACGGCGGGCCGACCGATCACGTCGGCGGCGCGGCATCCGGCAAGATCGCCTACCTGACCAGCCGCGGCATCGGCGTGCTCGACGTCAACTACGGCGGCTCGAGCGGTTACGGACGCGCCTACCGGGAGCGCCTGCTCGGGCAGTGGGGCGTCGTCGATGTCGACGACGTGGTGGCCGCGGCGCGCGGCCTGGCCGCGTCCGGCGCGGCCGACGGGAGTCGTCTCGCGATCGCAGGCGGCTCCGCCGGCGGGTGGACCGTGCTGTGCGCGCTCGCGAACTCGGACGCGTTCGCCGCGGGCATCAGCCGCTACGGCGTCGCGGATCTGCGCCGGCTCGCCGAAGACACCCACGACTTCGAGACCCGCTATCTCGACGGCATGGTCGGCCCGCTCCCCGAGGCCGAGGAGCTCTACGTCGAGCGGTCGCCGCTGACGCATCTCGACCGGATGCGGACGCCGCTGCTGATCGAGCAGGGGCTCGAGGATCGGGTCGTGCCGCCGTCGCAGTCGGAGGCGGTTCGCGATGCCCTCGCGGCGAACGGCGTCCCGCACGCCTACCTGGCGTTCGAGGGTGAAGGGCACGGGTTCCGCAGCGCCGACACGCTCGTGCGCACGCTGGAGGCGGAGCTGTCGTTCCTCGGCCAGGTGCTCGGGTTCGAGACGCCCGACGTGCCGCGGCTCGATCTCGACTGAACGCGCTCGGCGTCCCGCTCCTGCGCACGGCAGAAGCGGGACGACGCGGGGTCAGACCTCGAACGGCGCGAGACGCGCGGCGAGATGCTCGCCCACGCGAGCGTGGACGGCCGTGCCGCCCTCCTCGTGCTCCTGCGACAGGATCATGCCCTGCTCGTGAATGGCCGACACAAGATCGCCGCGGTCGTAGGGCACGAGTGCGTGCACTTCCACGGCGGGAAGCGGCAAGGCCTCCTCGATCGCGATCCGCAGCTCGTCGATGCCTTCGCCGGTGCGCGACGACGCGAAGATCGCCTTCGGCTCGAGACCGCGCAGCAGCAGACGGGTGTCGTCGTCGACGAGATCGGCCTTGTTGAACACGATCAGCTCGGGGATGTCGCGCGCCCCGACGTCGCCGATCACGTCGCGTACCGTCGCGAGCTGCGCGGCGGGATCCGGGTGCGACCCGTCGACCACGTGCACGATGACGTCGGCGTCGCCGACCTCCTCGAGGGTCGAACGGAACGCCTCCACCAGCTGGTGAGGCAGGTTTCGCACGAACCCGACGGTGTCGGTGAGCGTGTACACGCGGCCGTCGCTCGTCTCGCTGCGCCGGACGGTGGCGTCCAGCGTCGCGAACAGGGCGTTCTCGACCAGCACGCCTGCGCTCGTCAGCCGGTTCAACAGCGACGACTTGCCGGCGTTGGTGTACCCGGCGATCGCGACCGACGGGATCGTGTTCCGCTTGCGCTCGGCGCGCTTCGCGTCGCGCGCCGGGGCGAACTCGCGGATCTGCCGACGCAGCATGGCCATGCGCGTGCGGATGCGACGACGATCGAGTTCGATCTTCGTCTCACCGGGTCCGCGCGAGCCCATGCCCGCGCCGCCCGCGCCCACCTGGCCACCGGCCTGACGGCTCATCGAGTCACCCCAGCCTCGCAGACGCGGGAGAAGGTACTCGAGCTGTGCGAGCTCGACCTGAGCCTTGCCCTCGCGGCTCTTCGCGTGCTGGCTGAAGATGTCGAGGATCACGGTGGTGCGGTCGATCACCTTGACCTTCACCACGTCCTCGAGCGCGCGTCGCTGGCTGGGTGCGAGCTCGGTGTCGGCGATCACGGTGTCCGCGCCCACGGCGGCCACGATGTCGCGCAGCTCCTCGGCCTTGCCGCGTCCCACATAGGTCGCCGGATCCGGGTGCGGGCGCCGCTGCAGCACGCCGTCGAGCACGACGGCGCCGGCGGTCTCGGCCAGGGCCGACAGCTCGCGCAGCGAGTTCTCGGCATCCTCCGTCTCCCCCTGCGCGTGCACGCCGACCAGCACGACGTTCTCGAGTCGCAGCTGGCGGTACTCGACCTCGGTGACGTCCTCGAGCTCGGTGGACAGGCCCGGGACGCGGCGCAACGCGGCGCGCTCCTCGCGGTCCCACTGCTCGCCGTCGGTGTCAGCGCGCCCGATCGTGGTCTCGTCCTGGAGCGCCTGGGCGGCTCCGAAGACGTGCACCCCCGAGCGCGCTTCAGCGCGCGCCAGCACGCGATCCACCGGGTCGACCGGTGTCTCGTCCGTGCTCTGGGGTGTCGTCGTATCCGTCATGTGTTCCTTTCGGGATGCCTTTTCCGCCGTTCATCGGCCGGTTCGCGGCATCCGTGAATTCTACGCTCCCCTCCCGGGGAGCACCTCCGCTAGGCTCGTCAGCCATGGGGAGCGACCACTATTTCAGTGCGACGCCCGCCAGCCCCGAGAATCTGCGCCGCATCCGCGTCTCGCTCGCCGGACGCGATCTCGAGGTCACCACTGCCGGGGGTGTCTTCAGCCCCGACCATGTGGACTCGGGAACCGCGGTGCTGCTGTCGAACACTCCCCCGCCGCCGGCTGGAGGGAACTTCCTCGACCTCGGCTGCGGGTGGGGACCGATCGCGCTCAGCCTCGCACTCGACGCCCCGCACGCGACCGTGTGGGCCGTCGACGTGAACGAACGAGCACTGGACCTCGTGCGGCGCAATGCGGCGGATCTTGGGCTCAAGAACGTCAACGCCGCACTGCCCGACGATGTTCCCGACGACGTCGTCTTCCGCACAATCCGCTCGAATCCCCCCATCCGCGTCGGCAAGAACGAGCTGCACGGCCTGCTCGAGCGGTGGATCCCCCGTCTCGACGAGCGCGCGGATGCCTGGCTGGTGGTCCAGCGCAATCTGGGGTCGGACTCCCTGCAGCGATGGCTCGCGTCCACGCTCGATCGCCGCTTCAGCGTGTACCGTGCCGCGACGGCGCGCGGATTCCGGGTGCTCAAGGTGCGGCGCCACGGCTCGCCCCAGAGCGAGCCGATCGTGCTGCCCGAGCTCTGAGAGGCGCTAGGCGAGGGTGACCTCGCCGGTGTACACCAGGGTCGCCGGGCCTGACAGGAGCACGTGCCGGTCGCCGTCGAGCTCCGGCATCCGCACGCCCAGCGTGCCGCCGGGAACGTCCACGACCCAGTGGTCGGGGGCCGCGGGACCCGCCCAGTGCCGCACGGCCAGCGCCGCCGCCGCGACCCCCGTGCCGCAGCTCAGCGTCTCGCCGACTCCGCGCTCGAACACGCGCATGCGGATCGCCCCGACGCCGTCGCGCACGAGCGGGTCGCTGGGAACGACGAACTCGATGTTCGCGCCGTGCGGGGGCTCCGGATGCAGCTGCGGCTGCGCCGCGAGGTCGAGGCCCTCCAGCTCCGTGTCGTCGGGCAGCGCCACGACCACATGCGGATTGCCGACGTCGATCCCGATGCCCGGACGCGGTGCACCTCCGCCGCGGGTGCGGACGAGCACGCCCGAGTCGTCGACCGCGAACCGGCCGAGGTCCACCTCGAAGCCGCGGTCGCTGCGGGTGACGGTCTTGACCCCCGCCCTGGTGCCGATGGTGAGCGGTGCCGCGTCGACATCGGCCCAGCCGACATCCGCAAGGTAGCGCACGAACACCCGGATGCCGTTGCCGCACATCTCGGCCTTCGAGCCGTCGGCGTTGCGGTAATCCATGAACCACTCGGCTCCGGAGGCCGCAGCGTCGGCTCCCTCGGCGATCGCACTCGCCCGCACCACGCGGAGGATGCCGTCGCCGCCGATGCCGAAGCGCCGGTCGCACAGCACGGCGACCTGATCGTCGGTGAGATCGAGCGCGCCGTCGGGGTCGGGGACGATCACGAAGTCGTTGCCGGTGCCGTGGCCCTTGGTGAACGCGATCGTCTGCGGCATCGTCACAGTCTACGGTCGCCGGCGCGCCCTCCTCCGCGGGTGCGATTGCTATCGCTGTCACATCCCGGCGCCCCGCGGTGTCTTGTGGGTAGGACCATCAGGAGGAGACAGCATGCGCGGGGTTGCCATCGAGACCGGCCGGGCGCGCGGCGAAGAGGGGCGCCGCCGATCGGTGACCGACCGGGTCGCCGATCGTCTCGGGAGCATCCGCGCGTGTTCGGTCACCGTGTCGACGACAGCTGGGCGGAACTCCGGCGTCGCCGGGTCCCGACCCACTGGACGAACCTGTTCGGCGTCGTCCCCCTGGCGTCCCTCGTCGTCGTGACGGTGACGGGCATCCTGCTCATGTTCTTCTACACGCCGTCGACCGAGGGCACGGTATACGCCGGGTCGTACGCTCCGCTCCACGGCGCCACGGTGTCGAAGGCGTTCGCCTCGACGATGCACGTCACGTTCGATGTGCCCGGCGGCGTGATCCTGCGGCAGGCGCATCACTGGTCGGCGCTGCTCCTGCCCGCCGCGATCACGGTGCAGCTGGTGACGACCTTCTTCACCGGCGCCTTCCGACGGCCACGGCGTGCCATGTGGGTGCTGCTGGTCCTTGCCCTGATCGCCGCCCTCGCGAGCGGATGGAGCGGCTACGCGCTGCCCGACGACATGCTGTCGGGCACCGGCCTGCGGATCGTCGAGGGCATCCTCCTCGGCATCCCGGTCATCGGCACGGGGCTCGCGTCCGTGCTCTTCGGCGGGCCGTTTCCGGGCCGGATCATCGAGAATCTGTACCCGCTCCACATCCTGGTCTTTCCGGGGGCGCTCCTCGTGCTCGTCGCGCTTCGCGCCGTCGCCGCATGGCGGCACGGCCCGCCGCAGTTCCCCGGCCGGGGTCGTACGCCCGAGAACGTGGTCGGCGTGGCTCTGGTCCCGACAGCGGCCATTCGGGCGGGCGGGCTGTTCCTCGTCGTGACAGGGGTGCTGCTGCTCGTCTCCGCGACCGTCACGGTGAGCCCGATCTGGCTCTACGGTCCCGCCGATCCCGGCAACGCCGGCGCGGGAAGCCAGCCGGACTGGTACACCGGGTTCCTCGACGGCGCCCTGCGCCTGGTGCCGCCGGGCTGGGAGGTCGTGTGGCTCGGCCGCACGTGGACGGTGGCGATCCTGGCCCCGCTCGCCGTCGTCGGCGCCTTCTTCGCGGTCGTGGCCGCGTACCCGTTCCTCGAGGAGTGGGTCACGGGCGACCGTCGTGACCGGCACCTCCTCGACCGGCCACGCCTCGCGCCGACGCGAACCGGCCTCGGCGTCGCCGGTCTGGTGTTCGTGGGGGTGCTCTGGGCCGCGGGTGGTGCCGACATCATCGCCACGTCGTTCTCGGTGAGCATCGAACACGTGATCACCACGCTGCAGGTGGCGCTCGTGGTCGGCCCCTTCGTGGCGTTCACGATCGCTCGTCGGATCTGCTTCGGCCTGCAGAGGAAGGATGCCTCCCTGCTCCGGCACGGCTACGAGACCGGGCGGATCGTCCGTCTTCCGGGCGGCGAGTACGTCGAGATCCACCAGCCGCTCGACGAGGCGGAGCAGGCTCGCCTCGGGATGCCGGACGAGCCGACCCGAGGTGTTCTCGAGCCGATCGCGGGCGAGGCCGGTCCGCTCACGCATCGGCTGCGCGAGAGTATGCGCAGGTACTACAAGGGAGGCCGCATCGACGCCGAGCCCGCCGAGCACGAGTCGCGTGGCGGCACTCCGGCCCTCGTCCCGCCTCTCAGTCGGCGATGAGACGCTTTCCGGTGGCCCACGTCTCGAACGTCTCGTAGCCGAGCGCCCCGTAGAAGCCGTGCGCAGAGTTGTTCTCGGGCCGGACCATCAGCTGCACCTTGGGGCACCCGAGTTCCAGGAGTCGCTCCTCGGCGACCTCGACGAGGCGACGTCCGATGCCCTCGCCCCGCCGGGCGGGATCGCTCGCCAGGTAGTACAGCCATCCGCGGTGGCCGTCGTATCCCGCCATGACGGAGCCGACGATCGCGCCGTCGGCGACGGCGACGATGAAGAGCTCCGGCTGGACCGAGAGCTTGCGGTTGATGTCCTGGTAGGGGTTGTTCCACGGCCGGGTGAGGCCGGTGGCCTGCCACAGTGACACCACAGCCTCGGTGTCGGCCAGTTCGAAGGGCCGGATCGCGATGCTCATGCCGACGAGTCTGCCAGGACAGCGGCATCCGCTCCGGATTCCACCCAGCGCAGCGCGTCGAAGCGGCGGAACCATGAGACCTGCCGGCGGGCGTATCGACGGGTGAGCGCCTGGGTCTCGGCGATCGCCTCGGCTTCCGTCATCTCACCCGTCAGCTGTGCGAGCGCCTGCGCGTAGCCGATCGCGCGGCGCGCGGTGACGCCGTGCTCGAGTCCCCGGTCACGCAGCACCCGGACCTCGTCGAGGATCCCGTCGCGCCACATCGCCTCGACGCGGGCATCGAGGCGGACGACCAGCTCTTCGCGGGGCACCGCGACGCCGACGATGCGAGTCGCCGCGTGCCACAGCACCGGCTCGTCGGGAAGCGCCGCGCCGTGGGTCCGCTCGCCGAGCTCCAGCACTTCGAGCGCGCGCACGATGCGGCGTCCGTTACGGGGATCGACCCTGGCCGCCGTGGCGGGGTCGAGCGCGCGGAGGCGGGCGTAGAGCGCGCCGGGGCCGTGAGCGTCCAGCTCGCCCTCGAGTCGCGCCCGCAGCTGCTCGTCGCGGGGCGGGAATCGGAAGTCGAAGAGCACGCTCGACACGTACAGCCCCGAGCCGCCCACGAGGATCGCATCGGCGCCGCGGCTGTGGATGTCTCGGATCGCGGTGCGCGCGGCATCCTGATACCAGGCGACGGCCGCGTCGTCGGTGACCTCGAGCACGTCGAAGAGGTGGTGCGGGATGCCCCGGCGCTCGGCCTCGGGAAGCTTGGCCGTGCCGATGTCCATGCCGCGGTAGAGCTGCATCGCATCGGCGTTGACGATCTCCGCAGCTCGGCCGCGTGAGGCGAGGGCCTCGGCGAGATCGAGCGACAGCGCGGTCTTGCCGGTCCCCGTCGCGCCGACCACGGCCCACACACGCGGCTGCGAGGCCGCAGCGTCGCCTGCGGAAGGGCCGTTGCTCACGGTCGGGTCAGACGCCGATGCGAAGCGTCGGCAGCCCGAGGGACACCGCGCGCGGGGCGCCGGACTCTCCTGCCGGTGCCGGCACGCCGCAGGACTCCGCCTGCGAACGGTCCCACGCGTCGCCGGAGCGGGTGCGGCGGATGCGCAGCGGGGCTCCGTCCGGTGCGTCGGCGAGGAGGTGGAAGGGCGCGGCGTGGGTCACGACCACAGAGACGACGTCACCGGGGCGCGGGATGTCGGAGCCCGCGGGCACCTCGAAGTGCACGAGGCGGTTGTCTTCGGCGCGACCGGTGAGCCGGTGCGTCTCGGCATCCTTCTTGCCCTCGCCCATCGATACCAGCACCTGCACCTCGCGACCGAGCTGCTTCTGGTTCTCTTCGAGGGAGATGCGCTCCTGAAGAGCGATCAGGCGCTCGTAGCGCTCCTGCACGACCTCCTTCGGCACCTGGCCGGGCATCGTGGCCGCAGGCGTGCCCTCGCGGATCGAGTACTGGAACGTGAACGCGCTCGCGAAGCGCGCCTGTTCGACGACCCGCATCGTGTCTTCGAAGTCCTCATCGGTCTCCCCGGGGAAGCCGACGATGATGTCGGTCGAGATCGCCGCGTCGGGCATCTTGGCCCGCACGCGGTCGAGGATGCCCAGGAACCGCTCGCTGCGGTACGAGCGGCGCATAGCCTTGAGGATGCGGTCGCTGCCTGACTGCAGCGGCATGTGCAGCTGCGGCATCACGGCGGCGGTCTCTGCCATCGCGTCGATGACGTCGTCAGTGAAGGCCGCCGGGTGCGGACTCGTGAACCGGATGCGCTCGAGGCCGTCGATCTCGCCCGCCGCGCGCAGCAGCTTGCCGAAGGCCTGGCGGTCGCCGAATTCGACGCCGTACGAGTTGACGTTCTGGCCGAGGAGGGTGACCTCCATCGCGCCGTCGTCGACCAGAAGGCGGATCTCGTTCAGGATGTCGCCAGGGCGACGGTCCTTCTCCTTGCCGCGCAGGCTCGGCACGATGCAGAACGTGCAGGTGTTGTTGCAGCCGACCGAGATCGACACCCACCCGCTGTAGATGCTGTCGCGCTTGGTGGGCAGGGTCGACGGGAAGATCTCGAGCGACTCGAGGATCTCGAGCTCGGCCTCGCCGTTGTGCCGCGCCCGCTCGAGCAGGCTCGGGAGCGACCCCATGTTGTGCGTGCCGAAGACGACATCGACCCAGGGCGCCTTCTGCTGGACGACGTCCTTGTCCATCTGGGCCAGGCATCCGCCGACGGCGATCTGCATGCCGTCGTGCTTGTCCTTGCGCGACTTGAGGTGACCCAGCGTGCCGTAGAGCTTGCCTGCGGCGTTGTCGCGCACGGCGCAGGTGTTGATGACGACGACGTCGGCCTCTTCGCCGGCCTCCGCACGGACGTAACCGGCGCTCTCGAGCGAGCCGGAGAGGCGCTCGGAGTCGTGCACGTTCATCTGGCAGCCGAAGGTGCGCACCTCGTACGTGCGGGCACGGCCATCGACGTCGTTCGCGGCCGGCGACGGCGCGATGAGAGTCGGGGAAGCGGAAGGCGAAGACATGATCCCGCCATTCTACGAGCCGTGCGCAGGCAGGGAGTCTGTGGACGGATGCCGCGCCCTCCGGGTCAGCGTGCGGCGGGCATCGTCTCGAGCAGCTCCAGCGCGCGGTCGATGTTGGCACGCGCGCCGCGCTCGTAGCCGGCGCCCCACCCGCCCTCGTAGCCGCGCATCGTGGGCTCGGTCGCGAGGATGAGGGAGAAGTACAGCCGCGACAGCTGCAGCCGGGTCTCTCCCGTCGGGGTGGCGAGCTCGCGCGCGAGCACGCCACCGGCCGCGGCGTCGCCCGCGAGCAGGTCGGGACTCGGACGGTCGGTGCCGAACTGATCGGCGCCCACGAGCTCGTGGATCGGGTCGCCCCACAGCGTCCGCTCGGTGTCGATGATCCCGACGATGTCGAGCGTGTCCGGGTCGACGAAGACGTTGCCCTCCCAGAGATCGGTGTGCACGACCGACGCCCGGGTGACCGCGTCGAGCGCACCGGCATGCGCAACGACGGCGGCGCGCACGCGGGCGACGGGCAGCGTGACTCCCCACCGCGCGGCGTCGGCGAGGATGGCTTCGACCATGAGCTGGAACGCCTCGCGCCATGAGCCTGCGGCAAGATCCGCGTCCGCTGCTGGATAGCCGAACGACGGAGCCGTCACCCGGTGCAGGTCCGCCATGACGGCCCCCAGGTTGCGGCGTACGGTGGCGGCCTGCGCGGCATCGAGCTCGAGTCCGAGCCAGGGCACACCGGGAAGATGCTCGGCGACGATGACGTCGGCGTCGAGGCGGACACGGGTGAAGTCCGTGTGGAGCACGCGAGGAACAGGCACACCGCTCCCCGCGAGCATCCGGTAGGTCAATGCCTCCGTGCCGAGGAGGCCGCGCTCGTAGGTGGCGAGTCGCGAGGTGTCTGCTCCGACGATCTTCGCGACGGCGCGGCGCCCATCGTCGAAGTGGAGCCGGAACGCTGTCGCGAACATCCCGCCCGTCAACGGCTCGACGCCAGCGAGGCGCCCGACGGGTGCGACGAGGTCCGCGAGCTGCGCCTCGTCCACGACGAACTTCGTGAGCATCGAACCACCCTAGCGACGGCGCGGCGGCGTTCGCGAAGGTGACGTGAGAGCCGGGATCGGCGCGCGCTCAGCTCTCTTCGAACCTCACGCGGCCGCCGGGACGCGTTGCCTCTTCCAGCGCCGTACGCGCGGCGTTCAACGCCAGCGAGCCGCCGTATCCGCGCCGCGCCAGCTGCCCCGCGAGGCGACGGAGCGCGACGTCGCGTTCGAGCCCTCTCAGGGATCCGGCCTTCGTTCGAGCGAATTCGAGTGCGCGCTCGGCGTCGTCGTCAGGGAGCTCCGCAAGGGCGGCGTCTGCCACGTCACGGGGCACGCCCCGTTTGGCGAGGCTCTGTGCGATGACCTGACGCCCCTGTCCCTTGCGGTCCACGCCCGCGTGAACGACCTGCTCGGCCAGACGTGCGTCGTCGAGGTAGCCGCGCTCGAGGAAGGCGTCGAGGATCGCTCCGACGGCGTCGCCGTCGAGATCGTATTGGCCGAGGTACGTCCGCGCCTCCGACACCGAGAGCTGCCTCCCGCGAAGCTTCTTCACGAGACCGCGCTCGGCGGCCGCAGGCGCGTCGGCGTGGCCATGCGCGGCCTCACCGGATCCACTGACTCTGCGCGAGCGCGTCCTGTCCGCGCGCTTCGCGGCCAGGTCGATGGGCGGGGCATCCTCCGGAGTCGACGGGAGATCCCAGGGCTCGGATGGCTCCTGGTCATCCCCGGAACTCGGACCACTCCTCGCCGCAGCTGCCGAGCCAGGGACGGGCGAATCGTCGACGGTGGTGTGAAGGCGACGCTCGAGTGCCCGCTGCACCTCGGCGGCGGTCGTCGGGAATGCCCGTGCTCCCCCGCCGCCGAAGAGCTGCGTCACGGGGGCGAGTCCGTCGTCGGTCTCGACGTCGGACTCGTCCCCGCTGTCGACGAATCGGACCATCAGGCCGGGCGGCGCGCGGCGAGCTCGTCCTCGACCGAGCCCTCGACGGCACCCTTGGGGACGCCGATGCCGAGCTTCGTCTTGATCTTCGACTCGATCTCGGCCGCGACGTCCTCGTTCTTGATGAGGAAGTTGCGTGCGTTCTCTTTGCCCTGACCGAGCTGCTCGCCCTCGTAGGTGTACCAGGCGCCCGACTTCTTGACGATGCCGTGCTCCACACCGAAGTCGATGAGGCTGCCCTCGCGCGAGATGCCGACGCCGTAGAGGATGTCGAACTCGGCCTGCTTGAACGGCGGCGCCATCTTGTTCTTGACCACCTTGACGCGCGTGCGGTTTCCGACCGCCTCGGTGCCGTCCTTGAGCGTCTCGATGCGACGGATGTCGAGACGCACCGAGGCGTAGAACTTCAGCGCCTTGCCGCCCGCGGTGGTCTCGGGCGAGCCGAAGAACACGCCGATCTTCTCGCGCAGCTGGTTGATGAAGATCATCGTGGTGTTGGTCTGGTTGAGACCACCGGTGAGCTTGCGGAGCGCCTGCGACATGAGGCGCGCCTGCAGACCCACGTGCGAGTCGCCCATCTCGCCCTCGATCTCGGCCTTGGGCACGAGCGCGGCGACCGAGTCGATCACGATGAGGTCGATGGCGCCGGAACGCACCAGCATGTCGGCGATCTCGAGCGCCTGCTCACCGGTGTCGGGCTGCGACACGAGCAGTGCGTCGATGTCGACACCCAGCTTCTGCGCGTAGTCGGGGTCGAGGGCATGCTCCGCGTCGATGAACGCGGCGATGCCGCCGGCGCGCTGCGCATTGGCGATGGCGTGCAGGGTGAGAGTCGTCTTACCCGACGACTCCGGACCGTAGATCTCGATGATGCGGCCGCGCGGGAGCCCGCCGATGCCGAGAGCGACATCGAGGGCGATCGAGCCGGTGGGCACGACCTCGACGGGAGCGCGCTCATCGCTGCCGAGGCGCATCACCGAGCCCTTCCCGAACTGCCGGTCGATCTGGGCGAGGGCCGATTCCAGGGCCTTCTCGCGGTCAACGGGTGATGGCATGACGTGCTCCTCTATGCTCGCGTTCCGTCGCCTGTAGGCTGTCGCGCTCCGACCCGGTGGGACGGATGCTGCGACAAGGCGTGAGGTGTCGTTCGACGCTGTTCACGTTAGGGAGGGGCTCCGACATCCGTCTTCGCTTCTTCCCGGTCCGTGGACAACAAGCTCTCGACACCTGCTGTGCAGGAGCCTACGCCGTTCTCGAACACTTATTCGATGACACGCCGCATGGGAAGGGTGACGGCATGCCGCCGCAGCCGGTCAGAACCCGGTGCGGGGTAGATCACAGCGACGACACGACCCGAGGGGCGTCGGAGAGGGCACGCAGCGCGTCAGCGACGACGCGGCTCGAGCCGGCCTACGCCGTAGCGTCGTTCGGCGGGAACGTCGAGCTCGTCGCACAGCGCGAGCCAGACCTCGCGCGGGTCGACGCCCGCCGCGATCGCCTCCGCCGCGGTACGTCCGCCGACCCTCGACAGAACGAGATCGGTCACCACGGCGCTGGCGCGCGCGCCGAACTCGTCCGCGACCGCGCGGTCGAACTCACTGCGGCGCATGGCGATCGTCGGTTCCTGAGTTCGGTTGCAGGCGAAGAAGCCGGATCAGCGCAGCGACAGCTCGGCGTCGACCGAGGCGACGAGGTCGTCGGGGACGACGTCGGGGAACGTCTGGATTCCCTCGAGCACCGAGATGCGATCGCCGACTTCGCGCATGATCGTCGAGATGGGGACGTCGAGAGCCTCGGCCACCGAGGCGAGGATCTCGCTCGAGGCCTCCTTCTGGCCGCGCTCGACCTCGCTCAGATAGCCCAGCGCGACACTCGCGCGACTGGCGACCTGGCGGAGGGTGCGCCCCTTCTGCTGGCGGAAATCACGAAGCACTTCACCGATTTCTTGACGTACCAGGATCATCAGGGCCCCTCCTCACTTCTGATTCCACCGTCTTCCGGGTGCCCAACAGTACAGCACCGGATGATGCCAATCTAATCCCGACAACTGGGCAATGGGTGGGAATCACCGAATGTAACCGAGACGAAACACCGTCTGTTCCCGGAGCAGGAACGACGGATCTCGGATGCCTCAGACCACGGTGAGCGCGAGTTCCAGCACGCCGTGCACGGCCTGCGTGCGGATCTCGTCTCGTGATCCGGTCAGCGAAAGGGTGGAGACGACGACCTCCTCGGGCGTCGCGACGGCGACGTGGACGGTGCCGACCGGCTTTCCGCCCTGCGGGTCTGGACCGGCGACGCCGGTGGTCGCGAGCCCGACGTCGGCGCGCAGGACGCGTCGCACCCCCTCGGCCATCTGCAGTGCGATGTCGGGATCCACCGGGCCGCGATCGGCCAGCAATGCGGCATCGACGCCGAGCAGACTCGCCTTGACCTCCGTGGCATACGCGACGATTCCTCCCCGCACGTGCGCGGAGGCGCCGGGCACATCGACGAGCGTCGCCGTCACGCGTCCGCCTGTCAGCGACTCGGCGGCGGCGATCGACCAGCCGCGGACCTCCAGCCGCCCCAGCACGGCAACGGCGTCCGGACTGGGCGATGGCGATGGTCCCCCGCGCCGCCGGTCGCCCACCGGCGGGCGCGCCGCGGCATCCGTCACGAGCTCCTCCGCTTCGCGCGCGCGGCGCGCAGCTCGGTGACGATGTAGTCGATGCCGCTGGCGATGGTCAGGATCACCGCGATCGTCATGAGCACGCCGTTGACCCAGAAGATCCAGTCGCCGACGAGCGTCCACAGCGGAAGGAGCGCGAGCGACAGTGCGACGCCCTGCGCGAGCGTCTTGAGCTTGCCCATCCAGGCCGCCGCGAGCACGTGGTCGCTCACGACCATGAGACGGTACACCGTGATGCCGAGCTCGCGGATCAGGACGACGATCGTGATCCACCACGGCAGCTCGCCGAGGATCGACAGGCCGATGAACGCGAAGCCGGTGAGCACCTTGTCGGCGATGGGGTCGAGGAGCTTGCCGAGATCGGTGACGATGTCGTGCTTGCGCGCGAGGTAGCCGTCGATCCCGTCGGTCGCGATCGCCACGATGAACAGCGCAGCGGCCCACCAGCGCAGCGCCCCGTCCGCTCCCCCGTCGGCGAGGAGCATCCACAGGAAGACCGGCGCGCACAGGATGCGCACGATCGTGATCGCGTTGGGCAGCTGCCGGGGGATCGCCATGGCCCGAGCCTATCGGCGCACACCGCACCGGCGAGCCCGCCCGAGCGCGCCCGAAGGGACGGGGCCGGTCAGTCGCGGCCGGTGAGCCCCCACGCGTCCTCGGAGCCGTCCTCGCCCTCGACCACGGGGTAGCCGTCGTACTGCGAGCCCACGGCATCCGTTCCGTAGCGATCGTCCGCAGGCAGAGCGGGCGGAGCCGCAGGCGCGGCAGGAGCCGCGGCGGGCACATCTTCGCCGCGCATGCGCGCGAGCACCGACGGCAGCTGCTCGACGGTCACGAGCACGTCGCGGGCCTTCGATCCCTCGGAGGGGCCGACGACCTCGCGCGATTCCAGGAGGTCCATGAGGCGCCCGGCCTTGGCGAAGCCGACACGCAGCTTGCGCTGGAGCATCGACGTCGACCCGAACTGGCTCGAGACCACCAGCTCGGCGGCGGCCAGCAGAAGCTCGAGATCGTCGCCGATGTCGGCGTCGATCTCCTTCTTCTCTGTCACCGCGGCCACGTCGGCCCGGTACTCGGGACGCGCCTGGTTCGTCACGTGCTTGACGACCGACTCGATCTCCTTCTCGCTCACCCACGCGCCCTGCACGCGGATCGCCTTCGAGGCACCCATCGGCAGGAACAGGCCGTCGCCCTGGCCGATCAGGCGGTCGGCGCCGGGCTGGTCGAGGATGACGCGGGAGTCGGTGACGCTCGTCACCGCGAACGCGAGCCGTGAGGGCACGTTGGCCTTGATCAGACCCGTGACCACGTCGACCGACGGGCGCTGCGTCGCGAGGACGAGATGGATGCCGCTGGCCCGGGCCAGCTGGGTGATGCGGACGATCGAGTCCTCGACGTCGCGCGGGGCCACCATCATCAGATCGGCGAGCTCGTCGACCACCACGAGGAGGTACGGGTAGGGCTTCAGCACGCGCTCGCTGCCGGGCGGAAGCGTGATCTCGCCGGCGACCACGGCCTTGTTGAAGTCGTCGATGTGGCGGAAGCCGAAGGATGCGAGGTCGTCGTACCTCATGTCCATCTCCTTCACGACCCACTGCAGCGCCTCGGCGGCCTTCTTGGGGTTCGTGATGATGGGCGTGATGAGGTGCGGCACGCCGGCGTACGACGTGAGCTCGACCCGCTTCGGGTCGATGAGCACCATGCGCACGTCGGCGGGCTTGGCGCGCATCAGGAGGCTCGTGATCATCGAGTTGACGAAGCTCGACTTACCGGATCCGGTCGAACCTGCCACCAGGAGGTGGGGCATCTTGGCGAGGTTGGCGACCACGTAGCCGCCGCCGACGTCCTTGCCCACCCCGATGGTCATCGGGTGCGTCTGGTTGGTGGCGGTGGTCGAACGGAGCACGTCGCCGAGCGTCACGATCTCGCGGTCGATGTTCGGGATCTCGACACCGATCGCGCTCTTGCCCGGGATCGGGGCGAGGATGCGCACCTCGTTCGACGCGACCGCGTACGCGATGTTGTTGGTGAGGGCGGTGATGCGCTCGACCTTGACGCCCGGGCCGAGCGCGATCTCGTACTGGGTGACTGTCGGACCGCGCGAGAACCCCGTCACACGCGCATCGACCGAGAACTGGTCGAGCACGCTGGTGATCGCGCGCACCGTGTCGTCGTTCGCCTGCGAGCGCGCCACGTGGGGTGAGCCAGCCGCCAGCGCGTTGACGGATGGCAGTCGGTAGGGCGCCGACGGGGAGTCGACCGCGGTGCTCGAGCCGATGCCGTCGAGGCCGGGAAGCGTGCCGTCGTCCTCGATGACCTGGGCGTCGTCGCGCAGCGACGTGCGCGACGAGGTGGCCGCCTTGGCTGCGGACAGCACGGCGGGGTCGATGACCTCGGTGAGCGCGTCCGTCGCCGGCGCGGGCGGAGGCGTGACGGGCGGCACGATGGCCTGCTCGAATCCGCCCTGGGTCGAGCCCGCGGTCAGCAGCTCGGTGAGGTCCTGGGATCCGAGTCCGCCCTCGGGGTCCTTCTCACGGCCGGTCTTGTTGCGACGCCAGAACGGGACCGAGGGATCGCCATCGTCCTCCGCGGCTGCGTCGGCGGCGGCATCCGTCGCCTTCTCCTCTCGCGGCTCGGCGCCGAACATCCACGCGTACAGCTCACCGAGACGGCGGCCGATGCGGTTCGGCGGCGTCTTGGTGATGATCAGGACGCTGAGCACGGCCAAGAGCGACAGCACGATGTACGCGCCCACGTCGGTCAGCACGATCGCGAGCGGCTCGCCCAGCATCCAGCCGAAGAGGCCGCCTGCCTCGCTCAGCGCAGGAAGGCCCTCGCTCGGCTGAGGGCGACCCCCGGCGACGTGGCAGAACCCGGCGATCGTGACCAGCAGGAGTCCGAAGCCGATGCCGACGCGGCCGTTGTCGTGCACGGACGACGGATGCCGGAACATCCAGCCCGCGAGCATCAGCAGGAGCACCGGCAGCACGAAGGCCTCGCGCCCGATGAGCGCGCCCACCGAGTAGGCGCTGATCGTCTTCGCGACCTCGCTGCCGATGAAGAACCATTCGTTGACGGCGCCGGCGATCGCCAGCAGCACCAGCAGGAACGGGAAGCCGTCGCGGCGCTGGTCCTTCTCGAGGGTCTCGGGGCCGAAGGCGCGGAACAGGGCGCCGGTCGCGTGGGCGAGACCCAGCCAGGCGCGGGCGATGACGGGCGGCCGCTCGGGCTGATCGACGTAGCGTTTGGGTGCGGGGGCCGGCTTGGCGGCTGCGGGCTTGCGCGCCGTCGACGACGCGTTCGAACGCGCGCTCGTCGACGCGCTCGAAGACGCGCGCGAACCCTTGGTCGGGCTTGAGCTCCTGGCCATCCCTCCACGGTACGGCGGCGGCCCGACATTCGGGCGCAACCACGCCGCCCGGGAACACGACGCGCGGCGTCGTGGACGGCTGCCGGTTCGAGCCGCAGGCGCCGCGAGGTCAGCGCAGCCGCTTCACCATCGTGTCGCGGCCAGAGCCGCTCTGCGTGACTGCGAAGCCCTCGCTGCGGTACAGGGTCGAGGCGAAATTGCCGCGCTCGACGCTCAGGCTGATGCGCGCGAAGCCCTGGGCACCCGCGTGCTCGCACAGCCGCTGCAGGAGCGCGCGCCCGACGCCGTGGGCCCGCCAGATCGGGCGCACGCCGATGATCAGCTCCGGGACGCCCGTTCCGACGTACCCGAAACCCGGATCGCTGCGGGGAAGCATCCGATACCAGGCGGCGCCGACCGGTTCGCCGTTCAGGTCCTCCGCCACGAAGCCGGCGTCGCCGGGCCGCATCCACCCCGACACATAGCGCCGGTGATCCGCACCGCCCATGACCTCGTGGCGCGGCCGTGCGCCGCCCTGGCGCCAGTTCGCCGCCTCGACGACCATGTCGCCCAGGAACGCGCCGTCGGCCGGCACGGCAGGGCGGACGCGGAATGAGGAGGCCACGGGCCCGATGCTACGGCGCGCACGTTACGACGCGATAACGGGCGGCGACCGATCGGGCCCCGCCCTCGCCGTCACCCGCTCAGCGACCGGGACGACGACGCGACGTGACGCCGCCGCGCCGTCGAGACCGAGGCGCTCGCTACGCTTCGATCACGAGCGGCACGATCATCGGCCGGCGGCGCAGCGACTGGTTCACCCAGCGGCCGATCGTGCGGCGGACGATCTGCGACAGCGCGTGCGGATCGCGTACGCCCGACTTGGCCGCCTCGGCCAGCGCGGCGGCGATCTTGGGCTTGACGTCCTCGAAGACGGCGTCGTCCTCGGCGAAGCCGCGGGCGTGCACCTCCGGCCCCGAGATCACGTTGCCGGTCGACGCGTCGACGACCACGATCACCGAGATGAAGCCCTCTTCGCCGAGGATGCGGCGGTCCTTGAGGTCGGCATCCGTGATCTCGCCCACGGTCGATCCGTCCACGTAGACGAAGCCGAGGTCGAGCTGGCCGACCATGTGCGCGTCGCCGTCCTTGAGGTCGATGACGGTGCCGTTCTCCGCGAGCAGCGTGCGCTCGGGCGCGATCCCGGTGTCCTGGGCGAGGCGCGCGTTCGCCATGAGGTGGCGGTACTCGCCGTGCACCGGCAGCACGTTCTTCGGCTTCAGGATGTTGTAGCAGTACAGCAGCTCGCCGGCGGCGGCGTGGCCCGAGACGTGCACCTTGGCGTTGCCCTTGTGGACGACGTTCGCTCCGAGCTTGGTGAGCCCGTCGATGACACGGTACACGGCGTTCTCGTTGCCCGGAATGAGGCTCGACGCCAGGATCACGGTGTCGCCGGGGCCGGGCTCGATCGCGTGGTCGAGGTTCGCCATGCGACTGAGCACGGCCATCGGCTCCCCCTGCGAGCCGGTCGACATGTAGACGATCTGGTCCTCGGGGAGGTCGCGCGCCTTCTTGTAATCGATCAGCACGCCCTCGGGGACATGGAGGTAGCCGAGGTCTTCGGCGATCGTCATGTTGCGCAGCATGCTGCGGCCGAGGAGCGCCACGCGGCGGCCGTGGGCGGCCGCCGCGTCGAGCACCTGCTGCACGCGGTGGACGTGGCTCGAGAAGCTCGCCACGATCACCCGCCGCGGCGCCTTGCCGATGACCTGGTCGAGAACAGGCCCGATCGAGCGCTCGAGCGGGGTGAAGCCCGGCACGTCCGCGTTGGTGGAGTCGACGAGGAACAGATCCACGCCCTCCTCCCCCAGTCGCGCGAACGCGCGCAGGTCGGTGAGGCGTCCGTCGAGCGGAAGCTGGTCCATCTTGAAGTCGCCGGTCGCTAGCACGGTGCCCGCGGGCGTGCGGATGGCGACGGCCAACGCGTCGGGGATGGAGTGGTTCACGGCGATGAACTCGAGCTCGAACGGGCCGAGATTCTCACGCTGACCCTCCGTCACCGTCAGGCTGTACGGCCGGATGCGGTGCTCCTTGAGCTTCGCCTCGGTGAGCGCGAGGGTCAGGCCGGAGCCGACGATCGGGATGTCGCTCTTGAGCTTCAGCAGGTACGGCACCGCACCGATGTGGTCCTCGTGGCCGTGGGTGAGCACGACGCCGACGATGTCGTCGAGGCGCCCCTTGATGGGTTCGAAGTCCGGCAGGATCAGGTCGACGCCGGGCTGGTGCTCCTCGGGGAACAGGACGCCGCAGTCGACGACCAGCAGCTTGCCGCCGTATTCGAAGACGGTCATGTTGCGGCCGACCTCGCCGAGGCCGCCGAGGGGGACGATCCGGAGGGTTCCCGCTTCGAGCTCGGGCGGGTCGTAGGGGGTGGTGGGCATTGTGAGGCCTCCTCCGGATGCGCGGCATCCGTTCATCAGCGTGCCATCGCCCGATCGGCGACGGCACGGTCGTCATCTCGTGGTGCCTGAGACCTTCGGCAGGGCACCGCCGGCGGCGGCGTTGCGGTCGGGGCGGAAGTTCGAGAAGTCTGCGCCGGGCACGTCCGTCACGAGGGCGAGCTCGTCCTCGATCTTGGCGGCCTCCCACTCCTCCGGCCCCACGAGCGGCAGGCGCACGCGCGGGCTGCCGATGCGGCCGAGGCCGTGCAGGATGTACTTCGCCGAGACGGTGCCGGGAACGTGCGTCATCACCGCGCGCACGAGCGGCTCGAGCTGCATGTGCGCGGCGGTCGCAGTCTTCAGGTCGCCGGCGTTCACGGCGTCGACGATGGCACGGTACGGCGCGGGCGCGATGTTCGCCGTCACGCCGATGAGGCCCGTGGCGCCGATCGAGAGATGCGGCAGCACGTTGGCGTCGTCGCCGGAGAAGTACATCAGGTCGGTCTGGTTGAGCACGCGGCTCACCTCGCTGAAGTCGCCCTTGGCGTCCTTGATGGCGAGGATGTTCGGGTGCTTGGCGAGGCGCAGGATCGTCTCGTACCGGATCGGCACGCCGGTGCGGCCCGGGATGTCGTACAGGATCACCGGCAGATCGGTGGCGTCGGCGACGAGCCGGAAGTGCGTGAGGATGCCGGCTTGCGTGGGCTTGTTGTAGTACGGCGTGACGATCATGATGCCGTCGGCGCCGACCTTCTCGCTGGCCTTGTAGAGCTCGATCGCGTGCGCGGTCTCGTTCGACCCCCCGCCCGTGATGATCTTCGCCCGGCCGGCCGCGACATCCTTTCCGACCTCCACGAGGCGGATCTTCTCCGCGTCGGTGAGGGTCGACGTCTCACCGGTGGTGCCCGTGACGACGATGCCGTCGGCTCCCGCGGTGATGACGTCGTCGATGTGCTTCTCGACAGCGGGCCAGTCGACTTCGCCGTCGGCCGTCATAGGGGTGACGAGCGCGACGAGCACCTGTCCGAAAGGGTTGCCCGTATGCGTCATGCCTTCAGGTTATCGGCTCGGAGGCTCGCACCTCCTCTCGCGTGTGGCGCGAACGACGAGAAGGGGACGGATGCCGCGGGCCGCGGCATCCGTCCCTTTCCTGGGTCGTCCGGTCAGCAGGTGCCCACGGGCGTGGCGCGCGTGACGAGAGTGTCGTACGACGCGGCCGTGTCGACCCAGACGAGCGTCGAGCCGGTGTCGGCGGCGGCGCGGTCCGTGAAGCCGGTGCTGCACGTCACGCGGCCGAGCGACTTGCCGTCGAGCGTGTACTGCAGCAGGAGCGGAACCCCGCTGCCCAGGCGCTCGCTGTCACCCTCGGACGTGACCGTGATCGTCGTCGACGACGCGACGAGATCGTGGATGTGGAGTCCCCCGACGTTGCTCTCCGGCACGACGTCGCTCCACGCGCCGCCCGCGACCGGAGCCTTGCGGATGGCGCTGTAGGGGTCGTTGCGGTCGTCGGCGGCCCAGACGACCGAGCCGCCCGCGATCGTTGGACGGGTGATCGACCCCTGCGTCCGCGGGCCGACCTCCGTCACCGCGCCGGTGGCGGTGTCGAGCACCTCGACCGCCGAGAAGGTCCGGGTGTAGGTGCCGTCGGGCAGCGACACCTCGGTCGGGAACTCGCGGACGTACGCGAGCTTGCCGCCCGTGATGTCGGGCACTCCGGTGGCCGTGCCGGGCAGAAGCGTGGCGGTGCCACCGAGCTTCGCGAAGCCCACCCGGCGTGATCCTTCGACGTCCAGGCCGTCCCACGCCACGACACCGTCGGATACGCGCGCGTTGAACAGGGTGGTCGGGGTCGTGTACACCACCTGCTCGGGGCCCCCCGCAAGCGATTTCGCCATCACCTGGGATCCGGTCGCGGAGAACCTGATCCACACGACCGTCTTGCCGTCGGTGTCGGGGTAGACGTCTGTCCACTCCCCCGGCGTGCTCACGAGGGTCGGCTTGACCTTGCGGTCGATCGTGCCCGCGTAGATGCCGAAGTACCCCGAGCCGTCGATGCTCGGCACGTCGGCGATCGTCCACCAGCCCCCACCGGCCCCCGCCCACGAGACGCCGTTGAAGTCGGTGAGGTTCTCGAAGAGGACGGTCCCGTCGCCGCCCAGTTGCTTCTCCCACCCGGGCTTGATGCCCCGGGTGTCGAACGCGGCCTGCACCGACTTCAGCTGCTTGCCCTTCAGTCCCTGAGCCTTCGCCGCCGCGAGGACGGCGTCGCGGGCCTGCGTGAACCCGTCGAGCGGGGTCAGGTAGTCGGTGAGGGCGCGGTACACGATCGGGTCGGCCGTCTCGCCGCCGAGCGCCTCGCGGATGTCCCACAGCGCGCCGCCGAAGATGGTCGAGTTGAGGTGAACGCCGCCCGCGTCGTAGAAGTACGGGTAGCCGGCGAAGTGGTCGATGGTGGTGCCGTCGTCGAGGTCGCGCAGCGCACACGCCGTCGGCGCCGCGGCGTAGCAGAGGTCTTCGCCGAGGAGGCTCGCGTTCGGGTCGCTGAGGGGAGTGCCCGTGGCATCGACGTCGATCGCGTTCCCGAAGTAGTCGGCGAACGCCTCGTTCAGCGCGCCGGACTGACCGACGTACACGAGTCCGGCCGTGTGCTGCACGACGCCGTGGGTGAGCTCGTGGCCCTGCACATCGAGGTCGGCCGTGAACGGCTTGAAGTTCCAGCCGTCGCCGGCGCCGTACGCCATCTGGTAGCCGTCCCAGTAGGCCTGGTTCCAGGTCGTCCCGCCTTCCCACGCGACGAGCCCGACGAGCGAGCGGATCTCCTGGCCTTCGCCGTCGATGCTGTCGCGCCCGAGCCGGTTCTTGTAGTAGTCGTAGACCTGTCCCGCACCCCAGTGGGCATCCACAGCCCCGGTGGTGGTGAGCTCGGCCCCGAGCGCCGCGGTCGGCGACGAGGCGAGCTCGACGCCGGCGGGGATCGTTCCGGTCGGGTACGAGTAGCCCACGACGCCGGCGGCGTCGTACGTCTCGATGGCGGTGCCCGGCCGGGTCGTGTCGCGCAGCAGGAATGCGCCGCTCGCCGCGTCGTGCGTGAGGTTGACCGGGACGTCGACGCCCGTGAGCAGCGTGCCTGTGCCGTCGGCGGCGTCGCCTTCAGCAGCCGCCGTCGCGGTGGCGCCGGCGGCCGGCGTCGCCACGCCCGCGATGCCGAACGTCTGGATGCCGCTGTACTGCAGCGTCGGGAGGCCGGTGGTCGCCTCGATGTACACCTCCTGCACGACCGGGGCGCCCGCCGCATCCGTGCCGCGCACAGTGACGTGTCGCGTCAGGATGCCCGCACCCTGCGGCAGCACGACAAGCCCCTGGTCCGCGCCGGTGAGCGCGGCCGTCGTCTCGCCGCCGACCGTGCCCGCCGACTTCCCGCCGTACTGCACAGCCTGAACCGCACGCGCCACGGCGAGCTCCGAGGAGATCTTCGGCTCGACGCCGACCGTGAGGTCGGTGAAGTACTGCCCCGAGGTTCCCGTGACGATCCGCTCGGCCTCCTTCTTCTTCATCCGCACGATGTACTGGCCGCCGAGCACCTCGACGCCTCCGTGCCGCTGCGTGAAGCGCACGGTCTCGTCGCTGCCCGCCTCTGTCACGTCGCTCACGACGAGATTCGTCTCGGCCGAGGGGATGTGGTACCGGTCCTTCTTCGCCTTGAGGTGTGCGAGGGCGGCCTTGTCGGCGGGTCCCTTCGCGTCGGTGGGCTCGGCGATGCCGTCGACGAGCGTCGGCGTATCCGAGTCCGGATCGGCGGACGCCGGGGCGGCGACGGTGGACGGGGCGGGATCGGCTGACGCTGCGGCGGGGACGACGCTGGCGAGCACGAGAGCCGTGCCCACCAGTGCCGAGCACGCAGCGAGTTTCGCGGGGCGGTGCATGTTTCCTCCAGTTGTGGGGTGGAAGCTGCCGGCGGGTTCGCCGGCGGTCACCGAGCCGACCGGGTGAGGTCGACCGGCAGATAGGTGCGGCTCGCGCGGCCGGCGTCCGAGTCGACGAGCAGGGTCGCCGCGTTGGCGCCCGTCGTCGCGAGAGACGCCTTGACCTTGACCTTGAACGTCTTGCTGCCGCCCGGCTTGAGGGTAGCGGCGTCCTGGTTCGGATCCAGCCAGGGGATGTCCGCGAACGTGGGATCCTCCACGTTGAGACGCCACATGCGGCCGTCATTCATGTCGACGACCCAGAGGTTGCCCGCCTCGTCGAACTCCATGCCGGCGGCACCCTCCGGAGAGAGGGAGGTGCCGACGGTGCGGTATCGCGTGCACGTCGCCGGCGAGTCCGGGTCGATCTGCACCAGCTGCGGGGCCTCTCCTCCGAAGGTGGAGTACCAGAGCGTGTCGGAGCCGATGTTGTAGGCGAATCCGAGCGCCGCCTCCGGCACGGCGCACGCGTTCACCACCTTGCCCGGCTCGGCGTGGGTGGACCCGGCCACCGTGAGCACGGCGCCGACGTGGGCGCTGCCGAGGTAGAACACGTCGTCGACCGGGTTGTAGGCGAGGGCGTTGTAGGCCTGCTGGTCGGCCCAGTACCCCGTGATGACCCGTGTCTGGGCTCCGGACGCACGATCGAAGCAGTGGATGCTCCAATCGCCGCCGTTCACTATCTGGCACATGTCGCCGGACCGACTGTCGAACGCGAGCTCGAGCCGGTCGGCGCCGTCCATCTCGGCGACGTGCGGGGCGTCTCCGAGACGCTCCCCCGTCACGGAGTAGAGCCCGTTGCGCTGCTCCATCCAGTCCGAGACCCAGAGCCGTCCGTCGTACCCGACGCCGAACGCGCTCGAGACCGGCATGGTGCTCCAGACGCCTTCGACCGGCATCCCCGCCTCGGGCGCCGAGAGCTGCGGGTTGCGCGGCATCTCGTCGAACGACAGGTGCAGCGGCGCGGAGCCGGAGTTCGTCACGGTGATCTCGACCCAGTCGTTCCCGCGCCCGTCGGACGTGAGCGACAGCTGCGACGTCGACAGCGTCACGACGCCCGTCTTCAGCGCGGGCGAGAAGGCTGCGGCATCCGTCCACGAGGCGAGTTCGACGGTCTGCGAGGCAGCCGTGTAGTTCGGCGCCGTCACGGTCACCTCCGCGGTGCCGACGGGCACGGCGAGTTCGTACGTGCCGTCGCCCGAGGTCGATGTGGTTCGCGTCGTTCCGTCCGCGCCCGCGGCGGCCACGGTGGCGCCCGCGACGGCGGCGCCGTCGTTCACGTCGGTCACCGTGCCGGTGAGCCACGCCCGTTCGTCTCGGGTGAAGCGGATCTGCCGCCCCGCCTGCAGGACGGGCTCGTACCGCGAGTACTGGGCGCCGACCTCCGACCCCTCGGCTTCGATCCCCACCGACGCGTTCCTGCCGGCGCGGTCGGCGTCGTCTCCCACACCGTCCCCGTACGTGAACAGGACGTCGCCGTTCGCGACCAAGGTCGTCGAGAAGGTGAGCCGCTGGTCGGGAGAGAAGATGAGGAACACGTTGCGCCACTCGATCGTCACCGCGGGCATTCCGTCGACGGTCGTCTCGGCCGAGAGGATCGCGGAGGCGCCGTCGAGATCGAGGAGCATCCAGAACGGCGCGATGACACCGCCGGAGATGACGCCGCCCGGGTACGGGATCGGTCGCTGCCCCGGCCACTCCCCCTCGAAGGAGGCGAACGAGACGAATCCGTTCGCGGACACGTAGGCCGTCGAGTAGCGGTCGTCGAACGAAGGGAAGGCGAACGGCAGCTCGATCGCCGCGGCGCCCCCGTTCGCCCGGATGTCCAGCACCCGGCTTCCCATCGGGAGCGGGGCGTCTGTCGTCGTGCACGAATACCCGCCAGGGAAGGCGACGCGCTCCAGGGTGGCATCCACCGTCTCTTCGCCGTCGACCACGAGAGTCCGCTCCAGCGGCGCGACGCAGCGATCTCCCGTCGTGGTGAGCGTGAACGAACCCGCCGGCACGTCGTCGATCCGGTACCGGCCGGCCGCGTCGGTGGTGGCGGCCGGGAGCGGCCCGTTCAGGGCGACCGCAAGCCCCGGCAGCGGGTCACCCGCGGCATCCGTCAGCGTGCCCGACACGGCGTGCCGGGTGGCGGCGGCGAGGCTCGCCGAGGCGTCCGAGGTCTCGCCGTCGGCGATGGTGACCTCGACGGTCCGGGCGGCGAACCCGAACGACGCCAGGGTGACGTGGTACGCGCCCGGCACCAGCGGCAGCGCGAAGGTGCCGTCGGACTCCGTCTTGGTGGAGCGGCCGAACTCGCCGTCGGCCACCACGTCGACGCCCACCAGCGGCGCGCCGTCGGCATCCGTCACCGTGCCGGCGAGTGTGCCGGCGCCGGTCGGAGCGGCGGCGATGAGCGCCGCGACATCCAGCTTGCCCTCGCCCCACACCGCGTTGTCGTCGGCATCGCCGCCGCAGCGGGTGTCGTCGACGTCACGCGCGGTGCGATCGAGCAGTGCGCGAGTGGCCGGGATGTCGCCCACGAGCGCCGGAGCCGCGCTCCAGAGCAGCGCGACGGCGCCCGCCAGGTGAGGTGCGGCCATCGACGTGCCGGTGTCCAGGCGGTAGCCGCCTCCCGCCGAGGCAGAGCGGATCCGCACGCCGGGCGCGGCGATGTTCGGCTTCACGTCGCCGTCCTGCCCCGGGCCACGGGAAGAGAAGTAGCCGATGTCGCCGTCTTCGCCGTACGCGCCCACCGAGTAGGTGACCTGCTGGGAGCCGGGGTTGCCGGCGGTGTCGCACGCCGGGCCGGAGTTGCCGACCGACCACGCACTGAAGATGCCGGACGCGTTCCACGCCGCGATGATGTCGTCGAAGAACGGGTCCTTCGAGGCGGGGTCGCCCCAGGAGTTGTTCACGATGTGCGGGCGCTTCGACGGGTCGCCGTTCGCCCAGTCCTCGGAGGTGTCCGTCGGAGCGAGCATCCACTGCGCCGAGAGCATGAGACCCGTCTGCGTGCACTTGACGCAGCCGTTCGCCGCGATCCAGGTGGCGCCCGGTGCGACGCCGATGCGTTCGCCGTCGCCGCCGTCGCCGGTGATCGTCCCCATCGTGTGCGTTCCGTGGCCGTCGACATCGCACGGCCCGTCGGCCCAGCCGCACCAGCGGTCGATGTCCAGCCAGTTGTAGTCGAGCTCCATCGATCCATCGGCCTGCAGCCCGCGGAAGCGGTCGTGCAGCGACGGATGCGTCACATCGACCCCGCTGTCGATGTTGGCGACGACGATCCCTTCGCGGTGATCCCCTGCGCCCAGACGGCGGGCGCGCCGATCTCGTCGACGCCCCATGCGACGCCGTCGATGTTCGCACCCTCGCCTGCCGCGGCGGGGACCGACTCGACCGGCTCAGCGCTGGTATAGGTCGTGACCTCGCGGATCTGCGACACCTCGCTGTGCGCCGCGAGCGTCGTCGCGAGCGCGAGATCGCCGCCCGTGACCAGCACCGCATTCGACACCCAGAACGACGTGTACGCGGCGCCCGCCGCATCCAAGTCGGCGATCACCGAGGCCTGAGAGACCTCGGCGTGCGCGCGCAGCGCGTCCCGCACCGCGGCACCCCGCTTGTCCCAGTCGGCGATGGCCGAGGCCGCCGCGAGGTCGGCCCGATCGGCGAAGCGCACCCAGAACGACGCGGCCTCCGTCTCGGTGAGCTGCGACTCGGCCTCGTCGGTCAGCTTCGCGCGCGCCGCGTCGTCCGTCGGCGTGCCGGCGTCGGGCAGGATGCCGTGCCGCCACGCGGCTGCTCCCGCCTCGCCCTCCGGCAATCCGGGTGGGGGCAGTTCGGTCGCCGCGGCCGGCGGGGAACCGAGGAGGGTGGCGACGAGCGTCGCGGCGGCGAGGACGGCAGCAGCCGCGCGGGGTCTGCGCTGGAGGGAGTGACGCACGAGGGTCCTTCGGTCGGGGCGCCGACGATGCGCGGCGCCGACGGCGAGTCCGGTTGAGGGGATGACGCTCATGCTCGGGCAGCCGCGAACCGGGCGACAAGGGCGCTTCGGGGGCAGATCATGGGCGAAAACTTTCCGACGCACGCAAGGTATGAGAGCGCTCTCACGCAATCGTTAACCGGCGGGAACGTGGCATGAGGCAGATGAAACACTCGACTGATAGACAGGTCGGGTCTTCATCGGCGACGAAAGGACGTGGCGTGTCGAGCGGAGTGGTGCCGGAGACGGACGAGGTGCTGGTGCTCTGCGTGGGAATGCCGCTGCGGCATGTGGGTGAGCTCGCGAAGCTCCTCCGCGACCTGGCGGTGGTCGTCGCCGCGCCGGATGTCGAGGGCGCGCTCACGCTGCTGCGTGAGGTCCACGCGCATCAGGAGGACGCGGGTCATCCGCCCTACGCGGCGCTTCCTTCGGCGCACGAGACGCGAGCGGCCGGGCCCGCCGCACCGCTGATCATCGGGACGCTGCGCATCGCGTCGGCCTCCCGCGAGGTCTCGGTGGCCGGCATCCGGGTGCACCTGTCGGCGCAGGAATTCGACCTGCTCGCCGCCCTCGCCTCCGACACCCACCGCGTCTGGTCGTTCGAAGACCTCACGGCACAGGTGTGGCGAACGGAGTACCTCGGCGACCGCGAGCACGTCAACTCCGCGATCAAGAGACTCCGCCGCCGTCTCTCCGGCCGTCCGGGCATCCGGATCGTGTCGGTGCGCGGTGTGGGCTATCGCTTGGTGGTGGGAGGCGCGTCGTCGGTGCCGACCGCCCTCACCGATGCCCTGCGTCGCTCGCAGCGGCGGCCGCGCCCCGACGACGCGGCAGAGGACGCCGCGTGACCTACCGGCCGCGTTCGCCGATGCGGGCCGCCAGCGACGGCGGCGCGAAGCGCGCGAGGGCGACGAGCACCCTGTAGCGGCGGGACGGGATCGATACGGCGCGGCCGCGGGCGGCGTCGCGCAACGACTCCGCCACCACATCCCGAGCGTCGAGCCACATCAGGTCGGACACCCCCTCCTCACCCCGAGCGAGGCCGAGGCGCTCGTGGAAGTTCGTGTGCGTGTAGCCCGGGCACACCGCGGTGACGGTCACGCCGCGCGGCCCGTAGCGCCCGTTCGCCCAGCGGCTGAAGCTCACGAGCCACCCCTTGCAGGCGCCGTACGTCGAGCGCGGGATGAACGCCGCGACCGACGCGACGTTCACGATCCGTCCGTGCCCGCGGGCGAGCATCCCGCCCAGCGCCGCATGGGTCAGCCGCATCGGCACTTCGACGTGCAGCTGCAGGTGGCGGACCTCGTCGTCGATGTCGTTCGCCTCGAATGCCAGCGGCAATCCGAAACCGGCATTGTTCACGAGGATCTCGATGGGCCGCGTCTCGTCGGCGACGCGCGCCACTACCTTCTCGCGCTGGCTGCCCTTGAGCAGGTCGGCGGCGAGGATCTCGACCTCCACGCCGTACGTCGAGCGCAGGCCCACTGCGAGCCGCTCGAGGGCCTGCCGGTCGCGGGCGACCAGCACGAGGTCGGCGCCCTTCGCCGCCAGCTGCCTCGCGTACTCCGCGCCGAGCCCCGAGCTCGCGCCGGTGATGAGCGCCGTCTTCGCCATGCGCGCCAGCCTATTGGCGCGGAGCCGCGGGCTCATGCGCCGGCACCAGCCGGAGGAAGCGGTAGCGGATGCCGGAGCGCGACGTATGCCAGCCTTCCGCGGGGTCGACCGACGTCGTGCGCCAGCCGATCCTGTCCGGTGCCTCGGTGTCGCCGGGCACCTCGAGATCGAGCTCGGTGACCTCCAGGAGATCGGCGAGGTCGATCGCATCTCGGAAGAGCTGCCCGCCGCCGATCACCCAGATCCGCTCCGGCTCGCCTTCGGCGGCCATCGCGAGGGCGGCCTCGAGCGACCCGGCACGGTCGGCGCCGGCGTCAGCCCAGTCCTCCTGGCGGGTGATGACGATGTTTCGTCGGCCCGGCAGCGGGCGGAATCGCGCCGGGAACGACTCCCACGTGCGGCGTCCCATGACGACCGGCGCACCGAGCGTGAGGGCTTTGAAGTGCGCCAGGTCTTCGGGGACGTGCCACGGCATGCCGCCCTGCGCGCCGATGACGCCGTGGTGCGCCTCGGCCCAGATGAGGCCGATCGGAGACGTCATACCGCGACGGCGCCGCGGATCGCGGGGTGGTGCTGATAGTCCTCGAGTACGAAGTCGTCGTAGCGGTAGTCGAAGATCGAGTCGGGCGTGCGCGCGATGCGCAGCGTCGGATAGGGGTACGGCTCGCGGGTCAGCTGCTCGCGCACCTGCTCGAGGTGGTTGTCGTAGATGTGGCAGTCGCCGCCGGTCCAGACGAAGTCCCCGGGCTCGAGGCCCGCCTGCTGAGCAACCATGAGGGTCAGCAGCGCGTAGGAGGCGATGTTGAAGGGAACGCCCAGGAACAGGTCGGCACTGCGCTGATAGAGCTGGCACGACAGCTTTCCGTCGGCCACGTAGAACTGGAACAGCGCGTGGCAGGGTGCGAGCGCCATGTCGGGGATGTCGGCGGGATTCCAGGCCGAGACGATCAGGCGCCGCGAATCCGGATTCGCGCGGATCTGGTCGAGCACCAGCGCGATCTGATCGATCTGCTCGCCGGACGGCGTCGGCCACGACCGCCACTGCACGCCGTAGACGGGGCCGAGCTCGCCCGCGGCATCCGCCCATTCGTCCCAGATGGTGACGCCGTTCTCCTGCAGCCAGGCCACGTTGGACTCGCCGCGCAAGAACCACAGCAGCTCGTACGCGATGGACTTGAAGTGCACGCGCTTGGTGGTGATGAGGGGGAAGCCCTGCGAGAGGTCGAAGCGGATCTGGCGCCCGAAGGCACTGGTCGTGCCGGTGCCCGTCCGGTCGTCCTTGTGCGTGCCGTTGTGGAGCACGTCTCGCAGCAGGTCCTCGTACGGGGTCGGGATCGGCGTCGTCACGGCTGCCACGATACCCGCGGCAGGCGACGTCCGGGTCGGGCGCGCCGCTGCGTGCCACGCGACCGTCCGTGTTACGGCGAACGCGACACATTGGCGTTTTCGGCCCCTGCGCAGGCGAAAAGGGTTAGCCTGATCTGCTGTGACCCTGGTCGGAGCTCTCATCACCCTCGCCGCGCTGCTCGTGGCGACCGTGGCGATCGGCGTCTTCGTGAACTGGCGCCAGCCCCGCGCACGTCACAACATCGAGCACGAGGTCATCGAGCCCGCCCGTCTCGGCGCCGACGGGCTCGGCGAAGTCGCGACCCTCCTGCAGTTCAGCACCGAGATGTGCGCGCGCTGCCCCGGTGTGCATCGCACCCTTGCCGACATCGCGGATGGCCACGCGGGCGTTCGCCACCTCGACGTCGATCTGACGCACCGCCCCGACATCGCCAAGCACTTCCACGTGCTGCAGACGCCGACGACGCTCGTGCTCGACCGCGACGGCGTCGTGCAGACGCGCTTCGGCGGCGCCCCGAGCCGCGACGTGCTCGAGCTGGAGCTCAACCGGCTGATCGCCGAGGACGCGAATGTCTGAGCGAGCGGAGAACCCCGCGGGAGGGCGACCGCAGCGCGGCATCGACCCCCGCGGCCCGCGGTTCGTCGCCGGCATCACCGCGGTGCTGCTGCTGATCGACGTCTTCCTCGGACTGACCGGGCTCTCGACGGCGCAGCTCGGCGACGCGTTCCCCTTCGGCTTCGTCGGATCCGTCGACTTCGCCTTCGTCGCGGGAAAGCCCGCGTGGCTCATCACGTTCGCATCGCCGGCGCAGCGATTCCTGGACCCGGCTTTCCTCCTCCTGCTCGTGATCGCCCTGCTGTTCCTCTGGGGCGTCCTCTCGCCCCGCACCTCGCCGTGGAGCGCGCTGTACCGCACCGTCGTCGCCCCGCGCCTCGCGCCTCCGAAAGAGCTCGAGGACCCGCGCCCGCCGCGCTTCGCGCAGGGCGTCGGCCTGTTCGTCTCGGTCATCGGACTCGCGCTGCACCTGCTCGGCGTGCCGTGGGGGCTCACCATCGCAGCCGCGGCCGCGTTCGTCGCCGCTTTCCTCAACGCCGTCTTCGGACTGTGCCTGGGCTGCCAGCTGTATCTGCTGCTGCAGCGCTCCGGATTCGTCGGTCGCGGCCGACCGGCCTCCGCCTGACGGGACGCCGTCGCGCCCGAACCGTCGCGGCGCGGCATCCGTCGCGGTTAGGCTGACGCGAGACGCCCACTGCACGGGCGCCGAGCGAGCGAGGAGGCCCCACATGACTGTCACCAGCGAAGCCACCACCGCCTGGAAGGGCGCACTGTTCGACGGGTCCGGCGAGGTCAGCCTCGTGTCGTCGGGCCTGGGCACGTACCCCGTCAACTGGAAGGCGCGCAGCGAGGGCTCGACGTCGGTCACGACCCCCGAGGAGCTCATCGCCGCGGCGCACTCGTCGTGCTTCAGCATGGCACTCTCGCTCGCGCTCGCCGAGAACGGCACTCCCCCGGAGTCCATCGACACCACCGCGTCGGTGACCTTCAAGCCGGGCACCGGAATCACCGGCAGCCACCTCAACGTCAACGCCGTCGTGCCGGGACTCGAGCCCGAGGACTTCGAGCGCATCGCGCAGAGCGCGAAGACCGGATGCCCGGTGTCGCAGGCCCTCGCTGGGATCGAGATCACCCTCGAGGCGACGCTTGCCTGAAGACCGTCCGCCGGCCGGCGGCGGTCGGCGGATCGTCGTCGCCGGTGCGTCGGGGCTCATCGGCGGGGCGCTCGTCGAGAGCCTCCGCGCCGACGGCTTCACGGTGACGACGCTCGTGCGCCGGCCGGCCGAGGCCGCCGGCGAAGTCGAATGGCTGACGACGGCGGAGCCGCTCGACCCTGAGGTGCTCGCCGGCGCCGCGGCCGTCGTGGGGCTGAACGGCGCGAGCATCGGCCGGTTCCCCTGGACGGGCGCGTACAAGAACACGCTGCTGTGGTCGCGCATCGAGCCGACCCGCGCTCTCGCCCGCGCGATGCGCGAACTCGGGCCGGATGCCCCTCATTTCGTGTCGGCATCGGCCGTCGGCTATTACGGTTCCCGGCCGGGCGCGCGGCTCTCCGAAGACGCGCCCCGCGGCGACTCGTTCCTCGCCGACCTCTGCGGCGAGTGGGAGTCCGCGGCGCTCGGCGCCGGCGACGACGCCGCAGTGACGATCGTCCGCACGGCGCCGATCGTGCACCCGCGCGGTGTGCTGAAGCCGCTGCTGCTCCTCACGCGGCTCGGCGTCGCCGGGCCCATCGGCCGCGGCACGCAGGCATGGCCGTGGATCTCGCTCGAGGACGAGGTGCGCGCCATCCGCCACGTCATCGACGCCCGCCTCACGGGCCCGGTGAACCTCTCCGGCCCGACGCGCGCCACGGCCAACGATCTCGGATTCGCCCTCGCCGTGAGGATGAACCGCCCGTTCCTGCTGCGCGCGCCGGTCTGGGGCATGAGACTCGTGCTCGGCCCCGACGCCACCGAGGCGCTGCTCACCTCGGACGCGAACGTCGTGCCCACGGCACTCCTGCAGTCGGGCTTCGAGTTCTCGCACCCGACCGTCGAGGACGCTGTCGCGGCCGCCGTGCCCGCCGCACCCTGACCCCGTGCCGGCTCGGTGCACCGGCCCGCGGCCGGATCAGTGGGCGCGGTCGGCGGTCTCCAGGCGGATCGCGGTGCGCACCGCCTCGCGCGCACGTCGCCGGTCGCCGGCGGCATCATAGGCGAGGCCGAGCCGGTACCAGGCGCGCCAGTCGTCGGGATGGGCCTCGGCCTCCGCGCGGTACGCGGGGAACACGGCATCCCCGTCCTCGCGCAGGACGCGGCCGCTCGGACGCACCGTCACCTCGTCAGCCGGCAGCCCGCCCTCGGCCTCCAGCCGTCGTCCGAGCTGCTGCGCCCGGACGCCGAACCACAGCTCGCGGCCGAGAGCCCACGCGGCGATGACCGGGAGGGCGACGAGGGCGACACCCATCGCGATGCCGATCGGATCGCCGCTGGCGACCAGCAGCCACGCACGCTGCCCGACGAGCACGATGTACAGCGCGAGCAGCGCCGCCATGACGACGACGCCGATACGAGCGCTCATACGCCGGTCGCGCGCGCGACCTGGCCGGGCACTCCACCCTCGTCGACGGGCCGCACGTCGGCGGGCGCCGCGCGGCCCCCGATGCCGATGTCGATCAGGCTGTCGAGGCCGACGATGACTCCGCTGGCATCGCGTGCTGCCGCGAGGGCGAGACGGATGCCGGGACCGTACGCCTGTGCAGGCTCCACGGTGTCGTGGACGATCGTGAGCGACTCGCCGGCTCCCGAGAGGATCGTCTCCTGGCGCGCGACGACTCCGGGGCGGCGCAGCGAGTGGATCGGCACGCTCGCGACCTGCTGTCCGCGGGCACGCTGGTCGACGTGGGGCGACTCGACGGGGCCCACCGTCTCACGGGCCGCCGCGATCAGCTCCGCGGTGCGCACCGCGGTGCCGCTCGGCGAGTCGATCTTGGTCTCGCGGTGCGCCTCGACGATCTCGATCGAGGGGAAGAAAGGCGCCGCAGCCGCCGCCAGGGCGGAGCCCAGCACCGAGCCGATCGAGAAGTTGGGGATGAAGACGGCGCCGGTGCCCGCCGCTTCGACCAGTGGGCGCACGAGGGCGATGCGCTCCGCGGACCAGCCGGAGGTGCCCACGAGCACGTTGATGCCTCGCTCGATCGCCGCGCGCACGACGTCGATCGACACGGCCGGCGTCGACGCGTCGACCACCAGATCGGCGCCGTCGAGCTCGGACAGCTCCGACCGCGACGAGAGGACGCCGGCGACTTCGAACGCCGGCTCGGCCTCGACCGCATCGCGGATGATCGCACCGAGCTTTCCGGTGCCGCCCACGATGGCCACGCGTGTCGTCATGGATCCATCCTAGGCGGCGGCCGCAGAGCACTCCCGGCCGGTCGCGCCCGCGCGGACGCCTACCCTGGAGGAGTGGTGAAACTGCGCTCCTCCCCCGTCGACGCACCCGATGCTCACGCACTGCTGGCCGAGTACTTCCAGATCCGCACCGAAGGATTCGCGGTCCAGGGCGTCTCGTATCGCACGACCTTCCCCGACCCGGCCGCGTTCGTGCCGCCCGCAGGCGTCTTCGTCGTGCTCGACGACGACGAGGGCGTCGCGCAGGGCTGCGGCGGCATCCGTCTCATCCCGGAGGGGCCGCTCGGCACCCGCTACGAGCTCAAGCACCTCTACCTCCGCCCGTCCACGCGCGGCCGGGGCTGGGGCCGTCTGCTGGTCGAGGAGCTGGAACGGCGAGCCCGCGAGTTCGGCGCGGCCGAGCTCGTGCTCGACACGCACCACTCGCTCGAGGCGGCCGGCGCCCTGTACGCGCGCACCGGCTTCGAGGCCATCGAGCCCTACAACGAGAACCCGAACGCCTCCCGCTGGTACGGCAAGGCGCTCTGAGCCGCAAGCCGCGTCAGACCGGGTAGACCTCCGGAAGGCCGGTGCGCAGCTCGACGGGCAGGTGCGCCATGTCGTTGTGCGACAGCAGCGTCCACGGGCGGCCCTGCTTCTGCGCGATGACGGTCAGTCCGCAGTGGGCCTGGTTGAGCGTCATCCAGCGCCAGTCGGGCGCCTGCAACACCTCGCGCACGAACCACGCGATAACGAAGTTGTGCGTGATGAGCAGCTCGTGCACCTCGCCGCGCTTGCGGGCGAGGAACTCGCTCGTCGCGTCGGACATCTGGGCGCGCCCGGCCTCGACCTCGGCCTCGGTCACCGAGCCGAAGAACGGCTCGAAGGCCGCCGGCGTCTCCTCGGTCATGCCGGTGGGCACGCAGTCGAACAGCAGCGCCGACGGCTCGGGCGACAGCGACGGCATGCGCTCGGCGACAGCCCGTGCGGTCTGGCTCGCCCGCTCGAGCGGCGAGTGCCACACGGCGTCGAACGGAACGCCCGAGAGTCGATCCGCGAGCAATGCCGCCTGCCGACGCCCACGAGGGGACAGTGGCCCGTCGTGCAGTCCGTGCTCGGCATCCTGGTGTTCACCGTGCCGCACGAGGTAGATGTAGTGCGTCACGCAGCTCACTCCGTCGGGGGTCACGTGCCTGGGGAAAGGCACTTCCTCCACACTACGACACCCCGTCGACGCGGCCCACGAGGCTGTGGAGGGGCGCGTCGCCCGCGGCACCGCGAGCGTTCTTCGCTACTCCGAGGCCCGTGCGATGTCGGACAGCTGGGCCCGGCTGAGCCGGACGCCGACGCCCTGTACGAGCTCTTCGACGTGCTGCGGTGCGTAGGCGTTCACGATCGGCGCGACGACGAGCTTCTGGGCGAGCAGCCACGCCATGGCGACCGCGGCGTCGGGCACGCCGAGCTCGGCGCCGACGGCGTCGAGCGCCCGGAGCGTGCGGCTGCCGCGACGATTGAGGTTCGCTGCCAGCTGCGCTCCGCGTACGGACAGGGCGCCGCGCAGCTTCGACCGCTGCCTGCCCGCCAGGAACCCGTGCTCGAGGGCGTGGGACGGGGTCACGGCCATGCCCTGCGCGCCCGCGACGAGGCGCAGGTCCGCATCGAACTCGTGGCGACGCAGCACGTTGAAGGGGACGTCCAGCACCGTGATGCGCGGGTACCCGGCCGACGCGAAGATGCGCGCCTCGACGAGCTGTGCGGCGCTGTAGCCGATGGCGCCGAGCGCCCGGACCTTGCCGGCCTCGACCAGCCATTCCGCCGTCGCGAGCGTGTCCTCGAGAGAGGATCCGGGGTCGGTCGTCGCGTCGAGGTAGAGCACGTCGATCCGGTCGGTGCGCAGCCTCGTCAGCGACGCCTCCACGGCGCGGACCAGGTTGACCGGCCCGAGACCGGGGTTGTCGGCGTGACCGCCGACGCGGACCGCGAGCACCACGTCGTCGCGCAGGCCGCGCGACTGCAGCCACTGGCCGATGATGTGCTCGCTGCGGCCGCTGGAGTAGCTGTCGGCGGTGTGCACGGCATTGCCACCCAGCTCGACGTAGGCATCGAGGATCGCGTGGCTCGACTCGAGGTCGACGTTCCACCCGAATTCGGCGGCACCGAGGATCAGCGGGAAGACATCGGCGCCGCTCTCACCGAGCGCGACGCGGACGTTGCTGCCCACCGCGGGACCCTGGACGGGGATCGGCGCGGACGGGTGCGGACCACGTGCACTGCCGCTCTCCGCCGCCACAGCGGTGGTGGCCGGATCCGGGCTCGCCGGTGGGAGCGTCGAGTCAACGCCGAAGTAAGCCATGTCCCACCCCCTCACGGCGCCCCTCGGAGCTCCGTGATCACTGTGCGCGCGCCCCCCGGCGCGTACTCACAGGCTAGGACAGTCCGGACAGTGCACCGGTCACTGAGGCGAACTGTCGATAAACATTACATAACGCTTTCATCACGACCCGCGGATCCTTGCCGATTTGTCCCCCTTTCGGGGGACAGATTGAGCGATCTGCCGACCGGACGACGGATGCCCGCCCCTCGGACGAGGGACGGGCATCCGTGAATCTGCGGCTCTTACGTCCGCTGAACGCGTTCAGCGAGCGGGCGAGCCCTGCAGGTCTGTCATTCAGCCTTCGGCGGGACCCTCCGGGCCCTCGCTGGCCGCAGCGCGACCCTCCTGGTCGGCCGCCTCTTCGAGCACCGGCTCGAGCGAGAGCTTGCCGCGGTCATCGATCTTCGTGATCTTCACGAGGAGCTTCTGACCGACGTTGAGCACGTCCTCGACGTTCTCCACGCGCTTGCCACCGGCGAGCTTGCGGACCTCGCTGACGTGCAGCAGTCCGTCCTTGCCGGGCAGGAGCGAGATGAACGCGCCGAACGTCGCGATCTTCACGACCGTTCCGAGGAACTGCTCGCCGACCTCCGGGTTGGTGGGGTTGGCGATCGCGTTCACCTGAGCGCGGGCGGCCTCGGCCGACGGGCCGTCGGTAGCGCCGATGTAGACGGTGCCGTCCTCCTCGATGGAGATCTGCGCGCCGGTCTCGTCCTGGATCGCGTTGATCGTCTTGCCCTTCGGGCCGATCAGCTCGCCGATCTTGTCGACCGGGATCTGCACGCTGATGACACGCGGCGCGGTGGGCGCCATCTCGTCCGGACCGTCGATCGCGGCGTTGAGCACACCGAGGATCGTCAGGCGGGCGTCGCGGGCCTGCTGCAGCGCGGCGGTCAGCACCGACGACGGGATTCCGTCGAGCTTCGTGTCGAGCTGGATCGCCGTGACGAACTCGCTGGTGCCGGCGACCTTGAAGTCCATGTCGCCGAGGGCGTCCTCGGCGCCGAGGATGTCGGTCAGCGCGGCGTAGCGCGTCTGTCCGTCGACCTCGTCCGACACGAGACCCATGGCGATGCCGGCGACGGGGGCGCGCAGCGGCACACCCGCGTTCAGCAGCGACAGCGTGGACGCGCACACCGAGCCCATCGACGTCGAGCCGTTGGAGCCGAGAGCCTCGGACACCTGGCGGATCGCGTACGGGAACTCCTCGCGGCTGGGCAGCACCGGCACGAGCGCGCGCTCGGCGAGGAAGCCGTGCCCGATCTCGCGACGCTTCGGCGAACCGACACGGCCGGTCTCACCGGTCGAGTAGGGCGGGAAGTTGTAGTGGTGCATGTAGCGCTTGTGCGTGACGGGCGACAGCGAGTCGATCTGCTGCTCCATCTTGAGCATGTTCAGCGTGGTGACACCCAGGATCTGGGTCTCGCCGCGCTGGAAGATCGCCGAGCCGTGGACGCGCGGGATGACCTGCACCTCGGCGTCGAGCGGACGGATGTCGGCCAGGCCGCGACCGTCCATGCGGACGCCCTCGGCGAGGATGCGACCGCGGACGATCTTCTTCGTCACGGACTTGTAGGCGGCCGAGAACTCGAGCGTCGCGACAGCGGGGAGCTCCCCGGCCTCGACGGCGGCGAGCAGCTGAGCCTTGACTTCGTCCTTGAGCGCGTCGTCCGCGTTCTGACGCTCCTGCTTCTCGGCGATCTGGTAGATCGGCACGAGACGGTCGTAGGCGCGACCCGCGACGAAGTCGTACGTCTCCTGGCTGTAGGGCAGGAAGACCGGGAATTCCTTGATCTCCTTGGCAGCCGTGTTCGCGACGACGTTCTGCGCGGCGACGAGCTGCTTGATGAACGGCTTCGAGGCCTCGAGACCCTCGGCCACGACCTGCTCGTTCGGCTTGGTGGCACCACCCTTGATGAGGTTCCACGAACCCTCGGTGGCCTCGGCCTCGACCATCATGATCGCGACGTCTTCGTTGCCATCGGCATCGGTGATGACGCGGCCGGCGACGATCAGGTCGAAGACGGCGTCCTCGAGCTGCGTCACGGTCGGGAACGCGATCCACTGGTCGGCGTTCTCGCCGTGGCCGGGGACGAGCGCGAGGCGCACACCGGCGATCGGGCCGGAGAACGGCAGACCCGAGATCTGGGTCGACAGCGAGGCCGCGTTGATCGCGAGCGCGTCGTAGAACTCGCCCGGCGCGATCGAGAGCACGGTCACGACGATCTGCACCTCGTTGCGGAGGCCGTCGACGAACGACGGACGCAGCGGGCGGTCGATGAGGCGGCACACCAGGATCGCCTCCGTCGAGGGGCGACCCTCGCGACGGAAGAACGAGCCGGGGATCTTGCCTGCCGCGTACGAGCGCTCTTCGACGTCGACGGTCAGCGGGAAGAAGTCGAAGCCCTCGCGGGGCTGCTTGCTCGCGCTGGTGGCCGAGAGGAGCATCGTCTCCTCGTCGAGGTACGCGGCGACCGCGCCCTGCGCCTGCTGCGCGAGTCGTCCGGTCTCGAACCGGACGGTACGGGTGCCGAAGCGGCCGTTGTCGAGAACGGCTTCCGCGGCGGTGATTTCAGGACCTTCCAAGAGGTCTCTCCTTCTTTGTTTAGGCTCGCACGCGCGTTTCGCGCACGAGCTTGTGCGAAGGAGCAGGAACAGGCAGATCTCGGCGCGCGGCGATCGCCGCGATTCGCGCCAGCACTGGCCACCAGTAGAAATCCACCCGGCGCCGGCGCGACGAGGAGACCACCACAGGGGACCAGCTAGCTGCCGGCCTGCTCCGTGAGCTCATATTGAATTGAGCGGATGCCCGAGGGCAGCCTGTCCGATCCTATCAGTGGTGCCCGCCCGGGCCTCACCGTCGCGGGTCCACCCGGAAACACCGAATGACATCGTCGCCGGGCGTGCGTAGGGTGGGGGTCATGAGCACCGACGAGAAGCCGGCGGGCGCGGCATCCGATGAGATGAAGCGCAAGTTCAAGGAAGCACTTGACAAGAAGAACGCGCAGCACCGCGAAGGAGAGTCCCACCTCGACGGCGACTCTGCCGTCCACGGAACCCACGGGGCTGTGACCAAGCGCGAGTTCCGCCGCAAGAGCGGCTGACGATCGAAGGCCGGCATGAGCGACTTCCGTGAGCGGATCCCCGACGACGAGCGCGATGTGCCGCTCGACGACGACGCCGAGTTCGAGCTGCCACCGGCGACCCTCGACCCGATGGAATCCGTCGAGAAGCAGGTCGACGACCTCGATCTGGAGGAGCGGGAGTCGGCCGTCGAGTCCGGCGAGATCGATCCCGACGCGTGAGCGACGCCGGGTCCCCGCAGCGGGAGGACGCCGCAGCCGTGGCCGATGATGCTGCGGGTGGCGCGCCCGACAGGGTGCGGCGGCTGCGCCGGGAGGCGTGGGGCTTCGCGATCGGCTCTCTGTGCTTCTTCGCGGGAGCGTTGCCGCTATATGCGGACTGGGCGGGCCCGGTCTGGACGAACGTCACGTTCTTCGTCGGCTCCGTGTTCTTCACCGTCGCAGCGCTGATCCAGCTGATGCTCAGCGGACGGCGTCCGCCGAGGGAGCACACGAACCGACCCGACCGGGCGGACTGGTGGTCCGCCGCGATCCAGTTCGCCGGCACGCTCCTGTTCAACGCCTCGACGCTCGTCGCGCTGGTCGCGGCCATCGCGCGCCCCGATGCCGTCGGCGTCGGGTGGCGTCCGGATGCCTGGGGATCTCTCGCGTTCCTGGTGTCCAGCTTCCTGGCGATCGAAGCCACGCGCGGTCGCGAGCGTCTGTGGGATCGCGATGCCCGCACGTGGCACGGCACCGGGCTCAACATGGTCGGGTCGATCGCGTTCGCCGTCTCGGCGGTCGCCGCCTACGTCGTGCCGTCGACGGGCGATCTCGTCAGCCTGACCTGGACGAACCTCGGCACGGCGATCGGCGCCCTCTGCTTCTTCGCCGCAGCGGTGCTGTCACGCCGCACCATCCACCACGGCGACATCCTGAGGCGCCTGCGCCGTCACCCGGCGGCGTGAACCGGTCTCATCCGCCGCAGGGGCTGCGACACCGCCGACGCAGAGCTCCGCGCCCCGGTGCCGTGGCACGGGGGCGCGGCGCCGTGCGGGTCAGCGGGTGAGCTGGGCGGCACGGTCCCGCGCGCGCTGCTCCTTGGCCCCCGCCTCTACGACGGCGGCCTCCTCGAGGCCCTGGACGCCCACGGCGTCCGGCGACTCCGACATCCCGTCGTGGTCGCTGCCCGCCAGTGTGGTCTCGTCGAACGGCAGCTCGCCGGCGAGCACCCGCCGGGCCCGCGGGGCGTCGAACTCCTTCGTCCACGAGCCGATCAGCACGGTCGCGACCGCGTTGCCGGTGAAGTTCGTGAGCGCCCGGCCCTCCGACATGAACCGGTCGATGCCGACGATGACGCCGACGCCGTTGACGAGGTCGGGGCGGTAGGCCTGGAGTCCCCCGGCCAGCGTCGCGAGACCCGCGCCGGTGACGCCGGCGGCACCCTTCGACGCGATGATCATGAACACCAGCAGGCCGATCTGCTCGCCGATCGACATCGGCGCGCCCATGCCGCTGGCGATGAACAGCGACGCCATCGTGAGGTAGATCGCCGTGCCGTCGAGGTTGAACGAGTATCCGGTGGGCACGGTGATGCCGACGACGGGCTTGGACACCCCCAGGTGCTCCATCTTCGCGATCAGGCGCGGCAGCGCCGACTCCGAGGACGACGTCCCCACGATGAGGAGGTACTCGCGCGCCAGGTACTTGATGAGGCTGAAGATGCTCACCCGGGTCACCGCGTACAGCAGCGTGCCGAGGATCCCGACGATGAACACGATGCACGTGATGTAGAACGCGACCATCAGGAGGCCCAGGCTCCAGATCGCCGCGACGCCGGTGTCGCCGACGACCGCGGCGATCGCGCCGAACGCGCCGATCGGCGCCAGCCACAGGATCATGCCCAGGATGCGGAACACCAGTGCCTGCAGATGCTTCACGGCGTTCATGATCGGCTGTCCCTTGGCGCCCATCTGCTGCAGCGCGAAGCCGACCAGCAGTGCGATGAACAGCACCTGGAGCACGCTCTCGCCCGTGAACGCGGAGAAGAATGTCAGGGGGATGATGCCGAGGAGGAACTGCTCCGTCGTCTTGGCCTCGGCGGTGGCCTCGTACGTCGCGTTCGCCATGTTGAGGCCCTCGCCCGGGTGGAGGACATTGCCGACGACGAGGCCGATCGCGAGCGCGAACGTGGACATCACCATGAAGTACAGGAGGGCGAGTCCGCCGATCTTGCCCACGGTCGCGGCCTTCGCGATCGAGCCGACGCCCACGACGATCGTGCAGAAGATGATGGGGGCGATCATCATCTTGATGAGGCTGACGAAGGCGACGCCCAGGGGGCGCATCGCCTGGCCCACCTCGGGCCAGAGAAGGCCGACCGCCGCTCCCAGCACCACCGCGGCGATCACCGCCACGTAGAGCCACGTGTGCTTGTCCCATGCCTGCTTGCCGCGGCGCCAGTTGAAGCCGGGAAGGGTGAACGAAGTCGTCCGGGTCGAAAGAGCCATCATCGCCTCCTGTGTGAACAGTCGTTGTCCGAGACGTCGGAACCGGGTGCGGGTCCGACGTGTTGCCTAGCGTGCGCGCCACCGGTGAGAGCGGTGAGTTGTGGTCGTATTGGTCGTGGGATCCCGGGCCCGCGATCGACGCCGACGGGAGAGGATGGAGCAAGCACAGCCACGAGGAGGTCGCATGCACGCAGACGCTCGCCGTGTCAGCGCGGCGTCGCTGGTCTTCATCGCCGTGGCGGCCGCCGTCGTCGTCTTGGTCGCGCTGCTCGCGCTGCTCCTCGTCCTCGATGCGCAGCGCTCGGCGCGGGCGGAGGCCGAAGAGGTGACGCGCGGGGTCGCGACGTCGATCGCGGTCGCCCCGTCCGTGGCGGACGCTCTCGGCGGTGACGATGCCACCGCCGTGCTGCAGCCGTTCGCCGAGGGCATCATGGCGGGTGCCGGCGTGGACTTCGTCACGATCATGACGCCCGACGGCATCCGTGTCACCCACCGCGATCCCGCCGAGATCGGGCGTGCGTATCTCGGAACGATCCCGAGCGAGCCCGTGGCGCTGACCGAGGAGTTCGCGGGCACGCTCGGTCCATCGGTGCGGACGATCGTGCCGATCGAAGCCGGCGGCGGCGTCGTCGGCTGGGTGTCGGTGGGCAGGACGGTCGGCAGCATCGCATCCGACCTCCTCCCCCGGCTTCCGTTCGTCGTCGTCATCGTGCTCGCGGTGCTCGTGGCCGGGCTCGCGGGCGCTCTCCTCGCCCGGCGCACGACACGCCGGCTGGCGGGAGATCTGCCGGCCGGCAGCATCCGGGACGCCGTCGCCTCGTACGAGTCGATGCGCACCCTGGGCGAGGCGCTGCGGGCGCAGACGCACGAGCACGGCAACCGCATGCACACCGCCGTGTCGCTGCTCGAGCTCGGTCGCACACGGGAGGCGATCGAGATCCTCACCGAGACGTCCCGCCAGAGTCAGGCGCTGGTCGACCAGGTCGCCGCGCGCCGCGACGGCGACCCCACGGTGGGCGCCCTGCTCCTGGGCAAGGCGGCGCAGGCGCGCGAGCACGGCGTCGAGTGGAGTGCCGAGATCGACCCCGCGGCGCCGCGCAGTGTGCTCTCGCCCGTTGACGCCGTCTCGGTGGTCGGCAACCTCATCGACAACGCGCTGGATGCCGCGGCCTCGGGCGAGCCGCCGCGCTGGGTGCGCATCGCCTTCGAGAACGCCGCGCCCGGTGCGCTCCGGATCGTCGTGGCCGACAGCGGCTCCGGCATCCCGGACGATCTGCGCGATCGGGTGTTCGAGCACGGGTTCTCGACCAAGCCGGCGGGCGCGGACGGGCGGGGCGTCGGCCTGGCGCTCGTCCGGTCGATCGTCGAGGACGCGGGCGGGAGCATCTCGATCGCCTCGGCTCCGACGACGTTCACCGCCGTGCTGCCCGCGAGGCAGCCGTGATCGGGGTGCTGCTCGTCGACGACGACGCCCTGACACTCGAGCTGCATCGAACCTATGTCGAGCGGCTCGACGGGTTCCGCGTGGCGGCGGAGTGCACAGGCGCACGGGCAGCCGTCGCCGCCATCCTCGGCCGCCCGGCAGACATCGACCTCGTGCTGCTCGACGTCACGATGCCAGACGGCACGGGACTGGACGTCCTGCGACAGATCCGTTCCCGGGCGTCCGATGTCGACGTCGTCGCGGTCACCGGCGTCCGCGACGCCGAGGTGGTGCGACAGATGGTCAGCCTGGGGGTCTCGCAGTACCTGGTCAAGCCGTTCACCTTCGGAGTCTTCCGCGAGCGCCTCGAGCAGTACCGCGAATATCGCCGGCGGGCCGCGGAAGCGGCCGGCTCGCCGACGCAGTCGGAGATCGACGCACTGCTCGGTGCGTTCCGTCCCGCGCTGCCCGTGGCCCTCCCCAAGGGACTGGCGGGCGACACCCTCGCGAAGGTGACGGCCGACGTGCGGGAGCACGGACCCGTGTCGGCCGGCGAGTCCGCCGCGCGGCTGGGGATGTCGCGCGTCGCCGCGCGCCGCTACCTCGAGCACCTCGTCGAGGCCGGGCGCGTGAGCCGTTCCCCGCGCTACGGCACCCCCGGGCGGCCGGAGTCGGAGTACGCCTGGCGGGACGCCGGCTGACGCCGGAGTGGCGGCGCCGCTCCGGGTGGCCCCCCGAGCCCCCTCACGTGGTGCGGCTGCGGGAGCGCACCTCGCCGCCCCCGCCGATGACCACGTACCCGCTGTGCTTCGGCGCGACGCCGTCGCCCGCGGTGCGTCCCCGGAGGCGGCGCCACGCCCAGGGCAGGACGTCGCGGCTGAGCCACGTCCCGTGCGCGACGGGATCGTCGTCGGCGTGGAGGGCGGCGTCGAGTCCGCCGAGCGCCTCGGCGTCGCGGACGCCGAGGCGCTCCGCCGCGCGATAGGCCAGGAACCGGTGTCCTCGCGAGCGCAGGTGCACCCGATCGGACGCCCACAGGTCGAGATCCCCGATCGCGGGGATCGCGTCGAGATCGAGCAGCATCGCGCCGGTACCCGCGGCGATCCGCCGGAGCTCCGAGGCGAATACGGCGAACCTGCGCTCGAACAGCACCGCCGCACGCCGGTGTGGAAGGAACGGCGTGACGAGGAGGACGTCGATCCCGGCGTCCCGCAGGGCGCGGACGGATGCCTCGAGCTCGGTCGCGAGCCCGGCGATGTCGACACGCCGGCCGACGAGATCATTGGCGCCCATCAGGATCGACACGAGATCCGGGCGCATCGCCAGTGCCAGCGGGAGCTGCTCCGCCGTGAGGTGACGCACCCGGCGACTGCGCACGGCGAGGTTCGCATACCGGAACGGCGCCGGGCCGGTCGCCTCGTGCGCGAGCAGCTGCGCCAGGCGATCTGCCCAGCCGCGGTACTGCCCGGCGGGCATCCGCGACGTGTCGCAGAGCCCTTCGGTGAGCGAGTCGCCCAGGGCGACGTACCGTGACCAGCGCGGCCGCAGCGCGGACACGGCGGAGGGCGACGACGGTCGGATGCCGGCACGCCGGCGCTGCGCGTCGTCGAGGGGGCGCAGCATCCGGGCGTCCTCGTAGTGGCAGACGAGCTGACGGCACACGGCATCCCACGAACGGTCGCGCACCGAATCGCGGGCCGCCACGGCGAACGCACGGCGCTTTCCCTCATCGCCGGCGAGGTCGGCGACGCGGGCGCGGAGGTCGTGCAGATCGCCGGGACGGTAGAGCCACCCGTCGACGCTCGATCGCACCAGGTCCACGGGCCCGCCGACCCCGGTCGCCACGACCGGAACACCGCTGGCCAGCGCCTCCTGGATCGTCTGGCCGAAGGTCTCGCTCTCGCCCGGGTGCACGAACACGTCGAAGCTCGCGAGCGCCTCGGCGAGCGCGCCACCGGTGAGGTGACCGGTGAACACCGCATCGGGCAGCGCCCGCTCCAGCGCCGGACGCGCAGGCCCGTCCCCGACGATCACCAGACGCGTGCCGTCGATGCCTGCGAGCGCAGCGAGGTCTTCGACCTGCTTCTCGGGTGCGAGGCGGCCGACGTAGCCGACGATCGTGCTGCCCGGGGCGACGCGCGTGCGCCACGTGTCACTCCGCCGCTCCGGACCGAAGCGGGCGGTGTCGACGCCGCGCCCCCATCGACGCAGCCTGTCGACGCCGAGATCCTCGAGCTGCTGCAGGGAGGCCGTCGACGGGGCCAGGGTGAGGGTGGCGCGCCGGTGCAGGCGGGCGACGTGGCGGCCGACGAGGACGGCGGCCTGCGGCATCCCGTACTTCTGCGCGTACGCGACGACGTCGGTCTGATACACGGCGACAGCAGGCACGCGCAGCGCGTCTGCGGCCGCGAGCCCCTGCCAGCCCAGCACGAACGGCGACGCCAGGTGCACGACATCGGGCCGGAACTCGCGGAGGATCGCCGTCAGGCGCGCGGCCCGGGCGAACACGATGCGCACCTCGGGATACGACGGCAGCGGCGTCGACCGCAGCAGCTCGGTGCGGGCGCCGTGGAGGTCGGTGGTGATCTCACCGGCGCGCGGCGCGATGACGAGGGTCTCGTGACCTTCGGCGGCGAGATGACGGAGGACGTGGAGTACCGACCCCGTCACCCCGTTCATGTGGGGCAGGAACGATTCGGCGAGCAGTGCGACTCTCACGCCTCCAGGCTGACGGGGCGGGAAGCGACGGATGCCCCGAACCGGCGCTTGCACGGAAGTGTTCACCCGATGCACCTCGGCAGGCCACCGGACGGGCCCCGTTCCGTCGCCGTTCACCGCGGCGGACTACCAAGGAGACGTGGTCGAGGAGCTGCTGACCGAGGTCGCGCGAAGTCCGTGGGCGCTCTTCGTGCTGTTCGCGCTGGTGCTGGGCGACGCATTCCTCGTGGTGATACCGGGCGAGGCGGCGGTGACGGCGTTCGGCGCCCTCTCGGTGTCGGGCGGCGAGCCGCCGCTGGGCGCCGTCATCGCCGTCGCCACCGTCGCCGCCATCGCCGGGGATGCGGCCTGCTATCTCGTCGGGCGCACGATCGGACTCGACCGGTGGCGCTGGATGCGGGCACCGCGCGCACGTGCCGCGCTGACGTGGGCGCAGGCGCGCCTCGAGCAGCGGACGGCGCTCGTGCTGTTCACGGCGCGATTCATCCCGTTCGCCCGCCTCGCGGTCAACCTCGCCGCGGGGGCGACCCGGATCGGCGCGGTGCGGTATCTCGCCGTCGATGCGCTGGCGGCATCCCTGTGGGCGCTGTATCAGGCGCTCATCGGTGCGGCCGTGGCGGCGCTGCTGCCCGGCGGTCCGGTGGTCGCCGTCGTCGTGTCGGTCGTCGTGGCCGTCGGCATCGGCGTCGGCATCGATGCGGTGCTCGCGCGCCGCCTCCGCGGCACGCGCACCGTGGGCGAGCTCCCGCGCGGCGACTGTCGGCGCGACCGGCCAGGATGGATCCGTGGCAGACGAGACCTTTGACGCATACGACGAGCGCTTCCTCGGCATCCCCCTCCCCCTCCCGCGGCCTTCGGCTGCGCGGGAGGTGCGCCTTCTCACCTACCCGCGCTTCACGATCCTGCTCGAGCCGCAGCGGCGCCTCGCGGTGGTGACGGCGGTGAACATCGACGGCGCCACGCTCCAGGATCTGCCGCGCACGGGCGAGTGGGAGCTGGACCCCCGGATTCCCGCCACCGAGCAGGCGGGACCCGCCGTCTACGCATCGAACGACCTGGACCGCGGGCATCTGGTGCGCCGGCGGGATCCTGGCTGGGGCACGGCCGCACAGGCTCGGGAGGCGACAGAGGCGACGTTCGTCTATCCCAACGCCGCTCCGCAGGCGAGCGGGTTCAACCAGTCGAAGGAGCTGTGGCTCGGGCTCGAGGACCATGTGCTGGAGTTCGCCGACACGACCGACGAACGGCTGAGCGTCTTCACCGCCCCGGTCCTCGCTGACGACGACCCGCCCTATCGCGGCATCCGCATCCCGCGGCGCTTCTTCAAGGTCGCCGCATGGGCGACGCAGGACGGAGGGTCGTCGCCCGGCCTCGCCGCGGCGGGCTTCCTGCTCGACCAGTCCGAGCTGATCGACGTGACCCAGGGAGCCCTCGCGGTGCCTTCGCTGGGCGCCTTCCGCACGTTCCAGGTGCCGATCGCCGACATCGAGGCCCTGACCGGCGTCGACCTCGGCGGACTCGTCGACGCCGACGTGATGCCCCGGGTCGGTGCCGCAGACGCCGCGGTGCGCGGAGAGGACGCGTGGCGCCCCCTCCGCGCACCGGAGGACGTGTATCTCGGCTGAGGGTTCGCGGGATCACTCGCCCGCGAGGCCGCCCAGCAGGTGGCCGAACGAGCGCCCCTCGCCGAGGTAGTTGGCGGGGTCGAACGGATCGGAGTCCGTCGCCGGCTCCCGCCGCGCGATCGCGTCGGCGAGCTCGCGCGCGCCGCGGTCGATCCGCTCACCGAGCGGTGCGATGTTGTCGGCCGACGAGCCCCAGTCGCTCGACGCGGCGAACACACCCGTCGAGACCGGCTCGGCGTGCAGGTACGTGAACAGCGGCCGGATGGCGTAGTCGATCGCGAGCGAGTGGCGAGCGGTGCCTGCGTTCGCGCCGATCAGCACTGGCTTGCCGGTGAGCGCGTCGGGGTCGAGCACGTCGATGAACGACTTGAACAGGCCCGAGTAGCTCGTGGAGAAGATCGGCGTCACCGCGATGACCGCGTCGGCCGAGACGACCGCGTTGATCACGGACTCCAGGGCGGGCGGAGCGAACCCCGTCAGGAGGTTGTTCGTGATGTCGTGGGCGTAGTCGCGCAGCTCGAACACGTCGACCTCGATCTCGATGCCGCGCTCCGACAGCTGCTTCGCCGTCGCGGCGGCGAGCCGATCGGCGAGCATGCGCGTCGAGGACGGGTTCGACAGACCCGCCGAGATGACGGCGATACGGCGAGCGGTCATGTCACGCCTCCTTCCGGCCGAGGCCGAATGCGGCACCTGCGGGCGCCGGGCTGTCCTGGTACGGGCTGGTTCCCACGAGGTTGTCGCCGCGGTTCGCCCCGGGCACCGCCTGCCGCGGTGCCTGGTCGCCGTAGGCTGCGGCCACGAGGTTCGCGTGGGTCGGGGCGTCCGGGACCTCCGGCGCCCGGTTCTTCTGCAGCTCCTTGCGCAGCACCGGGACGACCTCGCCGCCCAGGATGTCGAGCTGCTCGAGCACCGTCTTCAGCGGCAGGCCGGCGTGGTCCATGAGGAACAGCTGGCGCTGGTAGTCGCCGTACGTCTCGCGCATGGCGGCGTAGCGGTCGATCACCTGCTGGGGCGAGCCGACGGTGAGGGGCGTCATCTCGCTGAAGTCCTCGAGCGACGGACCGTGGCCGTACACGGGGGCGTTGTCGAAGTAAGGGCGGAACTGCGCCACCGCATCCTGAGACTTCGCGGCCATGAAGACCTGACCGCCGAGGCCCACGATCGCCTGCTCGGGCGTGCCGTGACCGTAGTGCGCGTAGCGCTGGCGGTACAGCGCGATCAAGCGCTGGTAGTGCTCCTTGGGCCAGAAGATGTTGTTCGCGAAGAAGCCGTCGCCGTAGTAGGCCGCCTGCTCCGCGATCTCGGGAGTGCGGATCGAGCCGTGCCACACGAACGGCGCCACACCGTCGAGCGGGCGCGGGGTCGACGTGAAGCCCTGCAGGGGCGTGCGGAACTGGCCCTCCCAGTCGACGACATCCTCACGCCACAGGCGGTGCAGCAGGTTGTAGTTCTCGATCGCGAGCGGCAGGCCCTGGCGGATGTCCTTGCCGAACCACGGGTACACCGGGCCGGTGTTGCCGCGGCCGATCATGAGGTCGGTGCGCCCGCCAGACACGTGCTGCAGCATCGCGTAGTCCTCGGCGATCTTCACCGGGTCGTTCGTGGTGATGAGGGTCGTCGCGGTCGACAGGATGAGGCGTTCGGTCTGCGCGGCGATGTACGCGAGCGTCGTGGTGGGCGACGACGACCAGAACGGCGGGTTGTGGTGCTCACCGAGGGCGAAGACGTCCAGGCCCACCTCCTCGGCGTGCTTGGCGATCTCGATCGTCGCCCGGATCCTCTCCGCCTCACTGGGCGTGGTGCCGTCGGTCGGGTCCTGGGTGATGTCGCTCACCGTGAAGATGCCGAACTGCATTCCCGACCACGTGGTGCTCTCGCTCACGATCGCTTCTCCGCTCCCCTGACTCAGGGCTCCGTTCGCCGTGCGGGATCTCCGTCGCGGACGAATCTATGCAAATGAATGTATCTCGTGTAACGCATGCCCACAAAGGTTATTCCCGAATCGGATGCTGCGACCCCGGCGTCCGCTCGATTCACTGCTGGTCGTCACGCGCCGCTCGATCAAGTGACGTCGAGCGCGGATGCCGCACGCGGCGGCATCCGCTCTCGTCACTGCGCGGCGGCGAACAGCTGCAGCATGTCGCGCACGAGCTGGTGCGGCGCCGTCTCGCAGGGCGCGTGACCCGTCGGGTACGTCGCCACGCGCGCGCCGATGCGCAGCGCGTAGGCGTCGTGCTGGGCCTGAGGCCACAGGTCCTGCTCACCGACGGCGATGAGCTTCGGAACGTCGATCGCGGCGACGTCGTCCGCGACGTCGGGCGTGGCCATCATCAGGCCGACGACGTCGTCGATGCAGGCGCGGCCGGTGATGCCGAGACGCTCGCGCACGAATGCGATGCGCCCCGGGGGCGTGCGGTTGAGGTTGTAGCGGATGCCCCAGAGGATGAGCCCGGCCGCCCGGTGCGGCGACATGTCCGAGATGGGGCCGATGTGCTTCACGCCACGGAACACCTGGCCGGTCGCCGGCGGCGCCGCCATGAGCGTGAGGCTGCGGAACAGCTCGGGGCGCGCGACCAGGGCGAGCTCGGTCACCAGACCCGCGAAGCTGTAGCCGAGCACGTGCGCGGGTCCACCACCCTCTTCGAGGATCGCGACGAGATCGTCGACGAACAGCGGATAGTCGTAGGACTCGCGCGGCGGGTCGAGATGCTGCGGCCCCGCGTCGACCGACTCGTAGTGGCCGGCGATGTCGTACGCCTCGACGCGGTAACCCGCTGCCGCAAGGAGAGGGAACAGCAGGACGAAGTCCTCCTTCGACCCGGCGACGCCGGGCACGAGCACGACGCGCGGCGCGTCGGGGTCGCCGAGACGAACACGTGCCAGGCCGCCACTGGGAGCACGGAACACATCGCGCTCGGTGCCGGCGGGGAACACGTGCCAGTCGAGGTCGGGAAGGGCCTGGTCGCGCGCGAGCGCGTCGTCGATCGTCGTCATCGCGACTGTGACACTACCGCTTGGGAAGACCGTCGAGCTCGTCCTGACGCGGCGCGTAGTCGATATGGCCCCCGTCGGCGTCGAACGCCTGCACCGGCCGGCGGCTCGACCACGCCTCCCATCCCGGATCGCCCTCGAGGACGAACGACACCCAGGCGCGGTGCATGGCGTCGGCGAGGGCCTGCGGACCGTCGTGGCCGCCCAGGGCCACGGCGTCGGGCGTGTCGACGCGGTCGAACACGAAGCCGAGCTCCATCCCGTGGGCGGCGCCCAGGCGGTCGACGGGGCTCCGCCACCGGAACTCGTAGACCCATGTAGGAGCCGCGGGTGCCGCTTCAACCCGGAGAGACGCGGCCGGCTCGTCGGTCCGGCTGTCGGCGAACCGCGCGATCGGCCCGCGCAGGAGAACGTCGGTCACCACTTCGCCGAGCACCTCTCCCGCCGTCGCATCGGGCCGACGGGCACGGTGCGCCGTCACGATGCGCGAGGGCACCCGCGACGCGAGGCGGGCGAGGGCGAGCGTGCGGGCCGTGATCCTGTCGAGGACGCCGCTGGGCACGAACCAGAGCCGGTACTCCTCGCTCGTGGAGCCGATGAGCACGGGGATGCCGCGGCCGGCGCCGGCGAGCAGGGCGTCGAGCGGATTGCGCGGCACGGCCTCGCCGCCGATGGCGAGCGCCACGCTGGGGCCGCGGCCGAGAGGCGAGCCGCCCGCGGCGATCGCCCGCTGCTGCTCCACCAGCTGGTGGGCGGTCACAGCGGAGAATCCGGCGCGCGTGGCGGAGATCTTCAGCCGCTTGGCGATCTCGCGCGTCATGCGTCCGGCCTTCTTCGGAGGCTGCGCGGCGAGCGGCCCGGACTGGAGGATCGCGCGGTCGAACAGCTCTTTCGCGTGCGGCAGGGCGAGCAGGGCGGTGAGGGTGTTCGCGCCCGCTGAGTGGCCCATGACCGTGACGTTCGCCGGGTCGCCACCGAAGGCCGCGATCTCGCGGCGCACCCAGCGCAGCGCGGCCTGCTGGTCGAGCACACCGAGGTTCTGCGGCACGTCGTCAAGCACCGCGAAGCCCTCCTGCCCGAGCCGGTACTGGACCGAGACGTACACGATGCCGTGCCGTGCGAACGTCCGCCCGCCGTAGGCCGGCAGGGCCGCCGCGCCACGGGTCAGTGCCTCCGTGCACGAACACGAGCACCGGCAGCGCCGCATCGGCCGGCCGGTCGGCCGGCGTCCACACGTTCACCGTCAGGATGTCGTCGCCGGCGATCTCGACGGTCGGCAGGTACTTCTCGAGGCCGCCGCCATAGGGCGCCTGCGGAGCCGTCGGGCCGAAGGCCGCGGCATCCCGCTCCCCCTCCCATGCCGGTGCCGGCTGTGGCTCACGGAAGCGCAGCTCCCCGACCGGCGCGGCGGCGTACGGGATGCCGAGGAATCGATCGAGCGCGCCCTCGCGAGTACCGCGAACGCGACCGCCGGCGACCTGCACGACGGGACGCAGGTCAACTGCGCCGAACGAGGTAGCGGTCGCCGAGGTGCTCGTGAGGGCAGAGGCGTCCGGGACCGCCCCGGCACCGTGGGCTGAGGGCATGGGCACCGTCATCGTGGTCTCCTCCTGGCGCACGTCGGCGGCGCTGCCGAACTCAGACTCAGCCCGCGTGGGACTCGGTGTCAAGCGAAGGCGAAGCGGATCATCCCCGGCTAGTCTGGTCTGCGCCCCGGCGAGAGGTGACGATGACCGGCAGCAGCGTTCCCCCCACGGCGACCACCCCGTCGGGGTCGATCGCCCGCCCGCGACGGCGCACACCCTTCTGGGACAACGCCCGGTTCGCGTGCATCGTCCTGGTCGTGCTCGGTCACGCCGTACAGCGGCTGACGTACGACTCCGACATCGCGCTGAGTCTCTACCTCGTCGTGTATGCGTTCCACATGCCGGCCTTCGCGGTGATCTCCGGCTACTTCTCGAAGTCGGATGCCCCCACGAGGACGCAGATGGCGCGCGTCATCACCGACATCCTGGTGCCGTACATCGTGTTCGAGGGGCTGTGGACGCTGACGAAGTGGCTCGTCGAGGGCCAGGCGAACCCCAACCTCACCGAGCCGTCGTGGACGCTGTGGTTCCTGCTGGCGCTGGGCATCTTCCGCGTCGTGCTCCCCTACCTCGCGCTGCTGCGTTGGCCGCTGCTGTGGACGGTCGCGATCTCGATCGGCGCCGGATACCTGCCCAACATCGACTCGACGTTCTCGCTGTCGCGCACCCTCGGCCTGCTGCCCTTCTTCACGCTCGGCTGGTGGCTGCGCGAGCACGACGTGGTCGCACGGCTGCGGCTGCTGGACCGCCGCCCGTGGTGGGTGTTCGCCGGAGGCATCGGCCTTTTCGCACTCGCCGCCTGGGCGGCGTGGTTCTTCGTCGACGACTGGCGCGCCATGAACCTGCGGGAGTGGCTCTTCTACGACGAGAACTACGCCTCCATCGGCGGCACCCAGTGGTGGGCAGGCGGCGTGCGCCTCGCGCTCATGATCGTGGCGGTGCTGCTGTCGACGGCGTTCTTCGCGCTGCTTCCGCGCGACACCCACTGGTGGACGCATTTCGGCCAGTACACGATGTACGTCTACCTGCTGCACTCCTTCGTGCTGTACCCGTTCCGCGAGAACGGCCTGCTGCGCAACGCCGAGCCCACCTGGCTCTGGCTGCCGCTGGTCATCGTCGGTTCGGTGCTCATCGCGCTGGGGCTGGCGACGCGTCCGGTGCGCCGCGTCTTCCGCCCGCTGGTCGAGCCGCGTCCGGCGTGGCTGTTCGCCGACCGCACGCTCGCGCGGCGCGAGGGCCGCCGCAGCGACCCGACCGGTTCGCGCCGACCGCGCGAGCAGCCCCGGGTTCCCCGGCCCGATCCCCGCCAGAACGGCTGAGCAGAGGTTCGCGGCGCCGACGGCGGTCAGCCCCGGCAGGGGCTCCAACGAGAAGCGCGGCGCTCAGGCGAAGAGAGCGGCTCCGACGAAGGAGCCGGGCTGCGCGCCCGCGGGAACCGCCCAGAGTCCCGAGCCCACGTGGCGGATGTACTCGTTCATCGTGTCGGTCGACAGCGAGCGCTGCAGGCGCACGAACTGCTCGGGCGATCGCTGGTACGACAGGAAGAACAGCCCGGCGTCGAGACGGCCCAGTTCGTTGTTGCCGTCGACGAAGTTGTAGCCGCGCCGCAGGATCCGGATGCCGTCGTTCAGCTCCGGATGCGCGAGCCGCACGTGGCTGGTCGTCGCGATCGCCGGCTGACCGCCCGCACCGGTGGCGTCGAAGTCGGGCTCGGTGAACTCGTCGCCGCCCGACAGCGGCGCCCCCACGCCCTTGGTGCGGCCGATGATCGACTCCTGCTCCGAGAGGCGCACACGGTCCCAGGTCTCGATGAGCATCGCGATCTTGCGCGCGACGAGGTACGAACCGCCCGCCATCCATGCCGGCTCGTCCGCGGCGCCGACCCACACGTGGTCGGCGAGCGCCGCATCATCGGTCGCGAGGATGTTCGCGGTGCCGTCCTTGAAGCCGAAGAGGTTGCGCGGCGTCGCCTGCGCCGCCGTCGTGCGCGACGTGCGTCCGAAGCCGAGCTGAGACCACCGCAGCCGCGCGCGCCCGAAGGCGATGCGGCTGAGGTTGCGGATCGCGTGCACAGCGACCTGCGGATCGTCGGCGCAGGCCTGGATGCACAGGTCGCCGCCCGAGAGCGCCGGGTCGAGGTCGTCGCCGAGGAACGCCGGCAGCTTCTCGAGCTGCGCCGGCCGCCGCGTCGCGAGCCCGTAGCGGTCGCCCTCGTCGTTCTCGAACAGCGACGGGCCGAAGCCGAAGGTGATCGTCAGGCCGCTCGCCGCGAGCCCCAGCGCCTCGCCGGTGTCGTCCGGCGGGGCCTCCGGCGACCCGCCCACTGCGCCGGTGGCGCTGACGTCGAGGCCCTGGGTCATGCGGGCCGCCGCGTACGACCAGTCCTGCAGGAGCGTCACCAGATCGTCGCGATCGGTGCGCGCCATCATGTCGAACGACGCGAAGTGCAGATGATCCTGCACGGGCGTCGTGATGCCGGCCTGATGCGCGCCGTAGTAGTCGTAGACGGATGCCGCGGCATCCTGCTCCCGCGCACGCCCGACGGCGACGCCCGTCGTCGCGCCGGCTCCCGCCCCGAGCGCGAGGCCGGCGGCGCCGGCCCCGAGCGCGAGGCCGAGGACGCCGCGCCGCGAGAGACCGGCACCCGCGCCCGGCGCCGCCCCCGCCGGAGCGGGAGCGTCCGCGGAGCCGTTCGACGGGTCGGTCACGTTACGCCAGCACCGTGTTCGTGAGCTGCGCGAGCGGCTCGGCGAGGGCGTTGATCAGGTCGGTGAGCTCGCGCTTGTCGTCGTCGGTGAGCTCGGTGTACACCACGAAGCCGCTCTCGAGCGAGCCGTACTGCGCGAGGGCGGTCTCGAGGTCGGCGTAGCCGGCGTCGATCTCGTCGGCGAGGGCCGCACCCTCGTCGCCCTGTGCCACGGCGAAGTCGCGCACGAGCGAGAACGCCATCTTCGAGCCTTCGACGTTGGCGGCGAAGTCGGAGAGATCCGTGCCCGACCACCAGTCCTCTTCGCCCTGGATCTTGCCCGTGGCGACCTCGTCGAGGAGTGCGATGGCGCCGTTGGAGATGCCGGCGATGCCCTGCGCGTCGAGGGACTCCTGGAAGTCGTCGGAGTGCACGTAGTCATACAGCTCCTGCACGTCGGCGATCAACTGATCGCCGAAGGCGGCGCGCTCCGCCTCGGTCGAGGGCGCCCAGTCCTGCCACGCCGGCGTCTCGCCGTCGGCGTTCAGTGCATCGGCGGCCGGCACCCACAGGTCCTTCTCGATCCGGTGGAACCCGGTCCAGTCCAGTCCTTCGGCGATCGCGTCGACCTCGCGGTAGTCGATGCGCGGGTCGAGGTCGCCGAGCGCCTCGGCGACCGGCTCGATGCGCTCGTAGTAGGCGCGCACGAGGGCGAACTGCGCACGCGCGGTCTCATCGTCGCCCGACTCGTACGCCGCGACGAACTCCGACACGGCGGGGGCGAGCTGCCCGACCTGGTCCTTGACGAAGGCGGCGTAGAGGTCGACCGCCTGCTGCTTCTGCTCCGCGTCCTCGCCCGACAGCTCGACGGCGTCGCCCGAGACGGCGAACGCCGCGCGCCCGACGCCGTCGCCGATCATTCCCGGCTTGCAGAGCGTGAAGTAGTCACCCGGCTGCGCGACGACCGTGAGCGTGCGCGACGCGCCGGGCGCGATGTTCTCGACCTCGCCCACGATGCGCAGGCCGTCGTCGGCGAGCAGGTAGAACTCGGTCACCTCGTCGCCGTCGTTGCTCACATCGAACGTGAGCGTGCCACTGGTCGCCGCATCACCCGACACCTCGCAGCCCGAGGCCGTCGACGACACGGTCAGTGCGTCGGATGAGGCGGCGTCGCTCTTGGCGACGCAACCGGACAGGACGAGGGCGCCGAGGGCGGCGACGGCGAGTGCCGGGATGAGACGACGGGCGGTCATGCTTCTCCTTGCGGGGATGGGACGGAAGGCGGGCCGGGAGGAACTGCCACTGGTGAGGCAGGTGACGTGGGGACGGATGCGGCGTCCGCGGCAGGTGCCGGACGCGCCGCCGGACGCGAGCGCAGCTGGCCGCGGAGCCAGATGCCGCCCACGATCCCGACGTAGAGCACCCAGGCGACGACCTGCAGCCACGACATCCGCGGCATGAAGCCCACGGTCGCCTGCAGGATCGCAGCCAGCGCGCTTCCCGGGGGGATCGAGCCGGTGAGGTCGAATGCCCAGCCGAACGGGAACGCCGCCCAGCCGACGGCGACGTCGCCGGTGGCGGGGTCGATGGGCGCGGCGGCGGTGAAGGGACCGGGAAGCGCGCCGGCCTCCTGCAGATCGTGGATCGCGTACGCCAGCACCCCGGCGGCCACGATCACCAGGAAGGCTCCCGTCCAGCCGAAGAAGACGCGAAGGTCGAGTCGCAGCATGCCGCGCGCGAGGGCCCAGCCGAGGATCACGGCCGCCACCAGACCCAGCAGTGCGCCCGCCAGTGCGGCGGGGGCCTCGCCGAAGGACTGGACCATCGACCACAGCAGCAGGGTGGTCTCGACGCCCTCACGTGCCACCGAGACGAATCCGATGGCGACGAGCGCCCAGAGCCCGCCGGTGGCGAGCGCGCGGTCGACCTCGCCCTCGAGCGTGCGCTTGAGGGTGCGGGCTGTCCGCTGCATCCAGAAGATCATCCACGTGACCATCGCCACCGCGAGCAGCGACAAGGTGCCGCCCAGGAGCTCCTGCGCCTCGAACGTGAGGGAATACGCGCCGAACGTCAGGACCGCGCCGATGACGAGGGCCAGCACGATGGCGAGCCCCACACCCGCCCACAGGCGCGGCAGCACGTCGCGCCGGCCGAGCTTGGAGAGGTAAGCGACGAGGATGCCGACGACGAGCGCGGCTTCGAGGCCTTCACGCAGGCCGATGAGGAAGGTGGCGAGCAACGGGATTCCCAAGATGGTGCGGATGAGGCGGCGCCCCGTTACGCCTCGGCACTCCTGCGGTCTCATGCGCGCGGCGGTTCAACGTAAGGTGAGCCTTACCTTCGACGCTACCGGACACCTCGGCGCATGTCCATTCCGTGACGGCGCCCTCGCGGTCAGCCGGCAGCGCGCGCGTACCGCTCCGCGAGGCGCTGCAGATGCGGCACGAGCTCCGCGGGAGAGTCGACGGTGAAATCCATGCCCAGCATGCCGATGTAGGCGGCGATGGTCTCCAGACTGTCGGCGCCCGTCACCAGCACGGATGTCGTCGGCCCCACGTCCTCGACGACGCCCACGGTCGGGTTGATGCGCGCGATCACCCGCTCCGCAGGCGCGGCGATCCGCAGACGCGCGTGCACGTTCCACCCGCCGGCAGCGATCGAGCGCAGCGCGAAGGCCGTGAAGTCGCCCCCGGGCACCGGGACGGGGGCGAATTGACGCCGCGTCGGCATGCGGGGCTCGATCCAGTCCAACCGGAACGTCTCCCACTCGTCCGTGTCGGGATCTCGCGCCACGAGGTACCACCGGCGCTGCCAGCTGAGCAGCCGGTACGGCTCGACGCGTCGAGCCGTACCGCGGTCATCGAACCGCAGCCACTCCCCCGCGTGCACCGCCTGCGCGACCGCGCTCAGCACGCGCGGGTCGACCTCGGGATCGGGTGCGTCGGTGCCGACGTTCTCGGGGCCGCTGTCGATGGTCGCTGCCACCGCGTCGACCGTGGGCCGCAGCCGCTCGGGCAGCACCTGGAGCAGTTTCGCGAGCGCACGGGCGCCTGCCTCATCGACACCCGCGACACCGCGCGCCACGCGCAGCCCGATGGCGACGGCGACCGCCTCCTCGTCGTCCAGCAGCAGCGGCGGCAGCTTGCCGCCCGCCGCCAGCCGATACGAGCCGGCTCGGCCGCGTTCGGCCTCGACGGGGTAGCCGAGCGCGCGCAGGCGCTCGATGTCGGTGCGGATGGTCCGCACCGAGACGCCGAGTCGCGTCGCCAGCTCCGGCCCCGGCCACCGCGGGCGGCTCTGCAGCAGCGCGAGGAGTGCGAGCATCCGCGCAGAGGTGCCTGCCATCTCGCTCGATTCGTCGAAGTGCGCAGATATCAGGAAGATAACCTGCCTGTTTCGACCGTAACGTCGAAGACATGAACACCGCAACCGCCGCCACCACCGACATCCGCCCCTTCCGCGTCGACATCCCGCAGGCGGACCTCGACGACCTCAACGACCGCCTGGCGCGCACCCGGCTCCCCCAGCCGGCACCCTCCGACGACTGGGAGTCGGGAACGCCCCACCAGTACCTCGCGGATGCCGTCGCACGCTGGCGCGACGGGTTCGACTGGCGCGCTGCCGAGGCGCGTATGAACGAGTTCCCGCACTTCATCACGGAGATCGACGGGCAGCCGATCCACTTCGTGCACGTGCGCTCGCCGCACGGGGGTGCCACGCCGCTGATCCTCGCGCACACGTACCCGGGCTCGTTCGTCGACTACCTGGACATGATCGGCCCGCTCGTCGACCCGGTCGCACACGGCGGCCGCGCCGAGGACGCCTTCGACGTCGTCGTCCCGGATGCGCCCGGATTCGGCTTCAGCCAGCCGGTCACGCAGCCGGGCTGGACCACCGCGCGCGTCGCCGCCGCCTACGACACGCTGATGCGCCGTCTCGGCTACGACTCGTACGGCATCCACGGCAGCGACAATGGGGCGATGGTCGCGCGTGAGCTGGGCCTGCTCGATCCCGAGGGCTTCCTGGGCCTGCACGTGTTGCAGCTGTTCTCGTTCCCCTCGGGCGACCCGGCCGAGTTCGAGCAGCTCGAGCCGCAGGACTATGCCGGGCTCGAGCACATGCAGTGGTTCCAGTCCGTCGGCGCGTACAACACGATGAACGCCGCCCGCCCGCAGACGATCGCCGCTGCACTGTCCGACTCCCCCGTCGGGCACCTGGCCTACGCCGAGCTGTTCAACTCGTTCGGCAACGGCACCAGCCTCGTCCCCATCGACGCCATCCTCACCGAGGTGAGCGTCGCGTGGTTCGCCAACGCGTCGGCCGGCATGAGCCGCGCCTACCGCGACAACGCGCTGGCGGATGCCGAGCCCCGCGTGAGCGGCGCTCGCACGGGTGTCGCCGTGTTCAAGGACGACTTCCAGACGATCAAGGTGTTCGCCGAGCGCGACAACACGAACATCGTGCACTGGAGCCGCTTCGAGACGGGCGGGCACTACGCCGCGCTCGAGGTGCCGGAGCTGGTCGTCGGCGACATCCGAACCTTCTTCGACCGCTCGTGAACAGCAGGCGGGCCGCGCGGATCCGTCCGCGCGGCCCGCCGTGACCGCGCTTAACCCGGCGCAACAAACCGAGCGGATGCCGCGGCATCCGCCTAGCCTCGCCTCATGACCGAGCTGAATCTGCCGATCCTGGACCTCTCCCGGCTCGACGCGGGCGCTGAGGCGGCTGCGCAGTTCCGCGACGACCTGCGCGCGGCGACCCATGACGTCGGGTTCTTCTACCTCACCGGCACCGGCGTCTCGCCTGAGCTGGAATCACGTCTGCACCGCGCCGCCCGCGAGTTCTTCGCCCTCCCCGAAGCCGACAAGCTCGCGATCGAGAACGTCAACAGCCCGCACTTCCGCGGGTACACGCGCATCGGCGGCGAGCGCACGCAGGGCAAGGTCGACTGGCGCGAGCAGATCGACATCGGTCCCGAGCGCGAGGCGGTGGCGGACGCCGATGCCCCGGACTTCGCGCGCCTCATCGGGCCGAACCTCTGGCCCGAAGCGCAGCCCGAGCTGCGCGACGTCGTCACGGAGTGGCACGATCACCTGTCGGGTGTCGCGCGCAAGCTGCTGCGCGCCTGGGCGCTCTCGCTCGGGGCGGAGGAGAGTTACTTCGACGAGCACTTCGGCGAGCCGTCCACCCTCATCAAGATCGTCCGCTACCCCGGCAAGGAGGACCCGACACCCCAGCAGGGCGTCGGCGCCCACAAGGACTCCGGCGTGCTCACGCTGCTGTGGGTCGAGCCCGGCAAGGGCGGACTCCAGGTGGAGCGCGACGGACAGTGGGTGGACGCTCCCCCGGTGCCGGGCGCCTTCGTCGTCAACATCGGCGAGCTGCTCGAGTACGCGACCCAGGGCTACCTGATCGCGACCAAGCACCGGGTCATCTCGCCGAAGTACCCCGACGACCGCATCTCGGTCCCGTTCTTCTTCAACCCCGCGCTCGACAAGCGCCTCCCGCTGATCGAGCTGCCCGACGAGCTCGCCGCGCAGGCGCGCGGGGTCACGCAGGACCCGTCGAATCCGATCCACGCGCTGTACGGCGAGAACGCGCTGAAGTCGCGCCTGCGCGCCCACCCCGATGTCGCCGGCATCCACCATGCGGATCTCGTGGCGGCTCGCGCGGCGGCGGCGGAGCCGAGTGGCCGGGAAGCGGTGGCCTCGGGCTCATCCGCCTGACGTTGTTGCAGGTCGCCCCGTGCCCTGCAAGGGGGTCCTCGGCGCCGGGACGCGCGCGTAGCGTGACGGTATGAGCGACGTGACGATCTTCGCACCCTCCCCGACGCTCACCGTCACCGTCGAGGAGCACGACGACGAACCGGACATCCATGTGCACGCCGGCGGCCAGGGCGTCTGGCAGGCGCGCATGCTGCTGCGGCTGGGCGTCCCGGTGACGATCTGCTGCAGCCTGACGGGCGAGGTCGGACGGATGCTGCGGCATCTGCTGGAGGACGAGGGCATGACCGTCGCAGGCGTCGAGCGGCCGGGGAAGGGCTCCGCCTACGTGCACGATCGCCGCGGCGGCGAGCGTCGCATCATCGCTGAGACGGGGGGCGATCCCCTCGCCCGGCACGATCTCGACGAGCTCTACGGCGTGACCCTGCGCGAAGGGCTCGCCTCCGGCCTGGCGATCCTCAGCGGACCCGCCGGCGACGAGACGCTCCCCGCCGACACCTACCGCCGGCTGGCCTCCGACCTGCACGCCGGAGGCGCCAAGGTCGTCGTCGACCTCTCGGGCGCCCGGCTCGACGCTGCCATCAAGGGCGGCGTCGACGTGCTCAAGGTCAGCGACGAGGAGCTGGCGAGCGACGGGCGCGTCGACGACGACTCCGCAGCGGGGATCATGGCCGCGATGCGGCGCCTGCGGAAGGACGGGGCGGAGGCCGTGATCGTCTCGCGCTCGCCGGAGCCCATGCTCCTGCTCGATCCGGACGGGTTCCTCGAGATCACCGCACCGCGCCTCGAGGTCGCCGATACGCGCGGCGCCGGTGACTCGCTCACCGCGGGCGTGGCGGCGGGCATCGCGCGGGGCGAGAGCGTGCGCGATGCGATCGTGACCGGCGCGGCCGCCGCCGCGCTGAATGTCACGCGCCATGGACTGGGAACCGGCGACCCCGACGCGATCGCGGCGCTGCGGTCGGCCGTCACGGTGCGACAGCTCCTCGATGGGGCCGAGGCGGGGATGGATCAGCCGGTGACGGGTCACGTCAGCCCCGACGGGCTCGCGGCCCTGGCAGAGCCGACGGAACGGCCGCCGGGCGAGGCGTCGATGGAGCGGCCGCCGGGCGAGGCGTCGTCCGGTGACTCCCCGGAGTCCGGACGCTCGGAGACGGCGGAATCGGGGAACCCGCGATGACCCGCGCGCTCATCACCAATGACGACGGCATCGATGCGCCGGGTCTTCACTCCCTCGCCCGCGCCGCCCGGGACTCCGGTCTCGACGTGACCATCGCGGCGCCCGTCCGGCAGTCCAGCGGCTCCAGCGCGTCCATCGTGGCCGCCGAGGAGGATGGCCGCATCGCGATCGAGCGCCGCGAGCTTCCCGGTCTCGACGGCATCGCGGCCTTCGCGGTGCGCGGCGGTCCCGGTCTCATCGCGCTCATCGCGGCGCACGGCGCCTTCGGCGAACCGGCCGAGCTCGTGCTCTCGGGGGTCAATCACGGCGCGAACGTCGGCCGCGCCATCCTGCACTCCGGAACCGTCGGTGCCGCACTGACCGGCGGCCTCAACGGGGCGTGGGCCGCCGCGGTGTCGCTGGATGTCGGCATGAACCCGACGCGGTTCCACTGGGATGCCGCCTCCGCCGCAGCGATCGGCGTGCTGCCGTTCCTGCTCGAGCGGCCACGCGGAACCGTGGTCAACGTCAACGTCCCGAACGCGCCGGACAACCTCGGGACCGTCGAGGCCGCCCTGGCCCCCTTCGGCATCGTGCAGACGACACTGAGCGAGCGGGACGCCGGTCACATCCGCCTGGCTGTCGAGGACCTGCCCAACACCCCCGAGCCCGGCAGCGACGCCGCACTCCTGGCTGAGGGATGGGTGACCCTCACCGGCCTCGATCCGGTGTCGCAACTGCCGCTCGGCTTCGAGGCGTCACAGGCGACCGCCCGCCCGTCAGGGTCCGCAGCCTCGCAGCGCGAGAGGTGAGGCAAGCCCGCAGGCCGCAGCGATCGACGGAAAGAACGAAGGCCTCCCCACACCGTGGGGAGGCCTTCTCAAGAATGTTTTGCGCGATTGAACGCTGGTCGATGCCTTATCGACGGAGACCGAGGCGCTCGATGAGCGAGCGGTAACGGTTGATGTCGATGTCCTGGAGGTAGCCCAGGAGACGGCGGCGCTGACCGACGAGCAGGAACAGCCCACGACGCGAGTGGTGGTCGTGCTTGTGCTCCTTGAGGTGCTCGGTCAGGTCCTTGATGCGCTGCGTCAGCATCGCGACCTGCACCTCGGGGGATCCGGTGTCACCGGGGTGCGTCGCGTACTCTTCGATGATCGCCTTCTTGACGTCTGCTTCCAGTGCCATAGGTGATCCCCTCTCTGCTTGTTGCGCGGTGCCCGTCACCCGATGTGCGAGCTCTCTTTCTCCGCGGCCGATCCAACGGCAACCTGAAGAGTCTACCAGCGAACGGATGCCGCGGCGAACGCGCTCCTGCTCAGCCCGGGTACGCTCGAACCCGTGCCACACCCCCTCCGCGTCGAGCCGCAGGGCCGGCGTGGAGCAGCGGCCGAGGTCGGGGAGTGAGCGCCGAGCAGCACCGCAGCCACTTCATCGACCTGCGGCCTTTCCGCACCAGTCCCGCGTTCACGCGGATGTGGATCGGATCGACGCTGGCGGGCCTGGGTGGCCAGCTCACGATCGTCGCGATCATGCTGCAGATGTACGACCTCACCGAGTCGACGTTCGCCGTCTCGATGATCGCCGTCGCCGGACTTCTGCCCATGATCGTCGCGGGCATCTACGGCGGCATGCTCGCCGACGCGTTCGACCGCCGGGCGGTGGCGCTGATCGCAGCCACAGTGACGTTCGGGTCGACGGCGCTGCTCGCCGTCCTCACCTGGGCGAACCTCGAGACGGTGTGGTGGCTGTACGCGCTGAGCATCGTCAACTCCGCCGCCAACTCGATCGTGCTGGCGACCCGCCAGGCGATCGTGCCGCGCCTGCTCCCCCGCGAGCTGCTGCCGGCCGCCTCGGCCCTCGGCGGCATCACCGTCGGGATCATGGTGATGGCCGGTCCCGCGCTGGCCGGCGTGCTGGTGGCGCTGACCGGCTACGCCTGGACGTACACGCTCGACGTGATCCTGATGACCTCGCTGTTCCTCGGCCTCTGGACGCTGCCGGCTCTGCGCCCCGAGGGCGAGGTCGTCCGGCCGGGACTCGAATCGCTCCGGGACGGCTGGCGGTTCCTGCGGCGCGCGTCCAACATCCGCCTGCAGTTCATCCTGGACATCATCGCGATGACGTTCGGCCAGCCGCTGTCGCTGTTCCCCGCCATCGGGGCGGTGCTGCTCGGCGGCGGCCCGATCACCACGGGTCTCCTCACCGCGTCGGTCGCCGCCGGTGCCTTCGCGTCCAGTCTGTTCTCGGGCCGCGTCGGCGCGATCCGCCGCCAGGGCCTCGGCATCGAGCGCGCGATCCTCGTCTACGGGATCTCGATCGCCGCGCTCGGCCTGGTGCTGGGGGCGGCGGCACTCGGCTGGCTGGCACCCGTCGGAGTCGACGCCGACACCCCGAACGTCGCTCTGATCGCACTCGCCTGCGTCGTGCTCGCCGTATCGGGCGCCGCCGACAACATCAGCTCGATCTTTCGCAACACCATGGTGCAGGCGGCGGTACCCGACGCGATCCGTGGCCGGCTGCAGGGCATCTTCATCGTCGTGGTCGCGGGCGGCCCCCGCCTCGGCGCGCTCTACGCCGGCACGCTCGCGACGCTCACGGCGCTGTGGTTCCCGCCGCTGCTGGGCGGCTTCGTGATCATCGCGCTCGTGGCGATGCTGGTGCGCGCCAGCCCGCGCTTCCGCGCGTACGACGCCGAGAACCCCGTCCCCTGACCGGCGCCAGAGCGTAGCCGAACCGTCGCAGACCGGCGGATTTCGGCCGTCGCATCCGAGGGCGCGCCGCGACGTCGCAGGGCAACCGTAGGGTGGCCACGTGGCTTCGACGACCGACACGACCCCCGTGACACGCGCAGAGCGACTGCCCTCGGCGCGCTGGATCACGGTGCAGTTCGTGCTCGCCGGCATCGTGTGGGGCTCGAGCTTCCTCTTCATGAAGGTGTCGCTCACCGGCATCTCGCCGGCGCAGGTCGCCTGGACCCGCATCCTGCTGGGCGCCCTCACGCTCGGCGCCCTCGTGCTCCTGCGTCGTGAGCGGCTCTCGCGCAGCCTCCGCGTCTGGGGCCACCTGCTGGTGCTCGGGCTGACCTTCTGCGTCATCCCGTTCCTGCTGTTCTCGTGGGCGCAGCAGCACGTGAGCTCGGGCGTGGCGAGCATCTTCAACGCGACCACGCCGATCATGACGGCGATCATGGCGTGGCTGGTATTCCGCGTGGAGCGGCTGAAGGCCATGCAGGTCATCGGCATCGGCATCGGCATCCTGGGCGTGATCGTGATCATCGCGCCGTGGCAGGGGGTCGCGCTGGACGGAAGCCTCGTCGCCGAGCTGGCGATCCTGGGCGCGACCGCGAGCTACGGCTTCAGCTTCGCGTACATGCGTCGCTTCGTCTCGAACACGGGGATGTCGGCGCTGGCGTTCACGTTCGGCTACATCGCGATGGCGGGGGCGGTGATGGTGGTGCTCACGCCGTTCCTCGTCCTGACGCCCGTGCGCCTCGACGCGCCCATCGTCGTGAGCCTCGTCCTGCTCGGCTGCCTCGGCACCGGGATCGCGTACGTGTGGAACCAGAACACCGTCCGCGCGTGGGGTCCTACGCGCGCATCCACCGTCACCTACATCACGCCGGTGGTCGGTGTCGTCCTGGGCATCGTCATCCTGGGCGAGACGATCTCCTGGAACGAGCCCCTCGGCGCACTCGTCGTCTTCCTCGGCATCCTGCTCGCTCAAGACCGCCTGCGCCGGCGACCGCGTTCCTGACGCGCCCGATCGACCCCCCTCAGGCCGCGGTCCGGCGGACGCGCCCGGGCGTCTCACCGCGGGCGCACCGGGACTGGTCGAGATGCGATGCCCGATCCCCGCGGCACGAGGGCGACCATTCCGGCGTGGAGCGGCACGACATCGGCGCCTTCGACCTCGAGGTGGGCGCCGACCGGGTGCGCGAGACGGTGTCTGTCTCGGGCCGATCCACCCACACGCAGAAGAGCAGATGCCTCGGCTCGAGGCATCCGCTCTTGTGCGACGCTGAGGGTCAGTCCTGCTGGAGCGCGCCCTGCAGCTCGAGCGTGATGGTGACGTCCTTGCCGACGAGCACGCCGCCGGTCTCGAGTGCGGCGTTCCAGGTGAGCCCGAAGTCCTCGCGGTTCACGACGGTCTTCGCGGTGGCGCCGGCCTTGTAGTTGCCCCACGGGTCGGTCCCGAAGCCACCGAACTCGAACTCGAAGGTCACCGGCTTGGTGACGCCGCGGATGGTGAGGTCGCCGTCGACCAGGAAGTCGCCGTCGGCGATGCGGGCGCCGGTCGAGCGGAACTCCATGGTCGGGTGGTTCTCGGCGTCGAAGAAGTCACCGGAGCGGAGGTGGTTGTCGCGGCCCTCGTCCTTGGTGTCGACCGAGGTCACGTCGACGCTCGCCTCGACCTGCGCGTCGAGGGGGTTCTCGGGGGCGACGAGCGTCGCGCTCTTCATGCCGAAGGTGCCGCGCACCTTCGAGATCATCATGTGGCGCACGCTGAAGGTGACCTCGCTGTGCGCGGGGTCGAGCACCCAGGTGCCTGCCTTGTAGCCGGGAACGTCGATCGTGGTGGTGTCGGTCATGGTCGTCCTTCGTGTGGGGTGGATCACCGCAGGTGCGGCGATGGGCTCAATGCACGTCAACGCGAATGATGGGGAGATCTATTCCGATGAATGAAAGATTTCTCATGCCGGTCGCCTCCTGACGGCACAGTCGCTCGCTGCGCCGGACACGACGAAGGGGCGGATGCCGCAGCATCCGCCCCTGTGTACGCCTGGGTCGAGCCACTTCGAAGCACTCGGGCTTCGACGGGCTCAGGCTTCGACGGGCTCAGCCGACCTTGATGAGGTCGATGACGAAGATCAGGGTCTTGCCGCCGAGGAAGTGGCCTCCGGCGGGTCCGTACGCGAGGTGCGGCGGGATGACGAGCTCGCGGCGCCCGCCTTCCTTCATACCGGGGATGCCGTCCTGCCAGCCCTGGATCAGGCCGCGCAGCGGGAACTGGATGCTCTCGCCGCGGTTCCACGACGAGTCGAACTCCTCGCCGCTCTCGTACTCGACGCCCAGGTAGTGGACGGTCACGGTGTCGCCGGGCTTCGCCTCAGCGCCATCGCCCACGACGATGTCGCGGATGACCAGGTCGGCAGGCGCCGGTCCGGCGGGTGCGTCGATCTCGGGCTTGGTGCGGTCGTCAGTCATGACACCATCCAACCATCCCGTGATCTCGGGCGCCGGGTGAGTTCGCCGTCAGGGGAACCGCCGATGGTTCTCTTGACACTCGCGCGGCCCCCCGGCATCCTGGTCGCAGACCAACTCAGCGCTCGGTAGACACGCAGGCATCGCCGCGGCACCGAGCGCTGAGTCTTGATACGACCCGGGTCCAGCACCCTTCGATACGTCGAGTCTTCGCCTCTACGGCGCGAACATCGCCGCGCGTGTCGCGGCCGTCTTCGCCAGCAGGTCGCGCTCCTCGGCGGCCGCGTGCGGGTCGCGGCCGGTGATGGCGCGCTGGCGGGTGGCGGCGAGGGCGGTGGCGTCGGCGATGAAGGTCCTCATGAGCACGGTGCGGTCGCCACGCAGCGTCTGCGCCCACGCCAGCGCCGCCTTGCGCCCGGTCGAGGTCGCGAGCATGTCGACCTCCTGGGGCGTGAACCACCCGGCGGCCGCGTAGTCGCCGAGCCGGCGCCTGGTGAGCCGGGATTCCTCGCGCCGCAGCGCGATGATGCCGAGGAGGAAGCCGATGAAGAGGGGCACCTGCAGCGTGAGGTAGAGCACGAAGAAGTCGCCGAACATGGCGGAGCCGTTCCAGAAGGCGTGCAGCGCGATGGCGCCGGCGAGGCCGACGAGCCAGGGACCGACGGCCTGCCCGGTCGAGAGGCCCCGGCGCGCGGCGAGGCCGAGGGCGAAGCCCGTGACGCTGGTGAACATCACGTGCGCGAACGGCGACAGGATGCCGCGCAGGAAGAACGTCACCGACGTCTCGGCGGCTCCCCCTTCGATGAAGCTCACCGCGAAGTACTGGATGTTCTCGGTGAACGCGAAGCCCGCGCCGATCAACGCGCCGTACACGATGCCGTCGACCGGGCCGTCGAAGGCACGTCGCGCGGTCGCGAAGATCAGGAAGACCCCGAGGCCCTTCGCGAACTCCTCGACGACCGGCGCCTGCACCACCGTCTGCAGCACCTCGCGCGCGCCGGTGGCAGGGCCGAACACCGTCGACAGCAGCAGGTCTATGCCGAGTGCGATGCCGACGGCGGCGATGGCACCCCAGGCGACCGCCAGGACCAGCAGCGAGCGCGGCTCGGGCTCCCATCGGTCGACGATGCGGACCGCGAACAGCACGCCGATCAGGGGCACCAGCGCCAGCAGCATCCCGATCAGCGAAGCGCCCGGCCCCAGTGCGTTCAGGAAGTATCCGACCAGGGCGATCAGGACGAGGACCAGGACGCCGACGATCCAGATCGATGCCGTGCGCCCGCGGCGCGGAGCCGCAGCCGTGGGGATCTGCACCGGGGCCGGCGACGTCGCCGGCGGTGCGATCGTCGCGGGAGTCGCATTGCGCGGCTGCGCGAGGGCGGAGGCGAACTCGGGCGGAGTGAGCGATGGCCGCGGCCGGGCGGCACCGGGGTCGTGCGTCATGCGCTCAGCCTATGGCTGCAGAACGCTCCACCGCCGCGCGCGGGCGGGTCGCCCGTCGGCGCGGGCGTCCGGCTAGGTTGGGGGAATGCGCTTCGCCCATGTCGTGCCGCCGCAGTCGGCCGAACCGAGGCTTGCACTCATCGAGGGCGACGAGGCGATCCTCGTGGAGGGGCTGTTCGACGGAGCCCCTCGCGTGCTCGAGGAGCTGATCGCGGGCGGCGACGCCCTGCTCGCGCGTGTGAAGGATGCCGCGGGCCGGGGCGCGCGGCATCCGCTCGACACCATGCGCTTCGCGTCGGCGCTCCTCACTCCGCCGGTGATCCTCGCGATCGGCCTGAATTACGCGGCGCACTCCAGCGAGCTGGGGCTGAAGACGGATTCCACGCCGACCGTCTTCGTGCTCTGGCCGAACTCGCTGGCCGGCCACGACGGCACGACGATCTGGCCGCGTTCGCTGAGCGAGTCCGTCGACTACGAGGCGGAGCTCGGGGTCATCATCGGCACCGCGGCGAAGGACGTCTCGGCCGACGACGCGCTGGACCATGTCTGGGGCTACACGGTGGTCAACGACATCACGGCGCGCGACATCCAGTACTCCGAGGCCCAGTGGTCGCGCTGCAAGTCGTTCGACGGCTTCACACCGACGGGCCCGTTCGTCGTCACGGCCGACGAGATCCCCGACCCGCAGGACCTCCACATCTGGACAGTCCTTGACGGCACGACGCTGCAGGACGCGACGACCGGCCAGATGGTGCGGCCGGTCGCGACGCTCATCTCGCACCTGTCGAAGTCGGCGACACTGCTGCCCGGGACGCTCATCTCCACCGGCAGCCCCGGAGGCGCCGGCTACTCGCGCGATCCGCAGGTGTTCCTGCGCGACCGTTCGACCGTCACCGTGGGGATCGACGGCATCGGCGCCCTGACGACGCACTGCCGCATCCTCGACTGATCTCACGACGACGCCCCCGCTCCGAGGCGGAGCGGGGGCGTCGTGTGCAGCTGGTTCCGCGGGTCACGGGCAGGTGATCGTGCCCCCGGTGGAAAGCGGATACTCCCCGGGTTCCATTCCTTCGCACAGCTCCTGCAGGGCAGCGCCGGCGCCGTTCACGATCGCGATCACGATGATGATCGTCGCGATGATGCTGAGGACCAGGAAGATCCAGCCCAGGATGATCGCCACCTTCGCGGGCGTGTTCTTCACGCCCGCCTTCTTGCTCTGCGAGCGCGCGACGTAGCCGAGGATCAGGCCGACCACGGACGCGAAGAACACGACGACGAGAGCGACGATGCCGAGCGTCTTGCCCGGCACCGGAGCGTCCGCAGGCGCGCCGTATGCGGCCGGCGGGGCAGCGGGGTAGGCCGGGGACGCCGCGGGGTACGCGGGCGGTGCCGCCGGGTAGTCGTGCTGTGCGGGCCCAGCCGGTGCGGCGGCATACTCGGGCGTTGCGGGCGCGGTGTACTCGGGAGCGGCGGGGGCGGCCTCCGGCTCAGCCGGAGCCGTGTACTCCGGCGCGGGAGGCGCATCGGCGGGCGGCTGAGGCGCAGTCGGCTCCGACGCGGGCTGCTGAGGCGGCTCGGGTGCGGCCGGGTTCTGCGGATCGGTCATTTCTCGCCTTTCGTTCGAGTCCCCTGACGTTATCGATCCGGAGCCTCTCGCGGCAACAAGTCAGCGAGAGTCGGCGGCGCGTTCCACGACCATGTCCTCCGGTGCCTGCTGGACAGGGATCGCGGCGGTCACCGTCTCGAGTCCCGAGAGTCTCGCCGGCGACAGCTGCTTGGCGACCTCCTCGCGTGACATGAGACCCGCCTCGACGACGAGGTCGGCGACGCTGTGGCCGGTGAGCAGGGCCGTCTTCGCCAGCGCCGCGGCAGCCGCGTAGCCGATGAACGGGGTGAGCGCCGTGATGACGCCGACGGACGAGCCCACCATGGCGCCGAGACGCTCGCGGTTGGCGGTGATGCCCTCGACGCAGTTGACGCGCAGCGTGAGGATGGCCTGGCGCAACCAGGTGATCGACTGGAAGATCGAGTGCGCGATCACCGGCTCGAACGCGTTCAGCTGCAGCTGCCCGCCCTCGACCGCCATCGTCACCGTCAGATCGGCGCCGGCGACGGCGAACGCCACCTGATTCACGACCTCGGGGATGACCGGGTTCACCTTGCCCGGCATGATGCTCGAGCCTGCCTGGCGAGCGGGCAGGTTGATCTCGCCGAAGCCCGCCTGCGGGCCGGACGAGAGCAGCCGGAGGTCGTTGCAGATCTTCGACAGCTTGATCGCATTGCGCTTCAGCGAAGCCGAGAACGACATGAACGAACCGGTGTCGCTCGTCGCCTCGACCAGGTCGCTCGCGGTGGCGAGGTCGAGGCCGGAGATCTCTCGCAGGTGCTGCAGCACGGCCGGAGCGTAGGACGGGTTGGTCGTGATGCCCGTTCCGATGGCCGTCGCGCCCATGTTGATCTCGTAGAGCAGGTACGCGTTCTCGGTGAGCCGCTGGTGGTCGTAGCCCAGCGTGGTGGCGAAGCCGTGGAACTCCTGGCCGAGGGTCATCGGCACGGCGTCCTGCAGCTGCGTCCGGCCGACCTTCAGGACGTCGTGGAACTCCACGGCCTTGGCGAGGAACGCCCGGCGCAGCAGGTCGAGCTCCTCGAGCAGGGTCTTCAGGTCGAGACCGAGACCCACCTTGATCGCGGTCGGATACACGTCGTTCGTCGACTGGCTGCGGTTGGTGTCGTCGATCGGCGAGAGGAACGCGTAGTCGCCCTTCGGTCGCCCCGCGAGCTCGAGGGCGACATTCGTGATGACCTCGTTGGCGTTCATGTTGGTCGATGTGCCGGCACCGCCCTGGATGACGCCGACGACGAACTGGTCGTGGAACTGTCCCTCGATGACGAGCTGCGCGGCCCGGTCGATGAGATCGGCCTTGGCCGGGTCGAGGACCCCGATCTCACGGTTCGCGCGGGCCGACGCCTGCTTCACCATGGCGAGCGCGCGCACCAGGTCGGGATAGACCGAGATCGGCCTCTTCGAGATCGGGAAGTTCTCGAGCGCGCGGGCGGTGTGGATGCCCCAGTACGCGTCGGCGGGGATCTCCATGGATCCCAGGGAGTCGGTCTCGATGCGGGTTCGCGTCATTGCGTCCAGTGACATGTGTGTGTTGTCCTCGTGGGTCGTTCACAGCGGTGTGCCGGGATGCTTCGAGACTACTCGTGACGCCTTCGCGCCGGCCTATACGCGGCGTACAGCGGAGCGGGTCGCCGCGTACACCGGGGCGCCCCCGTCAACGGTGAGCAGCGATGTCAGTGGGGCTTGCGCGAGAACGCCTCGAGCCGCTGCTCGGGCGTGAGGCGCGACATCCGCTCCACCCATTCCGCCGAGAAGACGTCGGCGGTAGGCGCATCGACGACGGGGACGACGGCGTGCGTGATCGTGTCGTCGTACACGTGCACGAGGTGGAACGACTGGCCGGCGTCCATGCCGTTCACGTCGACCGCGGCCCGCGCCAGGTTCATCGTGTAGCAGGTGGCGGCGGCGACGCTCACCGGGACGCCCGCGAACGTGCCGCTCGTCGAGTAGTGCAGGTGACCCGCGAGGATCGCGCGCACGTCGGTGCCTGCGATCACCTCGGCGAGGCGTCCCTGGTCTCGCAGCTCGAGGATGTCGAACAAGGGCACGTGCGACGGCAGCGGCGGGTGGTGCAGCGCGAGGATGGTGCCGAGCGGGGCGGGCGTCGCGAGCACGGCGCGCAGCCACTCCAGCTGGGCCGTGTCGAGATCGCCGTGATGCCAGCCGGGCACCGTCGAGTCCAGCCCGATGAGCCGCAGACCGCCGAGATCCCACACTCCGGTGACGGGCTCCTGCGTCGGCTCGAGTCCGAGCAGGTCGCGGCGCAGCGCCGGCCGCTCGTCGTGGTTGCCGGCTACCCACACGACGGGCGCCCCGAGGCGCTCGGCGACCGGCTCGACCGCGGCGCGCAGGGCGCGATAAGCCTCGGGCTCGCCGAGATCCGTCAGGTCGCCCGTGAAAACGATCGCATCGGGACGGACGCCGGTGGCCTCGACCGCGACGAGCGTACGGGCGAGGTTGGCTGCGGTGTCAAAGCGTCCGCCGAGCGGCGGGTTGCCCGCCAGCAGGTGCGTGTCGCTCACGTGCAGCAGCGTGCGCCGGGCGGGCGGGTGCTGACCGAACTCGACGGACCCGGCAGGCCCCACACGCCCGGCGGATTCGGGCGATGCACCGGCGGCGCCGGAAGCGGGCGTGGGAACCATGCGCCTCAGCCTAGGCGGTCGTCCCGACACCGCTCGCCCGACGCACGGTCGTTGCGGCTCAGTGGTTGAACAGGATGAGCAGGAGTCCGCCGAGGACGGCGGCGGCGCAGACACCGAAGCAGAGGTAGGCCGCCACCAGGGCCACTCGCTTCTGGCCCTCGGTCAGCGGGCTGCGCTTGGCGGCTTTCGCAGCGGCCTTCTCGGCGCGGCGCGCTTCCTTCTCGGTGATCACGGTGATGGCGTCGGTGAACTCGGCGGGTGCGACGACCGGGGCCCGGCCGGCGCGCACGAGCAGACGCAGGCCGAGCGCGTAGAACCCGACGACCAGCACAGCCGAGGTGAACGCCGCGATGAAGACCTGTACGAACGCTTCCCAGTGGATGATCATCGCGGGCCCCCGTTCTTCGGTCCGTTCGCGGATCGCTCGGCGGCCTTCGCGGCCTTGGCCGCCTTCTTCGCGGCGGTCTGCGCTGCGGTCTGAGCCGCGGCCACACGCCGCGCCTCTTCACGGGCGATCGCGCGCTGTCTGCGCGTGGGCGGCGGGTTGCGCTTGACCTTGACGGCGCGCCCCGAGTCGGCGACCTCGCTCATCGCGTTCGACGCCGTCACCTCGTCGCGGCGCGAGCGCAGGAAGAGGAAAAGGATGATCAGGACGGCGAGCACCGCGTCGATGATGACGCCCCACACCGGCAGCCAGACGACGATCAGGGCCGCTGCGGCGCCGACCGCGCCAGCGGCGGGAAGGGTCAGGACCCAGCCCACCATGATGCGGCCCGCCGTGCGCCACCGCACCTGGGAGCCGCGGCGACCGAGGCCGGATCCGATGACCGAGCCCGACGCGACCTGGGTGGTCGACAACGCGAAGCCGAGGGCGCTCGAGGCGAGGATCGTCGACGCCGTCGACGCCTCGGCTGCGAAGCCCTGAGCCGGCTTGACCTCCGTCAGCCCCTTGCCGAGCGTGCGGATGATGCGCCAGCCGCCCATGTAGGTGCCGAGGGCGATCGTGATCGCGCAGGCGAACACCACCCAGGTCTGCGGCTCGGGGTTCGAGGCGGACTGCAGGCCGGCCGTGATGAGCAGCAGCGTGATGATGCCCATCGTCTTCTGCGCGTCGTTGGTGCCGTGCGCCAGGGCGACGAGCGACGACGTGAAGATCTGCCCGAAGCGGAAGCCGTCGCGCCCGTCGGGCTTGCTGTCGTAGCGGCGGGTGAGCGCGTAGGCGAGCTTGGTCGCGGTGAAGGCGATGAGCCCGGCGGTGACCGGGGCTATGAACGCCGGGAGGATGACCTTCGACATCACCACGCCGAAGTTCACTGCGGTGAACCCGACGCCGACGATCGTGGCGCCGATGAGCCCGCCGAACAGCGCATGCGAGGACGACGAAGGAAGACCCAGCAGCCACGTGAGCATGTTCCAGGTGATGGCGCCGATGAGGCCGGCGAGGATGATCTCCGGGAAGATGTCGTGGGAGATCTGCTCCTCGTTGATGATCCCGCCCGAGATGGTCTGAGCCACCTCCGTCGACAGGAACGCGCCGACCAGGTTGAGGACCGCCGCGAGGAGCACCGCGGTCTTGGGCTTGAGCGCACCGGTGGCGATGGGCGTGGCCATCGCGTTCGCCGTGTCGTGGAAGCCGTTCGTGAAATCGAAGAACAGCGCCAGCGCGATCACCAGAACGATGATGAGGGTTGCGGTTTCCACCGTTCGCTTTCGGTGAGGAGGAGTGGAGAGATGGTGCCGACGAGATCGGCGCGACGAACGAACAGTTCACCAAGAATTCAGGTACCGGCAACCGGCCAGGAAGAATCCTACATCGGCGACCCTGACGGTCAACTCGGAGGCGACTAGCGTGGAACGGTGACTCTCAGCGACCCCGTACCCGCACCGTCCGCCCCTGCCGCCGGCATCCGTCCGCCCGTCGCCGACAGCAGGATCACCGTCCGCTCCCACCACGGCGACGACGTCGAGGACCGCTACGAGTGGTTCCGCGAGAAGGAGGACGCCGCCGTCATCGCCCACCTCGAGGCCGAGAACGCCTACACGCAGCAGCGCACCGCCCACCTCGAAGGGCTGCGCGAGCGCATCTTCGGCGAGATCAAGGGCCGCACGCTCGAGACCGATCTGTCCGTGCCCACCCGCCGCGGCGAGTGGTGGTACTACGGCCGCACCGTCGAGGGGAAGCAGTACGGCATCCAGTGCCGTGCGCCGCTCGCCTCTCCCGATGACTGGACGCCGCCCGAGCTCTCCCCCGACGTCGAGGTGCCGGGTGAGCAGATCCTGCTCGACGGCAATGTCGAGGCCGACGGGCATGAGTTCTTCTCACTCGGCAGCTTCGAGGTCTCGAACGACGGCGCCCTGATGCTCTTCGGCGTCGATGTCGCCGGCGATGAGCGCTACACGGTGCGCGTGCGCAACCTCGTCACCGGCGAGCAGCTGCCCGACGAGATCCCCGACACCTTCGCCGGAGCGACCTTCTCCCCCGACGGCCGCTTCATCGTCTACACGACCGTGGACGACGCGTGGCGGCCCGACACCGTGTGGCTCCACGAGCTCGGCACGGCCGTCGAGGACGACGCGAAGCTGTTCCACGAGCCCGACGAGAAGTTCTGGGTCGGCGCCGGATTCACGCGCAGCGACCGCTTCCTCGTGATCGGCCTGGGCTCGTCGATCACGTCCGAGGAATGGCTGCTGGATGCCGATGACCTGCGGGGCGAGCCGCGCGTCGTGTGGCCGCGCACCGAGGGCGTCGAGTACGACTCGGAGCACGCCGTCGTCGACGGCGAGGACGTGCTGTTCATCCTCCACAACGACGACGCCCTCGACTTCGAGCTGGTGCGGGTGGCGGCATCCGACCCGACCGGTGAGCGCTCGGTCGTGATCCCCCATCGCCCCGGCGAGCGCCTGCTGGGTGTGTCGACCTTCCGCGACTGGGGTGTCGTCGGCTATCGCCGTGGCGGGCTCGCCCGGCTCGGCATGCTCGACTACGCGACCAGCGAGGTGAGCGAGATCGCGTTCGACGAGCCGCTGTACTCGGTGGGCACCGGCGGCAATCCGGAGTGGGCTCCCCCGCTCCTGCGCCTCGGCTACGGCTCGTTCGTGACGCCGGGCACCGTGTACGACCTCGACGTCGCGACGGGCGAGCTGCACCTGCGCAAGCGCCAGCCGGTGCTCGGCGGCTACGAGCCCGACGACTACGCGCAGGCGCGCGTGTGGGCGACCGCCCAGGACGGCACCCAGATCCCCATCTCGCTGGTCTACAAGCGGTCGTTCGGCGACGCGGGCGCCGCGCCGCGCCCCGTGCACCTGTATGGCTACGGCTCCTATGAGCACTCGATCGAGCCCGGATTCTCGGTACCCCGCTTGTCGGAGCTCGACCGCGGAGTCGTGTTCGCGGTCGCCCATGTGCGCGGCGGCGGCGAGATGGGCCGCCAGTGGTACGAGGACGGCAAGCTGCTCAACAAGCGCAACACGTTCACGGACTTCGTCGACAGCGCCCTGCATCTCATCGACCACGGCTACACGACCCCTTCCCAGCTGGTCGCCGAGGGCGGTTCGGCCGGAGGACTCCTGATGGGTGCCGTGGCGAACCTGGCGCCCGAGCTGTTCGCGGGCGTCCTCGCCGATGTGCCGTTCGTCGACGCGCTCACCACGATCCTCGACCCGTCACTGCCTCTGACCGTCATCGAGTGGGACGAGTGGGGCGACCCGCTGCACAACGCCGACGTCTACTCCTACATGAAGTCGTACTCGCCCTACGAGAACGTGCGGACGGATGTCGCCTACCCGCGCATCCTCGCCGTCACCTCCCTCAACGACACGCGCGTGCTGTACGTCGAGCCGGCGAAGTGGGTGGCGCGCCTGCGCGAGGTCGGTGCGGACGCGCTGCTGAAGTGCGAGATGGTCGCGGGCCACGGCGGTGTGAGCGGTCGCTACAACGCCTGGCGTGAGCGTGCGTTCGAGCTGGCCTGGCTCCTCGACGTCCTCGGCGTCGCCGACGCCTGATCGACCCGGCAGCGGCGTCGCGCCCCGGACGGCGGCGGGCGATGCGCTGAGTGAACGGATGCCTCGGGCAGAGGCATCCGTTCACTCACGCGGTCGGCCGACGAGCTGACGTCGCCTCGCGCGCGCACTCCCCCGCACACGCCGCCGCGTGCGCGTCAGCTCCGGCGCGCTCGGCGTCAGCCGAAGAGGGCGGCGGCTTCCTCGTAGCGGTAGAGGGGGACGGTGTTGAGCTCGCCGAGGGCCTCGGCGAAGGGGACCCGCACGATGTCGGTGCCGCGCATGGCGACCATCTGGCCCCAGGCGCCGTCCATGACGGCGTCGGCGGCGTGCAGGCCCAGGCGGGTGGCGAGCACGCGGTCGAAGCCCGACGGCGAGCCGCCGCGCTGGATGTGGCCGAGCACGGTCGAGCGTGTCTCGATGCCGGTGATGCGCTCGATCTCGGGTGCGAGGACCTCGCTGATGCCGCCGAGGCGCGGCCGGTTGAACGCGTCGAGGCCCTTGTCGCTGAACGCCTCGTCCATGCCGGTGAGCGTGAAGCCCTCCGAGACGACGACGAGCGGTGCGCGTCCGCGGTCGTGGGCCTTGGTCACCTGGGCGCAGATCTCGTCGATCGACATCGGCACCTCGGGGATGCAGATGGCGTGGGCGCCGGCGGCCATGCCCGCGTGCAGGGCGATCCAGCCGACGTGGCGACCCATGACCTCGGCCACCATGCAGCGCTGGTGCGAGTCGCCGGTGGTCCGCAGGCGGTCCATCGCGTCGGTCGCGATGTTGACGGCGGTGTCGAAGCCGAAGGAGTAGTCGGTCGCACGCAGGTCGTTGTCGATCGTCTTGGGGACGCCCAGCACGTTGATGCCGTCGTTGGCGAGGCGGTTGGCGGCGGCGAGCGTGCCCTCGCCGCCGATCGCGATGATGCCGTCCAGGCGGTGGCCGTACATCGTCTTCGCGATGTTCTCGGCGCCGCCACGCGGGCCCTCGTACGGGTTGGTGCGGCTCGTGCCGAGGATCGTGCCGCCGACCTTCGACAGGCCCTTCACCTCGTGCCGGGTCAGCGGGAAGAAGTCGCCGTCGACGACACCACGCCAGCCGTCGCGGATGCCGACGAACTCGAGGTCGTAGGTCGTCGTCCCCTTGAGCACGACGCCGCGGATGACCGCGTTGAGCCCGGGGCAATCGCCGCCGCTCGTCAGGATGCCGATCTTCATAGCTGTGTTCCTCGCTGTCGGGTGAAGAGAGTCGGCGACGCTGCCTCCCCCGACATTAGTGCCGGACGCGCCGCCCTGCCACACGGACCGCCCGGGGCCCGCGTCGACGACGAAGGGCGGCGCGAATCCGCGCCGCCCTTCCCCGGTAAGCGGACTACGCCGCGCCGAGCGCCTGCCGCAGCACGTGCATGAGCGCCGACAGCTGCACCGAATCGCTCGACTGCGGGTCGACGGCCTCGCCGTCGAGCGCCCGCGCCGCGAGCCCCTGCTTGGAGTCGATCAGCTCGGCGATCTTGGTGTCGATGGTGTGCGCTGCGATGATGCGCCACGCCGTGACCGGCTCGTCCTGTCCGATGCGGTGCACGCGGTCGATGGCCTGCGTCTGCTCGGCGGCCGTCCACGACAGCTCGGCGAGCACGACGTTCGACGATGCCTGCATGTTCACGCCGACGCCCGCCGCGGTCAGCGAGCAGACGGCGATGCCGACATCGGGATCGGTGTTGAACGCGTCGATCGCCTGCTGGCGCGCGGCGGTCGCCTGATCGCCCCGCAGCGACACCGTCTTGAGACCGGCGGCGGCGAAGTGCGCCTCGGCGGCGTCCATGACGTCGATGTGCTTGGCGAAGAACACGACCTTGCCGACCGATCGCTGCAGCTGCACCGCGTAGTCCGCCGCGAGGACGGCCTTGGCCTGACCGATCTTGCGCACCATCGTGAAGACGTTCTCCGAGCCCGTACCGGCGGCCTTCGACTCCTCGAGCTCGTTCTGCGAGACCAGGCGCACGATGTCTTCGTCGATGTGACCGGGGCCGTGGCCGCGGTCCCCTCGGGCGTCGATGATGCGGCGGTAGCGCGCGGCGAGCCGCTCGCCGAGCTCGCGCTCGGCCTGACGGATCGAGCGCCCGAACTCGTCGTCGAGCTGCACGGGCAGGTCGGCGATGAGCTTGTCGGGCAGATCGGCGGCGACATCCTTCTTCTTGCGCCGGACGATCCCCATCGAGATGACGGCGTCGCGCGCCTCGGGGTAGAACGCCTTGTCGGCCGGCGTCAGACCGGTCTCGTCGAGCTTCTCCATGAGCTCCGGACCGGGCTTCTCGCCGGTGGTCCAGCCCAGGAAGCGCCAGATCGCGTCGAAGTCCTCGACGTCGTTGATGAGCGGCGTGCCGGTGAGGGCCAGCAGGAGCGGATCGCGCACCTGCTCACGGATGCGGGTCGCCAGGGCCAGCACGTTCTGCGACCGCTGCGACGTCAGGTTCTTGATGAAGTGCGCCTCGTCGACGACCATGCCCTTCAGCCCGATCGAGCTGAGCCACGACAGATGCCGGTCGAGGATCTCGTAGTTGACGATGAAGACGTCCGCGAACGCGTCGATGTCTTCGCCGTCGCCCTGGATCACCGTCGCGCGACGGTGCGGCGTCCACCGCTCGACCTCGCGCGCCCAGTTCATCTTCACGACGTTGGGGACGACGGCCAGGAGCGGGTACGCGTTGGCGACGGATGCCGCGAGCACCGACTCCGCCGTCTTGCCGAGGCCCGGCTCATCGGCGAGGAGGAACGTGCGGTGCCCCGCGCGCACCGACTCGAGGAATCGCGACTGGTGCGGCATGACCTCGAGGCCCCTGGGCGACAGGCGGTCGAACTCCGGCACGGGCGGAAGCTCCATCGTCGCGCTGCCGCCACCGGCACCGGTCTCGAACGCCTTGTACAGCGGGCCCATGAGCTCCCAGCTGTCCAGGCGTCGGCGCGGCGTCTGTTTGGGGGCGCGCGCCGTCAGGTCGGGCGCGAGGAAGGGGTTCGCCTCGCGGCGCGCCACGACCTGCTGGGGCACGACCTGGCGCTCGACGAGCGCGGCCGGCACGACCGGGGTCGCCACCGGCGCGACGTCGGTGATGATGAGCTCGTCCGGTGCGAGCTCGGCGCCCGACTCGAGCAGCCAGTCCCGGCGCATGCGGCGGGCCACCGGCGAGGTGGCCTGGTCGACCTCGAGCAGCTGGATGAGCGAGGTGTCGCGCGCGGCGGTCTTCGCGAGGATGGTCGCCACGCCGTCGAGCCGCTTCAGCAGCTCGGCCCGCGCGGCATCCGTCAGCTCGGTGTCGCCCTTCACCCGGGCGCGCTCCTCGCGCACCAGGAACGCGATGACCTGGAACTTGACACGGTTGGTCGGACCCAGCTTTCCGCGCTGGGCCTTGGCCTCGACCTCTCGCACCTTGCGGGCGAGGATCGGGATGATGGGGGCCTCGTCGTCACGACGTGCGGACGAGGTCTTGCGGCGACGCTGCGCCGTCTGGGCGGGTGCCGTGGTCGGCATGCTCCTCCTGAGCGTGAGTGCCGGCTCGGGACCGGCGAGGATCGGATGACACCGATGGTTCTGCGTGCTCCCGCGGGCGGCGCGAACGCCGTCGCGAACGCGGGATCGGGGACGTTGCGTCGGCGGTCGCGGGCACTCGCTTCTGCGAGCTGCGACATCGTCAGCGGTTCTTCCCCTGATGTCATTCTACGGGACGAGCGCCCTGCCGAGGGAAGTAGGCCCGCCGAACGGATGCAGATTCGAGATGCGGGCTGCCGGGGTTCAGCCCCAGAGCGTCGCGACCACGTCTTCGGTGTAGCCCTCGGGCGCGAAGTTGATCCACGCTGTCGTCACGAGGCCGCCGTCGCCGACGTAGTGCGTCTCGCCACGTGTGTACTCGTTGTCGTCGAGCGTGACGCCCTTCTGCTCGATGCGGCACACGGTGCCGTCGCCGAGCGCCTCGCAGCCGAAGCCGGCCGCGGGCAGCGCCGCGAGGACCGCTTCGGCCTGGTCGCCGTCGATCACCGTGACGTTCGTCGCCAGACCGAATTCGCTCGGCTGGCCCCACGAGCACCGGAGGGTCGGAGCGCCGCCGTGGATGATCTCGAGCAGATCGGCGTTCTCGGTCGACAGCATCGTGACGCCGGGGTCGTTGAGCGGCGGGTTGGCCGACTGCAGGGCGGCGAGCATGGCGGCGGAGTAGATCTGCTCGCACGAGGCCGGAAGCTCGAAGCCCGCCTGCGGCTTCTCGGTCTCGATCGGAGAGACCGACGGCGCCGGCGTCGGCTGCTTCACGGTGATCGAGGGGCTGCTCGACGGCGTGGCAGCCGGCTCGGGGCGGCAGCCTGCGACCATCACGGCGAGCGCGCCGAGCGCCACGCACCCGACCGCGACCTGCTTCCACCGGCTCTGCTCGACCGTTCCCACGCAACCCGTCCTCTCGCGCCACCGGAGGGCGCCGCGATATCGACCCTAACGACGAGGAGAGGCGGATGCCGCCGGCCACGCCGCCTGGGGCCTGACGACCTTCGGACTCAGGGTCCGGCGTATGCGCTCTGCCATTCCGAGAGCGTGTGGGGATCGTCGGTCACGATGCCGTCGACCCCGAGCGCGGTGACGGCATCCCACTGCGTGTCGTTGTTCAGTGTGTACACGACGACGCGCGCGCCCGCTGCGTGCAGCTCGTCGACGATGCCGGGACGCGCCAGCACCGCCTTGCGGCTGACGACCACGCCGCGAGCACCGGACTCGGCCACGGCGCTCACGACGTCGGACGGCAGATGCTTGAGGATCAGCAGCCGCGACAGCACCTCCGACTCCGTTGCGGCGAGCGCCAGGGTGCGGGCGTCGAAGCTGGCGAAGACCACGCGCCGTTCGAGGGCGCGCGCGGCGACTTCGGCCACGGCCGCGTCGACCGCTGCGGCATCCCATCCGCCCTTCAGCTCGAGGATCGCGCGGCCGTCGGCGGCGACGAGCGCGTCGAGGAACTCGGCGAGGGTCGGCACCGGCGTTCCGGCGTAGGCGGGATCGAACCACGAGCCGGCATCGAGCTCGCGCACGTCGGCCAGTGCGAGCGACGACAGCCGGCCGTGGCCGTCCGTCGTGCGGTCGACGGTCTTGTCGTGCATGAGAACCGGCTGGCGGTCGGCGGTGAGCGCGACGTCGACCTCGACGTAGTCGAATCCGGCAGCGAGCGCGGCGGTGATGGCGGGCAGCGTGTTCTCGGGCGCGGTGGCGGCGCCGCCGCGATGGCTGGCGATGAACGCGGCCTCGCCGGGCGTCCTCTCGTCACCCATCAGCTCACGCGAGCTGACGCGCGCGGGCGTGGCGCCCAGGACGGCGATGACGACGCTCGCGATGGCGAGCACGCACATGACGGACAGGGCGTGGATCCGGTCGCGTGCGCGTTCGGACGCCGCGGGGTCGGGCATCGGGCATGTCCTCCGAGGTTCGTGCACCACGTCACCGTCGACGTGGTGCGGAACACTCTACATGCGCCGTTACTGTTTCGTTACTTAGGATTCGCGCTGGTTCGCCTCACGGCGATGACGGCGTCCCAGAGCGCCTCGGCGACGTCGCCCTTGCTCCCCCGGCGCGCTGCGACGACCTCGCCCTCGGCGTCGATCACGGTGACCGCGTTGTCGGCGGCTTCGAATCCCTTCGCCCAGCCGACTTCGTTCACGGCCAGCAGGTCCGTGCCCTTGCGAGCGGCCTTGCGGCGGCCGCGGTCGAGCAGGGTCTCGCCATCGCCCGGCGTCTCAGCGGCGAACCCGACGATCGTCTGGCCGCCGCGACGGCGACGGACCAGCCCCGCGAGGATGTCGTCGTTCTCGATCAGGTCGAGCGTGATCCCGCCCGCCGGCGCGGCGTCCTTGGATCGCTTGAGCGGCGACACCTCGGCGACACGGTAGTCGGCGACGGCGGCCGCCATCACGATGACGTCCGCAGCACCGGCCTCGGCCTCGACGGCGGCACCGAGCTCTGCCGCGGTCCCGGCGCGCACCACGCGCACGCGAGGGAGAGCGGATGCCGTGGCCAGCACACCGTCGTCGACATGCGCGGCGACGAGCACCACGTCGGCGCCGCGGTCGGCGGCGGCCAGCGCGACCGCCACACCCTGACGGCCGCTCGAGCGATTGCCGATGTAGCGCACCGGATCGATGGGCTCGCGTGTGCCGCCGGCGCTCACGACGACGCGGAGCCCGTCGAGGTCGGCGGCCCGCCCCCCGACCGCGGCGAGCGCGGTGTCGAGGATCGCCTCGGGTTCCGACATCCGGCCGGGTCCGCTGTCGCCGCCCGTCAGCTCGCCGCTCTCGGGGCCGACCACGATGACCCCGCGCTCGCGCAGCGTCGCCATGTTGTGGACGGTCGACGGGTGACGCCACATCTCGGTGTGCATCGCCGGCGCCACGACGACCGGTGCGGTGGTGGCGAGTAGGGTCGTCCCCAGGAGGTCGTCCGCGAGTCCCGCGGTCATCTTCGCCAGGGTGTTCGCCGTCGCGGGCGCCACGATCACGAGGTCGGCCGCCTGGCCGAGCGAGACGTGACGGACTCGCGCGACGTCATCATGGACGGAGGTCGTCACGGGGTGACGGCTGATCGCCTCCCACGTCGGCAGCCCGACGAACCGGAGGGCGTCGTCCGTGGGGACGACATGCACCTCGTGCCCCGCCTTGACCAGCAGGCGCACGAGCTGCACGGTCTTGTAGGCGGCGATGCCACCGGTGACCCCGACTACGACGAACACCCTCCGATCTTGGCACGCCCGCCCGACTCCCCGGCCCCACGGCCGGACGACACCCCCGAGGAGCCCTCTGCATGTGCACCGTTGTGATCCGCGTTCCGGCGTCGGCCGATGAGCCCACACGCGTGCTCGCCATCCGCGACGAGGATCCGGAGCGGCCGTGGAATCCGCTCGGCCGATGGTGGCCCGAACCGCACGACGGCGTCGTGGGGGTGCGCGACGTCCGCGCCGGCGGTGCATGGCTGGCGGCCGACCCCGACGCCGGCCGACTCGCCGTGCTCCTCAATCGCGCCGACGAGTCCTCGCGTCCGGAATCCGAGCTCGTCTCACGCGGCGGCATCGTGCTGGACTCCGTCGCGGGCCGCTCGCCGGTGGGCGAACCGCCGACCCACGGCTTCAACCTCGTCGAGGTGGAGGGTCCGCACGCGCGGGTACTGACATGGGACGGCGTGGCGCTGCGGACAATCGAACTCGCACCCGGCACGCACATGGTCGCCCACGACGACGTCGACGACAGCGCAACGCCGCGCATCGCCCGATGGCTGGGCGAGTTCCGGTCGGCGGAGCCCTCGGGCGAAGGACGATGGTGGATGCCGTGGGTCGATGTGCTGGAGCGGTCCGCCGCGCTCGATCCCACCGACGACGGCGCCATCATCCGCGACAACCGCCCCTACGGCTACCCCACGCTGTCGCTCCTGGCCTGCGTCGCATCGGTCTCGGCTGACGACGTGGACGTCCACTACGGCGAGCTCCGCGAACCCGGCCACTGGGGCGGGCTCGAGCTCGAATAGGGCTGGACATGCCCCGAAGGCCCCTCCTCCCGCCTGGGAGGAGGGGCCTTCGGGGTTTCACGCCCGGAGGGCGAGGTTCAGACCAGGCTCTTGGTGTGCCACACCGTCTTCGTCTCGGTGAACGCGGAGATGCGCGCGAGGCTCGGTGCCGCGGCATCCGTCCCGTTCTCGGGAGGGAGCACCCGGGTGAGCGTGTCGGCGGCCGCGATCTGCAGGTCGACCCAGTCCAGGCCGCCGGCGCCCACGAGATCGAGCGCGTGCACGTCGGGGTGGGATGCCAGCCACGGTGCGATCTCGGCGGGTGAGCCGGTCAGGACGTTGACCACTCCCCCGGGCACGTCGCTCGTGGCCAGCACCTCGGCCAGCGAGACCGCCGACAGCGGATACCGCTGCGACGCGACGACGACCACCGCGTTGCCCGTCACGAGCGCGGGCGCGATCGCCGAGACGAGGCCCACGAGCGCCGTGTCCTGCGGGGCGATGACGCCCACGACGCCTGTCGGCTCGGGCACCGAGATGTTGAAGTACGGTCCGGCCACGGGGTTGCCGTTGCCGGCGACCTGCGCGAACTTGTCGCACCAGCCGGCGTACCAGACCCAGCGGTCGATCGACTCGTCGACCTCGGCGGCAGCTGCGGATGCCGAGGCCCCCGTCTGCTGCACGATCTCGTCCACGAACTGCGCGCGCCGGCCTTCCAGGATCTCGGCGACCCGGTAGAGCACCTGTCCGCGGTTGTACGCGGTCGCCCCCGACCACCCCTTGATGGCGCCGCGCGCCGAGACGACGGCATCCCGTGCGTCCTTGCGCGACGCGAGCGCGGCGTTCGCCAGGAACTCGCCCTTCGGCGTCGCGACCTCGTAGGTGCGGCCGGACTCGCTGCGGGGGAAAGCACCGCCGATGTAGAGCTTGTACGTCTTCGGCACGGTCAGTCGCTTGCTCATGCGGAGACCTCCTTCTTGGAGCGGGCGGGTTCGACGCGGGGGGTGCTGCTGACGCTCGCCGCGCTCTTCAGGTAGGCGGCGAGGCCGTGGCGACCGCCCTCGCGACCGTAGCCCGACTCCTTGTAGCCGCCGAACGGCGACGACGGGTCGAACCGGTTGAAGGTGTTCGCCCACACCACCCCGGCCCGCAGGCGGTCGGCGACGGCGAGGATGCGCGAGCCCTTGTCGGTCCAGATGCCCGCCGAGAGGCCGTACGGCGTGTTGTTCGCCTTCTCGATCGCCTCGGCGGGCGTGCGGAACGTCAGCACCGACAGCACCGGTCCGAAGATCTCGTCGCGGGCGATGCGATGGCTGGCCTGCACGTTCGTGAAGATCGTCGGCGCGAACCAGAACCCGTTCTCGGGGATGATGCACGGGGCGCTCCAGCGCTCGGCGCCCTCGTCCTCGCCGATGCGGCTCAGCTCGCGGATGCGGTCGAGCTGCTCGCGGGAGTTGATCGCGCCGATGTCGGTGTTCTTGTCGAGCGGATCGCCGAGGCGGAGCGTCGACAGGCGGGACTTCAGGCGGTCGACGACCTCGTCATGGATCGACTCCTGCACCAGCAGGCGGCTGCCGGCGCAGCAGACGTGCCCCTGGTTGAAGAAGATGCCGTTGACGATGCCCTCGATCGCCTGGTCGATGGGGGCGTCCTCGAACACGATGTTCGCGGCCTTGCCGCCCAGCTCGAGGGTGAGCTTCTTGTCGGTACCGGCGACCGCCTTGGCGATCTCGCGTCCGACGGCCGTCGAACCCGTGAAGGCGACCTTGTTCACATCGGGATGCCGCACCAGCGCGGCGCCGGTCGCCCCCGCACCCGTCACGATGTTCACGACGCCGGGAGGCAGGTCGGCCTGCTGCAGGATCTCCGCGAAGATGAGCGCCGACAGTGGAGTGGTCTCGGCGGGCTTCAGGACCACGGTGTTGCCGGCGGCGAGCGCCGGGGCGATCTTCCACGCCAGCATGAGCAGCGGGAAGTTCCACGGGATGATCTGACCGGCGACGCCGAGGGATCGCGGGTCGGCGCCGAGGCCGGCGTAGTCGAGCTTGTCGGCCCATCCGGCGTAGTAGAAGAACCACGCCGCGACGAGCGGCACGTCGACGTCGCGGCTCTCCTTGATCGGCTTGCCGTTGTCGAGACTCTCGGCGACGGCGAGCTCCCGCGCGCGCTCCTGCACGAGCCGCGCGATCCGGAACAGGTACTTGCCGCGGTCGCGCCCGCTCATCTTCGACCATGTCCGGTCGTAGGCGCGGCGCGCCGCCGCGACGGCGGCGTCGACATCCGCGTCGCTCGCCGAGGCGATCGTGGCGATGTGCTTCTCGTCGGCGGGTGAGATCGTGGCGAACGGCTCGCCGGACCCGGGACGGAAGTCGCCGTCGATGAACAGCCCGTATTCGGGCTTGAGGGACAGGATGGCGCGCGACTCGGGGGCAGGCGCGTATTCGAGGAAACTCATGTCTTCTTCCCGGCTCAGTCGATGGTCACGTAGTCGGCACCGGAGTAGTGACCGGTCTTCAACTTCTGGCGCTGCAGCAGCACGTCGTTGAGGAGGCTGGACGCCCCATAGCGGAACAGATGCGGCTGCAGCCACTCCTCCCCCACGGTCTCGGCGACGGTGACGAGGTACTTGATCGCGTCCTTCGACGTGCGGATGCCGCCGGCCGGCTTCACGCCGACCTTCTCACCGGTGGCCCGGTGCCAGTCGCGGACGACCTCCAGCATGAGCAGCGTCACCGGCAGCGTCGCCGCGGGCTGCACCTTGCCCGTCGACGTCTTGATGAAGTCGCCGCCCGCGAGGATCGCGAGCCACGAGGCGCGCTTGATGTTGTCGTAGGTGTTGAGCTCACCCGTCTCGAGGATCACCTTGAGCGACGCGTAGCTGCCGTCCTCACGGCGGCACGCCTGCTTCACCCGCGCGATCTGGTCGAACACGAGGCCGTAGCGCCCGCCGAGGAAGGCACCCCGGTCGATCACCATGTCGATCTCGTCGGCGCCGTGCGCCACCGCCTCGGCGGTGTCGGCGAGCTTGATGTCGAGAGAGGCCCGGCCGCTGGGGAACGCGGTGGCGACGGCGGCGACGCTCACTCCGCCCTCGTCGGGGTCGCCGTGCGCAGAGCCGAGCGCCTCGACCGCAGAGGGCACCATGTCGCCGTAGACGCACACCGCCGCCACGCGCGGACACGACGGGTCGGAGGCATCCGGATTCAGCGCTTTCGCGACGAGCGAGCGCACCTTGCCGGGGGTGTCGGCGCCTTCGAGGGTCGTGAGGTCGATCAGCTCGATGATCTTGTCGAGTGCCCAGGCCTTCGACGTGGTCTTGATCGACCGCGTGCCCAGACCGGCTGCTCGCTGCTCCAGACCGACGGCGTCGACACCGGCAAGGCCGTGCAGATATCGCCGCAGCGTCGTGTCGTCGGGCTGCCCGCCGAGCAGCTCGACGGCCCGCTCGGGAAGCGTCACGATGGAGGTGCCTGACATGTCCTGACCTGGCTTTCGTCTGTGGGATGGGAGTGGAGGTGTCGTTGCACTGCTCATCCGTCGAGCAGGTGACGTGCGGTGGATTCGTCGGTGACGAGCACCGAGCACAGGCCGGAGGCGACGACCGCAGCGGCGACCTCTCGTTTGGCTTCGCCGGCGATCACGGCGATCGCGACGTCGGCGCCGCGGAGTTCGTCGAGGGAGATGCCCACCGTGCGTGCGTCCAGATCGTGGTCGACGATGCGGCCGTCCCCGCCGATGTAGCGCCCGACGACATCACCGACGGCGCCGGCGGCGACGAGGCGGTCGATGTCGGCCGGAGTGAGATACCCGCTGTCGACGTGGACGGAGCGGTGATCGGCGGCACCGGCGCTGAAGAGGTACGCGGAGGCGGCGCGCGCCGTCTCGAGAACCCGGGCCACCATGCGGTCCGCCTCGATGGCCTCCTTGGTCGCGCGGTGCTCGAGGATCGCGGGGCTGGGCAGCAGGGCGGCAGCACCGCCGCCCTTCTGTGCAATGCTGACCGCGGTGGCCGCCGCCGTGCCCGGCCGCTGGCTCATGCTGACGCCCCCGTTGATCTGCACGACGTCGGTGCCGGAGGACCAGCCGTCGCGGAGGTGGTGCGCGATGTCGGACAGAGTGCGCCCCCAGCTGACGCCGAGCACACGGGGGCTGGGCCGCAGAGCCGTCAGATAGTCGGCCGCGGCCTGCGCCACACGCTGCTGGAGCTCGTCCTCGTTGCGCACGCCGGCGCGGGAGACGACGATCGCCCCGACGCCACGCTCATCGAGGAGTCGCCGCTCGAGCTGCGGACGCCGCGCGCGCGAGTGCAGGATCTCGATGCGGACGAAGCCCTCCTCCTTTGCCTGTGTCAGGAGGCGCCCCACCTTCCACCGGGTGATCTGGAGGCTCCGACCGATCTCCTCCTGCGTGAGGTTCTCCTCGTAGTAGAGCTCCGCGGCCCGGATGGAGAGAAGTTCGTCGACGGCGTCCACGATCCTCCCTTCGTCGTCCACTCCAGGCTGACACACGCACGCGGGCGCCGCCAACATCTGAACGAATCTTGCTCACATGAGCAGCAACCGGTCTGGCACTGCTCGCGCACCGGATGCCCTCAGCCACCCCGTTGGGCAGGTGGCGCGGCCGGGGTGGCCGCCTTCGCCTGGCGCAGCAGCACGATCACCCCGATGCCGACGACGACCACGAAGGCGATGGAGAGGGTCGTGAACGCGAACCAGTTGTTGTCGAGCGCGAGGACGATCGCCGCCGATACGACCGCGATCGCCGCGGCGATCAGCTTCGAGGCGAACTTCATCCCGATACCTGGGGTGAGCCGGCCGGCAGGTGAGCCGCCGCGCGCGAGGATCAGGTCCGCGAACGCGTCGAGCGTCGCCAGCAGCGAGGCCGAGAATGCGACCGCGCACCCGAGGGCGCCCCACAGGTTCGGGGAGTCGGAGGCCGCTGCGTCGGCGGCCATGAGGACCAGCGCGTGCACGCCTCGATCGTAGGGCGCCCACGTACGCCGGTCTACGGGCGATGCGCGGGCGGCGGCTCGTACGCCGGCGGAGGCTCATACGCCGGAGGGGCCACGTACGTGGGCGGCGGCTGATACGCGGGAGGGCGGTCGACGGATCCTGGTCCGAGCAGTGAGTCCACCAGCTCATCCGGCGTGACGCCGCGCTCCGCGGCCGCCGCTCGCAGCAGCGCCAGCGACGCCGGCGACAGCGATGCGTCGCCTGCCGCCCCACCCCCGGGGCCTGGGCGTTCGCGCAGCAGCAGCGACATCACAGGCAGCACGATCGCGCCGAGCGCCGCGAGGATCGAGACGATGCCGAGCACACGGGAATAGAGCTCGCCGCCGTACTCGTCGCTCCACACGGGGTAGATGACCATCACGAAGACGATCGCGAAGAGCGCGAGCGTCACGATCAGTCCGACGCGGACCGCCGTCCGACGCCGGTCGGCCAGCAGCAGGAGCAGCGAGGCGAAGGAGAACGCGACGGATGCCGCCACCGCGGTCCACAGGGAGTCCCAGAACCCCTCCGCCTCCCAGGTGGGCTGGGCCCAGAGCGCGATGAGCACCAGCCCCGCCGCGACGACCGACACGCCTGCGCCGATGTACCCGAAGGTCTGCAGCCGCCGCCCCACGAGGGAGACGCAGCACAGCACGGCGACGCTGAAGGCCCCCACGACGGACGTGGTGCTGAGCACCCGCCACGCCGTGGGCCCGAGCTCGGCGCCGAGCAGCACCACGATGCCGCTGATCGCGGCGGCGCTGAAAGAGACGACGATGACGGCGACGATGACACGGCGAGCGAGCGACACGGGAGTGCGCGTCCGGCCCGCCGGATCGGTCATGTCAGCTCCTCACGCACCTTTGCGACGTCGGCTGTCATCGTCTCGATGAGAAGCTCGACCCCCTCGAACGCGACCATACCGCGGATCCTCGATACGAACTCGATCTCGACGACGTGTCCGTAGAGGTCGAGGTCCGTCTCGTCGAGCACGTATGCCTCGACCTGACGCACGTCGATGTCGTCGAACGTCGGGTTCGTGCCGATGCTGATCGCAGCCGGATAGCGCACGCTGCTGCGTGGTGCGGATGCGCCGTCCTGCGGCATCCCCTCGTCGACCAACCAGCCGGCGTACACGCCCTCGGCGGGGACGAACCCCTCGAGGTCGGACGCCAGGTTCGCCGTCGGGAAGCCGAGCTGGCGCCCGCGCTTGAGCCCGTGCACGACCTCGCCCCGCACGGCGTGCGGGCGGCCGAGCAGGCGGGTCGCGCCCGCGACGTCTCCGGCGTCCAGGAGCTCTCGCACCCACGTCGACGACACGCGCCGCCCGGCGTCGATCGCACGCACGTCGTCGACGACGTCCACGTCGAAGCCGAACTCGGCACCCAGCTCGCGCAGCAGCTCGGGGTTGCCCGCGCCGCCGCGGCCGAAGCGGAAGTCGGCGCCGACCATCACGATCCGCACGCCCAGCGCGCCGACGAGCACATGCTCGACGAACTCCCGGGCGCCCAGGTCGGCGAGCTCCCGATCGAAGGTGAGCATCAGCGTCGCGTCGACGCCTGCGTCGGCCAGGAGGCGCAGCTTCTGGTCGACCCCGACCAGGCTGTCAGGACACAGCTCCGGGCGCAGGAGCGCGAGCGGGTTGCGGTCGAACGTGACGGCGACGACGCGCGCGCCGGAGGCTTCGGCATCCACCCGTGCCCGGTCGATGACGGCACGGTGCCCCGAGTGCACGCCGTCGAACTTGCCGATGGCGACGACGGAGGGCCCGAAGCCGGCGGGCACCTCGCGGGGGTCCCGGAAGACGATCACGATGCCACCGCCGCAGTCGTCGCCCCGGTGGGCTGCGCGACGGGACGATGCGTCGCCAGCCACCAGAGACCGAGGAACGGCAGCACGAGGGGCACGAACAAGTAGCCCATCCCGTACCAGGACCAGACCGTCGGGTGGGCGAACAGCTCCGGCATCACGAAGCTCAGCGTGCCGACGATCAGCACGCCGACGAGCTCGAACACGATCGCCACCCACGCGACCACGTACCACCCGCGCCGGCCGGCGAAGACCAGTGCCAGCGTGGCGACGATGTACACGACCGCCGAGAGCGCCGAGAGAGTGTAGGCGAGCGGCGCCTCGTCGAAACGCTCGACGATCTGCACGAAGGACCGACCGGTGGCACCGAGGGCCATGATCGCGTAGACGATCACGAGCACGCGGCCGATGCCGGTCATGCGGGGGCGGGCGGAAGACGACATAACCAGACGAGTTTAGTTCGTGCCGCCGGCGCCGGTTCCGCCACCATGACTCGCGACGGCATTCCGGAGCTTCGGTGCCGGCGGCCGCCGCCACCAAGCGGCGACCGTCAGGCGAGCTGGACTGTCCAGATCACCTGCATCCGCCAGACCATGACGGCGATGGACAGCGCCGCGATGCCCATGATCACCGTGCTCCAGCGGCTGCGCTCGAGCAGCGCCCACGCGACGGCGGCGACGGGCAGCAGCACGGCGGAGACGAGGTAGACCCAGAACTCCAGGAGGCTCCCCGACGGCGGATTGCCCGCGAACGGAGCGACGATCGCGATGACGACCTGCGCCAGCAGCAGGAGCTCGACGAGGGCCAGAGCGCCGACCGTCCAGTCGCTCGGCCGCCGGCCGGCGAGCCCGGCGATGACGCAGAAGAGACCTGCGGCGACCGCGACGACGACCTGGGCGATCGTGAACCACAGGATCATCGGGCGGCCTCCTCGGGCATGTTCATCGCGCTCTTGACGTCGTCGCCTCGGCGCTCGACGACGCCGACGAGTCGGCCGTCGGGATCGATCGCCGCGGCCGGTTCTGCGGGAAGGCGGCCGGCGGCCCCGGACAGCCGCTTGCCGTGGCGGAGGTCGCGCGCCTCGTCGGCCGTCACCTCGAACCGGCCGAGCACCGCACCCGCTGCCGTGGCGGGGTCGGCCATCGTCGCGTCGGCGAGGTCCTCGATGCCGGGCGCCCCGGCCACGTCGAAAGGACCGATGCGGGTGCGTCGCAGCGCCGTGAGGTGCCCGCCCACGCCGAGCGCGGCGCCGAGGTCACGGGCGAGCGAGCGGATGTACGTGCCGCTCGAACAGTCGACGACGACATCGACATCGATGACGCCCGGCGCCGCCGCGCCCGCGCCCACGGCGCCTGCGTCCGCCCCTGAGATCCCCGAGCCGGTCGAGAGGCGCCGCTCGGCGAGGACCTCGAACCGCGACACCACGACCTCGCGCGCCTTGAGCTGCACGTCCTCCCCCGCGCGGGCGAGGTCGTAGGCGCGACGCCCGTCGACCTTGATCGCCGAATACGTGCTGGGGACCTGCGAGATGGGGCCGGTGAGAGCGTCGATGCCCGCCTTGATCGCCGGGGAGTCGAGCGATGCGGCATCCGTCACCGAGACGACCTGCCCCTCCGCGTCGTCGGTGTCGGTGGCGACGCCCAGCCTGATCGTCGCCTCGTATGTCTTGTCGAGCCCGACGATGAACGTCAGCAGCCGCGTCGCGCCTTCGACGCCGAGGACGAGCAGGCCGGTGGCCATCGGGTCGAGCGTCCCGGCGTGGCCGATCTTGCGCGTGCCCAGTGCGCGGCGCGCTCGTGCGACGACGTCGTGCGACGTGATGCCGCCGGGCTTGTCGACGAGCAGGATCCCGGGTGCCGCCATCAGCTGCGCCCGACGATCCGTGGGTGCGCGAGATCGACGTTGTCGACGATGACGGATGCCGCCTCCTGCGGTCGCGCCTCGCGGAGGTAGATCTCCTGCCCCTGCCGGTACCGGGCGTTCGAGTACGCGTCCGGGTCGGGGTCAGATCCGTCTCGCAACGCCATGCGCGCGTAGGAGACCTCGAAGGGCACGTCGAGCCAGATCGACCAGTCCCACAGGTCTCGCAGCTCGGGCCTGTGCAGGAAGACGCCGTCCACCACGAGCACGGCATCCAGCGGCGCGGTGACCCACTGCGACTCGACGGGGGCGTCGCGGACGACGTCGAAGGCCGCCAGCTGGAAGCCGGTGGTGCCGGCGGTCTGCGCGCCGTCGCGGAACGGATCGATCAGCACGCGCCGGAAGGTCGCATAGTCGAAGGAGTCGCGGTAGAAGCCCTCAGGGCTGTGGCGGCCGCGGAGATAACGCTCGCTTCGGGGCCGGTGAAAGCCGTCGGTGCTGGCTCGGAACACCGCATCGCCGGTTTCGGCGAACACTTCGGCGAGCCCGTCGGCGAACACCGTCTTGCCGGCGCCGTCCAGCCCGTCGACCGCCACGATGACGCGGCCGCCGGCGTTGTGTCGCCGGACGCGGTCGCGCAGTTCGCGCCACAACGTCGTGGTCGGCGTGACGGGAAGACGCATGGTTCCAGCCTACGGGCCGCGAACGGCCGCCCCGTGCGGCGGACATCTACCCTTTCGCGCTTCCCGGAAGCGCGAAAGGGTGGATCTCCGCACGTACGCTGGAGCGCATGCCCGAGCCTGCGACGCCCTCCGATCTCGCGGAGCCGCCCGTGCTGGCGAGCCCCCCAGATCTCGGCGGAGCACTCGTGGAGTGGTATTCGACGCACGCTCGCGACCTGCCGTGGCGACGGCCGGGATTCGGGGCGTGGGGCGTGCTGGTGAGCGAGTTCATGCTGCAGCAGACGCCCGTCACGCGGGTCATCCCGCATCTGGAGGCATGGCTCGAGCGATGGCCCACACCGGCGGACCTCGCTGCCGCTCCGCCCGCCGACGCGGTGCGGCAGTGGGCGAACCTGGGCTATCCGCGGCGCGCGCTGTGGCTGCATCGCGCTGCGGTGGAGATCCGTGATCGCCACGGCGGAGTCGTTCCCCGTGACGTCGACGCGCTCCTCGCCCTCACCGGCATCGGCGACTACACCGCACGCGCGGTGGCCGTGTTCGCCTACGGCGACCGGCATCCCGTGGTCGACACGAACACGCGGCGCGTGCTGGCCCGCGCGATCGACGGCAGGTCTCAACCCGGCCCGCCGTCGCGGCGCGACCTCGAGGCGATGGCGGCGATCCTCCCCCACGACCGCGACATGTCGGCCGTCGTGAACGCAGCCGCCATGGAGCTCGGCGCCACCGTCTGCGTCGCGCGGGCACCGCGCTGCGACGCATGCCCGCTGCGGGACCGCTGTGCCTGGCGGGCCGCGGGGTACCCCGACACCGGCGACGTCCGCCGCAAGCAGGCGCGCTACGAGGGCAGCGACCGCCAGGCGCGCGGTGCGGTGCTGAAGAGGCTGCGGGATGCCGCGGCGACCGGGATCCGGATCGATGCGTTGCTCCCGGACTGGCCGGACGCGCACCAGCGCGATCGTGCGATCACCTCTCTCGCTGACGACGGCCTCGTCGAGCTGGATGACGGGTTCGCGCACCTTGCGCGCTGACGAGGGTCAGCCGCAGTACTCGGCAGGTAGGGGTTCGCTAGCGGGGAGCACAGTGATGAAGTAGGCGACCCCGTCGCGAAACTCAAAGACGATGGCGCCCCGGCCCTCCGTGACTCTCAAAGCGGAGTCCGCGTTCAAGGCGTCTTCAGTGGCGGCGTCCGGATAGACGGCTCGCACATCTTCCTCGGACGAGCGCAGGCCGACCCCGGCGTCGGTGAGCGGGAGCAGCATTCCCGCCGCTCCGCCGTCCTGTACCGAGACGCTGTGGATGACGTCGGTTGCCGCGGACACTCCACTCTCTTGGACGACGTCGGCGATCACGTACGTCATGAGCGAGTCGAGGCCGGTAGCGGACGCGAACCAGGGGCATCTGTCCTCGAAGCCTTCCGCGGGCAACGATCGCTCTTCGGCGACGCCCAGCAGTTCGAGGGCTTCGGCGAACGACCCGCCGAGGATGTAAGGGCCGATCCCTCGTGCGCTGATCAACGCCGGGTCGGACTTCGACGAGGGAGATGGCGTCGGCGGACTCATGACCGGTGACGGCGACGTAGACGCCGGCGCCGGTGCTGCGACGTCGCTCACCGGCGCGGTGCATCCCGTCAGCGCGACCGCGACCGCGAGAGCTGGAACGCACAGGCCACGCGCGCGCAAAATCACCATCGAACAACCTCACTCGGGGCCGTCCGGCATGACGGGCGAGACGATTCTTGCACGGCGCTGATTCTTGCCCAGACGACGTTATCGAGTCGATACACCGCGCGCGGCATGCACCCGACCGCGCGTCCCGGCGCGGCTAACGCGGCAGACGACGAAGTTTCCGTGAATGGCGCCGCGAATGGCGTGAACCTGCTCCGGCTCGCATGCCGTAAGCATGTTCCGCGCGCTTGATGCGGCGCTACTCCACACCCTGGCATTCCTCCATGCACGACCCGCTCCAGCGGGACCGGGCCATCGACTCGCTCATCGCGGACGGGCTGGCCGAGGCATCCGACGGGCTGCTGCGCCTGCCGCGCTGAAGACAGCGCCGAAACGACGACGCCGCGACCGGAGGACCGGTCGCGGCGTGTCGATGGCGACGAGGACTCAGTCCTCGCCGTCGAGCTCGCGCGGCTTGACGTACGGGTCGGCGTCGCCGGCGTACGTCGCGGACGAGGCCAGGCCTGCCACCGCGGCGTCGCGCTCCTGTGCTTCGCGCAGGAGGTCGGCGATGTGGCCGGCGTTCTCGGGGATCGCGTCGGGGATGAACTCGAGCGAGGGGGTGAGGCGCACGTTGAGGTGCTTGCCCACCTCCGAGCGCAGCATCCCGGTCGCGGACTTCAGCGCCGCGGCGGATCCTTCGCGCTCCTCGGGCGAGCCCAGCACCGTGTAGAACACGGAGGCGTGCTGGAGGTCGCCGGTCACCTTCACATCGGTGATGGTCACGAATCCGAGCCGCGGGTCGCGCAGGCCCTTCTCGAGCCTCTCGGCCAGGATGACGCGGATGCGGTCGCCCAGCCGGGCCTGACGTTCCGAAGACATGATGCTGCTCCTTTCGAAGCGTGAGGGACGCCCTGACGATGCAGGACGCCCCTCACGCGCGCGACTTACGCGCGGGGCTTCTCGACCATCTCGGTGGTCTCGATCTCGTCGCCCACCTGGATGTCGTTGTACTTGCCGAGGCCGATACCGGCTTCGAAGTCCGTACGGACCTCGGTGACGTCGTCCTTGAACCGGCGCAGCGACTCGATGGCCAGGCCGTCGGCCAGGACCACGCCGTCGCGGATGACGCGCGCCTTGGCGTTGCGCGTGATCGTGCCCGAGCGGACGATGACACCGGCGATGTTGCCGAACTTCGAGGAGCGGAACACCTCGCGGATCTCGGCGACGCCCGACTGGACCTCTTCGTACTCCGGCTTGAGCAGGCCCTTGAGCGACTGCTCGACATCGTCGATCGCGTTGTAGATGACCGAGTAGAACCGGACATCCACACCCTCACGAGCGGCGCGCTCGCGCGCCTTCGTGTCGGGACGGACGTTGAAGCCGATGACGATCGCGTTGTCGATCGTCGCGAGGTTGATGTCGGACTCGGTGATCGCACCCACACCGCGGTGGATGATCCGCAGCTGGACGGAGTCGTCGACCTCGATCTTGAGCAGCGATTCCTCGAGCGCCTCCACGGCACCCGACACGTCACCCTTGATGATGAGGTTGAGCGACTCGACCTTGCCCTCTTCGAGAGCGCGGGTGAAGTCCTCGAGCGAGATGCGCTTGCGGGCCTTGGCCAGCTGGGCGTTGCGCTCGGCCGCTTCACGCTTCTCGGCGATCTGGCGGGCCGTGCGGTCCTCCTCGGTCACGATGAACGTGTCGCCGGCGCGCGGCACCGAGTTCAGACCCTGCACCTGCACGGGACGCGACGGGAAGGCCTCCTCGACCGGGTCGCCGTTCTCGTCGGCCATCGCGCGGACGCGGCCGTACGCCGTGCCGGCGACGATCGCATCGCCGACGCGCAGCGTTCCGGACTGGATGAGCACCGTGGCGACCGAACCGCGACCCTTGTCGAGCTTCGCTTCGATCGCGACACCGCGCGCGTCCTTGTTCGGGTTTGCCGTGAGGTCCAGACCCGCGTCCGCGGTGAGCAGCACCGCGTCGAGGAGCTGCTGGATGCCGGTGCCCTGGCGAGCCGAGACGTCGACGAACATGACGTCGCCGCCGTACTCCTCGGCGACCAGGCCGTACTCGGTGAGCTGCTGGCGCACCTTGGCCGGGTTGGCGTCGGGCTTGTCGACCTTGTTCACCGCGACCACGATCGGCACGTTGGCCGCCTGGGCGTGGTTGAGCGCCTCCACCGTCTGCGGCATGATGCCGTCGTCGGCGGCGACCACGAGGATCGCGAGGTCGGTCACCTGCGCACCGCGGGCACGCATGGCGGTGAACGCCTCGTGACCCGGGGTGTCGATGAAGGTGATCGCGCGCTCGATGCCCTCGTGCTCGGTCCAGACCTGGTATGCACCGATGTGCTGCGTGATGCCGCCGGCCTCGCCCGCGACCACGTTGGTCTGGCGGATGGCGTCGAGCAGTCGCGTCTTACCGTGGTCGACGTGACCCATGACGGTCACGACGGGAGGCCGGATCTCGAGGTCTTCCTCGTTCTCCGCCTCCAGCTCGGCCTCGAGGTCGAGACCGAAGCCCTCGAGGAGCTCCTTGTCCTCGTCCTCGGGCGAGACCATCTGGATCTTGTAGCCGAGCTCGGCGCCGAGCACCTCGAAGGTGGCCTCGTCGAGCGATTCGGTCGCGGTCGCCATCTCACCCAGGTTGAACAGGATGGTGACGAGCGTGCCGGGCTGCACGGTGTAGCCGCGCAGCGCCTCGAGCTTGTCCGCGAAATCGGCGATCGATGCGCCGCGACGCAGGCGGATGATCTCGCCGTTGCCCTTCGAGACGTTGACGCCGCCGACGACCGGCGCCGACCGCATCTCGAACTCTTGACGCTTCGCCCGACGCGACTTGCGCTGCTTCGACTTGCCGCCGCCCTTGCCGAAGGCGCCCGCGGTGCCGCCGCCGGGGCCACGGCCACGACCGCCACCACCGCCGGGACGACCCGCGAAGCCGCCCGCGGGCGCTCCACCGGGAGCACCGCCAGGACGCTGGAAGCCACCGCCACCGGCGCCACCGGGACGACCGGGGCCGCCGGGACGCTGCTGGAACGGCGCACCGGGACGACCGCCGCCACCGGGGCGACCTGCGCCCCCCGGACGCGGAGCGCCGGGGCGAGGAGCACCCGGGCGCGGGGCCTGGGGACGCGGGATGTTGCCGGGGCTCGGGCGCTGGCCCATGCCCTGCGCCGACGCGAAGGGGTTGTTGCCCGGACGCGGGCCGGCGGGACGCTGGCCCATACCCTGCGACGATGCGAAGGGGTTGTTGCCGGGACGCGGCGTGCCACCCGGGCGGGGCGGCTGCGGCGTCGCTGCAGCGGGGCCGGGCTTGGGGGCACCCGGGGCAGCCGGCGCAGCCGGAGCCGCGGGGGTGTCCGCAGCCG
>NZ_JAVFWO010000006.1 GCF_031085295.1 Microbacterium psychrotolerans | reverse complement strand
GGGCGGCGGCGCGCAGCTGCGCGACGGCGCCGCCGAGCGACCCGGCGCTCGCGAGGGCGTCGGCGAGCCCGGGATGCGCGCGGGCGACGGGCAGGTCGTCGGGATGCTGCGAGTGGACGCCGTGCACGACGGGCGCGACCAGCAGGTCGAGCATCTCGTCGCCGTAGCGCTCGCGGACGAGGGCTCCGAGTGTGGACGGCATCGCTCCCAGCGGCCGGGCGTCGAGCTCGACCGCCTGCTCCGCGGCGGGCCGGCCGATCACGCGCACCACGTCGTCGGCGAGCGGATCGGACGGGATGCCGAGGAGCGCCGTCGCCGGCAGCGGCACCGCGTCGCCGATCACCGGCTGGAGCCAGGCGGGCCCGGGCGCGGGAGCGACGATGTCGTCGGCCAGGCCGAGCTCCGCCAGCAGGGCCGCGACGACCCCGCCACGGACGGCGAAGCTCTCGGCTCCGGCATCCAGCGCGATTCCGCCGACGTCGTGCCGCGCGACCGTTCCGCCCAGGCGATCGGATGCCTCGAACACGGTCACCGCCGCGCCCGACGCCGCGAGCCGGCGGGCGACGACCAGGCCCGCGACGCCGCCCCCGACGACGGAGAAGCGTCCGGCCGCGGTGGATTCAGCCATGCGCGTGGACGAACTCCACGATGCGCGTCAGCACGGTCGGGTCGGTGTCGGGCGGAACGCCGTGGCCGAGATTCAGCACGTGGGCGCGTGCCGCACGGCCGCGTTCCAGCACATCGACGATGTGGGCCTCGAGCACGGGCCACGGGGCGCGCAGCAGCGCCGGGTCGATGTTGCCCTGCACCGACACGTCGGGGCCGAGTCGCTTGACGGCCTCGTCGAGCGGCAGGCGCCAGTCGACGCCGACCGTGTCGACGCCGACGTCGCGCATCGCGGCGAGCAGTTCGCCGGTGCCGACGCCGAAGTGCACGAGAGGCACGCCCAGCTCGCGCACCGGCTCGAGGGCCCGCGCCGAGAAGGGCGCGACGTGACGGGTGTAGTCGGAGAGGCTCAGGGAGCCCGCCCACGAGTCGAAGAGCTGGCCGGCGGACGCGCCCGCCTCGATCTGCGCCGCGAGGAACGCGCCGGTGATCTCCGCACACCACGTCAGCAGCGCCGACCAGGTCTCGGCGTCGGAGTGCATGAGCGCGCGGGTCTTGAGCTGCTCCTTCGACGGCCCGCCCTCGACGAGGTACGACGCCAGCGTGTAGGGGGCGCCGGCGAAGCCGATGAGCGGCGTCGAGCCCAGCTGGGCGACCGTGAGGGCGACCGCGTCACGGATGGGTGCGAGTGCTTCGGGTTCGAGCGGAGGCAGGGCCGCGACATCCGCCGCCGTCCGCACGGGGTTCTCGAGAACCGGTCCGCGCCCGGCGACGATGCGCACATCGACGCCCGACAGGCGCACCGGGATCACGATGTCGCTGAAGAAGATCCCCGCGTCCACGCCGTGACGGCGCACGGGCTGCAGCGTGATCTCGCTGGCGAGCTCGGGGTTCAGGCAGGCGTCGAGCATGTCGGTGCCCACGCGCAGCTCGCGGTATTCGGGCAGGGAGCGCCCCGCCTGGCGCATGAACCACACCGGCGTCCTGGTCGGCTGCTCACCGCGATACGCGCGTATCAGGGGAGGGGGATCGTTTCTCTGAAGAACGGAAGGGTGAGAGTCATGCAAAGACACACGTTAAGATTAGAGTCGTGCTCCTCTGTCTGACCGCGAACCACCGGAACGCGAGCCTCGACATCCTGGAGCGTCTCTCTGTGGGAGCGCCCACGGCGACGCGCGCTCTCGTGGATGACGAGCTCTTCGTCTCCGGCGCCGTCGTGCTCGCCACCTGCAATCGGTTCGAGGCGTATCTCGACATCGACGAGCCGCTCACCGGCGGCGAGGCCGTCGCGGTGGAGTCGGTCGTCGAGGCGATGGCCGAGGCATCGGGCGTCTCCGTCGACCTGCTGCGCGCATCTGTCGCGGTGCACCAGGGAGCGGATGCCGCAGCCCACCTGTTCGCCGTCACCAGCGGGCTCGAGTCGATGGTCGTCGGCGAAGACGAGATCTCGGGCCAGGTGCGTCGTGCTCTCGACGCCGCCCGCGCGGACGGCATGACCAGCAGCGAGCTGGAGCGCCTGTTCCAGAAGGCAACCCACACCAGCCGTGGCGTGCGCAACCGCACCCAGCTGCGCGGCGCTCACCGTTCGCTCGTGCGCCTCGCCCTCGAACTCGCCTCGAGCCGCGTCGCCGACTGGGCCGCCGCGCGCGTCGTGCTCGTCGGCACGGGACGCTACGCCGCGCGCACCGTCGACGCGCTGCGCGCTCGCAGCGCCGGCGACATCCACGTCTTCTCTCCCTCGGGTCGCGCGCAGACCTTCGCCACGCAGCACGGGCTCATCCCGGTGTCGGACTTCGCGGCCGCCGCGGCCGAGGCCGACGTCGTGATCACCTGCACCGCCGACGCCGTGGTGCACGCCGACGCCTTCGTGCCCGGACACCGGGTGCTCGTGATCGACCTCGGTCTTCCGCGCAACGTCGACCCCGCCGTCGGCGACGTCGAAGCCGTCGAGCTGCTCGACCTCGAGACGATTCGCCTGCACGCTCCGTTGCAGGAGTTCAGTGCCCACGCCGATGCGCGCGCGATCGTGGGCGACGCGGCGACCGAGTTCCACGCCGACCGCCTGGCTGGGCCGGCCATCACGACGCTGCGCACCGAGGTGCTGGGCATCGTCGAGCAGGAGATCGCCCGCGCGCGCGCACGCGGCGCCGGCGACGAGACCGAGGCCGCGCTGCGCCATCTCGCCGGGGTGCTGCTGCACCGTCCGTCGGTCCGCATCCGCGAACTCGCGGTCGAGGGCCGCCTCGACGAGGTCACCGCGGCGCTCGAGACCCTCCACGGGCTCACGGTCGACGACGAGGGCCCCGCCGAGGGCCAGGCCTGGTCGGCATCGGCCTGATCCGCCGTTCCTGTTGACCCTCACGCTGTGTCAGGGTCGAGCATGGGCTCCACCATGTACACCATCGGAGAGTTCGCCGCCTTCGGGCGCGTGAGCGTGCGGATGCTGCGGCACTACGACGCGATCGGACTGCTGCAGCCCGTGCGGGTCGACGGCCGCAGCGGCTACCGGTACTACGGGGCGGACCAGCTCCGCGACCTGCTGCGCATCGTCGAGCTGCGTCAGCTGGGCTGCGGGCTGGACGACATCGCAGTCGTGCTCGGGGCCGACGACGAGCGGGAGGCGCTGCACGCGCTCCTCGTCCGCCGAGGCGCCGAGCTCGAGGCATCCGTCGCCGTCGACACCGCACGGATCGCCCTGATCGGCGAGCGCCTCCGCGCCCTGGAAGGAGACGTGGACACCATGTCCGCACCCATCGAATACCGCCCCATCGACCCTGTCACCGTCTACGCCGTCGAGGGGCGCGCGCCGGGGGCCGGTCCCGAGAACGTGTCGCCGGTCATCGACCCGCTGCTGGGCCGCCTGACCGGTGCCCTCCGCGCCGCGGGACGTGATCTCATCGAGCCCGGCATCTTCTGGTACGAAGACGTCGAGGGCTCGGAGGAGCTCGGTGTGCACGTCTCGTTCACCGCCGACGACGTGCCACAGCCGGGGGAGGGCTACGACGTGGTGGAGCTCCCCGCCGTGCCGCTCGCCGCAGTCGTCACGCACCGCGGCGACATGCCCAGCATCGGCGAGTCGTACAGCCTCCTGATGAACGGCCTCATCGACGACGGCTACCGCATGGTCGGCCCGTGCCGGGAGGTCTATCTCGTTGCCGAGCCCGATATCCCGCAGTCGGACTGGATCACCGAGCTGCAGGTACCCGTGGAGAAGGACTGACGCGAACGTCGCGCTGCCGAACAGGGGGATGCACCCGTTCTTCATTCTAAAGAAGTCTTGCGAAAGACTTCTTTAGAATCTATCGTTGCCCGCATGCCCACCGACGATCGGCCGTTCCCCCGCTCGGCGCGACGCGAGCGCATCACCGACCCGGAACGCATTCGGGCGCTCGCGCATCCCGTGCGGATCGCTCTGCTCGACTACCTGGGCGATGTCGCCGAGGCGACGGCGACGGAGTGCGCGGAGGCGCTCGGAGAGTCGCCGGCCAGCTGCTCGTTCCACCTGCGGATGCTGGAGAAGTACGGCTACATCGAACGTGCCGAACGGCGCGGGCGTGAGAAGCCGTGGCGGGTGCGGGTCGCGGACTTCGACATGCGGCCCGATCCGGAGGTTCCGGGGTCCCTGCTGGCGGTGCAGGCGGTGGCGTCCCTCGGGCTCGAGTCGGAGTTCCTCCGCGCGATGGACTGGTTCTCGCGCATCGATCGGGAACCCGACGAGTGGGTGCAGGCGACCACGTTCACCCGCTCGTCGTTCTGGGCCACCGCCGAGGAGCTCGCCGAGCTCAGCCGCGACGTGCAGAACCTCACCGACCGATTCGCCGGCCGTCACACCGACCCGTCGAAGCGGCCGCCGGGCGCGCGCTACTCCCGGTACTTCGCCGTCGTGAACCCAGAGCCCGAGGAGCAGCGGTGACGGCCGCGGCCGAGCGGCGCGGCGGCATCCGACCGCCCGTCGCGTGGTCTGCGCCGGGTTTCCCGCGCCTCGCAGCAGGGTGGGTGGCCACCAACCTCGGCGACAGTGCGCTGTTCCTCATGGTCGCGGTGTGGGTGAAGGAGCTCACAGGATCGGACGTGGCGGCCGGGTTCGTGTTCGTCGCACTGGGGCTCCCGGCCATCCTGGCGCCGTTCATCGGGATGATGGCTGACCGGATGCCGCGCCGCCGGCTGCTCGTGATCAACAACGTCGCGCTGGTGCCCGTCGTGCTGTCGCTGCTGCTGGTGTCGGGTGCCGGTCAGCTCTGGCTCGTGTACGCGGTCGTGTTCGTCTACAGCGCTGCGGGCTACGTGACCGCGTCGGCGCAATCGGGGATCATCCGGGCGATGCTGCGCGACGAGCAGCTCGCGTCGGGCAACGGCGTGCTCTCGACCATCGACAACGGGCTGCGGCTGGTCTCGCCGCTCATCGGCACCGCGCTGTACGTGTGGCTGGGTGCACCTGCGGTGATCGTGCTCACGGCGGCGTGCTTCGCCGCGGCGGCGATCATCGTCGCGGGGCTGCCGGTGGGAGCGGCGGCGCCTGAGCGCGAGGTGCAGCGCGGATACTTCCGGGAGCTGGTCGCGGGGTTCGAGCAGCTGTTCGCCCCGCAGAGCCTGCGTGTCGTGACAATCGCCGCGGCGATCGGCTTCGGCGCGACCGGGCTGCTCAACATCGTGGTGTTCCCGGCTCTGGATGCGATGCGCGTGGACCCGGTCGCGATAGGCGTGCTGGTGCCCATCCAGGGCGCGGGGGCGGTGCTCGGCGGCATCCTGTCGGCGACGATCGTCACGCGCTGGGGCGAGGGGCGGGCGGCTGCACTCGGCCTGCTGCTCGTCGCGGCCGGCAGCGTTCCGTTCGCCTTCGGCTCGGTCGTGCTGGGCGGGGCGGGGATGTTCGTGATGGGCATCGGCATCCCGATCACGGTCGTCGCGTTCTCGACGCTCCGCCAGCGGATGACGCCGGACGCCCTGCAGGGACGCACCGGAGCCGCCGCGAACGTGCTGGTCAACCTGCCCCAGACGCTCGTGTCGATCATCGGCGCCGGTCTGCTCATCTTCGTCGACTACCGGGTGCTGATCTGGGTGGCGGTCGGGGCGGTGGTCGTCGGGGCTGCGACGGCGCTGCGGGCGCGGAGGGCTCCCGCGTTGGCGGACGCCGGGGCGCTGCCGCTGGAGTGAGGGAAGGGGTCGGCGGCACCCGTGTGGTGAGGGCGGGGGTTCCGGGCGGGTGCCGGGGGTCCGGGGGTCGGGCTGGGTGAGGGCGGGTACCCCGGGCCCGCCTGGGTGAGAGTGGGGGCCGGCATCCTTGCAAGAGATTCGTTGCGAAGTTCGAAACTATGTTCTAAACTGGACGCATGACTCACGGCCCCACTCCGCCACTCCATGACGTGGCGGAGTGCTGGGATGACGACGTGGACGATTTCATTCCGCCGGTGCCGGACGCCGTGGACTTGGTGCTGGAGACCGCGACCATGCTGTCGGTTTTCGCGGCGGAGCGACTTCGCCGGATCGAGGCGCTGCGTCGCGAAGAACTCGCCCTCATCATCGGCCTCGGTGCCGGCACTATAGACGTGGCAGAGCGCTCCATCCGACTCGAGCTGTCGGCCGCCATGCGTATCACCGAGTACGCAGCGGGCCGTCTGCTTCTGCAGGCCGATGCTCTGGTGAACCGCTACCCGAGCGCGTTGGATGCTCTCGGCGAGGCGCGGATCACGGAGAAGCACGCCGAGTTCCTCGTCGACCTCCTGGACCAGGTGATGCCCGAGCTGCGTGCCGACGTCGTCGACCGCGCGGTGGCGCTGGCCGAGGCTGAGCCGGTCGGAACCTTTCGGCGCCGCCTGCGTGATCTCATCGCCCAGGTCGAAGCCAAGACGCTCGAGGAGCGATACGCGTCAGCGGTCGCCGGTCGGCGGATCGCGATCGAAGCCGGCAGCGACGGTATGGGCCTTCTGCTGCTGAATGCGCCCCTCGTGGAGCTGCAGGCGATCCACGGCCGAGCCACGGCGATGGCGAAGGCGATCAAAGCCACGGAGGGCGAGACTCGCACACTGGACCAGATCCGCGCCGATGTCGTCTCCGACTTGCTCATCGACGGTACGACCGCGCATGTTTCCGCCACGGCGTCCGGTATCCGGGCGTCGGTGGTCGTGACGGTTCCGGCGCTGTCGCTTCTGGCTGAGAACGCAGGCACGACGGGAGATGCTCCGGTTGTCGAGGGCGTCGGACCGATCCCGCTCTCGCAGGCCCGCGAACTGTGCGGCGGCGACTCGAAGCGGATGCGGGTGCTCACTCATCCCGAGACCGGCATGGTCCTCTCCGTGGGACGTGAACAGTATTCGCCGCCGCCGGCCCTCCGAAAGCTGGTGAAGTGGCGAGCGGATCGGTGCATGGGACCGGGATGCGGTGTGCCCGCCTCGCGATGCGAGGTCGACCACCAGGTGGCGTGGAGTCGCGAGGACGGCGAGACGAGCCTCGACAACCTCGCGCCACTCTGCAAAGGCCATCACACCGTGAAGCATCACGGCGGCTGGGACGTGCAGCAGATCGCCGGGAGCGGCGGGGCTGTCGGGTGGACCTCGCCCACCGGGCGGCGGTACGTCGTGGCGCCGGAACGCAGGGTGCCCACCGTCAGGGTCGCGGGCGGCGAAGGTGCCCGCGACTGCGATGGGGCAGGCGTCCACGATGCGCCGTTCTGACGCCGAGGATGAGCTTCCGGTTCGTGGTGACGCGGCCTGGTCGGCGGCAAACGCTCCCCGGAAAGGGTTCCCTCGCGAATCGGGCCAGTCGGTTCGACTGGTGGAGATCCGGACTTACGCGAGCTCGTGGAGGAGGAAGGCGCCGAGGAATCCGATGGTCGCCCACAGACCCGTGAGCGCGTGCTGCTCGTCGAAGGCCTCCGGAATCATCGTGTTACAGACCATGGCCAGCAGGCCGCCGGCCGCGATCGTCGTGATCAACGCGATGAGATCCGGCGACGCCGACTGGAGCAGCACATAGCCGGAGACCGAAGCGACGACGGTCACCAGGGCGATGCCGAGCCACAGCAGCGCGACGAACCGGCCTTGACGTCCGCCGCGCTTCAGAGCCGCCGTCGACCCCAGGCCCTCGGGGATGTTGCTGATCGCGATCGCAGCGACGATGGGGATGCTGATCCCGCCCTGCAGGACCGACAACCCCATCACGATCGATTCCGGGATGCCGTCGATCAAAGCGCCGATCGCGATCACGACGCCCGCACTGCCCGCAGCCCCGGCGGCACGCCGCGCCACGATGTTCGCGGGCACCTCGCTCGGGGCCGGGCGGCGCGCGGAGGCACTGCCCGTCGCGAGCGGAGCAACACCGGCGGAGGCTGTCGCGCCGGCCGTCGCGTCGGGCGTCTGCGGACGGCGTGCGGCCGTGCCCGCGCTCGGAGAAACTGGCTTGTGCTTCCTCGGGCGGGAGACGAGCTGATCCGCGACGATGTAGAGGATCGCGCCGCCGAGGAAGCCTACGGTCGTCGGGACCAGCCCGCCGTCGTCGGCAGCCTCCTCGACGAGTTCGAACGCGAGCGTCGAGATGAGCACACCCGCACCGAGCGCCATGATGCCTGCGACCACGCGCTGCGGGATGTCGACGAACCAGGCGACCGCAGCGCCGACGAGCAGCGTCCCACCGCCGATGAGACCGCTCAGCGCCGCAAGCCACACGCCATCCATGGCGCCAACCTAGTGGCCGCGATGGTAGAACGAGCGAGGCGCGACGAAGGCATCCGACACGCTCGCCCAGTCGACGACCAGAGGAGCGAAGACCCCGGCGGGCTCAGACCGTCGCGGCCTCCCGAGCTCGCAGGTCCTTGCGGAGGATCTTGCCGGCGGTCGACTTGGGGATCGCCTCGATGAACTCCACGCGACGCACCTTCTTGTGCGGGGCCACCTGCTCCGCGACGAACGCCATGACCTCCTCCTCGGTGAGACCCGAGTCGGGCATGGGAACGATGAAGGCCTTGGGGATCTCCTGCTTGTCCTCGTCCAGCACACCGATGACCGCGGCATCCATCACCTTCGGGTGACTGAGCAGCAGCGCCTCGAGCTCGGCCGGAGCGATCTGGTAGCCCTTGTACTTGATGAGCTCCTTCACCCGATCGACGATCGAGAAATACCCGCCCTCGTGGTACACCGCGATGTCGCCGGTGTGGAGATATCCGTCGGCATCGAGCGTCTCGGCCGTCGCCTCGGGCTGGTTGAGGTAGCCGAGCATCACGTTCGGGCCCTTGACCCACAGCTCGCCGGGCTTCGTCACTCCGTCGGCGCCGACCTCGGTGATCTCCTCACCCGTCTCGGTGTCGATGAGCTTGTTGAGCGTGTTCGGCAGCATGACGCCGACCGAGCTCACCGGGATGTCGTAGCGATCCGTGGGCATGGCGTGCGAGACAGGGCTCAGCTCGCTCATGCCGTACCCCTGCATCATGCGGGCGTTGATGCGACGACCGGCGGTCTCCGCGGTCTCGCCATCCAGCGGCGCAGCCCCTGAGAAGACCGTGTGCACGCTCGAGATGTCGAACTGGTCGACGATCGGATGCTTCGCCAGCGCCACCGCGATCGGGGGCGCGATGTAGAGGTACGTGCACTGGAACTTCTGGATGTTCGTGAGGAACTCGACGAGGTCGAACTTCGGCATCGTCACGAGACTCGCCCGCTGGCGCAGCGCGAGATTGAGGAGCACGGTCATGCCGTAGATGTGGAAGAACGGCAGCACCGCCAGAACGCGGTCGCTCTCGCTGAGATCGAGCGCCACACGGCACTGCGCGACGTTCGCGACGAGATTGCGATGCGAGAGCATCACGCCCTTCGGGATGCCGGTCGTGCCCGACGAGTAGGGGAGCACCGCCACATGAGTCGCAGGATCGAACGACACCTCCGGGGCCGGCGCTCCCTCCGAGAGCAGCTCACGCAGGTTCGGATGTCCCGCGGCGCCGTCGAGCACGATGACGCGCTCGTGCGGGATGCCGACCGCCTCGGCGGCGGTCGTCGCCTGGGGGAGCAGCGGGCGGACGGTGATGAGCCACGTCGCCCCGGCATCCCGCAGCTGCTTCTCGATCTCGCCCGCCGTGTAGAGCGAGTTCACGGTCGTCACGGTCGCGCCCGCTCGCAGGATGCCGTGGAACACCGTGGCGAACGCCGGAACGTTCGGGCACAGCAGACCGAGGACCGTGTGGACCTCGACCCCGCGCGCAGCCAGTGCGCCCGCGAACAGATCGATCTGCCCACGAAGTGCGCCGTACGTGGTCTCGGCGCCGGTGGACGGATCGATGAGCGCGACGCGCCCCAGATCCTCGTCGGTCAGGCTCGCGAAGAGGTAGTCGTAGATGCTGAGCTCGGGGATCTCGACATCGGGTTGGGGGCTGGTGAACACCGGATCTCCTTTGATCGCGCGGCGTGAGTCGCCGTGACGGGCCAGGGCCGCGCCGTGCGACCATCATGCCACCCCGGCCGCAGATTCTGGCACGCGATTCCGCGAGGAGTGGAACGCAGTGTCAGGCCGGTGCGCCCGGCCGCCGCCGCAGCGGCAGCCGGGCGCACACGCCTGTGTCAGCGGGCGAGAGCGGGCTGACGGCCACCCGCGGCGAGCCGCTCGGCGGCCAGGCCCTCGGCCGCCTCGAGCGGAGTGACCCCACGCGACTCGGCTTCGTCGAAGATCCGGCGCACGGTGTCGCCGATCTGCCCGACACGCTCCATGATCTCGGTGCGCGTGCCGAGCTGCTTCGCCTCGAGATCGAGATAGATCACACCACCCGCGTTCACCACGAAGTCGGGGGCGTACAGGATGCCGCGACCGGCGAGTCGCGCCGCACCGCTGTGGTCGGCGAGCGGGTTGTTGGCCGGTCCGCACACCGCCTTCGCATCGAGCGCGTCGATGACCTCGTCCGTGAGAAGGCCGCCGATGCCGGCCGGCACGAACACGTCGGCGGGCACCAGGTGCTCCTCGCCCGGGCTGACCCAGTCGGCGCCCAGCTCTGCGGCCAGATCGCGCTTGGCCGGGTTCACGTCCGTCACGGTGAGGCGCGCCCCCTCGGCGGACAGGCGCACCGCGAGACGGCTGCCCACCTGTCCGAGGCCCGAGATCGTGATGCGGCGACCCTCGACGTCGGCGGTGCCGGCGACGCGCTCGAGCGTCGCGCGGAGCGACTCGTAGACCCCGAGGCTCGTCGGCCCGGCCGGCTCGCCCGAGCCACCGACCGTGTCGGGGAGCCCGACGACGTGCTCGGTGCGCTCGCTGACGACGAGCATGTCGTCGGTCGTCGAGCCGACGTCCTCGGCGGTGCGGTAGAGGCCGTGCAGCGATTCGACCGCGTCGCCGAGGTCGAGGAAGGCGGCCCGACGGCGGTCGGCGTCGAGCGTCGTGCCGGGCGGCAGGGCGATGACGGACTTGCCACCACCGGCGTCGAGACCGGCCGCGGCGTTCTTGAGCGTCATTGCGGCCGACAGTCGCAGCGCGTCGCCGAGAGCGTCGCTCCAGTGCGGATACGTCCAGAGACGTGCGCCGCCGAGAGCCGAGCCGAGCACGGACGAGTGCAGCGCGACAGTGATGAACAGGCCGCTGCGCCGTCCGGTGATCACCTCCACCCGCTCGTGTGCGAAATCGGGCAGGGGCAGAGTGGGCACAGTGTGCGTCATCGCGATACTTCCTTCGGCGGGCCTCGTGGGCAGTGCGCTGCGGACGCCGCGGCGTTGCGGCATCCACCCCCATTGGACACCGGTTCGGCGGATTGTTCAAGCCTGCCGTCGGCGAGTGCGCAGAATGCGCGGTCGGTTCTCAGCCTGCTGCGCAGGTGTCAGCAGAGTGCGCGCCGTCGATAGCATCGGTGAATGCCAGACGCCTACACCCACGGTCACCACGAGAGCGTCCTGCGGTCGCACCGCTGGCGCACCGCCGAGAACTCCGCCGCCTACCTGCTGCCGCACCTGCGGCCGGGGGTCTCGGTGCTCGACGTGGGGAGCGGACCGGGCTCGATCACGGCGGATCTCGCGACCCTGGTGGCACCCGGTCGCGTCGTCGGGACGGATGCCTCGGCCGACGTCGTCGCACAGGCGGCCGCCGATCACGCTGCTCCCGGCCTGTCGTTCGAGGTCGGCGACGCCTACGCCCTGGCGTACGAGGACGGCGAGTTCGACGTCGTACATGCCCACCAGGTGCTCCAGCACGTCGATCGGCCCGTCGACATGCTGCGCGAACTCGGCCGCGTCGCGGGTGCGGACGGACTCGTCGCAGCGCGCGACGTCGACTACGAGGGCGTGATCTGGTACCCGCTCATCCCGGCGCTCGACGAATGGCTCGCCCTCTACCTCACGACTCATCGGAGTGTCGCGGGCGAGCCTGCTGCGGGTCGTCGCCTCAAGACCTGGGCACGCGAGGCCGGGCTCACCGACATCCGTGCCACCGCGTCGCTGTGGCTGTTCGAGGACGAGGCCGACCGCGCCTGGTGGGGCGGGATGTGGGCCGACCGCGTGCTGCAGTCGGCGTTCGCCGACTCCGCTCGCGCGACGGGCGCCGACGATGCGCAGCTGCAGCGGATCTCGGACGGCTGGCGGGAGTGGGCCGCGGCCGAAGACGGCTGGCTGCTCATGCCGCACGGCGAGATCCTCGCCCACGGGCGGCGTCGTTAGGCTGATCCGATGACGACGCCCGCCTCGCTTCCCGCCCGCAGCCGTCTCGTCCACGATGCCATCCGTGCCGTCGGCATCACCGGCGACATCGTCGTGCTTCCGGATGCGGCATCCACCGCAGCCCTGGCGGCCGCGGCGCTCGGAGTCGAGGTCGGAGCGATCGCCAACAGCCTGGTCTTCTTCTGCGACGGCGCGCCACTCCTCGTCATGACGAGCGGCGCTCACCGGGTCGACACCGCAGCGCTCGCCGAGCGTCTCGGTCTCGGAAGGATCCAGCGTGCGACGCCCGAGCAGGTGCGGGAGGCCACCGGCCAGGCGATCGGCGGCGTCGCTCCGGCCGGGCACCCCTCGCCGCTGCGCACCGTCGTCGACGAGGACCTCGCCCGGTACCCCGAGATCTGGGCCGCCGGAGGCACTCCGCACACCGTCTTTCCGATGACGTACGACGAACTCGTGCGCCTCACCGACGGGACGATCGCCAAGGTCGACTGAGCATCCGCCGGCCCGTCACTCCCGCAGGATCTCGCGACAGACGATGGCCGCCGCCGCCGACCAGGCCTGCGGCCGGCACGCCGCCGGATAGGGCGTCGGCACGGAGGTCGCGGACGCCGGGTCGCCGGAATGCAGCTCCGGCACCCGATAGCCGAACCCGTCGGCCGCCGCCAGCAGGCCGTCGACGACCTGGCGAGCGGAACCCCAAAGGCCCGCACGCGCCATCCCGTGCGCGCAGATCGCGCTGTCGTGGGTCCAGACGCTGCCGCCGTGATACGACAGCGGCCAGTAGCCCGCGGCCGCCGTGGACATCGTGCGGATGCCGTACCCGCTCGACATCGTGGGCCCCACGAGCAGCGACGCGACGTGGGCTTCGTCATCCGGGTCGAGCAGTCCGGTGCCGAGCAGATGGCCGATGTTACTGGTGAGGGTGTCGACCGGGCGCTTGTCGCGATCGAGGGCGATGGCCGGGTACCGGCCCTCCGGAGTCCGGACCCAATAGGCCTCGGCGAACCGCGCCCGCAGTCGCGCCGCCCACGTGCGCAGATCCTCGGGCGCGGGCGCCGCGAGGTTCGGATCGAGGTCCTCGCCGAGCGCCTCGAGCAGGTCTGCCCCCGACATCGCCGCCTCGTACGCGTACGCCTGCACCTCGCAGAGCGCGATCGGCCCGTGGGCGAGTGTGCCGTCGCGCCACTGGATCGAGTCGCCCGAGTCCTTCCAGCCCTGATTCGCGAGCCCTCTGCCGGTGCGGTCGACGTAGTCCAGGAAGCCGTCGCCGTCGCTGTCGCCGTGCTCGACGATCCACCGCAGCGCACGGAGGAGCGCTGGAAGCAGGTCGCGCACCTCAGCCTCCGGCATCCCGGCCCGCCACGCGTCCGCCAGGACGCACACCCACAGCGGCGTCGAGTCGACGCTGCCGTAGTACAGCGGCGGCAGGACGATGCCTTCGCCAGGCATCTCGAGGGTCGTCGCGCGCAGCTCGTGCAGGATCTTGCCCGGCTCCTGCGCGGTGTCGGGATCCCTTTCCGTGCCCTGCAGACGGGCGAGCACGCGGAGGGTGGATGCCGCGATCCCGACGTCGACCGGCAGCGTGAGCCGCGCAGCCCACAGCGCGTCGCGCCCGAACAGCGTGAAGAACCACGGCGTCCCCGCGGCGAAGAACTCGTCCTCCGGATCATCGGGAAGCGCCAGGCGCAGGGCGTCGAGATCGCTCAGCGCCGTCTCGAGCCACCGGGCGAGGCGGGGCTGGTCGGAGCGGACCTCCTCGGCGAGCGCTGCCGCGTTCCAGGGGGTGGGACTCGTCGCCTCCCGCACCACCAGCGCGTCGTCGCGGAGTTCGACCGACCACGCCACCTCGGTGCGACCACCCGGGGCTACCTGCACGGGCCAGGTCGCGACGACGTCGTCGCCGTCGGTCTCCAGTCGTGCGCCCGCAGCGCGCAGGACGAACCGCTGCGGGCCTGCCGCGAAGGTGGCACCGGCATCCGGATCCTGCTCGATCCGGATGTCGACCGGGCGGGCACCGGGGAGGCCGGCCTTCAGGTCGTGGAGCGGCGCGAACTCGGGACGGAGGCGCAGCGAGAGCGTCGTCGTGATCGGCGTCATGAGCCGTGAAACGATGGTCAGCGTCTCGGTGAGCCGCCCTGCCGCCACGCGGCGGTCGCGCGTCAGGCGCACCTTGGGGTCCGGGGTGGGGTCGTCGAGGCCGCGCAGCAGCCCGCCGAACACGACCCGGTCGGCGCCGTCCGGCGCCGCCGAGATCCACTCGATCACCGAGTCCGCACACACCAGTGAGATCGCTCGGATGTGGCGCACATCTCCGTGATAGACGCCGTCGATCGCGGCGGCACCGAGCTCGCCGTTCGAGGCCGACCACGCCTGTGTCGGTGCCCGGAACACGATCGTCGCCTCATTCAGCAGGGGCTGCAAGGGCTGCCCGGGACTGGTGGAGGAGGGGAGCGAGGCGGGACTCATTCCTTGACGGCTCCTTCGCTGGCATTCATGATGCGCCGCTGGAAGATGAAGAACATCACGGCGACGGGGACGGTCATGATCAGCGCCGCGGCGAGCTTGATCGGATACTGACTGCCCTGGCTGAGCTGACCCGATGCCAGCGACGCGACGCCCTTGGTGAGGGTGGTCAGCTCCGGCGACTGGGTGGACACGATGAAGTGGGAGAGCTCGTTCCACGAGCCCTGGAACGACAGGATGATGATCGTGATGAGCGCCGGCCGCGCCATCGGCAGCACGACCGACCAGAAGATCCGGAACGTCCCGGCACCGTCGATGCGCGCCTGCTCCTCCACGGACACCGGAATCGACTCGAAGAAGTTCTTCATGATGAACACGCCGGCGGCGTCCACCAGGAGCGGAAGGATCATCCCGGCATAGGAGTCGTAGATGCCCAGCTGATTGATGACCAGGAACCGCGGGATGAGGAGCACCACGCTCGGCACGGCCATCACGGCGATGACGCCGGCGTACACGACGCCGCGCCCACGGAAGTTGAGCCGCGCCAAGGCGTAACCCGCCAGAGACACGAAGAACACGCGCCCGAGCGTCACGCTGATCGTCACGATCGTGGAGTTGCGGAACCACACGGGGAAGTCGCTCCGGAGGAACAGTCGTTCGTACGCCGCGGTCGTCCATGTCTGCGGGACGAGGGCCACGGGGTTGCTCGCCGCCTCGGCGTCGATCTTGAAGGACGTCCCGATCTGGACCAGGAACGGATAGATGTAGAACAGCGCGATCGCGACGAGCAGGACGTAGAGGGCGATCTGCCAGCCGATGCGGGCCGTCTTGCGACGGGCATCGGATGGCGCCCGCGGTGCGGGCGGCTGCGACACCACCGTGGGGGCGACGCCGATGGTCGTGCCGGTCATGATCGCCCTCTCGTGTCAGCGGGATCGGGTGGACTCGGAACCTGATCGGCGGCGACTGTCGCGGGCGTCGCGGTGGCGGGGCGGGTGGGCAGCTGGTACTGCCGCGCACGTCGCCGTGAGACGGGGCGATCGCGCAGCACCCAGCGCTGGAAGATCGTGAACAGCACGATGATCGCGAACAGGATGAACGCGATGGCGGCGCCCTGACCCCAGTGCTGGTCCAGGAAGCCCGCATCGTAGGAGAGATACGCCGGCGTGAGCGTGGTCTTGCCGGGCGCGCCCTGCGTGCCGGTGTAGATCTGGTCGAAGACCTGCCAGCAGCCGATGAGGCCGAGAGTCAGCACCGTGAACAGGGCCGGCTTCAGCTGCGGCAGGGTCACCCGCCAGAACCGCTGCCAGGCGTTGGCTCCGTCGACCATCGCAGCCTCCTGGATCTCGGGGCCGATGTTCTGCAGCGCGGCGAGGAACAGCAGCATGAACGTGCCGCTCGTCGTGAAGATGCCCATGAGGATGATCGCCGACATCGCGACGGAGGGGCCGGCGAGCCAGTTCCACCACGAGACGCCGAGGAAGTCGTTCTCCGTCAGGGCGGCGGGGCCGTCCGTGATGCCGACCGCCGCCAGCGCATTGTGGAGGATCCCGCTCGGGTCGGCCCACCAGTTCGGTCCGTCGATGCCGATCGCGGCGAGGATGGCGTTGACCGGGCCGATCGCGTTGAAGAGGAACAGCCAGAGCACCATGATCGCCACGGTCGCCGTGACGGAGGGGAAGTAGAACGCGGTGCGGAAGAGACCGCGCCCCCGGAGGACGGCGCCGTTGACGAGGACCGCAAGGAAGAGCGACAGCGCCGTCTGCAGTGGGACGACGAGCAGCACGTACCAGGCGTTGTTGCGCATGGCCGTGCCGAAGTCGCGCGTGGCGAGGCCGTCGCCCGTCGTGACGGCCGCGTAGTTCTCGAGGCCCACGAAGCCGACGCCCGACGAGAACGGGCTGCCCCGGCCCGACCAGTCGGAGAAGCTCACCCACAGCGCCATGAAAACCGGGACGAGCAGGAAGACGCCCAGGATGACGATGACGGGGAGGGTGAAGATCCACCCCGCGGCGGCCTCGCCGCGGCGGATCCCCGATCGGGGACTCCGCGCGCGGCGAGGCGCTGTGGCGGTCGCGGTCATGGCTCGCTCAGCCGACGATCGCCTCGAGGTTGGACTGCACCGAGTCGAGGATCTGCTGCGGGTCGCCGGTCTTCAGGCCCTCGAGCTGGGCGTTGAAGTCGGTGATGACGTCAGCCGTGCCGTCGTACGTCGGGATGCCCTGCGCATAGTCCGCACCCGCGAGGAACGCCGCGAGGTCGGGGTTGTCGGTGGTCCATTGCTCTGCGGCGGACTCGATGGAGGGCATGACGCCGAACGCCTCGGAGAAGGCGAGCTGCTGCTCGGTGCTCGTCAGGTACTGCACGAGGTCGAGTGCGGCCTGCTGGTTGGGGCTGTCGGCAGCCATGCCCCAGCAGTTGGTGTACTGCAGCGTGCCCTTGCCCGCCGGGCCCTCCGGGAGCTCGGCGACCACGTACTGGACGTCGGGGAAGTCGTTGGTCATCGCGCCCGTGATCCAGTTGCCCTCGATGGTCATCGCGGTCAGCTGCTTGCCGAACGCCTCGCCGCCCCATCCCGCACCGACGTCGGAGGAGTAGGCGAACGTGCCCGCCGTCATGTTGTCCTGCACATAGGTGAGGGCGTCGACGTTCTCCTGGCTGCTGGCGATGGCCTCGCCGTCCTTCACGAGGCCGCCACCCGCCTGCGCCATGAACGCGCCCACGCGCTGGTACTCGGGTCCGAAGCCGAGGCCGACGACGCCGTCCTTCGTCAGGGTCTGCGCGACGGTCGCCAGCTGGTCCCACGTGGTCGGGATGTCGGCGTCGGTCAGGCCGGCGGCATCCCACAGTCCCTTGTTGATGACGAGAGCGAGCGTCGAGAAGTCCTTCGGCGCGCAGTAGAACTCGTCCTCGAACGTGAAGTTCTCGACGAGCGACGGGTAGAAGTCGTCCTTGTTCTCGAGCTGGTCGCCGTAGGCCACGAGCGAGCCGTTGCCGGCGTAGCCGGCGAGCGCCTCGGTCGCCAGGTAGAACAGGTCGGGCGGATCGCCCGCCGCGAAGCCCTGCGAGAGCTGCTGCGGAAGGTCGTTCGCGACCTGGACGCTGGCCTCGACGCCGGAATCCTCCGACCAGGCCGCGACGGCATCCTCGACGGCGGTCGTCTCCGCGTCACCCGACGTGCCGATGAGGACCGTGAGGGCATCGTCGCTCGAGGTGAGTTCACCCGAGCCAGCGTCACCGCCCCCGCCGCCGTCGTCGAACCCGGAACCGCAGGACGTCAGTGCCAGCGCTCCGGTTATCAGGAGCGCGCCCGCTCCGAGGAGGCCGCGTGTGGTGTGCCGTGTCATGAGTCTCTTCTCCTTCGATGAGTGCTTCGGGATCGGCATCGATCGCGCATGTGCTGTCGAGCGACTCTGGGGTGCTCGGAATTTGAACGATCAAAGTCGGTTCGTGATGCCACGGTAGAAACTGTGGGGCGCGAGTGTCAAGGGGATTGGCGCGCCCGTAGGATAACGATTTGAACGATCCGATCCGGCGCCGATGGGGGAGGAGGATCATCATGGCGAAGCCGCCCACGGTCGAAGACGTCGCGCTCGCTGCGGGTGTCTCCCGTCAGACGGTGTCCAACGTCCTCAACAGCCCCGACATCGTGCGCGAGAAGACGCGCGAGCGCGTGCTGCAGGCGATCTCGGACCTGGGCTACCGCCCGCAGGTGGCGGCGCGGCGGCTGCGCACGCGCCGCAGCTCGACCATCGGCATCCACCTCGACCCCTACGCCGGCGGGATCTCCGGAGTCGTCCTCGATCGATTCGTCCACGCGCTGACCGAGCACGCGAGCGACCGCGGCATGCGCATCCAGCTCTACGCCGCGCGATCCCCGGCGGAGGAGATCGACCGCATGCGCGAGCTCACTGATGGCGGCGAGATCGACGCGGTGGTCATCACGGGAACCTTCCCCGGTGACCCGCGCACGCGATGGCTGGCCGAGCGGGAGATTCCGTTCGTGTCGTTCGGGCGCCCGTGGGGCGAGGATGACGTGGCGGACCCCGCGCACCTGTGGGTGGACGTCGACGGCGCGGCCGGGACCCGCGCCGCCACGGTCGAAGTGCTCGCGCGGGGCGGCTCACGCGTCGCCTTCCTGGGCTGGCCCGCCGGGTCGGGCACCGGGGATGAGCGGGAGCGCGGCTGGCGTGAGGCGATGGCCAGCGCGGATGCCGACGGCCGACGGCTCGTGAGCGAGGAGGGCGTGGGGCGTGCCCGCGCGGTCGTCGACGAGTTCCTCGCGGACGGCGAAGGGGTCGACGGGATCGTGTGCGCGAGCGACGCCCTCGCGATCGGCGCGCATCTGGCGGCGGCCTCTGCCGGCATGCCCGAGCTGCCCATCATCGGGTTCGACAACACCCCCGCCGCAGAGGCGATGGGGCTCAGCAGCGTGGAGCAGCTGCCGGAGCGCGTCGCGGTGGGCGTCCTCGAGCTGCTGATGGGGGCGTCGGGCAGTGTCGTGGCGCCGCGGACTCCGACCGCCGGTTCGGCGCACGTGCTCGTCGAACCGCAGCTCGTGCTGCGATAGCAGCGGCGGCCCGTCCGGCGACAGAGGCCGGCGGCCGCGGTTACGGGGTGCGGCTCACGGCATCCGTGGCGCCTTCGGCCTTCCGCGTCGGACGATCCTCCATGCGAGGCAGCCACAGCAGGGCGATCACGCCGCTCAGCAGATACAGGCATCCCTGCGCCTCGAGCAGCGGGAGCAGCCCGATCGCGCCGTCGGAGAGGGCCCCCAGCAGGATGCCGAGCGCCTGCCCGACGGCGCTGACCAGCCCGACCGCGGCGAAGACGGCACCGCGCTGCCGCGGCTCCGACTCCTCCTGCAGCACGCTCATCAGTCCGGCGATCATGATCACGCCTGGGGCTCCGACGGCCGCGAACAGCAGAACGTACGGCCAGACGTCGGTGGTGACCGCCGGAAGGTTCCAGGTGACCAGCGACAGAGCACCGAAGGCGAACAGGCTGGCCGCGGTGAGCGCGCGCGGTGACGATCCCCGTGCGATGAACCCGAGAACGACGCCCGCCACGACCGCGCCCACGGCCTGGATGCCGCGCAGCAGGCCGACGTCGGCATCCGATCCTCGCAGCGGGCCGAGCGCGAACAGCACGAAGAGCACGAGGAACATGCCCTGGGCGACGCTCGAGACGAGGATCACCGCGAACGCGCCGCGCAGCCGCCGGATGCGGAGCGCGGCGAGGAGACCGACCGCGCGCACGTCGCGGGAGTCGGGATGGGGGGTGTCGGCGGTCGCGTCGGTGCTGCCCCGGTCATGCGCGGCCGCCTTCACTGCGGGGAGTGTCGCGATGAGCACGGCCGAGATGACGTACGTGACGGCATCGGCCGCGACGATGAGGCCGAGATCGCCGACCGCGAGCAGGACGCCGCCGAGCGGGCCGCCGATGAGCCGGCCGAGGTTCTGATTCAGGCCGATCAGCGCGTTGGCCGAGACCAGGCGCTCGGTGTCGACCAGATCGGGCAGCAGCGTGTTCTTCGCCGGCTCGAACAGCGTGCTCAGCGAGGCGTGCACGAATATGACGGCGTACGCCAGCGGAAGGTCGGCGACCTCGTTCACCCAGAGGAGGGGGAGGAGCGCGAGGGCCTGGCCGATGTTCACCGCCACCATGATCCAGCGGCGGTCGAACCGGCCGATGAGCCGTGCCGCGAGCGGCGCGAGCACCACCGCGGGCACCAGCTCCAGCAGGAACGCGATCGACGTGCCGAGCGCTGACCCCGTGAGCTGGAAGACGACGAGCGGAAGCGCGATGAACAGCAGCCAGTCGCCCGTGTCGGAGATGAGCCCGGCCGCCCAGAGTCGGCGGAACGCGGGAATCGCGAAAGCGGTGCGCGGGGTCATCTCCCGGCCTCGCCGAACGTCGGACGCGGGAACGCCAGGAGCGAGAGGTTGGCGATGGCGGCATCCTCGGGTGCGTCCGACCGCGTCGCCGCGATGTAGGGACGGACGATCGCATCGATGCGCTCGACGATCGACCGCAGCTCATCGGGGTTGACCGCGAGACCGTACTGGGCATGGGCGTCGACGTCGCGCCACGCGCCCTCGATGCGGTCGCGCCGGCGCACATGCTCGCGGGCCAACTGGTAGTCGAGCCGGATGGCGGCCTCGAGCATCGCGGTCGCGCTGGCGACGACCGACGGGTCGGCGGAGTCGAGATCGAGGCTCAGGCCGGTGATCGTCGCGCGCCACGGCCGTTCGCGGCCGTCGTCGGACTCGACGGACTCGACCAGGCCGTGCTTGGCGAGCACCCGCAGGTGGTAGCTGCAGTTGGACGGGCTGTCGTCGACTGCTCGCGCGCACTCCGAGGCGGTCGCCGCACCGTGCGACATCAGGAAGCTCAGCAGGTCGAGGCGCACCGGGTGCGCGAGGGCGTCGAGCGCCGCCGGGTCGGTGATCGTGCGTCTGATCGCGGGATCGGCCATGATCGTCCAATCTGAAAGGTCGTTTCAGATTATGCGCTCCGATGGCGAGATCTGCAAGAGCCTTTCAGAGTTTCGGTCTGGAGGGACGTGCGCCGCGGATCCGGCGGCCGAGTTCCGTCGCCATCGGTGCGACGAGAGCCGCCAAGGCCGCCGGGTCGCGCTCTTCCTCGGCGGGATAGGTGACGGCGATCGCCGCGATCGGCCAGCCGACGTGGTCGAGCACGGCGACGCCGATCGACCCGAGTCCCAGAGTCACCTCGCCGTCCTCGAAGGCCCAGCCCCGCGCCCGCACCTCGCGGAGGAGCTCGCGCAACTCGCTCGGCCGGCGCGGGCCCCGGCCGGTGCGGTCGGCGAACGCCGCGGCATCCGGGAACAGCGCCCGCACCTGCTCGCGGGGAAGGGCCGCGAGCATCGCCCGGCCCGTCGCCGTGAGGTGCGACGGCAGGCGGACACCGACGTCCGTGACGAGCGCGGGTCTGCGCGGCGCGCGCTCCTCGACGATGTACAGCACGTCGCGGCCGTGCATCACAGCGAGGTGGGCGCTCTCGCCCGCACGATCGACGAGATCGGCGAGCACCGGGCGTCCGAGACGGGCGAGCGGCTCCTGCCGCGAGTAGCCGCCGGCCAGCTCGAACGCGGCGAGGCCCAGACCCCATCGCCGCTCCTCAGGGAGGTGCACCACGAAATGGTGCTCCTGCAGCGCGCCGAGCAGGTGATACACGCTCGAGCGCGGGATGCCGAGTGCCGTCGCGATCGCGCTCGCCGGCGCCGGTCCGCGCTGGCGAGCGAGGAACGACAGGATCCGCAGGGTCTGGTCGGCGGCGGGCACCTGCGGGCGCGGGGGATCCGCGCGCGGCGGGTCTCGGAAGTTGTGCTGGCTGTCTGGCATGACAGACACAGGATCGCACGGTCCGCTGTCGCGCGGCAGCCCCGCGGTGTGGAATCGGAGCATGATCACCGTCACGCCCCCTCCCGCGAACGACACCGCCGCCGTCACCACCGGCGCGGTCACCGTCGGGGCGGCCCCGCTGCGCCCCGCGGACGTCGTCGCCGTCGCCCGGCACGGCGCCCAGGTCGCCCTCTCACCGGAAGCCCTCGCCGGCGTCGCGGCCGCCCGCGCCCTTGTCGAAGGTCTCGCCGACGACCCGGAGCCGCACTACGGCATCTCGACGGGATTCGGCGCGCTCGCCACGACGTTCATCGCCCCGGAGCGCCGCGTGCAGCTGCAGGCGAGCCTCATCCGTTCGCATGCGGCAGGCACCGGGCGCGAGGTGGAGCGCGAGGTCGTGCGCGCCCTCATGCTGCTGCGGCTGCAGACCCTCGCCACCGGCCACACCGGCGTGCGCCCCGTCGTCGTCGAGACGTATGCGGGCATGCTCAACGCCGGCGTCACGCCGATCGTCCGCGAGTACGGCTCGCTCGGCTGCTCGGGCGACCTCGCCCCGCTGTCGCACGTCGCGCTCGCCGCGATGGGCGAAGGGCGCGTCCGCGACGCCGACGGCGAAGAGGTCGAAGCCGCCGACGCGCTGGCCGCGGCTGGCCTGACCCCGCTGGTGCTCCGCGAGAAGGAGGGACTCGCGCTCATCAACGGCACCGATGGCATGCTCGGGATGCTGCTGCTCGCGCTCCACGACATCTCGCTGCTGCTCGACACCGCCGACGTCGCCGCGGCGATGTCGGTCGAATCGCAGCTGGGCACCGATGCGGTGTTCGCCGCCGACCTGCAGGCACTGCGCCCGCAGGTCGGCCAGGCGGTGTCGGCCGCGAACCTGCGCACCGTGCTGGCCGGCTCGCCGATCGTGGCGTCGCACCGCGACCCGGCCGTCTGCACGCGGGTGCAGGACGCGTACTCGCTGCGCTGCTCGCCGCAGGTGCACGGCGCCGCGCGCGACACCGCCGACCACGCGCTGACGGTCGCCACGAGAGAGCTCGCCGCCGCCGTCGACAATCCCGTCATCACCGACGACGGCCGCGTCGAGTCCAACGGCAACTTCCACGGCGCGCCCGTGGCGTACGTGCTCGACTTCCTCGCCATCGCCGTCGCCGACGTCGCCTCGATCTCGGAGCGCCGCACCGATCGCGCCCTCGACCCCGCCCGCAGCAACGGGCTCCCGCCGTTCCTCGCGCACGAGGTCGGCGTCGACTCGGGGTTCATGATCGCCCAGTACGCGGCGGCGGGGATCGTCTCGGAGCTGAAGCGACTCGCCGTGCCGGCATCCGTCGACTCCATCCCATCGTCGGCGATGCAGGAGGACCACGTCTCGATGGGGTGGGCCGCCGCCCGCAAACTGCGCCGCGCGATCGACGGGCTCTCGCGGGTCCTCGCGATCGAGGTGCTCACGGCAGCGCGCGCCCTCGACCTGCGCGCACCGCTGCAGCCCGCCGTCGCCACCGGCGCCGTCCGCCACCTGGTGCGCACCGTCGCCGGCGGTCCCGGTCCCGACCGGTTCCTGTCGCCCGAGATGGAGGCGGTGACCACGCTCGTCGCGTCGGGCGCCGTCGCCCAGACCGCCTTTCAGACCACCACGAAGGAGTGAGATGTCCGTTTCCACAGATTCGACGACCGGCGTGAATGCCCCCACGGTCCGCGCGCCGCGCGGCCCGGAGCGCACCGCGAAGAGCTGGGGCGCCGAGGCCGCCAAGCGCATGCTCATGAACAACCTCGACCCCGAGGTCGCCGAGCACCCCGAAGAACTCGTCGTCTACGGCGGCACCGGCCGCGCCGCGCGCAGCTGGGCGGCGTTCGACGCGATAGTGCGCACACTCGACGAACTCGAGCCGGACGAGACGCTGCTCGTGCAGTCCGGCAAGCCGGTCGGCGTGTTCCGCACGCACGAGTGGGCCCCGCGCGTGCTGATCGCCAACTCCAACCTCGTCGGCGACTGGGCGACCTGGCCCGAGTTCCGCCGGCTCGAAGAGCTCGGCCTCACGATGTACGGCCAGATGACGGCGGGCTCGTGGATCTACATCGGCACGCAGGGCATCCTGCAGGGCACCTACGAGACGTTCGCGGCCGTCGCCCGGTCGCTCGGCCGCGACGACCTCACCGGCACCCTGACGCTCACGGGCGGCGCGGGCGGAATGGGCGGCGCGCAGCCGCTCGCCGTGACCCTCAACGGGGGAGCGGTGCTCATCGTCGACGTCGACGAGTCACGCCTTGCCCGTCGCGTCGAGCACGGCTACCTCGACGAGTACACGACCGACCTCGATGCCGCCCTCGCGCGGGTCGTCGCCGCGAAGGCCGCGGGCGAGGCTCTCTCGGTCGGCGTCGTCGGCAACGCCGCCGAGGTCTTCGGCGACATCCTGCTCCGCCATCGCGCGGGCGAGGTCACCGTCGACATCGTCACCGATCAGACGAGCGCGCACGACCCGCTCGCGTACCTGCCGGTGGGGATCGCTTTCGATGACTGGAAGGCGGAGGCCGCCCGCGATCCCGAGGCCTTCACCGCCCGCGCCCGCGGCAGCATGGCGAAGCACGTCGCCGCGATGGTCGGATTCCAGGATGCCGGCGCCGAGGTCTTCGACTACGGCAACTCGATCCGCGCCGAGGCGCAGCTCGGCGGCTTCGAGCGCGCCTTCGACTTCCCGGGCTTCGTGCCGGCGTACATCCGCCCGCAGTTCGCCGAAGGGCGCGGACCGTTCCGCTGGGTCGCGCTCTCGGGAGACCCCGAGGACATCCGCAAGACCGATGAGGCGGTCAAGGCGCTCTTCCCCGACAACGCCGGGCTCGTGCGCTGGCTCGACAAGGCGAGCGACGCCGTGCACTTCGAAGGACTGCCGGCGCGCATCTGCTGGCTGGGCTATCAGGAGCGACACCTCGCGGGGCTGAAGTTCAACGAGATGGTCGCCTCGGGCGAGCTGTCGGCCCCGATCGTCATCGGCCGCGACCATCTCGATGCCGGCTCGGTGGCGAGTCCCTACCGCGAGACCGAGGCGATGGCCGACGGCTCCGACGCGATCGCGGACTGGCCGCTGCTCAACGCGCTGCTCAACACCGCGTCGGGCGCGGCCTGGGTGTCGATCCACCACGGCGGCGGCGTCGGCATCGGCCGCAGCATCCACGCCGGGCAGGTCACCGTCGCCGACGGTACCCCCCTCGCCGCCGAGAAGCTCGCCCGCGTGCTCACGAACGACCCGGGCACCGGCGTCATGCGTCACGTGGACGCCGGCTACGAGCGGGCCAAGGAGGTCGCGCGCGAGCGCGGGCTCCAGGTCCCGATGCTCGATGCGTAGCCCTGGACGTGGACGGACGGATGCCGTGACCACGACGCTGCTCACCAATATCGGCGAGCTCACCACGAACGTCGAGCGCGACGGCGACCCCTGCGGCACGCTGCACGATGCGGCGGTGCTGATCGAGGGGGACCGGATCGGGTGGGTGGGTTCGGGGGCCGAGGCCGACGACGTCGTAGCCCGCCTCGCACGCTCGGACACCGGGACGCCGGTCGTGGATGCCGGCGGTCGTGCCGTCATCCCGGGCTTCGTCGACAGCCACACGCACCTGGTGTTCGGCGGCGACCGTGCCGACGAGTTCGAGGCGCGGATGACCGGTACGCCGTATGCCGCAGGGGGCATACGGCGTACCGTGGCGGCGACACGCGCGGCGACGGATGACGAGCTGCGCGCCCGCCTCGCCGGTTTCGTGACCGAACTGCACCGTCAGGGCACGACGACCTTCGAGATCAAGACGGGCTACGGGCTCACCGTCGCCGACGAGGAACGGCTGGCGCGGCTGGCCGCCGAGGTCACGGCGGAGGTCACCTTCCTCGGCGCCCACGTCGTACCCGTGGAGTACGCCGAGCGCCGCGACGCCTACGTCGACCTCGTGTGCGACGAGATGCTCCGCGCGTGCGCACCGCACAGCCGGTGGGTGGACGTGTTCTGCGAGCGCGGGGCCTTCACCGCGGCGGAGTCGCGGCGGATCCTCGCCGCCGGCGTCGCGCACGGCCTCGAGCCGCGCGTGCACGGCAATCAGCTCGGCCACGGCGAGGGTGTGAGCCTCGCCGTGGCGATGGGTGCGGCATCCGTCGACCACTGCACCTATCTCGATGACGACGATGTGACCGCGCTGGCCGGCTCCGACACGGTGGCGACCCTGCTGCCGGGCGTCGAGTTCTCGACGCGACAGCCATACCCCGATGCGCGACGGCTGATCGACGCCGGAGTGACGGTCGCGCTGGCGAGCGACTGCAACCCCGGCTCGAGCTTCACGAGCTCGATGCCGCTGATGGTCGCCCTCGCCGTGCGCGAGATGGGCATGACGCCGTCCGAGGCGGTCTGGGCGGCGACCGCGGGCGGCGCCCGCGCCCTGCGCCGGGATGACGTCGGCGCGCTCGCCCCCGGCATGCACGCCGACCTCGTGCTGCTCGACGCGCCGACGCGGGTACACCTCGCGTACCGCCCCGGTGTGCCGCTCGTGCGCACCGTGTGGGCGGGTGGCGTGCAGGTCTAGCCGGGAGACCGCATCAGCGGGGGACGTCGAACGTCCAGTTGTCGGGATCGACGGCGGCGGCGACATCCCAGTCGTCCTGCGCCCAGATGAACGTCGCGACGGCGCACGTCGGCATATGGGCGATGTCATCGTCCGAGAGACGGGCGGCGAGTGCGCTCATGCCGGGGTCGTGCGCGACGACCATGACCGCCTGGGCACGCGTCGCGGCTGCCGCCTCGAGGATCTTCGACGCCGGAGCCCCGTACAGCTCGGGGTCGAGCGACACCGCCGCACCGAGCTCGGCGGCGAAGGCCTCTGCCGTCGTCCGCGCCCGCAGCGCCGTGCTCGACAAGATGACGTCGGGCCGGAAACCGGTGGCCGCGAGTCGCGCCGCCATCCGCGGCGCGTCCCGCATGCCGCGGTCGTTCAGCGGACGGTCGTGATCGTCGAGGCTGGAATCCCCCCAGTCCGACTTGGCATGCCGCACCAGCACGAGACGGATCATGACGCCACCTTTCGCAGGGCCTTTCCGGCGAGGAGTTCGAGGACGCACAGGGCAGCCAGCCGCACCGTGCGCCCGTCCGGCGCATCCGCCGTCGCGTCGACCTCGGCGATGTCGGCACTGTGCACGCGGGCGTCGGAGGCGACCGCCCGCACCAGCGCGCGCAGCTCCCACGCGGCGAGGCCACCGGGAACGGATGCGGGGCACCCGGGCGCGACGGAACGGTCGCAGACGTCCACATCGATATCGAGATGCACCGTGCCTCCGCCGGCGCCGGCGATCTCCAGCGCCTCGGCGACGACGTCGGCCGCACCACCGCGTCGCACATCGTCCATCGTCACGACGGTGATGCCGAGGTCGGCCGCGCGCTGTGCGTACGCCACCGAGTTCGCGAAATCGGCAATGCCGAGCTGGACGATGCGTCGGGGGTCGAGGCCGTCCGCCACGAGCCGCCGCACCGGCGACCCGTTGGACACGCCGTCGCGCAGGTCGAAGTGCGCATCGATGGTGATGAGTCCGGTCGCCGCAGCGCCCTGCGCGACGGCGTACGTGATCGAGTTGTCGCCGCCGAGCGCGACGACAAGGTCGGCGCGCCCCCGCAGCGCCGCCACCGCAGCGCGGACGGATGCCTCGCCCGCGGGTCCGTCGGGCTCGTCCACGTCGCCCGCGTCGGCGATGCGCAGCACCTCGCCGAGATCCAGCGGGGGAGGACCGAGGAGCGTCGGACTGTACCGCTGCAGGGCCTCGCGGATCGCACCGGGCGTGGCATGCGCGCCGGTGGGGGAAAGCGAGGTGCGGAACGCGGGGACACCGAGGATGGCGGCATCCCAGCCGCCGTCGTCGATGGCCGGCCACGCGCCTGCGCGGGGCCAGAGAGGGTCATGGGCGAGCGTCACGCTCTGACGCTACCGGCCCGGTCAGGCCGCGACGTAGACCCACGCGGAGCGACCGCTCGCGAGCACCACGGCGATGCGGCGGTAGAGCGCCACCTCGTACTCGTCGGACGCGTCGAGCTCGTCCGCGGTGACCAGGAGTGCCTTGCCCACGACCTTGTCGAGCGGGTTGCCGGTCTCTCGGACGATGGGGTGCACGGAGAGGCCCGAGAGGTCGACCACCCGGGTGTCCTCGATCTCGGCGTAGTCCACGGTGTAGCCGGGCAGGACGTCGTCCTCGCTTTCGACCAGGCGCCCGAACGTGTCGAGCTGGACGTCGGGGTGCTGCAGGGTCCCGTAGCTGAACAGGTACTCGAGGGGCTCGTCCACCGACACGGCATCAGGCTAACGCGCGGCGTCGCCGCGCCCCCGGGTCTTCACGCAGTGTTTACACGCGACGGAGGACGTCCGGTCCGCGCCGCGGCGCGGGCGCACTCAGCCCAGCAGCGCGTGCGCGATCGAGAAGATGGCGAGGCCCGCCAGGGCACCCACGATCGTGCCGTTGAGACGGATGTACTGCAGATCGCGTCCGACCATGAGCTCGATCTTCTCGGTCGTCTCGGCAGGGTCCCACCGTTCCACGGTGTCGGTGATGATCGACGCGATGTCATGGCGATAGCGGTCGACGAGGAAGACGGCGGCATCGGTGACCCAGGAGTCCACGCGGCGCTGGAGGGCGGCATCCGTCGTCAGTCGTCCGCCGATCTCGGCCAGCGCCTCCGCAGCGCGCCGGCGCAGCCCGCTGTCGGGGTCGGAGAGGGAGCGCAGCAGCCCCGCCTTCGCCGTGGTCCACACCTCGCCGGCCAGGTCGCGCACGCGAGGGCTGTCGAAGACCGCGAGCTTGGCGTCCTCGAAGCGCCCGATCGTCGCCGGATCGTGCTGCAGGTTCGCGGCGAGCCGGTCGAGGTACGCGTCGATCGCCACGCGCGCAGGATGCCCCGGATCCGACCGCACCGCGGCCACGAACTTGACGGCCTCGTTGTAGACGGTGTCGTCGACGAACCGGTGCGCGATCGACGGCACCCACCCGGGCAGGCGCCGCGAGATGACGCCGGTGAAGGATGCCTGATTCGCGGCGAGCCACGCCGCGATGCTGTCGGCGGCGAGATCGACGGCGCCGCGGTGCGCGCCCGCCTCGACGATGCGTCCGAGCCACTCGCCCAGCGGCGGTCCCCACTCCGGCGTGATGAGGTGCTCGCGGGCGAGCTCCTCGATGACGTCGCGCACGTCGTCGTCGCTCAGGGCCTGCAGGACGCCGCTCGCCATGACGGATCCCTCGGCCGCGACCCGCTCCGCGTGCGCCGGCGCGCTCAGCCACTCGCCGAGCCGGGCGGCGATCGCGGTCTGATCGAGCTTGGTGCGCACGACCTGGGCGCGGAGGAACTCGGTCTCGACGAACTCGCCGAGCGTCCGGCCGATCTCGTCCTTGCGGCTGGGGATGATCGCGGTGTGCGGGATGGGGATGCCGAGCGGATGCCGGAACAGCGCCGTCACCGCGAACCAGTCGGCGAGCGCACCCACCATGCCGCCCTCGGCCGCTGCGCGGACGTAGGCGAGTGCGGGGATGTCCTGCTGGAAGGCGAACGAGAAGGCGAACAGGACCGCCATGAAGACCAATGCACCGAGGGCGACGCCCTTCATGGTGCGCAGCGCTCGGCGGCGCTCCTGGTCGGCAGGACTCAGGAGATGGGTCGGTGTGGGCGACATGCGTCAGTCCTCGAGCGGGCCCAGCCACGCGGTCGCGACCGTTGCATGCGCGGATTCGGGGTCGGACGGGTGGAAGAGGCCCGCGAGGACATCGCGGTAGAGGCGGTTCAGCTCGTTGGCGGAGAAGTACGACGAACCGCCGCCGACGAGCATCGCGTCGTCGACGATGGACTTCGCCGCCGTCACCGCGCGGTGCTTGACGCCGGCGAGCAGCGAGAACCACCGCGCTCCGTGGTCGGCGAGCTCGTCGACATCGCGTGCGAGCGCCTCGATCTGCGGCGGCAGCGCGTCGTACGCGAGCGCCATGCCGGCGATGCGCCAGCGGATGTCGGGATCCTGGCTGTACGCCTTGCCGGTGCGCTTCGAGGTGCGCTTGCCCGCCGCGGCCACCGCGAGGTCGAGCGCCCGCCGCGCGACCCCGGTGTACACGGATGCGAGCAGCAGCTCGAAGACGCTGAAGATGCCGAAGACGAGCGGGTCGGGGTTGGGCCCAGGGGCGAGCCGGCGGACCACGCGGTCGGCCGGCGCCACCGCGTCGCGCAGCTCGGTCGTGCGCGACTGCGTGCCGCGCATCCCGAGCGTGTCCCAGTCGTCGCGCACCACTACGCGGCCGACCTGGACCTCCGAGCGCGGCACGAACGCGTAGACCATGCGCGGCGCGTCCTCCGAAGAGGTGTCGAGGCCGTGCAGCCCCAGCTGCGTCCACACCGGCGCGAGCGAAGTGAAGATCTTGGTGCCCGTGAACGAGTACCCGCCGTCGGGCAGGGGAGCGGCATCCGTCCCGCTTCCGAAGAGCACGAGGTCGTTGCCGGCCTCGCTGATCCCGAAAGCGAACACCTCGCCCGCAGCAGCGCCCTCCTGCACGAACCGCAGCGCGTCGATGCCGCGGTCGGCGAGCACTTTCGCGACCCCGGTCCACACCAGGTGCATGTTGATCGCCAGCGCCGTCGCCGGCGCCGCGCTCGCGAGGCGCTGCTGGAGCGCCGCTGCCTCCGCAAGGCCGAGCCCCGCACCGCCGAGCTCCTCGGGAACGAGGATCGCCAGGTAGCCGGCATCTTTCAGATCCGCCAGATCGTCGTCGGGGAACGTGTTCTCGCGATCGTGCACGGCCGCCCGCACGCGGAAGCGCTCGAGGAGTTCGTCCGGAAGGAGGTCGGCGGCATCGTTGGGGGTCACTCCGCCATTCTTACGCCATGATGTGCGCATGGCGACGCTCTCAGAGATGATGCAGGCGCTCATCCCCGCAACGCAACGGCAGACCGCGGCGGAGGTCGGCGAAGCGCTCGACCTCGGCTCGGGGGATCGTGCGGGCAAGCGCAGCGGATTCCTGATCATGCTGACGCTCGCCGGGATCATCGCGATCGCGGGCGTGCTCACCGACTCCACGGCCACGGTCATCGGCGCCATGATCATCGCGCCGCTGGGCACCCCGATCCTCGGAATCGGACTCGGCATCGTCCGCGGGCACCTCAGCCTCGTGGTGCGGTCGATCCTCTGGGTGCTCCTCGGAGTCGCCATCGTCATCGTGCTGGGACTCGCGTTCTCGGTCTTCGTCTCCACGCCCGAGAGCCTGGAGACCAACTCCCAGGTCGTCGGCCGCACGTCGCCGAGCTTCATGGACATGGTGGCGGCGCTCGCCACGGGGTTCGCCGGCGGCTTCGCCATGTGCCGCAAGGACCTGAGCGCCATCCTCCCCGGGGTCGCGATCGCGATCTCGCTCGTGCCGCCGCTCGGCGTGGTGGGCGTCTGCGCCGGCCAGGGCCTCTGGATGGATGCCGTCGGTGCGCTGTGGCTCTTCCTCTCCAACGTCGTCGCACTGGTCATCGCCGGCAGCATCGTCTTCACCCTCGCCGGATACGCGCGCGACCCCGGGTCATCGCGCGTCGCCAACCGCCGCCGGGCGTACACCATCGTCACGCTGCTGGCCGTGGTCATCACGATCCCCCTGATCGTGAACTCGGTCGTCTCGGTCGCGCTCGCCCGCTGGTCGGTCGGGATCCAGGACGCCGCCACGCAGTGGCTCGGCGACGATGAGGGTGCTCGCGTCTACGGCGTCGACTGGTCGGGCGCGACGGCGACGATCGAGGTCACCACCGAGGACGGCGAGACCCCGCCGCTCGATGAGCTGCAGAAGGCGGTTGCCGCAGCGGTCCCGTCGTTCGTCGGCGTGGTGGTCGACGTCGGGCAGGGAGTCGAGATCCCTGTCCAGTAGCCGGTCGGGGCGGTACGTTGGGCCGGCGGAGCGCCGGCGGTGGGCGTCAGCCGAGCGCGGCGTGCAGTGCCTCGATCGTGGCCTCCGGTCGATCGCGATGCGGCGAGTGTCCCGCGTCCGCCACCACAGAGAAGGTGAACACCGGGTTCGCGGCGACCGCGGCCTCGGCGGGCTTGCCGCGGAAGATCGAGTACACGTGCGGATCGGACGCGATGACGTGGGTGGGCACCGACACGCGGAGGGCGGCATCCGTCACGTCCCATCGCACGTTCTGCGCACTCGTCTGCTCGACCGCCCAGCGGCTGGCCTGCCGGGCGGACAGCGCCTTCAGCTCGACGTCCTGCGGGTGCCAGTGCGGGTGCTCGGCGCGCACGGCCTCCTCGGACGGGTCGTCGAACGAGCGGGTCTGGCTGTTGCGCACGATGTCGCGGTCGCGATCGGTCAGCATGATCGCCGGGTCGACGAGGACGAGCCGGCGCGTCCACGACGGATCCTCCGCTGCCGCCAGCACGGATGCCGCACCCCCGAGCGAATGCGCGATCACGAGGTCCCACGGCCGCTCGGCGCCCGCCCTGGTGCCGGCGACGTCCGCGCCGTACGCGGCCAGCGTGTAGTCGAGCGCGCGCGGTGCGGTGCCGTGTCCACGCAGGTCGACGGCATCCGCCCGCCAGCCGGCCTCCGCCAGCGCGACGCCGTAGCGCCACATCAGCGCGCCGTTCGAGCCGAGGCCGTGGATCAGCAGTGCACGGCGCTCGGCCGAGGGTGAGCCCCAGGACAGGCGGGGGAGGATGACGCGACTGGGCATACGCTCAGCCTAGAAGCGCGGCCCCGGCCGTTCCGACGCACGGCAGGATAGATGCGGGGGTTGGCGTGATCTCGACGGAAATGGCTGTGGCGCTGCGTGAAGCAGGGCTGGTGTGGCACCCGCGCTCGGGCGACCGGTTCCAGCTGGACGAGCCCGAGTTCGAGGCCGACGTCTTCACGGTCAGCGAGATGACCATCGAGCCGCGCGAGTACCCGACCGGCCGCATCCTCGCCTTCAACGGCACCACCGAGTGGGCGCTGGACTCCGTTGCGCTCGAGGACGCGCTGTGGCTGCCGCACGAGCACCAGCTGCGCGAGCTGCTGCGCGGCGCTTTCCGCGGACTTCGGCGCCTGCCCGACACGCACGAGGTCGAGATCGTGCTCGGCGGCGAGCGCCTGGCGTTCGAGCATCCCGAGCCGGCCGATGCCTACGCGCTCGCGCTGCTGGAGATGCTGCGGCGCCTGGCCTGACGCCCGCCGTGGCACCTCAGCCGATCGTCGCGACCGGCTCGGTGTCGGGGATGGGGCTCGCCCCCCGCACGCGGAGGTCGGGCAGACCGCGCACGAACACGATGGCGACGAGCAGGCCCAACGCGCAGAACGCCGCCGCCGCCGCATAGGAAGCTGTCACGCCGCCGGGCCCGTCGATGAGGATGCCCGCCACCGCCGAGCCGGCCGCGGCGCCGATGAGCTGACCGGTGCCCACCCAGCCGAACGCCTCGGCCGTGTCACTGAACTTGACGCTGGCGGTGGTCACCGCCGAGAGCACGGCGAGAGCCGGCGCGATGCCGATGCCGGCCACGAACAGCGTGCCGCCGATCCACCACACGTTGATCCACAGCGCGGTGAGGGCCAGCCCGAATGCCACCACGGTCAGGCGCCGTGCCAGCGCCCAGCGCCCCATCGGCAGGTGCCCGAAGGCGAACCCGCCGGCCAGGCTGCCGATGGAGAAGACGGCGAGCACGAGTCCGGCTTCGAGCCCGCCGTGGTCGAACGTCGCCACCACGCTCGCCTCGACCGCCGCGAACGAGCCGATGATGAGGAAGCCGACCACCGTCGCAAGCAGGATGGGCGGGCGGGTCAGCACCGTGCCGAAGGAGCGCTTGCTGCGCGGGATGCGCACCCGGCCGACCTCGGGGGAGAGGATGAACCACGCTCCGCCGCCCACCAGGAACACGACCACCAGCACGAGGCCGGCGACGGTGCCCGCCTGTGTGGCGACGAACGTGATGAGCACCGGGGCGAGGATCCAGATGACCTCCTGCAGCGACGCATCGAGCGAGTACAGCGCCGTGAGCTGCGTCGAGTTGACCATCTTGGCGTAGATCGTGCGGACCGCCGCCACGATGGGCGGCGTCGACGCGCCCGCGATGAAACCCAGCACGATGTAGACCGGCACGGGCACGACGAGGAAAGCGACCGCCAGCAGGGATGCCGCCGAGACGATCGTCGTGAGCGTCAGCACGCGGCGCATGCCCCAGCGGCCCATCCACCGGCTCGTAACCGGGCCCGCGAGCGCCTGGCCGATCGACACCGCGGCGAGGACGATGCCGGCGGCGCCGTAGGAGCCGGTGATCCCCTCGATGTGCAGGAGGATGACGAGGCTGATCATCCCGTTCGGGAACCGCGCGGTCAGCTGTGCCGCGATGATGCGGGCGACCCCGGGGGTGCGCAGAAGATCCCGGTAGCCGGCCATCCGTCCACGTTACGACACGCGCCGAAGCGCACGACACGATCGCGACACGCCCGCGACACGCCGGAGGGCTTCTCCACAGGCGGATCCGATGTCGGACCCCGGATCTACCGTCTGGCTGTGGAGGGATGCGGCCGCGGCGTCCGAAAGCGCCGTGATCCTGGTCTTTTCCAGAGCCCCGGCCTGTGGATGAATCCGTGGAGAACCTGTGTTGTACATGGGGAGAACGGTGGAAAATCACACGGATGTAACTACTAGCCCTTGTGGTGCTATCGAATGTCGGTACCCATATGTAGTATTGGACTCCCGGTGGGGGGACTACCGGGAAGAGCACCGGATGCCACCGGGGGAAGCACTGAGGAGACGGAATCGACATGGCGATCACGGTTTACACGAAGCCCGCGTGCGTGCAGTGCACGGCGACGTATCGAGCACTCGATTCCAAGGGGATCGAGTACGAAATCCACGACCTCTCGCAGGACCCTTCGGCCCTCGAGCAGGTCAAGGCGCTGGGGTATCTCCAGGCGCCGGTCGTCATCACCGATGAGGACCACTGGTCGGGCTTTCGTCCCGACAAGATCGACGAACTCGCAGCGCGGCTGGCGTAGTTCGACGCAGCCCACCCGTTTCGACGGAGCTCAACGACCGCCGTCGGGTGTGTCCGAGCAAGGGGCGTCATGGGCGTCGTAGCAACTGAGACACCGCTGCTGGTCTACTTCTCGAGCGTGTCGGGCAACACCGCACGCTTCATCGAGAAGCTCGGAGCACGAGCACTCCGGATCCCGCTGCATGCGACGGATCCGGAGCTCGTGGTCGACGAGCCGTACGTCCTCGTGACACCCACCTATGGCGGAGGCCAGGGGCGGGGCGTCGAGAAGGGCGCCGTTCCCAAGCAGGTGATCCGGTTCCTCAATGACGAACGGAACCGGCGCCACATCCGCGGGGTCATCTCCGCGGGGAACACCAACTTCGGCGAGCATTTCTGCCTCGCCGGCGACATCATCAGCCGCAAGTGCAACGTGCCGCACTTGTACCGGCTCGAGGTATTCGGCACGCCTGAAGATGTGGAACGCGTGAACGCGGGATTGGAACGATGGTGGGAACTCTGACGCAGCAGACCGACTTCAAGACGGAGGCACGCTTCGAGGGCATGGATTACCACGCACTCAACGCGATGCTGAACCTCTATGACGCCGATGGAAAGATCCAGTTCGACGCCGACAAGCGCGCTGCGCGGGAGTACTTCCTGCAGCACGTCAACCAGAACACGGTGTTCTTCCACTCGCTCAAGGAGCGCCTGGACTACCTGGTCGAGAAGGAGTACTACGAGCCCGAGGTGCTCGCCAAGTACCCGTTCGAGTTCATCCAGAAGATCAACGACCACGCCTACGGCAAGAAGTTCCGGTTCGAGACCTTCCTCGGCGCGTTCAAGTACTACACGAGCTACACGCTGAAGACCTTCGACGGCAAGCGGTACCTCGAGCGCTTCGAGGACCGCGTGGTCATGACCGCCCTCGGCCTCGCCGACGGCGACCAGACGCTCGCGCTCGAGCTCGTCGACGAGATCGTCTCTGGCCGGTTCCAGCCGGCGACGCCGACGTTCCTCAACACGGGCAAGGCCCAGCGCGGTGAGCTCGTCTCGTGCTTCCTCCTGCGCATCGAAGACAACATGGAGTCGATCGCCCGCGGCATCAACTCGGCGCTTCAGCTCTCCAAGCGCGGCGGCGGCGTGGCACTGCTGCTGTCGAACATCCGCGAGTCGGGCGCACCGATCAAGCAGATCGAGAACCAGTCCAGCGGCATCATCCCCGTGATGAAGCTGCTCGAAGACTCGTTCTCGTACGCCAACCAGCTGGGCGCGCGTCAGGGCGCGGGTGCGGTGTACCTCAACGCCCACCACCCCGACATCCTGCGCTTCCTCGACACCAAGCGCGAGAACGCCGACGAGAAGATCCGCATCAAGACCCTCTCGCTCGGGGTCGTCATCCCCGACGTCACGTTCGAGCTCGCCAAGAACGGCGAGGACATGTACCTGTTCTCGCCGTACGACGTCGAGCGCGTCTACGGCGTGCCGTTCGGCGACATCTCGGTCACCGAGAAGTACCGCGAGATGGTCGACGACCCGCGCATCAAGAAGACCAAGATCAACGCGCGCGAGTTCTTCCAGACCCTCGCCGAGATCCAGTTCGAGTCGGGCTACCCGTACATCATGTTCGAGGACACGGTGAACAAGGCCAACCCGATCAAGGGCCGGATCAACATGTCCAACCTCTGCTCGGAGATCCTCCAGGTCAACACCCCGACCACGTACAACGAGGACCTCTCGTACGCCGAGATCGGCAAGGACATCTCGTGCAACCTCGGCTCGATGAACATCGCGCTCGCGATGGACGGCCGCAACCTCGGCCGCACGGTCGAGACTGCGATCCGGGCGCTCACCGCGGTGAGCGACCAGAGCCACATCGCGTCGGTGCGCTCCATCGAGGACGGCAACGACCGCTCGCACGCCATCGGCCTCGGTCAGATGAACCTGCACGGCTACCTCGCCCGCGAGCACGTCCACTACGGCTCGGAAGAGGGCCTGGACTTCACGAACATCTACTTCTACACGGTCGTCTACCACGCGCTGCGGGCCTCGAACCTCATCGCGATCGAGCGGGGCGAGGTGTTCGACGGGTTCTGGGACTCGACCTACGCGTCGGGCGAGTTCTTCGACAAGTACACCGACCAGGCGTGGGTTCCCCAGACCGAGAAGGTGAAGGAGCTGTTCGCCGGCATCCCGATCCCGACGCAGGAGGACTGGAAGGCGCTCAAGGCCTCGATCCAGCAGCACGGCATCTACAACCAGAACCTGCAGGCGGTGCCGCCGACCGGCTCGATCTCGTACATCAACAACTCGACGAGCTCGATCCACCCGATCGCGTCGAAGATCGAGATCCGCAAGGAAGGCAAGCTCGGTCGCGTCTACTACCCGGCTCCGTTCATGACGAACGAGAACCTGGAGTACTACGAGGACGCGTACGAGATCGGCTACGAGAAGGTCATCGACACCTACGCGGCCGCGACGCAGCACGTGGACCAGGGCCTGTCGCTCACGCTGTTCTTCAAGGACACCGTGACCACCCGCGACATCAACAAGGCGCAGATCTACGCGTGGAAGAAGGGCATCAAGACCATCTACTACATCCGTCTGCGGCAGATGGCCCTCGAAGGCACCGAGCTCGACATGTGCGTGAGCTGCACGCTTTAGCCCTTCGACTTCCTCAGGGACCGAAAGAAGACTGAAATGACTCCCGAACCGCTCAAGCTGCTCTCGCACGTGCAGGCGATCAACTGGAACCGCATCGAGGACGACAAGGACCTCGAGGTCTGGAACCGCCTCGTGAACAACTTCTGGCTGCCCGAGAAGGTGCCGCTGTCGAACGACATCCAGTCGTGGAACACGCTCACGCCCGACGAGCAGACCCTCACGATGCGGGTGTTCACGGGGCTCACGCTCCTCGACACGATCCAGGGCACCGTCGGCGCCGTCTCGCTGATCCCCGATGCGCTCACCCCGCACGAGGAGGCCGTCTACACGAACATCGCGTTCATGGAGTCGGTGCACGCCAAGTCGTATTCGTCGATCTTCTCCACGCTCTGCTCGACGAAGGAGATCGACGAGGCCTTCCGGTGGTCGGTCGAGAACCCGAACCTTCAGAAGAAGGCTCAGATCGTCATGGAGTACTACCGCGGCGACGAGCCCCTCAAGCGCAAGGTCGCCTCGACCCTGCTCGAGAGCTTCCTGTTCTACTCGGGCTTCTACCTGCCGATGCACTGGTCGAGCCGCGCCAAGCTCACCAACACCGCCGACCTCATCCGCCTCATCATCCGCGACGAGGCCGTTCACGGGTACTACATCGGCTACAAGTTCCAGAAGGGGCTCGAGAAGGTCGACGAGGCCACGCGCAACGACATCAAGGACTACACGTTCTCGCTGCTCTACGAGCTCTACGACAACGAGATCCAGTACACGCAGGACCTCTACGACGGCGTCGGCCTCACCGAGGACGTCAAGAAGTTCCTGCACTACAACGCCAACAAGGCCCTCATGAACCTGGGCTACGAGGCGATGTTCCCCTCGACGGTCACCGACGTGAACCCGGCGATCCTGTCGGCCCTGTCGCCGAACGCCGACGAGAACCACGACTTCTTCTCGGGGTCGGGCTCGTCGTACGTCATCGGCAAGGCCGAGGCCACCGAAGACGAGGACTGGGACTTCTGACGCAGGTCTGAAGACATCAAGAGGACGGATGCCGCGGATCGCGGCATCCGTCCTCTCTTTCGTGGCCGCGCTCGGCCTCGGGTCAGAAACCGGGCGAAGTCGCGTAATAGATGGCCGTCGATGCTGTCTCTTGAGTGGGGGATGCGCCGGAGCCCCGGTCCGGCACCCCTGGCCGTGGGTCCCGAGCTCGCGGCTACCGGGGGTGCCGGCATTCTCGCGTCGGCCCCCCCGGTCAAAACCCGCGCTGGGGCGCCCTGCCGCGGAACGCCTCGTCATGTGAAGCCAATTCCGCCGGAACAGGTGACACCGAGCGCCCGCGTTCCTACAGTTGTGACAGCGCGCCCGGTGATGGGGACCGGCCGCAGGCTGTGCGCGCTGTGGAAGGGGAACGTGCCGTGGACGATGATGCCGGTTCGACAGGGGTTTCCGCACCCGCAGCCGCTGCCGCGCCGGCCGCGGTCCCGGTGACGCGCAACACCCTCGTGTGGTTCGGTCTCGGCTTCGTGCTGCTGTCGTTCTTCGCCGCGTTCCTGGGCTCGTGGCTCGCTCGATCGGTGGACACGGCCGCGCCCGCGCCGGCGCCGTCGGCTTCGGCCACGGCCGCTCCCGAATACGAGGAGGCGCTGGCCGAGATCCTCCCGGCCGGTTCGGCCGTCCGCGCGGGTTCCGGAGCGCCGGAGGCGGGCAAGGGCTACGAGGGCGACGTCTACATCGACATCCTCACGGCCGACGTCTACCTCTTCCAGGACGACTGGACATTCGTCGGCAACATCCGCGCCTCGGCCGCCGAGAACCTCACCGGCGAGCAGGGGCCTGCCGGTGAACAGGGGCCTGCCGGTGAACAGGGCCCGGAGGGCGCCCAGGGTCCGAGCGGAGCGCCGGGCGCACCGGGGACTCAGGTCACCCTGGGCGCCGCAGCACCCGACGACGACGACTGCACCGCCGACGGCGACGTGTTCATCGACACGACCGCCGTGCAGTTCTACGAGTGCACCCACGACGCCTGGGTGCTGTTCGGGCCGACGCCCGACGCGACACCCGAGCCTTCGCCCGAGCCGAGCGAGTAGGCGTCACCGCCGCGTCCCCCTGGGTCACCGACGCGTGGACGCCGTCACCGTGAACTTGGCGTTGCGGGCGATCTGCCGTGTCGGCCCGACCGCGCGCTCCAGCGCCGGCCGATAGCCCAGGCCCGAGTTCCACACCGTCCACAGCTCACCGCCCGGCCGCAGGACGCGCGCAGCGTCGGCGAACATGCGCGGGGCGATGCCCTCATGCACCGCGGCGCCCGAGTGGAAGGGCGGGTTGAGCGCGATGAACGACGCACTGCCGTCGGGCTGGGCTCCGAGCATGTCGTCGCGGACGACCTCCACGCGCTCGCCGACGCCGTTGGCCTCCGCCGTGGCCACGGCCGATGCGACGGCGGCGGCCGATTGATCCGAGGCGGTGACCCGCAGTCCGGGATGCCGGAGCGCCAACGCGGCCGCGACCACTCCCGTTCCGCACGCGAAGTCGATCACCGTCGCGCCGTCGCCGGAAGCGGCAGGCAGCTGCTCGAGCAGGAATCTGGTGCCGATGTCGATCGAGGTGCCCGCGAACGCGCCGCCGAACGCACAGACGACGATGCCGTCATGCTGCTCGCGACGCGGTGCGGGGTCGCGGCCGTCGTGAGGGGCGCGCGCCGTCAGCACGCGGGACTTCTGCCGCGCGTGGCTGACGTCGAGCCGCGCGAAGCTCTCGCGCAGGACGTCGTTCATGGCGAGCGTCATGTGCTTGACGCGCCCGCCGGCGAGGACGACCACGTCGGGCGCCGCGTGCGCGGCGAGGAGGCCCGCGATGTCGCGCAGCGCCTCGAGCGACCGCGGCAGCCGCATCATCACGACGCGTGCGCCGTGCACCAGCTCGGGCGACAGCGGCAGTGAAGCGAAGGCGCCGGCGAACCCGAAGCGCTCGGCGTTCGCGGCGAGCGCACGCTCGCCGGTGAGCGGGTCCTGATGGACGCGGATGCCGCGTCCGCCGTCCGCCGCCGCGGCAAGGGTGAGTGCGCCATAGCCGTCACCGATCACCGTGAGCTCGCCGTCACCGAGGCCGGCGCGGGCGGACCTGGACTCATCGAGGAGCAGCCGGTCCGCGGCATCCGACGCCACGAGCCCGGGAGCCTCGACGTCGGGCCAGCGGCGCAGTCCGTCGAGCGAGAACGTCACGCTCCCACGCTAGCGGGCGGTGCGTCGTTCGCCGGTCGGTGAATGCGCGCCGTCGCACGACAGCAGGGCTAGCATTTAGCGCGTGTCCGAGCGCGCCTTCAGTCCTGTCATCTCACTGCTGACGGTGGCGGGCGTCTGGGACGCACGTCTGGGGGCGGAACTGCGCGATCTCGGCCTGACCACCCGCAAGTACGCGCTGCTGGCGCACATCGAGGCGACGCCGGGCATCTCGTTCAGCGAACTCGCGCGACGTTCGCAGATCACGGTGCAGTCCGCGCACACCGCCGTGCAGACGCTCGTCGCGGACGGACTGGTCGCCGATGCGACGAAGCACGCGGGTTCGGCGTCCGACCTGCGGGTCACCGAGCGGGGGAGCGACGTGCTGGAGTCGGCGCAACAGCGGCTCGCGGCGCTCGACGGCGCGCTCGGCGCGGGAGCACCGGCCCTCGCCACGGCCCTGGAAGGGCTGCACGAGCAGCCGTTCGGCGCGGAGGCCGGACCATCGGACGAGTGAACCTTCAGGTCCACTGAAGATCTTTCAGTTAGGCTGAAGGTGTGTTCCGGACTCCCCACACCCTCTTCCGCGCGCTCGCCATCGCCGAGGCGATCTCCTGGACCCTTCTCATCCTCGGGCTCCTCCTCCGCGCCACCACCGGCTGGGCACTCGGCGTCACGATCGGCGGCGGCATCCACGGCTTCGTCTTCCTGTCGTACGGCGCCACGGCGATCCTCGTCGCACTCAACAACCGGTGGCGCGTATGGCCCACCGTGATCGCGCTGATCAGTGCCGTCATCCCGTACGCCACCATCCCGACTGAGCTGTGGCTGCAGCGCACGGGACGGCTGGCAGGGCCGTGGCGGCTGGAGCCGTCCGACGACCCGCGCGACGGCGCCTGGTATGACCGGCTGATGCGATGGTTCCTGCGACGCCCCTGGGTGCTCGCCGCGCTGATCGCCTTCGCCGTGATCGCGCTGTTCGGGGTGCTGCTCATCGCCGGCCCGCCCGGAGGCCGCGACTGACGACGCCGGCCGCCGGACGGCCGAGGTCAGTCGCGCGGCGGAAGCTGCTGCAGCGTCCAGGTGTTGCCGTCGGGGTCGTCGAACTGCACGAATCGGCCCCACCCCTGCTCATCGACGCCTCGCGCCTCCACGCCGAGGCCGCGCAGGTGCGCCAGGGCCTCGTCGGCATCGGGGACCACGACCTGGATCGTGTTCTGGCGGCCCGGCTCGAGATCGTTGCCGAGCCCGGTGCCGAACGCGATGGAGCAGGCCGACCCGGGCGGCGTCATCTGCACGAACCGCAGCCCTTCGAACGGGACCTGATCGTGGTCGGCGTGGAATCCGATCCGCTCGTAGAACTCCTTCGCCCTGTCGACGTCGGTGACGGGCACGAAGATGAGCTCGATCTTCCAGTCCATGGTTCTCTCCTTTGAGACGGGATTCTCCCCAGCTGACGAGGCTACGCCGTACCACCGACGCCGACAGGGGCTCGGGTCGGAGTCATGTCTGAAACAGGAGGGAATACCTGCGCGCGGGTGCCGTTGAACTTGACAATGCGTGTGTCAAGTTCAAAACTTGATGCTCGATCACTCAAGTTTCAGGAGAGACGGAATGCCCGAAGACTTCACGCCCCAGGCCGGCGACGACGGGAGCTCGTTCGACGAGTTCCTGGCACGCTACCTCGCGGGGGAGCGCGCGCGTGCCGAGCGGTCGATCGACCTGAGCCGGTACCTCGGCGCCCGCACCCAGGAGCTGCTGCAGCGTGCCGGAAAGTACGCCCTGGACCGCGGCCAGCGCGAGCTCGACGCTCTGCACGTGCTGCGCATCCTCGTCGCCGAGGCCCCGGCCCGCGACGCGGTGCGCCGCGTCGGCGCCGACCCCGACGAGATCTCGCGCGCGACCGAGGAGCGGTTGCCCGCAGCCTCCGCCGCGGCGGACGTCGACGGCGCCGTGGTCACCGCCTCCGTGCAGCGCGCGCTGTTCCACGCGTTCCAGGTCGCCCGTTCGTCGGGATCGACCTACGTGGACCCCGAGCACCTCTTCTTCGCGCTGGTGCTCGCGCAGGACACGCCGGCCGGCCAGGTGCTGGCGCGCGCCGGCGTGACGGCCGAGGCGCTCATGCAGGGTGCCCGCGAGACGGTGACGCCGGGCGAGGCTGCGGCCGAGCCTGGAACGGATGCCGCGGCATCCGACACCCCCATGCTCGACACGTACGGCACCGACCTCACCGCGCGCGCCGTCGCCGGTGACCTCGACCCGGTGATCGGGCGCGCCGACGAGATCGAGCAGACCATCGAGATCCTCAGCCGCCGCACCAAGAACAACCCGGTGCTCGTCGGCGAGGCCGGCGTCGGCAAGACGGCGATCGTCGAGGGACTCGCGCAGGCGATCGTCGACGGCGGTGTGCCCGAGCAGCTGCTCGGCAAGCGCGTCGTCGCCCTCGACCTTCCCGCGATGCTGGCCGGGACCCGCTACCGCGGCGACTTCGAGGAGCGCCTCACGAAGACGATGGACGAGATCGCCGCCCACAAGGGCGAGCTGATCGTCTTCATCGACGAGGTGCACACCGTCGTGGGCGCCGGCGGCGCCGGCGACGGCGGCATGGACGCCGGCAACATCCTCAAGCCCCGCCTCGCGCGCGGTGAGCTGCACCTCGTGGGCGCGACGACGCTCAAGGAGTACCGCGTCATCGAGAAGGACCCCGCGCTCGAGCGCCGATTCCAGCCGGTTCGAGTGGGCGAGCCGTCCGTAGAGGACGCCGTGCTCATCCTGCGGGGCCTGAAGCCCGCGTACGAGGAGCACCACGGTATCGCCTACACCGACGAGGCCCTCCGCGCCGCCGTCGAGCTGAGCGATCGCTACCTCACCGAGCGCGTGCTGCCCGACAAGGCCATCGACCTGATCGACCAGGCCGGCGCGCGGCTGCGTCTGCGGCTCGGTGCGAAGGTGGACGTCAGCGGCCTGATCGAGCGTCTCGCGACCCTCGAGGCCGACAAGAACGCCGCGGTGTCCGCCGAGCACTACGAGGAGGCCTCGCGGATCCGCGACCAGATCGCCGAGGTGCAGGCCAAACTCGATGAGGCCACGGCGTCCGGGGCTGCTGCCGCGCGTGTCGACGCGATCGTCGGCGAGCCCGAGATCGCCGCGGTGATCAGCCGGGCCACCGGCATCCCGGTCAACCGTCTCACCGAGACCGAGCGCGAGCGGCTGGCGTCCCTCGAGGACGAGCTGCACGACCGCGTGATCGGGCAGGACGACGCCGTGGTCGCGGTCGCCAAGGCCGTGCGCCGCAACCGCACCGGCATGGGAGACGCACGTCGCCCCGTGGGCTCGTTCCTCTTCCTCGGCCCGACCGGCGTCGGCAAGACCGAGCTGGCCAAGGCGCTCGCCGCGAGCCTGTTCGACGATGAGAGCGCCGTGATCCGCTTCGACATGAGCGAGTTCGGCGAGCGGCACACGGTGTCGCGCCTGGTCGGCGCCCCTCCGGGATACGTCGGCTACGACGAGGCCGGGCAGCTCACCGAGCGCGTGCGGCGCAACCCATACTCGATCGTGCTGTTCGACGAGATCGAGAAGGCGCACCCCGACGTCTTCAACCTGCTGCTGCAGGTGCTCGACGACGGGCGGCTGACCGACGGCCAGGGGCGCACGGTCGACTTCCGCAACACCGTGGTGGTCATGACCTCGAACCTGGGCTCGGAGTTCCTCGCGTCGCGGGGCGGCGCCATCGGCTTCCTGCCCGACGGAGGAGGGGAGACCGGCTTCGGCTCGGAGAAGGACCTGCGCGATCGGGTGTTCGCCAAGCTCCGCGAGGCGATGCGGCCCGAGTTCCTCAACCGCATCGACGAGATCGTGCTGTTCCGCAAGCTCGACAAGCCGCAGCTGCAGAGCATCGTGCGACTGCTGCTGGGCGCGTCCGACGCGCGGCTGGCCAAGCGCGAGGTCGACCTCGTCGTCACCGACGGCGCCGTCGCCTGGCTCGCCGAGCACGGCTACGAGCCCGAGTACGGCGCCCGGCCGCTGCGCCGCCTGATCCAGCGCGAGGTGGACGACCGCATCGCCGACCTGTTCGTGACGGGTGCGCTCGTCGACGGCGGGGCCGTGACGGTGGATGCCGTGGGCGACGAGCTGTCGGTGGTCGCGGGCGCGTCGTTCGCGGTCGCCGCGTGAGCTGAGCCGCTCCTCGAGAGGCGCCGTGCCTTCGGGCACGGCGCCTCTCGCCATGTCCAGAGGCGGTCGCCGACGACGCCGCACCGCCGAGGGGCGTCAGGCCCCCAGCATCCGTTTCAGTGTGCAGGCGTTGCGGACGGCGTTGCCCTCGCCGTCGTTGTTGAAGTAGGCGTGCACCTCGTGCCCGGCGGACTCCCATTCGCGGATGCGCTCTGCCCACCAGGCGAGGTCGTCGTCGGAGTACGAGCCGCCGTACAGGTGCTCCGGGTCGGGACCGTGCAGGCGCACGTACACGAGGCGGGCGGTGGCGCGGAGGATGCAGGGAAGCCGCGCCCCGCTCATGACGCAGTAGGCGGCGCCGTGGCGTTCGAGCATCCCGAACACCGCCTCGTCCGCCCACGACGGATGCCGGAACTCGATCGCCGGCCGCGTCCACTCGGGCAGCGCGCTCAGGAAGTAGTCCAGGCGGGCGTCGTCCCGCTCCATGCCCGGATGCAGCTGGACGATCAGCGGTCCCCGCCGACCACGGAGCTCGTGCAGCCCGCGAGTGACGCGTGAGATCCAGAGCTCGGGTTCGAGCAGTCGCCGCGCGTGCGTCAGGCCGCGGGGCGCCTTGACGGCCATCTCGAATCCCTCGGGCAGCCGCTCCCGCCATGCCGCGAACCTCGCATCGGCCGGCCAGCGGTAGAAGCTGCCGTTGAGCTCGACCGCATCGAACGTCGCGGTGTACTGCGAGAGCCAGTCGTGCTGGGGGCCTTGGTAGAGCACGCCGCGCCAATGCGGGTAGACCCATCCCGACGTCCCGATGCGTGCCATCGCTCCAGCGTGCCGGGCGAGAACGGCCTCGGGCACGGGGTTGCATCAGTGGGCCGGCCGCGTTAGCCGCCCTGGAGATGCGCGTGTCGGCCGCCGCTGACAGAGTGGGGGCATGACCCGCATCGGCGCGATCTTCAACCCGTACACCCACACTCCCGACGAGTTCCGCGACGCCGTCCTCGCCGCCGAGTCGTCGGGTCTTCCGGAGCTGTGGATCTGGGAGGACTGCTTCCGGCAGTCCGCGTTCGCGACGGTGGGCGCGGCTCTCGCCTGGACCGAGGCCCTCCGGATCGGGATCGGCATCGCACCCATGCCGCTGCGCAACATCGCGGCGACCGCCATGGAGCTCGCCACCGTCGAGCGGCTCTTCCCCGGCCGGCTGCTGCCGGGTGTCGGCCACGGGGTGCTGGACTGGATGGGGCAGGTCGGTGCGCGGGTCGCATCACCCCTGACGCTCATGCGCGAGTACGTGCCGGCGCTGCGGAGCCTCCTGGCCGGCGACGAGGTCACGGCGGCAGGGCGGTACGTGACGCTCGACGGCGTGCGGCTCGACTATGCGCCGACGACCCCGCCTCCGGTCTACGCGGCGGCCGAAGGCCCCAAGACCCTCCGTCTGAGCGGCGAAGTGGCCGACGGCACGGTGCTCGACAGCGGCCACACGGCTGAGGAGTACGCGGTCGCCACGGCGTCGATCCGCGAGGCGCGCGTACTCGCCGGGCGCGGCGGCCATCACGACGTGGTCGCCTACGTCGTCACGGCGTTCGGCGCCGATTCCGAGGCCCGCGCGATCGCCGACGTGGGCGACAAGCCCGACCCCGCCGCGCGCGCGCTCTGGGGCGACCCCGCCCAGGTCGCCGCCGGCGCCCAGCGGTTCTTCGACGCCGGCGTCGACGACCTCGTGCTCCTGCCCTCATCGCGCGGCGACATCGCCGAGTTCTACCGGGCAGCCGCCGAGGTCGCCCGCCTGGTCGGGACGGACGCCTCGTGACGGCGAAGCTGTCGCTCGGTATCGCGGCCGCGGCCGGCCCGGACCTCGCTGAGCGGGTCGCGCCGGCCGCCGAGGCGGCCGGCTTCCACGGCCTCTGGGTGAACGACACGCCCGGACACGACGCGCTGGCCGTTCTCGGCGCCGCAGCCCCCGTCACCGAGCACCTCGTGCTCGCCACCGGCGTGCTCCCCGTCGACCGCCGCACGCCCGGCGACATCGCGGCCGCGGCGTCCGGCCTGCCCACCGGCCGGCTGGTGCTCGGCATCGGCTCGGGACAGGTGCGCACCGGCGCCGTGGAGCTGGTGACGGATGCCGCCACCGAGCTGCGTGAGCGCATCGGCGCGCGCGTCGTGGTGGGCGCGCTCGGCCCGCGCATGCGGCGGGCAGGGGCTGCGGCATCCGACGGGCTCCTGCTGAGCTGGCTCACCCCGGCGGCCGCGACCGCACAGGCCGCGCGGGCGCACGCGATCGCCCCGGGAACGCACGTCGCGCTGTACGTGCGGACGGCCGCCGACGCCGCCGCGGTCGCGGCACTGGATGAGGAGGCCGCTCGCTACGCGGGGTACCCGGCGTATGCCGCCAACTTCGCCCGCCTGGGGCTGGCCGCGGCAGACACCGTCATCCGCCCGACCGATCTGGGAGACCGCATCGGCGCCTACTGCGTCGGCGTCGACGAAGTGGTGCTGCGCGCCATCACGCCGACCGGCAGCGTGGACGACCACCTGCGGTTCATCGACGCGGTCGTCGGGGCCGTCGCGTGACGCGGGTCGTCGCCCGCTGGGCGCTCGCGGCGCTCCTCGTCGTCGCGGGCGCCTCGCATCTGACCTGGGGCCGTCGCGGCTACCGGATCGTCGTGCCGGACTGGGCGACGCGCCTGCTCCATACCGACAAGGACACGATCGTGGTGGCATCCGGCGTCGTCGAGCTGATGCTCGGCGGGGCGCTCGTGGCGCTCCCCGCCGAGCGCCGCCGGGTCGGCTGGATCGTCGCGGCGTTCTTCGTGGCGGTGTTTCCGGGCAACGTACATCAGTGGCGCACGCGTCGGCCCGCCCCGATGCTGCGCACCGACCGGTCGCGCTTCGTGCGACTGCTGCTGCAGCCGCTGCTCGTGGCCTGGGCGCTCTGGAGCACCGAGACCGCGGCGGGCAGGCGCGGATGAGCCGGCCGGTCGCCGTCATCGCGGGCGCGTCGGGGTTCGTCGGCCGGGCACTCGTGCGTGCGTTCGCCGACGACGGCTATGAGGTGCGCACCATCGGCCGTGCCGGCGCCGACGCGTCCTGGACTGACACGGACGGCATCAGGGCGCTCGTCGATGGCGCGGCGATCGTGGTGAACCTCGCCGGGAAGTCGGTGAACTGCCGCTACACCGACGCGAACCGCGACGAGATCCTGCGATCGCGCGTGCAGACGACGCGGGCACTGCGCGCCGCGATCGGCGACGCAGGCACGCCGCCACCGCTGTGGCTCAACGCGAGCACGGCGACCATCTACCGGTACGCGCTCGATCGGCCGCAGACGGAGCGGGACGGCGAGCTCGGCACCGGGTTCTCGGTGGATGTCGCACGCGGGTGGGAGGACGAGTTCTTCGCGGGGAGCCTGCCGTCCACGCGGCGCGTCGCGCTGCGCATGGCGATCGTCCTCGGAGACGGTCCCGCGACGCGCAGGCTGGTGGCGCTGGCCCGGCTCGGGCTCGGCGGACCCCAGTACGACGGCTGGTGGTTCCCGCATCGGCGCTATCGCGGAATCGGCCCGCGTCCCACGGGTGACGGCCGCGCACCGCACCACCGATCCCACGGTCGGCAGCGGTTCAGCTGGATCCATCTCGACGACGTCGTCGGGGCGGTGCGGTTCGTGCGGGACGATCCCGGCATCTCCGGGCCGGTCAATCTCGCGGCACCGGGCACGGCCGACAACCGCGGACTCATGGCCACGCTCCGCCGCGTCGTGGGCGCGCCGATCGGGCTGCCCGCCTGGCGCTTCATGCTCGAACCGGCGATGTGGGCGCTGCGCACCGAGCCGGAGCTCGTGCTCAAGAGCAGATGGGCCACTCCCGAGACTCTGACCGCGGCGGGCTACGAGTTCGCCTACCCCGACCTCGAGCCGGCCCTGCGCGACGTCGTCGCATCGCTCGGCGGGCGGCGCCGCTGAGGCCGGGCGGCACCACGGTGTGCGTGTCGGGGCCGGATGGGAGAATGCGGGAATGCTGCTCCACGAGCTCGTGACCGCGACGGACGCTGTGGCCTCGACGTCGTCGCGACTGGCAAAGGTCGCCGCGCTGTCCGATGCCCTGCGCCTGCTCGGTCCCGATGAGGTCGGCCCGGCGATCGGGTTCCTGACCGCGAGCCCGCGCCAGGGTCGGCTCGGCGTCGGGTGGCGGAGCCTGTCGAACCTGGCCGTGACGCACGCCGACGAGCCGACCCTCACCGTCGGCGACGTCGATGCGGCACTCGACCGTCTCGCGGGGGCGGAGGGCACCGGATCGGTGGCCGCGCGCGCGGCGGCGCTCGATGCGCTGGCCCGTGCGGCTACGGCGGACGAGTGGGATTTCCTGGCCCGCGTCATGCTCGGGGAACTCCGCACCGGGGCGCTCGAGGGGGTGCTGCTCGACGCCGTCGCGAAGGCGTCGGATCGCGACGCCGCCACCGTCCGCCGGGCCGCGATGCTGTCAGGCGACCTCGGCGCCACGGCGCGCATCGCCCTCACCGGCACGCCGGAAGAGCTCGCCGCCATCGGGCTCGAGGTGGGGCGCGGCGTGCTGCCGATGCTCGCCTCGACGGCGGGCTCGGCGACCGAGGCGCTCGAGACGCTCGGAGGAGCGGCATCCGTCGAATACAAGCTCGATGGGGCGCGCATCCAGGTGCACCGCGACGGCGAGCACGTGCGCGTATTCACCCGGAGCCTGGCCGACATCACCCACCGCGTGCCCGAGATCGTCGAGGCCGTGCGGGAGCTGCCCGCCGACCGGGTGATCCTCGACGGCGAGACGCTGTCGCTCGATGAGGACGGCGGGCCGCGCCCGTTCCAGGACACCATGGCCCGCTTCGGGTCGCTGGGCGCCGACGATGCGGCCACGGTGGTGCTCCGCCCATGGTTCTTCGACATCCTGCACCTCGATGGCCGCGACCTCATCGACGAGCCGCTGTCGACGCGCCTCGCGCTGCTCGACAGCGCTGTCGGCGACGCCCGCATGCCCGGCATCGTCACCGAGGACGCGACGCGTGCCGAGGAGTTCTCGCGCGAAGCCCTCGCCGCCGGGCACGAAGGCGTGATGGTGAAGGCTCTCGACGCGCCGTACGCCGCCGGGCGACGCGGCAAGAGCTGGCTCAAGGTGAAGCCCGTGCTCACCTACGACCTCGTGGTGCTCGCCGTCGAGTGGGGGTCGGGGCGACGCACCGGCCAGCTCTCGAACCTGCACCTCGCTGCGCTCGATCCCGAAGGGGCGTTCGGCGAGCCGGGCGGCTTCGTGATGGTGGGCAAGACCTTCAAGGGCCTGACCGACGCGACCCTGCGCTGGCAGACCGAGTACTTTCCGACGATCGAGACCCATCGCTCGTCCTACGCCGTGCATGTGCGGCCCGAGACCGTCGTCGAGATCGCGATCGACGGCGTGCAGCGCTCCACCCGCTACCCCGGCGGTGTCGCCCTGCGCTTCGCCCGAGTGAAGGGATACCGCCCCGACAAGCGCGCCGACGAGGCCGACACGATCGACACCCTGCGCGCACTGCTGCGGGGCTGAGGGGAGCGGCGTGCGTCAGCGGCGGACCGCGACGTACTGGTGCTCGGGCCTTCCCGTCGTCCCGTAGCGCAGGCGCACCTCGACCAGGCCACGGCTGGCGAGCCCTGCGAGGTGCCGCTGCGCTGTCGCCCGCGAGATGCCGACGCGTTCGGCGATCTCGGCGGCGGACGCCTCGTCGTCGCCGAGCCCCTCGAGGATCAGCTGCTCGGTCGCCGAGCGCGCCACGGTCGCCGGCTCCGCACCGCCGTGCATGATGGCCAGTGCGCGGTCGATCTGCTCCTGTTCCAGCGGCCGGTCGGTGACCAGCAGGTTCCGCATCCGCGCGTAGCGATCGAGCCGCTCGGCGAGCACCCGGGCGTCGAAGGGCTTCGTCAGGTAGGCGAGCGCGCCCGCCTGCAGGGCGCGGCGTACCGTGGCGGCGTCGGTCGCCGCCGACAGCACGAACGCGTCGATGCCGGCCGCGGCGACGAACTCGACGCCGTCGCCGTCGGGAAGGAACGCGTCGACGAGCAGCAGATCCGGAGCGTGCGCCTTCGTGGCCTGCCGTGCCGCGCCGAGCGATTGCACGGCATCCAGCGCGGTGAACCCGGTGCGCGACGCCACGACGTCGCGGTGCAGGCCGGCGACGCGGAAGTCGTCGTCGACGACCAGTACGCGGATGGGACGGTTCATGCTTTCCTCTTCTCGGGGTTCCCGTCAGCCGGGCGGAGCGCCCCGGGCAGGCGGGCCCCGAAAACGGCACCCGCCCCCGCGCCGCCGGGATCGATCAGCCAGACGTCACCGCCGCGCCGGCGGGCGAGGTCGCGGGAGAGCGGGAGTCCGAAGCCGTGCCCGTGCACGGTGTCGTTCCCGCCCGCGTCCGTGTCGCGGACGACGGGGCGCGCGAAGGGGTCGGCTCCCGGGGGTCGGATGCCGCCGCCGGAGTCGGCCACCGTGATCACCAGATCGTCGCCGTCTCCGAGCAGCGCGATCTCGACCCAGCCGGGCCGCGCGCCGCCCACCGCCGCGGTGACGGCGTTGCCGACGAGGTTGCCCAGGACGGCCGCCACGTCCTCCGCCTCGGCCACCTCGCTCAGCAGCAGGGTGTCCTCCGAGACGCGGACTGTCACGCCGCGCTCCCGCGCCGTCGCGGCGGTCGCGCCGAGAAGCGACGTCAGGAACGCGTCGGGCACGCGCTCGAGTCCCGCGACACCGAAGTCCACGGCGCCGCGCGCGGTCAGGTCGCCGAGGAACGCGCGGGCCTCGTCGACGCGCTCGGCGTCGATCAGGCCGGAGGCGACGTGCAGGCGATTGGCGAACTCGTGCCGCTGCACGCGCAGCGCCTCGGTCATCGCGCGCACCGTCTCGAGCCGGCCGGCGAGCGCCTCGACATCGGTGCGGTCCCGCACGACCACGATCCGGCCCAATGCCCGCGCATCACGCTGCACCGGCCGGGTGTCGAGGTACAGCACGCGGTCGCCGACGACGGCCTCGACGCCGGAGGCCCCGTCCCGCACGGCGTCGCGCAGCGTGCCGGGCAGTGCGAGGTCGTCGAAGCGGCGCCCGACGGGGGCGTCGATGCCCAGCATCCGTTCGGCCGCCTCATTGCACACCCGCACGACGCCGTCGGGATCCAGTGCCACGACGCCGTCGCCGACCCCCTCGAGCACCGCCGCCTGGTTCTGCACGAGGGTCACGAGCTCCTCCGGCTGAAGCCCGAGGGTGAGCCGTTCGAAGCGTCGTCGCAGCACGAGCGTCGCCACCGCGGCGAGCGCCAGCCCGCCGAGCGCGGCGATCGCGATCGTCGCGACGAGGGCCGGCAGGTCGTCGAAGACGCTCGCGCGCTCGAACCCGACGCTCACCTCGCCGACCGGATCGCCGCCATACTCCGGGTAGACGGGCACCTTGGCGCGGGCGGACTCGCCGAGCGTGCCCACCTCCCAGTCGACGACCTCGTTGCCCTCGAGCACCTCGGCGAACGGGGTCGAGACGACCTGACCGAGGAGCTCCTCCGTCGGGTGGGCGAGACGGATGCCGTGATCGTCGGTGATGACGACGAAGAGCGCGTCCGTGCGATCCGCGACGTCGGCGGCGATCTGCTGGAGCGCGCCGGTGCGCAGCTGCGCGGCATCCGGCGTTCCCGGGTCGGCGGAGAACTCGGCGACCAGCGACTTGACGTCGGGGTCTTCCGCGACCGTCCGGGCGATGTTGAGGGCGGCGGCCTCCGACTCGGCGCGGAGCTGGCGCACGCCCAGCCACCCGAAGACGAGCGCGCACACGGCGACGACGGCGGTCACCGTCGCCAGCTGCATCAGCAGCAGCCGCGTCGCGAAGCGCATCCCACCTCCTGGGCTGATGAGGGCTGAGGCCGATGAGGGGCAGCGACCTTCCGCACACGTGAGCACAATGCGCAGAAGACACGCTACGCGCACAACCTGCGGGAATGCGACTTAGCGCGCGAGGAGCCGCGGCTCGCGCCTAGCCTCGCGGGGACGCACCGCCATCGGTGCGATGCCACCACCCGCACGACACGACGAAGGAGTCGAGATGAACGCGGCAGTTCCGTTCCTGTTCCACGCCGCCGAGGCCGACGAAGGCTACGCCACCGCGTTCGTCCCGTCCGAAGGCGTGCTCGTCGCGCTGGGTTTCACGATGGTCCTGGCGTTCATGGCGCTCATCATGACGCGCCGGCTGACCCCGATGGTCGCGCTCATCATCGTGCCGACGGTCTTCGGGCTGTTCGCCGGCGCCGGGCTCGGACTCGGCGACATGATCCTCGACGCGATCGGCAGCATGGCCCCGACGGCCGCTCTGCTGATGTTCGCCATCATGTACTTCGGCATCATGATCGACGTCGGCCTGTTCGATCCGCTCATCCGGGCGATCACGCGCCTGCTCGGCGACGACCCGGCCAAGGTCGTGCTGGGGACGGCCGTGCTGGCCGGCGCGGTCTCGCTCGACGGCGACGGCTCGACGACCTTCATCATCACGACCTCCGCGATGCTGCCGATCTACCTGCGCCTCGGCATGAGCCCCGTCGTGCTCACCTGCGTCGCCGGCCTCATGAACGGCACGCTGAACATCGTCCCGTGGGGCGGACCCACTGTGCGGGCGGCGACGGCGCTCGGCCTGCAGCCCACCGACATCTTCGTGCCGATGCTGCCCTCGCTCGCCGCCGGCATCGTCATCTCGCTGGCCTTCGCGTGGTTCCTCGGGCTCTCGGAGCGCAAGCGCATCGGCAGCATCGACGAGTCGCGCCTGGACGGCGGGGGAGTGCTCGCCGGATCCCGCATCTTCCGCGGCGCCGACACGAAGCCGGGCGCCCGCGCGACGCTGCGCACCGGCAACATCGTGACGCTCGCCGGCGGCCGGGGCAGCGTGCCCGTCGCCACCGCCGTCGTCGACCGCGAAGACACCGCGATGGCCGACACGATGCTCGATCCGAACCGTGCCACGCTGCGGCCGAAGCTCATCTGGTTCAACCTGGCGCTGACGCTCGCGGTGATGGTGCTGCTGGTGCTCGACGTCTTCCCGCTCGCCTACGTGTTCATGGTCGGCGCCGCGATCGCGCTGTTCGTGAACTTCCCGAAGCTCAAGAGCCAGGCCGACGAGATCGTCGCCCACGCCCCGAGCATCGTGGGCGTCGTCTCGATGGTCCTGGCGGCGGGCGTGCTGGTCGGCGTGCTGAACGGCACCGGCATGGTCGATGCGATGGCGACCTGGATCACGACCGTGATCCCGGCCTCGCTGGGACCCTTCCTGGCCGTGATCACCGGCATCCTGTCGATCCCGTTCACGTTCTTCATGTCGAACGACGCGTTCTACTACGGCATCCTCCCTGTGCTGGCGCAGAGCGCCGAGCACTTCGGGATCGCGCCGGTCGAGATGGCCCGCGCCTCGATCACCGGCCAGCCGGTGCACTTGCAGAGCCCGCTGGTGCCGGCGATCCTGCTCCTCGTCTCGCTGGCGAGCGTCAACCTCGGCGACCACCACAAGAAGGTGCTGTGGCGGGCGTGCGTCGTATCGCTCGCGATGCTCGCCGTCGGCGTGCTGGTGGGTGCGATCCCGCTCATGGCCTGAGCGGCGCGGCTCCCGGCGGGTTCTCCCCGTCCGCGTCCACGGCTCATAGGCTTTGGCCATGACGAGAGCAGCCGCACCCGACGCCGCCTACGAGCACCGCAGCTTCGGGGCGCCCGGCGCGGAGCGCACCGTGTTCCTGCTCCGCGAGGGCGTCTCGACGCTGTCGGATCCGTTGCACGACGCCACGACCCGACGCGATGTGCGGGTCGTGGCGATCGGACTCACGGTGGACGACATCGACGACCCGGTGGCCTACCGCGGCACGACTCCCGCGGAGGCCACCGCACGACGGATCGCACAGTTCGTCACCGAGGAGCGCGGCGATCGGTCCGCGGGCCTCGTGGGCGTCGCCACCGCCGGCGAAGTGGCCATCCAGGTCGCCGCGCTCGTGGGCGACGGCGTCGACAGACTCGCCCTTCTGGCCGTGCCGCGTCCCGAGTCCGAGCTCGGCGGACATGCGGTCGCGGAGCTCCTCGAGAACATCGCGGCCAAGACGCTGCTGATGAACGCGCGGAAGGATCCGGATGCCGCGAACGCCGCAGCACGCTGGTTCGCCGAGCGGCTCCCCTCCGCCCGCGTCGAGATGGTGCCGCAGACGTCGGACCCCGAGTCGCGCCTCGTCCTTGCCGAGGTGTGGGAGCGCGTGCTGTCGCACGTCGCGCCCGGAACCCTCCGATGACCCGGATCGTCGTGCTCACCGGCGCCGGCATCTCCGCGGAGAGCGGCGTGCCCACCTTCCGCGGCGCCGACGGCCTGTGGGAGGGACACCTGATCGAGGACGTCGCCACACCGGAGGCCTACGAGCGCGACCCCGACACCGTGCTTGCCTTCTACGACGCGCGGCGCCGCGCCCTGCGGACGGTCGTGCCCAACGCCGCCCACCTGGCGCTCGCACGACTGGAGGGTGCGATCGGCGGCGATCTCCTCGTGGTCACGCAGAACGTCGACGACCTGCACGAGCGCGCCGGCAGCCGCAACCTCGTCCACATGCACGGGGAGCTGCGCCGCGCGCTGTGCCTCGCGTGCGGCTCGCGGCCCGCGTGGGACGAAGACCTCATCGATCGCCCGGCATGTCCCGACTGCGGAGAGCGGATGCTGCGCCCCGACGTCGTCTGGTTCGGCGAGATGCCGTACGAGCTCGGCCGCATCGAGAACGCGGTGGTCGCCGCGGACGTCTTCGTGTCGATCGGCACGTCGGGTGCGGTGTACCCGGCCGCCGGCTACGTGGCGCTCGCGTCCGCGTTCGGCGTGCGCACCGTCGAGCTGAACCTCGAGCCGAGCGACGCGGCCGTGCCGTTCGACGACGCCCGAGCGGGTCGTGCGAGCGAGCTCGTGCCCGCCTGGGTGGACGAGGTCCTGTCGGCCCGCCGCGCGGGCGCCGAGCGACGCTGACACTGCGAGGGCGCCGGGTGGATCGCTCCGCCCGGCGCCCTCGAATCGACTGCTGCGGCTATACCCGGCCGCCACCCGACCGCACGCGCGAGAGGGCGTCCACGGTCGCGGCGAGGATCAGCACGGCGCCGGTCACCAGCAGGTTGACACCCGCGGGCAGGTTAAGCAGACCCAGACCGTTCGTGATCGTCGCGATGACGAGTGCGCCGATCGCCGCATGCATGAGGCGCCCCTTGCCGCCGAACAGGCTGACACCGCCGACGACCGCCGCCGCGACGCCCGACAGCACGATGTCGCGGCCGACGGTGGCGTCGACCGAGCCCACCCGCGCCACGCTCAGCAGGGCCGAGAACACCGCGAGGCTCGAGCAGATCACGAACGCCCACCACTTGATCCACCGCACCTTGACACCGGAACGGCGTGCAGCCTCGGCGTTGCCGCCGATGGCGTAGATGTAGCGGCCGAACTTGGTGCGGTCGAGCAGGAACGTGCCGAGCCAGAGGATGGTCAGCACGACCGGCACGACGATGGGAACGCCGGCCACCTCGATCACGGACTGGCCGCGGTTCTGGTTGAGGACGAAGACCACCGCGCCGCCGATCACCGCGATCGCCGCGAGCTTGATCCAGACCATCGACAGGGCACGGTTGGGAACGCCGGCCCGCGTGCGGCGTGCGCGGTCCCAGAACGACGTGCCCGCCGAGATTGCGAGCATGATCACGAGCATCGCCCATCCGCCCCACACGGGCAGGTTTCCGTTCTGGAGGGCGATGAGCTCGGGCACCTCGAGGCGGAACAGGCCGCCGGGGCCGATGATGACGAGCGCGAGGCCCTGGAAACCGAGGAACAGACCCAACGTGACGACGAACGACGGGATGCCCACCCTCGCCACGAAGAAGCCTATGAAGGCCCCCGTGAGGAACCCGAAGCCGAATCCGATGAGGAGTGCGAGCGGCCAGGGGACGCCGAACTGGGCGTTCAGCACGACGAACAGCGCCATGCCGACACCGCCGGTCACACCGGCGGACAGGTCGATCTCGCCGAGGAGCAGCACGAACACGAGCGCCATGCCGAGCACGACGAGCGTCGCAGCCTGGTTCAGCAGGTTGGCGAAGTTGCGCTCGGTGAGGAAGAACGGGCTCATGATCGAGAACAGCGCGCCGAGCACGACGAGGCCGCCGATCGCGGGCAGGGCGCCCATGTCTCCGCCGCGAACGCGCTGCCACCACGCTCGAAGCTGATCGCCGACGCCGCCCTCCACGCCGCTGCCGATCAGGTCGCTCGCGATCGGATCGGGGGCGGCCTCGGTCCGGGTGGCATTGCTGCTCATTCCGCGCCTCCTTCGGTGCGAACGGTCGACGTGTCGAGGATCGTGACACCGGCGGGTGCCTTGGTTCCGGTGATGTAGCCCACGACGTCGTCGCGGGTCGTCGAGGATGCCGGGATCTGGGCGACCATCTGGCCGAGGTACAGGACGGCGATGTCGTCGGCGACCTCGAAGACGTCCACCAGGTTGTGGCTGATGAGGATCACGGCGACACCCTGCTCCGACAGGCGCTTCACGAGGTTCAGCACCTGCTCGGTCTGCGCGACGCCGAGGGCGGCCGTCGGCTCGTCGAGGATGACCACTCGGGCCTTCTTCAGCACGGCGCGCGCGATCGCCACGGTCTGCCGCTGGCCACCGGACAGGCTGGACACCTTCTGGCGGACGGATTTGACGGTGCGCACCGAGAGGGAGCGCAGCGTGTCGGACGCCTCCTTCTCCATGCGACCCTCGTCGAAGGTGCCCGACGAGAGCTCCTCGCGGCCGAGGAACATGTTCTGGACGATGTCGAGGTTGTCGCACAGGGCGAGGTCCTGGTACACGACCTCGATGCCGAGGTGCCCTGCGTCGCGGGGAGTGTGCAGGTCGCGGTGCACGCCGTCGATGAGGACTTCGCCCTCGTCGTACGGCTGCACGCCGGCCAGACCCTTGATGAGCGTGGACTTGCCGGCGCCGTTGTCGCCCACGAGGGCGGTGACCTTGCCGGGGTGGACCTTGAGATCCACGCCCTTCAGGACGCTGACCGGGCCGAAGGACTTCTTGACCCCGACCAGCTGGATGATCGGCTCCGCGCCGACCGGGGCGGGAGTGGTGGTGAATGTATCTGACATGCTCGCTTCCTTGGGAGTGCCCGTGGTCCGGCGAGAAGGGGCGCCACGCCGAGCGGCGCGACGCCCCCTCGCGGGTTCAGCCGTAAGCCGATCCGCTACTCGGCGGTGACTCCATACTGCTCGCATGCGGCCATCACGTCAGGCGTGCAGACGTCGTCGTAGTCGGCGTCACCGGCGGCGACGACGTCCTTGACCTGCTCGGGGCCGACCAGGATCGGCGTCACCTGGATGTAGGGCGTGCCGTCCTCGAGCTCTGCCTGTGCGTCGACGTCCTCGCCCTTCAGGAGCGCGACGGCCGTGTCGACGGCAGCGGTGGCCTCGTCCTTGACCGGCTTGTAGACCGTGGCGGTCTGCCAGCCGAGCAGGATGTTCTGCAGGCCCGCGACGTTCGCGTCCTGGCCCGACACCGCAACGCCCGTCAGGTTGTTGTCCTGGAGGACCTTGATGACGCCCGCGGCGTTGGTGTCGTTCGCGGCCCACACGCCGTCGACCTTGCCGCCCAGGCCCGTCAGTGCCTGCTCGAAGTTGGTCTGCGACTTGGCCTGGTCCCAGATCCCCGGGGGCTCGGCCGCCGGCGTGATGCCCGCGGCCTCCATCACCTCGACGGCGCCGTCGTGGAACATCGCCGCGTTGCCGTCGGTCGGGTCGCCGCCCATGTAGACGACGACTGCGGTCGCCGGGTCCTTGCCGGCGGCTTCGAGGCCGTCCAGAACGGTCTGACCCTCGAGACGGCCGACCTCGGTGTTGTCGAACGAGACGTAGTAGTCCGCGCCGGTGAACGGGCGGTCGTAGGCGATCACGGGGATGCCTTCGGCCTTCGCCTTGGTCGCGACGGCCTCCGCGGCGCCCTGGTAGTCGACGAGCAGCATGACGCCGCAGCCCTGGGTGAGCTGCTGATCGGCGATCGTCGAGTACTTGTTGACGTCGCCCTGCGCGTTCTGGATGTCGACGTCGAAGCCGGCTCCCTCCAGCCCCTCCTGGAGGTACTTGCGGTCGAAGTTCTCCCAGCGCGGCGAGGACGCAGCGTCAGGCAGGATCACACAGGCGCGGTCGGCGGCATCCCCGCCATCGCCGCCGTCGCCACCGTCACCGGTGTCGCCGTTGCCGCCGGCGCAGCCGGCCAGCATCACCGCGGCCGCGCCCGCGAGGGCGGCCACGGCGAGGATCGAAGACTTCTTCATCATTCGCCTTTCGTCGTTGAAGCGAGCGAGTTCCAGGAGCGTCCCTGGTTTCTTCGCGCTGATGCGATCATCGATGACCGGCATTCTTGGCGTCAAGTCTTGAACGTAACGCTTTGGCAACGCAGGCGCTGTCGCGCGACGGATGCCGTGATGGCCGGGTCGAAGAGAGCGCTTACCGTGCAGAGTGCACCCTTTTCTGCGGAAGAAGACGCAGATTGTCTTCCGGTCACCCCGGGTCGTCTGGCCGCGCCGAGCGGAGCGTTCGCCAAGTGAAGCCAGTGCGCGGCGACGCGGGTTCAGGCGCGACCGGTGGCCGCACGCGTCCGGCGTGACAGCGAATCCACGATCACCGCGAGCACGAGCACGACGCCGGTCACCATGAACTGCACCGACGAGTCGAGGTTCATGAGGGTCAGACCCGACGAGATCGACTGGATCACCACGATGCCGACGAGAGCCGAGAACGCCGATCCACGGCCGCCGAAGAGGCTCGTGCCCCCGATGACGGCGGCGGCGATCGCGTTGAGGTTCACGTCTCCCGTGCCCGAGCTCTGGTTCGCCGACGCCAGTCGCGCGGCGGCGAGGATGCCTCCCACTGCGGCGAAGGTCGAGCACATCGCGAAGACCGAGAGGTAGATGCGGTCTACGCGGATGCCGGCGCGGCGGGCGGCCTCGACCGATCCGCCGACGGCGTAGACGGCGCGCCCCCAGCGGGTGCGGGTCAGCACGAAGTTCATGGCGACGATGAGGGCCAGGAAGAACAGGAACATCACCCCGACGCCGCGATAGAGGTTCAGGTACCAGGTCGCCACGAGCAGGAAGGCGAGGAGGACCGCGCTGCGCACCGCGATCTCGGTGTAGCTCTGGCTCACGAGGTTCGCCGCCGCCCGCCGTCGCGCGCGCCGCAGCAGAGACCAGGCGAACGCGGCCACGGCCAGCACGGCCACGACGTACGACGCCCAGGCCGGAAGGAACATCTGCTGGGCGAACTGGACGAGCCACGAGTCGAACGGGATCGCGATGGATCCCGTCTCGCCCAGCACCCACAGCTGCAGCCCCAGGAAGCCGAGGAGGCCGGCCAGCGTGATGACGAAGCTCGGCAGTCCGAAGCGCGTGAACAGGTAGCCGTACAGCAATCCGACCACGCACCCGACAGCGATCGCCGCCACCAGCGACAGGATCAGGTTCCACTGCAGCTGGACGAACGTGACGGCGAGCACCGCGGCGGCGAGCCCCGACACCGACCCGACTGACAGGTCGATCTCGCCGACGAGCAGCACCAGCACGACGCCCAGCGCGATCGTGCCGATGGCGGCGCACTGCATCGTGAGGTTCACGAGGTTCTCGCTGGAGAGGAAGACCGGGTTCAGCAGCTGGAAGACCGTCCAGATCACGGCGATCCCGAGCACGACGGGAAGGGCGCCGAGGTCTCCGCCCCGGATGCGCGTCACGAAGCCCTCCAGGGCGAGGCGGATGCCGCTGCCGCTCAGGAGCCGTTCGTCGCCGGTCGGCTCGGTGAGCCGCTCGTCGCCGCGCGCGCTCATCGGCTCCCGTCCCCGCGGGGTCGGGAGGTGGGGCGCGACCCGGCGCGCGGCATGCGGATGACGGTACCGCCGGAGGTCTGGTCGGCGGGCTCGTCGTCGCGCGCGGAGGCGGGCGCGGCATCCGTCCGCTCCGGCACGCGTCGCGGCGCCACGGAGTGGTCCACCGCGCCGGTGATCGCCGCGATGAGGGTCTCGCTGGTGACGTCCGCGACGTTGTACACGCCGTTGTTGCGGCCGAGGCGCAGGACGACCACGCGGTCGGCGACCGCCATGACATCGGCCATGTTGTGGCTGATGAGGATGACCCCATGCCCGCGCTCGCGGAGGCGCTCGATGAGGTTCAGGACCTCGGCCGTCTGCGCGACGCCGAGGGCAGCCGTCGGCTCGTCGAGGATCACGACGCGCGGCTCGCCGATCAGCGAGCGGGCGATGGCGACGGTCTGGCGCTGTCCGCCCGACAGCGACGCGACGGGCACGCGCACGGACGGGATCTTGGCCGACAGCTCGCGCAGCAGCGTCCACGTGCGCTGCTCCATGTCGACCTCGTCGAGCGTGGCGCCGTCGCGCAGTTCGCGCCCGAGCCAGAGATTCGCGACGACATCGAGGTTGTCGCACAGCGCGAGGTCCTGGAAGATCGTCTCGATCCCGAGCTGCTGCGCGTCGGCGGGGGAGCCGATGACGACTTCGTCACCGTCGAACTCGATGGATCCGCTGTCGGGAGGGTGCACGCCGGCAAGCACCTTGACGAGTGTCGACTTGCCGGCGCCGTTGTCGCCGACGAGCGCGACCACCTCGCCCTCGTTCACCCAGAAGTCGACGTCGGTGAGCGCCTTGACGGCGCCGAACCGCTTGCCGATGCCGCGCATGGTGAGCACGCGTTCACGCGGCCTCCCCGCCCGCGGGTGCGTCATCGACATCCTCGCCCCGTCCTCATCGTCGTTCTCGGCCCCAGCCGGCCCCTGCCAGAGTCTGGACCCTACCCGATGCCGGCAGCTTCGCACGCATCAGCGTAGGCGGGGGTGCAGATGTCGTCGACGCTCCAGAATCCGTCGGCGACGACGGTGTCCATGATGTCGTCGATCGTCACCGCGACGGGGTCCAGCAGCGTGGCCGGAGTCCCCTCGATCTCGAGGGGCGCGGTCACCTCCTCGCCGTGCAGCAGCTTGACGGCGACCTCGGCTGCGAGCTCCGCCTGCGGCTTGATCGCCTTGTAGACGGTCATGTACTGGTCGCCGGTGAGGATCCGCTGGATCGCCGAGAGCTCGGCATCCTGTCCGGTCACGATCGGGAGCGGATCGACGTTCGCGACCCGAAGCGCCGCGATCGCACCGCCGGCGGTGGCGTCGTTCGCGGCATAGACGCCGGCGATCGCGCCGCCGTGCTGCGCGATCTGGCCCGACACCCACTCCTGCGCCTTCTCGGGGCTCCAGCCCGGGGTGTCGTACTCGGCGAGCACGCGCAACCCGCTGTCGTCGATGATGCTGTGGGCGCCGCGCTTGAACAGCGCCGCGTTGCTGTCCGTCGGCGAGCCGTTGACCATGAGGATCCCGCTGCCGTCCTCCGTCGCGCGCATCCCCTCGACGAAGGCCGTCGCCTGCAGCACGCCGACCTTCTCGTTGTCGAATGAGATGTAGTAAGCCAGGTCGCCGCCGGCGATCAGGCGGTCGTAGGAGACGACGGGCACTCCCTTGGCGTTGGCCGAGTTCACGATGCTCACGGCGGCGTTCGCGTCGACCGGATCCAGAACCAGCACCCCCGCACCCGAGGTGAGGGCGGATTCCGCCTGCTGCTGCTGCTTCGCGGCATCCTGATCGGCGTTGGCGTACAGCACGTCGTAGTCTCCGAGCTCGGCCACGCGAGCTTCGAACAGCGGCCGGTCGAAGGTCTCGTAGCGCGCGGTCTTCGCGTCGGGCAGAAGCAGCGCGATGGTGTCGTCGGCGGGCGTGCCCTCCCCGGCTCCCGGATCCCCCGTACAGGCGGACAGGGTCGCCGCGGCGACCAGGAGGATGCCGGCAGCCGCCGCCGCGCGGTGCCCGACCGGGCGCCGCCGCGGCCGATCGTGTCGGGTGCGGGACATCGGACGAGCCTATGCGGTGATGGGGAGCGTCGACGCCGCCGGGAGCTGGGCGCTGACCGTGACGTGGTCGAGGGCGATCGCGATGGCCCCGCGTGTCTCCGCCCACTCGCCGAAGGAGGCGCCGACGATCTCGGGCAGGCCGTCGGCGGACGGCAGGGCGGTGCGCTCGAGCGAGTGCCGCATCGGCGCCATCAGGATCTCACCCGCCTGCCCCAGCTCGCCTCCGACGACGATGACCTCGGGATCGAAGAGGTTGCAGAGGCTCGCGGCCGCGATGCCGATATGGCGTCCGGCATCGGCGATGACCCGCCGTGCGGCGCCGTCGCCGGCCTCTGCGGCCTGGAGCAGGTCGCCCAGACGGTGCATGCCCTCGCTCGACGGGAAGAGCGACAGCAGCGCAGGCCCGCCCGCGTAGGTCTCGAGGCAGCCGCGGTTGCTGCAGCGGCAGATGGGGCCGTTCTCGTCGAGCGTGACGTGCCCGATCTGGCCCGCCTTGCCGTTGACGCCGCGGAACAGGTCGCCCCCGACCACGAGTCCGGCGCTGATGGTGTGGCCGACGCGGATGAAGACGGAGGACGCGGCGGCGCGACCGTTGCCCTCGCGGGCCTCGGCGAGACCGCCGAGGTTCGCCTCGCTGTCGACGTAGACGGGGCGGCCGATGCGCATCGAGAGGCTCTCGGCGACGTCGACGCCCTCCCAGCCGCGCAGCAGGCCCGGAGTGGACACCATGCCGGTGCGCGGGTCGATGGGCGCAGGGAGCGCCAGGCCCACCGCGAGGAGGTCGGTGAGCGACCCGCCGAGCGACTCCATCATGTCGCCGAGCAGCAGTGCGAGGCGGTCGAGCTCGGAGTCGTGGCGGTGGTCGAGGGGGAGGGGGAGTGAGGACTGCGTGACGATCGTGCGCGCGGTGTCGGCGATCGCGATGTGCAGGTGCCGCGAGCTGTAGTGGACGCCGGCGACGAGGCCGAGCCGGCGAGCGAGCGACACGAGGGTCGCGCGGCGACCGCTGCTCGTGGTGAAAGACGTGTGGAGCAGGCCCGAGGCCGTCAGCTCCTTGACGATGTTCGAGACCGTGGCGGGGGAGAGTCCCGTGCTGCCGGCGAGCTCGATCTGCGTGAGGCGGCCGTGGCGCTTGAGGGACTCGACGACGCGCGCGCGATTGGCCTCGCGCAGCGAGGTCTGCGAGCCCGGCGGAGCTTGACGGCGTGCCACAGCTCACACTGTATCCCACGTGCGATTTCCCAGATCGGCCGAGGGATCGCCGGTCTGCGGGCGAGCCCTCGGCCGCCGCCGCGTTCAGCGCGGGGCTCCTCGAGTTCCTCGCGCGCATCGGCTGACGCACGCGCTCCGGCGCAAGACGCTACTCGCGCAGGCGCACCAGTCGCTCGTGCCCGGTCTCCTCGAGCTCGGCGATCGACTCGCGAGCCTTCACGAAGTCGTTGAACGACCGGTAGCCCAAGGCCTTCTCGCTGAAGGACGGGTCCATCCGCCGCATGTGCGTCTTCACCGCCGAGCTGTGCAGCCATTCGGAGTCGTCGTTCTTGTCGTGGCCGAGGCGCAGGGCGCGCTCCAGCAGGCGGGTGGCCGTCTCCTGCGGGTCCTCGGCAGGCTCCTCGACGGGCTGCACCGGCTCCGGAGCGGGTGGCTCGACGCTCGCGGCCACGGTCTTCGACGACGCACGACGGTTCCCGCGCTTCGGAGGCGCCGTGGTCTCGAGCGCCTCGTTGAGCGCCGCCTCGATCTCGACGCTCGAACGGGCCTCGGCGGTCGCGGCCGTGGCCTCGGCCGGCGCGTCGGGCGTGACGGCATCCGTCGTCGAAGGAGTCTCCGCCGGCACGGACTTCGCCGCTCCGCGACGGCCTCCCGACCGCGCCGCCGTGCCGTTGGCCGCCACGCTCGCCGCCGTCTCCTTCGGCTTGGTCGCACGGCCCGAGGCGGCCTTCGACGGCGCCTTCTCGGCGGCCTTCTCTGCGGCCTTGTCCGGCGTCTTCGCCGCCCGCGCGGGCTCGCGGGACACGCGGGGGACGCCGGGCAGCGAGTCGTACGCCTCGAACTCGTCGCACGCCGCGGCGAGCGACTTGGCCGTCGATCCTGCGACACCGACTCCTACCACGTAGCGGCCGAGCCGCTTGCACCGCTGCGCGAGGGGGACGTAGTCCGAGTCGCCGGCCACGATCACGACGTGCGTGAGGTCGGGCAGCCGGAACATGTCCTCGACGGCGTCCACCGCGAGACGGATGTCGGCTCCGTTCTTGGCGTACGCGGCGGCCGGGAAGAGCTGGACGAGATCGACCGCGCGCGCGACCAGCTGCGAACGGTAGATGGCGTTGACGGGCGCCGACCAGTCCGCGTACGCGCGGGTGAGCACGAGCGTGCCGAACGAGGCCGCGAAGTCGATGATGGCGCCGACGTCGATGGTGGCCGCGGCGAGCCGCTCGGCGATCTCGGGATCGGCGGGGTTCTCGGCGATGCGCTGACGGTCGCGGGAGTACGAGTTGCGGCCGTGGACGCGGTCGTACCAGGACATCACGATGTTGTCGAAGTCGAGGTACACCGCGACGCGGGGATTCTGCAGGTCGGGCATGTCACTCCTCACCGGGGTAGCGCACGCCCACGAGCGTGCGGATCTCATCGAGCGTGGCCATGATCGCGACGGTCTCGTCGATCGGCAGGATGTCGGAATCCGTGCGGCCCTCGGCGAGGTATCGCCCGGCCGCCAGCGCCTGGTACTGCATCCCGCGCCCCTCGATGTCGGAGCGGAATTCCTCGCGCACCGTGCCGTCCGGCCCCACGAGGCGGAAGGAGGTCGCCGTGTACCAGACGCGGTCGATGTCGATGCGGACGTCCGTGCCGATCACCGACGCGGTGTTCGGCCCTGCGCCGCGCGAAGCCGACAGCGACGTCGACAGCGCGCCGTTGGCGTGCGCCATGATCGTCGCCACCTCGGTGTCGGACCCGGCGTCGCCGAGTCGGGCGGACGCGAGGATCGACACCGGCTCGCCGAGCATGTCCCACGCGAACGACACCGGGTAGATGCCGAGGTCGAGCAGTGCGCCGCCGCCCAGCTCGAGCGCGTTGATCCGGTGCGCGGGGTCGGACGACAGCAGCTGGGTGTGATCCGCGGTGACCGCGCGGATCTCGCCGAGCGCGCCGGAGGCCACGAGCTCGCGGATGCGGACCATATGCGGCAGATATCGCGTCCACATGGCCTCCATGGCGAGGAGCCCGCGGTCGGCGGCGGCGTCGCGGACCGCCGCCGCTTCGTCGGCGTTCAGCGTGAACGGCTTCTCGACGAGCACGTGCTTTCCGGCCTCCAGCGCCAGCAGGGCGTTGGAGGCGTGCATCGGGTGCGGCGTCGCGATGTAGACGATGTCGACGTCGGGGTCGGCGACCAGGTCCTCGTACGACCCGTGCGCGTGCGGGATGGAGAAGTCGGAGGCGAACGCTTCCGCGGTCTCGCGGCGACGGGATCCGACGGCGGTGACGTCGAGGCCGGCGGTGCGCAGATCGCTGGTGAACGCGCGCGCGATGCCGCCCGGTCCGAGGATGCCCCAGCGGGGTGAGGACGGTGAGGTCATGACTCGAGGCTAGTGGCGCGACGGCGCACTCGCCGGGTCGACTAGCTCGGGACGCTCTCCGCCAGCCGGGGGCGGTCGGCCGAGTCGCCGATCCGCTCGAGCGCGCGGGCCAGGTCGTCCACGATGTCGCGCGCGTCCTCCAGGCCGATCGACAGGCGCACGGTGGTCGGACCGATGTGCGCCTCCGCGAGCTGGGTGCGCGACATGTGGCTGTGGGTCATCGAGGCCGGGTGGGCGACGAGACTGCGCGCGTCGCCGATGTTGGCGACGAGCCGGATCACCTGCAGGCGCGAGATGAACTCCTCGACGAGGCGGAAGTCGGCCTCGTCGTCGCCGGTCGTGCGGAGGTCGAACGCGAAGACCGAACTCACCCCGTGCGGCAGATAGGCCTGGGCCTGGGCGTGCCACGGGCTGGTCTCGAGCCCCGGGTGGTGCACCCGCGCGACCGCCGGGTTCGTGTCGAGGAAGCGCGCGACTGCGAGGGCGCTCTCGGTGTGGCGCTGCATGCGGAGGTCGAGCGTCTCGAGCCCCTGCAGCAGCTGGAAGGCGTTGAACGCCGACAAGGACGGCCCCAGGTCGTGCACGTACTTGGTCTTCACGAGCGCGATGTACGGCGATCCGGTCTCGCCGAAGCGCTCGACGAGGCTGCCGTCCGGGACGCGGCGGTAGGTCTGCGTGAGCTGGGGCCAGCGCTCGGGCTGGGCAGTGAAATCGAATGTGCCGAGGTCGACGACGACGCCGCCCAGCGACGTGCCGTGGCCGCCGAGGAACTTCGTCGCCGAATGGACGACGATGTCGGCGCCGAAGTCCTTGGCGCGCTGCAGGTACGGCGTCGCGACGGTGTTGTCGATCACGAGCGGCACGCCGGCGTCACGGGCGACGGCCGCGACGGCGCCGAGGTCGAGCACCTGAGCGATGGGGTTCGAGATCGACTCGGCGAAGAGCGCCCGGGTGGTGGAGCGCACAGCGGCCGACCAGGCGTCGATGTCGTCCTGGTCGACGAAGGTGACCTCGATGCCCCAGTCGGCGAACGTGTCCTGCAGCAGGTCGACGGTGCCGCCGTACAGCTGCCGCGCCGCGACGATGTGCTCACCCTGCTTGGCGAGGGCGAGGAGAGCCACCGCGACGGCCGCCTGGCCCGAGGCGACACCCGCGGCGCCGATGCCGCCCTCGAGCTCGGCGACGCGGCGCTCGAACACGAGCACGGTGGGGTTGGCGGCGCGACTGTAGATGTTGCCGTCCTTGCGCAGCGCGAAGAGATCACGTGCCTCCGCGAGCGAGCGGAACTCGAAGCCGTTCGACTGGTGGATGGCCGGAACGGCGGTGTTCTCGGCCACGCTGGAATCGAACCCGGCCTGCACCTGGGCCGTCGCGAACGAGCGAGGGGCGGCCGGGCGAGGCGGCAGGTCGTTGTCGGTGGCACGAGGCATGCTGACCATTGTCGAGCCGAGGGGGTGGCGCCCGTGCGTCGTGTGTCGAACTGTTGCGCCGGCCGCGCCGACGCTGGCCGGCGGCGGTAGGCCGCGCGCGGGCGAGAATGGACGGGTGCCGCAGCTGATCAGCCCCGCAGAACTCGACCGCCTTGTCCGCTCCGGCGCCGTCCGCGTGCTCGACGTCCGCTACCGGCTCGACCGCCCGGACGGCAGCGCCGACCACCTCGACGGCCACGTGCCCGGCGCCGTCTACGTCGACATGGAGACGGAGCTCTCCCGGCACGGTCGGCCCGAGGACGGCCGCCACCCGTTGCCGGCCACCGAGGATCTGCAGGCGGCGGCGCGTCGTTGGGGCGTCCACGACGGCGACACGATCGTGATCTACGACGACGACCGGGCGCTCGGCGCATCGCGTGCGTGGTGGCTGCTGACCCGCTCGGGCGTCGTCGATGTGCGCCTCCTCGACGGCGGGCTTCGTGCGTGGGTCGCCGCCGGCCTGCCGTTGGAGACCGGGCCCGTGGTCCCCGAGCCGGGGGACGTGTCGCTGGCTCACATCGTCGAGCCGGTGCTCTCGATCGACGAGGCGGCGGCGCTCCCGGCCTCCGGCGTGCTCATCGACGTGCGCGCCGCCGAGCGCTACCGCGGCGAGGTCGAGCCGGTCGACCCGATCCCGGGACACATTCCGGGCGCGGTGAACCTTCCGACGACCGCCTATATGGACGGCGAGCGGTTCCGGGATGCCGCGAGCCTGCGCGCGCTGTTCGGCGGCGTCGGCGTCGCCGAGGGCGTGACCGCGGCGGCATACTGCGGGTCGGGGGTCACGGCCGCCCAGGCGGCGTTCGCCGCCGAGCTCGCGGGGCTGCGGCTCGGCATCTACCCGGGCTCGTGGAGCCAGTGGTCGAACATGCCCGGCCGCCCGATCGCCACCGGCGCTGCGCCGGCCGAGGTCACCGCCACCGTGTGACCGCGGTCAGGGCACCAGGGTGATCTTGCCGTCGACGCCCGCCTCGATCGCGCGATGCGCGTCGGCGGCGTCGGCCAGCGCGAACGACGGTCCCAGCTCCACCGAGAAGCGCTCCGCGGCCATCAGGGCGATCGCCACCGCCACCGCCTCGGTGCGCCACCGCTGCTGCTGCGCGGTGAGTGGCAGCGGAGACCCGCCCGAGAAGGCACGGATGCCGAGGCCCGCGGCATCCCGCCCCCGCACCAGCGTCGCGACCCGCTGCCGGTCGGGCGCGAGTTCGATGGACGTCTGCAGCGCTTCGTCGGTGCCGGCCGCGTCGATCGCGACCGTCACGCCGTGCGGCGCGACCTCGCGCACCCGGTCGGCCAGACCGTCGCCGTAGGTGACCGGGATGGCGCCGAGCGCGCGCACGCGGTCGAACCGGCGCTCGGACGACGTCGCGATCACCGTGGCGCCCCACAGCACCGCGAACTGGATGAGCGCCTGGCCGACGGCACCGGATCCGCCATGGACCAACAGCGTGTCGCCGTTTCCGACACCGAGGGATCGCAGCGCCTGATACGCGGTGCCGACGGGGATGCCGAGTGCGGCGCCCTCTGCGGCGCTCACGTGCGGCGGACGCACGAAGACCCGGTCGGCGGCGACGACCACCTCGGTCGCGTAGGCGCCGGAGGCGCCCGCGAAGACGACCGGGTCGCCGAGGCGGAATCCGTCCACGTCGTCGCCGACGGCGATCACGACGCCCGCGCCGTCGCCGCCGACGCGGCGTGGCGCGGTGATCTCGCCCGACGGGCGGGCGCCGGAGCGCAGCTTCGCATCGATCGGGTTCACGCCGGCCGCCGTGACGCGGATCGCGACCTCGCCGGCGTCCGGCGCCCGCTCGGGCACGGGGATCTCGTGCAGCACCTCGGGGCCGCCGAACTCGGTGTACGCGATCGCAGTGGTCATGGCGGGGCCAACTCCTGTCGTCGAGGCGGGTATTCCCGCACGGGCTCTGCTGTCGAGTGTCTAGCCGCGCAGGGCCCGCTGCATCCGCTGCAGCGACACGGGCTCCGCCGTGCCGAGGGACTGCGCGAACAGGCTCACACGGTACTCCTCGAGAAGCCAGCGTGCGTGGACCAGCGACAGCGGGGCGTCATCCGGCGGCGGGATGGTGCCGCCGGCCTCGGCGAAGACGGTCGCAGCGCGCTCGAACTCCGTCATCCGCTGCCGGTCGCGACCGGGATTGTCGGCCAGCGTGCGCACGCGGTCGAGCGCCCCGCGGAGGTAACGCGGGAGGTGTGCGAGGCGTGCTGTGCCCGTGCGCGACACGAAGCCGGGGAACACCAGTCCGGCGAGTTGGCCCTTCACGTCGTTCAGGGCGCCGAGGAGGGTCAGCGAGTTGCCGTCGCGCATCGCCTTCTCGACCTCGCGCGCAGCGGTGAGGATCCGCGCGGTCAACGACACGGTCTGGAAGAGCTCGTCCACGACCGCTCCCGAGAGCGCGTCGCGCACCGCCTCGAAGCCCGCGCGCGTGCGCACCAGCCCGTCGGGGGCGGTGCGGGCGATCACGGCATCCGCCACCGCCACGCGGCAGTCCTCGATCAGTGCCTTCGCCGACGGATAGGGGGATGCCGCGAGGGCGAGCTTCTCGGCGGACGTGAGGTGCTCGAGCACGTACGCCGTGGGCGAGGCGACCGAGAGCAGCACGAGCCGTCGTACGCCCGCCCGTGTGGCGCGCGCCGCTGCCTCGGGGGTGGTCTCGATACGCAGGGCTACCGAGGCGTTCTCGTCCACGATGGCGGGATAGCCGCGCACGACGCCGCCGGCGACCTTCGTGTCGACGACCTCGGGGAGGTCGCCGAACGTCCAGTCGGTGAGACCGGTCTGCTCGATGAACGCGGACTCGGGGGGCGCTGCGGCGCCCGGCGTGCCCGTCGAGCGCGGTGCGGGCACGCCCGCCGCTCGCGCGGGGGCGGATGCCGGTGTCGATGCGCTCAGCGAGCGCGAGACCGAAGCTCGCGCGCGGTCGGCGAGACGCGCCTGCAGCGTCGTGAGGTCGCGGTCCGAGCCGACGGCGCGCCCGCGCTCGTCGACGGCGCGGAACGAGACCTGCAGGTGGCCGGGCACGCGCTCCATCTCGAAGTCCGCGGCGCTCACCGGCTGGCTCGCGACACGCTGGATGCGCGCAGCGAGCGCCTCGCGCAGCCCCACCGGCGGCAGTCCGGCGTGCGACTCCGGCCCCTGCCCGGCGAGGTCGGCCGAGAAGGTGGCCGCCCAGTCCGCGGCGGGCACCACGTGGCGGCGGATGGACTTCGGCAGCGACCGCAGCAGCGCGGTGATGAGCTCGTCGCGCATGCCGGGCACCTGCCAGTCGAACCCGTCCGGCCGCAGTTGCGCGAGCAGCGCGAGCGGCACGACCGCGGTCACGCCGTCGTCGGCGGCGCCGGGCTCGAAGCGATACGCGAGCGAGAGCACCTGGTCGCCCTGCGTCCACCGTGCCGGGAAGTCCCGCTCGTCGCCCCGGGACGCCTCGTCGACGAGGTCGGCCTCGGTCATGTCGAGCAGGCGCGGCGTGCGGACAGAGGTCTCCCGCCACCAGGCCTCGAAGGAGCGCGCGTCGAACACGTCTCGGGGGATCCGTGCGTCGTAGAAGCGGTAGACGGCCTCGTCGCCCACCAGGATGTCGCGGCGCCGCTCCCGCTCCTCGATCTTCTCGAGGCGGCGACGCAGTTCGAGGTTGCGCCGCTCGAACGCGGTGAGCCGCTTGTCGAGGTGCGTCGCGTCCCACTCGCCCTCGACCAGCGCATGGCGCAGGAACAGCTCACGTGCGAACGGCCGGTCGAACCGGGCCAGCTGTACGCGCCGCTTCGGAACGATCTCCAGCCCGAACAGCGTGACCTTCTCGTAGGCGGATGCCGCCCCCGACGCCTTGGACCAGTGCGGCTCGCTCAGCGACCGCTTGGCGAGATCGCCCGCCAGCGGCTCGGCCCACTCCGGATCGATCGCCGCGACGGTGCGCGCGAACAGCCGGCTGGTCTCGACGACCTCGGCGGCCATCACGGCGCTCGGGCGCTTCTTCTTGAGGCCGGAGCCCGGGAAGATCGCGAAGCGCGTGCCGCGCGCGCCCACGTACTCGGCGCCGCGACGCTGCTCGGCGCGCTCCGAGCGATCGCCCGATCGGCCCCGTGCGGCGGCGCCCGTCGTGCGCTCGTCGAGGATCCCGAGCTGCGACAGCAGGCCCGAGAGGATCGCCTTGTGGACTTCGTCGGCATCGGCGGCGCCGGGCGCCGTCTTGCGGGGCGCGTTCACGAGTGTGCTCAGCTGCCGATGCACATCGGCCCACTCCCGCACGCGCACGTAGTTGAGGTGCTCGGAGCGGCACAGCCGCCGGAACGCGCTCGAGCCGAGCTCCGACTGCTTCTCCTGCAGGTGGTTCCACAGGTTCAGGAGGCTGAGGAAGTCGCTGGACGGATCGGTGAACCGCGCATGCAGGCGGTCCGCCTCCTCCCGACGGTCTTCGGGCCGCTCCCGCACGTCCTGGATCGACAGCCCCGCGACGATCGCCAGCACGTCGCGCAGGACGCCGGTGCGGCGGGCCTCGACGAGCATGCGGGCGAAGCGCGGGTCGATCGGCAGCCGCGCGATCTCGCGCCCGAGGTCGGTGAGCGTGGGGTGTCCGCGGTCGTCGCGGGCGCCGCTTCCCGCGCGTTCCGGCAGGCGCACGGCCCCGAGTTCGACGAGCAGGTCGAACGCCGCCTTCACGCCGCGCGAGTCTGGCGGGGTGAGGAACGGGAACGACGAGATGTCGCCGAACCCGAGCGAGAGCATCTGCAGGATCACCGAGGCCAGGCTCGTGCGCAGGATCTCGGGCTCGGTGAACTCGGGGCGGCTGTCGAAGTCCTCCTCCGAGTAGAGCCGGATCGCGATGCCGTCGCTGGTGCGCCCTGCTCGGCCGGAGCGCTGCTGCGCGGAGGCCTGCGACACGGCTTCGATAGGCAGGCGCTGCACCTTGCTGCGGTTGCTGTAGCGCGAGATGCGGGCGGTGCCGGTGTCGACGACGTACCGGATGCCCGGCACCGTGAGGCTCGTCTCGGCCACGTTGGTCGCGAGGATGACGCGACGACGGATGCCGGCGACCTGCGACCGCTCGAACACCCGGTGCTGCTCGGCCGCCGACAGCCGACCGTACAGGGGCAGGACTTCGGTCGGCGCGGCATCCTTGGCGTACATGCCCCGCACGGCATCCGCGGCGTCGCGGATCTCGGCCTCGCCGGGGAGGAAAACGAGGACGTCGCCCGCAGCCTCGCGGTCGAGTTCCCGCAGTGCCGAGGTGATGCCGTCGACGTCGTCGGATTCGTCCGCGTCCTTCGCGGCGCGCGCCGGCGGGCGGTAGCGGATCTCGACCGGGTAGGTGCGTCCCGACACCTCGATGATCGGCGCGGCGGTGCCGTCGGGCTGGGCGAAGTGCTCGGCGAAGCTCTGCGGATCGATCGTCGCGCTGGTGATGACCACCTTGAGATCGGGGCGCTTCGGCAGGATCCGTCGCAGGTAGCCGAGCAGGAAGTCCACGTTGAGCGAGCGCTCGTGCGCCTCGTCGACGATGATCATGTCGTACCGGCGCAGCAGCCGGTCGCGGTGGATCTCGTTGAGCAGGATGCCGTCGGTCAGCAGCGCGATGCGCGTGTCCTCGGACACCTTGTCGGTGAAGCGCACCTTGTAGCCGACGGTGGAGCCGAGGGGCACCTGGAGCTCCTCGGCGATGCGCTCGGCGATGGTCCGGGCCGCGATCCGGCGCGGCTGCGTGTGGGCGATGCGCGTGCGACCCAGTTCCAGCGCGATCTTGGGGAGTTGCGTCGTCTTGCCGGAGCCGGTGGCGCCCGCGACGATGACGACCTGGTGGTCGCGGATCGCGCGCGCGATCTCGTCGCGCGCGGCGCTGACGGGGAGCTCCGGCGGGTACGAGATGACGGCTTCGGGCGCGGACATAGCCTTCGATCGTATCCCGTGTCGCGGCCTGCTCCGCCTGCGGGTCGCCGGATCGCGTGACGAAAGGCCTTGATCTGCAAACAACTTTGCAGTACAAAGTTCTCATGATCACCTCGGCGAGCACGCTCGCATCGCCGCCCCCTTTTGGGTGCCGCTCCGATCGCGGTGCGCTCGTGTGGGGCATCGGGCTCCCAGCCCTGCGCGTGCTGCTCGTCGCGGCGGCGTGCACGCTGGCATGGCTGCTGCTGACCGCGTGGGCGGGGCCCGCGGCCTTCCCGCCACCGCCCCTTGTGGCGGCGGTGGCGATGCTGCCGGTCAACGTCGTGTGCCTGCTGCTGGTGGTGCGCCGCCTCCGCGCCACCGGCACGAGTGCTGCGGCGCTGATCGGCTACCGGCGCGGACGCCTCGGCCGCGACATCCTGTGGGGCCTGTTGTGGCTGGCGGTGCTGTACGTGCCGTTCGTGGGGGCCATCATGCTCGTCATGTGGGCTCTGCACGGTGCCGGCATGTTCACGGCGTTCGAGACGGTCTTCTTCGACCCGGAAGCGATCCCGCCGCTGTCGCCCGGTGGCGCGGCGGTGCTCGCGATCCTCGCCGTGCTGACCTTCGCACCGTTGAACGCACCGACGGAGGAGCTCGTCTATCGCGGGTCGGCGCCGCGGGATCTCGGGAGCCGGATGCCGCTTCCCGCCGCGATCCTCATCTCGTCGGCGTTCTTCGGCCTGCAGCACGTCTGGTACGCACCTACGCCCGACGCCGTCATGGTCTACGCCTGCGCGTTCTTCGTCTGGGGCATCGGCTCCGGCATCATCGCCTGGCGTCAGGGGCGGCTGCTGCCGCTCATCATCGCCCACGGCCTGGTGAACCTGCTGTCGACGCTCCCGGCGCTCGCCGTGCCCTTCCTTCTCGCGAACGGAATCCGATGAACACCCCCGGCATCCCCGACCTGCCCGATCCCGCCGACGACGACGCGCCCCGCGACGCGGCCGCGATGCTCGATCTGGTCCGCAGCCAGCAGGACCGCGTCACCCGCCGGCTCGCCGCGGAGGTGCCGCTCATACTTCTCGCGTGGGGGATCGCCTGGTTCGTCGGATTCGGGCTGCTGTGGCTGATCGACGGGGCGAAGCCCGCCGCCGGCGTGCCGCTGCCGGTCGCGGTCACCGTCTTCATCGTGCTGATGGCCGGGGCCCTCGTCGCGACCGCGATCCTGGGCATCCGCAGCGGTCGGGGCATCCGCGCATCGGCGGGAGCCGCGTTCACCGGGGCCGTTTACGGCTGGAGCTGGACGATCGCCTTCATCGCGATGTTCGTCTTCGGCACCGCGCTCGTGCGCAACGGCATGCCGCCCGAGCTCGCGAACATTTACTACCCGACCGCGTCCACGCTGCTGGTGGGACTCCTCTACTTCGTCGGCGGCGGGATCTGGCACGCCAAGCCGCTGCTGTGGCTCGGCGGCTGGATCATGGTCGTCGCCCTCGTCGCGTCGTTCTTCGGGTACCCGACGCATTACCTGGTCTTCTCGATCGCGGGCGGCGGCGTCTTCCTCGTCGGCGCCCTCGTCGCCTGGCTGTGGATCCGCCGATGACCGAGCTCGACCCCGTGATCCACGCCGCGGCGCGCCTGCGGATCACCGCGACCCTCGCGACGCTGGACCCTGGCGAGAGCATCGCGTTCCCGCGCCTGCAGGAGCTGCTCGACATGACCGCCGGCAACCTCTCGACGCACGTCCGCAAGCTCGAGGACGCCGGCTACGTCGCGGTCGAGAAGACCCATCGCGGGCGCACGCCCGTCACCTATCTCGCGCTGACCAAGCAGGGCCGTCGCGCGTTCGAGGACTACACCGACGCCCTGCGCTCCGTACTGGGGGAACGGCCATGAACCTCGCCCGCTTCGACCACGTCACACGCCGCTACGACGACGTGGTCGCCGTCGACGACGTCACCCTCGACCTCGAGCCCGGCGTGCTCGTCGGGCTCCTCGGCCCCAACGGCGCCGGGAAGACGACGCTGCTGTCGCTCCTGCAGGGGCTGCGCACGCCGACGTCGGGGACCGTCACGCTGTTCGGCGGGGACCCGCGCGATGCCCACAGACGGCGGTTGCTCGGCTCCACCCCGCAGGAGACCGCGCTTCCCGAGACGCTGCGGGTGCGCGAGGTCATCGACTACGTCGGCGGGCACTTCGGCGATCGTGTGCCGACCGCAGAACTCGCGGCCGAGTTCGGACTCGACGAACTGCTGCGGCGGCAGTGCGGCTCGCTGTCGGGCGGTCAGAAACGCCGACTCGCGGTGGGGCTGGCATTCGTCGGGCGCCCGCGACTGGTGCTGCTGGACGAGCCCACCACGGGGCTGGACGTCGACGGACGGCGTGCGCTGTGGGAGGCGATCCGCCGACAGCATCGGGTCGGCGCGACCGTCGTCGTCACGAGCCACTACCTGGAAGAGATCGAGGCGCTGGCCGAACGGGTGGTCGTGATCGGAGACGGCGCCGTGATCGCCGACGACACCGTCGCGCGCATCCTCGCCCGGGTCGGCGTCAGTCAGGTGCGGCTGCGCACGCCCGAGCCCGACCGGCTCGCGGCGCTCCCCGGGATCGCGCACCGGGAGAGAGCCGACGACCGCGAGGTGCTGACCGTCTCGGACGCCGACACGTTCGTCCGCGCGCTCGTCGGCAGCGGCATCGACTTCCACGAACTGGCCGTGCGAGGAGCGTCTCTCGAGGAGGCCTTCCTCGCTCTCACGGCACGCACGCCGGGGCGGGCCTCCGACGCGCTCGGCCTGGAGAGGGCATCATGACCGCGCACGCCGAGACCGTCCCGTCCGTCGCGCAGCTCACGCTGCTGCACGCCCGCTTCGGGCTCATCGAGACGTTCCGTGTGCCGATCGCGGTGATCGGAACGCTCGTCTTCCCCGCCCTCGCCCTGCTGTTCTTCGTGGTGCCTCAGCGCGCAGTCGCCGACAGTCCCGAGTACGCCACGCAGGCGGTGATCTCGCTGTCGGTGTTCGCCGTCATGTCCAATGCGCTGTTCTCGTTCGGGCTGACGATCTCGGAGAACCGCGAGAAGCCGTGGGACCCGTACCTGCGCACGCTCCCGGCACCCGGCGTCGCCCGCGTGTTCGCGCAGATCCTCTCGACCGGTCTGCTGGGCCTCGTCGCGATCATTCCGCTGATCGTCGTCGGCGGTATCTTCACCGCCGCCGAGGCGCCGGTCCTGCGCGTGCTCGCGGGGCTCATGGCGCTCGCCGTCTCGGCGCTGCCCTTCATGCTCATCGGCACCGCGATCGGCTACGCCCTTCCCTTCAAGGCGGCGATCGCCGTCATCCAGATCGTGATGTTCGGGCTCGCCTTCATCGGCGGCCTGTTCCTGCCGCCGATCCTGTTCGCGGGCTGGCTCGACGCGATCTCGAAGTTCACGCCGTCGCGTCAGGCGCGGGAGCTGGTGATCTGGGCCGTGCAGGGCGGTTCGCTCGAGTGGTGGGTGTGGGTCGGGGTCCTCGCGTGGACGACGCTCTCGCTCGCGGCAGCGCTCGTGCTGTTCCGTCGCGACGAAGGGCGCCGGTACCGCTGACCGCTCCGCCGCGCGCGGTGCGTCCTAGGCTGGGAGCATGACAGTTCCCACCGTGACCCTCAACGACGGCAACTCCATCCCGCAGCTCGGGTACGGCGTCTTCAAGGTGCCGCCGGCCGACACCGAACGGGCCGTCTCCGAGGCGCTCGAGGTCGGCTACCGCCACATCGACACCGCCGCGATCTACGGCAACGAAGAGGGCGTCGGCGCGGCGATCGCGGCGAGCGGCATCCCGCGCGACGAGCTGTTCATCACGACGAAGCTCTGGAACGACCGCCACGACGGCGACGAGCCGAACACCGCGATCGCCGAGAGCCTCGAGCGACTCGGCCTCGAGCAGGTCGACCTCTACCTCGTCCACTGGCCCACTCCGGCCCGCGACAACTACCTGCACGCATGGGAGAAGCTCATCGAGCTGCGCAGCGCCGGGCTCACCCGCAGCATCGGCGTCTCGAACCACCTCGTGCCGCACCTGGAGAAGATCGTCTCGGCCACGGGCGTCGCCCCGGCGGTGAACCAGATCGAGCTGCACCCCGCCCACCAGCAACGCGACGTCACCGCATGGGCGGCGGCGCACGACGTGAAGATCGAGTCGTGGGGTCCGCTCGGACAGGGAAAGTACGACCTGTTCGGCGCCGGGCCCGTGGCGGCCGCTGCCGAGGCGCACGGCAAGACGCCCGCGCAGGCGGTGCTGCGCTGGCACCTCCAGAAGGGCTTCATCGTCTTCCCCAAGTCGGTGCGCCGCGAGCGCCTGGAGGAGAACCTCGATGTGTTCGACTTCGAGCTCACCGCCGACGAGATGGCGGCGATCGACGCGATGGACTCGGGCGACGGCACGGGTCGCGTCAGCGCGCACCCCGACGAGGTGAACTGACCGCTCACGAGCGGGAGGAGCGGATGCCGTGAACCCACGCCTCGCGGAAGCGACGAGCCCGTACCTGAGAGCCCACGCGGGCAACCCGGTCGCGTGGTTTCCGTGGGGTGAGGAGGCGTTCGCCGAGGCGCGGCGCCGCGACGTGCCGGTCATGGTGTCGATCGGCTATTCGACGTGCCACTGGTGCCATGTGATGGCGCGGGAGTCCTTCGAGGATGCCGCGACCGCCGCGGTCCTCGACGCCGGCTTCGTGTCGATCAAGGTCGACCGCGAAGAGCATCCGGAGGTCGACGCGGCGTACATGGCCGCGGCATCCGCGTTCAGCCCGAGCCTCGGATGGCCGCTCACGGTGTTCGCCACACCCGACGGGCGCCCCTTCTACGCCGGCACGTACTTTCCTCCCGAGCCCCGAGCGGGCATCCCCGCCTTCCGGCAGGTGCTCGCCGCCGTGCAGGAGGCATGGGCCGAGCGGCGCGACCAGATCGATGAGACCGCGGCTGCCGTCGCCGGCGCCCTCGCCGAGGTGCGCGATGCGTCACCGGCCACGGACGCGGTCGTTCCCGCCGCCGAGGATCTCGCGCGCGCCGCGCACGCGCTCGCGGCCCGCGAGGATCCGCGCCACGGCGGTTTCGGCGACCCCGCCTCGAACGCGCCCAAGTTCCCGGTGGCCACGGCACTGCGGTTCCTGCAGACCCGCGTCGTGCGCGAGCAGGCGGCAGCGGCCTCCGGCGTCGCCGATCGAGCGCTCGCCACCATGGCCTCATCGCCGCTGCGCGACCCCGTCGAGGGCGGGTTCTTCCGCTACGCCACGCGTCCCGACTGGACCGTTCCGCACTACGAGCGCATGCTGACCGACAACGCCCAGCTGCTCGACGTGGCAATGGACGCGTCACCGGCCCGGCACGATGTCGCGCGCGGCATCGCCGGATTGCTCATCGACGTGCTGCAGCAGCCGAGCGGCGGGTTCGGCGCTGCACAGGACTCCGAGTCCTGGATCGACGGGGCACGCAGCGAGGGAGGCTACTACGCCCGCGACGCCGCCGGCCGTGCGCCGCTCGAGCCGCCTGCGGTGGACGGCAAGGTGGTGAGCGGGTGGAACGGCCTGGCCATCGGCGCTCTCTCCCGTGCCGGCTTCCGCCTCGACGAAGCGTCCTGGATCGAGGCGGCGCGCTGGGCCGCTGACGCCGTCCTCGAGTCGAACGTCACGCCGGACGGCCGGGTGCTCCGGGCATCGCTGGACGAGGTGCCGTCGCGCGCCCACGCGACGCTCGCCGACCATGGGCAGCTCGCTTCCGGGCTCCTGGCCCTGGCGTCGGCCACCGGCGAGATCGCGTACGCGACGCGCGCCCGCGACCTCGTCGACGCCTGCGTGGGATCCGACGGTCGCGTCGTGGTGCCGGGCGGCGGAGACCCCGTGCTCACCCGGCAGGGGATCGGGGCACCGGATGCCGCTTCGGACGCCGACGAGCCCTCCGGCGCCGCAGCGCTCGCGGAGGCCGCAGCGATGCTGTGGGTGCTCGGAGCGGGAGAGCAGTACCGCTCCCTCGCAGAGCGTCTCGTCGCGACGCACGCGTCGGCCGCGCTCGCGCAGCCGCTCGCGTACGGCGCCCTGCTGCGTGTGGCCACCACTCTCGCCGCCGCGCCCCGGCAGGTCGTGGTGGTGACGGACGACACCGGCGCGGCGATCGCGAGCGCGGCTCGCGGCATCCGTGCCGACGTCGTGAGCATCGTGTCGCCCCAGCAGACGACCGACTGGGCCGACGCCGGTTTCGGGCTGTTCGCCGACAAGGCCGTGCGCGAGGGACTGCCCACCGCCTACGACTGCCGCGACTTCGCGTGCCGGCTGCCGGTCACCGACCCGGCCGGGCTGCAGCCGTGAGCGGTGACGCGGTCAGACCCAGCTGTCCAGCCACATGTGCAGGTGCCAGAAGTCGTACGGCACGTCGACCGCGGCGATGATGGGGTACCAGAAGGCCGACAGCGCGAGGGCGACCGCGAGGAACACGAGCACCAGGCGCTGGCCGGTGAGCCGGCGGTAGGAGTCTGCCGTCGGAGAACCGGCGATGTCCTTGAGCGCGAACGTGAGCGCCAGGAGCATGAACGGCAGGATGAGCACCGTGTAGAACTGGAACACCGTGCGCTCGGGCAGGAACAGCCAAGGCACGTAGGTGACGGCGACACCGGTGAGCACGAGCGCGTACCGCCAGTCGCGAACCACCACGAAGCGGTACGCCAGGTACAGGACGGCAGCCACGCCGGCGTACCAGATGAGCGGGTTCGGCATCGTGGAGATGACCTCGACGCAGCCGCTGGAGGCGCCGCATCCGTTCACGCCGAGTGCATCGTGGTGGTAGTAGACGCCGGTCGGGCGCATCAGCAGCGGCCACTGCCAGGCCGGGCTCGCGTACGCGTGGCCAGAGGTGATGCCGGCCGTCGAGGTGTACATCGCCACGTGGTAGAGCCACAGGCTCTCGAGCGCATTGCTTCCGGCATGCCGGTCGTAGCCGCCGTCGGTGACCAGCCAGCCGGTCCACGACGCCAGGTACACGAGAACGGCGACGGGCACGAACAGCACGAACGTGACGAGTCCCTGGCGCACGGCATCCGTCGGCCAGAACAGCACGCCCGCACGCCGACGCGCGAGCGCATCGGTCACCACCAGGTAGACGCCGAGCCCGGCGAGCACCCACGCGCCCGACCACTTCACGGCGCTCGCCGCGCCGAGGGCCGCGCCCGCCGCGATGAGCCACGGGCGGTTCCACAGCACGGGTCCCCACGACGGAGCCTCGTCGCCGTCGAACCGGGCGGCCACCGACTCGGCGATCCGCGTCATCGTCCGCTCCCGATCACGCAGCAGGAACAGGAAGGCGAGCAGCACGAAGAACGTCAGAGCGGTGTCGAGCAGCGCGACGCGGCTCATCGAGATCGCGAGTCCGTCCACCGCCATGAGCAGGCCCGCCACCACCGCGAAGGTGGTCGATCGCGTCAGGCGCTTCGCGATCAGCATCAGCAGGAGCACGGAGGCGATGCCGAGGAGCGCGGTCGTGATGCGCCATCCCCACCCCGACTCGGGGCCGAGCGCCATCATGCCCAGCGCGATGATCCACTTGCCGAGCGGCGGATGGACGACGAACGACGGGTTCGTCGAGAAGATGTTCACATCGCCCGACAGGAACCGCTCGTTCGCGCCGCCGGGCCAGGATCCCTCGTACCCAAGGTTGAGCAGCGTCCACGCGTCCTTGACGTAGTACGTCTCGTCGAACTGGTTCATCAGGTCGTGCGCGGCGGCGAGGTTCCACAGGCGCAGGACAGCGGCGATGACGAGGACGACGGCCGGTCCGAGCCACGCGTAGAGGCGCCGGGCGCGCGCATCCCCGCTCAGGCGGCGCGCGAAGCGGTCGTACAGGCTCGGACGTGCCGGAGGAAGGAGGGGCGCGGCGGGCGGGTCGGCGCTGTGCTGGTCGGCACTGGGCTGGTCGACCGCGGGCCGCGGGGCATCCGTCACCCGGCAAGTTTAGGCTGAGGGCGTGATCATCCTCGCGGCGACCCCCATCGGAAACCTCGGGGACGCGTCCCGCCGGCTGGTCGAGGCGCTCTCCGAGGCGACCATCGTCGCCGCCGAGGACACCCGCACGACGCAGCGCCTGCTGGCTGCGCTCGGCATCTCGAACCGGCCGCGCCTCATCGCGCTGCACGACCACAACGAGAAGGAGCGCGCACCCGAGCTCGTGGAGCTCGCGCGCGACCAGGACGTGCTCGTGCTGAGCGACGCCGGCATGCCCACGGTCAGCGACCCCGGCTACGGGCTCGTCGCGGCGGCCGCCGACGCGGGCGTCCTCGTGACCGTCATCCCGGGGCCGAGCGCTGTCGTCACCGCGCTCGCCGTGTCGGGCCTGCCGACCGACCGCTTCACGTTCGAGGGATTCGTGGCGCGCAAGCCGGGGGAGCGGGCGGCGGCCTTCCGTGCCCTGGCGTCCGAGCCCCGCACCATGGTCTTCTTCGAGGCGCCCTCGCGGGCGGCGGCCACGCTCGCCGACATGGCCACCGCCTTCGGCGCCGACCGGCGTGCGGCCGTCTGCCGCGAGCTGACGAAGCTGCACGAGGAGGTCGCGCGCGGAACGCTCGCCGACCTCGCCGCGTGGGCCGAGGCCGGCGTGCGGGGCGAACTGGTGATCGTCGTCGAGGGTGCGGCGGCCCGCGCCGTCGCCTTCCCCGACGCGGTGACCCAGGTGCTCGAGCTGGTCCGCGGCGGCACCCGCTTGAAGGATGCCGCCGCCGAGGTGTCCGGGCTCACCGGACACTCCAGCCGCGAGCTGTATCAGGCAGCCCTCTCGATGCGCGGGTAGCCGACTGTTACGTTCGGGCCGTTCTCGGGGCGCCCGCGGCGGAGTCCGGTCACAGCGGCGGGCGGGGCATCCGCGCTGGCTAGACTCGTCGGGTGACTTCCGGCCCCTCGTCCTTCTACATCACGACGCCGATCTACTATCCGAGCGACGTGCCCCACATCGGCCACGGCTACACCACCGTGGCGGTCGACACCCTCGCGCGCTGGCACCGCCAGGCGGGCGACGACACCTGGATGCTGACCGGCACCGACGAGCACGGCCAGAAGATGATGCGCGCCGCCGCCGCGAACGGCGCGACGCCGCAGGAGTGGGTCGACCGCCTCGTGGGCGAGTCGTGGTTCCCGCTGCTGAAGACGCTGGACGTCGCCAACGACGACTTCATCCGCACGACGCAGCCGCGCCATGAGGAGCGCGTCCGCGCGTTCGTCCAGGCGATCTACGATCGCGGCTACATCTACGCCGGCGAGTTCGAGGCGCTGTACTGCGTGGGCTGCGAGGAGTTCAAGACGGAGTCCGAGATCGTCGACGGCACCGGGCCGTTCGAGGGCCTCAAGGTCTGTGCGATCCACTCGAAGCCGCTGGAGCTGCTGCAGGAGAAGAACTACTTCTTCAAGCTGAGCGAGTTCCAGGACAAGCTCCTCGAGCTCTACTCCGGAGGCGACTTCATCCGCCCCGAGTCGGCGCGCAACGAAGTCGTCTCGTTCGTCAAGAACGGTCTGAAGGACCTCTCGATCTCGCGGTCGACGTTCGACTGGGGCATCAAGGTGCCGTGGGACGAATCGCACGTCATCTACGTGTGGGTCGACGCGCTGCTCAACTACGCGACGGCCGTCGGCTACGGCAGCGACCCGGAGGAGTTCGCGCGGCGCTGGCCCGCCTACCACGTCGTGGGCAAGGACATCCTGCGCTTCCACGCCGTCATCTGGCCCGCAATGCTGATGGCCGCCGGCGTCGATGTGCCCAAGGGCGTCTTCGCGCACGGCTGGCTGCTCGTCGGCGGCGAGAAGATGTCGAAGTCGAAGCTCACCGGCATCGCCCCGACAGAGATCACCGACGTGTTCGGCTCGGACGCCTACCGGTTCTACTTCCTGTCGGCGATCGCGTTCGGTCAGGACGGCTCGTTCTCGTGGGAGGACCTCTCGGCCCGCTACCAGGCGGAGCTCGCGAACGGCTTCGGCAACCTCGCGTCGCGCACCACGGCGATGGTCGAGCGATACTTCGAGGGCGTCGTGCCGCCGCCGGCCGAGTACACCGAGGCCGACGTGCACATCCAGACGACGGTGGCGGATGCCGCCGCCCGCGCCGACGCCGCGATCGAGCGGTTCCGCATCGACGAGGCGATCAGCTCGGTGTGGACGATCGTCGACGCCCTGAACCTGTACATCACCGAGAACGAGCCGTGGACGCTCGCCAAGGACGACTCCCAGCGGGAGCGCCTCGGCACCGTGCTGTACACGGCGGCGGAAGGCCTCCGCGCGCTGGCGGTGCTGCTGTCGCCGGTCATGCCGGAGTCGACCGAGAAGCTGTGGATCGCGCTCGGCGCCGCGGAGTCGATCGGTCGCCTGCAGGACCAGCCGATCCGCGAGGCGGGCGGATGGGGCGTGCTGAAGCCCGGCACCTCGGTCAACGGCCTGGCGCCGCTGTTCCCGCGCGTCGAGCAGTCGGTCTGATGGCGACACCCCCCGTCCCGTACCCGGCGGAGGGCTCGGACCCCTCGCAGTACGTCCGCACCCGCGAGAAGGGCTCGCGCGACGTCACGTACCCCGCGGCGCCCGAGCCCCTCGCGGTGCCGGTCTACGACAACCACGCGCACCTCGAGATCGAGGACGGCGAGGTGGGTCTGTCGCTCGACGAGCAGCTGGAGCGGGCCGCGGCGGTCGGCGTCGTCGGTGTCGTGCAGGCGGGCGGCGACATCGACTCGAGCCGGTGGTCGGCGTGGGCCGCGGCATCCCATCCCCGCGTACTGGCGGCCGTCGCCATCCACCCGAACGAGGCACCCGCGTACAAGGACGCCGGCCGCCTCGACGAGGCGATCGGGGTCATCGACGAACTGGCGGCGCAGCCGCGGGTGCGCGCGATCGGCGAGACGGGACTCGACTTCTTCCGCACCGGCGAAGACGGCCGTCCCGCGCAGTTCGAGAGCTTCGAGGCGCACATCGCGCTCGCGAAGAAGCATGACGTCGCGATGCAGATCCACGACCGCGACGCCCACGACGCCGTGCTCGAGACCCTCGAGCGGGTCGGCGCGCCGGAGCGGACGGTGTTCCACTGCTTCTCGGGCGACGCCGCCATGGCCCGCCTCGCGGGTGAGCGCGGCTATTGGCTGTCGTTCGCCGGCAACGTCACGTTCAACAACGCGCAGAATCTCCGCGACGCTCTCGCAGTCATCCCGCGGGAGCGGATCCTCGTCGAGACGGATGCCCCGTTCCTCACCCCGACGCCCCATCGCGGTCGTCCGAACGCGCCGTATCTCGTCCCGGTCACCGTGCGCTTCATGCACGCCGAGCTCGGCGTGGACCTCGACGAGCTGTGCGCACAGCTCGCGGCGAACACGCTCGAGGTCTACGGCGCATTCGAGGACTGAGGGGCGTCAGGGAGCTGTGGACGGCGAGCTGTGGGACGTGACGGATGCCGACGGCATCCCGACCGGGCGCACGCACCGTCGCGGCGACCCTGACTTTCCGGCAGGGATGTTCCACATCGTGGCGTCGGTGTGCGTCGTGCGCGGCGACGGGCTCGTGCTCATGACGCGCCGCGCCGAGACGAAGGACTTCCCGCTTGACTGGGAGTTCCCGGCGGGCAGCGCTCTGACCGGCGAGACGAGCGCCGAGGCCGCGGTGCGCGAGCTCGCCGAGGAGGCCGGGGTCCGGGTCGGCGCCGACGAGGTGGTGGTGGTCGGCCGGCTGACCGAGAGGACGGCCCTGTTCGACCTCTATGTCGCGGCCGTGGCCGGCGACCCCGCGCTGACGCTGGATCCGGAAGAGGTGTGCGAGAGCGCCTGGGTCCCCTTGGCGGAGGCGCTCCGCCGCGCAGCGGCGGGCGAGATGGCAGCGCCGTGGGTGCGGCGCCTGGAGCGGTTCGGCCCGCGCCTGGCCGAGCTCGTGGAGTCGCGAGGCGCCTAGCCGCAGGCGAGCCCGCGAGCCGACGAGCCGGCAGGGCCCGTCAGTCGGGCAGCGGCATTCCGCCGGCACCCGGCTCGTCCGATGGCGGCACATCGCCTGTCGAGCCTTCGCCGATGACGGGCTTGGCGGCGGCGATGTGCGAGATGGAGCGCCACACCAGCAGCAGCGTGATCGCCGATCCCGCGAAGGCGAACCACCAGGGTGCGGTGAGTCCGAAGAGCTGGGCCAGGATGCCGCCGATGAACTGCCCGATCACGAGGCCGCCGAAGACGCCCACCATGTTGACCGAGGCGATGCGGCCCTGCAGCTCCATCGGCACGAGTCGCTGGCGCACGGTCGTCGAGATCGTGCCCCACACGAACGCGTACACCCCGAAGCCGAACATGATGACGAACGCGACCGGCGGCGACGTGGTCAGGGCGAAGCTCAGGTGCATGAGCACTTCGAGCGACAGGCAGACGCGCATCAGCGTCGAGAACGAGACGTGCTTCTCGAGCCAGCCGAAGCTCGCGATGCCCACGAGGCCGCCGAGCGCCGACGCGGTGGTGAGCGCGCCGTAGCCGACGGCGCCCATGCCGAGGTGCTCGGTGGCGTAGAGCACGAGCACGCCCCAGGGCGCGGCCCAGGTCACGTTGAACACCAGGATGATGATCACGAGTGTGCGCACTGGCGCGTTGTGGCGCAGCCACCGGAGCCCCTCGCGGATCGCGTGCACCTTGGTGCCCGGCGCGTCACCGGGGTGCTCCGGCACGGGAGTGCGGGCGATGCGAGAGATGAGCAGCACGGCGAGCGACACGCAGATCACCTGCAGCAGGAACGGCCAGAACGAGCCGAGCGCGAACAGGAAGGCGCCCAGCGGGGGACCGGCGAGCTGGTTGGCCACGAGGTAGCCGGCCTGCATCCGCGCGTTGCCGATGCCGAGGTCTGCGGGCTTCACCAGCATGGGCAGCAGCGTGCTGCCGGCGGAGTCGGCGAAGACCTCCGCCGTCCCGTAGAGGAACGCTGTCGCCAGCACCAGCCACACGGTCGCCTGGCCGGTGACGAGGAAGCCGACCAGGGCGAGCACGACCACGGCTCGCACCCCGTTCGCCAGCATCACGAGCCGGCGGCGGTCGTGGTGGTCGGCGACCGCGCCCGCCAGCAGGCCGAACAGCAGCCACGGCAGGAACTGCATCATCGCGCCGGCGGCGACGAGGAACGGCGACGAGGTCAGCGACGCGATCAGCAGGGGCGCGGCGGCGAGCGCGATGCCGTCGCCGAGGTTGCTCGTCCACGACGACGCGAGCAGCCAGCGGAAGTCGGTCCCGAGGCGGCGCGGCGCGATGATCTCCCCGAGCGAAGGCATCCCGCCATCCTATGAGGATGCCGGGCGGTGCGACGCGCCGGTGTGGCCGCCGGCGCCGATGGGACCTCAGCTGGTGGGCGCAGCGGCTCCCTTGTGCGTGAACAGCGTCTCGGTCTGCTCGATGTCCATGCCCTTGGTCTCAGGGATGCGCAGCAGCACGTAGAAGAACGAGAGCGCAGCGAACAGGGCGTACATGCCGTAGGTGAGCGGCAGCGACCACGACGACATCGCGGGGAACGAGATCGTGATGAGGAAGTTCGCGATCCACTGTGCGCCGGCGGCGACGCCGAGAGCCTTGCCGCGGATGCGGCTGGGGAAGATCTCGCCGAGCAGCACCCACACCAGGGGTCCCCACGAGGCGCCGAACCCGACGACGAAGACGTTCGCCGCGACGAGCGCGATCGGTCCCCACGGAGCCGGCAGGGTGACCGCCCCCTCGGCGTCGGTCTCGGAGAACACGAACGAGATCGCCATCAGGCCGAGCGACAGCGCCATCATCACCGAGCCCGTGAGGAGGATCGGCTTCCGCCCCACGCGGTCTACGAGGAAGATCGCGATGAGCGTCACGAGGACGTTGGTGATGGAGGTCACGACGCTGATCGTGAACGAGTCGCTCTCGTCGAAGCCGACCGACTGCCAGAGGCTCGTCGAGTAGTAGAAGATCACGTTGATGCCGACGAACTGCTGGAACACCGACAGGATGATGCCCACCCACACGATCCGCTGGAGGCCCAGCACCGGGCCTCGCAGCGAGACACCGGCGTTCTTGCGGTCGGACTCGATGGCGGTCTGCAGGTCGCGGATGGTGTGATCGAGGTCGGCGGCGGGGACGAGGCGAGAGAAGATCTCCTTCGCCTCGGCGTAGCGGCCCTTCGCGATGAGGTAACGCGGCGACTCCGGCAGCGTGAACGACAGGATGCCGTACACGGCCGACGGGATCACGCCGACGAGGAACATCCAGCGCCACGCCTCGAGTCCGAACCACAGCACGTTGTCGGCACCGCCCGCGGTGTTCGCGAGCAAGGCGTCCGACAGGAGGGCGGCGAAGATGCCGATCGTGATCGCGAGCTGCTGCAGCGAGGCGAGTCCGCCGCGGATCTGGCGCGGTGCGATCTCGGCGATGTACGCCGGCGCCACGACCGATGCGATGCCGATGCCCAGGCCGCCGATGACGCGCCACAGCGCAAGGTCCCAGGCCGAGAACGCGAGGCCGGCTCCGATGGAGCTGACGAAGAACATGATGGCGCCGAGGAACATGACGCGCAGGCGCCCCCAGCGGTCCGACAGGTTGCCGGCGATGATCGCGCCGACGGCGCAGCCGAGCAGCGCGATCGCGACGACGAAGCCGGTGATGACGTCGTTGAGCGCGAAGTCCTTGGAGATCGAGTCGACGGCGCCGTTGATGACCGACGAGTCGAAGCCGAACAGGAAGCCGCCGACGGCGGCGGCGACCGAGAGGCCGATCGCCCGGCGCCCGTAGGGGCTGCGGAGAGAGAACGCGTCTGCGGGGATCGATCCGGTCGAACTCATGGTCGTACGCTAGCCGCCGACCGCCCCGAGGGCGAGGTCATCGGCGGCTCGTCGGCGAACCGAGGGCGACGGCCGCCCGCGCCGGAGGACGGAGGCCGGGATCCCGGCGCCGCGGATCCGAGGAGGCGTCCCGCACGCCGTACAGTGAACGCATGCCCGTGACACTCCTCGGTGCGGCCGAGATCCGCGCCCTGGCCGCCGACCTCGACGTGACGCCGACCAAGAAGCTCGGGCAGAACTTCGTCGTCGACGCCAACACGGTCCGCAAGATCGTGAGCGTCGCCGAGGTGGCTCCGGGCGACCGCGTCGTCGAGGTGGGGCCGGGACTCGGGTCGCTGACCCTCGCGATCCTCGAGGCGGGCGCATCCGTCACGGCGGTGGAGATCGACCACCGACTCGCCGAGCGCCTGCCGGCGACCGCTGCCGCGCACGGCGTCGCCGACGGTGCTCTCACCGTCGTGGACGCGGATGCCCTGCGCGTCACCGAGCTGCCCGGCGAACCGGCCGTGCTCGTGGCGAACCTGCCCTATAACGTCAGCGTGCCGGTGCTCCTGCACTTCCTGGAGAACTTCCCTGGCCTCGAACGCGGGGTCGTGATGGTCCAGGCAGAGGTGGGCGAGCGCCTCGCCGCCCCGCCCGGATCGAAGGTGTACGGCGCGCCGAGCGTCAAGGCCGCCTGGTACGGACCCTGGCGTCTGGCCGGCACCGTCTCGCGTCAGGTGTTCTGGCCCGTCCCCAACGTCGACAGCGTGCTCGTCGGATTCCGTCGCGACCCCGTGCCGCGCGGTGACGAGATCCTCCGCCGGAGGACGTTCAGCATCGTCGACGCGGCGTTCCAGCAGCGACGCAAGATGCTGCGTCAGGCGACGTCGGGCGTCCTGGGTGGCACCGCGGCCGCCGCGTCTGCCGTGCTCGAGAGGGCCGGCGTGGCGCCGACCGCGCGCGGCGAGGACCTCTCCATCGACGATTTCGTGCGCATCGCGCAGGCTGCCGGAGACGCCGCCGTCGTGTGAATTCGGTGATTGTTCACCGTGTGGTGACCGGATGCCCCGAAACATGTCGGTAACATTTCTGCGTCTGCCGTCCCGTTCACGGGCAGCTCGCCTCGCGGCGGACCGGAGTGAATCGACATGCGACCCGCCGAGTATCCGGCCCCTGAACGCATCTTGCTGCACATCAGCGACACCCACCTGCGCGCGGCATCGACGCCCCGCCTGTTCGACGCCCTGGACGGTGCGGCCCAGCTCGCCCGCGCGCTGGCGGTGATCGAGGACTCGGGCATCAGGCCCGACGCGGTCGTCTTCACGGGCGACCTCGTCGACCTGGGGGAGCGCGGCGCCTACGCCGACCTCCGCGCCCTCGTCGAGCCGTTCGCGGCGCGCATCGGCGCACGCGTGCTCTGGGTGATGGGCAACCACGACGACCGTGCGGCATTCCGTGCCGAACTGCTCGGCGAGGCATCCGATGTGCGCCCCGTCGACCGCGTCGACGAGCTGGACGGCCTCCGCGTGGTCACCCTCGACACGAGCGTGCCCGGGCACCACTACGGCGAACTGCGCGACGAGCAGCTCGCCTGGCTGACCGACGTGCTGGCGACGCCCGCTCCGCTGGGCACGATCCTCGCGATGCACCACCCGCCCGTTCCGGCTGTGCTGCCGCTCGCGGCGAGCGTCGAGCTGCGAGACCAGGCCAACCTGGCCGCGGTGCTGCGCGGCAGCGACGTGCGCGCCATCATCGCCGGCCACCTGCACTACTCGACCTTCGCCACCTTCGCCGGCATCCCCGTCTCGGTGGCGTCATCCACCTGCTACGCGCAGGACCTGACCGTGCCCGTCGGCGGCACCCGTCCGCAGGATGGCGCGCAGGCGTTCAACCTCGTGCACGTCTACGACGACACCGTGGTGCACTCGGTCGTGCCCGTCGACGCGCCGCGCACACTCGAGTACATCGACGCCGACGAGGCCCAGCGCCGCCTGCGCCTGGCCGACGTCGCGCCCCTCAGCGCCGCGCCGAGGGATGCGCCGACCGAGCCGATTCCTCTGCTGCGCTGAGCTCAGCGCGCTCCCACGGCGCCCGCACCGGGAACATGCGCTCCAGCGCATCTCGGAGGCTCCGCACGCGCACGTCCTCAGGGACCTCGGCGTTGCCGCCGTCGTTGAGGCAGAACATGTCGACGTCGGTGCGTTCCGCGAGCCGCTGCATGCGGCGAAGTCCCGATGCCATCGTGGTCTGCGCGTAGCGCACGCGCGGCTCGCGCGTGGCGACGGCCCGCCCTGTCATCAGCGCGTAGTAGTGGTAGAGGCTGTTGGTGACCGAGATGTCGGTGGCGGAGCGGAAGCGGGATGCCGCGGTCCGGGCGAAGTCGTCGGGGAAGGCCGCCTCGAGCTCGGCCATCACGCTCTTGCGCAGCGGTGTCGCGCAATGGTCGAGGTCGCGCACGATCGTGCGCCCGAACCGCTCGCTGAGCAGGGCGCGGTTGACGCGGAGTCCATTGTCGTGACCGCTGCGGTGCAGCGCCGGCGCCCCGGACCCGATCCGCACCTCGCACTCGACGAACTTCGTCACCCCGGCGGGCGTGAAGAACAGCTCCGGCTCCACCAGCCGGCCGAAGAACATGTCGTCGTTCGAGTACAGGAAGTGCTCGGCCAGCCCCGGGATCCGGTGCAGCTGCGCCTCGACGGCGTGCGAGTTGTGGGTCGGCAGCACCGACGGGTCTGCGAAGAACTCCTCGCTGCGGACGATCGTCACCTTGGGGTGATCGAGGAGCCATGACGGCGCGGGCGAGTCGGTCGCGATGAAGATCCGCCGCACCCAGGGCGCGTACATGTGGACGCTCCGCAGCGCGTAGCGGAGCTCGTCCACGTGCCGGAAACGCGCGGGGCTGTCGTCGCCGTCGCCCACGACGTACTCCGCCATCTGCGCGGCGCGCATGCGCTGGAAGGCGCTCGACGAGCCGTCCACCCACGAGAAGACGAGGTCGACCTCTTCGGTGAACTCGTGCGGCTGCGGGTCGAACATGCCGTCCAGCGTCCGCCAGGAACGTCCGTAGCGTGCGACGGTCGTGTAGGACAGGTCCTCGACGGGCGTGAGCTTGCGGGTGAGCGCGTTGTCATGCGGCGCTTCGACGAGGTCGTCGGTGTGGCGCCAGAACTCGAGGTGGGCGCCGAGCGCGGCGGTGTAGCGCAGCGTGCCGTTGCGGCTGATCCGGGGGCGGTAGACGCGCACGGCCGACGGTGCCGCGGCAAGGGGCGGTGCGTCGGAGGCGAGCACCGGCGGACGCCCCTTCGCCTTGAGGTACACGGGCTCCGTCTCGCAGAGGCCGGCGAGTGCGGCCAGGGCGGCGTCGCGATCGTCGAGGTCGACCGCCAGCGCCGGGATCGCGTGATCGTGGCGGATCAGGGTCACGGTGATGCCGGCCGCCTCCAGGGCGCCGGCGACGAGCAGCAGATCCGACGTGCGGGCCTCGAGCGGCGCGACATCGTCGTGCACGAGGTGCAGGATGCCGCGGTCGACGGCGATGTCCGCGCGCTCCAGCAGTCCCGTCCACGTGCGGGCGGGCTGCGGCAGAGCCGAAAGTGCGGCCATATCTCCTCCTTCGCTGGCGACGACGTGTCGCCGTCCGGTGTGGTCACCCTAGGCATCATCCGTTACGAAGACGTTTCCTCTCGCATCCCTTGACACGTCGGCACGCTGTGTGCCTGCGTGAACCCCCCGTGCGGCACACGCCGGGGGGCGTCACCTGCGCACCGGACGCCGCGCCGATAGCCTGGACCGGTGACCGAAGACGCGCGCTACCTGTCCCGTGGAGGAGACCTCCACACCCCCTACGCCGCCGCCGCCGACCGCTACGCCCGCGCGGAGTACCGCCGCGTCGGCACGTCGGGGCTCACCCTTCCTCCCATCTCTCTCGGCCTGTGGTGGAACTTCGGCGACAACATCCCGTTCGACAACCAGCGGGCGCTGCTGCGCCACGCCTTCGACCGCGGCATCACCCACTTCGATCTGGCCAACAACTACGGCCCGCCGTACGGCAGCGCCGAAACGAACTTCGGCCGCATGATGCGCGAGGACTTCGCGCCGTACCGCGACGAGCTCATCATCTCGTCGAAGGCCGGCTACGACATGTGGCACGGGCCCTACGGCAACGGGGGCGCACGCAAGTACCTCCTGGCCAGCGCGGAGCAGTCCCTGCAGCGCATGAGCATCGACTACGTCGACATCTTCTACTCGCACCGCGTCGACCCGGACGTCCCGGTCGAAGAGACCGTGGCTGCGCTCGACACGCTGGTGCGTCAGGGCAAGGCCCTGTACGTGGGCATCTCGTCGTACAGCGCCGAGCGGACCGCGGTCGCGGCATCGGTCGCCCGCTCGCTCGGCACGCCGCTGGTCATCCACCAGCCGTCGTACTCGATCCTCAACCGCTGGGTCGAAGACGGCCTGACCGGCGTCCTCAAGCAGGAGGGCATGGGGGCGATCGCCTTCACGCCGCTCGCGCAGGGCCTGCTCACCGACAAGTACCTCGGCGACGGTTCCGCCGAGCGTGCGCAGCAGCGCGCGTCGCTTCCCGGGGGCTCGCTCAGCGAGAAGGGCCTCACCACGCTCCGCTCGCTCGACGTCATCGCGAAGGAGCGCGGGCAGACGCTCGCCCAGATGGCGATCCAGTGGGTGCTCCGCGACCCTGTGGTCGCGTCCGCCCTGATCGGGGCGTCGCGCCCGGCCCAGCTCGACGAGAACCTCAAGGCGCTCAAGGGTCCTGCCTTCGACACGGAGGAGCTCGAGCGCATCGACGCGCTGTCGGACGGCCTCGACGTGGACCTCTGGGCGGAATCGGCGAACCGGTGACTCAGGCCCTCGCCGCCGACGGCGTCCGGGTACGGGCACCGGGCAAGCTGAACCTGTTCTTCGAGGTCGGCGGCGTGCACGATGACGGCTACCACGACGTCGCGTCGGCGTATCAGGCGGTCTCGCTGTACGAGGACGTGTGGGCCACGCCGTCCGACGATTTCAGCGTGGCGGTCTCGGGCACGGTCGACATGTCGGGAGTGCCGGCCGACGACCGCAACCTCGCCGTGCGCGCGGCGCGGCTCGTGGCTCAGCGCATCGGGTACTCGGGCGGCGTGCACCTCGACATCGTCAAGCACGTGCCCGTCGCCGGCGGCATGGGCGGTGGATCCGCGGATGCCGCGGCCGCCCTCGTCGCCTGCGACGCGCTGTGGGGAGCAGAGCTCGGCAGCGCCGAGCTGCACAAGCTCGCGTCCCGCCTCGGCGCCGACGTCCCTTTCGCCCTCATGGGCGGAACGGCCATCGGAACCGGGCGTGGCGACCAGCTCAGCCCAGCCTTGGCCAAGGGCCGGTTCGACTGGGTCGTGGTCCCCTCGAACGCGGGACTGTCGACGCCCGAGGTGTACGCGCACCTCGACGAGCTGCGCGCGCGCCCCGACATCGCCGCGACCCGGACACCTGCCGTGGACCCGGCGGTGCTGCAGGCGCTGCGCGCCGGCGACCCGATCGCCCTCGCCGAGCACACCCGCAACGACCTGCAGATCGCGGCGCTCTCCATGCGGCCGCAGCTGCGGGAGGTGCTGGAACTGGGGGAGGAGTCCGGAGCGCTCGCCGGGCTGGTGTCGGGGTCCGGCCCTACCCTGGCATTCCTGGCCGTCGATCCGGAGTCCGCGCTCGAACTGCAGATCACACTGTCGGCCGCGGGGTACGAGGCGCTTCACGTCCACGGCCCGGTGGCCGGGGCGCGCGTGGTCACCTGAACCGGCGACCGGAGTCCCCAGTCCCGCACGCCGACCTGAGCCCGTACCCCGCGGGCGTGGAGAGGAAGATCCCATGAAGACGCTCGATCTCACGCACGGTGCCGACGAGGCCGACCGCGCCGCGTTCCGCGCCGGACCCGTCGACGAGGAGTCCCGCACGCGGCTCGCGGCGAACGGCCTCGACTACCGCCGGCTCGCGGTCGACCACGACGGCTTCGTCGGCTGGCTGCAGACCGTGGCGAGGGGCTTCCAGGACGGCGAACGCACCGACGAGCAGGTCGCGGCCTCGCGCGACCGCAGCGGTTACCGGCGGCTCACGGGTGTCTACGATCCTGCCGGCCCGATGGCCGACGCCCCGGTGGCGACGATCGCCTCCTGGCTCGGAGAGCTCACCGTGCCCGGCGGCGCGGCGATCCCGTCGTGCGCGATCTCGGCCGTCACGGTGGCGCCCACCCACCGCCGGCGCGGCGTCGCCCGGGCCATGCTCGAGGGAGAGCTGCGGGCCGCTCAGGCTGCCGGCATCCCGATGGCGATGCTCACGGTCAGCGAGTCGCCGCTCTACGGCCGCTACGGCTTCGCGCCCGCCGCTGCGAGCGCCTCTTGGCAGATCGAGACCAAGCGCGCCGCGTGGATCGGGCCGCAGCCCGCCGGGCGCATCGATTTCGTCACCCGCGAGCGCGTGCGCGAGCTGCTGCCGTCGCTGCACGAGCGCATGCGCCACCGCTTCCCGGGCGAGATCGACGTTCCCGGAAGTCACTGGGACGGGTTCGCCGGCACGAATCCGGCAGCCGAGAAGGTCGGCGAGAAGCGCGCCGTTCAGTACGCGGATGCCGCGGGCGAGGTGCGCGGCGCCGCGGTGTACGCCGTGCGCGAGAACCACGACGACTTCACCAAGGCGACGGCCACCGTCCACTACCTCCTGGCCGAGACGGACGACGCGTACGCCGCGCTGTGGCGGTTCCTGCTCGAGCTGGACCTGGTGGCGGAGGTCCACGCGGGCGAGCTGTCGATCGACGAGCCGCTGCTGTGGATGATCGCCGACCAGCGTGCGGCGAAGGTCACGGTGCGCGATCACCAGTACGTGCGGATCATCGACGTGGTCGCGTGCCTCGAGGCCCGTCGCTACGGCGCCGCGGGCGCGCTCGTGCTCGACGTGTCCGACCCGATCGGACTCTCGGCGGGCCGCTACCTGCTCGAGGTCGACGACGCCGGCGTGGGGCGCGTGACCGTCCTGGCCGACGGCGAGTCGCCGGAAGGGGCCGTGCAGGTGGCACTCGGGATCACGGAGTTGTCGGCCACGTACCTCGGAGCCGTCTCGCCGGCGACGCTCGCGGCAGCGGGTCGGGTGACGACGACCGATCCCACGACCGCCGCTCGCGTGCTGGGCTGGCACACCGCTCCCCGGCTGAGCATCTGGTACTGACCCGGCACCCCCTCGCGCACGACCTTCGGCGGGAACACATCCGCGGGTGGGCCGGTTCGTCCCTCTGGGGCAGACCAAGACCAACCCACCTGGAGGAGACATGAAGGCTGTGCTGAACGGCGTGGTGATCGCCGAGGCCGACAAGGACGACCTCGTGCGCATCGAGGGCAACTGGTACTGGCCGCCTGTGGCGGTCGCCAAGGGCGCCCTGGTCGAGAGCGCGACGCCGTACACCTGCCCGTGGAAGGGCGAGGCCCAGTACTTCAGCGTCCGGGCCGGCGAGCACGAACACACCGACCGGGCCTGGTCGTACCCGACCCCGCACTCCAGTGCGGTGACGCGCGTCGGGGCGGATTTCTCGGGGTATGTCGCCTTCGACCGCGCCGTGCAGATCGCCGACTGACCCGGCCTCCCCGACGCCGGGCGCGCGGCGAGGCCTTCCGGCTCGCCTAGCCTGGAGGGGACATGGCACATCTTCTGGGGGCCGAGGCCCTGCACCTGGAGTTCCCGACGAAGGTCGTCTTCGACCGGGTCTCGCTCGGCATCGACGAGGGCGACCGCATCGGCGTCGTCGGACGCAACGGCGACGGCAAGTCGAGCCTGCTGGCGATGCTCGCCGGCCGGCTCGAGCCCGACGGCGGCCGGGTGACGGTGCGCGGCGGCGTCCGCGTCGGCGTGCTCGACCAGGCGGACACCCTGGACGACACGCTCACGGTGCGCCAGACGGTCGTCGGCGATCGCCCCGACCACGAGTGGGCCGGCGACTCCCGGGCGCGCGATGTGATCGCCGGGCTGCTGGGAGACCTGCCGTGGGACGGGCCCGTGGCCGGCCTCTCGGGCGGTCAGCGCCGGCGCGTGTCGCTGGCGACGCTGCTCGTGGGCGACCACGACGTGCTCTTCCTCGACGAGCCCACCAACCACCTCGACGTCGAGGCCATCGCGTGGCTCGCGGCGCACATCAAGGGTCGATGGCCGGCGAACCAGGGCGGGCTGCTGGTCGTGACGCACGATCGCTGGTTCCTCGACGAGGTGTGCAACACGACCTGGGAGGTGCACGACCGCCTCGTCGAGCCCTTCGAGGGCGGCTACGCGGCCTACATCCTGCAGCGTGTCGAGCGCGACCGCCAGTCCGCGGTCATCGAGCAGCGGCGGCAGAACCTGGCACGCAAAGAGCTGGCGTGGCTGCGCCGTGGAGCGCCGGCGCGCACGTCCAAGCCGAAGTTCCGCATCGACGCCGCCAACGTCCTCATCGCCGACGTGCCCGAGATCCGCGACGCCACCGAGCTGCGCTCCCTCGCCGTCTCGCGCCTCGGCAAGGACGTGGTCGACCTTCTCGACGCGGCCGTCTCGTACGACGGGCGCGAGGTGCTGCATCCGGTCGAGTGGCGGATCGCCCCCGGCGAGCGCACCGGCATCCTCGGCGTGAACGGCGCCGGCAAGTCGACGCTTCTCGGGCTCGTGGCCGGGGACGTCGAGCCCACCGCGGGGCGGGTCAAGCGCGGCAAGACGGTGAAGGTCGCGACCCTGACCCAGCGCCTCGACGAGCTCGAGGAGCATCTCAACGATCCGGTGCGCGTCGTCATCTCGCGCCTGCGCACCACGTACACCTTCGGGGCCGGCTCGAAGGCGCAGGAGCTCACCCCCGGCCAGCTCCTCGAGAGCATGGGCTTCCAGAGCGCCCAGCTCTCGACGCCGGTGAAGGACCTCTCGGGTGGTCAGAAGCGCCGGCTGCAGCTGCTGCTCATCCTCCTGGAGCAGCCGAATGTGCTCATCCTCGACGAGCCCACCAACGACCTCGACACCGACATGCTCGCCGCGATCGAGGACCTCCTGGACTCCTGGCCGGGCACGCTCCTCGTCGTGTCGCACGACCGCTACTTCATCGAGCGCGTCACCGACCAGCAGTACGCGATCCTCGACGGCCACCTCCGCCATCTGCCCGGCGGCGTCGACGAGTACCTGCGTCGCAGGGCCCGGTCGCTGAGCGAGCGGGACGACGCGAAGCGCACGAGCGGGACGGATGCCGCCGCCGCGGCTGCCGGCACCGCGCCGACGCCGGGTCTCGCTGGGCAGGAGCTCCGCGCCGCGCAGAAGGAGGTGTCCGCCCTCGAGCGGCGCCTGACCAAGCTCGAGGCGCAGATCGGCGCCGCCCGCACGGCGCTCGCCGACCACGACCAGGCGGACTACGTGGGGCTGAGCGCCGAGATGAGCCGCATCGGCGAGCTGGAGAAGGAGCGCGACGCCGTCGAGGAGCGCTGGTTCGAGCTCACCGAGCAGATCGGCTGATCTCGGGACCTAGTCGTGCGCGTCGAAGCCCAGGCTGAGCTTGCGCAGCAGCCCGGCGAGCCGCTCGCGGTCGCCCCGCGAGAGGGTGTCGAGCAGCAGCGCCTCGGCGTCGACGAGACGCGTGATCGCGGCATCCACGCGGATCTTGCCCTCGTCGGTGAGGGTGACCAGGACGCTCCGGCCGTCGTCAGGATCGGACTCGCGGCGCACGAGCCGGCGCCCGACCAGGCGATCGATTCGGTTGGTCATCGTGCCGCTCGAGACGAGCGTCTGCTGCAGCAGCTGCTTCGGGCTGAGCTGGAACGGCTCTCCCGCGCGGCGGAGGGCCGACAGCACGTCCCACTCCCACGGCTCGAGCTCGCTGCGACGGAAGGCGTCGCGTCGCGCGCGGTCGAGGTGCCGTGAGAGCCGGTCGACGCGCGAGAGCACGCCGAGCGGTGAGAAGTCGAGGTCGGGGCGCTGCGTCGTCCACGCCTCGACGATGCGGTCCACTTCGTCGCTCTGCGCCGTCATGCCCTCATTATCGCGGGGCCGGCGCTCCGGCAGGCTCATCGACCGGGGGCGGTCTGGCAGACTTGACGGGCGGCATCCGGAGTCCTGGTCGCCGCGTTCCGCCGTGGTGTAACGGCAGCACGACAGCCTTTGGAGCTGTGAGGTTCAGGTTCGAATCCTGGCGGCGGAGCATGACCGACACCCCTGACAACGCTCTGGCCGTCATCGTCCTCGCCGCCGGGCAGGGCACGCGCATGAAGTCGTCGCTGCCCAAGGTCCTCCATCGCATCGGCGGTCGTCCGCTCGTCGGGCACGTTCTCGCCTCCGCGGCCGCCCTGGCACCGGCGCGCACGCTCGTCGTCGTGCGGCACGAGCGCGACCAGGTGGCCGCGGCGGTCGCCGACCTGGCGCCTGACGCGCGCGTCGTCGACCAGGACGAGGTCCCCGGCACCGGTCGCGCCGTCGAGGTCGCCCTCGCCCAGCTCGACGGCTTCGCCGGCGATGTGCTCGTGCTCTCGGGCGACTGCCCGCTGGCGGATGCCGGAACGCTGACCGCGTTCCTCGCGGCCCACCGGACGACCGATGCGGAAGTGACCGTCATGACCGCCGTCGTCGACGACCCGAACGGCTATGGACGCGTGATCCGCGACGCCGACGGCGACGTCGCGCGCATCGTGGAGCAGAAGGACGCCGACGACGCCGAGGTCGCGGTACGCGAGATCAACGCGGGCATGTACGTCTTCCGAGTGGACGCCCTTCGCAGCCACCTGCCGGCGATCGGCCTCGACAACGCCCAGGCGGAGAAGTACCTCACCGACGTCGCCGGGCTCGTGCGGCGCGCAGGCGGCCGCGTCGCGGCATCGCTCGTCGACGACGTCACCGTGACGTACGGCGTGAACGACCGCGCACAGCTCTCGGAGGTCGGCCGCCTCCTCAACGCGCGCACCGTGCGCCGCTGGCAGCTGGAGGGTGCGACGATCCTCGACCCGGCGACCACCTGGATCGACGTCGACGCGAAGCTCGCTCCCGACGTGACCGTGCTGCCCAACACGCACATCCTCGGCGCCACCGTCATCGAGACCGGCGCGATCGTCGGACCCGACACGAGCCTCGTCGACTGCGAGGTCGGCGAGGGCGCCACCGTCCGGCGCACCGACGCGACGCTCGCCGTCATCGGCGCCGGCGCGACCGTCGGCCCGTTCGCGTACGTCCGCCCCGGCACCTATCTGGGCGCCAAGGGAAAGATCGGCACCTTCGTCGAGACGAAGAACTCGACCATCGGCGAGGGCAGCAAGGTGCCGCACCTGTCGTACATCGGCGACACCACCATCGGCCGCGGCGTCAACCTCGGTGCCGGCGCGATCACCGCCAACTACGACGACCTGGCCAAGCACCGCACCGAGATCGGTGACGAAGTGCACGCCGGCTCGCATAACGTCTTCGTGGCGCCCGTTAGGATCGGAGACGGCGCGAAGACGGGGGCGGGGGCGGTCATCCGCAAGGATGTGCCCGCCGGTGCTCTCGCTCTCAGCGTCGCCCCTCAGCGCAACGTCGAGGGGTGGGTCGAGAAGAACAGACCGGGTACCGGAGCGGCGGACGTCGCCGCCAAGGCCCGCAGCGCACAGAAGGCGGACGATGGCGCGCAAGAAGAAGACCGTTGAACTCGACCGTGCGAATGACATCGCCCCCGGACTCGTCGCCAAGACGAAGAAGCGGCTCGTCATCGCGCGCGGGAGCTCGCACCCCGAGCTCGCATCGCAGGTCGCCGAGCAGCTGAGCACCGAGCTCGTCCCCACCGAGTACCGCACGTTCGCGTCGGGCGAGATCCTGACGCGGTTCGAGGTCTCCATCCGCGGCTGCGACCTGTTCCTCATCCAGAGCTTCGGGCCGCCGGTCAACGAGTGGATGATGGAGACCCTCATCATGCTGGACGCCGCGAAGCGGGCGTCGGCCAAGCGCATCACCGTCGTCGCGCCGTACTTCCCGTACTCGCGTCAGGACAAGAAGGGCCGGGGCCGCGAGCCCATCAGCGCTCGCCTCGTCGCCGACCTGTTCAAGACCGCCGGGGCCGACCGTGTCATGAGCGTCGACCTGCACGCCGCCCAGATCCAGGGCTTCTTCGACGGACCCGTCGACCACCTGTTCGCGAAGCCCGTGCTGCTGGAGTATTTCGAGAACACGCTCAGCGAGTCCGACCGCGACCGCCTCACCGTCGTCTCGCCCGACACCGGCCGCGTGCGCGTCGCCGACCAGTGGTCGGACAGCCTGGGCGCGCCGCTGGCGATCATCCACAAGCGCCGCGATCCCAACGTCGCCAACCAGGTCACCGTCAACGAGATCGTCGGCGCGGTCGACGGACGCGTGTGCCTCCTGGTCGACGACATGATCGACACCGGCGGCACGATCGTGAAGGCCGCCGAGGCGCTCAAAGCCAACGGCGCGACCAAGGTCATCGTCGCCGCGACGCACGCGATCTTCAGCGATCCCGCCGCCGAGCGCCTGCAGAGTCCGGCGATCGACGAGGTCGTCGTGACCGACACGGTGCCGATCCCCGACGAGAAGCGGTTCCCGAGCCTTACGATTCTGCCTATCGCACCGCTGCTCGCACGCGCGATCCACGAAGTGTTCGAGGACGGCTCCGTCACCAGCATGTTCGACGGGGCGGCCTGACGCCGGCACAGGGTCGGACCCCCGACTCCGCGGCGGCGACGGAAGGATGACGAATCCATGACGCAGCCGCTGAACTCCCCGCCGTTGACCGAAGCGCGCCTGACGGTGGCGCGCCCCTGGGCGCTGCTCGCCGACGACGTGCTGGCGCATCTCGAGGCCGAGGCCGGGGGACTGCGCACCGACGACGCGGCCACGCGCCTCGAGATCGCCGGACCCAACCGCCTCCCGGAGCCAGCGCGCAAGCCGGCGGTGCTCCGGTTCCTGGCGCACTCCAACGACACCCTGATCTACATCCTGCTGGGCGCCGCGGTCATCAAGGCGCTCATGGGGGACTGGCTCGACTTCTGGGTGATCATGGTCGTCGCCATCATCAACGCGGTGATCGGGTACATCCAGGAGGGGCGCGCCGAGAAGGCGCTCGCCGGCATCCGCGGGATGCTGTCGGCCGACGCGAGTGCGCGCCGCGACGGCGGCTGGGTGACGGTGCCCGCCGCCGACCTGGTGCCGGGCGATGTCGTGCGGCTCATGCCCGGCGACAAGGTGCCCGCCGACCTGCGGCTGCTGCAGGCCTTCCAGCTGCGCATCGACGAGGCGGCGCTGACCGGAGAGTCCGTGCCGTCGTCGAAGACCACCGACCCGTCGGCGCCGGAGGCGGGGGTGGGCGATCGCGGATCGATGGCGTTCTCGGGCACCATCATCAGCGCCGGGCAGGGCCGGGGCGTGGTCACCGCGACCGGATCGGACACCGAGCTCGGCCGCATCCAGAGCCTGGCGGACGAGGCCGAGTCGCTGGCCACCCCGCTGACCCGTCAGCTCGACGGCTTCGGCCGCGTGCTCACCGTCGTGATCCTGGCGATGGCGGCGATCATGATGATGATCGGGCGCTTCCTGCACGGCATGCCGTACCCCGAGCTCATCTCGGCCGCCATCGGCTTCGCCGTCGCGGCGATCCCCGAGGGGCTGCCGGCGCTCGTGACGATCACGCTCGCGATCGGCGTGCAGCAGATGGCCCGTCACAACGCGATCACGCGGAAGCTTCCCGCGGTCGAGGCGCTGGGATCGGTGACCACGGTGTGCTCCGACAAGACGGGCACGCTCACCCGCAACGAGATGACCGTGCGGCACATCGTGACACCGCTGGGGGAGTACAGCGTCACCGGGCTCGGCTACGTGCCCGAAGGCGACATCGTCCCCGCCGGCGGAGGCGCGGATGCCGCCGCGGGCGACGCGGCACCGGCCGAACGCGGCGATCTGGCAGCGCTCCTGGCCATCGCGACGCTCTGCAACGACGCCCACATCGTCCGCGGCGAGGACGGCGCGTGGGGCCTCGTCGGCGAGCCGACGGAGGGCGCGCTCAAGCTCGTCGCGATGAAGGGCGGTGTCGGGAGCGCCGGCGGACGCCGGGTCGCCGTCATCCCGTTCGACTCCGCGAACAAGCTCATGGCGACCCTCAACGAGGGCGCCCGCTCCGGCGGTGCCGCCGGCGAGGTCTCGCGGGCGATCCTCGTCAAGGGCGCACCCGACCGCCTGCTCGAGCGTTCGCTCACCCAGCGGGGAGCCGACGGGTCCGAGCCGCTCGACCTGGTGCGCTGGAACACGGCGATCGAGGCGCTGAGCTCGCAGGGCCTGCGCGTGCTCGCGGCGGCCCGGAAACCCGTGCGGCCGACCACCGACGAGTTCGCGCTCGACGACCTCATCGACCTCGAGTTCATCGGGCTCTGGGGGATCGTCGACCCGCCCCGGCCGGAAGCCGTCGAGGCGATCGCGGACTGTCACACCGCTGGCATCCGCGTGAAGATGATCACGGGCGACCACGCCGGCACAGCCCTGGCCATCGCGCACGAGATGGGGCTTGCGAGCGCCGACGCCGAGGTGCTCACCGGCGCCGAGCTCGAAGCACTCACCCAGGAGCAGTTGCGCGAGGTCGTGCGCGACGTCGACGTGTACGCGCGCACGAGCCCCGAGCACAAGATCCGCATCGTGCGGGCGCTGCAGTCGCACGGCGAGGTCGTCGCGATGACCGGTGACGGCGTCAACGACGCCCCTGCGCTGACGCGGGCCGACGTCGGCATCGCGATGGGCATCAAAGGCACCGAGGCGACCAAGGAGGCCGCCGAGTTCGTGCTGGCCGACGACAACTTCGCGACGATCCGCAGCGCGATCGCCGAGGGACGTCGCATCTACGACAACCTGCGCAAGTCGATCGTGTTCCTGCTGCCGACCAACGGGGCGCAGTCGCTCGTGATCCTCGTCGCCGTCGTGTTCGGGCTCGCGCTGCCCATCACGAGTGTGCAGGTGCTGTGGGTCAACATGGTGACCGCGGTGACGCTCTCGCTCGCCCTCGCATACGAGCCTGCCGAGCGCGGCATCATGCGCCGCCCGCCGCGCGCCAGCGGCGGACCGATCATCGATCGCCGCGAGCTCGGCTTCGTGCTGGTCGTGTCGCTCCTCATCGGCGGCGCCGCGATGGGCGTGTTCTACGGCGTCGTCGCGACCGGAGCCGACATCGAGGTGGCCCGCACCGAGGCCGTCCTCATGCTCGCGCTCGGACAGCTCGCGTACCTGCTCAACTGCCGGTTCCTCGGACGCTCGAGTCTCACCCTCGACGTGCTGCGGGGCAACCGCGTGGTCTGGTGGTCCGCCATCGCTCTCATCGTGCTGCAGCTGATCTACACCTACGTGCCGTTCATGAATGTGCTGTTCGACTCGCGGCCGCTGGACGCGGCATCCTGGATCCTGCCGATCGTGGTGTCCATCGGCATCTTCCTCGCCGTCGAGGTGCTCAAGGCGGTGCTGCGCGCACGCGGCACGTCATCGACATCGGCGGACACGCTCAAAGGCGGCTCATAGGACCGGTTGACAGGATCTGATTCAGACGCTTCCGCGTCACCGCTCGCACGACACGAGCCGACCCGAGCCAGGAGGACCGTCATGATCCGCACCGCACTCGCTTCCCGCCCTGTTCGCGCCGGAGCCGCGCTGACCGCCGTCGCCGGCATCGCGCTCCTGGCCGGCTGCACGCCGGAGGCGTCGGAGGCCGAAGAACCTGCGACGACCGACACTGCGGAGAGCACCGACAGCGGCTCCGCCGGCACCGGCTCGAGCGGCTCCTACGCCGACGGCACGTACACGGCGGACGGCTCGTATGCCACGCCCGAATCGGTCGAGACGATCACCGTCACGGTGAGCCTCGAGGACGACGTGATCACGGCGGTCGAGGTGACCGGCGACCCGCAGAAGCGCGAGTCGGAGCAGTACCAGGGCGAGTTCATCGGCGGCATCGCCGACGTCGTCGTCGGGCAGGACATCGACGAGATCCAGGTCAGCCGCGTGGCCGGGTCGTCGCTCACCAGCGGCGGCTTCAACGACGCGATCGAGACCATCAAGTCCGAGGCGGCGAACTAGGCCGTGAGCACGGCGCCGGACTCCTGGCGCTTCGACGCCATCGGCACGACGTGGGACATCGTCACCGAGCGTCGCCTGCCGGCGGCGGTGCGCGACGAGGTGAGCGCGCGCATCGACGAGTTCGACCGGGACTGGTCGCGGTTCCGGGCGGATTCGGTCGTGAGCGCGCTGGCGCGGACGCCAGGCGCCGTCCCCGCGCCTGCTGATGCCGTGCCGATGCTCGACGCCCTCGCCACCCTGTCGGACGCCACGGGAGGCGCAGTCAACCCGCTCGTCGGCGGATCGTTGGACGCCCTCGGCTACGACGCCGCCTATACGCTGCGCGACCGCGGGGCGACGCCGGCGCCGGCCCGATGGCGGGAGCTGCTGAGCTGGCACGACGGGCGCCTGGCGCTCGTCGAGCCGGCGACGATCGACGTCGGCGCCCTCGGCAAGGGCCGCCTCGTCGACCTGGTGCTGGGCATCCTCGTGCGCAGCGAGTCCGGTGATCTCACGGTGGACGCCGGCGGCGACCTTGCGCTGCGCGGGCGCCCGCAGCGCATCGGGCTCGAGCACCCGTTCGATCCGCGTCGTGCCATCGGCGTGTGGGAGGTGACGGATGCCGCGCTCTGCGCGTCGGCCGTCAACCGGCGCGCCTGGCCCTCGGCGACGGGCATCGGCACCCTGCACCACGTGCTCGACGCGCGCACCGGGCAGCCCGTGCGGACGATCGCCGCGACGTGGGCGGCGGCGGCCGACGCGATGGCCGCGGACGCCGTCGCGACGGCCCTGTTCTTCGACGGCGGTCCTCGCCTCGCCCACGAGTGGGGCGTCGAATGGGTGCGCATGACGACGGACGGCCGCGTCGAGTGGTCTCCTGGCTGCCGCGCCGACCTGTTCGTGCGAACAGATGTCGGACCCGGGATCGCACCGGCTTCGCGACCGAATAGCCTGGAACAGTGACCGAACCCCTCTCCGGACACGTCGTCGCGGTCGCCCGCGACGACGCGCATCGCTTCAGCAAGCCGACGCGCGAGAGCATCACCCTGATCGCCGGCATCGGCGTCGAGGGCGACGCCCACGCCGGCACCACCGTGCAGCACCTGTCCCGCGTCCGGCGCGATCCCACGACGCCCAACCTGCGCCAGGTGCACCTGATCCATGCCGAGCTGTTCGACGACATGGCCGAACGCGGCCACGAGGTGCACCCGGGCGCCCTGGGCGAGAACGTGACCACCGCCGGCATCGACCTGCTGGGTCTGTCGCGCGGCACGCGACTCGCACTCGGCGACGACGCGGTGATCGAGGTCACCGGCCTGCGCAACCCCTGCGTCCAGATCGACGGCGTCTCGGAGGGGCTGATGAAGGAGCTTGTCCACGTCGACGACACGCGTGCCACCGTGCGCCTGGCCGGCGTCATGTCGGTCGTGCTCGAGGGCGGCGTCGTGCGCCCGGGCGACGGCATCCGCGTCATCCCGCCCGCAGGTCGCCACGAGCCCCTGCAGCCGGTGTGACCCGGATGGGCACTCTCACCTCCATCTGGAATCGCGCCTTCGCGGTGCTCGGCCGCGTGTCGATGTACCGCCTGGTGTATCTCGCACTCGCGACGCTGGCCCTAGTGGCCCTGCTGCTCTCGTTCTTCGGCCTGGTCGGCCCCGATCCGCTGCAGCTGATCGTGACGCTCGCCGTGCTCTCGGCGGTCTGCGTGGGAGTGGATGCCGCCGCACAGCGCGTGCTCAACCTGCCGTGGCGTCTCGAGTCGTCGCTGATCACGTCGCACATCCTGCTGTTCGTCCTGCGCCCGACGCTCGAGCTCGTGGGGCTGCTGGGAATCGTCATCGCCGCCGCGGTCGCCTCGCTCTCGAAGTACCTGCTCGCATGGCGCGGCCGCCACATCTTCAACCCTGCGGCAGTCGGTGCGACGGTGCTGACGCTGCTGAGCCTGGCGTGGCCCGACCTCGGCGCGTCGTCGTGGTGGGTCGGGACGCCGGCGCTCGCCGCGCCCGTCATCCTGCTCGGGCTCGCGGTGCTGGTGCGCACCGAGAAGCTGCGCGTGGTCGCCGTGTTCCTGGTGTTCGCGGTCGCTGTCGCGGTCTTCCGCACGGCCGCTCAGTACCAGGCCGCGGGCGTCGAGGTCGAGGTGCTCGACCTGCTGTGGCCGATCCTCTGGTCGTCGCCGTTCCTCTTCCTCGGGGCGTTCATGCTGTCCGAGCCGCTCACCCTGCCGCCGCGCCGATGGCAGCAGCTGACCGTCGCCACGGTGGTCGGCGTGCTGGCCGGATGGCCCATCCCGATCGGCGATGTCACCCTCGGACAGGAGCGGGCGCTCCTCGTCGGCAACCTCGTGGCGTTCGCGTTCGCCGTGCGCACCGCCGTGCGCCTCACCCTCGTCGCACGCTCGGAGCCCACGCCGAGCGTGCAGGAGCTCACGTTCCGCGTGCACGACCGGCTCGCGTTCCTTCCGGGGCAGTACCTCGAACTCGAGGTGCCGCACCGCCATCCGGATGCCCGCGGCACGCGTCGCGAGTTCAGCATCGCCTCGGCGCCGGAGGATCTGCCGCTGCTGAAGGTCGCGTTCAAGGACGGCAAGACCACCAAGCCGCTCAGCTCGTACAAGAAGGCGCTCGCCGAGGTCCAGCCCGGCGACGCCCTCGCGATCACGGGCGTCTGGGGCGACTTCCTGCTGCCAAAGCGCGACGCGGCTCCGATCCTGATGGTGGCCGCCGGCATCGGCGTCACGCCGTTCGTGTCACAGCTGCGCCACGCACAGGCCGCGGGCCTCGACCGCGACATCGTGCTGGTCTACGTGGCGTCGGACTCCTCGGAGCTGGCGTACCGCGACGAGATCGCGGCATCCGGGGCGCGCGTCATCCTGTTCACGCGTGACCGGCCGGCGGATCTGCCGGACCACTGGCTGTGGGCGCAGGGCGTGCGCCTCGACGCCGACGGGCTGCTGCGCGTCGTGCCCGACATCGGGTCGCGTCACGCGTACATCTCCGGTCCGGCGGCGCTGATCGCCGACCTCGCACCGGCGCTCGAGCGCGCGCGCTCGATCACGACGGACGCCTTCAGCGGCTACTGAGCGTCGGTACTCAGGTCGGGTCGACCGGACGAGCGGGCAGCCGCACCTCGAACGTCGTGTCGCCGGGGGTGCTGTCGACACGGATGCTGCCGCCATGGGCATCCACGATGGCCCGGGCGATCGAGAGGCCGAGGCCGGTGCCGCCGGTCTGACGTGCACGCGAGCGGTCGGCGCGCGCGAAGCGCTCGAACAGCTCGTCCTTGATCGAGGGATCGATCCCAGGGCCGTCGTCGTGCACACGGAGGACCGCCGTGCCGTCGTCACGGGTGACGCTCGCGGTGACCGTGGTGCCGGCGGGGGTGTGCGTGCGGGCGTTGGCCAGCAGGTTGGCGGCGACCTGGTGCAGCCGGCCGGTGTCCCCGGCGACCAGCACGGGTTCGTCGCCCACCTCCAGCACCCATTCGTGGTCGGGCCCGGTGGGACGGACATCGCCGACGGCGTCGATCACGAGCCGCGTCAGGTCGACCGTGCCGTAGACGAGCTCCTGACCCTCGTCGAGGCGCGCCAGCAGCAGCAGGTCCTCGACGAGCGAGGTCATGCGCAGCGACTGCGCCTGGATCCGCTCGAGGGAGGCCTCCGTCGTCTCGATGGTCGCCGCACCCTGCCCGCGGCTCAGGGCCTTGAGCGACAGCTCGCTGTAGCCCCGGATGGACGAGAGCGGCGTGCGCAGCTCGTGGCTCGCGTCCGCGACGAACGCGCGCATCCGCTCCTCGTTGCGCTGCCGGGCGGTGAGCGATTCGTCGACGTGGTCGAGGAGCGTGTTCAGCGCCTCGCCCACGCGGCCGACCTCGGTGCGGGGATCGGCCTGGTGGGACGGCACCCGTTCGGCGATGGTCACCTCGCCCTGGTCCAGCCGCTGGGTCGAGACGCGGGCCGCCGTGTCGGCGACCGCGCGCAGCGGCGCCAGGCCTCGCCGGATGGTCCAGGCGGTGGCGACGGCGAGGAGCAGCAGGCCACCGGCGGTGAGGAGACCGATCGTGATCCACATGCGCGTCAGCGTCACGGCGACGTCATCCCGCGAGAGTCCGACAAGGGCGAACGTGGCGCCCGCCTGCACGGGTTCCACGCGATAGGTCCCGCGGTCCTCGACCGTCACCACGAGTTGATCGTGCTGGCCACGCAGGCTCTCGCTGATCTTGTCGATCTCGTCCTGGTCCAGTTCGACGACGCCGGCGGTGGTCATCACCGCGGCTGTCGGGGCGTCGGGGAGCGTCTGGATCGCCAGGAAGTAGCCGGGCGGCTGCGGCTGCTGGGTCAGGATCTCCTTGGCCGTGAGACCACTCGCCCCAGCCTGCGCGAGCACGACGGACGACCGTCGTGCCGCCGACTGCACGTTGTCGTTGAGCTGCTGCTCCAGCACCTGGCTGAGGATGGCACTGGTCGCGACGGCGACGAGCACCATGATGAACGACGTGATGCCCACCACGGTGACGATGAGCTTGCGCTGGAGCGTCCACGGCGCGCGGCGCGGGAGCCGTTCGCCGGCGGGGGACTCGACAGCGGTCTCCGCGGAGGCCGCGGATTCCCCGACGGATGCCGAGGCGCCGGCTACGGCATCCGACCCCGTCCGGTGTCCCTCGGGCGAGCCGGTCCCGTCGGTCACTGGGGCGCCTTGATCATGTAGCCGACGCCGCGCACGGTGTGGATGAGGGGCTCGCGGCCGGCGTCGATCTTCTTGCGCAGATACGAGATGTACAGCTCGACCACGCTGGAGCGTCCGCCGAAGTCGTAGTTCCACACGCGGTCGAGGATCTGCGCCTTCGACACGACGCGGCGCTGGTTGCGCATGAGGTAGCGGAGCAGCTCGAACTCGGTCGCGGTGAGCTCGATCTCCTCGCCCGAGCGCTCGACTTCGTGGCTGTCCTCGTTGAGGGTGAGGTCGCCCACGCGGAGGATCGGCTCCGCCCCCGCGGCGTGAGCGGTGCCGGCGCGGCGCATGAGGCCGCGGAGGCGCGCCACGACCTCCTCGAGGCTGAACGGCTTCGTGACGTAGTCGTCGCCGCCCGCCGTGAGGCCGGCGACGCGATCGCTCACGGCATCCTTCGCGGTGAGGAACAGCACCGGAACGTCGTCGCCCGCCTGACGCAGACGCTGCAGCACGGCCATGCCGTCGAGGTCGGGCATCATGATGTCGAGCACCATGGCGTCCGGCTCGAACTCGCGGGCGGACTGCAGCGCCTCGAATCCTGAGCCGGCCGTCCGCACCTCCCATCCCTCCATGCGCAGCGCCATCGACAGCAGGTCGGTGAGCATCTGCTCGTCGTCCACCACGAGCACGCGGAGGTTCGAGCCGTCGGGACGCAGCAGGGCGGGTGCGGGGTTGGTCATGCGTCCATTGTGGACGTCTTCCTATGCGCTTCCTATGGAGCGCGCTATGCGCCGGCTGTGAAACCGGCCGTCTCCGCGAGACACCAGCGCTGGGGCGAGACCGAGGGGAACCCCGGGGTCTTCGTGCTGCCGGTGAGGTCTCGCGGTTCATAAGGTGCCCATAGGGGCCGCTGGGCATGCCCATCACGCGGGTTCGTAGCGTCCCCTCGACGGCCGGCATTCCGCCCGCCAGGAGGAGACCCATGTACATGACCTATCTGCGGCGGGAGCTGGCCGGCCGCAAGAAGCAGACGATCATCGTGGCCGCCGGCCTCGCGATCGCCATCGCGCTCGTGATGATCGTGAACTCGCTCGCCGCCGGCGTGAGCGCCGCGCAGGCGCAGGTGCTGGAGTCGGTGTACGGCGTCGGCACCGACCTCACCGTGACCGGCGCGCAGGCCGAGCCCGGACAGGGCGGAGCGCGGTTCGACTTCGGCGAGGACGGTGGCGAGACCACCGACGACGGCACGACGCAGCTCAGCCAGTCGCGGCTCGTGACAGAGCCGATGCGCTCGACCCTCGACGCCTCGACCCTCGACACGGTCGCCTCCGTCGACGGTGTGGAGGCGGCATCCGCCGCACTCAGCCTCACGAACATGACCTTCTCGGGCGAGCTGCCGCAGCGGCCGGACGACGCCACCGGCGACGCCACCACCCAGCCACAGCCTCCGCAGCAGACCGAGGGGGAGAGCGGTGGCGGCGGCTTCGGCGGAGGCTCGTTCGGCGTCGACTCGTTCACTGTGCTGGGCATCGACCCGGCGGCCGACGCCGTGGGTCCGCTGTCCGCGGTGGAGCTCAGCGACGGCCGCGGCCTGGAGGCGTCCGACGAGGGCGCGTACGTCGCGGTGCTCGATGCCACCTACGCCACGACCGCCGACCTCGCGGTCGGCGACACCGTCGACGTCGGAGGCCAGGACTTCGAGATCATCGGCCTCGTGACGTCGACGTCCGATGAGGCCGACACGGCCTCGAACGTCTACATCCCACTCGACGTCGCTCAGGAGCTCTCGGGCGCCGGAGACGTGATCTCGACGGTCTACGTGCAGGCGGAGTCCTCCGACGCCATCTCAGCGGTGCAGACGGCGCTCCAGGAGGAGCTGCCCGACGCCACCGTGAGCTCGCAGTCCGATCTCGCCTCGACGGTGTCGGGATCCCTCTCGAGCGCGTCGTCGCTCATCACGAGCCTCGGCACGTGGCTGTCGCTCATCGTGCTCGCGGTCGCTCTCGTCCTCGCGGTGCTGTTCACGATCTCGGGCGTCTCGCGCCGCACGCGCGAGTTCGGCACCCTCAAGGCGATCGGCTGGTCCAACGGGCGCGTCGTCGGCCAGGTGGCGGGCGAGTCGGTCGTGCAAGGCCTCATCGGCGGTGTCGTGGGTCTCGTGATCGGCTTCGCCGGCATCCTCGCCATCAACGTCATCGCCCCGACCATCTCGACGGCGCCCTCGACCCAGACCTTCGGGCCCGGCGGCGACGGCGCGCAGATGCCCGGAGGAGGCCCCGGCACCTTCGGGAACGCCGTCATGCAGCAGACGGGCGCCGACGTCGTTCTCCAGGCACCGGTCACGCTCTGGGTGGTCGTCGCGGCGGTCGGCATCGCCGTGCTCGGCGGCCTGGTCGCCGGCGCCTTCGGCGGATGGCGGGCCGCCCGCCTGAGCCCCGCCGAGGCCCTCCGTTCCGTGGGCTGAGGCATCCGTGTCCGACACCATCCCCACCGCACCCGAACCCACCTCGACGACACCGTCTCCAAGAAGGGGAGAGCACGTCATGACCATGACCGACACAGAGGCCGCCTCGGCCCCGGATGCCGCAGCCCCGGCACAGTACCGCCTCCAAGGCGTCACCCGCACCTATACGCAGAAGGGCCGCATCGTGAAGGCGCTCGCCGGCGTCGACCTCACGATCGAGGCGGGGGACTTCGTCACGATCCAGGGACCCACCGGCGGCGGCAAGTCCACGCTGCTGCAGCTGCTGGGGGCCCTCGACCGCCCCAGCACCGGCTCGGTTCACCTCGGCGAGCTCGACATCGCGACCGCCAGCAACGGCGAGCTCGGCCGCATCCGCGCGCACGAGATCGGCTTCGTGTTCCAGGGGTTCAACCTCATCCCGACGCTCACGGCGCACGAGAACGTCGACATGGCTCTGGAACCGCTGGGGCTCTCCAAGGACGAGCGCGCCACCCGTGTCGCCGAGGCGCTCGCGCACGTCGGCCTGGCCGAGCGCGCGGACCATCGGCCCGGCGAGCTGTCGGGCGGTCAGCAGCAGCGCGTCGCGATCGGGCGCGCCATCGTCAAGCGCCCGCGGGTGCTCCTCGCCGACGAGCCCACGGGCAACCTCGACGAGAGCATGCGCGACGAGATCCTGTCGGTGCTGCAGGCGCTCAACGACGAGGGGCTCACGCTCATCGTCGTCACGCACGACTCCGCCGTCGCCCGCCGAGCGCGGCGCCGACTGCGGCTCGAGAAGGGGACGGTGCGCGACATCACACGCTGACCGGGGGCGTCCCCCGTCGGTCAGCCCGCCGAGCGGGCGTGGGACGCGATGCGATCGAAGAGCGCGTCGCGGTCCTCGTCGATCCGCTGCTCCTCCGGGTGCGCGTCGTAATGCGCGAGGATGCGGCGGGCGCCCTCGTCGAACGTGATCGTCGTGCGGAACTCGGGCACCAGCTGTGTCACCTTCGACGAGTCGAACAGCATGGAGTGGGCCTTGTCGCCGATAAGCGTGGGCCCGAGGTCCGGTGCGAACGCCGCGATCGTGTCTGACGCCACGTGCACGAGGTCGGCGGAGTCGACGCCGGCGGCGTCGGCCAGCCAGCCGTAGATCTGGTTCCAGGTCGGTGCATGCGTCCCGGTGATGGTGAACGCCTCGCCGATCGCCGCCGGATTGCCGAGCAGCCCGGTGAACGCGACGGCGAAGTCGTCGGAGTGCGTGATCGTCCACAGGCTCGTGCCGTCGCCGTGGACGATGACGGGGCGGCCGGCGCGCATACGCGCGATGTCGGTCCAGCCGCCGAGGGTCGGCAGCAGCCGCTCGTCGTAGGTGTGCGACGGCCGGACGATCGTCACCGGCAGGCCGCGTTCGCGATGTGCGGCGACGAGGACGTCCTCGCAGGCGATCTTGTCGCGCGAGTACTGCCAGAACGGGTTGCGCAGCGGCGTCGACTCGGTGACCGGCACGCGGCGCGGCGGCTTCTCGTACGCCGAGGCCGAGCTGATGAAGACGTACTGCCCGGTGCGTCCCTCGAACAGCTCGAGGTCGGTCGCGATGTGCTCGGGCGTGAAGGCCAGGAACTCGGCGACGACGTCGAAGCGGCGGTCGCCGAGGGCGCTGCGCACCGCGCCGGCGTCGCGCACGTCGGCCTCGATCAGTTCGACCTGCGGCGGCAGGGGGCGTCGTGCGCTGCCGCGGTTGAGGACTGCGACGTCGTGCCCGAGAGCCACGGAGCGGCGAACGCACGCCGCGCTGATCGTTCCGGTACCGCCGATGTAGAGGATGCTCGTCACCCACGCGAGCCTACGCCCGCGAGTGCGCCTCGGCGGAAGGCGCTCTCTCGCTGACGGCGAACATCTTCCCCGATGTCGGGGGTGAGCCCTAGCGTGGCGGTCATGAGCAACGACGACCTCAGCGCCGGTTACGTCGGCACCGTCATCCGCCCGGGCGATTCCGAATGGGAATCCGCCCGCCGTTTCCACTCCGGCATCGGCGAGCCCGCTGCCGTGATCCGCGCCGCCAGCGTCGATGACGTGCGCGGCGCCGTCCGCTACGCGTCCGCAGAACGGCTCGAGATCATGATCCGGGGCGGCGGCCACAGCGCCTGGGGCGGCGTACCCGGCGGACTCACGCTCGACATCTCCGCCCTCGACGCCGTCGAGGTCGACGGCACCCGCGTGCGCGTGGGCGGCGGCGCCCTGTGGGGCGGCGTCGCCCACGCCCTCGCCGAGCGCGGCCTGGGGCTCAGCTCCGGCGACACGGCCTCTGTCGGCGTCGGCGGTCTCACCCTCGGCGGCGGCATCGGCTGGATGGTGAGGGCGTGGGGACTGGCCGCCGACCAGCTGGTGGGTGCGCAGCTCGTCACCGCCCGCGGCGAGGTGGTCGAGGTGACCGAGACCTCCCACCCCGAGCTTCTGTGGGCGCTCCGCGGCGGCGGTGGCAACTTCGGTGTCGTGACGCGGTTCGACTTCGAGGCGCACCCGCTCGACGGCGTCGTCCACGCGGTCTACGGGCTCGAGGGCGACGCGCGCCCCGTGCTGCGCGTACTGCGTGAGGTCATGGCGGACGCCCCGCGCGATCTCACCGTCACCTACATGGACGTTCCGGCGATGGACCCGAATGCACCGGCGGGCGCCTCGATCACGGCGGTCTGGGTCGGCACCGACGAAGAAGAGGCGCGTCGCGCGCTGGCGCCGCTGGCGGGTGTGCCCGGAGTCACCGAGCGCGACTTCGGCGTGCAGGACTACCCCGACGTGCTGATGGAAGCCCCCGAGTTCGACCCCGAGCGGCCGATGCCCGGGTTCGTCGGGGGCAACACGCTGTTGGGCGTGCTCGACGACGAGGCGATCGATCGTCTCGTGGCGTTCCGCGAGCAGCATCCCGCCTCGGTCGTCATGCTGCGCTCGCTCGGCGGCGCATACGCCGACGTGGCGCAGGACGACACGGCGTTCCCCGCGCGCGACGCGACCTGGTTCGCGATGGCGGGCGCATTCGACATCCCGGGCATGCTCGACGACGCTGGGCGTGCAGAAGCGAACGCCGCATGGGACGCCATCGAGGTCAAGGGGTCGGGCGTCTACGGCAACTTCACCGTCTCGACGGCCGACACGATCGTCCAGCGCATGTACCCGCCGGCGACCATGGCCCGTCTCGCCGCGATCAAGCACGCGTGGGACCCCGGCAACGTGTTCTGCCGCAACCACAACGTGAAGCCCGTGCCCGACGGCCGCGCCGCCTGAGACGCTGCGCGGCCCGAGACACCGCGGCGCCTGAGCTGCCGCGCCGCGCAAGCGACACGACGAGGGCGGAGCCCCGTGATGGGGATCCGCCCTCGTCGTGTGCGGGACGCGTCGGTCTGACGCGTCGGCGTCAGTGGGTGTCTTCGGCCTCGATCTCGCTGCGGTCGCCCGACCACAGCGTGTGGAAGGTGCCTTCCTTGTCGATGCGCTTGTAGGTGTGGGCACCGAAGAAGTCGCGCTGCCCCTGGATGAGGGCGGCCGGCAGGCGCTCGGCCCGCAGGCCGTCGTAGTACGACAGCGACGACGAGAATGCGGGGGCGGGGATGCCGGCACCCGCCGCCGTCGACACGATGCGGCGCCACGCGCCCTGCGCGCGGCCGAGCGCCTCGACGAAGTAGGGCGCGGTCAGCAGCACGGCCAGGTCGGGCGTCTCGTCGTAGGCGTCGGCGATGCGGTTCAGGAACTGGGCGCGGATGATGCAGCCGGCGCGCCAGATCTTCGACACCGCGCCGAGGTCGATCTGCCAGTCGTACTCGGCGGCGCCGGCGCGGATCTCGTCGAAGCCCTGCGAGTAGGCGACGATCTTCGACGCGTACAGCGCGAGGCGCACGTCCTCGATGAACGCGTCGGCATCCTCGACCGTCAGGCCCTCGGCCGGGCCTGGGAGCTCGCGCGAGACCTCGCGCTGCTCGGGGTGCGACGACAGCGATCGGGCGAACGTGGCCTCGGCGATGCCCGATACCGGCACGCCGAGCGACAGTGCCGTCTGCACGGTCCAGGCGCCGGTGCCCTTGGCGCCGGCCTGGTCGAGGATGACGTCGACCAGCGGCTTGCCGGTGGAGGCATCCACCTGACGCAGCACCTCCGCCGTGATCTCGATGAGGTACGACTCCAGCTCGCCGCGGTTCCACTCGGCGAACACGTCGGCGATCTCGGCCGGCGTCTTGCCGGTGCCGCGGCGGATGAGGTCGTAGGCCTCGGCGATGAGCTGCATGTCGGCGTACTCGATGCCGTTGTGCACCATCTTCACGAAGTGACCGGCGCCGTCGTGGCCGATGTGCGTGACGCACGGCTCGCCCTCGGCGACCGCCGCGATGGACTTCAGGATCGGACCGAGGGTCACCCACGACTCGTCCGAGCCGCCGGGCATGATCGACGGGCCGAGGAGGGCGCCCTCCTCGCCGCCGGAGATGCCGGCGCCGACGAAGTTGATGCCGGTCTCGCGCACGGCCTTCTCACGGCGGATCGTGTCGGTGAACAGCGCGTTGCCGCCGTCGACGATGATGTCGCCCGGCTCGAACACCTCGACCAGTGCGTCGATGACGGCGTCGGTGGGTCGCCCGGCCTTGACCATGATGATCGCGGCGCGCGGCTTCTGCAGCGATGCGGCGAACTCCTCGTACGAGAACGCGGGCACGAAGCCGGCCTCGGGGTGGGTGGCGAGCAGCTCGTCGGTCTTCGACCGGCTGCGGTTGTGCACCGCGACGGTGTTGCCCTCACGGCTGGCCAGGTTGCGTGCGAGGTTCGACCCCATCACCGCGAGACCCACGACGCCGATGTTCGCCGTCGCCACACGGTCGGTCTCAGGACCCTGGGGCTCCGGGGTCTCCCGGGCCACGTCCTCGGGTGCCGGTGCGGCCTCGTGTGCCGTCGTCGCCTCGTCAGGAGCCTGGTCCTGATCCGTCGAGATTCTGGTCTCGGCCTGATTGCCGCTCGCTGAAGGGTCGTTCGAAGACACACGCGCTCCTGAGGTTAGATCGTCTCTTTCAGCCTAGAGTCTGGCGCGTCCGTGTTACACCGCAGCGGCGGGATGCTCACACCCGGCCGCGGCCGGGTGTGACGCGTTCCCGGGCGTCGGATACCGTGGCCGTCGTGACCGAGCCCTCGCATCCCGAGCCCGTTCTGCCGGGTGACGCCGACGCGCGCCCCGAGCCGGGCGTGCGCGTCGTGGTCATGGGCCCGAGCGGTTCGGGCAAGTCAGCTGTGGGACTGGCGCTGGCGCAGCGCCTCGGACTGCCGTTCGTCGACGCCGACGACCTGCATCCTGCCGCCAATGTCGCGAAGATGGCAGCCGGCACCCCGCTCGACGACGACGATCGGATGCCGTGGCTCGACGTCGTCGCCGCGGCGCTGCACGATGCGAGTGGGGGAGCGGTGATGGCCTGCTCGGCGCTCGCGCGCCGCTACCGCGACCGCATCCGCGCCGGTGCCGCGGGCGTCGTCTTCGTGGAGCTGCGCGTGCCGCAGGACGAGCTCGCCCGTCGCATGGGTTCACGCGAGCACTTCATGCCCACGTCGCTGCTTGCCTCGCAGCTGCGCACGCTCGAGCATCTCGAGCCGGAAGAGCCGGGCGTTGTCGTCGCGGGCGACCCGCAGCTCGTCGAGGTCGTCGACGCGGCGGCGGCTGCGCTGGAGAGGTTTCAGTCCTTGCGGTAGCCCTGGCGCCCGAGGCTCCAGAACGCGAGGACGGTCCCGATAGCGCCGACCGCGGCCATGGCGGCGATCAGCCAGAAGAGAGCGTGGCTCCAGAAGCCGTAGTCCATGGGGTCCTCCGTGGGGAGCGGGAAGCAAGTGCGTTCCTCATCGTAGCGGGGGCGCTGGTAGACTCGTGTCGAACTTCGGCGAGGGATGCCTCGCGCCCGTCGATCCCGGTGGGCTGCGGCATCCGTGATCGACGCAGTGATGCGGGCCCCACGGGCTTTCCTCACGCGCGTGCGTTCGAGTCGAAGACATCCCGAATACCCCCGGGCCCGCCACCGCGCAGGCCGAGTCAGAACGGCCACGCGCCGCAGCTTACCGGGCCAGTGCGCCCACAAGGAGAACCCCATGTCGTCCGAGCCCGATACCAAGGTCCAGGCCGAGTTCCGCGAGAGCTTCGGCAAGGGCTTCGCCCGCCGTCTCCGCGCCGCCGGCAAGATCCCCGCCGTCATCTACGGTCACGGCACCGACCCCGTGCACGTCGCCCTGCCGGGCCACCAGGTCTCGCTGCTCATCCGCCGCGCGAACGCGGTGCTCGAGCTCGACCTCGACGGCAAGTCGCAGCTCACGCTCGTCAAGGACGTGCAGAAGGACCCGGTGCACCAGGTCATCGAGCACATCGACCTGCTCGTCGTGAAGAAGGGCGAGAAGGTCGAGATCGAGGTGCCGATCGTCGTCGTGGGCGAGTCCGCCCCCGGCACCATCGCGAACCTCGACAACACGACGGTCACCCTGCAGGCCGAGGCGACGCACATCCCCGAGCACATCGAGGTCGACGTCGAAGGCCTCGAGGACGGCACGCACATCACCGCCGCCGACCTGAAGCTGCCGAAGGGCTCGGTCCTCATCGCCGACGCCGAGCTGCTCATCGTCGCGATCTCGGTCCCGGCAGCGACGCTCGCCGCCGAGGACGAGATCGCCGAGGCCGATGCCGAGGTCGCCGCCGAGCAGTCCGAGGCTGCGGAAGAGTCCGCCTCCGAGTAATCCCTTTCACGAAGTCGAGGGGGTGCGGATGCCGCACCCCCTCGCTCCGTCTCACCGGCAGGATGGATGACATGGCAGAGTCGTGGCTGGTCGTCGGGCTGGGAAACCCCGGTCCCCGCTATGAGCTCACACGGCACAACGTCGGGCAGCTCGTCGTCGACGAGCTCGCCGCGCGACGTGGCGAGTCGTTCAAGTCGCACAAGGCCAACGCCCGGGTCGTCGAGACCTGGCTGCGCCCCGGCGGGGCCAAGCTCATCCTCGCCAAGCCGAACACGTTCATGAACGTGTCGGGCGGTCCCGTCGCCGGGCTCGTCAAGTTCTACGGCATCGACCCCCACCACGTGGTGGTCGTGCACGACGAGCTCGACATCCCGTTCGACACCATCAAACTCAAGGTCGGCGGTGGCCACGGCGGCCACAACGGGGTCCGCGACGTCGCCAAGGCGCTCGACACGCCGGAGTTCACGCGCGTCCGCGTCGGCATCGGCCGCCCCATGGGCCGGCAGGATCCCGCCGACTGGGTGCTCGACCCGTTCGGCGCCACAGAGCGCAAGAACCTGCCGATCCTCGTCGGAGACGCCGCCGACGCGGTCGAGCAGCTCGTGGCCGAGGGCCTTCTCGCCGCACAGCAGAAGCACCACGCACCTCGCGTCTGAGGCGGGGTGTCCGGCGCAGGGCTCGGGGTGATCCCCGTCTGCTGGTCAGGCGCCCATGCCGGTGCCGGCGGTGAGCCCGGCGGTGAGGAAGCCCTGCACCACCCCACCGAAGACGATCGGGCCCAGCGCGGCGACGATCACGGCGGCGATGCCGGCGCCGCGGCCGCGGGCGGTGACGATCGCGATCACACCCTGCACCAGAGCCCAGACGCCGAGCGCGGTGCCTACCCAGAACGAGACCTCGCCCAGCAGCACCCAGTCACGCACGGGGGTGAGGATCGACCAGTCGAAGTCGCTGTCGAGGGCCCCTGCGGTGATCTGGCGGCCGGCGCCGAGTCCGATGCGATAGCTCGCGATGGCCGCCACCAGGCTCGCGCCGACGGTCGCGACGAGTGCAAGTGCGAGGGCGACGACACCGAGGACGCTGCTGCGCCTCGCAGGCGGAGCGCCGTACACCGGGGCGGATGCCGCGACCGGCGCGGCAGCGTAGCCCGCGGGCGGGGCATACCCCGGCGGTGGGGCGTACGCGCCGGCAGGCGGCGCGGACCATCCCGTAGGGATCCCGGGCTGCGCGCCAGGTGCGCCGGCGGCGCCGGGCTGACTGCCGTCCGCGCCCGCGGGCGGCCCGAACGGCGCATGCGCCGGTGGAGCCCACGCGCCGGGCGGAACGGTCGGGGTCTGAGGCGCATCGGGCGCGGGGGGCTGGCTCACAGGCTCATCCTAGGAGGGGCGCGCGGCACCTCATCGGCTTCGGAGGGGCCGGGTCGCACGCTCCTTCCCTGGGCGGCCCCGTGTCGGCGGCGGGCCGTAGACTCGTGCGGTGACAGTTCCCGGGATCGTTCGCGCCCTCGAGCAGGCTGAGCCGTTTCGGGACGCGGTGGCCGCGGCATCCGTCGATGCCGACTTCTCGCTCGTCGAGGGGCTCGACGCCCCCCTCCTCGCCGCCCTGATCGAACGCCGCCGTGCCGCAGGCAAGCCACCGCTGGTCTTCCTGATCGCGCCGACCGGCCGCCGGGCGGAATCGTTGGGTCCGGCGCTCGGCGCACTGCTGCCCGGTGCCGAGGTGCTCCACTTCCCCGCGTGGGAGACCCTTCCCCACGAACGGCTCAGCCCGAGCGCCGAGACCGTCGGCGCCCGACTGGACATCCTCACCCGCATCGCGCGCTGGGACGCCACGACGCCGCTCGTGATCACGGCATCGGTGCGCGGCGCCATCCAGCCGCTCGCGGCCGGGCTCACGGACGTCCCGCCCGTGGAGCTCGTCGTCGGCGCCCGCGGGCACGACCTCGGCGAGGTGTCGGCTCGCCTCGTCGAACTCGCCTACCACCGCGTCGACATGGTCTCGCGTCGCGGCGAGTTCGCGGTGCGCGGCGGCATCCTCGACGTCTTCCCGCCGACCGCTCCGCACCCGTACCGCGTCGAGTTCTTCGGCGACGAGGTGGACGAGATGCGCGCGTTCTCGGTCGCCGATCAGCGTTCGCTGCCCGGCGAAGTGCGGGACGTCACCCTGCTGCCCAGCCGTGAACTGCTGCTCACCGAGCCCGTGCGCGGCCGTGCCCGCCAGCTCAAGGGCGAGTTCCCCGGGCTCGCGGGAATGCTCGAGAAGATGGCCGAGGGCATCCCGGTCGAGGGCATGGAATCCCTGCTCCCGGCCGTCGTCGACCGGCTCGTCACCGTCGTCGACTACCTGCCCGAGGGCTCGGCCGTCGCCCTCGTCGACCCGGAGCGCGCGGTCGCCCGGGCGATCACGCTCGGTGAGACGAATCGCGAGTTCCTCGAAGCGGCGTGGAGCGCGGCCACCGCCGGCGCGAGCACCCCGATCGACCTCGGCGCCGGCGACTTCCTGACGCTGCCCGCCATCCGCGCCGCTGCCCGCACGCGCGGCGGGGTCTGGTGGAGCCTCAGCTCGTTCGACTCGGGACAGGCGGATGCCGCCGCCGAGGGGCTCATCGACGACGACATCGACGTCGCGCTCGAGGCCGCCGCCGCGATCCGCGTGCCGGGGTCGGCGGTGCCGTCCTTCCAGGGGAACGTGGAGGGCGCGACGCAGCACGTCGGCGCACTCCTCGCGGACGGCTGGCGCGTCGTGGTCGCGGCCTCCGGAACCGGGCTCGTGGAGCGTGCGCGCGACGTGCTCGCCGAGCGGGGCATCGCGGCGCGCAGGGTCGACGAGGTGCTGCAGGCGCCCGAGCCCGGCGTCGCCCACGTGGTGCTCAGCACGCTCGAGCGCGGGTTCGAGGCGGCGGCCGCGAAGCTCGCCGTGCTCACCGAGTCGGAGTTCTACGGCCGCACCATCGGGGGCGACTCCCGCGTCGTGAAGAAGCTCGCGTCGCGACGCAAGGCCGTCGTAGACCCGCTGCAGCTGAAGGCCGGCGACTACGTGGTGCACGCGACGCACGGCATCGGCAAGTTCGTCGAGCTCACCCAGCGCGAGGTCTCCAGCGGCGGGCGCAACGCGATCAAGAGCGTACGGGAGTACCTGGTGCTCGAGTACGCGCCGTCCAAGCGCGGCTACCCGGGCGACAAGCTCTTCGTGCCCACCGACCAGCTGGACCTCCTCTCGCGCTACGTCGGCGGCGAGGCGCCGGCCCTGTCGAAGATGGGCGGCAGCGACTGGGCCCAGGCCAAGAGCAAGGCCCGCCGCGCCGTACGCGACATCGCGGTGGAGCTCGTCAAGCTGTATTCGGCGCGCATGGCGTCGAAGGGCCACGCCTTCGGTCCCGACACGCCCTGGCAGCGCGAGCTCGAAGAGGCGTTCCCGTTCGCCGAGACCCCCGACCAGCTGCAGACGATCGACGAGATCAAGGCCGACATGGAGAAGCCGATCCCGATGGACCGGCTGCTGTCAGGCGACGTCGGGTTCGGCAAGACCGAGGTGGCGGTGCGCGCCGCGTTCAAGGCGATCCAGGACGGCAAGCAGGTCGCGATGCTCGTCCCGACGACGCTGCTGGTCAAGCAGCACCTCGAGACGTTCACCGAGCGCTTCGCCGGCTTCCCGGTGAAGGTCAAGGCGCTCTCGCGGTTCCAGACCGACAAGCAGGCGCGCGAGGTGCTGGCAGGTCTCACCGACGGCACCGTCGACATGGTGATCGGCACGCACCGCATCCTCACCGAGAAGGTGATCTTCAAGGACCTCGGGCTCATGATCATCGACGAGGAGCAGCGCTTCGGCGTCGAGCACAAGGATCAGCTCAAGAAGCTCAAGACCAACGTCGACATCCTCGCCATGAGCGCGACGCCCATCCCGCGCACGCTCGAGATGGCGGTCACCGGCATCCGCGAGATGTCGACGCTGCAGACGCCGCCCGAGGACCGGCATCCGATCCTGTCGTACGTCGGCCCGCGCAACGACAAGCAGATCGCCGCCGCCATCCGCCGCGAGCTGTTGCGCGAGGGGCAGGTGTTCTACGTGCACAACCGCGTGCAGTCGATCCAGCGCGTCGCGGCGGAGCTCGCCGAGCTCGTCCCCGAGGCGCGCATCGCGGTCGCCCATGGCCAGATGGGGGAGCACGCCCTCGAGGAGGTCGTCGACGCGTTCTGGGAGCGCCGCTCGGACGTCCTGGTCTGCACCACGATCGTCGAGACCGGCCTCGACATCTCCAACGCGAACACGATCATCATCGACCGCGCCGACAAGTACGGCCTCAGCCAGCTGCATCAGCTGCGGGGCCGGGTCGGCCGCGCCCGCGAGCGCGCGTACGCGTACTTCCTCTACGACGACATGAAGCCGCTCAGCGAGACCGCCGCCGACCGCCTCGAGACGATCGCGGTCAACAACGACCTCGGATCCGGCATGCAGGTCGCGCTGAAGGACCTCGAGATCCGCGGCGCGGGCAACCTGCTGGGCGCCGAGCAGGCCGGACACATCGCGGGCGTGGGCTTCGACCTGTACCTGCGCATGATCGGCGAGGCGGTCGCCACCTTCCGCGGCGAGGAGACCGAGGGGCCGGCCGAGCTGCGCCTCGAGCTGCCCGTGCAGGCCCGCATCCCGGAGTCCTACATCGACAGCGAGCGGCTGCGCCTGGAGGCGTACCAGAAGCTCTCGGCGGCGGCATCCGTCACCGCTCAGCCCGACGCGATCGACCTGGTCGTCGAGGAGCTCACCGACCGGTACGGCGAGCCGCCGGCCGAGGTCGAAGGGCTGCTCGCCGTCGCGCGGCTGCGGCGCCGGGCCGGGCAGGCGGGGCTCGCCGACGTCGTGGCGATGGGCCCGAACCTGCGCATCGCGCCGGCGAATCTGCCGGACTCGATGCGTGTGCGCCTGCAGCGACTGCATCCCAAGGCCAAGCTCGTCGCCGGCGGCGAGGCGATGGTTGTGCCGCTTCCGTCGGCCGGTGGCGAGCCGCTCGGCGACGACGAGCTGATCGCCTGGGTCGCCCAGCTGATCGAGCAGCTGTGGCCGCCGAAGAAGACGGACGCGGATGCCGAAGCCGAGGCGGCCGTCAACGCCTGACTCCGGAGGCACGTTGCGTGCGCGAGACCGGGTCAGATCACACCCTGCGCCAGCATGGCGTGCGCGACCCGTTCGAAGCCTGCCGAGTTCGCTCCCACGACATAGTCGCCCGGGCGACCGTATCTCTCAGCGGCGGCGAACGCGGCGTCGTGCACGTCGGCCATGATCGCGCGCAGCTTCGCCTCGCTGTCGTCGAAGCTCCAGCGCTGGCGGGCGGCGTTCTGGCTCATCTCGAGCGCTGATGTCGCGACGCCGCCGGCGTTCGCCGCCTTGCCCGGTCCGAACAGCACGCCCGCGGACTGGAAGAGCTCGATCGCCTCGGGAGTCGAGGGCATATTGGCGCCTTCGGCGACGGCGCGTACGCCGTTCGCGATGAGTGCCCGCGCGTCGTCGGCGTCGAGCTCGTTCTGCGTGGCCGCGGGGATTGCGACGTCGACCGCGACCTCCCAGGGGCGCGCACCTTCGACGTAGCGTGCCGTCGGGCGTCGCGCCGCGTACTCCGCGATGCGAGCGCGCTCGAGCTCCTTGACCTGGCGGAGCAGGCCGACGTCGATGCCGGCGTCGTCGACGACATAGCCGGAGGAGTCGGATGCCGTCACCGGCGTCGCGCCGAGCTGATGGGCCTTGTCGATGGCGTAGATCGCCACGTTGCCCGACCCTGACACACCCACCCGCTTGCCCGCGAGCGTCTGTCCGTGGACGCCGAGCATCTCCGCCGTGAAGAAGACAGCGCCGTAGCCGGTCGCTTCGGTGCGGACCTCGGCACCGCCCCACTGCACGCCCTTGCCCGTGAACATGCCGGACTCGTGGCGGTTGGTGACCTTCCGGTACTGGCCGAAGAGGTAGCCGATCTCACGGGCACCCACGCCGATGTCTCCGGCGGGCACGTCGGTGTGCTCCCCGAGGTGGCGGTAGAGCTCGTTCATGAACGACTGACAGAAGCGCATGATCTCGGCATCCGAGCGGCCGTGCGGGTCGAAGTCGCTGCCGCCTTTCGCACCGCCGATGCCCTGGCCGGTGAGGGCGTTCTTGAAGATCTGCTCGAAGCCGAGGAACTTGATGATCGACAGGTTCACCGAGGGGTGGAACCGGAGACCGCCCTTGTAGGGGCCGAGCACGGAGGAGAACTGCACGCGGAATCCGCGGTTGACCTGCAGGCGCCCAGCGTCGTCGACCCACGGCACTCGGAAGATGATCTGCCGCTCCGGCTCGACGAGCCGCTCCACGATGCCGCCGTCGACGAACTGCGGGTGGGCTTCGAGCACGGGCGCGATCGATTCGAGCACCTCGTGCACCGCCTGCAGGAACTCCGGCTCGTGGGGATTGCGGGCTCCGACGGTGTCGAGGACGAGGCCGATCGACTCGGCTGACGAGAGGGCGGTGGGAGCGGAGGCCGTGGGCGGTGCAGTGGGCATGTGGAGCTTTCGGGGTGGAGCGATGCGCGCTGGGACGGCGCTCTTTCACCCTACCCAGGGCCCGGAACCTCGACCGGGCGTGTGACGACGACGGCCGTCGCCTTTGCACGGCGTTTCTCGCGCGCCTGCGCGCGACGCAACGGGTTCGCGTGCGGGAGAGTGGAGGGATGGCGGCCGACCTTCGCATCGAGATCTTCCCCGACGACCTGGACCTGACCGTCGATTTCTATGTCCGCGTGCTGGGGTTCTCCCTCGTGCGCGATGAGCGGCACCTCGAGTGGGCCTACGTCGCGCTGGAGCTCGGTCGCGTGCGCCTCGGGGCGGCAAGGCGCGCGTCCGTCGACACCGCGCCGCGCCGTGCGCCCGTCGGAGTGGAGCTCGTGCTCGAGACGGACGATCTGGATGCCGCCCGCCGGCGTATCGCGGACGAGGGCTGGCCCGTGGACGACGACCTGCGGGCGCAGCCGTGGGGCCTCCGCGATTTCCGCGTGCTGGATCCGAGCGGCTACTACTGGCGCCTGACCGAGCATCCGGACTGACGCGCGCGGCGGCGACCGAGTGCGGCGCGGATGCACCGCACTACGCTGTGAACCGACCGCGACGGCCCCGACGACGGGCGGGCCGGCACGGGATCGAGGAGGCATGATGCGTTTCGAGCACCTCGGGGCCCAGCCCCGCATCCACCCCGACGCTGTCGTCGCGGCGACCGCCGTGATCAGCGGCGACGTCGAGATCGGCGCCGACTGCCAGATCCTCCACGGCGCGGTGATCACCGCCGAAGGAGGCGCGATCACGCTGGGCGAGAACGTCATCGTGATGGAGAACGCCCTCATCCGGGCGACGGCGACGAACCCGGTGCACATCGCAGACCACGTGCTCGTCGGGCCGATGGCCAGCGTCTCGGGCGCCGTCGTCGAGGAGGAGGTGTTTCTCGCGACCGGCACGCGCGTGTTCAACGGCGCTCGGCTGGGTGCGCGCAGCGAAGTGCGCATCAACGCGGTCGTGCACCTGCGCACCACGCTCCCGCCGGACTCCACGGTCCCGATCGGCTGGGTGGCCGTGGGCGACCCGGTGCAGATCCTTCCGCCCGACCGCCACGAGGAGATCTGGGCGGCGCAGCGCGAGCTCGACTTCCCCGGCTATGTCTTCGGACTCGACCGCGAGACCCCCGACCTCATGGTGCAGCTCACCGAACGATACGGTCGGAGCCTCGCCCGTCACGTCGACGACCGCCGCGTGGACTGACGCCCCAGCGACCGTCCGCCGTACAACCGCCGATCGCGAGATCGACGTGGGCCTGGCCTTCTCCTGGCTCAGGCCATAGGGTCGCGGACATGGGCCGTCTGGGGACCCGTTCGAGGCTCGATCAGGCCGTGGGTGCCTTCTCGAGCAACTGGCGCAACCCCAATCTGCGGCGCGCGCAGCTGAGCTTCCTCGGTGCCTGGACGGCGGAGTGGGCGTTCACGGTGGCGCTCGGCATCGTCGCGTACAACGCCGGGGGCGCGCTCGCCCTCGGCGCGGTGGGACTGCTGCGCATGCTGCCCTCGGCGCTGCTGGCGCCGATCCTGTCGCCCTTCGCCGACCGCGGGCGGCGCGAGCGCGTCCTCGTCGTCGTGTCGGTGGTGCGGGGCGCCGCCACCCTCGTCGCGGCGGTCGTCGTGGCAGTGTCGGGCCCGATCGCGGTCGTCTACGCGCTCGCGGTGGTCTCGACGATCGCGGCCACCATGTTCCGGCCGGCGCACTCCGCGCTCCTGCCCACGCTGTGCCGCACCGGGCACGAACTGGCCAGCGCCAACGTCGTGCGAGGGCTGCTGGACTCCGTCGCGACCCTCGTCGGGCCGCTCGTCGCCGCGATCCTGCTGATCTTCACCGATGTCTCCGTCGTGTTCGCCGTCGCGGCGCTCGCATCGTTCTGGGCGGCGCTGCTCCTCTTCCGCGTGCGGTACGACGCCCCACCCAGACCGGCGGCACCGCGGCGCGACCTGCTGAGGGAGGCGGCCGAAGGGCTCGCCGCCGTGTGGCGGAGCCGCGATCTGCAGCTCATCCTCGGCTTGGCCGCCGCCCAGTCGCTCACGCGGGGTGCACTCACCGTGTTCTCGGTCGTGGTCGCCATCGAGCTGCTGGGCATGGGCGAGTCCGGCGCCGGATCGCTGATGGCCTCGGTCGGCGTGGGGGCGGTCCTGGGCTCGCTGGCGGCCTCACTGCTGGTCGGAACCCGCCGGCTGGGCGCGTGGTTCGCCGTCGGCGTGGCGTTGTGGGGACTGCCGCTCGCCCTCGTCGGCGTCTTCCCCGCGCAGGCGGCGGCGCTTCTCCTGCTCGCGTTCGTCGGGGTGGGTAACGCGCTGATCGACCTCGCCGGGTTCACGCTGATCGGCCGACTGGCCCCGGACGCCCTGATGGCGCGCGTCTTCGGTGTGCTCGAGAGCCTGGTCGCCGTCTCCATCGGCGTCGGCGCGATCATCGCGTCGATGATGATCGCGTGGCTCGGCGTCGATGGCGCGCTCATCGCGATCGGCCTGCTGTGTCCGGTGCTCGCGCTGGCATCGTGGTGGCGGCTGCGCGCCCTCGATCGATCCGTCGGCGCGTTGGACGCCGAGGTCGGTCTCCTCCAGCGGGTGCCCATGTTCCAGCCGCTCCCGCTGCCCGCGATCGAGCAGCTCGCGCGCGGGCTGGAACCGGTCGAGGTGGCACCAGGCAGCGCCGTCTTCACCCAGGGGGACCTCGGTGATCGCTACTACGTGATCGAGAGCGGCCGAGCCGACGTGCTCGGCGACGGTCGCGTGATCGCAACGCTCGGCGACGGGGAGGGATTCGGCGAGATCGCGCTGCTTCGTCGCACGCCGCGGACGGCGACGGTCCTCGCGCGCACCCCGCTCGCGCTGAAGGCGCTCACCGCCGACCGGTTCACCGCCGTCGTCCTCGGCTACGCGCCCAGCGCGCAGGCGGCCGCCACGACAGTACAGGACGAGCTCGCGCGATACGCGCCCGACGACCTGCCAGACGAGCCTCGGGCATCGTGAGACCCGCTGGGATCAACGACCGACGAAGGGACTGGCACATGGGACGGAGCGAACGGCCCTGCTGATCGCCGATATCGGCGGTTACACCGAGTACATGGGCTCGCATCGCATGACCCTCGCGCATGCCGAGGTCAACACGGCGCGGATGCTGGAGAGCATCGTGCGCGCCGCGACCGGATTCGAGCTCGTCGAGATCGAGGGCGACGCCGCGTTCCTCTCTCGGCGCGCCGTCGCGCGGGAGCCGGACCCGACCCTCACCGACATCCTCCATCTGGCTGTCGTGATGCACCGCGCCTTCCATCTCGAGCGCGAGTACGTGGTGCAGAACCTCTGCCCGTGCGGTGGGTGCCGTCAGGCGCGCAATCTCACTCTCAAGTTCGTGGCACACGTGGGCGATGTCGCGACGCAGCGGGTCGGCGGCCGCTCCAAGCTGGTCGGCATCGACGTCATCCTCGTGCATCGACTGCTGAAGAACTCCGTCGGCATTCCCGAGTACGTCCTGCTGACAGAGGAACTGTGCCGCACCGACGCGGCATCACTTCCCGCGTCCGCGGGCGAGCTCGCGCCGGATCTCGAGGGCATCGGCACCATCCGCGCCTACTTCGTCGACGTCGCGGATCTGGACCACGTCGACGCGGTGCCGCAGGTGCCGACGGTGTGGTCCCGCCTCGGCAGCACGTTCTCGGCCGTGGGCCGCGGGCTCCCCTACATGCTGGGCACGAGGAAGCCTCGCCGCACGCGCTAGGGGGAGGCATCCCCATCCGACGCCGCCGGGCAACGGCGGACGAGGCCGCGTGGGCCTGCGGCCCGCGGCATCCGTGATCCGCCTTCGTCACTCCCAGAGCAGGTCGCAGTCGCGGCAGCCGAACTCGAGGCGGTCGACCCAGCCGTCGTCGAGGGCGTCTCGACGATCCCACTCGATCCGGAACCACCTCGGCTCGGTCACTCGCACATCGAGCGACCCGCACCGGGGGCAGACTTCGGCGACGACGATCCGTGCCATGGGCGCTACGGTACGCCGGGCCGTCGGAGATCACGGGTGCGACGCGCGTGTCACCGCACCCGGGCGGGTCAGCCCGTGTTCTGCAGGCCGGCGGCGACGCCCGACACCGACAGCAGCAGCAGTCGCTGCAGCTCGGGATCGACCGGTGCGCCCTCGGGAGCCTCGCGCAGAGCGCGCAGGGCGCGCAGCTGCAGCAGCGAGAGCGCGTCGACGTAGGGGCTTCGCATCTTGACCGCCCGCTGCAGCACCGGCTTGTTGCCGAGCAGCTCCGTGCCGCCCGTGATGCGGACGACCCAGTCCCGCGTCACGCGCATCTCGTCTCGCACGAGCGCGGCGAGATCGTCACGATCGCCGAGCTCGAGGTAGTGCAGCGCGATGCGATCGTCGGTCTTCGCGAGGCTCATGGCCACGTTGTCGATGAGGGTACGGAACAGCGGCCACTCCTGGTACGCCTGCTGCAGCAGCGGCTCGTCGCCGACGGCGTCGAGGGCGGTGCCGAGTCCGAACCATCCGGCGAGGTTGATGCGGGCCTGCGTCCACGCGAAGACCCAGGGGATGGCCCGCAGGTCCTCGAGAGACTCGACCGACAGTCCGCGGCGGGCCGGGCGCGAGCCCAGCGCCAGCAGTCCGATCTCCTCCATCGGCGTGACGCGGGCGAACCACGGCGCGAAGCCGGGCGCCTTCACCAGCGAGAAGAAGCGCTCGCGGGACGCCGCGTCCAGCGTCGCCGCCACGCCGGCGTACTTCTCGGCGGCCGCGCGGTTGCGCTCCTCGTTCGACGGCGACGAGGCGAGCAGGATCGCGGCCGCGACCTGGTCGATGTGCCGCATCGCGATCGCCGGATCGCCGTAGCGCGCGAAGATCACCTCGCCCTGCTCGGTGAGCTTGAACCGGCCGTCGACCGAGTGCGGCGGCTGCGCCATGATCGCCGAGTTCGCGGGACCGCCGCCACGGCCGAGGGCTCCGCCGCGACCGTGGAACAGCGTGAGCTCGATCCGGTTCTCGTCGGCCCAGGCCGCGATCTTCGCCTGCGCCTCGTAGAGGGCGAGGTTCGCGGCGACGGGGCCGACGTCCTTCGACGAGTCGGAGTAGCCGAGCATGACCTCCAGACGCCGGCCCGTGGCCTCCAACCGCGCTGCGAACTCCGGGTGCTCGACGATCTCGGCGAGGATGCGGGGCGCGGCCTGCAGGTCGGCGAAGGTCTCGAAGAGCGGGATGACGTCGAGGACAGGAGGGGTGCCGTCCGGACCGACCGCGTACGCGGCGAGCTTGTGGACGGCGGCGAGGTCCTCGGCCGACTGCGTGAACGACACGATGTAGCGGCCGGCTGCGCGCGGGCCGTAGCGCTCCTGCAGGAATCCGACCGTGCGGATGACGTCGAGCACCTCCTCGGCCAGCTCGCTGCGCGGAGCGCCGGTCTCGAGCTCGGCGAGGACCTTGGCGTGCACGGCAGAGTGCTGCCGCACCTCGAGTTCGGTGAGGTGGAACCCGTACGTCTCGACCTGCCACAGCAGCTGCTGCAGGTGCCCGTACGCCTGGCGCGGCGCGCCCGCCTGCACCAGGGACTCCTGCACGACGCGGAGATCGGCGAGCAGGTGTTCGGGATCGGCGTACGCGAGGTCGGCGTTGCGGGCGCGCGTCGCCTCGATCTTCCGGGCGATCAGCAGCACGATGCGGCGATGCGGCTCGTCGGGGGATCGCTTGGCGATGTCCTTCGCGGCGTCTTCATCGGCGGCCTTCAGGCGCTGCCAGAGCGCCAGCAGCGCGTCGCTCGGCGGCGTGGTCGTCGCGTCGAGCGTCAACGTGCGCCCGATGCGGCTCGCGGTGCGGGCGAGGCCGAGCAGCACGTGCTCGCTCGCGATCGCCGACGCCTTCCGGGTGACGGATGCCGTCACGAACGGGTTGCCGTCGCGATCGCCGCCGACCCAGGAGCCGACGCGCACGAAGGGGCGCACCACCGGTGCGCGCCCGCCGGCCGCCGGTCCCTGCAGGGCGTCGTCGACGCGGCGGTAGACGTGGGGCACGGCCGTGTAGAGCGTGTCGTCGAAGACCGCCATCACGGCGCGCACCTCGTCGGTGGGAGCGGGCTTCTCGGGGCGCAGCGGCGCCGTGCGCCACAGCGTGTCGATCTCCTCCAGCATGCGGCGCTGTGCCCGACGCTCGTCGGCGCCGCCGCGCAGCGACGCGTCGTGCTGCTCGAGGAGCGTCGCGAGGCGGCGGATGCTGGTCGACACCGCACGTCGGCGCGCCTCGGTGGGGTGGGCCGTGAAGACGGGGTGGAATCGCATGTTCTGCAGACGCCGCAGCGCTGTGTCGTCGCCGACCTCGGCGGCCAGCCGGACGAACGCCGCGGCGACCGAGTCGGTCGCCTGCTCGCGGTCGGGGCGTCCGTCGCGCTCCCGCAGGATGCGCACGCGCTGGTGCTCCTCGGCGAGGTTCACGAGGTGGAAGTAGGCGGTGAACGCCCGGGCCACCTCGTCCGCGCGGGCGATCGTGAACGAGTCGGCGATCGCGGCGGCACGGGCGAAGGCCTCGGGCGTCTCATCGGTGTAGGCCTGGATTGTGGCGGTGCGCAGGCGCTCGACGTCCTCGTACAGTCCCGGCGATCCGCTCTCGCGCAGCACCTGACCGAGAAGGGTTCCCAGCATGCGCACGTCGCTGCGCATCTGCTCGGGGATCGCCTGCTCCGCCTCGTACCGCCCGACGAGGTCGATCGCTTCGGTCTGGGTGAGTTCACGCATCTCTCCAGGCTAACGGCGCGCTGTCGCGGCGCCGGCACGGCCGACGTTGTGTGACGACGGGTCCTGCGCCGTCCCCGCAGCCGAGCATGACCCACTCGCTACACTGGCCCGTGGAGAGCCGGGAAGTCTGGTCGGCGCACCATTGTCGACCCGCGATCCTGTCACGGAGGCCCGATGTCGCTTCTTCGCTCCGCCCGCTTTCCCGCCATCATCCTGCTCGTCGCGGCGGGTCTCGGTCTCTTCGTCGCCAACTCGGCACTCTGGCCTGCGGTAGACGCGGCGATGCACGCCGAGCTCGGCATCCCGGGTGTCTTCGAGCTCACGCTGTCGCACTGGATCAAGGACGGCCTGCTGGCCCTCTTCTTCTTCGTCGTCGCCGTCGAACTGCAGTACGAGCTCACCAGCGGGCAGCTCAACTCCGCCCGCAAGGCGCTGCAGCCCGCGATCGCCGCCGCCGGCGGCGTGATCGTGCCGATCGCGATCTACGCGGCCATGGCGGGGGGCTCGGACGCGACCGCAGGATGGCCGATCCCGACGGCCACCGACATCGCGTTCGCCCTCGGCGTCTTGGCGGTGTTCGGCAAGGGGCTGCCGCCCGCGCTCCGCGTGTTCCTGCTCGCGCTCGCGATCCTCGACGACATCGTCGGCATCATCTTCATCGCCGTCCTCTTCACCGACGGCGTGAACATCGCGGCGCTCGCCGGCGCCGCGGTCGCCGTCGTCGCGTTCGGCATCCTGAGCAGGCAGCTCGACACCCGGGGCCGCGTGCCGATCGCCGTCCTGCTGGTGCTCCTCGCGGTCACCACCTGGGTGCTGGTGTACCTGTCGGGAGTGCATGCCACCATCGCCGGCGTCGTGCTGGGACTCGCGATGGCGCAGCAGCCCGCCCTGCGGGTGCGTCACGCGCTCGAACCGTGGGTGAACGTCGTCGTGTTGCCGGTGTTCGCCTTCTCCGCGGCGCTCGTCGTGATCCCCGCGGTGCCGCTCTCTCAGCTGTCGCCGGCGTTCTGGGGTGTGCTGGTGGCACTGCCGGTCGGCAAGATCGTCGGTATCGCCGCGTTCGGGTGGCTCTCGCTGCGGGTCGCGCACCGGGGGAGCGCGCCGCCGCTCGCCTTCGCCGACCTCGTCGCCGCCGGAGCGCTCGGCGGCATCGGCTTCACGGTGTCGCTGCTCCTGTCGGAGCTCGCCTTCACGGATGCCGCGGCGCTGCGCGATCAGGCGACGCTCGGCGTGCTCGCAGGTTCGGTGATCTCGCTCCTGCTGGCCGCCGGCCTCGTATCGTGGCGGGCATGGCACTATCGGCAGCGGGCGGCGACCGCATCCACGACGACGTGACCGGCGCGCGGCGGCACGACGCATCCGATCCGCTCCGCGAGGCGGCGGAGGTCATGCGCGCGGTCCGCGACCGCTGCGTGTGGACGCAGCAGATCGACCACCGCGCCCTCGTGCCGTACCTCGTGGAGGAGAGCGCAGAGCTCATCGACGCCGTCGAGGAGGGGTCGCGCGACGAGCTGCGCGAAGAGCTCGGCGATCTCCTGTGGCAGGTGCTGTTCCACGCCGAGATCGCCTCGCGCGACGAGGACGCCCCATTCGACATCGACGACGTGGCCCGAGGGTTGACCGACAAGATGGTGCGCCGGCATCCGCACGTGTTCGGCGACGCGGTCGCGACCACGCCCGAAGAGGTGCTGGTGCACTGGAACGCCGCGAAGGCCGCCGAGAAGAGCGCGCGCACAAGCGTGCTCGACGGGGTGAGCCAGCGGATGCCGAGCCTCGCCCTCGCCCAGAAGCTCCTGGGCAAGGCGCGTCAGGTGGGCGTGGCGGCGCCGTCGACGTCCGCCGCGGCCGCTGACCCTTCGGCGTCCGCCGCGCCGGTCGGCGTCCCCTCGGCGTCCGCCGCGCCGGCCGGCGTCCCCTCCGCCTCCGCGAGAGTACAGCGGGTGGACGAAGGTGCGGGTCCTTCCCTACCCCTCGGCGACCAGATGTACTCTCGCGGGCCTGAGAGCGACACGAGCACGAGCCCGGCGTCGGAGGAGGAGCTGGGTGAGGCGCTGCTGACGCTCGTCGCGACGGCCCGTGCGAACGGCTGGGACGCCGAGCGCGCGCTGCGCGAGCGGCTGCGGCGCCTCGAGCGCGACATCCGCGCCGCCGAGACCCACCCCGCCGACGGATGAGCCCGCCGGCGGGGTTCGCGGGAGCAGCCCCGCGCGGCCATCTGAAAAGATGGCTCCGTGGCATCCGTCAATCCGCCGCGCGGCATGCGCGACTTCCTCCCCGCTGAAAAGGCCCGTCGCGAGCGCGTGCTCGCCGTCATCCGCGAGCGCTACCGCGCGCACGGGTTCGACGAGATCGAGACGCCGGTGGTCGAGGAGTACGCGCGGCTGCACGCGGGCATCGGCGGCGACAACGAGAAGCTCGCCTACAACGTGCTCAAGCGCGGGCTCGACGCCGATGCCATCCGCGCTGCGGCAGACGACCCCGCGAGCCTGACGGACCTCGGCCTGCGCTACGACCTGACGGTGCCGCTCGCCCGGTTCTACGCCACCAACCGCGGCCACCTGCCGTCGGTGTTCCGCTCGATCCAGATCGCACCCGTGTGGCGGGCCGAGCGACCCCAGAAAGGCCGCTACCGCCAGTTCGTGCAGTGCGACATCGACATCATCGGAGACGGCTCGGCGCGCGCCGAGGCCGAGCTCGTCGTCGCGACGCTCGACACCCTCGACGCCCTCGGGCTCGAAGGCGGGAGCGTGCGGATCAACGACCGCCGCGTCCTCGACTGGATGCTCGACAGCTTCGGCTTCGGCGCCGAAGAGCGCCCCGGTGTGCTGATCACGATCGACAAGCTCGACAAGATCGGACCCGAGGGGATCGTCGCCGAGCTGCGCGAGCGAGCCCTCCGGCTGGGCCAGGGGGCGGACTCGGCGGCCATCGACGCGTTCGAGGCCTTCCTTCGCCGCCCGATAACCCTCGAGTACCACCCGTACGGCGAGCGCCAGATCCGCAAGGCGCTGCCGGCGGACGCCCCCGACGAGATCGTGTCGCACCTCGTCGGCATCGGCGCGGCGGCGGCTGCGGCGCGTGCCGCCACGGCCGGAGATGAGGTCGCGGGCGACATCCCGCTGGTGTTCGACCCGTTCCTGGTGCGCGGCATGGGGTACTACACCGGCACCATCTTCGAGCTGGCCCACCCCTCGGTCGACTACTCGCTCGGCGGCGGCGGTCGCTATGACGGCATGATCGGGCGGTTCCTCGGGCAGGAGGTGCCCGCGGTTGGCTTCTCCATCGGCTTCGAGCGGATCGTCGACCTGGTCGCCGAGCAGACGGATGCCGCAGCCCCGGCCGTCGTGCTGGTCCACGACCGCGACGTGCCGGAGGCCGGTCTCCTCGCGCTCAAGGCCGGGCTCGTGCGACAGGGCTCGCGTGTGCGCCTGGAGCAGCGGACGAAGAACCTCAAGGCGCTGCTCGAGCGCGCAGCATCCGACGGCTACACGGCTTTCGCGACCGTGACGGCGGGCACGACGGCCGACGATCTCGAGGTCAAGCCGCTCGGCTGATCCGCCGCTGCATCGCCGGCCCGCCCTCGCCGCTGAGCCCTGGGCGGCCTCGTGTTCGAGGCGTCGACAGCGGAGTCTGTCAAGTTGCGGTTGACATCCCATGGCGTCAAGCCTAGATTGACACGCATGAGCGAATCCCCCGAGCACCCCGCCACGTTGTACCGACGCATCGTCGGCGTCGGCGTCGCCGTCGCGACCGTCGTCGTCGGCGGCATCATCGTGCTGCTGGGCATCGGGTTCGGATGGGGCGGCCTCGGCGGCGGTTTCGCCCTCGGCGGCGGCATCGGCCTCGCGCTCGCGGGAACGTACTTCTGGGGGTACGGGAACGGACTTCGACGCCCCGTCTCCCGCGCCACGTGGCTGCCGAGCCGGGACGCCCGGGGATGAGCGGCCTCGCCGACGACGTCGGACGCGCGGTCCTCGCGGCCGCGCGGGTCGACAGCGCGGACTCGCTCGATGTCGACGACCACCTCGCGCTGATCGCCGTCAGCGCCCAGGCCGAGGAGGAGGTGCGCGGCATACTGCAGCGCTCCGTCGCCGCCGCGCGCGCGGGAGGCGCGAGCTGGGCGCTGATCGGAGCGGAACTCGGGATGTCGAGGCAGGCCGCGCAGCAGAGGTTCGGCGCCGTGGTCGCCACCGCGGGGGAGTCCGAGCGCTGGCTCGGGCCCGTCACCGCATTCGACGAGCTGGCCGAGCTCGAGATCGCCGGACGTGCGGGATGGCACACGGTCGAGGCGGGCATGCTGTCGCATCGCATGGTCCGCACGGACACGCAATGGGAGCACCGCCGGATCCTCTGGCGCGGGTCGCTCGCGGCCGAGGAGGCGCAGGGCTGGCAGGTCGGATGCCGCGCCTTCCCGTGGATCTACCTGATCCGCGATCTCGGGACGCCGGCCGAGACGACACCGATCTGATCGGCCGCCCTTCGCGCGCAGGTCGGCCCGCAAGGTGAGCGGGTCGGACGTCAGTCCTGCCGCGCGACGCGCAGGCGGATCACCCGGTAGAGGACGCCCGCGCCGACCACGATCACGCCTCCGACGACGGACTGCCAGGGCAGCGTCGCCGCCAGGACGAGGCATCCGGTGGCGCCGACGATCTGCAGCGCAGCCGGGTACCGTCGCGCGTCGCGCCGCTGACGGAAGGCTGCGACGTTCGCGACGAAGTAGTAGAGCAGCACGCCGAACGAGGAGAAGCCGATCGCCCCGCGCATGTCGACGAGGGCGACCAGTGTCACCGCCACCAGCCCTGCAGCCAGCTCCGCGCGGTGCGGAACGCCCCACCGCGGGTGCACCCGATCGAGGAGGCGAGGCAGATCGCCCTCGCGTGACATCGCGAACGTCGTGCGAGTCACCCCGGCGATGAGCGCGAGCAGCGCGCCGAGCGATGCCGCCGCGGCGCCGACGCGCACGACCACGCCGATCCACGCCCATCCGGATCGCGCGGCGGCGTCGGCCACCGGCTCGGTCGACGCGGCGACCCCGGCGGGACCCAGTGCGCTCAGCACCGTGACGGCTACGACCGCGTACACCGCGAGTGCGACCAGGAACGCGATCACGATCGCGCGCGGGATCACCCGCCGGGGATCGCGCACCTCCTCGCCCATGGTGGCGATGCGTGCGTAGCCGGCGAAGGCGAAGAACAGCAGACCGGCCGATTGCAGGATGCCGTAGCCGCCGCCCTGCATGAGCGTCTCGGCTGAGAACCAACCCGGAGCCGCACTCGTGGAGAAGGCCGCCGTGACGGCGGCGGCCAGCGCACCGAGCGAGATGACGACGATCACGCGCGCGGCGCCGGCCGTGCGGGTCACGCCGAACCAGTTGACCGCGGTCAGGGCGATCACGGCCGCGATCGCGACGGGACGCTCCCATCCGGCAGGCGCGGCGTAGGCGGCGAAGGTCAGGGCCATGGCTGCGCAGCTGGCGATCTTGCCGACCACGAACCCCCATCCTGCGATGAAGCCCCACCACGGGCCCAGCTCGGCGCGGCCATACGCGTACGTCCCGCCGGAGGTGGGGTACGCGGCTGCCAGCTGCGCCGACGAGGTGGCGTTGCAGAAGGCCACGATCGCGGCGATCGCCAGACCGATCAGCAGGCCCGTGCCGGCGGCATCCGCCGCCGGCGCCCACACGGCGAATACGCCGGCCCCGATCATCGAGCCCAGGCCGATGAACACGGCGTCGCCGAGGCCGAGGCGGCGGTGCAGGGAGGAGGATGTCACGCGCGAACTTTAGCGCGCCACGCGAACGGCTGATCCGGGGATGCGCGGGCAGGCTCCGACCCGTCAGGATGAGCGCATGACGCTGCAGATCCACGCCGTACTGGCGCCGATGGGACCCGCCACGGCCATCGAACTGACCGATGCGCAAGTCGCCGAGCTCGGAGGCGGCAAGCGCGCGGCTGTGGTGGTCGGGATCGGGGAGCGCCGCGCCCGCGTGCGGCTCGGCGTGATGGACGGGCGGAACCTCATCGGCCTGTCGAAGGCGGTGCGCGCCGAGCTCGGCGTCGAGATCGGCGACGAGGTCGACGCGACCGTCGACCTCGATACCGCCGATCGCGAGATCCAGGTCCCGGCCGACCTGGCTCAGGCGCTCGACGAGGGCGGTGAGCGCGCCGCGTTCGACGCGCTGTCGTTCAGCCGGCGCAAGGAGCTCGCGCGGGGCGTGTCGGAGGCGAAGCGGCCCGAGACCCGCGAGCGCCGCATCGCCGCGGTGCTGGCGGAAGTCGGCGCGTCCTAGCCCGCGTCGCCCCCGGCGCGTCACCGGGATGACGGCATCCGTTCATCCGGGTGCTGTGGCATGGCGGCATGCCGCGCATGCGTGAGGTCGGCCCCGGTGCCGTCGCCGCCGCATTCGCCGGCGCCGTCCTGGGGGCGGGGCTCGTGCTGCTCGGGGGTCGCACGATGCTGTCACGCCAGGCCGCGGTCGCCCGTCGTCGCATCGGCAAGCCACTGGGGGAGGAGGCGCTCGACGCCGACCGGGTCTGGGGGCGGCGGTTCGACGGCGAGCCCGTCGAGTTCGTCGTGCTCGGCGACTCGATCGCCGCGGGACTGGGCGCCGAGCGCCGCAAGGACACGCTCGGCGGCCGGCTCGCGAAGGGGCTCGCGCGCAAGCTCGGCCGACCGGTGCGGCTGCGGACGGCAGCGGTCGTCGGCGCCGAGTCGTCGGTGCTCGCCGAGCAGGTCGACGGGCTCCCTGCCGACTACACGCCCGACGCGGCGGTCATCGTCGTCGGCGGCAACGACATCACCCACCGCGTCCCCGTGCCCGCCTCGATCGCGCACCTCGAGCAGGCGATCCTGCGCCTGCGCGCGCGGGGCGCCGTGGTCGTGGTCGGGACCTGCCCCGACCTGGGCGCGCTGCGGCCGGTGCCCCAGCCGCTGCGCGCCCTCGGCTCGCGCCTGTCGCGCCAGCTCGCCGACGCCCAGGCGGATGCGGCATCGCGGTGCGGTGCGCGAGCGGTGTCGCTGAGGCGCGCGGTGGGGCCGTTCTTCGTCACCCAGCCCGACGAGATGTTCAGCCTCGACAGGTTCCATCCGAGCGCACTGGGGTACCGGCGCACCGCCGAGGCGCTTCTGCCCGCGGTGCTCGCGGAGCTCGAGTCGGCCGGCGCGCGCCGGGACTGACCTGCCGTCGGCAGTTCGACCGCGCCCCCGCAGGACGTTTCGCGAGCAGCTCTCCCCGCGGAAGCACGGTTGACCTGTGGAGGCGTCGTCGGGGCAGCAGGGTCGCGCGCCGTCGGGTCCCTGCGGGCTTCAGTCAGCACTGGTGGATGTCGCCACTTCAGAGACGCGCGGCTCAGCCGGCGCTGACGGAAGCCGCCCATTCGGCGACGCGAGCCGCGCTCTCCTCTTCGGAGAGGTCCTCGACGCGCGTCATGATCGACCAGCGCACGCCGAAGGGGTCGCGCACGCTCGCATAGCGGTCGCCCGACACGAACGTCGAAGGCTCTTCGCGCACCGTCGCGCCGGCGGCCACCGCGCGGGCGGTGACGGCATCGACATCGGGCACGTAGATGCCGATCGAATAGCAGTCCTCGTCTCCTGCCGGCGGCGCGACCAGCCCGTAGTCGGGGGACGGCTCGCCCAGCTGGAGCAAGCCGAGCCCGAAGTCGAGCCCGGCGTGCACGACGGCGCCGTCGAACTCGGTGACGTCCGTGACACGCGCGCCGAAGACGTCGCGATAGAACTCGATCGCCTGCTTCGCCCCGCGGATCGCGAGGAAGGGAGTGAGGGTGGTCGCCCCGTGCGGGCGCCCGTCGGTGGTGTGGGCTCCGGTCACGCCGGTGGTCTTCTCCGTGGTCATGTCTCCATGCTCACGCGGGGCGGATGCCGCGGGCTTGGAGATTCGCGACACCGTCGGCGGACGGGTGTCGGCGCACCGCACTAGCGTGACCGTGTGACGGATCCGACGCGCGGCGTGCTCTACCCCGAGCGCCTGCCGCGCTTCACACGGCGCGCGCCGCCGGCAGCGGCGTCCGACCTCGTGGAATGGTTCTGGTTCCCCGAGTGGGACCTGCCCGACGGCGTCGAGTCGAGCCAGCCGATCCTCGGATACCCGGCGGCGAATCTCGCCGTTGAGCCGGGCGGCGTCACGCTGTGGGGCGCCACGACACGGACCTCGGAGCGTGTCCTGCGGGGGAGCGGCTGGGCGGTCGGCGCCGTGCTGAAGCCCGCCGCCTTCGCGCGGCTGCACGATGCACCGAGCCAGCTCGTCGATGCTCACGCCGCGCTGGACGAGCCCGAGCTCGAGCGCACCGTGTCGGCGGCCATGCCCGATCTCGGGGCCGCGGCCGCGGTCGTGTCGCGGTGGTTGAGTCAGCGAGTCGGTCCGCTCACGCCCGAGGGGCGGCTTGCGAACGCGATGGCCGACCTCCTGACGTCCGATGCGGAGGTCCTCCGCGTCGACGACGCGGCGGAGCGTCTCAAGGTCTCGGTGCGCACGCTGCAGCGCCTCGCCCACCGCACGGTCGGTCTGTCGCCGGCCGCGATGATCCGGCGCCGGCGGCTGCAGGAGGCGGCGCAGCGCGTGCGCGACGATCCGGATGCCGCTCTGGCCGACATCGCCGCCGAGCTCGGCTACGCCGACCAGGCGCACCTCGCGAACGACTTCCGGGCGGTGCTGGGGTTCACCGCATCGGACTATCGCGCCCGCTGAGACTCGTCCTCGCGCTGCAGGGGGTGCGGCGCGACCTTCGTCGCGGTGACCCGCTTCTTCTCCCGGACGTAGACCTCGCGGCGGACGCGGGCGACGACCTCGCCCGCGGCATCCGTGATGTCGGTCTCGAACCACTCCAGCACCTTGGCACCGCCGTGCGCGCGCTGACGAAGCTCCTCGGCCTTCTCGCGCGGCACCTCGAACTGGGCGGTGAGCACCCCGCGACCGGGCTTCAGGAACTCGATCTCACCGCGGGTGTCCCAGACGACGTAGTCGCGTCCGAGCTGGTGCATCACGAGCATGAAGTAGTACGGGTCGGTCATCGCCGACATCGACCCGCCGAACGCCGTCTTGACGTAGTTGCGGGTGAAGACGTTGACGTGCAGCTCGACGGTGGCGCTCGTCCAGTCGTCCGCGAACCTCCTCACGCGGATGCCGCTGAACAGGTTGGGGATCCACAGGCTCATGCCGAGAGCGAGGCGTCGGGGAGTCACGTGCATGTTTGTCAGGATGACCGACGCGGGGGAGAGCGGAAAAACCGATTGGCGGATCTCCACAAATGGTATCCATGGTTGTTCTAGTGCTATTAGAATTAATGCATGCTCGTCCGTATCGATCCCGAGAGTGATGCCCCGCTGTTCGCGCAGATCGCCGCGTCCGTGCGGGCGGATGCCGCGGCCGGGCGCGTGCGGCCCGGCGACCGGCTCCCTGCGGCGCGCGACATCGCCGCGGCCCTCGGAGTCAACGTGCACACCGTGCTGCACGCCTACCAGGACCTGCGCGACGAAGGTCTCGTCGAACTCCGCCGCGGTCGCGGCGCCGTGGTGACGGCGCAGGCGGCCACGCTCGAGGACCTCCGCCATCACATCCACGACCTCGTCGCGCGGGCGCGCGCGGCGGGGCTCTCACCCGACGCCCTCGCCGCCCTCGTGAAGGAGATCGCCCGTGACCGCTGATGGCACAGCCTCGCCCCGCCCCGCCCTGCGCCGATTCATGCTCGTCGCGGTGTGGCTTCCCGTCGCGCTCGTCGCGCTCGCCGTCGCCCTGCAGCTTCTGCTGCTGCCGCAGGTGCCCGCCGCGATCGCCGTCCACTGGAACGCCTCGGGCGAGGCGGACCGGTTCGCGCCCGCGTGGACGCAGCCGATTGCGACCGTCGCGTTCGGCCTCGGCCTGCCGCTGCTCATCGCCTTCGCCTGTCTTCCCGGTCTCCGCCGGGGCGATCGCGGGGCGACCTACCGGCTGATGGGTGCCACGGCCGCCTCGCTGTCGGCGCTCGTGACCGTGGCGCTGACGTGGACGCTCGCCATGCAGGCCGGGCTCGAGAGCTCCGCGGACGCGCCCACGGTGTGGCCCGCTCTCTTGGCGTCGCTCGTCGCGGCGGCCGTCGTCGGCGTGGCGGCGTGGTTCGTCCAGCCTCGTGAGGAGTCGACGCATGCAGTGACCACGCCGGCGATCGCGCTCGCCCTGTCGGCGCACGAGCGGGTGCTCTGGATGCGGACGACCAGCATCGCCCCGGGCGCCGCGATCGCGATCTTCGCGGGAGTGCTCCTCATCGCCCTGTCGGCCGCGGTGGCGGGCGTCACCGGCGCGGATCCGCTGGTGGTGTGGCTCCTGGCGGGAATCGCGGTGCTGCTCCTGGTGCTCGCGGCCACCACCCTCGCCTTCCACGTCCGCGTCGACGACAGCGGCCTGCACGTCGACTCGGTGCTCGGCGTACCGCGATTCCACGTGCCGCTGGGCGACATCGAATCGGCGGCGCGCGTGGACGTGAATCCGATGGGCGAGTTCGGCGGCTGGGGTCTGCGTTCGTCGACCGGGAGGCGCTTCGGCGTGGTGCTGCGCGCCGGGGAGGCGATCGAAGTGCTCCGCCGCAGCGGCAAGCGGTTCGTGGTCACCGTGGACGACGCGGGGACGGGGGCCGCGCTCCTCGAGGCTCTGGTGGACCGGGCGACCGCGAGGCCTTGACGCCCGGTCCGCGGCCGGATTGGCTGAGCGCATGGTCGAACCCACACCCGACACCTGGCCCACCCCCGAGAAGTGGTCCCGCGTCGACGCGTATCTGACGGAGCTGCTCGTCGGCCACGATCCCGACCTCGAGCGTGCGGTCGCGGATCAGCAGGACGCCGGACTCCCGGCGATCGAGGTCGCACCCGTCAACGGCAAGCTGCTGCACCTCATGGCGCGGATCTCGGGAGCACGTCGGGTGCTCGAGGTGGGCACGCTCGCCGCGTACTCGACGATCTGGCTGGCCCGCGGCATCCCCGGCGACGGGCGCGTCGTGACGATCGAGGCGGAGCCCCGCAACGCGGAGCTGGCGCGCGCGAACCTCGACCGCGCCGGGGTGGGCGAGAAGGTCGAGATCAGACTCGGCCGAGGCGCCGATGTCCTGCCCACCCTTGAAGGAGACGAGCCGTTCGACCTGGTGTTCATCGACGCCGACAAGGAATCCAACACGATCTACCTCGACTGGGCGGCGCGGCTCGGGCGGCCGGGCACCGTCGTGATGGTCGACAACACCGTGCGCGGCGGCGAGGTCGCCAATCCAGCGACCGAGAATCCGCAGATCATCGGCGTGCAGCGCGGTCTCGAGATGCTCGGCCGCGACCCCCGCTTCGACGCGACGGCCATCCAGACGCTCGACGCGAAGGGCTACGACGGCATCGCGATCGCGCTGGTCGTCTGACCGCGGGGGTGACCGACGCCGTGGCCGACCCACGCGCCAGGGGACGCCGTGACCGTCGTCACAACGCGGCGGCGGGTCAGTAGGCTGAGGGGCGGACCGACGACGCTCCAGCGAATCACCCTAAGCAAGGAGAACCCCTGTGGCACAGATCGAGGCTGTAGGCGCCCGCGAGATCCTCGACTCGCGTGGAAACCCGACCGTCGAGGTGGAGGTGCTGCTGGACGACGGCATCGTCCAGCGCGCGGCCGTGCCGTCAGGCGCGTCGACCGGAGCCTTCGAGGCGTACGAGCTGCGTGACGGCGACAAGAGCCGTTACAGCGGCAAGGGCGTTCTGAAGGCCGTCGCCGCCGTCATCGACGAGCTCGGCCCGGCGATCGAAGGCGTCGAGGCGAGCGAGCAGCGCGTCATCGACGAGATCCTCATCGCCACCGACGGCACCGAGAACAAGTCGCGCACCGGCGCCAACGCGATCCTGGGCATCTCGCTCGCCGTCGCCAAGGCCGCCGCCGACTCGGCCGACCTTCCGCTGTTCCGCTACCTCGGCGGACCCAACGCGCACGTCCTGCCCGTGCCGCTGTTCAACGTCATCAACGGCGGCGAGCACGCCGACAACGGCATCGACTTCCAGGAGTTCTTCCTCGCCCCGATCGGCGCCGACACGTACGCAGAGTCGCTCCGCTGGGGCACCGAGGTCTACCACGTCCTCAAGGGCGAGCTGAAGGCTGCCGGCTTCGCTACCGGCCTCGGCGATGAGGGCGGCTTCGCACCCGACCTGCCGAGCAACCGCGAGGGTCTGGACTTCCTGATCCAGGCGATCGAGAAGGCCGGCTTCACCCCCGGCACCGACATCGCCGTCGGCCTCGATGTCGCGGCGACGGAGTTCTTCAAGGACGGCGTCTACACCGTCGAGGGCCAGCCGTGGTCGGCCGAGAAGCTGACCGATTACTTCGCCGACCTCGTCGAGAACTACCCGATCGTCACGATCGAGGACGCCCTCGCCGAGGACGACTGGGATGCGTGGAAGGCCCTCACCGACAAGATCGGCTCGAGGGTACAGCTCGTGGGCGACGACCTGTTCGTCACCAACCCGACGCGCCTGCAGAAGGGCATCGACCTCGGCGTCGCCAACGCTCTGCTGGTCAAGGTCAACCAGATCGGCACCCTGTCCGAGACGCTCGACGCCATCGCGCTGGCCACCCAGAACGGCTACCGTTCGATGCTCTCGCACCGCTCGGGCGAGACCGAGGACACCACGATCGCCGACCTCGCGGTCGCCGTCAACGCGGGTCAGATCAAGACCGGCGCGCCCGCTCGCAGCGAGCGCGTCGCGAAATACAATCAGCTTCTGCGCATCGAAGAGGAGCTCGGTGAGGCCGCGGTGTTCGCGGGCCGCGGAGCGTTCCCTCGGTTCAAGGGCTGATGCGCTGACAGCCTGACGTCGACGAGAGGGGGAGCCGTGGCCAAGACGACGGCTCCCCCTTCCCGTCCCCCCGGTGCGACGGCACCTCGTCGTCGGCCGGTGAGCGCGCGGCGCCCCGTCGACGTGCGGGGCTGGCTCGGCGGCATCCGCCTCTCGGGCTTCATGGTGATCATGATGGGCCTGGTCGTGCTCGCCGCCTTCGTGCTCGTTCCCACCATCGGCACCTACGTCGACCAGCGTCAGCAGGTCGCCGCGCTCGAGGCGGCCGTGCAGCTCAGTCGTGACGAGGTGGCCGACCTCGAGTCCCAGCGCGAGCGCTGGCAGGACCCCGCCTACATCACCACGCAGGCGCGCGAGCGGCTGTACTACGTCAAGCCCGGCGAGGTCGTGTACCTCGTCGACGACGACCTGCCCCCCGAGCTCGCGCCCCAGGAGCAGGAGCCGGTGAGCGACGAGCTCGAGGCCGCCGACGCGGACTGGATGTCGAAGCTCGTGCGCTCGGTGACGGCGGCGGGACTCGCCCAGACCGTCGCGCCGGTCACCGTCGGCGTGCCCGACCCCGACCCCTCGTCCACGCCGACGCCCTGACCGCCCGCGACGGCGACGAGACCGCGGCGGCGTCGCGGTCCAGCACCGTCCCAGGTGGCGCCGGTACCCTGGGCCCGACCAAGGAGCTGCTCTGTGACGACCCCGCCGTACCCCCCTGTCAGCGACGCCGACCTGGCCGTGCTTCGCGAACAGCTCGGTCGCCCGGCTCGCGGAGTCGTCGGGATCGCCGCACGCTGCGTATGCGGCAACCCCACCGTCGTGGCCACGTCGCCGCGGCTTCCCGACGGCTCGCCGTTCCCCACGTTCTACTACCTGACGCACCCGGCTGCGACCGCCGCGATGTCGGTTCTCGAGGCCGACCACGTCATGCGAGAGCTCTCCGACGTGCTGGCCGACGACGAGGAGGTTGCCGCGGCGTACCGGCTCGCGCACGAGGCGTATCTGCGCGACCGCTCCGCGTTCGGCGAGGTCGAGGAGATCGCCGGCATCTCGGCCGGGGGCATGCCGACGCGCGTCAAGTGCCTCCACGCGCTCGCGGGGCACGCCCTCGCCGCCGGTCCCGGGGTCAATCCGATCGGCGACCGCGCGCTCGCGCTCTCGTCGTGGTCGCCCGAGCGCTGCGTGTGCGCGCAGCCGGGATCGGGCGGATGATCCGCCGCGCCCTCGCCGCCGTCGCCTCGGCGGCCGTCGCCGCGACGCTGATCGTGGCAGGCCCCGTGGCAGCCCAAGCGGCGCCCGCCGCGGAAGACCCGGTGCGCGGCGCCGAGTACTGGCTGGACGACTACGGCGTCGAGAAGGCGTGGGAGACCACGCGGGGCGCCGGCGTGAAGATCGCGGTCATCGACACCGGGATCGGCCGGGGACCGGTCGAGTTCGACGGCGCGGTCGCCGGGGGCACGGATGTCTCCGGCGTCGGCTCCTCCGACGGGCGCACGCCCGTGGGTGCGGTCGACGCCGATCACGGCAGCTGGGTCGCGTCGCTCGCGGCCGGCCGGGGCACCGGCCCCGCCACCGGCATGATCGGCGTCGCGCCCGAGGCGCAGCTGCTGTCGGTATCGGTCGCCTTCGGCTCGTCCGCGCAGCGGCCCTTCGCCGACCAGATCGCCGACGCCATCCGCTGGTCTGTCGACAACGGCGCCGACGTCATCAACATGTCGCTCACCACGAACGTGCCGGACTGGCCCGAGAGCTGGGACGACGCCTTCCTCTACGCGTTCGACCACGACGTGGTCATCGTGGTCGCCGCCGGCAACCGGGGAAGCGGCACCACCCGCGTCGGCGCGCCGGCGACCATTCCCGGCGTCCTCACCGTGGGCGGTGTGGACCGCTCCGGGAAGGCGAGTGTGGACGCGTCCACGCAGGGCATCACCATCGGCGTCACCGCGCCCAGCGAGGAGCTCGTCGGCGTGTCTGCCGACTCGACGCTTGTCTCGTGGGACGGCACGAGCGGCGCCGCCCCGATCGTCGCCGGCATCGCAGCACTGGTGCGCGCCGCGCACCCCGATCTCGACGCCGCCAACGTCATCAACCGGATCGTCAAGACCGCTCGCCCCGCAGCGGGTGCGACCGCCGTGCCCGACGTGCTGTACGGCTATGGGCTGGTGGATGCCGCGGCCGCCGTGACGGCGAGTCTGCCGACGGTGACCGCCAACCCGATGGGCAGTCTCGAGGACTGGGTGCGGCTGTATCGCCGGGCGCCCGTCGCGCCCATGCCGGAGGAGCCGGCGCCGAGCGCCGAGGTCCCCGCGCTGCCCGACGCCGACGCCGCGACGCGGGTTTCCTCCCCGCTGCTTCCGGACCGGGACACCGTCGTCTACGGCACCCTTCCGCTCCTCCTGGTCACAGCGACGGCTATACTGGTGGCGCTCGGCGTCACCGCTGCTGTCCGACGCATCCGATTGGCGTCCCGCGCGCCGAGCCGCTGACACAGGAGGAGTACTCCAAACCGTGACCAACACCGTGCCCAAGATCCTCATCGTCGGTGGCGGATACGCAGGCTTCTACACGGCCTGGAAGCTCGAGAAGCATCTGCGCAAGGGCGAGGCGGAAGTGACGATCGTCGATCCGCTGCCCTACATGACCTACCAGCCGTTCCTCCCCGAGGTCGCGGCCGGCTCGATCGAGGCGCGCCACTCCGTCGTGGCCCTGCGCCGCCACCTCAAGCGCACCAACGTCGTGGCCGCCAAGGTGACCGGCATCAACCATGCCGGCAAGGTCGCCACGATCACGCCGATCGCCGGAGAGCCGTACGAGTTCGCGTACGACCAGATCGTCGTCACGGCCGGCGCCGTCTCGCGCACCTTCCCCATCCCGGGGATCGCCGACAACGCGATCGGCCTGAAGACGATCGAAGAGGCCGTCGCGATCCGCGACCGGCTGATGTCGAACTTCGACAAGGCCTCGACGCTTCCCCCCGGTCCCGACCGCGACCGTCTCCTGACCGTCGTGGTGGTCGGTGGCGGGTTCGCCGGCATCGAGGTGTTCGCCGAGCTGCGCTCGCTCGCCTCGTCGCTGGTCAAGAGCTACCCGCAGATCACCTTCGACGACACGCACTTCCACCTCATCGAGGCCATGAGCCGCATCATGCCCGAGGTCTCGCTGAAGACGAGCGAGTGGGTGCTCAAGAACCTCGCCCAGCGCGGCGCATCGGTGCACCTCGACACGCAGGTTACCGGCGCCGTGGGCGGCAACATCGAGCTCTCCACGGGCGAGACCATCCCCAGCGACCTCATCATCTGGACCGCCGGCGTCATGGCGAACCCCACGGTGGTGCGCGGCGGTGACCTCCCCGTCGAGGAGCGCGGTCGCATCCGCACCCGCGCCGACCTGCGCGTGGGCAGCGAGGACGAGATCGTCGAGGGCGCCTGGGCAGCCGGCGACGTGTCGGCTGTGCCCGACCTCACCGGCGGCGGCGTGGGCGGTTACTGCGTCCCCAACGCCCAGCACGCGGTGCGCCAGGCGAAGCTCCTCGCAAAGAACCTCGTGGGCGTGCTCCGCGGCGAGCTGCCGCGCGAGTACTACCACAAGAACCTCGGTGCCGTCGCGGGCCTCGGCCTCTGGGTCGGCGTGTTCCAGTCCGGCAAGCTCGCACTCAAGGGACCCATCGCGTGGCTCGCGCACCGCGGTTACCACGGCCTGGCGATGCCGTCGTGGGAGCGCAAGTGGCGCGTGCTGTGGGGCTGGTGGAACAACTTCTGGCTCGGCCGCGACATGGTGAACCTGTCGACGGTGCAGAACCCGCGTTACGTCTTCGAAGAGTTCGCAGCGCGCCCGCGCCCGCCGCAGCCCGTCGAGGCGCCGGTCGAGGCCCCCGCTGCGGTTGCGCCGGCCAAGAAGGCCCCCGCGCGCAAGCCCGCCGCGAAGGCCGCCGACGCCGAGAAGGTCGCCGCGAAGTAGGTCCGCAGAATGCCGCAGGCTCGTCTGAGAAGATGAGCCTGCGGCATTCGCATTCCCGCGGAACGTGGCGGGCCCCCGTAGCCCAACGGCAGAGGCAGGCGACTTAAAATCGCTCGAGTGTGGGTTCGAATCCCACCGGGGGCACCGGCTGCATGCCCTCGCGCCGTCCGAGAAGACGCGTTAGCCTGGGCAAAAGCGGCGGAGGGTCCCCGACATGGGCGAGAACAGCACGGACGGCCTGAGCGCGGGCACTCAGAGCGCGCGCGTGCAGAACGAGCCGAAGAGCGGCTGGTGGTGGAAGCTGACCGCGCTGCTGCTCGGCGCCCCGCCGATCGCGGTGTACGGCGCCGAGGATGAGGTCGAACAGGAGCGCGCCGAGAGGGCGAAGGACTGACCTCATCCGTCGGTTGTCGCGCGCCCGCGAACGCTGAGGCGATCCGGTCATTGCAGGCATCCGCGGCGCCTTAGGCTGGTGCGATGCGCACGCACCCGAAGCGAGCCGTATGAGTCTCGATCTGCTGTCCACACGCACGGCGACGAAGCCCTGGGCCGACCCCGCGTCCTACTGGGGTGCCATGAGCCATGCCCTCGCCGAGGTCAGCGGCCCCGTCGCCGCCATTCATGCCGAGGCCCTGCGCTACAACGCCCTCGATCTGGTCGTGCGGGCAGGGGGCGTCCCCATCCGCGTGGCCAGCAAGTCGGTGCGGGTGCGCGAGGTGCTCGACGCCGTGCTGGCTCTGCCGGGCTACGCGGGGGTACTCGCCTTCACGCTGCCCGAGGCGCTGTGGCTCGCTGAGACCATGGACGACATCGTCCTCGGATACCCGACGGTCGACCGCGCGGCGATCGCGGCCCTCGCCGCGGACGAGACCGCCGCCGCACGCGTCACCCTGATGGTCGACGACCTCGCTCAGCTCGACCTGGTCGACGCCATCGCCGCGCCCGGCGCGCGGCCCGAGATCCGGGTCGCCATCGACGCCGACGCCTCATGGCGTGCGCCCGCGCTCGGTCACATCGGCGTGCTGCGCTCGCCCGTGCACGAGGCGGCTGAGGTGGCTGCGCTGGCGCGTTCGATCGCCGCGCGCCCGGGCTTCCGGCTCGTCGGCCTGATGATGTACGAGGCCCAGATCGCCGGTCAGGGCGACGCGACGGGGTCGGGGGATGCCGTCATCCGATGGATGCAGCGCCGCTCGGCCGCTGAGCTGCTCGACCGCCGCGCCGCCATCGTCGCCGCTCTGCGCGACATCGCACCCCTCGAGTTCGTCAACGGCGGAGGGACGGGGTCGCTCGAGCTGACGGCATCCGATCAGTCCGTGACCGAGGTCACCGCCGGGAGCGGACTGCTCGCCGGCCACCTGTTCGACGGCTACCGCGCCTTCGACCCGGCGCCGGCGGCGGCCTTCGGGCTGGAGGTCGTGCGCAAGCCCGCCTCCGATGTGGCCACGGTGCTCGGCGGAGGATGGATCGCGTCGGGGCCCGCTCTCGAGTCGCGCCAGCCGCGTGCCGTGTGGCCGGCGGACCTGCGCATGGCGCCCCGCGAGGGCGCCGGCGAGGTGCAGACGCCGTTGCGTGGAGACGCCGCACGCGAGCTGCGGATCGGCGACCGCGTCTGGTTCCGCCACTCCAAGAGCGGAGAGCTCGCCGAGCGCGTCGCCGCGTACCACCTGGTCGACGGCGACCAGCGCGTCGGGGAGCTGCCGACGTACCGCGGCGAGGGGAAGGCGTTCCTATGACCCGCCCCGGCGGCGTCTGGCGCAACTGGGCGCGGACGGAGTCGGTGCGACCGCAGCGCCTGGAGTTCCCCCCGACGGTCGCGGCCGTGCAGCGAGCGGTCGTCGCCGCGGCGGCCCAGCACATCCCCGTCAAGGCGGTGGGCGCGGGGCACAGCTTCACCGGCATCGCCGTGGCACCGGGTGCGCTCCTCGAGCTCCGTGATCTCAGCGGCCTCGTGTCCGTCGATGCCGATCGCGGCCGGGTGACCCTGCTCGCCGGCACGCGCCTGCACCGGATCCCCGCGCTCCTGGCCCCCTTCGGCCTCGCGATGGAGAATCTCGGCGACATCGACCGCCAGTCGATCGCGGGAGCGATCTCCACCGGCACGCACGGTACGGGCGCTCGCTTCGGCGGCATCGCGGCGCAGGTTGTCGGCGCGACGCTGGTCACGGCCTCCGGCGAGCTGCTGACCGTGAACGAGGACGAGAACCCCGAGCTGGTCCCCGCCGTCGCTCTCGGTCTCGGCGCGCTCGGCATCCTCGTCGATGTCACGCTGCAATGCGTCCCGGCCTACGTGCTGCATGCGGTGGAGCAGCCTGAGCCGCTCGACGACGTGCTGACGATGCTCGACGACCGCGTCGCGGCCGCCGACCACTTCGAGTTCTACTGGTTCCCGCACACCGATCGCGCGATGACGAAGACCAACACGCGTCTGCCCGACGGCGCACCGCGGCACCCGCTCTCGCCCGTGGGCAAGTGGATCGACGACACGCTCGTCGGAAGCGGCCTGCACCAGGTGGCGTGCTCGACGGGCCGGGCGATCCCCGCACTCGTGCCCACCATCAATCGCGTCTCGGCGAAGGTGTGGGGCGACAGGGAGTTCACGGATGCCTCCGCCCGCGTGTTCGCGACCAGCAGGTCGGTGCGGTTCCGCGAGATGGAGTACGCCCTGCCGGCGGCGAACGTGCGCCCGGCCTTCGAGGCGCTCCGGACGCTGGTCGATGACCGGGGATGGCGCATCGGCTTCCCGGTGGAAGTCCGCTTCGCCGCGGCGGACGACCGCTGGATGTCGACGGCCCACGGTCGCGCCTCGGGTTACATCGCGGTGCACAGGTACTGGCGCGAGGACCCGACGGAGTACTTCGAGGCGGTCGAGGAGATCATGCTCGGCTTCGACGGGCGACCGCACTGGGGCAAGATGCACACACTCGGCGCGGAGACGTTCCGCGAGCGGTATCCGCGCTTCGACGACTTCGTCGCCCTCCGTGATCGCCTCGACCCCGGGCGGCTGTTCCGAAACCCCTATCTGGATCGCGTCCTCGGTGGGTAACGGCTGAGAGTACAGGGATCGGCCTCATGCCGCGAGGGCCCGCGTCGGTAGGATGAGGTCACTACGGAACGGAGCCTCGGCACATGGAATGGCTGATCCCAGTCCTTATCGTGGTGGCGCTCGCCGTCATCGTCGGCATCTATCTCTGGGCGACATACAACTCGCTCGTCCAGTTGAACGTGCGCGTCGATGAGGCGTGGAGCGACATCACGGTCCAGCTCAAGCGTCGAGCGGACCTGCTGCCGAACCTCATCGAGGCCGTCAAGGGATACGCCACGCACGAGAAGGCCGTCTTCGAGCGCGTGACACAGGCGCGCGCCGACACTCTGTCGGCGACCGGACCCGCCGAGGCGGGCGCCGCAGAAGGACGCATGCAGCAGGCGCTGAAGTCCCTGTTCGCCGTCGCGGAGGCGTATCCGCAGCTGCAGGCGAGCCAGAACTTCCTCCAGCTGCAGCAGTCCATCGTTGACACCGAGGACAAGATCCAGGCCTCGCGCCGCTTCTACAACGGCGGCGTTCGAGAGCTGAACACCAAGATCAAGGTGTTCCCGAACAACATGTTCGCCCGCAACCTGGGCTTCCACGAGCGCGAGTTCTTCGAGGTGATCGACGGCGCGGCGATCTCCGAGCCGCCGCGCGTGCAGTTCTGACGTGACTCGGAGCGAGCGAGGGCCGGCGGGCGTTTCGAGGTCTTCCCGAACGCACCGGATGTCCCCGCCCGGCGGTAGCGTCGGGGCGTGACTCTCCGGCTGACGCGTGAGGAGGCGCGCCGCATCGCGGTGCGCGGGCAGCTCCTGACGGCTGAGCGGCCGGCCGGCATCGTTGAGACCATCGACGCGCTCACCATCGTGAACATCGAGCCGACGGCGGCGATCGCGCCCAGCGCCGACCTGATCCTGTGGAGTCGACTCGGCTGGCCGTACCAGCCGGCGGACTTGGCACGCCTGGTCGAAGAGGACCGCGCCGTGTTCGAGTGGGGCGGCTTCTACCGGGCGATGACCGACCTTCCGCTGCTGCTGCCCGAGATGCGGCACCGGCCGCACTCGGCGCAGGCGCGGGAGTGGCTGGCCGCCAACGACGTGTTCCGGCGTGAGGTCCTGACCCGGCTGCGCGCCGAGGGGCCGCTGCGGGCCGCCGACATCCCCGACGCGGCCCAGGTCTCGTGGCGCTCGTCGGGGTGGACGAACAACCGCAACTCGATGCAGCTCCTCGAGATCCTCGTGATGTGCGGCGACGTGGCCATCTCGTCGAGGGATGCCGCCGGCCGGCTGTTCGATGTCGCCGACAGGGTCTACCCGGCCGACGTGGTGGCGCTCACCGACGAGGAGGCTGCCCGCGAGCGCGCGGAGCGCCGCCTCACCTCGCTCGGCATCGCGCGCGCGAAGGGCATCGCGCAGCCGCTGGAGCCGGTGGACGTCGGCGAGATCGGTGAAGAGGCCGTGGTCGACGGGACGGACGGCGTGTGGCGCGTCGACCCCGACGCCCTCGACGGACTCGCCGGCTTCGCGCCGCGCACCGCGCTGCTGTCGCCCTTCGACCGGCTGGTGTTCGACCGCCGCCGGCTGGAGGAGATCTTCGGGTACGAGTACCTGCTCGAGATGTACAAGCCCGCGGCCAAGCGCCGGTGGGGCTACTTCGCACTGCCGATCCTGCACGGCGACCGGTTCGTCGGCAAGCTCGACGCCAAGAGCGATCGAAAGGCCGGCGTGCTGCGGGTGCACGCGGTGCACGAGGACGAGCCCTTCACCGACGAGATCCGGCAGGCGGTGGATGCCGAGATCCAGGATCTCGCCCGATGGCTCGGGCTCGACGTGCTGGGTTCCCCCGCCGCCTGAGACCGAAGGCCGGCACGCGGCAGCTGCGCTCGGCTTCCTGCCGCTGCTTCGTCAGCTCGCGAGCTCCTCGACGGCCTCGGCACCGGGTTCCGCCTCCGCGGACTCGTCGGCACCGGGCTCCTCTGGTGAGAGAGCGACGGCCTCGGCGGGGCCTGCATCATGCCGCGCGGCCTCGGGCATCACGCGTGCGAGGTCGTCCACGGCGTCGCCCCAGCGCGAGATCGAGACGGACTCCAGCCCCTGCCACGCCGCCGCCAGACGAAGCTCCTCCGCGAGCCGGGGTGCGGCATCCGCGGGGCGTCCCTGCTCCCACCAGGCCGCCTGGACGCGCAGCGTCGAAGCGGCACGATCGGCTTTGAGGTCGACGCGGCCGACGACGTCGTCGTCGATGAGCACCGGAAGCGAGTAGTAGCCGAACCGGCGCTGGGGTGCCGGCGTGTAGATCTCGATGCGGTACTCGAAGTCGAAGAGCCGCTCGGCGCGGTCCCGGAACCACACCACGGGGTCGAACGGCGTGAGGATCGCGGTGGCGTCGATGCGCCGCGGAACGACCGCCTCCCGGTGCAGCCACGCCTTGGCCGGCCGCCTCCCCGTGGTCCATCCCTCGACGGTGACGGGGTGCAGCTCACCGGCATCGGTGAGATCGTCCAGCGCCGCCGTGATGGCCTTACGGTCGGCGATCCGCCAGTAGTCCGCGATGTCGGCGGCGGTCGCCACACCATGGGCCTGTGCCGCGCGCCGCACGAGCTCGTGCACGGCGTCGTCGCGCGGGACGGGGGCATCGAGCACCTCGTGCGGGATCACGTGCTCCGCCAGCCCGTAGCGACGCTCGAACCCGCGGCGGCCGGCGATCGCGACCTCTCCGAACAGCCAGAGATGCTCGAGCGCCTGCTTCACCACATCCCAGTCCCACCACGGGCCGCGAGCGCCCTTCTTGGCGTCGTGCTCGATCTGCGCCGGACGCAGCGGACCGCGGTCGGCGAGCTCGGCGCGCACCCAGTCGAGGATCTCGCGATGGGTGTCGGACCAGCTGCCCGCACCGCCGTACTTGGCGCGCATCGCCTGCATGCGGAAGTCGAACAGTCCCCAGTCGGCGGCGGGGATGAAGGAGGCCATGTGCGCCCAGTATTCGACGTACGGCGAGCGCCGAGCGAACAGCAGTCGGTCGAGGGCGGCGGTGTCGTACGCGCCGAGGCGCGAGAACAGCGGCATGTAGTGCGACCGGGCGAAGACGTTGACGGAGTCGATCTGCAGCGTCGCCATGCGCGCCAGCGCGCCGTTCAGCTGCCGCGTCGCTGCGGCCGAGGGGCGAGGACGCGCGAACCCCTGTGCGGCGAGCGCCACGCGCCGCGCTTCTGCGGCACTGAGTGAGGACTTCACCCGCGTCAGCCTAGCCAGCGGCTCCGACATCCGCCCCGCCGTCTTCATGACCGTCACGGAATGCGACGCGCCTAGACTGGGCGAATGAGCACTGGGCGTACGAGCGGCTCCGACGACAGGCCCCGCACCTCGCTCTTCGATGCCGTCCGCGACCGCAGCCGGGTCGTCTCCACCGAGACCTCCGCGGCGGTCCCGCGCGGTCTCCGGATCGCCACCGCCTACTCGTGGCGCGTGATCGTCGTCGCCGCCGCCATCGGCATCGGCGTCTGGCTCGTCATCCAGCTGAAGCTGCTGGTGATCCCGCTCCTGATCGCCATCCTCATCACCGCTCTGCTGTGGCCGACGTTCGCGTGGATGCTGCGCCGGCGGGTGCCTCGCTGGCTCGCCATCGTGATCTCGGTCGTCGGCACCCTCGCGATCGTGACGGGACTGCTGTGGCTCGTCGTCTGGCAGATCATGCAGCAGTGGGACTCCGTGCAGGCCAGCACGGTGGCCGCCATCGACCAGTTCCGGCAGTACCTCATCGACGGGCCGCTGCACCTGAGCCCCGAGCAGATCGACGATCTGCTCGATCAGGGCTGGGTCTTCATCCAGCAGCAGGCCGAGCTCCTCTGGTCGGGTGCGCTGGCGATCGGTTCCACGATCGGCCATGTCGTCACCGGCGCCGTGCTCGCGTTCTTCATCCTGCTGTGCCTGCTCGCCGACGGCGCCGGCATCTGGCGGTGGACGCTGCGGCTGTTCCCCAAGAAGGCACGCCCCGCGGCCGACGGCGCAGGACGCGCCGGCTGGGTCACCGTCGTCAACTACGCCCGCACGCAGCTGCTGGTCGCGACCATCGACGCGATCGGCATCGGCCTGGGTGCTGCCCTCCTCGGCGTCCCGCTCGCGATCCCCGTCGCCGTGCTCGTCTTCCTCGGCGCGTTCGTGCCGATCGTCGGTGCCGTCGTCACCGGCGCCGTCGCCGTGTTCCTCGCGCTCGTCTACAACGGTCCGTGGATCGCGCTCTGGATGCTCGTCGTCGTGCTGGGCGTGCAGCAGCTCGAGGGCCACGTGCTCCAGCCGCTGCTCATGGGGTCCGCCGTGAAGGTGCACCCGCTCGCGGTGGTGCTCGTCGTGGCCGGCGGTGCCATGATCGCCGGCATCCCGGGCGCCCTGTTCGCCGTCCCGCTCGCCGCCTTCGTCAACGTCGTCGCCGTCTATCTCGCCGAACGTGCCTGGGAGACCGGGGCCAAACCCTCCGGCGACCTCATCTGGAGCACCGTTCCGCGGCAGAGGAGAGTCCGTTCGTGACCACCGCCATGTCTCCCGCCGGCCACGCCCGGCCCGCGGCCGCCGCCGCAGACGCCGGTTCGTCGGCGTTCGCGGTCCCGACCCTCGCGGACTTCGAGGATGCGAAGGCCACGCTCGAAGGCGTCATCGCCCACACCCCGCTCGACGAGTCGCAGCACCTGTCCGACGTGCTCGGGGTGCCGGTCCATCTGAAGCTCGAGAACCTGCAGCGGACCGGCTCGTTCAAGATCCGCGGTGCGACGTATCGCCTGTCGCGGCTGACGGCGGAGGAGCGCGCTCGCGGCGTGGTCGCCGCCTCGGCCGGCAACCACGCTCAGGGTGTGGCGCTCGCCGCCAAGGCGCTCGGCATCCGCGCGACGATCTTCATGCCGCTCGGCGTGCCCGTACCGAAGCTGCTCGCCACGCGCGGGTACGGCGCCGACGTCGTGCTCGAGGGTGCCACCGTCGAGACGCCGCTGCGGCTGGCCGCCGAGTTCGCCGAGCGCACCGGCGCCGTCTTCATCCACCCCTTCGACCACCACGACGTCATCGCGGGCCAGGGCACGCTGGGCCTCGAGCTCATGGACGAACTGCCCGACCTCGACACCATCGTGCTGGGCATCGGCGGGGGAGGGCTCATCGCCGGCGTCGCCGCCGCCGTGAAGGCCCGCGCGGCCGCCGAGGGGCGGACCATCCGGGTCATCGGCGTCCAGGCGGCGAACTCCGCCGCGTACCCGGCCTCCCTCGCTGCGGGGCACCCGCTCGAGATCCCCACGCTGCCCACCATCGCCGACGGCATCGCCGTCGCGCGGCCGGGCGACCTGCCGTTCGAGATCATCCGCGACCTGGTCGACGAGGTGGTCACGGTCACCGAGGACGACATCGCCCGTGCCCTGCTCGTGCTGCTCGAGCGAGCCAAGCAGGTCGTGGAGCCCGCGGGCGCCGTCGGCGTGGCCGCGATCCTCGCGGGCAAGGTCGTGGCGAGCGGCCCGACCGTGACGGTGCTGTCAGGCGGCAACATCGACCCGCTGCTGCTGCAGCGCGTCGTCGCCCACGGGCTGGCGGCATCCGGCCGGTACATGACCCTGCGCATCCCGCTGCCGGATCGGCCCGGTCAGCTCGCGCAGGTGTCGGAGCTGCTGGCGATCGCCGGCGCGAACGTCATCGAGGTGCTGCACACCCGGCACGGGCAGGGGCTGCAGATCAGTGAGGTCATCCTGCAGCTGAGCGTCGAGACGCGCGGCGAGGAGCACCGTGCGCACGTCATCTCGGTGCTCGAGGATGCCGGCTACGCGCCGACGGTCGTCCCCGACTAGCGCGCGCGACGCGCGCGCGGGGGCCGGCTGCTACTGGCCGTTGTAGGTCTCGACCTTGACGATCTCGACGGCGATCTCGCGGCCGTTCGGAGCGGTGTACGAGGTCTTCTCGCCTTCCTTGCGGCCGAGGATCGCGGTGCCCAGCGGCGAGGCCTCGCTGTAGACGTCCAGCTCCGAGCCGACGGCGATCTCGCGGTTGCCCAGGAGGAAGACCTCTTCACCGCCGGCGATGATCGCCGTGATGACGGTGCCGGGCTCGACCACGCCGGTGCTCTGCGGAGCCTCGCTCACTGTGGCGGTCTTCAGCAGGTGCTGGAGAGTCCGGATGCGGGCCTCCTGCTTGCCCTGCTCGTCCTTGGCGGCGTGATAGCCGCCGTTCTCCTTGAGATCGCCTTCTTCGCGCGCGGCCTCGATGCGCTTGGCGATCTCCTCGCGGCCGGTCGTCGAGAGGTGCTCGAGCTCGGCGGCCAGGCGGTCGTACGCGTCCTGGGTGAGGAAGGTCACGGGGGCGTCGGTGGACACGGCTGACTCCTTCGTTGGGCCCGGCGTGCGGAACGGCACGGGCATAAACCGAACGCCCTGGCTCACGGCCAGGGCGCGATTCGACTGATGTCCCGTCAGACTACGTCACCCAGCAGGAGTTGACAAAACCCGTCGTCGCCAGCGCGGTGGTGGGGATGACCTCGCGGAAGGCCCGGGCATGAAGCTCCGAGGCGGGCAGCTCGACCACCCTCCAGCCGACCACTCCGTGCTCTTCGTCCTGCGCTTCGATCGCGCAGGCGACCGCCGATCCGGGGGGAGCGGTGATCTGGAATCCGAGCGTCACGGAGTGCTCGTCGGCGACCTCGAACGACGTCGTGTCGGAGTCGACCGCGTCCAGGGCGTTCTGCACCGTGAACCAGCCGAACAGGGCGACGACACCGACCGCGACGAGGATGCCGGCGGCGATCGCCCAGCGACGCCCCGGGGATCGCTGACGGCCGTAGCGCTCGTCGAGCATGTCCTGCGTGGTCACGCCGCTCCCTGACGTCTCATCGGCCCGGATCGGAAAGATTAGGCTGGAACTCCAGGCTATGCGCTCGCGCGCACCCCCGACGACACCGCCCGTTCCGCGGGCAGAGCGAGGACCTCATGCAGCACGCGATCGTCGCCTTCCTGAGCGCCGCGGCGACTCCGACGCCGACGCCCTCGCCCGCCGAAGTCGATCCCGACATCGTGACGCCGGGCGTCGTCGGCTTCGTCGTCACCGCGTTCATCGCGATCGCGGTCATCCTGCTGGTGTGGGACATGATGCGCCGCATCCGCCGCGGCCGCGTGCGCGCCGACATCCAGGAGGAGCTGGATGCCGAGGAGCAGGCGGCGCGGGCGACCGAGGCCACCGAGGTCGACGACGAGAGCATCGATCCGGCGGACGACGAGACCCGAGGTGACGACCCCGGCGGGCCTGCTCCGAAGCGCTGAGGCACATGGTGCCGCACCGCGGCACCGGAGGGGTCAGCCCGGGAGCCCGAGCGAGGGTGAGAGCGGGTTCAGGGCGATCAGCAGACACGCCGTCCAGTGGCAGAGGAAGGCGAGCACCGTGCACACGTGGAAGATCTCGTGGAACCCGAAGTGGCCGGGCCACGGGTTCGGCCGCTTGAGCGCGTAGACGATGGCGCCGCCGGTATAGAGGAGCCCGCCGACCGCGACGAGGATCATCATCGCGGCGTTGGCCTCGAACAGGTCGACGAGGTACATGACCGCCGCCCAGCCCAGCGCGAGGTAGAGCGCGACGTAGAGCCAGCGCGGGGCGTTGATCCAGAACACCCGGAACAGGATGCCGACGAGCGCTCCGCTCCACACCAGCACGAGCAGCAGCGCGCCCTTCTGCGGCGGCAGCGCGAGCGTCGCGATCGGCGTGTAGGTGCCGGCGATCAGCAGCAGGATGTTGGCATGGTCGACCCGCTTGAGGATCGCCTTGGTCCTCGGGTTCCAGTCGAACCGGTGATACAGCGCCGAGTTGCCGAACAGCAGCAGCGACGTGGCCATGAACACCGCGCAGGCCCACTTGGCAGGTGCGCCCTGCGCGAGCGCGATCAGCACCACGCCGGCCACGACGGCGATCGGGAATGTGGCCGCATGGATCCAGCCGCGCCAGGAGGGCTTGAGATCGGGCGTCGCCGCGTCGACGGCGGCGGCATCCATCAGGGGCAGCACGGGGACCTCGGGGGCCCGGGGGCTACTGCGATGACGGCTCATCACTTCAGCGTAGACGGCGCCGCATGCCGGCCGGGGAACATAGCCGGACCCCTGGATGTCGGGCGGCGGCCGCGCTAGGGTCCGCGGCGCGCGAGGGGTAGCGTAGGTCTGTGGCGCGCGGCGAGACGAACGAGGGCAGAGGGCCCCTCTACCGCCTCTACATCAACCGCCTTCGTCGCCGGCTCGATCCGGCCGCGGTGCCCCGCCACCTGGCGATGATGATCGACGGCAACCGCCGCTGGGCCAAGCAGCTCGGCTACGACTCCGCCGCGCACGGCCACCGCGCAGGAGCGGCGAAGATGAAGGAGTTCCTGCGGTGGTGCGACGACGTGGGCATCCGCGTCGTGTCGCTCTACCTGCTTTCGAACGACAACCTCCGCAAGCGCGACTCACGCGAGCTGTCGGATCTGATCGAGATCATCGCCGAACTCGCCGAAGAGCTGTCGCACGAGCGCGACTGGCGCGTGAAGCACGTGGGTCGTGCCGTCGCACTGCCGGGCGATCTCGCACGGGTGCTCGCCGACGTCGAAGCCCGCACCAAGGACCACACCGGCATGCACGTCAACCTCGCGGTGGGCTACGGCGGACGCGGCGAGATCGTCGACGCTGTGCGCAGCATCATCGCGCAGCACGACGAGCAGGGCGGATCCCTCGAGGAGCTCGCCGCGAGCCTCACGCCCGAGCAGATCGGGGAGCATCTCTACACCGGCGGCCAGCCCGATCCCGACCTCGTGATCCGCACGTCGGGCGAGCAGCGGCTGAGCGACTTCCTGCTGTGGCAGTCGGCGCACTCGGAGTTCTACTTCGTCGAAGCGCTGGGGCCCGATCTCCGCGAGGTGGACTTCCTGCGCGCCATCCGCGACTTCACTTCGAGGGAGCGCCGCTTCGGGGGGTGACCGACCGCGTCTATCCCACACGGAGCTTCTCCTTCGTCGAGGCGCTGGGGCCCGACCTCCGCGAGGTGGACTTCCTGCGCGCCATCCGCGACTTCACCTCGCGGGAGCGCCGCTTCGGGGGGTGACCGACCGCGTCTATCCCACACGGAGCTTCTCCTTCGTCGAGGCGCTGGGCCCCGACCTCCGCGAGGTGGACTTCCTGCGCGCCATCCGCGACTTCACCTCGCGGGAGCGCCGCTTCGGGGGCTGAGCACTCCGTCACACCGCCGCTCGCGGCTCTGCCAGAATGATCGGCGTGACCGATCTGGATTCTTATCTGGCGTCGTTCGATGGGGAACCCGGGTATCTGGACTGGGCGGCGTTCGGCCCGCTCTCTCCTGCGGTCCGCAGCGAAGCGCAGGGCGACACCGAGCTGCTCGGCTCGGGCCGGCGCACGAGCGTCCAGCTCGTCGCCGACCACGTGCGCGAGGCCCGGGAGCTCGTGGCCGAACTGATCGGCACGGATGCCGAGCAGGTGGTGCTGCAGCCGTCCACCACGTACGGGCTGATGCACGCCGTCTACGGCCTGGCTGGAGGGCTCATGCTCGGGCGGGGGGAGTTCCCCAGCCTCACCGTCGCCGCCACGCGCGCCTCCGAGGCGTTCGGCTCGCTCCAGCTGCAGTGGGTGGAGCCTGCCCACGGGTTCATGACACCCGATGCGGTGCGTTCGGCCCTCTCGGACGACACCCGTGCGGTCGCGGTCAGCCTCGTCGACTTCCGTACCGGATACCGCACCGACCTCTCCGCCCTGCGCGAGGTCATCGGGGATCGCCTTCTCATCGTGGACGCCATCCAGGGGTTCGGCATGGTCGAGGCCGACTACCTCGCGGCCGACGTGGTCTGCGGCCACGGATACAAGTGGCTCCGCGCCGGCCGCGGGACCGGCTTCTCCTGGTTCGGCGAGCGTGCGCTCGAGCGCATCGCCCCGGTGCTCTCGGGCTTCCGCGGCGTGGACGGCGAACTGCCCGTCGACGCCGTGCCGGCGCCGTCCGCCTCTGCGCAGGCCTTCTCGATCTCGGGACCCGACACGCTCGCCGCCGCCCGCCTCGCGACCGCGCTGCGCGAGGTCGCCGACGTCGGGGTCGCGCAGATCGAATCGCAGCTGTCGGCGCGGGCGGCGGACGTCATGTTCTTCGCCGACCGCTACGAGGTGCCCGTGGTGACACCCCGCGAGCCCGAGCGCCGCGCGGGCATCGTGACGCTCGAACCCGCACCGCAGGATGCGGCGCCGCTCGCCGCGTCGCTCGCGAACCACGGGCTGACGGTGACCGCGAGGGCCGGCCGCATCCGCGTCGCGCCGCACGTCGGCACCGGCGCCGACACCCTGCGGCTGTTCGGAGATGCGCTCGCGGCGTTCTCGTCCGCTCGGGTGTGGTGACGCCCTTCTCGAGCTGACGCCGGGTCGGCCGGGCGATGGCCGGGGCGACCGGCCGCACGATCGCGGCATCCGTTCACCGGATCGTCACATGATTCCAGCGTGTCGGGCGCGCGCAATGTCGGCGGGCGGTCGTAGCGTGAGGCCATCGGGCAAGGAGCCCGGTCGGGTCGGCCTCACGGATCGCGACTTCACGATCTACGACTCGGTACCCTGGTCGACTCGTGACTGCCGGGTGAATCACCCGGGGCGGGAGTGGGTTGTGACCACACGAGCACCACACGAGCAGCGCAGTCAGGATCTCGAGCAGGTCGCGGAGTCCGATCAGGACCTGCGCACCTATGTTCTCGACACATCGGTGCTGCTGAGCGATCCACGGGCGTTCTTCCGTTTCGCTGAGCACAGCGTCGTGATCCCCGTCGTGGTGATCACGGAGCTAGAAGGCAAGCGGCACGACCCCGAGATCGGCTACTTCGCCCGGCAGGCGCTGCGTCACCTCGACGAGCTCCGCGTCGAGCACGGCCGACTCGACTTCCCGGTCCCCGTCGGTCAGGGCGGCACGCTGCGCGTCGAACTCAACAACACCGACGCCACGGTCCTGCCCTCGGGCATGCGTCTCGGCGACAACGACAGCCGCATCCTCGCCATCGCGATGAATCTCGCCCAGGACGGCCAGGAGGTCACGGTCGTCTCGAAGGACCTTCCCATGCGGGTGAAGGCGGCGTCCCTCGGCATCACCGCGGAGGAGTACCTCGCGGAGCAGGCCGTCGACTCGGGCTGGACGGGCATCTCCGAGATCGACGTGTCAGGCGACGACATCAGCGATCTGTATGAGAGCGAAGTCGCCGTCAGCGAGGACGTCCGGGGACTTCCGGTGAACACCGGGCTGATCGTCCACTCCGAGCGCGGTTCCGCACTCGGGCGCGTGATCGGCGACGGCGAGTTCCGCCTGGTCCGGGGCGATCGGGAGGTCTTCGGGCTGCATGGGCGCTCGGCCGAGCAGCGCATCGCCATCGACCTGCTGCTCGATCCGGAGGTGGGCATCGTGTCGCTCGGCGGGCGCGCCGGCACGGGCAAGTCGGCCCTCGCATTGTGCGCGGCACTCGAGGCGGTGCTGGAGCGACAGCAGCAGCGCAAGATCATCGTGTTCCGGCCGCTGTTCGCCGTCGGCGGGCAGGAGCTCGGGTATCTGCCGGGTGACCAGCAGGAGAAGATGAACCCCTGGGGCCAGGCGGTCTTCGACACCCTGGGCTCGGTCGTCTCGGGCAACGTGCTCGACGAGGTGATCGAGCGCGGTCTCCTGGAGGTGCTGCCGCTCACGCACATCCGCGGTCGCTCGCTGCATGACGCCTTCGTGATCGTGGACGAGGCGCAGTCCCTGGAGCGCAACGTGCTGCTCACGGTGCTGAGCCGGATCGGGCAGGGATCCCGCGTCGTGCTCACCCACGACGTGGGCCAGCGCGACAATCTGCGCGTCGGTCGTCACGACGGTGTGGCCTCGGTCATCGAGACGCTGAAGGGGCACTCGCTGTTCGGCCACGTCACGCTCGTGCGCTCCGAGCGGTCCGCCATCGCCGCCCTCGTCACCGACCTTCTGGAAGCGGGCGAGCTCGCCTAGAAGACCCGCAGCTGCACTGACGGCGCTGCCGGCCGGGATGCCGGCCGACAGCGCCGTCGGCGCATGAGAAGAGTCTCATCGCTGGTGGCACTTGCGCTGCCATCGGTCTGCCACCATGGATGGAGGGGAACTCGATCCGCACATGGGAGGCAGCAGAGACGTGGAAGCACGCACGGGGCTCGTGATCGGTGGCGTGACCGCCGTCGCTGCGAGCATCGCCGTCGTGACTGCGGTCGCTCTCGCGAACACCATGGCGCTGGCCGATTCACCCGGCACGAGCCTGGCGTCCGAGCATGTCGTCGTTCCCGCCGCGACGTCCCCGTCGCCGTCGCCGTCTCCTTCGGCCACCCCGGCAGTCACCCCGGCGGCACTGGTTCCTCCGGCCGACGCCGAAGTGGCGGAAGCACCTGCACCGCTGGTCGTCGCCCAGCCGCCCGCAGCGGACGGCTCCCGGCCGACCGCCAACGCGCCCGCGGCCCCCGACCGTGCCCAGCCCGCCGCGCCCGCCGACATCGAGCCTGTCATCGCCGCGGCGAAGGCGGCCGGGTCGTGGGAGGAGCTCCGCTCCTGGGCGGCCGCGCACGGGTGGACCACGGCGAGAACCGATGCGCTGGTGTCCCGCCTGGAGCGCGAGCTGGCCGAGAAGAGCGAGGTTGCCGAGCGTCCGGTGCAGACGCAGTCCGACGGCCAGCAGAACCTGGTCGCACCCGTGGAGCAGCAGAAGTCCTCAGCCGATCGCCGCTCGAACGGCCCAGATCGTCCCGCGCATGCGGGCGGAAACGTCGGGAACGGCAATGGCGCCGATCACGACGCGAAGAAAGACCAGTCGCGCAATTCCCCAGACAAGCGCGACTGATACGGCCGGATCCCCCAGTCCGGCCTTTCACAGCCCCCGGTGTCCCCCAGCACCGGGGGCTTCTTCGTGCGCGGGGGAGCCGATCGCCCAGCGCGGCGCCCGCCTCACTCCCAGCGGTAGCCGGCGCCGCGAACGGTGACGATGTGGTCCGACCCGAGCTTTCCACGGAGATACCGCACGTACACGTCGACGACGTTGGAGCCCGGATCGAAGTCCAGCCCCCACACGCGGCTCAACAGCTGCTCGCGGCTGAGCACGCGGCCGGGGTTGCGCAGGAACTGCTCGGCCAGCGAGAACTCGCGCGCGGACAGATCGATCTCGCGTCCGGCGACGGTCGCGCGCCGCGCGAGGATGTCCAGGACCACGTCACCGTGCGAGATCGACACGCCGGGCTGCGGAACGCTCTCGCGCAACCGCGAACGCACGCGTGCGAGAAGCTCCTCGAAGGTGAACGGCTTGGGGACGTAGTCGTTGGCCCCGGCATCCAGTCCGGTCACGGTGTCGCGCGTGCTCGAGCGCGCGGTCAGCATGATGACCGGCACCGCCGAACCGCGGGCGCGCAGTTCGCGGAGCACATCGAAGCCGTCCATCGTGGGCAGGCCCACGTCCAGCAGCACGAGATCGGCGTCGCCGCGCAGCGCGGCCTCGAGGCCTTCGGGGCCGTCCTCGACGACGACCGTCTCGTAGCCGGCGGCTTCGAGCCCACGGCTGACGAACGCCGCGATGCGCGGCTCGTCCTCGACGATGAGGATCCTGGTCATCCCGCTGCCTCCCGTTGAAGTACGACATCTCCGGCACGAACGGGCACCGGCAGCTCGACCTCCGTGGGAGGCAGATGGATGGTGAAGGTCGCCCCGCCTCCGGGCGTGTCGGTCACGACGCAGTGGCCGCCGTGGCCCTTCGCGATCGCGTCGACGATGGCGAGGCCCAGCCCCGAGCCGCCGACGGACCGCTTGACGTGTGCACGGTCGAAGCGGCGGAAGATCCTGGTCCGCTCCTCCAGGGGGATGCCCGGGCCGTGATCGCGCACCCAGAGCCGGGCGCCTTCGAGGTCGCGCGCGCTGCCGATCTCGATCGGGCTGCCCAGGGGAGTGTATTTGGCAGCGTTGTCGGCGAGCTGGAGCCACGCCTGCAGCAGGCGGTCCTGGTCACCGGTCGTCTCGCCGTCGGCGACGGCCTCGATCGTCCAGAGATGACCGGGGATCACAGCGACCAGCTCGCCGACCCGGGCGGTCAGCGATGCCAGGTCGACGGCCGCGAGTGTGGTCGAGTCCACCTCGGCCGTCGCGAGAAGGTCGATGTCTTCGACGAGCCGCGTCAGGCGGTCGAGCTCGGCGATGCCGATGTCACGCGCGGAGGCCACGTCGTCGGCATCCTGCGGGTTCATCAGCTCGAGGTGACCGCGCACGATCGTGATGGGCGTCTTGAGCTCGTGGCGCACGTCGTCGAGCAGCTGGCGCTGGTCGTCGACCGAGTCCTCGAGCCGGTCGAGCATCGAGTTGACGGTGCGCGACAGATCGGAGATGTCGTCGTTGCCTTGCGGCTCGAGCCGGCGTGACAGGTCGCTGATGGAGATCGCATCGGCGGTCTCGCGGAGGTGGCGGATCGGTGAGAGCAGGCGGCCGGTCACGAACCAGCCGACGATGCCGATCGCGAAGAGCACGGCCACGGCCGCGATCACGTAGGTCCCCATCGCGAAGGTGACGGGCTGCAGCTCGGCTCCGAGATCGACGGCGCGCACGTAGAGTCCCTCGCTCGGGTCGCCGTCCATGCGCACCGGTATCGCGATGTACCGCAGCGACCCCTGGTCGGTGACCGCCGTCCCCATCTCGGTGCTGCCGCCGGCCGTCTCCGCGACGACGCGGTCGATGAGCTCCTTGTTGTCCGAGATGTCGAAGCCGGACAGCGTCGAGGGCACCCAGCGGGGGGCGCCGTCGACCAACGCCAGCGAGGCCTCGTTGCGCGCGGGCACCAGGCGCGCGACGACCGCGTTCAGGTATTCGTCGATCGAGTCGAAGTCGTTCTTGTCGAGCGCTTCCGTGGCCGCCGAGGCGCCCTCACGCGCTCCCGCGGCGGTGTCGTCGGAAACGGCCTCCAGCGACGACACCTGGGCCTTGAGACGCTCGTTGACGCTCGCGAGCGCCTGTTCGCGCTGCACGAGGAAGGTCACGCTGCCCACGATCGCCAGGCCGACGCACGCGACGGCGAGGATCGCTGCAAGGATCCTGACGCGCGCGGGGACCGGGCGGGGGGTTCGGGCCATGTCCCGATTATCCCGCCGACGAAGGGGTTGCGGCATGGGGCGGGCGGATCAGCCCGGGTGCGTCATCGAGAGGAGGTCCAGCTTCTCGTCCAGCTGCTCGAGAGTGAGCTCTCCGCGCTCCACGTAGCCGAGATCGATCACGGCCTCGCGCACCGTGATGCCCTTCGCGACCGAGTGCTTGGCGATCTTCGCCGCCGCCTCGTAGCCGATGAGCTTGTTGAGCGGCGTCACGATCGAGGGCGACATCCCGGCGTAGGCCGCGGCGCGCTCGACGTTCGCCTCGAGGCCGTCGATGGTCTTGTCCGCGAGCACGCGCGACGTGTTGGCGAGCAGTTCGATCGACTCGAGCACCGCGCTGCCCATGATCGGGATGGCGACGTTCAGTTCGAAGGCGCCGGACGCTCCCGCCCACGCGACGGTCGCGTCGTTGCCGATGACACGCGCGCACACCATGAGCGTCGCCTCGGGGATCACCGGGTTCACCTTGCCGGGCATGATCGACGAGCCCGGCTGCAGATCGGGGATGTGCAGCTCGCCGAGCCCGGTGTTCGGGCCGGAGCCCATCCAGCGCAGGTCGTTGTTGATCTTCGTGAGCGACACCGCGATGGTGCGCAGGGCGCCGGATGCCTCGACCAGGCCGTCGCGGTTCGCCTGGGCCTCGAAGTGGTCCTTGGCCTCTGTGATCGGCAGCTCGGTGTCGGCGACGATGAGCTCGATCACGCGCTGCGGGAAGCCGAGCGGGGTGTTCATGCCGGTGCCGACGGCGGTGCCGCCGAGCGGCACTTCGGCGACGCGGGGGAGGACGGCCTGCACGCGCTCGATGCCCAGGCGGATCTGGCGGGCGTAGCCGCCGAACTCCTGGCCGAGGGTGACCGGCGTCGCGTCCATGAGGTGCGTGCGGCCCGACTTGACGACGGTCTTCCAGAGCTCGGCCTTCGCCTCGAGGGCGACCGCCAGGTGGTCGAGGGCCGGGATGAGGTCGTCGATGAGCTCCTGCGTCACCGCGATGTGCACCGAGGTGGGGAACACGTCGTTGGACGACTGCGAAGCGTTGACGTGGTCGTTCGGATGCACCGTCGCCCCGAGAGCGTGCGTGGCGAGGGTCGCCAGCACCTCGTTCATGTTCATGTTCGACGAGGTGCCGCTGCCGGTCTGGTAGACGTCGATCGGGAACTGGTCGGCGAACTCTCCCGCGATGATGCGGTCGGCCGCGCCGGCGATGGCGTCGGCGATCGCGCCGTCGAGGGTGCCGAGCTCCTTGTTCGCCAGCGCGGCGGCCTTCTTGATGCGAGCGAGCGCCACGATCTGGGCGGGCTCGAGCCGATCGCCGGAGATCGGGAAGTTCTCGACGGCGCGCTGCGTCTGGGCGGCGTAGAGCGCGTTCTTGGGCACGCGCACCTCGCCCATGGTGTCGTGCTCGATGCGGTACTCGATGTCGGTCACGTCGTTGTTCCTCATGTGTCGGTACGGGGTGGGGGAAGCCGGATCAGGCCTGGTCGGGGATGCCGACCATCACGTCGGGGACGGCGGTGCCCTCGGCCAGGCGGTAGTTGGCGCCGACGATCGCGAGGCGGCCCTCGGCGACGGCGGTGCTGATGAGCTCGGACGCGTGCAGGAGCTCGGCCACGGTGTCGCGGAGGTGCTCGCGCCCGACCTCGTCGGCGTCGATCTCGTCGGGGTAGACGCCGTCGACGGCGGATGCGCGCTGGACGCGGCGCACCGCGGGGACGATGGGCGAGATCAGACGCCAGATGTGCGGCGGCAGAGGGTCGGCCTCAGGGTCGGTGATGTCGATCGCCGCTCGCACCGCGCCGCAGGCGTCGTGGCCGAGCACGACGATGAGCGGCACCTCGAGCACCGCCACCGCGTACTCGAGGCTGCCGACGACCGAATCGGAGATGACCTGACCCGCGTTGCGCACGACGAACAGGTCGCCGAGGCCCTTGTCGAAGATGATCTCGGCCGCCAGGCGCGAATCCGCGCAGCCGAACAGAGCGGCGCGAGGACGCTGGCCTTCCGCGAGGTCGTGACGGGTGTCCACGTCCTGGCGGGGGTGCCGGGGCTCGCCGGCCACGAAGCGCGCGTTGCCGCGCTGCATCTCCTGCCAGGCCTTCGCGGGCGTGGGGTGGTCGGTCACTCGGCCTCCTTGCGCAGTGCGGTGATCTGATCGGCGACGGAACGCGCCGTCTCTTCCAGCGCCTTCTCGCTCGCCGCGCCGTAGATGAGCACCGTGTCGGCGCCGGCGTCGGTCTCGAGGGCGACAGTGATGTTCCCCGTGCGATCGGGGTCGAGGTCGTAGCGCTCCCACGTGATGCCCTCGATGGTCACGGTGTCCTGAGGGGCTGCGCCCGAGAGGACGCGGGCGGCCCACGACTCGTCGGCGTCGAAGCCCTGCGCCACCCGCAGGAACCCGCGCTCGTCCTCGCCGGCGGGGGCGTAGACGACCGTGAAGGCGCGGATCGGGCCGTTGCCCTCGATGCGCGCGTTGTTCACCACCCAGCCGTCCGACAGCTCGGGCGTGATGACGGTTCGGCCTTCCGACGCTGCGATGTCGCCGGCGACAGCGGCGACGTCGATCGGCTCGCGCTCGGGGGGAGTGCCGCGCGGGACGGCGAAGATGATGACGACGACGACCGCCAGCGTCGCGAGCAGCGCCGCGATGAGGTTGCGCACGTTCTGGCTGGAGCGGTAGACGCGCGACGACTCCGCCTTGCGGTCGGCGGTCTCCTCGGGTGTCTCGGGGCGGCCGAGCTCGGCGACGATGCGGGGTCCGCGTGTCATCGCGTCTCCTGGTCGTCCGCGCGGCCGACCGTCGACCGGGCGGCCTCGAGGCGTCGCTTGGCGCCGAGCAGCCACTCCTCGCAGCGTGCGGCGAGGGCTTCCCCGCGCTCCCAGAGGGCGAGGGAGTGCTCGAGGGTCGGAGCACCCTGCTCGAGTTCGGCGACGACGCGGACCAGTTCGTCCCGCGCCTGCTCGAACGAGAGGGTAGCGACGTCCTCTAGGGCGCCGCTCGTCTCAGTCATGGCCTCCATCTTAGTTCGCGGCAGAGGGGGCGCCGTGCGCCGACGGATCGGGCTGCGCGGGGTCGGGCGCCACCACTCCGGCGGCGGCGGGAGAATGTTCGGCGATCTCCCCGTCCGAGTGCGCCGCGAACGATCCGCGCCCCACCGTGACCACGAGGGGGGTGGATGCCGGAGCCTGCGCAGCATCTCGCACGATGACGCCGTCGGCCAGGTGCGCGATGGCGTAGCCCCGGGCGAGGGTCGACGCGGGGGACAGCGCGCGGAGGGTCGCGCGCAGCTCGGCGGTGCGCCGCTCGTGCAGCTGGAGCGAGCGGTCCACGCGATCCCGGCCTCGAGCGGCGAGCAGCTCGACCTCATGCGCGCGGGTGGTCAGCAGCGTCTCGGGCGCGCGCAGCACGGGTCGCGAGCGGAGCTGCTCGAGCTGGGCGATGTCGTGCGAGATCCGCTGTGCCAGGCGCGTGTTCATCCGCGCACGCAGCTGGCCGACGATGGCGCGCTGCTCGGCGACGTCCGGAACGATGCGCTTCGCGGCATCCGTCGGTGTCGAGGCGCGGAGGTCGGCCACGTCGTCCAGGAGCGGGTGATCGTTCTCGTGGCCGATCGCGCTGACGACGGGGGTGGATGCCGCGGCCACCGCCCGCACCAGGCGCTCGTCGCTGAACCCGAGGAGCGTCTGCGGGTCGCCGCCGCCGCGCGCGATGATGATCACGTCGACGTCGGGCGCGGCATCCAGCGCCTTCAGCGCCGCGATCGTCTCGGGCACGCAGCGGTCGCCCTGGACGGCGGCGTACTTCGTCTGGAACCGCACCTGCGGCCAGCGCAGCTCGGCGTTGCGGTGGACGTCCTTCTCGGCATCAGAGTTCTCGCCGGTGATGAGACCGATCAGGCGCGGGAGGAACGGCAGGGCCTTCTTGCGCGACGGGTCGAACAGTCCCTCCGAGCGCAGCTGCACGCGCAGCCGCTCGAGTCGCTCGAGCTGGTCGCCGAGTCCGACGTGGCGCATCGCCGACACGCCGAAGCCGAAGTCGCCGTTCTTCACGAAGTAGTCGGCCTTGACGCAGGCGATCACGTGGTCGCCGACCTTGAGGTCACCCGGCAGCCGGTCGCGGGTCGACGACCAGATGCGGAACGAGATGGTGGCATCGGTGACGAGATCCTTCAGCCGCCCGAACACGTTGCCGCCGCGCTGATTCCAGCCGGTGATCTCGCCCTCGACCCACACCGAGCCCCACGTCTGCACGAATCCGCGGATCGTGTCGTTGAGGCGGGCCACCGATGTCGGCGCCTGCGGCGAGGAGTCTCGCGGCCGCACCGAGTCGGCGGGCGGCGGCTCGCCGGGAACGGCGGCGGGCTGGAAGGTCGTCATGCGGTCCTTTCGTGCCCGGGGCGGGCTGCTCTCTCCCGGCGAACGGTCGGGCATCGCGGGCGGTCTCGCGGAGGCCCCGCTCAGGAGCCCGCCCGTAGAATCGTGGGGTGAGCATCAGCACCGCGGGCCAGACCCGAGCGAGTCAGGCCCCTGTGAGCATGCCCGTCCCGCGCATCCCGCGGCGGCGCGAACCGCTCAAGGATATCGCCGGCACCGGACAGAAGCGGGTGCTCCTGGCCTCCCCGCGCGGCTACTGCGCCGGCGTGGACCGCGCCGTCATCGCCGTGGAGAAGGCGCTGGAGCGCTTCGGCGCGCCCGTCTACGTGCGCAAGCAGATCGTGCACAACATCCATGTCGTCACCGAGCTCGAGGCCAAGGGGGCGATCTTCGTCGAAGAGGTCGACGAGGTTCCCCACGGCGCGCACGTCGTGTTCAGCGCGCACGGGGTGTCGCCGGCCGTCGTGAACTCGGCGGCCGACCGCGGCCTCCGCGCCATCGATGCCACCTGCCCCCTGGTCACCAAGGTGCATCGCGAGGCCGTGCGCTTCGCCCGCGACGACTACGAGATCCTCCTGATCGGCCACGTCGGCCACGAAGAGGTCGAGGGCACGGCGGGCGAGGCGCCCGACCACGTCACGATCGTGAACTCGCCGGACGAAGCCGACACCATCGAGGTGCGCGATCCGTCGAAGGTCGTGTGGCTGTCGCAGACCACGCTGTCGGTCGACGAGACCATGGAGACAGTGCGGCGCCTTCGTGCGCGGTTCCCGGAGCTCCAGGATCCGCCGTCGGACGACATCTGCTACGCCACGCAGAACCGTCAGGTCGCCATCAAGAAGGTCGCGAAGGATGCCGACCTCGTGATCGTCGTCGGCTCGGCGAACTCATCGAACAGCGTGCGCCTGGTCGAGGTCGCGCTCGAATACGGCGCCAAGGCCGCCTACCGCGTCGACTACGCCGACGAGGTCGAGCAGGCCTGGCTCGAGGGCGTCGAGACGGTCGGGGTCACCAGCGGCGCCTCAGTGCCCGAGGTGCTCGTGCAGCAGGTGCTCGACGACCTCGCCGCCGCCGGTTACCGCGACGTCGAAGAGGTCCGCACGGCGGAGGAGGACCTGCAGTTCTCGCTGCCGAAGGAGCTCCGGACGGATGCCGCCGGTAAGCGCGACGACCGGGCCCTCGGTGGCCGGAGTCGCGCATGAGCGACACGTCCGCCGACACCGAGTCCGACCCGCCCGCGCGGCCGGTGGCGCACGCGCGCCCGGCGGACACCTCCCGGCCCAAGCCCCAGTTCGGCGAGTACGCCACGCCCGAGGAGCAGCGCGCCCGCATCCAGGACCCCGCGCCGTGGCAGCGGGAAGCGCTGACGCCGGTCATGACGGACGCGCCCGATCCTGTCGTCCCCGCCTCGCCGGCCACCGCGGAACGGCGTCCTCGTCCGGTCGACCGCGTCGTGACGTTCGCGCTGCTCGCCTACGGTCTGGTGAACGTCATCTCGTCGGTGCCGGCCTTCCTCGACTACGGCGCGTATGCCGAGACGCTGCTCTCGATGCTCGGCGTCGACGTGCAGATCACCGACCCGGCCGCCGGAAGGGCGTGGGGGATCGCCGCCGTTCTCGTCCTCGCGGTCGGCTGGTGCGCGACGGCGGTGGTCTCGTGGTGGAGCGTGCGCCGCGGACGCCTGACGTGGTGGATACCGCTGGTGGGCGGCATCCTGTTCACATTCGTCTCCGGCACCCTGATGGCCGTGCCGCTGATGAACGATCCGGCGGTGTGGCAGGCGCTCGTGGAGAGTGCGGGCGGCTGATTCTCGAAGCTCACGCTGTGCGTATGTCTGCCGCGATGCCTCGTCGCAGGTCCATACTCGTGATGACGGCGGGGGCGTGGCCGCTCACCTGAACCTGCGGGTGCCACGTCTCGTGTCTTCTGCGGGAGGTGATGGATGCCGCACGACAGCGTGGACAGTCGTGACAGCGCCGCCGGCCGCGATGCCGCGCGGCTGGCCGCTCTGTACGACGCCCACGCCGCCCCGGTCTGGCGCTACGTCGTGCATCTGACCGGCGATCGTGCGGGTGCCGACGACATCGTGCAGGAGACGCTGCTGCGGGCGTGGCGGACGCCCAGGATCCTCGAGCAGGATCCGTCGACCACGCGCTCGTGGATGTTCACGGTGGCCCGTCACCTCGTCATCGACGAGGCGCGCAGCGCGCGGCGCCGCCGTGAGATCGGCGTCGCCGAGGTGCCCGAGCGCGCCGCGCCCGACGCCACCGATGCGCTGTTCGAGGCGATCCTCGTCGAGGAGGCGCTCGCCGCGCTCACGACGGAGCACCGCGCCGTCGTGATCCGCGCCTACTATCGTGGGCTCTCCGTCGCCGAGATGGCGGACGAGCTCGACATCCCGCCCGGCACCGTCAAGTCCCGCCTGCACTACGGGCTGCGTGCTCTCCGGCTCACCCTGCAGGAGAAGGGGGTGACGCGATGAACACCGACCACGTCCGCTTCGCCGACTGGGATGCGGCGTACATGGTGCGCGCCCTGAGCTCCGACGACCGCCGGCTGTACGAGGCGCACCTCGACGAGTGCCGCCTCTGCCGAGACGCGATCGCCGACCTCGCACCCGCGCTCGGGCTGCTGGCGCGCGTGGGAGTGGACCGCGCCGAGTCGCTCCTCGACCCGGCGGGCGAGGGCGGCCCCGACCCGGCGGCCCGCGCCCGGATGGTGGCCCGGGGCACGCGCAGCGCGCGCCATCGGAGGATGCTCGCCTGGGGCGGCGGGATCGCCGCCGCGGCGGTGCTCGCCGTCGTGGTCGCGTTCGCCGTGACGACGTCGGTGGTCCCCGCAGCCGTCCCGGAGGAGGTCGTCGCGCTCCAGCCGGTCACCGACGTGCCGCTGAGTGCGACGGTGGAGCTGACCGACGTCGCGTGGGGCACGCGGATCTCGATGGTCTGCGACTACCCGCCGACCGACGACCCCTATGCGGCGGATCAGGAGTGGCCGTACGTGCTCGTCGTCACGTCGGCCGACGGCGCCACCAGCGAACTGTCGAGCTGGCGCGCCGGGCCCGGATCGACCGCGCATCTGGATGCCGGCACGGCCCTGGACCGCGCCGACATCGCCTCGATCGAGGTGAGAGCGGTCTCGGACGGCCGCGTTCTGCTGCGGGGCGAGCCGGGGGACTGAGGCGCCGCCCCGGTGCGGGGTGGGACGACGGATGCCCCGGCGCCGGGTCCTTCGCGGGACCGGTGCCGAGGCATCCGAGGTGCCCGGGTCTGCCCGGACGGACGTTGTCAGGCGGCGAGGCTCTTGCCGGCGGAGCCGAGCTGCTGCGTGGCCTCGACGACGCGGGCGGCCATCGCCGACTCGGCGATCTTGCCCCACGCACGCGGGTCGTACGCCTTCTTGTTGCCGACCTCGCCATCGACCTTCAGGACGCCGTCGTAGTTCTGGAACATGAAGCCGGCGACGGAGCGCGTGAAGGCGTACTGGGTGTCGGTGTCGATGTTCATCTTCACGACGCCGTTCGCGACCGCCGTGGCGATCTCCTCGTCGGTCGAGCCGCTGCCGCCGTGGAACACGAGGTCGAGCGGCTTGGGACCGGTGCCGAACTGCGCGGCGATGCCCTCCTGGATCTCGCCGAGGAGCTCGGGGCGCAGCTTCACGTTGCCGGGCTTGTAGACGCCGTGCACGTTGCCGAAGGTGAGGGCGGCGATCCAGCGGCCCTGGTCGCCGAGGCCGAGGGCCTCGACGGCCTTCGCGACGTCGGCAGTGGTCGTGTAGAGCGCCTCGTTCGAGCCCTCGTGCTTGACGCCGTCCTCTTCGCCACCCACGACGCCGATCTCGACCTCGAGGATCGCGTTGATCGCCTTGAGGCGGGGGAGGAGCTCCTTGGCGATCTCGATGTTCTCGTCGAGCGGCACCGCCGAGCCGTCCCACATGTGCGACTGGAAGATGGGGTTGCCGCCATCGGCGACCGCCTGCTCCGAGGCCTTGATGAGCGGCAGCACGAAGTCCTCGAGCGCCGGCTTGGGGCAGTGGTCGGTGTGGAGGGCGACGGTGATCGGGTAGCTCTTGGCGACCTCGTGGACGTAGGCGGCGAAAGCGAGTGCGCCGGTCGCGCGGGCCTTCACGGTGTGGCCGGCGAAGTAGTCGGCACCGCCCGTGGTCACCTGCAGGATGCCGTCCGAGCCGGCTTCGGTGAGGCCCTGCAGGACGGCGTTGACCGACTGCGAGCTGGCGGCGTTAATGGCGGGATACGCGAAGCCACCGGCCTTCGCGCGGTCCAGCATGTCGGCGTACTGTTCCGGGGTGGCGACGGGCATGGGTGCTCCTAGATCTTCACGGGTCTGAAGGGGTGTCGGCTCAAGGCTGTTGGTCCCTGCGGGCGTAACGCAAACTCTACCGAAGCCCCGGATGCCCCACCGGATGCCCGTGGCCTCGGCTGCCGCGGGAAACACCCGTCCCTGCGATATCGGAAAGAAACGCGATTCCTTCGATAGCGGTTGGGTGAAATTCCCGTGAATCGGGCGAGAGGCTGGCTAGGCTGACCGCATGGTCAGCCTTACCGCGGATATGAGTCCCCTCCACCCCGATCGCAACCTCGCACTGGAGCTCGTGCGGGCGACGGAAGCGGCGGCGATCCGCGCAGTGCCGTTCATCGGCCGCGGCGCCAAGGAGGCTGCCGACGGCGCGGCCGTCGATGCCATGCGCGCCTTCTTCACCACGGTGAACTTCGACGGGACGATCGTCATCGGCGAGGGCGAGAAGGACGAAGCCCCCATGCTCTACAACGGCGAGCGCGTGGGCAACGGCCGCGGCCCGCAGGCCGACGTGGCTGTCGACCCGATCGACGGCACCTCGCTGACGGCCGCGGGGCGCAACAACGCGCTGTCGGTGATCGCGGTCTCGGACCACGGCACCATGCTCGACGCTTCCAGCGTCTTCTACATGGACAAGCTCGTCACCGGGCCCGCCGGAGTGGGCGTCGTGGACATCCGCCTGCCCATCGGCGAGAACATCCGCCTGCTCGCCAAGGCCCTCGACAAGCCCGTCGACGAGCTGGTCGTGTCGGTGCTGCACCGCCCGCGCCACGAGCGCCTCATCGAGGAGATCCGCGAGGCGGGCGCCGGCACGCGCCTCATGAGCGACGGCGACGTTGCCGGCGGCATCAACGCTGCCCGTCACAACGCTCGCACCGACATGTGCGTCGGCGTCGGCGGAAGCCCGGAGGGCATCGTCACGGCGTGCGCGATCAAGGCGCTCGGCGGTCACATCCAGGGCCGGCTCTGGCCGCGCGACGACGATGAGAAGCAGCGCGGCGTCGACGCGGGGCTGCAGCTCGACGGCTACGTGTACGAGGCGGACGAGCTCGTCAAGGGCAACAACACCATCTTCGTGGCGACGGGGGTGACCGACGGCGCCCTGGTGGCGGGCGTCCGTCGCGAAGGCGGCTACGTCTACACCGAGAGCGTCGTGCTCCGCGGAGCGTCCGGCACGCTCCGCCGCATTTCGTCGGAGCACCTCGTGTCGAAGTGGCTGTGACCTCTGACGCGATGCCGGTGTGACGGAAGTGGCAGATGATACTGCTGTGACTGTTTCGTGACCGCCGTCGCCGGGGGACTCTGGCAGAATCGACTGTGGTGTCGATGGCGACACGACGGTGTTTCCGAAGCGAGGAGTTGACGATGTCTGCGCAGTCCGCCGATCCGTCGTCGCCCCAGACGGGCGCGCATGCGGTGGTCGCCAACGCGATCGATCCGGCGCGCCGCCCCGATGTACTGCTGCGGGTGCGACGTGACGAAGGTCACGAGATCAGCGCGTGGTGGATGGTCGGCGCCTTCGTGGGCGTCTCGGCGGCCGTCATCGTGCTCCTGAGCTTCGTTCCCGGCGGCGCCTGAGTCCTGCGCACACGCTCCGCGCGGCGGAGCCTCGTGCCCGCGGGCGACGCCATCGCTCGCCCCTCATTCGTCCGGTGCCGCGATGCGCGCGCGCACCTCGCCCAATTCGGCGGTGGCCGCGGGTGCCGGGGTGGCATCGTCGATGCCGGCGAGCGTCTCGTCGAGCAGCTCCGCAGCGGTGAGACGGCGCGGAGACTTGTCGATCGTCGCCGGTTCGCTCACGGCGTCGAGCTTGGTCGCGTCGATGCCGGGGAACTTGCGCGCGCTCACCAGCACGCGGGTCTCGAGCGATCCCGCGAAGCGGTTGTAGCTGTCGACGGTCCGCTCGATCGCGCGGCGCAGGTCGTCGGCGTGCGAGGCGAGCGATCCCAGTCGCTCGTACAGCTGGTTGCCGAGGTCGAAGAGCGCTCGGGCCTCCTGCGTCACATCCTGCTGCGTCCACGTGTACGCGACGGTCTTGAGCACCGCCCAGAGGTTCACCGGCGAGGCCAGCGCGACGCGCTTGCCGAACGCGTAGTCGAGCAGCGAGGCGTCCTCTTCGAGCGCGGCCGCAAGCAGCGACTCGCTGGGAAGGAAGCACACCACGAACTCGGGGCTGGAGTACAGACCTGCCCAGTAGGTCTTGCGGGCCAGCGCGTCGACATGGGCGCGCACGGCCTTGACGTGCTTGTCGAGCAGGGCGCGACGTCGCGCCGCCTCGGCGCCCTGCGCGGTCAGCGGGATCGCGCTGGCCTCGAGGAAGGCGTCGAGCGGCACCTTGGCGTCGACGGCGATGGCCTTGTCGCCGGGAAGGCGGATGACCATGTCGGGCCGGCCGGCTCCGGCATCCGTCGTGATCGAGGTCTGCAGATCGAAGTCGACGTGCCGGGTGAGGCCGGCTGCCTCCACGACCCGGCGCAACTGCGTCTCGCCCCAGACGCCCCGCGTGCTGCCGGAGCGCAGGGCGCTCGCGAGCGACTCGGTGGTCGCGCGCAGCGCCTCATCGGACTCGTTGGCACGTCGCAGCTGTTCGGCGAGCGTGCCGAACTGGAGGTGCCGATCGCGTTCGAGGTCGTCGACCTTGGTGTGCATGGCGGCCAGCGTCTCTTGCACGGGAGCGAGGGCGCGCAGCACCGACTGCTCTCGCCGTTCGCGCTCCTCGCGCGCCGCCTGGTCGTGGCGGGCCTGGCTCGCGAGCTCGCGGTAGAGCAGCTGCTGGTGCTCGAGCTGGGCCTGCACCCCCTGTCGTGCGGCCTCCGAACCGGCGAGGCGTGCCGTGAGATCGGCCTGTTCGCGGGCGGCGCGCGCCGCGCCGCGTGCGAGTCCGGCCGCCCACCCCGCCACGGCGCCCACGACGATGCAGGCGATCACCACCACACCGATCACGACTGCGTCCATGTCTCCAGAGTGGGGGATGCCTCCGACATGACGGCCGCGCCGCGCGGCGGGGGGCTCGGCGACGGCGGACGAGACGGCCCTAGGCGACGGCGAACGAGATCGCGGGAGCCGCGGCGATCGCGATCTGCGACACCCGCACCCCGACGGCCTCGGTGAGGGCTTCGATGTCGGTCGCGCCCACACGGTGCGCGGCGTCGATCATGACGTGGGCGCACGCGAGCGCGTCGGCGGTCGCATTGTGGTGGGGGAAGTCGGCGAAGCCGGCCTCGGCGGCGACGAACGGCAGCCGGTACGACTCGAGCCGGTAGACCTTGCGTGCCACCTGCAGGCTGCACGCGTAGCGGTAGGCGGGGCAGTCGTCGCCCGTCGCGTCGCACGCGCGCTTGAGCACGGCCATGTCGAAGCCCGCGTTGTGGGCGACGAGGATGTCGTCGCCGGCGAAGGCGACGATGTCCGCGAGCTGCTGGGACCAGGTCGCGGCGTCCGCGACGTCCTCGGGCTGGATGCCGTGGATGCGCACGTTCAGCTCGAAGAACACATCGTGGCCGGCCGGCGGGCGGATGAGCCAGCCCGTCTTCTCGACGATCCGGCCGTCGCGCACCCGCACGAGACCGACCGCACAGGCCGAGGCGTTGCTGGAGTTCGCCGTCTCGAAGTCGATCGCGGTGAAATCCAGTGGCACCTCCCCAGACTCACCCGGCGTCGGCCGCACTCGGGGAAGGCGCGCCGCACGAGGGCCTCGTCATAGGGTCGGAGCATGGCCAGTCGCGAGGAGATGTCGCTGTCGTTCGGGTCCGCCGCCGGAGCCTACGAGTCGGGGAGGCCCGAGTACCCGCGCGAGGCGGTGGATTGGATGCTGGCGCCCGTGCGCGAGCCCGGCCGGGCACTGCGCGTCGCCGACGTGGGCGCGGGCACCGGCAAGCTGACCCGCACCATCGTGGAGGCCGGCGCCGAGGTCGTCGCGATCGATCCCGACCCCGACATGCTCGCCGCCCTGCGCACGCACGTGCACGGTGTCCCCACCTTCGTGGGCACAGGCGAGCGGATGCCGCTCCCCGACGCGTCCGTCGACGCAGTGCTGCTCGGACAGGCGTGGCACTGGGTCGAGCCCGTCGCCGCCTCGGCGGAGGTCGGGCGCGTGCTGCGCGCCGGCGGCGTCCTCGGGCTCGTCTGGAACATCCGCGACGAGTCCGACCCGTGGGTGGGGCGGCTCACCGCCGCCATGCACGGCAGCCACGCCGAGGAGATGCTCTCGGGCGAAGGCCCGCAGGTCGCCGAGCCCTTCGACGGCCTCGAGGCGAGATCGTGGCACTGGACCCGCTCGCTGACACGAGCGGCGCTGCTCGACATGGTGGCGTCGCGGAGCTACGTCATCACCGCCACCGACGCCGACCGCAGCGCCGTCCTCGCCGCGGTGGGCCGGCTGTTCGACGAGCGCCGCATCACGGACGCCACCGGCGCCGAGGTCGTCGACCTGCCGTACGTCACGCACGCGTACCGCGGCATCCGTTCCTGAGGCATCGCCCGGGCGGGTCGCCCGGCGCTCGAAACAGCCGCGCAGGCTAGGTGCGCACCGCGCCGACGACGTGCCACGGCCCGCTGCGCCCGCGGTACCGCGGTTCGAAGCCGCGTCGCCGCAGCACATCGACCATCGCATCCGGGGGGTGCGCGAAGGCGCGGTAGGGATTCCCCGTGAGCGCGTACACGGCGTTGATCGTGCGAGCCGCCACGCGGGCGAAGAGACCGTGCGTCGGGTGGCTGAACACCACGGCGCGCCTTCCACGTCCGGCGGCGGCGCCGAGCAGCCGCTCGTAGTCCGGGTAGCAGCAGACGACACGATGCAGCACGACGATGTCGGCCGGCTCGACGCCCTCAGGTGCGCCGGCGAGGTCGACCCCCAACGTCCTGGTGACGCGAGCGCGCAACCCCGCCTCGTCGAGGAGCCGCGCAGCTTCGGGCTCGTACGCGGACGAGAGTTCGACGTTGGTGGTGTGCGCCGCGCCCCGCTTGAGCGCCTCGAGCTGGATGTCGCCGATCCCGCCGCCGATCTCGAGCAGCGACGCGCCCTCCAGACCCACCGAGTCCGCGAACTCGAGGATCAGCTGCGCGCTCGGCGTGAGCCCCTCGCGCCGGTACCGCTGCGCGAGCCGCCGCGCGAACCGGGCGTTGAACTCGCGATCGAACCCGTCCGGTGGGTGCGGCGCACAGCACTCGTCCACGGGATCAGTATCGCGGCGCGCCGGTGCTCGGGCAACGGGCCACGAGGCGGTGCACGGCTCCGGATCCGCGAGGGCGCGCTGCGCATCGGCCACTCGCACGGGCGCGCCGCCCGGCGCTACGGTGAGCGGATGCGCACCCTCACCGTCTGCAACTTCGTGACCGTCGACGGCCGCTACGAGGATGACGACCACGACATCGTCTCGTTCTTCGAGCACTGGCATCCGGACTATCACGGTGCCGACTCGTTCGATCACTACACGTCCGAGCTGCTGCGCGACTCCGACACGCTGCTGCTCGCCGGCCGCCGCTCGACCCTCGGCAACCTGGGCTACTGGACCCGTGTGAGGGCGGACCCCGAAGCCACCGACATCCGCCATGAGTTCGCGGAGCTCATCCTCGGCGTGGAGAAGGTCGTCGTCTCCGACACCATCACCGAAGCCGACATCGCGCCGTACGAGAACGTCCGGATCGTGCGCATCGCCGACGCACGAGCCGAGGTCGCCGCTCTCAAGGAGCGCGCCGGACGCGGCATCCTGATCCTTCTCGGCCGCGTGCTGTGGAACGACCTGATGCACGCGGGGCTCGTCGACGAGCTGCACCTCGTGACGTTCCCCCTGATCGCCGGAACCGGCGTGCCGCTGTTCGACTCCCGGCCGCCGGTGGCCTTGAGGCTCCTCGAGACGCGCACGTGGGAGGAGTCGGGCAACGTCCTGATGCGGTGGCGCGTCGACCCGGACTGACCTCCAGCGGCGCGGGGCCCCGGCACGCGTCAACGTAGACTGGATGCCCGTGGCTCTCACCATCGGAATCGTCGGTCTCCCGAACGTCGGCAAGTCGACCCTCTTCAATGCCCTGACCAAGAACCAGGTGCTCGCGGCGAACTACCCGTTCGCGACGATCGAGCCCAACATCGGCGTCGTCAACCTGCCCGACCCGAGGCTCGACACGCTGGCGGAGATCTTCCACTCCGAGCGCATCCTGCCCGCCGCGGTGTCGTTCGTCGACATCGCCGGCATCGTCCGCGGCGCTTCGGAGGGGGAGGGGCTGGGCAACAAGTTCCTCGCGAACATCCGGGAGGCGGACGCGATCGCGCAGGTGGTCCGCGGCTTCGCCGACGACGACGTGGTGCACGTCGAGGGCGCGGTCAACCCGAAGAGCGACATGGAGACCATCAACGCAGAGCTGCAGCTCGCCGACCTCGAGACGCTCGACCGCGCCATCACGCGGTACGAGAAGGAGGTCAAGGGCCGCAAGCTCGACCCTTCGGTGCTCGCCACCGCGATCGAGGCGAAGGACGCCCTCGAGCGCGGCGTGCTGCTGTCGGCATCGGGCATCGACCTCGCGCCGATCAAGGAGCTCGGCCTGTTGACGGCGAAGCCGTTCATCTTCGTCTTCAACGTCGACGAGGCGGTGCTGACGGATGCCGCGCGCAAGGCCGAGCTCGAGGCGCTCGTCGCGCCGGCCCACGCCGTGTTCCTGGACGCGAAGATCGAGTCCGAGCTCATCGACCTCGACCCGGAGGACGCCGCCGAACTGCTCGCCTCGACGGGCCAGGACGAATCCGGCCTCGACCAGCTCGCCCGCATCGGCTTCGACACGCTCGGGCTGCAGACCTACCTCACCGCGGGCCCGAAGGAGGCCCGTGCCTGGACGATCGGCAAGGGCTGGAAGGCCCCGCAGGCCGCCGGCGTGATCCACACCGATTTCGAGAAGGGCTTCATCAAGGCCGAGGTCATCTCGTTCGACGATCTCGTGGCCACGGGATCGGTCGTCGAGGCCCGCGCCAAGGGCAAGGCCCGTCTCGAGGGCAAGGATTACATCATGCAGGACGGCGACGTCGTCGAGTTCCGGTTCAACGTCTGAAGCCCCCACCGCGCCCAGCCGGGCGCGGGCGACTCCCCCACGCGAGAGGACCCAGAAACCTTGGCTGAAACCCAGATCTTCGAGCCCGACGGCCGCGCGATCCCGTACGTCGACGAACGGGCCGACGGCCCGGCTCTCGTGCTCATCCCCGGGCGCGGCCTGAACATCAGCTACCTGGGCCCGCTGACGCACGCCCTGGCGGAGGAGGACTTCCACGTCGTCCGCATCGGCCCCCGTCATCCGCGTGCCGCCGCCGACCAGGCGGTCTCGATGCACGACCTGGCGCAAGACGTGGTCGACGTGATGGAGCACCTGGGGCTGGCGAGCGCGTGGGTCGGCGGTCACGCGTTCGGCGGCTCGGTCGCACGGGCGGTGTCGCTCGATCACCCGGGACGGGTCAACGGCGTGCTGCTGCTCGGTGTCGAGGGGGCGGTGGCGACCGATGAGCTGAGCTCCGACGTGTCGGAGATCCCGGCGCAGGCGCGCGACGCCGAGGTCGAGTCGATGCAGCGGGCGGCGCTGGAGGCGACGCCCGAGCTGGAGTGGTCCTCTCTGGCGCCGGCCGTGCCGGTGCTCGTCGTGCAGGGCACCGAGGACCGGATGACCCCTCCGTCGAACGGCGAAGAGCTGCAGGCGTCCGCGCCTGATCGGGTGAGCGTCGCGCACGTCGAGGGAGCCGGGCACCTGTTCCCGGTGACCCACGTCGGTGCGACCGCGTGGCCGATCGAGGACTACCTCGACTGGGACTGAGCCGATTCGCCGAGCGCTCGCGCGGGCCCGCGTCGCGGCGGCTGCGGTCGTGGCGGCGCGAGCCGCCTCGAGCTATCGGCCCTGACGTTTCTTGAACGGCTTGGGCTGCCCCTTCACCGCGGGAGCGCGGCCCTTGCCCTTCGAGGCCTTGGCCTTGCCGCCGGCGGGCACCTTCGGCTTCGGCGCAGCGGGGGGCGCCTCGGCGATCCGGCGCTTCGCCTCTTCGAGGAGGAGCACTCCCGCCGGGGTCAGCGACCAGGCGGGCTTGCTGCGCGTGATGAGCGGGTGGCCGACCTCCGCCTCGAGCTTGTCGATCGACGAGTACAGCGATGCGAGCGGGATGCCGAGGGCATCGGCGGCACGCGGGAAGTGCAGGTCTTCGGCGACGACCGTGACGAACCGTTCCAGCAGAGTGATGTTCACAGCGAGCCTTCCGTTGCCTGCGCCCTCAGGATACGGGCGTGCCGGCATCCGGACCGCGCCGAGCGGACGTCGGCGTGCTGCCAAAGGTCCGCGTGATCCGGCCAGCAGTGCGCCAGACGGCGCGGATCCGCAGCAGGCCGAGCGCAGGTCGGCGACAATCGAATCCCCCCGCTCGCAGCCCAGCCGGCTCGACCGATGAACGGAGCACCGTGATCACCATCCACCTGCGCTACGAGATCGACCCCGACAAGCTCGAGGAGTTCACGCAGTACGGCCGGGAGTGGATCCGGCTGGTCAACCGGCTCGGCGGCACCCACCACGGTTACTTCATGCCGAGCGAGGGCGACAGCGACGAGGCCTTCGCTTTGTTCACCTTCCCCTCGATGGCGGATTACGAGGCCTATCGCATCGCCTCCCGCAGCGATCCGGAATGCCTGGCGGCCTTCCAGTTCGCTCGCGACACGCAGTGCATCCGCCGCTACGAGCGACGCTTCCAGACCCCGGTCTTCGACTGACCGGCGGACCGCACCCGTCACCCGACGTTCGCGAGCGCCGCGAGACGTGCCCTCCCGGCGGCGATGTTCTGCTTCAGCCGATCTCTGGCGGCGAGGACTGACGGATCACCGGCGAGGTCGGGTGGGATTCGGGCAGGGTTGAGCGTGGTGGCGTTCGACCATTCCCGCAGGTCGGTCTCCCTGGTCATCGCGAGCGACGCATCCCCGCCGATCACCTGCATCGTGGTCCAGTCGGCGGGCGTGTTCGAGTACGGCGACGGCCGGCACACGCGGTTCTTCTCCTCGTCACGGTCGCGCGTGGCCTCGACGTAACCGGTGAGGGCGGCCCCGAAGCACGGGAAACCCACCCGCACCGGCTGCGGGGTGATCGCATGCGGGGTCCAGATCGGCCGGAGGCCGGGGTATTTCAGGCCCTCGGCCGCGCAGTGCACGACGAGCGTATCTGCGGGGACCCGCACGTCGCCGTCGGGGAAGACGAGGCGTCCCGGACCGACGGCGCGCAGGTGACCGCGGCGGAGGACATCCTCGATCGTCCTGACGAGGTCGAGCTCCCACGTCGCGAGGGTGGGGGTCTTGGCCATCGTCGGCGTCACCGTCGGGTCGATCCGCAGCATGATCCCGGCATCCTCCATCCGCAGGAAGACGTCCTCGGCGCTGGCCGCTGCCGCCGCGGCGGCCATCGTATCGGCGGCCATGCCCAGGAAGACCGCGGGGTCGGGCTGCACCACCGCGCGGTTGAGCAGCCACGGATCGCGCGGTCGCACCCAGGTGATCCGGTCCGGTGGGACGCCGTTCTGCAACAGCCACACGCACGTGTCGGTCGCGGTCTTTCCTGCGCCCACGATCACGAAGTGCTCGGGGGCGTGACGGATGCGGACCAGCTCGTTCACGGCGATCACGCGGGCGCCGTCCTCCACGGCGAACGGCGGGGGAGTGAGGGCGGGGATGTCGGGTGACAGGTACGCGGCGTCCACCACCCGCGCCCGGGGTGCGCGGAACCGCCGCCCGCTGAGCAGCGACGCGAACCGGCGGTCGCCCAGGTACTCGGAGCGCGAGTGGAACACGACCTGCCCGGTCGCCGTGAGACGGGTCAGGACGCGCGCGTAGTACTCCGTCACCTCTGCCGCGCGCGCTCGTTCGTGCAGACCGCGCTCGGGGCCGTCGGACTGCACGCGGCCGCCGCCCAGCAGCGTCGACGCGACGCCGTAGAAGGCCGAGGCCTGGTGCAGCCGCACGAACCCGTAGGCGTCGAGCCAGTGGCCGCCCGCGCCGTGACGACGGTCGACGATCGCGACCGAGACGTCGGCGTGGGCGGTGAGGGCGTCGACGAACGCCATCCCCATCGCTCCTGCGCCGACCACCAGGTAGTCGACGTCGACGATCCCCTCCATGCGCTCATCAGAGCAGTGGCGGTGATCCGCGTCAATGGGCTGCCGCGGCGCTACACCGACAGGGTGCCCGTGGGCAAGAGCGACGGCGAAGACGCCGGGCGCATCGACAATGGGCTGGTGAGCGACGACGAGGGTCAGGGGACGGCGGCGCCCTACGCGTCCTCGTCCGTGGAACGTCTTCCGCACCCGGAGCCCCACCGGGCCGTCGTCCTCGTCGTGGGGGTGGTCGCGACGGTCGCCTTCGTCGTGCTGCGCTTCGTCGTCGCGCTCGGTGGGCACGAACCGCTCCCGGCCGACCTGTGGTGGCATGACGTCATGGTCGCGACTCTCCATGAGGTCGGCATCGTCACAGCCTGGGTTCCCGCCGTCGTCGGCGGCACCATCGGGGTGATCGTGATCGGCATCCTGCTCGTGGCGATCTTCGTGTGGCAGCGAAGACGGTGGGATGCCGTGACGCTCGCGAGCGCGATCATCGTCGTCGTGGCGATCGGCGCGCCTATGGCCGCCGTCATCGCACGCGTGCGGCCTCAGGACTCGCTCGCCGAGAGCGTCGCCACGTCGTTCCCCTCCGGTCACACCGCCGTTGCGACGACGATGGCGGTCACGCTCGGGCTGCTGCTGCGGCGCTGGTACGTGTGGCTTCTCGGCGCGTTCTGGGTTCTCTACATGATGTGGAGCCGGACCTATCTTCACGCGCACTGGCTGAGCGACGTGGTCGCGGGAATGCTGGAGGGCGTCGCGGTGGCGACGCTGGTGTGGAGTGCCGTCCAGGCCTACCGGATCCGCCGGGCGACGCCGTCCTCTCGCGCGGTGGCCTGATGCCCGGATCCCGCCCGATTGCAACCCCCTCCGCCGGGGTTCGGCCCCTGGATACGCTTCGGCCATGACCACTGCCAAGAACGCCGCGCGCTCCGCGACGGAATCACCCGTCTTCCGCACGATCGCCCGCATCGGCTACGTCGTGCTCGGCGTGCTGCACATCGTGATCGGCGCCATCGCGATCCCGGTCGCGATGGGCGGCGGGGGCGAGGCGGACCAGGGCGGCGCGATGGAGGCGATCCGGGATTCTCCGGCCGGCGTGGTGCTCCTCTGGGCGATCGTGATCGGACTGGTGGCCCTCGCCGCGTGGCAGATCGCGGAGGCGTTCCTCGCGCGGGACGCCGACACCAAGAAGAAGTGGGGTCATCGGGTGAAGTTCGCCGGCACCGCGGTGGTCTACCTCGCGATCGCCTTCACCGCGCTCGTGTACGCGCTCGGTGGCCAGTCCGACTCCTCGCAGTCGTCGCAGAGCCTCAGCGCGCAGCTGATGGCCACGACCGGCGGCCTGATCCTGCTCGTGCTGATCGGGCTCATCGTGCTCGCCATCGGCATCGCCTTCGTCGTCCGCGGGTTCACCCGCGCTTTCGAGAAGCACCTCGATCTTCCTGCCGGTGCCGTGCGCACGGGCATCGTGACGTTCGGCGTGGTGGGCTACGTCGCGAAGGGCGTGGCGGTCGCGGTCACCGGAGTGCTCTTCGTCGCGGCGGCGCTCACCCACGACCCCGAGAAGGCCGGAGGACTTGACGGCGCCCTGCACGCGCTCGCCGAGCTGCCGTTCGGGCCGGTGATCCTCTGGGTGGTCGCGGCGGGGCTCATCATCTACGGCCTGTTCTGCTTCGCGCGTGCCCGCTATGCCCGGATGTGAGCCGGGCCGCGATGCTCGATCGCGTTCAGCCGCTCTCCGGCCGCCCGTCATCTGACGCCGCAATGCTCCGGCGGCCCCACTGTGCGCCGTCCAGCGCCGTTATCGCGGCGCGACGCCCTTCGGCGATGAGACGGGGCACGTCGGACATCGTCCACTGCGCCATGCCCTCCATCTCGGGCTGGACCAGCACCACCGAGGGGTCCTCGACGAGTTCCGCCGTGCGAGTGACGGTCCGCATCATGCGCACGTTCTCCCACTTCGCGTGCAGGCGCACGACGATGACGCGCGACGCGCCGAGCGCGCGAGCGGCCGCGACGGGCACGTTGTCGATCATCCCGCCGTCGGCGAGCAGCTCGCGGCCTCGCCGCACGGGTGGGAGCAGGCCCGGCACGGCGACCGTCGCCCGGAGCGCGAGGCTCAGCGGGCCACTGTCGAGGATGACGCCGCGCCGGGTGCGCAGGTCGGTGGCGAACGCGGCGAAGTGACGCGGCAGGTCCTCGATGAGCGGGTCCTCGCCGAGCGTGCGCGAGACGGCGTCGACGATGGGGGTCGTGTCGAGCAGGCCCCACCGGGGAGCCAGTGACCAGCGTGCGATCGCGGCCCAGCGGAACCCCCGTGCGGCGCGGTCGATGGCGTCCAGCTCGAGGCCGGCGCCGTAGGCGGCGCCGATGAGCGCGCCCGAGCTCGTTCCCGTGACGATCCCCGGCTCGATGCCTCGCTCGGCGAGGACCTGCAGGACGCCCACGTGCGCGGCGCCGAAAGCGCCGCCGCCGCCGAGCACGAGCCCGAGATCAGGGTCGTCGCCCACGTGGTCCTCCGCTCGTCATGCGCAGCCAAGCTAGCACCGGGCGGATGGGTGCCGACTGTGGATGCACGCGATCGTGCGGTGCCCTTCGATCCGCGATCAGGCGGGACGGATGCCGAGCTCGCGGTCCGGGCCGCGCGGAGGCTCCGTCTGCCAGGGGTCCGCGTCGAGCATCGATCGCGCCAGCAGCGCCGCACCCGCCACCGCGGCCGGCATCGTGGCTACGGCGCCGAGCGGAACCAGGAACGTCAGCTGCGTGGCCACGCCGAAGCCCAGGACGCGACCGCGGTGGCGGCGCATCAGCCGCCGTCGCGCCGGCCGCGCCATGCCCCGCGCCGTGAACGCCCGCGACGTCAGCTCATCGGCCACCAGCCATCCGGTCAGGGTCACGCCGAACACGGCGCTGAGCGCGCCGCCCACCACCGGCACGAGCCCGATGAGCGCGGCGAGCAGGGCGACCCCCACCCCCCGACCGACGAGCGACAGTCCGTCGACGACCGAGCGCCAGAATCCGTAGCGGGCATCGGGAGGCGCGGCTCCGGCATCCGTCTCGACGGCTCTCCAGATGCGCTCGTAGAACGGGTCGCCGACAAGCAGCGTCACGGCGGTGAACGTGACGACCACCAGCACGAGCGCCGCCCCGAGCAGTGCCGTGCCGACGGCGATGCGGAAGACCGTCGCCCACAGGCTGGGCCAGCCGTCGGCGAACGGCGTCATCGCGTCGGTGAGTCCGGGCAGCGAGGCGCTCAGTGCGATGAGTCCCGCGAGGAACAGGATGCCGACGATGGCCGCGGGCAGCAGACCCAGCACCATGAGGCCGGGGCGGCGCCGCCACGTGGCGAAGCCGCGGCCCAGGATGGCCACTCCTCTGACGAACTCGCGCATCGGTCTCAGCCTACGGTCGAGGCTCGGACCCTCGCGCGACGCAGCCTCGGTGCCTTGTGCGGGGTGCGTGGTCGACAGGCATCGGCGCCCGGCGATCAGTGCGAGGGCGCAGTGGCGTGCGTGACGGTGGCGAGCACGTCCTCGAGGAACGTCGCCACGATCCGCGCGTCGCCGGACGTGAGTTTCGCAGCGATGGAGCGCAGTCGCATCGTGAGCGGATCCAGGTGGTCGAGGTCGATGTCGCCGTCGAGCGGACGAACGAGCTTCTTGCGGCGGTCATGAGGGTGGCCGTGCACGACCACGAGACCGCGTGCCACCAGGCGATCGATGAGAGCCGTCCCGGAGGCGGGCGAGAGATGCAGGGCGCGCGCGATCCTGCCGGGTGTGACCTCTTCGGAGTCCTCACGCTCCAGCAGGTACCGCATCGCAGCGCGATCGGTCTCGGTCATACCGCTCTGCTGCTCCCGCTGGCGATTGAGCTTCGCCTCTGCCAGACGGAGATGCTCGAGGATGCCGGCGACATCAGGCCGGCCGGTTTCCGTCGATGCGGATGTCCCCGTGTGATCCACCACGACCTGGCCCCTCTCTGCCCTGTGCGTCACCCTGGCGCAGGGGTCCTATTGGACCATGAAATTCGCGTGAATGAAATACTCGATGGCAAAACTCTCATGACCGAATAGTTCGATGCCGAAGTATCATAGGGGTCTGGCCTTCGGAAGGAACAGCACCATGGCTGAACTGATCTACGGTGCCGAGGGCGATCCGGTCCACATGCCGGAACATCTCCTCGCACACGTCAAACTCGTCGTGGCGACCAAGCTGCGTCGCAACGAGAGCTTCATGCTGACCTGGCGGCACCCCGACGGCAGCGGCCGTTCGTCGGTGTGGCTGGAGCCGTCCATCCCGTTGCGCTTCGTGTTCGAGACGATCGAAGAACCGGCGATCGATCACGCTCTCCTCGCGAGCCTGGCGGCTGCCGCCAGTTCCAATGGCGGACTCGTCCTCGACCTTGCGGACGTCCGTCCGCTCGCGGCGTCGGGCGATGGCCTGCCTCGCCAGGAACCGCAGCGGCCGGAGGTGGCTCAGCCGGCCGCCTGACCGCGTGCCCCGGTCGCGCTGCCCTCGACGGGGCAGGCGGACGGCGCGCGGGTGCGCTGTCAACCCCTTTGCCCTGGAGGCCGTGAAGCCGCATCCTCAGAGCGCAGGAGGTTGACGATGACCGAACCCATCGCCGGCGAGCACGTCGCGCAGAAGCCGACGCCGAACGACGTATCGGCGCCCGAATCGCCGCGCGCACCGGGGGCAGGGGAGCGGTCCGCACGCACCGACGCCGCTGAGCGCCGGCGCCAGCGCTCCTCTCGCGAGCACCCTTGGTGGGGCCCGATGCCGGCGGACCGGCATGAGTGAGAGCGCCGAGTCGAACATGCGCGACGACATCCATCAGCTGGTGCTGACCCCTCTCGCCGATCGTGCGTGGAGGCTGCGCGACCAGGCGATCGGCCGCGGCGGGCCGTCCAGTCTGGTCGCCTACGTGGAGCAGCACGACGACGGCATGTACGAAGCCGTCTGGGTGTCGGTGGGCTGCGGCACGGCGCGGTTCGCGTCGCTGGAGATGCTCTTCCTCGCCGCGGTGCAGATGCTGGAGCAGTGCCGCAGTCTCGGCGCGCTGAAGCCCGACCCGATTCCCCACCGGCCGCCCGCTCACGCGTGACCCCCGCGCGGTGTCGGCGGGCGATGGCAGGATGGGGCCATGCCTGAGTCGCCAGAGGTCGAGGCTCTCGCGCGGTTCCTCGCCGACGAGGCATCGGGCCGTGAGATCCGCGCCGTCGATGTGCTGGAGTTCCGCACCGTCAAGACGAGGAGCGCGCCGCCCGCCGGCATCGCCGGACGCACGATCACCGGCGCAACGCGTCACGGAAAGCATGTCGAACTCCTCCTCGACGAGGGGAGTCTCGTGGTGTCGCTCGGCCGTCACGGGTGGATGCGCTGGCTCACCGACTCCGAGAGCGCCGGATCCGAACACCCGGCCGAGGCGCCGCCGGCCCTCGCCACACTCGAGCTGTCGGGCGACGTCGCTCTGCAGGTCACGGATGCCGGATCCTGGGTGTCGCTCGGCCTCTTCGTGGTCGACAGCGCGGACGAGGTCCCCGCCATCGCGAAGCTCGGCCCCGATCCGGCTGACCCGGCCTTCAGCCGTGCTCAGTTCGACGCCGCGCTGGGAGGGAGACGCAAGCAGGTCAAGGCGATCCTTCAGGAGCAGGAGTCGCTCGCCGGCGTGGGCAACGCCTACTCCGACGAGATCCTCCACCTCGCCCGCCAGTCGCCGGTGACGCACGCAGCGGCCCTCGACCCCGCGGCCACCGATCGCCTGTTCGAGGCGACGGTCACGACCGTCCGAGACGCCATCGCGGCTCGCAGCGGAGTGCCGATCGACCAGCTGAAGGCGCAGAAGGTCGCCGCGATGCGCGTGCACGGGCGCAGCGGTGAAGCCTGCCCGGTGTGCGGCGACACGATCCTCGATCTCACGTTCTCGGGCACGTCCGCGCAGTACTGCCCGACCTGTCAGAACGGCGGAGTGCCGCTCTGACACCGGGGGATGCAAGCACCCCCGTAGCCGACGGACCTGGGTAGCATGGACGTCATGACGACTTCGCAGCAGCCGGCCTCCCTCACGCTCGCGCCCGTGCCCGACGACAAGAACCTCCTCACCGTCGTCGACTCCGCGGGTTCGTGCTGCGGCGGCGGCAGCTGCAGCATCGACTGACCTGACGCACGAACACCGCCACGCGCCGTCGATGACCGACGACCAGCTCCACATCACCCCGCGCGTGGGTCGCATCCTCATGTCGGAGGAGGCGATCTACGGACTCATCCTCGTCTCCGGCATGATCGTGGTCAGCGGCTCCTCGACCGGCACCGCCGTCGACGCCCTGATCACCGTCGGCGTGACGGTGATCGTGTTCTTCGCGGCCCACGTCTTCGCCGGCACGCTCGGTCGCCTCGCGGCCACAGACGGTAAGGCCGGACTGCGCGCGAGCCTCAGCGCCTCCGCCCATCAGTCGGGCGGCATGCTCCTCGCCGCGGTGCCCCCGCTGCTCATCCTGCTTCTCGGAGCGACCCGGGTGATCGACGACAGCCTCGCTCTCTGGGTGGCGCTGATCGTCAACACCGTGCTCCTGGGCGCGCTGGGGTGGATCGCCGTCGCGCGCTGGAGCACGCACTGGCTCCCGCGCATTCTCAGCGCCGTGGTCACCGCCGCGTTCGGCGGGGCGCTCATCCTGCTGAAGGCGATCATCCACCACTGACGCGCGCCGCGTCGCCCGGTGCCCGCAGCGCCGCGATGAGCTCGGGAGTGAGGCCCGGCACGTCGTCGACCGGAACCGCCAGAGCGAGCAGCGCCCGGCTGAAGAAGTTCCGTGCGGCCGCGGCGAGGGTGATGTCGACGATCTCGCGGTCGGTGAACCCCACCTCGCGCAGACGTGCGGAGTCAGCATCCGTCATGGCCGCGGCATCCGTCGACAGCTTCTCGGAGTAGGAGAGCACCGCGCGGTCACGCTCGTCGAGGTCGGCTTCGACACCGTCGCGCGCGAGGCGCGCCAGCTGGTCCTCGTCGAACAGGCCGGCACGCAGGCTCCTGCGGCCGTGCGCAAGGAGGCAGTGCTCCGAGCCGATCGCGCGGGCCGCGCCGAGCGTGGCGAGTTCATACGTGCGCAGGCCGATCGACGGCACGATCGCCCGGATCAGGGTCTCGAAGGCCTGGTGCGCCTCGGGGTTCACCGCCATCGCGCGGGTGTAAGCGAAGACGAAGCCGTCGCCGCTCCGGTCGCTGTCGTACATGTCGGCAGCGTGGCCGGTGACGCCGTCGAGGTCTGGAGTGCTGACGATCATTGTCGCGCCTTCCCGTCGGATTCGGGCGCAACCAGAATGACGGATGCCCCACCCCTTGTCGAGGGGCGGGGCATCCACCTGATACCTTGACCGGCGCGTCCGCGCGATCAGTGCGCGATGGGCGCGCCCATCGGCTGGTCGGCCGGCTTGCGGATGAGGAACGCGCCGACGAGCAGCGGCAGCGACAGGAATGCGGCCGTGAGGAACGCGGCGTGCGTTCCGGCCGCGCCCGCGGCGACCTCGTCGGCACCCGACGACGTCGCAGCGGCGCTCGCTGCGGCCATCACGCCGAACATCAGCGCGATGCCGGCCGCGCCCGCGACCTGCTGCACGGTGCCGACGACCGCCGACCCGTACGAGTAGAACTTCGGCTGCAGTGACGCGAGCGACGCCGTGAACAGCGGCGTGAACGACAGCGCCAGGCCGAGCGACAGCACCGTCTGCGCCACCGCGACCAGCCACACCGGCGTCTCGGAACCGAAGCTCGTGTAGAACCACAGCATCGCGCTCGTGATCACGGCGCCGGGCACCAGCAGCACCGTCGTGCCCCAGCGGTCGTAGATGCGACCGATGAAGGGGCCGGCCAGACCCATCGCGAGCGCTCCCGGCAGCACGACGAGGCCCGTGGTGAGCGGGTCGACCTGCAGCACGTCCTGGACGTAGAGCGGAACCACGGTGATGGCGCCGAAGAACGCCATCGACATGATCGCCATCTGCCCGATGGACAGCGAGAAGTTCGCGCTGCGGAACACGCGCAGATCGAGCAGTGCGTCGTCCTTGCGCTGCAGGACGAGCTGACGCCAGCCGAACAGGCCCAGCGCCACCACTCCCACCGACAGCGATACGACGAGGGTGGTGGTGGAGGCGGCGCTCGCGGCCGCGGCATCCGCTCCGCTGCCGTGACCGCCGGCGCCCAGCTGGCTGAGGCCGAAGACCAGTCCGCCGAAGCCGAGCGCCGAGAGGATCACCGAGAGGACGTCGATGCGAGCGTGCGTCGTCTCGCCGAGGTTGTGGATCCACCGCGCGCCGACGACGAGGGCGACGATCGCGATCGGCAGCACCATTCCGAAGATCCAGCGCCACTCGAAGTTGTTGAGGATGGCGCCCGCAAGGGTCGGGCCGATCGCCGGGGCGAGCGAGATCACGATGCTGACGCGGCCCATCATGCGGCCGCGGATGGCAGCCGGCACGACGGTCATGAGGGTCGTCATGAGCAGCGGCATCATGATGGCGGTGCCGGACGCCTGAACCACGCGCGCGACGAGCAGCATCGGGAAGCCCGGCGACAGGAAGGCGAGGAGCGTTCCGGTCGAGAAGAGCCCCATCGCGGCGACGAACATCGTGCGCGTGGTGAAGCGGCGCAGCAGGAAGCCGGTGATCGGGATGACCACGGCCATTGTCAGCATGAACGCCGTCGTCAGCCACTGCGCCGACAGCGCTGTGATGCCGAGGTCGGTGATGAGGTGCGGGATCGCGACGCCCATCGTGGTCTCGTTGAGGATCGCGACGAACGCGGCGGCCAGCAGCAGCCAGATGACCCGGCTCTCACGGGGACCGAGCTTGGGTGTGGCGCCCGGGGCGGTGGCGCGCGGGACGGCGGCGATGCTGCCTGTTCCGGGGGTCGTATCGATGGCGGCCATAGGTCGTCTCCTCGAGGCTCGGATGGACAGCGAAGTGCCACCCGAGGATGGCAAGCTCTCACCATAACCTCAGGTTCCGACATCCCATTCCCGATTCAGGGAACGTCGGTCGGCCTGCGGATGACCGTTCGGATCAGCTGCCGGAGCGCCGGGGCTCCGTGTCGTCCCACCGCTCCGAGCCGATCGCGTCGGTCGGCTCGGCCTCGGGCTCGCGGTCCTCGAGGTTCTTCGGGAGCGGGTTGACGATCTCCTCGTGCGGGATGGCCTTGAGCGCGTCGATCTCCTCGCGCAGCTCGGCGAGGTCGCTGCCGTCGTGTTCGGGGGCGTCGGGAGTCGAGGTCATGGCTCGAGCCTAGCGTCGGCAGCGCTCATTAGGCTGGCCATGTGAGCATGCGCGGCGGTGGGGGTGGAGGCGGGGGCGGGCACCCCGGCTTCCGGCCGGTCGACACCGACGCGCAGCGGCGGGCGAACGCCGAGGCGCCCGAGATCCCCGATCTGGGCAAGCGGGTCGTCGGGCTCTTCCGACCATACAAGTGGTCGATCGTCATCACCGGCCTCCTGGTCGTCGCCGGGGCGGGCATCGCCGTCATCCCGCCGCTGCTGGTGCAGCGGGTGTTCGACGACGCGCTGTTCCCGCTCGACGGATCGCCGCCCGACCTGGGGCTGCTGTGGAAGCTCGTGGTCGCGATGATCGCGCTCTTCCTGCTCTCGGCGGGGCTCGGGGTGGTCCAGACCTGGCTCACGTCCACCGTCGGCAACCGTGTCACGGGCGATCTGCGCGTGAAGCTGTTCGACCACTTGCAGTCGATGGAGCTCGGCTTCTTCACCCGCACCAAGACCGGGGTGATCCAATCGCGCCTGCAGAACGACGTGGGCGGCGTCTCCGGCGTGCTCACGAACACGGTGACGAGCATCCTCGGCAACACCGTCACGGTCGTCGCCTCACTGGTCGCCATGATCCTCATCGACTGGCGGCTGACCATCATCGCCGTCGTGCTCATGCCGTTCCTGGTGCTCGTGCAGCGCCGTGTCGGCCAGGTGAGGGCGCGCATCGCCGGGGAGACCCAGGAGTCGCTGTCGGAGCTGACGGCGATCACGCAGGAGACGCTGAGCGTCTCGGGCATCCTGCTGTCGAAGTCGTTCAACCGGCAGCGCACCGAGGCGACCCGCTACGCCCACGAGAACCTCAACCAGGTGCGCCTTCAGGTGCGGCGCGCGATGAGCGGCCAGGGCTTCTTCGCAGTCGTGCAGGTCATCATGGCGAGTGTCCCGGCGATCATCTACCTCGTCTCGGGCTATCTGATCGGCGGCGGCAGCGATGCCATCACCGCCGGCACGATCGTGGCGTTCACCACCGTGCAGGCGCGGCTGCTCATGCCGCTCATGGGCCTCATGCGCGTGTCGCTCGACCTGCAGACCTCGTCGGCGCTGTTCGCGCGCATCTTCGAGTACCTCGACCTGGTGCCGGCGATCCGCGACGATCCCGGCGCGATCTCGGTGGCGGACGCGCCGGGCCCGCTCGGCCGCATCGAGTTCCGCGACGTCGTGTTCCGCTATCCGGATGCCGCCGCCGACAGCCGTGCGACGCTGCGCGGCGTGTCGTTCGTCGCGGAGCCGGGCCAGCACGTCGCCTTCGTCGGGCCATCCGGCGCCGGCAAGACGACCGTGCTCTATCTGACGCCGCGTCTGTACGAGGCATCCGGCGGATCCGTGCTGTTCGCCGGGGAGGACGTGCGGCGCCTCCAGCAGGAGTCGATCGTCGACAACGTGGGCATCGTGTCGCAGGAGACGTACCTGTTCCACGCGACCATCCGCGAGAACCTCCGCTACGCCAAGCCGGAGGCGACGGATGCCGAGCTCGAGGCGGCCTGCCGCGCGGCCAACATCCATCACGTCATCGAGCGGTTCGAGAACGGGTACGACACGGTCGTCGGCGAGCGCGGCTACCGACTGTCGGGCGGCGAGAAGCAGCGCATCGCCATCGCGCGCGTGCTGCTGAAGGACCCGCCCGTGCTGCTCCTCGACGAGGCCACGTCGGCGCTCGACACCGTGTCGGAGCGGGTCGTGCAGGAGGCGCTCGACGCCGCGGCCCGGGGCCGCACCACGCTGTCGATAGCTCACCGCCTGTCGACGGTGATCGCCGCCGACGTCATCCACGTGGTCGAGGCGGGGCGCATCGTCGAGTCGGGCACGCATGCCTCGCTGCTCGCCGCCGGCGGGCTCTACACCGAGCTCGCGGCGCAGCAGCTCGCCACGACAAAGATCCTCGAGGCCGAGGACGCCGAGCCGTCGGCCGACCATCCCGACCGCCGGGCCGACGTCGCGCCGGACCTCACCGTGGTCACGCCCGACGAGGTGCTCACTTCCGGCCGAGCCGTCATCCGCGACGCGGACTGGCCGGAGGACTGAGGCCGGGTCAGACCGAGGTCACCACAGCCGTGCTGCGGCGACGGCGGTCGCGGCAGGTTCGGGCAGATCCGCACCGTCCGTGCGCGCCCACAGGCCGCGTGCGAAGGCTCCGAGGTCGCGTCGATAGGCGTCGTCGACGTGGTCGCGCGCCAGGTCGACGAGGGGCGGCAGGTCCATCGTGAGGATGAGCCGCACACGGGATGCCGCCGCCCGCGTCTGCCCGGCGGCATCCAGCACCGCGATCCCGCCCATCAGTGCGTCGAGGTAGTCGCGGAGCACCGGCAGCTCGCCCTTGTGCTGGGTGATCGACGACCCGTCCGCACGCTCGCGCCACTCGACGACGACGTCGGGGATGACGTCGAAGGCGCGCGCACGGGTGTACATCTGCTGCGCGACGATCTGGTCCTCGTAGGCCCTGCCCACGGGGAACCGCAGGCCGGTGCGCTGCCACAGGTCGGTCCGGCTCACCTTCGACCACGCGACGATGTTGCCCGATGCCTCGGGGTGCTGGTCGAGCGTGGTGCCGAGGCGCGCCGGGTCGGTCGCCGCGGCCACCCACGGCTGCACGATCCCGGCGGTGTACCCGCCGGCCGTGTCGGGACGCAGACGCACGTACGCGCCGAGGGCGAAGTCGCTGCCGCTGGCGGTGAGCGTCCCGACGAGCCGCTCGAGGGCGTGCGGCGTGAGGCGGTCGTCGGCGTCGAGGAAGCCGACGAAGGGCGTGCGCACCAGCTCGAGCCCGCTGTTGCGCGCCGCGCCCAGCCCGCTCTGCTGCGGATGGTGGACCACCTGGAACCTGTCGTCCTCGGCGGCGGCGGCGTCGAACAGGGTCCCGGTGCCGTCCGTCGACGCGTCGTCGACGAGGATCGCCGTCCAGTCGGTGCGGGTCTGTGCGCGGAGCGAGTCCAGCGCCTCGGCGGCGTAGGCGGCCACGTCGTAGCCCGGGACGATGACGGTCACGGCGGGGTTCACGTCCCGATCCTACGGGCGCCGCCGAGCACCGGGCTCCGCAGCGGGCACGACAGCCCGTCTCGCCGGCACGTGCTCAGCGACCGGGGGTCGAGACAGCGGCCACGGATGCCTCCACCGCATCGGCGACGGCGTCCAGGGGCGCGGTGAGCCAGCGGGGGAACGTGAACCGCACGGCCGTCTGCGCGAGCTCGGGGGCGATGCCCATCGCAAGGAGCACATGAGACGGCTCGTCGCTGCCCGCGGCGCAGGCCGACCCGCTCGACGAGACGACTCCGCGCCGTTCCAGCTCGAGCAGCACGGCTTCGCCGCTCGTGCCCGCGAAGGTGAAGCTCGCCGTGCCGGCGAGCCGGTTCACGGGGTCGCCCGTGAGTCGTGCCGACGGCACGCGGTCCAGCACCCGCGCGATGAAGCGGTCCCGGATGGCGCCGACGCGGGCCGATGCCTCGACGCGCTCCGCCTCCGCGAGCTCCAGCGCGGTGGCGAATCCGACCGCGCCGGCGACGTCCTCGGTGCCGCTGCGTCGGCCGCGCTCCTGCCCGCCGCCGTGCAGCAGCGGCTCGAGCGGGATCCGGCCGCGGACGCCGAGCACCCCGGTGCCCTTGGGGGCGCCGACCTTGTGCCCGGCGAGGGAGATCGCGTCGTAGCCGAGCTCCGTCGCCGACAGCGTCAGCCAGCCCGCCGCCTGCACGGCGTCCAGGTGCAGCGGCACCCGCCGCTCGCGGAGCGCGGCCGCGAGGGCCGCGGCATCCTGGACCGTCCCGACCTCGTTGTTGGCATACCCGATGCTCACGAGCACGGTGTCGTCGCGCAGACTCTGGGTCACGGCATCCGTCGACACCCGCGCGTGCTGGTCGACCGGCACGGAGGTCACCGCGAAGCCGTGCACCCGCTCGAGGTAGGCGACGGATTCGAGCACCGACTCGTGCTCGATCGGCGTCGTGACGACGTGCGCGGGGCGCAGGGCGCCTACGGCGCCGCCACGGCGCAGTGCTGCCGCGACGGGGATGCCCTTGATGGCGAGGTTGTTGGCCTCGGTGCCGCCGGATGTGAAGACGATGTCGCCGGCGCGGAGTCCGAGCACGCGGGCGACGCGCGCCCGGGCGTCCGCCAGGGCGTCGGCGGCCGCCTCGCCCACGGTGTGGTGGCTCGACGGATTGCCGTACCAGCGGGTGAGGTACGGCATCATCGCCTCGAGCACCTCCGGGCGCACCGGGGTCGTTGCCGCGTTGTCGAGGTAGAGCATGCTCATCGGGTGCCGCTCTCGTGGTTCAGGGGGCGTCGATGCGCACGTCGAGCCCCAGGTCGAGCGCGCGGGCGGAGTGGGTGAGGGCGCCGACCGAGATCACGTCGACGCCGGTCTCGGCGATGGCGCGCACCGTCTCGAGCGACACGCCGCCCGACGCCTCGACCGTCGCGCGCCCCGCGACCTGGGCGACGCCGGCGCGCAGCTCGTCGATCGAGAAGTTGTCCAGCATGATCGTGCCGATGCCGGCAGCGAGCACGGGCTCGATCTGATCGAGCCGGTCGACCTCGACCTCGATGTGCGTGGTGTGGGGGAGGAGGTCCTTCGCGGCCAGCAGCGCCGCCGTGGGCGAGACCCCCTTCTGGGCCAGCACGGCCAGGTGATTGTCCTTCGCCATGACGGCGTCCGACAGCGAGTGACGGTGGTTGCGCCCACCCCCATCGCGGACGGCTTTGCGCTCGAACGCGCGCAGGCCCGGCGTCGTCTTGCGCGTGTCGACGATGCGCGCGCCGGTGTGGGCCACCTCCGCGACGTAGGTGCCTGTGAGCGTCGCGATGCCCGACATGCGCTGGACGAAGTTGAGCCCGATGCGCTCGGCCGTGAGCACTCCGCGGGCGCCGCCGGTGACGACCGCGAGCACCGCGCCGGGCTCGAACCACTCGCCGTCCTCGACGACGAGCTGGACGTCGATGGTGGGATCCGTCAGGCGGAACGCGGCCGCGAACACCTCGCCCCCCGAGAACACACCCCGTTCCCGCGCCACCAGGTCGGCACGGGCGACCGCGTTCTCGGGGATCAGCGCCTCGCTCGTGAGGTCGCCCCACGGCGCGTCCTCCTCGAGCGCGGCTGCGACCGTGCGGTCGATGACAGCCGGGGTCAGCATGCGACCGCCTCCTCGGCGACCGGACGTTCCGAACTCCTCCGAAGCGCAGCGACCGACGCGACGGGAGCGACCGTGGCTGCGGCGGCGCGCGAATCCCGAGGAGTTGCGGTCGCAGGATCGTCGGACCGGAAGTGCGCGCCGACAGACTCCCGGCGAGCGCGGGCCGCGGCGACGACCCGCGCCGCGACGAGAAGGAGGTTCTCGTCCTCGAACTCGTGCTCGGTGAGCGGGGTACGCAGCTGCGCGCGCCAGTGCGAGATGAGGGATGCCGCGTGCGCGAGTCCCTCCTCGTCGCGCACCAGCCCCGCGTCCTCCCACATGAGCTGCTGCAGCGCTCGCCGCGAGAACGGCGCCGCGGGGGCGGGAGTGCGATCCGTAACGCCGGGCGTGTGCGACGCCCGCTCGTCGAGCGCGTCGGGCGGCGTGGGCTCCCCGTCGTCGAGCGAGGAGAGCAGCGACGTGAGGGAACGCTTCGAGCCGGTCCACGCGCCGGATGCCGCGTCGGCGGCGATCACATCGCCGGCACGTGCGCCGAACACGGCGCCCTCGAGCAGCGAGTTCGACGCGAGGCGGTTGGCTCCGTGCACGCCGGTGCGGGCTACCTCGCCCACGGCGTAGAGGCCGGGGAGGGACGTACGGCCGAACAGGTCGGTGGCCACGCCTCCCATGAGGTAGTGGGCGGCCGGCGTCACCGGGATCGGCTCGCGCGCCCAGTCGAGACCCCGCTCGCGGACGGCCCGGTCGATGGTCGGGAAGCGCCGTGCGAGGAACGCTGCGCGCTCGTCTGTGTCGGCGGAGTGGATGTGCGTCGCGTCGAGGAGCACCGGGCGTCCGCCCTGTGCGTCCATCTGCCGGGCGATCGCCCGCGCGACGACGTCGCGGGGCGCCAGCTCGCCGTCGGGGTGGGCGTCGAACACGAACCGGCGTCCGTTCTCGTCGACGAGCGTCGCGCCCTCGCCGCGCACGGCCTCCGACACCAGGAAGGAGTCGCCCACGGCGGGCCCGGCGGCGTCAGCCTTGCCTTCGAGTACCGTCGGGTGGAACTGGAAGAACTCGAGGTCGGCGACCTCCGCTCCGGCGCGGATCGCCGCGGCGATGCCGTCGCCCGTCGCCACCTCGGGGTTGGTCGAGTGCGCGTACAGCTCGCCCGCGCCGCCCGTTGCCAGCACCACAGCATCCGCGTGGAGCGTCTCGCGACGGCCGGGGGCGGCATCCGTCTCGCCGACCAGAAGCTCCACCCCGGTGACCCGTCGTGGGCCCGTGGCGGGCGCGGATGCGTCGAGCACGAGGCCGACCAGGAAGGCGTGCTCGATCACGGTGACGTCGCTCGCGCGCAGCCCGGCGACCAGCGCCTTCTCGATCGCGGTGCCGGTGGCGTCGCCGCCCGCGTGCAGGATCCGCGGATACGAGTGCGCCGCCTCGAGGCCCTTCACGAACCCGCCGGCGGCGTCGCGGTCGAATGCGACGCCGAGCGCGATGAGCTCGCGGATGCGCGCGGGGCCCTCGTCGACGAGCACTCGCACGGCGTCGGAATCGCTGAGCCCGGCACCCGCCACGAGCGTGTCGCGCACGTGATCCTCGACCCGGTCGTCGTCGAACATGACGCCGGCGATCCCGCCCTGCGCGTAGCGCGTGTTGGCGTGCTCGAGCACGTCCTTGGTGACGAGAGTCACGCGGCAGCCGTGCTCGACGGCGTGCAGTGCGGTCAGCAGTCCGGCGATCCCCGAACCGACGACGATCGCGCGGGGCCCTTCCGCCGGCGGGGTCATGACGCGTTCTCCCAGGCGGCCGCCGGAGCTGCCGGGGGCTTTGCCGCCAGCATCCGCTCCAGTGCCAGGCGTGCCGGGTCGGCGACGTCCTGCGGCACCGTGATGCGGTTGCGCACCTCGCCGTCGACGAGCCCCTCGAGCACCCACGCGAGGTATCCCGGGTGGATGCGGTACATCGTCGAGCACGGGCACACCACCGGGTCGAGGCAGAAGATCTCGTGCTGCGGGTGCTCAGCCGCGAGGCGCTGCACGAGGTTGACCTCGGTGCCGATCGCGAACACGGTGGGCTCGCTGGCCGCCTCGATCGCCTTGCGGATGTAGTCGGTCGAACCGGCCTCGTCGGCCGCGTCCACGACGTCCATGGGGCACTCGGGGTGCACGATGACGCGTACGCCGGGGTGCTCGGCGCGGGCCTTCTCGATCTGCTCGACCGAGAAGCGGCGGTGTACCGAGCAGAAGCCGTGCCAAAGGATGACGCGCGCGTCCTCGATGGCGTCGACGGATGCTCCGCCCAGCGGCTTGCGCGGGTTCCACATCGGCATCTGCTCCAGGGGCACGCCCATCGCCTTCGCGGTGTTGCGGCCGAGGTGCTGGTCGGGGAAGAAGAGCACCCGGCGGCCGCGCTGGAACGCCCATTCGAGCACCGTCCGTGCGTTCGACGACGTGCACACGATGCCGCCGTGGCGACCGACGAAGCCCTTGATCGCCGCAGACGAGTTCATGTACGTGACCGGGATGACGGGCACGAGACCGTTCGCATCGACGGCGTCCATGTCGCCGTACACCTCGGCGAGCTGCTCCCAGCAGTCCTCGACCTGGTCGATGTCGGCCATGTCGGCCATCGAGCAGCCCGCGGCGAGGTTCGGCAGGATCACGGCCTGCTCGGGACGCGACAGCAGATCGGCGGTCTCGGCCATGAAGTGGACGCCGCAGAACACGATGGCCTCCGCATCCGGGTGCTCCAGCGCCGCGTTCGCGAGCTGGAACGAGTCGCCCACGTAGTCGGCGTGCACCACGACCTCTTCGCGCTGGTAGAAGTGGCCGAGCACCACGACGCGGTCGCCCAAGGTCGCCTTGGCGATGCGGACGCGTTCGGCGAGCTCCGCCTCGGAAGCCTCGCGGTACTCGCGGGGCAGCTCGCCCTGGCGCGGGGACCCGGTCGGGATGACGTCGCCCATCGACGAGCCGGGGCCGTAACCGGGGCGCGTGTCGAAGTCCCACGGTCCGGCGGCGAGATCGGTGTTGCAGGTCTCGCCGGTCGACGCGCCCGCGATGATCGCCTGGATCGCGTGATCCACGGAGGCATCGAGCTCGGGTCGAGGCGTGAGGGTGATGTTGACGGCAGGCATATCGGGCGCTCCGTTCGGGTCGGTCAGTCGCGGGCGTCGAGCGGGCCGCGGTCGGCGAGCTCGACATCCTGGTTGTAGCGGTACAGGCGCGCCGGGCGGTGGCTGCCGGTGCGGAAGCGGTCGGTGGGGATGAGGGTGCCGGAGTTCTCCACCTGGCGGCGGAAGTTCGCCGGGTCGAGCCGCCGCCCGAGGATCGCCTCGTACACCTCGCGCAGGTCTGCCAGGGTGAACTCGTCGGCGAGGAGGCCGTGTGCGATGCGGCTGTAGCCGACCTTGTTGCGCAGGCGCCACAGCGCGTACTCGACGATCTCGTTGTGGTCGAAGGCGAGCGAGGGCAGCGACGCCGCGTCGAACCACGAGACGTTCTCGACGGTGCTGTCGGTGATCTCGTCGGCGCGCAGCAGCGCCCAGTACACGATCGAGACGACGCGGGTGGGGGAGCGATCGACGGCGCCGAACGCATACAGCTGCTCGAGATAGCTCGGCGAGAGCCCGGTCGTCTCGCCGAGGGTGCGGGATGCCGCCGCGGCGAGACCCTCGGTCGCGTCGAGCCACCCGCCGGGGAGGGCCCACTGACCTTCGTGCGGATCCCGTGTGCGGCGCACGAGCGGGAGCACCACCTGGAACGCATCGCTGCCCGGCAGGCGGCGCAGCGTGAAGATCACCGTCGACACCGCCACGCGGATCGCGTCGGCGGGGGAGAGGGCTTCGGAGGCTGTTCTGGTCATAGTGACTCTAACTGTCGGTTCGATCATAGTGTCACCACGACCAGAAGCCAAACCGTCGCCGTAACGTGAGCGACCGACAGGCCCCTCGGTCGAACCGTTGTGAAGACGTGACGTGCTGACGGGGTCGGAGGGGTGCGAAGCGACGGGAATGTTTGTTAGGTTTACGTTCAAACATTTGTTAGGGCTCAGTACTTAATGAATGCCCCGGGTGCCCTCGCACTCCTCCCTGCAATGTCGCACGAGAGAAAGAACCAACGATGATTCGAAACGCGAAGCGCCGAGCGGCGCTCATCGCCGTAGCCGGGACAGCGATCCTCGGCATCGGCCTGTCGGGCTGCGCCGGTGGTGGCGGCGACGACGGCGGTGATTCCGACGGACGCACCCTCAGGGTCTGGGCCGGCAGCCAGACTCCCATCGAGGCCAACTTCAACCCCTTCTCGCCGAGCGTGCTGCACGCCGCACTCGGCCCGATCTACGAGCCGCTGTTCTTCTACAACAAGACGGCCGACGAGGCGCCCGCGCCCATGCTCGGCGAGAGCTTCGAGTACAACGAGGACGGCACCGTCATCACGGTGAAGCTCAAGGAGGGCGTGAAGTGGAACGACGGTGAGGACTTCACCGCCGAGGACGCCGCGTTCACGTTCAACTACGAGCCGAACCACCGCGACGGCCTCATCTCGGCCGAGGCGACGGACGACACGACCGTCGTGCTCACCTACGAGACGCCGCAGTTCACCAACGAGTTCCAGATTCTCGGCACCACCTGGATGCTGCCCGAGCACATCTGGTCGGAGGTCGACGACTACACGACGTTCACCGACGAGGAACCGGTCGGCACCGGTCCGTACGTCGTCGACAAGGTGACGGATGCCTCGTACACCGTCGTCGCGAACGACGACTTCCGCGACGAGGGCGTGCCCGCGATCAAGAAGGTGCAGTACATCGGCATCGACGCCAACCAGTCGGCGCAGGACCTGCTCACCGCCGGCGAGCTCGACTGGACCGGGATGTTCGTGCCGAACCCCGACTCGGTGACCGCCAACGGCGTGATCAGCATGCTGAACACGCCGCAGGACCCCACCGTGCTCTACACCTGCTCGAACGCTGACCTCGGCTGCACCGGTCCGCAGACCGACGTGGCCGTCCGACAGGCGCTCAACGTCGCGATCGACCGCGCCACGATCAAGGAGAAGGCGTTCGTCGGACTGACCGGCGACATCTCGCCCACCTTCGCGCTGCTGCCGCGCGACCAGAAGTGGGTCGCCGACCCCGCGAACGAGGTCAGCCCGCAGTCGCCCGACGCCGCGGCCGCCGGTGAGATCCTCGAGGCCGCCGGCTACGCGAAGGGCGGCGACGGCTTCTACGCGAAGGACGGCGCCCCGCTCGAGCTGAGCCTCGTCTCGGTGGACGGCTGGACCGACTACAACGACGCTGCCAAGCTCATCTCCGAGCAGGCGGCCGAGGCCGGCATCAAGGTCAACGCATCGACGGTGCAGTGGCAGGAGTTCTCGGACGCCCGCCAGACCGGGCAGTACCAGCTCATCATGGGCGGCGTCATCGGCACCTCCGTCGCCGACCCGTTCCAGATCTACAAGGACTGGTTCACCGGGGAGTCGACGTCGCAGGTCGGCCAGGAGGTTCCTACGGGTCGCTGGAACTTCAGCCGCTACGACAACGCCATCGTGAACGAGGCTGTCGCCGCGGCCGCCGCCACGGACGACGAGGCCGTCAAGCAGGAGGCGTACGCCGCCGTGCAGGCCGAGATCGTGCGCGACCTGCCGTACATCCCGCTGGTCATCAACGCCACCCAGACGTTCTTCAACACGAAGGACTTCACGGGCTGGCCGACCGAGGACGACCTGTACGCCTTCCCGCCCGCCTGGGGCTCGGTCGCGTCCGGCTACGTCCTCCAGCACCTGGAGCCGGTGAAGTAATGCAGAACCGGGCAGAGGCCGCGGCACGGAGGAGCAGGCCGCAATGAAGTTCTATGCGCGGCGGATCGCGTTCTATGTGGTGACACTGTGGGCGACGATCTCCCTCAACTTCCTCCTGCCGAGGCTTCTGCCCGGTGATCCCGCCGACATCCTCCTCGCGAAGATGCAGCGGGCGGGCGGCGAGCTCAACGAGACGACCGTCCGCAACATCAAGGCCCTGCTCGGCGGCGACTCGTCGTCGATGTGGGAGCAGTACGTCGCGTACTGGGGCCGGATGCTCCAGGGCGACCTGGGCGTCTCGGTCACGAAGTACCCGACCCCGGTGACCGAGCTCATCGCCGCGGCGCTGCCGTGGACGGTCATCCTGGTGGGCCTCGCCACCGTCATCTCGTTCGTGCTCGGCGTCGGCATCGGCGCCTGGGTGGGCTGGCGGCGCGGCACCTGGGTCGATCACCTCGTGCCCTTCACGACCGTGCTGCAGTCGATCCCGTACTTCTGGCTGGCGCTGGTGCTGGTCGCGATCTTCTCGGTCGCGCTCGGCATCTTCCCGATCTTCGGCGGCTACGACGTCTGGGAGTTCCCGGACGGCCCGGAGTGGAGCTGGGACTTCATCGGCAGCGCGATCTATCACGGGTTCCTCCCGGCCCTCACCATCGTCCTCAGCTCGGTCGGCGGGTGGCTGCTCGGCATGCGCAACATGATGGTCTCGACCGTGTCGGAGGACTACATCGTCACGGCCGAGGCCAAGGGGCTGAAGCCGATGCGCATCCTCCGCACCTATGCCACGCGCAACGCGGCGATCCCGTCCATCGCCGGCTTCAGCATCTCGCTCGGCTTCGTCGTGGCCGGCTCCATCGTGATGGAGCAGGTGTTCACCTACCCCGGCATCGGCAAGCTCATGATCCAGTCCGTGCAGAACAGCGACTATGCGCTCATGCAGGGCGTGTTCCTCGTGATCACGGTCGCCGTGCTCGCGGCGAACTTCATCATGGACATCGTCTACGGATTCATCGACCCGAGAGCGCGTCACAATGTCTGAGAGGGTCGAAGTGACCGAACCGTCGACCAGCGATCTCGAGAGCGCCCCCGAGACGCTCTCCGATCGCACCATCGACCCTGCCATCGTCGCCCCCGGCGCGCTCATGACGCCGCCCGTCGACGCCGAGGTGATCGCGGCCCGGGACGAGGCGTCCGCCGCCCGGCGCGGCATCCGGCAGCTCCTGCCGCGGATGTCGCTCAAGCTCGCACTCGGCCTCATCATCGTCGCCGGGATCGTGCTCTTCGGCATCCTCGGGCCGCTGTTCTGCCAGGACCCGATGGACTCCGACAACCCGGCGCTGTCCCCGCCGAGCCCAGAGCATCTCCTCGGCACGACGAAGCTGGGCTACGACGTCCTGGCCCAGCTGGCGTGGGGCACCCGAGGGTCGCTCATGGTCGGCATCACCGCGGGCATGATCGCGCTCATCCTGTCGATCGTCTTCGGCATCATCGCCGGCTACAAGGGCGGCTGGTGGGACGAGATCCTGTCGCTGTTCACCAACATCATGCTCGTCATCCCCGGCCTGCCCCTCGTCATGGTGATCGCCACCTACATCCCTGGCCGGAGCTGGATGCTGGTGGCCGTCGTCCTCGGCATCACCGGGTGGGCCGGCTCGGCGGTCGTCCTCCGGGCGCAGGCGCGCTCGCTGCGGTCACGTGACTATGTCGCCGCGAGTCGCGTGGCGGGGGAGAAGACGACGCGCATCATCCGCGTCGAGATCCTGCCCAACCTGCTGCCCCTCCTCGCCGCCCAGTTCCTGTTCGCGATCATCTTCGCCATCCTCGGCGAGGCAGGCCTGTCGTACCTCGGACTCGGACCCACCGGATCCATCACCTGGGGCACGATGCTCAACGACGCGCAGACGGGGCAGGCGCTCGGGACCGGCGCCTGGTGGTGGTTCGTTCCGCCCGGGCTGATGATCGCGCTGCTCGGCGCCGGTCTGTCGCTGATCAACTTCTCGATCGACGAGATCATCAACCCCAAGCTCCGGCTCGCCCCGGAGAACGCGCGGCGCGTGCGCAAGGCGAAGCGCGCCGGACGCGGCGTCGAGTCGATCCGCACCCCGAACGGAGCCGAGGCATGAACCGCGATGCCGTCCTCACGGCGAGGAACGTGTCGATCGAGTACGAGGTCGACCCGCCGGTGAAAGCCGTGCGCGACGTGTCCCTCACATTGAACCGGGGCGAGATCCTGGGGCTCGCCGGCGAGTCGGGCTGCGGCAAGTCCACGCTCGCGTACGGGATCAACCGGCTGCTGAAGCCGCCGGCGCTGATGACATCCGGCGAGATCGTGTTCCACGACCGGTCTGGCGAGGACATCGACGTCGTCGGACTCGCCGAAGAGGAACTGCGCCGCTTCCGGTGGGACAAGGTGTCGATGGTCTTCCAGGGTGCGATGAACTCGCTGAACCCGGTCATCAACGTCCGCGCCCAGCTGTTCGACGTCTTCACCACGCACCGCCCGGAGATGTCCAAGCGCGAGAAGCAGCGGCGCAGCGAGGAGCTGCTCGAGCTCGTGGGCGTCGACCCGAAGCGGCTGTCGAGCTTCCCGCACGAGCTGTCGGGCGGCATGCGCCAGCGCGTCATGATCGCGATGGCGCTCGCCCTCGACCCGCAGGTCATGATCATGGACGAGCCGACGACCGCGCTGGACGTCGTGGTGCAGCGCGGCATCATCCGCGAGATCATGCGCCTGCGCGAGCGGCTCGGATTCGCCGTGATCTTCATCACCCACGACCTGCCCATGCTCATCGAGATCAGCGACCGCATCGCCGTCATGCTGCAGGGTGGGATCGTCGAGCTCGGCACCGCCACAGAGATCTATCGCGACCCGCAGCACGAGTACACCAAGAAGCTGCTGTCGAGCTTCCCGAGCCTCCGCGGCGACCGGGGCGACTTCGTGCGCACCGGCACGCAGCCGGTCTCGGCGACACCGGGCTCGGCCGAGGCCGCCGTCCCGCTCGAAGGAGGACGCGCATGAGCGCTCAGCAACCCACCGCGCGCGGTCAGCGGACACTCGAGGCCCGCAACCTCGTCAAGGACTTCCGGCTCCGCAGCGGTCTGAGCTTCTCCACCCTCCACGCGGTGAAGGACGTGTCGTTCACGCTCGAGGCCGGTCGCACGATCGCGCTGGTGGGGGAGTCCGGCTCGGGGAAGTCCACGATCGCCAAGATGCTGGCACGCCTCGAGAATCCGACCAGCGGGCAGATCCTGCTGGACGGCAGACCGGCGGGCAACCGCAGTCGCGAGGTCGCGGCCTACCGGGGCGACGTGCAGATGGTGTTCCAGGACCCGTTCGCGTCGCTCAACCCGTTCCATTCGATCGAGCATCACCTCGAGCGTCCGCTGCGCATCCACAACCCGGGGATGGGCAAGGCGGAGGTGCGCCGCCGCGTGCTCGAGCTGCTCGACCGGGTGCGCCTGACGCCGACCGACAAGATGGCGGAGCGCCGCCCGCACGAGCTGTCGGGCGGTCAGCGCCAGCGCGTCGCGATCGCGCGGGCTCTCGCGCCCGGAGCGCAGTTCATCATCGCCGACGAGCCCGTCTCGATGCTCGACGTGTCGATCCGACTCGGCGTGCTGAACCTGCTCGCGCAGCTGCAGCGCGAGGACCATCTGGGCGTGCTCTACATCACCCACGACCTCGCGACAGCTCGGCACTTCTCCGACGACATCCTCGTGATGTATCGCGGCGACATCGTCGAGCGGGGGCCGGCCGACACGGTCATCCTCGACCCGCAGCAGGACTACACGCGGACGTTGCTGGGTGCCGCACCCGACCCCGAGAACCAAGGGATGCTGCGCGATGAGGTGCGCAGGGAGCTCGCGGCGAAGCAGTCCTGACGCACCACCCGCGTCCGCTTCCCGACACGCCGCGCAGGCGCCGTCGGGGCCGTTCTCCCAGGCACGATGCGTAGCCTGTCGAGACGGGTCCTGACGGCGGAAGGGGTGGGGATGATCGTCGTCGACGTGCTGATCGTCCTCCTCCTTGTGGCCGCGTGCATCGGCGGGGTCCAGCGGGGCTTCTTCGCCAGCATCGGCACGCTCGCCGGGCTCGCGGCGGGTGCGTTCGCGGCCTACTGGCTGACCCCGCTGGTGAGCACGTGGGTGCCCTCGCCCGTCTGGCGCGGCCCCGCCGTGCTCGTCACCGCGATCGGCCTCGTCTTCGCCGGTGCCGCGATCGGCGCCGCCATCGGCTCGGCGCTGCGCTCCGGCGCGGACCGGCTCAAGCTCCGCGGCATCGAGCGCTTCCTCGGCGGCATCGCCTCCGTGCTCGCCGCGATCCTCGCCCTCGCCTTCGTCGCCCCTGCGATCGCCGTCGCCGGCATCCCGGTCGTGTCAGCCGCCGTCGCCTCGTCGAACATCCTGCGCGGGATCGAGGCGGCCACGCCCGACCCCGTCGCGGCGGCACTGGCCCAGCTGCGCGGCGCGGTGCTCAACGACAGCCTGCCGGGCCTCGGTCAGCTGCTCGGCCCCGGGACGGTGGATCCCGCGCCGCCGGTGGCCCTGGACGATCCGGAGCTGCAGCGGGCCGCGGCATCCGTCGCCCGCGTGTCGGGCAACGCGTACGCCTGCGGGCGCGGATCGGCCGGGAGCGGGTTCGTCATCGCCGAGGACCGCGTCGTCACGAACGCCCATGTCGTCGCCGGCGTCGACACCCCGATCGTCGAGCTGCCGGGCGTGGCGGCGCGCGAGGGACGCGTCGTCTACTTCGATCCGGTCGACGACCTCGCCGTGATCGCGGTGGACGACCTGGGCGCCGACGTCCTGCCGTTCTCGCCGACGCTCGCCCCCGGTGACGCGGCTGCCGTTCAGGGCTACCCCTACGGCGGGCCGTTCACGATGGTCCCGGCGGGGGTGGAGTCGGTGGGTACCGCGAACGTGCCCGACGTGTACGACGAGTCGTGGAATCCGCGCGAGATCTATGCGCTCGACGCCGTCGTGCGGCCGGGCAACTCGGGCGGCCCGCTGCTGACCGACGACGGAGCGGTGGCGGGCGTCGTCTTCGCGCGCGCCGAGAACGACGAGAACCTCGGCTACGCGATGACGATGGCCGAGCTCGATCCCGTCGCGGCGCGCGCGCCGTCGCTCTCGAACACCGTGTCGACGGGGTCCTGCGTCGGCTGACGGCCGTGACCGCTATGCTTGCTGCGCAAGTCAATACGGCCCATCACCCGGGCGGGAGAGCCTCGGCAGCGCGATCGCCGAGCACCGAAGGAGCAAGCCTCCCCGCCAATCTCTCAGGTACCGCGTACCGTTCGGGCAGGCCGACTCTGGAAAGCGATTGCGAGCGAAGCTCGCACATCCGCCGACGGTGAAAGCAGGATGCCCCGCATCCGGCGAAGCTCTCAGGCCCATGACAGAGGGGGAGTTCACAGACGTCGATCGGCGTCTGCCCGTCCGCGACCGGGAGAACTCATGACAGAACTCCGCACGACTGCCTTGCACGACCGCCACGAGACGCTCGGCGCCTCGTTCACCGACTTCGGCGGCTGGCTCATGCCGGTGCGCTACAGCTCGGATCTCGCCGAGCACCACGCGGTGCGCACGGCGGCCGGCCTCTTCGACATCTCCCACATGGCCGAGTTCGGCGTCGAGGGTCCGCAGGCCGGGGCGTTCCTCGACTACGCCCTGGCCGGCGCCATCTCGCCGATGCGCGTGGGTAAGGCGAAGTACTCGCTCGTGCTCGACGACTCGGGCGGCATCATCGACGACGTGATCGTGTACCGCATCACCGAACGCCGCTTTCTCATCATCGCCAACGCGGGCAACCGGGATGCCGTCGGCCGCGCGTTCGCCGCGCGCATCGAGGGGTTCGACGCCGAGCTCGACGACCACACGGACGACATGTCGCTGATCGCCGTGCAGGGCCCGGTCGCGCGGGCCGTCGTGGAGGCGACCGCCGGCATCGCCGACGTGGTGCCTTCCTTCGCGGACCTCGGCTACTACGCGTGGTCGTCCGGATCGTTCGATGACGCGCCACTGTTCGTGGCCCGCACCGGCTACACCGGCGAAGACGGCTTCGAGCTGCTGATCCCGAACGCCGCCGCGCCGGCGCTCTGGGATGCGCTGCTCGCCGCCGGCGAGCCGCTCGGACTTGTTCCGGCGGGTCTCGCGGCGCGCGACACGCTGCGCCTGGAGGCCGGGATGCCGCTCTACGGCCACGAGCTCTCACGCGACATCGTGCCCGCACAGGCCGGGCTCGGCCGCGTCGTGGCGGCCGACAAGGACGACTTCGTCGGCAAGGCCGGCCTCGCGGCGGTCGTGACGCCCGATGCCCCGGTGCTCGTCGGTCTCACCTGCGAGGGCCGGCGCGCGGGACGTGCCGGTTACGCCGTGTTCGACGGGACCGACGCGGACACCCCCGTCGGCGAGATCACCAGCGGCGCGCTGAGCCCGACCCTGGGGCATCCCATCGCGATGGCCTTCGTCTCGCCGGCGGCGAGCGCGCCCGGCACTGCCCTCTTCATCGACGTGCGGGGCACCCGCATCCCCGCGACCGTGACCGAACTGCCCTTCTACCGGAGGAACAAATGACCGACCTCACCGCCCTCAAGTACACCGCCGAGCACGAGTGGGTCGCCCTCGACGGCGACGTCGCGACCGTCGGCATCACCGCATACGCGGCCGACAAGCTCGGCGACGTCGTGTTCGTCGAGCTGCCCGCCGTGGGCAGCAACGTGACCGCGGCCACCGTCGTCGGCGAGATCGAGTCCACCAAGTCCGTCGGCGAGCTCTACGCGCCGCTGACGGGCGAGGTCGTCGAGGTCAACGACGCCGTCGTCGACGACCCGTCGCTCGTGAACGCCGATCCGTTCGGTGCCGGCTGGCTCGTCAAGCTCACGGTCGACCCGGCGGCGGTCGCCGACCTGCTCGACCGCGACGCGTACATCTCGCTCACGGGCGGCGACGAATGACGGGTCTTTTCGTCGATCGCCACATCGGGACGGATGCCGCGGCCCAGCGCACGATGCTCGATGCGCTGGGCTACGACAGCGTCGACGCGCTCGTGCGGGCGGCGGTGCCGGCATCCATCCATGCCAAGGCGCGCTCGACGAGCGACATCCCGCCGGCGGCGACGGAGGCCGAGGCGCTCGCCGAGCTGCGGACGCTGGCGTCGCAGAACCGCACCGCCCGGCCCATGATCGGCCTCGGCTACGCGGACACGATCACTCCGTCGGTGATCGCGCGCAACGTGCTCGAGAACCCGTCCTGGTACACCGCGTACACGCCGTACCAGCCCGAGATCTCGCAGGGGCGCCTGGAGGCGCTCATCAACTTCCAGACGATGGTGACGGACCTCACGGGCCTCGCCACCGCGAACGCGTCGATGCTCGACGAGTCGACCGCTGTCGTCGAGGGCATGCTCGTCGCGCGCCGGGGCTCGAAGTCGCCGTCGAACGTCTTCGTCGTCGACACCGACACGATGCCGCAGACGAAGGCGCTCCTGGCTCATCGCGCGGCGGCGGTCGGCATCGAGCTCGTCGAGCTCGACCTCGCCCACGGCGCGCTGCTCGAGAACGCTGCCGGTGAGCCCCTCGAACCCTTCGGCGTGCTGATCCAGTACCCGGGCGCCTCGGGCAACGTCTGGGACCCGGCGGGCGTCGTCGACGCGGCTCACCTGACGGGCGCGCTCGTCGTCGTGGCCGCCGACCTCCTCGCGCTCACGCTGCTGCGCTCGCCCGGTTCGTTCGGGGCCGACGTCGCGGTGGGCACGACGCAGCGCTTCGGCGTGCCTCTCGGCTTCGGCGGACCCCACGCCGGCTACATGGCCGTGCGCCAGGGACTCGAGCGCCAGCTGCCCGGACGCCTCGTCGGCGTCTCTCAGGATGCCGCGGGGCACCCCGCGTACCGCCTCGCGCTGCAGACGCGCGAGCAGCACATCCGCCGTGAGAAGGCGACGTCGAACATCTGCACCTCGCAGGTGCTGCTCGCCGTGATGGCCTCGATGTATGCGGTGTACCACGGCCCCGACGGCCTGCGCGCGATCGCGACCGACGTGGCGAGAAAGACGGGGGCGCTCGCCGCGCGGCTGCGCTCGTACGGCCTGTCGCTGCGCTCCGACGCGTTCTTCGACACCATCCGGGTCGCGACGCCGGGTGCGTCGCGACGGGTGATCGAGCGCGCCCGCTCGCGCGGCTACCAGCTCTTCTGGGCGGACGACGCGACGGTCGGAGTGTCGGTCGACGAGACCACCACTGCCGACGACCTCGCGGCCGTGGCGTGGGCCTTCGGCCTCCCCGAGGACGAGTTCCTCGGTGCCGGCGAGCAGGGCGAGCGCACGCTCCCGTGGGCGGATGCCGAGCCGCTCGCCGGCGTCCCGTCGGGACTGCACCGCGTCGAGGAGTTCCTCACGCACCCGGTGTTCAACACGCACCGGTCCGAGACGGCCATGATGCGCTACCTCAAGCAGCTCTCCGACCGCGACTACGCGCTGGACCGCGGAATGATCCCGCTGGGCTCGTGCACCATGAAGCTCAACGCCGCCACCGAGATGGCGGCGGTGTCGTGGCCCGAGTTCTCGCGCGTGCATCCGTTCGCGCCCGAGGCCGACGTGCACGGCTACCTCGCGCTCATCGAGCAGCTGGAGGTCTGGCTCGCCGAGGTCACCGGCTACGACGCGGTCTCGCTGCAGCCCAACGCCGGCTCACAGGGCGAGCTGGCCGGGCTCATGGCCATCCGCGGCTACCACCGCGCCAACGGCGATCAGGGGCGCACGGTCTGCCTCATCCCGTCGTCGGCGCACGGCACCAACGCCGCCTCCGCCGTGCTCGCCGGCATGCGCGTCGTCGTGGTCGCGTGCGACGACGCCGGCAATGTCGACCTCGACGACCTCCGCGCGAAGATCGCGACGCACGCGGACGAGCTTGCCGCGCTCATGATCACGTACCCGTCGACCCACGGCGTGTACGAGCACGACGTGCTCGACATCACGCAGGCCGTGCACGACGCGGGCGGCCAGGTCTACATCGACGGCGCGAACCTCAACGCGCTGCTCGGCTACGCCCGGTTCGGAGATCTCGGCGGGGATGTCTCGCACCTGAACCTGCACAAGACGTTCGCCATCCCGCACGGCGGCGGCGGCCCCGGCGTCGGCCCGGTCGCCGCGAAGGCGCACCTCGCGCCCTACTTGCCGAGTCACCCGTTCTCGCAGCGCAGGGACCACGCCGGCGGCGTCTTCGACGGCGGACCGATCTCCGCCGCCCCGCACGGTTCGGCCGGCATCCTGCCGATCTCGTGGGCCTACGTGAGGATGATGGGCGCCGAGGGCCTGCGCGACGCGACCGCCGCGGCGGTGCTCGCGGCCAACTACATCGCCGTACGCCTGCGCGAGCACTACCCCGTGCTCTACACCGGCAAGGACGGCCTCGTGGCGCACGAGTGCATCCTCGATCTGCGGCCGCTGCGCGAGGCGACCGGGATCACGGTCGACGACGTCGCCAAGCGGCTCATCGACTACGGCTTCCACGCCCCGACGATGTCGTTCCCGGTCGCGGGCACGCTCATGGTCGAGCCGACCGAGTCGGAGGACCTCGGCGAGATCGAGCGCTTCATCGAGGCGATGATCGCGATCAAAGCCGAGGCCGAGCGCGTCGCGGCGGGGGAGTGGCCCGCCGACGACAACCCGCTGGTGAACGCCCCCCACACCGCCGAGTCCGTCGTGGCCGGCGAGTGGAGCCACCCGTACTCGCGCGAGACCGCCGTGTACCCCGTGCACACGCTGGTCCGCACCAAGTACTGGCCGCCGGTGCGCCGCATCGACCAGGCCTACGGCGACCGCAACCTCGTGTGCGCGTGCCCGCCCATCGAGGCCTTCGCCTGACGACCCCGAGCGACGGGATGCCGGTGCCCCCGGCACCCCGTCGCCCCGTCCTTGCGGGTGCGGCGCCGTGAGCCGGCGCGCGGGCGCCCCGGTGTCAACGACCCGCGAGAGTACATCTGACGGCCGACGGGTAGGGAAGCGACCGACCTCTCGGCGAGCAGCAGTACTCTCGCGGCGCTGTGCAGCGGCGGCGCGGCGCGGGGGGCGCGGCGGCGGCCGCGGCGGGGGGGGGGGCGGGGGGGGGGGGGGGGGGGGGGGGGGGGGGGGGGGGGGGGGGGGGGGGGGGGGGGGCTGGGGGGGGGGGGGGGGGGGGGGGGGGGGGGGGGGGGCGGGGGGGGGGGGGGGGGGGGGCCGCCCCCCCCCCCCCCCCACCGCTGGTCGGGTGGGGCCTCAGCCCCCGATGGCGGCCTTCGCGCTGGCCACGCCGGTCTCCCAGGCGTCGGCCGGAGCGACGTTGCCGGCCTGCATGTCGACGAGCGCGTTGAGCAGGGCTCCGCCGATCGCGCTGGTGTCCGGGCCGTTGTAGAACGAGTTGAACTGCAGCACGGACTCGCTGATGGTGGCGCCGATGGGCGAGTCGCCGAAGAACGGGTCGGTGTAACCCTTCACCTCGTCGCTCTCGAGCGCCGCCTCGGCCGCCGGGAACGTTCCGGTCTGCGCGAAGTGCTCGGTCTGACCTTCCGGCGACAGCATCGTCTCGATGTACTGCCACGCCGCAGCCTTGTTGTCGGCACGGGCGGGGATGGCGATGACGCTGCCGCCCCAGTTGCCGCCGACGCCCGGGATCGACGCGATCCGCCAGTCGCCTTCCGTCTCGGGGGCGTCGTTCTTGAGTCCGGACAGGATCCATGACGGCGCGGTGGTCACCGCGAAGGCGCCGTTGGCCTTGCCCGGTGCCCAGCCCGACGACCATGCCGGGATGTTGGCGCTGATTCCGGCGTCGTACGCGCGCACGGCGACGTCGAACGCCTCCTCGACCTGCGGGTTGGTGTCGAAGATGAGCTCTCCGTCCGGGGAGTAGTACTTCTCCGTGACCTGGTTGACGGTGGAGAAGAACACCGACGTCTCGACGTTGTCGACGAACGGCTGGCCCGTGGCGGCCGTGTACTTCTCGCCCATGGCGATGAAGTCGTCCCACGACGACCACATCTGCGCGACCTCGGCCGGATCGGTCGGCAGGCCGGCCGCTTCGAAGAGATCGGCACGGTAGGCGAAGCTCAGGCCGCCCACATCGGTGGGGATGCCGATCAGCGAGCCGTCATCGGCCGTGGCGGCGTCGACCGCCCAGTCCAGGTAGTCGTCGCCGACATCGTCGCCGCCGAGCGTGCGCAGGTCGACGAAGTTGCCCGGGTTCTCGACGAACTTGGGGAGATCGTCGTTCTGGATCATGACGAGATCGGGGACGCGGCCACCGGCGAGCGCGGCGGTCAGCGCGGTGGCGGTCTCGGTCGTGCTGCCGACCTCCGACAGCTTCACCTTGGCGTCGGGCATCTCCTCGAGGTAACGATCCACCGAGTCCTTCTGACCGATGCCGGTGAATGACCAGAACTCGAATTCGGCGTCGGGATCATCGGAGCCGGAGCCCGATCCTCCCGAGCATCCGGACAGCACCAGCGCGAGTGCGCCGACTGCTGCGATGGGCAGGGCCAGTTTGCGACGGTTCACAACAGCTCCTCTTCTTCGGGGACATGTGGCTGCGGGAGGTTTGGCTCCGTTGTTGAGAGATCGATCTCTCAGCAACGGTCACAGTAGCCGCCCAACCCCACTCGCGGCAACCCTGCGACGAATTTCCGGGTGTGCGCTCGTCGTAGCGAGCGTTCCCACCGAGCCGGAATCTCGCGTTCAGCCCGCAGAACGACCCTTGCCCATGCAATGATGGAACGGGCGAGAGAACGATCTTCGCCTTCACGTCCACGCTCACGGGGGGAGCTATGGTCCGACCCACCATCGTCGACGTCGCGCAGGCCGCTGGGGTCTCCCGCGCGACGGCCGCCCGCGTGCTCGCCGGCGCGACGAATGTCGACACCGCGATGGCGGCGGCCGTCGAGCGCGAGGCGCGGCGGCTGGGCTACGAGACGAACTTCGCCGCGCGAGTCCTGCGTGGCGGACGCGCCGGGGCGATCGGTCTGGTGATCGCGTTCGACGAGCTCGGAAGCCTGAGCGGCACGTTCTTCACCGCCGTGCTGAAAGGCGCCGCCAAGGGACTGTCGGCGGGCGAGGTGCAGCCCGTCCTCCTTCCCGCCGACCATGAGGACCTCGACCGGATCCCCCGGTTCCTGCGGTCCGGTGCCCTCGACGGCGCGATCGTGATCCTGCAGCACGAGATCACGCACCTGGTCGAGCGGCTCGCCGACTCCCCCGTGCCCATCGCGTGGGTGGGTCGCCCTCACGCCGACATCGGTCCGGATCCGATCGTCATCGATTCCGACAACTACGGCGGCGGCGTGCTGGCAGCGCGCGCGCTCATCGAGGCGGGCCGCCGCTCGATCGGCATCATCACCGGCCCTCTCGATCTGGAGCAGGCACGCGAGCGCACCCGCGGCTGGACCGACGAGCTCGCTCGACACGGCCTGACGCCCGGGCCCATCGTGCACGGCGACTTCACGCTTGACAGCGGCACCGCCGCCATGGCCCGACTGCTGCAGCGAGCCCCCGATCTCGATGGCATCTTCGCGTCATCCGACCTCATGGCCGCAGGCGCCATCCGCGTGCTGCAGGCGGCCGGACGCCGCGTTCCGACCGACGTCTCGGTCGTGGGGTTCGACGACGTCCTCATCGCGAGCACGTCCGATCCGCCGCTGACGACGGTGCGTCAGCCGCTCGAAGAGATGGGACGGGCTGCGGCCGACACGCTGCTCGCCACCATCCGGGGCCTGCCCACGGAGAAGGTCCAGGTGCTGCCGACGTCGATCGTGCGGCGGGAATCGCTCTGAGCGTGTTCCCGTCGCGCACCCCGCCGATCCGCACCGTCGGCGGTCACGAGGGGGAGGACGTGTTCACGACGGCCTCGGCCGCTCCCACCTGGGAGGACGGCCTCATCACCGGCAGCGCGGGACCGGGCCGACAGGCGGGGTGCGCAGCCCCACGTACACTTGTCCCTCGTGACTGAACGCGTTCTCGTCAACCAGCTCAAGGGCCTCGCCGACGGCCCCGTCTCCGTCTCCGGATGGGTCGAGACCGTCCGCGACCAGAAGAAGGTGCAGTTCGTCATCCTTCGCGACGAGACCGGGGCGGTGCAGCTGGTCAATCCGGCGACCCGGCCGGCCGAGGACGGTTCGGAACAGGATGCCGGTGCGCTGGCCCTCACCGACCTCATCTCGAACCTCGCGACGGGCACCTTCCTGACGGTCACCGGTGAGCTCAAGCATGACGAGCGCGTCAAGCTCGGCGGCGTCGAGATCAAGATCGGCGCGCTGGACATCGCCGCCGCCGCCCTCCCGGAGACGCCGATCGCCGCCGACAGCGGCATGGACAAGCGGATGGACTGGCGCTTCCTCGACCTCCGCCAGCGCCGCAACAACCTCATCTTCCGCGTGCAGACCACGCTCGAGCACGCCTTCCGCTCCTACTGGATCGAACGCGACTACATCGAGGTGCATTCGCCGAAGCTCATGGCCTCGGCATCCGAGTCCAACGCGGAGCTCTTCTCGCTCGAGTACTTCGGCGACCAGACGGCCTACCTGGCGCAGTCGCCGCAGTTCTTCAAGCAGATGGCGCAGGTCGCCGGGTTCGGCAAGATCTTCGAGATCGCCCCCGCATTCCGCGCCGACCCGTCGTTCACCTCGCGTCACGCGACCGAGTTCACCTCCGTCGACGCGGAGATCAGCTGGATCGACTCGCACGAAGACGTCGCCCGCATGCAGGAGGAGCTTCTGCAGACGGCGTTCCAGGTGGTCAAGGACAAGCACGGCGCAGAGATCGAGGAACTGTTCGGCCTCGAGGTGCAGGTGCCCGCCATCCCGTTCCCGCGCATCCCGCTCGCTGAGGCGCGCGAGATCGTGAAGAGCCGCGGCTACGACATCCCCCGTACCGACGGCGACCTCGACCCCGAGGGCGAGCGCCAGATCTCGGCGTACGTCGAGGAGACCTACGGCCACCAGTTCGTCTTCATCACCGACTACCACCCCGAGATCCGCGCTTTCTACCACATGCGCGACGAGGAGACCGGGCTCACCAAGTCGTACGACCTGCTGTTCAAGGGCGTCGAGATCACCACCGGCGCGCAGCGCGAGCACCGCGTCGACGTGCTCATCGAGCAGGCCAAGGAGAAGGGTCTCGGAGCCGAGCACCTCGACTTCTACTTCGACTTCTTCCGCTACGGCGCCCCGCCCCACGGCGGGTTCGGCATGGGTCTTGCCCGCGTGCTGATGCTGCTGCTCGGCGAGTCGTCGATCCGCGAGGTGACGTATCTCTTCCGGGGCCCGACGCGCCTCGCCCCCTGACCTCCCGACGCGCTCGGCGCCCTGATCGGTGGAGAGGGAGCGGGGACCGTCGACGGCGATGCGTCCGCGGTCCTCGTCCACTGCGCGGCGGGCAAGGACCGCACGGCGTCGCCGTCGCGCTCCTGCTCGGAGCCCTCCGCGCGCGCCTCGCCGGCTGAGCCGCGGCATCCTGGTCGAGTCTTCGACGCCCGCCGCTCCTCAGCTGAGGGACGTGATCGGCCCGAGCGATACGACGTCAACGTCCTCATCTGATGGCCAGAGCCAGAATGCTGTCAGCGCGCGGTGCTGAGCGCCGCGCGCAGGCGATCGGGTGACACACGCCAGTGGCCGTGCAGCTCCCCGTCGATGAGCACCACGGGGATCTTCTCCCACCACAGCGCGTAGAGCGCGGGGTCTTCGGCGATCGAGAGCTCCTCGACGTCGACGGCGTCCTCGGGCAGCTCGGCGACGACCGTCTCGACGACCTCGCGAGCGACGTCGCACAGGTGGCAGTCCGGCTTGCCGATGAGGGTGATGGTGGTCACGCGGACTCTGCCGTCACGCCTCGACCGGGTAGCCGGCGGCGATCCACTCGTTCGTGCCGCCGTCGACGTTGGTCGCGTCGTATCCGCGCGCCGCGAGGGCCTCGACCACGCGGCCCGAACGGCCTCCGACCGCGCAGATGACGTCGAACGCCCCGTCGGGCAGCTCGTCGAGCCGGCCGCCGATCGCCGACATCGGGATGTTGACGGCTCCGGGCACGTGCCCGGCGGCGAACTCGTCGACCTCGCGCACGTCGATGAGCGGGGTGTCGGCACGCTCACGCAGCTGCTGAACGGTGATGGACTTCATGTCGGCCTCTCGGGTCGCGGACTCCGCCGGGCGGAGCAGGGCATACACGAAGCGCCCGTCCGAAGACAGGCGCTTGGTGCGGATGCCGCTTACTTCTTGTTGCGGCGCTGGTGGCGAGTCTTGCGAAGCAGCTTGCGGTGCTTCTTCTTCGCCATGCGCTTGCGGCGCTTCTTGATGACAGAACCCACGGAAAACCTCACTATGTCGGGGTCTGGGCGCGGCGTGTGCGGCGCCCGGGAACGAGCAATTACGAAAAATGCCTCGGATCAGTCTAGCCGACGTCGGCGATCGGCCGTTGCAGGGCCTCGGTGACTGCGGACTCGGGGACCCGGTAGCTGCGTCCGAAGCGCACAGCCGGCAGCTCGCCGGAGTGCACCAGGCGGTACACCGTCATCTTCGACACACGCATGAGCTCGGCGACCTCGGCGACCGTGAGGAAGCGCACATCGGACAGTTCGGCCATGTCGATTCCTTCCCCAGGAGTGCTGCACACACTCTAGAACGCGCGGGACCGGCGTGTAAACACGGTGCGTGTGTGAACCGCTGTGACTTCTGTGGCCCGTGAGGCCGGCTTCACGCCTCGGTGCGCTGGCGCGCCTTTCGGTCGCGCGCTTCGCGTGCCGCCTGCCGTTCGAGCTTGTGCGCGGCGCGCAGCGCCTTCTCGGCCTCGCGCACGGCTTTGCGTGCCTCGCGGAACTTCTTGTCGTCGGCGATGTCGGCGTCATCCAGGGCGGCCCACGGCCGACCTTCGTCGTGGCGCCCCTCCTCCGCCGCGGCGATGTAGTCGCTCACGCCTTCGAGGCCGCGGGCGAGCGCGAACGAGAACGGATCCGACTCGTCGAGGAAGACGCCGGCTTCGATCGCCGCCCGCAGCTCGGGGTACGCGTCCGCTGTGATGAGCGCCCGGAACATGGCGTCCTCGTTGCGGGCGATGGACTGCTCGTCGAGACCCTGTTCGCGCTGCACCCGTGCGTATCCCGCCAGGATCGACCCGGCCCAGTGGGACGTGCCGGTGACGAGCAGCATGACGGCCAGCCGCTCCGAGTACGAGAGGGGGGTGCCGGCGAGCGCGCTCAGTCCGGCATCCATCCAGGCGGCGCTGTTGGGCGTGGCCGGGACCCCCGAGATCGGGATGTCGAGCACCCAGGGATGCGTCAGATAGTGCTGCAGCTGCTCGCGGTACAGCGCTTCGAGTCGCTCGCGCCAGCCGCCGGCAGTCCGGGTCGCCTCCGATGGAACGCCGGTCGCCTCCTCCTGCATCAGCAGGATGAGGTCCTCCTTCGCAGTGACATAGCGGTACAGCGACATGGGAGTGAAGCCGAGCCGCGCGGCGACGGCGGCCATGGACACCGCCCCCAGGCCCTCGGCATCCGCGATCTCGATCGCCGCCTCGACGATGCGCTCGACGCTCATCTCCCGCTTGGGCCCACGCTGAGGATTGGCGGCCACTCCCCATGCCAGGGCGATGCCTCGCGGAAGCTCGGGCTCGATCGCATCGGTCATGGCGTCAGTCTAGGTCTGTTTATCTCGTAAACAGTGTGTTACCGTCATAAACAGTTATCGCTGTAAACAGTTTCTGTTGTACACGAATCTCGGAAGGATGTCCCATGCCCGACCGCACCGCTCCACCGGTCATCGTCATCACGGGCCTCGCCAAAGCCTTCGGGCGCCGGCGGGTGCTCGACGGACTCGATATCGAAGTCGCCCGCGGCGAGGTCTTCGCCCTTCTCGGCCCGAACGGCGCCGGCAAGACCACGACCATCAACGTGCTCACCACACTCGTCCAGCCCGACGCGGGCACCGCGACTGTCGCGGGCATCGATGTCGCGCGCGATCCCGAGCAGGTCAAGCGCCGCATCAGCCTCACCGGGCAGTCGGCGGCCGTCGACGATGCGCTCACGGGGACCGAGAACGTCGTCATGCTGGGCCGTCTGTCGGGGCTGTCACGGCGTGCCGCACGTGCGCGCGCCGCCGAGCTGCTCGAGCGCTTCGGAATGACGGATGCCGCAGCCCGCCGCGTCGGCACCTACTCGGGCGGCATGCGACGACGCCTCGACCTCGCGCTCAGCTTCGTCGTCGCGCCCGAGGTGCTCTTCCTCGACGAGCCGACGACCGGCCTCGACACCCGCAGCCGTCGGGAACTGTGGGACGTCATCCGCTCCCTCGCCGACGCGGGGACCACCGTCTTCCTCACGACGCAGTACCTCGAGGAGGCCGACCACCTCGCTGACCGCATCGCCGTGCTCGACGGCGGGCGCGTCGTCGCCACCGGGACCGCCGCCGACCTCAAGGCGCGCATCGGCGGCGACGCCGTGGAGCTGCACGACGTCCACGGCGCCCTGCTGCGCGAGGTGCCGACCGACGGCTCCGTGTCAGGGCTCCGGAGCGCGCTCGACGTCCTCGACGAGTCGGGAGCCGAGGGCGTCGTGACGCTGCGGCGACCGAGCCTCGACGACGTCTTCCTCGCCCTCACCTCGCCCGACGGCCACGGTGAGCGCGCTCGTGCGCGCACGGCCACCGCATCCGACACCGCCAAGGAGCTCGCATGACCACGCTCGCCCCCGCCCCAGCTCTCACCCCTGGCCCCGCGCTGCGCCCCCGGATCTCGGGCCTCACCGCCGAGAGCGTGTTCGTCGGCCGCAGCCTCCTTCATTCGCTGCGCGACGGCGAGTCGCTGCTCATGGCGATCATGCTGCCGGTCCTGCTGATGGTGCTGTTCACGTACGTGTTCGGCGGAGCGATCGATCCGTCCGGCGGATATGTGAACTACGTCGTGCCCGGCATCATCCTGCTGTGCGCCGGCTTCGGTGCGGCATCGACGGCGGTGTATGTCGCCAACGACATGAAGGCCGGGATCATCGACCGCTTCCGGACGATGCCGCTGCGCGCCAGCGCGGTACTCACCGGCCACGTCGTCGCGAGCCTGCTGCGCAATCTCCTGGCCACCGCCGTCGTCATCGGCGTGGCGCTCCTCGTCGGGTTCCGCCCGACCGCCGATGTGTGGGGCTGGATCGGGGCCATCGCCCTCATCGCGCTGTATATCCTCGCGATCACGTACCTCTTCGCGGCCATCGGCCTCGCCGCCGGCAGCCCCGAAGCGGCGAGCAGCTACGGGTTCATCATCCTGTTCCTGCCATACCTGTCCAGCGCGTTCGTGCCGGTCTCGACGATGCCCGAGTGGCTGCAGTGGGTGGCGGAGAACCAGCCGGTGACCCCGATCATCGAGGCGCTGCGGAGCCTCTTGATGGGAACGCCGATGGGCGATGCCGGATGGTGGGCCGCCGGCTGGTGCGCGGCGATCCTCGTGGTCTCGTTCGTCTGGGGCGCATGGCTGTTCCGCCGCAAGGCCGGGCGCCGCTGACCCCGCGGGCGCTTCGACAGGCTCAGCGACCGAGGACCGTCCTGAGCCTGTCGAGGGGCGGTCCGTGAGCCTGTCGAAGGGTCAGCGGCCGGGAAGGCGCTTGAACGCGTTCTCGAGGGCGTGCTTGGCCGAGGCTGCGGCCCGCCCGACGACTTCGGCCGCGTGGGCGGCGGAGTCGGGCAGCGCCACGGCGACCCCGTCGCCGGCCTCGCCGCCGTCGCCGTCGAGGAACGGCACGAGCCAGTCGTCGACCTCGTCCAGCGGCGCGGCCGAGAGGCTGTAGTAGCGGTGCTGGCCCTCCTCGCGCACCGAGACCAGGTGCGCGTCGCGCAGCACCTTGAGGTGCTTCGAGACCGTCGGCTGGCTGGCGCCGAGCTCGGTGACGATGTGCGACACGCTGGTGCCGCGTTCTCCGGCGGATGATCGATCGAGCAGCAGTCGCAGGATGTCGCGACGTGTTCCGTCCGCGATCACGTCGAAGATGTCCGCCATGTGCTCAGATTAGTCGGGAGCCCCGCGGAGTACCATGAGCAACAACCGGCCCCCCAACCGAATCACAGGTGCTGGGTTCACGAAGCCCGCACGCACCAGGAGGACCCGTATGACGGATGGCAGGCGCGCCGCCCCCGTCATGGGCATGGGCCGCCTGCGTGCACTCGGTCACGCGTTCATGGAGTTCTTCCGTGACCTGACGCAGCGCTCCCCCGCCCGGTTCGCGATCCTCATCTTCCTGTCGCTGATCCTGCTGTTCACAGGACTCTTCTCGCTTCCCCTCGCCGCGGCCGACGGTGAGGTGACTCCATTCGCCGACGCCTTCTTCACCGCGGTGTCGACGATCTGCGTCACCGGGCTCGCGACCGTCGACATGGCCACCCACTGGTCGGCGTTCGGTCACGTGCTGGTCTTCGTCGGCGTGCAGATCGGCGCGCTCGGCGTGCTGACGCTGGCCTCCATCCTCGGCCTCGTGATCTCGCGGCGGCTGGGGCTGCGCGCGAAGCTCATCGCGGCGAGCGACTCCAATCCCCTGCGCACCCACGGCGGCCCGGTCAACGAGGGTCAGACCGTGCAACTGGGCCAGATCGGCAGCCTGCTCGCGACTGTGGCGTTGTCGACCCTCGTCATCGAGGGGATCATCGCGATCCTCCTGTTCCCGGGACTGCTTGTCGCCGGCGTGCCCTGGAACGTCGCACTCTGGGAGGCGCCGTTCTACGCCGCGATGGCGTTCACGAACACCGGGTTCACGCCGAACGCCGACGGCCTCGAGCCTTTCCGTCACGACTACTTCTTCCTGACGGTGCTCATGGCCGGTGTCTTCCTCGGCTCCATCGGCTTCCCCGTGATCTACACGCTTCTCCGGGAACGCTGGAGGGTGCGGCGGTGGTCGCTGCACGCGAAGCTCACCATCATCACGACAGTGATGCTGTTCTTCCTCGGCGGCGTCGTCTTCCTCGTCCTCGAGTACGACAACCTCCTCACCCTCGGCACGAAGGACGCGTGGGACACGACGTTCCAGGCGTTCTTCTTGTCCGCGATGACGAGATCCGGCGGCTTCGCCATCCTCGACATCGGAGAGCTGAATCAGTCGAGCCTGCTGGTCGCCTGCATGCTCATGTTCGTCGGCGGCGGCTCGGCATCGACGGCCGGCGGCATCAAGGTCACGACTCTGGCGGTCATCGCGCTCGCGGTCGTCTCCGAGGCGAAGGGCCGCGCGTCCAACCAGGTGTTCGGCCGCCGCATCCCCAGCGACGTCCTGCGCGTCGCGCTTTCGGTCGTGGCGTGGGGATCCACGATCGTCGCGCTGTCGACCATCATCATCACCCAGATCACGAAAGCGGACCTCGGAGACGTGCTCTTCGACGTCATCTCCGGCTTCGCGACCGTCGGGCTGTCGACCGGCCTCACCGAGACGCTCCCGGATCCGGCTGTGTATGTGCTGGCGATCACGATCGTCATGGGTCGCGTTGGTACAGTGACTCTCGCCGCGGCGGTAGCCGCGTCAACGCGTTCGCAGCTGTACTCGCTGCCTGTGGAAAGGCCGATCGTTGGTTGAGCGGATGAGGGGCGATGCGCCCGTTCTCGTGATCGGACTCGGTCGCTTCGGCGCCGCCTGCGCGGGTGAGCTCGATCGGCTCGACCGCGAGGTGCTCGCGATCGACGACAACCTCGACCTGGTGCAGAAGTGGTCGGAGCGTGTCACCCACACCGTGCAGGCCGACGCCCGCAACATCGACGCGCTCAAACAGATCGGCGCGCAGGATTTCTCCGTCGCAGTCGTGGCCGTCGGCTCGTCGATCGAGGCGTCGGTGCTCATCACCGCCAACCTGGTCGACCTGAAGGTGCCGCAGATCTGGGCGAAGGCGGTGTCCCAGTCGCACGGCAAGATCCTCGCCCGCGTCGGCGCGAACCACGTCATCTACCCCGAGCGGGAGGCGGGCGAGCGCGTCGCCCACCTCGTCAGCGGCCGCATGCTGGACTTCATCCGCTTCGACGACGACTTCGCCCTCGCCAAGCTGTATCCGCCGAAGTTCATCCGCGGTGTAGGCCTCAACGAATCCGGGGTTCGCACCAAGTACAACGTCACCGTGGTGGGCGTGAAGAGCCCGGGCAAGCCCTTCCGCTATGCGGAGGCGAACACCGTGGTGACCAACCACGACCTGATCATCGTGTCGGGCACCAACTCCGACATCGAGCGCTTCGCCTCGCTGGAGCGCTGACGCGGCCCCTGTCGGATGTCGCCGGCCCGCGGCATACTCGCGGCATGACAGACCGGAACACGACGGATGCAGCGGCCCGGCGATGGGTCGAATCGTACGAGAACGCGTGGAAGACGAACGCGCCCGACGACATCCGGGCCCTCTTCACCGACGATGCCGCGTATTTCACCCAACCCTGGGGTGAACCATGGGCGGGAGCCGACGCCATCGTCGCCGGCTGGCTCGAGGCCCGCGATGAGCCGGGCACGTACGAGTTCGAGTGGGACATCGCCGGCATCGACGGCGACCGCGTCTTCGTGGACGCGCGAACGGACTACGCCCCTAACGAACAGCTGCCCGAGGGGCGCGTCTACCGCAACCTGTGGGTGATCGACCTCGACGAGGACGGACGGGCCCGTGCCTTCACCGAGTGGTACATGAAGCAGCCTCGGGACTGACCCGGCGCGTATCGCGCACCCGGCGCGGATCACACGCCCTGGGCGATCACACGCCCTGGGCGAGTTCCTTCGCGCGCGCGAGCGCCGCGTCCGTCGCGCCGGCGAACACCTCATCGAGCTTCGCCTCCTGCAGCACGGCGATCGCGCGTTCCGTGGTGCCCTTCGGGCTCGTGACGCGTCGGCGGAGTTCCGCCGGGTCGTCGTCGGAGGCCTCGAGCAGCGCGGCGGCGCCGATGAAGGTCTGCTCCGCCAGCACACGCGCCTCCGCCTGCGAGAACCCCTTGCCCACGGCTGCCTTCGTGAACTCCTCCACGAGCAGGAAGAAGTAGGCCGGACCTGAGCCCGAGATGGTAGACAGTGCGTCGATCTGCGCTTCGGGCACCTCGACGACGGTCCCGACCGTCTCGAAGAGCCGCCGAACCGTGGCGACGGCATCCTCACCCGCCTTCGAGCCCGCCGCGAGGCCGGTGACGCCGCGCCCCACGAGGGCGGGCGTGTTCGGCATCGAGCGCAGGACCGCGACGCCGTCGCCGAGGAGCTCCTCGAACGTCGCGATCGTGACCCCCGCGGCCAGGCTCACGACGATGGCCTCGGGCCGAAGCGACGGGGCGATCTCCCGCAGCAGATCGGGGACCATCGCGGGCTTCACCCCCACGAGCACCACGTCGGCGGCGGCTGCGGCGTCTGTGTTCCCGGCCGGGTCCTCCTCCAGCGCGACACTGCTGACGCCGTCGAGACCGTCGAGCTCGACGGCCTTCGCGCGCGAACGGTTCGTGGTCGTCACTCCCCCGCCCGCGAGGCCGGAGCGCGAGAGGCCGCGCGCGATCGCACCGCCCATCGAGCCGGCGCCGAGGATCGCGATCGGAGGAAGGGCGGTGACGTCAGCAGGCATGGCGTCATCCTACGAGCGCTGAGCACAGCGATTCTCGAAATAACTATTGACTTATATAAGTTACCGCGCAAATATATGACCGTGCACGCGCTCGACATCCTCGGCGATCCGGTTCGCCGCCGCATCCTCGAACTCCTGGCGGAGGGCGAGCTCAGCGCCGGCGAGATCGGCGAGGAGGTGCAGCGCGAGTTCGGCATCTCGCAGCCCGCGGTCTCGCAGCACCTGCGGGTGCTGCGAGAGTCGGGGTTCGCGACTGTGCGTCCCGACGGCGTGCGGCGGCTGTATGCCATCGCTCCCGAGCCCCTCGAGGACGCGGCCGCGTGGTTCGACCCGTTCCGGCGCTTCTGGCAGCCCCACCTCGACGCTCTGGGCACCGAGCTCGCTCGAGGACGCCGCCAGCGCCGGCTCGCGGCCGAGCAGGAACCCGATGCCGCACCTGACGAATCCGACACGACCGACCCCCAGGAGGAATGACATGGTCGACGTACAGAACCAGCTCGACGCGGTGACCCGCGAGATCGCGAGCGAAGAGATCGACGGCTACCCGGCGCGCGTCCAGACGCTCGCGCAGACATATCCGTCCCCCATCGACGACGTGTGGGACGCCGTCACCCGTGCGACTCGGATCGCGCGGTGGTTCCAGCCGATCACCGGCGATCTCCGGCTCGGCGGCCGGTATCAGATCGAGGGCAACGCCGGCGGCGAGATCCAGGAGTGTGCGCCTCCCACGGACGGCGCGGCCCGATTCAAGGCGACCTGGGAGTACGGCGGCGGCGTGACCTGGCTCACCGTGAGACTGACCTCTGAGGGCGACACCGCGACACGGTTCGAACTCGAGCACGTCGCCCGCGTCGACGATGTGCCCGCGGAATTCTGGGATGTCTACGGCCCGGGTGCGACGGGGGTCGGCTGGGACGGCGGCCTGCTGGGCCTCGGCCTCCACCTGACCGGAGGCGACGGACCCTCGCCCGGCGAGGCGGAGGCGTGGGCGTTCACCGACGAGGGCAGGGCGTTCTACCGCGGCGCCGCGGATGCCTGGGGCACTGCCCACGCCGCGGACGGCGCGGACCCCGCGATCGCCGCACGGGCCGCCGACAACACGTACGCGTTTTACACCGGCGAGCCGACCACGGCTCCCGCCGAGGACTGAGCGCCGAGCGTTCCGCATGCGCCGGGGGCGGACGGATGCCGCCCCCGGCATCCGCGACGTGAGAGTCCGTTCATAGCGTCTCTGGCCGGTCTATCCTCGGAAGTGCGGGGACGCAGGGGCCCCCGCACGACGTGGGAGGCTTCCGACATGACGCTCTTCGACGGCATCACCGCGCGCAGCGTGGAGACGCCCGGACTCACCGTCAACGTGCTGGAGCGCGAGGGCGACGACTCCGCCACACCGCCGGAGCGGACCGTGGTGCTGATCCACGGCAACGTCTCGTCGGCCCTCTTCTGGCAGGAGCTGATGCTCGATCTTCCGACCGACCTGCGGGTGATCGCGATCGACCTGCGCGGGTTCGGCGGCACCGAGCACGCGCCGATCGACGCGACCCGCGGCGTGCGGGACTTCAGCGACGACGTGCATGCCACGCTCGAGGCGCTCGACATCCCGACCGCCCACCTGGTCGGCTGGTCGATGGGCGGCGGCGTCATCATGCAGTACGCGCTCGACCACCCTGTCCTGAGCCTCACCCTGCAGGCTCCGGTGTCGCCGTACGGCTTCGGCGGGACGCGGCGCGACGGCTCCCGACTCACCGACGACGACGCCGGGTGCGGCGGCGGCGGCGCGAACCCGGACTTCGTGCAGCGCCTGATCGACCACGACACCACGGCGGACGCGCCGACCTCGCCACGCAGCGTGTTCCGCTCCGGCTATGTCGCTGCGGGGTACGAGACCGCGCACGAGGACGTGTGGGTCGAGTCGATGCTCACCACCTCGACCGCCACCGGCAACTACCCGGGCGACGCCGTCACGAGCGACAACTGGCCCGGCTTCGGCGCGGGCGGGCTCGGAGTCCTCAACACGATGACACCGGCCTACTTCGATGTGTCGGGCATCGTCGATCTCGCCGCCAAGCCGCCGATCCTCTGGATCCACGGCACCGCGGACGCGATCGTCTCGGACGCCTCGTTCTACGACTTCAACAACCTCGGCAAGCTCGGGATCGTGCCCGGCTGGCCGGGCGACGATGTCGCGCCGCCGCAGGAGATGGTGTCGCAGACGCGCGACGTGCTCGACCGCTATGCCGCCGCCGGCGGCGAGGTCACCGAGCTGAGCCTCGAAGGCACCGGGCACTCCCCGCACCTGGAGCGGCCGGCCGAGTTCCGCCAGGCACTGCTCGAGGTCATCGGATACGTCGGTCACCGTCACGATCCCGCGCCCCCGACCGAGGCGATCATCCTCCGCTCCTCCGACTGACACCGCCGGACGCGCGTCCGGCGCGCAAGCGGTGGGCTCGGCATCCGTAGACTCGTCGGCATGAGTGCTTCCGGTGGCGGCAAGGCGATCCTCGCGGCGTTCTTGGCGAACATGGGCATCGCCGTGGCGAAGTTCATCGCATGGTTCCTTTCGGGCTCGGCCTCGATGCTCGCCGAGGCGATCCACTCGGTCGCCGACTCGGGCAACCAGCTGCTGCTGATGCTCGGCGGGCGCAAGGCCAAGAAGATGGCCGACAGTGATCACCCCTTCGGCTACGGACGCGAGCGATACGTCTACGCGTTCGTCGTGTCGATCATCCTGTTCTCGGTCGGCGGCCTGTTCGCCATCTACGAGGGGGTCGAGAAGCTCACCCACCCGCACGGGCTCGACGAGAAGTGGTGGTGGCTGCCCATCGTCGTGCTGGTCGTCGCCATCGCCCTCGAGTCGTTCTCGCTGCGCACGGCCGTCCGCGAGAGCAACCACGTGCGCGGCCGGGGCCAGTCGTGGGTGTCGTTCGTCCGGCACGCGAAGGCGCCGGAGCTTCCGGTCGTCCTGCTCGAAGACGTCGGCGCACTCATCGGGCTGGTGTTCGCGCTCTTCGGGGTCGGCCTCACCGTGATCACCGGTAACCCGGTCTTCGATGCCCTCGGCACGCTCATGATCGGCACGCTGCTCATCGTCATCGCGATCGTCCTCGGCATCGAGACGAAGAGCCTCCTCGTCGGCGAGGGCGCCACGGAGGCCGATCACCAGCGCATCGTCGCCGCCATCACCGCCGGAGCCGAGGTCGAGAAGCTCATCCACATCAAGACGCTCTACCTCGGCCCCGACGAGCTCCTCGTCGCCGCGAAGCTCGGCTTCGCCGCAGACGCGCCGCTCGCGCTCGTGGCGGCCGACATCGACCGCGTCGAGGCGCGCGTGCGTGCGGCCGTGCCCGCGGCGCGGGTGATCTACGTGGAGCCCGACATCTACCGCCCCGGCGAAGATCCCGCGCCCCCGACATCCGAGTTCGTCATCAAGTCGACCGACTGAGTCTCCGCCGCTCCTTCAGCCTCAGCCGCCGGAGGCCGCTGGGCTCCGTCGACGTGACCAGCGAACTCGAGACAGACACGGGGAACGATCATCGAATACTGCATCTTCACCGAGCCCCACCTCGGTGCCACCTACGACGACGAGCTCGCCTACGCCCAGACGGCGGAGCGTCTCGGCTTCACGGGATACTTCCGGTCGGACCATTACCTGAGCGGGATGGGTGACGGTCTCCCCGGACCGACCGACGCCTGGACGACGCTGGCGGGGCTGGCCCGCGAGACCTCCCGGATCCGCATCGGCACCCTCGTCTCCCCCGTCACGTTCCGTCACCCCGGCTCGCTGGCGATCCAGGTCGCCCAGGTCGACGCGATGTCAGGCGGACGCGTCGAGCTGGGGCTCGGAGCCGGGTGGTTCGAGCGCGAGCACCGTGCCTATGGCATCCCGTTCCCGGCCAAGCGGTTCGATCTCCTCGAAGAGCAGCTCGAGATCGTGACCGGCCTGTGGGCCACGCGCGACGGCGACACCTACAGCTTCAGCGGGACGAACTACCAGCTGGTCGAGGCGCCCGGCCTGCCGAAACCGCTGCAGCAGCCGGTCCCCGTGATCATCGGCGGCGGCGGTCCCCGGCGCACCCCTGACCTCGTCGCCCGATTCGCCCGCGAGTACAACATCGGCTTCCCGGAAGACCACCAGATCCCGGAGCGCATCGACAACCTGCGCGCCGCCTGCGACCGCATCGGCCGCGACCCGGCGACGGTGCGCCTCTCGATCGCGATGTCCACGGTGGCCGGCCGCGACGATGCCGAGGTTGCCCGCCGCGCCGGGCGGATCGGAAAGACGGTCGCCGACGTGCGGGACGGCACGAACATCGTGGGCGACGCCGCCGAGATCGGCGAGCGCATCGCGCTCTACCGGTCGTTCGGCATCGAACGCGTGTACTTCCAGCTGCTGGATCTGCAGGACGTCTCGCACGTCGAGTACCTCGGCGAGGTCCTGCCGCAGCTCCCCCGCTGAGCACCTCCCCTGAGGGAGGGAGGACGCGTCAGCGGCGCGCGTCGAAGAAAGCGCGCAGGAGAGCGGATGCCGCATCCGCGCGCACCCCGGCGACGACCTCCGCGCGATACGGCAGACGCCGGTCGCGGACGACGTCGTACACCGAGCCCGCGGCGCCGGCCTTCTCGTCCCACGCACCGAACACCAGTCGCGAGACGCGTGACTGCAGCACGGCGCCCGCGCACATCACGCAGGGCTCCAGGGTGACCACGAGCGTGCAGCCTTCGAGGTTCCACGAGCCGCGTGCCGCGGCCGCAGCCCGCAGCGCCACCACCTCGGCATGCGCGGTGGGATCGTGCTCGAGCTCGCGGAGGTTGCGACCCTCGGCGATCACCGCGCCCTGAGCATCCATCACGACCGCCCCCACGGGCACATCGCCCGTCTCGCCCGCCGCGGCGGCGAGCGCGAGCGCACGATCCATCGCGGCGAGGTCGGCGGGGGCGGGCTGCACAGCACGAGCGTAGCCGCCCGCTGCGAACCCGTCCCGGGTTCGAGGGCGGCGACGGACTAACCTGTCTCTATGCGCCTGCACGTCGCCGACCACCCGCTCATCACCCACAAGCTCACGGTGCTGCGCGACCAGCGCACCTCGTCCCCCGTGTTCCGCCAGCTCACCGAGGAGCTCGTCACCCTCCTCGCGTACGAGGCGACGCGGAACGTGCGCGTGGCGCCCATCGAGATCCAGACGCCCGTCACCACGACGACCGGCGTCCGCATCGACGACCCGCGACCCCTCGTCGTGCCCATCCTGCGCGCCGGCCTCGGCATGCTCGAGGGCATGGTGAAGCTCATCCCGACCGCCGAGGTGGGCTTCCTCGGAATGGTCCGCGACCACGAGACGCTCGAGCCGTCGACCTACGCCGAGCGACTGCCCGACGACCTGAGCGACCGCCAGTGCTTCGTGCTCGACCCGATGCTCGCGACCGGCGGCTCGCTCGGCGCCGCGATCGAGTTCCTGTTCCAGCGCGGCGCGCAGGACGTGACGGCGATCTGCATCCTCGGGGCTCCTGAGGGCGTCGCCGCCATCGAGAAGCAGGTCGAGGGCCGCGACGTCACCCTCGTGCTGGGCGCGCTCGACGAGCGGCTCAACGAGAAGGGCTACATCGTGCCCGGCCTCGGCGACGCCGGCGATCGGCTGTACGGCACGGTCTGAGCCGCGAGTCCGTCGCATCAGACGATCGGGAAGCCGGCGGGGGTCGCCGGCCGCGGCGCTCGTCGCGCCCCGCCCACCACGGCCACCGGAGTGAACGGGCGCGCCGCACATGGAGACGGCGCGACATCCGCCCCTCGCCGAACGGATGTCGCGCCTGCACGCCTTCTGGCGCCTGGCAAGGCTACGTGGGGTCGGATTCAGACCCCAAAGGGGTTGACATGCCGCGTGCGGCGGACTACTCGCGCCCGAGACCACCGACGACCCCGAATCGGGTGTCAGTCCCCCAGCGGCGGATCCTGCGGATTGCGGCGACCGGTCTCGCGCTCCCAGAACTCGAGCTGCTGGGTCAGGGCCTTCGCCAGTTCGAACACCTGGTCCGGTGGGATGCGGATGCGGCTCACCACGCGCGCCGGCACGACGGTGTGACGCTGGCCGGTCTCGGCGTCCACCTGCTCGCGCGGGGGCTGCGCGAGGGTGAGGAAGTCCATCACGAACACCGTCGGCGTGTGCCAGACGTTCGCGAAGTCGGCGTACGCGCCACCGATGAGCTCGGGCGGGAGGTCGATTTCGAACTGCTGCGATGCGTCGTCGGCCATGCGGGCTCCTGTTCGGGCGGCGTCTCGCGCGGTGGCCCGCGTGAGAGGCTCGGGCTGTCGTGTGCGACGTGTGCGCGAGTCTACGCGGCGCTCAGCCGCGACCGACCAGCCGGGCGAACCCGCTGAGCCTCGCCACTCCCTCCGGGGTGTACGGCAGGTCGTCCAGGAGCCCCGGCGAGTACACCAGGAACGCGGTGTGCATCGCCCGCGAGATCGCGACGTTCAGGCGGTTGCGCAGCAGCAGGAACTCGAGTCCGCGTGGCGCGTCGCGCCCGCTCGACGCCGCGAGCGAGACGATGGCGACAGCCGCCTCCTTGCCCTGGAACTTGTCCACCGTGCCGACGGGCACATCGGGGAATCCCGCCGCCGCGAGGGCCGCCTCCACCGCCACCTGCTGGGCGTTGTAGGGCGTGACGACGATGAGATCGGCCTGTTCCAGCGGTCGGGGCGGCAACGCGGTCGATGCGCCATCGCTGTCGTCCGTCGCGGCATCGGTCCATTCGCGCCCGATCAGGTCGGTCACCAGGCGGGCGACCTCTGCGGCCTCTTCGAGGGACTGCGTCGCGTTGCCGTGATGGCGCAGCGCGATGGGTACGAGCCCGGGACGGATGCCGTCGATGCGACGCAGCGCCGTCGACGGGTGTGCGGCGAGCTCGCCGCGGTACGACAGGGTCGAGACGGGTGCGGCGACCTCGGGGCGCATGCGCCGGGTCTGCGCGAGGAAGTAGCCGTACTCGGTCGGGATGACGTCGGCGCCGTCCATGACCCACCCGAGCGCCGACGTGTCGACGGGCGCGGGGTGGGTGCCCTGACTCACCTGCGGCAGCTGCTGCGGGTCGCCCAGCAGTAGCAGGCGCGGCGCCGCGAGCGACACGGCGATCGTCGAGGCGAGCGAGAACTGCCCCGCCTCATCGACGACGAGCAGGTCGAGGCTGCCGCGCGGAACCCGGCCCTCGTGACTGAAGTCCCACGCGGTGCCGCCGATGACGAACCCGGATGCCTCGTGCTCGGCCGTGAACGCGGCGACGCCGTTCTTGGGCAGCACCGTGAAGCCATGCGCGGCGGCCGGGTCCTTGGGGGCCTTGCCCACTTGCGCCGCGGGCACGCCGGCGGCGATTACGCGCTCGAGCAGGTGCTCGATCGTCGCGTGCCCCTGTGCGACGACGCCGACCTTGTAGCCGTGGTCGCGCACGAGCCGTGCGATCACGTGGGAGCCGACGTAGGTCTTGCCGGTGCCCGGAGGGCCCTGCACGGCGAGGTAGCTGCGGTCGAGCGCGCGTACCGACCGGGCGATCGCGTCGACGGCGTCCTCGCCCGCGACAGGGAGCGGGCTCCCCTCCGGTCGCGGTGCGCTTGCGGCCCCAGCACCGGCACCGGCATCCGCACCGGGACCGGCGCCGAGCACCGGCTGCAGCGTGCGCGGCGGCCGGCGGCACAGGATGTCGGTCGCGGGGTCGGCCGGAAGCTCCGGCGCGGCGTCGATGACGGCATCCGCCCACGCGTCGATGGCGGCCTGCTGGTTGCCTGCCGCGGGCGGCGCCTGCGGTGTGAGCGCGAGAGGCAGCTCGTCCCAGGTCACGCCGTCGACCGCCGCCTCTTCGATCACGGCACCGTCGTCGAGGACCTCGAGCACGTTGACCGAACGGTAGGAGTGGATCCACCGCGGCGAGGCGTCGAACGGGTACGGCGCAGGCAGCTCGTAGAGGGCGAACGGGTTCGACCCCTCGCTGAGGCGGGTGCCGGGCGCGAGGTCGCCGCGCAGCTCCACGACGCGCCGCTCGCCGCCTCTGCCGCTCTCGAGGAAGTGCCAGTCCTCGCGCACGCTGCTGCGCGCGGGGTCGATCGCCACCACGTCGCGGGTCTCGTCCCACAGCGACACCGGCTCGCGCAGACGCAGGAAGTGCGTCGCCCAGAACGACTTCGCCTCGCGCGGGTAGTAGTCGATCGCGGCCGCGGCCAGGCGCAGGGTGCGGCCGGCGACCGAGTCCTCGGGATGCTCCCGTGCGAGCGCGTCGAGCACGGTCGCCCGAGCCGACGGCTCGTACGCGCGCTCGTCGGGCTCGGGGTTGGGCGACGGCACGAGGGCGGCCTCGCGCGCGCGGTCGACGAGCCAGTCCCGCAGGCGCCGGGTCGACACGCAGTCGTAGCGGTTGTAGTCGGCGAGGTCGTCGAAGACCAGGGCGGCTTCGGCCGCGGCGCCGTCCACCTGCAATGCACGGGCCTCGACGTAGCGGACGATCGAGTCGTCGCCCTTCTGCACGTCGCTCGTGCGCACCTCGTCGCCCATGTAGAGCGGCTCGAGCTTCTTGATCGAGTACGACCGCGATCCGACGCGAAGCGCACGGCGCACGATCGGATACAGGTCGACGAAGACGCCGTCGCGCAGCAGTCGATCGACATCCGCCTCGCGCACCCCGTGACGTGCCGCCATGGCCAGCAGGTGCGTCGGCTCGTACGGCGCGTAGTGGTAGATGTGCATGCCCGGGAACTGCTGCCGCCGCAGGTTCACGATGTCGAGGAACGTCTCGAGCGCGCGCTTCTCGTCGGCGAAGGAGTGCGCCCACAGCGCGGTGTACTGCTCCCGCGTGTCGACCCAGCCGAACAGGTAGTCGATGCCCCACTGCGTGGGCTCCCCCGGCACCGGCGGCTCGGTGTGCAGCGGGTCGCCCTCGAAGTCGAAGAAGAGGTCGCCGTGGTCGGGGCGCGGCAGCGCGCCCAGCGCCTGCGGCGCCACCACCTCGAACACCGGGATCGGCGGCGCCTCGACCGCAAGCCTCGCCGCTCGCACGCCGGGCTCTTCGAGGAGAGCCGCGACCGTGACCTGCGCCACCGCATCGTGGACGGCGACACCGTGCGCGGTCACCGCCGCTTCGACGGTCGTGGCTTCGACCACCGTCACGTCGCGTCGCGGACCGCGGGCCTTCGGTGCCACGAGCGGCGGCGTGCCCGCCGGGCTCTCCAGCTGCAGGCGCGCCTGCGTGCGCAGCGACACGAAGACGTCGGGATTCATCCCGGTCGGCCCCGCCGGCGCCCCGGCGAGCTGCTCGATCGTGTCGATGCCGGCGGCGCGCAGCCGTTCGCGCTGCACCGGCCGCATGCCGGCGACGAGGAGCAGGTCACGGGATGCCACGACCTCGGCGTCGCACGTGGCGCAGCGACCGCACGCGACGACGCCGAGCTCGCCGCGCGGGTCTCCCCAGGCGATCGGCTCCCCCGCCACCCCGAGCTCGAGGCGCCGGTCGGCGATCAGCGCTGCCAGCCGCTCGCGGCGCAGTGCGAAGACGGGCAGGAGGTCGTCGACCTCGTGCTCGCTGACGCTGCCGTCGCCGAGCAGCAGCTGAACGCGGTCCGACCGGGGCACGCCGAGGCGGTCGAGCTGGTCGACGTAGGCCGCGAGCTGCATGAGGGCCGTGACGCGGGCGTGCCGCGCGAGCTTGGTGTCCTGCACGATCCAGGGCCGGCCGGAACCGCTGCCGGAGGCGTCGTCGCGCACCAGGAAGTCCGCGAACCCCACGAACGAGTCGGTGGCGAACGCGGCCTGGTAGATGACCTCCGCATCGGAGGCGAGTGCCGCGTTCGTGCGGGCGACCGCATCGGCCAGGGCCACGGCATCCGACGACCTCGCCTCGGGGATCACGGCGACCCGGTCACCGTACTTCGCGACGTACTCATCGAGCACCCGGCGCTCGTGCACGGTGCCGAGACGCCCTGCGCGCTCGAGGGTGAGGTCTTCGGGCTCTTCGACCGCTGCGACGCGTCCGAGCCGCGCGTCGATCGCGCGCAGCCAGGCGAACTCGCACTCGGCCGCTGCCTTGAGATCACTCGCGCTCCAGACGATCCGGCCTTCGTCCTCGATGTATCGCATGCCCCGCCCTTCTCACACGACCCTAGCCGCGGCATCCGACACATCTCCGCGCTGTGCGCCCTCCGCCGACTCGCGCGGAACGAACCCAACGACGGAGCACAACCCCGCGGGAATGCCAGAGGCACCTGCAAGACTGGAGGCATGAGCCTGCCCTTCGAGAGCGCTTATCGACACGGGTTCGCCCGCGTCGCGGCCTGCACGATCCCGGTCTCGATCGCCGACCCCGCGGCCAACGCCGAGGCGGTCCTCGCGACGGCGCGGGAGTGCGACGCGGAGGCCGTCGCGGTCGCGGTCTTCCCGGAGCTGTGCCTCACCGGCTACGCCATCGACGACCTGGTCATGCAGGACCCGGTGATCGACGCCGTCGTCGCCGCGATCGAGCGGCTGGTCGCGGCATCCGCGGATCTCCTGCCCGTGCTCGTGGTGGGTGCGCCGCTGCGCCACCGCAACCGCCTTTACAACTGCGCCGTCGTGATCCACCGCGGCGAGCTGCTGGGTGTCGCGCCGAAGTCGTACCTGCCCACTTACCGGGAGTTCTACGAGCGGCGCTGGTACGCGCCGGGCGACGACCAGGGCGATCAGGACATCCGCGTCGGCGCGCTCGAGGCGCCGTTCGGCCCCGACCTGCTGTTCGAGGCGCTCGACGTGCCCGGGCTCATCGTGCACGCCGAGGTGTGCGAGGACGTCTGGGTGCCGATCCCGCCGTCGTCGAGCGCCGCGCTCGCGGGGGCGACAGTGCTGCTCAACCTCAGCGGCAGCCCCATCACCATCGCGCGCGCCGAGGACCGCAAGGATCTCGTGCAGTCCCAGTCGCTGCGCTGCCTCGCCGCCTACGCGTACGCGGCCGCCGGCAGCGGGGAGTCGACCAACGACGTCTCGTGGGACGGCCAGACGATGATCTACGAGGGCGGCAACCTGCTCGTCGAGACCGAGCGCTTCCCCGACGGCCCGCGCCGCTCGGTGGCCGACGTCGACCTCGACCGGCTGCGCCAGGACCGCCTGCGCCAGGGCACGTTCGACGACAACCGCCGGGCCACCCAGGCGGATGCCGCCTTCCGCACCGTGCACTTCGAGCTCGACCCGCCGCAGACCGACGTCGGTCTGCGGCGCACCCTCGACCGGTTCCCGTTCGTGCCCGACGATCCCGCGCGCCTCGCGCAGGACTGCTACGAGGCGTTCAACATCCAGGTCTCGGGCCTCGTCCAGCGCATGCGTGCCATCGGCGGGCCGAAGCCCGTGATCGGCGTCAGCGGGGGACTCGACTCGACGCACGCCCTGCTGGTGGTGGCGCGCGCCATGGACCTCATGGGCCGCCCGCGCAGCGACATCCTCGCGTACACGATGCCGGGGTTCGCGACGAGCGAGCACACCAAGTCGAATGCCATCGCACTCGCCGAGTCGGTCGGGGTGTCGATCGAGACGATCGACATCCGCCCGCTGGCGATCGAGATGCTCGAACGTCTGGACCATCCGTTCGCCGACGGCGAGCCGGTGCACGACATCACGTTCGAGAACGTCCAGGCGGGCCTGCGCACCGACTACCTCTTCCGCCTGGCGAACCACCACGGCGGCATGGTCATCGGCACCTCCGACCTGTCGGAGCTCTCGCTCGGCTGGGCGACCTACGGCGTCGGCGACCACATGAGCCACTATGCGGTGAACACCGGCGTGCCGAAGACGCTGATCCAGCACATAATCCGCTGGGTGATCTCGCACCGCGGTGACGAGGGCGGCTCCACGGAGCTCAGCGACAGCGCCCGCGCGGTGCTGCAGTCCGTGCTCGACACCGAGATCTCGCCCGAGCTCGTTCCCGCCGGCCAGGACGGCAAGATGCAGTCGACGGAGGACCGTATCGGCCCCTACGCCCTGCACGACTTCACGCTGTACCACGTCCTGCGGTTCGGCTTCCGGCCGTCGAAGATCGCCTACCTCGCCGCGCATGCGTGGGGCGACAAGGACGCCGGCGCCTGGCCTCCCGGCTTCCCCGACGAAGACCGCTACGCGTACGACCTGCCCACGGTCGTGAAGTGGCTGCAGGTGTTCCTCCAGCGCTACTTCGCGTTCGCGCAGTTCAAGCGCTCGGCGATCCCCAACGGCCCGAAGGTGTCGCCGGCAGGCTCGCTGTCGCCCCGCGGCGACTGGCGCGCGCCGTCGGACGGCAACGCCCGCGTGTGGCTCGCCGAGCTCAAGGCGGCCCTCCCCGAGCTCGTCGAGGACTGACCGGGCGGCCCCCACGGACCTGCGCCGGTGCCGGCCACCGCTCGCGGCGGCGCGCCGCGCGGAGCATCCGGCGCCGTGTGCCCGTCGCGACCGGGTCCGCGTCGTGCGCTCAGGCGGGCGGCTGCGCGTAGGCGAGCGTGATGATCCAGCTGTCGCGCGAGAGATCCGCGAGCCGGTAGAACACGTTCCGGTCGGGGATCCAGCCCTTCGTCAGCGGGCTGTCGAGCCGCACGTGATCGGCGGCGACGCGCGCGCCGCGGCCGTCGGCGTCGCGGACGGCCTGCACGCGTGTCCAGTGCGCGATGAGCTTGGAGAGGTCGTTCTCGTCGAGCAGGTGGGAGTGCCGCTTCATGAGGTGCATCTCGGCGTCGTCGGGATGCGCGTCGCGCAGGTCCAGCCCGAGCGACACCTCGGGATCGGTGACAGCGACGACCGTGGCCGCGCGGAAGTTGACGTTGCGGATCTTCAGCGGCAGCTCTTTGCCACCGACCTCGGCGATCAGCTGGGTGTGGAACCCGAACGTGCGAGGCGCTTCGCGCTCGACGCGCACGTCCTTCGGCTCCACCCCGAGCTTGGCGGCGACGATCTCCTTCGCGAGGAGCCGCTTGCGGTCATGGTCGGGCAGCTTCGGATCCCAGCCGAGCCGCGCCGTGATCCCCGCCGGAGTCTCGAGAAGCACCGATTGCATGATCCACCCCATTCTCCGCGGACCGTCCGCACCTCCATCCTGTCCCCGCGCCGCACGACGAGGAAGATCGCCACGCACCCACCGGCGGTCTGCGTGCGAAATGACCCCGGTGGGCGTCAAGCCCCTGTCGACCGCGGTGGCCCGCGGAAAGGATGGGGCCATGGCCAGGCGTGCGGTGGTGGTCGACAGCGGTCCCGATGGGCTCTCCGCCGCACCCGTGCTCGGGCGCGCGGCGTGCGGTGTCGCCGGCGGTCCCGACGAGCTCTCCGCCGCCGAGCTCGGCACCGTGGCGCGCCGTCTCGCCGCCGAGCGCGGGAGGTCCGCGCCGTGAACGGCTTCGCCGCGGTCGACTTCGAGTTCGCGCGCCAGGTGCTGCAGCGGGGCGTGGCCGCGCTCTTCGTCGTCGGGTTCGCGTCGACGCTCAACCAGTTCCGTCCGCTGCTCGGCGAGCACGGGCTGCTGCCCGCGACCGAGCTCCTCGATTGGGCGCATTCGTCGAAGAGCGGGCGGCGGCTGCTGCGCCCGACGGTGTTCCGCTGGATGAGGTACACCGATCGGCGGCTCGTCGCGCTGTGCGTGGCGGGCATCGTCGTCGCGGCGGCGCTGGTGATCGGCATCCCGCAGCTCGGCCCGCCGTGGGTGCCGATGCTCTGCTTCCTCGTCCTCTGGTTCGGCTACATGTCGATCACGAGCATCGGCCAGACCTTCTACGGCTTCGGGTGGGAGATGCTGCTCCTCGAAGCAGGATTCCTCGCGGCGTTCCTGGGGTCGGATCGACAGCCCCCGCCGACCGTCGTGATCATCCTGTTCTGGTGGCTGGTGTTCCGGCTCGAGTTCGGCGCGGGCATGATCAAGATCCGCGGCGGCCGGGAGTGGCGCGACCTCACCGCGCTGATGTACCACCACGAGACCCAGCCGATGCCCGGGCCGCTGAGCCGCCAGGCGCACCTGCTCCCGGCGTGGTTCCATCGCGGCGAGGTGCTCGGCAACCACTTCTCACAGCTCGTCGTGCCGTGGTTCCTGTTCGCTCCGCTTCTCGGGCTGTTCGTCCCCGGTCCCGTCCCGGCGATCGTCGGCGCGGTGGCCGCAGCGATCGTGATCGCGACGCAGGCCTGGCTCGTCCTCACCGGCAACTTCGCCTGGCTCAACTGGATGACGATCGTGCTCGCCGTCTCGGCGATCGGGCTGCCGGGGATCGGCGCCGCGCACGCGCCTGCGGCATCCGATCCCCCATGGATCATCGACGGGATGCCGGTGTACTGGCTCGTCGTCACGTGCGCGGTCGGCGTGCTGTACGTCGTGCTCAGCTGGTGGCCACTGCAGAACCTGTTCGCCCGTCGGCAGCTCATGAACGCCTCGTTCAACCGCTGGCAGCTCGCCAACGCGTACGGCGCCTTCGGCACGGTGACGAAGCAGCGCATCGAGATCGTCGTCGAGGGGACGACCGACGAGGATCCGGATGCCGCGACCTGGCGCGAGTACGCCTTCAAGGGCAAGCCGGGTGACGTGCAGCGCATCCCCCGCCAGTTCGCCCCCTACCATCTGCGCCTGGACTGGCTGATGTGGTTCCTGCCGCTCGGACGCTCGCTCGAGGACTGGTTCACCGCCTTCCTGGTGCGGCTGCTGGAAGCGGATGCCGCGACCCTGCGCCTGCTCGGGCACGACCCGTTCGCGGGCGAGCGCCCGCGGTGGGTGCGGGCCGTGTCGTACCGCTACCGGTTCACGACACGCGAGGAGTTCCGCCGGACGCACGACCGGTGGGTCCGAGATCGGCGACGGCCGGTCATGGGACCGGTGTCTCTGCGCCGCTGAGGGCGTGGGCCCGCGCGCGGCCCTCGCCGCGCTCGGGGTCACGACGCGCCGCATCGCCCGCGACGTCACCGCGTGTTGCCACTGAAGCGACGGTCAGGGTACCGGGGAGTCGGTGGCCGACGACCGGGGGTCCACCCTGCGGCGCGCCGTCAGGTCGACGATCGACACGACGAACGCGAGTGCAAGGAAGAGCGCGACCGAAACCATCCCGAACGCGTACGCGTCGTGGTAGACGACCAGCTCGTCGTGTGCGCCGGTCTCGCGATAGATGGCCGCGTAGAACAGCGACAGGGCGACCGCGGTGCCCACGGCGGCGCCGATGCGCTGGCCGAGCTGGCCGACGGAGCCGGCGACGCCGCCCTGCTTGACCGGGATCTCGGCGAGTGTGAGGGTCTGGTTCGGAGCGATCACGAGGCCGCCTCCGGCGCCGCCCACGGTCATGATCGCGGCCATGATGTAGGGGGTCCACCCGGGTGGGGCGTACAGCGCCGTGAGCATGAGGCCGCCGACGCAGGCGAGCATGGCGACGAGCCCCCACACCACCACGACGCGGCCGTGGCTGCTCACCAGATTGCCGCCGACCCACGAGGTCACGGCGCTCGCGAGCGCGAAGCCGATGGAGACCATTCCCGCGTACACGGGTTCGAGCCCCAGCCCGATCTGCAGGAACAGGGTGGTCACGAGGAACATCGCCGGCGCCGCGGTGAAGTACGCCGTCTGCAGCAGCGTGCCGTTGCGATACGAGCCGATGCGGAACAGCTTGAGCGGGATGAGCGGGTTGCGGCCGCGCGCCGCGTAGTGACGCTCCCAGGCGATGAACGCCGAGACGAACAGGGCGAATGCGACCAGCAGCCACCAGCGCGCGGGGTTGTCGGTGGGTGCGCCCGTGGTGAAGAGGAACGGCCACATCAGCGAGACGACGCTCGCCCCGAACAGGAGCACGCCGACGGGATCGAGCTGCACGCGCCGCTGCGACCTCGTCCGCGTGTCGGGCAGCAGCCACAGTGCGAGCCCGATGGCAGCGAGGCAGAGCGGCACGTTCATCCAGAAGATGAGCCGCCAGCCGTCGGTCGGCCCGCCCAGCGCGATGAGCAGCCCGCCGAGCGTCGGGCCGAACGCCGTGGCGACGCCGATCGTCGCGCCGAACAGTCCGAAGGCCCGTGCGCGCTCCTTGCCCTGGAACAGCTCCTGCGCCATGCCCAGAACCTGGGGCATCTGGATGCCGGCGGCCACACCCTGCAGCAGGCGGCCCACGAGGAGGACGGTGGCGGTCGGCGCGAGGGCGCACATCACGCTCGTGACCGTGTACAGCGAGAGCCCCACGATGAACAGCGTGCGGCGCGAGCGCTGGTCGCCGAGGCGGCCCATCGGCACCAGCACCAGGCCGAACGTGAGCACGAACCCCGACACGATCAACTGCAGCTGCGTCGACGTGGCACCCAGCACCTCGCCGATCGACGGCAACGCTACGTTCACCTTCGTCATGTCGAGGATCGTGATCGCCGCCACCGAGACGCACACCCAGAACGCGCGCCAGCGGGCGGCGGGCGAGATCGGGATGACGGCGGTGGTGGCCGGCACGACGCGGGCCGTGCTCGTGGTGTTCGCGGTTCTCGACTCGGACTCAGGCATCGTGCCCAGGCTAGCCCGGCTTCCCGGCTCGGCGGGTGTGCCGGGCGCGGCATCCGTGTCCCGGCGGCTCAGGCGCGGCATCCGTGTCCCGACGGATCGGGCGCACCGGGCTCGACATCCGTGTCCCGATTCCGCTCGTCCGCAGCTGCCCCCGCAGCCATTTCTGGCACTCGCTCTCGGGAAAGCGGGACATGATGGGGGTGTGAGACTCCTCGTCGCCGCCCTCGCCTCCGAGCTCGTCGCCTTTCCCGACGACCTTCCCGGCTTCGACCGCCTCGTCACGGGCCCTGGCAAGCTCCAGGCCACCTACGCGCTGACGCGGGCACTCGACGCCACCGCCTACGACGAGGTCGTGGTCGTCGGCACCGCCGGTGCGATCGACGCGCGGCTCGACGCGGACGTCTACGAGATCAGCGCCGCCCTGCAGCACGACGTCACCGACATCGACGGCATCGTCGGCCAGCACGTGTCGCTGCCGCCGCGCGTCGAGCTCGAGGCGGAGGGAGTCACCATCGCCACGGGCGACCACTTCGTCGACGATGCCGAGGCGGTCGCGGTGATCCGGCCGCTCGGCGCCGGACTGGTCGACATGGAGACGTACGCGTACATCTGGGTCGCGCAGCGGTTCGGGGTGCCGATCCGCGTGCTCAAGGCGGTGTCGGATCGCGCACAGGACGGCGCCATCACCGACTGGCACGCCGCGGTCACCGCGTGCAGTCACCAGCTGCGGAACCGCATCCGCGCCGATTACGACGTCTGATCCCCCACCCCCTTGGGACCCGGCGACGCCGGGCGGTCAGACCCGGGCGACGTCGTCCTGCCGGATGACGCTCGGACCCTGGGGCGTCGCCACGACGGCGAGCTGTGCGGGCAGCTGCTCCTTCATCGCCCCGACGTGGCTGATGACCCCGACCATGCGGCCGCCCTGGCGCAGTTCGTCCAGGGTGCGCATGGCCAGGTCGAGGGTCTCCTCGTCGAGCGAGCCGAAGCCCTCGTCGACGAACAGCGTGTCGAGCCGCACCCCGCCGGCGCGGGCGGTGACCACCTCGGCGAGCCCGAGCGCCAGGGCGAGCGACGCGAGGAACGTCTCGCCGCCCGACAGCGACTGGGCGGGTCGCGCCTGACCGGTGAAGGCGTCCATGATCTCGAGGCCGAGCCCCGATGCGGCACCGCGCGCAGCGCGTGCGTCGGTGTGCTGCAGTCGATACCGCCCCGACGACATGTCGCCCAGCCGCAGATTCGCCGCCGCGACGATCTCTTCGAGCTCGGCGGCGAGGACGAAGGTCTCGAGGTCCATCTTCATCGTGTTGGGCGCCCGCCCCGCCACGGTGTCTGCGAGCCGGGCGATCGCGGCGGCGTCGGCGGCGCGAGCGGCCACACCGGCGTATGCGTCGTCGATCTGCAGCGCCAGGTCTCGCAGGCGTTCGACGACGGTGTGCGCGTCGCTCTCCGCGCGGAGCGCCGTGGTGCGCACGGCGTCGGCGGCATCGAGCGCGGCGCGCGACGCCGCGGTGTCGACGGGCACGGCCGGGGATCCGGCGAGCTCCAGCTCGAGCTCGAGCACCCGCGCGCGCGTCGCGGCGAGCTGCGTGTCGTACGACGAGATCCGTTCGGCCAGCGCGTCCGTGTCGGCAGGCTTCAGCAGGGCGGCGGTCGCTTCCGCCGCGTCGGCGAAATCGGATGCCGCGATCCGCCGGTCCGCATCGGCCCGCGCCTGGGTGGCCCGGGTCTCCGCCCGCTCGGCGTCGGCGCGCGCGTCGGCGGCGGCTCGTGCCGCGTCGCGGAGCGCGGTCACGTGCGCCACCCGCTCGGCGACGCTCGCGAACTCGCCGCGCGCGGCATCCACCGCCTGACGCGCGGCGTCGACCGTCGCGGTGAGCGCCGCGATGCGGGTGCGCGCGGCGACGAGAAGATCGACGAGGCCGGTGCGCGAGGTCTCGGCTTCGGCGTCGAGAGCCGCCAGCTCGGCGTGACGCGCGGCGAGCGCATCACGTCGCGCCACCGCGCGCTCGGCATCGGCGAGCTCCTCGGTCGCCGCGGCGAGCTGCGCACGCAGCACCTCGGCGGTCTGTCCTCCGGCGCGCGCCGCGGCCTCGGCATGCCGCTCCCGCGCCGCCTTCGCGGCG
>NZ_JAVFWO010000005.1 GCF_031085295.1 Microbacterium psychrotolerans | reverse complement strand
CGCTCGGCGCAGCCGCGGGCGAAGCGGCAGCCGCGGGCGAAGCAGCGACCGCGGGCACAGCGGCAGCCGGAGGGGCGGCCGCCGTGGCGCTGCCCGCCGCGCGCGCGAGCACGCGAGCGACCATGAGCTCGAGCTGAAGCCGGGGCGAGGTCGCACCCGTCATGTCGTCGAGGGTGGCGATGACGAGGTCGGCGATGTGCGACAGGCGGGAGGTGCCGAAGGCGTCGGCCTGGCGCTGCATGCGCGCGAGGTCTTCCGCCGAGACGCCGCGCAGCACTGCGGCGGCGCCCTGACCGGTCGCCGACACGACGATGAGGTCGCGCAGGCGCTCGAGCAGGTCGTCGACGAACCGGCGGGGGTCCTGGCCCGTCTGCACGACCCGGTCGACCGCGGCGAACGCGGCCGCGGCGTCGGAGGCGGCGAACGCGTCGACCACCTCGTCGAGCAGCTCGGCGTGGGTGTAGCCGAGCAGCGCGACGGCGCGGGCGTAGGTGACCTTGGCGTCCTCGGATCCGGCGATGAGCTGGTCGAGCAGCGACAGCGTGTCGCGCGGCGACCCGCCGCCCGCGCGCACGACGAGCGGCAGCACGCCCTTCTCGACCTCGACGCCCTCCTGCTCGCAGAGCTGCTCGACGTACTCGAGCATGGCGGCCGGCGGCACGAGGCGGAACGGATAGTGGTGCGTGCGCGAGCGGATCGTGCCGATGACCTTCTCGGGCTCGGTCGTCGCGAAGATGAACTTGACGTGGTCGGGCGGCTCTTCGACGAGCTTCAGCAGGGCGTTGAAGCCCTGCGGGGTGACCATGTGCGCCTCGTCGAGGATGAAGATCTTGAAGCGGTCGCGCGCGGGGGCGAACACGGCGCGCTCGCGCAGGTCGCGGGCGTCGTCGACGCCGTTATGGCTCGCGGCGTCGATCTCGACGACGTCGAGCGAGCCGCCACCGCCGCGCCCGAGCTCGATGCAGCTGTCGCAGGTGCCGCAGGGAGTGTCGGTCGGCCCCTGCGCGCAGTTGAGACAGCGCGCCAGGATGCGGGCGGACGTGGTCTTGCCGCAGCCGCGAGGTCCGGAGAACAGATACGCGTGCCCGACCCGGTCGCTGCGCAGCGCCGTCATCAAAGGCTCGGTGACCTGCGACTGGCCGATCATCTCGCCGAACGACTCGGGCCGATAGCGGCGGTAGAGGGCGGTGGTCACTCCCCCAGCCTACGGCGTGACGCCGACATCGCGGTGGCCCTCGCGCCGCCTGCTAGATTGCTCGGCAGTGACACGGGGTGCCCGCGCGGCGGGCTGAGAACACACCCGTCGAACCTGATCTCGATCATGCGAGCGAAGGGATGTCGCGATGAACGCGCGCACCGATACCCACCTGTCCGCCCTTTCCCCCACCGCCGCGCTGAGGGCGCTGCGGGAGGCCCCGCCACTGGTGCAGTGCATCACCAACGCGGTGGTGACCAACTTCACCGCCAACGCCCTCCTCGCCGTCGGCGCGGCTCCGGCGATGTGCGACATCCCGGGCGAGGCCGGGCTGTTTTCAGGCATCGCCGACGGCGTGCTGGTCAACCTCGGCACCCCGACGGCGGAGCAGCGCGATGCCGCCCGCGAGGCAGTCCGTCACACGTCCCGGTGGGTGCTCGATCCCGTTGCCGTCGGCGTGCTCCCGGTGCGCACGGCTCTCGCGGCCAAGCTGCTCGAGCACCGTCCGGCGATCATCCGCGGCAACGCCTCCGAGATCCTGGCGCTCGCCGGCGAGGGCTCCGGCGGTCGCGGCGTCGATGCGACGGACGGAACGGATGCCGCAGCCGGCGCCGCGCGGGCGCTCGCGCTGCGCGCCGGCGGCGTGGTCGCCGTGTCGGGCCCCGTCGACCTGGTCACCGACGGCGAGCGGGTCGTGCGCGTCCACGGCGGCGACGCTCTCCTCACCCGCGTCACCGGCGGCGGCTGCTCGCTCGGCGCGGTGATGGCGGCACTGCTCGGCGTGTGCGCCCCGCTCGAGGCGGCGGTGGCGGCATCCGCCCTCTACGCGGTCGCGTCGGAACGCGCCGGGGCGCGGTCGGAGGGGCCGGGGTCGTTCGCCGTGGCGTTCCTCGATGCGCTCGACGCCGTGGCCGCGGCGCCCGCCGAACTCGACGCGCGCGTCGGCGACGCGGTCGCGGCCCGATGATCCGCGCCGCCCGCCTCGCGGTGCATCTCGTGACCGAGGACCGCGTGCCGTTCGACCGGCTGGTCGACGTCGTCGACGCCGCGGTCGGTGCAGGAGTCGACGTCGTGCAGTTGCGCGCCAAGTCCGTCAGCGCGCGCGAGCTGCTGCGGCAGGCGGTGGCGATGTCGGACGTCATCGACCGCCGCTGCCTGCTGCTGATCAACGACCGCGTCGACGTCGCCGTCGCCGCGCGCGATGCCGGAGCCCGTGTCGACGGCGTCCACCTCGGCCAGGCCGACGTGCCGCCCGAGACGGCCCGACGCCTGCTCGGCGCGCACGCCGTGGTCGGCTGGACGGCGAACTCGCCGGAGCACCGGGCCGCGGCATCCGCTCTGCGTCCCGGCACGGTCGACTACCTCGGCGTGGGCGTGATCCGGCCGACCTCGACCAAGCCCGACCACCCGCCGGCGCTCGGCATCGACGGCTTCGCCGCGTTCGCGATGAGCACCCCCGTGCCCTGTGTCGCGATCGGCGGAGTGCGCCTGAGCGACGTCGCACCGCTGCGGGAAGCCGGAGCGGCGGGTGTCGCGGTCGTCTCGGCGATCTGCGGGGCCGATGATCCGGCAGCGACGTCGCGGGCACTTCGCAGCGCCGCAGACGCGATCGCGCTCGACGCCGAGGAGGTGGCGCCATGAGCGACGTGTTCGTCGCGCAGCCCGCGACGGCGCCGCTTCACGGGCGGGCGATCCCGCGCGTGCTCAGTATCGCCGGCACCGACCCGACGGGCGGCGCGGGCATCCAGGCCGACCTCAAGTCCATCGCCGCGCTGGGCGGCTACGGCATGGCCGTGGTGACCGCGCTCGTCGCGCAGAACACGCGCGGCGTGCGCGAGGTGCACGTGCCTCCGACCGCGTTCCTCGCGGCGCAGCTGGACGCCGTATCGGATGACGTCGAGATCGACGCGGTGAAGATCGGCATGCTGCAGTCCGCCCCGATCATCGGCACCGTGCGGGAGTGGCTCGGCCGCGTGCGACCGCCGGTCGTCGTGCTCGATCCGGTGATGGTGGCGACCAGCGGCGATCGGCTGCTCGACCCCGCCGCCGAGGAGGCGCTGCGCGCACTCGCGAGCGAGGTGGATCTGATCACCCCGAACCTGGCGGAGCTCGCCGTGCTCATCCGCCGCCCCCGGGCGACGACATGGCGGCAGGCGGCCGCCGACGCGCGGGCGCTCGCGAGCGCGACGGGAACGGCCGTGCTGCTCAAGGGCGGGCATCTCGACGGCACGGAGTGCCCGGATGCTGTCGTCGCGGCCGACGGCGCGGTGCACGAGGTCGCCGGCACCCGCGTGGCGACCCGGAACACCCACGGCACCGGCTGCTCGCTCTCGTCGGCGATGGCGACCCTGCGCGCGGGCGGGGCGGACTGGCCCGACGCCCTGGTGCGCGCGAAGACGTGGCTCACCGGCGCACTCGCGCATGCCGATGCTCTGGGTGTGGGCGAAGGCAACGGGCCGATCGACCACTTCCACGAACAGCGGGCAGGGGCCGTGGGGACCGGCGCGGCCGCGTCATGGTCGGCGCAGGCGTGGGAGGCCGCCGCCGCCGTGCGGGCGGAGGTCGACGGCCTGGACTTCGTCCGAGGGCTGGCCGACGGCAGCCTGCCGCGCGAGACGTTCCTGCGCTACCTCGCCCAGGACGCGCTCTACCTCGGCGAGTACTCCCGCGTGCTGGCGAAGGCGAGTGCGCTCGCGCCGAGCTCCGAGGAGCAGGCGTTCTGGGCGCGCGCGGCCGAGTCCTCGCTCGTCGAGGAGCGACGGCTGCACGAGTCGCATCTCGGGACGCGCTCCGACGAGCCCGCGCCGCAGACGCGGGCCTACACGAACCACCTGCACGCCTCGGCGCGGTCCTACGCGGAGCTCGTCGCCGCGCTGCTCCCGTGCTTCTGGCTGTACACCGACCTCGGCGTCCGCTTGGCGGCCCGGCGCCATGACGGGCACCCGTACGACGACTGGCTGGCGATGTACGGCGACCCGGGGTTCACTGCCGCGACCGCGCGGGCGGCCGAGATCGCCGACGCCGCGGCGCAAGAGGCCGGACCGCGCGAGCGGGCGCGCATGAGCGCCGCATTCGCACGCTCGATGGAGCACGAACGGGAGTTCTTCGCCCGCGCGTGACCATCTGGCCTCACACGCGCCCGCACGAACGCAGGAGATCCGGCGGAGACGGGACGAATCGGTACGGATCGTCCTGTCTCGCCGGATCTCCGGTTCTCGCGAAACGGTTAGGCGTCCGCGCCGTGCTCGACGTCGGCGGCGCCCACGATGATCGGGATCGTCGAGGTGACGGTGGGCACCGACGCCGACAGCAGCGAGCCGTCCTCGCGGCGGGCGTCGCCGAGCTCGCGCAGCGACGGCCGGCCGGCGATGACGGGGCCTTGCCCGTCGAGCGGGGCCACCACCTCTTCGCCCGGGCCGACGACGTAGCCGACACCGCGCACGCTGAAGCCGACGGGGTCGCCCTCCGTCGCCCGGACGCGCAGCTCGTCGCGAGTCACGGTGACGACCAGGCGCGTACCGTGCCAGTGCAGCACGAACTCGAGCGAGGGCCAGGCGGCGGGCAGGCGCGGGTCGAACGACAGCTCGCCGAAGTGGTCGCGCATGCCGCCGAAGCCCGAGACGAGCGCCGTCCAGACGCCGCCGGCCGACGCGACGTGCACGCCGTCGGCGGCGTTGTGGTGCAGGTCGCCGAGGTCGACGAAGATCGACTCGCGGAAGTACTCGAGCGCCAGGTCCTGGTAGCCGACCTCCGCCGCGAGGATCGCCTGCACGACCGCCGACAGCGTCGAGTCGCCCGTGGTCAGCGGGTCGTAGTACTCGAAGTCGGCGAGCTTGTCCTCGTCCGAGAAGTGGTTGCCCTGGAGGAACAGCGCCAGCACCACGTCGGCCTGCTTGAGCACCTGGTAGCGGTAGATCACCAGCGGGTGGAAGTGCAGCAGGAGGGGTCGCTTGTCGGGCGGCGTGTTCTCGAGGTCCCAGATCTCGCGTTCGAGGAACACGTGATCCTGCGGATGGATGCCGAGGCTCGGGCTGAACGGGATGTGCATGGCCTCCGCGGCGCGCTCCCAGGCCTCGGGCTCGCCGGGCTCCAGGGCGAGGCGGTCGACCATCTGCCGGTAGACCTCGCCGTCGACCTCCGCCATCTCGCGCACCGTGCGCGCGGCGAAGCGCAGGTTGAAGCGCGCCATGACGTTCGTGAACAGGTTGTCGTTGACGACGGTCGTGTACTCGTCCGGCCCGGTGACGCCGTGGATGTGGAAGGTGTCCCCCTCGCCGTCGACTACGCCGTCGCTCGACCGCCAGAATCCCAGCGTCGCCCAGAGTCGGGCGGTCTCGACCGCGATGTCGACGCCCTCGCGGAAGAGGAACTCGTCGTCGCCGGTGGCCCGGACGTACTTCGCGAGCGCATAACTGACGTCGGCGTTGATGTGGTACTGCGCGGTGCCGGCCGCGTAGTAGGCCGACGCCTCTTCGCCATTGATGGTGCGCCAGGGGAAGAGCGCACCGGCCTCGTTCAGCTGGAACGCGCGCCGACGCGCGGCGGGCAGCATGAGGTACCGCATGCGCAGGGCGTTGCGTGCCCACAGCGGCGTCGTGTACGCGAGGAACGGGAGCACGTAGATCTCCGTGTCCCAGAAGTAGTGCCCCGAGTAGCCGGAGCCCGTCATGCCCTTCGCCGGCACGCCCAGGCCGTCCGCCCGGGCTGTTGCCTGCGCGAGCTGGAACAGGCACCAGCGCGTGGCCTGCTGCAGATCGGCGTGTCCGGCGATCCGCACGTCCGAGCGCTCCCAGAAGGCGTCCAGCCAGGCCCGCTGCCGCGTGCGGATCGCGTCGACGCCCTCGCCGAGCGCCCGGTCCAGCGTGCGCCGGCAGCGGTCCACGAGTTCCCGCGCGGGGACGCCGCGCGACGTGTGGTAGCTGACGAGCTTGGTGACGCGTATCGGCACGCCGGCCTTCGCCTGCACGCGGAACACGTTCTTCGCGATGTCGGGCTCGATGAGCGTGCGCGACGTGTACTCGTTCTCCGTCTCGACCAGGTGGTCGGCGACGACGGCGACGGTCATACCGGAGTCGGTGGCGCGGTACGACAGCGCCGAGCGCAGCTTGTCCTGCCAGAACTCCTGCGGCTGCAGCACGCGCTCGTGCAGCTTCTCCGTCTTGCGCGGGTCGAAGCCGGCCCTGCGCGAAGGGTTGGGGGTTCCGCCGTAGACGTCCTCGCCGTCCTGCCGGTTGATCAGCTGACAGCTGACGGTGACCGGAGCGTCGGCGTTCAGCACGGTGACGTCGATCGTCATCACGGCGAGGTGCTTCTCCTCGAACGACACCAGTCGCTCCATGCCGATCACGACGTCCTTGCCGGACGGCGTGGTCCACCGCACGTGGCGTCGCAGGACTCCGTCGCGCATGTCGAGCTCGCGTTCGTACTCGCGGACGTCGGCGACGTCGAGCGACAGCGGCTCGTCGTCCACGTACACGCGCATCACCTTCGCGTCCGGCGCGTTGATGATCGCCTGCCCCACCTCCGCGAAGCCGTACGCCTGCTCGGCGTGGCGGATCGGGAACGTCTCGTGGAACCCGTTGATGAACGTGCCGTCCTCGTGCGCGAACCGCCCTTCGGACTGGTTTCCGCGCAGGCCCAGATAGCCGTTGCCCACGGCGAACAGCGTCTCTGTGACGCCGGCGTCGTCGAGGTCGAACGACGACTCGATCAGCCGCCACTCGTCGACGGGGAAGCGGTCGCGGTCGATCATCGTACGAATTCCTCCAGGTCCTGAACCACGATGTGTGCACCGGCGTCGACGAGATCCTGCACCCCGACGCCGCGGTCCACGCCCACGACGAGGCCGAAGCCGCCGGCCGCCGCCGAGCGCACGCCGCTGATGGCGTCCTCGACCGCGGCGCTGCGGGCGGGCTCGACGTCCAGCATCCGCGCCGCCTCGACGAACACATCGGGCGCGGGCTTCGAGGCGAGGTGGTCGCGTTCGGCGATGACGCCGTCCATCACGACCGTGAAGCGATCACGGATGCCGGCTGCCGCCAGCACCTCCTCGGCGTTCTTGGAGCTCGACACCACCGCGACGCGGCTGCCGGCATCCGCCAGCTGGTCGAGCAGGCGCAGCGACCCCGGGTAGGGCGCGATGCCCTCGGCCCGCAGCACCCGCTCGAAGACGGCGTTCTTGCGGTTGCCGATGCCGCACACGGTGTCGGCGGTGGGAGGGTCGGACGGGTCGCCCCAGGGCACCTCGACGTCGCGCGACCGCAGGAGGCTGGCCACGCCGTCGTAGCGCTTCTTGCCGTCGAGGTGGTCGAAGTAGTCGCGCTCGGTGTAGGGCGGCGTGATGTCCCACGCGGCGAAGAGCTCCTCGAACATGGTCTGCCACGCGTGCATGTGCACTTCGGCCGTGGGCGTCAGGACGCCGTCCAGATCGAACAGCACGGCGTCGAAGGCGGTCAGATCGGGCAGGGCGTCGTAGGCCACAGAACCTCCGGGAGCGGGTGCGGGTGTGTGCTCGGCACTCCGTCGCGCCGTCCAGCAAGCGTAATGCGGTCGGGCGCCCCCTCGACACCCCGAGACGGTTACGGACGGGCGACGCTCAGGGTCTGCCGGGCGATCTCGAGCTCCTCGTCCGTCGGCACGACGAGGACGGTGACGGCCGACGCGTCCGTGGAGATCACACGGATGCCGCGCTCGGCGCTCTCGTTGCGCTCGTGGTCGATCTCGACGCCCGCGAATCCGAGGGTCCCGAGCGCCTCCGCCCGCACGCGGGGGGCGTTCTCGCCGACGCCGGCCGTGAACGAGATGACGTCGGCGCCGCCGAGCTGTGCGAGGTAGGCGCCGGCGTAGGCACGGAGCCGGTGGACGTAGACCTCGAAGGCGAGGAGCGCCCGCGGCTCGCCCCGCTCCATCGCTGCCCGGATGTCCCGCAGGTCGTTGGATCCCGCGAGGCCGAGCAGCCCGCTGCGCTTGTTGAGAAGGTCGTCGAGGTCGTCGACCGACATCCCGGCGCGCCGCTCGAGCTGGAAGAGCACCGCGGGGTCGATGTCGCCCGACCTCGTGCCCATGACGAGTCCTTCGAGCGGAGTGAAGCCCATCGACGTGTCGATGGACCGGCCGCCGTCGATCGCGGTCACCGACGCTCCGTTGCCCAGATGGAAGACGATCTGCTTCAGCTCGCCGAGGGGGCGACCGAGGAAGGCCGCGGCCGCTTCGCTGACGAACTTGTGCGACGTGCCGTGGAACCCGTACCGCCGGATGCGGTGGGATGCCGCGATCTCCGTGTCGATCGCGTACGTGTACGCGGCCGGCGACAGCGTCTGGTGGAACGCCGTGTCGAACACGGCGACGTGCGGCACTTCGGGGAACGCCGTGCGCGCGGCGACGATCCCCGCCAGGTTCGCCGGGTTGTGCAGCGGCGCGAGCACCGAGAGCTCGTCGATGTTGATCTCGACGAGCGGGGTGATGAGCGTCGGCTCGAAGAACCGCGCGCCGCCGTGGACCACCCGGTGACCGACCGCCACCGGCGGCGTGTCGGCGAGCGACGGGCCGTGGGACGCGAACGCGTCGAGCATGACCGCGAAGCCCGCGGTGTGGTCGGGGATGGGCAGCTCACGTGTGCGCGTCGCGTCGAGGAAGGTGGGCGATCCCTCCCCCGCGTCTACCGGAGTCGCATGAACGGTATGGCGTGCGACGCCGATCGGCTCGCCGATGCGCTCGACGAGGCCGGACGCGAGCGTGCGCTCGGTGTCCATGTCGAGCAGCTGGTACTTGAACGACGAGGAGCCGCTGTTGATGACGAGAACCGGGGTCATGCGGCTCACTCCCCCTGCGCCTGGATCGCGGTGATCGCGATGGTGTTGACGATGTCGTCCACCAGCGCGCCGCGCGACAGGTCGTTGATGGGCTTGTTGAGGCCCTGCAGCACCGGGCCGATCGCGACGGCTCCCGCCGAGCGCTGCACCGCCTTGTACGTGTTGTTGCCGGTGTTGAGGTCAGGGAAGACGAACACCGTGGCTCGCCCGGCGACCTCCGATCCCGGCATCTTCGCCGCCGCCACGGCGGCGTCGGCGGCCGCGTCGTACTGGATGGGACCCTCCACGAGCAGCTCGGGTGCCCGCGTGCGTACGAGGACGGTCGCGTCCCTGACCTTCTCGACCTCGGCGCCCGAGCCCGATTCGCCCGTCGAGTACGACAGCATTGCCACACGCGGTTCGATGCCGAACTGCGCGGCCGTCGCGGCCGACGAGATCGCGATGTCGGCGAGCTGCTCGCTGGTGGGGTCGGGGATGACGGCGCAGTCGCCGTAGACGAGCACGCGGTCGGCGAGCGCCATCAGGAAGACGCTCGAGACGACCGAGACGCCGGGTCGGGTCTTGATGATCTCGAATGCCGGGCGGATCGTGTGCGCCGTCGTGTGGGCGGCGCCCGACACCATGCCGTCTGCAAGGCCCAGGTGCACCATCATCGTGCCGAAGTACGACACGTCGGTCACGGTGTCGGCAGCCTGCGCGACGGTGACGCCCTTGTGCGCGCGCAGTCGTGCGTACTCCTCCGCGAACTTGTGCACGTGCACCGCGTCGAGCGGCGACAGCACTTCGGCTCCCTGGATGTCGATGCCGAGCTCGATCGCCCGCGCCCGCACCTCGAACGGCTCGCCGAGGATCACGAGGTCGGCGATGCCGCGCTTGAGCACCGTCGCCGCCGCGCGCAGGACGCGGTCGTCATCCCCCTCGGGCAGCACGATGCGCTTGCGCTGCGCACGGGCCCGCTCGATGAGCTGGAACTCGAACATCAGCGGTGTCACGACCGTCGCCCGCGCCAGGCCGACGGCGACGAGCAGCTCGTCGGTGTCGACACTCTGCTCGAACAGGGCGAGGGCGGTGTCGTAGCGGCGCTGCGAGTCGGCGGCGAGGCGGCCACGGGTGCCCATGATGCGCACCGCCGTCTCGTACGTGCCGAGCTCGGTGGTGATGATGGGCACGCTCGACCCGAGGCCGTCGATCAGCCGTGTCACCGGCTCGGGCAGCTCGAACCCGCCGTTGAGCACGATCCCCGAGATCGACGGGAAGGTGCCCGAGGCGTTCGCCAGCAGCGTCGCCAGCAGGACTTCCGACCGGTCGGCCGGGATGATCACGACGGCGCCCTCGAGAAGGCGTGGCAGCACGTTCACCATCGACATCCCCGCGACGACGACCGCCAGCGCTTCACGGGTGAGCAGGTCGGGGTCGCCGGCGAGCAGCTCGCCGTCGACCGAGCGCATGATGCCGCGGATCGACGGCGCCACGAGATGCCGGTCCTCGGGGATGGCCCAGACCGGCACCGGCGACGCCGGCACGGTCGTCGCGCCGCGATGAGCGTCGATCGAGCGGCGGATGGCCGCGATCGTCTCATCGGCGATGTCGGCCTCGGCGCGGTTGGCGACGACGGCGAACAGCTTCGCACGGCCGTGCCGCAGCTCGGCGAGCGCGAGATCCGCGATCTGGCCCATCTCGGCAGGAGTGCGCGGGAGCGAGGACCCGAGCTGTTCAGGCTGCGTCTGGTTCTGCGCCGAGCGGCCGCCGAGCACGAGCAGGACAGGCGCGCCCAGGTTCGCCGCGATGCGGGCGTTGTACGCGAGTTCGGCGGGGCTGCCGACGTCCGTGTAGTCGCTGCCGACGATGACGACGGCCTCGCACTGCGCCTCGACGGCCTTGTAGCGCTCCACGATGGTCGCGAGCGCGGCATCCGGATCCTGCCGCACGTCGTCGTACGTGACGCCGATGCAGTCGTCGTAGGGCAGGTCGACGCCGTCGTGGTCGAGCAGCATCTCGAGCACGTAGTCACGCTCGACCGTCGAGCGCGCGATCGCGCGGAACACGCCCACTCGCGCAGTCGCGTGACTCAGCGCGTCGAGCACGCCCAGCGCGACCGTCGACTTCCCCGAGTGGCCTTCGGCCGACGTGATGTAGATGCTCTGCGCCACCACCCCAGCCTATGGGCGGGCGGCACGCTCCGTCTCAGGCCCCGCTCCTTCGGCCCCGGGGCGGGGCAGCTGGGGATCGCACCGGAGCGCCCGGTTACGCTCGATGCATGGAAGATCCCCGACCCGGAATCGACATTCCCGACCACCGCGGCCGTACGGGACTCGATCGGATCGGGCGCGATCTGCAGCGCAATCCGGACGTCCGGGTGACGGATGTCGAGGTGCTGGCCTCCGCCTGGCACGTGCTGCGCCGCACCACGCTCGAATACCGCGATCCGTCGGGTCGCTGGGAGACCCAGCAGCGCGAGACCTACGATCGCGGCAACGGGGCGACGGTGCTGCTCTACGACCCGGAGCGGCGCACGGTGCTCCTCACGCGGCAGTTCCGCTACCCCGTCTACGTCAACGACCACCCCGACGGAATGCTGATCGAGACGGCGGCGGGACTCCTCGACGACGACGACCCGGCGACCGCGATCCGCCGGGAGGCGGCGGAGGAGACGGGCGTCCAGGTGGGCGAGCTCGAGCACGTCTGGGACGTGTACATGAGCCCGGGCTCGGTCACCGAGCGACTCCACTTCTTCGCCGCTCGCTACGACGGCTCGACGCGCACCGGCGACCGGGGTGGCCTCCAGGAGGAGGGCGAGCACATCGAGCTGCTCGAGATCGGGATCGGCGAGGCGCTCGCGATGGTGCGCGATGGGCGGATCCAGGACGCGAAGACCATCATGCTGCTGCAGTGGGCGGCGCTCGACGGCCCCTTCGCCGCCGGCCGATGACCGCCTCCGGACGCTGAGCTGAGCGAGGCGCCCGGAAAGATTAAGACTCTCCGCGAACCCGGCAGAGCCTGGTTACCCTTGCTACGTTTCCGTCCTGGGGGAGTTGGCCTGGATGCCGCCTCGCGGAGAGCTTCTGACAGTCTACCCGGTTCGAGCGGGGGTGACGTCACACGACCAGCGGACCGAGGCGGGCGGCAGCCGGCTGCAGCACCGCCAGCACCCCGGCGGGTTCGTCGACCCGGTGGAGTGATCCTGAGAATCCGAGCGCTCCGGCGAAGCGCCCGGTGCCGTCGAGGATCGGCACCGCGACACAGCCGTATGCCGGGGTCAGCTCACCCCGCTGGCGAGTGGCGCCCAGCTCGTCGAAGTCCTGGCGTGACGTGCGCTCGGCGGTCCCCTGCTCGATCGTCAGCAGACGCCCGATCGCGAATCGCGCGGGCTCGCGGGCGAGACGGACCTCGTCCGACAACGGGAAGTCGGGATCGGCGTCGACCACCGAGATGCGACCGTCCACGAAGAAGACGATGTGCACGCCGCCGCGCAGCGTCGAGCGCGCCTCGGCGAGCACTGCCCGTGCCGCTGACGTCAGGCGCGCCGGCGGCGCCGCCACAGCGGCGAGCTGAACGACTTTGGCGCCCAGCGCGAACCCCGCGAGGTCGGGTGTGCGCACCAGATACTCGTCCTGGACGAGCAGGTTCAGCAGGCGGTAGGTCGTGGCCCGTGGCAGTCCCAGTTCGAGCGAGATCTCGCGTGCCGTCGCACCGGCACCCAGGCGCGCCACAGCCTCGAGGACCGTGAGCGCGCTGTGCACCGCCTTCGGCTGACGCGCCGTCAGGGTGGGTCCCGGCGACACCCTCTCAGGCACCGCCCCTCCGCTCCCGCCGAGCGATGCCGCCCAGCACCTCCGAGGCGACGGGCTCGTCGTACGATCCGACGCGCGCAAGCGAAGGCGTGCCGCGGCGCATCCGGACGAGCACCGCGATCGCGGCCAGGGCACCCACCGCCAGCACCACCCACAGCGCGACGCTGCCGCCGGCGGCGTCGACCACGAAGAACGTGACCAGCGCGCCGGTGAGCACGACCGCCGACACGGTCGCCGTGATCGCCGATCCGACCGTGAGCTCCCCGATGCGCCGCAGGAAGACCGGTGCGGCGATGCACACCAGGATGTAGGCCACGATGTATCCCGCACCGCCGACGGCGATGGTCGCGTGCATCGCGCCGCGCACGTCGACGCCCGACAGCAGGAGCAGGAACGGCACGCCGGCGATGAGGGGGAAGGCCAGCGCCACCGCGCCGATGGGCGTGCCGAATCGCGGATGCGCACGGCCCGCCGGCGACGGCAGCACGCGGTCGCGCCCCATGGTGAACAGCACGCGAGTGAGGGCGGTGGTGGACCCGATGGCGCACGCGACGAAGGAGGCCGCGATGCCGATGTCGGCCACGACGCCCCAGCCGCCCAGGCCGTAGGCCGACGCGAGCTCATTGATCGGCGAGGCGCTGGCGGCGAGCGAGGAACCCATCGCATCGAAGCCGGCGACCTGGGCGACCGCCGCCAGGACGTACAGACCGCCGGACAGCAGCACCGTCCACACGATCGCCCTCGGCACGTTCCGCAGCGGTGCGCGGGCCTCGACACCGAGCGTCGACGCGCTCTCGAAGCCGACGAACGCGGTGAGCGCGATGACGGAGCCCGCGGCGAGCGCGGCGGGGTCGATCTCGGCGAGCCCCAGCACGCGACCGGGGTCGATCGGGCCGATCCGGATCAGGAGCACGACGAGCAGCACGGCGATGAGGGCCACCGAGAGCACCTCGACCACGAGGGCGATGCGCGAGGACAGTCGGATGCCGCGCACGAGCACGACCGCGACGAACGCCGCCTCGGCGGCCAGCACCGCGGCCAGCGTCCCCGGGCCTCCCACCGCGGGCCACGCCGATTCCAGGAGGAACGTGACGTAGTACGCCCCGCCGAGGAGGGCGAACATCGCGATCGCGCCGTAGCCGACGAGGATCGCCGCACCGGAGGCGAGTCCCGCACCGGGCCCCAGTCCGCGTGCGGCGTAGGTGTATGTCGAACCGGCTGCGGCCAGCCGCCGTGCGAACTGCGAGATCGTGCGGGCCACGAGAAGGCTGAGGATGCCGGCGAGCACGATCGACAGCACCGTCGCCGGGGGCGAGATGCCGGCGACGAGCAGCACGACGGTCGTCGCCGCAGCAGCCGGCGCCACGGCGGCCACGGACTGGGCGAGGACGTCGAAGAAACCGACGCTGCGGCGATCCAGCCCGTCCAGGGGTGAACGCGCACCGAAGTCGTGGACGGGGTCGGGCCGCGCGATCGCGCGCTCGAGTGCGGTCATGTCGCCTCCGGTGATGCCCGTGAGACGTTACGCGAGCGCGGTTGCCGGGCCGCTACCCGCGTGTTTCGCCCGTGTGTCACCCGAATGAGACGCCCGCCCCGACCGATCTCACTCGGTGTGCCCGAGGTTTCACCGGCGCGCGACGGCGCCGCAACGCGGTGCCGCGAGGCTCAGCGCATCCCGTTCCCGCGTTCGCCCGGAGGTTCTGCCATGACCCAGCTCGAATCGAAGGGAGTCGAGGCGTCCGCGAAGCGGACGCTGACCGGCTCGCTCGGAGTCACCGCCATCGTCTTCATGGTGGTGGCCGCCGCATCCCCGCTCACCGTGATCGGCGGCGCCGCGCCGCTCGGCATGCTCCTGGGCAACGGGATCGGCTTCCCCGCGCTCTACGCCATCAGCGCCGTCATCCTGCTGCTGTTCTCCGTAGGTCTCGCGGCGATGACCCGCCACGTGCCGAAGCCGGGCGCCTTCTTCACCTACGTCGGCTACGGTCTCGGTCGCTCCACCGGCCTCGCGAGCGCGTGGATCGCGATGCTCACGTACACCACCATCCAGGTGTCGGTGTACGGGTACATCGGCTACATCCTGTCGGTGACGGTCGAGTCGATCGGCGGTCCCGCCCTGCCGTGGTGGCTGATGTCGCTCGCGACGATCGCGGTCGTCGGCGTGCTGGGCTACCGCCACATCGACCTGTCGAGCAAGGTGCTCGGCGTGCTCCTCGTCGCCGAGGTCGGAATCGTCCTGGCGATGGTCGTCGTCGTCGTCATCAGCGGCGGCGCTGAGGGCCTGAGCGTCGCACCGTTCGAGCCCGCCAACATCGCGAGCGGCTCCCCGGGCGTCGGGCTGATGTTCGCGATCGCCGCATTCATCGGGTTCGAAGCCACCGCGATCTTCCGCGATGAGGCCAAGGACCCGAACCGGACGATCCCCCGGGCCACGTACGCCGCGGTGATCGGCATCGGCGTCTTCTACACGCTGGCCGCATGGGGGCTCGTGATGGCGTGGGGACCGAGCAACGTCCTCGGTGCCATCGCGGAGGACCCCGGCACGTTCATCATCACGACGATGGCCCGCTACCTCGGCTCGTTCGGCGAGATCGCCGTCAACATCCTGCTGATCACCGCCATGTTCGCCTGCGTCCTGTCGTTCCACAACGTGGTCACGCGCTATCAGCACTCCATGGCGAACGCCGGCGTCCTGCCGGACAAGATGGGCGCGGTGCACGCCAAGCACCTCTCGCCGCACGTGTCGTCGCTCGTGCAGACCGCCACGGCGGTCGTGCTGATCGCCGTCTTCGCGGTGCTCGGGCTCGACCCCGTGCTGCAGGTCTTCACCTGGTTCGCCGGCGTCGCGACCCTCGCCATCGCGATCCTCATGGCTCTCACGTCGGTCGCGGTGATCGTCTACTTCGTCAGGACGAAGAAGGACCGACGCGTGTGGAACACGGTGATCGCCCCCGCCCTGGGATTCCTGGGGCTCATGCTCTCGGCCGCCCTCATCGTCGCCTACTTCCCGATCATGGTCGGCGACGTCGACGGCGACGGCAACCCGGTGTTCGCCGCCGTCAGCTGGTTCCTGCTCGGACTCGTGGTCGTCGTCCCCGTCATCGGGTACGTGCAGGCCGCCTGGATCAAGAACCGCCGCCCTGCCGCCTACGCGAAGCTCACCGACTCGATCGCCGGCTGACGCGCACGCGAGCCGACATCCATCCCCGCACCGAAGGAGAACCATGACCATCACCGACATCACCACCGCCTCCGGCTTCACCGCGCCGCCCGCGCCACAGCATCCACTCGCATCGCTGACGCCCGCCGAGATCGAAGCCGTCCGCGAGGTCGTGCTCGGCCTCGACACGACGACCGACGCGACGCGATTCGCCTACGTGGGTCTCGAAGAGGCGCCGAAGCCTGCGATCCTGGCCTGGGAGGCCGGCACCGGCGCGCTCCCCGAGCGCCGAGCACGCGTGCAGCTGCTCGACATGAGGTCCGCGCGATCGCTCGACCTGGTCGTCTCGCTGGCAGACGGCGAAGTGGTCTCGACCGTCGAACTCGACGGGACCGCGGGCCAGCTGCCGATCCTCGACGCCGAGTTCGAAGAGGTCGGCGTGATCGCCAACGAGAGCGCGGAGTGGGTGGGCGCACTCGCCGCCCGCGGGCTGACGCCGGACGACGTCGTGCTCGTGCCGCTGTCGGCGGGCAATTATGGATACGAGGATGAGGCCGGACGCCGCATCCTGCGCACGTTCGCGTTCCAGCAGCTCCACGCCGCCGATCACCCGTGGGCGCACCCGGTGGACGGACTCACCGCCTACATCGACGTCGCCGCCCGCTCGGTGATCAAGGTCGTCGACAACCCGGGCTACGACATCCCCCAGACGAGCGGCAACTACGACGACCCCGCCCTGCAGGGCCCGCCGCTCGAGGGCCTCAAGCCCATCGTCATCACGCAGCCCGAAGGATCGAGCCTGAACGTCGACGGCGAGCACGTCAGGTGGGGCGAGTGGGACCTCCGGATCGGCTTCGACACGCGCGAGGGCCTGATCCTGCGACAGCTCTCGTTCGCCGGGCGCCCGGTGATGTACCGGGGATCGATCAGCGAGATGGTGGTGCCTTACGCCGACCCGCAGCCGAACCGGTTCTGGCAGAACTACTTCGACACGGGCGAGTACCTTTTCGGCCGGTACACCAACGAGCTCGAGCTGGGCTGCGACTGCGTCGGCGACATCACGTACGTCGATGCGATCCTCGCCGACGAGCTCGGGATGCCGCGCACCGTGCGTAACGGCGTGTGCATGCACGAAGAGGACTTCGGCTCTCTCTGGAAGCACACCGACCTCTTCACCGGCGCGTCGGAGGTGCGGCGGTCGCGGAGGCTGGTGATCTCGTTCTTCACCACCGTCGGCAACTACGACTACGGGTTCTTCTGGTACCTCTACCTCGACGGCACGATCGAGTGCGAGGCGAAGCTCACCGGCATCCTGTTCACCTCCGCCTACCCCGGCGCGAGCGAGGACGGATCCCCCTATCCGTTCGCCTCGGAGGTCGCCCCGGGTCTCGGCGCCCCGTACCATCAGCACCTGTTCTCGGCGCGGCTGGACATGACCGTCGACGGCACCGCGAACGTCGTGAACGAGATCGACGCCGTCCGCGTGCCGATCTCAGCCGCCAACCCCGCCGGCAACGCGTTCACCAAGAGCGTCGTGCCGATCGCCTCCGAGAAGGTCTCGGGCCGCCTCGCCGACGGCGCCCGCAACCGGGTCTGGCAGATCGCCTCCACCGAGAAGACGACGTCGATGGGCCAGCCGACCTCGTACGTCCTCTTCCCCACCGAGACACCGGTGCTCCTCGCCGACGACGCGTCGTCGATCGCCTCGCGCGCCGCGTTCGCCACGAAGAACCTGTTCGTGACGAAGTACGACCCCGCCGAGCGCTACGCGGCCGGCGACTTCGTCAACCAGCACCCGGGCGGAGGCGGCCTGCCCGCCTTCATCGCGGGCGACGAGCCGCTGATCGGCGAGGACGTCGTGCTCTGGCACACCTTCGGGCTCACCCACTTCCCCCGCAACGAGGACTGGCCCGTCATGCCGATGGACTACGCCAAGTTCACGCTGAAGCCGTACAACTTCTTCGAGCGCAACCCGACGCTGCACGTGCCGGCCCCGGAGTCCGCGCACTGCGCAGCGGGCACGGGTCACGTGCACGCAGCGATGGGCGGCTACGGGCCCACGCCCGGCGCCCACGCGCATGACGCCGGTGGTCACGGGCACGGCGAGCACGGGCACGCACACGACGAGCACCACCACGACGGCTGAGCCGTGGCTGAACTGCTCCACGCCTGGGCCATCGCCCCGGCCGCGATCGGCGCCTGCTGTCTGGCAGCCGACCGCAGCCGGGCGCGGTGGCCCGACGCCGCGGCATCCGTCCTCATGCTGGTCGCGATGCTCGACGCGGCCCTCACCCGGCTCGTCGCCCCCGTGTACTGGGCGGCGCTCCTCATCGCCTGCGCGATGGCGCTGGCCGCTTGGCGGCGTCCCCGCGGCCGGAGGTCGGAGGCGCACCCGCTGCCCGAGACGGGCATGGCGGTGCACTCCGGCCTCGGGCTGATCGCGATGGCCGCGCTGCAGCTCGGCATGGGGTACGACCCGCTCGCCGCTGCAAGCCCAGCGGCAAGCGCAGCGGCACACGGACACGGGGGCGGGGGCGGGCTGCTCCTCGCGGTCCTCCTCGGCGGTGCGCTCGCATACGCCGTGTTCTCGGCGCTCCTCCTGGTGCGGGCCCATCGCTCGCTCGACCGTGCACAGCTCGCCTGCATGGGTGTCTCGGTGGTGCTGATGGCGGCCGCGTCGGTCTAGGCATCCGCCGGCGGGCGGCGGCGTCCAGCGTTCTCCCAGTGCCGCACCGCGTGCGCCGTGGTTAGGATCGAGCCGTGGGCGAGGACGCCCGCACCCACCCGCCGGACCCGCCCGCTCGAAGGCGGAACAGGAGGCCTCGATGGTCGATACCGCGACGGATGCCCGGACGGGACCGGACGCCACGGCCGACGCGCTCACGGCGGACGGATTCGCCCGCATCACCGACGCGATCCTCGACGCGGTCGGCACCGTCATCGACGGCAAGCCCGACGCGGTGCGCAGCTCGCTGGTGTGCCTGCTGGCGGAGGGGCACCTCCTCATCGAGGACGTGCCGGGTGTCGGCAAGACCATGCTGGCGCGGGCGCTGGCGACGTCGGTCGACGCGACGGTCCGCCGCATCCAGTTCACCCCCGACCTGCTCCCGGGCGACGTGACCGGCGTGAGCGTCTTCAACCCGGTCGAGCGCGAGTTCGAGTTCAAGCCGGGCGCCATCTTCGCGAACATCGTCATCGCCGACGAGATCAACCGCTCCTCCCCCAAGACCCAGTCGGCTCTCCTCGAGGCCATGGAGGAGCGCCAGGTTACCGTCGACGGCCGCACGCACTATGTCCCCGAGCCGTTCCTGGTGGTCGCAACGCAGAACCCGCTCGAGATGGAGGGGACGTACGCCCTCCCCGAGGCTCAGCGGGACCGCTTCATGATGCGCATCTCGATGGGCTACCCGGATGCGCGGTCCGAGGCCCTGATGCTTCGCCAGCGCGACACCGCGAACCCCCTCGACCAGCTGGCGCCGGTGGTGTCGGCCGACGAGGTGTCGGGGCTCGTGGCGTGGGCTCGAGCGGTGCACGTGGCTCCCGCGATCGAGGACTACGCGGTCGCCCTCGCCCAGGCGACGCGCACCCACAGCGACCTGCGGCTGGGCGCGAGCCCCCGTGCGACTCTGCAGCTGGTGCGTGCGGCCAAGGTGTGGGCGGCTCTCGACGGGCGCGCGTTCGTCATCCCCGACGACATCACCGCCCTGCTGGCTGCCGTGTTCGCGCACCGCCTGATCCCGACGCGCGCCGCAGGCGGCGCTCGGGGCACCAGCGCCGCGGACGCGATCGCGACCATCCTGGAGCGCATCGCGGCGAACGTGCGGGTGCCGATCGCCTCCCGTCAGTGAGCAGACGATGAGAAGCGTGTGGCCGCTGAGCGTCCGGGGAACCGGAGCGCTGGTCCTGGCGATCGCCTGCTTCATCGTCGCCGACGAGGCCGGACTCGTCGAGCTGATCTACTTCGGCATACTGCTGCTGGCCGTCGTCGCGACCAGCGTCGCGTCCCTGTACGTGGGCCGTCGGACCGACGCGGTCACCCGATCGCTCGTGCCCGACGTCGCCTCCGTCGGGCGCGAGGCACGGGTGTCGGTGCGCGTCGAGGTGCGCACCGCGCTGCCGACGGCGCCGGGCACCTGGCGCGACACCCTGCCGAAGGGGCTCCGCGGAAAGGCGGACGGTGCGTTCCCGGCACTCGGCTCGGGATTGCGCGGCGGCGAGCGCGGCGGGGTCCGCAGCATCGACCTCGTCTACACGATCACCGGCGCACGGCGAGGCGTCCATTCCATCGGCCCGCTCACGGTGCGGTCGTCCGACCCGTTCGGACTCGCCCGGCGCACCGTCGTGTTCAACCAGCGGACACCCGTCACGGTCGCACCGGCGGTCGTCGATCTGCCGCCACTCATCGACTACGCCGGGGCCACCGGCGGGATGCTGCACACCACGACGGATCAGCTGGGCCAGGGCGCCGACAACCTGGTCGCCCGCCCGTATGCGTCCGGCGACTCGATGCGCCGCATCCACTGGCGTGCGACCGCGCATCGCGACGAGCTGATGGTGCGGCAGGAGGAGCAGGAGTCCACCCCCGAGGCCGCGGTCGTGCTCGACCGGGCCGCACTGCGCTGGTCGCCCGAGGCGCTGCGCGCACCCGGCGCCGACCCGGGCTTCGAAGCCGGCGTGTCGGCGTGCGTGTCGGCGGTCGCCCGGCTCGTGCACGACGGGTATGCCGTCGAGGTACTCGATTCGGAGGGCACCGTGCTCGTCGACCGCATCGACGGCGGCGACATGACCGATGTGGACGCGATGCTGGTCCAGTTCGCGACGGTGACGGCTCACCGCGACGACGCGCTCCCCCGGCTGTCGCGCCTGTTCGCCGGACTGTCGACCGGGCCGATCGTGGTCGTCGTCGGCCGGCTCGATCCCGCCGACGCGGTGGCGCTGGGGCCGGTCGCCCATCACAGCACGCTGCCCGTCCTGCTCACCGCAGGACCCGTCGGCGACGCGCTCGACATCGCCGCAGACCACGGCTGGCATGTCGCTGCCATCGGCCCCGACCGCGACCTCGCCATCGCGTGGGGCAACGCGATCGGCCGGGGGGTTCATCATGTCCTCGGCTGAGGCGGCGCGGTCCGCCCGCGGACGCGGCGGCGAACGGCTGCTCACGATCTCGATCCTCGCGGCGCTCCTGGCGGCGCTGCTGCCCGTGGTCCGGGTGATCGACCCGGGCTGGTGGCTCATCGGCGCGCTCCTGCTGGCGGCGATGATCCTGGCGGCCGGCTACACCGCACGCCGCTATCGCCTCCCCGCGGTCGCCGTCACGCTCATCGAGGCGGCCGTCTGGGCTGTGTTCATGACCCTGGTGTTCCTCCGCGACACCGCGCTGCTCTGGGTGATCCCGACGCTCGACACCTTCCGCGCCGTGCCGCTGCTGGTCGAATCCGCGATGGAGGAGATCACGGTCGGCGCGGCCCCTCTCGAGCCCACGGTGCCGCTGGCGTTCATGGTGGTCGGGGCGATGGGACTGCTCACGATCGTCGTCGACCACGTCGTGGTGACGGCACGGATGCCGCTCCTCGCGTCCGTGGGGATCGTCGCGGTGTCGCTCATCCCCGCGATCGCGGCACCGAGCGACGTCGATGTGATCGGGTTCGTGTTCCTGGCGATCACGATCCTCTTCCTCATCCGGTCCGAGACGCGCTCGCGCGAGAAGCCGCTGGAGCGCGAGGCGGAGCGCACTGCGGGCGTTCCCGCCACGGCGCTCGGCATCGGCGCGATCGCGATCGTCGTGGCGGTGGTCGCCACACCCGTGCTGCCGCAGCCCGGCGCTCGTGCGGGCTCGGGCCTCGGTCCCGGGCCGGGGATCGACGCCACGCTGCAGCTCGGCGACGACCTGCGCCGCCCGCAGGACGCCGAGGTGCTGCGCCTGCGGACCGACGCGCCGTCGGTGCCCTACCTGCGCGCGACGACCCTGTCCCGCTTCGAGGGCGGGGTGTGGTCGCCCGATCGCGCGCAGACCATCTCGCTCGACGCGGACCGCGCCTTCGGGGCTGTCGACGCCGAGGACGACATCCGGGTGACGGACTACTCGGCGAAGGTCGACATCATCAACCTCGACTCGCCGTGGGCGCCGGTGCCCTACCCGGCCATCGACATCGACGGTCTCAGCGCCGGCCTCTGGGGCGCGGTCCCCTACAACCACACGGTCGCCTCCACGAACAGCTCGACACAGGGACAGTCGTACGAGGTGGCGTATGCGCCCGCGCGACCGTCGCTCGAGCAGGTCCGCGCCGCCAGCGCCGTGGGTTCGCAGGTGCGCGATGAGACGACGGAGCTGCCCACCGACATCCCGCCGGTGATCGGCGAGCTCGCCCTGCAGATGACCGCGGAGGCCACCACCGACTACGACCGGCTGACGGCGCTGCAGCGGTGGTTCCGCGGCGGTGAGTTCAAATACTCGCTGGATGCGCCCGTCGAGGAGGGTTTCGACGGCAGCGGTGCCGAGGCCGTGGCTCGGTTCCTCGATGTGCGTGAGGGGTACTGCGTCCACTTCGCATCGGCGTTCGCCCTTATGGCGCGGACGCTGCACATGCCGTCGCGCATCGTGGTCGGCTATCTGCCGGGCACGCCCACGACGCAGAGCATCGACGGCCAGCCGGTGTTCTCGGTGTACAGCTCGCAGCTGCACGCGTGGCCGGAGGTGTACTTCGAAGGGATCGGCTGGATCCCGTTCGAGCCGACATCGGGCCTCGGCGTGCCGACCACGTTCTCCTCCGAGGCCGCGCTGCCCGGCCAGACCATCGACCCGGATGCCGCCACCCCGCAGTCCAGCGCCACGCCCACGGCGCCGGGCGACCAGGCTCAGATCGACCTCGAGGAGCAGCGCCAGAACGCGGCGGGCGGAGCGTCGCGGAACGGCCTCGACCCGCTGCCGATCCTGGGCGTGGTCGCCGCGGTGATCGTGCTCCTCTCGCTCCCCTTCCTCATCCGCGAACTGCGTCGCCGCCAGCAGGACGCCGCCGCGCGGGGCGGAGACGCCGCCGCTGCCTGGCAGTCCGTGCAGGAGGCGGCGATCGACGTCGGCATCCCGGCCCCTGCCAGCGAGTCCCCCCGCGCGTTCGCGCGCCGGCTGGTCGAGCAGCACGGCGCACCGGCATCCGAGATGAACACGGTCGTCCTCGCCATCGAGCGCGCCAGCTATTCGCGCGCGGGCAACCGCTCCCAGTGGATGGGCGATGCCGCCGCCGACGCAGCGAGTTCCGTGAGGGTTGCGCTGCTGGCGTCGGTACCACCCTCACGGCGGATCCTGGCGCTGCTCGCGCCGCGATCGCTCATCATCCGTCCGGGCAGCGTCTATGCCGGCAGCGCTCCGGTTCGGGCACGGTAGCCGCGCAGGGTAGGATGGTCGACGGCCCTCCGGGGCCTCCTGGAGGATTCGCCTAGTGGCCTATGGCGCACGCTTGGAAAGCGTGTTGGGTGCAAGCCCTCGGGGGTTCGAATCCCCCATCCTCCGCACCTGCGATCCCAGTGCTTTCAAGGGATCGCGACTCGTTCGAAAATTTGTGGCACAGTTCGGGGCACAGTTATCGTTCACTTTTGGTCTCCGAGAAGCCCGGAATTCCGCGGATCTCGACCACGCTGATGCGCCGGTTGCGACATGACTGCCTCATGTCACAACCGGCGCTAGCGGTTTTCGGACACGCCCGCTTCGAGGACGCCGCCAGCCATCTGTCTCGAGAGGCACGTTCAATGCTCCGCCGGGGTGATCGACGGCTCCACCTGCGAGACGACAGCGGCCGCACGTGGCTGCGTTCCGGGCTTCGACGCTTCTATGTTTGTCAAGTTGTTCCGGGTGCGTGGCCGAGGAGGCTGGGATCCGCCCGTCTCGTCACTCTGTGGGTCTAGCGAACCATCCGGGCGTCAGTGATCACGGGAAGAATCTCGCCTTCTGCGCGAAAGCGACGGGCAGACTGTCCTGCAGGTATTCGAGCGTGGCGCATCGCAGCAGCACGACTGAGATGCGCCCACACGCATCGACAGTTCCGGCCGTCATCACTCGGGGCTTGCGCAGTGGTGGGCGCTGCTGGGCTGTTCACAGACCAATGACACATTCGATACCCGCGGCACCGCGTGCAAGTATCGCCGAGGTGGACTTCGGCGCCTCACACTCCCGGATCCTCCGTCCTGGTAGGAGGTCACCAGGCGGGAGGGGCGCCCCCATAGCGCGGGGGCGCCCCTTCGATTCAGAGCCGCGTGCTCAGCCTTACTTGGCCGAGCGGTCGCGGGTGATAGTCACCGAGTCCTGGACAGTGCCGACGGGGTCGACGCCCGCGGCGGTGACGAACTTGTCGGCGGTGGCGTTGCTCGGCTGCGCGGGCGCACCCGTAGCGGGCTGGTTGGCGTTGTAGAACCCGTTGCCGTCCGTGTCCACGAGCGTGCGGGGAGCCTGCTGGGCGCCACACCACGATTCGCGGCCCTGGGTGGTCGCCTTGTTCGGGTAGTCGCAGACACCCGCGACCACGTTGGACACCGTCAGCGACTTCGATGTGACCTCGACCTTCAGGTACGTACGCACGTTGTCCTGGTTCTCGACCGAGTTGGCCCAGTGCAGTGCGTGCGTGCCGGCCGGGGTGCCGTTCGCGGCGTCCGCGCCAGCCGCCGGATACGGCATGGTCTCGAGGCCGTATCGACCGTTGAGGGTGGCGTCGCTGGTGGTGCCGACGCGCGGCTCGGTGAGGCCGTAGTACTTCGAACCCGAGGCTGAGTTCGTGGTCACGTAGACGACACCGCCCGGGCCCTCGAACACCGTGTCGGCGCCGCGCTCCTCGGCTTCGTTCTGGCGTTCCGCGCCTTCGCCGCCGTTTCGCAGGACGTAGGAGCGCGAGTAGGAGTGGTCGTGACCCTGCAGCACCAGGTTGATGCCGAGGTCGGAGAAGCCCTGGGTGAAGGACGGGCGGCGACCCACGGCGTCACTGTCGTTGGCGTGCGACGCCGGCGAGTAGATCGAGTGGTGGTACGACACGACTTTCCACATAGCGTTCGGGTTCGCCTCGACCGCCTTTCGGACGAAGTCGATGTGCGCCGGGTTCTTGGTCGACGACTGGGCGTTGGAGTTGATGACGACGAAGAGCACGCCCTTGTAGGTGTACCAGTAGTCGCCGCCCGCGCCTGTCTGGAGTTCAGGCGTGGCCACGTCGTTGTTCGGCAGGGCGAAGTGGTAACGGTAGCCGAGGTCGGACGAGTCGTGGTTGCCGATGGCGGCGGCGTAGGGGATGGTGCGGAGCTGCTCCGGCTGGAACCACGCATCCCACTGCGACTCGACGTTGGCGGTCTCGATCTGGTCGCCCGTCGAGGTGAGCAGCTCGAGCGGCAGCCCGTCGTTCGCGGCGTCCTCCTCGAGGACGTTCAGGGTGTCGACCCAACCGGCCGCGTCTTCCTTCATGTCGGCGGAGATCGACTCGCGGTTGTTGCTCGACTCGGCGCCGATCTGCGGGTCGCCGAAGGCGGCGAAGGTGAATCCCTTGCCGATGCCGAACGAGCTGGTCTTGAAGGTGTAGGTCGGCGAGGCGGCGCCGTCGGAGGCCAGCACGCGGTAGGAGTACTCCGAGTTCGCGTCGAAATCCTCGAGCAGGGCGCTGCCGCGGAAGGGCGAGCGGGCGACGTCGCCGGACGAGGTGCCGGTCGTGGCGATGATCTCGGCGGGGAAGCTCACGGCGTCTCCGTCGAACGCCCCATTGTTCAGGTCCTTGGTCTTCTCGAGCTGGACGACCGAGGCGGTGTCCTCGCTGGCATACCACGTCACGTAACGCGAGTGCTCATCGGCGCCGACGCCCAGGACGATGGTTTTGAAAGTGACCGGGCCATCCTCTGCGAGCGCGCCCTGCGTGGCGAAGAGGCCACCGGCGATCGCGCCGGCACCGAGCGCCACGATGCCCGCACTCGCAACCATGCGGCGGCGCGGCAGATTCATCAGCTTCATCTGTTCGGATCCTTTACGGGTTCGAAGGAGTGGGGGGAACGAACGCTTCGACGCTGTCAGCGTCTGGCAACGACGGGATGAACCCCAATGAGTGGGTAGATGAACTCGCATCGGTGAAGTGATGTCCGACCCGAGGAGGCGTTTCCGCCCGTTTGAAACCTCGTCGCCGCGCCGCGTACGGTGGGTCCCTGGCGGAGGCTGCTCGTCACGGCATCCTCTGCATTCCCCCTACAACAGCTTCCCGAATGGAGTCGCTCCGTGCCGGCCCTGTCCCCCGGTAGCACCCGCCGCCGCACCGTCCTGTTCGTCGCCGTGTCTGCGCTCGCGGTCGTGGCCGTTGCAACAGCGTGGGGTGTCTTACAACCTCGCGATAGCGAACCACAAGAGCCTGCCGCAGCCGCGGCTCCGCTCGCCGATGGCAGCCTGGCACCCGGCTTCCACGCCCCCGACCTCGACACGTATTACAGCGGTCAACTGATCGAACCAGATCCCGAGACGTGGACCGACGTGCGGCCGTCCTCCGAATACCGAGTGCTGGTGATGGCCGACGGGCAGGATGCGAGCACCCCTCGCGATCCGCAGGTGGCGATCCTGGTCGGCGCCGTCGAGCGGTGGGCGCGGGAGGAGGATCGCGTGGAGCTCGCGGTCGAGTATCTCAGTGACCCGCATGCCTTCATCGACGAGATCGATCGTGCGGCTATCTCCAGAGACGCCGATCTCATCGTGACGGCCGGCAACGCACTGGTCGACCCGGTCGCGGTGGTCTCGGCCAACTACGCCGGTGAAGATCCCCAGCAGTTCCTGGTACTGGGCGCCGAGGTCGCCGAGCCCACGCACAACATCGCCGCCTCCGACTGGCAGGGATCGGCGTATCTGGGCGAGGGTGTCACGGAATCGGACTACTACGACCCGGCCGCGGTGACCGAACCGCGCGCCTACGCGGCGTTGCGGGCCGGGGTCGCGGCCGTGCTCAGCGGTTACACCGGGATCATTGTGCGCATCCCCACGGACCAGTACTGACGACGGCCGGTGGTCTCAGCGCTCGCTGACATGAAGCCACAGGTCTCGGCATCCGTCATCCGATGCCGAGCGTGCGCTGCACGAACCACGTCAGACCCATGAGGGCGACGCCTGCGGCGACGAGCACTCCGACGAGAAGACCCGTCCTCGGCGTGCGCCGGTGCAGGAGCAGAAGGAGTGGGAAGACCGCCAGGATGATCGTCAGTTGAACGACCTCGATGCCGACGTTGAAGACGAGGAGTGAGCCGAGCAGCGGCCAGGAGAAGGGCTCGTCGATTCCGAGCGCACTTGCGAAGCCGAGTCCGTGCATGAGGCCGAAGAGGAACACCACGGTCAGCCGCGCCCCGTCGGCGGCGTCGAATCCGGTCTTGGTCGCACGCTTGACCTCGGCGAGCGGGTCCTTCCGCTCGAGCCACACACGCCAGAGGTACCAGATCGCGACGACTGCGATCGACAAGGCGATCGCGGGCTCCACGATCGCGGCGGGCACGGTCACAACGCCCACTGCAGCCATGATGAATGTCACGGAGTGCGCGACCGTGAATGTGGTCGCGGCGAGCACGATGTCGCGCAGGCGTCGCGAGCCCACGATCAGCGCAAGCAGGAACAGGATGTGGTCGAGGCCGAAGAGTAGATGCTCCGCCCCGAGGACGAAGAAGTGCCCGAACCGCTCGAAAACCGGCTGATCCGTGCTGAGCGTCGGCGCGTCGCTCGTGAGGCTTGCGCTGCCGGATTGGCCGTCGAGGTCGTACTCGAGGATCGTGACGGTGCCTTGCACGTACGCCTCGTGGTCGGGGAAGAGCTCACTGCTGAGCTCATGCGCGTCCGTCGGCTCGCAGTGCCAGTGGAAGGTGACGGCCGCATATGGCACGTCGTCGTGTGACGTCACGCCGAAGTCGTCCGACTGCTCCGGCTCGCACGCTTCACCGCCGGCGCTCACCGCGAAGCGTTTGGTCACGTAAGAGACGATGTCATCGGCATACGCGTTGAGCGTGGCCGCCTGCTCAGCATCATCGCCATACTCGAAGGCGGCCATGCCGTCTTCGAAGAGCTGCGGCGCATCTTCGTTCTCGGCGACCGAGACGACGAGCAGATCGTATTCAAGATCAACCGTCGTGCGCACGGTATCGTCGCCGGACTCCGAGGCGTCCACATAGACGACGCTCGAGAAGCCGTGGGCGAGAGCGGGCCCACTCGCGAAGGTCGGGGAAACGAGAACGACGAAAGCGGACAAAGCAAGGACGAGACGGCCGAACGGCAAGAGAGAGACATTCGGGCGCCGACGGGAATGGGGGGACATGGAGCTCCTTCGGGCCCCTCGATCGTCGGCAATTCGCATGAACAGCACTCGTCATGAAGGCGAACGCGAGGCGAACCGGGTCCGCGGAGCGGTCGGATGCTCGCGAACATTTCGCGCCATGCGACAACGCCAGGGTCAGCAGGACGCGACCTGGATCAGTATGCCGCCCGGGTCGTAGCTCGTCTCCGACTCCTCCGCGCGATGGGCAATTCCATCGCAAGCGGTCAACGCTCTAACCCAGTACCAACGAATTCGATCACCCGCTTGATCGAGTGCGATTCCGACCTGAGCCAGTCATGCACGCTCGACTCATCCGCGACGCCCTGTGGCACAGTTAAGGAACATTAACCGGCGACGCGTTCGTCGGGCAGTCGTACGCTGAGGTCCGCTCACCTGTCAATGCGCGTATGCGGATCCGTCTGACGTCAGCTCTGCTGCGTCATCCAACCCAGCAGCAGGATCCCGATGACGACGGGGACAACACCAGCCAGCCGCCCCACTCCGACCAGTTTCAGGGGCTAACTCGCCTGACGGGAGGTCGAAGCCCTTACGAATGCGCGCTTCCTCCGGGCGCATCGTCATTCCCGGTCCCGACCGGCTGAGATGGTCGGCTTCCCGAGTCGGAGTCAGCGAGATGCTGCGTGCTTGAGGGCCCAGTCGAGGGCGAAGTCTGCGATGGCCTCCCACTCCGGGACGGCAGGCAGGAAATGCGGCCCGTCGTACTCCACGATCTCGGTCACCGCGCTCGATGACTTGTAGTGCTTGACATTCGAGTGGCCCACCTTGGGCGGGAACAGAGGATCGTTCTTCCCCGAGATGAACAGGAGAGGCGGACGGGCGTCGTTGTGGTAGTCGACGTAGGTGTCATCCTTGCCAGGGTGGATGTTGGCGAGGGCACTGCCCCAGAAGATCTTGCCGGAGGCGGGGATGTGATACCGCTCGTACAGTGCGAGAGATTCCTCCTCGCTGAAGGTGTTCGCGAAGATGTCGTACCACTGCTCCGGAGTCAAGCCGACCGCTCGATGCCGGTTCGCGGGGTTCTTCAGCACCGGGAACGATGACTTGATCTGGGAGAGCGGGATCACCTTTACGCCCTCGGTCGGGGCCGAGTTGATCGCGACCCCGGCCGCGCCGAATCCATGGTCGAGCAGGATCTGGGTGAAGGCTCCGCCTGCGGAGTGGCCCATGATGATCGGCGGTCGGTCGAGGTTCCCGATAAGGGTCTCGAACGCGCCGATGATCTCGGACACCTCGAGCTGTTCGATCGGTGTCGGATCGGCGCGGAGCGCCTCGACCTCAACCTCGAAGCCGGGGTACGCGGGCGCCAGGACCGTGAAGTCCTTGGCTTCGTAGTGCTGTTTCCAATGCTCCCAGCTACGAGGTGTGACCCAGAAGCCGTGGACCAGCACGATCGTGTTGGGAGCCTTTTCTGATGCCGATGTCGCCATTTCTCGCTCCTCCACTCGACGCTCCATCGTGTCGCCGCTCCTGTCTACTCCTCCTCTGTGCCCCGTGAGAGTAGAGGCCGCGGACACCCGCCCAGAAGGATCCGATTCGACCGCCCGCAGTGGCACCCGCTTCGGGCATTGCACGCTGGGGGATCGCCATCGCTCTCGTCGCGGCTGACGTCTTGCTGGTAGGTGCCGAACTGCGACTTGCAGCCGCGGTGGCGTTCTCGAGACAACAGCTCCCGCCTTTTCCGGCTTGCGCGAACTCGGGCTTCGCGCGGTGATTCCCACACGCGGTGGGGCGCGGGGCCAGCTCCGGCTAGAGTCGCGTCCGTGACTGAAACGCGTGCGCCGGCTCCGCACGCGGCATACGACCTCTACATGGAGCGGCAGCGTCGATGGGCCGCGTGGTGGCGTCGGCTCGGTCAGCTCCTGGGCTACGTGCTCGGCGGATGCTTGGCGGTCGTCATCGCGGCGCTCTTTGTTGCCAGCGTGCATGACCTCGCGCAGCCACGGATCTGGGGCACGTTCACACAGACGGACTGCGAGCCGCGGCCGCGCGGTGGCTGTCGTCCGGTCGGGACGTGGGTCAGCGACGATGGAGACATCGTCAAGCGTGGGGTCTACTTGGACGGTTGGACCGACGATACGGGCACCACGCGGGCCAGCTATCAGCCCACCGCGATCATCAGCGACGAGTCCAACAACATCGTCCACGCCCCAGGGCTGACCGGCGTAGGGCCCTGGCTCTCGGGAGCCCTCCTGCTGGGGTGGGTCGGCTACATGCTCTTCAAGGCGGCCACCTGGGGAGACATCACCCTGCCGAGTCCTCGACGCTGGCGCGGTCGCCGCCGACCGGCGACGCGATCGACCATCACGGCCGCTCGAGGGTCGCTTCGACGCCGCTACCGACGATCACTCGAAGAAGGGACCGCATCGAACAACGGGCGTGAAGGCGGCTCCGACTGATCTCCATCTAGCTAAGAGGCCAACGCGTCCTGGCTCACGCCGAATGCGCGATGGAGGTGCGGCTTCCGTCTACCGCCCGCAAGCGGATCCTCAAGGCACGCGGGTGCACCCGTTCACAACCACCGCCCACGGCGCGCCGGGCCTACGGGCGCGGCCGTCGGGCTCCGGGCCGTGATCGTGGAGTACCGGAGGTTCGGAGGGTGGCGGAGGGAAGAGCAGGGTCGCATTTTCGCCGCACGGAGCGTGGCGGAGTTGAGGGAGAACCGCAGCGACTCCGGCCGCGCGCCGCTATGGCGTCCACCACGGCCGCAGCGGAAGGTCGGCATCGTCGCTGTTCCCCCGGGAGTTGACGGCCAGAACATGGTGCAGCTCGATCCCGCCCGATTCGAAGGCGAGCCGTGATCCGGCCATGTAAAGGCCCCACACCTTTGCGGCAGGCAGTCCGATCTCGGCGACTGCTTCGTCCCAGTGCTCGACGAGATTGGCGCACCAGTCACGGAGCGTCAGTGCGTAGTGCGGGCGCAGGTTCTCATCGTGCAGCACTTCGAGCCCGGCATCCTGTGCCTCGGTGATGATGCGACCGGAACCGGTCAACTCGCCGTCCGGAAAGACGTAGCGGTCGATGAAACCCTGCGCGGCGGGCTCGGCCTTGTTGTCGCAGCGGGTGATGCAGTGGTTGAGCAGCAGGCCTCCCGGCCGTAGCCGCGAGCGCAGGAAGCGGAAGTACGACGCGTAGTTGCGCACCCCGATGTGCTCGAGCAGCCCGATCGACGAAACTGCGTCGAACCCCGTCTCGGCAATGTCGCGGTAGTCGCCGTAGCGCACCTCGGCACGCTCTGCGAGTCCCTCTTCGGCGATCGCGCGTTGCGCCCACGAGGTCTGCTCGCGCGACAGCGTCACGCCGACGGCTTGGACGCCCCGGCGTGCGGCGTAGCGCACCATGCCTCCCCACCCGCATCCGACATCCAGCAGCCGGTCGCCGGGCTTCAGCCGCAGTTTCTCGAACACGAGCCGGTACTTGTTCTCCTGCGCCTCCTCGAGCGAGGCGTCGAGGCGCGGATAGCACGCACAGGTGTAGGTCATCGACGAGCCGAGCACCCATTCGTAGAAGGTGTTCGAGACGTCGTAGTGATGGTGGATGGCCTCGGCATCGCGGGTCTTGCTGTGCCGCAGTCCTCCCGCGACCCGCCGCCAGCGTGGGGGCACCTCCTGCGGGGGCGGTGCAATCGGGCGCAGATGTTCGAAGCCGATCGAGCGCACGATCTGGGCCATGAGCCGCGCCGGAGGCCGCGTGAACTCGAGGCCCTCGGTGAGCGCTTTGAGCAGCTCGTACGGGTCGCCCGGGTGCACCCCCTCGATGCCCAGATCGCCGGTGATGTACGCGCGAGCGAGCCCAAGATCTCCGAACCCGGTGACGAGGTAGGTCGTGCCGCGGGGCGTCTTCAGATCCAGTCCGAAGGGCGCGTTCTCGGGCCCGGCCGAGCTGCCGTCGTACGCGGTGAAACGCAACGGCAGCCGACCTCCGGCGAAGATCTCGAGCACCTCCGCTAGGGTCAGCTTTCCGGACCCCGCTTCGGCCGTGTTTGCGGCGTCGTCACGAGCCGCGGCATCCGTCCTGTCCTTGGGTGTGGTCATCGTCGTTGCACAGCCTTCTGGTAGAGCTCCAGCAGTCGCGCGTCGGGGTCGTACCGCGTCTTCACCGACCGATACTCGGCCCCGCCGTAGAGCCTGTCGAAATCGTCTCGCGTGTAGTAGGCATCGGAGTACAGCGACTTGTGCCCGTCCAGCTCGCTCACCTTGCGCTCGATGAGCCGGTTCGTCTCGCCTTCTGTCGCCCCAATCGGCACGGTCGACCAGAATCCGACGTTGACGTACGTCTCGCGTGGATGCAGCGGGTACAGCGGCCAGGCGTCACCACTGCGCAATCGCAGCGGACAGAGCCACATCGGCGCGATCGGCACGTTCCCGAGGAACCATTCGACGAACTCCACGCACCGCGCGATCGGCACCTCTATGTCCTGAATCACACGCTCACGTGCGGGGCGGCCGTGCAACTTCTCGAGGCGATCGCTGATATCGAATCGGCGTTCCACCCGCATGAGCCTGCCGTACGTGGCGCTGCGCAAGTAGCGTCGCGGCCACAAGCGACGGACGAGAGGATGCTGCGCCCCGAACGCCACCGAGCACCAGAACCAGTCGGTGTCCCATCGCCACAGGTAGTCGTGGATGGTGAGTCGGTCCGCCTTCGTGAGGTTGCCGTGCTGGATTGACCGGTAATAGATCCGTCGGCCGGTGTAGTCGCCGACCGGGCCCGGCGCAGACGTCTGGGTGCCGACGCACAAGTAGCTTTCGTCAGCGCTGAACACGACGCCGTCGAGGTAGTCCACCGGCAGGTCGTCCAGCCGATGCGTCGTGACGATGCGGTCCATCGCTGCGATCAGATCTTCGATCGCATGAAAGCGCAGGTGCGTGAGCGCCACGAACGGTTCGACGGTCTCGAGCTCGATCCGCAGGCGCACCGCGTAGCCGAGAGTGCCGTATGAATTGGGGAAAGCACGATACAGGTCGGCGTGCTCGCCGGGCGATGCGGTGACCACCTCCCCTGCGCCCGTGAGGATGTCCATTTCGAGCACCGATTCGTGCGGCAGCCCGTTTCTGAACGACGTCGACTCGATGCCGAGGCCGGTCACCGCACCACCGAGCGTGATCGTCTTCAGTTGCGGCACCACAAGGGGCGCCAGCCCGTGACGCAGCGTCGTGGCCACAAGATCCTCGTAGGTGCACATGCCCGCCACGTCTGCCGTCCGCCCCGCGGGATCGACATGGATGACGCCGGTCAGCCCTGACGTGTCGAGGCCTCGGGCAGCCGTTCTCGAACGTGTGCGGAACAGGTTCGAGGTGCGCTTGGCGAGCCGGACCTGGGCACCCGTCGGCAGCGCCCGATAGCTCTCGAGTAGCCGCCGCACGCCGACGGCGTGAGCAGTGCGGGCGTCAGTCGCAGGAGCGGACACGAATCCACGCTAGTCCGCGGCGGGGTTCGAGTGAAGGATGTCGCTCCCTGCCGGTCTGAGGGCGTTTCACAACCAGCGCCGCACTCGTGTCGCATTCGTTGCCGAAGTGGGCAAGTGTGGGTCCGGCGCACGACGTTGCGTGCACCAGGGAGTCCCTCATCGCGCTCGTGCGCTTGGCCGGCTGTGAACGCGCGCCCGTGGGGTGCTTCATCAACTCGAGATCGCCGGCGGGCAGACGCCAGCATCCGCGTGCGCACAAGGGGCGGAATTAATCCAGGAGGCGCCCCGCCACGTCCTGCCGTTGTCGACACGGCCACGGCACCTTCCGCGGCATGCGATTGACGGCGCTTGCTCACTGGTGCATGCTCAGCGCAACTGGGAAATGGGGTCTCGTATGTTGATCCGCGTCCTCGCCACCGAAGGCGACCCGTCACCGAGTTCCACGCCGGCCGACCCCGCCACGAGTGCGGTGGACGTGGCACTGTCGAACTACTACCTCGCTATCGGCCTGCTGCTCGGCGCCATCGTCGTGATCGTCCTCGCGCTGGTCTTCGCCTGGCTCTACCATCGCGACGCTCTGCGAACCATCGAGAAGCTCGCCACCACCCCGGGCGCCCCGCCAGTGGCGATTGACTCGGGCGGTGCCGTGGAGAGAGGCATCCACGTCGGGCCCGCCATCATCGGCAGCAGCGTGGCCCAGAAGGACACAGCGGTGATGTTCACGGTCGAGGACCTCGCCGACGGCGCCACTGTCTCATGGGACGTGCAAGGGGCGACGGTCGAGGAGATCGACGGCGGCCGGACGATTCTCGCCACGTTCGCCGAGGACGGGACGTACAAGATCCGCGCCACGGTGACGGATGCGGGCGGGACGGCAACCGAACTCGAGCCCAAACAAGTGACAATCCAGCCGCCCGCCATCGCGACGGCATCGGCGCCGGCGCTCGTGATCCCCTTCGTCGTGAAGAACTGGGGCCGGTTAGTCATCGTGCTCTTCGGGGTAGGGGTGATCTCGGCCCTCATGGCCACCCAGATCCTCGACGCGGCCGCGGGCGTCGGCATCCTGGGAACCCTGCTGGGGGCCGGCGCTGTCTCGGCGACAACCGGCGGAACCGGTGACACTCCCGCACAACGCCCCGGAGAAACGGCTGGCGCGCAGACCGGGGGCGACCGAAGGTAGCGCACGCCGATCGATGATCAACCCGCCGCGAGTGCGGCTTTCAGCCAACGGTCGATGAGCTGGGTCATGAGTGAACTGGCGGAGTAGCGCTGTTAGGGGCTGCGATTTGGCCGCTATACAACCTGGCCGGTTTCGCGGCCGAGCCGCCGCAGCTCACTAACAACGGTGCGGCTCGTTGAGGAAATGACGTGGTGCTTGCGGCTACTGTGTCGCGCTATGTAGTGTACGCCACATGGTACATAGTGCGGCACAGCTCGGTCGACTCGAGCAGGACCTCCGTAAGGGCGCCCTCGTGCTGGCCGTGCTCTCCCAGCTGCGCACCCCGCAGTACGGGTACTCCCTGCGGCAGGCCCTCGCTCAGCGCGGGATGCCCATCGAGGAGGGAACGCTCTACCCGCTGCTGCGCCGGCTGGAGAGCCAGGGACTGCTCGCTTCGCAGTGGCAGGCGGAGGACGGCCCTCCCCGCCGCTACTACGAGCTGAGCGCCCTCGGCACCGGCGTGTACCAAGACTTGACCTCCGCATGGGGGTCGCTGGCGTCGGTGATGAACCGGCTCCTGACCGAGGAGGACTGACGTGGATCCCACCGCCATCATCGACAGCTACGTAGCCGACGTCGTGCGGCACCTGCCGAGACGCCAGCGCGCCGACGTCGCCCTCGAACTGCGCTCGCTGCTCGACGACGAACTCGCCGGTCGGGCAGCGGACACCGGTCGCCCCGCCGACCCCACGCTCGCCATGGAACTGCTCACGACCTTCGGCACACCGCAGGACGTAGCCGACCGTTACCGACCCGCCGGCTTCACGATCATCCGCCCGTCCAACGCCCCCCGATTCACCTGGATCGCGCTCGGCGGCATCGCCCTGATCTGGGCGGTCACTCTGCCAGCCACCCTGCTGGGCGTCATCCCGGTCACCGGCTGGGACTACGGCGCTGACACCTGGTGGGGTCGCCTCACCGTCTGGTGGCTCGGCGCGGGCATCGGCGCCCTCTGGTGGCCCGGCGCGATGATCACCTACACACTCATCGGAGCGCTGGTCGATCACCGACGCGAATCCGGGTCGAAGGCCTGGACGCCTGCCCCGCCCCGCACGATCGACCGCGACCGGGTCAGTCGCCCCGGCACGGTCGTCGCAATCGCGGCCGGGGTGCTGGGCGCCACCATCGTCATCGCCCTGCCCTGGCTCGCCTCGTGGGCGCCCGGGCTCCCAGAACCCGCGATCGAAGCCCTCGCCCTCGACCCCGGATTCCTGCAGTGGCGAGCGCCCTGGATACTTCCCTTGTGGGCGGCGGACCTCGTCCTGTACGTGGTGGTGCTCATCACAGGACGATGGACCGTGCCCACTCTGCGCGCCCGAGCAGTGCTGTCCCTGGCAATGGCCGGCCTCCTGTTGTGGTGGTCGCTCGCGGGGCCGGTGTTCCTCTCACCAGTGACGGACACCACAGCCAGACTCATCTTCGCCGCACTCGCCGTATACGCAGCAACCGACGCGGTCCTCGCCTTCCGCCGCAGCATCTCGACGTCCCGAAGAACACCCAGCCTCGTCTGACTCCGGGGGATCGAGACGCCAGTGAATCTCTCGTTGCACGGTTCGTGCACGTCATCCTTGACTTCCGCGGCTCGTCGTCGGCAGCACGAGCGCCGTGTGCGATCACCACCCCTCCGAGCGGCGCCGCATGGCCCCGGGAGCGACATCACCCAGAACGAGTGTTGCCACGAGCGTTGACGGGTCGATATCGTCCGTGTCAGACGGCATCCCGGGAAGTGCCGGGACCTCGCCGCCGTCGGAAAGAGTTGACGATGAGCCCGCAGGATGTTCTTCCGTTCCCTCCGACCCCTTCGGCCAGCATCGCCGGCAGAACGATGCAGGAGTCGGTCTACGCTCAGCGAGCGACTCCGAGCAGACTGCCCGAGGACGCTCCGAACATCTTGATCATCCTGATCGATGACGCGGGGCCAGGTCTTCCCGACACCTTCGGCGGGGAGGTCCGCACCGACACGCTGAGCCGCGTGCTCGAGGGCGGGATCGGGTTCAATCGGTTCCACACGACAGCGATGTGCTCGCCTACCCGGGCATCGCTTCTGTCGGGCCGCAACCACCACCGGATCGGAAACGGCCAGATCGCGGAGCTCGCCAACGACTGGGACGGCTACGCAGGCGAGATCCCCAAGAGCAGCGCGCTGGGCGCGGAGGTCCTCAAGGACTACGGATACTCGACCGCCGCGTTCGGCAAGTGGCACAACACCCCTGCCATCGAGACCGGAGTCACCGGCCCGTTCCACAACTGGCCGTCAGAGAGCGGGTTCGAGTACTTCTACGGCTTCCTCGCGGGCGAGGCATCCCAGTACGAGCCGAATCTCGTACGCAACACCACGAGCGTCCTCCCGCCGAAGACCGCCGAGGAGGGCTACCACCTCAGTGAGGATCTCGCCGACGACGCCATCCACTGGTTGCGAAACCACAAGGCGCTCGAGCCGGACAAGCCTTTCATGATGTATTGGGCGACCGGATGCCTCCACGGCCCGCACCACATCATGAAGGAGTGGGCCGACAAGTACGCCGGCAAGTTCGACGACGGGTGGGATGCCTATCGCGAGCGCGTGTTCGCGCGGGCCAAGGCTTCCGGGTGGATCCCGGAGGACGCTGTGCTCACGGAGCGCGATGAACGGCTGGCCGCGTGGGACGACATCCCCGAGGACGAGAAGCCGTTCCAGCGTCGCCTGATGGAGGTCGCCGCCGGCTTCGCCGAGCACGCCGACGTGCAGGCCGGCCGTCTCGTGGACGAGCTCGAAAGCCTCGGGTACGGCGAGAACACGCTCGTGTTCTACATCTGGGGCGACAACGGGTCTTCCGGCGAAGGGCAGAACGGCACGATCAGCGAGCTGCTCGCACAGAACGGCATCCCGTCGACGATTCCGCAGCACATCAAGGCGATGAACGACATGGGCGGCCTCGACGTGCTCGGCACGCCGAAGGCCGACAACCAGTACCACGCCGGCTGGGCGTGGGCAGGCAGCACCCCGTACAAGGGGATGAAGCTCGTCGCCTCCCACCTCGGGGGCACGCGTAACCCCATGGCGATCCGGTGGCCGGCGAAGGTGACGCCGGATGCCACACCCCGCTCGCAGTTCGTCCACTGCACCGACATCGTCCCGACACTGTACGATCTGCTCGGCATCTCGCACCCGCGCGTGGTCAACGGCATCCCGCAGGACCCGATCGACGGCACGAGCTTCGCCGCGATACTCGCGGACCCGGCTGCGGAGTCGCAGCATCTGACGCAGTACTTCGAGATCATGGGAAGCCGTGCGATCTACCACGACGGTTGGATGGCATCCGCGTTCGGTCCACGGGCACCCTGGGTGCCCGGGCTTCCGCCGGGGATCGCGGATTGGACGCCCGATCACGACACGTGGGAGCTGTACCACCTCGACGAGGACTGGACGCAGGCGAAGGACCTCGCCGGCCAGGAGCCCGAAAAGCTCGCGCAGATGAAAGAGCTGTTCGCGATGGAGGCGGCTCGCAACAGCGTCTACCCGATCGGCGGTGGACTCTGGGTGCCCGTCTATCACCCGGAGCTGCGCATCTCGACGCCGTATCGCGAGTGGAACTTCACCGGGGACATCATCCGGATGCCGGAGTTCATCGCCCCGGCGCTCGGCAATCGCGCCAACAAAGTGACCATCAAGACAACGGCAGCTGAGAAGCCCGAGGGAGTCCTCTACGCGCTGGGCGGCGCAGGCGGAGGGCTCACCTGCTTCGTCGATGACGGTCGAATCGTCTACGAGTACAACCTGTTCATCGTCCAGCGGACCCAGATCCGATCGGAACGCTCGCTGGAGCCGGGATCGCACACCATCGTGATCGAGACGTCCTATCTCGAGGCGCGGCCGGGAGGTCCACTCCGCATCGTGATCTCGGTCGACGGCGAAGAGTGGGCACAGGGCACGGTGCCGATCAGTGCGCCCCTGCTGTTCACCGCAAACGACTGTCTCGACATCGGCAGATGCCTGGGCGGCCCCGTCTCTCTCGACTACTTCGACAGGGCACCGTTCCCCTACACCGGGGACATCGACAGCGTCCACGTCATCTACTCGACCTGAATCGGGACCGAGAAGATCGCCGGGCAGGGAACCTTCGGCCCACGTAATCGATCACTCCTTCCTTCGGGGAGCGACGAGCCGAGGACTACCGTGGGGAGATGAACGGCCAACCTGCGGGAAGCACCGCTGCGAGGAAAGTCCGCCGCGATGAGTGGAGGGTCGACGAGGACGGACTGGCGTTCCGTGTGCTTCTCTCATCACCGGCGGTCGCGGCTCCCCGTCCAGCCATCGTTCTCATCCACGGGATCGGGATGTCGCACCGGTATCTCTCCCGGCTGCACGATGTGCTCGCGCAGGATCGAGCGGTGTACTCGATCGACCTGCCGGGCTTCGGCGGTCTGCCGAAGCCGGGCGTCGACGTCGGTGTCGCTGCAATGGCGTCTGCGTTAGGCGCTGTCATCGAATCGCTGAACGCGGGACCCGTCGTGCTGGTCGGACACTCGATGGGTGCGCAGTGGGTGGTCGAGGTCGGTGCACAGCGACCGGAGCATGTCACGGACGTGGTGGCGATCGGCCCCGTGGCGGACGCGGAGCACCGCTCGCTCGCTTCGCAGCTGATCGCCCTCGCGAGGGACACGCTTGGTGAGACGCTCGCGATCAATGCGATCGTCCTCACCGACTACCTGAGGTGTGGAGTGCCCTGGTACCTCGCGCAGGTCCGCCACATGTTGACCTACCGCATCGAGGACCGCGTGACGGCGCTGTCCATGCCTCTGATCGTCATTCGGGGCTCGCGAGATCCCATCGCCGGACTGGAGTGGTGCCGCCGCCTGCACGACTCTGCAGCTCGAGCACGCCTTCTCCTCATCCCGGCTCATCACCATGTCGCCCAGCAATCCGCGCCGAGGGCCGTCGCCGCAGCCATCCTGGCCCACGTGACCTGACACACCCAGGAGAGATTGCGACCGACACGGCCGGCCGACCCGCCAAGCTCATCGGAGCAGGAACCTCGGCGGCATCGGAGTGCATGCCAGTCGCTCTGCTGCCGACGCTGGAATGAAGCCCTCCCGCGGGTGACCAGCGCCAGTCCCGTCGACCTATCATGGAGCCCCGGCGTCAGCTCTCGGTCGACCGCGCCTGGCGAGCAGGAACCTGACCGCCTCGACGGTGACGAACGAGGTGATCACCGCGAGCAGGACCGGCGTGGCGTTCAGCGCGCCGATCTGGGTCGTGAACGCCGCGAAGAGCACCATCGCGAACGGCGCGGAGACGAAGCCGCCGACGACAGCCGCCAACATGCACGTGAACGTCAGGCCGAGCGGCAGGCTCGGGACTGCGAGGTGCAACGCGACCCCGGCGGTGCCGCCGATGAAGAGGGAGGGGAAGATCGGGCCGCCGATGAAGCCGCTGCCCAGGCTCACTCCCATCGTGATCATCTTCGCGATCACCAGGACGGCGACGAGGCCGAGCCCCAGCGTCGCCCCTTCCTTCAGCACCACCCCGAGCTGATCGGTGCCGGTCATCATCGTGAGCGGCAGGATCACGCCGACGACGCCGAACAGCACGCCACCGATGATCGACTTGACCAGGTCGGGCAGTCGCAGCCTGTCGAACAGCTTGCCCGAAGCGGTGACAGTAACGCCGAGCAGAGTGCTCACGACCGCCGCGAGAAGTCCGATCCCGACGCCCGCCAGGAGGTACCAGTTCTGGTAGGAGAACGACGGAACCGCGTAGAGGTCGAGGAAGACCGTCCCCGCTACGGCGAAGTAGATGCCGAAGCTGATGCTCGCCGACAGGATCGAGGTGACGAGGACCCTGGTGAGCTTCGCTCCCCCGGGCCGAGCCACTTCGACGATCATCATCACCACGATGATCGGGCTCGAGAAGAGCCCACCATACGATCCCGCCATCCCGCTCAACGTGGTGGCGCCTCGACCTTCGTCATCGAGGCGACGCCGAGCGGCCATCCACTGGCCAAGACCGCCACCGACCGAACCCAGCGCCTTCTCGGGACCGAGGCTCGCCCCGCCGATGAGGGAGGCGGTCGAGACGAGCAGGATCCCGGGCACCAGGCGTGGGTTCACATACTGGTCTTGCAGGTCGGCGATCAGTCCCGGCGTCTTGAACGGCAGGCGGGTGGCCCAGCGGAGAAGGCCGATGACCAGACCGGCGGCAGCCGTGACCGCAACCCACCACCAGTGGCCCCCCATCCAGCCGGGGCTGGAGTAGGCGTACCAGCCCTGCCCGAGACGCAGCAGCCACATGAAGACGAGACCGAACAGGCCGCCGAAGACGCCGAGCAGCGCAGCGGCGCCCAGCAGGAGCCAGAAGTCTCCGGTCTCGGCGACAGGGACATCGCCGGCCGCCGACGGCGCCGGATGCCCCGCAGGGGCTTCGGCGGCCGGTGGGCGTGTCGGTTGCTGATGCTCGTTCACCATGCGCAAACCTCCTGCATGCCCGGGCGTCCCGTCACTCTTACGGCGCTTCGGTCATGGGGCGGCACCCGCCCGCTCTGGCGACCAGTGCGAGGAATCAGGCCGCGTCGGCACCAGGATGCCAGTACGCGTTCACCCTGTCCACGACGCGACGAGTCATCACGAACTCTCTGGCAAGGACGGAGCGCTGTCGCGGACCCGGACGTATCCCCGTGCGGTGTCCGTAACAAGGTCATTACCTCCGGGGAATAGACCGGGGCGACCTCTATGTGGAATGGTGATATCGGCCTTCTGCCGACACTGCCCGGTCTCCCCAGGGCCACATGGGCCGTGCGTCTCGTTCCCAAGCGGGCGCACACCGTCGCGGTAGGTCCGGTCCCCCTCGGGCTTCGGAGCTGGCCAGCACGGGCTCGAGGGGGGCCGCCTCTGAAGCGCCCGTGCGATGCCGGCCGTTCCCCCAGTCCCCAGTGGCTCTGACCCGAGCGGACCCCAAGTCCCATTGCTCGCGTCTGCGCCGGTCTCACCCTACCTGTCCCCCGTTTGGGGGACAAGAACTTCTCGCCACTCTCTCGGCGCGGTCAGGGGCGGCTGTTCCGCCGGCCCGCAGCGCGCCGCACGAAGCCGAAGATCACGGTGCCGACGAAGAGGATCACGCCGATGATCCCTAGCCAGAGCAGTCCCTCGAGGGCGAACCCCACGACCGCCAGGATCGCCCACACCACAAGGAGGATCACGATCACGGTCAACATACCCTCACGCTACTCCCGGCTTCCGCGCGTTCATAGGTGAGCGGCCTGCGCCCCGCGAGCATTGGGCCGACGATCCGTGTACCCCGCGCGTGCGACGAGCGCAGTCCCTCGCAGGCAGGAACGTGGTCGACGCCCGAAGGATGCTCGCGGACCATCACCGCCGCACCCGCTCCAGCACCCCGAGGCGGGCAGCCTGCTGGTACGCGCCGAGGGCCGCGAGCGTGGATTCCGCCCCTCGGTTCTCGTTGCGCCCGCCCGCTTCCAATCCGTCGAAGCCCGCTCCCGACTCCCGATCGATCATGGGTGTGGCGGCGTCGTTGTCACCCGTGAACCACGCCCATGCCGCCGCGACGCCGTCTCGCCACGAGGGGTCCGCGGTGATGTCGAAGGCACGCGCGCACGCGTCCGCGATGGCGGCCACCTCGATGGGCTGCTGATCGAATTGCACCGACCTCTGCGCGGGACCGCGGCCGCCGACGCCCGTCACGGACAGGTGCCCGCCACGTGTTTCGACATCCAGCAGGAACCGCAGCATCGCGAGCCCGCGAGCCACGACACGAGGGTCGTCCATCGCCGCACCCCCGGCGAGGAGTGCTTCAGGGAGCGCCGCGTTGGCGTAGCGCAGTCGTGGCTCCGGCCACGCCCAGTGGTCGTCGGACGGAGTGCCGATCGAGGCGACCCCGTCCATCAGCAGGGCGCGGGCTGAGAGATCCCCGGGGTCGGCGCTGAGCACGTCCGCCGCTCCCAGCGTCGCGAACGCCATTGCTCTCCCATGCGGTGATCTCGCCGACGCGGCGCGATGGAACGCGATCAGCGCGCGCTTGCGATCCGATGCGGTCGGAAGGTCGACGGCTGCCGCGCCGAGTGCCCTCAGCGCGCGACCCCACCAATCGCCGAGCCCCGCGTCGTCTGTCCACTCGCCTCCGGCGTCCATGCGGTTGTGGACCTGGCCGTCGACATCGACAGCGGCCTCGAGGAACCTGAGATATGTGGCCACCAGTCGATCGAGCGCCGGGGCGCGCTCGGATTCACGCACCAGCACCACGAGTGCGCGAGCGACATCGTCTACGCAGTAGCCGTGATCGCGGCGGGGCATATCCAGCAGCGCGTGCTCGAAGAGCCCGCGCCCGTCCGACATCGCGAGCAGGTGGGCGAATGTCGATGAACCGGACGCGTCCGGATCGCTGTCCTGACCGGTCATGCCGCGATCGCCACCATGCGGTCAGCCAGCGCTCGGTACCTCTCGGCCACGGCGGGCCAGGAGGCGTCCTGCGTGTCGCGCAGCGCGGCGTTGTGCATCTGCTGGGCGGTGGCTTCCGCCCTGAGGATCGTGCGAATGGCCTGTGCCATCGACTGCGGGTCCTGATGCCGAGCGATCGTGCCCGCTCCCCCGCCCAGGAGCTCGACGGCGTGCGGGAAGCCTGTCGCCACGACGGGGATTCCTGCCGCCACGGCCTCGATCAGCACACCGGACGTCGCCTGGTCGCGGGAGTCGTACGGCAGCAGCACGACGTCGGCTCGAGCCATCTGCTCAGCCAGCTGCGAGTCGTCGAGGTAATGGTCCTCGAATGTGACGACGTCGGCCAGGCCGAGGTCGTCGATCAGCCGTTGCAGCGATTCGCGGTAGTGCTCGCCCTCACGGGCGAGCACCTTGGGATGGGTCTGGCCGGCGATGACGTACTCCACCGGAGCGCCGGCATCCTGCAACCGCGCCACGGCGCGGATGCCCCACTCGATCCCCTTGCCGGGAGAGAGGAGTCCCCACGTGAGGACGCGTTTCGGGCCGCTGTGCTTCGTCGGGCGAGCTTCACGTGACACGGGCACGCCGTGCGGGATGACCCGGACCTTCGATCGCTTGACGCTGTAAGTGCGCATCAGGATCTCGCTGGCGTTGTCTGTCATCACCACGACGTTCGCGGCGAGCTTGCACACCGTGTCGAGGACGACCCGCTGGTGGTCGGTCGGCGCGGAGAGCACCGTGTGCAGCACCACAATCGCCGGCGTGTTCAGCGATCGGAGCAACGGAATGATCTCGTCGCCGTCCGGGCCTCCGTAGATCCCGTACTCGTGCTGGACGATCGCGACATCGCACTGATCGAGCGCACGCACGGCTGCGCGCATGGTCACCCGGTTGCGCGCAACCAGCTCCACGGTGCTCGGGATCCGGGCGATGTCTTCGGCACCGCGACGGCTGTCCATCACGTCGAGCACCCGAACGATCGTGGGCGTGTGCGGCTCGCCGGCAGCGAGGGCACCGGCGAGCGCCTCCGTGAACGTGGCGAGACCGCAGCGCGTGGGCGGATAGGTGGAGAGAAATCCGAAGCGGGTCATGATGACCATCTCTGTCGGCCCGGTGTCTATCGACCCCGGGGACTCGAGACGTCTGCCGACGGCATCCCTCGTGGAACTACGCCAGCGTTGCCGCGGTCCGGTTTACGCGACCGGTGCAAATGGCCGCGCTTTGGTTCGCACCCTACACCACCCTCATGTGCGACCTCCCGGCGAGGCGACGACCAGGTCGGATGCCGCGAAGGAGCCATCCGCCATGGGCTCGACGTCGAACCGTGCCCGGGCCCCGGCACGGATAACACCCCCATCGAACGTCGCCCCGCTTGCGGTCCGGTCGACGGCCGCGGCGGCATCGTCGACGACGAAGCCGGTGACACCTCGATCACGAGGTGGCGCTACGCATGCTGACTGAGGCGGATCAGTCCGGAAGGAGCTCGGTGAGCAGGCGTTCGACGCGATCTCGGATCTCGTCGCGAACGCGCCGCACCCCCTGTAGATCGAGGTCGGCGGGGTCCTCCAGCTGCCAGTCCAGGTACCGCTTGCCCGGGTATAGCGGACAGGCGTCGCCGCACCCCATGGTGATCACCGCGTCAGCCGCTCGCACCACGTCGTCCGTCAGCGGCTTCGGGAACTCGTCCGTGACATCGAGATCCAGTTCGGCGAGCGCCAGTGCCACCTCGGGCAGGATGTGCGCGCCCGGCTGGGACCCCGCCGATCTGACGTGGACCCGGTCCCCTGCGAGATGACGGGTCAGCGCGGCGGCCATCTGCGACCTGCCCGAATTCTGCACACAGACGAACAGGACTTCGGGGACCGGCTTCGCGATGAGCCCCTTGGACTGGGCGAGCGCGGTCAAGCGGTCGCGTGCGAACTTCTCTGCGAGGCTCGGCAGGTGGGTCCTCACGGCCGCGGTGCGCGCCAGAGCCGTGTACGACTCGAAGACGACGCGCTCGACGGTCTCTTCGCCGACCATGCCCCTGAACTGCTGCGTCAGACGCTCTGCCGCGCGGAGGAGGACGGCATCGGGCGACAGCAGCGCGCCCTGACCGGATGCGCCGGTCATGCGGCACCTCGCGCAGGCAGGATCTCGGCGAGCAGCGCCTCCACCCGACCGCGGATCTCGTCGCGGATCGGACGCACGGCCTCGATGCCCTGACCCGCCGGGTCGTCCAGTTCCCAGTCCTCATAGCGCTTGCCGGGGAAGATCGGGCAGGCGTCTCCACAGCCCATCGTGATCACGACATCGGACTCCTTCACGGTGTCGACCGTGAGCACCTTGGGGGTGTTGCGGGCGATGTCGATGCCCTCCTCCGCCATCGCCTCGACGGCGACAGGGTTGATGACATCCTTGGGTGCGGATCCCGCGGACAGCACCTCGACATCGTCGCCACCGAGGGCGCGGAGGTAGCCCGCCGCCATCTGGGAGCGACCGGCGTTGTGCACGCAGACGAACAGGACAGTGGGCTTCTCGGTCACGTTGGCCTCGCTTTCTCTCACGAGAAGCATAGACCTAGATCTATCTATCCGACCAGCTCCGCGGACGAACTCTCGGCGAAGAGTTCCTCGAGGAGCGCCCGTACGTGGCGATCGATGTCATCCCTGATCATGCGGATCTGGTCGGGCGACTTTCCGACGGGGTCCTCCAGCTGCCAGTCGACGTAGCGCCGGCCGGGGTAGATCGGGCAGGCGTCTCCGCACCCCATCGTGACGATGACATCGGCGCCGCGCACCGCTTCGTCGGTGAGCGGCTTGGGGAACTCGTCCCCGAGCGGGACGCCGATCTCGTCGAGGGTGCTCACGATGGCGTTGCGTAGATCCCCTGCCGGCTCGGATCCCGCGGTCCTGACCAGGACGCGATCACCGGCGAGCTGGCGCAGGATCCCGGCCGCGATCTGCGACCGGCCCGCGTTCTGAACGCAGACGAACAGAACGGAGGGAACGACACCGGGCGTCCCCTGAGAGCGCTTCAGTGCATCGAGTCGCGCGGCGGCGAACGCCGCCGACCGACTCGTCAGCATCGGCGACTGCGACCGGCTGGCCAGCAGCTCGTAGCTCTCGACGACCTTCGCTCGAACGGTCTCGGGGCCGAAGACGCCGCGATATCTGAGGGTGAGATCCGTCGCGATGCGCTCCAGGTCGGGGTCCGGCGCCGGTCGCGCCGTCTCGCCGAGGAGGGCGTCGACGCGGCCCGCGTAATCCGGAGCGATCGAGTACCATACGCGACGCCCATCGGGTTCACGCACGACGATGCCTTCGTCGTGCAGCGACTTCATGTGGTGGCTGATGGTCGGCTGCCGCAGTTCCAGCGCCTCCGCGAGACGACTCACCAGGGCCTTGCCGTCCGCGGAATCGCGGATCAGACGGAGGATGCGGGCGCGCGTCGGATCGGCAAGCGATGTGAGGCTCCCCAGCGGATCCATAGACAGCAGTCTATCCGCCACCCGTGGCAGACGCTTCAGTCGCTTTCGACCACAGCGCTCCGACGCTCGATCAGCAGCGTGTCGCGCCACGCGCCGGCGTGCGGGCCCGCCCCCGATCGCGCGATCCGCTCACGTCGCCCGACGACCCGGAAACCGGTGACCTCGTGAAGTCGCAGGCTGGCACCGTTCTCGGGGAAGATGCTCGACTGGACGGTCCACATCCCCGCCGCCTCAGCAGCCGAGATGAACGCTTCCAGCAGGATGCGGCCGACGCCCCGGCCGCGCGCTCCGCGGTCGATGTAGACCGAGTGCTCCACGACGCCGCGGTACGCCGGACGCGACGACACCGCCGAACCCGCGACCCAGCCGAGGACGACGCCGTCCGCGTCGACGCCCACGAACCGCAAGCCGGGAAGCCGGCCCGCGTCGAACGCCTCCCACGCCGGCGTGGCCGTTTCGAACGTCGCCTCGCCGTCCTCGATCCCTTGCGCGTAGATCGCCTCGACCGCCGGCCAATCCGCCGGCATCATCTCGCGCACACGGATCGTCAACAGCATCCACCCCCGTTGCCGGCGTCGGTGGAGCAGACGCCCGTCGCCGGGAGGACCAGCTCCACGTTCGAGGCGGATGCCGTGTCGCCCGCGAGCCAGGCGGTCACCGAGCGAACCTGCTCGTACCCGGTCGCCAGCAGGAAGGTCGGCGCGCGGCCGTAGGACTTCATGCCCACCACGAAGAATCCCTGCTCGGGATGCGCCAGCTCGCGAAAGCCGTGCGGCTCGACGGTGCCGCACGAGTGCACGTTCGGATCGATGAGCGGCGCCAGTCGCCGGGGCGCCTCCACGATCTCGTCGAGGTCGAGGCGGATCTCTCGCAGGATGTCGAGGTTCGGACGGAATCCCGTCGCGTTGACGACCACCTCGGTGGCGTGGGCGACGACCTCGCCATGGCGATGGCCCACCAGTTCGACGCCGGCCGGGGTGCGGCGGCCGCGGATGATCTCGAAGCCGTCGAGCACCGCGATCCGGCCGTCGGCGACAGCCTTGTCGACCCTGCTGCCGAGTCGGGCGCGGTCGGCGAGCTCGTCATCGGCAGAGGAGGACACCCGGACCGCTTTGGCGTTGCGGATCAGCCACGTGACGGTCGTGCCCGGTTCCTGTCGGGCGAGTTCGGCGAGCGCGAGGAGGGTGTTCGCGGCGGAGTGGCCCGCCCCGACGACCGTCGTGTGGCGACCGGCGAACGTTGCGCGGTCGCGACCGAGGACGTCGGGCAGCGCGGTCGTCACGGCATCCGCGATCTCGGCCATGCCGAGCAGCTCCAGCCCGCTCGACGACAGTGAGTTCGGCGAGAGGTAGGTGCCGGACGCGTCGATGACGGCGCGGGCGGGAACGTCTTCGACCTGTCCGTCCGCGGTGCGGATGCGCACGGCGAAGGGCGTGGCGGCGCGCGACCGCGTGCGCGTGCGGTCCATACCCTCACGCGTGACACCGATCACCTCGACGCCGAGCCGCACCCGCGACGCGATCTCATCGACCTCAGCGAGGGGCGCCACGTACTTCTCCACCAGCTCCGTGCCGCTCGGGGCGCGCTCGGGATCGGGGAGTTCCCACCCTTGCTCCTCCAGCAGGCGACGCGATGCCGGGTCGACGAGGTGTTTCCACGGCGAGAAGAGACGCGTGTGGCCCCAGGAACGCACGCTGGCCGCGACCTCCGCTCCCGCTTCGAAGACGATGAAGTCGATCCCGCGTTCGACGAGATTCGCCGCGGCGGCGAGCCCGATCGGGCCGGCGCCGATGATGGCGACGGGGAGCGTCGAAAGCCGATCAGCGTCGGCCGCGCGAGGTGTCAGGTCAAGCAGAGTCACAGCATCCTCCAACGGATATCGATGAGCGTCGATACTGATTGTGAGCCCATCTATCGACATCTGTCAATATCGACTAACCTCGATATATGACCACGATGCTCGAGGTGACCGATGTCAGCGCGGCAGCCTGCTGCGCGCCCCTGGTGCGCGAACCACTGACCGCGGCGGAAGCGGAGCAACTGGCGACGACGATGAAAGCACTCGCCGACCCCGCCCGACTGCGCCTGCTGTCGATCGTGGCCGCATCCGAAGACTCGGAAGCCTGCGTCTGCGACCTGATCGAGCCGGTCGGCCTCAGCCAGCCAACGGTCTCGCACCACCTCAAGATCCTCACCACCGCCGGCTTCCTGACACGCAGCAAGCGCGGCACCTGGGCATACTTCAAGCTCGTGCCCGGCGCCCTCGACCGTATCTCGCAGCTCCTCGTCGCGTCGTGAGCCGCATCGCGCGCGCGACTGCCGGCGAGTTCCTCGGCAGCGCGGGGCTCGCCGCCGTCGTCGTCGGGTCGGGCATCGCCGCGCAGCGGCTGTCGCCCGGCGACGTCGGACTGCAGCTCTTCGAGAACGCCTTCGCGACCGCCCTCGGGCTCGCGGTGCTGATCCTGGTGTTCGCGTCCGTCTCGGGCGCCCACTTCAATCCCGTCGTGACGGTGGTCGACGTCCTCCTCCATCGCCGCCGCTGGTCGACGGCGGCGATCTACCTGCCCAGCCAGGTGCTCGGATGCGTCGCCGGCGCCATCCTCGCGAACCTGATGTTCGCGGAGCCCGCCGTCAGCTGGAGCACCACTGACCGCTCGGGATGGCACCTCCTGCTCGCCGAAGCGGTCGCGACGGCGGGGCTGATCCTCGTGATCTTCGCGCTCGTCCGCACCGGCCGCAGCCAGCTCGCGGCACCCGCCGTCGGCGCGTACATCGGTGCGGCCTACTTCTTCACGTCATCCACGAGCTTCGCGAACCCCGCGATCACGATCGGCCGTATGTTCACCGACACATTCGCAGGCATCGCACCGATGTCGGCGCTGCCGTTCATCGCCGCACAGCTCGTCGGGGCGGCCGTGGGATGGGGCCTCGTCCGCGCGCTCTTCCCGGTGACGGTTCCCGAGCCGGTCGTCGCGCACGGCTGATGCCCGCGCACCCGCGATCCCCCACAGGACTGGCGGCGCTCGCCTTCACCCAGATCGTCGCGTGGGGAGTGCTCTACTACGCCGTCCTGGTCGCCGCGCCGGCGATCGCCGATGACACCGGGTGGGGCGATGATGCGGTGTTCGTCGCCATCACCGCCGGCCTGCTGACCTCGGCCGCGTGCGCCATCCCGGTCGGGCGTCGGCTGGATCGGCATCCGCGACGCGTCATGGTGACCGCCACGGTCGTCGGAACCGTCGCCCTGCTCGTCGCGGCCGCATCGCCGACGATCTGGACCTTCACCGCCGCTTGGCTCGTCTGCGGGGCGGCGCAGTCCGCTGTGCTGTATCAGGCTGCGTTCACCGTCATCACGCATCGCTACCGAGCGGCGCGTCGCGGCCCGCTCACGCTGGTCACGCTCGCCGGCGGCCTCGCGTCGACGATCTTCGCGCCGCTCACCGGCTGGCTCGTCCTTCAGGTGGGCTGGAGGATGTCGTTCCTCGTGCTGGCCTTGATTCTCGCGGCCGTCGCGCTCCCCACGTACGCCCTCACCGTGGAGAGCCGCTGGGAGCATGTCGAGGATGGACCGGCCGGGAACGGCGCGGCTCGACGCGTCCTGCGGTCGATGCGCTTCTGGATGGTCGCGAGCTCGTTCGCTCTCATGTCGTTCTCGCTGTACGCGGTCACCCTGTCCGCCGTTCCCGCGACCATCCAGAAAGGGATGGATCTGCAGACCGCCGCCTGGGTGCTCGCACTCATCGGCGCGGGGCAAGTGCTCGGCCGCCTGCTCTATCTCGCCATCCCCCACACCGCCCCGGCGTGGATGGCCGCGACCAGCGTCGGCGTGCTCGGCGCGGGAGCGCTGGTGGCCTATGGCGTGGTGGACAGCCCGGTCGCGATCTTCGCGACCGCCCTCGTCGCGGGAGCGATCCGCGGCGCACTCACCCTCGTCCAGGCGTCCGCGGTGGCCGATCGCTGGGGCGCGGAGTCGTACGGCAGGATCAACGGCGTCCTGGCCGCACCCGTGACGGCGCTCACCGCGCTGGCACCGGGAGCGGCCGCCCTGCTGGCGACGGCGCTGGGGTCGTACGCGACCATGGCGTTCGTGATGGCGGCTGTCTGCGCCGTGGGCGGAGCGCTCGTGATTCGCCGGTAGCACCGCGGATCAGCGGTGGTCTGCCTCGACGAAGCGCATGCGGGCGTAGTCGATGTCGGCCCGCCACCCGCGGCCGTCAAGGTCGTCGGCGCGCACGCCGAGAAAGAGCCCCGTGAAGCGCAGTCGCGGGCCGTGATCGTCCGACAGCGTCCAGGCCGGGAAGACCCCTGGAACCTCACGCCACTCCCCCGTCTGCTCGGCCCACGCGAAGGTGAGCCTTGGACCGGCGAGGGAGGCGCGCAGGCGGAGCGGCCCGTCAGGGACGACGATCGGAGCCGAACGAGCGCTCACGCCGTCGCGCTGCACCACGCGGAGGTGGCGTCCGTTCTCGGCGTCGTACGTGACCTGCAGCCAGATCCAGCCGGCTCGGTCGTACCAGGCGATGACACCCGCCGCCTCGCGAGGACTCCGCGGGTCGGAGTCGATCAGGATCTCCAACTCGGCCTCGTGCTCCTCCACCCGTGTGAGGATCATCGACTGGTCGAAGACGGAGGCCGGCGAATGCCCGCCGCGCAATGCCAGCCACCCGGGCCGCGCGAGGAGATCGGCGGTCGCCGGCGGCAGCGGCCCGCGCAGCGTGGACCAGCGGACGGAGTCGAGAACGGGTGCGTCGAAATCGTCCACCCATTCCCGGGGCGCAGGGTCGGGGTCGTCCTCGACCTCGGCGTCCTCCCACCCGACCACCACCTTGGCGTGATGCCCGCCGCCGACCAGTCGGAGCCAGCCCGCGTCGTCGATCTCGACGCGCTGCAGGCAGGTCTCCCGTCCCAGCGTGCTGTACCGCTCGCCGAGATGCAGGGTGGGGCGGCTCGCGAGATGCACCAGGAGCCAGTCGCCCGCCCGGGTCTGGACGAGCTCGCCGTGCCCGGCCTTCTGCAGCGGATGCCCGGGGGCGTCGCGGGTGGTGAGCACCGCCTCCCGCGGGTCACGTTCATACGGTCCGTGCAGGGCGCGCGATCGCGCGATCGTGACGCCATGGTTCCAACCGGTGCCGCCGGCGGCGATCAGCAGGTAGTACCAGTCGCCGATCCTGTACAGGTTGGGTCCTTCGACCAGTCCCTCCTCGCGGTAGAGAAGGGTCGTCTCGCCGGCCGTGCGCTGCTCATCGGGCAGGTACTGCTCGAGCACGAGACCAGAGAACGACGGATGCTCGGGCCTGTGGTCCCACTGCACTCCGACGATCCAATGCGTTCCATCGGCGTCGTGGAAGAACGAGAAATCGAAGCCACGGGAGCCCAGGTGCACCGGCTCGCTCCACGGCCCCGTCATCGAGCTCGCGGTGACGAGGTAGTTGTCGATGTCCTTGTCGTCGCCGTCCATGGTGCGCACGACGGAGAACGCCAGCCAGAACAGGCCGTCCGCATACGACAGGCTAGGCGCCCACACTCCTCCCGAGTCCGGGATGCCGCGCAGGTCGAAACCGACCTCGAGCGCGTGGCCGATGGCCGACCAGTGCGCGAGGTCGGTCGAGTGATGCAGGCGCACGGCCGGGTGGTACTCGAACGTGCTCGTGGCGATGTAGTAGTCCGACCCGACGCGCAGAATCGACGGGTCGGGGTTGAAGCCGCGGAGGATGGGATTTCGGAGAGCGGGCACAGAGGCCGCCGGCGCGCCGGCCGCGCTCACGGCTGCATCGGGTGGGCGAAGGGCCGGCCGGCCACGAACCGCTCGATCTCGGCCAGAGCCGCCTCACCCAGGCGGCGCAACTCGCTCCCCATCGACCCGGCCAGGTGAGGCGTGAGGAAGACGTTGGGCAGGGTGTACAGCGGATGCCCCGGCTCGAGGACATCGGGATCGGTGACATCGAGGATCGCACGCAGCCGACCGCGCTGCAGGTGCCCGACGAGAGCCGGCTGATCGATGAGAGCGCCGCGTGCAGTGTTGACGACCGTCGCCCCGTCCGGAAGCGCCGCGAGTACCTCGGCCGAGATCATCCGGATCGTCGCCGGCGTCTCGGGAGCATGGATCGACAGGACGTCGCTCCGAGCCGCGAGCTCGCACAGATCGGCGACGAGCTCGGCGCCGACACGATCGGCGGTCTCGACGGTCGCGTAGGGATCGAAGAGCAGAATGTCGACATCCGCCTCTGCGAGCCTCTCCATGACCAGCGAGCCGATCGTCGAGGCGCCGACGATGCCGATGGTCGATCGGTAGAGCCCGGTGCGGGGGAACTCGGCCTCGCGATCGATGAACCGCTGCTCGGCACAGTACCTGCGCGACGCCCAGAAGGCGTCCTTCGCAGCGAGCGTGATCATCGCGACGGTGAACTCGGCGACCGGGATCGCGTTCGCGGCTCGCGCCGACGACACCCGGATGCCGCGCGCGGTTGCCTCCGCGTCGAGGAAGCCGACGCCGCCGCCCCAGTGGACGATCGCGCGCAGCGACGGGAATCCGTCGAGGCCCTCGCGGGCGATGGAGGTCACGCCCCAGCCCGTGATGAGCAGTTCGACATCCGATCGCGCCGGGACATCGGCGATCGAGGTCACCGCCTGAGTCGTGTCGATCTCGAGGATCTTCTCGAGCCGTGACCTCTCCACGTCGCCGAACACGAAGGGGACGAGCGCGGGATTCATCAGCAGTGCGGCTCTCATGCGTACAGCTCCTCGATGCTCCAGGCCTCACGCCACTGCAGGCGGGGATGGCCGTCGTCGAACCGCAGGGGCAGCCAGACGGCGGGCGATTCGGCCAGGTCGTCGGGGGTCCAGCGGTCTCCGATGTACACGACGCCGTCGCCGACGGCGGCTACGACGCTCACCTGCGATTCGAATGTGCGCGCGCCGAGCGCGGCGATCGGCTGCCAGTCCGCCCATGGACCCGCGAGCGAGTCCGCACTGGTGCACATGTTGTCGTTCATGCTCCAGCCGGTCAGATCCGAGCCGAACAGGTGGTACCGCCCTCGATGGCGGACGACCGCGGGCGATTCGTAGCCGATCTCGGGCTTCGCCTGCTGCCGCAGGGTCGTCACAATCGAGTCGACTCCGAGGTAGTCCTCACGCAGGCGATAGATGTGGAGACCGTTGTCGCGGTCCTCCGACAGCAGGTATGCGACACCGTCCTCCTGGAACACTCCGATGTCGCGGCTGAGGTTGCCGAGCGGGCGCTCACTGCGCACGTACTCATAGGGGCCTTCGGGTCGATCGGCCACCGCGTAGCCGACTCGCGCGAAGGAGTAGTCCTGGCTGTCGACGTGCAAGAACATAACCCACCTGCCGTCGGGTCGCTGTAGGACCTTCGGGCGCTCGACGATCCGGTCCGGTGCGATGTCGCCGGCGGCGGAGGTCAGTGCGTCACCCTCGAAACGCCAGCTGGCCAGGTCGATCGACGAGTAGCAGGCGACGGCGGTGAACCGATCGTGCGCTGCCTTGTCCTCACCCCACGCGTACCAGCGGTCGCCGATCCGCTGCAGCCCGATGCCGTGCAGCTGCGCCGTCCTGCCGCGGTCGTCGATGAACACCCGGCCGGGGAGGATCGACCCGGGCTCAGCCACGGCGCACCTTGAGCACGCGCGCTCCCAGCCCTGCCGATGTGGCCACGGACAATCCTGCCACCGTGGTCGCGAGCCGCCACCCGGAGCCGTCGGTAGGCGCAGCGGGGAACAGCACCTCGACCTCGCCCGAGACATCGGGGAGGGTGAACGCCGCCGGCGCGGCATCCCGATCCCAGACGAACAGCAGGTCGCCCGAGCCGGTGCGCAGCCCAAGACATACGGTCGGCGCGTCCCAGGCGGGAAGCCCCAGCGGCCAGAACGGAGTCGCGTCGGCCAGTTCTCCGCGAAGCGCCTTGTGCAGCGCCACGGCCTCGGCAACCCGATCGCGTTGTGCGGGACGCAGTTCTTCGAGGAACCCCGACAGATAAAGCCGGCCGCTCAGACCTGTCACGAGCGTGAACGCCGTCTCGTCGTCGCTCATCTCGGACGACGGGTACGCCCAGTTGCCGCATTGCTCGGGAAGGATGGATGCCGGCGCCGACGCCGCGATCGGCGGGTACAGGAGGAAGTCCTGCTGATCGCTCGTGGACTGCAGGTGCGTGACTGAGAGCAGTGCGTAGTCGGCGCGCATGGCGCCCGAGCTGCAGTTCTCGATACGCAGCGACGGATGCCGCTGCTGCACGCGCACGAGCCAGTCCTGGAAGGCCCGGGTGTGAGCGAGCAGCCCATCGCCCGCCGTGGTCGCGTTGCGCTCGGTGCCGGCGCCCGGGTTGATGTTGTAGTCGAGTTTCAGATAGCGGATGCCGTATTCCTCGACCAAGTGGTCGACCGTCGCGTCGAGGTGGCCCCGGACGGCAGGATGCCGGAAGTCCAGGTGGTAGCGGCGGTCCTCCTGCACCCGCCGGCCGAACCGCTGGAAGAAGGCCTCGTCGGGAAGCCGCGCGGCCGCCGGACTGTCGACGCCGACGACCTCGGGCTCGAGCCAGAGTCCGGACGACATCCCCTGTCGGTGGATTTCGTCGATGACACGGCGCAGGCCTCCTTCGCCGAAGCGGGCGGTCGCTTCACGCCACTCCCCGACAGTGGACCACCAATCGCCGATCGCGGGATCGGCGAACCATCCCGCATCGATGCAGAACACCTCGGCGCCCGCCGCGGCGGCCCCACGGATCAGCGGCAGCAGCTGCTCGGTCGTCGGCTGCCCCATGAGCGTGTTCATGAAGTCGTTGTACACGACCGGCAGCGCCTCACCGGCGACATCACGCCGAAGCCAACGGCGGTAGCGCGTCAGTCCGGCGATCACACCGTCGCGGGCCTCGGCGGAGGCGGCGATGGCGACGGGCACGGCGGTGAAGCTTTCCCCTGGAAGCAGTTCGTGGGCGAACTGGTGCTCCAGGTCGGTCGGACCCAGGAGCGACAGCACGCCGCCGTTGCGGGTCTGCGACAGATCGGCGTGCCAGCCTGCGCTGGTCTCGATCTGCCAGGCCAGCGCCTCGCCGTCGCCGCGCACGAGATACCCGCACGGCAGGTGCTCGCCGCTCGACCATGCCCCGTGGCTCGTGACGCCGGCGTGACCGCGCCCGTCCTGGCCATGGAACGGCAGCGAGATGTCGGGAAGCAGCTCCCGCACGGGGGTCTCGCGCCATCGGTCTTCTGCGAGCCATTCGCTCGCCGCGCTCCCCCAGGTGACCCGATCGAGGTCGGAGCTGGATCGGCCGATGCCGATCGTGGCCGAGGAGACCGCCGTCAGCACGACGGGTTCGCGTCCCGCGTTGCGCACCACGCTCTCGATCCGCAGTGCCGTCGTTCCTCGCGGAGCAGTGACGGTCGAGCGCACTTCGAGCCCGCTCACCGCATCGGTCTGCACGATGACGGCTCGCTCGGCACCCCCGTCGGAGGTGATATGCGAGCCCTGCACCCGCAACCGCTCACCCACCGCCGATCGCCAGTAGGCCTGGCTCGTGCGGCCCCGCTGCTCTGCGGACGTGAGCACCTCGATCAGTCCGACCCCAGCGCGACCCACGTGGCTAGACGAGGTCATCACCACCGACAGCGGGGCGTCGACCGACCAGTGGAGTTCGAACGCACCGACCCGGGCGCGGAACGTGGTGAGAGCTTCGTCGTGGTCGTCTTCCTCCGGAAGGGCATCGAGGTCGATGGGCTGCGGGGCGGTGTCGGTCACGGAGTCTTTCTCGTCTCGTCGTTCAGCGGAAGACGCAGGGCGTCGTTGCAGATGTGGATGCCGACTGCCAGCAGGGCGGGGAGGAACATCGCCAGAGCCGAGCCGATGACCGGGAGCGTCATGGCCCCGATGCCGAGCGCGACCAGAAGCAGCCAGCTCAGCGCCACGTGGGGCCGACGGGCGATCGCCTTCACGGCGGCCGTGGTGACATCGATCGGCCGGTGTTCGGACCGCCTTGCGGTGGCCGCGCAGATACCGATCACCAGGACCAGGACGACGACGGCGACACCGACTGCGAACAGCAGCATGGCGTCGGAGGCTCCGAACAGAGCGAGGTCGTATGCGAGCAGCAGCGCCAGGACGCCGACGGAGAGCGCGGCCCACGCCAGCGTGCGGCACGCCTGGGCAAACGATGTCCAGAAGACACGCCCGGCTCGCGCTGTCCCTCGCTCGGCGAGCAGCCGCCGCGAGCTCCGCAGCAGCGCGTACACCGCCGGAACGACCGGGAGCAGCGAAAGGGCACCGAGCCACAGCGCCACGTGCGTCGGCTGCCAGCCGACCAGCGCCAGGAAGGCGAATGCCGGGACGAGGCATCCCCAGAACGAGACGGACACCAGGAAGTACTGGAAGACCGTCAGCACCGTCGTGGCCAGCGGACCCTCGAGCGCGGCGAGCCCGCGAAGGCGGCCGAGAGCGCTGACCGGCTTCGACGGCGCCTGGGCGGTCATCCCTTCACCGCCCCGACGGACATGCCCTTGATGAAGTAGCGCTGGAAGGCCGCGAAGATCGCCACCGACGGGATGATCGCGAGGATCGCTCCCGTGTAGATGAGCTGCCACTGGGACGTGAGCAGCCCCACCATGCGGTTGATCGCGACGTTGATCGTGCCGGCCGACGATGAGTCGAGGAAGACCAGCGGGATGAAGAAGTCGTTCCAGAGACCGAGCGCCTGGATGATGATGAACGCCGAGGTCACCGGCAGCAGCATCGGGAACACGATCGACCAGAATGTCCGCAGACGCCCGGCGCCGTCCATGTTCGCCGCTTCCTCCACCTCGATCGGGATGCCCTTGATGAAGCTGCAGTACAGCAGGATGCCGAAGCTCGCCGCTCCTCCGAGATGCACCAGGACGACGCTGGTCAGGGTGCTGTAGAGCCCGACGTCGTCGAATCCCTTGACGAGCGGGATCATCCGCACCTGGAACGGGATCATGAGGCCGGCGATGAACAGGATGTACATGAGGCGTGAGGTGCGGCCCCCGACACGTTCGATGCCGTACGCGGCCATCGGCACGATCGCGATGAGCAGCACGACGGTCGCAACGGTGATGATGAGGGTGTTGACCAGCGCTTCGCCGTAATCGGTCTGCTGGAACAGCTGGATGTAGTTGTCCAGCGTGAACTGCGTGGGGAGCCCCATCGGGTCCATCGTGATCTCGGCATACGAACGGAACGAGTTCAGCAGGGCGTAGATCACCGGACTCGCGACGATCAGCACCAGCATCGCGAGGACGACCATCACTACGATCTGGCCGACGGTCAGCTTCTTGCGCTTCGGCCGGCGACGCGCGGGGCTCTGCTCCGGGGTGACGAGCAGCTCGGTCTCGGTGCTCATGCCTGGATCTCCCTCTTGCGCATGTAGGCGTTGGCGGCAACGGTGCTGATGATGACCACCAGGAACAGCACGATCGCGGCGGCGCTGCCGAATCCCGCTCGGTACTCGCCGAAGCCGACCTTGTAGATGAAGAACGCCATGGTCTCGCTCACGAACCCCGGGCCGCCGGAGGTGAGCACCATGACCTGATCGAAGATGGTCCACCCGGCGATCATGGCCAGCGTCATATTGACCGTCACCGCACCCGCCAGCATCGGCCACGTCACGTGGCGGAACACCTGGCGGCTGTTGGCGCCGTCGATGCGGGCGGCCTCGATGAGGTCCTGCGGCACCGACTGCAGGTTGGCGAGGTATATGAGCGTCGTGTTGCCGCCGAGGGTGAAGCACGTGATGAAGAGGATGACCCCCACCACGATCGTGCTGTCGCCCAGCCAGTCGCGCGCCCAGTCCGGCAGGCCGATATCGCGGAGGAACATGTTGACCGCGCCGAAGTTGTAATTGAGCAGGTACTTCCAGATCGTCGCGAGGATGAAGGCGCTCACGAGCGAGGGAAGGTAGACGGCCGTGCGGAACAGGCCCTGCCACCGCCCGACCTTGTCGAGCATGAGTGCGACGCCGAGCGAGATCGCATTGATGATCACCGCCGAGCCGAGCCCCAGGATGAGGGTGTTCTTGACCGCGTTCCAGAACCGGCCGCTCGCCAGGATCTCTTCGTAGTTGCGCGTTCCGACGTAGGCGTAGTCGGGGCTGATGCCGTCCCAGTCGGTGAAGCTGAGCTGGAGCGACTGCAGCGACGGGAGGATCACCATCAGCAGGTAGATGATGAGCGCGGGGGCGATGAAGCCGAGCATGGCCCAGCGCACCGAGCGGAAGCGCCGCGTGCGCCGCTTCTCGGTGTCGGGACCGCGTGGAACGAAGGGGACGTCGTCGGCGACGCCCACGGGCGCACCGTCGAGCGGACCTTCTCCGGTGAGGCGGACGGCGGTGCCGACCACCTGGGTCTGCCCTTGCAGTGCACTCTGATCGGTCATGGAGGCCTCCTCGGCTCCCGGATCGTGGTGCCCGGGCGTCGCCCGGGCACCGCGTCACGTGTGGGTCAGCCCGCGGCGACCGTCTTGTCGAACTCGGCCTGGACCTTCGCGATGGTGTCGTCGATCGAGGACTGGCCGTCCTGCATCTCGATGCGCGCCTGACGGAAGAACGTGTTGAACGCGCTGAACGTCGACAGCGCCGAGACGTTCTCGTACCAGACGAGGTTCGGGTTCTCGAGCAGGGCGAAGTAGTCGGCCGCACCCGGGATCGACGTGTTCCGCTCGACCTCGTCGGCGGCCACGATGTTGGGCGCGAGCCAGCCGTTCTCCTCCATGAGGTTCGCGGTGTCGACCTGGTAGAAGAACTCGAGGAACTCCGTCGCCGACGCGTACTCGTCGTCGTCCTCGGCCGCCTGCGCCGAGATCGCGAGACCGCCGGCGGTGTCGCCGTTCACGGCGTTCTTGAGCACGTTGATGGAGCCGTCCTCGGACGGGATGATGAACAGCCCGGCGTTGAAGTCGGCATCGACCTTGTTGATGTCGTTGAGACGGCCGATGCCGGCGGACGACGTCGCCATCACCGCCATGTCGTTCACGAGCAGCGTGGTCGTCTGCGCGTCGGCGGTCGACTGCCATCCGTCGAGCACGTACTCGTTCGTGATGTCGAGGAGCTCCTGGAGCGGCTCGCGAAGGTCTTCGATCGTCGCGTCGCCGTTCTCTGCCGCGGTCCAGAAGCCGCCCTGGTCGCCCCACTGCGCGAAGTACGGCGCGGCGAGCTGTTTCCACAACTGGTCGCTCGGCCACACCTCGGCCGCCGCGGTGGCCAGCGGAGCGTCTCCGTTCGCGGCGATGTCGGCCATCAGATCCAGGAAGTCGTCGTACGTCTCCGGCACTTCGAGGTCGTTCTCCTCGAAGTAGTCCTTGTTGTAGACGATGTTGAGGCCGATCTCGCCGTTCAGGGCGCTGTACGGCACGGTGTAGACGTTCCCGTCGGACGCGGTCCCGACCGCCTCGGGCTCGATGAGTTCGGTCACCGAATCGGGAATAGGAGCCAGCTTGCCGGCATCCACGTAAGTGAGGGTGTCACGCATGTCGACCACCGCTGGCCAGTTGCCGGTGGCATCCATCGTCTTGAGCGCCGTGGCGTAGTCGCTGCCGGCCGGAAGCGGGTCGAGCTGCACGGTCGTCGTGTCGCTCTGCTCATTGAAGGCCTCGACGACGGCGTCGACCACCGCGTTCCAGGTCTCGTCGCCGGTGGCATAGAGAAAGCGGATGGTCGTCTTCTCGGTGGATGAGCCGCCCTCGCCCTCCTTGTCGCCCGAGCTGCCGCAGCCCGCGAGTGCAAGTGCGGCCACGGCAAGGCCGGCTGCGCCGGCCATCCACGGCGAACGGCGGCCCGTGCGGGCGCACACTCCCGCCCGCGTCGTTGCGTTGTGCATGTGATCTCCCTTGATTCGTGCTCGAACGTTTCCGTCTCGGAGAGAGTACCTCAAAGTGGACAACGTTTGCCACCCCGCATCGAAAGCGCTTTCCATCGCGGGCGCGGGCGAACGCCTGAGGGCCGGATCGCGGGGTGCGGTCAGGCCGTGATGAGCGGTGCTCCGTGCAGGATAGGCGTCGCCGTGAGGGCGATCTCATCAACCTCGGCCGGATGCTCGTCCAGCACGAGACCGAGTGCTGCGCCGCCGAACTCTTCCAGCGGCACCTCGACCGTGCTGAACTCAGGGAGGACGTCGCCCAGCATGGGCACATGGTCGAAGCCGGTCACTTCGATGTCGGCGAGGACATCCGGCGCCAGCTCGCGGAGCCGGGCGATGACCCCGACGGCCATCGCATCGCTCATTGCGGCGATGACGTCCAGGTCGCCGATGCGGTCGCCCAGCAGATCGGCGGCGCGGTAGCCGCCGTCGCGTGAGAACTCGGTGTGAACGATGTCCCGCCCGTCGATCAGGATGCCCTGCGCCGCGAGGCCCTCGACGAAACCGCCGACCCGCTCGAGGGCGGTGATCTCGCCCTCCGGCCCCGACACGATCGCGAAACGACGCTGACCGGCTCGGGCGAGTCCCTCGGCGAGCAGGCTCGCCGCGCGACGGTTGTCCACGGTGACGGTGGGAAAGCCCAGGTCGTTGTCGCCGATGACGACGATCCTCGCGCCATGGTCGCGCAGCACCATCAGATGCTCCTGCACCGAGGCCTCCCGCGCGGAGTCGGTCGTCCGGCTGGTCGCCATCACCACGGCGAGATGACGCTCGCCGCGGAGCTGCGTGAGGATCTCGAGTTCGCGTGCGGGCTCATCGCGGGTGGTGCGCACGGCGACGGAGATGCCTCGCTCCTCGGCAGCGTGCATCATGCCGGAGATCATCGTGGCCGATCCGAAGTCGTCGATGTCGCCGACGATGAAGGCCACCGTCCGCGAACGGCCGCCCTTCATGGTCTGGGCGGCGGGACTGACGGAGTAGCCCAGCGTGCGTGCCGCTTCCTCCACACGGCTCCGAAGCTCCGCCGAGCCGCTCTGGCGGCCCCGCACGCCACCGTTGAGCGCGCGCGAGGCTGCCGGGACCGACACGCCCGCCAGCCGAGCGACGTCGGCGAGCGTGGCAGGTTTATCGGATTTCGACATGCTTCTCCCCGATCCGGTTGATGAGGTAACGCTATCCAGATTTCTGGACACCGGCCTCGACCGACGATCGGAGAGCCGTCAGGCGAGCGCATCCCGCCGCGCATGACTCCCCGCCCCACGAGCACGCGCGTCCGGCCCGCAGGGCATTCCGCACGCGGGCCGGACGTCGACGTGCGTATCAGTCGGCTCGCTCGAGCCCGTCGATCGCGGCGGCGAGCGCCGCGGCGAGCGCATCGATCGCCGCCTGGTCGGTTTCAGCGGCATCCACCAAGGTCTGCGCGTCTGCTCGTGCTTCGGTGTACCCAGCCCAGGAGTCGGGCGTCCATTCGGCTTGCGTCAGACCTTTCGTCTCGTCGAGGTAGAGGATGAGCGCGCTGCGATCCGCCGTGCTGGAGATCAGTTCGACCTCTGCCAGATTCGTGTTCCCCGACGTCGCCAACACGCGGACGGCGATGGTCGCCACGGGCACACTGAGGTCGATCCGGTTCCAGCCGTCGGTCGCACGGGTGACGCTCGCGAACGTCGTCCACGTCACGCCGCCGTCTGATGACCCCTGGAACTGGATCCCCTGAGCCCGAGATGCGAATGTGGCGCGAGGTGCGAAGCGCACGCCCTCGACGGTGAGCTGACGCCCGTCGGTGGGCACGACGCTCACCCAACCCGACGCGGAGGTCGTGTCGGTGAAGGTGGCGAGATCGCCGTCGAACATCGCCCAGCCGTTGGCGGCGGCGTCTCGCTTGCCGTCCCACGAGCGCGTGCTCGCCGTCACCCAGCTCGACGCGACGTCGAGCGTGTCGAAAGGCGGATCGCCGAGCAGGTCCCACGCCGCGTGCAGGCGCGCGACGAGCGCGACGGTGTCGGCGTCCGGATCCCCCGCCGCCGTGGTCACGGCGTCGAGCTCCCTCGCGAAGAGCACGACAGAGGCGCGTGAGGACCCCGACAGATCGGCGGCTCGCGCCTCGGCGAGCTGGTCCTCGAGCGTCACCTCCGTGCGCACGCCGTCGATGCGGAAGTCCGCCTGTGTCCAGATCCCGGGGTACGCGGGGTCGGTCGGCGCTCCGGGCTCGTCGATCTGCAGCCGGATGTAGCGGTAACGCAGGGCCCGCACCTCGTCCCGCACGTCGATGTACTCGACACCGGCGTCGCTGCCCTCGTTCGGATGCTCCGTGAGGAGAGTCCACGAGACGGCGTCGTTCGAGCCGTAGACGTTGGTACCCTCCGACCGATTGGCGAAGGTGTCACGCGCGAGCAGACCGAAACGATCCGCCTGCACGCGGTAACCCGCCCCGAAATCGAGCTCGACGGAGTTGTCACGGCGGTCCCCCCAGGTGGTCTGGTTGGAACCGTCCACGAGCGCGCGCAGCGTCGTCTGCGAGAGCTCGGGCGACGTCACCGTGAGCGAGTAGTCCAGCGTTCCATCGTCGAGTCGGGGATTGAGCAAGTCCAGTTGCGCCACCGCGAGCCGGAGGTCCTCGAGGAGCGCCGCGAACGTGGCAGCGTCGGCCGCGACACCCGCCCGCGCGGCCGATACGGCGGCCCCGACAGCCGCCCAGCTCACGCTCGTGTACTGCGCGGAGTCCTCCAGGCCCTCCAGCGTCCCCGCGATCGCCCCCTCGCGGTCCGCCGCCACCGTCACGGTGACCGACAGGGTCGTCGTCGCCTCTCCGTCGGCGGCGACCACGAGCAACTGCTCCTCGCCCGCAGACGCCGGAGTCCAGGTGAACACGCCATCGGCGCTGATGCTCGCTCCGCGCGGCGCGCCCTGCAGTGATAGCGCACGGTCGGAGTCGGCATCCGTCACGGTGATCGGCCGCGCGATCGACTCACCCGCGACCGCGACGAACGCGAGGTCTGGTCCGTCCGCGAAGACCGGCGGCGTAATGGTGCGGGCGGCGTCGGCGACGACGCCCCCGACATCGACCGGCGACTTCGAATCCAGCGCGCGCAGCAAGAGGATGTGCTGCCCGACGGGCTTGCCCGCCGCGACCGCCTGCCCGACATCCGCCCACACCGTGGTCCACTCTCCCTTCGTGTCGGGCAGGGCGATGGCCGAGAACGGCTCGGAGGTCTCGGTTGCGGAGGCCTGCAGTGTCGCCCGTCCCTGGGTGCGCACACGGATGCCGACGAGCGATGTCGCGCCCGTGCTCCACACCATGCGGCGGATGGCGACGACGGCGTCGCCGCGGTTCGGGTTGAGGCGTGCGATGTCCGCGCCGTCGTCGTCGGTCAGGAGTTTGGCGCCGCGCCCCACGGCGAACCCGTACTTCACAGGCGAGACCTCAGCCGACGAGGCCGGCAGCGGAACCTTCACGTCCTGTTCCGCCAGCTCCGAGGGGAACGCGAGCCACGACTCGGAGTCCGTGAAGTCGGAGCCGCGAGGGTTCCAGAAGTTCTCGATCGCGGACCCGTAGTAGTACAGAGGACCGTCGGACTGCTCGTGCAGCAGCGCCAGGTGAGGTGCCTCCGCTTCGACGTCGACGCCCTCAATGTACGTGTACTGGTAGTACAGGTCGCTCATGAGGTCGCGCAGGCGCCCTCGATAAGCCTGCGACAGCGTGCTCGCGCCCCCCGACGTGTCGACGAAGGGCGGCTCGCCCCCCATCATGAACTCCGCGAAGACATCGGCGCCCTTGAGGAGCCGATCGTCGAGGAAGCCGTACGGCGAGACCGCATCCTCAGCCGTGGAGACCGTGCCCGCGACGGGGTCGAGGCGCGTGCCCTGATTGTTGACGATGCGCGCGGCCGCGCTCAGCGTCGTGATGTCGCCCTCGGCATGCGCCTGATCCCGTGCCATCTCGAGGAGCTCGACGAAATCCTTTCCGTAGGGGTTCATCGGATCGTCGGCGTCGATCGACCGGATGAGCGAGGCGAGGCCCCCGTTGACATCTCCCCCGTTGATGATGTGCTCGCTCTCATAGGTCGAGTTCACCGAGAACCACTCGACGCGCTCGGCGTAGAGCTGCGCGTCGTCCAGGAAGATCGCCGCGGCGATCATGCCGAGCACCCCGTAAGTGTGCTGGTTCCACAGGCGATTCTGCGAGAACAGGAACGTCTCGAGCGTGGGGCGGACGAGGTTGTCCTCTGCTCGCTGCTGATCGCGCTCGGTCCAGCGCAGGTCGTAGCCGTCGAGCGTGTCGTTGGCGGGCTCGGTGGCACGGACGATCTCCGCCGCGGTCACGAAGTAGTACAGCGGAACGCCGGTGTGGATGTGGGCATCGGCGAAGTAGGCATAGGCGGCAGGGTCGAGGCTGCTCCAGGTGCGCAGCACGTGCAGGGCGTTGGCCCGGTACACCTCCTCGCCCGTCGCCGCATACATCACCGCCTGGGTGAGCGCACCGAGGCTGTCGTCGTGCGCGCGGGAGCGCATGGCGACCTCGTTGTAGGAGTTGTCCTTCGGCTGCTCGTCCGTCGCGCCTTGGTTCTGCGCGACGTAGGCGCGGGAGGCGTATTTGGTCTGGGCCATCGCCGCGTAGTAGCTCGTCCAGGGCTCGGCACCCGCCGCGAGCTGCTCCTGGACGTTCCGCAGCTGATCGGCCGTGACGCCGATCCCCGGATGCTGGAAGCCCTCCGGGCTGACTGATTCGACGATCTCAGGTGCCGCCGGCGCTTCGGCGGCAACGGCGCTCGTCGGTGCGGCGGTGAGCGCGGAAAGGCCGATCGCCGTGGCGACGAGAACGCCGATCCCTCTCCTTCCGCGGTTCGTGGTGGTGTGCTTCGGTGTACGCAGCATCGCGTCGTGCCCTTTCCTCGAGGTCCTTCGCTTGCGTCTTCGCTTGCGGAAGTCCACCTCAGTCGCGAAGTGGATAGCGTTTGCCATGCAGACTTTGCCACGTCCGGCAATCCTCGGCAAGCCTTTTCCGAGTTTCCGAGGTGACGGGCTGCGATGGCCGCACCGCCCTCACCCTCGGCCGGCGCTCGCGATGTGGTCCCCGTCGACGAGACGATCTCGCCGATGCCCCCGCCGTCTGCGCGGCGATCCGAGCCTCGGATCAGCGGCGCGACCACCGTCGCGGGGGCGCAGCCAGAACTCGGCGACCGTCAGCCGCCGAGTCCTCGCCGCAGCGCGACGAGCCCGTACTCGAAGGCGGCGTCCACGTCGCCGCCGAGCCGGAAGGCTCCCGCCAGCTCCATGTGGATGAACCCCGTCGCCCATGCGGTCACCATGCGGGCCGCGTCCAGCGCATGCTCCTCGCCGGCGATCACGGCGGCGCTGTCGACGATGGTGAGGCCTGCACGGGCGAGCAGCTCCGGCGGCGCCGCTGTGGCGAACATCAGGCGGAAGCCCTCGGGCCGGCTCTGTGCCAGGGCGCGGTACGCGCGGGCAAGCCCTTCGAGGGAGCGATCGGATGCCTCCAGCCGGGCCGTCAGGTCGTCCACCGTCGCCGCGGCCACCGCCTCGATGAGCGCGTCGCGATCGCGGACCCGCTTGTAGAGCGACGGCGCACGCACGCCCACGCGCTCCGCGACCCGCTGCATCGTGAGACCGGCAAGCCCAGACTCCTCGAGGAGATCGCGCCCGGCGGCGATGATCTCGGCGTACGACGTGCGCTCCGGCGTCGGCATGCGGCATCCTCCCGATGGCTATTGACATTAGCCATCATAGCTACGTATCGTAGCTATGCCAACCCCACGTCCCTCCCCCGAAGGATGCGCCATGAAGCTCGCTCCCCACCTGCACCGCATCGGCAACGACATCGTCGCCGCCTACCTCGTGATCACCGACGATGGCGTCACCGTCATCGATGCGGGCCTCCCCGGCCACTGGAAGGATCTCGCGCGCGAGCTCGACACGCTGGGCCTGACACTCGCCGACGTGAAGGGCATCATCCTCACCCATGGCGACAGCGACCACATCGGGTTCGCCGAGCGCCTGCGCCGCGACCACGGCGTACCCGTCTACGTGCACGAGGCGGATGCCGAGCGCGCCCGCACCGGCGAGAAGCCGAAGGTCGCTGCCGGGCCGATGAAGCTCGGCCCGACGGTGGGCTTCTTCGCCTACGCGCTGCGCAAGCGCGCCCTTCCGACGACGTATGTGTCGGAGGTGGTCGAGGTGCATGACGGCGACGTGCTCGACCTGCCGGGCTCGCCGGTCATCGTCGGAATGCCCGGCCACTCTCCCGGCAGCGTCGCGGTGCACGTGCCCTTCGTAGATGCGGTGTTCGTGGGCGACGCACTCACGACGCGCCACGTGCTCACCGGTCACGAGGGCATGCAGCCGGCGCCCTTCACGGATGACCCTGATGAGGCCTCGGCCTCGCTCGATCGCCTTGCGAGCATCTCGGCATCGTGGGTTCTTCCCGGGCACGGCGCGCCCTGGCAGGGTTCCCCGGCGGACGTCGCCGCCGCCGTCCGGCGCGGAGCGGCCTGAGCCGCCCCGCTCCGTGACGACCCGATCGGATCAGATCGGGCGCGCCGCCGCGAACAGGTTGGCCGGGTCGTACGCGAGCTTGAGCTGACGCAGGCGGGCCCACGCCGGCCCGAAGGCGAGGGCACGGTCGGCACCCGGCGCGTCGATGAAGGTCAGCGCGAGTGCGTCGGCGTGCCACGGCGCGAGAGCGGCGACCCCGGCGCGAACGGCCGCCGTGGCGGCGGGGCCCGCGTCGGGCTCGGGCACCATCGCGATCGAGTGCACCAGGTAGTGGCCGTCGAGCGACGCGATCGCGCCGCCCCCGGCCGGGCGCCGGTTCACGGCACCGCCGAGATGCCGCATCTCCTGCACGAAGATCCCCGGAGTCCCGCCCGCGCCGACGAACGCGTCCACGGCCTCCGCCGGGAACGAGTCGAGGATCGCGTGCCACGTCAGCGACGGGGTCGGCTCCGGCGGGTCCATGTGGACGCCGACGAGCGCGGGCGCGGGGATGCGGGCGAACGTGTCGATCTCGGGCCGCAGCGCGCGCAGCGGCGCGAGCAGAGCGGATGCCGCGGCATCCGTCTCGTCGATCGCCCCGTCGATCACGACCACCGACCGTCCCGACAGGAAGGGCGGAAGCTGCGGCAGCGGCGGGAAGTTCATGATCCGCAGTGCCGTGGTGGCGGTCTCCGGTGCGGAGCGCGTCCACTGCGCCCACGTGTGCGAGACCTCAGCGGCGCGCGCGGCGTCCCACAGCAGCATGCCGGCGAAGACATCGGCGACGGGCAGCAGGTCGATCTCGATGGCGACGACGACGCCGAACGATCCGGAGCCGCCGCGCAGCGCCCAGAACAGGTCGGGGTGCTCGTCCTCGTTCGCCCGGACCAGCGTGCCGTCGGCCGTCACGACCTCGATGGCGCGCACCGCATTGACGGCAAGGCCGTGCGCGCGGGCGTAGAACGACAGTCCACCGCTGAGCATGTATCCGACGACCGACACGTCGCCGGCGCTGCCGTGCAGCGCGGTGAGCTCGTGAGGCGCGGCCGCCTCGAGCACATCGTTCCAGAGCGAGCCGCCGAGCACGCGCGCCGTGCGGGCCTCGGGGTCGATCGCGACGCCGCGGACGCCCTTCAGTGAGACGAGCACGGTGTGCGAGAGATCCGTATCGGCCAGCGCCCCGGCCGCATGACCGGTCGACTGCGGCGCCACACGGAGCCCGGACAGGGTCGCGGCACGCACGACGTCGACGACGTCGTCGGCCGATTCGGGAAGGGCGACGGCGAACGGATGCTGCGCCACGGCGACATTCCACGGAGTCCGCGCGGCGTCGAAGCCGGCGTCACCCGGGAACAGCACGCGAGCGCCGAGCGCGGTGCGCAGTTCGCCGGCGGCGGCGCGGATCGCGGCACGGGGGACGTCGATGGCCAGGTCGTTGAGGGACATGGAGAGGATGCCTTTCGATGGAGCGTGCGCCACGGAGCGTCAGCACGACTCCGTCAGCGCGCCCGCGTCCGCCGCGGGCCACCCCACCAATGAGCAGACCCCGGGCTCCCAGATACATGGGACCGCGGAAGTCCTCAGCCGTCGAAGTCCTCGGGCTCGACCTCGTCGAGGAAGCGCTTGAACTCGTCGAGACGCTCCGACGCGTCGGTCTCGGTGAGCACGTCGGGAACACCGGCCTCGGCCAAGACGTCGTCCGCGACCCACATCGGCGCCGCCACACGCGAGGCGAGCGCGATGGCATCCGACGGCCGGGCATCGACGATGCGATCACCGAGCGGGGTGGAGATCGTGATCTCGGCGAAGAAGGTGCCGTCCTCGATGCGGGTGACCTCCACCCGCGTCGCCGACGCATCGAGCGCGGCGAGCATCAGGCCCATCAGATCGTGCGCGAGCGGGCGGGGCACCTCGGCGTTCTCGACCGCGACCAGGATCGAGGTCGCCTCGAGCTGCCCGATCCAGATCGGCAGGACGAGTCCGTCGCCGGGGATCTGATCCACCGGCTTGAGCAGCAGCACGTGCTGCCCCGAGGCGTCGAGGGCGACGCCCGCCACACGAACCTGAACCATGACGCGCCTCCTCTCGCCGCGGCATCCCACTGCCTCATCTTCCTTCCGGCCATCGTAGGCACGGCGTGCGCACCCGGGACAGGGGGGTGCGCACGCCGGAGCACGCGGGTTGCCTCACACGACGGGTACCGGGACGGTGCTCGTCGTCGCGGGCGCCGCCCCCCGCGGCGCACGTACGGCGGTGCCGGCCCGGTGGGCCGCCACGGCCGCCAGACCCATCACGACCAGGCCTGCACCCGAGATGGCCGCGCCGATCCAGACCGGCGCCGTGTAGCCGAGCCCCGCGCTGATCCCGACCCCGCCCGCCCACGCGCCGAGCGCGTTGCCGATGTTGAACGCGCCGATGTTCGCGCCCGATGCAAGAGTGGGGGCGCCATCGGCGTAGTGCATGACGCGACTCTGGAGACCTGGAACCGTGCCGAAGCCGAGCGCCCCCATCAGCACGAGCGCGACGATCGTGGCGACCTGCGACCCGGCGAGGAGCGCGAAGGTCATCAGCACCACGACCAGGGCGGCGATGAACGCGATCAGCGAAAGGTCGAGGCGGCGGTCGGCCAGCCGTCCCCCCAGCCAGTTGCCGGCGACGAGGCCGGCGCCGAACAGCACGAGCAGCCACGGCACGGCGCCCGCGGCGAATCCGCTCACCTCGGTGAGCGTGTACGTGATGTAGGTGAACGCGCCGAACATGCCGCCGAACGACAGCACCGTCACCGCGAGCGAGAGCCACACCTGGATCGAGCGGAACGCGCGCAGTTCGCGGCGGAGGCTGATGGCCTCGGGCGCGTCCTTCGCGGCGGGCACGAGTGCGGCGATGCCCACGAGCGCGAGGACGCCGATGCCGGCGATGACCCAGAAGGTCGAGCGCCACCCGAACTGCTGCCCGAGGAATGTGCCGAACGGGACGCCGAGCACGTTGGCGGCGGTCAGACCGGTGAACATGATCGCGATCGCTCCGGCGCGCTTCTCCGGTGCGACGAGACTCGCTGCGACGACCGACCCGATGCCGAAGAAGGCGCCGTGTGCGAGAGCGGCCAGAACGCGGCCGGTCATCGCGATGCCGTAGTCGGGCGCGAGTGCGGTCAGGACATTGCCGGCGATGAACAACACCACCAGGCCGAGCAGGACGGGCTTGCGCGGCAGCCTGATGGTGGCCGCGGTGAGCCCCAGGGCTCCTACGACCACGCCGAGGGCGTAACCGGAGATGAGCCACCCGGCGGCCGGCTCGGTGACGGCGAAGTCGCGCGCGACTTGGGGCAGCAGCCCCATGATGACGAACTCGGTGAGTCCGATGCCGAAGGCGCCCATGGCGAGCGCGATGAGGCCGAGAGGCATGAGGGTTCTCCTGTTACACTGGGCGATAGTTGCACACGCGGGATATTGCAGGTGCGGGATAAATAGTTGCACACGCGCACTATGTGGGCAAACAACCATGCAACTGCATCGATCGACGAGGAGGACTCATGGGCATCGCCGACGACGCGGTCGAGGTGCGCGCCCAGGGCTGGCGCACGCTCGCCGCCCTGCACGGGCTCATCGACGCCGAGCTCGAGCGCGCGCTCGCAGCATCCGTCGACCTCTCGGTGGTCGAGTACACCGTGCTCGACGCGCTGAGCCGCCAGGACGGCTGGCATATGCGGATGCAGCAGCTCGCACGCGCCACCGCCCTCAGCGCCAGTGCGACGACGCGCCTGGTGAACCGCCTCGAGGACCGGGCACTCATCGCCCGCGTCCTGTGCGCCGATGACCGGCGCGGAATCTACACCGAGCTCACCCCGGCAGGGCGCGAGCTCTACGAGCGTGCGCACCCCATCCACGACGAGACGCTCGCACGAGTGCTCGCAGAAGCGGCCCAGCAGCCCGAACTCGCCCCCGTGGTGGAAGTTCTCGCCGCACTGACGCCCGCCACCTCCTCCGCGCCGTAGCCGTCAGCGGCTTACGCGGCCCGAGGCGCGACGCGCCGGATGAAGTCTCGCAGCAGCAGGTTGACCTTGACCGGATCGCGCGCCTGAGGCAAGTGCCCGCCGCCGTCGATGACGACGAGGTCGCCCCCGGTCAGATCGGCGGCGATCGGACCGCGCAGCGGGTTCTGGCACATGTCGCGCGAACCCGTGATCACCAGCACGGGGCAGCGGACCGCCTCGCAGATCGCCCGGGATGACGCGATGTCGGCGGCGAGGTAGGTCGACGAGTACTCCAGGATCAGCATGTCGGCCCCCGACCCCATCGACCAGTCGACGCAGTCCTCCACCTGCTTCGTCGAATGCGGCTCGGGGAACATCTGCCCGAAGAAGAACTCCGACCAGTCGGCCCAGTCCTGCTTCCAGTAGTGGCGGTTCTGCTTCTGCCAGCCCTCATACCCGTCGCGCGGCTCGTCGTAGGGGAAGGCCACCCGATGCGGCAGTGGCTCGGTCAGCCGCAGGCCAGGGTTGATCGCACACGCGCCGAGCACCCGGTCGGGTCGCTGCCCGGCCATGATCAAGGAGTGCCCGGCGCCGGTGCACACCCCGACGAGCACCGCCTGCTCGGCCCCGATGGCATCCAGCACCCCCCACTGCCCAGCGATCAGCACCGGATCGTCCATCTGATCGGCCGACACCGGCGTGCCGCTCAGCCCGTTCCCCGGCGGGTCGCTGACCACCACACGGAAATACCGCGCCAGGAAGGGGATCTGCGCCTTCCATGCCCGACTGTGGACAATGACGTCGGGCATGAGCAGGTACACCGTCGGGGAACCGACGCCATACACCTCGTAGTGCACCGCGATACCCTCGCGGTCCACGACGCCGGTCGTCGTCGGCTGCAGCGCGCGCATCAGATCAGCTCCGCCAGCATCGCCGCGGCCCTCGCGGCACCGTCGGTCTCCACCGGCCGGTAACGCACTTCGCGCGCCACCTCCGCCACGAGGGCCTCCGCGAGCGTCTCGGGGTCGCACGCCTGGACGTACGGCACACAGCGTCCGGCACCGTAGCGGGCCAGCCGGTGACGCACGTGGAAGTTCTGCTCGAAGTGGTTCTCGAGCGGCACGTACAGAAACGGGCGGCCGGCCGCGGTGAGTTCCATGCACGTCGTGAGGCCGCCCTGCACGACGGCGACGTCGCAGGCGGCGAGCGTGAGGTACAGGTCCGGCACGAAGCCGCGCACCTTCGCGCCCTGTCTCCGCGGCAACGACGACGGATCGATCCGCGGGCCGGTCACCACGAGGAACCGCAGCGCCGGCAGCATCCGACGCGCGAGGGGCACGGCATCCATCACCCGATGCAGGAGGGCGTCGCCGACGCCGGAGCCGCCGACGGTCACGATGCAGAGCACGTCGTCGGGCGCGTACCCGAGTCGCGTCCGCACCCGGGCTCGCTCCTCGTCGCTCGGCGGCGTGAACCCGGTGACGTAGCCCGCGAAGTCGTAATGGGCCTCGGTCCACTCGCGGATGCCCGGCAATCCCGGCCCGAAGGACGCGTCCACCACGTCGTCGGGGACGCCCACGAAGATCGACCTGTCGCGCAGACGGCGGTATCGCGTCCGCTGCTCGAGCATCTCGGCGTTGTAGTCCGCGGTGAGCGCGGCCTCGGCATCCCCACCGCTCGGCATCGGCAGCCACCCCACGAAGTCGGTCATCCAGGCGAAAGCGAACCGCTTGAGCTCGGGATTCTCGTGGAGGAAGTAGTCGACGTCCCACGCCTCGTCGCCGATCACGAGGTCGTAGTACGTCTCGTCGACCACGTCGTTGAAGACCATGAAGTTGTTCACCAGGATCTCGTCCATCCGCCGGATCGCCTGGAAGGCGTGCAGATCGTGGTCGGCGGACTCGTCCTCGATGTGCGCCGATTCGTTGGCCAGGAAGGCGGATGCCGGGTGCACAGGTTCCCCGGCATCCGCGAGCACGCGGGTCACCGGATGCTGCGCCAGCCAGTCGATCTGCAGGTCGGGATGCAGCCGGCGCAGCTCCTGTGCGATCGCGACGTCGCGCCGCGCATGGCCCAGGCCGATCGGCGACGAGAGGAACAGCGCCCTCCGCGGGCGGCGCTGCGCCCGGACCCAGGTATGGCGGTTGCCCATGGCGGCCATCCCCCCAGTCTGCTCCTCTCGCCGCGCGCCGTCAGGGTCGCGCTTCGATGACCCGGTTGAACGGCGTCTCGGCGACGGTGCGGAACCCCGTGAACCCGGCCGCCGAGGTGACGTCGCGGATCCGCGCGGGTCCGGCCTGCGTGCCGAGCGCCAGTCCCACGTCCTGCGAGAGCGAGGACGGCGTGCACAGCAGCGTCGAGAAGCCGTAGTAGGCGCGGCCGACCGGGTTCAGGTTGTCTTCGACGTGGTCGCCGGCCATGGGCTCGACGATCATCCACGTGCCATCGTCGGCGATCGCGTCGCGCACCCGGCGCGCGGCCCCGACCGGATCGCCCATGTCGTGCAGGCAGTCGAACATCGTGACGAGGTCATACCCCCGGCCGCCGAGTTCCTGTGCCGAGGCGACTTCGAAGCGCACGTTCTCCACACCCGCCTCCGCAGCCCGGGCGCGGGCGACCTCGATCGACTCGGCGTGGTAGTCCGAGCCGACGAACGTCGAGTTCGGGAACGCCTGCGCGAGGAGGATCGTGGACGCCCCGTGCCCGCAACCGACGTCGGCGACGAGCGCGCCGCTCTCGAGCTTGTCCTTCACTCCGTCGAGCGCGGGGATCCACGAGTCCACGAGGTTGGCGTGATAGCTCGGACGGAAGAACCGCTCGCAGCCCACGTGGACGTCTGCACCGTGCTGGTGCCAGCCGTAGCCGGCGCCGCTGCGCGCGGCCTCGACGATGTGCTGCGTGTCGTGGACGGTTCCGAGTGCGATCTGGAAGAACCCGGGAAGGAAGGCCGCGCTGTCGGGGTCGGTCATCGCGACCGCGTGTTCGGCGGGCAGCGTGTAGCGCTTGCTCGCCGGGTCGTACGTGACGTAGCCGCCGGCGGCCTGGGCGTTCAGCCACTCACGTGCGTATGGCTCGGCCGTCTGCGTGCGCTCGGCGAGCTGCGCCGGCGTGCTCGGACCGTGGTCGGCGAGGTCCCGGTAGTAGCCGAGCTTGTCGCCCATCACGACGAGTGCGGCGTTGAGGGTCGCGCCGACTTCGTCGACGGCGCGGAAGACGAAGTTCATCAGCTTGTCGGTGTCGATCTGCGTGGGTGGGACGGTGAGAGACATCAGCGGCTCCTTCGGTCGGTGCTCCGCGGCGGAGATCCGCGGATGCCTCGAAGGTAGGCAGCCGCCCCTCGGCACCGCATCCGGGGACCCCCCTAGTCGCGGACGCGGTCGTAGACTCGGGCCATGCTGGTGGGTCGACAGGCCGAGCAGCAGGCGATCGATCGGCTCGGGGCTGCAGCGCGCCTGGGGACGAGCGGCGTGCTCGCCGTGCGCGGAGAAGCCGGCGTCGGCAAGACCGCGCTCCTCGAGGACGCCGTCTCGCGCCTCGACGGGACGCGCGTGCTGCGGGGCACCGGTCTGGAGTCGGAGCGCGAGATCCCGTTCGCCACGCTGCTGCAGCTGCTGCGGCCGGCGCTGGGCGCGCTCGACGGCATCCCGCCGATGCAGGCCGACGCCATGGCCGCGGCGCTCGCCCTCCCCGGCGCCTCGGGCCCGGCCGATGGGCGTGACCGGTTCACGATCGGCGCGGCCGTGCTGAGCCTGGTCTGCCGGTACGCCGAGGACGGACCGGTCGCTGTCGTGGTCGACGATCTGCACCTCGCCGACGAGCCGTCCGCGAATGCGCTCGTCTTCGCCGCGCGGCGACTCGCCGCCGACCCGGTGGTGATTCTGTTCGGGGTGCGGAGTCCGGACGGGGACGATCTCGTCGCCGACCTGCCGTCGCTCGCGTTGAACGGGGTGGATCTCGAGGCCGCCCGCACGATCCTCCACCACGCTCCCGGCGACGTGTCCGACGAGCAGGTGCGCCTGCTCCACCGCGCCACCGACGGCAATCCACTCGCGATGCTGGAGCTGCGCGCCGCCGACCTCGATGTGGTCGAGAGCATCGAGACCGGAATGCCCCTGCGGGTGCCTCGGGCGGTGATCGACGCGTTCGGCAGACGGCTCGCCAGATTGGATGCCGGCTGCCGTGCCGCACTGCTCGTGGCCGCGGTGTGCGGCGCCGACCTCCGTTTCGTCGCCGACGCGTGCGAGGCGTACGGCGTGGATGTGGCGGAGCTCGACGCGGCGGACGACCTCGGTCTGATCGCCGTGCGCGATGGGCGCATCGCATTCCGCCATCCGCTCCTGCGCGCCGCCGTGTACTCGGGGGCGTCCGCGCACGCGCGCCGGGCCGCGCACCGCGCCGCCGCCGACGCGGCACCGTCGGGAGACGTCGACCGCAGGGCATGGCACCTCTCGGAGGCGACTTCGCGCCCCGACGCGGCGATCGCCGACCTGCTGTCGGTGGCCGGCGACCACGCCGTCTCGCGCGCCGCCTACTCGGTGGCGTCGGGTGCGTTCGAGCGCGCGGCGCGGCTGACACCCGACGCGGACGCGCGGTCGGCGCGCCTGCTGAAGGCCGCTGATGCCGCATGGGAGGCGGGCGACGGCGAGCGCGCGGTCGCACTGCTCGACGGGCGCGCACGCGATGCCCCTCCGAACGCGGCCGGAAGCGCCCCCATCGACGGCATCCGCGAGACCGAGCTGCGCGCGTCGGTCGCCGCCCGCACCGGCTCGCTGCGGCAGGCCCTCGACATCCTGCTGCGTGCCGCCGACCACGCGACGTCGGCGGACGCCGCGACCGTCGCATTGGCGGACGCCGTGCACGCCACGTACTACCTCGGCGACGCACGGACCGCCTCGACTCTCGCCGACCGGATCGCCGACCTGCGGCCCGATGTGCGCACGACGCGGGCGCGGGCGCTCGGGCTCATGGCGTCGGGAATGGCGAAGACACTCGCCGGGCGGGGCGGCGCAGACGAGATCCGCGCTGCCGTTCCGCTTCTCGAGAGCGATCCAGAACTGGGACGGGACCCCCGCCGCCTCTCGTGGCTGATGCTCGCGCCGCTGTATCTGCGCGACGCCAGCAGCGGAGTGCGACTGCGCGCGCTCGTGGACGAGGTGCGGGGCGCCGCCGGGATCGGCGCGCTGCCCGCCCTGCTCTTCCATGTCGCGGTCGATCAGGCCACGACGGCGGCGTCGTGGGCCCGCGCAGAGGCGAACTTCACCGAGGCCATCCGTCTCGCGACCGACACGGGGCAGACCACCGAGCGGGCGATGTCGCTCGCGGGCTTGACACGACTCGATTCCCGCGCCGGGAAGGCCGACGCGTGTCGCACGCACGGCGAGGAGGCGCGCGCGCAATGCGCCGCCCGCGACATCCATGTGGGCGAGGCCTGGGTGGGCCACGCCCTCGGCGATCTCGAGCTCTCGCTGGGTCGACCCGACCTGGCGGCGGACCTCTTCGCGGAGCTGATCGCCCTGCTCGGACGCCTCGGGCTGGACGATGTCGACCTCTCCCCCGGGCCCGAGTACTGCGACGCGCTGGTGCGCGTGGGACGCCGAAGAGCGGCGTCGGCGATCGCCGCCGAGTACCGCGCCCGAGCGTCGGTGAAGGGGCAGCCGTGGGCTTGTGCCCGCGGCGAGCGCGCGATGGGGATCGCCGATGCGGACGCCGACTCCGACGCCTGGTTCGAGTCGGCGCTCGGCTGGCATGAGCAGACGCTCGACCGGTTCGAGGTGGCCCGCACCCGTCTTGCTTACGGCGAGCGCCTCCGCAGGACGGGACGACGGATCGACGCGCGGGTGCAGTTGCGCGCGGCATGCGAGGACTTCGCCGAGCTCGGCGCATCTGTGTGGCGCACCCGCGCGGCGGCCGAGCTCACCGCGACCGGCGAACACGTCCGTCCCACCGCGGGGAACGCGGTCGAGGACCTCACGCCGCAGGAACTCCAGGTCAGCCTGCTGCTCGCGGAGGGCCGCACGACCCGTGAGGCCGCGGCCGCGCTGTTCCTCAGCCCGAAGACCGTCGAATACCACTTGCGCAAGGCATACACGAAGCTCGGGATCGGCTCACGCGCCGAGCTGACGCAGGCGCTCGCTGAGGTGCATCGGGAGTGACCCGACGCGTCCATGGGCGCGCCGCTCAGCGTGGCGGAATGCCGGTGATCGCCGAGAGACCTTCGTTGACGCCGTAGCTTCTCGCGTCGATATCGGTCACGCCGACACCGCTCAGCCGCTCGCTGTGGAACGCGAGGTAGCGATCGGCGTCCTCCTTCGTCTCGAAGAGGTACGCGCCGCCGGCGATGCCCGTCTCGGCATCCTCGGTCCACACCTTGAACACCAGGCCCTTCTCACCCGCGATGTCGCGGGCGAGCTCGCCGAACGCCGCGACCGCCTCAGCGCCGAACGGCCCTGCCGAGGGGAACTCGAACACCAGGAGATGTGCCATGCTTCGTCCTTCCGTCTTTCCGGTTCTGGGGTTCAGGCAACCACGAGGCGCCGACAACTCTTCCGACGTGACGCCTCGTGACATGGCGAGGCATGAGGAACTGCATTCACCGGAATGGATGCTGCGCGCGTACCGTTGCAGTCGACATGCAACGATTCGGCACCCTCTCGTTCGGACACTACGGCCCGCTGGGCGGCGGGCGGCAGCTCACCGCCGCCGACTCGATGCTGCAGGCGATCGACCTCGCCCAGGGCATGGACGATCTGGGTGTGAACGGCGCGTACTTCCGCGTCCACCACTTCGCACGGCAACAGGCGTCGCCGATGCCCCTGCTCGCGGCCATTGCGGCGCGCACCCGGAGCATCGAGGTCGGCACCGGCGTGATCGACATGCGGTACGAGAATCCGCTCTACCTCGCCGAGGAAGCCGCCGCCGTCGACCTGATCTCGGACGGCCGGCTCGCGCTCGGCGTCAGCCGCGGCTCACCCGAGACCGTCGTGCGCGGCTACGAGGCCTTCGGGTACACCGGATCGGACGATCCCCGCGGCGCCGACATCGCGCGGGAGCACTTCGATCTCTTCCTGCGCGCGATCGAGGGTGAAGGCCTCGCGGAGCGCGACGCCTCGTCGCCGTTCGGCGGGGGCACCGGGCTGCAGCGGATCGAGCCGCACTCCCCCGGGCTGCGCTCGCGCGTGTGGTGGGGCGCCGGCAACCGCGACTCCGCCGAGTGGGCGGGCCGCACGGGCGTGAACCTGATGTCGTCGACGCTGCTCACCTCCGCGGACGGACGGCCGTTCGACATCCTCCAGGCGGAGCAGATCGACGGCTTCCGCGCCGCGTGGCGGGACGCGGGCCATCAGGGCGAACCGCGGGTGTCGGTGAGTCGCTCGATCTTCCCGATCACCACCGCGGAGGAGCGCATGTACTTCGGCGGACGCCAGGACGGCGACCAGATCGGCGTCATCGACGGCATCCGCTCCACGTTCGGCAAGACCTATGCCGGCGAGCCGGACGAGCTCGTGGAGCAGCTCAAGGAGGACGCTGCCATCGCCGCGGCCGACACCCTCATGCTCACCATCCCGAGCCAGCTGGGTGTGGAGTTCAACCTGCGCATGATCGAGTCGTTCGCGAAGCACGTCGCCCCCGAGCTCGGCTGGCAGCCGGCCCGCGTCTGAGACCTCGCGGGGCCCGGATGCCGCTGCGTCAGGGATCTTGACCGGTCGGTCAGTCAGGAATACCGTGGAATCGACCCCCGATCGGGAGCCATCACCGTCTCCGAAGGAGGAGATTCCGATGAACAAGTGGACTCGTTGGGAGGACTGGGTCGCCGTGGTCGTGGGCCTCGTCGCCGCAGTGGCGGCGCTGTTCATACCGCCGATGGGCGCCTCCATGCCGTGGATGCTGATCGTCGGCGTCCTGCTGATCGTCGCCGGTGTCATCAACCTCGCGATGCCCGGCATGGTCGCGATGGAGTACGTGCAGCTCGCGCTCGGTGCGGTGCTGTTCGTCGCTCCGTGGCTGGGCGGTTTCGCCCGCATGGACTCCACGGCCGCCTGGATCTGCTGGATCGGCGGGGCGGTCGCGGTGATCGTCGCGGCACTCGCCATCCGACCGGCCATGCACATGCACGACCGTTCCCTCCCGCACTGAGGTGCCCTTCCCACTGACGTGCGCCGTCGAGACGGGGGCGCCGGTGACCGCCGGCTGCCCCCGCGCCTTTCCGGAGGACCCGAGATGACCCGAACCCGGGAGAGCCGGATCCTCATCCTGGACGCGGCCGAACGCCTCTTCGCCGAGCGCGGCTTCGACGCCACCCCGACGGGCGCGATCGCCGACCTGGCCGGCGTGCCCAAGGGACTGCTCTTCTACTACTTCCCCAGCAAGACCGATCTGCTGCGTGCGCTGATGGGCGAACGGCTCGACCTCGATCCCATCGACACTTCAGGGCTGATCGCCGAGGGCGATCCCGCGCAGTCGCTGCTCAACGTCACGGGGAGGCTCCGCGAACTGCAGAGCGAGTCGGCGGTGCGCCGCGTCATCGTGTGGCGCGAGCACCGGACGCACCCCGAGGTGCGCGCGAGGCTCCGCGACTACCGCAGCCAGCTGCAGGCGATCGTCGAGCGCGTGCTCGGCGCGAGCATCCTGCATCCGATCGCCGCACGGCGCGTGCGGATCGCGGCGGAAGCCTGGGTGGCGATCATCACGACCCCGACGCTCCCCGCCCACTCCGCAGACGAGCTCGCGCCGGCAGCGGCGGGCGACGAGCTCGCCGGTCCTGCCGATGCGGCTGACCTGCCCGCACTCGCCGATCTCATCTCAGCCGGCCTGCGCGAGCCTGCGGCCTGAGCTGCCGCCCCTCACGCCGCCGAAGACTCGCCGACGGCGGCAATCAGTCGAGCACCTCGATGCCGGTGATGCGCAGCTCCTCCACGTCCAGCCTGGTCTGGATCTGCGTCACCACGGCATCGTCCACGGCACCCTCGCGGCGCAGCCGGTACAGCACCTCGCGCTTGCGGTCCAGCAGAGCGATCCGCAGGCGCGAGTACTCCTCGTCTCGTTCGCGCGGCGACGGCAGCGGGGCGGGCGGATCGAGCACCGCAGTGGCGGTGGCGGCTGTCTCGGCCTCGCCCTCGGCCTCGGCATCCGTCGTCCCGATCATCTTGTCGAGATCGGCGATCCGACGGTCGACCTCGGCCTGCTCGCGGGCTTGCACGCGCTCGTTGTTGCGCTCGAGGTAGTCGTAGTAGTCGCGCGTGAGGCGGTCGCGGGTCTCCTCGCTGACACCGTGGTCGTGGGCGAGATCCTTCATCGCGGTGAGGGCCGCGCCGGTGATCGCGCGCTCGGCGAGTTCGAGCTCCCGCTGCATCGCCGTGTCGTCGGGCAGGCGCGCCCACCGCACGACAGCCGGCAGGATCGGTCCCTGCACGAGGAGGGTCAGCAGGATGATGCCCGCCGTGACGAAGATGATCTCGTCGCGTCCCGGCATCGGGTCGCCCGCGGTCGTCGTGAGCGGCACCGACAGCGCGATCGCGAGCGAGACCGCGCCGCGGAAGCCGGCCACCGCGCTGACGATCCGTGCACGATACGTGGTGCGTCGCAGTCGCTGAGACGGCCGGCGGTCCAGAATGCGGATGATCATGACCGACGTCGTCTGGAAGACGAACCGCGCGACGAGCAGCACCAGCCACGACGCCAGCGTGACGACGACCAGCCAGCCGATCTCGCGCCCGGGGATCTCGTGCGCGACGGCCTGCACCTCGAAGCCGATGAGCACGAACAGCGAGCCGTTGAGGAGGAAGGAGCCGAGCGGCCACGTCCACGCCGCCTGGCGCCGCGACGCGGCCGTGCTGATCCGGGGCGTGATGTACGCGACGATGAGTCCCGCCACGACCACCGCGAGCACACCGGAGGCGTGGACGAGCTCGGCGAGCAGGAACGCGGTGAACGGCACGAGCAGCAGGGCGATGTTGAGGTTGAGCGTGTTCCGGACCCGCCGCATGACGAGGTACGCGAGACCCGCGACGACGACACCCGCCGCGGCCCCGCCCACGTACGACAGCACCACCAGGCCCGTGACGTCGAGCGGGGTGTACTGGCCGCCGGCGGCGACACCGACGGCGACGCCGTAGATCACGAGCGCGGTCCCGTCGTTGGTGAGGCTCTCGGCCTTGAGGTTCATGAAGTTGCGTCGCGGCAGCATGCGCCCGAGCGCGGCCACTGCGGTCGCGTCGGTCGGGGCGACCGCGGCGCCGAGGATGAGCGCGGCGTTCCAGGGCAGCCCGAGGGCGTAGGCGACGCCGGCGACGGCGAAAGCGCTGGCGACGACGAGCGCCGTGCTCATGAGGAAGATGCCGCGGAAGTCCCGGCGGATGGACCGCAGCGAGGTCGTCATGCTCTCCCAGAACAGCAGCACAGGCAGGAAGAGCAGCAGCACGGTCTCGGGCGGCAGCGCGATCTCGCGCACCTCGGGGATGAAACCCAGAGCGAGGCCGGCGACGACGAGCAGCAGCGGTACGGCCACTCGCAGCTTCGGCGCGAGGATCGCACCGGTGAGCACGGTGATTCCGAGCAGGACAGTGACCTCGAGTCCGTTCATGCGGGGCTCCCTTCGGTGCAATCATCATCCAACCGCACCGCGGGCGGCGGGATTCCCGGATGTCGCGAGCGGCGCCGCCGACCGCTGCCGAGCGGCCGCGGGCATTCTGACCCTCCCCTGCCCGCGGGTGAGAGTGTCCGGACCGGACACTGCGGCACGTGCCCCTGAATGCGGGGTCGCCGTGGCTCGCGCTGGACGGGCTGACGAGCGCGCGCTGGCACACCCGCGCCGATGTGCGCGCCCCGCTTTCGGCGACGCCCTCGAACGCTCGTCCCAGCGACGCGCCGCCCCGCGAAGCGTCCGGCGTGCGATCGCCTTCATGGAGCAGCACGCGCACGAGGCGATCACCATCGACGATGTCGCCGTGGCGTCCGGCATCTCCCCGCGGGGGCTTCAGTACGCCTTCCGTCGCGCCCTCGACCAGACGCCCACGGAATATCTCCGACGCGAACGACTGGCCGGGGCGCACGCCGAACTGCAGCAGGCGACGCCCGTGAGCGTGTCGGAGGTCGCGCGACGGTGGGGCTTCGCAAGCGCCTCGCGGTTCGCCAAGCATTACCGCGACGCATACGGGAGGCCGCCGCGGCAGACGCTGCGCGGCGGGTGACGCCGGCGTTTCGTTTGCGGGCCGCGCTTTCGCAGGACGATCCACGGTGTGCCGGGGTCGTGCGAGCTGTCGCAGAGTCTCTTCGTGCGGGCATGCGGCTCGCCGAGGGAGGCACGTGGGCAAGTTCATCTACGAGGGCGGCATCCGCGCGGAGTTCGACGATCGCGCGCTCTCGCACCTGCAGGTCGCGATCGGCACGAAGCTGCGCCGGAACGAGCCCTTCTACTTCACGTGGCACGGCGACGTCAGCACCGGCGGCGGACGGACGACCGTCTGGGTGCACGCCGCGGCGAGCCTGGTGTTCACCTACTACGGCGGCCGCCCGGCGAAGATCAACCGGACCTGGCTCGAGGCGCTGATGCGCACCGCCAACTCGCCGGTGGGTCTGCAGGTCGTCCCGGAGCCGCCGGACGACGGCGGATCCGAGGTGCTCGGCTGAGCCGCACCGCGGACCCCTGTCAGTGGCACGAGCCGCACCGGTAGACTCCCGCCAGCCGAGGCGATGGAGGCGATGCTATGGACAGCAGGGACCTGGCCGACGTGATCGACGACCTCATGGCGAAGGCGCGCGAGGCATCCAGCGGCCGCGCGGCACGCACCATCCGCGGCGGCCATGAGAACGCCCTGCGGGAGACCGTCATCGCACTGCTCGCCGGCCATGAGCTCTCCGAGCACGACAGCCCGCACGAGGCGACGCTCCAGGTGCTCCGCGGCCGCGTGCGCCTGATCGCGGCGGACGATGCGTGGGAAGGCGAGTCCGGCGATCACCTCACCGTTCCCCCGCAGCGTCATAGTCTCGCCGCGCTCGAGGACTCGGTCGTGCTGCTGACCGTGTCGAACCGCGTGCCCTAGCGGCGGCCTCCGCGAGCCGACGCGCCGTCGGGCGTGCCCGTGAGCGGGTCAGGCGTCGAGCGCCAGCCCGGCGCCGTCAGTCGTCGAGCGTTGCCGCGAGGGCGGCGAGGGCCTCGCCGGTGAGGCGCTGCGTCGTCCACTCGCCCATCGGTTCGGCGCCGATCGAGCGGTAGAACCCGATCGCGGGTTCGTTCCAGTCGAGAACCGTCCATTCGAAGCGCGAGTACCCGCGGTCCACGCACACGCCCGCCAGCGACGCGAGCAGCGCCTTGCCGTAGCCGAACGCACGCTGCCGGTGATCGACGAAGAGGTCCTCGAGCCAGACGCCGTGCCGCCCGGTCCAGGTCGAGTACGTGACGAACCAGATCGCGATGCCGACGATCTCGCCGTCCCGCTCGACGACGTGGGCGAAGACGCGCGGCTCGTCGCCGAACAGCGCCGCCTCGAGGGCGTCGACAGTATTCTCGACCGCATCGGGCTCGCGTTCGTACACCGCGAGCCCTTGGATGCACGCGAGGATGCCGGCCTCGTCACCCCGCCGGGCCTCACGAAGGATCGCGCCACCGGCGAGCGTACGAGGAGTCACGTGATCGAGCGTACCGAGACCGCGATGATCTCCACGCCTCGTCCTGCTGTGCGAGTGCGACGCGCTTACCCGCGTACGCGGCATCCGCCCGTTCAGGGAAGCCCGGTCACCGATACGCCGAGCCACTCGGCGAGGTCGGCGATCTCGGCGCGCACGATGTCGGCCTCCTCAGGCTCGAACGGGAGGAACTCGTGGACGGCGGTCACCTTCAGCACCTCGCGTTCGCGGTCGACTTCGGCGTCGAGCATCCCGACGAAACGGTCGCCCATCAGGATCGGATGAGCGAAGAAGCCGTAGCGGCGCTGCGCCTTCGGCTTGAACTGCTCGAGCACGTAGGTGAACTCGAACAGGTCCTCGAGACGTCTGCGGTCGAACAGGATGCTGTCGTACGGGTTGAGGAATGCGACGCGGCCGCCGGAGTCCTCGTCCTCGAGCGCGGCGAGCGCCTCGGGATCGACGCGGTACGTGACGGAGCTGCCCTCGACCACCGCCGGCTCACCGCTGTCCTTCGCGACACCGGTCCAGAACCAGTGCGGCTTCGCGATGCCCGCGGATTGCAGGCGCCGCGCGGCCAGCAGCGTAGCGGCCTCCTCGTCGTCGTACTCCGGCAGGTCCTGCGGGTAGACGCGCTCGGCGAGATCCCAGCGGCGATGACGCCCCTCGCGCCCGGTGACGGCCACCTCGCCCTGGCGCAACAGGAAGTCGAGCATGTGGGGCACCTGATTCGTGCCCGACCAGCCGTCGGGCGCGCGGCTGACCTGCGCGGTGTCGGGGATGTCGCTCGCGAGCAGAGGACCTTCCGCGCCCAGTCGCGCGAGCACGTCGGCCCGGAAACCCGCATTCGCCGCCAGCCACTGCTTGCTGCTCTCGCGTTGCGGCCAGCGGCGCATTCCAGGCAGCATCAGCGGCAGCAGGCTCATCGGCCGGAAGGCGCCGTCGAACTCGAACAGCAGGCGGTCGTCCTCGACCGCCTTGCGCAGCTGACCCGGCTCGTACGACCAGCCGATGCGCGACCACAGCACCGTGTGCTCGCAGGGCGCGATCGTCGCCGTGGGATCGATCTTGATGTAGCCGAGCTGTTCGGCGACCTCTACGACGTCACCGGGACGGTCCGCGTCGAGCAGCTGCGCGCGCACGACGATGCGACGAGCCTGGTCCCGCGTGAGCTGATGCGCCGTCACGCGGTCTCCGCGGGGAGCACGCGATATCGCACGTGCGTGACGAGCGACGCCCGCCGCCCCGAGATCTGCTCGAGGCGCAGGGGCCCGACCCCCTCGAACAGCCGGAGCCCTCCCCCGACGATGCTCGGCGAGATCTGCAGCGCCAGTTCGTCGATGAGCCCTGCCGCGAGGTAGGCGTTCGTGGTCGACGGACCGCCGGCGACGTGGACGTCTCGATCGCCGGCGGCGTCTCGTGCGCGCTCCAGCGCCGCGTGGATGCCGTCGGTGACGAAGTGGAAGGTCGTTCCCCCGGCCATCTCGATCGGGTCGTGCGGATAGTGCGTGAGCACGAAGACCGGGGCGTGGTACGGCGGGTTCGGGCCCCACCATCCCCGCCAGTCGCGGTCCCATTCCCCGCGTACAGGGCCGTACATGTTGCGCCCCATGATGAAGGCGCCGGCATCGACGATCGCGTCGATCTCGGCGCGGTTCTCGTCGGGCGTCTCGACCATCCACCGGTGCAGTGCGCTCTCGGGCACCTCGCCGAACGGCCGTTCCTCGGTCTGGTGGATGCCGGACCCGAACCCGTCGAGCGTGATCGACATCGTGGCGACGACGGCTGACATGCGGACCTCCAGGGTGTGCGGCACGTGCGGCCCCACGCTAGCCGCGGACGCCGACAGCCCGAAACCCCCGCGGCGACGGCGGTGCGCACGAGAGACCACCTCGTCGTTAGCACCCGCAACGCGGGGTCGCAATCCCCGGGCGACCTCGCCCGTTCGTTCGTATCGTGCCGAAGGCGGCCGCCATCCGCGGTGGCCCCGTGGCGCAGATGCGGAGGAGCGACGATGGTGCGATTCGGATACACGCTGATGGGCGAGCAGAGCGGCCCGCGAGAACTGGTGCGCTACGCGCAGACGGCGGAGGACGCCGGCTTCGACTTCGAGGTGTCCAGCGACCACTACTCGCCCTGGCTCGTGAGCCAGGGCCACTCTCCGTACGCCTGGACGGTGCTGGGAGCCGTGGCCCAGGCGACCTCGCGCGTCGAGCTGATGACGTACGTCACCTGCCCGACCATGCGCTATCACCCCGCCGTGGTGGCGCAGAAGGCTGCCACGCTGCAGATCCTCAGCGAGGGCCGGTTCATCCTCGGGCTCGGATCCGGCGAGAACCTGAACGAGCACGTCGTCGGGCAGGGCTGGCCGAACGTCGACGTCCGCCAGGATCGGCTGATCGAGGCCATCGAGATCATCCGAGAACTGCACTCGGGCGAGCTGCTGACGTACCAGGGCGAGCACTTCCGCGTCGACTCCGCGCGCATCTGGGACGTGCCCGACACGAGGGTCGAGATCGGCGTCGCCGTGTCGGGCGAGGAGTCGATCGGATCGTTCGCTCCGATGGCCGACCACATGATCGCCGTGGAGCCGAAGCCCGAGCTGGTGCAGCTCTGGGACGATGCGCGCCGCACGGATGCCGGACCCGGCACCGACGGCGGGTCCCGCAAGATCGGCCAGATCCCGATCTCGTGGGATCCTGACAAGGACACCGCCGTCCAACGCGCACACGAGCAGTTCCGGTGGTTCGGCGGCGGCTGGCCGGTCAACGCGGAGCTGCCGACGCCCGCCGGCTTCGAGGCCGCGAGCAGCTTCGTGCGGCTGGACGACATCGCGTCGTCCATCCCGTGCGGACCGGATCTCGACGAGCTCGCCGAGAGCGTGCGTCCCTACCTCGACGCCGGCTTCACCGACGTCGCGCTCGTGCAGATCGGCGACGAGCAGCAGGAACGGTTCCTCGCCGAAGCCGCCGAGCCGCTGCTCGAGCGGCTGCGCGCGTTCGCTTGACCCGATCCCCGGACAGGGCGCGGCTCGCACAATCACGCGGGCCGCGCTCGGCACAGGGTCACGCGGGCCGCGCCCGGCACAGGGTCACGCGGGCCGCGCCCGGCGCAGCACGATGGCCGCCGGCATCCGTCTCACGACGGCACGGAAGGGAGTCTTCGCCAAGCGGGCTGCCTCGGCGGCGGGCACGATGCGCGGCGCGGTGGCGGCCACGTCGTCGCCTCGCCACCGCAGGGTCGCACCGCCCGCCGCGACGACGTTGCGCGCCCAGTTCGTGTCGGCCCCCCACGGCAGGCCGATGAGGATCGCGTCGGGGTCGGCGGTCGGCACCACGGCGACGGGGGTCGCATAGGCGGTGCCGCTGCGGCGTCCGCGGTGGTGCACCACGGCCCACAGCGGGAACCATCGCTTGCCCGCCAGCGCGCGGGCGACCGGCTCGGTCACCCGTACCGCGAGTCGTGGCGGGCCGGGCCTGCGGGGCGGGTCGCTCATCGCTCCAGCATGCGCCGCGCGGTGGTCGGCTGCCAGCCCCGGGCGGCTACTGCTTCGTCGCGCGCTCGATCGACATGACGAGGATCACCCGGTCGGCCTTGTCGCGGGGCGGCGTGGTGCTCGGGTTGCCGTAACGGTTCTGCAACCGCACGTAGAAGGCGCCTTCGGGGTCGGGGACGACCTCGACGAGCCGGCCGGCGACCTCCAGGTAGTGGAACGGGTGATCCGGGTCGAGGATCGACAGCGACATCGACGGGTTGTGCTGCAGGTTGCGGTACTTCTGCCGGTAGTTCGTGTGGGTGAAGCGCACGCGCTCGCCGTCGAACTCGAACCACATCGGGTTCACCTGGACGGTGTCGTCGGGGCGGATCGTTCCCAGGTGCGCGTACACCGGGAGTTCGAGGAGATGGCGTCGGTCAGCGGGGAGGATGTCGTCGACGGAAGGCATTCGTCCAGTCTGCCGTGGCCGGCAGACGGGAGAGGCCGCTCGCCGACCTCCGGTGTCACGAACTACCCTCGGTGCATGGCGACGCAACCCGCACCCGGGTGGTACGACGACGGCTCGGGCAAGCAGCGCTGGTGGGACGGCACTCACTGGACCGAGCAGTACATCGACCTGCGCGCGCCCGACATCGAACTGCGGACGGATGCCGGACCCGCCGCCGCCGGCCCCGCACTGCCCGGCTGGTACGACGACCAGCGCGGACGCACGCGGTGGTGGGACGGGCGACGGTGGACCGCCGACGTGCGCTACAGCGGCCAGGAACAGGACTTCGCGGGCATCGTCATCGACGGGCGATGGATCCACTTCGGCGACCTCAGCCAGCCGGTCGCCGAGGTCGAGGCGTCCGTCGACTCCGGAGACGCGCTGCTGCGGCACCCGGCCTTCACGCGGGCGGCCGTCGAGCGACGCATGTTCGGCCCCACCGGGCCGATCACCCCGCGCAGCATCAACCGCGCGATCGGCCGGATGGCGCCGCACCTGGTGATCGCAGGTGCCCAGGTGTGGGTCGCGCCCTATGCCGCCGCCCAGGACCCCGATGCACGCCGCTTCGTCGGCTGGGTCAACACCAGCGCGCAGCACTACCGGTACCGCTGAGTCCCGCCGTCAGTCGGGCAGCACCAGCGGCAGCTCGCGGGTGTCGTCCCACGGCTCGCTCCAGCCGAGGCGATCGAACAACCCGTCGAGCACCATCCCGGTGAAGCCCCACACGAGGTGCTCCCCTGTCGTATGCCGCACGAGGAATCCAGGACCGCGCCACTCCTGCCCGTCGCGGCGGATCACCGTCACGCCACGGTTGGCGGGGTTCAGCAGGTCGGCGACGGGCGCCCGGAACACCGCTGCCGATTCGGCTTCGTCGACGACGCGGACCGGGGACGGATGCCGCCACCAGCCCAGCACCGGCGTCACGAGGTGCTGCGAGAACGCGAGGGAGATGTCGCCGAGCACGCCGAGCACCTCGACGCCTTCGGTGTCGAGCCCGGTCTCTTCGCGGGCTTCGCGCAGTGCCGCGCCGACCGGCCCATCGTCACCGGGGTCCAGGCGTCCGCCGGGGAAGGCGACCTGCCCGGGATGTGCGCGCAGCGTGGTCGCGCGGGCGAGGAGAAGGACGTCGAGGTCACGCGAGACGGCTCGCGCCTGAGCATCATGGTCGCTCGGCAGGGTGTCGAGTACGCCGAACAGCATCAGCACCGCCGCCGCACGCGGATCCGCCTGCGCAGGCAGGTCGATCAGCGGGGCGGCGCCCGGATCGGCGGCCAGCGCAGCAAGCTGCGCGCGTGCGCCGAGCGTCGTGTCGGGCAGCACCTCGCCGTCCTGCGGAGTCGTCGGCTGCGGCATCCGTTCAGGCTACGCCGATCCGCCGACGTCGCGGACCGGGAGCCGAGCGCCGGTTGACCGATGCTCGGCGATCCCGGTAACTTCGGCCCCGTGGCGCTTCGCGTCACCGGGTGCGCACTGCGCTCTCGTCCGGCTGCTGGGGAGCCGCATGATCACCGTCGACGGTCTGCGCGCGATGCGTGTGTTCGACGGCGTACCCGAGGAGGGCCTCGTCTACCTCGCCGGCGCCGTCGAGGACATCCGGCTCGTACCCGGCGAGTACTTCGCGCACGAGGGCGACGAGCGGTCGCTCTTCATCGTGGTCGAGGGACTCGCCGAGATCACCAAGGTCGTGAACGGCGACGAGCGCATCATCGGCACGCGCGCGCCCGGCCGGTTCTTCGGCGAGGTGCCGATGACGCTCAGCACGCCGTTCCCGGCCAGCGGCCGCGCCGCCGGACCGACACGCGTGATCAAGCTCGAGCCGGCCGTCTACTACACGCTCGCCGCGCTCGCGCCGTCGGTACCCGACCGGGTGGCCGGCCTCGCACGCCGCTACCTCGACTCCCTCCAGACGATGGCCGCGGAGCAGCGCGAGCCCGGCGTGCGACTGATCCACCACGGTCGCAGCGCACGGGCCCATCGCGTGAGCGGCTTCCTCACCCGCAACGAGGTCGACTTCGAGAGCGTGACAGCGGATGCCGCCGCTGACGCGGCCGACACCGTGCTCGAGCTGGCCGACGGCCGACGACTCGAGAACCCCACCATGCGAGAGGTCGCCGAAGCCGTGGGACTCGACGTGGTGCCGGGGGCGCGCGACTACGACGTCGTGATCCTCGGCGCAGGCCCCGCCGGTCTCACGGCCGCCGTGAACGCCGCGGCGGAAGGGCTCCGCACGCTCGTCGTCGAGACGTTCGCGCCGGGCGGGCAGGCCGGCACGTCGACGCGGATCGAGAACTACACCGGTTTCCCGTTCGGCATCTCCGGGGACGATCTGGCGAGCCGGGCGTTCAAGCAGGCCAAGCGCCTGGGCGCGGAGCTGGTGGTCACTCGCACCGTCGAGGCACTGGACCCGGCGACGCACGAGCTGACCCTCGACGGAGGCGATGTCGTGCGCGCCGAGGTGGTGATCCTCGCCACCGGGGTCGTGTGGCGCACGCTCCCCCTCGGCGACGTCGGCAGATTCCTCGGCAGCGGCGTCTATTACGGCGCCGCCCGCAGCGACTCCGCCGTCGCGCAGGGCGCCGACGTCTGCATCATCGGCGCCGGCAACTCCGCCGGTCAGGCCGCGCTGTTCTTCAGCCGCCACGCACGCTCGGTCACGCTGCTCGTGCGAGGCGAGTCGCTCGAGGCCGGAATGTCGAGGTACCTCATCGATCAGATCTCGGCCATCCCGGCGATCCGGGTGGAGACCCGCAGCGAGGTGGTCGCGCTCCACGGCGCCGACAGCCTGCAGGCCGCCGACATCGCCGACCGGCGCACCGGCGATGTACGCCGCCGCGACGTCGACGTGCTCTTCGTGATGATCGGAGCGGATGCCGAGACCGCCTGGCTGCCGCCGGATGTCGCGCTGGACGGGCGCGGCTTCGTGCTCACGGGCGCGGATGCCCTCGAGTCGGGCAGATGGGCCGAGACGCGGCGTCCGTTCGCCCTCGAAACGACCGCTCCGGGCGTCTTCGCGGTCGGCGACGTGCGCTCCGGCTCTGTGAAGCGGGTGGTCGCCGGCGTCGGCGAGGGCGGCATGGCCATCGCCTTCACCCACCAGTATCTGGCGCTGGGTCGCTAGGCGCGGCGCCGGCCGTCATCATCCCCGGCGCTGCGCCGGCCGGCGGCCGGGCGCACGATCGCGCGGCCGAGCATGACGACGAGCGTGCCCGCGATCACCCACGGCCCGAGCACGAGGAGGGGATCGAGCCACGCGTGCTTCAGGTCGGCGCGGCCGCGGCCGAAGCGCGACGAGATCGGCCGGTGCCCTCGCTCACCGAGGATGCCGCTCTGCGTGATCGGATCATCGGGCCGTCGCGTGAAGAGCGACTTCAGGTGGGCGGTCGTCGAGTCGATGCGGTCGCCGAGTATGAGAATCAGCCAGTGGGCGGTCTGGCCCTCGCTGTACCTCTCGTACGCGTAGCGGCGCACCCGGCCGGCGAGCCCGTGCAACGGCTGCGCCGTTCCGAACACCGGTGTGAGCCGCGAGTGCTCGACGGACTTCTCGCGCCCGCCGCGCCCGCCTTGATCCTCTGGCACCTCCCAGTGCGCACCCGTCTGGATGCCGGGCTGCTCACGCGGCACTGCCGGGCGGACGGCGGGGTCGGCGTCGGCTCCCCAACCGGGGATGCGGGCGCGCAGCTCATCGGGGTCGGGCGCGGGACCGGGCTTGTTCGCGGTGTACGGCATGTCGTGCTCCGATTCGAGTGTCAGGACGCCGGGACGATGACCGGCTTGATGATGTCGTCGAGCTTCGCCGAGAAGAGGTGGTACCCCTCGGCGATGTGATCGAGCGGGATGCGGTGCGTGATGAGGTCGCTGGGCCGGAGGTAGCCGGCCCGGATGTGCTCGAAGAGCCTGGGCCACTGGCGCTTGACGGGCGCCTGATTCATCCGCAGCGTCAGACCCTTGTTCATCGCGTCGCCGAACCGCACGGCGCTGAACATCGGTCCGTAGGCGCCCATGACCGACACGGTGCCGCCCTTGCGGACGGTGTCGATCGCCCAGTTCAGGGCCACCGGCGAACCGCCCTGCATCTTCAGCTTCGCCGAGGTCACGTGCTGGATGACATGACCGTCGGCCTCCGCGCCGACGGCGTCGATCGCGACATCCGCTCCCAGTCCGTCCGTCATGCGCTTCAGCTCGCGCACGATGTCGCCGACCTGGGCGAACGCCACCGTCTCGGCGTACGCGAAGTCACGCGCCTTCTGCAGGCGGTAGTCCAGATGATCGACGACGATCACGCGTCCTGCGCCCATGAGCCAGCACGAGCGCGCCGCGGCGAGCCCGACGGGGCCCGCCCCGAACACGACCGCGGTGTCGCCCTCGGCGATGTCGGCCAACTGGGCGCCGAAGTAGCCGGTCGAGAACGCGTCGGTGAGCAGCAGTGCATCTTCGTCGGCGATGTCGTCGGGGATCACCGAGGGTCCGACATCCGCGAACGGCACGCGCACCATCTCGGCCTGCCCGCCGTCGTAGCCGCCGGTCGAATGCGAGTAGCCGTAGATGCCGCCGATCGCCGTCGCGTTGGGGTTGACGTTGTGGCAGTTCGAGAACAGCCCCCGCGCACAGAAGTAGCAGGAGCCGCAGTAGATGTTGAAGGGCACCATCACCCGGTCGCCGACCCGGAGCCGCTCGACCGATCCGCCGACCTCCACCACGGTCCCGATGAACTCGTGGCCGAACGTGTGGCCGATGCGGGTGTCGGGCATCATGCCGTGGTACAGATGCAGATCCGATCCGCAGATCGCGGCCAGCTCGACGCGCACGATCGCATCATTGGGGTGTTCGATCTTCGGCTCGGGCTTGTTCTCGACGCGCAGCTTGTACGGTCCGCGGTACGTCATCGCCTTCATGCGCTCCTCCTGGGGTCTCTCACGACACCCTCTCGGCGCGGGCGGCGATCAGCGCAGGGGGTTGCGCTCGGCGCTCTGAAGTGTCAGAGGTGCGGTGCGCCGGTCACCGCCTCAGCCGCGGAAGTACGTCTCGGCGACGCGGGCGAGGTCCCACAGGTCGCTGACTCCGGCGAGCTCGCGCGCCGAGTGCATCGACAGGATCGGGATGCCGACGTCGACGGTGCGGATGCCGAGGCGTGTCGCGGTGATCGGCCCGATCGTCGAGCCGCACGGGACGGTGTTGTTCGAGACGAACTCCTGGCTGGTGACACCTGCCGCCGCACACCATCCGTTCCACGCCGCCGCGCCCGCGGCATCCGTGGCATAGCGCTGGTTGGCGTTGATCTTGAGGATCGGGCCCGATCCGAGCACGGGCTGCACGACGGGATCGTGCTTGTCCACGTAGTTCGGGTGCACCGAGTGTCCGACGTCGCTCGACACGCACCACGATGCCGCCAGCGCGCGCAGCTGCTGCTCGCGGTCCGCGCCGAGAGACAGCCACAGCCGCTCGAGCACATCGGCGAGGAAGGGGCCGGCGGCACCCGAACGCGTGCCGGATCCGACCTCCTCGTGGTCGAAGACCGCGAGCATCGCGATGTGATCGGCATCGTGGCCCTCGGCCGCCCGCTCCAGGGCGACGACCCCCGCGTGCACCGACGCGAGGTCGTCGAGGCGCCCGGAGGCGAAGAAGACGTCGTCGCGTCCGAACGCGGCGCCCGCGGCGGAGTCGGCCGTGACGATGTCGTACCCGCGGATGCGCGCGGCGTCGACGCCCGCCTCGCGTGCAAGCTCGCCGAGGATGTCGGCGGAGTCGGCGGGGCCGAGCCCCCAGACCGGCTGCGTCTGCGACTGCTTGTCGAGGGCGAGGTGGTCGTTGACCTCGCGGTCGAGGTGGATCGCGAGCTGCGGCAGACGCAGGAGCGCGCCGGTCGACGCCAGCGCGCTCGTGCCGTCGTCGAGCACGAGGCGCCCGGCAAGACGGAGCTCTCGATCGAGCCACGAGTTCAGCAGCGGTCCGCCGTAGATCTCGACGCCGGCCTGCAGCCAGCCGAGCTTTCCGGTCGTCGGCTTCGGCTTGAGCTTGAATCCCGGCGAATCGCTGTGGGCGCCGAAGATGCGCACCCCGGTGGCGGCGGTCGCGGACGGCGGCACGACCCACGCGATCGCCGCGCCGTCACGCACCACGACGAACTTTCCGCCCGCGGGAGACGGCCAGCCGGCCGACTCGTCGAGCCGCACGAACCCCGCGCCCTCCAGGCGGTTGGCGACCTCCGCAGCGGCGTGGAAGCTCGACGGCGACGCGGCGACGAAGGCGGCGAGATCGCCGGCGTGAGCCAGCGACGCCGTGGCGGCAGGGGCGGGGGTTGAGGGCACGGGCGAGCCTCCTCGATTGCGGTGCAGGGGTCCTCCGATCGTAGTTCGCGGGGCTCGCCCGGGCGGCCGGCGGCGCAGGATGCAGCCTCTTGATCTGGCCTTTTCGAGCAATCCGCTCACATGTAACGTTCAGGTAACGCACTGGAACCATCCAGAAACGCCGGGGAGACTCGGGGACTTGTGCCCGCCCGAACGAGCACGAGGCGCCGCCCGATGGCGCATTTCGCTGATACGGAACCCGGTCTTTCATGCGCAACCACACGTCTCTCCTGCCCGCCCGCCGCACTGTCCGCCGCGCCGAACGCCGCCTTCGCCGCCGCCCGGTACTGCTGTCCGCGACGCTCGCGATCGGCGTGCTGGCCACCGCGGGATTCACCACGGCGACCCCCGCGTCGCAGGCCGAGGCATCCGGAGCACTCACCGGTTTCGCACTGGCGTCGTACTCGACGTCACCCTCCGTCGCCGCCGAGGAGGTGCCGTCGGCATCCGCCGCCGACGAGGCCGTCGCCGCCGCGAACGCCGCCGTGACCGCGGCGACCGCGGTCGCCTCCGACATCGCCGCGTCGGGACTCGACGTCGGCACCCCCGTCACGACGGTCGACACTTCGGGTCTGGAGACCGCTGTCGAGCAGCTGCAGCGCGCACAGGCACTGCCGGCGATGTACTCGACCGACTTCACGGAGGCGGTGACCACGCTGGCCGCATCGGTCAGCGAGCAGGCGCAGGGACTGCGCGGCCGGCTCGACGCCGCCGTCGCCCTCAAGGCGAAGCAGGAGGCCGAGGAGAAGGCGCGCAAGGAGGCGGAGGCGGCAGCCGCCGCCCAGGCCGCCGCCGAAGCCGAAGCGGCCGCCGCCAAGAAGGCGTCCTCGACGCCGTCGGCACCGCGCCCCGTGTACGCGACCGGCGGTGCCGTGGGCGGCACCAGCCCGGCCGACGCGCAGGCCACGGCCCGCTCGATGCTCGGCGGCTACGGCTGGGGCGACGACCAGTTCGGCTGCCTCGTGTCGCTGTGGCAGAAGGAGTCGGGCTGGAACTACCAGGCGTACAACCGCAGCAGCGGCGCCTACGGAATCCCGCAGGCTCTCCCGGGCAGCAAGATGGGCAGCGCGGGCGCCGACTGGCAGACGAACCCCGCGACGCAGATCGCGTGGGGCCTGGGCTACATCTCAGGTCGCTACGGCAGCCCGTGCGGCGCCTGGAGCCACTCCCAGTCGACCGGCTGGTACTGACTCACCGCAGGAAGTCGGACGGGTCGAACTGCTCGATCGGGATGACACGCACGCGCGGCAGCGGCGCGTCGAACGCCTCCGCGTCGTACTCGATGTCGAAGAACTCGACGCCGGGGATGCCGGTGAACTCCGTGCTGCGGAACTCGTGAAACGCGATGACGCCCACTCGGCGCCCGTCGGTGGCGAGGCGTGCAAGGTCCTCGGCGAAGTCGCGGTCGTGGCTGACGAGCGCGACGTCATCGTCACGGTCGACGAGCGCGCGCAGGGTGCGCTGGATCGCGATGTCGACGATCTTCTCGTCAGCGGGTCCTGAGAGCGGAACCGGCTGGTAGCCGAGCGCGAGAAGCGCCTGCACGAACGGCATCGGCAGGTGACTGCTCGCGTTCAGGAAGAAGAGCCCCTTCGCGGGCCGCCCCCACCGGTCGGAGACGAACGCCAGCAGGCGGTCCCACCGCGGGCGCTCCTCGGGCAGGGGGCGCCTGCCGAGGATCGATCCGCCGAGGGTGGCGTCGATGTTCTCGCCGTCCACCAGCACCCAGCTGCTGCGCTCCATGCTGCTCTCCTCGGTCGACCCGCTCCGAACGTAGCAGGCAGCGAACAGGCGTCCGTCGCGATCAGGCGCTGCGGAGGATCTTCGCCATGGCCTTCCCGCGCGCCAGTTCGTCGACGAGCTTGTCGAGGTAGCGGATCTTCTGCATCAGCGGATCCTCGATCTGCTCGACCCGCATCCCGCAGACCACACCGGTGATGAGCGAGGCGTTCGGGTTGAGGTCGGCCTCGGCGAAGAACTCCTCGAAGGTCGTGTGCTCATCGATGTGCTGCTTCAGCTGAGCGTCGTCGAAGCCGGTCAGCCACTCGATGACCTCGTCGAGCTCCTCGTTCGTGCGGCCCTTGCGCTCGACCTTCGTCACGTAGAGCGGGTAGACCGAGGCGAAGCTCGTCGTGAAGATCCGGTGCATGTCGCCAGGGTAATCGGGATGGGATGCTGCGGCACCGGCGTCGACGACCCCTCGACGCAGCGACGGTCCCGGTGGGTAGCCCTCCCACCGGGACCGTCAGCACGTTCACGGGAGTCTGCACGGCGACCCGAACGCCGATACTCGACCGATTCGCACGGCACTGCTTTGTATTGCTCTGCAAGCCTAGGCATGCGCAGCGATCGGGGTGTGCCCATTGACACGGCGGCCACCGACCTGTTAACCGACGGCGCCGGTCCGCCTCCCGTCCACGCGGCGCCCCCGCGCCCGATTCAGGCGGCCGGAGTCAAGTCCCTTCTGCCCCGCTGCCGGAGCAGGTGGAATCGGAGCATGCCGGACACGCCACGGATCTCGGTGGTCATCCCCGTGAAGGACGACGACACCGAGCTCGCGCGGTGCCTGCGCGCCCTCGCACAGCAGTCACGGCCGGCCGACGAGGTCATCGTCGTCGACAACGGGTCGACGGATGCCTCCGCCGACGTCGCGCGCGCATTCGGTGCCCGCCTGGTCCGGTGCGAGACCCCCGGCATCCCCGCGGCGAGCGCGGCAGGGTACGACGCCTCGACCGGCGACATCATCCTGCGGCTCGACGCGGACTGCGTCCCGGATGCGTCGTGGATCCGGGCCATGGCGGACGCGTTCGCCTCCCGGCCCGATGTCTCGGCGTTCACCGGGGGCGCCCGCTTCATCGACGGTCCGCGCGCGTTGCGCGTGCCGCTCGCGACGCTCTACCTCGGCGCCTACGCCGCCGTGATGATCCCCACGCTCGGGCACCTCCCGCTGTTCGGCTCCAATCTGGGTATGCGTCGCCAGGCGTGGCTCGGCATCCGCTCGCGCGTGCATCTCGATGCCGCCCTGCACGACGACATGGACCTCTCCTTCCACCTCGGCGAACGCGGGCGCATCCGCCACCTCCGGGCCGCCCGCATGGGGATGTCGATGCGGCCGTTCGCGCCCGGCCGCGCGTTCGGGCGCCGCGCAGCCCGCGGCCTGCGCACGGTGCTCGTGCACTTTCCCCGCGACTTCCCGCCGGTGCGCTGGACGCGGCACGCACTGCGCCGGCTCGGTGCGTCGCGTCCGCCGCGGCGGCACGCGCGCCCGCAGCCCGGGCACATCATGACGCTGCCGCCGCGGCTGAGGCCGCGGGAAGGCGGCTACGACACGCGGCCGTCGCCGGGGCGCGAGACCCGCAGCCAGCGGTAGCCGTACGCGGGGACCTCCAGCTCCACCCCTCCCCGCTCATCGAGAGGGATGCGCTCGGCGTCCAGCAGATCGACGAGGCGGGTGCCGTCGGGCTCGTCCTTCAACGAGAAGCTCGTCGTGGCCGGCACGTCGGCGAAGTTGTGGATCGCGACCATGCGGCCGACATCCGCCCGGAGTGAGTGCACCAGGAGGTGGTCCACGGGCTGTTCGAGGACCTCAAACGTGCCCCACCCGAGCTCCGGCGAGATGCGGTACCGCGAGATGAGATCGCGGAAGAAGTGCAGCAGCGACTCGCGGTCCTCGATCTGGTCCGCCGCGTTGACGTGCTGCGGCGCGTAGCCGTCGCCCGGCGGCTGCGCGATGAGCCGGGACGGCGGGGCCTGTGAGAACCCGCCGTTCTTCTCCGCCGTCCACTGCATCGGCGTGCGGACGGCGCTGCGTCCGGGGATGTCGATGTTCTCCCCCATCCCGATCTCCTCGCCGTAGAACAGCACCGGCGTGCCCGGAAGCGTGAACAGGAGGCTGTAGGCCATGCGGATGCGCCGCGGATCCCCGAGCATCGGGGGCAGCCGGCGCGTGATGCCGCGGCCGAAGACACGCTGCCGCTCGTCGGGGGCGAACGCCTCGAAGACCTCCTCCCGCTCCGCGTCTGTCAGCTTGTCGAGGGTCAGCTCGTCGTGATTGCGCAGGAAGTTCGCCCACTGCACGTCGTCGGGAAGGACCGGTCGAGAGGTCAGCGCCGCGATGAGCGGAGCGGGTTCCTGCCGTGCGAGCGACAGGTAGAACGACTGCATGCCGACGAAGTCGAACTGCATCGACAGCTCGCTCACGTCGCCGCCGCCGAAGTAGGCGACCTGCTGGTCGTACGGCAGGTTCACCTCCCCGAGCAGGATGGCCTCGCTCGAGCGGCGCTGGAGGAAGCGCCGGAAGTCGCGCAGGAGCTCGTGCGGATCCGGGATCTCCGCGCCCGGCGGCATCTCCAGGAGGAAGGGCACTGCGTCCACCCGGAACCCCGACACGCCCAGCTGCAGCCAGAACCCGATCACGCGGGCGAGTTCGTCTCGCACGGCCGGATTGGCGATGTTCAGGTCGGGCTGATGCTCGTAGAAGCTGTGCTGGTACCACTGACCCGACGCCTCGTCCTTCGACCAGACGCCGTCCGCCTCGCCCGGGAAGACCGGATTCTTCTGGCCCTTCGGCGGAGCCTCGTCGCGCCAGATGTAGTACTCCCGGTACGGGGAGTTGACGCTGCGCTTCGCCTTCTGGAACCACGGATGCCGATCCGAGGTGTGGTTGACGACCAGGTCGACGATGACCCGCATACCCCGGTCGTGGGCCGTGCGGATCATCTCCACGAGCTCTCCGTGATTGCCGAGCCGCGGATCCACACCGTAGAAGTCGGTGATGTCGTACCCGTCGTCGCGATCGGGCGTCGGATAGAACGGCATGAGCCACAGGCACGTAACGCCGAGCTGGGCGAGGTAGTCGATGCGCTGCGCGAGCCCCTGCATGTCGCCGACGCCGTCGCCGTCGGAATCCAGGTAGGTCTCGACGTCGAGGCAGTAGATGATCGCGCTCTTCCACCAGAGGTCGCTGGTATCGGTGATCTTCATCGGGCCTCCCGCCGAAGAGTGGGCCGATCGGTCGGAAGGAGCTGCGCGCGGGACGGGGACAAGCCTTCGTACACCATCCCGCGATTCTGCCGGGCGATCCGCGTCTCGGGCAGGCCCTTGAGATCCGCTGCCGTGTTGGATACAGGTGCGCGGGAATCGCGCACGGATAGAGTCGTCACCCGTGTCCACCGTCGCCGAATCCGCTGATCGCTACCGCATCGAGCCGACCGTGCTGCAGGCGCTGCGCCGTCCCCGGCTGCTCACGCGCGAGGTCCTCGCTGGACTGGTCGTGGCTCTCGCGCTCATCCCCGAGGCGATCGCGTTCTCGGTCGTCGCCGGCGTCGATCCTCGCGTGGGCCTCTTCTCGTCGTTCGTGCTCTCGGTGGTCATCGCGTTCACGGGCGGCGGCCCCGCGATGATCACGGCAGCCGCGGGCGCGGTCGCGCTCGTCATCGCCCCCGTCTCGCGCGAGTACGGGGCCGACTACCTCATCGTCACCATCGCCCTCGCGGGCGTCATCCAGGTCGTGCTCGCCGCGCTCGGTGTCGCCCGGCTCATGCGGTTCATCCCGCGCAGCGTCATGGTCGGGTTCGTGAACGCCCTGGCGATCCTGATCTTCCTTTCGCAGGTGCCTCAGCTCGTCGACGTCCCCTGGGCGGTGTACGTGCTGGTGGCTGCGGGACTCGGCATCCTCTTCGTGTGGCCGCGGATCACACGCGCCGTCCCGGCGCCGCTCATCGCGATCGTGCTGCTGACCGCCGCGGTCGTCGTGTTCGGACTCTCGGCGGTGCCGAACGTCGCGGACCAGGGAGAGCTGCCGCGCAGCCTTCCCGGGCTGCTCATCCCGAACGTCCCGCTGACAGGGGAGACCCTGCAGATCGTCGCGCCCTACGCCTTCGCCGCCGCCCTGGTCGGCCTTCTCGAGTCGCTCATGACGGCGAAACTCGTCGACGACATCACCGACACGCGCTCGCGCAAGACACGGGAGGCCTGGGGCCTCGGCGTCGCCAACCTCGCCTCGGCCTTCTTCGGAGGCACCGGCGGCTGCGCGATGATCGGCCAGACGATGATCAACGTCAAGACCTCGGGCGGCCGTACGCGCATCTCGACGTTCCTGGCCGGCGTGTGGGTGCTGATCCTGGTCGTGGCGCTCGGCGACATCGTCGGGCTGATCCCGATGGCGGCGCTCGTCGCAGTGATGATCCTGGTGTCGGTCTCGACCTTCGACTGGCACAGCATCCGCCCGTCGACGCTGAGACGGATGCCGCTGAGCGAGACGCTCGTGATGCTCGTGACCGTCGTGGCGACGGTCTGGACCCACAACCTCGCGATCGGCGTCGTGCTCGGGGTGCTCGCCGCCATGGTGCTGTTCGCCCGGCGGGTCGCCCATTTCACCACCGTGAGCCGCACGGTCGACGGCGACACCGCGCGGTACCGCGTGGACGGCGAGCTCTTCTTCGCCTCGAGCAACGATCTGACCACGCAGTTCGAATACGCCGCCGATCCCGCCCACGTCGTGATCGACCTGTCCCGCACACGTGTCTGGGACGCTTCGACGGTCGCCGCCCTCGACGCCATCGTCACCAAGTACGAGCAGCGCGGCACCACCGTCGAGCTCGAGGGCATGAGCGACGCCTCGGCGTCGTTCCACGGCCGGCTCAGCGGCGGTCTCGGGTCGCCCTGAGTGCCTGCTTCACGCAGAATCCGCCGCGGCGCAAGCCCTTGCCCGCGCGCACCATCGTCTGCGTACGGTGAGGGATGCTGCGGCGAGACGGGATGCTCGAGGAGCTGTCGGGTCGGCCGCTCGTCGGCCCGGTCGAGCCGCCCGCCCTGCACATCATGACGTTCAACATCCGGCGCCGCATGAACGGGGTCACCTGGCGGCGGGCGGATCGGTGGCGGCATCGTGCCACCGCCGTCCGAGCGCTGCTGCAGCGGGAGCGGCCGACATTCGTCGGGGTGCAGGAGGCGATGCCGGATCAAGCCGACGCGGTGCTCGCCGCGCTGGGCTCCGCATACCGGTTCGTCGGCCGGGGGCATGGCCGCCGGGGCAGCGGTGAGGGCTGCCCGATCTTCTTCGATGCCGAACGGCTGGAACTCCTGGACTGGGATCAGACGGCGCTGTCGGATCACCCGCGCGAAGCCGGCTCCCGCTCGTGGGGCAACCTCATCCCCCGCATCGCGGTCACGGCCCGCTTCCGCGACCGCCGCACCGGGTCGGCGTTCACCGTGCTCAACACGCACCTGGACCCGTTCTCGCCGCGCTCGCGCGTGCGCTCGGTCGATGCGCTCCGGACGCTGGTGGGTCGGGGTCCCGGCATCCTCACCGGCGACCTGAACGCGGGCGAGGGGTCGCGGACCCTACGGGCGCTCCTCGATGACGGTGGGCTGCAGGATGCCTGGACCGCCGCGGCACGCCGGCTGACGGCACCCGTCGGCACATTCGCCGGGTATCGGCGGCCGCGTCCCTCGCGCGCCCGCATCGACTGGATCGTCGTCACACCGGAGGTGAAGGTCGCGAGCGCCGGGATCAACACCTTCCGCCACGCGGGCGTATGGCCGTCCGACCACCTGCCCGTCCAGGCGGTCATGACGATCCCTGTCGGGCGGGGACAGGCGTGAAGGCGCGATTCCTCAGGCCGCCGCACAGCGTCGCGGAGTGGGTGGCCGACGCCGTGCGACTGCTCGGCCCGCTCAGCGTCGCGGCGGCATTCGTCTGGTGGGACCCGCCGGACGCGGGCATCCTCGCGCTGTCGCTGCCGGCGCTCGTCCTCCCCCGGTTCGCCGGGGCGCGGCCCGCGTTCGACGTCGTCTTCTGCATCACGGTGCTCGTCGCCGCCTGGAGCAACGTGCTGCACCTCTACGAGACGGTGCCACCGTGGGACCTGGTCGTGCACTTCGCCTGCACCGGCACTCTCGCCGCAATGGCCTACCTCCTGCTGGCGAGGCTGGCGATCGTGCCGCTTCCCCTCGACCCCGCCACTCGGCGGGCGACGCCGATCGTGCTCGTCACGAGCTTGGGGCTCGGGCTGAGCGCGGTGTGGGAGATGGCGGAGTGGATGGGCAAGACCTTCGTCGATCCCAGCATCTTCGTGAGCTATCAGGACACGATCGGCGACATGGCCGCGGGTGGGCTCGGCGGCCTCGTCGCCGGAATCGTCGTCGCCCGAGTCAGGCTGCTCGACCAGGACTGACATCGACGAGCCGCACGTCACGCAGCTCGCCGGCATCGACGGTGGCCGTCATCATCGTGTGCGCCGGCTGACGGCGGCGGTCCGTCGGCGATCCCGGATTCAGCAGCCGCAGCCCACGGGGCGTCACGGTGTCCCACGGGATGTGGCTGTGGCCGAAGACCAGCACATCGGTGTCGGGGAACGCGGCGTCCATCCGCTCCCCGCGCCGTCTGGACTCGCCCGTCTCGTGCACGACAGCGAATCGCACTCCCTCGAGGGTGAGGTGCGCGATCTCGGGCAGGCGGGAGCGCAGCTCGGCACCGTCGTTGTTGCCCCACACGCCCAGCACGTCGGCGTGCTGCACCAGTTCATCGAGCACGGATGCCGCGACCCAGTCGCCTGCGTGGATTACGAGGTCCGCCGCGTCGGCGGCGTGGAGCACCGCATCCGGGAGCCGCCGTGCGCGCCCGGGGATGTGCGTGTCGGAGATCAGCAGCAACCGTGTCGCCATCACCCGATTCTGCCCGCCGTCAGCCCCTCGGAATTCGAAGCTGGCTCCCAGGTTCGCGGGACCAAAAGGGATGCGGCATCCGTTCTCCATCTATGACGCCGCAGCCAGCGACGCCACCCCAGGAGGAATCGTGAGCAACGACTACCGCAAGACCCCCGAGGCGCTCGGCCGCCTCACCGACGCCCAGTACCGGGTTACCCAGGAGGACGGCACCGAGCCGGCCTTCCGCAACGAGTACTGGAACAACCACGAGCCCGGCATCTACGTCGACGTCGTCTCGGGCCAGCCGCTGTTCTCGTCGACGGACAAGTACGACAGCGGAACCGGATGGCCGAGCTTCACCAAGCCGATCGCGCCCGACGCCGTCTCGACCAAGAAGGACTGGAAGCTGCTCCTGCCGCGCACCGAGGTGCGCTCGTCGGGCGCCGACAGCCATCTCGGTCACGTCTTCCCCGACGGCCCCCGGCAGGCCGGCGGCCTGAGATACTGCATGAACTCGGCCGCACTGCGCTTCGTGCCCGCCTCGTCGCTCGAGGACGAGGGCTACGGCGCCTACCGACACCTCTTCACCACCGAGAACCAGGAGCACGCATCATGACCAGCGGTCCCTTCGACACCGGCGAGATCACCCGCACCCCCGGCAGCGAGACGGCAGTCCTCGCCGGCGGCTGTTTCTGGGGAATGGAGGACCTGATCCGCCGCCAGCCCGGCGTGCTCGGCACCCGTGTCGGCTACACGGGCGGCGAGAACGCGCACGCCACCTATCGCAAGCATCCCGGACACGCGGAGGCCGTCGAGATCGTCTTCGATCCCACGAAGACGACGTACCGCGACATCCTGGCGTTCTTCTTCCAGATCCACGACCCGTCGACCCTGAACCGCCAGGGCAACGACATCGGCTCCAGCTACCGCTCGGCGATCTTCCCGCTCTCCCCCGAGCAGGAGCAGGTCGCGCGCGAGACCATCGCCGACGTCGACGCGTCGGGGCTCTGGCCGGGCAAGGCCGTCACCACGATCGAGCCCGCGGGCCCGTTCTGGGAGGCCGAGCCGGAGCATCAGGACTACCTGCTGCGCATCCCGAACGGCTACACGTGCCACTTCCCGCGTGCCGGATGGGTGCTGCCCAAGCGCGCGGACGCCACTGCGTGACGACCATCTCTCGGGGGTGAGCGAGCAGCCCACCACGAGACGAGAACGGATGCCGCGACCCGGCCGGGTCGCGGCATCCGTGTATCTGCGCCCGGTCTCACGCTCTCTTCCGAGCATGCGCCGCGCGTGCGCGGCGGAGGGAGTGGAGCGATCATGACCGAAGCAGCGCAGTCCCGGCTCGGCACGGGACTGATCGGCGACGCGTCCTGGGTCACCTGGCTGAGGATCCAGCTCGCCCGGGTTCCCAACGCCGCCCGCTCGCGCGCGGCCGAACGGGAGCGGGAGTCGATCCACGAGCAGCCCGCCGGTCTGCTGAGCGGCGACGAGCCCGGCTTCCATGCGGCGGCGATGAGAGTCGCCACGTCCGCACCCCGGCAGTTCGGCCGCCTCGACGAGGTGCTCCTGCGCGGGCGGTTCGTGCTGCGCGGGGACGACATCTCGACCCTCGACGAACTCGTCCGGGAAGCCGTGCGCATCGCTGCCGAGGGCTTCGCCGCCTCCGGTCCGCGCTCCTCCGATGTGGCGGCGCTCGAGGCCCGGCTGCGGTACGCGGACGACTTCCTCAAGCGGCGGGAGGGTGAGATCGCGCGCCGGAAGTATGCGCGGGGCCTCCTCGGCGGTGTCATCCTCACCGCTGTCGCCCTCGCCGTGATCGGGGGTGTCGGTGCGGCGGTGATCACGCTCTGGCGAGGAGGTCCCATGCCGCCCGATCAGGCCGACGCGCTGCGGGACGTCCTGGTCGCGGTGGGCGCGGGTGCTGCCGGAGCGTGCGTCAGCGTGCTGCTGCGGATGCACAAGATGGGCAACCTGCCGATCGAGGTCGCCGACGGCGGCGCGGCGAGGTACCGCATCGTCCTCGGGTGGTTCTTCGCCGCCGCGGTCGTCTTCCTGCTCAAGAGCGGACTCCTCTCCGTGGTGTTCGTGATCCCGGAGGGGCGGGTCGAGAGCTGGTTCTTCTGGGGCTCGGTGGGTTTCCTCGCGGGATTCAACGAGCGCTGGGCGACCAACCTGATCTCACGTCGACCTGAAGACGTCGGGTCGGACGCCGCCCCCGACGCCGGTACGACCGGTTCGCGCGGGAAATAGCCGGATTCCGGCACGACATCCGCCGCTTCGGCGGGTCGCGGCGCGACACACGGGCTTTCGCACACGGGAGCGTGCTAACCTGGAGCGCCCGATCGGGCTGTTTTGTCGACATCCTCTGCCATCAACGAGGAATGCAGAGCTTCCGACGTCCACCGCCGAGTGCGGTTTCACTCCCATCGATTTCCGTGCCCCATCCGCCTCGCGGACGCGCACCTCCTGAAAGTTCCTTTGACCTCCGTCACTTCCACAGCACCGGCACATCTCGTGCTCGACTGGCACCAGGCCGACGCCGACGTCTTCGTCGCGACCGCCGCCGGCGAGTACGCGGGATTCGTCGCCGTCGGCTCCCACGGCTTCGAGGCGCAGAGCGCCCTCGGATCCCCCCTCGGCGTGCACCCCACGCACCCCCAGGCGTCCGCGGCCGTCGCCGCGTCGTTCGCCTCGCACACCGTCGCACCCGCGCAACACGCGCGCCACACACGTCCACTGCGCGCTCGCGCGAGTGGCACCCGCGGCCGTTCACACGGCCCACGAAAAAGAAGGAAAGACACGATGGCCACTGGCACCGTGAAATGGTTCAACTCGGAGAAGGGCTACGGCTTCATCGCCCCCGACGACGGTTCGGCCGACCTCTTCGCGCACTTCAGCGCGATCACCGGCGAGGGCTTCAAGGAGCTCCGCGAGGACCAGAAGGTCGAATTCGACGCCGAGCGTGGCCCGAAGGGCATGCAGGCCGCCAACATCCGGCCGCTTTGATCTGTCGTCAGCCGGGGCCGATCACTTCGGCCCCGGCTGACTGCCGACGATCGTCCTGCCCTCACCCAGCCGGATCGGCGGGCCTCGCCTGCTCGACCGGCTGACGCAGGATCGTCCGCAGTCGCTCGGGTGCCGAGCGCCGCGGATCGGTCAGGTAGATCTCGTGGTGCAGCCCGCGCATGCGCAGGCCCGCATCCGGGATGAACCGGCTGTGCATCTCGTCGAGCACCGGCGCCTCGTCGTCGTACGAGCCCAGGTGGAGCGTCTGCACGCACGTGCCCTCCGCCAGCTCCGTCATCCGCAGCCGATCGATGGCGGGTGAGCCGCCCTTCGCGGCCGCCGCGTCGCGGGCCCGCTCGAAATGGGCGGTGTCGATCCATTCCGGGACGAGACTCATCATCGTCCAGCTCCAGCGCGACTTGTCGCGAGCCGTGGTGAACGTCGCCATGTCGTCGGACCACCACAGTCCCTCGAGCGGCATCACCACGTAGTCCCGACCGAGGTCGGTCTTGCTCAGGAACTTCAGCGTGTAGGCGACGGAGAACACCGCTGCGACCGCCTCCCCGTACACCTCCGACGTGTTCGGGTCGCCGTGACCGTCGACCATGAGGTACCGCATCGCCGGCACGTCGATGATCTCGAACGACCCGCGAGGAGCCTTGTAGGCCGCGATCGACTTCTTGAGGTCGACCTTGCTCACGACGCGCCGTCGACGGACCCGGACCCGCCGCTCGAGGACTCGGACTTGCGCCCGCCGGCCTCGAGCACGTCGCCTGCCGGCAGCTCCTGGTGGCCGCCGAACTGCAGCCGCATCGCCGACAGCACCTGATTGGCGAAGCGGTCCTCGTCCCGCGATGCGAACCGCTCGAACAGGGATGCCGCGAGCACCGGAACCGGAACGCCCGTATCGACGGCGGCCTTGACCGTCCAGCGGCCTTCCCCGGAGTCCGACACGCGCCCGGCGAGGCCCTCGAGCGTCGGATTGCCCTGGAGCGCTGCGGCGGTCAGATCCAGCAGCCACGACGAGATCACGGATCCTCGCCGCCACAGCTCCGCGACCTTGGGCGTGTCGATCGTGAACTGGTAGAACTCCGGCTCCTCGAGCGGAGCGACCTCGGCCGAGTGCTCCGCCTGCTGGATCCCGGCATCCGCGTGCTCGAGGATGTTCAGGCCCTCGGCGAGCGCCGCCATGACCCCGTACTCGATGCCGTTGTGGACCATCTTCACGAAGTGGCCCGCGCCGGAGGGCCCGCAGTGGAGATAGCCGAGCTCTTCGGGCGCGAAGTCGCCGGTGCGTCCGGGCGTGCGCCCGGCCTCCCCGCTTCCGGGCGCGATCGTCTGAAGGATCGGCTCGATCCGCTGGAAGGCTTCGTCCGGCCCGCCCACCATCAGGCAGTATCCGCGCTCCAGACCGAACACGCCGCCGCTCGTGCCCACGTCGACGTAGTGGATGCCGCTGTCCTTCAAGGCCGCGGCGCGGCGGACGTCGTCGCGATAGTTCGAGTTGCCGCCGTCGATGATGGTGTCGCCCGGCTCCAGCAGCGCGGCCACCTCGTCGACGACCCTTCCGGTCAGCCCGGCGGGGATCATCAGCCAGATCGCGCGTGGCGCGTCGAGCTGCGACACGAGTTCGCCGAGGCTGCCGGCGCCCACGGCGCCCTCCGCCACGAGGCCGGCGACGGCATCCGCGCTCACGTCGTACACGACGCACTCGTGCCCGTCCCGCATCAGCCGCCGGACGATGTTGCCGCCCATCCGGCCGAGGCCCACCATTCCCAGCTGCATCTCGCTCCTCCGCTCGTCTGTCGGGTCTCGCTCCACCACCCGTCCTCGCAGTCTAGAGAGCAGCTGCGACGGATCGGCCGCCGCACCCCGCGGTCCCGCGAGAGGAGGGACGCCGCCACCGCGGCGTCGGTCGAGCCGGTCAGGGCGTCGGCGAACCGCCCGTCACGGCGAGCGTCTCGCCGGCGACGTAGCTGGATTCCGCGGATGCGAGGAACACGTAGGCCGGAGCCAGCTCGGCCGGCTGCCCCGCACGCCCGAGCGGCGTCTGCTCGCCGAAGCTCTCGATCTTCTCCTGCGGCTGTCCGTCCGTCACCTGCAGCGGGGTCCAGATGGGTCCCGGTGCGACGGCGTTCACGCGGATCCCCTTCGGAGCGAGCTGCTGAGCGAGCGCCTTGGTGAAGGCGTTGATCGTCGCCTTCGTCGAGGCGTAGTCGACGAGGATCTCGGACGGCTGGTAGGCCTGGATCGAGGTCGTGTTGATGATTGTGGAGCCGGGCTTCAGGTGCGGCAGCGCGGCCTTGGTGATCCAGAACATCGCGTAGACGTTCGTCTTGAAGGTGTCGTCGAACTGCTCGTCGTCGAGCGTGGTCAGGTCTTCGTTGAAGATCTGCTTGCCGCCGTTGTTCACGACGATGTCGAGCCCGCCGAGCCCGTCGACGGCCCGGGCGACGAGATCGCGGCAGTACCCCGGATCCCGCAGATCGCCGGGCAGCGTGAGGACGGCGACCCCGGCATCCTGAACGAGACCGGCGATGCGCTGCGCGTCCTCCTCTTCTTCGGGCAGATACGACATCGCCACATCGGCGCCCTCTCGCGCGAACGCGATCGCGGTCGCCGCGCCGATGCCGGAGGCGGCGCCGGTGATGAGCGCCTTGCGCCCCGCCAGGCGTCCTGACCCTCGATACGTCTCCTCGCCGACGTCGGCCTTGGGCTCGAGCTCGGCATCGAGGCCGGGCTCCGGCTGATGCTGCTTCTTCGAATCGAAGCCGGCATACATCTCAGCGGGATTGGTGAACGTGTACTGGTCGCGCTTGTCGGTAGCCATGCCGTCACGGTAGGCAGACCGTGCTGCGCACGTCGCGGGGTTGCGCGCGCGGGAGAGATTCGTTACGCGGGGCGCGGCATCCGACGCGTGGCACGCGCGCCGGATTCACTCGTGCGGGCCGCGCCGGCCGGAGAAGCCCGCGAACAGGGCGTGCAGCAGCGGGAGCAGCGAGGCGATCATCAGCACGGTGCCGATGGTGAGGTCCTCTGCACGCAGCACCGAACCGCTGATCAGCAGGCCGGCGAACAGCACGGCCGAGACGACCCGACGGCCCATGCGCTCGAGTCTCTTCAGCCACCTGTCGAGTTTCGGCACATCGGCGACGAGCCGTCCGTCCTCGATGCGCGTGACCATGTCGTCGAGCCGTCGCGGCAGCCGTGCGACGACACCGGCCATCGACGTCGCCTCCCGGACGACGGCTCTGCCCATGTTGCCCCGCTCGTCGCGCAGCAGGCGATCTGCGTACGGCTCGACGGCACCCCAGACGTTGAACGAGGGGTCCAGCGAGCTGCACATCCCGCTCGTGAGCGAGACCGCGCGGATGATCAGCAGGAAGTTCTCGGGCAGCTGGAACGGCAGGGACCGGACGACGTCGCCGAACTCCTTGGCGAAATCGCGGAACTCGCGCGGGTCGACCTTCTGCAGCTCCGCGAACCCCATGCCTCCGAAGCGGGCGAACAGCGCGGTCATGGCCCGCTCGAGCTCGATGGTGTCCGCGGACGGGAGCAGCACACCGACCGCGCGGATGCTGTCGATCATCTGCCCGCTGTTGCGCGAGGCGACCGCGATCACCAGCTGCTGCAGGCTGTGCCGCAGCGTGTCGGGCACCTCGCCCATCATGCCGAAGTCGATGAATGTGAGCGTCCAAGGATGCCGGGTGTCGCCGGCGGAACGCGTGACCGGCGTCACGAAGATGTTGCCCGGATGCGGGTCGGCGTGGAAGAAGCCCCGCAGGAAGAGCTGGTCGAACATCACGTTGGCGAACTCGACGGCCACCGCGGCCGGATCGATACCCGCGGCCCGCAGGCCCTCGACGTCGTTGATCTTGATGGCCGTGACGTCTTGGAGCGTCAGCACGCGACGCGTGGTGCGCTCCCAGGCGATCTCGGGGGCCGCGACGCGGGCGTCACCCGTCACGTCGGCGGCGAACCGCTCCGCGTTCTGCGCCTCGTGGAGGTAGTCGATCTCCTCGCGGCTGGTGTGCGCGAACTCCTCGACGAGCTGCGGGAGGTCGACGTGGTCGCGCACGACCTTCACCCGGCTGAGCCAGCCGGCCACCCGCCGCAGCGCGGCGAGGTCGACGTCGACGATCTCCTCGATGCCCGGCCGCTGCACCTTGACGACGACGTCGGCGAACCCGGTCTCGACGGCGTCGGCGGGAGTCAGCCGGGCACGGTGGGCCTGACCGAGGGATGCCGCAGCGACCGGCGTCTCATCGACCCACTCGAACGCGCGGCTCAGCGGCACGCCGAGCTCGGCCTCGGCGAGTTCGCGGATCGCGGGGAAGGCGACCGGGGGCACCTCGTCCTGCAGGCCCTCGAGCTCTTTGGTGATCTCGGGCGGCAGCACGTCGAGGCGCGACGACAGGAACTGGCCCACCTTGATCATCAGGCCGCCGTACTGCACGGCGAGGACGTGGAACCGCCGCGCGATGGTGCGCAGCCGGCGCGTGCGCCCACGCGCGGCGAGCGCGCCGAGCCCGAACCGCGGCAGGACGAGCTCGAACCACCACGCCTGGACCATGTACCGCCCAGCGAACCGCAGGATCCGGCGATACCGGGCGCGCGCGTTCCCGACGTCGGCCATCCAAGCTCCTCGGCGGTGCACATCAGGTGATCAGGGAGTCCTGCGATCCCGGTCGTCCGGAATCGCAGGATCCCGCCGACCCCGTGCGCGCGGTCGGCGTCGCGCGCCGGCAGCCGGCCGGCCCGTCAGTCCTGAGCGAGGATCGAGTAGAGCTTACGCCGCGCCTCGTCGAGCACCTCGACCGCCTGCGCCACCTGCTCGGGCGTGCCCCCGCGACCGACCTGCGCGGCCGCCTGCGCCAGCTTCGCGCCCGCCTTCGGCAGGGCGCTGGTGCGCCCGGTGTCGCGGGAGCCGAAGGACTCCCACGGTGCGGACTGGCCGTCGGCGGCCGCCGCCTCCGCGCGACCTGCCTCGGTCAGCGAGTACGTCTTCTTGCCGCCCGACTCCTCTGCCGCGACGAGACCCTCGTCGGCGAGCAGCTGCAGCGTCGGGTAGACCGAGCCGGGGCTGGGCTTCCACGCGCCGTCGCTGCGCGTCTCGATCTCCTGGATGATCTGATAGCCGTGCATGGGCTTCTCGGCGAGGATCGCGAGCACCGCTGCCCGCACATCACCGCGCCCGACGCGCGGTGAGAACCCGCGCTCGAAGGCATCCTTCAACTGATCCATCGCATCCCACAGGCTGCCGGGCAGACCCGAGCCCTGACCTCCCGGACGCGAACCGAATCCCTGGAACGAACCGCTCATGATGACCTCCTGAACGAGTGTGTGCCGATATGCCGACGATACCTAGCGATATATCGCCCAGCAAGGGAGCAGGCTGGGCATTCGCTGTCAGATCCGCGGGTGGACACCGATCGTATGCGGCACTGCTCGCGGAGGTCACCACCCGAGCGAGACCGGTGATGGGTCCGGCCTCATGTGCCACCTCCTGGGGAGCGACGATGAGCGCCCAGGGTACCTCGCGCGACACTCCCCCACGGCGTCTCGAGCTCTGTCAAGCCCTCGCGGGGATCGCGGCGGGTTCCGTAGCGTGCAGGCGACGGGAAAGGAATCGACATGCTGCGCGCACTCGCACTGAACTGCACCCTCAAGCCCTCCCCCGATGACTCCAGCGGAGAGCTCCTCGCCCAGCAGGTGCTCGACGCGCTCGCTGAGCATGACGTCACCGGCGAACAGGTCCGGGTCGTCGATTTCGACGTACGGCCTGGCGTGGAGACCGACATGGGTGACGGCGACCAGTGGCCGCGGATCCGAGAGAAGGTGCTGGCGAGTGACATCCTCGTCTTCGCCACGCCGACGTGGATGGGACACCTGTCCAGCGTGGCGCAGCGCGTGCTCGAACGTCTCGATGCCGAGCTGTCGGAGACCGACGACGAAGGGCGCGCGATCCTCGCGGGCAAGGTCGCCGTGACGGTCGTGGTCGGCAACGAGGACGGCGCCCACGCCATCACCGCCGACCTCTATCAGGCGCTGGGCGACGTCGGGTTCACGATCCCCTCGCAGGGCGGGGTCTATTGGAACGGCGAAGCGATGCAGACCACGGACTACAAGGACCTGCCCGAGACCCCCGAGAAGGTCACGTCGACGACGGCGACCCTCGCCCGCAACGCCGCGCACCTCGCGAAGCTCCTGCAGGAGCGTCCGTACCCGGCGCCTCCCCAGTGACGGCGAGACCGGGCGCGATCCGGCGGCGCTGAGCTCAGCGCCCGTACTCCTCGAGCCAGCGCAGCCACACCTCGCTGATCGTCGGGTAGGACGGCACGGCGTGCCAGAGGCGCTCGAGCGGCACCTCGCCCACGATGGCGATCGTCGCCGCGTGGAGCATCTCGCCCACGTCCTGCCCGACGAACGTCGCCCCCACGAGCACGCGCCGCTTCTCGTCGACGATCGCCCGCGCGCGCCCCTGGTAGTCGTCGGCCAGCTCACTGGAGCCCGCGAGCCACGAGAGGTCGTAGTCGATGACGCGGACGCCGAGGCCCGCCGCGCGTGCCGACTCCTCGGTGTGGCCGATCGCCGCCACCTCGGGATCGGTGAAGATCACCTGGGGGACGGCGGCATGATCGGCGGTCGCGACGTGCGAGCCCCAAGGCGCGTCGTCGACTTCCCGCGCGCGCGCACGCGCGGCGATGACATCGCCGGCGGCGCGGGCCTGGTACTTGCCCTGGTGGGTGAGGAGGGCGCGGTGATTGACGTCGCCGACGGCGTACAGCCAGTCGACCCCGCGGACGCGCAGCGTGTCGTCGACGTCGAGCCAGGCGCCGGGCTCGAGTCCGACGGTCTCGAGTCCGAGGTCCGACGTGCGGGGCACCCGGCCCGTGGCGACGAGCACCTCGGCCGCCCGCACCTCGGAGCCGTCCGACAGCGACAGCACGACATCCCCGTCACCGTCGCGCGAGACCTTCTCGACCTCGACGCCGGTGCGCACCGCCGCGCCGGCATCGGTCAGCGCCTTCGCGACCGCCTCGCCGGCGAAGGGCTCCACGCCGCGCAGCAGGCCCGACCGCGCGATGACGGTGACCGTGGTGCCGAACGAGGTGAAGAGCGTGGCCATCTCGCTGCCGACGACGCCTCCGCCGAGCACGGCCAGCGATGACGGAACGTCGTGCACGCCGGTGGCTTCGCGGCTCGTCCACGGCTGGACGTCGCGGAGGCCCGGGATGTCGGGGAGCAGCGCCGCGGATCCGGTCGAGACGGCGACCGCGGCGCGGGCGGTCAGGACGGTCTTCGCGCCATCGGCGTCGGTGACCGTGACTTCGCGCTCACCGGTGAGCCGCCCGTGCCCGCGGACCAGATCGATGCCCGCGCCGCGGAGCCAGTCGACCTGCGACGTGTCGTCCCAGTGGTGCACGAGCTCGTCGCGGCGCACCAGGGTGGCGGCGACGTCGACGGTGCCCGTCACGGCGGCGGCGGCCCCCTTCACCCGGCGCGCTGCGTTCAGCGCCGCACCCGCGCGCAGCATCGCCTTCGACGGGATGCACGCCCAGTAGGAGCATTCGCCGCCGACCAGCTCGCTCTCCACGACGACGACCGACAGGCCGCCCTGCGTCGCCCTGTCGGCGACGTTCTCGCCGACGGGGCCGGCTCCGATCACGATGAGGTCGTATTCGCGAGAAGTCATGCGCCCCAACGTAGCGGCGCTCGGCCACAGGGGCGACACGGTTGCCGTCGCTGTCGCGGCGGGCGAGGATACCGGAGATCACGGCGTCTGTGGGCCTTCGTCATCATGTCGGCGGCGTGTGGTTATGTGGGAACCCCGGCCGAAAGGGCAGCATGGCGATCGAATTCCGCGGGGTCTCGAAGCGTTACCCGGATGGCACCTTCGCCGTCGACGACTTCAGCCTGCTCATCCCCGCGCACAAGACGACGGTGCTGGTCGGTTCGTCGGGGAGCGGCAAGACCACACTGCTGCGCATGATCAACCGGCTGGTCGAGCCCACGAGCGGCGTCATCACGATCGACGACGAGCCGATCTCGGAACGCGACCCGGTGACGCTCCGCCGCGGCATCGGATACGTGCTGCAGAACGCGGGCCTCCTCCCGCACTTCTCGGTCGTGGACAACATCGCGACGGTTCCCGTGCTGAGCGGCGTCTCGCGGGCCAAGGCGCGCGCCGACGCGCTCGAGCTGATGGATGTCGTCGGGCTCGAGCGCGGGCTCGCGAAGCGTTACCCGAGCCAGCTCTCGGGCGGCCAGCAGCAACGCGTCGGCGTCGCACGGGCCCTCGCGGTCGACCCCAACATCCTGCTGATGGACGAGCCGTTCGGTGCGGTCGACCCGATCGTCCGCCGAGAGCTGCAGACCGAGACGCTGCGACTGCAGGGCGAGCTCGACAAGACGATCGTCTTCGTGACCCACGACATCGACGAGGCGTTCCTCCTCGGCGACCAGGTGGTGATCCTCGAGAAGGGCGCCCACGTCGCGCAGATCGGCACCCCGAGCGAGATCATCGAGAACCCGGCGAGCGACTTCGTCGCCGACTTCATCGGCGTCGAGCGCGGCGCTCGGGCGCTGCGCGCCAAGCGGACCGCGCGCGGCACGGTTCTCGTCGACACGGCGGGGCGCACGCAGGGCGTGCTCGTGGAGGACGAGCCGTGAACTGGGTGCTCGACAACCTCGACCTGATCGGCGCCCTGACCGTCGACCACCTGCGTCAGAGTGCCATCGCGATCGTCGCCGGGTTCGTCCTCTCGGTTCCTCTGGGCTGGCTGGCGTTCCGCTACACCAGGCTCCGCGGCACCGTGCTCACGGTGGTCGGGCTGCTGTACACGATTCCCTCGTTCGCCCTGTTCGCTCTGCTGACGCTGTTCGGCGTGCCCTACCTGTCCGAGATGAACCTCGTCATCGCGTTGACCATCTACGCGGTCGCGATCATGACGCGCTCCGTCACCGACGGGCTGGCATCCGTCGACCCTGTGACGCGCTCCGCCGCGGTCGCTGTCGGCTTCGGCGCCTGGCGACGGTTCTGGACGGTCGACTTCCCTCTCTCCGGGCCGGTCGTGCTGGCAGGCCTGCGGGTGACGGCGATGTCGACGATCTCCCTCGCGACGGTCGGGGCCCTCATCGGGGTCGAGAATCTCGGCTACCTCTTCACGAACGGATCGCAGCGCCGAATCATCGCGGAGGTCCTCGCGGGCGTGGTTGCAGTGGTGGTCATCGCACTGATCATCGACGGGCTTCTGATCCTGGCCGGCCGCGCCCTCATGCCGTGGACGAGGCGAGTCACGCCACCACGACAGGCGCGGCTCCGGGCGGTGACCGCATGAACCTGCTTGCCGAGGCCTTCGCCTGGATCTTCTCCCCGCAACGGCTGACGGGTTCGCTCCCGCTCCCGACCGCCATCGCGCAGCACCTGGCGTTCACGTTCGGATCCGTCGCGATCGCTGCGGTGATCGCAACCCCCGTCGGCTGGCTGATCGGCCATACGGGGCGGGGCCGTGAGCTCGCCGTGTTCCTCTCGGGCGCAGCCCGCGCACTTCCCGCGCTCGGGCTCGTGGTTCTGCTCTGGCTCGTCTTCGGCGTGGCCTTCAAGACCGAGGCCGCGGTGGCGGCGTTCGTCGTCCTCGCCATCCCCTCGATCCTCGCCGGCGCATACGCGGGGATCGAGGCGATCGATCGGACCGTGATCGACGCCGGCCGCGCGATGGGAATGACCGAGTGGCAGATCCTGTTCCGGATCGAGATGCCACTCGGACTCTCACTCCTCATCGGCGGTTTCCGTTCGGCCACGCTGCAGGTGGTCGCCACGGTGACGATCGGCGCCTACATCGGCGTGGGCGGTCTCGGCTACTACATCCTGCAAGGCATCGCCCTGCGCGACTTCGCCGAGATCCTCGGCGCCTCCATCGTGGTGGTCGCACTCGCTCTCGTCCTCGACGGGCTCTTCGCCCTGCTCGCCCGCTTCGCCGTCCCACGGACAGACGGTCCCCGCGTCCGTTCGGCGGCGAGCACACCCGCTCTCGCCCGCGCCCCGCAGTTCTCCCGCTGATATCCCCACCCACCACACCGGAGGTAACGAATGTCCACAGCACGCACGCGCCTGACCGCGGCGCTCGCCGGGACCGCCATCGCGGCGCTCGCCCTCGCCGGCTGCGCCTCCAGCGACCCGCTGAGCGGCGACAGCACCGACACCGGCGACAACGGCGACTCGTCGACCATCGTCATCGGCTCGCAGGCCTACTACTCCAACGAGATCATCGCCGAGATCTACGCGCAGGCTCTCGAAGCCGGCGGCTTCACGGTCGAGCGCAACTTCAACATCGGCCAGCGGGATGCCTACATGCCGGCCCTCGAGGACGGCGAGATCGACCTGTTCCCCGAGTACACCGGCAACCTGCTGCAGTACTTCGAGCCCGACACCACGGCGACCACGTCGGAGGACGTCTACGCCGCTCTGCAGGACGCTCTGCCCGACGGCTTGACGGTGCTTGACCAGTCGTCGGCGACCGACCAGGACTCGTACAACGTCACCGCCGCGTTCGCGGAGGAGAACGGACTCACCTCGATCGCCGATCTCGCCGGCATCGACGGCCTGGTGCTCGGTGGCGCGCCCGAGCTGGAGGAGCGTCCGTACGGGCCGACCGGCCTCCAGGAGGTCTACGGCGTGACCGTATCGTTCCAGGCGACCGCAGACACCACCGTCGACGAGCTGGTGGCCGGCAACATCCAGGTCGCCAACGTCTACAGCGCCGACCCGCGCATCTCGACCCAGGACCTCGTGACGCTGGAAGACCCGAAGGGCCTCTTCCTCGCCTCGAATGTCGTCCCCGTGGTCAACGCCGACATCGCCGACGAGATCGCCGACGTCATCAACGCGGTGAGCGCCGCCCTCACGCCGGAGGGACTCGTCGCGCTCAACGTGGAGTCCACGGAGGACGAGCGCTCGCCCGAGGACATCGCTGCGGACTGGCTCGCCGAGAACGGCCTGGACTGACCTCGCACCGACCGAGAGACGGCGCCTCCTGCCCTGCCGCTGTGGCATGGCGGGAGGCGCCGTCGTCTTGCGGCCGGCGGATCTGAGGACGCGGAGGTCTTTTCGCTAGGTTGGGGCAGACGCAGGAGAGCGAGAACAGGAGCCGCATGTCCGACCCCCACCCGCCGCAGCCAGTGGGCGACGACGACATCACAGACTCCGCCGCTGCGCCCCCGCCCGGGCGCAGTGTGGATCCGACGCTTCCGCACGACGGCCCGTCGGACTCCGAGCCGGCGCCGGAACGGGAGACCGCGACGCCAGCCGATCCGACGGCGGCGTCCGCACCGGCGCGACCGTACACGGCGCGCGCCCTCGACGCCCCGCAGTACGCGATCCCCGCCTACGCCATCCCCGCCCCGTCGACACCGTCGACGGACGACGCGGCGTCGGCGCAGCCGCCCGCTCCGCCGCTCGCCCACGCGTACGTCACTCCGGCGTACGCCGACCCCGCTGCCACCCACGCCCCGCCGGCCGTCGCGCCCCCGTGGGTCAGCCCGCAGTCGGCATCCGCTGGAGCGCAGCAGGGTACCGCCTCCGGCACCACCACCGCGGCCTACGCCCTCCCGCCCTACGCCCGCACCCCTGCGGCCCCGCCGCCGACCTACCCCGGAACGCCGGCCTTCACCGCCGCGCTCGGCGCCGGCGCGCCGGGCGGCATCGACACCCGCCCGAAGGCGCTCGCGATCATCGCGCTGGTCATGGCGGGCGCCGGAATCCTCCTCGCCCTCGTCGCTGCGGTCGCCGGCTCATGGGGAGCGGGATCGCTGTCGCCGCTGCTGCTGTTCGTCGCCTTCGTCCTCTCGCTGATCGCCCTGATCAGCAGGAAGCAGGGTGGCACGGGCTTCGGCGTCACCGCACTCCTGACCTCGATCGTGGGCGGCATCCTCACCGTGGTGCTCGCGGTCGCGGCGATCCTGGGATCGTTCGCCGGCACCTCCGGCGTCGACAACGGACCCTATGGGGACGACGACTACGAGGAGTATGTCGTCCCCGGCATTACCGCACCGGGAACGGACGGGCAGCCCGACCCCGGGGCACAGTTCGCGCCGCCTGTGCAGGCGACCGTTGCCGAGACGGCGTTCGGTCACGACTACGAGGACGTGTGGTGGTACGCCGTGGTGATCGACAACCCGAACGCGGATTACGTGTTCGACTCGTATGTCGAGGTGGTCGCGTACGATGCCGACGGGTCTACGATCACGTCGGCGCCCGGCTACACGATGCTGCTCGCCGGGCGCACGGCGATGGTCGGCTACTTCTTCGATCTGGAGGATGCACAGATCGCCAGTGTCGGCGTCAACCTGCCCGAAGCCTCGGAGGCGACGCTCTCGCCTGCCGCCGAGACGGGCTCTTTCGTCGTCGGGGAGGTCACCGGCTCGATCAGTCCCGACGGACCCGCCGAGGTGTCCGGAACGGTGAGCGCGCACTTCGCCGACGACCAGCAGTACGTTGCTGTCGCAGTGCTCGCTCGGGCTGCCGACGGCACCATCGCCGCGGCGACCAGCACCTATCTGGACGCGGTTCCGGGCGACGGCACCCCCGTGCCCTTCGATGCCTGGTTCGACGAGGTCCCGCCCGGCGCGACCCTGGAGGCGTTCGCGCACCGGTGACAGCGACGTACCCTGTCGTCATGGAGACGGGCGAGATCATGGTGTGGGGCTTCGTCACCGCCGCGGTCGCCCTGCCGGTGTACTTCCTCTGGTTCGCGGTCGACACGCATCGGCGGCGGAGCCGCGGCGAAGCGCCGTCGCACTCCTCGGGAGGACTGCTGGGGGTCGAGGAGTTCTTCTACCCGACCGCCGAGAACGCCCGGGCGGTGTGGGACGCCGAGCAGATCACTCCCGCTCCCGCCCCCGTGCCCGGCGACGGGCCGGGCGTGATCGAGGGCAACCGCATCGTCATCGAGACGGGCCTCCGCAAGACCGGCTGAGGCCGGTTCAGCGCCGGCGCGCTCGGCGTACGGCGAAGGCGATGACACGCCACCCGACGAGGGCGACGAACAGGGTCACTGTGGCCACGATGATGAACGGGAGCGCGGTTCCCTGATCGGATGCCGCGCGCAGCAGCATCCCTCCTCCCACGGTGACCGCCCAGACGCCGAGACCGGTTCGCACCGGCGCGGCCGGCGCCCGCCAGGCGAGGGTGATGAGCCAACCGGCCGCGAGGCCGGCGAGGAACGGCCACGCCGTCTGCCAGAGGCCCGTCCAGACGTCGGAGTCGTGGCTGGCGCGGCCGATCGCGGTGAAGGCGACGACCAGCACCACGTCCATCGCGGCGGCGATCAGCACCGTACGGCCGGCAGGGCGCTCGTCCGCGGGTGCCGTCGACCCGGCGGCGGTCATGCCGGCACCGGCGGTCGCGGCGTCAGAGCCGGCGTGAGTGCTTCACGCTCGTCGAACACGAAGCACTCCCCGGTCCAGTGATCGCCGCCGACCTGCTCGAAGTAGCCGAGGATCCCGCCGTCCAGCTGATACGCCTCCACACCGGCCTCACGCAGATAGATCGCCGCCTTCTCGCAGCGGATGCCGCCGGTGCAGTAGCTCACGACGGTCTTGCCGTCGAGGTCCGCCGCCGCGGCGGCTGCGGCATCCGGGAACTGGGTGAACCGCTCGAGGCGCCAGTCGACGGCGCCCTCGAACGCGCCGTAATCGACCTCGAAGGCGTTGCGGGTGTCGAGCAGCACCACCTCGCGTCCCTCATCGTCGCGACCGCGGTCGAGCCAGCGGCGCAGCGTCTCGGGGGCGACCGCCGGCGCTCGCCCGGCCTCGGGGCGGATCGTGGGGTGATCCATGCGGATGATCTCGCGCTTGACCTTGACCAGCATCCTGCCGAAAGGCTGCGCCGCCGACCAGCTCTCCTTCGTCGTCAGTGCGGTGAAACGCGGGTCCGCCCGAAGGTCGGCGATGAAGCCTCGCAGGGCGACGGCGTCCCCCGCCAGGAAGAGGTTGATACCCTCCTCGGCCAGGAGGATGGTGCCCTTCAGCTCCGCGGCGACGGCGCGCTCGCGCAGCGTCGGCCGCAGCTCGGGAGCGTCAGCGATGTGCGTGAACAGATACGCCGAGACGTTCAGAACGGAAGCCACCCCTCCAGCCTACGGATGCTCCCCCGCCGCGCTGCACACGGCTACCCCCGTGCCGGTGCGGCGTCAAGGGCCTCGCGGCGTGCGCCTCGACGAGGGACTCTGGACGGAACGCACCAGACCGCCCTCACACCTCGCTGGAGGAGCCATGACCGACCCCACGATCCCGGAGCCGCTGCCCGGCCAGACGCCACCGGGCGAGGCGCCCGGCGGCCCCGGCGCGCCGAGCCCGGACTTCCCCTCGCCGGAGCCGCCGAGTGAGCCCGCGGCGCCCTGGCCCGAGGAGCCCCTTGCTCCGCATCCCGAGGAGCCTCCCTTCCCGCAGACCCCTGAGGCGCCGGAGTCGCCGATTCCGTAAGCCACGGACGCAGTCGTCGTCTGCCCTCCGGAGCGCCCGGCGTGCCGGTGCGGCAGCCGTTCAGGCGCTCACGGCGTCGGTCCGATCGCGCAGCAGCTTCTCGGCGACCGCCCACATGCGCGCGCCGGCCACCGGGTCGGCGAGCCTCCGGTACGGGCGCAACGCGTCCGCCGGTCCACCGAGATGCAGCAGTCCCGACGGGCCGAAGAACCCCGGGGAGGCCGCGTGACCAGGGCGGCCGTAGGGTCCGCGCGACGCGTCAGCGGCGGGCGCGACGGCATCCGTCACCGCCGCCAGCAGCGCCGGCTGCGCCGCTCGCGCAGGGGTGTTGCCCAGTCGCTGCGCGAGTTGGCGCGCACCACCGCTGCGCTGACGTGCACGCAGGGCCGGCGCGATCCCGGTGTCGGGCACGACGCCCGGGTGGCTGAGCTGCACCGAGATACCCCAGCTCCCCGCGGCTGAGCGACGGGCGAGCTCGTACGCGAACAGCCCGAGCGCCGCCTTCGACGCACCGTAAGCGCGTAGCGGCGAGTAGCGGCGCTCGCTCTGGAGGTCGTTCCAGTCCGGCCGGGCGATGGCGGCCGCGAGGCTCAGCTGCACGACGATCCGTGTGCCCCGCTCGCGCAGCAGGGGCAGCAGCGCCGCCGTCAGTGCGAAGTGCCCGAGGAAGTTCGTCTGGAAATGCAGCTCGAACCCGTCGACGCTCACGTGGCGTTGCGGATCGCCGAGCAGCACGATGCCCGCGTTGAGAACGACGATATCCAGCGGTGCCCGCTCGGTGCGGATCGCAGCGGCGAGCGCGTCCACGGAAGCCAGGCGCGCCAGGTCGAGATCGCGAAGACCCACGCGGGCGCCTGGCGAGTCGGTGCGGATCAGGTCGATCACCCGCGCACCCTTGTCGCGATTGCGCACCGGAAGCACCACATCGGCGCCCGCGGCAGCGAGACCACGGGCGATCTCGACCCCGACGCCGTCGCTCGCGCCGGTCACGAGTGCCGTCCGGCCGCGCAGGTCCGGCAGCGCGACCTGTGACGCGCGCATGCGGGACATGGGCTCTCCGTTCGCCTCCGTCTGCGAGGAGGAAGACTCGGCGGTGCTGATACAGCCGCACACACCGACCCGCCCGCCTCGCCCATCCTGGTGCGCCGACCCGCGGCGCGCTAGAAGAGCGACGGCAGCCGCGGGGCCCCCGCCTCGACCGCACGGCCCGCCTCGAGGACGATGTGCTCGCCCCACGACGGACCGATGAGCTGCACACCGGTCGGCATGCCGTCGGCGCCGAGGCCCGTCGGCACTGCCAGCGCGGGCAGCCCGAGGAAGTTCGCGGCCACGGTGAGCCACAGGTCGCGCCATGCGCGATCGGCCGGTTCACGTCCGCCAAGGTCGTAATCCGGCGCGCGCATGCGCGACGCCGAGACGGGGCCGAGCAGGAGGGGAACCTCGACCTGCAGGCGGCGCCAATCGGCCGCGATCGCCGCGCGCCGCGCCCAGGCCTCGGCGTACTCGCGTGCGGACTCGTAGGGGCGCGCTGCGGCGGTGCTGTCACGCAGGAACGCGGTGGCCGAGCGGCCGAGCGGCTCCCCCAGCGCGTCGGGGTCGAGAGAGATCAGCATGTCCGTGCACGACAACCGCCGCCACAGCACGGCCGCCTCCTCGAGGTGCGGGGCCTCGACGGCGACGACGTCCCAGCCGGCGCGGCGGAGGGACGCCGCGGCACGGTCGACGCCGGCGGCCGCCTCGGGATCCACCTCGGTCCCCGCCGCGTGCTGGACCATTCCGACGCGCTGCGGCGCGCGGTCGGCAAGCGGCGGCGCGGTCGACGACATCGGGTCGTCGGCATCCCATCCCTCCATCACGCCGAGAGCGAGGGCCACGTCACCGACCGTTCGTGCGAGGGGTCCGTTCACCGAGAACTGCTGGAGCGTGAGCGCTACCGGCCGCCCGTTCACGGCCGCACGCGGCACCCGGCCCTGGCTGGGACGAAGCCCCACCACGCCGGCGGCGTACGCCGGCAGGCGCAGGGATCCGCCGAAGTCGTTGCCGACGCCGAGGGCGCTCATGCCCGTCGCGACGGCAACGGCGTCGCCGCCACTCGAGCCGCCGGCACTGCGCTCGCGGTTCCAGGGGTTCGCGGTACGGCCGAACAGGTCGTTGTCGGTGTCCCACCGCATGCCGAAGTCGGGCATGTTGCCGCGCCCGACGGGAACCGCTCCGGCTTCGCGCAGGCGTCTCACGATCGACGCGTCGCGCGCGGGCACCGCACCGGCCAATCCGCGCCAGCCGTTCGTGGTCGCCGACCAGATGAGGTCGATGTTCTCCTTCACCGAGACCGGCACGCCCGCGAGCGGCCCCGGGTCACGGCCGGCGGCGAGCGCCGCATCCACCTCGGCGGCAGCCTCCCGCGACCGGTCGGCGAAGACGACGGTGAGCGCGTTCAGGCCAGGGTCGACGCGGGAGATGCGCTCGAGGTGCGCCTGGACGATCTCGATCGCCGAGACGTCGCCCGCACGGACGGCCGCGGCGATCTCGGCCGCGGACGCGGGGGCGGGGTGAGGCGAGGTCATGGCGCTCCCATCCCACCACGCGAGACGGCCGGAGACGAGTAGCACTCAGCGACGAGAAGAGCAAGCCCCGAGCTTTCTGCACGGAGTGCGGTTAATGTCGAGGCGACCCGCAGAGCGGGTTGACCCCACGCCGGTGCCCCAACGGCGAGCCATGATGGCCGTTCCGTGAGCGAGCACCCCCATGAACGGAGCGACAGTGGCGACGACGACCGCGAAGAAGAGCACCTCGCAGAGCGGCGCGAACGCGACGGCCAAGAGCCGTCGCCGTACGGCGCGGGGCGGGGTGGGCGCGGCGCTCACCCCGGAGCAGAACGCCGAGCGCGGATTCACGGCGTCCGAGACGCTGAGCGAGAACCTGCAGAAGGTGCTCGTCGACCTCATCGAGCTCTCGCTGCAGGGCAAGCAGGCGCATTGGAACGTGGTCGGCCGGAACTTCCGCGACACGCACCTCCAGCTCGACGAGATCATCGAGGCAGCCCGCGATTTCGCCGACACGGTCGCCGAGCGGATGCGGTCGCTGCACGCCCTGCCCGACGGGCGCAGCGACGTGGTCGCGCAGACCACCACCCTGCCGGAGTTCCCGCAGGGCGAGATCGCGACGAACGAGGTCGTCGATCTCATGACGGAACGACTGGACGACGTGGCCGCGACCTGCCGCGACGTGCACGACGCCGTCGACGAAGAAGACCCCACGAGTGCAGACGTCCTCCACGCCATCCTCGAGCGTGTTGAGCAGCTCTCGTGGATGGTGAGCGCGGAGAACCGCACCCCCAGGCGGTGACCCTAGGCGCCCCGACGCTGCCCGCCTCCTCCCCCAAAGGACCGGCGGGCAGCGCCACGTCCGGGCGGAACCTCCGACCGACGCAGGCGGCGCGCCACTAGAGTCATGCCCATGGCATCAGGCAAGCAGCACCAGCACCAGCCCGAACCCGAACTGCACGGCGGGGTCCTCGCGGGCAACGGCAGCCCCGTCCTCTGGGGCTGGCTCATCGGACTCGTCGTGTTCGTGTTCGTGGCGGTCCCCATCTCTATCGCCGTGCGCTTCGCCACCCACCCCGCGACGCAGGAGCTCTTCGGCGGCCGCCTCGAAGAGGCCAGCAACGCGGGCTACTCGACGTTCTGGTGGATCGTCGCGATCTTCCTGTTCGCCGTGCCGGTGCTCATCGGGTGGGGTGTCGCGAAGCTGTCGGGCCGGACACTGGGGATCATCGTCGCCATCCTCGCCCTCTTCTTCATCGCGATCCTCATCTTCGGCCAGCTCTTCTGATCCGACGCGGATGCGTCGGCGCGATCCCGATCCGTCGCGGCATCCCGCGATAATGGGTGCATGACGGCCGGGTACAGCGCCATCTCGAGCTACTCCCGCGTCGAGATCATGCATCTGCTGCAGGGGCGCCCGCACCGGACGGTCGCGGAGCTGGTCACGGCGACGGGCCTGCACGCCAACACGGTGCGCGAGCACGTGCAGCGCCTCATGGACGCCGGCTACGTGATCGCCGAGACCGAGCGCCGCACCACGCGCGGCCGACCGCGCGTGCTCTACTCGGCGGCGACCGGCGACGGCGAGGCGTCGAGCCCGGTGGCGATCCGCCGGGCCGAGGCTGCCGCGCGGCGCGGAGACCTGCTGCGCCGCATGTACGGATCCGACACGGATGCCGAGCTCGGCGCGGATGCCCTCCATCAGCTCGACGCGCTCGTAGAGGACCTGGGCGATGCCGGCTTCGATCCGCTCGTCGATGAGCACGCGCTCACCGTCGATCTGACGCCCTGCCCGCACGCGCCCGCGGCCGAGCACCGCGGCACCCTGTGTCACGTGCACGTGGGCCTCATGGAGAGCGTGCTGGCGCAGGCCGGCGGTCCCCTGCGCGTCGAGGGCATCGCGCCGTCGTGCGATCCCACGCAGTGCGTTGTGCAGCTCGCGGCCGTGCGCGGCTGAGTCGGCTCAGAGCCGGGAGGGCGCCGGCACCCGGACCCGGTCGGGTCGCGAGTACACGTTCATCGACGATCCGCGCACGAAGCCGACGAGGGTGAGCCCCGAGGCTGTGGCGAGCTCCACCGCGAGCGAGGATGGCGCCGAGACCGCGGACAGGATCGGGATGCCGGCCATCACGGCCTTCTGCACGAGCTCGAAGCTCGCCCGACCCGACACCTGCAGCACCGTCCCGGTCAGCGGGAGCCGGTCTTCGAGCACCGCCCACCCGACGACCTTGTCGACGGCGTTGTGGCGACCGACGTCCTCGCGGAGTACGAGAAGCTCCCCCGAGGCGGCGTCGAACAGTGCCGCGGCGTGCAGGCCGCCGGTCTTCTCGAACACCGCCTGCCCGGCCCGCAGCGTGTCGGGAAGGGTGGTGATCACCGCCGCATCGACGGCCGCGGCATCCGTCGCCACGTCGTAGCGGGACTGCTTCTCGATGGCCTCGATCGACGCCGTGCCGCACACTCCGCACGAGCTGGTCGTGTAGAAGTTGCGGGCGATGTCGGTGATCAGCGGCTCCAGGCCCGGCGCGAGCGCGATGTCGAGGACGTTGTATGTGTTCTCCGTCGATGCCGGTGTGCCGACCGCCGCCGGACCGATCGTCAGCAGCGGCGTCGCCGCTGCTGGGCCGGTGCCGGGGCCGCCGCAGTGGATCGCCGAGCGGAGGTCTCCGCTCGCAGCGATGACGCCCTCCGACACCAGGAAACCGGCGGCGAGCTCGAGGTCGTGCCCGGGCGTGCGCATGGTGACGGTCAGCGCCTCGCCGACGATGCGGATCTCGAGGGGCTCCTCCACCACGAGGGTGTCGGCGCGGCGCCGAACCGCGGAGTCGTCGTCGTTCAGCGTGATCCGGGTGACCGGGGTGCGCGTCGTGAGGCGGCCCATGTCAGCCGCCGATCGCGTTCATCCCGCGCGCGGGCTGCAGGAACGCAGGATCGTTGATCGCATGACCGGGCAGCTTGCCGTGGACGCAGGAGCGCAGCATCCCGTCGACGCCGGCATCCACCGTGTCGGCCGGGCGGCCGTCGCGCAGGATCGGCAGGACGTCGTACTCGGTCGTCGAGAACAGGCAGTTGCGCAGCTGGCCGTCGGCGGTCAGGCGCAGTCGATCGCAGTCGCCACAGAACGGCGCGGTGACCGATGCGATCACGCCCACCGAGTGCGGACCGCCGTCGAGCGTCCAGCGTGCGGCCGGAGCGCCGCCCCTGCCGGGCACGGGGGCGAGGGTCCAGCGCCGGGAGAGCGCCTGCAGGATCTCGTCCTGCGTGACCATGCGCGAGCGGTCCCACGTGTGGCCGGCGTCGAGCGGCATCTGCTCGATGAACCGCATCTGCGCGTCGTGGGCGATCGCGAACTCCACGAGCTCGACCAGCTCGTCGTCGTTGACATCGCGCATCGCCACCGCGTTGAGCTTCAGCGGGCGCAGATCCGAGGCCCCGGCCGCCGCGATCCCCTCGAGCACGTCGTCGAGCCGGTCCCGGCGGGTGAGCTCGTGGAAGCGGTCGCGCCGCAGCGTGTCGATCGAGATGTTCAGGCGGTTCAGGCCGGCTTCGATGAGGCCGGGCAGCAGTTCCGGAAGGCGGATGCCGTTCGTCGTCATCGCGATCTCGACCGGAGCGCCGGTCGGCCCCGTGATGGCGGCGAGGCGGCGCACCACCTCGACGATGTCGGTGCGCAGCAGCGGCTCGCCTCCCGTGAGCCGGAAGGTGGTGATGCCGTCGGCCGCGGCGACGCGCGCGATGCGCTCGATCTCGTCGAGCGTCAGGATGCTCGTCTTGGCGAGCCACTCGTTGCCCTGCTCGGGCATGCAGTACGTGCACCGCAGCGAGCAGCGGTCCGTGAGCGAGATCCGCAGATCGCGGTGCACCCGCCCGTGCGTGTCGACCAGCGCATCCCCGATCACCGGGCGGCCAGAGGCTGATCCGGCGCCCTGCGCCGAGGCGTCGAGTCGCTCGGATGCCGCTGCCAGCGGCATCCGACGCCCGATCGTGACCGGGATCGCACTCACGCGCCCGGTTCCGATCGCTCTGCCCGGATCGCCATGCTTCGAGGGTAGTCGCGCGGTGGCGCACACGGCTCCGGTGCGACGGATTATTCACGGCCGCCACGCTCGCGCCACGCGCCCATTGCTGGGAATGTGGGACCGCGAGACGATCGCGAAGATCGGCTCCCGTGTGGTCTGACCACATGCTACTGTGTGGTCAGACCATACAGTCAGTCCGACGATCGGAAGCGCAACATGGATCTGCTGGACCCTCTGCTGCTGGCGCGCTGGCAGTTCGGCCTCACGACGCTGTACCACTTCCTGTTCGTGCCGCTCACGCTCGGCATGGCGCTGACGGTCGCGATCTTCCAGACCGCGTGGTTCCGCACCGGCAACGTGAAGTGGCTTCACCTGACGAGGTTCTTCGGGAAGATCTTCCTCATCAACTTCGCGATGGGCGTCGTCACCGGCATCGTCCAGGAGTTCCAGTTCGGCATGAACTGGTCGTCCTACTCGCGGTTCGTCGGCGATGTGTTCGGGGCGCCGCTCGCCTTCGAAGGCCTGATGGCCTTCTTCTTCGAGGCGACCTTCATCGGCCTGTGGATCTTCGGCTGGGACAAGCTGCCCAAGGCGCTGCACCTCGCGAGCATCTGGATCGCGACGATCGGCGCATGGTTCTCGGCCTACTTCATCCTGGCGGCGAACGCGTTCATGCAGAACCCCGTCGGCTTCAAGATGGCCGAAGACGGCTCGCGCGCCGAGATGACCGACTTCCTCGCCGTGCTGACGAACCCCGTCGCTCTGGCGGCCCTGCCGCACACCCTGTTCGCGGCGTTCATGATGACCGCGGGCGTCATCGTGTCGATCTCTGCCTGGCATCTGCTGCGCAAGCAGAACGTCGACATGATGCGGTCGTCGCTGAAGTTCGGTTTGTGGGGTCTCATCGCCGCGTTCGCGGGCGTCGCGATCTCGGGCGACCAGCTGAGTCTCGTGATGGTCGCCACCCAGCCCATGAAGATGGCCGCCGCAGAGGCGATGTTCGACAGCGCGTGCGGCGCTGATGCCTCATTCTCGATCTTCACCCTCGGCACGCCGGACGGCAGCAGCGAGCTGTTCTCGATCCGCGTCCCTTACCTTCTCGCGCTGCTGTCGACCCACTCGCTCGACGGCTGCGTCGAGGGCATCAACGACCTGAACGTGCAGTACACGACCGAGATGTTCCCGCAGTTCGCCGACCAGGTCGACGGCAACTTCGCCCCTATCCTCTGGGTCACCTACTGGGCGTTCCGCTGGATGATCGGCCTGGGCGGCGTCGCCGCGCTCGTCGCGGTCGTCGGCCTCTGGCTCACTCGCAAGAAGGCGACGCGCGAGGTGCCGGCGTGGGCCTGGCGGCTCGCGATCTGGGCGTGGCCGGCATCCCTGCTCGCGATCCTGGTGGGCTGGATCTTCACGGAGATGGGCCGTCAGCCCTGGATCGTGTTCAGTCTCATGCTGACCGAGGACGGGGTCTCGCCCTCGGTGCCGGGCTGGACGGTCCTCATCTCGCTGACCGCGTTCACCCTCATCTATGCGGCGCTCGCGGTCGTCGAGTTCGGACTCATCGTGAAGACGGCCAAGAAGGGCCCCGAGCCCCTCCCCGAGCCGGGCGCGCCGGATCAGCGCGCCCTGGCGGTCGAAGACACCCCGACGACGGTCTACTAGGAGCTTCAGGAGCACGTCATGGATCTCGCCTACCTCTGGTTCTGGATCGTCGGATTCCTCTTCGTCGGCTACTTCGTGCTCGACGGGTTCGACTTCGGTGTCGGCATGTCGCTGCCATTCCTCGGCAAGAACGATGTCAGCCGGCGTCAGGTCATCAACACCATCGGTCCCGTGTGGGATCTCAACGAGACGTGGGTCATCGTCGCCGGCGCCTGCCTGTTCGCCGCGTTCCCCGAGTGGTACGCGACGCTGTTCAGCGGGTTCTACCTGGCGCTGCTGCTGATCCTGCTGGCGCTCATCCTGCGCGGCGTCTCGTTCGAGTACCGCCACCAGCGCGACTCGCTGCGGTGGAAGAAGGGCTTCGACACGATGATCGTCGTGGGCTCCGCGGTCCCGGCGCTGCTCTGGGGCGTCGCAGTCGCCAACATCGTGCAGGGCGTGCCGCTCGACGCCGACCACGAGTTCATCGGGTCGTTCCTGACCCTCTTGAACCCCTATGGCCTGCTCGGCGGTCTCACGACGCTGCTGCTGTTCTTCACGCACGGCGTGTACTTCGTCGCGCTGAAGACCGACGGTCAGGTCGCCGCCGATGCGCGCCGGCTGGCGGGCCGCGCCGGCCTCCTGACGATCATCGTCGCCGCCCTCTTCCTGGTGTGGACGGTGAGCATGGCGTTCGGCGAGGGCCGAGAGCTCGCCCTGATGACCGCGATCCTCTCGGCGGTCGCCGCGGTGCTGCTCATCGCGTCGTGGATCTCCAACGCCCGCGGTCGCGAGGGCTGGGCCTTCGGCTTCGGCGCCTTCACGATCGTCAGCGCCGTGCTCGCCGTCTGGTTCGCGCTGTTCCCGTACGTCATGCCGTCGACCGGCGACCCTGCCGGCTCGCTCACGATCGAGAACGCCTCGAGCACCGACTACACGCTGACGATCATGTCGTGGGCGGCGCTCGTCTTCCTTCCGCTCGTGCTCGCCTACCAGGGCTGGACGTACTGGATCTTCCGCAAGCGCATCACCCGCTCGCGGATCGAGGCGGCCGCGGCAGCGCCCGCCCACTGACCCGCGCGTATGCCACGGTCCGCGGCACCCGTTGCCCGCAGTGGCAGTTCACTTGAACAGAGGGAGTGCGGGGCGCATCGGTAGGGTCGAAGGAGCGATGGACGAGAACAACGGCGACGGCCCGGCCGCGATGTCGGGCAAGCCCGTCGACCCGCGGCTGCTGAAGTACGCGAGCGCGTCGCGGTGGTTCTTCGCGGCGATCGGGGCGATCGCGCTGGCGCAGACGGCCGTGATCGTGGCGTTCGCCTGGTTGCTGACCCGCGCCGTCACCGGAGCGATCGACGGGATGCCGCCCGCCGAGCTCGTGGCGACGCTCGGCGCCCTCGCGCTCATGGTCGCCATGCGCGCCTTGCTGCTGTGGACGCGCGAGGCCGTCGCCGCGCGCGCCGCCGCGAGGGTGCAGACCCAGCTGCGCACGGCGCTCGTCGCGGCGATCGGGGCATTGGGGCCCGAGTGGCTCGGGGTCCGCAACTCCGCCGCGCTGGCGATCACCGCCGGGCGCGGCCTCGACGCCCTCGAGGCCTACTTCGGCCGCTACCTGCCGCAGCTCGTGCAGACGGTGGTGGCGACGCCGCTGATCGTCGCGGTGATGTGGTGGCAGGACTGGATCTCCGGCCTGACGGTGCTGCTCACCCTCCCCCTCATCCCGATCTTCATGGTGCTCATCGGTCTCGCGACGCGCTCCGTGCAGCAGCGGCAGTGGCAGACGCTGCAGCGTCTCGCGTCGCGGTTCGCCGACACCGTGCAGGGACTGTCGACGCTCAAGGTCTTCGGCCGTCAGCATCGCGCGGCGGCGTCCATCGAGCGCGTCACCGACGACTATCGTCGCGAGACGATGCGCGTGCTGCGCGTGTCGTTCCTGTCGGGCTTCGCGCTGGAGTTCCTGGCGTCGATCTCCGTCGCGATCGTCGCCGTGTCGATCGGATTCCGACTCATCGACGGGTCGCTCACCCTGGCCGTCGGCCTGTTCGTGCTGCTGCTGGCACCCGAGGCGTATCTGCCGCTCCGGCAGGTCGGCGTGCAGTTCCACGCGGCGGCCGAGGGCATCGCCGCCACCGACGACGTGTTCGACGTGCTCGACGCGGCGCGGGAGCGTGCGCGAAGCGCAGGCGGGACTGCCCGCGGTGCGGCGGACGACGACCGGTCGGGCGCCTCCGGCGACGGCGTCGCGCGCGAAAAGGCGTTCGTGGAGCGGCCGGGCGCCTCCGGCGACGGCGTGCTCGTCCTGGACGGCGTGCGCGTGCGACGCGGAGAACGGCTTCTGCAGCCCGTCGATCTGACGGCGACCCCGGCGACCGTCACCCTCATCGAGGGGCCGAGCGGCGCCGGCAAGTCCAGCCTCTTCGCCGCCCTGCGCGGCGCGGCCGCGTTCGACGGCTCAGCGGAGTGGAACGGCCTCGACGTCCGCGACCTCGCTCCGGCGGGGTGGCTCGCGTGGGCGGGCCAGCGGCCCGGTCTGCTCGCCGGCACGATCGCCGACAACGTCACCCTCGGCGACCCGGCGCCGGATGGCGAGATCGTGCGGCGCGCACTCGACCTCGCGTGCGCCGGAGCCCTCGACCCCGCTCTCGAACTCGGCGTCCAGGGCGCCGGCCTCTCGGGCGGGCAGGCCCAGCGCGTGGCCGTCGCCCGCGCGCTGTACCGGCACCTGCGCGGGAAGGCGCCGGTGATCGCGCTCGACGAGCCGAGCTCGGCGCTCGATCCCGAGACGGAGGGGCGGCTCTGGCGCAGCCTTCGTCACCTCGCCGACCGGGGCGCCACCGTGCTTCTGATCTCTCACCGCACGTCCGCCCGCCAGATCGCGGATGCCGTCGTCCGCCTCCAGCCGATCGAGGTCCTCGCATGACCACGCCCGGCGGGGCGGGGACGCCGGGGGCGGTGCTGCGCGGGGCGATGCCCCCGGCGCGGAGGTTCTGGTGGGCTCTGGCGGCCGGCTTCGCCTCCGAGGCCTCCGCGGTGGCGCTGCTCGCGGTGAGCGCGTGGCTCATCGTGCGCGCAAGCGAGCAGCCCCCTGTGCTCTACCTGTCGGCGGCGGTGGTCGGAGTGCGGTTCTTCGCGATCGCACGCGCCGCGTTCCGCTACCTCGAGCGCCTCACCGGCCACGACGCCGCGCTGCGGCAGCTCGCATCGACCCGCGCCGACCTGGTGCGGCGCCTGGTGCCGCTGGCCCCCGACGGGCTGACGCGCACCCGCCGCGGCTCGGTGCTCGGGGCGCTCGTGGACGACGTCGACGAGCTGCAGAACCTCCCGCTGCGGGTCGTGCAGCCGCTCGTGTCGTCAGCGCTCGTGGCGCTCGGCGCGGTCGTGCTCGTGGCGTTCGTGTGGTGGCCGGCGGCGCTGACCCTGCTCGCCTGCCTCGTCGTCGCGGCGGCTGTCGCGACGCTGTGGGGATGGATGTCGGGCGCCCGCGCCGAGCGCGACATCGCACCGTTGCGAGCGGCCCTCGCGGACGCCGTGCTCGACCACATCGGCAGCCTCGAGGTGCTCGCCGCCTTCGGTGCCGAGGCGCAGAGCCGGGAGCGCATCGCCCGCGCCGACGCCCGCCTCCGCCGCGCGGTGGTCCGCCGCTCGGGTGCACAGGCCGGCACGGCTGCCGTCGTCTCGCTCCTGGCCGGCACCGCCTCGATCGCGGCGGTGCTCGCGGCCGCGCCGGGTGCGGCATCCGGCGCTCTTCCCGGCCCGTCGCTCGCCGTGGTCGTGCTGGTGCCGATGGCGGTCTTCGAGGTGTTCGCCGCCGTTCCCATGGCCGCTTCGGCGTGGCGGCAGGTGCGGGCTTCGGCCGAGCGCGTCGCGGACGCGGTGCCCGCGAGGCCGCCCGCGGAACTCGCGCCCGAGACGGTCGCGCCCACCGGCGACGCTCCCCCGCTCGGCGACGGCATCCGGCTGCGCGCCGCAGAGGTGCGCTGGCCGGGCGCGGCCCAGGCCTCGCTGCACGACATCGACTTCGTGATCCGTCCCGGCGAGCGCGTGCTGGTGATGGGGGCGAGCGGTGCGGGAAAGAGCACCCTCGCCCACGCGCTGGTGCGGTTCCTCGACACCGACGGCGGCTACGACATCGGACGCCGTTCCGTCCACGACCTCTCCCCCGACGACGTGCGGCTGACCGTCGGGCTGTGCGAGCAGCATCCGATGCTCTTCGACGAGGACATCCGGCAGAACCTGCTGTTCGCGCGCGATACGGCGACGGATGCCGAGCTCGAGGCGGCGCTCGCCCGGGTCGGGCTCGACGCATGGCTGCGCGAGCGGGGCGGACTCGACGCCCGCGTCGGTGAACGAGGCGCCCTCGTGTCGGGCGGTCAGGCGCAGCGCATCTCGCTGGCCCGGGCGCTGCTCCGCGGATTCCCCGTGCTGGTGCTCGACGAGCCGACGGCCGGCGTCGACCCCGAGGCATCCGATCGACTGCTCGTCGACCTGCTGAGCGCCGTGCGCGACGACCAGGCGGTGGTGCTGATCTCGCACGTCGCCGTCCCCGACGGGCTCGTCGACCGCGTGGTGCGCCTCGAGGACGGCCGCATCGCGGTGTGACGGATGCCGCCGCGACCGCCGCCGTGCGAGGCTGGCGGGCATGACGGTTTTTCGCACGCCGCAGATCGTCCTGTTCACGCGCGACATCGAACGTGCCACGGCGTTCTACTCCACGGCAGGGTTCGACGAGGTGTTCCGCACGCCGGCGACGGGCACGCCGATCCACGTCGATCTCGCCCTCGACGGCTATCGGATCGGCCTCGCGACCGAGGAGTCCACGCGCGGAGATCACGGCCTCGACCCGGTCGTCGAGGGTCAGCGTGCTGCCGTCGTCCTCTGGACCGACGACACACCCGCCGGGTACGCGCACCTGATCGGGCTCGGAGCCACGCCGGTGAAGCCGCCCGAGCCTTGGCTCGAGACGCTGCTCATCGCGTGGGTGCAGGATCCCGACGGCCACCTGATCCAGGTGGTCCAGCGGACCACGGCCTAGGCTCTGATCGTGAGCGACGGCATCCCGAACCCCTTCGAGGGTCTCGAGGCGCAGCTGCGACGTGCCGACCGGTTCCGTGACAGCGTCGACCCGGTGGCCGCGATCGCCGCCTACCGCACGTTCGCCGAATTCCTCCGCCCTCGCCTGCCCGAGCTTCGGATCGCCGCCGGCCTGCCGGAGCAGACCGGCCCCCGCAGGGACGGCAGGATCCTCGCGCGCCGCGACGGCGGACGCGTCGATCCGTCGGCGCTGAACCTCTACACGTTCTGGAACTCGCCGCTCGACGTCGCGCCGCCGCTGGTCCAGGCCTGCGTCGGCGAGATGTCCCGCCTGCACGACGACCTCCCGACGCCGCTGACCGTGCTCGACGGCACGTCGGCGCGCGAACTGGTGGAGATCCCGGATGCCGTCGCCGACGCGCTCGAGAAGGATCACCCCGCGCACTTCTCGGACTTCGTCCGCATCAGCGTGCTCGATCGCCTCGGCGGCATCTGGGTCGACGCCACCTGCTGGGCACCCGCCCCGCTCCCCCAGGCGGTCGCACCTCTGCTCACCGCCGGTGCCCTGTATCCGCGCTGGACCCGCCGCCAGATCGGCAACTGGTTCATCGCCGCCGTGCCGGCGACTCCGCTGATCCGCTTGCAGCGGCTCGCGCTCGAGGCCTGGTGGGAGTCGGGCGGCGGCATCCCGGATTACTTCCTCTACCACCGCATCTTCGAGGTCCTCCTCGATCTCGTGCCCGAGTTCCACGGACAGTGGGAAGCCGCGCCCACGCTGTCGAGCGCCGCCAGTCACCTGCTGCAGCTGGGCATGATGCAGCCGTGGGAACCCGACGCGATGCGGTTCGTCGCAGGCGCATCGATCGTGCAGAAGCTCAGCTACAAGTACGACGCAGTGCCGCCGGGCTCGGTGCTGGACCGACTGGTGTCGCGCCACCCGATCCTCACGGCGTGACGTGCGACACCGTCCTCACGATGTGGCGGCCCCGGCCGTCCCCACGGCGTGATGCGGCCGGACGCGCCGCCGCGGCGCCGGGCCGCCGGGCCGCCGCGGCGCCGCGCGGGTCAGCTTGTCCGCGCCGCCGCGGGGATCAGCCCTTGTCGGCACCCCCGCCGGCGGCGGTCGCCGTGATGCGCCGTGCCATCCCCGCGAAGATGAACCCGTGGAACGGCAGGACGGCGAGCCAGTACAGTCGTCCCGCCAGTCCTCGCGGGAAGAACACGGCGCGCTGGTCGTAGCGTGAGCCGCCGCGAGCCTCGTCTGCCGAGGCGCGCAGCTCGAGCCACGCGAGACCCGGCACCTTCATCTCGGCCCGCAGGCGCAGCATCCGTCCCGGCTCCAGTGCCTCGACCCGCCAGAAGTCGAGCGCATCCCCCACGGCCAGCCGATCACGGCTGCGCCGCCCTCGGGCGAGCCCGATGCCCCCGACAAGTCGATCCATCCAGCCGCGCACGGCCCACAGCAGCGGTGACGAATACCAGCCGTTCTCGCCGCCGATCCCCACGATGACGCGCCACAGCGCGTCGGGCGACGCCGGCGTATGGGCCGTGCGCACGTCGCTGAACACCACACGACCCGCCCAGTCAGGATCGTTCGGCAGCGGATCGCTCGGGGCGTCGAGCACCCCGGCGTCCTGCCAGCTGGTCTCGATCGCATCGGTCTCGAGCTTGCCGAGCGCCAGCCGCACCGCGGTGCGGTACGAGGTGAGACCGCCCTCCGGCAGCGGGATGAGCTCGTCGATCCCGTGGTCCTTCACGATGCACTCGTTCTGGAGCGACTCGACCAGGGGCCGCGCGATCGCGCGCGGGATGGGGGTCACGAGATTGACCCAGTACGAGGCCAGTCGTGGCGTCAGCACCGGGAGCGCGGCGATCGCACGCTGGCGCAACCCGGCCTCGACGGCGTAGCCGTTCATCATCTGCCCGTAGCGCAGCACATCGGGGCCGCCGATGTCGACGGCGCGGTTCACGTCGGCCGGCAGTCGTGCGGCGCCCAGCAGGTAATGCAGTACGTCGCGCACGGCGATGGGCTGGATGCGGTTGCGCACCCACCTCGGCGCGGGCATGTACGGCAGCACCTCCGTGAGATGGCGCACCATCTCGAACGAGGCCGACCCCGACCCGATCACCACGCCCGCCTGGAGCACGATCGTCGGCACGCCGCTCTCGAGGAAGGTCCGCCCCACCTCGACGCGCGACTGCAGGTGCGGCGAGAGCGTCACCCCGGTCGGGTGCAGCCCGCCGAGATACACGATGCGCCCGACGGATGCCGCGGCCGCCGCGTTCGCGACCGTCTCGGCGGCACGCCGGTCGGTGTCGGCGAACCGCTTGCCGCCCGACATCGAGTGGACGAGGTAGAAGACGACGTCGACGTCGCGCACGGCCTCGCCGACAGCGTCCTCGTCGGCGGCATCGCCACGGAGGATCTCGACGCGATCGCCCCACGGAAACGCCGCCGCTCTCGCGGGGTCGCGCGCCAGTACGCGGACCCGGTAGCCGGCGTTCAGCAGGCGCGGAACCAGCCGCCCGCCGATATACCCCGTCGCCCCCAGCACCAGCGCACGGGGCGGGGTGCCGTCGGGGCGAGGCAGCGCCAGGAGTGCCGGCTCACGACCGGTCGGCGCAGAGACATCGTCCACGGGGGCAGACTACGCGGGCATGCTCCGCACCCGGGCGGGTTGACGCGGGGCCGGCCGTCGCGTAGGTCAGAGGCGCGTCGCGAAGACCTGCGTGCCCTCGGGCGACGGGAGCGGCTCGAAGCCGACCCGGGGATAGAAGGCGATGGCGCCGGTGTTGTCAGCCGAAGCCACCAGGTGGAGACCGGGCACCCCCGCCTCGCGGAGAGCCGCTTCGAGCGTCTCGATGAGCCGGCGGCCGAGGCCCTGACCCTGCGTCTCGGGCAGCAGGTCGATGTGCAGGTGTGCCGGGTACTCGTCACCGAAGGGCTGGGCACCGCCGGCGCGGGCATACGCGTAGCGGAGGATGCCGTCCTGGCGCGAGTCGGTGGCCGTCGGCTCGCCCTGGGGTCGCGGCCAGCGCTCGGCGTGCCGCGGCCACCACTCCGTCGCGAACCACTCCTCGAACGCCGCGGAGTCGGGGGCGCCGACGATGTAGCCGACGACGCGGCCGTCGTCCGTCTCGACCACGAACGCGAACTCGGGGTGATGCGCCGCGTAGGGGAGGACGAAGATCTCGGCCCAGAGATCGTCGTCGTCGAGGATGCCGGTCGCGTCGGCTCCGGCATCCGCTGTCCTCAGGCAGATGTCGACCAGAGCGGGTTCGTCACCGGGGCGGAAGGGGCGGATTCGCGTCACCGGGCGAGTCTATGAGAAACGTCCTCGCTCGCGGCGACGAAGCGCACGTCGGCGGGATCCAGTCGCAGCGCGACCGTATCGTTCGCAGCCAGGCCTGCCGCCCGGTCCGCCGCGACATCGACGGCGACATCCGGATCGGCGGTGCGCACGCGAACGCCGGCGGGCGTCTGCTCCAGTCGAACGATGCGGGCGGTCCACTCCCCCGGCTCGCGCGGCGGTCCGTCGATGATCTGCACGTCGCCCGGCCGGAAGACCGCGGCGGTCTGGCCGGGCGGTTGCGCCGGGCAGGGCAGCACCAGGCCGCCCGCGCGCCAAGTCGCGGACGCGGGCGCTTCGGAGCGCCGTTCATCGCCCGGCCCGCGCGCGGGCTCCGCCGTTCCGATGACGCGGTTGAGTCCCGCCACTGCCGCGGCGAACCGTGTCGCCGGAGACGCGAGCACCTCGCGCACCGGGCCGGTCTGCGTGACGCGGCCGCCTTCGAGCACCACGAGACGGCTCGCGAGCGCGACCGCGTCGACCGCATCGTGGGTCGCGACGACCGCCGTCGTGCGGGTCGCGGCGAGCTGCTGGTGCAGCAGGGCGCGCACGTCACCGGCGGTCTCGGTGTCGAGCGACGTGAGCGGCTCGTCGAGCAGGATCGCGGCGGGCGACGTCGCGAGCGCCCGCGCCAGCGCGACGCGCTGCTGTTGTCCGCCCGACAGCTGCGCGGGACGGCGTTCGCCGAGACCCGCCAGTCCCACGCGTCGAAGCCAGCCGTCGGCTCCGGCCGCCGCGGCGGCCTTCGCCGCGCCGTGCACCCGCAGCCCGAACGCGACGTTGGCGTGCGCGCTGAGATGCGGGAACAGGCGCGGATCCTGTCCGAGCAGCACGACCCCGCGCGCCGCCGGCGCCGTGCGGCGAGGGGCCGAGCCGTCGGCGGCGCGCCGGTCGAGCAGACGGCCGTGCAGCCGGACCTCCCCCTCGCCGAACCCCGTCAATCCGGCGAGGACGCCGAGCAGCGTCGACTTCCCCGCGCCACTCGGACCCATGAGGGCCACGACCTCGCCCGCCCGCACGCTGAGGGTGACGTCGAGCGCGAACCCGCCGCGATCCACGCGGACGCGGGCCTCGAGTCCCTCGCCGGCGCCGGTGGCGGCATCCTCGGCCGCCGCGCCGCTCATCGCGCGCCCCCGCGAACCGCGCCGCTCATCGCGGGGCCTCCGCGCGCCACGCCCGCACGAGCAGCAGCACGCCGACGGCCGTGACGAGCAGCAGCAGCGAGAGCGCCACCGCGGTGCCCTGCGAGACGCCGGCGCCGTTGAACGCCGTGTAGATCGCGAGCGGCATGGTCTGCGTCACTCCCGGAGCGTTCCCGGCGAAGAGGGCCGTCGCACCGAACTCGCCGATCGCGCGCGCGAAGCACAGCACGATGCCCGCGACGAGGCCGGGCGCCGCGAGCGGGAGGGTCACGCGGGCGAGGATCGTCCAGCGCCCCGCGCCCAGTCCGGCCGCCGCCTGCTCGAAGCCGGTGCCGGTGGAGCGCAGCGCCCCTTCGAGGGCGAGCACGAGAAACGGCAGAGCGACGAAGGTCTGCGCGAGGACGACGGCGGTGGTGGTGAACGGTATGCGGATACCCCACTCGGCGAGGATCCCGCCCAGCCAGCTCGTGCGGCCGAACAGGAACAGCATCGCGACGCCGCCGACCATCGGCGGCAGCACGAGCGGCACCGTCACGAAGGCCCGCAGCACGGCAGCCGTCCGCACGGTGCTCCGAGCGATGAGGAGCGCGAGCGGCACGCCGAGGACGACGCAGACCGTCGTGGCGACGGCGCCGGTGGCGAGCGAGAGCCCGAGCGCCGACAGCGCCTGCGGCGAGGTGACGTCGGACCACAACGTCGACCACTCCACCCGCAGCACGAGTGCCGCGAGCGGCAGCACCAGCAGAGCCAGCCCGATCACCGCCGGCACCGCGAGGACGCGGGGCACGAAGCCGGCGCGCTCCTCGTGCGCGCGCACGTCGCGCGCCGCGGTGACGGTCACGGCGCTCCGAACCCGAGCGCCGAGAGGACCCGTCGGCCCTCGTCGCCGAGCACGAATGCGACGAAGGCGTCAGCCGCTTCGGGGTTCGCGCCATCGTTCAGCGCGGCGATCGGATACCGGTTCACGACGTCGTCGGCCCCCGGAACCTCGATCGCGTCGACAGCACTCGTGGCCGAGGAATCCGTCACGTAGACCAGCCCCGCGTCGGCCTCTCCGGCTGCGACCTTGGTGAGGACGGCGGTGACGTTCTGCTCGTAGCTGTCGACGCTCGCCTCGACGCCCGCGTTCGCGAGAAGCGTCGCGGATGCCGCTCCGCACGGCACCTCGGCGGCGCACAGCACCACGGTCCGATCAGCATCCGACAGGTCATCGAGGCCTTCGATCCCGCCAGGGTCGCCCGCGGGAACGACGAGCGTCAGCGTGTTGGTCGCGAACAGCTCTGGATCGCTCGCGAGGCCCGCGTCGACGATCTTCTGCATGTTCGGCTCGTCCGCCGGGGCGAAGACATCGGCCGGGGCGCCCTCGATGATCTGCGTCGCCAGCGTGGACGAGCCGTCGTACGTGAGGGGCTGCACGTGGAGCGACGGATGCCGCTGCTCGAACTGCGTCGCCAACTCGTCGAACGCCGCCCGCAGCGACGCGGCCGCGTAGACCGTGAGTTCTCCGGACAGCTCGAGCTCTGCCGACGTCCCCTCGGGAGATGTCGCGCCCGGATCCCGGTCGACGGCGGCGGCGCAGCCGGCGAGTCCGAGCACCAGGGCGGCGAGGACTGCTGCGGCGCGAATGGTTGCCCCGTGGCGCACGTCAGGCCCTCGGGGTCTCGACGATCACCGTGGTCGCCTTGACCACGGCGACGGCGAGCGAGCCGGGTTCGAGCCCCAGCTCGCGCACCGCCTCGGACGACATGAGCGACACCACGCGGTGCGGACCGGACTGGATGTCGACCTGCGCCATCACGCCGTCGAGCTGTACGCGCGTGACGAGACCGACGAACCGATTGCGCGCACTCGAGAGCACGTCGGCCGGATCACCGGGCGCAGCGGCCAGCTCGACGGCGCGTGCGGCGAGCGCGTCGCCGGGGATCTCGACGGGCGACGCCCCGGTCGTCGGCAGCGTGCCCGCATCGATCCACCGGCGGACGGTGTCGTCGCTGACCGCGAGCAGCCGCGCCGCCTCGGAGATCTTGTAGCTCGCCATATCGTCACGCTATCACCGCGGTTGCGGGTCTTCGACGCGCTCTTCGCCGCACGTGCGGAAATCGAGTCCGTATCGGCGCCCGATGCGCTTCGGCATCGAGCACTTCGCGGCGGAACCGCGGCGAGCACCGGCGCTCGACCCCGCCGCCCCATCGCCGCGCCGGCATCCCCCAGCGCTCGGGCGTCACGACACGCCGCTACCCCGGCGTGGAAGCCACAACTCGTGACACCCGAACGTCCACACCCATGCTCCGGGGTCACGACACGCCGCAACGCCGGCGGCGGCGAAGCCACCACCCGCGACGCCCGAACGTCCACGCAGCCGCGCGTGTGTCACGGCGTCATGGGGGCACCGGCGACCGGGAGTACTCTCGGCGAGATGACGGCGACTCTTCCCGCCGATGCCCACGTGCACAGCGAATGGTCGTGGGACTGCGGCTCGGATCCGGCCTCGCACGGCTCGATGGTCCGCACCTGCGAACGTGCGGTCCGGATCGGACTCGCAGCGATCGTGTTCACCGAGCACCTCGACTTCGAGCGCGACTGGAGAGTCGACGACGGCGACATCGGGGAGCACGCGCAGAAGTACGTCGACGAGAGCGGGCATGTGCGGCTGCCCCCGTTCGACGTCGAGGGCTATCTGACAGCGATCGAACGGTGTCGTCACGACTTCCCCGAACTGCGCATCCTCACGGGCGTCGAATTCGGACAACCGCACCTGCGCGGCGAGCACGCCGCCGATCTGCTCGCCGGCGGGGCGATCGATCGGGTCAACGGGTCGCTGCACATGCTCCCCCTCGACGGTGTCGATCGTGCCGAGCCGACCACGTTGTACCGCCATCGGCCGGCGGACGATGTGATGTGGAGCTATCTCGAGGAGATTCCGCGCATGGTGGCCGGGTCGGACGCCTTCGCAGTATTCACGCACATCGACTACGCCGTGCGCTCGTGGCCGGTCGCGACCGCCGGCCCCTTCGACCCTCGCAGGTTCGAAGGCGGGTTCCGAGCCGCGATGCGCGCGATCGCGGAGGCGGACCGCGCCCTCGAGATGAACACCCGGCGGCTCTGGCCGTGGATCCCGCAGTGGTGGGCGGAGGAGGGGGGCCGCGCGGTCACGTTCGGCAGCGACGCCCACGGACCCGACATGCTCGCCGCGCACTTCCCGGAGGCGACGGCGATGCTCGAGCACTTCGGGTTCCGCCCGGGTGCGCGCGCCGAGGACTTCTGGATCCGCTGATCCTGGGCGGGCCACGCGGCCGATACGGGTGGAAGATCGGAGCATGGCACTCATTCCCGCTCCCATCTCGGCCTTCATCGACGCCACGAACGCCGGCGACTCCGATGCCTTCGTCGCCGCCTTCGCCGAGGACGGCTCGCTCGACGACTGGGGCCGCGTGGCGCATGGGCACGCGGGCATCCGAGAGTGGGATCGCACCGACAACATCGGCAAGCAGTCGCACTTCGAGCTCGTCGACATCGCTGCGGAGGCGCCGCCCGAGACGTACCTCGTGCACCTCGCGGTGACCGGCAACGGGTTCAACGGCACCAGCCCGTTCCGCTTCACCCTGCGCGACGGCCTGATCCGGAGCGTGGTCATCGTTCCCGATTGAAGCTCGGCAGAGGCTGTCGATCGGGACGACGTTCGATCGTCATCCCAGTGAGCGGCCACCGCCCGGGCCATACTCTTCACAGCTGCGGCGGCCGAGATCGGAGCCATCATGTCGGACAAGACGGGGACCCTGGACATCCGCTTCACCGCCACCCTGGGCAAGGCTCAGCCAGGAGACACCTGGACCTGCGTGAAGCTGCCTGACTCCGCCGCGATCTTCGGCACCCGCGGACTCGTCAAGGTGGCGGGCACCGTGGATGGCCACCCCTTCGAAGGCGCCTTCATGGCGCTGGGCGACGGGACGCACAAGCTCCCGATCAACGCCGACGTCAGAAAGGCGATCGGCAAGACCGACGGCGACTCGGTGGACGTCCACCTCACCCGGCGCCGCTCGTAGCACTCGAGATTCCCCGCCGTCGAGGCCGCGCACGCAGACGCGTCAGTCGGCGGGTGGGCGGCGCAGCCGCTTGACGTCGGTGCGCCGCTTCTTCTCGTTCAGGCGCCGCTCCTTGGCGCTCCGGGTCGGACGCGTGGGTCGTCGCGACGGCGAAGGCGGCCGCAGCGCGTCGGCGACGACGGCGGCAAGCCGTGCGCGTGCGGCATCCCGGTTGCGCAGTTGCGCGCGATGCTCGGATGCCGCGATCGTCAGCACCCCGTCGACGAGGCGACCGCTCAGCCTCGCGAGCAGCCTCTCGCGCTGATGCGGCGACAGCACGGCCGAGCGTGACGCATCCCAGAGCAGCTCCACCCGCGAGTCGGCGGTGTTCACCCCCTGCCCGCCCGGTCCGGATGACCGGGAGAACCGCCAGGTCAGCTCGGACTCGGGAATGGTGAGCCCGGAGCCCACCCGGAGGCCGGGACGGTGGGCAGCGGGCATGGGTCCATCATCCTCTTGCGTGCGGGGCATCGTTACAGGGTCGTTGTGCAGCGTCGCTCCGGCGCCTCTTAGCGTCGGTAGCGGAGGTGCACACGATGCGACGTCTGACGGCGGTCGCGGCTCTCGCCGTGAGCCTGATGCTCGCCGGCTGCGGGGTGATTCCCGGACTCGGCACCGACCCGCGCGTCGAGGCGACGCCCGTTGCGACGGTGGCATGCCCGCAGACCTTCGAGGAAGGGCACGCCGAGGCGGGACTGGTGCCGTCGGATTTCCCAGCGGTCGCGGTCCTGCGGTGCGATCCGTACGCGTCTCGGGAGGATGCCGACGGCGTCTGGTCCGGGGCGCTTCTCGAACGCCTCGAGGGAGAGCTGGAACCCGTGCTCGCGGCTCTGGCGTCTCCCAGCGACGCGCGTTCCCTGGGGCCGTGCACCGCGATCGGCTTCCTCTCCCCAGAGCTGTGGGTGGAGGACGCCCAGGGGCGCGTCGTACGCGTGGCAGTCCCGTCCGACGGGTGCGGGGCGCCGAAGCCCGTCGGCTTGGACGAAGCGCTCGCTGCCCTCACGGTGGTGGACGAGACCTTCACGCCCGACTCGCTGGTCGAGTCCGCGGCGGCGACGACTGCGGGATGCGCCACGCAGGCGAGCATGCTCGTCATCGCCGGCCTCGATGAGGGGAGCGGTCTTCTCGCCGAGACCGGCCTGCCCGACGACCAGGTGATCGGCGAGGACGCGGTCATCCCCTATGAGCCTCCGGCATGGCCAGAGGTCGCCACGGTCGACGGAGCGCGGCTGTGCGACTACGTCGCCGGAGTGGGGTCGACGAGCTCGCCGGCGGTTGCGGGCGAACCGAATGTGTTCGCCGGTTTGCGCGAACTGGCCGCCGCCGAGGCGCAAGCCGTGCTCGCGGACGCTCGGCTGGCTCCCGAGACCTCCTCGTGCACGGACGCGGCTACGAGGTGGGTCGTCGTGCACCCGAGCCTCGTGAGCGGGCGATCACAGCCGTTCACCGTCGAACTCGACGGCTGCCGGCGGCTGGTGGACCCGGCTTTCCGGCCTCGAACCGCGTCGCCGGAGCTTCTCGACCTGCTGACGCCGGCGGGCTGACGGTCGATAGGGTCGGGAGATGGCGCAGCCGAGCGGCAAGGAACTGGCGGGGTGGATGACCGCGGGACTTCTCGTCCTCGCGGGAGCGGTCGCGATCGTCATCGGGGCTTCGACGCCGGCATCGTTCGGCTGGTTCGCATACCAGCCGCTCGCCGATGTCGCCTTCACCCCGGGCGGGGACTTCGTCTTCGTCTCCCGCGTCACGATCTTCGGGTTCGCGGCGTTGAGCCTCGGGCTCATCACGCTCGCGTTCGTCGGCGGCTGGCGTCTGGCCCGGCGATCAGCCGCCTGAGCGCACGACGGGGCGTGTTCCGGTTCCCCGACGAGCGCGACCCGGCATCCTCGTGCGACTGCAGCCCCCGGCGCAAGCCCCCTCGCTTCTTCCACGTGCCTGCCTAATCTCGCCAGCAGGGAGATCTCAGACGCGGCAGCCGTGGACCCGGTGGGCGGCGTCGCCATCCGCGGGGAGGAAACATGTCCGAGCAGCAGGCGCACCACCAGGTGCTGGTGATCGGCGGGGGCAACGGCGGTATCTCGGTCGCCGCGCGATTGCGGCGCTCGGGCGTCGACGACATCGCCATCGTCGAGCCGCGCGAGCAGCACCTGTACAAGCCGTTGTTCTCGCACGTCGCCGGCGGCACGGCGCGCGCCGGCATCACCGTCCGCTCGCAGCGAGAGGTGATGCCGAAGGGGGTGGAGTGGATCCAGGATGCCGTCACCGCCGTCCAGCCCGACGCGAACGCCGTCCTGCTCGAGAGCGGTGAGCGCATCACGTTCGACCAGCTCATCGTGTGTCCGGGCATCCAACTCGACTGGGGCCGCGTGCCAGGACTTGCCGAGGCGATGCAGACGCCGGCGGCGGCATCCCACTACGAATTCGAGCTGGCGCAGAAGGCGTCGCTGCTTCTGCGCGACCTCAAGGAGGGCACGGTCATCTTCACGCAGCCCGACGGACCCGCCTCGTGTGCGGGCGCCGCACAGAAGCCGATGTACCAGGCCTGCGACTACTGGCGTGCCACCGGCGTGCTGGACAGGATCCGGGTCGTGATGGTGGTGCCGACCGAGACCGCGTTCCTGGCGCCGTTCGACCGCGAGCTGGAGCGCAAGATCGAGGAGTACGGCATCGAGCTCCGCACCCGCTCGGTGCTCCTCCGCGTGGACTCCGCCACGCAGGAGGTGGTGATCGGCGGCCCGGACGGGCCCGAGCACCTGCACTACGACGTGCTCAACGTCGAACCGCCGCAGTCCGCACCGGATTGGCTCAAGGCGTCGGTGCTGCCGGCGCCGGGGGCATCGGGAGGCTTCGTGGAGGTCGATCCGCGGACGCTGCGGCATCCGCGATTCCCCCATGTCTGGGCTCTCGGCGACGCCGCGGCGACCACGAACTCGAAGTGCGGCGGCGCGCTGCGCAAGCAGACGTGGGTGCTGGCCAGGAACCTCTCGAGGGTGCTCCGCGGCAAGGAGCCGAAGGCGCGCTACGACGGCTACGCAGTGTGCCCGTTCACGGTCTCGCGGTCGACGGTCGTGTGGGCGGAGTTCGACGATGCCGGCAAGCAGAAGCCGACCATCCCGTTCTTCCGGCGGATGTACCGGGAGAGCCGGCTGTCATGGGTCTTCGACCGGCACGTCCTGCCCTGGGTGTATTGGAACCTCATCCTGACCGGGCGCGTCTGACCCTGCCCGTCCCGACGGCCGTCGGCGCGTCGGACATGATCGGGTGGGCGGCGCCCGACCCCCGATGCACGCGGCGTAGCCTGTCGCTATGGCCTTTCCCCCACTCGTCGAGCCCCTCGCCGAGCTGACCGATTCCGAACGCACGCGCACCGCGCGGCACCGCGTGCTCGCCGGCTTCGGCGACGTCGCGCAGCGCCGCCTCGCCGCCGCCCACGTCGCGGTCGTCGGTGCGGGCGGCCTCGGCTCCCCCGCCGTGCTGGCGCTCGCGGCCGCCGGCGTCGGCACCCTCACGGTGATCGACGACGATCTGGTCGAGGCATCCAACCTCCAACGGCAGGTGATGCACCGGGTGGCCGATGTCGGTGCCGCCAAGGTCGAATCCGCCGTGCGCATCGCCGCCGACCTCTCGCCCACGACCGTGGTGCGGCCGGTGCAGGCCGTGCTCACGTCCGCCAACGCGCGCGAGCTCCTCGCCGGCGCGCACGTCGTCGTCGACGGCACCGACACGTTCGAGACCCGCGAGGCCGTGGCCGCCGCGTGCGAGGACCTCCGCGTTCCGCTCGTGTGGGGCGTCGTGCAGGAGTTCCACGCGCAGGCGACGGTGTTCTGGTCGGCGCCGCCCGCCGGCGCTGAGCCCGTCCACCTCGCCGATCTCTACCCGCCGGATGCCGGACGCGAGGCCCCCACCTGCGCACAGGTCGGCGTGCTCGGCGCCCTCTGCCTGCAGGTCGGTGCGCTCCTGGCCACCGAGACCATCAAGCTCATCACGGGCGTCGGCGACCCGCTGCTCGGACGCGTGCTGGTGATCGACGCCCTCCGCGCCCGGGCCGACGAGGTGCCGCTGCGTCCTGCGGAGGTCCGTTCGGTCAGTTCCGCAGCCCCCGCCGCGGGCGAGTCTGCCGCGCCCCAAGACGTCGCGGCCGGCTCGTCGGACGCGACCGCCGGCTCGCAGTCGGTTCCCGAGCCCGCCCGCCCCGCACCCATCCCCCAGCTGACTCCGGCCGAGGCGCTCGCCGCGCAGCGTGCGGGGGCGGTGCTGCTGGACGTGCGCGAGCCGTTCGAGACCGCGCGCGGCGTCATCCCCGGCTCGACACTCCTGCCGCTCGGCGATGTGCTCGCCGAGCCGCGGCGAGTGGAGGCTTCGCGCGTGGTCGTGGTGTGCCAGGTCGGCATGCGCGCGCAGCGCGCGGCGGCGGCCCTGCGTGCCGCGGGGATCGAGGCATCGGTCCTCGCCGGCGGCATGGACGCGTGGAGCCGCGACGCGGCCGGCGCGACGGTGCGCGCGTGAGCGGGTTGCGCATGGTCGAGGAGCACCTCGCCGATGTGCTCGCGGCCGCCGAACCGCTGGAGACCGAGCGCGTCGCCCTCGCCGACGCGCACGGCCGCACGCTGCGCGAACCGGTGCGGGCCGCCGTCGACATCCCGGTGTTCGACAACTCCGCGATGGACGGGTTCGCGGTGCACTTCGAGGATGTGGCCGCCGCACCGGCGACGCTCCGCGTCGTCGCCGACCTCCCCGCCGGCACCGACGCCGACCCGGCACTCGCCCGGGGCGAGGCCGCGCGCATCATGACGGGGTCGGCGGTCCCGACGGCTGCCGATGCGATCGTCCCGTTCGAAGACACCGCCGGCGGGCTCGCGGACTCCCTCGGCGCGATCTCGGTGCAGAGGGCCCCGCGTGCCGTGGGCGCCCACATCCGTCGCGCCGGCGAGGACGCCCGCGCCGGCGACGAGGTGCTCGCCGCCGGCGGACTGCTCGGCCCCCTGCAGGTCGCGGCCGCGGCGGCAGCGGGCGTCGCCGAGGTCGTGGTCGCACGTCGACCGCGTGTCGCCGTCATCTCCACGGGGAGCGAGCTCGTCGAGCCCGGAGCCCCGCTGCGACGCGGGCAGATCCCCGAGTCGAACAGCGTGCTGCTCGCCGCCCTCGCCAGCGAGGCGGGCGCCGACGTCGTGCGCCGCGCCAGCGTTGCCGACGAGGGCGGGGCGCTCGACGCCCTGCTCACCGAGGTGACGGACCCCCGGTCCGCGGATCGCGCGGACGTCGTCATCTTCTCCGGCGGTGTCAGCGCGGGAGCCTACGAGGTGGTCAAGACCACGCTCGCCCACACCATGGTCTTCTCGAAGGTGGCCATGCAGCCCGGCAAGCCGCAGGGCTTCGGCCGCCTCGGCGAAGGCACGCTGCTGTTCGGGCTTCCGGGCAACCCCGTCAGTGCGGCGGTCTCGTTCGAGGTGTTCGTGAGGCCGGCGCTCCTGTGCCTTCAGGGTCGCCGGGTCATCGAGCGCCCGGTCATCGCGCTGCGGGCGGGAGCCGGCTGGCGCACCCCTCCGGCGCGGCGCCAGTACCTGCCGGTCACGATCGACCGCTCCGACCCGGCGGCCTGGCGCGCCGTCCCGGCGACCAGCGGCGGATCCCACCTCGCCGGCGGACTCGGCCGGGCAGAGGCGTACGCCGTCGTGCCGGCCGAGATCGACGCGGTGGCGGCGGGCGATGTCGTCGATGTCATGCTGATCTCATGAGCACGCCCGAACCGCCGACCTTCACGCACCTCGACGACGCGGGGAACGCGCGCATGGTCGATGTCACGCTGAAGCAGCCGACCGTGCGCTCCGCGACCGCTCGCGCGTTCGTGCGCTGCGCGCCCGACGTGGTCTCCGCACTGCGCGACGGGTCGGTGCCGAAAGGCGATGTACTCGCGGTCGCTCGCATCGCCGGCATCCAGGCGGCCAAGCGCACCCCCGAACTGCTGCCGCTCGCACACGTCATCGGCGTGCACGGCGCTGCGGTCGACCTGGCCGTCGAAGACGACGGCGTCGCGATCGAGGCGACGGTGCGCACCGCCGACCGCACCGGCGTCGAGATGGAGGCGCTGACCGCGGTCTCGGTAGCGGGGCTCGCCGTCGTCGACATGGTGAAGGGGCTCGACAAGGGCACCTCTATCGAGAACGTGCGCATCGTCACGAAGACCGGTGGCAAAAGCGGCGACTGGCACCGCCCGGGCGAGAGCTGATGCCCGACCGGCGACCCGTAGTCCCCACCGGCCTGGGCGCGATCCTGCTTGCCGGCGGCCGAGGCTCCCGCGTGGACGGCGCCGTCAAACCGCTGTTCGAGGTGGGCGGGCGCACGCTGCTGTCGGCGGCGGTGACCGCGGCGACGGATGCCGGCGCCCGCCCTGTCACCGTCGTGGCACCGGTGCTCGACGAGAACCTTCCCGTCGAATGGGTGCGCGAAGATCCGCCGTTCGGGGGCCCGGTCGCCGCCGTGGTCGCGGCGCTCGCATCCTGGCCGGCGGAGGACGACCCGGAGTGGACTCTCGTGCTGGCCTGCGACCTCCCCCGCATCGATGCGGCCGTCCGGCGGCTGGTGGACGATCTGCCCCTGCTCCCCGCCGACACCGAGGGGCTCTGCCTCGGCGACGCGTCGAGCCGACCCCAGTGGCTGACGGCCGTCTACCGCACGCGGGCGCTGCGTCAGGCGGCATCCGCTCTGCCTGCCGGAGGACGTGACCAACCCGTGCACAGGCTCGTCGCGGACGTGGCGATCGCCGTCGTCGCCGCGCCCGACGACCTGACCCGCGATGTCGACACGTGGGAGGATCTGAACGAGGCCCGCGCGCGGGCCGACCACGCGCACCCCAGCCTGGAGGAGTCGCCATGAGCGAGCAGTCCCGCACCCTTCCCCCGGAGGCCCTCGACGCCTGGGCCGCCGCGCTGCGCGAGCGGTTCGATCTCGCGCCCGAAGACGTGCCGGTGTCGCTGATCCTCGATCTGGCGCGCGACGTGGCGATCGGCGTGGCACGTCCCGCGGCGCCGTTCAGCGCATTCGTGGCCGGGCTCGTAGCGGGTCGCAACGGCGGTTCTCCTGCCGACATCGAGTCCGCCGTGGCCGCGATCACCGCGCTTGCGGGCGAGTGGGAGCACGAGGCCTGATGGCCGTCGTCCGCTACTTCGCCGCCGCGCAGGAGGCGACCGGCCGGGACTCCGAGCGCCGCTCCGAGGCGACGCTCGGCGAACTGCGGCGCGCCGTATCGGAGGAGTTCCCCGGGCTGGGCGGCATCCTGCCCCGCTGCGCCGTGCTCGTCGGCGGCGCACGCGTCGACGACGACACGCCGCTCGGCAGCGACGACACGGTCGACGTGCTGCCGCCCTTCGCCGGCGGCTGATCCCTTCCCGCGATTCGAGGGCGACGGTCCTCGGCCTCTGCGCTCAGCCCCCGAGGCCGAGCCAGGTGGCGGTGCCGTCGGATTCGACCTGACGCTTCCAGACCGGCAGGTCGGTCTTGATCGTCTCGATGAGCGTGCGACACACCTCGAACGCCTCCGCGCGGTGTGCTGATGCGACCGCGATCACGACCGCGGCGTCCCCCACGTGCAACGTGCCGACCCGGTGCGACACGGCGACGAGCGCACCGGTGGCCCCGATCGCCGCGGCAGCCAGGCGGGCGAGCGCGGCTTCGGCGTCAGGATGTGCCGAGTACTCGAGGGCGACGACGGCGGTCGCGGCATCCGGATCATGATCGCGCACGCGACCGACGAAGGTCGTCACGGCGCCCATGCGGGAATCGTCGACGGCGTGCAGGTGCGCGTCGAGGTCGAGCGGCTCGGCTCTGATCGCGGCCACCCGCACCGCGTCGGTCGTCACGGTCATCAGTGGTCCCCTCCGCCCAGCTGGTCCAGCACGTGTCGGGCGACCGACAGCACCACCGGCATCCCGTCGGCCACGCCGCCCGGGGACCCGGGCAGGTTGACCACGAGCGCGGCATGCGGGTCGACGACGCCGGCGATCCCGCGCGTGAGCATGCCGGCGGGCTTGTCTGCCGCACCCCGTCGGCGCAGCTCTTCGGCGATGCCCGGCACCTGGCGGGTCACCACGCGGGCGGTGCCCTCCGGCGTCTGGTCTCGCGGCGAGACGCCCGTGCCGCCCGTGGTCACGATCAGCTTCACGCCGGCGACGACCTCGGCGGTCAGCGCGCGCTCGACGCTGTCGGCGCCGTCCGGCACCACGACGGCGTCGGCGCAGTCGAAGCCGGCCTCCCGCAGCGCCGCGACCGCGATCGGTCCACTGGTGTCGGGGCGCGTTCCCTCGGCGGAGCGATCGGAGACGGTGATGACGGCGGCGCGGGTCATGCCTCCAGCCTAGGCACGCGCCGGGCTCTCAGGTGCGGCGTGCGAGTCGCACCACGACGGACTTCGACGTCGGCGTTCCCGACACGTCCGCGACGGAGTCCAGGGGCACCAGCACGTTGGTCTCGGGATAGTACGCGGCGGCGTTGCCCCGGGGCGTGCGGTACGCGACGATGCGGAACTCCTCCGCCCGCCGCTCCTCGAGCGTGCCGTCCGGCCGCCGCCACTCCGACACGAGGTCGACGATGTCGTCCTCGGCGAAGCCCAGCGCGACGATGTCCTTGGCGTTCACCAGCACGACCCGGCGTCCGCCGTGGATGCCGCGGTACCGGTCGTCCTTGCCGTAGATGGTGGTGTTGTACTGGTCGTGCGAGCGCACCGTCTGCAGCAGGAGGCGCCCGCGGGGGATCCGCGGATACTCCAACGGGTTCACGGTGAAGCGCGCCTTGCCGTCGGGCGTCGCGAAGCGGCGCGCATCGCGCGGCCCGTTCGGAAGGTGCAGCGTGCGGCCCTTGTCGATGCGCTCCTCGTAGTCATCGAACCCCGGGATGACCCGCGCGATATGGGCGCGGATGAGCGCGTAGTCCGCCTCGAGCGCCGCCCAGTCCGCGTGCGGCACATTGGACGGACGCCGCAGCCCGGCCGGATCGGGGCCGTCGGTGCGGGCCTCCTCGCGCGGCGACCGCTCGGGATACCCGCGGTCATGACGTGTCGCGTCGGCAACGTGTGGCGCGGCATCCTGTGCGACGAGCGGAGGGGATGTGTCCAGCGGAGGATCGGATGCCGCGAAACCGTCCTCCGTTCGTGACATCTCCTCCCCACGTGACGACATGCCGGCCACGGCGCCGTCGCCGAAGACCAGCGCGCTGAGCCGGGCGACGATCGCGACCTCGCTGAGGAGCTCCTCGGACGGCGGCGCGAGGCGGCCGCGGGAGGCGTGGACGGCTCCCATCGAGTCCTCGACGGTGACCCGCTGCTCGCGACCGCCGCGGCGGTCGCGGTCGGTGCGCCCGAGCGTCGGCAGGATGAGGGCGCGGCGCCCGGTGACGACGTGGGAGCGGTTGAGCTTCGTGGAGACGTGCACGGTGAGCCCGACGCGCGACATGCCCGCCTCGACGACCTCGGTGTCGGGGGTCGCCGAAACGAAGTTGCCGCCCATGCTCATGAAGAACCGCACGCGGCCGTCGCGCATCGCGCGGATCGCACCGACCGTGTCGAAACCGTGCTCGCGCGGGGCGGCGAAGTCGAACTCCGCGTCGAGGGCGTCGAGGAACGCCGTCGACGGCTTCTCGTAGATGCCCACGGTGCGGTCGCCCTGGACGTTGGAGTGCCCGCGCACGGGGCACACGCCCGCGCCCGCGCGGCCGATGTTGCCCTGCAGCAGCAGCAGGTTGACCACGTCGCGCAGTGTCGGCACCGAGTGCTTGTGCTGGGTGAGTCCCATCGCCCAGCAGACGATCGTCGCCTTCGACGTGCGCACGGTCTCGGCGACGCGTCGCAGCGACTTCTCGGGAAGACCCGTGGCGGTGACGAGGTCGCGCCACGAGGCATCCGCCATGGCCTGACGGTAGGCCTCGAAGCCGCTGGTGTGCGCGGCGAGGAACTCGTGGTCGAGCACACCCCCGTCGGCCTCCTCCGCCTCGAGGAGGTGCTTGCCGATCGCCTGGAACAGCGCCTGATCGCCGCCCAGGCGGATCTGCAGGAACTGGTCGGCGAGCTTGGTGCCGCCGAACGCGACGCCTCGGACCGTCTGCGGGTTCTCGAAGCGCAGCAGTCCGGCCTCGGGCAGCGGGTTCACCGCGATGATCGTCGCCCCGCGCTGCTTCGCCTTCTCGAGCGCGGACAGCATACGGGGGTGGTTCGTGCCCGGGTTCTGCCCGGCGACGATGAGCAGGTCGGCCTCGTGGATGTCGTCGATCGAGACGGTGCCCTTGCCGATGCCGATCGTCTCGGTCAGCGCCGAGCCGGAGGACTCGTGGCACATGTTGGAGCAGTCGGGCAGGTTGTTGGTGCCCAGCCCCCGCACCAGCAGCTGATACAGGAACGCCGCTTCGTTCGACGTGCGGCCCGACGTGTAGAAGACGGCCTCATCAGGATCGTCCAGCGCCCGCAGCTCATCCGCGACCAGGGCCAGCGCATCGTCCCACGAGATGGGGCGGTAGTGCGTCGCCCCCTCCTCGAGCACCATCGGGTGGGTCAGCCGCCCCTGCTGGCCGAGCCACCAGTCGTCGTGGCCACGCAGCTCGCCGAGTGAATGCGCGGCGAAGAAATCCGGGCCGATACGGCGCAGCGTCGCCTCCTCGGCGACCGCCTTGGCGCCGTTCTCGCAGAACTCCGCGATGTGGCGCTTGTCCTCCTCGGGCCAGGCGCAGCCGGGGCAGTCGAACCCGTCCTTCTGGTTGACGCGCAGCAGCGTCTGCACCGACCGCGCCACACCCATCTGCTCGTTCGCGATCTCGAGCGCGTGCAGAATCGCGGGCACGCCGACGGCGACCCTCTTGGGCCGTGACACGTGCACGCGGGTCTCGTCGATATCGGCTCTCGGGGGCTTCGTCGCCATACCTCCAGGCTATGCCTCGCGAGACCGTCGAGGGTGCCTCACGACGCACGAGCAGCACGCCTTCGAATGACGGATGCCGGCGGCCGCCGGCATCCGTCCCTGCGCGTCGTACCGCGTGCTCAGCCGCCCCACCACGCGCGCGCGGTGCCGCGCAGGTCGTCCCGCGCCACGGCGCCATGCCCCGGCGCCGACACCGATGCCCGGGAGTCGGCCGATGCGGCCCGGTTGTCGCCCATGACCCAGACGGCACCGTCGGGCACGGTGACGCGGAACGGGACGTCGCCACCCGGCCGCACCGCGCCGGCATAGGCCTCGTCGATGGGCGCTCCGTTGAGGAGCAGCCGGCCGGTTCCCGCCTCACAGCACACCACGACGTCGCCGGCGACGCCGACGACCCGCTTCACGAGGAGCGCGCCCTGCGTACCCGACCACCCCTCGCGGTCGACGAGGAGCACGACGTCCCCGCGCCCGGGCGTGCTCCACCGGTCGAACAGCACCGTATCGCCGCTGTGCAGCGTCGGGTTCATCGAGTCGTTGCGGACCGCCGCGACACCGAAGGCCGCGGTGAGCGAAAGGGCTGCGCCGACGGGGATCAGGAGGGCCGCGAGCCAGACGAGCGCTCGTCGCCGGTCTCCGAGCGCCCGTCGCCGGGCCCCGGCCGATCGGCGGAGCACGGCCGACCCGGCGACGATCGTCATGGCGCCTCGGCGAGCAGCGCCGTCATCGCCGCGATCTCACGCTGCTGCTCGACGAGCACGTGCTTGCCGGACGAGCGCACGTACGCATTGGTTCCCTCGCGGACGGCGCTCTCGGCCATCTCGAGCGCGCCCTCGTGATGGGCGATCATCAGGTCGAGGAACAGCCTCTCCGCGGCGTCGCCCTCGGCCGCGTCGAGCGCGGCGAGCTGCTCGGCGCTCGCCATGCCCTTCATCTGCGTGTGCGGGTGGTCGCCGCATCCGGTCGGCACCGCTCCGGCGGCAGGCTGTGCACCGCCGTGACCGTCATGGCCGCCGCTCGAACCGCCGGCGGGGATCGCGCCCCGCCACGCGTTCTGCCATGCCCGCATCGTCTCGATCTCGGCGGTCTGGTCGGCCACGATGAACTCGGCGAGCGCACGCGTGCGCTCGCGGACGCCGGAGGCGTCCAGCACGAGGCCGCTCAGAGCGAGCGCCTGTTCGTGGTGCGGGATCATTCCCTCGATGTAGCAGTGATCCTCGACGGTCGGGTAGGCGGCGGTCGCGGCATCCGTCCTCGCCCCCGTGGAGGCGGCCTGCGGCACCGACTCCTCACTCGTCGTCAGGCTGAGCCCCACCGCCCCCGCCGCCACGATGGCGGTCGACAGGGCAAGCACGACGCCGAAGGCGGCGATCCGACTGCGCATGGGGACGTCCTTTCAGCTCCGGATGCCGCGGGCGGGTGCTTCCGCGACGAAGGGTTCCCGCGGGGCGACGCGACCGGCGCGCCGCCCCGCGGGCGGGGATCAGGCCGTGGCCCGTCCCTTGGCCGCCTGCTGGCGGCGCAGGTGCCACGACGTGGCCGCGAGTCCGGCTCCTGCCACCAGGAGCAGGAGGCCCGACAGCGCCCAGTTGTTCGCGTCGGTCCCGGTCGTCGCGAGTGCGCCGAAGATCGCCGCGGGCGACGCGGACGCCACCGTGAACGATCCCTGGGCGACGGCCGACGAGGTCTGCCCGGTGAGGACGAGCGAGTGCTCGCCGGCCGGTGTGTCGGACGGCACGACGAACTGGACGCTCACGACGCCTTCGCTGTCGGCGACGAACGTGCCGACGTCGACGGGGTCGGAGTGCATCACGGCGCTCACGGTCTCACCGGGGGTGAAGCCGCTCGCGGTCGCCGACTGCGCGGCACCGGGGGCGACCTCGGCGCTGCCGAAGGTCACCGGCGCGGCGGCGGGCGGCGTGGAGCCCCCGTTGCCGTTCCCGTTGCCATTGCCGTTCCCGTTGCCGTTCCCGTTGCCATTGCCGTTCCCGTTGCCGTTGCCGTTGCCGGACTCGGTCGGCGTCGGCGTGGGCTCCGTGGTGGGCTCCGTCGTCGGGGTGGGCGTCGGCGATGCCGTCGGCGTCGGCGTGATGTTCGGGTTCGGCACCCCGCGCATGTCGCCGTTGACCCACTTGCGGCCCTCGGGGATGTTCGGGTTCTGCGCCGCGAAATCACGTGGGTAGAGGGTGAAACCCTGCCAGTGGATCGGCATGGGGCTCTGGTCCTCGTCGCGGTTGATGTGGTGGAAGCCCACGTTCACCCACGCCACGGGGTCCTCGAGCGTCTCGCCGTCGGCGATGTAGTCGGTGACCATCTGCCCCGCCTTCGACGGGATGAGGTTGTGGCTGGCGTGGATCTCGTCCGACTTGGCCGACGTGAACGCGATGTCGTAGTCGGTCTCGGGGTTGAGGTTGTAGGCCTGGTCGCGCGGCACGATGATCTCGTACGAGCGGGCGTGCCCGTCGGCGTTGATGCTCTCGGGGTTCACGACCCGGTACGCCTCGCGGTTCGAGCCCATCGTCTTGGTCTCGTTGGTGATCTGCGTGAGCTGCGTCTCGAGGATCGCCGTGTGGCCGGTGTCGCCCGTGGTGCCGTACTCGCCGGTCGGCGTGGTCGCGAACTTCTCGACCAGCTGGGTGGCGCCGGAGTCGAGGCCGAAGTCCACGCGCCAGAACGCCGAGTGGTAGTGGTTGACCGCGAAGTCCTCCTGGCCCGGGGCGATCGGCCACCCCTGATTCACGACGTCGACGTAGTCGTTGGGCGACAGGTCGCCGGTGGCGCCGAGGCGCACCGAGATCTCACCGTCGTCGTGGAACCGGTACTCGGTCTGGTACTCGTACCAGCCGATGCGCGACACGCTGTGCAGCACGAGATCGGTGCCCTGCGCGGCGTACAGCGCGTCATTGGTGATGTTCGAGCGGTAGGCGAGGCCCGAGTCCTCTTCGCCGATGCACACGGCCGGGATCTCGCCGCGGGTCGCGTCTACCCACGCGCTGTGCACCTCGCCGACCGGGCAGTCGACCGCCGCGATGGCCTGCAGGCGACGCCCACCGACCTGGTAGGTGGTCACGTCGTTGTACTCGGTGGCGCCGGTGTCGTACGGCACGTTGAGCTGGGCGAGCGCGATCGAGTCGAGCACGAGGATCGGCGCCGCGTCGTCGCGCGGCTGGTACGCGATCTTGTCGAGGACGAGTCCGCGGTAGGTGTCGAGGCGCCAGCACATCTGCCAGCTGGAGCCGGATTCGAGGGTCTTCGAGACGAGGGAGTCGCCGGAGCAGGATGCCTCGGTGACCGTCTGGGCCGAGGCCGCCGCCGGTGCGGACAGCACGAGGCCGCCCGCCAGCAGCGCCATCGCGGTGCCCGCGCCGAGCAGCCGGCGAAGGGGGTTTCGTTTCATCGGGAGGGTCTCCATGGTCATGAGATGGACAGGACGGCCCGCGTCGACAGGTTGACGACGAAGGTGCTGGTGGTGAGGAACGCGCCCCCGTCGACCTGTGCGAGCACTTGCACGCACCGGTCGACGCCACACGACTCGGCACCGAAGGATCCGGCATCCGTGACGAACGAGTGGGCGGTGAGGAGGACCTCGGCGGATGCCGGGGTCAGGACGGAGCCGCCGGTGAGTGCGGCGAACTCATCGACGACGGGCTGCGCCGCGTCGGAGTCGAGCAGCAGCTCCCACGCGAGCGAGGTCTCGGCGTCCGTCGGAGCGGGCTGCGTACCCGAGGCGCGGTCCACGGCCTCGACCGCACCGGTCGTCGCGTTGACGATCATGCTGACCGTCTCGTTCGTGGCGTAGTCGTAGTACAGCGAGATCAGGCGCCGCTGTCCGTCGGAGTACGCCTGCGGGTCGGCCACGTCGGTGGAGAGGAACTGCAGTCCCGGCTCGCCGAACACGTCGACGCCGGCCGCGAACGCCGCGTCCTGTGCACCCACGAACCGCACGTACTCGACCTCGGCTCCCGAGAGAGCGTCGTAGGCGGCCGCGATCGTCGCGGGCTTGGCGACCTCCTCGGCCTTCTCGGGCGCGTCCTCGTCCGTGCTGTCGGCGGCGATGGGGGTGGATGCCGTGGTCTCGGGCGACGAGGTCGCCTGCACCGCGGTCTGCGTGGCGAAGACGAGTGCCACGGCGGCGGCCGCGGCGGCGACCGCGGAGCCGATGCCGAGGACGCGCGGTGTGAGCAGTCGGCCGCGGAGTGTCGGCCGCTGCCGCGAGGGGGGCGGCGAGTCCCCCTCGGGGGTGAGCTGTTGTTCGGTCACAGGGTTCCTTTCGAGGGCGATGACGCGGCTCGCACCCGCGTCGGGGCCGATCCTTCTCCCGCCCCGTTTCGCCGTCGTACAGGGTCGCGAACACCGAGCGAAATCCCGATGAGACGCCGCCGGCCGATTCCGGCCCGCTGATCTCACCTCGTGTCACGAGGCCGAAACACGGACCGCCGTTTCCGGCAACGCAGGGCCGGTAGCGTCGCGGCCAGCCGCACCGCGGCGAGCGCCGGGCACCGAGGAGGACGCGTGAGCACTGCACTCGCGGACGCGATCGAGCGGGCCCGGCCGAGGAACGACCTCGGGTCAAGCTCGCCTTTCGCGGGACTGCGCCGTCGCCACGCCCGCACGATCGACGTCGTCGCGCAGTCCGTGGCGGCCACCGCGCCCGCCGGCGTCCTGCTGATCCACCCGGCCGCCGCCTACGCGCGCAGCGGATCGTTCGCATTCCTCGACATCGCGATCACGATCACCCTCGTGGTGGGCGTCGGGCTGGTGATCGGCATGTTCGCGCGCCGCATCGCCAGCACGGGCTCGCTCTACACGTTCGCCGCGCGCGGCCTCGGCTCCCACGTCGGCCTGGTCACCGGAGCCGCCCTGGGCATCGGCTACCTCGCCGTCGCGGTGAACACGTTGGCGTCGGGCTCGCAGCGACTCGCGAATCTTCTCGGCGGCGGCACCGCTCCCCCGTGGCTCGTGGTCGTCCTCGTCACCGCGTTCGGCGGCATCATCGCCCTGGTGGTCGCCCGCGGACTCAGGATGTCGACCCGCATGCTGCTGGTGCTCGAGTCGATCGCGGTGCTGACGGTGCTGGTGCTCTCGATCGCGGCCCTCAGCCTCACCCGGTGGGATCTGGGGCTGCTCGTCCCCCGCCCGTCGGACTTCTCGCTCGAGGCGATCATCACCGGCGTCGCCTTCGCCCTCATCGGATTCGTCGGCTTCGAGAGCGGCGCCGCTCTCGGGCCGGAGACGCGGCGTCCGTTCGCCGCAGTGCCGCGCGCGGTGATGGTGAGCGTGGGGGCGACAGGCCTGGTGATGCTGGTCGGGACGGCCGCGCAGCTGTCGATCGTGGCGGAGCGGCCGGGCGCGGCATCCCTCGCGGCGGTGACGGGCCTCTCCGGCCTCATCGACGTGATCGTGGCGATCTCCTTCCTCGCCTGCGCCCTGGCGATGACGAATGCGGCGACGCGGCTCGGGTTCGCGATGAGCCGCGAGGGCCTGCTGCCGGCGGTCTTCGGCCGGGTCTCGGCCCGGGGCGTGCCCGCGGTCGCCGGCGTGCTGCTGACGACGGTGGTGACCGCGGTGCCCGTCGCGATCCTCGCGGTCGGCGGCAGCCGGCAGGACCTGCGGATCGTCACCTCGCCCGCGTCGATCATCGGCTTCGTGCTGGCTTACGCACTCGTGTGTGCGGCGGCGCCGGTCTTCCTCGCGCGCATCGGCGAGCTCACCGTGCGCGCGGTGGCCATCAGCGCACTCCCCCTCGCGGGCCTGTTGTGCGTGCTGGGGTTCTATCTCGCCGCGACGCTGCGAGACAATCCCGGCGGGCTGCTGTGGGCGGCGGGGATCCTCGCCGTCGTCGTCGGCGCCGGCTCGCTGCGGCTGGCACGTCACCCTCGCGTGGCGGCGCGGATCGGCGTGCACGACTGGCCGATCGACTCGGACTGCATCGAAGGGCCGGCCCGGAGGTGAGCGGCGCGGGTCTCGCGGGCGACACCCGGCTTCCGGAGAAGGGCCTCGGCCTCGCGCTGGAGATCCTGGAGCAGGTCGCGCGCGACGACCGCGGCGCGTCGGCGGCCGAGATCGCCCGCGCCGTCGGCGCCCCGCGGGCGACGGTGTACCGCGTGGTCAATTCCCTGGTCCGCGACGAGTACCTCGTGCGGCGACCGGACTTCTCGGGGTTCCTTCTCGGCACACGCGTGCTCGAGCTCGCCGCGATCGTGGGCGCGCGCACACGACCGGCCCACGCCGCGGTCGTGGAGCGCCTCCGCAGCGAGACGGGCGAGGCGGTGCACCTGTTCGCGTTCCACCGCTCCGGGCTGCTGGTGATCGATGAGGACGCCGCCCAGCCGCTGTCGGACCCCGACGTGCTGCTCGCCGACCCCACTCGATCGGCGATCGGACACCTCTGGCTGGTCGCGCATCCCGACCGGCGTCTGCCGCAGGCGCCGAGCTGGCGGATCGACGCGGCGTCCGGCGATGTCCGCGCCATCCACGAGGCGTACGCGGTGCGCGGCTACACCGAGCAGGTCGCGCTGCTCAGCAGCGACCGCGGGTGCCTCGCCGTGCCGATCCACGACCACGCCGCCCGTCCGGTCGGAGCGGTGACCCTGTCCACCTCGATCTCGCGGCTCTCGGTAGCCGCACGCCACGTCGGCGCGCTGCGGGACGCGGCGCGCGCACTGGCCCCGATCGGCGCCCTCAGCGACTGGTGACGCCCCGGCGCCACAGCGTCGCTCGAACCAGACGGCGTCGACATCGAGCCCGGAGAGGGGCGGATGCCGCCGGCATCCGTCTTCGCCGACGGTCAGGGCGCCTGCGCGAGGATCCCGTCGATGATGGCGGCATCGGAGGCGGCCTGGTCGAGCACTCGCTGAGCCGAGTCCGCGACGGAGGGATGCGGGTCGCCGTCGAGGATCAGGGTCACCAGGGCCACCATCCCGGCGTTCTGGGCGCGCAGGATCTCGGCGAACCGGCGCTCGGCGTCGGGGTGCTCCGCGTCGACGAAGCCCTGCAGCGTGGTCCAGGCGGGCATGCCGGGCATCTGCGCGTGATCGGCGCCGTGGCCGCCGCACGGTCCGTCGGCGGGCGGTTCGACCGGACGCGCATCCACCCACGAGACGTACCACTCGCGGAGATCCGCGAGCTCGTCCTCGTCGCGGGCGGCGATCCCGGTGGCGAAGCCGCTCGCGCCGGCGTCGAGCCCTTCCTTCCGCAGCAGCGTCTGCGCGAGCTCCTGCTCCCTGACGCGGTAGTAGATCATCGCCTCGACGTAGCAGTAGTCGTCGGCCGTCACGGGGATCGAGGGCGACGCGGTTGCCGAGGGCGCGGCGCTCGTGCCGGACGACGCCCCGCGCGACGCGCCGGTGCCGGCCGTCGTCGCGGCGATCACCAGTGCGATACCCGCGGCAGCCGTCGCCACGGCGAGCGCCAGCGCGACGATGACGACAGCTCTGCGGCGCACGCGGGGGCCTTCCGGGTCGGAGGGATCCGCCCACGCGTCGCCGCGTGTCGCGCAGCGCGGAGCTCGGGAACGTGCGCCGGCGGGGCCGGGATGCTTCAGCGCCTGCCGGTGCCGAAGATCCCGCGGATCACTCCCCCGAGGATAGTCTGCGTCGACTTGGAGTTGAGGATCTGGTCGAGCGGCGACTTCTGGGCCGACCGCGACGTGCGGCTCGTGCCCGCCGTCTTCTTGAGCAGCCGCTCGTACTCCTGCTGCGCCTTCTTCTCGGCAGCGGCGCTCGCCTTGTCGGCGGCGGCCTGCTGCCTGTCGATGGCGGCTTTCTGCTTCGCGTACTCGGCATCGGCCTTCGCCTTCGCGAGGGCCGCGTCCTCCGCGGCGGCGGCATCGTCGGCGGCCTTCATCTTCGCGGTGAGGATCTCACGCGCCGACTCCCGGTCGATCGCCGTGCCGTACTTCGCGAGCAGCGGCGACGCCTTCACCGCCGCCTCGATCGCGGGGTCGGGCGTCGGCGACATCAGCCCCTGCGGCGCGCGCAGCCGCGTCCAGGCGACCGGAGTGGGCGCGCCCTTCTCGCTCATCACGGTGACGATGGCCTCGCCGGTGCCGAGCTCCTGCAGCACGCGCTCGAGGTCGTAGCCGGACTTCGGGTAGGTGCCGACGGTCGCGCGCAGCGCCTTCGCGTCGTCGGGCGTGAACGCGCGCAGCGCGTGCTGCACGCGCGAGCCCAGCTGCGCCAGCACGTCGGAGGGAACGTCCTTCGGCGTCTGCGTCACGAAGAACACGCCGACGCCCTTCGACCGGATGAGGCGCACGGTCTGCACGATCGCGGCGAGGAAGTCCTTCGACGCGTCCTTGAAGAGCAGGTGCGCCTCGTCGAAGAAGAAGACCAGCTTCGGCTTGTCGGCGTCGCCCACCTCGGGAAGGATCTCGAACAGCTCGGCGAGCAGGTACATCAGGAACGTCGAGAACAGCGCCGGCTTGTCGATCACACCCGGCACCTCGAGCAGGCTGATGACGCCGCGCCCGTCGGGTGCCGTCCTGATGAAGTCCGCCACGTCGAACTCGGGCTCGCCGAAGAAGACGTCGGCTCCGGCATCCGCGAACGTGATCAGCTCCCGCAGGATCACGCCCGCCGTCGCCGCCGACAGCCCGCCCAGCTCCTTGAGCTCTGCCTTGCCCTCATCGCTGGTGAGGTGGCTGAGCACGGCGCGCAGGTCTGACAGGTCGACCAGCGCGAGGCCGTTGGCGTCGGCGTAGTGGAACACCAGGCCGAGGCTCGACTCCTGCGTGTCGTTCAGGCCCAGCACCTTGCTCAACAGCAGCGGCCCGAAGCCCGACACCGTCGCCCGCACCGGAACGCCCTTGCCGATGCCGCCCAGCGCGAAGTAGTCGGTGGCGGACGCCTCAGGCTGCCAGTCCTGCCCGATCGCGCGGGTGCGCGCGAGCAGCTTCTCGCTCGGCTCGCCCGGCGTCGCGACGCCCGACAGGTCGCCCTTGATGTCGGCGGCGAACACCGGCACGCCCTTCGCCGCGAGCTGCTCGGCGAGCCCCTGCAGCGTGCGCGTCTTGCCCGTACCCGTGGCCCCCGCGACGAGCCCGTGGCGATTCATCATGCCGAGCGGGATGCGGATCTGCGCAGAGGGCACCGGGTCGCCGTTGAGCAGCGCGCCGAGGTCGAGGGTGGTCTCCTCGAACGTGTACCCGGAGGTGATCTTCTGGATGTCTTGTTGAGTGAGCGGGCCGGACGGAGTCGGGGGGATGGTCGGGTGGGGACTTTGTTCCTGCGTCTGCGACGCCGAGCCGGGCGCTCGCGCGGGCCCGGGCGTGGCCGATGCCGAGGTCTGATCGGCCGGCTCGGCAGGGGGTTCGACGTCCGGGGCGGGGGCGCTGGTCGCCTTGGCCTTCGCAGCGGCGGCCTCGGCGGCCGCGAGCGCGGCCTTGGCCTGTGCGGCCTTGAGCTGCGCCTCGGCGGCATCCGCCTCAGCGCGCAGCCGGGCGAGTTCCGCCTCGGCGGCGAGGATGGCCGGATCGGGCGCGGGCGAATCGGGCGCGGTCATGCGCTCAGCCTAGTCACGGGCGTTTCGCCGGAAGTCCGTTCCCTCCCGCGCCATCGGCAGCGCGAAGGCGCCCGCCACCAGCAGGGCCGTGCCCGCCCCGATCATGGCGCCGCCGAGTGTGTCGCTCAGCCAGTGCGCGTGCAGGTAGGTGCGGCTGAACGCCATGAGCAGCACCCATACGGCGCCCACGATGCCGACCCACAGCCGGGGGAAGATCACGGTCGCCGCCACGGCGATCGTGGCCGCGTTGGCCACATGCCCCGACGGGTATGAGCCGTAGTCCGACAGGACGAGGATGTCTTCCGGACGCACCCGCCCGAAGGTGTGCTTGAGCACCTGCACGCCTGCGGCCGACACCGCCTCGGCGGCCAGGAAGTATGCGGCTGCCCAGGGGCGCCGCAGCACGACGAGCGCGATGGCCCCGCCGATCGGCACCACGAGCACGCTGAACCAGCCGCCGCCGACGAAGTCCATGACGTGCGAGAAGCCGGTGAGGACCGGGGTCCACAACTGCGCGACGAGGGCGTTCCACGCGGTGTCGACGGCGAACGGCTCCTCGCCGCGCGAGAAGATCCACCAGCCGAGCAGGCACGACAGCACGACCAGCCCCGACCCGGCGATCAGGTAGGCGATGACGGGCACCGCCACCCGCCGCTCTGTCGTGGTCATCGCCCCATTCTGCCCGGCAAGCCGCACGATCCACCTCATCCGGGCTTTTTCCGCGCACCCCTTGACAACCTCCCGCCCCACCGGGCCGCACCGCCCGTGACGGCGCCGTCGGCGTCGGGCAGGATGGGGACCATGCCAGCAAAGGCCGTCGACATCGTCCGTGCCATCGTCGCGCCCCTCACCCGCACCAGGGTCTTCCGGCGCGTGCTGGGGCCCCTGCTGCTGCCGCCGGTCGAGCGCTTCGTCGCGTGGATCTCGCACGGCCGGGTGCAGGTGAGCGCGCTGCTGGTGCCGTCGCTCGTGCTGCACACGGTCGGAGCGAAGTCGGGCGAGCCCCGCGACGCGGCGCTGATGTACACGCCCGACGGTCAGGGGCGCGCGATCGTCGCGGGCACGAACTTCGCCGGCGCCCGCCACCCGGCATGGACGGCGAACCTGCTGGCGCATCCGGATGCCGCGATCACCGTCCGCGGGCGGCGCATGCTCGTCCGCGCGACCCCGGTGCCGGACGCCGAGCGCGACGCCGTGTGGGCGCGCATCGAGACCCAGTGGCCCGGCTACCGCAACTACGAGCGCGAGTCCGGTCGCACCGTCCGCCTGTTCCGCCTGCAGCCGGTGGCGCAAGCGGACTGAGCCGGAGTCAGGGAGCCAGTCGCTCGACCGTGCGCGGGCGCACGATGAGCCACAGCGACAGCAGGCCGACCACGGCGCAGCCGACCATGACCGAGGCCATGGTCGTGGCCGTGATGCCGGCATCCCTCGCGATCCACCCGACGAGGGGCGAGATGATCCCGGCGACGCCGAAGTTCGTCGCGCCGATGATCGACTGCGCCGTGCCCGCCGCCTTGCCGTGACGATCCAACGCCAGCACCTGCACGCACGGGAACGTGAAACCGCACCCGGTCATGAAGACGAAGAGGGGCACGATCGTCCCCCAGAGCCCGAGGCCCAGCTGGTCGGTGACGATGATGGCCGCGGCCGCGACGACGAGCACCGCGGTCGACCACGCCATCACCCACTGCGGGCCGAAGCGGGCCGCCAGGCGCGACGCGGTCTGCACGCCGACCACCACGCCGAAGGAGTTGACCGCGAACATCAGGCCGTACTCCTGGGCGCTGAGTCCGTAGCTGAGCTGGAAGAGGAACGACGAGCTCGAGAGGTACGAGAACAGGCCCGAGAACGTCATGCCGCCGATGATGAGCACGCCGATGAACACCCGGTCGCTGAAGACGCTCCGGTAGCGCTGCCACACGGTGGTCGAGCCTCGCTCGCGGCGGCGCGCAGGCGGCAGCGTCTCGGGCAGGAACACCATCGCCGAGACGAGCATGATCGCGCCGTACACCGCGAGGACGACGAAGACCCCGCGCCACGGCATGACGGCCAAGAGCGCCGAGCCGACGAGCGGAGCGAGCACCGGCGCGACACCCGAGACGAGCGCGAGGCGCGACAGCATGACGACCAGGCGGCGACCCCCGAACAGGTCGCGCACGATCGCTGCGGCCACGACGCCGCCCGCCGCGGCTCCTGCGCCCTGGAACACCCGCGCCACCGACAGCAGCTCGAGGGTGGGGGCGAGCGCGGCGGCCACGCTCGCGACCACGTGGAGGGCCGTGACAGACAGCAGCGGCACCCGGCGACCCACTTTGTCGCTCAGTGGACCCACGATCAGCTGCCCCAGCGCGAAGCCGATCATCGTGCCGGTGAGCGTGAGCTGGATCATGGCGGCCGTGGTGTCGAAGTCGGCCTCGAGCACCGGGAACGCCGGCAGGTAGAGATCGATCGTGAACGGGCCGAGCGCCGTCAGGGCGCCGAGCAGCACGATGTAGAGCACGCGGCGACGATGCGGGATCGAGTCGCCGGGGTGCAGCACGATCGGCGCTGTGGCCGGGTTGCTCCCGAGGGTGCGGATCGCCCCGGTGGACGTCGGGTGCGGATGCGGCTGAGGCTCGTGCGGGCGGTCAGCGGGTGTCTGGGGCTTCTGGACGGGGAGCGATGCGGTGTCGAGCAACAGTGGGTTTCGTTTCGTGGCGGGAGATTCGACGGCGGCGTAGGGAGGAACGGCGTCGACATCGCGGCGAGGCGGTGCGGGCGCAGGGAGACGGACCGAGGGGAAGCGGGTCGTCCGGCGCTGCCGATCGGCACCGGGATCCGCGTTTCGACCGCATGGTCGAATCGATTCGAGTTCCCATGATAACGGATGCCGCCACCCGGCCGCACCCGCGACTCCGGGCGACGACGAGCGCTGTCGGCGCCTTCTCAGGGCCGGACCCATGCGCTCGCATAGGATGAGGACAACCCGTCATCCGCCGTCGTGCGGCATGCGCCGGGCGCCCAGACCCCTGTTCATCGATTGGCAGAGATCACGAGCATGACCCCGACCGACAAGCGCACGAGCGGCAACCCGGCCACGCAGGCGAAGATCGACCTCACCGTCAAGCAGCAGCGCGAGCAGAAGCGCCAGGAGAAGCTCGCCGAGTATCAGAAGCAGCTCGCCAAGCGCCGTCGCAGCAAGCTGGTGTGGTGGATCGTCGGCTCCGCCGCCGCCGTGCTGGTCGTGGGCGCGATCGTCGCCTCCATCGTGTTCGCCCCCGCACCGGCGCCGTCGTACGCGCGCGGCGACGGCGACGGCAGCGGCATCGAGGGCGTCGAGACGTTCACGAACACGGCGAACCACGTCGAGGGCGATGTCGAGTATGCCCAGACTCCCCCGGCGGGCGGCGACCACAACGTCGCGTGGCTCAACTGCGGCGTCTACACCGAGCCCGTGCCCAATGTGAACGCCGTCCACTCTCTCGAGCACGGCGCGGTCTGGGTCACCTACGACCCGGCGCAGGTGTCGGACGAGGAGATCGCCCAGCTCGAGGACGCGCTCCCGTCGACATACACAGTGCTCTCGCCGTACAACGACATGGACACCCCGATCGCCCTCAGCGCGTGGAACGCCCAGCTCAAGGTCGACTCCGCCGACGACGAGCGCATCGAGGAGTTCATCAAGACGTACTGGAACAGCACTAACGCTCCTGAGCCGGGCGCGGCCTGCACCGGCGCGTTCGACGCGCCGGGCAAGAAGTAGGCGCCGCGTGTCGGACGAGACGTCGACCGGGGCGGCCCGGCGATGGCTCGTGATCGGCGTCGCTCTGGTACTCATCGCGGCGCTCGGCTTCGCGGTCGGAAGGTTCTCGACGTTCGGCTCCCAGGCCGCCGCGACGACCCCCGGCACGAGCTCGCCGGAGGCCGGGTTCTCCCGCGACATGCAGGTGCACCATGCCCAGGCGATCCAGATGGCGATGGAGATCTACGGCAAGACCGAGGACGACGAGCTGCGCATCCTCGCCTACGACATCGCCACCGGCCAGGCCGGCCAGCGGGGTCAGATGTACGACTGGCTCGTGCAGTGGGGCCTCCCCCAGAGCGGCGGCCCGATGATGCAGTGGATGGATGCCGCGGCCGACGGCCACGACCACGGCGGCACCGCCGGCGCGGCGATGACCGAGGACGAGGCGCACGAAGCCATGGGGATGGCCTCTGCAGACGAGATCGCCGCACTGGAGGCCGCCACCGGGAAGGAGGCGGACTGCCTGTTCCTCGAGCTCATGATCCGTCACCACGAGGGCGCGATCCCGATGGCGGACGCGCTCCTCGAGCTCGGCTCCGACCCGCGCGCACTCGAGGTGGCCGGTGCCATCAAGAGCGGTCAGACCTCCGAGATCGACGCGATGCAGGCGATCCAGACGCGCCTCGGCTGCTCCGGCTGACGCCGGCCCCACACGCTGGAAAGACGGATGCCGCGGGCAGTCGTCATACGCCTGCCTGCGGCACCCGCTCTCCGATGGGTCAGCCCTTCGTCGCACCCGCCATCAGGCCGCGCACGAAGAATCTCTGCAGCGAGAGGAACACGATGAGCGGCACGGCCAGCACGAGGAACGCACCTGCCGAGATCAGGAACCACTGATCACCCCACGACCCGGACAGGGAGTTCAGCGTCTGCGTCATCGGCAGCGACGACGACGGCGCGAAGATCGTCGCTACGAGCAGGTCGTTCCACACCCACACGAACTCGAGGATGGCGAACGACGCGAGCGCCGGGGTCGCCAGCGGCAGGATGATGCGGAAGAAGATCTGGCCGTGGCCCGCGCCATCCACCCGCGCCGCCTCGATCACGTCGGAGGGGATCTCCGCGATGAAGTTGTACAGCAGGAAGATCGCCAGCGGCAGGGCGAAGATGACGTGCGCGATCCACATCGTCGCGAAGCTGTGGTCGACCTCCCGCATCTCGAGGCCGGGGAACACCGCGACGTCGCCGATCTCGAGCCCGCGCGAGAACAGGCTCAGCAGCGGCACCAGCGCCATCTGGATGGGCACGATCTGCAGCGCGAAGACCGCCACGAACAGCACGCCGCGTCCCCTGAAGTCCATCCACGCGAACGCATAGGCGGCCAGCGACGCGATCGCGAGGGCGAAGATCGTCACGGGGATCGTGATCGCGAGCGAGTTCAGGAACGACTCGCCGAGCGTGAGCGCCGTGCCGCCGGAGGTGAGCGCGGCCTGGTAGTTCCCAAAGGTGAAGTCGGGGTCGGTGAACACCGTCCACCACCCGGAGGACGCGGAATCCGCCCCCGGACGGAACGATGTGATGAGCAGCCCGAGCGTCGGGATCGTCCATAGGAAGGCGATCGCGACGGCGATCACCGTCGCCACGGGCGACGTCATGCGCCTCTGCGCCTGCGCCTCATTGCGACGAGTCTCGCGCGCGACCTTGCGCGCGGCCGCCCTGTCGAGTTGCGGGGTGGTCTTGGAGTCGACGGCGGTCATCACCGCACCTCCCTCTGCCGGCGGAGCTGTCTGACGTTGTAGATGATCAGCGGCGTGACGAACACGAAGATCAGCACCGCGAGCGCTGCCGCATGCCCGTAGCTCTGGAAACGCTGCTGCTGGTTCACCATCTCGAAGCCCAGCACCGTCGAGTTCGACCGGCCACCGGTCATCACCGCCACGATGTCGTACAGCTTGAGCGCGGAGATCGTGATCGTCGTGAGGACGATGACGATCGCGGTGCGGATGCCCGGCACGGTGACGTTGGTGAACCGCTGCCATGCATTGGTGCCGTCGAGCTGCGCGGCCTCCATCTGCTCGGCCGGCACGGCCTTGATGGCGGCCGACAGGACCACCATCGCGAAACCGGTCTGCGCCCACACGAAGGCGAACAGGAGGCAGAACGTGTTCACGAGCGGCCAGACGTCCAGCCACCTCACCGGCTCTCCGCCGAACGCGACCACGATCGCGTTGAGAAGTCCGATCTGCTCCCCCTGCCGGTAGTCGTAGACGAACTTCCAGATGAGGCTGATGCTGACCGGGGCGATCGCGAACGGGATGAACACCAGGATCTTGAGGATGCGGTCACCGCGCGCGCGCTCCATGAAGGCGGCGTACGCGAGTCCGACGACCGTCGCGAAGATGGGCGCGAAGATCGCCCAGATCAGCGTGTTGATGATCGACCAGAACCCCTGCGGGTTGGTGAAGGCCCAGACGTAGTTCTCCATGCCGACGAAGTTCTCGCCGGTCTTGTCGAAGAACGATTGGATGATCGTCGCGATCGACGGGTAGATGAGGCCGATCAGGATCAGGATCGCCGCCGGCGCCAGGAACAGCGTCAGCTGGTACAGATACCCCGCCCCTTCGCGGGCACGGTAGTCGGCGTAGAAGAGCAGGCCGCCCGCGATGAGCGCGATCGGGATCACGTAGATGACCGCGTTCTGGTACGGCCGCAGCATCATGAACGCCAGCAGCGGGATCGCGAAGCACGAGACCAGTCGCAGCCAGAAGTAGCCCGTGCCCTGGCGTGGCGCGTACTCGATGAGCACCAGGAGGACCGCGACCACCACGCCGAAGACCAGCAGGACGATCGGAATCTGGACGATGGGGCCCAGGTTGCCGATCCACTGGAAGAACGAGTTGAACGAGAATCCCAGCGATGTCGGCCGGGCGTCGGGTGCCGGCGGGCTGAGGAAGAGGAAGATCAGGAGCGCCGCGATCAGGATGAAGCCGATCGTGACGACGAGCCGCGTGGTCGTCCGCGACGGCGGCTTCTTGCCGCCGCGCTCGGGAGGCGGCGCTGCTTCCGCCTGCTCCGTCGCTGATGTGGTCTGAGACATGTTCTGCCTTCCCCCGTCGACGCCGACGGATGACGTCACCCCGGTGCCGGGTCCGCCGCCCGAAGAGCGTGCGGACCCGGCGCCGAGGCGCGGTGCGTCAGTTCTCGTAGCCTGCCTGGATGTCTTCCAGGACCTGCGGCGTCGGCTTGCCGTCGACCCAGTCGACCATGCCGCGCCAGAACGAGCCCGAGCCGACGGTCGCCGGCATCAGGTCGGAGGCGTCGAAGCGGAAGACCGTCTCGGGGTCCTGAACGACCGTCATGGCGTCCGTGAGGAACTTGCTCGACGCCAGCGACGGGTCGGCGCCGGTGTTGGCCGAGATGGCGCCGCCGAGCGCCACACGCGCGTCCGCGAACTCCGGGGTCGACATGTACTCGGCCACGGCCTGCGTCGCGGCGTCGTCCGAGAAGACGGTGACGAACTCGCCGCCGCCCTCGACCGAGAACGGCTCACCCTCGAAGCCCGGAAGCAGGAACGCGTACACGTCGCCGTCCTCCGCCACGTCGGGGGTGGCACCCTCGGCCGTCTGCACGGCGAGGAAGTTCGCCGTGAGGAACGAGCCCTGGTGGGTGAGTGCGCACGTGCCGTTGGCCACCGCCGAGGCGATGGGATCGCCGAAGGCGGTGGAGTTGATGCTCTTCACATCTCCGAATCCGGCGTTCACGTACTTCGGGTCGAGAAGGATCTTCGCGACCTCGTCGAACGCCGCCTCGATGTCGGGGTCGGTGAACGGGGTGTCGCCCGCGGCCCAGCTGTCGTAGACGTCGGCGCCGGCCTGACGCAGCACGAGGTCCTCGACCCAGTCCGTGCCCGGCCATCCGGATGCAGCCTCGGACGAGAATCCGGCGCACCACGGCGCCTGGCCCGTCTTCTCCTGGATCGTCGCGGTGAGCTCGAGCAGCTCGTCCCACGTCGTGGGAATCTCGACGCCCCACTCCTCGAAGCTCGCGGGCGAGTAGTACACGTAGCCCTTGAGGTTCGCGAGCATCGGTGCGGCGTAGAAGGTGCCGTCGACCGAGCCGTATTCCTTCCAGGCCGGGGCCCAGTACTCGTCGACGTTCGCCGAGACCTCGTCCGTGCCCTCCTGCACCTCGCCGGTGCCGACGAGCGACGCCAGGAGGCCGGGCTGCGGCACGATCGCGATGTCAGGCGCCGAGCCTCCGGCGACCTTCGTCACGATGTTGCCCTCGAACCCCTTGTCGCCCGTGTAGACGACCTCGATGCCGGTGTCGGCGGTGAACTGGTCGAACGACTTCTGAAGCGAGTCCGCCTCGGTGCCGGTGATGCCTCCGGAGATCTCAACCGTCTCGCCCTCGAGCGAGCCGTCGCCGTCTCCGCCCTCGTCTCCGCCCTCGGCGCAGCCCGCGAGAGTCAGAGCCGCGACGGTGGCGATCCCCAGAGCGATGTAGCCGTGTCGACGACGTGATCGCAGTGCAGTCATGTTCGTCTGCCTCCTCTTCGAGTCCGCGGGGCCGGCAGCGTTTCAGGCCCCGCACGTGTGAATCGGGAACCGATTCCATGTTCACGGTAGGGGATGCCGCATGACGGCACAACGCCCGTGGATCACAAGTCGGTAAACACCGAAAGCCGGGGTGGCATCCGCGAGACGATCACGGCACAATGAGGCCCGGAACCGGTTCCACAATCTGGGCGACGGCGGCGTCCCCGGAGGCGAGGAGGACCCGATGGCGGGCATCGCCGACGTGGCTCGCGCGGCAGGCGTCTCGAAGTCGACGGCTTCCCGCGCCCTCACCGGCTCCGGCTATGTCTCGGCGGCGACGCGGGCGCGGGTGCGAGATGCCGCAGCAACGCTCGGCTACGTCCCCACCACCAGTGCGGTGAGCCTCGTGACCGGTCGCACCCAGACCGTCGGCGTCGTCATGCCGTCGCTCGACCGGTGGTTCTTCGCCCAGGTGCTCGAGGGGATCCAGGACGCGCTGCTGGAGCGCCGGTACGACCTGGCCCTGTACGGCGCGCCGCCGGAGTCGGCCGCGCGTCGCGAGATGTTCGAGCACTTCCTCGCCCGTAAGCGGTTCGACGGGCTCATCGCGGTGGGCATCGAGCCGAGCGCGCGCGAGCTCGAGCGGCTGGTCGCGTTCGGCAAGCCGGTGGTCGCGGTCGGCGGCTACGACGTCGGCACGAACGCCGTGTCGATCGACGACCAAGCGGCCGCGCGCATCGCCACCGAGCACCTCATCGGCCTGGGTCACCGCGAGATCGTGTTCCTCGGCGGCGATCCGGACGGGCGCCGGACGAGCTTCGGCGACGGGCGCCGGCTGCACGGCTACCGCATCGCCATGCGCGAGGCGGGGCTCGAGGCGTCCGCTCGTCACGTCCAGTCCGAGGTCGCGCTGCCCGGCGGCTACAGCGCCGCCGTAGAGCTGCTGGGCGACCGGCGCACCCGACCGACCGCGATCGTCGGCGTGTGCGACGAGGTCGCGGTGGGTGCGATCATCGCGGCCCGCCGGCTCGGCATCCGTGTTCCCGAGCGGCTGAGCGTCGTGGGCATCGACGATCACGCGTACGCCGAGATGTTCTCGCTCACGACGCTGCAGCAGCGCCCGCACCAGCAGGGCCGGGCGGCGGTGCAGCTGCTGATGTGGCAGCTCGACGATCCCGACGCGCCGATGAACCGGCTCTACGAGGCTTCGCCGCTGGTGGTGCGCAATTCCACGGCGGCGGTCGACGACGACGCGTCCGCCATCATCGGCGTCGGACCCCGCCGGGGCTAGAGAGCGAACCCCGCTCGTTCACAGCAGCCCGAGGTCACGGAATGTGCGACCCTCCCACGCGACGCGCTCGACGGCGTCCTCGACGCCCATCACCTGGCGGAAGGTGTCACCGTCGGCGCCGCCCTCGACCCGCACGAGCTCCGGGTCGATCGGTGTGGCCGGCGGTCCGGTCACGATCGCCTCGAGCACACGGGTGAACGCGCCGGTGCGGTGCAGCGGAGCGAGCAGCTCCGTGCCGTCGCGGATGTGCGCGGCCAGATCGTCGAGCAGCGAGATGCGCTCGAACGCGTACGCGCGCGGCAGCGACGCCCCGTCCAGGTGGACGTGGAGGGTGTCGAGCGTGTACAGGTACACGAGGAAGCCACGGGTGCCCCGCACCAGGACGTACGGCTCGCGGCGTCGCGCAGCGGTCACGGCGAGACCCGCGGCGACGCGGGTGCCCCCGCGCAGCCCCACGACGAGCGACGACGTGTCGTCGGTCTCGATGTCGTTCGCGCGGCGCAGGTCCGCGTCGATCGACACGACGTCCTCCGGGGCGGCCGCCCCGGCGATGGCGAACGCCGTGGCCACGGCATGGGCCAGCGGATTCGTCACGACGCCGTCTCCGACGAGCCGTCCGTCGATGACGCGATGGCCGGCCCACGGCGCCCGGCGCCAGTACTGCTCCGACCGCGACCACTGCCCCACCGCGCCGACGTGCACCAGGTCCCCGATGACCCCGGATGCCAGGGTCTCGGCGGTAGCGGCCACACCCTCGCTGCCGAGCGACTGGAAGCCGACCTGCACCGCACGGGAGGCGGCATCCGACGCGCTCAGGAGGGCGTGGTGGTCGGCGACCGAGGGCACGGGCGGCTTCTCGAGCAGCACATTTGCGCCGCGCGCGAGCGCGAGCCGTGTGAGCTCGGTGTGCGTCGGAATCGGCGTGCTGAGCACGACCACATCCAGATCGACGTCGTCGATCATCGACGCGGCATCGGCGAACACGCGGGTCGAAGAAGGCACGTCGCCGCCGCCCCGGGGGTCGGCGACGGCGACGAGTTCGAAGTCCGCGCCGGCGAGCACGGCGTCGACGTGGCTGCGACCGTGCCCGTGGACACCGGCGACGCCGACGCGAAGCAGTCCGGTCACAGCCCCGCCTGAGCGCGCAGCGCGGGAAGGGCCGCCTCGACGGCAGCGGCGTCGGCCAGCTCCTCGTCGAGAACGTAGGCGGTCAGCTCTAGATCGAGCTCTCCCCCTTCGGGGATCGTGCGCGGCTCGTCCCATGCCACCGATGGGCCGGCACCGAGATACTCGGCGAACCGGACGAACCACGGGAGGCGCTCGTCGCCCTGGGTGAGCACGACGGTCGTGCCGCGGTCGGGGAAGGTGAAGGCGAGCCACGGCGTCGCCGCGCCGTGCACGTCGCGCTCGGTGTCGCCCGCGGGGCTGAACACCCGGGCGATCTCGGGTGCGAATCGCCAGAAGATGCCGCCGTATCCGGCACCCTCGCGACCGTTCGTCGCGGGCGAGCCGAACGTGATGGCGTCGAGCGTCGCCTTGAGATGGCTGCGCCAGCGCAGGGCCCAGCCCTTCTCGAGCTCGGCCGAGCGGAGCTCCCGCACCTCGACGAGCTGCGTCGTGCCGTGCTCGTCGACCCAGCTGAGCCGCTCGTCGAGCGAGTGGCCGTCGATGTGCAGCCGATCGCGGCGCTGCCGGCCGTGATTGGGGACCATGATCGAGCCCTCGCCGCGCACGTACGTGCGGCCTCCCCAGTACGACGTGCCGTTGACGTCGGCGATCGCCAGGCTGACCCCGAGATGGTGCGGGTGGTCGGTCGGCTCGGTGACGGTGAGCGGGGTCCCCGTCCGCGAGATCACCGCGTCGAGGTACGGCCGGGGCGACAGCACCGAGTCGACGGTCGCGCCCTCCTCGTACTGGGCGACCACGGTCGACCCCAGCCGCAGCACCGGGCGGGCGGGACCCACCCAGCCGCTCGCGTGGGATGCCGGACCGGAGCTCTGCCGCGCCACGAGGACGGGCCGATAGAACAGGGGGTGGTCGGCGTTCTCGCCGTCCAGCGCTTGACGCATGCGATTCCAAGCCTGCCGCCCGATCTCGATCCGCGGAACCGACATGGTCGTCAGCGGAGGGGCGGCGAAACGAGACTGCGGGATGTCGTCGATCCCGACGATGGACAGCTGTTCGGGCACCTCGACACCGACCTCGCGCAGGCGCGACATCAGCCCGAGCGCGACGAGGTCGTTGAAGGCGATGGCGGCGGTCGCGCCCGTCTCGAGTACGGCGTCGGCGGAGTCGTAGCCCGCCTCCATGCTCGACCCGGCCGGAATGGTGAGGAACTCGAGGTCGGGGTACTCGCGCGCGAGCTCGCCGAGGCCCTGTGCGCGCTGCTCGTTCGCGTAGCTGAGTGAGGGTCCGGCGACGTACGCGATGCGCCGGTGGCCGAAGCCGCGCAGATGGGCGCCGAGCTCCTTGACCGCGGTGGCGTAGTCCACCGAGAGCTGTGCTGCGGGGGTGTCGTCCACCCGCCGGTTGACCACCACGACGGGCGTGGTGCGCTGGATGAGCTCGCGCAGCTCGGCATCCGGCATCCGTGGCGACACCAGCACGAGTGCGTCGCACTTGCTGCGCGCCTCGCCCGCGATGTCGGCTTCGACGCCGACCGACTCCGCGCTGTCGGCGACCAGCACGCGGTAGCCGTCGCGGGCCGCGGCCACGGTCAGGCCCTTGAGCACGCCCTGGAACATCGGGTTCTCGAGGTCGGGCACCAGCAGCGCGATGGTGTGGCTGCTCCCCCGCACGAGGCTGCGCGCGGCCTCGCTCGGCGAGTAGTTCAGCGCGGCGACCGCCCGGTTGACCTTCGCGACGATCGCCTGGTCGACGGTGGCGACGCCGTTGAGGACGCGCGACACCGACGCCTGCGACACTCCGGCGTGCTGCGCGACCTGCGCCATCGTGATCGGGCGCGATGTGACCTCGGTCAACGGATCCCCTCCTCTCTCAATCTTGGGCGTCGTCGGGCCCGGTGCGGCGCATTCGCGCGTGATACTTCTGTCCGGCGACGGTCGCCGGGCGGTTTTTCGGCATGCCCGCCCGGGACCGGACCCCTCATCACTTCGGTCCGGCCCCGTGCGGTCTGGGGACGACGGACCGCGCCTCGGGAGGACGCGGCCCGGTCGTCGGTCAGATGGCGGCGTCGTCGAGGGCCTGCTGCAGCTCCGCGATGAAGCTCTCGGCGGCGTCCTCGGGCGTCTGCTCGCCGAACAGCACGCGCTGCGTGTGCTGGTCGATGATCGTCTCGATCGCGCCGCCGCCCGGCGGGGTCGCCGGCGGGGCGTCGCCGACGCGCGGTGCGATCTCGTCGAGGAAGTCGACGACCTCCTGGTTGACCTCGTCGAGCTTGGGCGTGATGTACTCGCGGATCTTCTCGTTCGCGGGCACTCCGCGCTCGGCGAGCAGCAGATCCGCCGCCTCCTCGCTGTTGGAGAGGAAGTCGAGGAACAGCGCGACCTCTGCCGGGTGCTCGGTCTTCGCCGACGCCGACCAGAACATGGACGGCTTGTAGTAGGCCGCCGCGCTCTCGCCCTCGTCGGGCGTCGGCACCATCAGCGGCACGAGGTTCTGGCCGCTCGCCTCACGCAGGGCGGCGACCTGGTTCGACCACCACGGGCCGAAGGCCGACTGGTTCGTCGCGGTGAACGACTCCGCGAGGCCCGCGGACTCGCGCTCGATCGTCGCGGAGGGGTCGGGGGTGCCGCCCGCCTCGGTGACGTCGAGCAGGTTCTGCCACCAGGCGGCGAGCGTCTTGGCACTCGCCGTCACCTCCGGCGATCCGTCCTCCGCGTACAGGGACTCGCCGTGCTGACGCAGCCAGTTGTTGAGACCGCCGTCTTCGAATCCCCACGACTGCGAGCCGACGACGGCGCCGCCGCTGGCCGCGGTGACCTCCTCGGCGATCTCGTTCAGGTCGTCCCACGACCAGGTCTCGTCGTCGGGCAGCTCGATGCCGAGGCTGTCGAGAACGTCGACGTTGGCCATGTAGGTGTAGGAGTTGATGCCGACCGGGATGCCGTACTGCGTGCCGTCGAGGGCGCCGGTGCCGAGCACCGCCTCGGGGAAGTCGCCGGTGGGCAGCTGGTCGCCGAGGGTGCCGAGGTCGAGCAGCACGCCGTTGGCGGCGTACGTCGACAGCTGCTTCTCGTCCATCTGGATGATGTCGGGGGCGTCGCCGGCGGCGACCGTCGTCGCCAGCTTGTCCCAGTACCCGGCCCAGTCGGTGTACTGCGGCTCGATGGTGATGTTCTCGTTCTCGGCCTCGAAGGCGGCGATGAGCTCCTCGGTGATGCCATGGCGGACGTCGTTGCCCCACCAGGTGAAGCTGAGCGTCACGGGCTCGTCTGACAGGGTCGGGCCGGTCGCGGGGGTCTCCGTCGGTCCCGCGCACGCCGTCAGCGTCAGCATCGTCGCTGCGCCGACGGAGGTCAGCAGCAACCAGCGCGGTGCGGTTGTGGTGCGTCGCATGTCTTGCATCCTTTCGACCGAAGTCGGTGAGTGGGTGTTGGTGCGTGTGATGAGGGTGGGCCTGGCGGCCCGCGAAGGTGTGTGTGACGCGGACGTCACTTGATCCCGGTCGTCGCGATCCCCTTGATGAGGAACTTCTGGCCGAACAGGAAGATCAGGAAGATCGGGACGAGCGAGACGACGCTCATCGCGAACATCTGGGCGTAGTTGGTGGTGCTCTGCGCGTCCTCGAACGAGCGCAGCGCCAGCGGGACGGTGTACAGCTCGGGCTTGGTGAGAAAGATCAGCTGCGAGAAGAAGTCATTCCACGTCCAGATGAAGGTGAAGATCGCCGTCGTCGCCAGGGCCGGGACCATGAGCGGCAGGATGATCTGCAGGAAGATGCGCGGATGCCCCGCCCCGTCGATCCGCGCGGCCTCATCGAGCTCCTTCGGGATGCCACGGATGAACTGCACCATCAGGAAGATGAAGAAGGCGTCGGTCGCCAGCAACTTGGGCACGATCAGCGGCAGGAAGGTGTTCACCCAGCCCAGCTGGGAGAACAGCACGTACTGCGGCACGATGATGACGTGGATGGGGAGCATGATGCTCAGGAGCATCACGGCGAACCAGAACCGCTTGGCGGTGAAGTCGAGACGGGCGAACGCGTACGCCGCCATCGAGCACGACACCAGGTTGCCGATGATGCACCCGATCACGATCAGCGCCGAGTTCCACATGTAGACGTTGAACGGGTACGCCAGGGCGTTCCAGCCGTCGGTGTAGTTCGAGACCTCGAAGCTGTCGGGGATGATGCTCGGGTCGCGGAAGATCTCGTCGTTCGGCCGCAGCGAGCTCACGACCATCCAGATGACCGGATACAGCATCGCCAGCGCGAGCGCGATGAGCAGCGTGTGGCGCACGATGCTCGTGAGCGGCTTGCGGAAGGGGCTCCGGCGCCGGAGGCGTGGGGCGCGGCCGGTGACGATCGTCTCGGTCGCGGGCGGGGCCGTCATGGCGGCGTCGTCAATCTTGGTCATCGTAGAAAACCCAGAATCTCGAGGTCCAGAACATCAGGACGGTCAGAATGCCGATGATGACCAGCAGCAGCCACGCCATGGCCGACGCGTAGCCCATGTTGTAGTTCGTGAAGCCCTGCTGGTAGAGGTACAGCGTGTAGAAGAGCGTCGAGTCGACCGGGCCGCCGGTCCCTCCCGAGACGATGTACGCCTGCGTGAACGACTGGAACGTGCCGATCAGCTGGAGCACGGCGTTGAAGAAGATGATCGGTGTGAGCAGCGGCACGGTGATCCGGAAGAGCTGCTGACGCCTGCTCGCGCCATCGACGTCGGCCGCCTCGTAGTACATCGTCGGGATCTGACGCAGACCGGCGAGGAAGATCACCATCGGCGACCCGAACGTCCAGACGTTGAGGATCATCAGTGTGCCGAGGGCCGTGTCGGGGTTGGAGATCCACCCCTGCCCCTGGATGCCGAAGACCGCCAGCACCTGGTTGACGAGGCCGTCGACGCCGAAGATCTGGCGCCACAGGATCGCGATCGCGACGCTGGCGCCGAGCAGCGAGGGCAGGTAGAACGCCGACCGGTAGAAGGCGAGTCCGCGCAGCCCGCGGTCCAGCACGATCGCCAGGAACAGCGCGACGGCCAGCTGCAGAGGGAGCGACACGAACACGTACGTGAACGTGACCTGGAGAGCGGTGTGCAGCCGCTCGTCCTCCCACATGCGGACGTAGTTCTGCAGGCCGATCCACTTGGGCGCGCTCAGCAGGTTGTAGCGGGTGAACGACAGGCCGAACGACGCCACCATCGGTCCGATGGTGATGAGGACCAGCCCGGCGAACCACGGGGCGAGGAAGAGGTACGCAGCCTTGTTCTGCTTCTTGCCGCCGGACTTGGCGGTCTTGAGCTTGCCGAGCTCGCTGATGGCGCTCATGCGGCGGCTCCGCGGGCACGGCCGGGCGGCCGTGTTCTGGGGCGGTGCGTCGTCGTCACCGTATCCTCCGGTCTCGTCGTCGAGTGTGAGAATGCGCTTTCTGGAATGCGCTTTCTCATTCTTGTCAGAACGGATGCCGGAATGCAAGTCCCTGGGAAAATCAGGGGTGATGTGAGATCAAACCGTGAGAAAGGGATTTCGCAGGTCGAGGTGTGGGGGCGGCGGGCTGCGCAGCCCGGACATGACGAAAGCCCCGGATGCAGAGCATCCGGGGCTTTCGTGAAGGAACGAGATTACTTGAGGGTAACCGTCGCGCCGGCCTCTTCGAGAGCGGCCTTCGCCTTGTCGGCGGTCTCCTTGTTGGCGCCCTCGAGGACGGCCTTGGGAGCACCGTCGACGACGGCCTTCGCCTCACCGAGGCCGAGCGAGGTGAGCTCGCGGACGACCTTGATGACCTGGATCTTCTTGTCGCCGGCGGCCTCGAGGACGACGTCGAACGAGTCCTTCTCCTCGACCTCATCGGCGGGGGCACCACCGGCGGGAGCGCCGGCAGCAGCCACGGCCACGGGGGCGGCGGCGGTGACGTCGAAGGTCTCCTCGAACGCCTTGACGAACTCGCTGAGCTCGATGAGCGTGAGCTCCTTGAACGCGTCGAGCAGCTCCTCAGTGCTGAGCTTTGCCATGATGTTTCTCCTTGATAGTGGTTTTGCTACGCCGAGGCCCGATGTCAGGCCGCGGACTCCTGCTTCTCGCGCAGCGCGTCGACCGTGCGAACGGCCTTCGACGGAAGCGCAGTGAAGACGTATGCCGCCTTGGTCAACGAGGCCTTCATCGCACCGGCGAGCTTCGCCAGCAGGACTTCACGGCTCTCGAGGTCGGCGAGCTTGTTGACCTCGTCAGCGCTCAGGGGGTTTCCGTCGAAGAAACCGCCCTTGATCACGAGAAGAGGGTGTGCCTTGGCGAAGGCACGAAGACCCTTCGCGACGGAGACCGGGTCACCGTGCACGAACGCGATGGCCGACGGACCCTTGAGGTCGTCGTTCAGCGACGTGATCCCCGCGTTGTTCGCGGCGATCTTGGTCAGCGTGTTCTTCACCACGGCGTACTCCGCGTCCTGACGGATGCTGTTACGCAGCTCCTTGAGCTGTGCAACCGTCAGACCGCGGTACTCGGTCAGCAGAACGGCGGTCGAGTCCTCGAAGTTCTTCGTGAGCTCGGCGACCGATGCTTCCTTCTGCGCCATGGCCACTCCTTGTGTGTACGAGACGCTCCGCGGTGGCGGGGCGCCGGCCGGAGGCATCCGCTCATCTTCTCGTCACGGCAACAAAAAAGCTCCGGCGCAAGCGCACGGAGCGGGATTCCTGAATCCAGGAGAATCGTTCGTGACACCTGCGCGGGCCTCTGCGATGCAGTGCTTCGATCTTCGTGACGCTTGCGCGCACGTCGATGACCGGCGGTCTTCGGCTCCAACCAGGGTACGCGATGGCACGGTCCTCGCAAAATCGGCGCCCGCCGTCGGTCATGTCGCCCCTCTCCCGCGCGCTGCGGCGAGCGGCCCCGTTGCGCAGGGCGCCGCCCGGGTACAGGCTCGGATGAGAGCCAGCACGACCGAGTCGCGCGGCGATGCGCCGCGCGACGGAGAGGACGAAGATGTCCGGCAACAGGGCGGTCGCCTACAAGCGCCCCGGCGAGGTCGAGGTCATGGACACGGATTACCCCACGTTCGAGCTGAAGGACGGGCCGGGCGTCAACCCTGCGAACGTCGGCAGGCAGGTGCCGCACGGCGCCATCCTCAAGACCGTGAGCACGAACATCTGCGGTTCGGACCAGCACATGGTGCGCGGACGCACGACGGCGCCCGCAGGTCTCGTGCTCGGCCACGAGATCACCGGCGAGGTGGTCGAGGTCGGCCCCGACGTCGAGTTCGTCAAGGTCGGTGACATCGTCTCGGTGCCGTTCAACATCGCGTGCGGCCGCTGCCGCAACTGCAAGGAGGGCAAGACCGGCATCTGCCTCAACGTCAACCCCGACCGGCCCGGGAGCGCTTACGGCTACGTCGACATGGGCGGCTGGGTGGGCGGCCAGGCGGAGTACGTGCTCGTCCCGTACGCCGACTGGAATCTGCTGGTCTTCCCCGACCGCGACCAGGCTCTCGAGAAGATCCTCGATCTGACGATGCTCTCCGACATCTTCCCCACCGGGTTCCACGGCGCGTACACCGCCGGCGTCGGCCCGGGATCGACCGTCTACATCGCGGGCGCCGGCCCCGTCGGCCTCGCCGCCGCTGTGGGCGCGCAGCTGCTCGGCGCGGCGGTGGTCATCGTGGGCGACCTGAACGAGGACCGCCTCGCACGGGCACGCTCGTTCGGCTGCGAGACCGTCGACGTGTCGGCAGGCGACCCGAAGGATCAGATCGAGCAGATCCTCGGCGTACCCGAGGTCGACAGCGGCGTCGACGCCGTCGGGTTCGAAGCGCGCGGACACGGAGCGGATGCGTCGCACGAAGCACCGGCGACCGTTCTCAACTCGCTGATGGACCTGACCGCGGCGGGCGGCGCGCTCGGCATCCCGGGTCTGTACGTGACCGGCGACCCCGGCGGGATCGACGAGGCCGCGAAAGTCGGGTCGCTGTCGCTGCGGCTCGGACTCGGCTGGGCGAAGTCCCTCTCCTTCACCACCGGGCAGTGCCCCGTCATGAAGTACAACCGGCAGCTGATGATGGCGATCCTCCACGACAAGGTGCAGATCGCCGACGCCGTGGGTGCCACCGCCATCGGGCTCGAGGACGCCCCACGGGGGTATGCCGACTTCGACCAGGGCGCGGCGAAGAAGTACGTGCTGAATCCGAACGGGTACATCAAGACCGCCTGACGGCGGAGATCTCGGATGCCGCGGCCGCGACATCCGCCAGTCACACGAAAGGGAACCCCCATGTCCGTCACCCTCGAAGACGCCCGTCGCATCATCGCCGCCGCAGAGAAGCGCGCCGACGAGATCGGGCAGCCCATGAACATCGCCGTGGTCGACGCGGGAGGCAATCTCGTCGCCCACGTCCGTCAGGACGGCGCATGGATCGGCAGCGTCAACATCTCGATCAACAAGGCCTGGACGTCGCGGGCGTTCGACATCGAGACGAAGGCGCTCGGCGAGAACTCGCAGCCGACGCAGCAGTTCTATGGCATCCACGCCACCAACGGTGGCAAGGTCGCGATCTTCGCAGGCGGCGTACCGCTCTCCCGGGACGGCGCCGTCGTGGGCGCGGTGGGCGTCAGCGGCGGCTCTGGCGACCAGGACCAGACCGTCGCGGAGGCCGGCGCCGCCGCCTTCTGACGCAGGGCGCCACGCCTTCTGACGGACGACGCCTCCGCGCGTGGCGGACGTCGCTGCGGCCGACGCGCCCCCGCTACTCGCGCCAGGGGCAGAGGTCGACCTTGTGCCCGTCGGCGTCCGCCACGGTCCACCACTCGGGCGCGTGGGAGTCGTCGACGATCACCCCGCCGGCGGCGAGCGCGGCCTCGAGGCGCTTCTCGATCACGTCGCGTGGCGCGTTGACGTCGAGGTGGGACCTGCCGCGCAGCGGCTTGTCGACAGGCTGGAACCAGATCAGCGGCCCGCGTCCGTCGGCGTCGAACAGAACGCCGTCGCGCACCTCCCGAAACCCCGTCGCCGCCTTCCAGAACGCCAGCGCGGCGCGAGGATCCGGCGTGGCCACGGCGAGCATGAGGTCCTGCATCCGCTCCGTCTCGGCGCGGATGTCGAGCTCGCTCGCCGCCCGGGAGATCTGCGCGGCGAGCGCGGCATCCTTCGCTGTCAGGCCGCCCGCCGAGTGGGTGAGCAGCCGCACGCGCACGGTGGCGTAGCGCACGTCGACGTCGGGGTGATGGTCGGCCGCCTCGGCGAGGTCGGCGATCGCCGCGAACAGCTGTGCGCCTGCCGCGAAGCTCCCGGTGCGGAAGAGAGCGAAGGCGCCGGTGACTCGGGGACGCCAGTCCTCGACACCCGGGAATGCGCGGAATTCGTCTGACGTGATGGTGCTCATGATCCCGAGGATGCCACCGCCCGCGCCGATCGCAACCCCTCTTGCACAACGGATGCCGCGACCGTGCTTGCGGGACGCACCCCTCGCCGCGGGTGCGTCGCAGGCGGCGGATGTCGGGTCGGCGGCGTAGCCTCGAAGGGTGAACCCCGAGCACGCCGCCGCACGCCCCTCGGCGCTTGCGGCGCATGCACCGGACGTCGCCGCCCGCATCGTCGCGGACTCGCGCGACCGGGTCGCCTGGGTGCGCGCGCGGTCGCGCGGCATCACCGCGACCGACGTCGCGACCCTCACCTCCGACCGTGCCATCGGCCGTGCCGCCGACGCCAAGCTGCTCGGCTCGGGCTTCTCGGGCAACGCCTACACGGCGCACGGGCGCGCTCGCGAGCCCGAGATCGCCGGGTGGGTCGCCGCGACCCACGGCATCCAGCCGTCGTCGGCTCTGTTCCACGCCGTCGTCGAGAAGCGGCACCTGGCGACGCCCGACGGGATCGCCGTCGACGCCTCGGGGCGCATCACGCTCGCCGAGATCAAGACGACCAACAAGGCGTGGCGCAGCATCCCGCGCTCCTACCTCCGCCAGGTGTGGTGGCAGCAGCACGTGCTCGGCGCCGAACGCACGCTGGTGGCGTGGGAGCAGCACGACGGCTTCGTGCCCGTGGGCGACGAGCCGCGCTGCGCGTGGGTCGATCGCGACGAGGCCGAGATCGCGAAGCTCGTCCGCCTCGCCACTGCCCTCATCGACGAGCTCTACCTGCGCACGACGCGCTCTCGACAGCAGGCACAGCGGATGCCGCAGCCGCCGGCCGCGCCGCGCGAGCCGTTCCGCGCGCTCGCCCTCGCCGACTGACCCGGCCGCCGTGCCGGCTCGGCCGGCGCCTCATCGGATCGTGGTCACGCTCCGTGCCTCGGCGTCCCACACGCGGGCGCCTGTCGCCTGCCCGACGATGTTCGGCGCCTTCACCAACCGCATCGCCGTCGCCAGTCGCGCAGCGGTGAGCCCCCGCGCGAGAGTGATGTGCGGTGTCCACCGGTCGGTGCCGGTGTTCGAGTACCGCGGCTCGGGCCGGCCGGCGATCTCTGCGACGGCGCGGTGGACCGCCAGGAGCTGCGCGCTCACGACGACGTGCCGTGCGAGGACGTACCGGTCCCGGTGGCCGAGGAGCACGACTCCTGCGAGCTCCAGGGTGACGGGGAGCAGGTCTGCGACACCGGCGAACGCCGACGGATCGAGCCGGTCCCGTACGGCGAGCGTCATGTGCGGGCGGTTGCTCGGCGCCGGGTTGCGTCCCGAGCTCGGCAGATCTGCCCCCAGCAGCCGATCCCAGTCGTCCCGGACCGCGCGGTCGAGCTCGGCATCCGGAATCAGTTCGACACTGAACACCACTCCATGATCCTCGCGCCGACCGAGCCGCGCGACGAAGACCCGGCGCTCACCGCGCCTGTCCCGACGCCTCGACCTTCGCCGCCTCCACCGACACGGCTTCCGCATCGTCATCGGCGACCTCGTCAGGGCCGGGGACATCGATGCCGGTATCCTCGACCTCCGCGCCCGCCTGCTCCGGATCCCAGCCTGGCTTCGGCACGGAGTCGATGAGCAGCCGGGTGTACGCGTGCTGCGGGTCGGCGAGCAGCTCGGCGGTGCGTCCGCGCTCGACGATCCCGCCGCGGCGCATCACGACGGTCTCGTCGCACACCCGGCGCACGACCGCCAGGTCGTGGCTGATGAACAGCACAGTGAGTCCACGCTCACGCCGGATGCGGTCGACGAGATCGAGCACCTGCGCCTGCACGGAGACGTCGAGCGCACTCGTCGCCTCGTCCATCACCAGCACGTCCGGCTCGATCGCGAGGGCGCGCGCAATGGCGACGCGCTGCCGCTGCCCGCCCGAGAGCGTGCGGGGCCGCGCCGCGGCGTGCGTCTCCCCCAGGCCCACCTGCGCGAGCAGGTCCCGTACGCGCGTGCGCGACTCGGACGCGCTGAGCCGTCGCTCGCTGCCCGCGCCGCCGTGCAGGCGCAGGGCGTCCTCGATCGCGCGGCCGGCCGTGATGCGCGGATCCAGCGACAGGTAGGGGTCCTGGAACACCATCTGCACGCTGCGCGCGTGCGCCAGCCGCCGCCGGCGGCCCCGAGGAACCTCGGTGCGTGCCTGTCCGTCGATGCGGATCTCGCCGCTGTCGGCGCTCTCGAGGCCCACGATCAGGCGGGCCAGCGTCGACTTGCCCGAGCCTGACTCCCCCACCACACCGAGTGCCCCACCGCGCGGCACGGCGATCGAGGCGTCGATCACGGCGCGCACCGGATCCTTCCCCCGACGGTGATAGGTCTTCGCGATGCCGACCGCCTCGAGCATCGGCACGTTCACCGAGGGTCGGGTCGGAGCGGATGCGTCACCGCGGGCATCGGCACCATCGCCCTGCGCAGATTCGGAGCTTTTCGCCGACACGCCGGTGAGCAGATGCTGGAGGTCCGCCTGTCGAGCAGAGTCTCCGACCCTGTGCCCGGTCGGCGTCGGCGGGCTCGCGAAGAGCGTGGGCGTCGCAGCGACGAGGCGACGTGTGTACTCCGCCCGCGGGTCGCGCAGCACGTCATGCGCCCGCCCCTGCTCGATGACGTGTCCACCGCTCATCACGTAGACGCGGTCGCACAGCGAGGCGGCCAGGTTGAGGTCGTGCGTGATGAACAGCATGCCCATGCCCCGGCGTGCGCGCTGCTCGCTGAGCACCCCGATGATCTCCGCCTGCGTCGTGACGTCGAGCGCCGTCGTGGGCTCGTCGCACACCAGCAGTCGCGGCGACGTCGTGAGCGCACCGGCGATCATGACGCGCTGCAGCATGCCGCCTGAGAACTCGTGCGGATACTGACGCAGGTGCTCCTCGGGGCGGGGCAGGCGCACGGCGGTGAGCAATTCGACGGCGCGGGCTCTCGCGGCATCCGTCGACCATCCCTCGGCCAGTCGCAGCGCCTCGGTCAGGTGATCGCCGATCGTGCGCATCGGGTTGATGCCCGCGCGCGGGTCCTGGAAGATCATAGCGGCGCCGTGACGGCGCAGTCCGCGCAGTTCGGAGGGGGTGGCGCCCAGCACGTTCGCTTCTCCGATCACGACCTCCCCCGCGGTGACAGCGCGGGCGGGAAGAAGGCCCAGCACCGTCCGAGCGGTGAGCGATTTACCGGAGCCGGACTCACCGACGAGTCCGACCGTCTCACCGGCCGCGACCGAGAGCGAGATGCCGTGGAGCAGCCGGGTGCCGTCGGCAAGGTCGAGGGTGAGATCACGGATGCCGAGCAGGGCATCGCCGTGCGCCGGCACCTGCCGGGCACCGGCGGCCGGTTCGACGACGGAAGAGCGTGCGTTCATGCGGGGATCTCCCCTCCGATGCGGTCGGAGACCTCTTCCCCGATGATGTTGACCGCCACGACCACCACGACGACGGCGACCGCCGGGACGATCGCCGGGAGGAGGTGTCCCCCGATGAGGCCGGCCTGCGCCTCGTTGATCATCGCGCCCCAGTCAGCGGTCGGCGGTTGCACGCCGAGCCCGAGGAACGACAGCGCCGCGAGCTCCGCCAGGACGTAGCCGAAGTTCAGCGTCGACTGGGCGCCGACGATCGGTGTGACATTCGGCAGCACACGGCGCAGTGCGATCCAGGGTCCGGAGAACCCCTGCACGCGATACGCCGCCACGTACGGCCGGGTCCGCTCGGCCGCGACGAGCGACCGCGTCAGACGTGCGACGAACGGCGCGTAGGCGATGCTCATGGCGATGACCGGCGCCACCAGTCCCTTGCCGAACAGCGCCACGGCCATGATGGCGATGAGCAGTGACGGGAAGGCGAAGAGCACGTCGAACACTCGGCCGAGCGCGGCATCGATCCAGCCGCCGCGCCAGCCCGCGAGCAGGCCGAGAAGGATGCCGAGCACGGTCGACGCGATGACCACCAGCAGTGGGCCGAGCAGCGCCGTGCGCGCCCCGTAGACGAGGCGGCTGAGAGTGTCGCGCCCCAGGCTGTCGGTGCCGAGCCAGTGCGCGGCGCTCGGCCCGGCGTTGACCGCGGCGAAGTCGACGGCGTCGGGGTCGTAGGGGGCGAGGAACGGCGCGAAGATCGCGGCCAGCGTCATCGCGGCGACGACCGCCAGCGCGATCGCGAGCGTGAGGCCGGCGCGCGGCCTGCGCGGCGCGCAGCACACCGACCGCGAGGGTGGCGGGGCTCGTGCGCGCGGACGGTGCGCTCGGCGCATCAGCGGGCGAAGGGATCGTGGAGGTCATCGGGCACCGGCTCCAGCAGCGGATCGGGGGTCGATCCAGGGTTCGAGGACGTCGATCACGGCGTTCACGAGCACGAACGCGGTGACGACGAGGAGGACGATCGCCTGCACGACCGGGAAATCGAGGCGGTCGACCGACTGCACCAGCAGCGAGCCGATGCCGGCGAGGCCGAAGGCTGCCTCGACGATGGAGCTCGACACGAGAAGGCCGGCCACCAGCATCCCGCTCACCGTCAGAATCGGTGCGACGGCGTTGCGGAAGACGTGGCGACGCACCACGGTGCCGCGTCTGATGCCGCGGCTGATCGCCACCTCGACGTGCTCGCGGCCGAGCTGGTCGATCATCGACGAGCGGGTCACCTTGCCCACGAGCACCACGAACACGATCGCAAGCGCGATGGACGGCAGAACCAGGTGGTACACCGTGTCCCACAAGCCGTCCCCCGACCCGAACGACGGGAACCAGCCGAGCTGCACCGCGAACACCGCGATGAGCACGATCGAGCCGACGAACGAGGGCACGGCACCCAGCACGGTGAGTCCGATGAGGATCGAGCGGTCGGCGATGCGCCCGCGCGAGAGTGCGGCCAGGGCGCCCGCGGTGAGCCCGACGACCGCGATCATCGTCCCCGCCATCACGACGAGCCCGAGCGTGACCGGCAGGCGCTCGCCGAGCACGACCGTCACGTCCTGCCGGTACTGCAGGGAGCGGCCGAGATCGCCGTGCAGGAGGCCCGCCACCCACGTCAGGTACTGCTGCCACGGCGGCAGGTCGAGTCCGTACTGCGCGGTGATCTGCGCCACCGCCTCGGGGCTCGGCTTGCGACCCCGCAGGAGGAACGCGACGGGGTCACCCGGCACCAGGAATCGCGAGAAGAAGACGAGGACGGATGCCAGGAACAGCGTGAGCAGCAGACCGCCGAGCTTGCCGGCGATCCGGCGGACGGCGGTCACGGGGCGACCTCCTGTGCGAACGCGGCCGGACGGGGCCTGGCACTCCGCGCCGGATGCCCGCTCAGCTCACCGCGAGCCAATGGTCGCCGCCCACGGGTAGTACAGGAACGCCACCGACGGCGCGACGCCCGTCACGCGCTCGCCCAGGAACACCGTCATCGGTCCCTCGAACAGCGGCAGCCAGGGCAGCTGCGCGTTGGCGATGCGCTGCGCCTGAGCCGTGACCTCGCTGCGCTGCGCCGGGTCGTCGATCGCCACCGCCTCCTCGACCAGGGCGTCGAAGTCGGGATCGCTCCAGCCGCCGTAGTTGCTGAACTCGCCGGTGCGCAGCACGCCGTACATCTCGAGCGGATCGGGGCTCGACAGGTACCACGAGGTGTAGAAGAGATCGACGCCGTCACGCGCGGTCGGGTCGGAGAACAGGGCGGTGTACGCGCTCGGGCTGACGGTCTGGATCGTCGCCTTCAGCCCGATCGCCTGCGCGGCGGCCGCCGCGCCCTGCGAGATCACGGCGAAGTCGTTGCCGAGCGGTGCCGTTGCGATGACGATCTCCTCGCCCGCCGCACCCGCGTCGTCGATCAGTTTCTTCGCCCCCTCGAGGTCGTACGGATACTCCGCGAGCCCGTCGAACGCCTCGTCCAGCGCCGCTTCGCTGGCGCCCACCCACACCGACTCGGTGGTGAGTGCGTTGGTGACCTCGCCGTAGCCCTGGGCTGCGGCATCCAGGATCCCCTGCCGGTCCATCGCCATGAGCAGCGCCTCGCGCACCCGCTCGTCGCCGAGCGGGCCCTCGAGATCGCTCACGATCAGGCTGCCGACCGCGGTGTTGAGGCCGAAGTAGACCTCGCCTCTGCCGGAGCCCCGCAGCTGCGCGATCGCGTCGGGCGGGATCATCCAGCCGCCGTCCACCTCACCGGACTTCAGAGCGTTGACGCGGGCGTTGGGATCGGTCATGAAGAGGATCTCGACCTCGCCGGACCGGGCGCGCAGCGACTCGTCCCAGTAGTCGTCGTACCGCGTCAGCGTCACCGACTCGCCCGACGTCCAGGCCGTCAGCGCGAACGGCCCGGTGCAGTTCACCAGGCCGGTGGAGTTGCCGTAGTCCGCGCCCTTCTCAGCCAGCGTCGCGGCCGACTCGACGACTCCTGCCGAGCCGCCCATCGCGAGGTTGAACTGCGAGTCGGGTCGCGTCATCGTGACAGTGACCTGGCGCTCGCCGGTCTGCTCGATCCCGGCGACGTTCTGGTACACCGAGTACCACGACGAGCCGACCTCCGGGTCGAGGTGACGGCCCATCGAGGTCACGACGTCGGCGGCCGTGAGCAGCGTGCCGTCGTGGAAGGTGACCCCGTCGCGGATCGTGTACACCCAGGTGTCGGGCGTCGGGTGCTCGAACGACTCGGCGAGGCCGGGCGAGAGGGTGTAGTCGGGGTTGAGGCGCAGCAGCGACTCGCACACGTTCGAGAGCACCTGGTTGTCGGCGTAGTCGAAGGCGTACGCATAGTCGAGCGAATAGGGCTCGGAATAGCTCACCCACGTGAACGAGTCGATGTCGCCGGACGGCTCTGCCGTCTGAGCCGTGAGCTCCCAGTCGGGCGCTGCGGTCGCATCGGGCCCGGCCTCGCCCGGGGTGCACCCCGACAGGACGAGCACGCCGACGAGACCGGTTGCTCCGAGAGCGCCGAGTCGGTGGACGGAGGATCGACGGGCGGTTCGTCGAGTGGGGATCATGGTGCTCCTGGGGTTCAGACGGCGGTGTCGGGTGGAGAAGGGTTTCGGTGGGGCGCTCGCCACGTCAGCCGCGGCTCGGCACGCGGGCCCCGGCGACGGGCGGCCCGGCGACGGGCGCTGCGGCGGCGGGCCGGCGGAGGTCGGAGCCCTCCGACGCTGGAGCGGTCGGCGAGGGGGTGGTGACGACACTCGGCGCGTCCTCGCGGGCGTAGACCCGCTCGCCGTCGATCCAGGTCGAGGCGACCTGGCACGCGTAGAGCTCCTCGGCAGGGACCGCGAACGGGTCGGGGTCGACGACGACCAGGTTCGCCAGGTAGCCGGCGCGCAGGTAGCCGGTGTCGTGGTCGCGGTGATTCACGTAGGCCGTTCCCGACGTGTACGCGGCGAGCGCGGTGGCGAGATCCAGCCGCTGGTGCTCGCCGCCCAGCGGCTCGGCATCCGACAGCGGAGCGACCCGATTGACGGCGATGTGCACACCGGCCAGCGGATCGGCACTGGAGACGGGCCAGTCGCTGCCGCCGGCGAGGCGCGCGCCGGCGCGCTGCAGATCACCGAACGGGTACTGACGGGAAGCCGCCGACTCGGCGAGGAACGGCAGAGTCAGTTCGTCCATCTGGTCTTCGTGGCACGCCCACAGCGGCTGCATGTTCGCCACCGCCCCGACAGCTGCGAAGCGCGGGACATCGGCCTCGTCGATGACCTGGATGTGGGCGAGGTGGTGGCGCCCGTCGGTGTCGCCGTTGGCTGCGGCCGCCGCCTCGACCGCATCGAGCGCCTCGCGAACGGCGCGGTCGCCGAGGGCGTGGAAGTGCAGCTGGAAGCCGGCGGCGTCAGCCGCGATGGCGTACTCGGTGAGCTTCTCGGCGGGGATGAACGACAGCCCGCGATTGTCGGTGTCGTGCCCGTGAGCGTCGCGATACGGCTCCAGCATGGCCGCCGTGTGATTCTCGGCGACGCCGTCCACCATGAACTTGATGGAGGTGAGCGAGAACCGGAGCCCGCGGCCGAGCTCCGCGATCTCGTCGCGCAGGCGGATCATGTCGTCGAGCTGCTCGATGCCGTCGGCCCGCTCCCACCACTGCGCCCCCACGACATGCGCCTTGAGGGTGCCCTCGGCGAGTGCGCGGCGGTACGACGCGAGTCCGCCGGCGATACCGGGGAAGTTGCCGACGAGCGCGTCCTGCCATCCGGTGATGCCCTGCGCGAGCAGGTCACGCTGCGCACGCAGCAGTCCGGCGTATGCGAGGTCCTCCGAGACCCTGGGCCGCACGGTCGCGAAGAGGTCCGACGCTCCCTCGTGGAAGGTGCCGGCCGGGAACCCGTCCGCCTCGCGCTCGATTCGCCCGTCGGCGGGGTCGGCGGTCGCGGCATCCGCTCCGGCGAGGCGGATGGCCGCGGTGTTGGCCCACGACGAATGGTGGTCGCGGCTGGCGAGCAGCACGGGGCGGTCGGGCACGATGGCGTCGAGCGCACCCCGCAGCGGTGCGCCGCCCGGAAAGTGATCCATCGACCAGCCGCCGCCCACGATCCATTCCGCATCGGGATTCTCCGCGGCGTAGCGGGCGATCGTCGCGAGGGCGTCCGCGGCGTTCTCGGAGCCGGTGAGGTTGCACTGCAGCAGTTCGACGCCTCCCGACATCGGGTGGATGTGCGCGTCCTGGAAGCCCGGCGCGAGCAGTGCGCCGGCGAGGTCGACGACCTCGGTGTCAGGACCGATCAGGGCGGATGCCGCCTGCTCGCCGCACACCGCGGCGATGCGGCCGCCGCGCACTGCGACGGCAAGACCTGTCAGCGCCTCACGACTGCCCGCCATCACGAGGTCGGAGCTGAACAGCGCGCCTCCGGTGAACACGGTGTCTGCGAACGGCGTCTGTGCGTCGTCGGGAACGGCAGCGGCCACGAGACCTCTCCTTCGTCATCGAGCGGGTTGCTTGACGATAGACGCCCGTCATCGGTGATGTCAACACTGTTGACGGATTCGATGACAAGGCCGGTATGCTCGGCTGCGCGGCGCCGCGCAGCGGCTCCGTGGCACGATGGACGGCGAGGGCGGAAGCGGGGATCATGGCGGCACGCAGCGGAGCGACGTCCGAGAAGCCTGGCGGGAGACGGCTGGATCGGGCGACGATCATCGCGGCCGGCCTGGAGCTCGCCGAGACGACGGGCTCGGCGTCCTTGTCGATCCGAGAGCTGGGCGCCAAGCTCGGCGCCGACCCGACCGCCGTCTACCGTCACTTCCGCAGCAAGGAAGACCTCATGGGCGCCCTGCTCGACGAGCTCACGGTGCGCAGCCTCGCCGCCGTGACCGCGCCGCCCGAGGACTGGCAGGAGCGGCTGCGCCAGTTGGCGTCCGCGACGCTCAGCGAGCTCTCCCGCTACCCCGCGATCGGCCAGGAGGCCATCGTGCTCACCACGCATGGCCCGGGCGAGCTCGACGCGATCGAGTTCATGCTGGACGCCTTCTCGCGGGCGGGTCTGACGGGCGAGGACCTCGTGCAGCACTATGCGCTGATGGCGACGCACATCCTGTCATCCGCCGCCGGCGTCGCCCGGGCGCGGACCGAGCGCGGCACCACCGCGCCATCGGGACCCAGCCCCTGGTTCGAGGGGCCTCTGCTCGTCGATCCGATCAAGCACCCGCACATCGCGCAGATCTCGCCGCAGCTGCTGGAGCTCGAGGACCACGAGCTCTTCGCACTCGGCGTCGAGTGGGTCATCCGCTCCGCCGAGCGCACCGCGCGCCCCGCCTGAACCCCTTCCGGCTCTGTCGACCGGCCGAGCGAACACTCTGCCTTCACTCGCCGTGATAGTTGACGCACATCAACCATCGATGTATAGTTGACCCACATCAACTGTTGACCCTGGTCAACCATCTTCCGCGTCGCCGTCGCCGCGCCTGTTCAACCATCACTGTTCGAAGGACTCCTATGGCTACGTCCACCCCCGCGACCGGGTCGGTCGCCACTGGCTCGGCCAGCAGCGTGAGCGCCGACGAGAAGCGCCACCACCGCAAGGTGCTGCAGGCGCTCACCGGCCTGCTGCTCGGCATGTTCGTGTCGATGCTCGCGTCGACCGTCGTGTCGACATCGCTGCCCGTGATCGTCCATGACCTCGGCGGCGACCAGGCCGCGTTCACCTGGGTCGTCACGGCGACCCTCCTGACCACGGCGATCTCCACCCCCATCTGGGGCAAGCTCGCCGACCTGTTCAACCGCAAGCTGCTGATCCAGATCGCCATCGTGATCTTCGTGCTGGCCACCGCCGCCGCCGGATTCTCGCAGGACCCGGGCACGCTCATCGCCTTCCGCGCGGTGCAGGGCATCGGGGCGGGGGGTCTCGCCGCGCTCAGCCAGGTCATCATGGCCGACATCATCAGCCCGCGCGAGCGCGGCCGCTACATGGGCCTGTTCGGCGCCGTGATGGCCGTCGCGACCGTCGGCGGCCCGCTCCTCGGCGGTTTCATCACCGACACGATCGACTGGCGCTGGAACTTCTTCATCGCGCTGCCGTTCGCGGTCGCCGCGCTCATCATCATGCAGCGCACGCTGCACCTGCCGGCGCGTCCGAAGACGAAGGCGCGCATCGACTACCTCGGCATCGTGCTGCTCTCCACGGCAGTCTCGCTGGTGCTCATCTGGGTGACCAACGCGGGCAAGGACTACGACTGGTGGAGCATCGAGACCATCCTGATGGTCGGCGGCGCGCTGCTGGCGGCCGTGCTGTTCGTGATCGTCGAGCTGCGCTCCAAGGAGCCGCTCATCCCCCTCACGATGTTCCGCAACCGCACGTTCACGCTCGCGGTCATTGCATCGATCTCGATCGGCATCGCGATGTTCGGCACGTCGGTCTTCCTCAGCCAGTACATGCAGCTGGCCCGTGGCGCCACGCCGACCGAGGCCGGTCTGATGACCATCCCGATGATCGGCGGCCTGCTGCTCGCGTCGATCGTGATCGGCGGTCTCGTGACCCGTCACGGCATCTGGAAGCCGTACCTCATCGTGGGCGGCGTGCTGCTCATCGCCGGCTCGTACCTGCTGTCGACGATCCACTACGACACGAACTTCGTCCTCGTCTCGCTCTACATGTTCCTGCTCGGCGCGGGCGTCGGCATGACCATGCAGAACCTCGTGCTCATCGTGCAGAACACGGCGAACCCGAGTGAGATCGGCGTCGCCAGCTCGGGCGTCACGTTCTTCCGCAGCCTGGGCGGCACCATCGGCGTCTCGGTGATGGGTGCGGCACTGGCCACCTCGGCCACGAACCTGTTCACGGAGCGCAAGGACGACATCGGCGCGGCCATCATGACGCTGGGCGAGAAGGGCGCCGCCGTGGCGGAGCAGCTCCAGTCGGGCACCATCCCGCAGGTGTCGGCACTGCCCGAGGCGATCCGTGTGATCGTCGAGGACATCTACGCACAGGCCATCGCCCACTCGTTCCTGATCGCCGTGCCGCTGGCGGTGGTGAGCCTCATCGCCATCATCTTCCTGCCGAACAAGCCGCTCACCCGCATGACGACGAGCGAGCGCGTGCAGGCCAGCGAGGCCGACTTCGCGACCGTCTCGGTCGCCGAGGGCATGGACGTGCTCACGGCGACGGCCACGGTGAAGTCGCAGCCGGCCGACGCCTCGGCCTCCGCCAGCGCTGACGCCGACGCCGACGCCGACGCCGAGTCTGCCGCCGACGCGGCGGACGAGGCCGGCGTCACCCGACGCTAATGTCGAACACGATGACCTCCGAAGACACTCGAGCGGCGCGCACCGAAGCGGTGCGCGCCCTCGAGGCGGAGTTCGGCGAGCTGATCAACCAATTCCGCCGGATCATCACCGAGAACGCCAACCGCGTGAGCCCCGGCATGCTGCCGGGCGCCTACAAGGTGTTCACCACCATCGTGCGTCGAGAGGGCATCACGCTCTCGGCGCTCGCCGAGGCGCTGACGGCCGACAAGGGCCAGATCAGCCGCACCGTGCGCGAGCTCGAGCAGCTGGGTCTGATCCAGCGCACGCCCGACCCCGACGACGGTCGGTCGAGCCTGCTCTCCCCCACTGCGTTCGGGCTGGAGCGCCTCGCGGAGGCCCGCGCGCCGCAGGAGAGCCTGCTCGTCGACGCCCTGGCCGCGTGGCCGGTCGACGACATCCTGAACCTCACGCGTCTGCTGCACGCGCTCACGCTCGGCGAGCGCCCCTCCGCCTGACGCGGATCAGGCCTCGACGAAGTCGTATTCCTGGAACTCCGCCACTTCCGGCACCCAGCGATCGGCGACGAACTCCACGTGGGTCGGGTGCTCGTTGTAGGCGCGGTACGCGGCGTCGTCCGCGAAGACCATCGAGAACTGGTGCGCGAGACCGCTCTTCGGACTCACCTGCCGGTTCACCCGGAAGTCCTCGACGCCCGGGATCGACGTGAGGGCGGCCCGCCCGTCCGCCAGGAACGCCGTCTCCTCCGGCGAACCGGACGGATGGACGAGGCGGAAGACGACGGTGTGCTGAATGGGCATGGGTCGAGTGTCGCGCATGAGCGCTCAGCGACCTGCCTGGAGCGCCGTCAAGTGTCGCAGCGACCGCTCGGCCAAGTCGTCCTGACTCGGCGCGAGCGGCCTCCACACCGACGCCGCGACGGCGATCGTGGCGTTCTCGCCCGTGAAGCTCTCCAGCCCCAGGATGCCTTCATACCCGGCATCGTCGAGCGCGGCCAGTGTCGCGGGCCAATCGGTGTGGTCGTCGCCGACCGCGCCGCGGTCGGATCCGCACACCTGCACGTGGGCGATGTGGCCGGCTGCGGCGCGGATCGCGGCCTCCGGCCGCTTCTCCTCGATATTGAGGTGGTACGTGTCCAAGGCGAGTCCGAGCCCCGGGCCCCAGAGCGGTGCGAGCGCCTCGAGCCCCTGCTCGACGGTGTTGATCACGCTCGTCTCATACCGGTTGAGGGGTTCGACGGCGAGCGCAAGGCCGTCCGCGGCGGCCTCGTCGACGAGCGGCGCGAGGTTGCGGCGCAGCTGGGCGACCACGTCGGTGCGCTCGTCGCGCGTCATGCGCCATGTCACACCGGTGGGCGCATAGAACGGACCGGCGACGACGGATGCCCCCACTCCCCGCGCGGCGGCGAGGCACGTTCGCAGGTACACCTGGGTCGCCGGCACGTTGCCCGCGCGGTCGACGAGCGACCTGCCCGGACCCATCGCGCCGATCACGACGGGCTGCAGATTCAGAGAGCGCAGCAGATCCCCGGCGCGCGCGGCATCCCAGTCCCCCGCGTTCTCGAGCGGGAGTTCGATCGCGCCGAAGCCCATGCGCGCGATCTTCGGCGCCAGCTCGGCGAGCGATGCGTCGGTCAGCGGCGAGGTCCACACCCACGTGTTGACGCCGATCGTGCGCTGCATGACTCTCCCTTGCATCCCGGATCACAGCGTGGTGATCGTGTCCCACCTTCTCTGGCTGGAAGTCCCGGCAACCGTTGTCATCGGGACGTGCAGCCGAGAAAGTGGGACACACGATCTCGTGGTTACGGGATCTGGCGCTCCTGCCAGACCTCCGGGTAGCCCGGCAGGTTCTCTCCGCCGAACTTGGCGTAGTGGCCGTCAGGCATGCCGTCGTTGGCCTCGAGGTACTGGTCGACCTCCTCAGCGGTGATCGGGCTCTGCGGCAGCACCCACTCCTTGGGGATCTCCTCGCCGGCGAAGATCTTCTGCGCCGCCAGCAGCGGGGTGCGCCACTGGAAGTTGGAGTAGACCGGAGCGAGGCCGGTCAGGCCCGTCTCCTTCCACTTCCGCAGGAAGCTCATCTCGTCCTCACCCGTCATGACCGGGTAGTCGACTCCGGCATCCTCGAACGCCTCGATCGCCGCGACCGCGCCGTCACCGGCATCCATCCAGATGCCCGCCACATCGCCCTTCGCGAGCTCGTCGCTGATGATGCTCTTGATCTCGGCCGGGTCGGCACCGGTGAAGTAGTCCACCGCGTCGATGCCGGCCTCCTCGAACATGTACTCGGCCGCGGCCCAGCGCTGCTCGAGCACGTCGACGCCGGGAAGGATGCGCAGTCCCACCACCTTGTCGCCCTCCTCGAGGTTGTCGATGAGGAACTGCGCGGTGTCGATGCCCCAGGCGAAGCCGCCGATGGGGTGGATGAACGTCACCGGGCAGTCGGTCTCCACGCCGCGGTCGAACACGATCACCGGCTTGCCGGTGTCGCAGGCGCGCTCGACCGCCGGGGTCATCGCTGCCGTGCTGTTCGGCGAGATGATGAAGACGTCGCAGCCGCCCTCCGAGATGAAGTAGTCGATGTCGGCGATCTGGGTGTCGTCGGAGTCCTGCGCGTCGCGCGTCTCCATCTCGCTGATGACACCCTGTTCCTGCAGCACCTCCAGTTGCTGGTTCATGGTGATCCAGCCGGTCTGGCGCCACGGGTTCGAGATCGAGGCGTTCGCGAAGCAGGCCTTCTTGGGGCCGGTGCTCGCGAACTCCGACGTGTCGACCATCTCGGCGTCGATGTACTGCAGATAGGGCTCGTCCTCAGGACCCTCGGGCACGACCTCGCGCTGGGCCATCTGGGTGTCGAACAGCGCCTGGTCGAACCACTCGTTGGCGCCGCCCCCGTCCTCGGTCGGCTCCGCCGACGAGTCCGGGGGTGCCACGTTGGGGTCGGTGGTGCACCCTGCGAGGGCGAAGAGGCCGACGAGCGCCACCGCTGTGGTGGCGATCTTCATTGATCGTCGCATTGCTAACTCCTGTTGTTCGGTGCGGCGCCCTCGCCTGCGAGGGCCTGTGTTGCGGACGACTCCTCGGCGCCGTCGGGCGCGTCGGGTTCCTTCCCCGGAGAGGGAGGGGTCTGTGGTGCGCCACCGCGTCTGCGCGACCGGAAGACCAGTCCCGAGTACGCGACGGCGGCGATGATGATGACGCCCTGGACGGCGTCGCGCAGCGACGACGGGACGCCGGCGATGTTCAGCAGCAGGAAGAGCGCCTCGAGCACGAATGCTCCGGCGACGGCCGCGACGATCCAGCCCCGGCCGCCTCCGAGTACGACGCCGCCGAGCACGACGGCCGTGATCGCGACGAACTCGTAGCCTCGGCCGACCGACGGGTGCACCCCGGCATAGCCGACGAGCAGCACCGCCGAGACCGTCGCCGACAGCGACGAGATCATGAAGGCGCGCGTGGTGACCCACCAGTCGCGGGCTCCCGAGTAGCGCGTCGCCCGGGCGTTGTCACCGATCGCGATGAGGAGCTTGCCCAGCGGGCGCTTGGTGATCCAGATGCCGAGCGCGAGCCACGCCGCGAGGATCAGCACCGACCACGGCAGGAAGTCGACGACCGGGAGATCACGGATGCCGCCGCGACCGATCTGGCGGAAGCTGTCGGCGGGATTGCCCGTGGCGGCGCCGCCGGTCCACCACAGCACGAGGCCCAGGAGCGCCAGCATCATGCCGAGCGTCACGATGAACGACGGCACCTTCAGCAGCGTCGTGAGAAGGCCGTTCACGAGGCCGACGACGAGGCCGAGCACCACCATGAGGCACAGGACCGGTACGGTGCGCGCATCGTCCTGGGCGACGAGGTTGCCGGCGACGATCACCTGCGCGGTGATCAGCGAGCCCTGCGACAGGTCGAACTCGCCCGCGATGATGACGAAGTACTGGCCGATCGCGACGATGGCGACCGGCGCGACCCGCTGGATGTAGCGCATGAGCTGACCCGGCTCCGCGAAGTTCGGGTTCAGGATCATGACGGCGACGAGCAGGATCACCAGCAAGAGGAAGACGGCCCCGCGGGGGCTCACGAGCGCTGCGAGGAACTTCATCGTGCGCCTCCCTGCATCGGTGCGCCGCCATCGGCCGCATCGGCCTCCGCCTCGAGCGCCTGAGTCGCCGCCACCATCGCGGGTGCGGCCGCCTCGGCAGGCGCATCACCACCGGTCCTCGTGCCGCCCGGCCCGAAGCGCGTGCGGCGCCGGACGATGGCCCGTCGGCTGTAGACGGCGACGGCCGCGACGATGACGACGCCGCGGACGACGTCCTTGAGGAACGGGTTGACCTGCATGACGCTCATCACGTTGTCGACGACGGCGAAGATCGCGACACCGCCGATGGTGCCCCAGACAGATCCCCGACCGCCCATGAGCAGGGTGCCGCCGAGCACGACGGCTGCGATCGACAGCAGGGCATAGCCGCCCTGCTGGCCGACCGTGGGGCTTCCCACACCCAGCCGGCTCGCGAGCAGCAGTCCCGCCAGACCGGCGAACACCGAGCACAGGACGTGCGCCACGATCAGCGGCGGCCTCGTCCGCACGCCCGACAGGCGTGCCACCTCGGGGTCGCCGCCCACCGCGAACAGGTGGGCGCCCGTGCGCGTGCGCCCGAGCAGGAACCAGACCAGCGCGGCGAGCGCGATCATGATGATCCACGACACGGGGAGCGGTCCGACGCCGGTCGCCCCGATCAGCTGGAACGCCCACGGCACCGAGCCGGCGCTGCCCTGGAAGCTCGTGTTCAGGACGCCCTGCAGGATGAGACCGACGCCGAGGGTCGCGATGAATCCGTTGACCTTCAGCACCGTGACGATGAGCCCGTTCGCCAGGCCGATGGCCGCGCAGACGATGAGGGTCAGCGCCACTGCCCACGGGATGTTGGCGGGATTGCCGTTCATGGTGGTGGCCGCGATGAGGCTGGCGAGGCTGATCACGTAGGTGACGGAGAGATCCAGGGAGGCGCCCAGGATGACGAGCGTCTGCCCGATGGCCACCAGCCCGAGCACGCTCATGCCGGTGAGGATGTCGCGGATGTTGCCGGGGCTGAAGAAGCTGCGGCCGACGGTCGCGACGAGGATCGCCCCGACCGCGATGACGAGGATGAGGATGCCGAGCACGATCACCGTCGAGTCGACTCTGATGCGCTTCACGGCCGGTCCCCTCCTTCCTCGAGGCGAGGATCGGGGATCTCGTCACTCGCCGCCTCCGCGTCGCTCGAACCCGTCGCTGCAGCCAGCACCTCGTGCTCCGCGGAGCGCGCGGGGAGCTCGGCGGCGAGCTCGCCGTCGCGCATCACCAGGATGCGGTCGCTCATCCCGATCACCTCGGGCAGCTCGCTCGACACCATGAGAACCGCCTTGCCCTCGGCGGCCAGCTGCCGCATGAGCTGGTACACCGCGACCTTCGCGCCCACGTCGATGCCGCGCGTGGGCTCGTCGAACAGGACGATCTGCGGGTCGGTCACGAGCCATTTCGCGAGCACGACCTTCTGCTGGTTGCCTCCCGACAGGAACCGCGCCTCCTGGTCGACGCCGCGTGACGAGACCTCGAGCGAACTCAGGATGCCGGGCACGCGCTTGCGTGATGCGCGGGTGCGTCCGGCGAACACGCTGCGGACCACGAGCAGCGAGTTGTCGAGCACGGACTGACCGAGCGCGAGCCCCTGGGCCTTGCGGTCCTCGGTGACGAGCGCGAGACCGGCGCGGACGGCGGCACGCGGGCTCGTGAAGCGCACCGACCTGCCGTCGAGGATCATCGCGCCGCGGGTGAAGCCGTGGACGCCGAAGATGCCCTCGACGAGCTCGGTACGACCGGATCCCTGAAGGCCCGCGAGGCCCACGATCTCCCCCGCCCGCAGTGTCAGCGAGACGCCGTCCACGAATTCGTTGCCGCAGCCCGTCAGCTCGAGACGAGGGTCTCCGAGCGTCGTGCCCTCGACCGGACCGGGGAAGTAGGACTGCAGCGGACGGCCGACCATGCGACGGACGAGTTCGGCGTCCGTCAGGTCGGCGGTTGCGTCCGTCGACACCAGTGCGCCGTCCTTCAGGATCGTGATGCGGTCGCACAGATCGAAGATCTCCTTCAGCCGGTGCGAGACGTAGACGACCGCGACGCCGCGAGCGGTGAGCTTGCGGATGATCGCGTAGAGGAGCTCGACCTCGTGGTCGCTCAGCGCGGCGGTCGGCTCGTCCATCGAGATGACGCGCGCATCGAACGAGAGCGCCTTGACGATCTCGACGATCTGCTGCTCGGCGACGGTGAGCGATCCGACGCGCGCACCCGGGTCGACGAAGGTGACCCCGAGGCCTTCGAGGAGCGTCCGCGTGCGACGCTGCATGCCCTTGTCGTCGATGAAGCCGCCGCGCCGCGGCTCGCGGCCGAGGAAGACGTTCTGCGCCACCGTGCGCTCGGGCAGCAGATTGAACTCCTGGAACACGGTCACGAGGCCCGCATCCATCGCCTGGCGTGGATGGGTGAACGCCACCGGGCGCCCCTCGAACTCGACCGATCCTGCGTCGGCGTGGTGGACGCCCGCGAGGATCTTCATGAGGGTCGACTTGCCGGCGCCGTTCTCACCGACGAGCCCATGCACCTCGCCGCGGCGGACGTCGATGTCGATGTCGGTGAGGACGCGGACGCCGAAGAACGACTTCGAGATGCCCTGCGCGCGCAGGACGACATCGGAGCCGCCGCTCGGCACCGGGGTGTCTGACAGCATCGTGTCGCTCATGAGGGCACCTCGATCCAGGAGCGGCGCTCTGCCGACTCGAGCACGGCGTCGGTGACGACCGCGGCGCGCAGGCCGTCGGCGAAGGTGGGGAGCCCGTCCGGCTGCTCGCCGGCGATCGCGGCGTAGACGTCGCCGACGAAGCCGTCGAAGGCGTCTTGATAGCCCATGGGATGCCCCGCGGGCAGCGGCTGCAGACGCGCCGAGTCGGGGGACGCCGTGGCGGGATCGCGCAGCACGAGTCGCGAGGCCTTGCGGGCTCCCACCCACAGCTCCTCGGGGCGCTCCTGGGCGAAGCGGATGCTGCGGCGACTGCCGTGCAACTCGATGACGAGGGCGTTCTTGCGACCGGGAGCCATCTGAGAGACGAGGAGGGTGCCGAGGGCGCCGGACTCGGTCTCGATGAGGAGTGCGGCGACGTCCTCGTTCAGGACCCTGCGCCCGCCCCGCTCGTCGAACACCCGGCGCGTGCGCGCCGCCAGGCGCGCGATGCGCTCGCCTGTGACGAACTCGACGAGATCGCACAGGTGCGAGCCGATGTCGGCGAAGGCGCGCGACGGCCCGCCGGCTGCGGCATCCGCCCGCCAGTCGTCGTCGTTCTCGCGCAGCATCCAGTCCTGCAGGTACGACCCGTCGAGGGTGAGCAGCGTCCCGATCCGCCCGGACGCCACGCGGGCGCGAGCCTCGCGCACCATCGGGTGGTACCGGTACACGAACGGCACAGCGGCCACCACGCCGGCTTCGTCGGCTGCGCGGACGAGTGCCCGCGCATCGGTCACCGAGGTGGCCAGCGGCTTCTCGCACACGACGTGCTTCCCCGCCGCGAGCGCGGCTGCGGCGAGCGGCGCGTGGGTGGCGTTGGGGGTGCAGATGTGCACGACGTCGATATCGGATGCCGAGAAGACGGCGGCGGCGTCGGCTTCGGCCCGTGCCACACCGAGTTCCTGTGCCACCGCCTCGGCGCGGTCGCGGCTCGAGGAGGCGACCGCCGTGAGCCGGGCGCCCGCGCGGCGCGCAGCGGCGGCGTGAACGCGCCCCATGAATCCGCCGCCGATGAGACCGGTGCGGACGGTCCCGACGACGATGTCGATGACTTCCGTAGTCATGCGGTGATTCTGACACGCTGGCTGCGACTTTTGGTAGCTTCTCGTCAAAAGTGATCGGGTCGTGATGTTAAGTCGTGACCCAGCGGGCGAGAAGGCCTGTGCTTTACTGTCGCCATGGTCGATGCAGCGCGCGGCAGCGGAGCCGCCGGTGGCACCGGCGCCGGTGAGATCTTCCAGATCCTCCGCGACGGCCGCGCACGCACCAAAGCCGAGCTGGCCACGCTCACGGGACTCGCCCGTTCCACCGTCTCGAGCCGCGTGGACACGCTGCTGGCGGCCGGCCTGCTGCGGCCTGCCGGCGAAGCCGCTTCGACCGGCGGACGCCCGCCGGCCCGCGTCGCGTTCAACCCGATGGCGGGGGTCGTGATCGCCGTCGACCTCGGCGCCACGCACGCGACCGTGGCCATCGCCGACCTCGCCGCCGACATCCTCACATCGAACACGCATCCGCTCGACATCGCCGACGGTCCCGAGCGCGTGCTCGACTCCGTGATCGCCGAGGGCGCCAGCCTGCTCGAGCAGCGGGGCATCGCCGCCACGGATGTCGTGGGCGTCGGGATCGGCGTGCCCGGCCCCGTCGAGCACTCGACGGGCCGGCCCACGAATCCGCCGATCATGCCCGGGTGGGATCGCTTCGACGTGCCGCACTACGTCCAGCGCACCTTCGACGTGCCCGTCCTCGTCGACAACGACGTGAACATCCTCGCGCTCGGCGAGCAGGCGCTCAGCTGGCCCGGCGTCGCGGACCTCATCTTCGTCAAGGTGTCCACGGGCATCGGCGCCGGGATCATCTCGGGGGGCACGCTGCAGCGGGGTGCGCAGGGCTCCGCCGGCGACATGGGTCACGTGCAGGTGCCGTACAGCCACGATTCCCCGCGCCCGCCGGGCGACCAGCGCGACCTCGAGGCGATCGCGAGCGGTACCGCCATCGCCGCCGACCTGCGCGCACAGGGCCTCGACGCCGACGGCAGCGCCGACGTGGTCACACTCGTGCGATCCGGGGATCCCGCCGCCATCATCGCCACCCGTCAGGCAGGGCGCGAAGTCGGCGAGGTGCTCGCGACCGTCGTGAACATGCTGAACCCGTCCGTGATCGTCATCGGCGGCAGCGTGGCACGGGCGGGCGAGCACCTGCTGGCCGGTGTGCGCGAGGTCGTGTACCGGCGATCCATTCCGCTGGCCACCCAGCATCTGGGCATCGTGCAGTCCCAGGCCGACGAGACGGCCGGTGTGCTGGGCGCGGCCATCATGGTGACGCAGCAGGTGCTCTCGCCCGCAGCCGTCGAGCTGCGCGCCGCCCGAGCCTGACGGCGGCGCCGGACGACGGACGCCCGCGCCCGTGAACCACTCGACCCGCGTCTTCGCCCATCGGTAGCACCGGCGTAACACGGGTGAGACGAACGCAGGGTTGACTGTCTGCACCGGGTTCAGTTCTGGTGCCGATGACGGCACGCCCGCGGAAGGAGTGCGTCATGAGGATCCGACCGCTGCGATCGACACCCGAGGCACCGCTGGCGCCGGTGGCGGAGCCGCCGACCGCCATGCAGGCGATGGTCGTGGATGCACCGGGCGCGCCGGACGCGCTGCGCGCGGCATCCGTTCCGGTCCCCTCCCCCGTACTCAGCGAACTGCTGGTGCGGGTCGTGGCTGCGGGGGTCAACCCGATCGACGCCAAGACGCGCGGCGGCGCGGGCGTCTCGGGCGCGATCGACGCCTACCCGGCCACCCCGGGCTACGACTTCAGCGGCATCGTGGTGAAGAGCCCGTACGAGTCCCACCCCTTCCCGCCCGGCACGGAGGTCTTCGGCATGGCGTCGTTCCCGCGCACGGGCGGCTCCTACGCCGAGTACGTCGTGGCGCCGGCGCTGTCAATCGCCCGCAAGCCGGCGTCCCTGTCGCATGTCGAGGCGGCAGGCGTGCCGCTCGCGGCGCTCACCGCCTGGGGGCTCGTCGTCGAGACGGCCCACGCGCACGAGGGTCAGCGCGTGCTCATCCATGCGGGCAGCGGTGGGGTGGGCCACTTCGCCGTGCAGTTCGCCGCGTACTTCGGCGCCCACGTCACCGCGACGGCGTCGGGGCGCAACGCCTCGTGGCTGCGCGAACTCGGCGCGTCGGTGGTGATCGACTACACCACGACGCGATTCGAGGACGTCGTCGGCGAGGTGGACGTCGTCATCGACCTGGTCGGCAACGTCGGCGGCGACACCGGCACCCGTTCGCTCGAGGTGCTGCGCCCGGGCGGGCTGTACGTCCTCGTGCCGACCGGCTCGTGGCCGGGGTACGTCGATGCGGCGGCAGAAGCCGGCGTGCGCACCACGTCGTACAAGGTGATCCCCGACGGCGGCGCGCTGGCGACGATCGCCCGCCTGCTCGACTCGGGCTCGGTGCAGGTCTACATAGAGAACGTCTACGAGCTGACGGATGCCGCCGACGCGCATCGTGCGATCGAGACGGGTCACACTCGCGGCAAGGTCGTGCTCCGCGTCAGCGACGGCTGAGCGCTCCCCTCTCGGTTCAATCGGTTCGCTTGCGCTGAACGTACGCGTCGGCGCAGTTCGGCGTGCGTCCAGCGCAAGTGAACACGTTCAGCGGGGTGCGAGCACGCGGCGGCCCTCGGCGACGATGGCGTCCGCGATCGCGTCGAGCAGTGGAGACCGCAGGTTCCACTGCTGCCAGTGCAGCGCGACGTCCACCGGCGGGCCGCCCAGCGGCACGAGGTCGCCTCGCTCGAGCGCGTCCTGCGACTGGAAACGCGGCAGCATCGCCCAGCCGAGGCCGAGCCGCACGGCCGTCGCGAAGTCGTTCGACGCGGGCACGTAGTGCCGCGGAGGCGCCGTGGGGTCCACGCCCTGCTGCGTCAGCCACTCGTTCTGCAGATCGTCGCGCCGGTCGAAGTCCACGAGCGGAGCGCTCGCAAGCGCGGTGCGGCGGTCTCCGTCGAGCCACCGTTCGGCGTAGGCGGGGGTGGCGACGGCCTCGTAGCGCATCGCGCCGAGCGGCGACGACCGGCATCCGGCAACCGGTGCGGCCCGCGAGGTCACCGCTCCCATCACGGTTCCCGATTCGAGCAGGCCCGCCGTGAAGTCCTGGTCGTCGCGGTGCAGATCGAACACGACCGGATGCCGCTCCGCCAGTCGCGCGAGCGGCTCGAGGAACCATGTGGCCAGCGAGTCGGCGTTGACCGCGAGCGGCACGCTCGTGAGCGCCGCTTCGTCGTCGTCGGCGCCGAGGTCGGCGAGCGCGTCGTGCTCGAGCAGAGCCATCTGCCGCGCCAGCCGGATGACCGATGCCCCGGCCTCCGTCGCGCGCACCGGCTTCGAGCGCACCAGCACCAGACGGCCGAGCTGCTCCTCGAGCGCCTTGATCCGCTGGCTCACCGCCGACGGCGTGACGTGCAGTCGGCGGGCGGCCGCATCAAGGGTGCCCTCGTCGACGACGACGGCGAGGGTCTCGGCCAGCTCGAACGGGATGCGCATCTTCAGTCCTGCTAATGGTACTGAAGACCCATGAGCTGGACTACGGTTCTCGTCGCTCGTACCGTCGAAGAGTGCTCACCCCCGTTCTCGCCGGCCTCGGCCTCGGCTTCTCGCTCATCATCGCCATCGGCGCGCAGAACCTCTTCGTGCTCCGGCAGGGGCTGCGGCGCGAGCATGTGCTCGCGGTGGCGGCGATCTGCGCGATCTCGGATGCGATCCTCATCGCCCTGGGAGTCTCGGGGGTCGGCCTCGTGCTGCAGACGGTGCCCTGGCTCGTCGACGTGGTCCGCTGGGCGGGTGCGCTCTTCCTCGTCACGTACGGTGTGCTCGCGGCGCGACGCGCCTGGCGGCCGACGGGAGCGGCGCTCAGCGCCGGCGACACCGACACGCCTGTCGGAGCAACGGCCTCGCAGGGAATCACCACGCACGGCACCGTGTCGCCGCATCCCGCGCATGCCGGCTCTCACGAATTCCTCCGCGAGCCCGATGCCTCGGCTTCGCAGGTGCGCAGCGACATCCGATCGGCCGCGCCCGCGGCGACCCGCACGCGACTGATCCCCGTCCTCCTCACGTGCCTGGCGCTGACGTGGCTCAACCCGCACGTCTATCTCGACACCGTGTTCCTCCTCGGGACTGTCGCGAACACGCACGGCGACGACCGCTGGCTCTTCGCCGCCGGCGCCATGACCGCCAGCATCGTCTGGTTCTTCGGTCTCGCGTTCGGCGCGCGCCTGCTCGGACGCTGGCTGTCGACACCGCGGGCCTGGCGCATCCTCGATGCGGTGATCGCCGTCGTCATGGTCGGCCTCGGCGTCTCACTCGTGCTGCCGATCGCGGGCTGAGACCCGACCGGATCACGCCTTGCGCAGCGAGGGGTCCCCGATCTCGGCCACCCGCGCCGACACGATGGCGCGGATCGTGTCGTCCGACAGCGGCTGCTCGGGCTGGAACCGGATCGTCCCCTTGTCGAACTGCAGAGCCTCGCGATCGGGTCCGGTCAGCGTGCCGGCCACGACCTCCGGCACCCGGCCGCTGAAGGGATACACCCCGATGTGCTTCTTCGTCCGCATCACGGCGATGAGGGCCTTGTCGTGGTACAGCAGTGCCGGCATGCCGTAGCTCTTTCCTTGCGTGACCTCCGGGTGCATATCGCGGACCACATCGAACACGTGCGAGACCACCGCGCGATCGTCGGAGTCGAGGCTCTCGAGGTAGTCGTCGACGGTTCCCATGGCGGCATCCTGGCCCACCCGCCCACCTCGCGGCAAGATGGCGGCATGAGACGCGTGCACGTGACGGTCCGCGGCGACGTCCAGGGCGTGGGCTATCGGTACACGCTGCGCATGGTCGCGCGCGAGGCGGGCGTGGCCGGCTGGGTGCGCAATCGACGCGACGGCGCGGTCGAGGCCGAGCTCGAGGGCACGCCCGGGCAGGTCGACGAGGTCCTCGCGTGGATGGCCGAGGGCCCACCGGGCGCCCGCGTCGAGGACGCGACCGTGACGGATGCCGAGGCCACCGGCGAACGCGGTTTCGAGGTGCTGCCGACGCAGTGACGCGCACGCCGGGGCGAGGCGTCGCGCGGGATCAGTCGTCGAGCGGGTGGAGGATGCGGTCGACGAAGCGACGCGTGCGCTCCTCCCGCGGGGCGGTGAAGAGCTGCTTCGGCGCACCGCGCTCGACGACCACGCCATGGTCGAAGAACAGCACCTCGTCGGCGACCTGGCGCGCGAACCCGAGCTCGTGCGTCACGATCACCATCGTCCACCCTTCGTCCGCCAGCTCCTTGAGCACGACCAGCACCTCGCCGACCAGCTCCGGGTCCAGCGCGCTCGTCGGCTCGTCGAAGAGCAGCAGCTGCGGTCGCAAGGCGAGCGCCCGGACGATCCCGACGCGCTGCTGCTGACCCCCCGAGAGCTGGAATGGGAACGCATCGCGCTTCTCGGTCAGCCCGACGCGGTCGAGGAGGGCCTCGGCCCTCGCGATCGCCTCGGCCTTGGGCACGCGGTGCGCGTGCACGGGGCCCTCGATCACGTTCTGCAGCACCGTGCGGTGCGGAAACAGGTTGTGGTGCTGGAACACCATCGCCGAGCGGTCGCGCAGCGCCGCGCGGTCGGCTTTCGAGACGCGCGACGAGAAGTCCAGCGACGGACCCCCATCGAAGTCCACGACGCCGGCGTCCGGTGTCTCCAGGCCGTTGAGGGAACGCAGCACGGTCGTCTTCCCCGACCCGCTGGGCCCGATGAGCACGAGGACCTCGCCCCGTCGCACGGACAGGTCGACACCGTCGAGCACCCGACTCGCACCGAAGCTCTTGGTGAGCCCGGTGACCTTCAGCAGCGGGCGGTCGTCGGCCGGCGACGGCGGGGCGAGCGGATCGCCCGGGACCTCAGTGGGCGACATAGCGGTCGAGCCTCCTCTCCACGGCGCTCTGCCCGGCGGACAGGATCAGGCAGAAGACCCAGTAGATGAAGGCGGCCTCGAGATAGATCACCATGAATTCGAAAGTGAACGCGGCGATCTGCTGGGCCTCGCGGAAGAGCTCGGTGACGAGGATCAGCGAGGCGAGCGAGGTGTCCTTCACCAGCGAGATGAACGTGTTCGACAGCGGGGGCACCGAGACCCGCGCCGCCTGCGGAAGGACGATGCGCGCCAGCGTGCGGCCGTGCGAGAACCCCACCGTGTGCCCGGCCTCCCACTGCCCCTTCGGCACCGACAGGATCGCGGCGCGGATCACCTCGGCGGCGTATCCCCCGACATTGAGCGAGAACGCGATGATGGCGGCGGGCCACGGATCGATCACGACGCCGACCGACGGCAGTCCGTAGAAGATGACGAAGAGCTGCACGAGCAGCGGAGTGCCGCGGATGACCGAGATGTAGAACCGGGCGATGTTCGACACGACGGGGTTCGACGACAGTCGCATGAGGGCGACGGCCAGCGCGAGCACCAGGCCGATGGCGAACGAGGCCAGCGCGAGCGGGATCGTACCCGTCAGCCCGGCACCCAGCAGCGGCAGGAACGAGTCGACGACCAGGGTCCAGGTGTTCGTGTCATCCATCGACGATCCTTCCCCTCGGCTGGCGGGTCGCGCGCCCTGGTTCCTGCGGCAGGCGGATCACGCCGTGCCGTCTACTGCGTGACGTCAGCCCCGAAGTACTTCTCGCTGATCTCGGCGAGGACGCCTTCTTCACGCAGCTCCGCCAGCGCCTCGTCGACGGCCTCGACCAGCGCGGTCCTGTCCTTGGTGAACGCGAACGCGTTGTGGGCCGGGTCGTCCGTCTCGGCGGCGATCTTGAGGCCGGTCGGGCCTTCGCTCTTCTCGTAGTCGAGGAAGGTGAGGTTGTCGTTGATCGTCGCGTCGACGCGCCCCTGCTGCAGCAGTGCGACGGCCTGCGCCCAGCCTTCGACGGCCTCGACGGTGGCGCCGCTCTCCTGGGCGAGCTCGTACCAGTTGCTCTGGAGCGACTGCGCCGTGGTCTTGCCCTCGAGGTCGGCGAAGCTGGTGATGGAGTCGTCGTCCTCGGGCACGACGATGACGCCGGGCGACACGGTGTACGGCTCGCTGAAGAGGTACTTCTCCTCGCGCTCGGGGTTGATCGAGACCTGGTTGGCGATGACGTCGAAGCGCCCGGCGTCCAGGCCTGCGAAGATCGCGTCCCACTGCGTCTCCTGGAACTCGATCTCGAGACCGAGCTTCTCGGCGACGGCCTCGGCGATCTCGACGTCGAAGCCGACGAGGTCGCCCGACTCGTCGTGGAACGTGAAGGGGCGGTAGGTGCCCTCGGTCGCGACGGTCAGGGTGCCCTCGGTCACGAGCCCGAAGTCGTCGCCCGCAGCGGTCGAGGCGGGATCGGCGGACCCGCCGCTGCTGCACGCCGTGAGAGCGAGGGCGGCGGCGGTGAGGACAAGTGCGGTGATGCGACGCGACATGACGGGTTCCTGGGGTCGTGGCGGCGGACGGGTGATCCGCGGGGACGTTCCAGTACAACACGGCCCGCGGCGTCGGGGGCCGTCGTGTGACGCTCCGTTGCCGTCCGGATCGGCGTCCGGTCGTCGGTGGCGCTCAGGCGGGAACGCCGGCCGCCAGCTCGGCGAACACGTCGGCCGCATCGTCACGGGTGGCGAGGCCCGCGGCCTGGCCGGCCCACAGCGAGACGAGCTCCCCGTCACCGCGACGACCGGCCTCGGCCCGGAACTGACCGGTGAGCCAGTTCTGCGCGGGGAACGGGGCGATGACCCCCGAGGTCTCGATCGTGCGCATGGCGCGGTTCGGGATGCCGCGCGCGAGCCGCCCGCTCATGGCCCGGGTCAGCACGGTGGCGGTGTCGGCGGCGTCCTCGATCGCGCGGCGGTGCGCGTCGGTGGCGGCCGACTGCCGGGTGCGGAGGAAGGCGGAGCCGACCTGGACGCCTGCGGCACCGAGCGCGAACGCCGCCGCGACCCCGCGCCGGTCGGCGATGCCGCCCGCCGCGATCACCGGCACGCCCACGGCATCGACGACCTGCGGCACGAGCGCGAACGTCCCGACGAGCGACTGTTCGGCCGGGCGCAGGAATGACACGCGGTGCCCGCCCGCCTCGGCGCCGGTCGCGACGACGGCGTCGACACCGGCTGCGTCGAGGTCGACGGCCTCGGCCACGGTCGTCGCTGTTCCGATGACGCGGATGCCGCGGCTGTGCGCCGCCGCGACGAGCCGCTCGGAGGGGACGCCGAAGACGACGCTCAGCGCCGCAGGCGCCGCATCCAGTACCGCGGTCGCCTGGGAGTCGAGGTCGGGGAGGAACTCGATCGGCGGCGAGGGGTGCGCGAGGCCCAGCTCGTCGAAGAGGGGCGCCGTCGCCTCGATCGCCGGCGCGAGTTCGACCTCGCCCGGCGTGACCTCATCGCCGGTCGGCAGCCACAGGTTCACGGCGAACGGACGCGAGGTCCGGGAGTGCAGCGCGGCGATGGTGTCGCTGATGCGATCGGCCGAGTAGCCGTACAGTCCGTACGAGCCGAGCCCGCCGGCCTCGCTGACAGCGGAGGTCAGCTCGACCGACGACAGCCCGCCGAACGGGCCGAGCACGATCGGCGCATCGATTCCGAACAGATCCTGGAGCGTCGCAACCATGCCCCCGACGCTACCCCCGCCCGCGGTGCCGCGGCGGACGGTCGCGGGACGACGAAGGGGCCCCACCCGAAGGCGGAGCCCCTTGCGTGCGAATCCGACGGAGTGTCAGACGATGGCGTTGACGTCCAGCGGGATGCCGGGGCCGAACGTGGTCGACACGGCACCCTTCTGGATGTAACGGCCCTTCGAGCTGGACGGCTTGAGGCGGACGATCTCCTCGAGCGCGACCTTCAGGTTCTCGTCGAGCTGCTCCTCCGAGAAGGACGCCTTGCCGACGACGAAGTGCACGTTGGCGTGCTTGTCGACGCGGAACTCGATCTTGCCGCCCTTGATCTCCTCGACGGCCTTGGCCGGGTTGGGGGTCACGGTGCCGGTCTTGGGGTTCGGCATGAGGCCACGGGGACCCAGCACCTTACCCAGGCGACCGACCTGGCCCATGAGCTCGGGCGTCGAGACGGCCGCGTCGAACGCGGTCCAGCCTGCGGCGACCTTCTCGATGAGCTCGGCGCCGCCGACCTCGTCCGCACCCGCGGCGATCGCGGCCTCAGCGGCCGGACCCGTCGCGAACACGATGACGCGGGCGGTCTTGCCGGTGCCGTGCGGGAGGATGACGGTGCCGCGCACCATCTGGTCGGCCTTGCGCGGGTCGACGGAGAGCTTCAGCGCGACCTCGACGGTCGAGTCGAACTTGGCCGAGCCGGTCTGCTTCGCGAGCGCGACGGCCTCGGTGGGGCTGTAGAACTTGTCCGCCTCGATCTTGGCGGCAGCGGCCCGGAAGGCCTTGGACTTGGTAGCCATGTTTCCTCTTCCCCTCAGTCCTCGACCGTGATGCCCATGGAACGGGCGGTGCCGGCGATGATCTTCGAGGCGGCCTCGATGTCGTTCGCGTTCAGGTCAGGCTGCTTCGTCTCGGCGATCTGGCGCACCTGCTCCTTGGTGAGCTTGGCGACCTTGACCGTGTGAGGGGTCTTGGAGCCCTTCTGGACGCCCGCGGCCTTCTTGATGAGCTCAGCGGCCGGCGGGGTCTTCAGGATGAACGTGAAGCTGCGGTCCTCGTAGACGGTGATCTCCACGGGGATGACGTTGCCGCGCTGCGACTCGGTCGCGGCGTTGTACGCCTTGCAGAACTCCATGATGTTGACGCCGTGCTGACCGAGCGCGGGCCCGATCGGCGGCGCCGGGTTGGCGGCACCGGCGTTGATCTGAAGCTTGATCAGGCCGGTCACCTTCTTCTTCGGTGCCATTCTTTTTCCTTTCGTCGAACAGCGGATGCCGGAGCACCCTGTTCTCCCGCGAATCCGGCCGTTCCGGATCGCGGTGTCCATGGCGCGCGCTCAGAGCGCACGCAAACCTGAGAAGTCTACCAGCCGGTCAGAGCTTGGTGACCTGGTCGAAGCTGAGCTCGACCGGCGTCTCGCGCTCGAAGAGCGAGACGAGGACCGTGAGCTTGCCGCTCTCGGGCTTGATCTCGCTGATCGTGCCGGGAAGACCCGCGAACGAGCCCTCCTTGATCGTGATGGTCTCTCCCACCTCGAAGTCGACCTCGGCGGGGATGACGCGGGCCGCCGCGGCAGCGCCCTTCTTGGCCGCACCGCCCTTGGCGCCGGCGACCTCCTTCACCTCGACGAGGCTCTTCAGCATGTTGAAGGCCTCTTCGAAGCGCAGCGGGGTCGGGTTGTGGGCGTTCCCGACGAAGCCGGTGACGCCGGGCGTGTGACGCACGACCGACCACGTGTCTTCGTTCAGGTCCATGCGCACGAGCACGTAGCCGGGGATCCGGACGCGCGTGACCATCTTGCGCTGACCGTTCTTGATCTCGACGACGTCCTCCATGGGGACCTCGATCTGGTAGATGTCGTCCTCGACCTCGAGCGTCGACTTGCGCTGCTCGATGTTGGCCTTCACCTTGCGCTCGAAGCCGGCGTAGGAGTGGATGACGTACCACTTGCCCGGCAGGGTGCGAAGCTCTGCGCGGAACGCCTCGTACGGGTCCTCGTCCTCGTCTTCGCCGTCCTCGGTGTCGTCCGAGTCGCCGTCGGCGATCTCGTCGTCCGCGAACTCGTCGTCCGAGTCCTCGTCGTCCGAGTCCTCGTCGGCGAACGCGGGAGCCTCGGCGGCGTCCGCCGGGGAGACCGACGCCTCGACCTCGTCCACGATGCCGGCTGCGGCATCCACCTCTGCGACGAAGTCCTCGTCGAGCTCGGGCTCGTCCTCGTCGCCGTTCACGTCGGGACCGTCGTACGGGGTCACCTCTTCGGCGGCCTCGGCCGCACGCTCGGCGACCTCCTCCGCGAGGGAGTCGTTGATCACCTCGGCTGCTGCTTCGGTCTCTGCCGTCTCGTCAAGATTGAGAGCGTCGTTCACGATCGCGTCCGCCTCCGGGTCGTCGATGTCGATGTCGTCCAGGTCCGCGTCGTCGTCGTCGCCATCACCGTCGTCGACGATGTGGATCGCCAGATGCTCGGCCGCTTCGACCGAGCGCTCCTCCTCGGCGAGGACGTTGCCCTCCTGGGCTTCGTCGTCCTCCGAGGACTGCTCAGCGGCGGTCGCCCAATCGGCGTCGTCGACATATCTTTCAGTCACGTGAGTTCTCTTCCGTTCCGTCCGCTGCCGGACCTGCGGTCCGCCCGTGTCGTGGCTCCGAGGCAAGCCGGAGCGCTCGGGGATCAGGCGCCGGGCACTCCGAAGACGTACGACGTGATCCACACGAACAGCACGTCCAGGCCGTAGACGAGCGCCATCATGACGACGACGAAGCCGAGCACCACCGCCGTGTACTTCAGCAGCTCCTGGCGCGTCGGGGTGACGACCTTGCGGAGCTCGGCGAAGACCTGACGAATGAACAGGGCGATGCGAGCGAAGACGTTGAGCTTCTTCTCGCGGGGTGCGGCCGTTCCCTCAGCGGGGACGACTTCGCCCTTCGGCTCGTCCTGAACCATCGATGCCACCTGATTACCTTCCGTGAGCCGACACGGGTCGACCACACTTTGTTATCAACGCAGGGTGTGTGCGCTGACGCGCAGGGCGGACAGGAATCGAACCTGCAACCTGCGGTTTTGGAGACCGCTGCTCTGCCAATTGAGCTACCGCCCTAGAGACCCGGAGGTCCCGCGAAACCCGCACTCTTCCCCTCTCACCGCGGTTCGAGGATCCGCACCCGACAACGGGCACGGCGAAAGAATGCAGACTTCAACTGCACGTTCCAGTGTACGGCATGCCCGCGGACGCCGCGAACCGAGAGGGCCTTCGCCGGGGCGATCCCACGGTTCAGTACTGCTGCACGCCGTAGCGATCCGGCTCACCGGATCGTTCGAACGCCCGGCCCGACAGCGAGGTCGGTTCGACGCGCACGTAGGTGTACTTGAGGGTCGGGATCCAGGGCCGCAGGCCCAGGCCGTCCGCGCGCTCGACCTCGGCGGAGCTGTCCAGCGGATGGGCCCGGCCGCGGAGGATCACGCTCCACGCGTCGGTGTCGGTGTGGTCGTCGACCTCGAAGAGCACTTCGTCGTTCACGGTCAGCTCGAAGAGCTTGCTGCCCTGCGCCGTGCGGAACAGCACGCTCTCGCCGTCGACGACGTAGTTCACGGGAAAGATGTCGAGCACGTCGCCCACATGCGTCACGAGGCGGCCGAGCTCCTGCCCGCGCAGGCGCTCCCAGCACTGCTCATCGGAGAGGGCGACGACGGGGTCCGATGTCTCTGCCATCTCTCCATCCTCCCGCTCCCGACCCGTCGGCGACACCCTGGACGACGCACTAGCATTCCCGGCATGACCCTTGCGCAGCGCCGCCTGGATGAGCTGTGGGACTTCTCCGACCCCGCCGCTTCCGAAGCTCGCCTGCGGGACTCGGTCGAGCAGGAGACGGATGCCGCCGCCCGGGCCGAGCTGCAGACCCAGGTGGCCCGCGCGCTGGGCCTGCAGGAGCGCTTCGACGAGGCTGACGCGGTCCTCGACGCCGTGACCATCGAGGACGCCGCCGTCGCGGCGCGTGCCGCCCTCGAGCGCGGCCGGCTGCGCAACTCGGCAGGCGATGTGGAAGGGGCGGCGCCGTACTTCCTCGCCGCGGTGGACGCGGCATCCGGTGCGGGCCTCACGTTCCTGCAGGTCGACGCACTGCACATGCTGGCGATCGTCGACGCCGAACAGGCCGAGGCCTGGACGGACGCGGCCCTCGCCGCGCTCGACGGCTGCGACGACCCGCGCACGCTCCACTGGCGGGTGTCGCTGCACAACAACGCGGGCTGGCGCCTGTTCGACGCCGGGCGGGTCGCCGAGGCCGTCACATCTTTCGAGACGGCCCGGGATGCCGCGGCCCACTGGGGCACGCCGCAACAGGTGCAGTGGGCCGACGAGGCCCTCGCCGAGGCGCGCGAGGCGCTCGGCGAGGGCTGAGCGTCAGGCGCCGACGCGGATCAGCTTCTTGTTGACGAACTCGTCGGCGGCGAGGAGGCCCATCTCGCGCGAGGTGCCGGAGCGCTTCACGCCGCCGAACGGCAGGCCCGGCTCGTCGGCGAGCACGACGTTGACGTAGACCATGCCGGCGTCGATCTTGTCGGCGACGCGCTTGGCCTGCTCCTCGTCCGTGGTGAAGACGTACGAGCCGAGGCCGTAGCTCGTGTCGTTCGCGAGCGCGACGGCGGCGTCCTCGTCGGCGACCTTGTAGACGACGCCGACGGGGCCGAAGAACTCCTCGCGGTAGGCGTCCATGTCGCTGGTGACGTCTGCGAGGACCGTGCCCGGGTAGAACGCGCCGTCGCGGGTGCCGCCGGTCACGAGGGTCGCCCCCTGGGCGACGGCCTTGTCGACCTGCTCGGCCAGCCGCTCCGCCGCGGTGAGCGACGACAGCGGGCCGAGGACGGTGTCGTCCTGGAACGGGTCGCCCACCTTTGCGGCGCTCATCGCGGCCGTGAACTTCTCGAGGAACGCGTCGTACAGGCCGTCCACCACGATGAAGCGCTTGGCCGCGTTGCACGACTGACCGGTGTTGTCGAGGCGCGCGGCGACGGCGGCCTCGACCGTGGCGTCGAGGTCGTCGGTCGACAGCAGGATGAACGGGTCCGACCCGCCGAGCTCGAGCGCGACCTTCTTGAGGTTGCGCCCCGCGATCTCGGCGACGGCAGCACCGGCGCGCTCCGAGCCGGTGACCGACACTCCCTGCACGCGACGGTCGGCGATGACGGTGGCCGCCTGCTCGTTGGTCGCGTAGATGTTCGTGTACACGCCCTCGAGCCCGGCGTCCGCATAGATCGTTGCGATGGCGGCGGCCGACTCGGGGCACTGCGGCGCGTGCTTCAGGAGGATCGTGTTGCCCACCACGATGTTGGGCGCGGCGAAGCGCGCGACCTGGTAGTACGGGAAGTTCCACGGCATGATGCCCAGCAGCACGCCGAGGGGCGTGCGGCGGATGACCGCGGTGCCCTCGCCGTCGATGTCGATGGGCTGGTCGCCGGTGATCTTCTCCGCGTGGTCGGCGTAGTACTCGGTGATGTCGGCGGCGAAGTCCACCTCTCCGAGCGCCGCTTCCAGGGGCTTGCCCATCTCGCGCACGATGATCGCGGCGAGATCGTCGCGGCGCTCGCGGTGCAGCTCGGCGACCTTGCGGATGCGGGCCGCACGTTCGGCGACCGGCTGATCCCGCCAGGTTCGGTAGGCGGCATCCGCCCCTGCGATCGCGGCCTCGAGGGCCTCGTCGGTGATGGTCGGATACGTGGCCAGGGTCTCCCCCGTGGCCGGGTTCACGACGGCGTAGTCGGTCATGCTTCCTCTCCGATCGGATGGATTGGGGACAGTCTGCCCGTCAGCGACGGGCGCGTCGAAGGCTTTCGGGTGCGTCGATACCGAGTGTCTCACCGCGGAAGAACGCCGGACGCTTGATCGCCTGCCAGATCATGATCACGACACCCACCAGGATGACGGTGACCCCGAGCACGAACACCAGGCCGAGGCCGAAGATGCTCGATCCGCTGCCGTACGCCGGGTCCATCGAGTCGACGAGCGTCGTGACGAACAGGACGGCGAGGATGGCACCGCCCACGAGCGGGAACAGGAAGGTGAAGAAGAAGCTGCGCACGGAGTCGAACCACTGCTTGCGGAAGTACCAGACGCACGCGAACGCGGTGAGGCCGTAGTAGAAGCAGATCATCATGCCGAGCGACAGGATGGTGTCGGTGAGCACGTTCTCGCTCACCACGCGCATGACGGCGTAGAACACCGACGCGACGATCGCGGAGACCACGGTGGCGTAGCCCGGGGTGAAGAAGCGCGGGCTGACGCGCGCGAACTTCTGAGGCAGCGCCCCGTAGTGACCCATCGCGAGGAGCGTCCGCGCGGGGCCGACGGCGGTCGACTGCAGCGAGGCGGCGGAGCTCGACAGGACCGCGAGCGACACGAGGAACGCGAGCGGGCCGAGGATCGGGTCGGAGAGGGCGAAGAACACGTTCGCCGAGATGTCCTCGTTCGCCAGTCCCAGCGCACCTGTGCCGACGCCGGCGAACATGATCAGGCCGATCGACAGCAGGAGGTACAGCGACACCACGATGACGACCGTGAGCATCGCGGCGCGACCGGGGGTCTTCGCCGGATTCTTGGTCTCCTCGTTCATCGTGAGGACGACGTCCCAGCCCCAGAAGATGAAGATCGACAGCGACAGTCCGGCGGCGAACGCGCTGAACGTCGGCACCTCGAACGGATTGAACCACGACCACGAGAACGCGGTCGGATCGGGCGCATCGCCCGACACCGCCTTGATGATCGCGACGACGGCGAACAGCACCAGCACCACGACCTGGAAGCTCACCAGGATGTACTGGAACTTCTGGGTGGTCTGCATGTCGCGGTAGGAGATCAGCGTCGCGCCCAGCATGAACAGCAGGCACACTGCGACGTTGATGAAGGGGTTGAACGCGAGCTCGGCGATGTCGGGATTGCCGGTCAGCTGCGAGATCAGCAGGAAGAGGAACTCCACCGCGATGCCCGCGAGGTTGGACAGCACGATCACCGTGGCGGCGATGAGGCCCCACCCCGTCATCCAGCCGATCCAGGGTCCGAACGCCCGCACGCCCCAGGTGAACGAGGTACCCGAGTCGGGCATCGCGCGGTTGAGCTCGCGGTAGCCGAAGGCCGTCAGCAGCATCGGGATGAACCCCACGAGGATGATGGCGGGCACCTGCGTGCCGACGACCGCGACCGTGGGCCCGAGCGACGCGGTGAGCGTGTAGGCCGGGGCGATGGTCGAGACGCCGATGACGACGGCTCCCAGCACGCCGACCGCGCCGGCGCTGAGCCCCTTCTTGGTCAGTTCGCCGGCGTGTGCGCCGGAGGACGGTGCCAGCGGCGTCGTGGCGCTGCCGGAGTGCTGTGGAGCGCTCATGCGCGTCAGCCTTCCTGGCCGCGCGTGCGGGGCACGACGACCATCGGTACGGGAAGCTCGTGCAGCATCTTCGCCGCGGTCGAGCCGAGGAACAGGCGCCGTGGCTGCGCGAGCCGGCTGGAGCCGACCACCGCGAGCTCTCCGGGCTGCCAGGCGAGTTGGGCGACCGCGTCTTCGATGCTGTCCCCACGCGCCACGACGACGTCGGCCTCGACGCCCTCGGGCAGGACATCCAGCGCCTTGCCGAGCACGTCGTCGGCGTGCGCGGCACCCGCGATGCGGATGACGCCGGTGTCGACGGTGGCCGGAAGGTCCACCGACACCAGCGAGAGCAGCCGCAGTCCGGTGCCGGTGGCGACGGCGAGGGCGACGCTCTCCTCGAGCAGCGCACTGGCCCCCGGACGCGTGCCGATCGCCGCGGTGATGCGGCTCACGCCGGTCACCTCCAGATGGCGCGATCCCTCGGGCGCGAGCACCACGGGAACATCGGACGAGTGCAGCAGCTCGTTCGCCACGGTGCCGAGGCGGTGGCGTCCGCGCAGCCCGCCGTTCGCGGCGCCGACGACGATGTGGGATGCCGCGAGCTCGTGTGCTGCGGCGATGAGGCCCGCGGCGAACGAGTCGCCGAAGCGCACGTGCGCGGCATGGCCCACGGCTGCCGGGATCGAGGCGGAGGCCTCCGCGAGCCACGCCTCGGCCTGCGTCACGAGGTAGCGGTCGTAACCGGCGTCGGGCGGCGTGATGACGCTGCGGTCCTCGCCGGGGAGCACCAGCACGAGGTCGAGCGGCGCCTTCATGGCGGCGGCCAGTCGTGTGCCGACCGCGACCGCGTCGGCTCCGGCATCCGTCGCCGTGTAGCCGACGACGATCCGCGCACTCATCGGTGGGCTGCTTCGACGATGTTGGCGGCGACGAGCCGTCCCATGCGGATCGCGCCGTCGACATGCTGGTAGCCGGCGCCGGCCATGTCGCTGCACGCGAAGTGGATCGGGCCGACCGGCGTGCGCAGGTCGGCGCCGTACCGGGCGAGACCGCCGAGGTCGAAGCTGGCGGCGTAGGCGCCGCGGGTCCACTCCTCGGCGCCCCAGTCGCTCTCGAAGTACACGAGCGGGGTCTTCGCCTCGGGGCCGTAGTAGTGCGACAGCGACTCGAGGATGCGCTCCTTGCGCTCCTCTGCCGACACACGGAAGAGGTCGTCGGCGTTGCGGTCCGAGACGAAGCCCACGAGGGTGCCGCGCTCATCGCCGTGGTTGGTGTTGTCGTAGGCCTCGTGCGAGATCTCGTACGGGCTGAACGCCGTACCCGACAGACCCTGCTCACGCCAGAACGGCCGGTCGTAGACCGCGTGCACCTTGATGACGAAGCCCATCGAGATGTGCTGGTGCATCTGCTGCTTCAGGCGCGGCAGCGCCGGCTGGAACTCGATCCACGGATACAGGATCGGCGCGTGCGCCAGGATGACGAAGCGCGCGCGCACCTGGAGGCCGTTGTCGGTGACGACGCGGACGCCGTCGTCGCCCCAGTGCACTTCGGTGACCGGCTGCCCGAGGACGACGTCATCGCCCAGCCGTTCGGCGAGGAGCAGCGGGACCTGCTGCAGGCCGCCCACGACGCGCTCGTCGAGGATGAAGTCGGCGTCGACGAGATGCGAGAAGCTGCCGGCGCTGGCGGCCATGAGGAGCGCCTGCAGCGCGGAGAACGCGTAGGCGGGCTTGGTGAGCATGGCGCCGGCGATGAAGAGCGCGATGTTGTCGCGCGCCTCCTGGTCCTGGGTCTGGTCCTCGAGCCACGCCTGGAACGAGATGCGGTCCAGCTCCTCGGCGTCGGGGTGCTCCCAGGGCTTGTCGGGGTCGATCTGCGCGACGAGCCCGTCGAGCACCTCGATCAGGCGGACGATCTCCTTCTCGGTCTCGGGCGCCACGGGGAAGATCTCGCCGGTGAACCGGGTGAGTTCGCCATCCTTGCCGATGTAGACCGACTCGCCTTCGCGGTAGCGGCTGTAGGTCTCCAGGCCGAGCTCGGCGAGGGTCTCCTTGAGGGCGTCCTGATCCGGCGACACCCACTGGCCGCCGATCTCGAGCATGGCGCCGTCGACGACATCCGTCCACAGGCGCCCGCCGACGCGGTCGCGTGCCTCGAGCACGACGACCGAGAGCCCCGCCTTCTTCAGCTCGTTGGCGGCGGTCGTGCCGGCGGCGCCGGCGCCGACGATGACGACGTCGCGGGTCAGCTCGGTCATTCGGACTCCTTCGTCAGGGCGCGCACGCTCGCGCGCCTCGCGTGTTGTTTTCGGTATCCCGCGGCGGCCGATCTGGCCGCCGCGGGATCGATCCGAGGATCAGAGGTTCAGGCGGATCGGAGGATCAGGATGCCGCGAGCGCTGCCGCGACGACGTCCAGGCCCTCGTGGAGCAGGTCGTCGGTGATCGACAGCGGCGGCAGGAAACGGATCACGTTCCCGTAGGTGCCGCAGGTGAGCACGATGACGCCCTGTGCGATGGACGCCTTCGCGACCGCGGCGGTGAGCGCGGCATCCGGCTCTCCCGTCGCGGGGTCCACGAACTCGGCCGCGATCATCGCGCCGTGGCCGCGCACGTCGCCGACGCGCGGATCCGCCGCCTGCAGCTGCTGCAGGCGGCCCTTGAGGATCGTCTCGATCTCGCGGGCGCGCTGGAGCATCCCGTCGTTCTCGAACACGTCGATCGCGGCGAGCGCGGCGGCGCACGCGATCGGGTTGCCGCCGTACGTGCCGCCGAGGCCGCCCGCGTGCGAGGCGTCCATGATCTCGGCGCGCCCGGTCACGGCTGCCAGGGGCAGTCCCCCCGCGATGCCCTTGGCGGTCGTGATGAGGTCGGGCACGATGCCGAACACCTCGCTCGCGAACATCTCGCCCGTGCGTGCGAAGCCCGTCTGGATCTCATCGGCGATGAACACCACGTCGTTGGCGCGGCACCACTCGACGAGCGCCGGCAGGTAGCCGTCGGCGGGGACGATGAAGCCGCCCTCTCCCTGGATCGGCTCGATGATCACGGCGGCGAGGTTGTCGGCGCCGACCTGCTTCTCGATGATCGAGATGGCCTTCCTGGCGGCCTCCGGGCCGGTCAGCCCGTCGCGGTAGGGGTACGACAGCGGCGCGCGGTAGATCTCGGACGCGAACGGCCCGAACCCGCTCTTGTACGGCATCGACTTCGCGGTCAGTGCCATGGTCAGGTTGGTGCGGCCGTGGTAGCCGTGGTCGAACGCGACGACGGCCTGCTTGCCGGTGTACTTTCGGGCGATCTTGACGGCGTTCTCCACCGCCTCGGCACCCGAGTTGAACAGGGCGCTCTTCTTGGCGTGATCGCCGGGGGTGATGCGGTTGAGCGCTTCGGCGACCGACACGTACGAGTCGTACGGCGCGATCATGAAGCAGGTGTGCGTGAACTGCGCGACCTGCGCCTGCACCGCCGCGACGACCTTGGGGTGCGCGTTGCCGATCGTGGTGACTGCGATACCCGAGCCGAGGTCGATCAGCGAGTTGCCGTCGGCGTCGACGATGACTCCCCCGCCGGCGGCGACGGCGTGCACCGGCGCGGTATGGCCGACGCCCGCGGCGACGGCATCGGCCTTGCGGTCGATCAGCTCCTGCGAGCGAGGACCGGGGATGCTGGTGACCAGGCGGCGCTCCTGCGGAAGGGTCGGGCCGCCGAGGGGCGTTTCTGTGACGATGTCGGCTGCGCTGCTCATGGTGGGGAGCGTATGTCGCTCCGCGGAGCGCTCGCACCCTCCCCGCTGTACATTCTGTCCGCCTCGCTGTACCAGTCGTACACTCGGAGCATCATGGATGCCGACGCCCCCACCCTCCGCGCTCTCCTTGCGCGGCGCGATCTGCGGCTCTCGCTCGCCGGCGAAGATCTGGAGCCGAGCGCCCTCGACAAGGCGATCCGCTGGGTGCACAGCTCCGACCTCGCCGATCCCACCCCCTTCCTCTCCGAGGGGCTCGTGCTGCTCACCACCGGCACCCAGTTCCCGAACGGCGACGAGGCGTCCGACATCTACCGCGCGTACGTCCATCGCCTCGCGGCCCGGGGCGTCGTGGGACTGGGGTTCGGCACCGAGGTCGTGCGCGCCGGCATCCCTCCCGCCCTCGTAGAAGCGTGCCGCGACGAGCGGATGCCGCTGTTCGAGGTGCCCTATCGCACGCCGTTCATCGCGGTGGCCCGCGCCAACGCCGAGGCGATCGCCGCCGAGGCGTACGCCCGTCGCAGCTGGGCGCTGGCCGCGCAGCGGGCGATCGCGCTCGCGGCGCTCCGCCCCGACGGGCTCGGCGCCACGGTGGCCGAGCTCGCCAAGCAGCTCGACACCTGGGTGGGCATGTTCGATGCGGCCGGCGAGCTGTCGCGCGAGCACCCCGCCGGCGCCGTGGACGCCGAGACGGCCGCCGCCCTGCAGCGCGAGGTGACGGGCGTCCTCCACCGCGGTGCCCGCGCCGGGTCCTCGCTGCACATCGGCGACACGCCCTTCACGCTGCAGACTCTCGGCCGCGGTGGCCACCTGCGCGGAGTGATCGCGATCGCCGCCGGCGACCTCGACCAGGAGGGACGCGTGGTCGTCACCGCGGTGATCGCGATGGCCGGCCTGGCGCTCGAGCAGCAGCAGGGGCTGGGCCGCGCGCGCTCGGCGCTGCGCGCCGGCCTGGTGCAGTCCCTCCTGAGCGGCGACCCCGGACTCGCCCGCCGCACCTCCCGCGAGCTCTGGGGCCCGCTTCCGTCGGCACCGGTGGTGGTGGCGGTGACGGATGCCGCTGCCGCCCGCGTCGACGGCATCGCCGAGCTGCTCGAGCTGTGGGCCGATGAGAGGCGCGGTGCGCTGTTCTTCGGGCGCGGTGACGATGGTCTCGTGCTCGTCGTGCCGGCGGACGATCCGTCGAGCATCCACGAGCTCGTGGACCGCTTCGATGTGCGCGTCGGCCTGTCCGACCCCGCGGGCTACGACGCGTTCGCCGCGGCAGTGGGGCAGGCGCGCGTCGCGCGCGATCGCGGCGCGGCAGCGGTGACCGCGTTCGCCGAGGTATCCCGCGCGGGCGTGTTGTCGGCGCTCACCGACGACGCGCGGGCGCTCGCCCGCGCCGAGCTGGCGCCGCTGTACGACCACGACTCCGCGCAGGGCACGCACCTCATCGACACGCTGCAGGTCTGGCTCGACGCCGACTGCTCGCACGAGGCGACCGCACAGTCGCTCGGCGTGCACCGGCACACCGTGCGGACCCGGCTCGGGCTCATCGAGCGCGTCCTCGGCCGCGACCTGGCATCGTTCGCGACCCGCGCCGAGCTGTGGGCGGCGCTTCGCGCCCTCGACGGCGCCGGCTGAGCGCTCCGTCTCACCGGCGCGGGGAGCAGCCCCGCAAAAGAGGACGACCCGGTCGCTGAGCGAGCGAAGTGAGACGAAGCGTCCGGTGCCCACCGCACACGCCTCCGACGCGCTCAGGGCAGGATGGGCGCATGACCGAGCACGTTGTGCCCAACGGCGACGTGTCGTGGTGGTGGCGCAGCCTCGGTGGCACACCCGCCGCCCGCGCTCCCCTGCCGGGCGACCTGGACGCCGACGTCGCCATCGTGGGTGCCGGCTACACCGGCCTGTGGACCGCGTACTACCTCAAGCGCGAGCAGCCGGACCTGCGGGTGGTCGTGCTCGAGCAGCGGTTCGCCGGCTTCGGCGCATCCGGCCGAAACGGCGGGTGGCTCACGAACACCGTCACCGGCGGCCGCGAGCGCTACGCCGAGACGCATGGCCGCGAGGCGGCGATCGCACAGCAGCGGGCGCTCAACGCGACGGTCGACGAGGTCATCGCCGTCGCGGCTCGCGAGGGCATCGACGCCGACATCGTCAAGGGCGGCGAGTTCGGCGTCGCGCGCACACCGGCGCAGCTGGCGCGCCTTCGGGCGAGCGCGGCGGACGAGCAGTCGTGGCCCCACACCGACGTGGAGGTGTGGGATGCCGGTGCGGCGGCATCCCGTATCCGGATCGCCGGCGCGCTCGGCGCCGTCTGGCACCCGCACTGCGCGCGCATCCACCCGGCGAAGCTGGTGCGCGGTCTCGCCGGAGCTGTCGAGCGGCTGGGCGTGACGATCTACGAGCAGACCCACGTGCGCGAGATCTCCGCGCGGCGGGCGGTCACCGACCGCGGCACGGTCCGGGCCACCCATGTGCTGCGCGCGACCGAGGGCTTCACGGCCGATCTCCGCGGCGATCACCGCACCTGGCTGCCCATGAACTCGTCGATGATCGTGACCGACCCCCTTCCGGCGCAGTTCTGGGGCGCCGTCGGCTGGGACGGGCGCGACACGCTCGGCGACTTCGCGCACGTGTACATGTACGCGCAGCGCACCGCCGACGACCGCATCGCCTTCGGCGGACGCGGTGTGCCCTACCGGTACGGGTCGCGCGTCGACACCGACGGGGCGACGCAGGAGCGCACGATCCGCTCGCTGACACGCCTGCTGCACGACTTCTTCCCGGATGCCGCCTCCCTCCCGATCGCCCACGCCTGGGCGGGGGTGCTCGGGGTGCCGCGCGACTGGGCCGCGACCGTCGTCCACGACCGCGCCACCGGCCTCGGCTGGGCGGGCGGCTACGTCGGCACCGGCGTGACGGCCACCAACCTGGCCGGCCGCACGCTCGCCGACCTGGTGCTCGGTCGCGACACCGAGCTCACCCGGCTGCCCTGGGTCGGGCACCGCGCGAGGCGCTGGGAGATCGAGCCCCTCCGCTGGACGGCCGTCAACGCGATCTACACCGCGTACCGGATGGCCGACCGGTTCGAGGCATCCGGCTCCTCCGGCCGCACCGCCTGGCCGGCGCACGTCGCGGACGTCGTGGCCGGCCGCCACTGACGACCTTCGCACCCCGGCGGCCTCGCGCCGGACGAGCACGCCCCGAGCTCCCGCCGCACGCCGTGACACCCGGCCTTCGCCGGCTCGGCGACCCGCCGCGGAATGACGGCTAGCACTCCGCGCGCGTGGGCGCCAGATCGTTCCCTGCGGCGCCCCGCGGCGGCATCCTTCCCTCGATGAGGCGTTTCTCATTCGCCAATACCTTTCATGTGTCAGGTTTTTGGCGTACATTCGAGACCACGGCGCCAGCGGGCGCCGACACACAGCCGAGGCAGGGCCGCCACGGAGGCGGCGACGACCGATGGAGGCGTCAGACCGATGACACGAATCACACGCAGGACATCCCGCCTGGCACTCGCCGGCGCGGTCGCGCTGGTGGGGGCGCTCGTCCTCGCCGGCTGCGGGCGCAGCGACGCGCCGACGGACGGCGACGACGGAGGAGGCGGCGAGTCGATCGACGACTCCCCCGCGTCGGGCACCGTCGAGGTGTGGGCGATGGGCAACGAGGGCGAAGTGCTCGACGAGCTCGCCGCCCAGTTCGAGGAGGAGAACCCCGACGTCACGATCGAGGTCACCGCCGTGCCGTGGGAGAGCGCGCACGACCGCATCGCCACGGCGATCGCGGGCGGCGAGACTCCCGACGTCACGATGCTCGGCACGACCTGGGTCGGCGAGTTCGCCGCGACCGGGGCCTTCGAGCCCACCCCCGAGGGTCTGGTCGACGAGTCGTCGTTCTTCGAGGGCTCGTGGAACACCGCGGTCGTCGACGAGGTCGCGTACGGCGTTCCGTGGTACGTCGACACCCGTGTGCTGTACTACCGCACCGACCTGGCCGAGCAGGCGGGCCTGGAGCCGCCGGCGACGTGGGAGGAGTACACCGCGTTCACGCGGGGCCTGCAGGAAGCCGGCGCCCAGTGGGGCGTCTCACTGCCCCCGGGCGGATTCGACTCGTGGCAGTACGTGACCCCGCTCGCGTGGCAGCAGGGCGGCGACATCCTCAACGAGGACGGAACCGAGTTCACCTTCGACACACCGGAGTGGGAGGAGGCCTTCGCCTTCTATACCAGCTTCTTCGAGGAAGGCATCGCCGAGCCGCGTCGCCTCGAGGGCGGAGAGATCGAGGCGGCCTTCATCAACGGCGACGTCGGCGCGTTCTACAGCGGCCCGTTCCACGTCAGCCTGCTGCTCGAGCAGGGCGGCGAGGAGTTCGCCGACAAGTTCGGAGTGGCGATGGTGCCGGGCGCCGACAGCCGCACGAGCTTCACCGGCGGCGGGAACCTCGCCGTGTTCGAGGACACCGAGAACCGCGACGCCTCGTGGAAGTTCGTCCGGTGGCTGAGCCAGCCCGAGACGCAGATCGAGTGGTACGACATCTCGACCGACCTTCCCAGCGTGCAGTCGGCGTGGGACGACCCCACGTTCGCCGAGGACCCGTACCTGAGCGTGTTCGGCGACCAGCTGCAGGACTCGAAGGCGCCGCCGGCGATCCCGACGTGGGCGCAGGTGTCGGCCGTGATCGACCAGGAGCTCGAGAAGGCCACGCGCGGCGACACCACGCCCGCGGACGCGATCGCGGCGATCCAGGAACAGGCGTCGTCGATCGGCACCGGCCAGTAGGGCATCCCATGACCGCTCTCGCCTCTGCGGCGCCGCCGCGTCGCCCCGCACCCCGCGTGCGGGCGACGCGGCGGGAACGCCGGATGACACGCACCGCGTGGCTGTTCGCCGCGCCGTTCGTGATCCTCTTCGTGGTGTTCATGGCCGGCCCGATCGTCGGGTCGCTCGCCATGAGCTTCACCGACATGACCACGCGCGACCTCGAGACGCCGTTCCAGGTGAACATCGTCGGGTTCGACAACTACATCCGGCTGTTCCAGGATCCGCGTTTCCTGCACTCGCTCGGCAACACGTTCACCTTCGTGATCGTCGCCGTGCCGCTGACCATCGCGCTGGCTCTCGCGGTCGCCCTCGCACTCGACAAGGGCATCCGCCGCTTCCGCACCGTCTACCGCGTCGGCTACTACGCCCCTGTCGTGACGAGCATCGTGGCGATCGCGATCGTCTGGCGGTTCATCCTCCAGCCCGACGGGCTACTCAACGGGTTCCTGGGACTGTTCGGCATCCAGGGCCCCGACTGGCTCCAGTCGACGACCTGGGCGCTTCCGTCGCTCATCGCCATGGCGGTCTGGCGCAACATCGGCACGCTCATGGTCATCTTCCTGGCCGCACTGCAGGGGGTCCCCCGTGAGCATCACGAAGCCGCGATGGTCGACGGCGCCAACGCCTGGCAGCGCTTCTGGAACATCACGATCCCGTCGATCCGGCCGGCCATGCTCTTCGCCGCGGTGATCACCGGCATCGGCTTCCTGCAGTTCTTCGAGGAGCCCTACGTCATGACGCAGGGCGGGCCGCTGGACGCGACGCTCTCGACGGCGATGTACACCTACGACCAGTTCGGCTTCGGCAACTACGCGTACGCGTCGGCCGCCAGTTACGTGCTGTTCCTGGCGATCGTGCTGCTGTCGCTGATCCAGTTCCGACTCCTCGGAAGGAGGGACTGACATGGACACCACTCCTCCCTCTGCGACCGACGCCCCACGCGAGGGCGAGCGGCAGCTGGGTCCGGTTCTCGCCTCCTCGGCGGTGACCGACACCGACGTCGTCGGCCCCGAATCGCATCCCGTCGGACGCCGGCGCGGCGAGCCGACCCGGTGGTGGCTCTACGTCGTGCTCACGCTGGGCCTGGTCGCGATGGTCATGCCGTTCGTGTGGATGATCCTCGGCTCGTTCAAGACCGACGCCGAGATCCGCCAGAACCCCACCGGCTTCCTGCCGCAGAACCCGACACTCGAGAACTACGACACGCTCTTCGGTCGCCTCGATTTCACGACGTTCTTCATCAACAGCATCGTCGTCGCGGTGTTCGTGACGCTCGGGAACATCGTGTTCTGCTCGATGATCGGGTACGCCCTGGCCAAACTGCAGTTCCGCGGCAAGAAGCTGCTGTTCGCCCTCGTCGTCGGAACGCTCATGGTGCCGGGCGTGGTGACGTTCGTGCCGCTGTTCGTGCTCGTCGCCAACCTGGGCCTCGTCAACACGTACCCCGGCCTGATCCTGCCGTTCCTCATCTCGCCGCTGGGCGTCTTCCTCATGCGTCAGTTCATGCTGGGGCTGCCCGACGAGCTGATCGAGGCCGCGCGCATCGACGGCGCGAGCGAGTGGCGCATCTTCCTGCGCGTGATCATGCCGATGTGCGGCCCGGCGGTCGCGACGCTGACGATCCTCACGTTCCTCGCCAGCTGGAACAACTTCTTGTGGCCGCTCGTGGTGGCGACCAAGGAGGACATGTACACGCTGCCCGTCGCCCTCGCGCTGTACTCGGTGAGCCAGAACGCCGCGCGGTACGGACTCATGATGGCGGGTGCCGTCGTGGTCGTCCTGCCCATGCTGCTCCTGTTCGTCTTCCTGCAGCGCTACTTCGTGCAGGGCATCGCCCTCACCGGCATCAAGTGATCCGGAGCGGATGCCGCGGCATCCGCCCATCCGAACGAAAGGACCATCAGCACGATGGACTTCCCCGAAGGCTTCCTGTGGGGCGCCTCCACCGCGGCTCACCAGATCGAGGGCGGCAACGTGAACTCGGACTGGTGGCAGCGCGAGTGGGGCCACCTGCCCGGCGCGCCCGTCGAGACGCCGTCCGGCGACGCGGCCGACAGCTACCACCGCTACCCCGAGGACATGGCGCTGCTGGCGGGAGCCGGCCTCGGCACCTACCGGTTCAGCATCGAATGGGCGCGCATCGAGCCCGAGGACGGCTGGATCTCGCGGGCGGCGATCGACCACTACCGTCGCATGGTGGCGACGGCGCGGGAGCTGGGCCTCGAGCCGATGATCACGCTGCATCACTTCACCAACCCGGTGTGGTTCGCCCGCGAGGGCGGGTGGCACGCGGATGCCGCGGCCGACCGGTTCGCCCGGTACGTGGAGGCGGCGCTGCCGGTGCTGGACGGGGTCGATCTCGTGTGCACCATCAACGAGCCGAACATGGTCTCGGTGCTCGCCGATCCGGAGGTGGGCTTCCCCTCGATCGGGCTGCCGCCGGGCGTGCCCGCGGTCACGGATCGCCTCGTCGACGCCCACAAACGCGCCGTCGATATCGTGCGCGCCGCGGGAGCTCGTGCCGGCTGGTCGGTCGCGACACAGGCGTACCAGCCTGAGCCGGGTGCGGAGGCGGTCGCCGCCGAGTACGGCCGATCCCGCGAGGACGTGTTCCTCGATGCGGCCCGAGGGGACGACTGGATCGGAGTGCAGGCGTACACCCGGACGAAGATCGGGGCGGACGGTCCGCTCCCGATCCCCGACGATGCCGAGCGCACGCTGACCGGCTGGGAGTACTTCCCGCCTGCGGTCGGGGACGGGATCCGCAATGCCTGGGCGCGGGCCGCGGTGCCCGTGTACGTGACCGAGAACGGCATGGCGACCGCCGACGACAGCCGTCGCATCGACTACACGCGCGGCGCGCTCGAAGCCGTCGCGTCGTGCATCGCCGAGGGCGCGGACGTGCGCGGGTACCTCCACTGGAGCCTGCTCGACAACTACGAGTGGGGCAGCTACCGGCCGACCTTCGGTCTCATCGCCTGGGATCGTGAGACCTTCGAGCGGCGTCCGAAGCCGAGCCTCGCGTGGCTCGGTGAGGTCGCCCGCGCCAACGCCCTGCGCTGAGCCCCGCGACGCGCGCGTCCTCGCCCAGGCCCGGCGAGGACGCGCGTCGGCGGCGTCAGGCCTCCGGACGCAGGTAGCCCCGCACGAATTCCGCGAACAGGGCGTTCATGTCCACGCTCTCGTCGAGGAGCCACTGCAGCTGGATGCCGTCCATCACGGCGCTGATCAGCCGGGCGGCGAGCGCGGGGTCGATGTCGGCGCGGACCTCCCCGTCGGCTTGACCGGCCACGAGGAGCGGCGTCGCGGCCTCGGCACCCTCGAGGTAACGGCGGGCGAACTCCTCGTGGGCGGGGTGCTCTGAGTCGGTCGCCTCGGCCGACACCGTCGCGTACAGCGAGGTGAGGCCCCGGGACTCCTGGTTGTAGGCCACGACCTTCGTCGCCTGCTGGATGAGCGTGTGCTCGGCGGGATCGCCCGCGGCGGCGCGGATCTTCTCGTCGCGCTGACGGAGGACCTCGGTGAAGAGCTCCTCCTTGTCGGCGAAGTGATGCATGAGGCCGGTCGGGGTGAGCCCGACGCGCTTCGCGATCTCGCGCAGCGACCCGCTGTGGAAGCCGCTGCGCCCGAACACGATGAGCGCCTCGTCGACGATCGCCTGCCGTCGCGCCTGCCCCTTGGCGTAGCTGCCCCGGGGCGTGCGCGCCCCGCGGGCCGGGGTGCCCTCGGCGGACGCTCCGGCCGCGGTCTCGGCGGCTTCGATCACTGACGCGCTCTCTCCTCGGAGCTGAAGACCTGCGCAGCCATCGCGGGTCGCAGGCGCTTCTCCATCTCCTTGTCGACGAAGTAGGTCTTCAGCGTATCTCCGGTGAGCTCGTTGCCGATCGCCGCCATGATCATCGACTGGTCGAGCGAGAGGTAGCGCTCGGCGACCGTGCCGCTGCCGACGGCGACGGCGTCGTAGAAGCCGCCGGGCCCGTAGGCTCCCAGATCGGACTCGAGGTGCGCGAGGTTCTCGAGCACGCCCTCGCGATCGTACGGCAGCGCGAGGAACGCGGCGTGCGGCGTCACCACGCCGTCGCCGAACTCGGGGTCGGGGTTCGTGCCCTCGGTGCAGCCGGGACGGTCGACGTCGACATCCGTCTTCTCGACGTCGGACGTGTAGCCGTCCGAGCGCATGCCGGCGAGGTCGACGCCGTATTCGGCGTAGCCGCCGAGCGGGTTGCTCGCGGGCGAGAAGCCCCACGCGCCGTACCCGGCGTCCTCGAGCCCGTGGTGCTTCTGCACGGCGACGGTGATCGGGTGGTTCACACGCCAGGAGCGCGGTCCCCACTTCGTCTCGGGCACGAGCAGATCGGGCATGAGCGCCTCGAACATGCTGCCGCCCCAGCTCGGGACGAAGCTCATACCGGCATAGGTGTAGACGCCCTCCCAGACCTCGAACCCGTCGTAGGTGCGGTACGTACCGGTCGGCAGCTGCTCCTGCCATGCCCAGTCGCAGCCGGGCGGCATGGTGCGGTGGGTGCCGTAGAGCGCTGTCGGCGGGATCTCGCCGTTCGCGATGCCGAGGTAGGTCGCGATGCGGCTCTCGCTGACGGTGGTGTCGTAGTGGTGGCACGTGTAGAAGGCGGTCTCGCCCGAGCCGTTGTACATGGGCGCCTCGACGCTGCACCCCGGGGGCGCGACCTCCCAGAACCCGCCGCGGTTGGTGCCGGCCGGCAGGCCCGGCGCACCCTCGGGGTTGAAGTAGGCCGAGAAGTCCATCGAGTCGTAGAGCGCGTCGGCCTGCGCGGCCAGGCTCGGCTCGGCCTCTCGGACGATGCGCAGGGATGCCGCGAGCCACCCGTTGTCGACGGTGCTGAGGAACGGGTGCACGACGTCGCCCGAATCGGGCCACGTCGTGAGCTTCGCGCCGGTCGCCGGGTCGTACCAGTTGTAGTACATGCCGCTCGCAGCGTTGCGCTCGAGCGCTGCGAGCGTGCCCAGGGTGGTGGCCATGCGGTCGCGCGCCTCGTGCACGGAGATGATTCCGAGGTCGCGCGCGGTCACGGTCGACCAGAGGTATCCGCCGATGTTCGTGGGCGACGTGTAGGCGCCGGCGGTCGCCAGGTCGCCGGTGATGTTGTCGGACGGCAGACCCGTGGCCGGGTCGGTCATGGCATCGAGCGACGCCCAGGTGTCCTCCGCGTACCGCTGGAGGGTGTCATCGCCCGGTCTGCCCGATCCCGATCCCGCCATCGCGGGGCCGGCCATGCTGAGTCCGCCGGCGACCAGTGCCGCCACCGCTGCCGTGCTGAGCCATCGTCTCATCGCGCTCTCCTCGTCGAGGTCGTCGAAGCGGCTCCGTCGGGCAGAACCGCCGGTTCGCAAAACCTAACACCTAACAGGTATTGGCGGAACCCCGGCGTCCTGTCTCTCACTGCTCTCTCACGCGCCGCGCCGGTCGCGCGGCCGGCGGCACACCCGGCGGAGAGCGGGCAGCTCAGCGCGGGGCGTGCGCCTCGAGGAACTCGTACACGTCGGTGGTGTCGACGCCGGGGAACGACCCGGTCGGCAGCGTCGCGAGCAGGGTGCGCGGCGTCCGCACATTCGGCCACGACTGCTCGCGCCAGGCGGCCTCGAGCTCGGCCGGCGCGCGGCGGCAGCAGGCCTCGATCGAGTGGGTCGAGACGCCCCGGTTGGGGGTGTCGCGACCGAGGAACCACTTCGTGTCGTCGAAACGCACGCCGACGCTCACCGAGTGCGCCCCTTCGCTCGACAGCTCGACACGAGCGGTGCACCAGTAGGTGCCGTTCCCGGTGTCGGTGTACTGGTAGTACGGGTTGAAGTGGTCGTCGACGTCGAAGACGACGCGCGAGGTCCACTTGCGGCAGCACATCTGCCCCTCGATCGCGCCCAGGCGGTCGGTCGGGAAGTTGACGTCGTCGTTCTCGTAGACCTTCGTGATGACTCCCGACTCGTGCACCTTGAGGAAGTGCACGGGCAACCCCAGGTGCACGGTCGCGAGGTTCGTGAAGCGGTGCGCCGCGGTCTCGTACGACACCGAATAGGCGTCGCGCAGGTCTTCGATCGAGATCGACCTGTCCTTCTTGGCCTCCTGCAGGAACGGCACCGCGTGCGCCTCGGGGATGAGCAGGGCGCCGGTGAGGTAGTTGGTCTCCACGCGCTGTCGCAGGAAGTCGGCATACGAGGTGGGTTCGCGGTGCCCGAGAATGCGGCTCGACAGCGCCTGCAGCACCGCCGTGCGCGGGTCTCCCTTGGTCGTAAGGCGACTCGACAGGTAGAGGCGCCCGTTCTTGATGTCGGCGACCGAGCGGGTGGTCTGCGGCAGGTCGGGCACGTAGTGAAGCGTGAAGCCGAGATGGGCGGCGATATCGGATGCCGTCCGCTGCGTCAGCGGACCGCCCGGGTGGTCGACGGCCTGGAGCAGGCGGCGCGCCTGCTGCTCCAGCTCGGCGAAGTAGTTGTTCTGCGTGCGCATGAGCTTGCGCAGCGCCACGTTCGCCCGGCGGGCCTCCTCCGGTGTCGCCGCGCGCTCGTCGCGCAGCCGTTCGATCTCGCCCTGCAGGGCCAGCATCGCCTTGAGCGCCTCGGTCGGCACCGTCTTGCCGATGCGGAACGGCGGGATGCCCAGCGCCTGGAACGTCTGGCCGCGCATCGCCCGCTCGAGCGAGATCTCGAGCGTCGTGCGCTCGTCGAGCGGCTCGGACTCGAGGATCGCCTCGATCGACGAGCCGAGCGCCCGAGCGATCGACTGGAGCAGCGTGAGCTTCGGCTCACGCCGGCCGTTCTCGATCATCGACAGCTGGCTGGGTGCGCGCTCCACCGCTGCGGCGAGCTCTTCGAGCGTCATGCCCCGGTCGGTGCGCAGCTGCCGGATGCGGCGGCCGATGGTGAGTGGATCCACTTCTTCATCGTCGGGGAGATCACCGCGCAGATCCGGCGTGAACGTCGTCGTCATGGGCCGATTCTGTCACGAAAACAGAAATCCTCGAAAAGTTCACATGCCGAATCGTGGGTTCGACCCCCGAACTTCACCGCAGAGTGGTGTCACGACAGACCGACGGTTGATCCAGAACGCGGATCACGGGATGCCCCCATCCGGCCCACACGCCGGGTGCGGCATCCCTCCATCACTCAGCACACTCGTTCACAGGAAGACAGGGACATGACACCTGCAACCGCCACCCCGATGCGTACGCGCACCGGCCCCATCCCCACCCAGATCCACGAGCCGTCGATCGAGATCAGCGGCCGCATGGGACCCCGGTACGACGAGGTCCTCACCCCCGAGGCGATCGCGTTCCTCACCGAGCTGCACCAGCGCTTCGGCGCCCGCCGGCACGACCGGCTCGCCGACCGCATGCGGCGCCGCTTCGAGATCGGGAACGGGCACGACCCGCAGTTCCGCGATGACACCCGGCACATCCGAGAGGAAGCCGAGTGGACCGTCGCGGGCGCCGGACCGGGCCTCGAGGACCGCCGCGTCGAGATCACGGGCCCGACCGACCCGAAGATGACGATCAACGCCCTCAACTCCGGCGCCAAGGTGTGGCTCGCCGACCAGGAGGACGCCACCAGCCCCACCTGGAAGAACGTGATCGAGGGCCAGTTGAGCCTGCGCGACGCGATCCGCGGCGAGCTCTCGTTCACCAGCGCCGAAGGCAGGCGCTACGAGGTCACGGCCACCGAGACCCCCACCATCGTCATGCGGCCGCGCGGCTGGCACCTCCCCGAGCAGCACATCCGCTTCACCGACCGCTCCGGCCGCACGATGGCGGCGTCCGGGTCGCTCGTGGACTTCGGGCTGTACTTCTTCCACAACGCCGAGCGACTGATCACGAACGGCCGTGGACCCTACTTCTACATCGCCAAGCTCGAGTCGAGCGAAGAGGCGAAGCTGTGGGACGACGTCTTCACCTTCAGCGAGAAGTACATCGGGATCCCCCACGGGACGATCCGGGCGACCGTGCTCATCGAGACGCTCCCGGCGGCGTTCGAGATGGAGGAGATCCTCTTCGAGCTGCGCGACCACTGCGCAGGGCTGAACGCCGGCCGCTGGGACTACATCTTCTCGATCATCAAGAACTACCGCGGCCGCGGTGCGCGCTTCGTGCTGCCCGACCGCAGCGAGGTCACGATGACCGTGCCGTTCATGCGCTCGTACACCGAGCTGCTCGTGAAGACCTGCCACAAGCGCGGCGCCTTCGCGATCGGCGGCATGAGCGCCTTCATCCCCAACCGCCGCGACCCCGAGGTGACCGCGACGGCTTTCGAGAAGGTCGCCGCCGACAAGAAGCGCGAGGCCGGCGACGGCTTCGACGGCACGTGGGTGGCCCACCCCGACCTGATCCCGGTCGCGCGGGCCGAGTTCGACGCCGTGCTCGGCGATCGCCCGAACCAGCTCGACCGTCAGCGTCCCGAGGTGCAGGTGAGCGCGGCCGATCTGATCGACGTGCACATCGGGCGTCCGGTCACCGCGGCCGGCGTGCACGCGAACGTGTCGGTGGCCATCCGCTACCTCGAGGCGTGGCTGCGGGGGCTGGGCGCGGTGGCGATCGACAACCTCATGGAGGATGCCGCGACCGCCGAGATCAGCCGCAGCCAGGTGTGGCAGTGGATCCACCAGGACCGCACCACCGACGACGGCACCACGATCACGCGCGAGTACGTGGAGGGTCTGATCACGCAGGTGCTGGGCGAGGTCGAGCGTCGCGTGGGCGACCGCTTCGACGACGCGGCGGAGATCTTCCGCGACGTCGCCCTCGGCCAGGACTTCCCGGCCTTCCTGACGCTGCCGGCCTACTCGCGCTTCCTGATCGAGACCGACTGACGCGTCATCCGTGTCCCGATCTCCGCCGTTTACGACCGCTGGGTCGGTGGAGATCGGGACACGAAGACCGCTGATCGGGACACGAACACACCTACTGCAAAGGAATCACCATGACCGCCTACAACGACGACATCGCAGCCATCCGGGTCCTCAAGGAGCAGCACGGCTCCGGCTGGGACGCCATCGACCCCGAGTCCGCCGCGCGCATGCGGGCGCAGAACCGCTTCCGGACGGGACTCGAGATCGCTCAGTACACCGCCGACATCATGCGCCGCGACATGGCGGAGTACGACGCCGACTCGTCGGTGTACACCCAGTCGCTCGGCGTGTGGCACGGCTTCATCGGGCAGCAGAAGCTCATCTCGATCAAGAAGCATCTGAAGAGCACGAACAAGCGCTACCTCTACCTGTCGGGCTGGATGGTCGCCGCGCTCCGGTCCGAGTTCGGGCCCCTTCCCGACCAGTCGATGCACGAGAAGACGTCGGTGCCGGCCCTCATCGAGGAGCTCTACACCTTCCTCCGCCAGGCCGACGCACGCGAACTCGACCTGCTCTTCACACAGCTCGACCGGGCACGTTCCGCCGGGGATGAGACCGCGGTCGAGTTCATCCAGTCGCAGATCGACAACTACGAGACCCACGTCGTGCCGATCATCGCCGACATCGACGCGGGCTTCGGAAATCCCGAGGCCACCTACCTCCTCGCCAAGAAGATGATCGAGGCGGGCGCGTGCGCCATCCAGATCGAGAATCAGGTGTCGGATGAGAAGCAGTGCGGCCACCAGGACGGCAAGGTCACCGTCCCCCACGAGGACTTCATCGCCAAGCTCACCGCGGTCCGCTACGCGTTCCTCGAGCTCGGCATCGACAACGGCATCATCGTCGCCCGCACCGACTCGCTCGGCGCCGGCCTCACGCAGAAGCTCGCGGTGACGCACGAGCCGGGTGACCTCGGCGACCGGTACAACTCCTTCCTCGACGTCGAGGAGATCTCGGAGGGCGACCTGGGCAACGGCGACGTCGTCATCAAGCGCGACGGCAGGCTGCTGCGCCCCAAGCGTCTCGCCAGCAACCTGTACCAGTTCCGCTCCGGAACCGGAGAGGAGCGCGTCGTGCTGGACTGCATCACGTCGCTGCGCAACGGCGCCGATCTGCTGTGGATCGAGACCGAGAAGCCGCACGTGGAGCAGATCGCGGGCATGGTCGACGCGATCCGCGCCGAGGTCCCGAACGCGAAGCTCGTGTACAACAACAGCCCGTCGTTCAACTGGACGCTGAGCTTCCGCCAGCAGGCGTACGACCTGCTCGCGGAGCAGGGCGAGGATGTCTCGGCCTACGACCGCGGCGACCTGATGAACGTCCAGTACGACGACACCGAGCTCGCGCGGCTCGCCGACGAGAAGATCCGCACGTTCCAGCGCGAGGGTTCCGCTCGCGCCGGGATCTTCCACCACCTCATCACGCTGCCGACGTACCACACCGCGGCGCTGTCGACCGACGACCTCGCCAAGGGCTACTTCGGCGACGAGGGCATGCTCGCCTACGTGAAGGGCGTGCAGCGTCGCGAGATCCGCGAGGGCATCGCCACTGTCAAGCACCAGAACATGGCCGGAAGCGACATCGGCGACAACCACAAGGAGTACTTCGCCGGCGACGCGGCCCTCAAGGCCGGCGGTCAGCACAACACGATGAACCAGTTCAACTGAGTCCCACGACGCGGGGCCCCCTGGATGGCGGATGCCTCGGACCAGCCGGTCCGAGGCATCCGTCGTCCAACCGCTAGGCGAGCAGGCCCCGCTCCATCGCCAGCGTCGCCGCACGCGTGCGGTCGGCGACGCCGAGCTTCTCGAAGATCTTGAGCAGGTGCGTCTTCACCGTGGACTCGCCGATGCCGAGCGCGACGGCGATCTGCTTGTTGCTGTGCCCTCTGGCGACGAGCCGCAGCACGTCGAGTTCGCGCGGTGTCAGGACGGTCTCCGGCACCGGCCGGCGCATCCGTTCGACCAGGCGCACCGCGACCTGCGGCGAGAGCGCCGACTGCCCGGCCGCGACCGAGCGGATGCCGGCGACGATCTCCGCCTGCGGGGCCGCCTTCAGCAGATACCCGGAGGCCCCCGCCTCGATCGCCGCGAGGATCTGGTCGTCCGACTCATAGGTGGTGAGGATCAGCACACGCGGCGGCGGGTCGCCCGCCTCGCCCGCGGCGATCCGCGCCGTGGCGGCGACACCGTCGACGCGCGGCATCCGGAGATCCATCAGGACCACATCGGGCCGTGTCGCGACGGCGAGGCGCACCGCTTCGTCGCCGTCGGACGCCTCCGCCACCACCTCGAAACCGGGCTCGTCGGAGAGCAGCCCGGAGAGCCCGGCGCGCACCACGGGGTGGTCGTCGGCGATGAGCAGTCGAATCACACGGGGCCTCCTCTGACATCGTTCACGGCATCCGGCCGCGCGGGTGGAAGGCGCACGCGCAGCGCCGTCCCGCTGCCGGTGGTCGAGGCGACCTCGATCGCACCGCCGGCCAGCGCCACCCGCTCCCGCATGCCGTCGAGGCCGAATCCCGCCCCGGCCGTCGCCGGCTCGAAACCGCGGCCGTCGTCGGCCACCTCGAGCGCGGCACCGCCGTCCGCCTCCACGCGGACGCGCACCCGCACGAGGTCGGCGTCGGCGTGCTTCGCGGCGTTGGACAGCGCCTCCTGCAGGCAGCGCAGCAGCACGACCTGCGTCTCTCGGTCGAGCTCCGCCGCCACGCCGGCCGTGTCGAGTTCGATCGCCGCGCGGCCCTGCGCCCGGAAGCGCTCCACGAGGCGCTCCACCGCGGCGGCGAACGCCGGCTCGCGGGGCACGGCGGCCGTCCGGGCGACGAGCGCCCGCGCCTCGGCCAGCGCGTCTCGAGCGACCTGCTCGACGGTCGCGATCGTCGCGGCCGCGGCATCCGTCTGTCCCTCACGCGACTGCCGTCCGGCGCGCTCCGCGAAGATCACCAGGCCCGCGAGCGTCTGTGCGAGCGTGTCGTGGATGTCGCGGGCGAGGCGCTCGCGCTCCGCCGAGGCGCCGCGCTCGCGGCTCAGCGCCTCCACCTGCCCCTGGGCGGCCGTCAGCTCGGCCAGCAGGCGCTCGCGTTCCTCGCCGTACTCGGCGATGCGGGCGATCCACAGCCCGATGGCGATCGCGAAGGCCAGCGAGAACACGGCGGTCGTAGCCCCCGCGAGGACCGAGTCGGCGTCTGCGCCGTAGCCGATGATCACCCCGACGAACACGCTGACGGCGATCACCACGGACCCGCCGATGCCCCGCCGCCGGGAGTCGCCGATGACCCACACGAGCGGGTACGCGAGCGTCTGGAGCATGGCCATGAACGGAGCGGCTCCGACGCCGATGCCCACCGCGATCGCGGCGACCGAGAGGAACGCGGGGTACCGCCAGGCGGCTCGGGGCGGTTCGACGGCGGCGCGGCCGATCGCGGCGTACCCCGCCACGAAGAGCCCGATCGACCCCAGGCCGACCACCGTGCGGGCGGCGGTCGACGGCGCGAACAGGAAGACCAGCGCCAGGGCGATGACCGCCGCGACGATGCACACGATCGCATCCCACCGGCGCTCGCTCAGCATGCTCCGCCCGCCTCCCTTCCTCGTCCGAGTGTCGCCCGGGCTCGACTCACCGCTGCGAGCCGGGCACCGTCAGGCTACGCGGCCGTGCGCCGACCGGCCACGCCGCCGACCCGGTCACGCATCGCGGCGGATCCATCGGAAGGTGACGCGCGAGAGCACGAGCCCGACGACGAGCCAGACGCCGAGGGCGATCGCGACGCCGGCCAGATCCCACTCGCCGTTCTGCTCGAGGGCTGCGTATTCGTCGGGCAGGAAGACGGCCCGCATGCCCTGCGCCATCCACTTGAGCGGGAACAGCCCGGCCACGTTCTGCAGCCAGTCCGGCAGCTGCGAGAACGTCAGGTAGACGCCCGAGATGAACTGCAGCGCGAGTGCGATCGGCACCACCACGGCGGTCGCGCTCTTGCCCGTGCGCGGCACGGCCGAGAGCGCGATGCCGAGGAGCGCCGAGGTGGTGATGCCGAGCACGAACACCCAGGCGAAGGTCGCCCAGCTCTCGGGCGCGGTCGGAAGCTCCACGCCGAGCACGAGCGAGGCGAACAGCAGCAGCAGCGCCGACTGCAGAACCCCCGTCACGAGCACCTGGCCGATCTTGCCGATGAAGTAGCTCACCGGCGACAGCGGCGTGCCGCCGAGGCGCTTGAGCATGCCGTCGGAGCGCTCGATCGCGATGTCCATCGCCAGGTTCTGGAAGCCTGACAGCAGCAGACCGGCGGCGATCATGCCCGGCAGGTACAGCTGCGCCATCGGGATGGCCGGCACGTTCGGTGCGAGCTGCACGTCGCCGTCCGAGCCGAACGCCACGCTGAACAGCCCCAGCATGAAGATCGGGAAGAGGAAGGTGAAGAAGAGGGTGTCGCCCGAGCGGAAGTACTGCACCAGCTCGAAGCGGGCGCGCCAGACCCCGACGGCGAGAAGGCCGCGCCGCCGCGTCCGGCTGCCCTGACCCGACGCCACGCTGCGGGTCGCCGTGCTCATCGTGCTGCTCCCCTCGTCACGACCGCGTCCGCCGTGCCGTCGACGGGTGCCTCCGCCTCGGCGACGAGGCTCAGATAGACGTCCTCGAGGCTCGGCCGGACGATCTCGAGCTCGGGCGGAGCGCCGCCGAGGCGCGCGGCGAGCACCGTCGCGAACGTGAACGGATCGGCAGTGCGCTCTTGCCGCGGCATCCCGCCCTCCACCCATTTCACGACCGGCATGCGCGCCTCTTCTCCCCCGAACCCCGCGACGGGGCCGATCGCCCGCAGGCGGCCGGCAGCGATGACCGCGACCCGGTCAGCGAGCTGCGCGGCCTCGTCCAGGTAGTGGGTGGTGAGCAGGATCGTGGTGCCCTCGGTCTGCAGCCTCCGGATGAGCTCCCAGAACTCCCGGCGCGCGTGGGGATCGAACCCGGTCGTCGGCTCGTCGAGGAACAGCAGGTCGGGCCGGCCGATGATCCCCAGGGCGACGTCGACGCGGCGCTGCTGCCCGCCGGACAGCTTCGAGATGCGCGTCTTCGCCTGCGGCTGAAGGCCGACCGCGGCGATCACCTCATCGACGTCGCGCGGGTTCGGATAGAACCCCGCGAACTGCCGGAGCTGCTCGCGCACCGTCGCGAGCCCCGACTGCGCGGTGGACTGGAGGACGATGCCGAGCCGGGCCTTCAGATCGAGCCCGCCGAGACCGGGGTCGACGCCCAGCACCTCCACCTCGCCGCTGGTGCGCCGCCGATAGCCCTCCAGGATCTCGACGGTCGTCGACTTTCCCGCCCCGTTCGGACCGAGCAGGGCGAACGTCTCACCCCGCGCGATGTCGAACGACACCCCGTCGACGACGGTGCGATCGCCGTACGTCTTCCGCAGGTCGCGCACCCGCACCGCGACCGCATCCTCACCCGCATGAATCCGCATGCTCCCAGCCTCGCCGCGCGGGCCGGCGCGGACCAGCGGTCATCTGCGGGATCGGCATCCCCCATTCGGTGGATGCCGCCGTCGGCGGCGACGGGTCAGCCGCGCCACCCGGCGGTTCAGCTGCGGGGCCTGGAGGCTCAGCTGCGTCGCCCGGCGGCTCAGCGATCCGAGGTCGCCGTCGCAGGAACGACCAGGGGCGCGACCCCCGCTGCGGCATCCGCTCGCTCCTCCGCGCGCAGCAGCCGTTGCCCTCGGATGCCGCCCGCCAGCGCCCAGGCGAGGAGCCAGACTCCGGAGCCCACCGTGATGACGGCGGCGGCGCGCAGACCGGCGTCGGGGTCGAGCAGGACGACCAGCGCGATGAGCGACAGCACGCCGCCGACGACCGCGCCGGTGGCGCCGATCATCGTGAGCACGCACCCGCGCGCGAGCCACCACGCGATCCCGCCCGCGAAGACAAGCACGATGGCGAGCACGACGGCTCCCCAGATCCAGGCGTCCACGAGGCACAGGGTACCGTGCGCTCGTGGTGCCCGGAAGCCCGCCGTCGGACGTTCCGTCGCGCCCGCCCGGCATCGCGCACAGTCACGGGCCGGTCGAGGGCGATTGGCCGCTGACCGCGACGCGCGCGCGGACTACGCTCGAAGCGTGACAGAACGCGCACCGCTCACCCGTACGCCCACGCTCTCCCGCAAGCTCAGCGCCATCGCCGAGTCGGCGACCCTCAAGGTCGATGCCAAGGCCAAGGCCCTGCAGGCCGCCGGCCGGCCGGTCATCTCGTACGCGGCGGGCGAGCCCGATTTCGCCACCCCGCAGTTCATCGTGGATGCCGCCGCCGAGGCGCTGCACAACCCCGCGAACTTCCGCTACACGCCGGCCGCGGGCCTTCCCGCGCTCCGCGAGGCCATCGCGGCGAAGACGCTGCGCGACTCGGGCCTCGAGGTCGACCCCTCGCAGATCATCGTCACCAACGGCGGCAAGCAGGCCGTGTACCAGGCCTTCCAGACCGTCGTGAACCCCGGCGACGAGGTGCTGCTGCCGGCCCCGTACTGGACGACGTACCCGGAGGCGATCGCCCTGGCCGACGGCGTCCCCGTCGAGGTGTTCGCCGGTGCCGACCAGGACTACAAGGTGACCGTCGCGCAGCTCGAGGCCGCACGCACCGACCGCACGACCGCGCTCGTGTTCGTGTCGCCGTCGAACCCGACCGGCTCGGTGTACACGGCGGAGGAGACTGCCGCGATCGGCCAGTGGGCCGTCGAGCACGGCATCTGGATCATCTCCGATGAGATCTACCAGAACCTGGTCTACGAAGGCACGCGGGCCGTCTCGATCGTGGAGGCTGTTCCGGATGCCGCCGCCCAGACGATCCTCGTCAACGGCGTCGCCAAGACCTACGCGATGACCGGCTGGCGTCTCGGCTGGATGGTCGGGCCGCAGCCGGCGATCAAGATCGCCGGCAACCTCCAGTCGCACCTGTGCTCGAACGTCAACAACATCGCGCAGCGCGCGGCGCTCGCGGCCCTCACCGGCCCGCAGGACGAGGTCGAGCAGATGCGTCAGGCCTTCGACCGCCGTCGCCGCACGATCGTGACCGAGCTCTCGAAGATCGACGGCGTCGAGGTGCCCACTCCGCTGGGCGCGTTCTACGCCTACCCCGACGTGCGGGGGCTGCTCGGCCGCGAGTGGGCGGGCAAGACGCCCACGACCTCGCTCGAGCTCGCCGACCTCATCCTCGAAGAGGCCGAGGTGGCCGTCGTGCCCGGAGAGGCCTTCGGTCCGTCGGGCTACCTGCGCCTCTCGTACGCACTCGGCGACGACGCCCTCCTCGAGGGCGTCCAGCGCCTGCAGCGCCTCTTCGCGTCGTAGCCGGCGACGTCACGGAACGCGGATGCCTCGGTGCGAGGCATCCGCGTTCTGCGTCGGGCCTGGTTCTGCGTTCAGGCTCGGCGGTTCGTCGCCAGCCGTGTCAGAAGAATCCGCCACGAACCGTCGACCCGACGCCCGTTCGTTCGTCGTCCCTCATGAGGACGAACGAAAGGCACCACCATGGGACGACGACTGACGATGCTGACAGAGCTGGCGGCGGCGATGGCGAATCTGGCGCCTGCGCACCGCTCGCACCTCCTCGAGGGCCTCGAGGAGGCGTCCGGCGAGGACGACGCCGACGCGAGGGACTAGAGCTCGACGTTCAGGAGCACGGGCTCGGGCTGGAGCACCAGGCCGAACTCGGACTGCACGCGGCCCTGGATGAAGCGGGCGAGCTCGGCGAGCTCAGCGGCGGTGGCGCTGCCCCGGTTCGTGAGGGCGAGCGCGTGCTTGGTCGACAGGCCGGCACGCGAGCGCGGCAGCTTGAATCCCTTGCGCACGCCGGCGTGCTCGATGAGCCACCCGGCACTCACCTTGACGTCCGATTCGACGGTCGGCGTCGGCGGCACATAGCCGTCGAAGTTCGCGAGCGGGATGACGAGCACCGGGTCGAGGTCGGGGTGCACCGGCCACCGCGGGCACGCGTCGGGAAGCGTGCGCGCGAAGGATGCCGACACCACCGCGTTCTGGAAGAACGAGCCTGCGCTGTAGGTGTCGGGGTCGTCGGCGTCCAGCACCATGCCCTTGCTGCGGCGTGTCTCGAGGATGCGGTCGCGCACCCACGCGAGCATCACCTCGTCATCGGGACCGAGCCGCAGGGCGGTGCGCAGCTGGTCGCCGGCGATGCGACGGGCGCCCGGCCCGATCTCGGGAAGATCGAGCGTCACCGTGAGGATCACCGCGCGACGGGCGGGCGCCGACCCGTAGTGATGCTTGAGCACCGACGTGCGGAAGCCGAGGCCCAGCTCGGCGGCGGGCACCGTCGAGACCTCGCCGGTGGACTCGTCGAGGAGCTCGACCTCGGTGAGCGTCTGCACGATCTCCTGGCCGTAGGCGCCGATGTTCTGCACCGGCGCCGCACCGACCGTTCCCGGGATCCCCGACATCGCCTCGAGCCCGCCGAGGCCCGCCTCGACGGCGTATGCGACGAGGGCATCCCAGTCGTGGCCCGCCTGGACCCGCAGGCGCGCGCGACCGGGCAGCGGCGACGGCATCCGTTCGATGCCCCTGGTGAGCACGCGGACGACGGTGCCGTCGAACGGTTCGTCACCGACGAACAGGTTCGAGCCGCCGCCGAGCACGAGCCAGTCGTCGCCCGACGCCCAGACCTCGCGCAGTGCGGCGACCAGCTCGTCGGTCGTCGGCGCGTCGATCATGCGCGCGGGCTCACCGCCGGTGCGCAGGGTCGTCAGCCGCGACAGCGGAATGGGGGTGACCTCGGGCATGCGTCAGACGATCCGCACGCGCACCTGCGCCTTGACCAGCACGGTCGCATCGTTGAACGAGACGGTGAGGTCGATGCGGGCCGATTCGTCGTCGACGGCCCCGACCTTCGCGACGACGGTCACGTCGGCGCCGGTCTCGGCGTCGACCACCACAGGCTTGGTGAACCGCACGCCGTACTCGAGGATGCGGCCGGTATCGCCGATCCACGGCTCGATCGTGCCGACCGCGAGGCCCATGGTGAGCATGCCGTGGGCGAGGACGCCGGGAAGGCCCACCGCGGCGGCGACGTCGTCGCGGTAGTGGATCGGGTTGAAGTCGCCGGATGCGCCCGCGTACCGCACGAGCGACTCCCGGGTGAGGTGCACGGTCCGCTCGGCGACGACGTCTCCGACGGCGAGGGCTGTCAGCGCGCTCACTTGTCGCCCTCCCCCACGAGCAGGATGGACGTCGCAGTCACGACGTGGTCACCCGCGGCATCCGTGATCTCGGACTCGCTCGTCACCATCGCGGCCGCCCCCATCGCGCGGATGCCGGTGACCGACAGCCGGGCGGTCAACTCGTCGCCGGCGATGATCGGCCGCGAGTAGCGGAACTTCTGCTCGGCGTGCAGCACGTTCTGCAGCACGATTCCCGAATCCGGCTCGCCGAGCAGCTGCTTCAGCGTGGACTCGGCGACGACGATCGCGAAGGTCGGCGGCGCGACGACGTCGGCGTAGCCGAGCGCCTGCGCGGCGGCGGGATCGCTGTGCTGCGGGTCATCGGCGAAGACGGCACGCGCGAACTCGCGCACCTTCTCTCGACCCACGAGGTAGGGGGACGTCGGCGGGAAGTCGCGGCCGACGAGCTCGGGGTTCACTGGCACCAGGCCATCCTACCGAGCGGCGTCCGCCGGGCCGGCCGGGCGGGGGCGTCCGCGCCAGGCCCGCAGCGCCATCTGCACGGCGATGACCACGAGGTACGCGGCGAACAGCATGTTGGCGACGAACGGGTCGATGAGGGTCGCGGCCCACGCTCCGAGCGCGGTCGTGGTGCACGCCGCGATGCCCACCACCGCGGCGGCGGCGAGGTCGACGTTGCGCCGGCGGACGTTGCCGATGGTGCCCGAGACGGCGGTCGGGATCATCATGAGCAGCGAGGTGCCCTTGGCGACGAGATCGCTCGTGCCGAACAGCACCATCAGGGCCGGGACGACGATGATGCCGCCGCCCACGCCGATGAGTCCCGACAGGATGCCGGTCACCACACCCAGCACCACGAGGGCCGCTCCGCTGAACCAGGTGAGGACGAGCTCGGCATCCCGGGAGGGGATCACGATGAAGAGGCTCACGATGACCGCCGCCAGGAAGCCGACGAACGCCCACCGGAGCACTGTCAGCGAGAGCCGCGGCAGCAGCCACGTGCCGATCTGGGCGCCGACGACCGCGCCGGCCGCGAGCAGCAGCGCGGGGATCCAGGCGACCGAGCCGTGCACCGCATAGGAGATCACGCCCACGGCCGCCGTCGGCACGATGGCGGCGAGGGACGTGCCGGCGGCGAGGCGCTGGTCGAAGCGGAGCAGCAGCACGAGGAAGGGCACGATCACCGTGCCACCGCCCACGCCGAACAGACCCGACAGCAGCCCCGCGAGCAGGCCGATGCCTACGCAGGCGAGGTAGAACCGGGTGTCGTGAGCGGGACGGGGCGTCTCGGAGGAGCTCATTCGTCGTAGTACAGGTCGTCGATCAGCCACGTGCCGTCGGCTTCGACGAGCGTGTAGTGGTAGACCGTCGAACCGGGAGTCGGATCCGTCGCGTCGCCGTTCCCATCGATGAGCGCGGTGTACGTCTCTTCGGTCGTCACCGCGATCTCGTCGGCCTGGGTCTCGACGGCGGTGACCCTCACCTCGTAGTCGTCGAAGTTCTGGTCGAAGCCCTCGGCATCCGCTTCGAAGGTCGGGCAGTCGGTGAATCCGTTGGCGGCGCGGAAGTTCTCGGTCGTCGCGGCCGTGAAGGCGTCGCAGTCGCCGTCCTGCCAGGCGTCGTCGTAGAGTTCGACCGCGGAGACCGCTGCGCGCTCGTCGTCGGTGGCGCCGGTGCTCCCCGCCGTCGCCGCCGACAGCATCAGCAGCGGGATCAGCACGGCGGCGGCGATCACGATGCCGAGCAGCACGACACCGATCACCACCCACACGATCCACAGCTTCGAGCTCTTGCGCGGCTCGGTGGCGGCGGTGAAGGCGCCGCCCGCGGGGGCGCCTTCGTACACACCCTGCGGGTAGCCCGGATCGCCGGGCGCGTACTGGGGTGCGGCGGCATGACCGGGCTGCGCCGCGACTGCCGGCTGCCCGGTCAGGCCGGGCTGTGCGACGGGAGCGCTCGGTGCCGGTGCCGTCTCGTGCTCGAACCCGAGCTGGCCGGCGACGATCTCGGCCTCGGTCGGGGCGGGCGACGACTCCGCGTCGGGCTGGGCGACGTGCTCCGTCCACTGCTGCCCGTCCCACCAGCGCAGCGCGCCGTGACCGTCGTCGTACCAGCCGGGGGGAGTCGTCGTCATTGTCAAACCCTATCGCCGCCGTGCGAGGGCGTCAGGACGACGGATGCCGCGGCCGACGCGGCCGCCCCCTGCGCATACCGCCGGTCACGACCTCCCCGCAGCGCACCGGCGCTGCGGGGAGACGTGGCGGGAATCGCGCAGATCAACGCTCGAGCACGGCGCGCGCGCTGCGCTCGGGGCTGAGGTCGAGCCGGCGCAGGAGCTGGGCGTTCAGGGCCACGACGACGGTCGACAGCGACATCAGGATCGCGCCCACCGACATCGGCAGCACGAAACCGATGGGCGCCAGGACACCCGCCGCGAGCGGGACCGAGATGAGGTTGTACCCGGCCGCCCACCACAGGTTCTGCGTCATCTTGCGGTAGCTCGCGCGTGACAGCTCGATGACCGACAGCACGGAGCGCGGGTCGCTCGACGCGAGGATGACCCCTGCCGACGCGATCGCGACGTCGGCGCCGGCGCCGATCGCGATGCCGACGTCGGCCCGGGCCAGCGCGGGGGCGTCGTTGACGCCGTCGCCGACCATCGCGACCTTCAGCCCCTCGTGCTGCAGCTCGGCGACCTTGCGCTCTTTGTCTTCGGGGCGGACGCCGGCGAACACGCGGCGGATGCCGAGGGCTTCGGCGACCGAGCGGGCGACGGGCTCGGCATCTCCGGTGATCATCACGACCTCGACGCCGAGCCTCTGCAGCGCGTCGACGGCCTCACGCGACTCCGGCCGGATCTCGTCGGCGAGCGCGAGCCCGCCGACCACCTCCCCGTCGCGCACCACATGGAGGACGATCGAGCCCTGCTCGCGCCACTCCGCAGCGGCACCGATCGGGCTCACGCCGACCTCTTCGAGCAGGCGCGGCCCTCCCACGCGGACGACCTGGCCGTCCACCGTCGCAGTCACGCCCACTGCCGGCGACGACTGGAACCCCGTGGCTGCGGCGAGTGTCAGCCCACGCGCCTGTGCGGCGCGGACGATCGCCTTCGCGAGCGGGTGCTCGCTGTCGGCCTCGGCGGACGCGGCCAGCGCCAGCACGGCGTCGGCGTCGATGCGGCCTGCGCTGACGGTGACGGCCGCGACATCCACGACGGTCGGCTCGCCCTTGGTGAGGGTGCCGGTCTTGTCGAAGAGCACCGCGCCGATCGTGCGCATGCTCTCGAGCGCGAGCCGGTCCTTGACGAGCACGCCGCCGCGGGCTGCGCGCTCGGTCGCGATCGAGACCACGAGCGGGATCGCAAGACCCAGTGCGTGGGGGCAGGCGATCACGAGGACCGTGATCGTGCGCACGACCGCTTCATCCGGCATCCCCAGCACGCTCCACACCACGGCCGTGACGGCGGCGGCGCCGAGGGCGAACCAGAACAGCCAGCCCGCCGCACGGTCGGCGAGGCGCTGCGCCCGCGACGTCGAGTTCTGCGCTTCGGCGACGAGGCGCTGGATGCCGGCGAGCGTGGTGTCGTCGCCGGTCGCCGTGACCTCGACCCGGAGTCCGGAGTCGGTCGCGACGGTGCCGGCGGTGACGTGGTCGCCCGTGGTGCGCGACACGGCCCGGGATTCGCCGGTCACCATGGACTCGTCCATGTCGGCCCGGCCGTCGACGATGCGTCCGTCGGCCGGCACGCTGCCGCCCGGGCGGACGACGACGACATCGCCGACGCGCAGCTCGGCAGGGGCCACCGTCACGATGCGGTCGCCCTCGACGCGCTCGGCCTCGTCGGGAAGGAGCGCGGCGAGGGAGTCGAGCGCCGACGTCGTCTGTGCGAGCGAGCGCATCTCGATCCAGTGGCCGAGCAGCATGATCACGATGAGGAGCGCGAGCTCCCACCAGAACTCGAGCTCGTGGTGGAGCAGGCCCAGGCTCGCGCCCCACGAGGCGAAGAAGGCGACGGTGATGGCGAGGCCGATGAGGAGCATCATGCCGGGACGGCGGGCACGCAGCTCCGACACGGCGCCGGTGAGGAACGGCCAGCCGCCCCAGAAGTACATGACGGTGCCGAGCACGGGCGAGATCCAGCGCACGAGCGGAGCGTCGGGCAGCGTGTAGCCGAGCACCATCGCGAACATGCCCGAGAACGCCACCACCGGGACGGCGAGCGCGAGGTTGATCCAGAAGAGCCGGCGGAAGCGCGCGACGTGGTCCGCGCCGTGGCCCGCGTGGCCGCCGTGCGCGCCGTGCCCCAACGCGGCGGGGTCGTGCGCGGCATGATCCATCGCCGCGTGGTCGTGGGCGGCCGTGCTCGTCGCGCCGTGGTCGTGCGCGGCGTGACCCATCGCGGCGTGGTCCTGTCCGGGGTGGCCTGCACCATGGTGCGCCGCGTGCGGTTGGTCGGCGTGCGCGACGGCGCCCAGGTCGCGGTCGCGATTCGGATCGGTCACGGCATTCTCCTCATCGGTACGAGTTCCTTCATACCCCCTGGGGGTATGAGAGTCAATCGCGCCCCATGACGACGTATTCCCCCATCGCGGATGTCGGAGGATCGGGCCACACTGGCTGCACCTGTCATCACGAAGGAGCCGAAGTGGACATCATCCTGGTCGCGGGCCTGTGGATGGGCGGTTGGGCGTGGTACGAAGTCGCGCCCGCCCTCGAGCGCGCCGGTCACCGTCCGGTCGCCCTCACTCTGCCGGGCATGGAATCGGCGGACGCCGACCGCTCGGCGATCACCTTGGACGACCATGTCGCGGCCGTCGTGGCGGCGATAGACGCCGCACCCGGCGAGAAGGTGGTGCTGGTCGGGCATTCGGCCGGTGCCGGCATCGTCTACGCGGCCGCCGACGCACGCCCGGGCCGCGTGGCCCGCCTGATCCTCATCGGCGGGTTCCCGACGCCCGACGGCGCGCCGCTCCTCTCGGGGTACGAGCCGGTGGGGGCCGACCTTCCGCTTCCCGACTGGAGCGACTTCGACGAGGCCGACCTCCGCGACCTGGGCGAAGGGGGCATGACGGCGTTCCGCGCCTACGCGGTTCCCTCGCCCGCGCTCGTGGTCACCGGCATCCAGCATCTCCACGACGATCGCCGCCGCGGCATCCCCGTGACGGCGGTCGCCACCGAGTACACCGTCGCCGACCTGCGCTCCTGGATCGACGCCGGAGCGCCGCCGGTACAGGAGTTCGCGACCCTCGAGGATGTCACGTTCATCGATCTGCCGACGGGCCACTGGCCACAGCTGACGCGACCGCAGCAGCTCGCACGCATCATCCTCGCGCAGCCGCCGCTCGGCGACGGCACCATCGAGCCCGAGCTCGAGACGATCAGCCCGCGTGCCTTCCACGACTCTGAAGGGGTGGAGGACTGGCGGGTCCTGTACTGGGGCGCGCACGCGTTCTTCCGGGCCGACTCGTTCTCTCAGGGCGCCCGCCTGGTCGCCGAGATCGTCCCGATCGCCGAGGCGCTCGACCACCACCCCGACGTCGATCTGCGTCCCGAAGGGGTGTTCGTCAAGACGTTCAGTCGCCGCGACGGCGCGTTGAGCCGAGCGGATGCCGAACTCGCGGCCGCGGTCTCGCGCGCCGCCCGCGAACTCGGCCTCGAGCCCGACCCGTCCGCGCTCACCGTCGTCGGCATCGCCGTCGCGCAGGGCCCCGATGCCCACGTGCGGCCGTTCTGGAGCGCCGCGCTCGGGTACGCCCCGCTCGGCGCCGAGGACGCCGTCGACCCGCTGCGCCGGAACCCGCACGTCTGGTTCCACCCGCTCGAGCCGGCGAAGTCCGGTCGTGGCCGCACGCATATCGACATCTCGGTGCCCCGCGACCAGGTGGACGCCCGCGTCGCCGCGGCCCTCGCCGCCGGAGGCCGCCTGGCCGACGACTCCCATGCTCCCGAGTGGTGGACGCTCACATCTCCCGACAACCACGGCGTGGACATCGCGGCGTGGACCGACGACTCCGACTTCGCCGGCTGACGAACCCGCCCGTCGGCGGCGTCAGCCGTCAGCGAACCATGCGCGCGTCGACGAGAGCAGGAACGTCGGGATAGGCCTCCTCGACGCCGTCGAACGCGAACCCGTTGCGACGGTAGAACGCGATCGCCCGGGGGTTCTCCTTCGCCACCCACAGCACTGCCGGCTCGTCCCCGACGACCTCGTCGAGCAGCGCCTGCCCGACTCCCGCGCCGTACTCCGAGGCGAGTACGTAGAGCATGTAGAGCTGGCGTTCCCGCGGCGCGTCCTGTCCCTCTGGCGCCGTGCTGGGACCGGATGTCGCGAGGCCGACGATCCGCCCGTCCCGTTCGGCGACGCGGATCCGCCACTCCTCGCGCGGATTCTCCAGCAGCCGACGCCACAAGAGATGGCGTCCCTGCACGTACTCTTCGTCGAAGAACCCCTCGGGCAGGAGGTGCGTGTAGGTCTCGCGCCACGTCACCACGTGGAGATCGGCGATCTCCGCCGCCTCGGCGAGATCAGGAACGCGAACGATGAACGTCATCCCGTCATCCTCCCAGCCCCGGCTCAAGGCGGAGTCCCGAACGCGGTGAAGAATCGGTCGCGGAACTCGTCCATCCGCCACACCGGCGCTCCCGCGCCCGGCCGCAGGCCCGACTCCCAGCCCCATCCCGCGACCGACGCCAAGACGCCCGGATCCTTCGTGATGATGGTGATCGGCACGTCGCGATCGGCATCCGCTCCGCTCACGATCGCGTTGGGCTGATGGTCGCCGAGCGCGACCACGACGAGATCCGGATCGTCGACGTTCTCGAGGAACGAGAACATCGCGCCGAGCGCGTACTCGATCGACCGTCCGTAGAAGCGCTGGACGGTCTGCGGATCTTCCCAGACGTCGCTCGCGGACCGGCTGCGCTCGGGCTGCCCGTCGTAGACCGATCCGTCGCCGATCTGCGACCACGGCACGAGCTCGGGAAGGGGTGCCCACGGCGTGTGAGACGACACGAGGTCGATCTCGGCCATCACCGGTCGCTGCTGATCCCGGAGCTGGTGATCGGCGAAGTGCTTCCACGTGTACTGATCGGGGATCCGCGCATAACCGAAGGACGGGCCGCGGTAGCCCACATTCGTCGCGTCGAGCAACGTTCCGAAGCGATAGAAGTCCCGCCCGACCGGCCAGTCCTGCGTGTTGGACGGCACGTCGCTGACCGTGCGCCAGCCGGCCGCTGCGAACGCCGCGCTCAGCGTCAGCCGCTCGCTGCGCACCACTTCGCTGTAGACCGTCTGCGAGTCGATCCACACACCCGTCTGCAGGGTCGCATGCGCGAGCCAGCTCGCTCCGCCGTAGGTCGGCGAGGTGAGCCACGCGCTCTCGGCGGAGTACCCCTCGGCCGTCAGGGCCTCCTCACCGCGGCGGAGCACCTCGCCGACGCCGTCCGAGATCTCGTCGTCCTCCAGCGCGACCCGGCCGTAGCTCTCGATGAAGGCGAAGACGACGTTCTTGCCGCGCAGCGTCGCCAGCAGCTCGTGCTCGTCCACGTCGGCAAAGGGATCTCCGGCGATCGCCCGCGCGACGGCCGCCCTCGTCTCGAGCGCGGTGACGGTGCGCGAGACGGCCGAGCCGATGGCGCCGCCGGACGCCGCAGCCGCAGGCGGGTCGGCGAGGCCCAGCGGCGGTGCCAGCGCGGCGATGGCCACCCAGACCGCAGTAACCGCCGCGATCGCTGTGCGCCCACGCGCGGCGTGACGCCGGAGCACGGCGTCCACGCGCAGCGCGGCCCACGCCAGCGCCGCTGTCGCGGCCGCGATCAGGGCCGTGGCCGTAGCGACGAGTGCGGCTGCCGGCCCGCCGCCGATCGCCGCCGCGACGACACCGTAGGCGTCGCCGAGCTGCGGCCAGTCCAGCGGCACGAAGTGGATGCCGAGCGCCGCCTCGTAGCCGAGGTCGATGGCCGCGAGCACCACCGCCACGCAGACGAACAACCCGAACGCCGTCGCGAGCACCACGCGCGCCACACGCCACGGCGTCACCGCCAGAACGAGCAGGATGACGATGGACTCCACCGGGATCCGCATGAGGGCCAGCACCGACCCGGTCGCGAGGACGCCGGGAACCAGCGGCAGGACGACGAGCAGGGCGACCGATGCGGCGATCCCGACGCGACCCCGCCATGCCCGGGGCGCCAGGCCGCCCGGCGAGATGCTCACGGAATCTCTGCGGCGACCCGTCCGGCGTCGGCGCTCTGGTCGTCGAGCATGCCGAACCGATCGGAGAGGGCGTAGCGAAGGAGGACGACGTCGCCGATCTGGCTCGTGTCGGCAAGCCGGGCGCGGCGCGAGGCCGTCCACGGAAAGGCCGCGGGACCGACGACGCGCGGCGCGCGCGCCTCGCCGACGAAGAAGGGGGCGATGACGAGATGGAGCTCGTCGACGAGATCCGCGCCGAGGAACTGGGTCAGCACGGTGCCGCCGCCCTCCACCATGAGGCTCCGCACTCCCCGGTGACCGGCGAGATCGTCGAGCAGTGCGGCCATCATGACGCAGTCGTCACCGATTCCGACGACGGTCGCACGATCTCCGAGGCGTCGCCGCAGCTCCGCTTCCCGGTCCCGCGGGCAGTAGACGATGCGGGTCCCCTCCCCCGTCGTGAAGAACGCGGCGTCCGGGGCGAGATCGCCGCTCGCTGTGACGGTGACCTTCGCCGGGGACTCCCTGCGGCCGGACGCCAGGCGTCGCGCGCGGCGGGCGGCATCCCGCACCAGCAGCCGGGGGTTGTCTCGGCGTACGGTCGACGCGCCCACCATGATCGCGTCATGGAGGGCACGCACGTCATCGACACGGTCCAGGTCGGCCGCGTTCGACATCGCCAGCCGGTGGGGCTCGGCGCTGTCGAGGTAGCCGTCGATCGACATCGCGCAACTGAGGGTCACGTACGGTCGTTCGCTCATGCGGATCTCCTCCTCCCGATGATGCCCCTCTGCCGCTGGGAACGGAAGCGACCCGCGAGCAGGGCTATGGCGCCGGGGGCGACGGCGACGACCGTCAGCACGCCGAACGCCGTCGAGACGGCGACGCCCGCGGCGGCACCCAGCCCCGCGAGGGCGAACGCGGCGGCAGCGACCGCCTCGCGGGGTCCCCATCCCCCGATGCTGAGCGGGATCGCGGCCCCGCCGAGCACGATCAGCGCCACGAGGGCGAGTTCCGCGACTCCGGCGTGGACGCCCGCCGCCAGACCCGCGACGACGAACGTGGCTGTGTGCGCGGCGACGACGACGACCGACGCGCCGGTGATCGCGAGGAGCGTCAGCGGCCGGCACACCACGGGCCGCAGCAGTCGGTACTCGCGGCCGATCATCGACCGCCCTCGTCGACTGAACGCCACCGCGCCGACGGCGACCAGCGCGAGCACGACGACGCCGGCGCTGAGCCACGCCAGAGGAGCCAGGGGCGAGGTCAGGCCGAGCGGGAGCAGGATCGCGAGAGTCAGCACGATCTGCACGAGCTGACCGGCGATGCGCTCGGCCGCCACCGCGCGCGCGGCGAGATCCAGCCGGTCGTGGTCGCTCCCGTGGACGTATGCGCGCTGCACGTCGCCCACGACTCCGCCGGGGAGCACCGTATTCAGGAACTGCGAGGTGTAGTACGCGGTGAACGCGTCGCCCCACGCCAGCGGCAGGCCGAACCCCGTCGAGACCATCCGCCACCGCCAGGCGGCCGCCGCTGTCGCGAGCGCCGCGAGTGCGACGGCGGCGAGGATCGTCCACGGCGAGATCGAGGAAAGGCCTTCCACGAACGGCGCGGCGCCGACCACGGCGACGGTCGCGACCACGACGGCGAGCGCCGCCACGATCCGCGCGGCCCTCCGCAGCCGCGGGGGCATGCTCCTCAGCCTGGCCACGCCAGCAGGTCCTCGTGCGACACGGTGACCCGCAGTCGGCCGGCCGCTGCCTGCGCCTGACGACGACCGCGATACGCCTCCGCATCCTCGGCGAGCTCCGGCCGCCATTCGACAGCGGCATCGACCCACCCGTCCAGCCACTCCGCGACGAGGGCACTGTCCCGCCGCCGCAGGCGCCAGGGCGTGGCCGCCCGGCGGACGTGCCAGCCCGCGTCGGCGAAGAGACCAGCGGTCACGGCGACCGCGTCGGGCCCCAGCATCCGCCGCCCGTCGACGTCGCGTCGCTGATGGTCGTCGAAGGCGGCGCCCAGGGCGCGCTCGACCTCGCCGTGCGCCTCGGCCGGCCGCAGCCGCACCGCCCCGGTGACGGTGAGGCTGAAGAGCGCGGGCGTGCCGGCCGCGACACAGGCCGCGACGATGTGGGCGGCCTCCGCCCGCGTGATCACATCCAGGAGCGCGGATGCCGTCACCGCCGACGCGTCGTGAAAGGCATCGATCGGGAGCTCGGCCAGGTCCTCGACGACGACGTCCGCCTCGATGGGTCGACCCCCGGCGTCGGTGACGGCACCGAGGTCCAGGTGCTCGACGATGTCGGCGTCGCCGTCGCGAAGCACCCACCGCTGCGGACCGGGAAGTCGCGGCGCGAGCCAGCGGGTCATCGATCCGGTCCCGGCCCCGAGGTCGTGCAGCACGACGGGCGCGGAGGCCGCGGTGAGCATGCGGGCGAGCTCGTGCGCGAGCTCCGGAGAGCGGGCGGCATCGTCGGCCGGCGCCCGCAGCGCGAGCCAGCCGGCCGTCGCCGTGGAGATCGATGTCATGCGGCCTCCAGCGCCCGGACGACGTGTGCGACGGTGTCGGCCCACGTCGGCAGTGAGGCGCGGGCCGAGACGGCTTCGCGCCGGAGTCGTGCCCGCAGCCCTGGATCCGACATCCACGCCTCCAAGACGTCGGCCAGCGCTGCCGGGTCGTCGGGGCAGACGAGGAGGCCGCCGCCGCCGGCGAGCGCGTCGGGGATGCCGCCGGCCGCGGAGCCGACCACCGGGATCCCCCGGGCGCGCGCATCGGCGATCGCCATGCCCCAGCTCTCGACCCGCGACGGCGCCACGAGCAGCGCGCTCCGGCCGTACGCCTCGGCGAGGCCGTCCTCGTCGAGGACACCGGTCAGCTGCACCCGCCCGTCGAAGGCCGCCGCACGCTCGGCGATGACCGCCGCGAACCGCGGGAACGGCTCGGGCGACCCGACGATCGCGCAGGTCCAGTCGCGCGTTCGCAGCCGTCCGAGAGCATCGAGCAGTGTGTCCTGCCCCTTGTGCGGCGCCAGCACCCCCACGCAGAGCAGGTCCTTGTCGGATGCCGGCACGCCGGCATCCACGTGCTGAACGCCGGGGATGGCGACAGTGATCCGCGACGGATCGGTCAGTCCGCGCCGCGCGAGCTCGCCGGCGGTCCAGCGACTCGTCACGATCACCGCACCGGCGGTGGCCAGCGCGCGGCGCTCGGCATCCGCTTCAGCATCCGTGGCGTCGGGGAACGCCGCCACCACCATGTGCGCCAGCAATACCAGGCGCAGGCGCGACGCCTCGTCTTCGAGAGCCGCCGGCACCCAGCCCGCCACGAGTCCGTCCACGAGCACCAGGGCATCGTCGGGTGCACCGCGGAGAGCGGATGCGGCTTCTCCGGCGTCCGCCACCTCGAGAACTTGCACGGTCCAGCCGTGCGCCGGCAGCCCGTCGCGGATGCGGCGGTCATAGACGTTGCCGCCGCTCACGCGACGGGGATCGTCGACCCCTCCGGGGACGACGAGTCGGACAGAGGGTCCGCTCGTCACAACGCCACCTCGTACGACGCCCACGCCACGTGCGATTCGTGGAGGGTGACGGCGATGCCCGTCAGCCGCGCCGCTCCGACCGCCCCGTCGCGCACGCGCGCCGCGAGCCGATCGCCCACGATCTGGCACAGCCGTTCCGTCGTGGTGTTGACGCCGTGGAGATCCGGCTCGTCGTCGAGATTGCGGTAGGTCAGCGCGCCGACGATCTCGCGCACGAGGTCGCCCGCGCGGCCGATGTCGACGACCACGCCGTCGGCGTCCAGCTCGTCGGCGCGGAACGTGGCGTCGACGAGGTAGGTCGCGCCGTGCAACTGCTGCGCCGGTCCGAAGACGTCGCCGCGCAGGCTGTGGGCGATCATGAGGTGGTCGCGGACGGTGACGCTGAACGTCATGCGGTGCTCCAATCGATCGTGTGGCACAGTTCGCCGGCCGTACCCGCGGCGAGCGCCGCGGTGATCTCGGGCAGCTGCCGCCAGGACGATGTGCCGCCCAGCAGCAGGTCGAACGCGGGATCCTCCAGCAGCCGCAGCGCGACCTCCATGCGATCGCGGGTCGTTCGCGTCGACCGACGGCGGGATGACACCGCACCGACCTGGCTGGAGCGGATCGTGAGCCGCCGCGAGTGGAAGTCGGCTCCGAGCGTGATCGGCACCGGCTCGCTGCCGTACCAGCTCGCGACGATCACCTCTCCGTCGGTGGGCGCCAGCCGCAGGGCGAGCTCGAGCGCCGCTCCGCTGCCGCTCGCCTCGATGACGACATCCGCCTCGGGCCGCGGATCGGACGTGGCGAGCGCAAACTCCGCCCCGAGCGCCCGGGCGATCCGGGCCTTCGCCGGGTCGATGTCGACGAGCGTCACTTCGATGCCCGGGATGCCGCACGCCACCCGCGCGATGGCGCATCCGATCATGCCCGCTCCGACGACGACCACGCGGTCGCCGATCAGCGGAGCGGCATCCCACAGCACGTTGACCGCCGTCTCGACCGCCCCCGCCAGTACGGCCCGCCGGGGCGGGACGTCTTCGGGCACCGGAACGAGCGCCTCGACGGGGACGACGTAGCGCGACTGGTGCGGGACCAGGGCGAACACCGTGCGGCCCAAGAGCTGCGCCGGACCGTCGTCGACCGTACCGACGTTGAGGTACCCGTACTTCACCGGGAACGGGAAGTCGCCACCCTGGAACGGCGCTCGCATGCGCTCCCGCTCGGCTGCGGGCACCTCACCGCGCGCGACGAGCCCCTCCGTTCCGCGGCTCACGCCGGTCCAGAGGGTCCGGACCGATGCCTCACTGTCGGATGGGCCGGGCAGCGATTCCGACCGGAACTCGCCCTCCCCCGGGCCGATCATCCACCATGCGTGCGCGGCATCCTCAGGATCGGGATGAACCGCGGCGGGTATCTGCGTCGTGTCCCCCGTGACCGCCATAGGGAGTACACGGAGCGCACATGGAAAAAGTTCAGTGGGTCCCCTGGTGGTGGGTGGCGGCCGGTGCGGGCGGACTGGTCGCGATCGGAGCCGCGGTCCCGCTATCTCCGACGGCGGTGGCGCTGGGCCTCGCCTATCTGGTGGTGTCCACCGTGCTGCTGACCGTCGGGCTCCGGCGTCGGGGCGCTCTCAGATTCGGGCCCGCGAACGCAGTCACCGCGACCCGCTCGATGCTCGTCGGCCTGGTGACTGCACTGACGGTCGCGGCGCTCGAGGGCGCGACATCCACCGTGCTGCTCGTCACGCTCGTCGCCTGCGCTCTCGCGCTCGACGGTGTCGACGGCTACGTCGCTCGCCGGACGGCGAGCGAGAGCGAACTCGGCGCCCGGTTCGACATGGAGGTCGACGCGTTCCTGCTGCTCCTGCTGTGCGTGTACGACGTGAGGTACGTCGGCTGGTGGGTGCTCTCGATCGGCCTGATGCGGTACGCCTTCGTCGTCGCCGGCGCGATGCTGCCATGGATGCGCCAGACGCTCCCGCCGCGGTACTGGCGGAAGGTCGTCACCGCCGTCTGCGGCATCGCCCTGACCTTGGTCGCGGCGCAAGTGCTGCCGCCGGAGGCGAACCTGGCCGTCGCAGCCGCGGCGCTGCTGCTGATGCTCGAGTCGTTCGGTCGCGACGTCACGTGGCTCGTCCGGTTGAACCTCAGCGGTCGCGCGCTCGTTTCCCTCGAGAAGGCCTCGACGACCGCACCTCCATCGGAGAGCAGGTAGCACCATGACGACCGCATCCACCCAAACCGCCGGGCGCGTGCTCTGGACCATGCGCATCCTCAGCGCGATCGCCCTCCTTGCAGCCGGCGGCATCCACCTGTTCCTGGTCTTCAACGGCACGGGCGGCATCCTGGGCGTGATGTTCGTCCTCAATGCCATCGCAGCACTGGTGCTCGCAATCGGGATGCTGGCACTCCACGGCCGGCTGCTGCAGCTGGCGACGGTGCTGAGCCTGTTGTTCCTCATCGCCACGCTGCTCGCCCTGATCCTCGCGCTGACGGTGGGGCTCTTCGGCATCACCTCGTCCTGGGACCTCATGCTCGTGCCCGAGGCCGTCATCGTGGAGTCCATCGGCATCGTGATCCTGGCGATCACGACGGTGCTGGTGTTCCGCGGGACACCGGCGCTGCCGCCGACGAGACGTCAGGGCACCTGACCTCTGCCGCTCGATCGGCCGACGACGGAGGAACGCCCCGCCACGAGTGGCGGGGCGTTCCTCCGTCGTCACCGGTCAGGCGTCGGCGGTGACCTTCTCGGCGGCCAGCTTCTCCTCGTCGAGGCGGTCGAGTTCGTGCAGCGACGAGCCCTTCGTCTCGCGCAGCGACACCGCTGCGACGAGCGTGATCGCCGCCGCGATCGCCAGGTAGACGGCGACGGGCACGTACGAGCCGGTGCTCGACAGGAGAGCGGTGGCGATGATCGGCGCGAGCGAGCCGGCGACGATCGACGTCACCTGGTAGCCCAGCGAGACGCCCGAGTACCGCATGCGCGTCGGGAACATCTCTGACATGATCGCGGGCTGCGGTGCGTACATGAAGGCGTGGATGAACAGGCCGAGGCTGATCGCCGCGACGATGATCACCGGGTTGCGGGTGTCGAACATCGGGAAGGCCACGAAGCCCCAGGCCGCGGCGCCGATCGTGCCGATGATGTAGACCGGCTTGCGGCCGAGCCGATCGGTCAGGCCTCCGATGAGGGGGATGACGATCATGTGGACGATGTGGGCGATGACGAGCAGCCCGAGGATCTCGGAGGTGTCGACCCCGAGCGCCACCGCCAGGTAGGTGATCGAGAACGTCACGACGAGGTAGTACATGATGTTCTCGGCGAATCGCAGGCCCATGGCGGTCAGCACCCCGCGCGGGTAGCGCTTGATCACCTCGAGCACGCCGTAGCGCACCGCCTTCGACTGCTCGACCTCTTTCTGCACCTCGAGGAAGATCGGTGCATCCGTCACGCGGGTGCGGACGTAGTAGCCGATCGCGACGATGACGACGGAGAGCCAGAAGCCGATGCGCCATCCCCAGGAGAGGAACTGCGCCTCGGTCAGCGTACGGCTGAGGACGAGGAGGACGACGGTCGCCACGAGATTGCCGATCGGCACCGCAGCCTGTGGCCACGACGCCCAGAAGCCACGCGTCTTGTCGGGCGAGTGCTCGGCGACGAGGAGGATCGCACCACCCCACTCACCGCCGACCGCGAAGCCCTGCGCGAAGCGGAGGGCGACCAGGAGGGCCGGAGCCCAGTAGCCGATCATGTCGAAGGTCGGCAGGCATCCCATCAGGAACGTCGCCACGCCCACGAGGATGATCGCGAGCTGCAGGAGCTTCTTGCGTCCGTACTTGTCGCCGAAGTGGCCGAACACGATGCCGCCGAGCGGGCGGGCGATGAAGCCGACGGCGTATGTCACGAACGCGGCGATGATCGGCGCATACGGGTCGTCCGACGGCGGGAACATGATCTTGTTGAAGACGAGCGTCGCTGCGGTGGCGTAGAGGAAGAACTCGTACCACTCGACGACGGTGCCGGCCATCGACGCTGTGACGACTCGCCGCAGACTCGATTGCTTCATCGGCGCCGGGGATTCCTGGCTGGATGCCATGCGCTGGTACCTCCTTGTAGAGCGCGGAGGCGGCTCGGGGGAAGCCGCTCTGCGGGACGATACCTGACGTACGATTCAGGTTTCAAGGGCCAGGACAGCCTCGGCGGTGAGAACTTCTGCAGAACTTCTCATTCACGTCACCGCAGGCCGGTTCGAGGCCTAGGGTCACTCCCAGGACGCGACGAGCATCCAGTGCCCGTCCACCTCTTCGACATCCATGACACGCGTGCGGTGATCCACATCGCTGCGGGCGGTGAAGCGCCAGCTCTGGAAGAGCCGCCCGCCGTCGCATCTCGTCGGCGTGTCGATGATGCGCCACCGCTCCCCCTCGACCACCAGCCGCACCGGCCGCTCGCGTTCGCACCAGACCTGAACATCCTCTCGGGCAGCCATACGCATTTCGCTCTCCTTCATCGAATCTATGTTCGATTGTAGGACGCGCGAAAGCAGCGCACAAGCGCGGATGCCGCGAAGTCAGGCGGACGCGGAGTCGGCGTCGGCGCCCGCTTCGACCGCAGCGAGGTGGATCGCCGCCACGCCCTCACGGAGGGCGCCCACAGGCGCTTCCACGGTCTCGTACTGGGAGGTGAATCCGTTCTCGTCGACCACCGTGATGGTCACCAGCACGTGACCTCGACGCGGCAGTCGCGACGAGGTGCGGGCGAATCTCTTCGTCTTCATTTCCCCTCCGGGTCTCACCGTAACGGGAGCCGCCGACACCGGGGTGATACACGCCCGGGCGCCGGCGACTCGCGTCGACGATGCGACCGGCGAGACCGGTGCGCGCCGGCTAGACCGTCTTGCTCGCAGCGGCCGCGGTCGCCACCTGCCGATGAAGCTCGTCGTGGTCGTCGGTCGTCAGCGCCTCGTCGCCGCCGAAGCTGTACGGCGCCCCCACCCCGGTGTCGATGAGCGCTTTGAGGCTCCCGTCGACGAACATGCCCCATGCATTGGTGCACACGTCGTAGCATTCGTCGTCGGCGGTGAGACCGTCGTGGGTGAACGTCACGCGAGTGCGCCCGTCGACGTCGGCGATGTCGAAGCGGACGGTCGTTCCGTTCCACTCCTGCTTGTCGGCGACGAAGTCGAGATGGCTGCCCGTCACCAGCCACGAGACACGTCGGCCCGGCTCGAGGTCGGTCACCCGGAATCCGCTGTAGTGCAGTCCGGGAACCACGTAGACGAATTCGTCGTCGACGGCGGTGGTCGAGCCGGTGATCCGTCCCCACCAGCTCGAGACGTCGTTGATGGCGTCGTACGCCTCCTGCGGCGAGGCGTCGACCGTGATCGTCGTCGTGTAGTTCGCAGTCATATCCGTGCTCCTTTGCTCGCGACCGATCAGTCGACTTGCGTGATGCAAGTGACCCTACTGTCGGCGCTTGCATCACGCAAGTGTTAGATTCGTCGCATGCTGGGCAAGACGTACGACTCACAGGTGTGCTCCATCGCACGGTCGCTGGAACTCGTCGGAGAGCGGTGGAGCCTGCTGATCATCCGCGACGCGCTGTTCGCCGGGGTGACGAGGTTCAGCGACTTCCAGCACAATCTCGGGATAGCGACGAACGTGCTCACGTCGCGTCTGGAGTCCTTCGTAGCGAGCGGCATCATGGACCGCCGCGGCGCAGCCGAGTATGTGCTCACGCCGAAGGGCCACGCGCTGGCGGTCGCCCTCATCGCCCTCACCGAATGGGGCGACGAATGGGCCTCGCCGATCGACCCGCCGATCCTGTACCGGCATGCCGTCTGCGACGGAGAAGTGCACGCGGTCGCGGCCTGCGAGACATGCGGCACGGTACCGGCCGGTGAGATCGGCATCCGCATCGGTCCCGGGATGCCGCCGGAATACCTCGCCGCACGGCGCGGCGGATCACGCGCGACCGCGTGACACGCGGCGGGAAGTGCACCGGTGCGCGACGAGGTGCCCGCGCGTCTCAGACCCGGGCTTCGTGCCGGAGCGGTTTGAGCCGTTCCGGCGCGTCGGTGGCCGGCATCCACTCGCACTCGAAGCTGCCGCGGTAGCCGAACAGGAACCCGAACCAGGAGTTGTGGACTTCGAGGTCGACGTGGAACCGCTGGTCGGCGTCATCGAAGTACTCGCGCAGTCGCGCACGTCCGCTGAAAAGCATCGGGAACCGGAAGCCGATCGGGCCCTCGTAGAACCGCTGGTCACCCGATGCGAGCAGCAGCCCGCCGTCCTCGTCCACGCTCAGCTGCAGATCGACCGCGAGGTGCTGGTGCGTGCCCAGGTAGTCCACGATCCGGTGCTGGTCGAGGATCATCGTGGCGTCGAATCTGCGCCGCTGGGAGCCGATCCGGTACTCGCGCACGAAGGTGACGGTCTCGCGGCCGAGCGGGTCGCGGTAGGGATAGTTCTCGATGACGAACGGAACGTCGGCACCGATGTCGGGGATCAGGATGTTCCGCAGACGCCCGATCTGCAGGAACGGGATGGTCCACCACGGCCCGCGCCGGATGGTCGTCATCACTCCCCTGCCGACGCACGCCTCCGCGGAGTCGAGACCGACGCTGAACCGTCGCTTCATCATGGGATGCAGGCGGTGGAAGTCGTCGCCGAGCGCCCGCTCGAAGATGGAGGTCATGCGGGTGCTCCGGGGTCGGGCAGAGCGGCCAGGGTCACCGGCGCGTTCTGCAGATGGTCCGCGCGGCGCCGACCGGACGCGGGCGCGCGGCGGCAGCGGCCGGCGCGAGGTCGATCCGGTCGCCACCACCACAGCACGCTCCACAGCGGCCATCGCTCCGGAGGGACCCCGGTCTCGAGCCAGATGCGCAGCCGGTCGAAGCTCCAGGCCGTGGCCCAGCCCAGGACGGGGCGGACGACGACGTCCAGCACTCCCCACCCCGGGGTGTAGTCGTAGCCGGTGAGGAAGGCGAGCCCGCCGTCATGCGGGACGTAGCGCCAGTACCCGCGCCCCTCGCGGATCGGCGACAGCGGATCGTGGGTGTGGAACCGCAGTGCAGAGGTGCGCGCACCGTCCGCGCGCTGCTTCTCGCCGATGCTCACACCGGTGCCGCTGATGCAGTGGAACGGCACACGCCGCTCGTACGAGAAGGCCGTGGCACCGGCATCCGTCAGTCCCGTCGGAATGATCCGCGTGAACCGCACATCCCACCGGACGTGCTGCTCCGGGTCCTGCGTGGCCGCCCACACCGCCTCGAGGTCGGCGGCGATCGTCGTCTCCACGTAGATGCCGCTGCGCCTCACACGTCGACGTTACGACACCGCAGGCGCGCTCCCCGACATGCCCGCCCCGGACGCCGGTGTCGAGCGCATCGATGCGAGCTGCTGCGGTCGAACACGCGACCGCGCCGTGACCGATCACGGTGACCGTCGCGCGTTCCTGTCGACGCGCAGGGACGGCATCGCGCGCGCCGCGTTCACCCCTTGACGCTTCCCGTAGCGAGACCGGACTGCCAGTACCGCTGCAGAAAGAGGAAGGCGACGATCAAGGGCAGGATCGAGACGAAGGACCCCGTGATCACAGTGGAGAACAGGGCCTGTGTGCCTCCGCCGGCCGATGCCGCCGCCTGGAGCTGTGCGAGACCGACGGTGATCGGGTACAGGTCGGAGGTGTTGAGCATGATGAGCGGGAGGAAGTAGTTGTTCCACGTCGCGACGAGGGAGAACAGGAAGACCGTGACCAGCCCCGGCCCGAGCATCCTCAGGCTCACCTGCCAGAAGGTGCGGAACTCCCCCGCGCCGTCGACCCGCGCGGCCTCGATGAGGGTGTCTGGGATGGCGTCGGCGGCGTAGACCCGCATGAGGTACACCCCGAACGGACTCACCAGCGACGGGATGATCACCGCCCACGGCGTGTCCGTGAGCCCCGCCTGCGAGAACAGGAGGTAGGTGGGCAGCGCCAGGGCTGTCAGCGGGATCATGATCGCGCCGAGCGTGGAGCTGAACAGCACCTTCTTGCCGGGGAAGTCGTATTTCGCGAAGGCGTACCCCGCCATAGCGGAAAGCACGGTGGCACCGAAGGCCGCGACCGTGGCGTAGACGACGGTGTTCAGCAGCCATCGGACGAACAGTCCGCCGCGAATCGTGAACAGCGTCTGCAGGTTCTCCCAGAGGGAGAGCTCTGGCCCGAACCACAGCCCGAAGGTCGAGAACAGTGCCGAGTTGTCCTTGGTCGCGGAGACGAACAGCCACCACAGCGGCAGGACGAAGTACAGCACGCACAGCCACAGCACGATGGTGAGGGGAAGGCTGCGTCGTCGTTCCGGTGCGAAATGGCGGGTCGCCCCGCGTCGCCCGCTGCGGGTTGCACGGCCCGTCACGATCGTGCGGGTCTCGGTGGCGGTCATGCGAGCCCCCTCCGCTCGCGCCGGGCGCTTCGCTCCGTGCCCAGCTGCACGAAGTACGAGAGCACGGCGATCACGAGCCCGAGAAGGAACGCGATGGCGGCGGCGTAGTTGAGCTCCTGATTGATGAACGCCAGGTTGTACGCGTAGTAGTTCGGCGTGAAGGAGTTGGTGATCGCGTCGGGTGCGATCGAGTTGAGCAGGCTCGGCTCGGCGAAGAGCTGGAACGTGCCGATGACCGAGAAGATCACGGTCAGCAGGATCGCCGGGCGGATCGCGGGGATCTTGACGCTCCACGCGAGACGGAACTGGCCGGCACCATCGATCTCGGCCGCCTCGTACAGCTCGCCGGGGATGGACCGCAGCGCCGCGTACATGATGATCATGTTGTAGCCGACGAACTCCCACGTGACGATGTTCATCATCGAACCGAGGATGTTCTCCGGCGACAGGAAATCGGGCGTGCCGAATCCGATGGCGCGCGCCATCTGCGCGATCGGACCGAAGTCGGGACCGTACAGGTAGCCCCACATCAGGGTGGCCACAACGGCGGGAACGGCGTAGGGCATGAAGATGAGAAGCCGGATGCCCTTCGACCCGCGAGCGCGCGCGGTGTCGAGCGCGAGCGCGAAGAACAGAGACAGGCCGAGCATGATCGGCACCTGGACGACGAAGAACAGTGCCACCCGGCCGAGGCTCGCGAGGAACTGCGAGTCGGTCAGCGCGCGGACGTAGTTGGCCAGGCCGGCGAACACGTCGCCGCCGATGAGCTTGCTCTCGAACAGGCTGAGGTAGCCCGCGTAGACCAAGGGGATCACGAGCATCGTGATGAACACGATGAAGAACGGCAAGAGGAAGAGGTACGCGGCTCGATACTGCTTCCGCTTGGCGGGGCTGACGCGCCGCTTCGGCGCGGACTGTGCGGGACGCGCGGCAGGCAGCGCTGTTGCGTTGGCCACGGGGTCTCCTTTCGATGGATGCGGCGGGCCGGCGTCGAACGCCGTTCACCGACTCGGTGCCGTTCGGAGGCGGCGCCCGCCGCGCACGGCGGGCGCCGCCGACCTCACTCGACGGTGAAGCCCTGGTCCTCTGCGTACGAGACGAGCTGGTCCTGCCAGGTGTCGAGGGCGGCGCCGATGTCGCCCTTGGCCGCGATCACCGTGCCCATGGTCTCTTCGTACGTGGAGTAGACGTAGTCCATGAACGGCAGCCACTGGAACTCGGTGTCGACGGTCTGCGAGATCTCGGCGAACAGCTCGTTCACCTTCTGCCCCCCGTAGAACTCCGACTCCTGGTCGACGAACGCCGGATCCTCGAGCACCGACACCTGCGGCGGGAACAGGAACTGCTCCGTCGCCAGCTTCATCGACGACTCCGCATCGGTGTTGATGAACTTGGCCAGCTCGTACGCGGCGATCGGGTTCTCGCTGGAGGCGAGGACCGCGTCGGACGAACCGCCCCAGTTGCCCGAGACCTGATCGCCGTCCGACCACTGCGGCAGCGGTGCCGCACGCCATAGGCCCGAGGTGTCGGCCGCCGTGCCCTGGAGGAAGATCGGTCCCCAGGCCGCGGTGAGCCAGCCGGCGTACTTGCCGCTGGCGAGGCCCTGGTACCAGGTGTCGTTGAAGTCCACGTCGGTGGAGATCAGATCGGCCTGGATGAGCTCGGTCCAGTAGTCGGCGACCTTCTTCGCCTCGTTGCTGTTGACGTCGATCGAGACGGTCTCCTGTCCGTCATAGCCGAACGGCTTGATGCCCGCCTGCCAGAAGAATCCGATCATCTGGCCGGCCTGCGTGGCGCCGAGGTTGGAGATGTACGAGCCGGTCGTGTCCTTGACTGCCTGGGCGGCGACGGCGTACTCGTCCCACGTGGCGGGCGGCTCGGTGATCCCTGCCGCGTTGAGGATGTCCTCGCGGTAGAGGTTGCCCATCGGGCCGACGTCCTGCGGGATCGCCCACACCTCGTCGCCGGGAGAGACCTGATTCCACGCCCAGCCGACGAACTCGTCCGAGAGGTCGTCACCGCCGTAGGGTGCGAGGTCCAGAAGTGACTCGGGGAGGACGAACGAAGGGATGTACTGGTACTCGATCTGCGCGACGTCCGGAGCGCCCTCGCCCGCCTCGATCGCGCTGCGGAGCTTCTGGTAGTGGGGCAGCCCTTGGCCGACGTTCTCGACCTTCACCTTGATGTCCGGGTACTTCGCCTCGAAGAGATCGACTTCGTTCTGGATGTCGGGGACCCAGGTCCAGAACGTGAGCTCCGTCGGTGTGCTCATCGCCTCGTCGATCTGGTCCTGTGTGATCGGTCCCTGCGCGGCGCCGTCATCCCCGCCCGGGGCGCACCCGGTGAGGAGCACCGCGACCGTGGCCGCGCCGACGGTCAGCGTCGCTGCTGTTCTGCGTGCCTTCTTCATGATTGCTCTTTCTTCTCGGTGGGATCGAGAGATCCCCTGGGTGCTCACCTTCCGACGAGGCAGCGTGTGGACCACGCCGGAAGGGAGATCTCGGTGCCTGCCGTCAGCGGCTCCGTCGTGACGGCGTCCTCCAGGTCGACGCGGGGAGTGAACGCCTGCGCTTCGCCGCTCCAGTTGAAGACGAACCACACGCGCCGGCCGTCGGGGAGCGAGCCCGAGCTCACGGTGACGGGGAGCGCGCGCGCCCTCACGATCGCGTCGGCATGGAGGGTCGGCGCGGCCCAGCGCAGGATGTCGGCAGCCAGAGCGGCAGAGGGGACGGTGCCGACGACGGTGATCCGCCCGTCGCCATGCTCCTGCGAGGTGACCGCGGCGAAGTCGCCGAAGCGCGGATGCTCGTATCGCACGAGGGTGTCGGCGCCGCTCGGGAGGAGGCCGTCTGCCCACAGCGTCGCCGTCGCACCCTCGGACAGCGTCAGGCCGGCGTCCGACGAGACGTGCAGCGGCTCCTGAAGGTTGGAGAATTCCTCGTAGCTGACGCCGGCGGCATCCGACAGCATTGCCGGCGCGACAGCCACCCGGGCGCGAGCCTCCTCGTCGCCGTAGGCGGTGCGGATGCCGACGATCAGGTGGCCGCCGGCGGCTGCATACTCGCGCAGGAGCTCGAGGTGGTCATCGGTGGCGACGTACAGGCCGGCAGCGATGAGGACGGGGAACCGTGCAGCCAGTTCCTTCGCACCCCACGAGAGCGCCTGATCGGGGTGCAGGACGCGCGCCTGCGCACCGCTGTCGATGACGCCGCGATGGTAGGCGTCGAAGATCCGGGTGTAGGACGCCCGATCCGGCTCCCCCGTTGCGGTGGGGAACGTCGGGAAGAACTCCAGCGCGAAGCGCGAGTCGTTCGACCAGAGGAGCGCGATGTCGGCGTCCGGTTCGTATCCGTCGAGCAGATCGCCGATCGCCGCGAGGTCCGCACCGACCTCCGCGAGCTCACGGTAGACCCGTCCCGGCTGGAGGCTGTGAGGGAGTATGCCTCCCCAGTACGTCTCGGTGCCGTACGGAAGCGAATGCCAGTGCCAGTACTCGATCATCGCCGCACCGCGTGAGACGAAGGCGAACGCCGCCTGGGCCAGCTGGCCGGGATAGGGCGGCATGTTGAAGTCCGAGCCGCCGATGGACTGCGCGTCGGTCTCGGTGACGAGGAACCTGCGCTGGTTGGAGGAGAACAGCCGGTCCGCCTGGCGGAACAGCGAGGCGACCCCGCTGGTCGTCCACGGCGTGATCGGGGCCAGATCCTTCGTCGCGTCCAGGTGGTCCTGCATCGCGTAGTACGGGTTCCCCGCCGTGATGTCGAGCGATCGGACGAGCTTCTCGTCATCCAATCCCGGACGCGGGTAGGCGATGCAGGTCGTCACGAATTGCTCGGGCGTCGCGTACTCGCGCACGATGTCGGCCTGCCAGGCGATGAACTCGCTCGTGAGCTCCGCCTGGTATCGGCGCCAGGCCAGGTCGTACTGCGGCAGTGAGTTGCCATCCGGCGTCCACAGATCGGACCAGTCGGACAGCCGGTGCGACCAGTACGTGAGGCCCCACTCGCGATTGATCGTGTCGACGTCGCCGTATTTCGCGGCGAGTCGCCGCACGAACCGCCGGAACGTGCCGCGGTTGTGGAAGAGCACCATGCCGGGCTCGTTGTCGACCTGGAAGCCGATCACCGCGGGATGTGCGGCGTACCTGCCTACGACGGCCCGGATGACGCGCTCCGCGTGGAAGCGGAAGGCGGGGTGCGAGTAGTCGACCTCCTGTCGCGCGCCCCAGGGCATCGGCCTGCCGGTGCCGACCTCGGCGGCGATCTCGGGGTAGGCGCTCTGCAGCCACGGCGGGACTGCGTAGGTCGGGGTGCCGAGGACGACCGCGATGCCGCGTGCGTGTGCACCGTCGAGCACCGGCTGCAGCCATTCCAGATCGAACTCGCCGTCACGCGGCTCCCACGTCGACCACACCGACTCACCGACACGGATGACGGTGAAGCCTGCGGCCTTCATCAGGTCCAGATCCAATTCGACGCGATCCGACTGGTGGTACTCCGCGTAGTACGCGGCGCCGAAGAGGATGCCGGATCGGGCGAGCTGCATGTGGGACTCCGTTGTCGTGAGGTAGCTGCATGTTTTCGGAAACATGGGTGCCGGGTCAGTATGTTTCCGATAACATCGCGATGTCAAGCGACAATCGAGGAACCGTGACTGAAGTGACCGAACCGCAACCTCCGACGCCCGCCGCGTCGGGGCGGGCAGCGACGATCTACGACGTCGCTCTGGTCGCCGGCGTCTCGCACCAGACGGTCAGCCGATTCCTGACCGGCTTCCCGGGCATCCGTCCCGAGACCAGAGCCCGCGTGGAGGCAGCGCTCGTCGAGCTCGACTACCAGCCGAATCTCTCCGCCCGGAGTCTCAAGTCGGGGCGCCCGCACCGGATCGGCGCCCTCGTGCACGACGAGACGGAGACCGGCCCCAGCCTCACCGCGCACGGCGCGACGATGGAAGCGCGGGAGTCGGGCTACCTGCTCGACCTGATCTCTCTGGACGCCCACGACCGCGACTCGATCGAGAAGACGCTCGCGTTGATCGGGCCGAACTCTTTGGCCGGAGTTCTCGCCCTCGCGTCGACGGATGAGATGGTCCGCGCCTTCGACGCCGCCCGCTTCACCACGCCTGCCTTCGTCCACACCGAGGCCGACGACACCCGTCTGGCCAAGACCGACGTATCCCGCGTCGGCATCCCTGCCCTCATCGCCCACCTGCGCGACCTCGGCCACCGCCGGGTCGCCCATGTGAGCGGCCCGGCGAACTGGTCTTCCGGCCGCAACCGGGCGCGCGCCTTCGCAGCGGCGGTCGACGAACTCGGTCTCGCCCATGCCGGCGAGCTGCCCGGTGACTGGTCGGCACGGTCCGGCTTCGAGGCCTTAGCAGGCCTCGAGGCTCTCCCCGACGCGACCGCCTATGTGGTCGCCAACGACCAGATGGCGATCGGCACCATCCTCGCCCTGAAGAGACGAGGCCTGCGCGTGCCGGGCGACGTCAGCGTCGTCGGCATCGACGACCTTCCCGAGTCGGCGTACATCGATCCGCCGCTGACGACGCTGCGAGTCGACCACGCGGCGCGAGGGCGAGAGGCGGTCGCCTCTCTCATCGGGCAGATCGAAGGGGTTGCTCCCCGGCCCGTGCACATCGAGATACCGCACGTGGTCGTGCGCGAGTCGTCCGGCCCCGCCCCAGCCCATCGCTGAAAGGCACTCCGTAGGAGCCGGTGGCCGGCGAACCGACCGCACGCAAGGCGCCGCCTTCCGCCGGCTGGGGCCAGAAGTCATGGAAACCAGGCAGACATTCGATCAAGCGATGACCGAGCCCTGACGCCGCCGGTGCACGAAGAAAGCCCCGGAGAATCGGCGAGATTCCGGGGCTGTCCGTAGCAGGAGCGGGGCTTGAACCCGCGACCTCACGATTATGAGTCGTGCGCTCTCACCAACTGAGCTACCCTGCCGCACGGCATCCGTGGTGAATAGAGATGGATGCTGCGAGCCCCGAGTCAGGATTGAACTGACGACCCCTTCCTTACCATGGAAGTGCTCTGCCACTGAGCTATCGGGGCGTGCTGCCTGCGAGCAGGCAACTAGAAGAGGATACCAGAGGCGCGGCATCCTTCCGAACCGGTCAGCCCACTGTGTGGGTGCCGTCGGTGTACTCCTGGAGCCACGGCCAGGGGTCGATCGCGGTGGTGCCGTTCTTGAGGATCTCGAAGTGCGTGTGGGCGCCGTAGGAGCGTCCGGTGTTGCCGGTGTGGCCGATCACGGTGCCGACCGTGACGTGCTGACCGGGGGTGACCTCCAGCGACCCGTACTGCATGTGCGCGTAGTGGCTCGAGAAGAGCTGACCGTCGATGACGTGGTCGATGATCACGTGCACGCCGTAGGCGCCGCCGGCCTCCGATGCGACGCGCACCGTGCCGTCTGCGATGGCCTGCACGGGCGCGCCGTTGCCCGGCGTGAAGTCGATGCCCTCGTGCATGCGACCCGAGCGCATGCCGAACCCGTACGACATCGTCACGCCGACCGCGAAGGGCCACTGGACGTTCGAGTTCGGGTTGTTGTGGAAAAGATTCGAGAAGTTCTTGATGCCGGCCTCGGACGCCAGCTGCGCGGTCGTCGTGGTCGTGTAGTTCTCGGTGCGCTGGAGCGTGTCGTTCTGGGCGTCGCCGGGCGCGACGTACGCCTGGATCTCGGCCTCGTCGATCACCGGCGCCGTGTTGTCGCCCACGGCGACGACCGACAGCGACGCGTCGGTCCCGTTGACCGCGGCGACGGCCTCGGCCGGCGTCGTCATGCCGACGGCCATGAGACCGACGATGCCGAAGACGCCCACCGAGAACGACGCGGTCGCGACGCGCTTGAAGGCGGCACCGCGGCGGGCCGGCGAGCGGCGGGGTGCGGTGTGCCGGGCGGGCTCGGCGTCGGTCTCGGGCTCTGCCTCGCCGGCAGGTGCGGCGTTCTGGACGGGAGTCTCGCCGGTGAAGGCGAACAGGCGCGAGGCGGCCTCGAACTCGTCGACATCGGATGCCGTGGGCTGCGGAATAGGACCGGTGAGGGGTCCGACACGCTCGGGGCGGGGGTCGGCGTTCACCTGCGCTGTCGACGTCGGCGTCTCGGCCGGCTTCGACTCGGGCGCGGCGGTCTGCCGTGGGGCGGTGTCAGGGGCGCCGGCGGCCGGCTGAACGGTGGGGGTCTGCGAAGCGGCAGCTGCCCGGCGTGCCCGCGGCGCGGGCTGCGCCTGCGCTTCGGCAGCGGAGGGCTGGGGCTCTGCGACGAGCGACTCGGCCGCGCCCGGCGCAGAGGCGGGCTGGAGGGCGCCGGTCTCGACGAGCGGAGCCGCCGACGCGATCGTGGCGGCCGCTTCGGCGGCGAGGATCTTCGCGAGGCTGTCGGCCGCCCACGTGGAAGCGGTGTCGGCGGCGGGCGCGTCATCGACGGGCTCGGTCGAAGCGACGGCTCCGACGGCGGGCTCGAGAAGCTCGAACGGCTCGGCGGCGACGAGGACGGTGTCCAGCAGCGGCGCCGGCTCCTCCCGCGTCGGCAGCTCGGCCTCGAAGGCGGCGGCCGGGCGCTCCGGCGCGGCGGGAGTCTCAGGGGCGATCGGCGGCACGGCTGGAACGGGCTGCTCGCCGGTCTGGGCGCGCCGGGTGCGGCGGCTGACGTGCTCCACCGTTGCCACCGGCGGAACGGCGGATGCCGCGGCACGAGCCCGAATGCGAGGAGCGACCGGTTCGACGACCGGGCCTGAGGCCACGGGGAGATCGACCGACGAGGGTGCCGGCGCCACGGGCGCAGGGGTCGCTGCGACCGGCGGCAGGACGGGCGCCGCAGCGGCAGGAGCATCGATCCCCGACAGAGTCGGGCGCGGTGCCGGGATGTCGGACGCCGGTGTCACGGAAGCGGGAGCCTGAGGCTTCACCGCGGCCGGAGCTGCGGCATCCGCTCGCTTGGCCCCGACAGGACGGCCCCACACGACCGCGGGACGCTCGGGAGCGCTTCCCGCCGCCTGCCGCCGCACCGTGGCGCGACCCGTCCCCGGGGTCTCCGGCGTCGCCTGGACAGGCGTCGGGGAGGTACGGCTGGATCGGCGCGTGGGCGCAGGCTCAGCCATGGGGGAGTCGAAAGGCAAAGCGGAGTCGGGCTCTCGTGTCGTGCCGCGAGGGGGGGTGCACGCAGCAGGGCTGTCGGTCGGGCTATGACCACCTCCGCCGATTCGGGCAGCGAAGGTAACGATCGGGTAAACACTACCCCGGGCGTGCTGGGAATGCCATGTAAGACTCGGATTTCATGACGCGCACTTCGTGAAAATTCGATGAGACGTCTGTCTCACACCAGCCCCGCCGCCTCGGCGAGGCGGTCGAAGATCGCCGGCGTCGCGGCGACCACGAGCGGTCCCCGCGGACCACCGTCGGGTTCGGCACGGCCGAACCGCCCGCCCGCTTCGGTCACCAGCAGGGCGCCGGCGGCGAGGTCCCACGGCGAGAGGCCGCGCTCGAAGTACCCGTCCAGGCGGCCCGCGGCGACGTACGACAGATCGAGCGACGCGGCACCGGCACGGCGGAGGTCCCGGGCCATCTCCGGCATCACCCGTCCGATCAGCTCGAGATCGCCGGGGCGGGTCGCGGGGTCGTATCCGAAGCCCGTCGCGAGCAGTGCGCCTGCCGGCCCGACCTCGGGGTTGACGGCGATCCGGTTCACGCCGAGCCACGCGCCTTCGCCGCGCACCGCGTGGAAGACCTCTCCGCTGACCGGTGCGTACACGACACCCGCCAGCGCGTCCCACTCGTTGGGGGTCGGCTCGCCTCGGACGGCGGCGATGCTGACCGCATAGGTCGGGATGCCGTACGCGTAGTTGACGGTGCCGTCGATGGGATCGACGACCCATGTCACGTCGCTGGCCCCGCGCTCGGCTCCGGTCTCCTCGCCGAGGAAGCCGTCGTCGGGCCGCGCCGCCTTCAGTCGCGTGCGGATGAGCGCCTCGACCTCGCGATCCGCCTCGGTGACGATGTCGGCCAGCGCCGACTTGGTCGCCGCGATCGCCACGCCGGCGTCACGACGCGTCCGCGCCAGCTCCCCGGCTTCGCGGGCGATGTCGATGGCAAGGGATCCGAGATCGTGCTCGAGGCTCATGCCTCAACGGTATCCGCCGGCGCCGCGCGCCCCGGCGAACGAGGGGCGACGCTCGCGTGACGACGAGGCGCCTCGATAGCGTGTGCGCATGCCCGCCCACTCCCCCGTCTACGACGTCGCCATCGTCGGCGGCGGCCACAACGCCCTCGTCGCGGCCGCGTACCTCGCCCGCGCCGGACGCACCGTCGTCGTGCTCGAGCGGCTCGATCATGTCGGCGGCGCGGCGGTGTCGGAAGAGCCGTGGCCGGGCGTCGCGGCACGCCTGTCGCGGTACTCGTACCTCGTGAGCCTGCTGCCGCAGCGCATCATCGACGACCTGGGGCTCGGCATCCGTCTCCTCCGCCGCCGCTACTCGTCGTACACGCCGGATCCCCAAGACCCTTCGCGCGGCATTCTCGTCGACACAGCGGATGCCGCGGCCACCGACGACGCCTTCGCCCGCGTGACCGGCGGCACCGGTGAGGCGGCGCGCTTCGCGTCGTTCTCGGAGCGGATGGGACCTGTTGCGCGGTTGATCTTCCCGTCGATGACCGAGCCGTTGCGCCGAGCCGGTGACATGCGCGCCGCGCTCGGCGACGACCGGCTCTGGGAGGAGCTGTTCGAGCGCCCGCTGGGCGGACTGCTGCGCTCCTCCCTGGACACCGACATCGCCCGCGGCATCGCGCTCACCGATGGGCTCATCGGCACGTTCGCGTCGGCCGACGACGAGAGCCTGCGGCAGAACCGCTGCTTCCTGTACCACGTCATCGGCGGCGGCACCGGCGACTGGGATGTCCCGGTCGGCGGCATGGGTCGTGTGACATCCGAGCTGTCGCGCGCGGCGACCGAGGCGGGTGCCGACCTGCGCACGGGTGCGGAGGTCGTCTCACTGACGCCCGACGGAGAGGTCACCCTCGCCGACGGCGCCACCGTGCACGCCCGATTGGTGATGGGCGGCGTCGGCCCTGCCGTGCTCGCCGGGCTGCTCGCCGCGGGCGGCGCCGGCCCGGCGCGGGTAGACACCGCACCGCCGGAGGGGGCGCAGCTCAAGGTCAACATGCTGCTGCGGCGCCTTCCCCGCCTCCGCGACGAGCGGGTGGCTCCCGAGGCCGCGTTCGCCGGCACCTTCCACGTCAACGAGACGATGTCGCAGCTCGACCGCGCGTACGCCACCGCTCTGTCAGGCGGTATCCCCGACCCGTTGCCGGCGGAGATCTACTGCCATTCGCTGACAGACCCGTCGATCCTCGGACCGCAGCTGCGCGCCGCGGGTGCACACACCCTGACGCTCTTCGGCCTGCAGGTGCCGCATCGGCTGCTCGAAGGCCGGGATCCGGATGCCGCGCGCACGGCGCTCCTCGATGCGGCTCAGCGCTCGCTCGAGACTGTTCTCGCCGAGCCCGTCGCCGACTGCGTGTACGAGGCGCCGGACGGCTCGGCATGCGTCGAGGCACGGACGACGGCCGACCTGGAGGAATCTCTGGGCATGATCGGCGGCGACATCTTCCACGGGCCGCTGTCGTGGCCGTGGGCCGACGACGAAGACGCGCTGGCCACGCCCGCCGAGCGCTGGGGCGTCGCCACCGAGCACGCGAACGTGCTGGTGTGCGGTTCGGGCGCGCGCCGCGGCGGCGCCGTCAGCGGGCTCGGCGGGCACAACGCGGCGATGGCCGCGCTCGAGCTCCTCGCGGGCTGAGCTTCGCCCTGCGCGGCTCGCCGGCGGGCTTCGCTCAGGCGCGCGGGGGCAGCGGAGGCGGCGGCGGGTACCCCTCGTAGCCGGGCGTCGTGGTGGGCTGCGCAGGCGCAGCAGGCTGCGACGGCGCGGCGGGATGCGACGGCGCGGGCGCCGCCGGGGCCGCCTGCGACTCCACGGGGGCGGCCGGCTCGATCGCCGTGAAGACGTGGGCGCCGGGTGACGGGTATCCGGTGTAGTACGCGTTCCAGTCGGGCGATCCGTCGGGGAGCATCGGCAGCGGCGTCACGGCGTCGACGTACGTCGGCCACGGGAGCAGCTCCTGCGCGGCCGGTGCCGCGGTGGCGGCGAGCGCGGCGTGCGGGGCCGGCGGTGCGAGCGCGGTGTGCGCGACGTGGGTGCGCGGCTTCTTGGGCGCGAACAGCACGTTGACGAGCGGCACGAGGGCCGTGCCGAGCGCGGCGAGGATCGCGACGGCCACGACGATGCGCCAGTAGATGGCGGCGAGGAAGAGCCACTCCCCGAAGGCGAGCGGGATGATCAGCAGTGCGGCCAGCGCGACGACGAGCGAGATGGTGATGACCGCGACGGTGCGGGTGAAGGGCGTGTCGTAGCGCTGGAAGGCTTTGAGGTAGTACCGCACGTGCAGCAGTACCAGCTGCAGGATGAGCACGATGAGCAGGAACTGGATGAACCGCGAGAATCCGAGCCAGGGGTAGCGCTCCGGCATCCAGATCATGATGGCGCCGAGCAGGAGCGCCACGATCCACGACCCCATGCTCGCCAGCGCGAACCACGCGGGGCGCGTCGGCGCCAGGTGCGCGTCGAGGATCGCGACGCCGGCGAAGCCCGCCAGGAGAAGGATCGTCAGGAACGCCCGGCCGATGATGTCGTTCTGAGAGCCCAGCAGCACCCAGAGCACGCACACGACGGCGGCCGCGATGAGAGCCCCGATCGCCACCCAGACGGCGGCGCGCAGCAGCGACGAGCGGGAGCTGTCGGCGTGCGGGGCCTGATCCATCGCCGGGGTGGGCGTCGCATACGGGTCGGGCGCGGTCATGGCGTTCCTCTCGTGACGCGGGCGGAGTGCCTGCACGCCCATCCTGACACGCCGCACGGCACCGCGTGGATGCCGATCGCGCCCTGCGCAGGCGAAGCCTTGGACGGGTGCGGATCCGGATGCCTCACGCCGTGGCGTGCCTCACCCCGTGGCGCGCCCGAGGCCCTCGACCAGTTCGGCGCCGGGCAGCGCCAGGAGGGCACGGCCCGGCAGGAACAGCTTGCTGCCGCGCACTCCCCCGCCGATGACCACCTCGGGCGCGGCGGCGACCGCCGCGTCGACGAAGATCGGCCAGTCGGCCGGAAGCCCGATGGGAGTGATGCCGCCGTACTCCATACCGGTCAGCGCGACCGCCTTGTCCACGGGGGCAAACGACGCGCTCCGCACGTCCAGGCGCCGCCGAACGACGCCGTTCACGTCGGCTCGTGTGGTGGCGAGCACCACGCAGGCGGCGAACCGCACCTCTCCGCCGCGCTTGCCCTTCACGACGACGCAGTTGGCGGAGGCCTCCGCCGCCACGCCGTACCGCTCGCAGAATGCCGCGGTGTCGGCGAGCGCCGCGTCGATGGCTGCCACGCCGACTGTCTCGGCGTTCTCGGGATCCAGCCGCGCAAGCCCGTCGGCGACGACCGCACTGAGGAGTTCAGGACGCCGCGTCGCGGCCTCCGCGGTGAGCGTTCCGGTGGCGGTCCAGGTCATGGCCATCAGGTTACCGAGCCGGAAACCACGAAGCGCCCCACGAGGGGGCGCTTGCAAGTGGTGGCGAGTGAGGGATTCGAACCCCCGAAGTCTAAGACGGCTGATTTACAGTCAGATCCCTTTGGCCGCTTGGGTAACTCGCCAGGTGCGCACCCGTCCGACTTTTCCAGACGACCGGAGGCGCGATCCACAATCTTACGCGTAGATGCGCGAGGTCAGAAATCCGCACGGCAGACGATTCGAGGACGCCTCGGGATTGCGGCGATTCACGTGCCGATATGGTCCATGTCGAGCCCACTGAGCGCGCTCGGGGTGCGCAGCAGCGCCCCTTCGAACCGGCACGTGGCGGCAGCGGCATCCATCGCCGACTGCAGCACCGCCGCCCACGCCTCGGCGTCTGCCGGTGTGCTCTCGACGAGTGCGGCGACGGTCGCGGCGAACGCGGCGTCGCCGGCGCCCATGGTGTCGACGATGCGGCCCGGAAGGTTGGAGATCGGCCGCGTCACAACGACGTCGCCCGCCTCGATGGTGGCGCCGGCCGCACCCTCCGTGGCGAGCACGGCGCGAGCGCCGAGGTCGATGAGCCGGGCGCGCAGCGCATCGAGGCGATCGCCGTACAGCAGGGCCGCGTCATCCTCGCCGACTTTGACGAGAGCGGCACCCGCCGCCAGCTGCTCGAAGCCCCGCACGAACTCCGCCTTGTCACGGAGCATGCCGGTCCGCGGGTTGGGGTCGACGGCGACCGAGGCGCCCGACTCCCCGATCGCGTCGGCCAGCTCCGCAGCCTGCTCGGCGTCGTCGAACGCGACGCAGCTCACGACCACGAAGTCGGCTTCCGCGAATGCCCGCCGTTCGGCGTCGCCGAACCTGATGCGACGTTGCTGTGCCGCCTCGTTGAACTCGTACACGGGCTCGCCGCCGCCCGAGCGGGTGCTGACAGCGCGCGCCGTCCCGATGAGGGAAGGCGTCGCGATGAGTTCGACGCCGAAGTCGGCGAGGTATCGCCGCACGCGCGAGGCGGGCTCGTCGTCGCCCAGCATCGCGACGAGGGTCGCGGGCACCCCGAGCTGCGCGAGCCCGACGGCGACGTTCAATGCGGCCCCGCCGACGAACTCGCGCACGCCGTGATCGTCGCGCAGCTCATCGATCAGCGCGTCGCCCACCACGACCACGGTCATCGCGCGACGCCTGCCGTCTCGAGCACGCGGCCCACGAAGGCCTCGGTGCGTCGCCGGGTGCCGTCGATCTTGCGATCGACGCTCGCGCGCACCTCGTTCGGGGCGAGCGGCGCCGCCAGCCGGACGTTCTCATGGCACGACAGGTCGGCGCAGATGTACGTGCCGACGCTGTCGCCGTGCACGCCGGCCTCGCCGGCCTTGCGCGCCGTGTACATCACCACCTGATCTGCCGGCTGCATGGTGTGGCAGAGGTTGCAGAGCGCCGCGCGGGCGTGCGACGACCCCTCGGCCCCGCGCAGGACGATGCCCGCCGGCTCGCCGTCGATCTCGGCGACGAGGTAGCCGCGGCCGCGGGTCCGCGGGTCGCGCCACGCCAGGAAATCGAGGTGATCCCAGTCGGTGAGCATGAAGTCGGCAGGCAGGGTCACGAGCCGCAGCTCGTCCGACGATGCGTTCACGAACGACGAACGCACGTCCTCCTCGGTCAGTGGGCGCATGGCACCTCCTCGCCCGCCCAGTCTACGAACGACGGATGCCTCCGCCACCCCGCGTGCGCGCACACGGGTGGGCAGAGGCATCCGTCCGCATGGTTCAGGCGGAGGCGGCGGGAGTTGCGGTGTCGTCGACCGGATCGGACGCCGAGTCGCCGTCTGCTCGCGATCGGTCACGGATGAGGAACCCGAACGCGAACGCGATGAAGAACATGAGCACGCCGTACACCGCGGCGGGCAGCGAGAGCTCCACTGAGCCCAGCACCGTCTGCGCGATGACGATCGCGAGCGTGGCGTTGTGGATGCCGATCTCGAACGACGATGCGATCGACTGCCGTTTGCCGACCTTCGCCAGACGCGGGGCGAAGTAGCCGATCGTGAGGCTGATGAGGCAGAACACGATCGTGATGAGCGAAAGGCGGCCGAAGTTCTCGAGGAGGAGGGCCCAGTTCTGCACGACGGCCCCGACGATGACGATGACGAGGATGACGACCGACGCGATGCGCACCGGCTTGTTCATCGCCGTCGCGAAGCGCGGCCAGTAGCGCCGTACGATCATGCCGAGCGCGACCGGGAGCAGCACGATCGCGAACACCTCGATCGTCTTCGCCCACTGCAGACCGAGCTGGTCGTCGAACGGGTTGAAGTAGAGGATCGCCAGGTTCGTGATGAGCGGGAGCGTGAACACGGCGATCACCGAGTTCACGGCCGTGAGCGAGATGTTCAGGGCCACATCGCCTCGGAACAGGTGACTGTACAGATTGGCGGTGGTTCCGCCCGGAGATGCGGCGAGCATCATCATGCCGACCGCCAGCACGGGCGGCAGCTGGAACGCCAGCACGAGACCGAAGCAGATGAGCGGCAGCAGGACAAGCTGGCACAGCAGCGCGACGATCACCGCCTTCGGCTGTTTGAGGACGCGGGAGAAGTCGCCGGGAGTGAGGCTCATGCCGAGCCCGAACATGATGATGCCGAGGGCTACGGGCAGCCCGATAGTGGTCAACGCTGACATGGCACTCAGTGTGCAGGATGCTGCGACCGCGTGTCACGGAAAGTCCACAGGCCGCCGCTGCGACCTGTGGACCCGTGACTCAGCTCCAGCCCAGCCGCACTGCCACGACGTCGGCCGCGCGCGACGGGAACTCGTCCCAGCCCGGCTCGAGGATCTCGCGGGTGAGCCGGTACAGCTCGTACGCCGACTCCTCGATCGGCAGGTCGAGCGACGCGGCGATGTGGGCGCCCCAGACCGGGAAGTCCCCCTCGAAGCGTCGCATCGGATCGTTCGCGTCGCGGAGGGGCGTGGATGCTGCGGCGAAGCGTCCGCGGATCGCCTGTACCAGCAGCTGCACCGCCCACTGCCGGATGAACGCGTTGCCGTTGAGCAGCTCGCCGCGCCGCACGCGACCGACCCCGATCAGCAGCTTCACGAGCACGAGGCGCACGTCGTTTGCCGGATCGAATCGGTCACCCTCGGCGGCACGCGCCCGCGATTCGGCGAGCAGCGTCGCCGTCGTGCCCGCCGCGTCGTCGACGACCACTGTGGCGTCGCCGGCACGCGCACCCGCGAGCTCGGCCGCATCCGAGAACGCGAACTCGAACACGTGAGCGTCGTCGTAGACGGCGACGAAGCCGATCTCCCCCTCCCGCGCGGTCAGAACGAGGCGATCCTGGTCCGGCAGCCACGACAGGTCGGGGCGCAGCTCGGCGCCGCGGCCGCTCGCCGTCACCGCGAAGAAGTCGTGATCCGACCACTCGTCGCGCCGCTTCCGGGCCTCGTCCGAGGCGGAGCCCAGCAGCACGAGCCCGACGAGCCCGTCACGCTCGCGCACGGCGGTCGCCAGTCCCGCCGTGAGCTGCTCGAACCGCTCCGGCGTCGTCACGCCGAGGCCACCTGCTCGGCCGGCGTCAGCTGCGCCGACGACGCCACGCCGCGTGAGACCTCGTCCGCACGCTCGCCGGCAGCCGGCAGCGGGGCGGGGACGACCACACCGGCGAGCCGCCAGACCGCGAACACGGGGCCGTCCGCCGACAGCAGCACCGCGCCGTCCTCGGCGACGGCGAGCGTCGCGTCCCCGAAGACCGCCTCTGCCGCCGCTGCGCCGGGCAGCGCGCCGGCCGGGAGCTCGGCATCCGCCCCTGCCTTCGAGGCCAGCACGAGCAGCGTCTCGTCCGCGGACTCGCGCGTGAACACGACGGAGTCGTCGTCGACATGGACCCAGCGCAGACCGCCGGTCGACAGCGTGGGGTGCGCGCGCCGCAGCGCGATGAGCTCGCGGTAGACGGCGAGGCGCTCGGCGACGTCCGGCTGAGTCTCGGTGCCCCACGGGATCGGCGTGCGGCTGTCTTCGCCCTCGGCGCCGACCAGGCCGAACTCGTCGCCGGCGAACACGACCGGGAGGCCGGGAAGCGTCACCATGAGGCCGACCGCGACCGGGATCGTGCCTGGGCCGGCGTTCGTCGCGAAGCGGCCGGTGTCGTGGGTGTCGAGCGGCTGCATGTTGCCCAGCCGCACCCGCCACGGGATGCTCGCGGTGAATCTGACGACGGCGTCGACGAACTGCCGCGCGGTGTACCGCGGGATGCCGCCGATCGGCTGGCCGAAGAACCACGGCTCGGTGCGCTCGACGCCCTCCGCCGTGAGGAACGGCGTGCCCGTCGGCTCGGAGAGCCATCCCCACAGCGGACGCGTGAACGACGGGTACGTCATGGCGCCGTGCCAGCCGTCGCCCTGCAGGTCGCTCGCCGCGTCGTTCGTCGACTCGCCGAGCAGGATGGTGTCGGCGTTGATCTCGATCATGGTGCGGCGCAGCAGCTGCCGCACCTCGGCGTTGAGGTCGACGTCGCCGAGCCGGCCGGTCATGTTGGCGACGTCGATGCGCCAGCCGTCGGCCGAGTACGGCGGCTTCAACCACTTCGCGACGACCGAGTCGGGTCCCTCGATGAAGCGCCGGCGCAGCTCCTGCGAGGCCCAGTTGAACTTGGGCAGAGTGGGCGTGCCCAGCCACGACACGTACTCGGTGTTGGCGTCGTCGGTGAAGTAGTAGAACTCCTCCTCGGGCGCGCCGGGGTGACCGAGGGCCGCCTGGAACCACTCGTGCCGATCGCCCGAATGATTGCTGGTGAGATCTCCGATGACACGGATGCCGCGGGCGTGGGCTGCCTCGATCAGGCGGATGTACGCCTGATCGCCGCCCAGCAGCGGGTCGACGCTGTGGAAGCTCGACGCGTCGTACCGGTGGTTGGACGCGGCGGGGAAGATCGGCGTCAGGTAGAGGAGGTTGACGCCGAGCGAGACCAGGTGGTCGAGCTTCTCGATCACGCCGTCGAGGTCGCCGCCGTAGAACTGCTGCGAACGGCCCGGCATCACCGGGTCGACCGGGGTGTCCCAGCTCGCCGCGATCGCCCACTCCGGCGTCGGGTGCTCATCGGCCTGCGCGGAGCGCGCGAAGCGGTCGGGGAAGACCTGGTACATCACCGCGTCGGCGAGCCACGCCGGCGGTGAGGGGTACGCGACCAGGGCGAAGTCCTCGGCATCCAGCGTCTCGAGCTGGTGCAGCCCGGTCTGGTTGAGCCACTCCACGCGACGGTCGTCGTGCACCAGCAGCCAGCGGTAGCCGTGACGCGGGTTGCGCACCGTGACCGGTGCCTCCCACCAGTCCCAGCCGTCGACCGTGCCGAGGAGTGCGGCATCGGTCCACTCCGGCTCGTGGTCGGGATTCGAACGCGTGCGGACGGCGGCGAGGGGGCCGTAGCCGGCCGGCACGCGCAACCGCACGGTGACGACGTCGCCGAGCTGCGGGGCGAGATCTGACACGTACAGGGGCGAGCCGTCGTGATGCGGGGTCAGGGTCGTCATGCTGTTGCCTTTCCAAAGACAGGCGGCGCGGCGCCGCCGAATGCGAGTTCGGTTCGACGTGGTTGCACAGCCGCGGCCATGACAGAGCCCATGTGTTGTTGTTCAGTTGTGCCCGTCCCGATCTTGGCACGCAGCGGGACGGGGGCTGAGCCCTCAGCGCCGCGAACCCGCATGGATCGCAGCCGCCTCGAGCGGGCCGAGTTCGAACCGGGCGACGCCGGCGTCGACGATGTAGGCCGCGCCGCGGCATCCGCTCGAGATGACGGGTTCGCGCCCGCCGGTGATCGCGTCGCCCGCGACGAGCAGGCCCCGGCGGGTGCCGGGGCGACCGAGCCGCGGCATCCGCTACTTCACGCTGCCCGCGGTGAGCCCCCCGACGATGTAGCGCTGCAGCGCGAGGAACAGCGCGACCGGGAGGATGGCGGCCAGAACCGCACCCGCGGCGAACAGGCTCCAGTTCTTGGAGAACTCGTCGGAGATGAACTTGTACAGCCCGACCGCGAGCGTCTGCTTCTCGGGGTCGATGAGGATGATGCTCGCGATCACGAACTCGCTCGACGTGCCGATGAACGACAGGAGGCCGACGACCGCCAGGATCGGCGCCACCAGGCGCAGGATGATCGTGAAGAAGATGCGCGCGTGACCGGCGCCGTCGATCTTCGCGGCCTCGTCGATCGATGCCGGGATGGTGTTGAAGAACCCGTACATGAGGTAGGTGTTCACACCGAGCGCGCCGCCCAGGTACACCATGATCAGGCCGATCTGGGTGTTGAGGCCGATCGCAGGGAAGATGTCGCTGATCTGCACCATCAGGAGGAAGATCGCGACCATCGCGAGCATCTGCGGGAACATCTGGACGACGAGCAGCGTCGTGAGACCGAAGCGGCGCCCGGTGAACCGCATGCGCGAGAACGCGTAGGCGGCGAGCGCACCGAGGATCACGGTGCCGGCGGCAGTGATGAGCCCGATCATCAGTGTGTTGACGAACCAGGCCCCGTACGGATGGGTCTCGGACTGGAAGAGGTCCACGTAGCTCTCGATACTGACGTTCGAGAACAGGCCGTTGGCCGTGAGCAGCGTGCCGCCCGGGTTGAGCGACGCCGACAGCACGTACAGCAGCGGGAAAATCGCGAAGACGGCCACGACGACGCCGACGATGTGGCGCCAGCCCGTCTCGCGGAAGTACTTCTTGAACTTCCGGCGCGGCAGGGGTGCCTCGCCGCGGACGCCGGCGGCGGCGTGGGAGTCCGCGCCGGCAGCGGCGTGGGCGTCGAACCCTTCCAGCGCGGTCGGCGCAGCCATGAGCGCTTCCGCGCGCCCGACGCTCTCACCGAAGCCCTCGAGCGTCGACTTCTTGCCTGAGGCGTTGTTCTCGCTCATGTCAGTTCAGCTCCTCGAGGGCCTTGGTCCGTCGGAAGGCGATCACCGAGATCGTCGCCACGAGCAGGAAGATGATGATCGAGAACGCACTCGCCAGGCCGTAGTCGGCCTTCGACCCGACGAACGCCACCTTGTAGACCATCGTGATGAGGATGTCGGTGGCGCCGACGTTGACATCGGCGGTCACGTCGCGGGGGCCACCGCCGGTCAGCATGTAGATCAGCGTGAAGTTGTTGAAGTTGTAGGCGAACGACGCGATCAGCAGCGGGGCGACCGCGACGAAGAGCAGCGGCAGCTTGATGCTGCGGAAGATCTGCCAGGCGCTCGCGCCGTCGACCTTCGCCGCCTCTTGCACGTCGTCCGGGATCGACTGCAGTGCGCCCGTGCAGATCAGGAACATGTACGGGAAGCCGAGCCACAGATTCACCAGCAGGATGCTGAACTTCGCCAGCCACTCGTTGGTGAGCCACGGGATGTCGGCCCCACCGAAGAGCACGACGTTGATGAAGCCGAACTCCTGGTTCATCATGCCCGCCCACACCAGCGCCGAGAGGAAGCCCGGGAACGCGTACGGGAGGATCATGAGCAGCCGGTAGTACTTCTTGGACTTCATGCGCGGGTCGTTGAAGACGATCGCGAGGAAGAGCCCCAGCGCGAAGCAGGTGAAGACCGAGAAGAAGGCGAAGACGAAGGTCCACACCAGCACCGAGAGGAACGGCGCCCGGATCGACTCCTCGGTGAAGGCCCTCACGAAGTTGTCGAATCCGACGGTGATCTGCCAGCCCGGCATGAGCTCGGTGCCGTCCGGCGCGGTGAAGGCGCCCGTGCCGATGTCGCTGTAGACCGTGCCGGTCCGGGTGTCGGTCATGGTTCCGGCGGCCTCGTCGTACTCGAGGCTGGAGAGGTAGACGTAGGCGACCGAGCCGTCGGGCGTGCGCAGCGAGCCGTCGTTCGGGTCGTCGCTGAGGGGCACCGCCATGTCGGCGATCGCCTCCTGGTTCGCGACGATCTGCGAGAAGTTGAGGGTGTTGTAACCCGGCACTGCGACAGCCTTGCCGCCGTCCATCTCCGCGTCGTCGACGGGCTCGAGCGGGCGCTCCACGCCGCCGATCTCGACGTCGCCGTCAGGGTCGGTGACGAGGAACGAGAACTCGCCGAGCTGCTCGACGATCGTGAGCTCGTACTCGGGCGAGTCGGGGACGCGCTCCTGCGCCGACAGCATGAGCGCGTTGACCGCGCTCTCCTTCGAACCGTTGTGGCCGGTGCCGTAGTTCGTGAAGGCGATGTACGCCGTGTAACCGGCGACGAAGATCTGGAAGATCAGCAGGAAGATGAGCCCGGGGATGAGGTATTTGGCGGGCAGGTTGCCGCGGCCGAAGTACACCCAGTTGGCGACGCCGGTGACGACCACCACCGCGATCGCGGCGACCCACTGGTCACTCTGGAACAGGACCAGCGCGGCGTACACGGCGATGGCATCGATGAGACCGAGGGCGACGACCTTGAAGATCATCAGCTTCCAGCCGGCGCCTGCCGCCTCCGCGATACGGGCGGCGCGCTTCGACTTCTTGCTCGGGGGTGTCTCGACCGCTGCGTCGCGGTCAATGGTCGGCGTCGTCATCGGCTCTTCTTTCCGGAACTGCGGGAATGCGGTGCCGGGGCGGCGTCCACGCGGACGCCGCCCCGAACGTGCCTGCTGCTTACTGGATGGCGGCCTGGATGTCGGACGACATCTTGTTCCACAGGTCGACCGGCGAGCCGCCGGTGCCGTTGATGATGGCCGTCTCGGTGACGCCCCAGTACTCCCACACAGAGCCCATCTCCGGGATGCTCGGCATCGGGACCGCGTCAGCGCCCACGGCGCCGAAGCCAGCGGTGATCGGGTCGCCGGCCACAGCCGCGTCGTACGCCGCGGTCAGCGCGGGAGTGCGACCGCCGACCTCGTAGAGCGCGGTCTGGACCTCTTCGCTGCCGATGTAGTTCACGAGGAACTCGGTGGCTGCGAGCGAGTTCTCGCTCTCGGAGCTCAGGAAGAAGCCCTGCACGCCGGCGAACGGCTGAGCGGCCTGGCCGCCGGCCGAGGGGATCGGGTCGACGGCGAGGTTGAGGCCTGCCTCTTCCGCGGCCGGCACGTTCCACGGGCCGGTGAGGTAGAACGGCGCCTTGCCGGCGACGAAGTTCTCGCGAGCGAGGTCGCCCGAGATGTTCGAGTTGAAGACACCGGTGCCCGTCGCGCCCTGCGAGCCGAGCCACGTGGCGAACGCCTGGCCACCTTCGTTGCCGATCTGCAGGTCGTCGGCGTTGTAGCTGCCGTCGGCGTTCGTGCCGAAGACGGGGGCGCCGAACGAGGTCTGGAACGGGTACAGGTGATACGGGTCGGCAGCCTCAGGGTCGAGACCGACGAGGAACTTGTACTCGGTGCCGGCCGCCGTGCCCTTGGCGATCATGTCGTCGTACGACGTGGGCGCCTCGGGAGCGAGGTCGGTGTTGCGCAGCAGCGCGATGTTCTCGATCGCGTACGGAACGCCGTAAACCTTGCCGTCGTAGCTCCAGGCGTCGATCGCGACCTTCTCGTAGTCGGATGCCGCGTCGCCGAGCTCGACCGGGGCAACCACGCCGTTGGTGACGAGCGTGCCCAGCCAGTCGTGGGCGCCCACCGCGATGTCCGGGCCCTTGCCCGTCGGAACCTGCTGCACGAACTGGTCGCGGATCTCGCCGAACTCCTTCTGGACCAGCTTGACCTTCACGCCGGTGTCAGCGGTGAAGTCCTTCGCCGCATCCTCGAGCACTGCGGCACGGTCGGCGTCGACCCAGACCGTGATCTCGCCTGCCGACTCGCTGTCGTCGCCCGAGTTCGAGTCGCCTCCGCTTGCGCAGCCGACGAGGGTCAGCGCGGAAACAGCGGCGATCGCGCCGAAAGCCGCGATGCTCCTCTTGTTCACCTTCATTGGTGGGTGCCTCTCTTGAGTGCTGGTGTAGTGCCGACCTTCGCCGTGGCAGAAGACCGTGTGTGTGCTCGCAAAACTGCAAGCGCTTACATTCTGCATGACGCCACGGGAACAGGCAACACGACCAGCCCTAATCGATATCTCGCCGTGACATTCCAGCCTCATGGAACCGCTTGCACAGATGGCCTCGCGAACACGCGCCGCCCGCGACGACGGCGGCGGCATCCGTCCCCTCGGCGTTGGCCCGCACCCGCCGATAGACTCCCGCCATGGCAGATTCCTCGTTCGACATCGTCAGCAAGGTCGACCACCAGGAGGCGGAGAACGCCCTCAACCAGGCGCGCAAAGAGATCGAGCAGCGCTACGACTTCAAGGGCACCGGCGCCTCCGTCGAGTGGAGCGGCGAGTCGGTGCTCATCAAGGCCAGCACCGAGGAGCGCGCGAAGGCCGTCCTCGACGTCTTCCAGTCGAAGCTCATCAAGCGCGGCATCTCACTGAAGAGCCTGGAGTCCGGGGAGCCCTTCGCCAGCGGCAAGGAGTACCGGATCGTCTCGACGATCAAGGACGGCATCTCGTCGGAGAACGCGAAGAAGATCTCGAAGATCATCCGCGACGAAGGCCCCAAGGGCGTCAAGTCGCAGATCCAGGGCGATGAGCTGCGCGTGCAGTCGAAGTCCCGCGACGACCTGCAGGAGGTGCAGCGCCTGCTGAAGGCGTCCGACCTCGACGTCGACCTCCAGTTCGTCAACTACCGATAGCACCAGCCCCTGAACTGGGGTGAGTTCAGACCTCCGACCGCCGCTCCTGCTTGATGCGCTTCTTGACCTCGCGCTCGGCGAGCACGGGGACGAAGTCGCGCACCTTGGCATCGGTCAACTCCGCACGCACGGCATCGACGATCTCGCTTGTCCGCTCCGCCGGGAAGTCTGGATACTTCCGCGTCATCCGCTCCACGATTTCGCGGAATGCACTGTTCTCGTCGATTCCCTTTTCGGCCACGGGTCCTCCTCGGTTGCGGGTCGGAGCATCGTACCGAGCGTAGGTGTCCTGTTCGAGACGGGTCGAGTGGCAAATCGGCCGTCGGCTGAACGAAGATCGGCCGTCAGAATGGGATCACGAGAAACGAGGCAGCGGACGGAGGGCACGTCGTGAGCGGCAACGATCTTCGGGCCGTGCCGGACTCGGGGCAGATCGAGCGGGAACTCGCGACCACACCTCCCACGCGGCTGCAGCTCGCGTGGAAGGTCGTCCCGAGTGGGGCTGCACGACGCGACGTGGCGTGGGACCTTCTGCGCGAAATGCTGGCACCCGGCGCCGAGCTGTCGAATCCATGCGCGCGCTGCGGCGGACCACATGGTCCGGTTCGGACGACGGATGCCTCGGCCAGGCCTGCCGTCGCCTACGCGGGCGGCGTTGCCGTCGCGGCGGTCGCCTCTCGGGGTCCTGGCACGTTCGCGATCGACGTCGAAGTCGTGAGCGACCCGGTGCGGGACGCCGCAGGTCTGATCGGAATCCTCGGCGCTCGACCAGGCGTGCGATTGCGGGACTGGGTGCGGGTGGAGGCGGCCCTCAAAGCCGACGGGCGGGGCCTTCGCGTTGACCCGGGTACCGTAGCCGTCGCCTCGGTGCGCGACCACGGCTGGCAGGCAGTAGTCCCGGGCGGGCCGACGATCGCGGGATGGGACGTCCATGGCCCACCGGGCCTCGTCATCAGTGCCGCATTCAGCGAGGCAACGGAGGCAGCTCGGGTCGATCCAGCCACGCCGTGAGCAGCACCTCGATGTCTGCCCCCGCGAGCCGGACGGCCAGGGCACGGAAGTCCGCGGTCGTCACCGAATCGCCGGCGCCCGCGCTCGCCCATTCGCGCAGGAGTGTGGCGAAGGCGCTCTCCCCCATGCGATGTCGCAGCGCATAGAGCGTCAGCGCGCCACGCTTGTAGACGCGGTCGTCGAACATCAACGCGGGGCCGGGATCGGCAAGCACCAGGTCCTGATCGAGCCCGGCAAGCCGGGCGTGGTGCCTTGCCGCCTTCTCATGGACGGTCTGGCGGCCCGATGCCTCGGACCACATCCACTCGGCGTAGCAGGCGAAACCCTCGTTGAGCCAGATGTCCTGCCACCGCGCGACGCCGACACTGTTGCCGAACCACTGGTGCGCCAGTTCGTGCGCCACGAGGCGCTCCGATGCCGGATCGAGATGGTTGGCGCCGAAGACCGCCATCCCCTGGGCCTCGAGCGGTATCTCGAGTTCGTCGGGAGTCACCACAAGAGTGCAGGCGTCCTGGGGGTACGGACCGAAGGCGGACTCGAACAGCTGCAGCATGTGGGTGACCGGCGCGAACGCCGTCGCCACCTCGTTGCGCAGCGCGGGCGGGTGGACGACCGTGACCGGGAACCCGTCCGAACCGGCGGAGCCCGACAGCGTGGTGGAAACGTAACGTCCGATGTGCAGCGCCGTGAGGTACGTGGCGGTCGGCACGTCGGATCGGAAGGTGCGGGCTTCGAACTGCCCTCGTCGCGCCGAGCCGATGAGGGCGCCGGTGGCGACGGCCGTGTAGCCGGCATCCGTCGCGACCGTGATCGAGTAGCGAGCGCGATCGTCAGGACGGTCGTTGCAGGGGAACCACGTCGGTGCGCCGATGGGTTGAGCGGCCACGAGGGCGCCGTCCTCGAGTTCTTCGAAGCCGATGGTGCCCCAGCGTGTCCGCCGCGGAGCGGGGGCGCCGGCGTACGTCACCTCGATGGAGAATCGCTCGCCCGGCTCCACCCGCCGGGGAAGTGCGACCCGCACCCTCCGCGGCCCCTGGGTGTAGGCCGTGCGCCGGTCGCCATCCACGCGCACCCGCGACGCGCGGAGCCCGATGAGGTCCAGGGCGACCGACGACGTCGGAGCGGCCGCGACCGCGTTGACGACAGCGCGCCCCTCGAGGCGGTTGGTGCGCACACGGTAGGAGAGGTCGAGTTCGTAGGACTCGACGTCGAAGGTGGGATCGCCGCTCTGCGGTGCGTACGGGTCGTGAGCGCTCACGATGTCGACTGGTACGCGCGGACCTTGACCGCGCGCCACGGGCCGATCGGATTGCCGCTCCACCGGGAGCCCACGGGCACGGTTTCTCCGCGCATCACCAGCGACGCGGGGCCGACCGTCGCGTGGGCACCGAGTGTCGCCCCCGGGAGGATGACGCTGTGCGGCCCGAGAGTGGCACCAGCCTCGAGTTCCACCGTGTCCATGCTCATGATTCGATCATGGAAAAGGTGCGTCTGCACAACGCATCCGCGATTGACGGCCGCGCCGTCGCCGAGAGTGACGAGGTCGGGCTCGGGAAGCCAATAACTCTCGCACCACACGCCACGGCCGATCCGCGATCCGAGCGACCGCAGCCATACGGCCAGAGCCGGCGTTCCCGAGGCCGCACGCGCGAACCAGGGCGCGGCGACCATCTCGGTGAATGTGTCCGATACCTCGGTGCGCCAGACGAAGCTCGACCAGAGGGGCTGCTCGCCCGCGCGGATCGTGCCGACGATGAGCCACTTCGCCGCAGTCGACAGCCCTGCCGCCACCGCACCGGCGGCGAGCATGACGATGCCGGAGACGAGGAGTGTCCACACCGGCCCCACAGTCTCCCAGAGAGCGGCGAGGCCGAACAGGACACCGAGGCCGATCGCGCACGTGACGACCACAGGCACGAAGCGGCCGAGTTCCCAGAGCGTGCGCGCGATCCGGAGACCGACGGTCGGTCGGTACGTGCGACTCTCGTCGCCCTCGGCCGACAGCCGACGCAGACGCACGGCCGGCGACCCGAGCCAGGACGAACCGGGCTTCGCCTTCAGCGGCGCGGACGACAGGACGGCGACGAGCCCGTCGCGGGGCACGCGGTGGCCAGGCGCCGCCATCCCAGAGTTTCCGAGGAAGGCGCGCTTGCCGATCCGGACCGGTCCAAGCCGCATCCAGCCGCCGCGCAGCTCGTACGAGCCGACCATGGTGTCATCGGCGAGGAACGCGCCGTCATCGATGCGCGTCATCGACGGGATGAGCAGGACGGTGGATGCCTCGACCTCGCGACCGACGCGCGCACCGAGAAGGCGCAGCCACACCGGGGTGAAGAGGCTCGAGTACAGCGGGAAGAGCACCGTGCGGGACGAGTCGAGCAGTCGCTCGATGCTCCACGCCTGCCATCCGATCCGGCTGCGCACGGGGTGAGTGCCCTCGTGCAGCCCGATCGACAGCACACGCACCGCGAGCACGACGGATGCCGCGAAAACGATGCCCACCCCGAGGACGGCGGGCACAAGCCACGCCAGTGCCCCGAGGAATGCGGCACCGAGAGTCTGAGCATCCCGGATTCCCTGCGCGATGACCAGCCCGCCGACGGCGAACGAAGCGATCGGCAGCAGGGCCAGCCCGACCGACGAGATCGCATACGCCCAGAGCCAGCGTGTCGGCGCGGGAGCCCGCTCCGCGGGCCAGCCGGACTCGACGCCGCCGACGCGCTCGGCTGGAGATCCGGCCCATGACTGGTCTGCCCGCACACGGCCGAACACGGCCGAACCTGGCGCGATGTCGGCGCGCTGCCCGACCCTGGTGCCCGGAGCGAGTGTGCTGCGGGCTCCGATCGTCGCGTCGGCGCCGATGCGCACTTCGCCGACGCGAAGGACGTCGCCGTCGATCCAGGTGCCGGAGAGATCCACCTCGGGTTCGACGGCGGCGCCGTCGCCCAGTTCGAGCATCCCCGTGATGGGAGGCAGCGTGTGCATGTCGACGCCGCGCCCGATCTTCGCGCCCAGCGCTCGCGCGTAATAGGTGACCCACGGTGCGCCGGCGAGGCCGACGGCATCGATCTGGTCGGCGATCTGCTCGGCGAGCCAGAGGCGCATGTGCACGCTGCCGCCACGGGGGTAGTCGCCGGGCCGGAGGCCGGCCAAGAGCAGCCGAGCGGCGACGACGGCGATGGCCATGCGCCCGAAGGGTGTCGCGAACACGGCCAGTCCGATCAGCAGCACCCACAAGGGAGTGCTGGGCAGCGCTTCGAAGCCGGGTGCGAGCTGGAGCAGCGCGCTGGCTGTGAGCAAGTACAGCAGCCAGCGGATGCCGGTGATGATGAACAGCGGCACGCCGAGGAGCGTCTGCACCCACTGCGTAGTGCGCGGGGTCGGCACCGGTCGGTGGAACGTCGCCGGTCCGTCGTCGTCCAGCGGTCCGAGCGCCTTGGCCATCGAGCTCAGGCGCGGCACGTCGTAGATGTCGGCGACGGAGAATTCGGGCACGCGCGCGCGGATCCGCGAGACCAGCTGGGCGGCTGCCAGTGAGCCGCCGCCGAGGTCGAAGAAGTCGGCCGACCGACTGGGCACCGGCATGCCGAGCACGGTCTGCCATTGCTCAGCAAGCCATGCCTCGGCCGGAGAGAGTCCTGCCAGCGGTGCCTCGACACCGGGCAGGGGCCATGGAAGCGCCGCCCGATCGACTTTGCCGGATGTCCGAACCGGAAGTTCGTCGACGACCGCCAGCAGCGGCACGATGGCCGCCGGCAGGCGCTCGGCCAGCAGGGCACGCGCGTGCGCCCGGTCGAAGTCCTCTCCCTCGGTCGCGACGAGATAGCCGACGAGCACGGGAACGCCGGCATCGGTCGATCGCACCGCAGCGGCGGCCGCGGTGATCCCCGGCAGGTCCTGCAGCGCGGACTCGACCTCGCCCAGTTCGATCCGGCGCCCGCCGACCTTCACCTGATCGTCGGCTCGGCCCATGAAGACGAGCCCCGCGGTCTCATAGCGCACGAGGTCGCCGGAACGGTAGGCGCGTTCCCAGCCGAGGGTCGGCATGGGCGCGTACTTCTCGGCATCCTTCGAGGGATCGAGGTAGCGGGCCAACCCGACACCGCCGATGATCAGCTCGCCGATGTCGCCCTCGGCGACACGCGCGCCATCGGCGTCGACGACGGCGAGCGCCCAGCCGTCGAGTGGAAGCCCGATGCGTACGGGGCCGGCGTCGAGCGGCGCCGCGCAGGCGACGACGGTCGCCTCGGTGGGACCGTACGTGTTCCACACCTCGCGGCCGTCGGCGGCCAGACGGGCGGCGAGCTCCGGGGGGCAGGCCTCACCGCCGAAGATCAGCAGCCTCACGTTCTCGATGGAGTCCTCCGGCCACATCGCGGCCAGGGTCGGAACCGTCGAGACCACCGTAATGCCCTGCCGGATGAGCCACGGGGCGAGATCCTCCCCAGAGCGGACGAGTGCGCGAGGTGCCGGCACGAGGCACGCGCCGTGACGCCACGCCAGCCACATCTCTTCGCACGACGCGTCGAACGCGACCGATAGTCCGGCAAGAACCCGGTCGCGCGGCCCGAGCGGCGCGCGCTGCAGGAACAGGCGTGCCTCGGCATCGACGAAGGCTGCCGCAGAGCGGTGGGTGACCGCCACCCCCTTGGGCACACCAGTGGAGCCGGACGTGAAGATGATCCACGCGTCATCCGTCACATCCGGCGGTGGAACCGTGACGACCCCATGGGTGCTGGGATGCGGTGCATCACCCGTGAAAAGCGGAGCGGAGGCCGCCACCTCGGCTTCGCCCTCGGCCTGCGCCTCGGCGGAGGTGTAGCCGTCGTCGGTGATGACTCCGCGCACCCCGGCCTCGCCGAAGACGAGGCGCGCGCGCTCGTCCGGATCGTCTACGTCCACCGGAACGTACGCAGCACCCGCGGCGAGCACGGCGAGGATGGCGATGTAGAGCTCCTTCGAGCCGGACGGGACGCGGACGCCCACCCGGTCACCCCGGCGTACGCCGGCGTCGTGAAGCTGAGCGGCGGTGCGCCCGACACGGGCCATCAGATCTCGGTAGCTGAGCGCCCCCGACCCGTCGTCGAGGGCGGATGCTTCGGGATGCCGGGCCGTCGTCTCGCGCAGGATGTCGAGAAGGGTTCGGCTCGGGGTCGCCACCCCTGACCTGTCGAGTTCGAGCTGCTCTGGCAGCTCCCCCACCGGAAGCACCTCAGGACAGGAGCGCGACGAGCTGCGCCTTGCTCAAGCGCGAGTACCCCGTCTTGCCGGCCGCCCGGGCGCGATCCCGCAGCGCGGCGACCGTGAGAGATGAGAGGTCGGATGCGCTGTCTCCACCCGCGGCCGAAGCGGCGCGCGACGACTTCGCACGCGGTGCGGCGACGGCGCTCGCGGCGGTTGATGATGCTGTGGGGGCCTTCGCGCGGGACGCGGGTCGGGCGGGCGTCTTGCGCGCGGGCGCCTTGGAGGACGAGGCGGCGGGCGGTGCCGATTCGGTCGCCGGGGGCGCTGTCGCGCCGGATGCCGGGCTCGACTCCGCTGCGTCCGTCTGGGCGGGACCAGCCAGCTCATTCTCGAGGGCCAGTTGCGCCGCCGCTGCTTCACGGTCCGCGCGCTCGGCCGACTTCGCCGCCTTCGCCGCATCCTTCTTGGCTGCCTTCGCTTGCGCCGCGCGCTCCTCGGCCTCGGCGGTCACCCGCTCGGCCTCGGCCGCGGCGCGGTCGGCTTCCGCCCGCAGACGGGCCTTTTTCTCGGCCTTGGCAACGGCCTGAGCCGTCGCCTTGACGAGCTTGTCCGCCGCGCGCGTGGCACGCTTCGCAACCTTGCCGGGCGACTTCCGAAGCGCCTTCTTCGACACATCAGCGGCGTCCTTGGCGTCCTCGGAGAGCTCGCGCAGCTTCTTGGCCGTCTTGCCCGGCAAAGCCTTGGCCGCCTTCTTCGCCTGCTTCGCCGCGGTGGCGGCGTCTTCCATCGCGTCCAGCGCCTGGCGCTGTGCCTTCGTCGTCTTGGCCATGGCCGCACCTTAGCGTGGGCGGGTTAACAGAGGCCGTGGCGCCCTCTCACGAGGACGCATGAATGCTGCGGCAACGTGACCCCGCTCCGTTGCCGAGGCGTGAGCGCTGAGACGCTTCGCCGCCGTCGACGGATCTCACTTCCTACATCCTTCCCCTCGAGACGCGCTCCGGCTCACGTGACGTGATCGCCATGTAGCACGCAATGGTGCGCGGGTTGAGAGAGCACTCCGGGCGACTCACGCGGCGACCTCCTCGCGCCGCAGCATGTCGTGGGTTGCGGCGCGATAGTCGTTCAGCATGCGCTGTCGTCCGAGCCGCGGTCGTGCGGCCAGAGCGCGGCGCCGGAAGGCGGCCCGGTTCTGCAGGACGAACTGCCATGTCTGCGCGATCGTCTCGGGGCACCGCGGTGTGACCACGCCGATGCCGTCCACCTGTGCGGCGGCGTCGCCGACATCGGTCGTCACCGGCGTTGCGCCGCAGGCGGCACCTTCGATGAGGCACAGCGGCGACGCTTCGCCGAATGCGCTCGTAAGGGCGACGATGTCGGCGACCTGGTAGATCGAGGGCATGTCCTGGCGAATGCCGAGCGCGTGGATCTGCGCGATCGCTTCCACACCGCACTCCGCGGCGAGCGCACGGAACGCCGGGTTCTCCCACGACATGCCGGCGCCGCAGAGGACATAGTGAGCGCCGCGATGCTGACGCGCGTGCAACGCGAGGGCACGCAGGAAGAGGCCGGGGTCCTTCATCGCATCGAATCGTGCGGCGTAGGCGATCACGGCGGCGTTCGGCGTAATGCCGAGTCCCCGCCGCGTCGTCTGACGGTCGGTTCGACTTGCGGGACGGAACCGGTCCGTATCCACGCCGTTGGCGATGACGTAGCGGTTCTCGGCGGCAACGCCGGCGCGCGCATAAGCGCGGTCGGTCGCCTCCGCGCACGAGATCGTCGCGGTGAGCAGGCCGGTTGCGGCGGCATCCGTAAGCCATCCCAGCGCCGCACCGGAGTGCAGCGGATCCGACCGATGCAAGCACGCAGCGACGGGGACGGCGGGCATCATGCCGCGCGACCGCAGCGCCAACAGGATACCCAGGGGCTGCTCCTTCAGCGAGAGGATCAGATCCGCCGAATTCACGGCCTCGGCGGCGATCTGCAACTGCTGATCCGTGAAACTGTCGGGCGCGGCCGGGTCACCGTCGACCAGTTTCCCGAGCGTTGTCACACGGACGCCCGCGCGGACGAGGCGGTGGTAGCGCGGGTCGTCTTCCATCCGCTGCACGGTCGACTCGCGATGCGTCCGCGAAGCGATCGCGAGCACGCTGTGATGCTGATCGCCTCCGGCGTGGAGTCCGGCGACGACATCGGAGTGCAGGATCCGGGCACCACCGGCGAAGAAGCCCTCGTACAGCGAGAGCACACGAGTAGGTCGAACCATGGCGAAGCTCCTCTGTGTCGTGAAGTCGGGCTACACGTCGCAGAGGTCGTTCGTCACGCCCATGCCACGCACTCCCAGCGGTGTTGTCGATGCGCGGCGCCGACGCCGAATGCACCAATGCTCCGACCTGACGGTGGCGATGTCGATGAATCGCACGTGTGCATTCGGTGAATTACGCGGCACCTTTCGGTGTCGGGGTGAAGGACACGTCGTCACGTGGTCAACCGAACCGGCCGTTGACGTAGTCGAACGTGCGAGGGTCGATGGGATCGGCGAACATGGCGTCGGTGTCGCCGTGCTCGACGATGGCGCCCGGCGTGCCGTGGGCGGCGAGGAAGAACGCGCACTGTTGCGAGACACGCTGAGCCTGCTGCATGTTGTGCGTGACGATCACGATCGTCACCTCGTGCGCGAGTTCGAGCATTGTCTCCTCGATGACACGCGTCGACGTGGGGTCGAGAGCCGAGCACGGCTCGTCCATCAGCAGGACCCGCGGTCGCACCGCCAGCGATCGTGCGATGCACAGGCGCTGCTGCTGGCCGCCGGAAAGCCCGGCTCCGGGAGCACGAAGACGATCCTTGACCTCCTTCCAAAGTCCGGCTTTGGTGAGGCACGATTCGACGAGTGCGTCCTTCTCCTCGCGGGAGACACGCGTCCCGGTGAGCTTCAGTCCCGCGACGACGTTGTCGTAGATCGACTGCGCCGGAAACGGGTTGGGCTTCTGGAAGACCATCCCGATGTGCTTGCGCGCCTCCACGAGCTTGCGGGTCGGGTCGTAGATGTCCTCGCCGTCCAGCAGCACCTCGCCCGCGAGCGACGCGGACGGCACCAGCTCGTGCATGCGGTTGAGGATGCGGAGGAACGTGGACTTGCCGCAGCCGGAGGGACCGATCAGCGACGTGATGATCCCAGCCTCCATCGTCAGGGACACGCGATCGAGCACCTGGTGGTCGCCGAACCACGCCGAGATGTTGCGGCCTTGGAGCGTCGCGAGCGGCTGGCTCGCTACCGGCCGACCAGCCGAAACTGCCGCCCCGGCGTGGGGACCGCCATGGTCGCGCGCCCATGAGCCGGAGGCTGGACTGCTCGCGCCCTCGAGCCGCGTCGTCGGCGATTCCGACTCGCCGGCGGCAATGAAAACGGTGACATCCGAGCCGGGCGGTGCCGCCTGGTTGTTGTGGGCAGCTGCCGGCCCCGGCGTCGCGGAGCGCGGCTCTGAGACCTCGGAGATTGGCACGAAGGCTGTGACGTCCTCCGCGAGGGGGGCGTCTTCGGCGTCAGCCGGAGCGCCGGGAAGCGGTGCGGCTGTCCTGCCGGTTCGCGCGAGCGTGCCGAACAACCGGGTCGCGGACTTGGCCATGAGTGTTTCCGTTCTTGTGTGCGAGCCGTTCGGGTGTGCAGTCAGAGGAGATTCGGGAGCAGGCGGACGATCTCGCCGGTGACCCAGAGGCCGGCGAACAGCGTCAGCGGGAGGAAGACGATCCACGTCCGTCGCGGGCCGACGTGTCGGTACGCCCATACCGCGGCGATCTCGACCACGATCAGGAACTGCAGCGAGAACACCAGCGCCCAGGCCATCGTCGGATCGCCGCTCAACTCGCGCTGCTCGGCGGGAAGCGTCGCGTACCGCGACTGGCGGATGCCTGCCGGCTGGGCCTCGCTCGTCAATTGGGCATCGACGCGGGCGATGCCCGACGGAGCGTGCCCGGGGAAGCACCGCCGACAGCGACGGAGATCGCCGTTCTGAAGAAGGGGGATGGAGCGGAGGTCCGGCCGGGAGACGCGGTCATGCTGCAGTACGTGGGCGTCCGCTGGTCGAACGGCTCGATGTTCGCCTCCAGTTGGAGCCAGGGTGCTCCCTCATCCGTGGTGACCACCGAAGCCGTCGAGGGGTATCGCAAAGCGCTCGAGGGGCAGACGATCGGATCGCAGGTGCTCGCGGTCATCCCACCGCAGGAGGCCTATGGCGAGGGCGAGATCAACAAGGAGGACCTGACCGGTGAGACGCTGGTCTTCGTCCTCGATGTGCTGGCCGCGGCGCCGGCCGCCACGGGCTGAAACGGCGCGCTGGACCAACTCGCTTCGGCGTGTCGAGTGTCGCCCCTGGGATGTGGTTCGGTGACGAACGGGGCACCCGTTCGTCACCCGTTGCTTCCCGGTGAGCGGAGGAAGCACTCGGGCTTGTCAGCTCCACGGGTGATCCATCGACGACTACGGTTGCGCCCCCGTCGCATCCGCACGCTTCGGAACGACCGGCTGGAACGGGATCGAGGTCGCAAGCCCGAGCACCAGGATGGAACTGAGCCCCAGCAGTCCCGCCCATGCGCCGCGCGGCTCTGCGAACGAGACCCGGCCGTCGCTGATCACCGGCGTCATCGCGACAAGAGCGACTGCGGCTGCGGCTGATAGCACACCGATGATCACACGCAGTAACGGGCGCCGACGACTGCCGACCGCATAACCCAGCCCTATCGCGATCAGGGCGACGCCCATCCCGGCAGTGCCGATTCCCTGGGCCAGCAAGGCGATCGTCCCTGGCACGGTGAGCGGGAGCAGGCCGAGAATGAGCGGCGACAGCGCGAGCCACCGCCAGTGCGGCCTTCCGCCGGTTCGGCGGATGTACTCCGCCCAGCCCAGCAAACCCCCGACGATCGCGCCGCCGCCCAGGACGCCGACGAAGGTCGCATACCACCCGAACACCGAATCGTCGCCCGCGATCTCAACCATGAAGCCCCGGAATCCGGCCGCCCACGTGAGGCCGAGCAGCGCTCCGATCAGCACGTCCGTCGCGGCCGAACGCCGGTCCCCTACGTCCCTCATCGCTCCCCCTTCGGAGTCCCTTCGGCGTACTCATGCCGGAGTGCACGAAGTAGCACCCAGCGCCGCCCAGGTCTTCTCTCTCGCTTACGATTCTCCTGGGCGCGTCTTTCCGGCGCGACGAGGAGACGCACCTGGAGTGTAGATATGTCGGTCCTCGGTACGCGCGATGCTCTGCAGCGCAACAACGTCACCGTCTCCGGCGCCGCCGCAGGCCGCGTCATGATGTTCGCGCACGGGTTCGGGTGCAGTAAGGCGACCTGGGATCTCGTGGCTCCGCACTTCGAGACCGACCACAGGGTGATCCTGTTCGACCACGTCGGCGCGGGCGGATCAGACGTGTCGGCATACGATGCGGGCAAGTACGACTCGCTGCATGGCTATGCGGATGACGTGCTCGAGATCCTGGACGCGTTGGATGTGACGGATGTCGTGTTCGTCGGTCACTCCGTCAGCGCGATGATCGGCATCCTGGCGGCGAACCGGGACCCTTCACGGTTCGGCGCACTGGTGCTCGTCGGTCCCTCACCGCGGTATGTCAACGACGGCTCCTATCAGGGAGGCTTCGAGTCCGACGACATCGCGTCCCTGCTGGATTCCCTCGACAGCAACTACCTGGGCTGGTCGCAGACGATGGCGCCCGTCATCATCGGCAACCCGCAACGGCCGGAACTGGGTGAACAGCTCACGACGAGCTTCTGCAGCATTGACCCGGACATCGCGCGGCACTTCGCCCATGTCACGTTCCTTTCCGACAACCGCGCCGACCTTCCTCTGGTGACCGTTCCGACACTGGTGATGCAGTGCACCGCGGACGCCATCGCTCCGTCCGAGGTCGGCCATTATGTGCACGCTGCGATTGACGGCAGCACCCTCTCGGTGCTTGAGGCGACCGGGCATGTGCCGATCCTGTCCGCACCCGATGAGGTCGTCGCACAGATTCGCGGGTATCTCGGTGACCGAACCTAGCAAGCACGCATGGTTTCAGGGTGCCCCCTGTGGTCTGATCGGCACCTCGCTCGACGGTCTGATCCTCGAGGCCAACGACACCCTGCTCGAATGGACGGGCTTCAGCCGACCGCAGATCGAGGGCAGGTCGTTCACGTCGCTGCTGGATCCGGGAAGCCAGTTGTTCTACGAGACCCGGCATGCGCAGGCGCTGCCGTTGCAAGGGCAGCTCAACGAGGTCGCCCTCACGATGCTGTGCGCGGACGGCAGCCGGCTGCCGGTGCTGATCAACGCCATACGCGACGCGGCGGCCGGTGTGAATCGCATCGCGGTGTTCAACGCGTCCGGGCGCATCCAGTACGAGCGGGACCTCCTGCACGCACGGCGGGTGGCGGAGTCGTCCGAGGCCCAGGTGCGAGTACTGCAGGAGGTGTCGCGTGCCTTCGGAGTCAGCGCGACCGACGAAGACGTCGCGCAGTCCTTCGCCGAGGTTGCCAGAACCGCGTTCGCGGCACGAGAGGCCGGCGTGCTGCTCCTCGACGACGTCGGCGAACTCACTCTCGTCGGCGGCACCAATCCTCTCGCCGGGCTGGTCCCGCCGATCGTCAGCCTGCGCAACAGCCCTGACGTGGTCGTCGTCGACGACGAGACCGCGACCGCGCGGTTCCCCCAACTCGCAGCCGCGCTGCACGAGACGCGGCTGGCTGCACTCAGCGTGATGCCGTTGCTGGACGCCGATCGACGGTTGGGAATCCTGGTCTGCTTCTTCGGGCGTGCCCGACAGTTCGACGACCAGTTCTTCGATCTGCAGAAGGCGCTGGGACGCCAAGCCTCGCAGACGTTGGTCCGCGTCAGATTGCAGCGCCGACTGGCCTTCCTGGCGCTGCACGACCAGCTCACCGGGGTCGCCAACAGGCAGCTTCTCGAGCAGAGCCTCGAGGACGCACTCGAAGCGGCATCCGCGCACAACACGCCACTGGCCGTAATGTTCCTCGATGTCGACGAATTCAAGTCGATCAACGACAGATTCGGCCACGCCGCGGGAGACATGGTGCTCGTGGAGCTGGCTGTCAGGCTGGGCGCCGGTGTGCGCTCCGAAGATGTGGTGGGTCGAATCGGCGGCGACGAGTTCGTCGCCATCTGCGCAAACGCCGACGAGCACGCCGCAACGACCATCGCCGAGCGGATCCTGCGTCTCACCCAGGAGCCCATCGCGATCGGGGAGGGGCTGATCTCGGCATCCGTCAGCGTGGGGATCTCGATGTTCCATCCGCGCCTCCACTCCCGCCCCACCCCCGAGCAGCTGCTCGTCCGCGCCGATCGCGCGATGTACGAATCCAAAGGCGCCGGTAAGAACCGCGCCACCTTCGAGACGCCGCCCCCTTGACTCGAAGCCCCGACAGAGCCGATTCGGTGCTCGATGCCCCGCCGCCACCCCGAGGCCGGCTGCCGGTAGCGATCGCGCTGGACCCGGTCGGTCCGCGCGGCGCGACGACGCGACAGCACACGGCGATGCCCGGCGGTGAGCCGGGCATCGCGCGCTGTGTCACCGGTAGAGGTCGCCGTAGTACGTGTCCAGGCGGCCCCGGTACTCGTCGTCGTCTCCCGTGGTGTCCGGGTCCCACTCGGGAGAGTTCTTGATCTGGTCTTTCGTCAGGTCTACGTAGACCTTCTCCTCGTCGTCATCGACGCGCTGAATGGTTCCGGCGGGAAGAATCACCTTCCGGCCGAAGATCCATGGACCGGTGTCGACAACGATCCGGCTGGAACCTGCGTCGTCGCTGGCTTCGTCGATCTTGCCGATGTCACCGTCGGTCGCATGCACGTGGTAGCCCACGAGGTTCCTGGACCCCGCTCCGCGACCCACCGATTGTCGGTAGTTCCACGCATCCCATGATGAGGACATGACAACTCCTTCGTTGTGTGTGCGATTCGGAAGTCGGCCGATTGGCCGCTTCGGGGAGACACGTTAAGCAGGCTGACCCTTGCATAGGACCCCCTGGCGAAATCGCCGGAATGGGCGTATGGGTTCCATCGGGTCCGCGACGGCTCAGGTCTGCTCATCGCGGTGCTGGACAGGACCGTCTCCCCCGTCGGCGGAATCTGCCGTGGCGAGCATGCCTCGCCACGCGATGTCGAAGGCGTCTTGACACCGCTGCCAGACGACGGGATCGCTCAGCTCGGTCCCACGCACGACGAGCTGGTAGTACACGACCCCTGCGAGAAGGTCGAAGCACGTCGCCGGATCCAGGCCATCTCGAAGGACGCCCCTCTCGATGCCCGCCGCGAGCGCGCGTTCCATCGAGGACCGGCGTCGCGCGACGTGCGACGTCCAATACGCCTTCTGCAGCTCGCGATCCGCCATCGCGAGGCGTATGCGCTGGCGGAACCGTTCCTCCGAGTAGCCGACCAGGCTCACGCTCTGCCCGCCGAACATCGCAGCCCTTATGCACTCGCGCAGGTCGCCATCGAGGGGGATGTCGGGAGGAACGGTGCGGCCGACATCCAGCGCCGCCGCGACCAGGGCTGTGAGTGAGGGCCATCGCCGGTAGATCGCCGCCCGGGTGACTCCGCTGCGTTGCACCAGACGTCGCACGGTGACGGATTCTCCGTCGTCGATGAGCGCGAGCGCACCGTCCAGGATCTGACGATCGAGTTCCTCGTCACGCGGCCGACCGGGGCCGCGGCGAACCACGTCCCCGGTCGGCTGCGCCGTCGCCGATAGGCTCACTCGGCCACCGCTCGGGCGCGCAGCCGGGCCACGATGTCGTCCGTGAGGCCGGCCGCCCGCACCGGGCCGAGGGCGTCGCCGTGGCGTTCTCTGAGCCGGGCGAGCATGGTGCGCATCGAGACATCCATGGGCTGTGTGTCCGTCGTCAGCCCGGCCATGTCGTCGAGGTCGAAGCCGAGGCGGGCGAGCAGGACTCCCATCACCGGTTTCATGCGCGCCTGGATGGCGATCATGTTGGCGTCGGTGCGCGCATAGTCGGTGACGATGGCGTCGTCGGAGGCCCCCAGTGCGAGCAGGAGCATCGCGGCGAGGACGCCGGTGCGGTCACGTCCCGCGGCGCAGTGGAACGCCGTCGCGCCGGGGGCCAGCGCGATCAGCGAAAGCGCCGCCGCGAGCTGCGGCGCGGAGGTCTCCACCATGTGCGCGTACATCTCACCCATGCTCACGTGATCGAACGGCACCCGCCCGCGCTGCGGCATCCCCGAGCCGATGCTCGCCATGAGCGGAAGGTGGTGGTACGCGACGGGCTGCTCGGCGAGCGGCCCCCGCCCGGTGAGGACCGCTTCGTCGTTCGTGCGCAGGTCGATGACCGCGACGAGGCCGCGATCGACGAGTTCGTGCGCGTCCCGCTCGGTGACGACGGCGAGGTCGTCGGCCCGGAGAGCGAATCCGTCTCTCAGCACTCCGCCCGCCACGGGGATCCCGCCGAGGTCGCGAAGGTTGACGGGGGCGCTCAGCTCGAGGTCGATGAGGGCGGTGGTCATGTGATTCTCCTTCTAATGAATGCGCTGCCCTGATCGATGGCCGTGACCAGGACGATGATGCAGAGGACGATGGCGCAGAGGTGTCCGTAGTCGTACATGCGCATCGCGGTGGTGAGTTCGAGGCCGATGCCGCCGGCGCCGACGAGGCCCAGGATTGTGGCCCCGCGCACGTTGCCCTCGAACAGCAGCAGCGTGTACGAGACCAGCAGCGGCGCCGCCTGGGGCAGCACCCCGTACTGCACGACCTGCCGCTTCGAGGCGCCGACGGCCTCCATGGCGACCAAGGGACCGCGGTCGACGGACTCCATCGCCTCGGCGAACACCTTGCCGATGGATCCGATCGAGCCGAGGGTCATCGCCAGGATGCCTGCGAACGGGCCGAGGCCGACGGCCGAGACGAACATGAGCGCGAACACGAGATCCGGCACCGAGCGGATGATGTTCATCAGCCACCGGCACGGGTAGTACACCCACTTCGGGGCGATGTTGGATGCCGCTCCGAACGCGACGATCAGGGAGAACACCGCTCCGAGGACGGTGCCGACGATCGCCATCTGCAGCGTCTCGATGAGCAGGGCGATGATCGTGCCGAAGTCGGAGAAGTCCGGCGGAAAGAGTCTCCCGAGGAACTCGGTCATGTTGACCGCACCGTCCGCGAGCTTGGCGAAGTTGAATTCCGCCCCCTGGAACGACCACACCAGCACTGCGAACGCGGCGACCAGTCCGAGTCCGAATCGCGCCCGCGGGATCCGGAAGGCGTGTTCGAGACGGTCGCGCTCGGCTGGGTCGAGTTCCGGCTGGGCCGGCGACTTCTCGCCGCGCGGGCGCTCAGTCGTGATGCTCATCGGTCCCCTCCTCGTCGTCGTAGACCACGGCGAGCGCCGCGGCGTCGAGCTGCGAAGTCGGCGCCGCCACGACGACCTCGCCGTGGCGGAGGCCGACGATCCGGTCGCTGTGCGCCAGAGCGAGCGGCAGCACGTGCAGGCTCACCAGCACCGGAATGCGGTCCTGACGCGCGATGTCGCGCAGGAGACCGAGCACCGAGTCGGCGAGCTTCGGATCGAGTGAGGCCACCGGCTCGTCGGCGAGGATCACGCGTGGGCGCTGCATGAGCGCCCGGGCGATGGCGACGCGCTGCTGCTGGCCGCCGCTCAGCGAGCGCGCGGGCTCGGTCGCCTTGTGGGCGATGCCGACCCGATCGAGCAGGTCGAGCGCGCGCGTGCGCTGCTCACGTGTGAAGCCGCCGACGAGGTTGAAGGCGCCCGCTCGGTGCAGACAGCCGGTGAGCACGTTGGTGAGCACACTGAGCCGCGGGATGAGGTTGAACTGCTGGAACACCTGGCCGACCTCCGCCCGCAGTGCCCTCAGCTCGCGGGGACGCATGGCCGCCACCTCGCCTCCGGCGACGCGGACGCTCCCGGCGGTGATCGGGGCGAACCCGGTGAGGCTGCGCATCAGTGTGGACTTGCCCGACCCGGAAGCCCCGAGCAGTGCCACGGTCTCACCGGCATACAGATCGAGGTCGACACCGCGCAGGACCGGGGTGCGGTCGTACGCCACAGCCAGGCCGCGGACGGCGACGACAGGATTGATGGATGCCGCCGCCTCGACATCCGACGCCATGGCGAGCGTCATCAGCGCAGATCCTCGAGCTTCACGCCCGCGACCGCCGCGATGTCGACGAAGCCCTCGAAGAGGTCGGGCCCGGGGGCGATGATCGTCTCTCTGCCGATGAACCCCTCGCCGAGCGCGCCGAGCGCTTCGGCGTTCTCCTCCGAGAACACGGCCGGCAGCGCCTCCTCGAGCAGCGCGCGGGTCTCGTCGTCGAGCGACTGGCGGGCGAGCACCGTTCCCGCGACAGGCATCGACGGGCTCTCTCCGACCCCGCGCCACTCGCCGTCCGCGAACGGGAAGTACGGCTCACCCAGCTGTGTCAGCATGATCGCGGTGCAGGCGGCATCCACCTGCCCCTGTTCCAGCGCGGCGAAGCTGCCCTCGTGGCCGCCCGCGAAGATCGCCTCGTAGTCCGCGTCCTGTTCGAGGCCTGCCTCGTGCAGCATGTAGACCGGCATGAAGTAGCCCGAGCTCGAGGCCTGGTCGGCGAACGCGACGGTCGCACCCTCAAGGTCTTCGACCTCCTGAATGGGTGAGTCCTGCAGCACGACGCAGGTGGAGACCGGGGTGTCGTCGCCCTTCCAGCCGAGCAGGGCGTCGACCTCTCCGGTGTTGACGGCGAGGGCAGAGGGGAAACCGCTCATGATGCCGATGTCCACGTGGTCGGCGCGGATCGCCTCGACGACGCTGAGGTAGTCGGGAACGTCGGTGACCTCGACGGTGCGACCCGTCTCGGCCTCGAGCAGCTCTGCGAAAGCCTCGATCGGGTTCTCGGCCGACGGGTCGTCACCGAGCGGGATCGTCGCGATGGTGATGGGAGCATCGGCGGCGCCGTCCGCGTCCGATGCGGACGCGGTGCCCGCGCATCCGGTGAGAGTGAGAGCGGCGATGCCGAGGAGACCGAGGGCGGGGGGTGCGACGCGGCGCATGAGGATGTTCCTTCCGGGGATTCGGGAGATTTCGAGAACACCGGTATGCAAACTCCGCGAGGTGACCACGAATTACGAGACCGCCGGACCGCGAATGGAACGCCCGGTGAACAGCTGGCGATGGCTGCCGGATCGACGCGCACGGCGGTGTCAGCGCCGCCGGCCGGACTCGAGATCGGAACCGTGCCCCGAGCGGTCAGGGAATGTGCCAGAACTCGGTTCCGAGCCCGTACATGTTCCAGATCCACCACCATTGACCGACGAGGCAGGCGGCCAGAACGGCGAGCCGCCAGGGCAGGCTCCGCGGGGCGGCCACAGCACCCCAGAGCGGTGAGAGCGGGAAGAGGATCCGGAACACACTCGACTGCGGGAGGAAGACCGCCAGCAGGTAGATGACATAGCTGGCCGCCCACAGCCGGATCTCGGGTCCCAGACGGGCGACATGTGGGCTGAACGCCAGCACGGCGCCGGTGGCGACGACGAGCAGTCCCAGGCCGAGGAGACCCCAGACCGGAGCGAGACCCCACGACCGGAACCAGTAGTCCGCCGCCTGCAGCCAGCCTTCGAAGGGCACGAATCCGCCCGCGTCACCGACCCACAGCCGCCGCCACGAGAGTTCGGTCGCGAGATAGGCGTCGTCGCGACCGGTCACCAGTCCGGCGATCACCTGCCAGGAGAATCCGAGCACGGTCGCGATGCCAGCGAGCGCGACGACGTGCACCACCTCGCGCGGCGCGAACGGCTCGCGCGATCGCGTCAGCCATCGACGGACGCCGAAGAGGCCGAGGAACAATGCGAACGCGAGCACGCCCGGTCGTGTGAACGCCATCGCGGGGATGATCGCGTACAGCATGCCGTACTGCCGTCGCTGCAGGCCGCGGATACCGAGCAGGACCAGCAGCAGGAACGGCGCCTCGGCGTAGCCGACCTGGAACATCGCGGCCAGCGGAGCCGAGGCGAAGAACCCGACCGCCCATAGCGCCGCGGTCTCACCGATCCCGGGCTTCAGGATGCTGCGGAGAACCAGGCAGCACAGGTAGCCGGCGATGAGTGCCAGCGCCACCGCGCCCGCCGTCCAGGAGCCGAGGAGCCATCCGGCCGCGCCGGCCGCCCACGGAAAGAACGGCATGAATGCCCAGGCATTCTGCGCGACGTCGCCTGCCGCCGTGAGCGGGAGCTCGACCGGATACCCCTCCGATGCGATGCGGTGGTAGTACTGCGCGTCCCACGCGACGACATAGGTGGCCAGGTCCGCACCGGGACCGAACCGGGACCCCGGGGGCGACAGTCGTGCGGCGAGGAGGAAGAACGAGGTCGTGACGAGCCGCGAGGCCAGGTAGATCACCGCGATCCGCACCGCGGGTGCGTTCCACGAGGGACGCCAGAGAGACCCCCGAGCAGATCCGCTATTCGTCGTTCGCGGTCTCTTCGATCCAGTCGATGGCGTCCTCGGCGAGGTAGCGGGCTCCGGGATCCTCGTCGGCATCCTGAATCTCGTCCTCCGGCTCCGATACAGCGGGCGCGGCTCCCGGCTCGATCGCCCACACGTCTTCCGCGTCAGCCGCCTCGACGAGCTCGTCGATCTCGGCAGCGATGTCGACCGGGACCGCATCGCCGTTGTTCGCAATCAGCCAGTCGCGCGTCTCCGCGGACAGGCGCGCCCAGATCTGCTCCATGCCCATGCGCGCAAGTGTCACACACCTCGCAGCGACGGTCCATGCACCATCAGATGAATTCTGGGTGCCGCGCCCTGACCGAGGTCGCCGGTGGCCGTGCGGCGTTCAGAGCGACTCCTCGAGGCGGCTCGGTCCGGGCCGGTTCGCCGGGCGATACCATGCCCCATGGCCACTCCTCAGCCGGACCGGCGATCCGCGACCGTGACCCCCCGCCGCCCTCGGAATCGCGTCTTCGCCGACACGACCAGACGACGCAGCACCGCCATCGCGGCGCGGCTCGCGGACGAACGCTGACGCCCCGTGCGCTTTCTCCGGGCCGCGATGTCGGCCGTGGTCGCGACGCTGCCGGTGCTCGTCATCCTGCTGATCCCGACGCTCGTGCGCGGTGACACCGGCATCGCCGCATTCAGCGGCGTCGGCGGCACCCTTCTCAACGCCGCGTTCATCGCCGCGATCATCCTGATCCCCAAGGTGAACGGCTGGCTGGACCCCGAGGTGCCGGCGTGGACCGCGACCACGGCGATGGCAGCGACCGCACGAGTGTGGCGCACCCGCATCTGGCTCGCGCTCCTGGCGGTCCTCGCGCTCCTGGGAATCTTCGCCGCCGGCCAGACCGCGGCGTACTTCCTCGCTCAGAGTTCACCCGCGCTCACCGACGGAGTGCTCGACTACAGCCGCTTCCTCGCGCAGGAGCTCGTCGTCTACCTGCTCGGATACGTCCTGTCGCTCACGACCTACGTGCTGCTCATCCGCGTGCTCGCCCGCCGCGCCGACTGAGCACTCCGCCGCGTCCGGCGACTCGCCACGCTGCCGGTGGGGCGCCCGGGCAACGATAAAGGCCCCGGGTGCTGGGGACACCCGGGGCCTGTCGTCGTCTGCTCTCGCTCACCAACCCCCCGGTTAGCGGCGCTGGACGACGGTTTGGGAAGGATTCTTGGGGAGGGCCTTCCCTGAGATGCTGGGGACATCTCCCCTACAGCTTAACCCCGGCACCTAGGTGTCCGCTGTCCCCTCTTCGGGGGACATTTCCAGGTCTATCAGTCCGGTACGACGTACCCCTTCACCCAACGGTCCAGAGCATCGTACGCCTGCCCGCGCGGGACGTCACGCGAGAGGAATACGTCGTGGATCGCACCCTCGATGCGTGCGATCGTCACGAGCTCACCGACCTTCGTCGCGGCGCGGGCGATGTCGTCGACGACGAGCACCGAGTCCGTCGACGTCATCGACTCCCGCCACGCGAGCGGCGGCGTGGAGGCCGTCGACAGCAGCACCATCGCGGGACATCCGACGTCGATTCCCGACGCGACCCGGCGATGGCCCGCCATGACCGCGGACAGCCAGCCCGGCGCCGTCGGAAATCCCCGGTCGGGGCGCCACAGCGCCCGATGCTCGCCGTTCGGGAGGCTGCCGATCTCATCCTGGGCGCGCGTGTAGAACCCGAAGTCGACGGCCGGCTGCGTGCCGCGCGGATCGAGGCGGGCACGCATGTCGACCAGGGGTGCGAGTGCCTGACGCCCCAGCGGGCCGAGCTGCAGTTCCAGCCACGGGCTGTTCAGCACGAGCGCGTCGGCGCGGCCCGGATGACGCGCGGCCCAGAGGGTGAGCGTGAGACCGCCGGTCGAATGGCCCATGAGCACGAGCCGCCGTCCGTTGCGCGTGGAGGCCCTGTCCGGTTTGGCCGCGGCGTGCGGCCCGCGTCCGTTGCCGCCCGGGGCGGGGTGGTGGCCCATGGCCCGCAGCGCGGCCTCGATGTCGACGTCGTAGTCGTCGAGCGAATCGATGTAGCCCGGAGACTGTCCGTCGCGCAGGCTGCGGCCGTAGCGGCGCAGGTCGAGGGCATAGAACCGCGCGCCGCGGTGGGTCCAGAAACGCGCCAGCTCACGCTGGAAGAAGTAGTCGGACCAGCCGTGCACGTACAGCACGTCGACGTCGCGCAGCGGCGCGAAGGCGGTCATCACCGGGTTCGGGATGCTGCGGACGAGAGTGGCGACGAGGTCCCCGTGCTCCCCGGCCACGCCGAGGGACAGCGTCAGCTGCTCGAACGGCTCCCCGAGGACATCGGGGACCCACGTCTGGGATGGCCCGGCCATGCGCTCAGCCTACGGGGGCGGCGCGCGCCGCCCTGTTCAGCGGTCGGAGTGTGGGCCCGGCGTGCGGACAGGCGCGATGACGGAGCCGGCTACTCGCCGCGCGAGATCGTCACCATCTCGTCGCGCGGCACGACCTTGACGCGCGCCCGCTCGTGCGGGACGCCGAGCGCCATCTCGTGCTCATCGAGGCGGTGCCAGCCGTCGAGATCGGTCCACTTCACGCCGCGCTCGGCCAGGAGGGCGGGAATCGACGCCTCCGACGGGTCTGCCGGCTGCCACCACGTTCCCTGATCGTTGATGAGGTGACGGATGGTCTCCATCGCGTCGGACTTGGTGTGACCGATGAGGCCCACCGGTCCGCGCTTGATCCAGCCGGTGGCGTACACGCCGTTGACCCGCTGGTTCGAGTCCTTGCTCAGCACCTGCCCCTCGCGGTTCGGGATCACGCCATGCCGCTTGTCGAAGGGGACGCCGGGCAGCGGCGATCCGAAGTAGCCGACGGCGCGGTACAGCGCCTGGATCGGCAGCTCGCGCATCTCTCCGGTGCCGACCACGCCACCCTCGCCGTCGGGGCGCGTCCGCTCGTAGACGAGTGCGGACACCCGGCCCTCGGCGTCCGTCTTGACCTCCACCGGCTTCGCGTAGAAGTGCAGGTGCAGACGGCGGGAAGCCGTGCCCCCGGCGTTGTTGACCGAGTCCCGCTTGCGCCACGACTGCAGCACGCGGTCGATGACCATGACCTGCTTGTTGCTCGCGATGGCGGCGCGCGCCGCGTCGTCGTAGTCGAAGTCCTCGTCGTAGACGACCATGTCGACGTCGCGCAGCTCGCCGAGCTCGCGCAGCTCGAGCGGCGTGAACTTGACGTTCGCGGGTCCGCGGCGGCCGAACACGTGCACGTCGGTCACCTTCGACGCGGCGAGGCCCTCGTAGACGTTGTCGGGGATCTCGGTGGGCAGCAGATCCTCGGCGTGCTTGGCCAGCATGCGCGACACGTCCAGCGCGACGTTGCCGTTGCCGAGGACGGCGACGGATGCCGCGTCCAGCGGCCATTCGCGCGGCACGTCGGGGTGCCCGTCGAACCAGCTCACGAAGTCTGCAGCGCCGTACGATCCTGCGGCTTCGATGCCCGGGATGTCGAGGTCGGTGTCGCGGATGGCGCCGGTGGCGAAGATGACGGCGTGGTAGTGGTGCTTGAGGTCGTCGAGGGTGATGTCCTCGCCGAAGCGCACATTGCCGAAGATGCGGATGTCCCCCCGGTCGAGCACCTCGCGCAGCGCCGTGATGATCCCCTTGATGCGCGGGTGGTCGGGCGCGACGCCGTAGCGGACCAGCCCGTACGGAGCGGGCAGCTGCTCGAACAGGTCGATCGACACGTCGAACTTGCGCTCGGCCTTCAGCAGGATGTCGGCGGCGTAGATGCCTGCCGGTCCTGCACCGACGATCGCCAGCCGGAGCTTGGTCATGGGGGTCCTTTCGGGAAGCGCGCCCCGCACGGGGGCTGGTCCCTGAGCTTGTCGAAGGGCTCGAAGCCCGAGCCCTTCGACAGGCTCAGGGACCGGGAACGTCTAACTGGAGCGGTCGGCGACAGCCTGCGCGAAACGGGTGAGGGCTTCGCGCACGGCGCCGTCCGGGAGAGGTGCGAGCGCCTCGATCGCCTGGGTCGACCACGCGTGCGCGAGGTCGAGGGTGGCCTCGGTCGCCTCGTGATCGCGGAGCTGCGCGAGCGGCTCGTCGAGGATCGAGGGGTCTGCGCCGTCGGCGATGCGCGCAACGCCGTCGTCGATGCGCGCGCGCAGCTCGACGGATGCGGCATCCTTCCGCTCGCCCAGCACGAGGTACGGCATCGTCGGCACGCCGGCGCGCAGGTCGGTGCCGGGAACCTTGCCGGTCTCGACGGGGTCGGCGGACAGATCGATCACGTCGTCGAGCAGCTGGAACGCCACGCCGGCCTTCTCGCCGAACGTCACCATCGGCTCTTCGAACTCCGCAGGACCGTTGGAGAAGATCACGCCCGACTGCGCGGCGGCGGCGATCAGCGACCCGGTCTTGTCGGAGAGCACCTTCAGGTAGAACTCGACGCGGTCGTCGGTTTCGGACGGGCCCACGGTCTCGTGCATCTGGCCCAGCACCAGCCGCTCGAACGTGTCTGCCTGCATCCGGATCGCGCGTTCGCCGTGGCGGGCCATGATCTGGCTCGCACGCGAGAACAGCAGGTCACCGGTGAGGATCGCGACGTTGTTGCCCCACACCGCGTGGGCGCTGGGCACACCGCGGCGCTTGTCGGCGGCATCCATCACGTCGTCGTGGTAGAGCGAGCCGAGGTGGGTCATCTCGAGCGCCGTGGCGGCCTGGATGACCTCGTCGGTCGCACCCTCGCCCAGCTGGGCGGTCAGCAGCGCGAGCATCGGGCGCACCCGCTTGCCGCCGGCGTCGTACAGGTAGCGGCTGGTGGCATCGGCGAGAGTGTCGGCGACACGCAGCTCGCGCTCGAGGGCGCTGTCGACGCGCTTGAGCCCCGCCTCGACGGTCTTGAGCAGGCTGCGCGATCGCGCGCCCGCGAAGATGCGGTCGGTCAGGCCCAGCTTGCCCGCGATGTGCGAGCCCGGCGCTGTCGGTGTCACACGCCCAGCCTACCGGGGGCGCGTTTGCACTCGTCCCACGCCTGCCGCGGGCTTCGTGGCTCGGTGCAGCGCGACGATGCCCATCGACAGGTTGCGGTGGGCGACGTCGGTCCACCCCGCCTCACGGATCCACGCCGCCAGCGTGTGCTGGTCCGGCCAGTCGCGGATCGACTCGTTCAGGTAGTCGTACGCCTCGGCGTTCGAGCTCACTGTCTTCGCGACGACCGGCAGCACACGGTCGTTGTAGAAGCGGTACAGGCCGTTGAAGGCCTTCGACGGCGGGTGCGAGAACTCGCAGATCACGAGCCGCCCTGCGGGCTTCGTGACGCGCAGCAACTCGCGCAGCGCCTTCTTGGGCTCGTTGACGTTGCGCAGCCCGAACGACATCGTGACGGTGTCGAACTCGTCGTCGCCGAACGGGAGCGCGGTCGCGTCTGCCTGCACGAATGACAGATTCCGGATGCCGCCGCCCGGCGCACCGGCCCCGTGGCGGCGCTCGCCCTCGGCGATCATGCCGGGCGAGAAGTCGGCCGCGACGACGTCGGCGCCGCGCCCGGCGAGCGCGACGCTGGACGCGCCGGTGCCGGCGGCGAGGTCGAGGATGCGCTGGCCGGGACGAGGGTCGACGGCACGCGTGGTGGCAGCCCGCCAGAACCGGTCGTTGCCCATGCTGAGCACGGTGTTGGTGCGGTCGTAGCCGGCGGCGACCTGGTCGAACATCCCGCTCACGCGCGAGGGATCCTTGTGCAGGTCTGCGCGATTCGGCTCGTGATCGGAGGGGTGAGCTGCCACGGCTTCGAGTCTAGGCGGCGCTGCCCGGGCGAGCGGGGCCGGAGGTCTCGGCCGGTCCCGCGGCACCGGCGAAGGACACCGGCGGCGGGGGTGCGACGGCGTCGTACGCGGAGAGGCGCGCGAGCCAGCTGTCGGGCGTCGCGTCGTCGAAGGGCGCTTCGGCCGCGGCGACGCGACGCTCGAGGTCGACCGCGAGCGCCTCCAGCCTCTCTACGAGGTCGAGCGGGTAGCCGTAGACGACGCGATGCTCGTCCCACTCGTCGCGATCGTCGATGAAGAGCCCGCGGCCGTCGATGGCCTTCACGACGTCGAGGTCCATGTCGATCCCGCGCGGCTCGCGATTCTCCCACCGGATGTCCCACGCGATGTCGATGTAGGTGCGCACGCGGCGGGGTGAGCCGTGGACGGTCATCGCGTAGTCCCCGCTCGGCGGGAGAAGCGTCACGTTCGGGCCGTCGGCGAGGAACTCCAGCCCCGGGCGGACGTTGCGCCAGCCGTCGGGCTGCCCGATCCAGTCGCCCCATCGGTCGCTGCCGAGGTAGATGCCGTCGTTCACCCAGTGGGCGCTCGTGTCCCACTTCGTCCAGCGGAACTGCAGCGGTGCACCGGGCACAGGGCGGTCGGCGGCGCCGGGAAGGAGCTGTTGGTGGGCGTCGGCGGTCACCCCGCGAGTCTAGGCTGGAGGGGTGACATCTGCGCACCGACCACCCGCGCTGGTGGTCGAGACCCGCGAGATCGAGCACGTCGACGACCTCCTCACGTACGCCTCGCCCGATGAGCCGCTCGCGTGGCTGCGCCGCGGCGACGGCATCGTCGGCATCGGAAACGTCGGCGGGTACGAGCGGGGACCGCAGAGCACTTGGGGCCCGGACCCTGTCACTCCGGCCGATACGTGGCGTCGGATCGCCGAGGCGGCTGACGTCGACGATCCGGTGGGACTGCCCGGCACGGGTCTCGTCGCCTTCGGCACGTTCGTCTTCGACGACCGCTCTTCGGGCACGAGCCGCCTCGTGATCCCGCAGACGGTCGTCGGTCGTCATCGCGGGCGGTCATGGGTGACCCGCGTGCGCCCGGCCGACACCGAGCTTCCGGACCCCGTCGTCGAGCCGACGCCGTACGGCCCCTACTGGTCGGCGACCCTCGGCCCCGGCACGCTCGACCCCGCTGGGTATCAGTCCGCCGTACGGCAGGCCGTGGACGCGATCGTCCGCGGCGAACTCGAGAAGGTGGTGCTCGCCCGCGATCTCGTCGGCACGATCCCCGCCGGCGCGGACCTGCGCAGGCTTGTCCGCGCCCTGGCCGACGACTACCCCGACACCTGGACCTTCGCCGTCGATGGCCTCATCGGCGCCAGCCCCGAGACCCTCGTGACGGCCTCGCGCGGCGTCGTGACCGCACGCGTGCTGGCGGGGACGATCCCCCGCGGCACCGACGCGCACGATGACACCGAGGCATCCACCTCCCTCGCGCACAGCGGGAAGGACCTCGACGAGCACCGCTACGCCGTGCAGAGCGTTCTTGCGACGCTCGGCCCGCACGTGAGCCACCTGAGCGCCGATCCCGAGCCCTTCACGCTCAAGCTGCCGAACCTCTGGCATCTGGCGACGGATGTCGCGGGCGACCTCGCCGACCACGCCTCGGCGCTCGACCTGGTGGCGGCGCTGCACCCGACGGCGGCCGTCGCGGGGACGCCGCGGGATGCCGCAGTCGACCTCATCCGCCGGCTCGAGCCGTTCGACCGCCGCCGGTACGCCGGTCCGGTCGGGTGGGTCGACGGCGACGGGAACGGCGAGTGGGCCATCGCCCTGCGCTGCGCGCAGATCGGCGCGACACCCCGACCGGCTCACGAACCGGCGCCGGAGGAAGCGGCCGACCGCGACACCATTCCCGTGGTGGCCCACGCCGGCGCCGGCATCGTCGCGCAGAGCAACCCCGAGACGGAGCTGCTCGAGACGCGTGTGAAGTTCCGGCCGATCGTCGACGCGCTCGCCTGAGCGAGGCGCCGACGGCCGGACCTCGTCACACCGAGCGCTGGTAGGCGCGGATCGAGCGCAGGGCCCAGAAGAAGGCCAGCGCCGCGAGCAGCGCCAGGCCGCCGACCTGCCACCAGCTGTTCGCCGGGTAGTCGCCGGTGAGCCCGCCACGGCCGACTTCGACCGCCCACGTCATCGGGTTCCAGCGCGAGACGTCCTGCACCCATTCGGGCATCAGGTCGGCGGGCATCATCGTGGTCGACAGGAACGTCGCCGGCAGCACGATGAGCTGCGACAGGCTGATGAGCGCGACCTGGCTGCGCGCCGTCAGCGCCACGGCCGTCGACGCGCAGCAGAACACGGTCGCCAGCAGCGTCGCGACGCCGAGCGCGACGAGCATGCCGCCGATCCCGCCGGGGTACCGGGCGCCTGCCAACCAGCCGATTCCCAGCACCACCAACGACTGGGCGAGGTTGATGATCAGCTGCTGCACCAGCTGCCCGGTGATGATCGCCGACCGGTGCACCGGCGAGGTCAGGTACTGGTCCATGACACCGGAGTTGATGTCGTCGATGTAGCCGGTTCCCGCCCAGGCGCCGGAGTACAGCACCGTCATCATGAGGATGCCGGGCACGAGATAGTCGATGTACCCCTCGCCGCCGAACTGCGGCAACGCTCCGAGCGACTGGAACACCTCGCCGAACAGCACGATCCAGATCACCGGCTGGATCAGCGACATCACCGGTCCCCACACCTGGCGCATGGTGGAGATCAGCCATCGGCGCAGCACCTGTCCGGCCTGCGTGAGCCATCCCGCGCGTGAGGCGGCGGGGGTGAGTACGAGGGTCATGCTGCGGCTCCTGTCGTGAGAGCGTCCGTCGAGTCTGCGGTCCCTGCGCCTGTCGACGGGCCGAACGTGTGCCCGACGAAGTGCAGGTACACGTCGTCGAGGGTGGGGTGGGATGCCGCGACCTGCCCGAAGCGGACTCCTGCGGCATCCAGCGCGGCGATCACCGCGCCGACGGCCGCGGAGGCGTCGTCGGTGCGCGCGGCGAGGACGCCGTCGACACCGGCAGCCTCGATCACGACGTCGCGGAGTCCCGGCACGCGCCCGATCGCGGCGCGCACGGCCGCGGGGTCGGGCTCGACGAGCGAGACGCGCACCGAGTCGCCGTGCAGCGCGGCCTTGAGCTCGCCGGGCGTGCCCTGCACGACTGCGCGGCCGCGATTGACCAGGAGCAGCTCGTCGGCCAGGCGGTCGGCCTCTTCCATGTAGTGGGTGGTCAGCACCACGGTGAGCGCCTCCTCCCCCGCGAGCCGCCGGATCTCGGCCCACATCGTGGCGCGCGCCTCGGGGTCCAGGCCCGTGGTCGGCTCGTCGAGGAAGAGCACGCGCGGCCGGTGGACGAGGGCCGCGGCGACGTCGAGGCGCCGGCGCATGCCGCCCGAGAAGGTGCCGACCGGGCGCCGGACGGCGTCGGCCAGGCCGAACTCGTCGAGCAGCCGCAGCGCACCGCGGCGCGCGTCCCGCGGCGCGACCCCGCGCAGTCGCGCGGCGATCTCCAGGTTCTCGCGGGCGGTGAGCAGCGGATCCGTGCTCGCCCCCTGCGACACGTAGCCGATGGCGGCGCGAACGACTGCGGGCTCGGTCGCGACGTCATGACCGGCGACGAGGGCGGAGCCGCTCGTCGGGCGCGACAGCGTCGTGAGGATCTTGGTGGTGGTGGACTTGCCCGCGCCGTTCGGTCCGAGCAGCCCGAACACGCGGCCGGCCGGAACCTCGAATCCGAGACCGTCGAGCGCACGGACGCCGGGTTTGCGGCCGCGACCCGGGTAGACCTTGATCAGGTCACGGGCGACGATGGCGGTGCCATCGGCGGTGGAGTTTTCAGGCATGGCGAAGCATCCCTTCCTGCGAATGGGTTGTTGAGGGGTCGGGCGACGCTCGCCGCCCGACGTTTTCAGGACTTCTTGTCGACGCTGCCCGGGGTGAACAGCATGCGCGCGAGTACGAGCATCATGAGGGCGAAGCCGGCGACGAAGGCGACCGGCGCCCACCACCAGCCCACCGTGAAGACGAGCACGGCGATCACGGCGAACGTCACGAGCCAGATGACGGCCGTGTAGACGCCGAAGCGGGCAGCCGTCTCGGGCTCGCGTTCGAACCGGTTGGGCGGCTCGTTCCGCAGCGCCTCGCGCGTCCAGGCCTTGTGGCGGTTGGTCTGGGTCGCGCCGAGGAACGCGAACAGGACGATCGACGCGATCACGCCGAGAGCGGCGAACACGACGCCCCACACCGGCAACGCGCCCGCGATCACGAGCCCTGCGAACCCGAGCCCGTAGGCGCCGAGGAACGTGGCCAGCGCGTAGGAGGCGGCCCGGTTCTGCGGCATCGGGTGGTTCGTCGTCGTCTCCTGCGAGAGCGAGTCGCCCACGATGAGCGCCAGGGCGGTCGACGCCAGACCGAAGATCCCGATCTGGGCACCGACCGGGATCGCCAGGACCCCGACGGCGCCGAGGATGCCGAGCGCGATGGCCGCAACCGCCACAGCCGACCAGGCCACGATCCTGGCGACGAACGCCGGCTGCGGTCGCACCCGGTGGCGCTGCTGGAGCGCCGCGTAGTCGTTCGCGAGAGCGCGGGGCGAGGCATCCGATGTCTCTTCCAGCAGGGCGCGGACGTCGCCGAGCTCCGCGATGGCCTGGCGGGCGGCTTCGGCCGGCGCGACGCCGGCCGACTCGAGCTCGTCGACGCGAGCGACGAGGTTCGCGCGGACCTCTTCTTTCAGGTCCTGGGCATCGGGCGTCATATCGATGCCCTGGAAGGCCTCGTCGAGGAGACGGTGGATGTCGGTGTTCATTGCTGGCTCTCCTTCACGTCGAGCAGTGCGTCGATGATGCGCCGGGTCGCGGTCCAGGCCGCGACGTTGCCGCGGAAGACGGCGCGGCCCGCGTCGGTGATGCGGTAGTACTTGCGACGGCCGCCCTGCGACTCGTCGCCCCAGTAGGACTCGACGAGCCCGTCCTTCTCGAGGCGGCGGTAGGTGGCGTACAGCGTCGCCTCTTTGATCTCGTGGTCGCCGCCGGTCGCATCGCGGATCGCCTTGTAGATCTCGAAGCCGTACGCGTCGCCGCGGCGGAGCACGCCGAGCACGATCGTGTCGGTATGACCGCGCAGCAGGTCGGCCGCGAACGCGTCGTCTTGTGTCATGTCGAGTACTTTATCAGATCAAGTACTCCAGAGCATCAACTACTCTGTCTGGCCCATGTCATACCGCGGCCCCTTCGTGAACCGCGCAGAATCGCGCGAGCCTCGGAGGGTCCGGCGAGGAGCCTGCGAGATTCGCGCGATTCCGCGAAGTCCGTGCGTGCGCGCGAGGCTAGCTCGCGGCGAGCCGCTTCTTCTCGGCCTCGACGTCGAAGGTCGCCGCGGGCCAATGCGGGTCGATGTCTTCGAGCGCCTCGAGAAGCAGGTGCTGCACGGCGAGGCGCGCGTACCACTTGCGGTCCGCGGGCACGACGTGCCACGGTGCGTGCTCGGTCGAGGTGCGGTCGAAGACGGTCTGGTACGCGGCCATGTACGACGGCCAGAGCTCCCGCTCGTCGACGTCGCCCGGGTTGTACTTCCAGTGCTTGTCGGGGCGCTCGAGGCGCTCCATCAGTCGCTTCTTCTGCACGTCGGGAGAGATGTGCAGCATCACCTTGACCACCCGGGTGCCGGTGTCGGTCAGGCGCTTCTCGAACTCGTTGATGGCGCCATAGCGGCGCTCGATCTCTTCGGCCGGGGCGAGCTGTCGCACGCGCCCGATCAGCACGTCCTCGTAGTGCGAGCGATCGAAGACTCCGATGAGGCCCGACACGGGCAGTCGCTGCTCGACCCGCCACAGGAAGTCGTGCTCGAGCTCCTCGGGCGTCGGCTTCTTGAACGCCGAGAGCACGATGCCCTGCGGATCCACCGACCCCACCACGTGCCGGATGATGCCGCCCTTGCCCGCGGAGTCCATCGCCTGCAGCACCAGCAGGACCGCGGCATCCGTCGCGTCGACGCGGCTGCGCGCGTAGAGCCGCTCCTGGTACTCGTCGAGCTGCGCCGCGCCGGCGCTCAGGTCTTCCGCGGCCTGCACCTTGTCCTTCGCGTACCCAGGCGTGGAACGGGTGTCGACGTCGGCGAGGACGAACCCGTCACCGACCCGGAGGAGATCGGCGACGTCGCCGATCCAGTGCTTCTGACTCGAGGCGATCATGGAGCCATCATGGCCTGCTTCGGCGCGCGGCGACCAGGATTGACGTGCCACGCCGCCCGGTTCCGCGGCGATGTGCCGGAGGTCAGCGCTCCAGCGGCACTTCGATGAGCTGACGACCCTCGACCGGCGACGTGAGCGCCTGATCGAGCGCCGACCGGGTGGTGACCCGCCGGTACTCCCACCCGTATGCGAGCGCGAGCTGCTCGAGGCTCACCGCGTGCGGCGTGTAGAGCACGCGATCCATCACGTCGGAGCCTGCCACGGCCGCCACCTCCAGCCCGTCGAAGATGGTGCCGCCGCCGTCGTTGCCGACCACGAGCTGGATGCGCGGCTGCTGTTCATGCGGAGGCAGCAGCAGCGCGCCGACGTCGTGCAGCAGAGCAAGATCGCCCAGCAGCACGCGCGTGACGCCTGCGACGCCGGCCGACTGGCTCGCCAGCGCGATGCCGGTCGCCGTGGCGATCGTGCCGTCGATGCCCGCGAGCCCGCGATTCGCATGCACCGGCACCTTCTTGCCCGGCAGCACCTGGTCGGCCACCCGCACCAGCCGCGACGAGCCGAACATGAGGCGGTCGTGGGGCCAGGAGGCCCGCCAGACGGCGTCGACGAGTGCGGCGCGATCGATCGGCGCGCGAATCACCTCGAGCTCCGCGGCGATCGCGCCCAGCCGCTCCCCCGGCACCGCCGACGAGAGGCCGTCGGCGTCGGGAGCCGGAGGTGTGAGATCGACGGATGCCGCGCGCGACGCCTGGAGCCATTCCCCGAGCCAGGCGCGGTCGGGGTCGCCGGTCGCGACGGCGATGCGGTCGGCGGCGAACGTGACGCCGTTGAGGTTGAGGGGTTCGCCGGGGCCCCGTACGGCGACGACCTCGACATCGGCGTCGGCGAGGAGCGCCGCAGCCTCGCGGCTGAGCGTCGGATGGCCCAGCACGACCACCCGCTCGATGCGCCCGCCGAGCTGGGGGTCGCGCAGCAGCTCCCGGTAGCCGTGCACGAGGTGGCGCCCGAAGCGCGCACCGCTCACGATCTCGGCGACGAGCGGCCACCCGCCGACGTGCGCGAGCTCCTCGGCATCGGGGCCGGCGTCCGCTCCGGCGAGCACGATCGTGCGGGGTCCGCGCTCGAGGACGAGCGGCGCATCCTCGGGTTCGGTCGGAACGTCGGACTCGCCGATCCCGCCGCCCCCCTGGTAGAGCGCTCCGGATGCCTCGTCCTCGGCTTCGGCGTCGACGGGCGGCCCGTCGGGGTCGTCGTCGACGGTGGTGTCGAGCTCTGCCGCGGGCACACCCATCCATGCGGGGAGCGCTCCGGCCAGTGGTTCGCGGTACGGCAGGTTCAGGTGCACAGGCCCCGGGGCGCGGGTGCCGGCGCCGAGTGCGGCGGCGACGGCCTCGTCGGCCAGCGCCCGCAGCATCGCGCTCTGCTCGTGCGTGCCGTCCGGATCGACCGCCTCCGGCACCGGCACATCGGCCTCGAGCCGCACCGTGGGAGCGAACATCCCCGGCTGACGGGTGGTCTGGTTGGCGCCGACGCCGCGCAGCTCGGGCGGGCGGTCGGCGGTGAGCAGCAGCAGCGGCACCCCGGCGTGGTGGGCTTCGAGCGCGGCGGGCAGCAGGTTCGCGACCGCCGTGCCGGAGGTGCAGACCACGGCCGCCGGCATCCGAGTCTCCCGCCCGATGCCCAGCGCCGTGAAGCCGGCGACGCGTTCGTCGATGCGCACGTGCAGACGGATCGCGCCGCGGCGCTCGAGCTCGGCGGCGACGAGCGCCAGCGACTGCGAGCGCGAACCGGGACTGAGCACGACATGGCGCAGGCCGAGCTCCACGAGGCGGCACAGCAGCGCCGCGGCGGCGTCGGTCGCGGGCGCGGAGTCGAGCGCGCCCGCGGCGCGGCGGGTGTCGGTCACGTCAGCCGATGGCCCCGCGCTGGCCGCGGGCGTCGTCATCGCCCTCGGCGGGCCGGATCGGGGGCTTCGGCTGCGGCGGGGTGCCCGGCGCGGCCGTGCCGCCTGCGGCGGCCGTTCCGCCCGGAGCAGTGGTGTCGTCGGATGCCGCCGGCCCCAGCGGAGGGCTCCAGCGTGGGTCGTCGCTCTCGGCGTCGAGCTGCGCCAGCTCCTCTTCGAGGCGGCGGATGCGCTCGTCCTGATCGCTGATCGTGCCGATGCGACCGAGGAACTCGGGGTCGTCGTCCGGCGCGCGGCGAGCGGCGACCGTCGATGCCCGCACGCGTCCGACGACGAGCCAGAGAAGGCCGCCGAGGACCGGCAGGAGGACGACGATGAGGATCCAAACGGGCTTGCTCACACCGCGGTGGCGGCTCGGGGGCTGGACCGCGCAATCGACGATGGTGAAGACCCAGAACGCGGTCGCCACCAGGGCCAGTATCAACAGCACCCGAGGCATCTTCCCATCCTAGGCGGGCGGGGCCCGGCGTGGGCGTGCGCGGTCGCTCCGTGACGCAACCGTCGCCGAACCGGCCGGCGGGGCGAACGTAGGATGGACGGGTGAAAGCGCGCTCGGCCATCGTCTACTCGGTGCTGCGGCTGCTGGCGTTCCTCGTGCCGTTCGGCATCCTGATGCTGTTCCCGATCATGCAGGAGTACTACTGGCTCGCCGCCATCTTCGCAGCGCTCATCGGCCTGAGCCTGTCGGTGCTCTTCCTGCGTAAGCCGCTCGAGGATGCGACGGCAGGGCTCGCCGAGCGCCGTGCCCGGTCGCGCAGCGCGGTCACCGACGAGCAGGCCGAGGATGCCGCCGCCGACGCCGCCACGCCCGCTGGGCCGGATGCCGCGACGCCCACCGCGCCGGCCGCACCCGAGTCCGACGCACCGGACGCCCGCGCCTGATCAACCGCGCCGTCTGATCAGCGCCCGCGCAGCGCCAGCTCCCGGAAGGCCTGGAACGATCTGTTCGGCACCCGCTCCAGACCTTGATCGGCGCCGCGGACGAGATCGACCAGCCCGAACTCGCGGAACCACTCATCGGGCTGCTTCTGGTCGTACCGGTAGAGCCAGTCGACGAGGGTGAAGAACGGGAACCACGTGAATGCGACGATGTCATGCCCCTCGGACCGCAGCGAGCCCAGTTCCTGCGCCGAGTCACGCAGCCATTCGAGCTTCTCGTCCGGCGTGCCCACGAGCGATGACTCGGTGATCGCCAGCGGGCCGCCGTAACGCGCGGAGTAGAGCTCGACGAGATCCCGCAGGCCTGCGGCATCCGAGCGCTCCGGCGTCATGACGCCATCCTCGATGCGCACGGTCGTGAAGCGCGGGTAATAGTTGATGCCGATGACGTCGGGCGTGACAGCGTTGTCACGGAACCACTGAAGCTCGTCGCTCGAGACGCCATGCGCCGCCAGCCACCGTCCGAGCACGGAGTCGGACTCCAGCCGCCCGGTGATGAGATCGAGGGCCACGAACCTCCGCTCCTCCAGGAAGTCGCGCGGCACCGGCGTCGTCTCGCCCTCGTAGCGGAAGCCGGCATCGACGTGAACGAACACCGCGTCCGGGTGCACGTCTGCGATCTCTTGCTGCGTGCGCACCATGCCGCGCGCGAGCTGCGTGGTGACCTTCACGAAGCCGTCATCACCGACGAGGTAGGGCGGCCACGCGCCGTTCTGCCCGCACCACTCGGCGTTCACAACCGGCTCGTTCAGGGGCGTGAAATCGGACCAGACATCGCGATAGCGCTCGGCGACGGCCCGGGCGTACGCGGCGACCCGTTCCGGATAGTCCGCGTTGAGGAACGAGTTCTCGAGCCACAGCGGCGTTCCGTAGTGCATCAGGTCGACGATGCACCGCAGCCCCAGATCCTGCATCTTTGCGGCGACCCGGTCGACCCACGCCCAGTCGAACTCGCCCGGAGCCGGCTCGACGAGATACCAGGGAATGCCCCACCGCAGGAACTCGGCACCGCTCTCGGCCACCAGCTCGAGGTCGTCCGACCAGCGCGCATAGTGCTGGGTGAGCTCGTACTCGTCGAGCTTGCGGTGACCGATCCGCTCCTGCGGAATGAAGGTGTCTTCGATGCCGACGCCGTAGCGCAGCCGGCCGTCGCGATACCAGGGGGTGCCGCTCATTCGGCGTCCTTTCTCGAGCGTGGTGCCGCTGTGTCAGCGGAACAGGTCATTTCAGGCCCGTCGTGGCGATGCCGGCGACGAAGCTCTTCTGGATGAGGAGGAAGAACACGATGACGGGGAGGAGCGCGAGAAGCGAGCCCGCCATCAGGAGTCCGTACTCGACGACGTGCTGTCCCATGAACAGCGCCAGCCCGGCGGGGAGCGTGGACGTCTGCACCTCCGACGACATCACCAGCGGCCAGAGCAGGTCGTTCCAGTTGTACTGGAAGTGGAACAGGCCCAGCGTGAGCAGCGCAGGCTTGGCGAGCGGCATGATGATGCCCGAGTAGATGCGCCACTCCGACGCCCCGTCGACGCGCGCCGCCTCTTCCAGATCCTTGGGAAGAGACAGGAAGAACTGCGTCAGGAAGAAGATGCCGAACGCGTTGGTCATCCTCGGGATGATGAGACCCGGCAGGGTGTTCGTCAGCCCCATCCCGTTGAGCATGTCGTAGAGGGGGATGAGCGTCACCTGGAACGGCAGCATGAGCAGGAGCAGGATGCCGACGAAGACGACGCCCCGCCCCCTGAACGGGATCCGTGCCAGGGCATACGCCGCCATCGAGTCGAAGAGCAACGATATGAGCGTGACTCCGCCGGCGAAGATGATCGTGTTGACGTAGAGCCTGGCGAACGGGATCCGGTTCCACACGTCGATGAAGTGGTCCAGCGTGAGCTCCCGCGGCCACAGAGTGGGCGGGTAGCTGACGATGTCCGCCTCGGGTTTGAACGCGGTGAACACCATCCAGATGATGGGCAGCAGCATGAGCAGCCCGATGATGGTGGACACGATCGCGAGCAGCCAGCTCGTGGTGCGCTGCAGGCGCGCGGCGCGCCCCCGCGCAGGGCGACGAGCCGCCGCGGCACGATCATCCTCGACGGTGGGAAGAGCGGTCACAGCCATCAGTAAGTCACCTGCTTCCGGCGAAGGTAGCCGAACTGGATCATCGACAGGATGAACACGAAGATCAGCAAGACGAACGAGATGGCCGACGCATAGCCGAAGCGCAGCTCCTGGAACCCCTCGCGATAGATGAGCATGACAAGCGTCTCGGTGCGGAAGAACGGTCCGCCTCGCGTCATGACGTAGATCTGATCGAACGCCTGCAGGGTCGAGATGAGGGCCAGCACCATCACGAGAAGGGTCTGGTTCGAGAGCAAGGGCAGCGTGATGCTCCGGAACCGCTGCCAGGGGCCGGCGCCGTCCAGACGCGCGGCCTCGTACATGTCCACCGGGATGGACTGCAGCCCCGCCAGGTAGATCACCATGTAGAAGCCGACGTTCTTCCACACGCCGACGAGCATGACGGCACCCATGGCATAGCGCGGATCGCTGAGCCATCCCTGCTCCGGCACGATGCCGACGAAGCCGAGCCAGTAGGACAGCAGACCGATGTTGGGGTCCAGGAGGAAGGCCCACGCGATCGCGATGATGCCGAGCGACACGATGAACGGCAGGAAGATGGCCGTGCGTGCGAACGCCCGACCGTGGAACGCCTGGTTGAGCATGATGGCGAAGAGAAGAGCGAGGATCACGGTCACCGGAGTGACCACCAGCGCGTAGACCACCGTGTTGGTGAACGCGTTCCAGAAGGGCGCCGATTGGAACAGCTCGACGTAGTTCGACAGGCCGATGAACTCGGCCGCGCGGATGAGGTTGTAGTCCGTGAACGACAGGTACACGGCCTGGATCATGGGGTACAGCGTGAACGCGGTCAGGATGATGAGCGACGGTGCCAGGAACAGCCAAGCGGTGAGCGCGCGGCGTCCGCCCGCGCGCAGACGGCGACGAGGGGCCGCGGAGCTCGTTCCGGTCGCAGGGGCTGCGGCGATCGTGGTGGTCATGAAGAGCCTTCCCGTGGGGGGCGGGTGGCGCCACGCGCACCACCCGCCTCACATCCGGTCACTTGTCGAGTTCGGCCTGAGCCTCTTCGGACGCCTGTGTGAAGATCTCCTCGACGGTCCCCTCTCCGTTGAGCGCCCGCTGCAGGGCAGGCGTGAACACCGTCTCCAGAATCGGCCCGCCTGCCGCAACACCCGGCATGAGCACGCGCGCGCTGTCGGCGACGTCGGGAGCGCCGAAGATGGCCGGGTACGGGCTCTCGGTGATCTGGTCGGCGACATCCGCGCGCGTGGGCGGGAAGCCGGATCCGTTCGCCCACGTGATCTGGCCTTCCGGCGAGTTCCAGTACGCGAAGAACTTGTACGCCGCCTCCTTGACCTCGTCGCTCGCGTTGGACGGGATGCCCATCGACACGACGTCCGCAAGCACCGCGTCATCGGCAGGCCCCGCGAACGGCTTCGCCAAGCCGTAGTTGATGCCGGCCTCGTCGAAGCCGGTCGTCATCCATGGCCCGACGATCTCGATGGCCGCCTTCTCCGTCTGGAAGAGCTTGTCGGCGTCGGCCCCGGAAAGCCCGACGGGGGCTGCCTTCTGCTCGGTGACCAGGTCGACCCAGAACTCGAGCGCCTCGATCGACTCGGGGTCGCCGAGCATCGACGTCGTGCCGTCTTCCGACACGATGCCCCCGCCTGTCCCCCACAGCAGTGAGGGGAAGATCGGCACAGTCTCGTGATCGGCGAGCGCGATCGCGTACACGTCGGGCTTGCCGTCACCGTTGTCATCGGTAGACAGCTGCGGCACCATCGCGGCGAACTCGTCCCACGTGGTCGGCGGTGCCTCGGGGTCGAGCCCCGCCGCGGTGAAGAGGTCCTTGTTGTAGTACATCATCATGGTGGCGTAGTTCACGGGGACGCCGTAATTCTCGCCGTCGTACATCGACGCCTCGACGGCGGCCGGGGTGAGCGCGGCGGCGTCGTTGGCCTCATCTTCGTAGTAGTCGTCGACAGGCATGAACATGCCCTCGTCGGCGAACTGCGGGATGCGGGACGCCGACATGGCGATGATGTCGGGGCCGTTGTTGCCCGCGACCGACGTGAGCACCTTCTGGTAGAGCGTGTCCCACGGCATGATGTTCGTCTTGACTTCGATCTCGTCCTGGGAGTCGTTGAAATCATCGACGACCTGCTGCAGTGCGGGCCCGTCCGGACCGGTGAAGCCGTTCCAGAAGTCCAGGACGATCTTCCCGTCGCCGGTCGCCTCATCATTGCCGCCGGACCCCTGGCCGGCGCATCCCGCGAGCGTCAGAGCCGAGATGGCGAGTGCTGCCGCCGTCGCCATCACGACGCGCGGGCGACGGGGGCGGGCGCTGCGGAGCGTGTGCTGTGTGTTCATCGATCTTTCTCCTTCGAGTGCCGTTCAACGTTGAACGATGGGATCGAATACTGTTATACATGACCGGTAATCGTTGAACAAGACAGGCGTCTCGTGAGAGTGTGAGCGACGCCGGAACGCAGGAAAGGGCGGTGGCGATGACGCGGACGACGCTCAAGGACGTCGCAGCGCGGGTCGGCGTCTCCGCCAAGACCGTGTCGAACGTCGTGAACGGCACGGGATGGGTCACCGATGAGCTGGCGGCCCGCGTGCGCGAGGCCATCAGCGAACTCGGCTACCGGCCGAACGTCGCCGCACGGCAGCTGCGCAGCGGGCGGAGCCGCATGATCGCACTCGCCCTCCCGGAACTCAGCCAGCCCTACTTCGCCGAACTGGCCTCCGAACTCGTGCGTGCTGCCCAGGAACGGTCCATCACCGTGCTGGTCCATCAGACCGATGGTCGTGCCGAGACCGAGCGGCGCATCAGCGACGGCATCGACGCACCTGTCATGGACGGACTCATCATGAGCCCGCTGGCCCTGGGCGCGAAGGAGCTCGACACACGTATCGATCCCACACCCCTGGTTCTGCTCGGCGAGCACATCGGCGACGCGGGCTTCGCGCACGTCACGGTCGACAACACTGCGGCCGCCGCGCGCGCGACGGAGCATCTGCTCTCGCTCGGATGTCGACGAATCGCCGCGATCGGTGCCCAGACCACCGGTCCGAACGAGACCGCGGTGCTGCGTCTGGCCGGCTATCGTGCGGCGCTGGAAGCAGCCGGAGTCGAGTACGACGAGCGGCTGGTGTTCGAGGTCGATGAATTCCATCGCGCCGACGGCGCCGCCGCGGCTCACCGGATGCTGGATTCAGGCGTCAGACCGGACGGCGTCTTCGCCTTCAACGATCTCCTCGCGCTCGGCGCAATGCACGTCCTCATCACGGCGGGTGTCCGAGTGCCGGACGACATCGCGATCATCGGCTTCGATGACATCGAGGAGTCCCGCTACAGCACGCCGGCGCTCAGTTCTATCTCGCCCGACACGCGAGCGCTCGCCCGACTCGCGATCGACCTCCTCTATGAAGCACCACCGACGCCGGGAATCCACACGGTGGGTTTCACCGTCGCGCACCGGGCGAGCACGAAAGGACCGACCGAATGACCAGCGACGCAACAGCGGACGCCACGGCGCAGGACGGCACGTATCCGAGGCCGCAGCTCGTACGACCCTGCTGGCATGATCTGTCGGGTGTGTGGGACTTCGCCCGGGACGACATGATGATCGCTCAGGTGGACCGCATCGTGTTCGACCGCCGCATCGAGGTTCCGTTTCCGCCGGAGTCCCCGGCATCCGGGATCGGAGACACCCGCTTCACCCCCTGCGTCTGGTACCGCCGCTCCTTCGGGCACGCAGAGCTGCTCGATGCGGGATACGGCCCCGAGCGGCCTCGCGTGGTGCTGCACCTGGGAGCGGTGGATCACACGGCCGATGTCTGGGTGAACGGCCGTCTGGTGGCGAGCCACTCCGGAGGACAGTCGCCGTTCCAGGTCGACATCACCGACGCCCTCGCCTCGCAGGGCGACAACGTGCTCACCGTGCGGGCCGTCGACGTGCCGGATGACGTCTCCGTCCTGCGTGGCAAACAGGACTGGCGTGAACGGCCCCACTCGATCTGGTACCACCGCACCACCGGCATCTGGCAGCCCGTGTGGCTGGAGTGCATCCCCGAGTCCGCGGTCCGATCGCTCACCTGGCGGCCGGACCTTCCGACCGCGACCGTCGAGGTCGACGTGGAGCTCTCGGGACCGGTCCCCGTCGACGCGTGGCTGCGGGTCGCGCTTTCGCATGACGATCAGACGCTGGCGGAGGGGCGCGTGCGGACGGGAGGTCTGCAGCACGGCACCGTTCGGCTGGTCATACCGCGTCAGCTCAACGGCCAGGAGTACGAGGAGCTGCTCTGGAGTCCGGCGCGACCGACACTGCTGTCGGCATCGGTGACGCTGGAGCGCGAGTCGGGCTCCGTCATGGATGTCGTGGCCAGCTATGTGGGGCTCCGCTCGGTGTCCGTGGCCGGCGGGAACTTCCTGCTCAACGACCGTCCGCTGCAGGTTCGCGCCGTGCTCGCGCAGAACTACTGGCCGGAGACGCACCTGGCCGCGACGGCCGAGACCCTGCGGCGCGAGGTCGAGCTCATCCTCGAACTCGGCTTCAACACGGCGCGAGTGCACCAGAAGGCCGAGGATCCTCGCTTCCTGTTCTGGGCCGATCGGCTGGGGCTCATGATCTGGGCGGAGACCGCGAACGCCTACGCCTTCGACGAACGGGCGATCGTCAATCTCGTCGGAGAGTGGAGCGCGCTCGTGCGACGCGACCAGTCGCACCCGTCCGTGGTGGTCTGGGTGCCGCTCAACGAGAGCTGGGGTGTTCAGCACATCTCGCACGACCCGCGGCAGGCGGCATTCAGCCGATCCATCAGCGACTTGACCCGCGCGCTCGACGGTTCGCGGCCGGTGATCTCGAATGACGGCTGGGAGCACACGGCCTCCGACATCCTGACGATCCACGACTACGAATCAGATCCCGATGTGCTCGCCGAGCGCTACGGCGAGGAGACCCCGCTACGCGAGATGCTCGCGGGCTTCGGACCTGCCGGCAGGCGCATGACGATCGGTGCGCAGGACGGGGGCGCGCCCGTCATCCTGTCCGAGTTCGGAGGAGTGAGCCTGGAGACGGACGGGGCAGATGACTGGGGATACTCCTCGGCGAGCGATCCCGCCGCTTTCGAAGAGAAGGTCACCGCGATCCTGCGCGCAGTCCGCCGGTCCTCACCGCTGGCCGGATTCTGCTACACGCAACTCACCGACACCGGTCAGGAGACGAACGGTCTGCTGTTCGCTGACCGGTCGCCGAAGTTTCCCATCGAGAGGATCCGTGCCGCCGTGACCGGCGGCGCAGACTAGGCTGCTCGGCATCCGGTCTCAGCCGATGAAGGCCCACATGAGGAAGGCGCCGTACGCGACGGAGGTGAGCGAGGTGAGCCCGAGGGCCACCACCAGCTCGCGGGGATCACGGTAGGTCCACACGATGAGGATCGCGGGCAGCCCCGCCAGCAGGGCGAGCAGCGTGAGCCACGCGATCGGGTAGCCGATCCAGGCGAGGAAGGCGGCGATCAGGAACGCCACCAGCACGAACACCGTGAACAGCCAGCGCGTGGCCGTGCGGCCGATGAGCACTGTGAGCGTCTTCTTGCCCGCGACGCGGTCCTGGTCGATGTCGCGGAGGTTGTTGGCCAGGAGCACCGCGCACGCGAGGAGTCCCACGCCGACCGCGCCGAACCAGGCCTCCTGCGGCAGAGCGAGCGCCTGCACCCACGTCGTGCCGAGAGTGGCGACGAGGCCGAAGAACACGAAGACGAAGAGCTCGCCGAGCCCGTAGTACCCGTAGGGGCGCTTGCCGCCGGTGTAGAACCACGCCGCGAGGATGCAGACCGCGCCGACGGCCAGGAGCCACCACTGCTGCGTTCGGATCGTGATGGCCAGACCGGCGAGGGCCGCGATCGCGAAGAACACCAGTGCCACGATCAGCACCGTGCGCGGCTTGACCTTGCGCGACGCCGTCAGGCGCGCCGGCCCGACGCGGTGGTCGTCGGTGCCGCGGACGCCGTCGCTGTAGTCGTTCGCGTAGTTGACGCCGATCTGCAGCGACACCGAGACGATGAGGCAGAACAGCGCGATCACCCAGTGGAAGACGTCCGTCACCAGGATCGCAGCGCCCGTGCCGACGAGGATCGGAGTGACCGCCAGCGGCAGGGTGCGCAGCCGTGCCGCGCCGACCCAGTCAGCGGCCGTGGGCTTCGCCACGCGCGCAGGGCTGCGCGAGACGTTCGGCTTCTGGGGGTTGCCGCGGGGCTGCCGCTTCTTCGCGCCCGGGGCGCCGCGCTTCTTGCTGGAGGTTGCTGCCACGAATGCACATCATAGGGGTCCAGCCGATGAAGACCCGCGCGGCCGTCAAGCCCCTCGCCGGATGTCGGGCGCGGCACGGATCATGGAGGCCATGTTGAGCATCGGATCCACGGTCCTCACCGTGGAAGACATCGACCGCGCCGGCGACTTCTGGCGCGCGGCCCTCGGCTACGAGAGCCGCGGTGAGCCCAGCGACGACTGGGTGATCCTCGACCCGCCCGGCAAGACCCATTGGGCTGCGCCGGGCGCGAGCCTCGCCCTGTCGGTCACCGGATATCCCCAGCACTATCCGCCGCGCATCCACCTCGACCTGTACGCCGAAGACCAGGCGGCCGAGATCCAGCGCCTGCTCGATCTCGGCGCCCGCGAAGTCGACTGGGACGACTACCCCGACGACGCCGACTGGGTCGTGCTCGAAGACACCGAGGGCAACAGGTTCTGCGTCGTGCAGACCGGGCCGTATCCGCAGGGCTGACGCCCGCCGGAATCGCCGCCGGAGCCTCGAGCGGCAGACGAGCCGGATCAGTGCAGGGCGAGGACGGCGCGGCGGATGGCCTCGCGGTCGGGCTTCCCCGACGGCAGCGTCGCCAGCTCGTCGACCAGCACGAGGCGCGACGGACGCGCGTGCGCGCCGATCTCGGCCTGCACGGCGGCACGCGCCTCCTGCAGCTGGACCGCTTCGCTGCGGCGCAGCGCCTCACCGCGAGAGGCGACGACGACGGATGCCTCGCCCCAGCGTTCGTCGGGAATCCCGACGACGACGGCCGTGTCGAGTCCGGGTATCCCCCGCACGATCCGCTCGACGCGGTCGAGCGAGACGTTGATGCCGCCCGACACGATGACGTTGTCGATGCGTCCGCGCACCCGCAGGACGCCGTCGTCGAACAGGCCCGCGTCGCCGGTGCGATACCACCGCGTGCCGTCGCGCTCGCGGAGGAAGACGGTGTCCGTCCGCACGGGGTCGCCCAGGTAGCCCTCCGCAAGCGTCGGTCCCGACACCTGCACCTCGCCGCGCTCGATGCGCAGCCGCACGTTCGCGAGGGGCACGCCGTCGTAGACGCAGCCGCCGCTGGTCTCGGTCGAGCCGTAGGTGCGGACGATCCTCGCCCCCGCCGCCTCGGCACGCTCGAGCGTCGCGGCGGGCAGCGCCTGGCCGCCGATGAGGATCGTCTCGAACGACCGCACGGCGGCGAGAACGGAGCTGTCGTGCTCCGCAGCGTCGAGCAGCCTCGACAGCTGGGCCGGCACCAGCGACGTGTACGTCGGGATCCGTTCGCCGCGGTCCGTCGACACCATCAGCAGGGCGGCGGCGGCGAAGGACTGGGGCGTGAAGGCGCCGGACAGGATCGCCGGCTCGCGGTCGGTGACGAGCGAGCGGACCAGCACCTGGAGCCCGGCGACGTAGCTCGCCGGCAGCGCCAGCAGCCAGGCGCCGTCGCCGATGCGGTCGGCGGTCGCCAGCGCGCTCGCGGTGAGCGCGTCGCGACTGAGCACGACGCTCTTGGGGATGCCGGTGGACCCCGACGTCGTGACGACCACGGCGGTGCCGGCGGGCACCTCGCTCGGCAGCCCGCTCACGAGCCCGACGCCCAGCGCGGGACCGGCACCGTGGAGCGCTCCGCGCAGGGCTCGGAGGATCTCGCGCGGATCGTCGCCGACGACGGATTGGAGCTTCATGCGGACATCAACTCCTCCAGAAAGCATCGGCACGGGCGGGTTTCGCCGTGCTCATCGCCCCGTCGCGCGATCTTGAGGAGTTCGTGCACGGCAGCCCTCAGAAGTGCCAGGGGTACGGCGACCAGTCGGGGTCGCGCTTCTCGAGGAACGCGTCGCGGCCTTCGACCGCCTCGTCGGTGCCGTACGCGAGCCGGGTCGCCTCACCCGCGAACACCTGCTGGCCCACCATGCCGTCGTCGACCGCGTTGAACGCGAACTTCAGCATGCGGATCGCGGTCGGCGACTTGGTGAGGATGGTCCGCGCCATGGCGAGAGCCTCGCGCTCGAGGTCGGCGTGCGGCACGACCCGGTTGACGGCGCCCATCTCGTATGCGCGCTGGGCCGAATACTCCTCGGCCAGGAAGAACACCTCGCGCGCGAACTTCTGGCCGATCTGACGGGCGAAGTAGGCCGAGCCGTAGCCGGCGTCGAACGACCCGACGTCCGCGTCGGTCTGCTTGAACCTGCCATGTTCGGCCGAGGCGATCGACAGGTCGCACACCACGTGCAGCGAGTGGCCACCGCCCGCGGCCCAGCCGGGGATCACGGCGATGACCACCTTGGGCATGAAGCGGATCAGCCGCTGCACCTCGAGGATGTGCAGCCGCCCGGCGCGAGCAGGCGCTCCGGCGGACTCGGCGACCGAGTCTGCGGACTCGGAGTACTTGTAGCCGTCGCGACCGCGGATGCGCTGGTCGCCGCCGGAGCAGAACGCCCAGCCGCCGTCCTTGGGACTCGGTCCGTTGCCGGTGAGCAGCACCACCCCGACGCGCGGGTCCTGACGTGCGATGTCCAGTGCGCGGTACAGCTCGTCCACCGTGTGCGGGCGGAACGCGTTGCGGACCTCGGGGCGATGGAACGCGATGCGGGCGATGCGACCGTCGCGCGAGACGTGGGACGTGATGTCGCTGTAACCGCCCTCCGCCTGGCCGGGTGCTGCAGTCCACTCGTCCTCGTCGAACAGTTCCGAAACGCTCACCCGGCCAGCCTACGGCGGCGCGTCGGCGGGCGTCATCCGCCACCGGACACCACTGCCCGCCAACTAGCCTGGATCGGTGACCTCGACTCTTCGCACCGTGGCGGCCGCCGCGGCATCCGCTGCCCTGCTCTTCACCCTCGTCGCCTGCACCGGCGCGCCCGACGCCACCCCCACGCCCGCGGAGACCAAGACCCTCGCGATCCTCGACAGCGCCTGCGGGGACGACGAAGGCATCACCGTCGCCGTGGACGCGTCGAGCCTGGAGGACGGCGACAGCAAGGAATGGTGCATCGGCACAGACGAGACGCTCGCCGCGGCCGACGCCCTCACCCTCGTGAATGTGACGACCGAGGGCACCGACGAGTACGGCGACGAGGTCGTGTGCCGCGTCAACGGCGTGCCCGCGGAAGACGTCGCGATCCCCGCCGCGGACGGCACGGACTACTTCGAGACGTGCGAGTCGATGCCCGCCGCGTTCGCGTACTGGTCGATCTGGATCAAGCCTGCGGACGGCGAGTGGGCCTATGCCGAGGAGGGATTGTCGACCCTCGAGCTCGAACCCGGCGAGTCGCTCGAGCTGCTCTTCACGCTGAACGGCGAGCCGGCCGCGCCGGCGACCTGACATGACGTTCCGACCCGGTCCCCTGCGTGCCGCGGCGATCCTCGCCGCAGGGTTCGTGGCGGCCCGGGTCGTCTACCGCATCCTCTTCCACGGGGCCGACGGCGACGGTTTCGTACTGCTGGACCTTCCAGCGGTGCGGCTGCCGCCGCCGTTCGCGCACGTCGTGCTGCTGGGCCAGGTCACCATCGACGGACTGTGGGATGCCGCGGCCAGCGCACTGCCGATCGCCCTCGCGATCCTCGCCTTCGGCGTCCTGAACGCCGTCGTCGACCTCAATCGCGTGTTCGCGCGGGCTTCGCGCCGCGGACCGCTCCGAGGCATCGCGCGGGCACTCGCGATCGCGGCGGCGACCCTCCCCTCGCTCGCCGACGGCGCCCGCGCGGTGCGCTTCGCCCAGCGGCTCCGCGGCGAGCGCGCCGGTCCACGGATGCTGCTGCCCCTGCTCGAGCGCACCCTCGAACGCGCCGGTGACGTGGCCGCGGCCCTCGAGCTGCGCGGCTTCGCGGGGCGCGGGCTCGACGGCGACTGCCTCGCTCCCGTCGAGGCTCGTGACGTCGAGATGGGCTACGGCGGGCGGGCGGATGCCGGCATCCGCCTTCCTCCCGCGCTGGCGCTCGAGGCCGGCACGCTCACACTCGTGGCGGGGGCGACGGGTTCGGGCAAGTCCACCCTGCTGCGCGGGATCGCGGGTCTGCACGTCCACACCGACGGCGGCTGGATCGCGGGGTCGCTGCGTGTGGTGGGCCACGACCGCACCGCGGTGCCGCCCCGCGACGTGGCGCAGCGCGTGGGCGTGGTGCTGCAGCATCCGCGTGAGGCGTTCGCGACGGAGCGCGTCCGCGACGAGATCGGCCTGTCGCTCGAGCTGCGGGGTGTCGCGCCGGTGGTCGCGGCGGCGCGTGTGGCCGAGGTCGCCGGCCGCGTCGGAGTGACCGGGCTGCTCGACCGGCCGACGCGCGGCCTGTCGGCGGGCGAGGCGACGCTCGTCGCCATTGCGGCGGCGATCGTGGAGCACCCGATACTCCTGCTGGTCGACGAGCCGCTGGCCGACCTCGACGCCGGCGCGCGCACGCGCATCGCGCGGCTGCTCGACGCCCTGGCGCACGAGGCGGAGATGTGCGTGGTCGTGGCCGAGCACCGCACCACGCCCCTCGCGCGCATCGCCGACACCGTCCTGCGGATCGACGGTGGTGCGGTCGTCATCGTGGATACCGCCGACGAGGAGAGGTGGCCCGGCCGTGCGGTCGTCGCATCGGATGCCGCCAGGGATGATTCGTCGTCGCCGGCGGGTGGCGCATCTGGTTTGGGGCGCTCCGCAGGCGTTCGGGGCGCGCCGCTGACGTCCCAGACGCACGGCGCGCGCCCCGAACCCCGAGACTCGGGGACGCTCTCGGTGCGCGAGCCGTCGGGCTCGGAGCCGGTGCTGAGCGCCCGCGGCATCACCCTGAGCCACCGCGAGACCGTGGCCGTGTCGGCGGCGGATCTCGACCTAGACGCCGCCGAAATCGTCGCACTCGTCGGGCCCAACGGCGCCGGCAAGTCGAGCCTGCTCGCGGCGCTGGCGCTGCCCGATCGCTGGATGCGGGTCGAGGCGTCGGGGCGCGTCGCGCTCGTGCCGGATGCCTCCGACGACCTCTTCGTCTCCGACACCGTCGCCGCCGAGTGCCGCCGCGCCGACCGGCGCGCGTCACGACGTGCCGCGCACGGCGGGCACGGGATCGTTGCCTCAGGCTCGGAAGCGTCCGCCTGGGGCGGAACGGGGAGCACGACGGGGCGACACCCAGCCGCCGGTGAGGAATCGACCGCAGCAAGGTTCGCCGGTTTCCTCGGCCTCGACCCCGATGGACCAGAGTTCACGTCGCGCCTGGCGCGGCATCCGCGCGATCTGTCGGTCGGCGAGCGACGATGCCTCGCCCTCGCCATCCAGTTCGCCGGCGCTCCCGACGTGCTGCTCATCGACGAGCCGACGCGCGGGCTGGACCCCACCGCGCGCGCGATGGTCTGGGCGGCTCTGCTCACGCTCGCCCACGCGGGCACGGCGGTGCTCGTGGCGTCGCACGAGCCCGAGATCGCCGATCTCGCCGATCGGGTGCTCGAGATGCATGGCGGCGTGCTGCGTGCGGGAGGCGCGCAGGCGGCGCGCGCCGATGGCGCTGTGCGCGGTGTCGCCCTGCATGCCGACCTCGTACGGGCGCAGGCGCGTCATCCCGGGGGCGCCGGCGCTCCCGCGCTGGTCGACATCGCCGGCCCCGCGGCCGCCGCTGCTGCGGCTCAGGGGCGCAGTAACCGCCGCACCGCGGCACCGACGGCGCTCGCAGGCCCCGGCTCCGACGCGCTCATTGCGACCGGTGTTCACGCCCGCGTCGCCCGGGCTCGCGTCGCCCGGCTTCCGCTGATCGCCCTCCTCGCAGCCAACCTCGTCGCGCTCGGGGCGTTCTGCTGGCCGCTCGTCGCGACCGCCGTGCCGGAGCAGGCATACGCCGCGGTGCCGATCGCGGCCCTCGCCCTGGCGCCGCTGGCGATGCTCGTGGTGGTGGCGACGCTCGACGGCACGGTGCGCTCGGCCCATATGCTGGCCCTTCTCGGCACGCTCGCCGCGATCGGGGCGGCGGTGCGCATCGCCGGCACCGGGGTCGGCGGAGTCGAGGCGGTCTTCATCCTGCTGATCCTCGCCGGGCGGGCGTACGGAGCGCGCTTCGGCATGCTCCTCGGCATGGCGACCATCGTGCTGTCCACGGTCATCACGGGCACGTTCGGGCCGTGGACGCCCTTCCAGATGTTCTCGTGCGCGTGGGTCGGTGCCGTCGCCGGGCTGCTGCCGCGCCGATCGCCACGCGCCCTCCGGGCGTCGCTGACGCATCGCCCGCAGCCGCCGGGGGCATGGGCTCGCTCGTCAGCCGCCGAGATCGCCATGCTCTGCGTCTACGGCGTCGTCGCCTCGTACGTCTTCGGCCTGCTGATGAACCTGTGGTTCTGGCCGTTCGCCGTGGGCTACGGCACCGGCATCTCGTACGACGGCGCCGCGCCGTTCGACGTCAACCTGTCGAGCTTCCTGCTCTACTCGCTCGTGACGTCGACGCTCAGCTGGGACACTCTCCGCGCGATCACGACCGTCGTCGGCCTGATCGTGGTAGGCCGGCCCATCCTCGCCGCCCTGCGCCGCGCCAAGCCGCTGGCGCCGCACCGGCAGCCCGCCTCCGCTCCGCGAGAACGGGCGTCTGCCCTATCGTGAGGTTCACGCGCCAGGAGGAGCCAACGTGACCACAGCGATACCCTCGACCCTGACGCCGACGAATCCCATCGGCGCCTACGTGCCCGAGATCATCTCGCTCGCGAAGCGGGGACTGTTCTGGGCGGTCCTCTACGGGCTGTTCGCGCGCGGCTCACGCGGCGGTTGCATAAGCGTCGCCGACGCCGCAACGAGCTGCTACACCGCGACGCTCGATCCGTCGCCGGTGGTGTGGCTCGCGATGGCGGTCGTCTTCGTCGTCTCGCTGGGTCGAGCGTCTCGGGCCACCGACACCACCGTCGTCACGCGGGTGCTCCGGCGCGCCGCCACCGCATTGTGGGCCCTCCCGCTCCTCGCGGCGGTCATCGGCCTCCTGACCTTCTTCACCGCCGATCCGGCCTTCTGGGTGCACACCACGCCGCCTCCGAACGTCAGCGTCGAGATCACCACGGAATGACTGACGGATGCCGCAGGCCGCGGCATCCGATCTCCTTCACGTCTCAGACCGAGAAGTACTTCGCCTCGGGGTGGTGGAAGACGAAGGCGTCGGTGGACTGCTCGGGGTGCAGCTGCAGCTCCTCGCTGAGCTCGACGCCCATGCGCTCGGGGCGGAGCAGCTCGACGACCTTGCGGCGGTCCTCCATGTCGGGGCAGGCGGGGTAGCCGAGTGAGAAGCGGGCACCGCGGTACTCGAGCTTGAACAGCCCCGCGGTCTCGGCAGGGTCCTCCCCCGAGAAGCCGAGCTCGGAGCGGATGCGGGCGTGCCAGAACTCGGCGAGCGCCTCGGTCAGCTGCATCACGAGCCCGTTGAGTTCGTAGTAGTCGCGGTACTTGTCCTCGGCGAACAGCTTCGCGGTCACCGAGTCGATGTGGGCGCCCGCCGTCACGAGCTGCACGGGCAGCACGTCGACGGCGCCCGACTCGCGCGAGCGGACGAAGTCGGCGAGGCACAGGTGACGGTCGCGGCGTTGGCGCGGGAAGTGGAAGCGCAGGCGGTCGGCGCCGATCTCGCCGCCGGAGCCGCCGTCGGGCGCGAGCAGACCCGCTGCGCCCAGCACGCCGGACGCATCGTCGCCGTGGTGCAGCACGACGACGTCGTTGCCCTCCGACACGACGGGGAAGTAGCCGTACGCGACGGAGGCGTCGAGCATGCCCTCGCCGAGGATGCGGTCGAGCCAGTAGCGCAGCCGCGGCCGTCCCTCGGTGTCGACGAGCTGCTCGTACGACGCGCCGTCCTCGCCTCGCCCGGGCTTCAGACCCCACTGGCCCATGAACGTCGCGCGCTCGTCGAGGAACGCGGCGTAGTCGTGCAGTGCGATGCCGCGGACGATACGGGTGCCCCAGAACGGCGGCGCCGGCACCGGATTGTCGGATGCCACATCCGAGCGCGTCGGCATCGCCTCGGGTTCGGTGAGCGTGAGCTTCGAGCCGGCCGCGTGCCGGCGCTTCTTCAACGCCGGGAGTCCGACCGAGGCCGGATCGGCGCCGCGGGCGATCTTCACGAGCGGCTCCATGAGCGCCAGGCCCTCGAACGCATCGCGGGCGTAACGGACCTCGCCGTCGAACAGCGAGGCCAGGTCGTCCTCGACGTAGGCGCGGGTGAGCGCCGCACCGCCGAGGATCACCGGCCACTTCGTGCCGAGCCCTCGGGAGCGGAGCTCCTCGAGGTTCTCCTTCATGACGACCGTCGACTTCACGAGCAGGCCAGACATGCCGATGACGTCGGCGTCGTGCTCCTCGGCCGCGGCGATGATGTCGGCGATCGGCTGCTTGATGCCGAGGTTCACGACGTCGTACCCGTTGTTGGTGAGGATGATGTCGACGAGGTTCTTGCCGATGTCGTGCACGTCGCCGCGGACCGTGGCCAGCACGATGCGGCCCTTGCCGGAGGCATCCGACTTCTCCATGTGCGGTTCGAGCAGCGCGACCGCGGTCTTCATGACCTCGGCGGACTGCAGCACGAACGGCAGCTGCATCTCGCCCGCGCCGAACCGTTCGCCGACGATCTTCATGCCCTCGAGCAGGTGGTCGTTGATGATCTGGAGCGGCGTCAGCCCGCCCTCCCGAGCCAGGTCGAGATCGGCCTCGAGGCCCTTCCCCTCGCCGTCGATGATGCGGCGCTCGAGGCGCTCTCCGACCGGCAGCGCGGCGAGCTCGGCGGCGCGCTGGTTGCGCAGCGCCGCGGTGTCGACCCCGGCGAAGAGGTCCAGCATGCGTGCCAGGGGGTCGTACGTGACGTTGCCGTCGGCGTCGTACTCGCGGCGATCCCACACCAGGTCGAGGGCGACCTTGCGCTGCTCGTCGGAGATCGACGCGAGCGGCACGATCTTCGCCGCGTCGATGATGCCCGACGTGAGCCCGGCCTCGACGGCCTCGTGGAGGAACGCCGAGTTCAGCACGCTGCGTGCGGCCGGGTTGAGCCCGAACGACACGTTCGAGACGCCCAGCGTGGTGTTGATACCGGGGTACTTCGCCGTGATCTGCCGGATCGCCTCGATGGTCTCGATGGCGTCGCGGCGCGTCTCCTCCTGGCCGGTCGCGATGGGGAACGTCAGGCAGTCGACGATGATGTCGCTGACACGCAGGCCCCACTCGCCGACGAGCTCGTCGATGAGGCGCGTCGCGATCTGCACCTTGCCCTCGGTCGTCCGGGCCTGGCCACGCTCGTCGATCGTCAGCGCCACGACCGCGGTGCCGTGCTCTTTCACGAGCGGCATGATGCGGCCGAAGCGCGAGGTGGGGCCGGCGCCGTCCTCGTAGTTCACGGAGTTCACGACCGGGCGTCCGCCGATCAGCTCGAGCCCCGCGGCGATGACCGCCGGCTCGGTCGAGTCGACGACGAGCGGCAGCGTCGAGGCGCTCGCCAGACGCGACACGACCTCGCGCATGTCGGCGGCGCCGTCGCGCCCGACGTAGTCGGTGCAGACGTCGAGCAGGTGCGCGCCCACACGGATCTGATCGCGGGCGATCTCGACGCAGTCGTCCCACCGCTCCTCGAGCATGGCCTCGCGGAACGCCTTCGAGCCGTTCGCGTTGGTCCGCTCGCCGATCGCGAGATACGACGCGTCCTGCTGGAACGAGACGTGCTGGTACAGCGACGCGACGCCGGGGTCCTCCTCCGGGCCACTCGACAGGCTCAGGGACCGCACCTCGTCGCGTCCCTCGCCCTGGCGGAAGGGGCTCAGCCGCTCGACGACCGCGGCCAGGTGCTCGGGAGTCGTGCCGCAGCATCCGCCGACGAGGCCCAGCCCGAACTCGCGCACGAACTGCTCGTGCGCCGTCGCGAGCTCGCCGGGCGAGAGCGGGTAGTGCGCGCCGTTCGCCCCGAGCACCGGAAGCCCCGCGTTCGGCATGCACGCGACCGGTACGGTGGCGTGCTTCGACAGGTGCCGCAGGTGCTCGCTCATCTCCGTGGGTCCGGTGGCGCAGTTCAAGCCGATCGCGTCGACGCCGAGCGGCTCGATCGCGGTGAGCGCCGCCCCGATCTCGGATCCCATGAGCATGGTGCCGGTGGTCTCGACCGTCACCTCGACGAAGATCGGCAGGCGGATGCCGCGGCTCACGATCGCCTGGCGGCAGCCGTTGATGGCGGCCTTGGTCTGCAGCAGGTCCTGCGAGGTCTCGACGAGGAACGCGTCGGCGCCGCCGTCGATGAGCCCTTCGGCCTGCAGCGCGAAGGTCTGCTTCAGGTTGTCGTACGTCGTGTGACCGAGGCTCGGCAGCTTCGTGCCCGGTCCCATAGAGCCGAGCACCCAGCGCACGCGGCCGTCGGCGGCCTCGGCCGCCTCGACCCGCTCGCGCGCGATGCGCGCCCCCGCGGCGGCGAGCTCGGTGATCCGGTCGTCGATGCCGTAGTCGCCGAGGTTCGACCAGTTCGCGCCGAACGTGTTGGTCTCGACCGCGTCCACGCCGACCTCGAGGTAGGCGTCATGGATCGCCGCGACGACGTCGGGGCGCGAGACGTTGAGGATCTCGTTGCAGCCCTCTAGTCCCTGGAAGTCGCCGTCGATCGAGAGGTCGTAGCGCTGCAGCATCGTGCCCATCGCCCCGTCGGCGATCACGACGCGCTCGCGCACGCCTTCCAGCAGCCGCTGCGAACGCTCGGGCCGCGGCACGCCGTCGATGTCGAGGGCGAAGCGGGGTGCGGTCGAGGCAGCGGTCACCCCGTGATTTTAGTCGCGCGGCTCGGGAGTGTCCCGGTTCGTGACGGATGCCGCTCCCACCCGTCCGCGAGTGCCGCTCCCACCCGTCCGCGAGAGTACAACTGGCGGACGAGAGGTCGGGCGGTTGCCTGCCTCTCGGCGACCAGATGTACTCTCGCGGGGTGGACGCCGGGTGCGAAACGGGGCGGGCGGACCGCCGCGCGTCAGGCGTTCTTCGAGTCGCGCCAGCGCAGCCACGACCGGATGAGGTCGTAGTCCCAGTCGGGGCCCTGGAAACCGAGCGTGAACAGGCGCACGCCGGCGTCGTACAGCTCGTCGGCGAAGCCCTCGCCGCGCTGATGCAGCTCGTTGGAGATCACGAGGCCGGACGTGTCGCGCTCCTCGCGCTCGGCCCAGCGCTCGATGACGTCGAGCTTGTGCGGCAGCTCGTCGGGGCGCACGAAGCTGTGCCAGATGTCGGCGTGCCGGGCGACGAGGCGCAGCGTCTTCTGCTCACCCTTGCCGCCGATCATCACCGGGATCTCGCGCGTGGGCGCCGGGTTGAGCTTCTCCCAGCGCGCCTCGATGCGCTCGAGGCCCGAGGCGAGGTCGTCGAGCCGCGAGCCGGCGGTGCCGAAGTCGTAGCCGTACTCCTCGTAGTCGCGGGCGAACCAGCCCGAGCCCGTCGCGAAGATGAAGCGGCCGACGCCGTCCTTCGCCGAGATGTGGTCGACGGTGCGGGCCATGTCGGCCTGCAGATCGGGGTTGCGGTAGCTGTTGCAGTTGACCAGTGCCCCGAACTCGACGCGCTCGGTCTGCTCGGCCCAGGCGGCGAGCATGGTCCACGACTCGAAGTGCAGGCCGTCGGGGTCGCCCGACAGCGGGAAGAAGTGGTCCCAGTTGAAGAGGACGTCGACGCCCATCTCCTCGAGACGCAGGACGGCGTCGCGGAACGCGGAGTACGGGGCGTGCTGGGGCTGCAGCTGCACGCCGAGGCGCACAGGAGTATCGAGGAGGGGCATGAAAAAAGACTAGGGCCGCCGCGAGGGGGTGATCCTCGTTCGACGAGGGTTGCCGAGATGAGGTCGCGCCGTGACCCGCGCGTCCTCATCTCGGCGATCCTCCTCCGTCGAGGACGCCGGCCTCAGCCTCGGCGCGCCCGCGCGGCCTTCATCGCGGCATCCACCGTGTCCCAGATCGCGATGCCGGCGATGACGAATCCGAACACCACGTTGACGATCACACCGACCTTCGCGCCGTCGTCGGCGATGATCGACGGGAAGAACTCCGGGTTGATCAGCCGGCCCTCGAACAGCAGCCACAGCGCCGGAACCGCGACGATGAGATTCAGGATGCCGTTGGCCACGGCGAGCGCCGGAGTCCAGCGGCCGACGGCGTACACGACGACGGCGAGCACCGCTTCGAGTGCCATCAGCACGAACAGTCCGATGATCCACCACGGCCACAGCCCCGGGTCGAGGAACGGCAGCCCGGGCTGCGTGGGCACCAGTCCGACGAAGTGGTCCCACAGCACGACGCCGGCCATGATCGCGAGGAATGCGAGCGAGGCGACCATGTCGCCGAGTCCGGCGCCGCGCTGGCGCGGTTCGGGCAGCTGATCGGGCGTCCAGGGTCCGCTCGTCATCGTCTCGTGCCCGCTACGCTCCAGCACCACGAACACGAGGGTGGTCCAGAACGCGATGTGCACGACCACCGAGATGAGCAGCGGCACGATGGCCCCGACGATCTCGCCGAACGTGGCGCCGTTGAGCACCATGGCGAGCGAGACGCCGAAGGCGGCGCACACCGGGACGATCCAGAGCAGCAGTTTGAGCAGCCGCCACCAGTCGAGGAAGTAGCGCGGGCCGACGAGCCACAGCGGCCGGTCGGTGTACTGGGCGGCGAGCTTGTCAGGATCGCCGAGGTCGGTCAGGACGGCGCGTTCGGCGGACGTGTGGTCCTGCCCCTCGGCGAGGCGCGCCTCGATCTGGTCGTCGATCGAGCCGCGCAGCTCGGCGGCCAGGTCGTCGCGCTGCGCCTCGGGCACGGTGCGCATCGCGGCGTCGACGTAACGGTCGGTGAGCGTCGCGGTTGTCATGTCGGTTCTCCTCAGTTGCGGATCGTGGGTCAGTGCGGGACGTCGGGGGTGGGAAGGTCGTCGATCGCTGCGGCGATCGCGCGGAAGTCGTCGGTGAGGGATGCCGCGAGCCGTGAGCCCGCGGCGCTGGTGCGGTAGAACTTGCGCGGCCGCGACTCGTCGGTGTTCCACTCGCTGGTGAGGAACCCCTGCTTCTCGAGGCGTCGCAGCAACGGGTAGAGCGTGTTCGCATCGGTGGGGAAGCCGCGCTCCCCCAGCTCTTCGAGCAGTCCGTACCCGTACCCCGGGTGGACGAGCAGGCGCAGACAGGCGAGCACGACGGTGCCGCGCCGCAGCTCCTGCAGGTGCGTCTCGAGGATCTCGGTTTCGCTCATACCTCACACCATACTGTGTGTCACACACTATCGTCAATGACACTTTAAAGTCGGACACCAACCTGTCATGCTGACCGGAACGCGAGAGAGGGCCGGCCATGTCAGAGAAGCCCAGCCGCTGGATCCGACTGAAGTGGGCGATTCTCGGAAAGCCCGTGACCTACGAGGAACACCGCAACGCGCAGGCGTCGCACTACTACGACGCTCGCGTGAGCGCTCAGCTCGAGTTGCGCAACCAGCGCTTCGAGGCGGGGCAATTCTGATCCGCCGACAGGGCAGGATGAAGCGGTGACGATCCCGCACGCGCTCCCCCCGCTCGACGACGTCCTGGCGACGGCGCGCGTCGTCGCCCTGCACCTGGCGACCAGGTTCCGCGGCATCGACGTGCGCGAAGCCCTCCTGTTCGAGGGACCCGAAGGCTGGGCCGAGTTCTCGCCGTTCCCGGAGTACGACGACGCAGAGGCATCGACGTGGCTCGCCGCAGCCATCGAGGACTCGCGGATGCCGCGGCCCGAGGCCCGCCGCGGGAGCATCGGCGTCAACGCCACCGTGCCGGCCGTGGCTGCGGCATCCGTCCCCGCCGTGCTGGCGCGATTCGACGGCTGCCGGACGGCGAAGATCAAGGTCGCCGAGGCCGGTCAGGTGCTCGCCGACGACGTCGCCCGCGTGCGGGCGGTCCGCGAGGCCATGGGCCCGGAGGGGCGCGTGCGCATCGACGCCAACGGCGCCTGGAACGTGGACGAGGCCGAGCGCGCGCTGCACGCCCTCGCAGAGTTCGACCTCGAATATGCCGAGCAGCCGTGCGCGACCGTCGACGAGCTCGCCGAACTGCGGCGGCGCGTGAAATACATGGGCATTCCGATCGCCGCCGACGAGAGCGTGCGCAAGGCCGCCGATCCGCTGGCCGTGGCTCGTGCGGGGGCGGCCGATCTGCTCGTCGTCAAGGCGCAGCCGCTCGGCGGCGTGCGCCGGGCGCTCGAGATCGTGGCGGAGGCAGGGCTCCCGGCCGTCGTCTCCAGCGCCCTCGACACGTCGGTCGGGCTGTCGATGGGAGTGGCGCTCGCTGCCGCGCTGCCCGAGCTCGACTACGACTGCGGCCTCGGGACGGCGTCGCTGTTCACCGCCGACGTGGTCGAACCGCCGCTGAAGCCGCACGACGGCTTCCTCGCGGTGGGTCGGGTCACTCCCGATGCGGCGCTCCTGGACGCGCACGCGGCCGCCGCCGACCGCCGAGATTGGTGGCTCGACCGCCTGGCGCGGTGCTACAAGGTGCTCGACTCCGCCCGCTGACCTGGCGAGCGAAGGGGCACGACTTCGGCGGCGACGGCCGTACGGCTCGCCCGCGCGCTCGGCCCGCTGACCGACTCAGACAGGTTCGATGATGATCTGCGCGACGCGGGCGAGCTCCTCGTTGATGCGCAGATGCATCTCCTCGTCGCCGAGCCCCGCCATCACGGCCCGCACCGACGCGGCCTCCCACACGGTGAGCATGAGCCGCGCAGCCTCGTGTGCGGGAACCCGGAATCGCAGCGCGCGCGCTGCGCCGATGTCGGAGATGATCTGCGCGACGTTGCGCAGCATCTCCTCGTCCTGTGCGAGGTAGGCGACGGCGAGCGCCGGCGTGCGAAGGGCGCGGATGCGGATCTCGCTCATCAGCAGGACGCCGAGGCGGTCGTCGGCCGACACGTCGAGGATCTGCTGAACGATCTCGAACGCGTTGGTCGGCATGAGGTCGAGAGCGCCCTCGCCCTCCAGCGCCGCCACGCGCTCCCGCACCACGGCGACACGCCCGCGCGCGACCGAGCCTGCGAGCTCGAGGAACAGCTCGTCCTTGGTCTCGAAGTTCGAGTAGAACGCGCCACGGGTGAAGCCCGCGCGCTCGCAGATCGCCTCCACGGATGCCGCATCCAGGCCGACTTCGGCGAAGACCAGCGCCGCGGCATCCAGCAGCTTCTGCCGGGTCGCTTCGCGTCGGCGGGACATGCCGGCCACTTCGACCACGGGGGTGTCGCTCATCGGTCCTCCTTGCCGCCAGTCTCACACGGACTACTCAGGTTGGGGCGGCCAACCCGCCTTACGATACACTCATGTATCCGATACAGCGCTGTATCGACGCAACCCCTACCTCTCACCCGTAAAACGGAGGCGCTGTGTCGACCCTTCTGTATGCGCTCGGCCGCTGGACGTACCGCCACCCCTGGCGGGTGCTGGTCTCGTGGCTGCTGCTGCTCGCGCTCGCCGGCGGCGGCGCGGCCCTGTTCATGAAGGGCACCGACAACTCGTTCTCGATCCCTGGCACCGAGGCCCAGGAAGGCATCGCGCTGCTGGACCGCAGTTTTCCGCAGGCCAGCGGCACGAGCGCGCAGCTGGTGATCGTCGCCGCCGACGGCGATCAGGTCGACGAGGAGCCCTACGCGTCGGCGATCGACGACACGGTCTCGCATCTCGAGGACCTCGACGGTGTGATCGCTGTGACCGACCCCTTCAACGAGATGGTCACGGGCATGGTCTCGGACGACGAGTCGGCCGCGATCATCCGCCTGCAGTTCGACGGGCAGGCGACGGACGTGTCGGACGAGACCAAGGCGGGCCTCGAACACGTCGCCGACGATCTGCGCGAGACGCTCCCCGAGGGCTCGGAGGTCGCCATGGGCGGCGACCTGTTCTCGACCTCGGTGCCGGCCCTCTCGCTGATCGAGGCTGTCGGCGTGCTCATTGCGCTGTTCGTGCTGATCGTGACGTTCCGATCGTTCGCGGTCGCCTGGTTCCCGCTGGTGTCGGCGCTGATCGGCGTCGGCCTGGCGATCGCCCTCATCTACGTCTCGACGGCGTTCGCGTCGATCTCGTCCACCACGCCGATGCTCGCGATCATGCTGGGGCTCGCGGTCGGCATCGACTACGCCCTGTTCATCGTCGCCCGACATCAGGACCAGGTGCGCGCCGGGGTCGAGCCCGAGGAGTCCGCCGCGCGGGCGACCGGCACCGCAGGCTCGGCCGTCGTGTTCGCCGGTGTCACCGTGCTCATCGCCCTCATCGGCCTGGGCTTCGCCGGCATCCCGTTCCTGACGACGATGGGCATCGCCGCCGCCGTGGCCGTCGCGATCGCCGTGGTGGTCGCCATCACTCTGACGCCCGCCCTGTTGGGCTTCGCGAAGGGCCGGGTCGCCGGCTGGGGTCACGGCCGCACGCGCCGAGGAATCCCGCTCTCCCGCCGCCGTGCGATCGCACCGTCCGCCGAGCGCGAGAAGGCGGTTCATGGCACGGGTGATCCCGCGCCGATCGGGAGTGCAGAACGGCCGGCAGACGCCGCGGCGGCGGGCGAGACCGCCCCCTCCCCCGATGCGGCCGACGCCGTCCACGCTCCGGTCAAGAAGACCAACCGCTGGGTCCTGTGGGTCACCAAGCACCCCGTCGTCACCACCATCGCGGTGGTGCTGACCCTCGGCGTCATGGCGATCCCCGCGGCGAGCCTGGCCCTGGCCCTCCCCAACGCGGGCCAGCAGCCCGAGTCGAGCCAGGCGCGTCAGGCCTACGACCTCACCGCCGAGCACTTCGGACCAGGTGCCAACGGCCCGCTCATCATGACCGGCACGATCGTCACCTCGACCGACCCGCTCGGGCTGATGGCCGACCTGGCCGACGAGGTCGAGAAGATCCCCGGCGTCAAGGAGGTCGCGCTCGCGACGCCGAACGAGACCGCCGACACCGGCCTGATCCAGATCGTGCCGGAGACGGCTCCGGACGACCCCGCCACCGCCGAGCTCGTACGAGCGCTGCGGGATCTCGCTCCTCAGCTCGAGGACGAGTACGGCGTCGACCTGAAGGTGACCGGCTTCACCGCCGTGGGCATCGACATCTCCGACCGCCTCGGCGCCGCCCTGCTGCCGTTCGGCGTCTTCGTCGTCGGCCTGTCGCTCGTGCTTCTGATGATCGTGTTCCGGTCGATCTGGGTGCCCATCAAGGCCGCCGTCGGCTACCTGCTGTCGGTGCTCGCCGCCTTCGGCGTCGTCGCCGCTGTGTTCGAGTGGGGCTGGGGCGCCGAGCTGCTGCACGTCGATCGCACCGGACCGGTCATCAGCTTCATGCCGATCATCCTGATGGGCGTGCTGTTCGGGCTCGCGATGGACTACCAGGTGTTCCTGGTCAGCCGCATGCGCGAGGACTATGTGCACGCCCGCCGGGCCGCCGCCAGTCACTCGACGCGCGGCCGTCGCGACATCGCGCTCGGCGCCGTCCGCTCTGGCTTCACGGCCTCGGCACGCGTCGTCACGGCGGCGGCGATCATCATGTTCGCGGTTTTCGCGGCCTTCGTACCCGAGGGCGACTCGTCGATCAAGCCGATCGCGCTGGGCCTCGCCGTCGGCATCGCCGTGGACGCGTTCCTCGTGCGCATGACGCTCGTGCCGGCGGTGATGGCGCTGCTCGGCGACAAGGCCTGGTGGATCCCGCGCTGGCTCGACCGGATCCTCCCCCACTTCGACATCGAGGGCGAAGCCGTCGAGCGCGAGCTCGCGCTCGAGGCCTGGCCCGAGTCGAACACGACCGCCGCGGTCGTCGGCGAGGGCGTCGGCGTCCGCGCCGACGCCGGCGGCTCCGCCGGCGAGGTCGTGCTGTTCGAGGACGCCGCATTCCGCGTCGAGCCCGGCGGCACCCTGATCGCTACCGGCGACCCCCGTGCCGCCCAAGCCTTCGCGCTCACCCTGGCCGGGCGGCTCGCGCCCACCGACGGCAAGCTGCGCGTCGCGGGCCACCTGCTCCCTGAGCGCGCCGTCTGGGTGCGCGCCCACGTCGGGCTCGCGCTGCTCGGCGACACTGACGAACGGCTCCCCGCACTCCGCCGAGCGCTCGCCGGCAAGGCGACCCTCGTCGTCGTCGAGGGTGTCGACGCCCTCGACGCCGCCGAGCGCGACCAGGCGGGTGCGCTGCTGCGCGACGCGGCGAGCGCCCTGCGCCGCGGCGGCGACGGCGTGCTCACGCTCGTCGTGACCTCCCGCAGCGAGAGCGCCGCGCTCGCGCTGCTCGCCGACGCGCACCGCCCCGACGTGGCCTCGCTGACGCTGCGCTCGGGCGCTCCCCTGACCACCCCCACCGCAGAGGTGAACGCATGACCCCGAACTGGATCACCACGGCCGTCGAGCGCGCGCGCTCCCGTCGTCCCGTCACGTGGCTGACGCTCGTCGGCGTGCTGCTGCTGCCCGTCGTCATCGGCGGAATCCTGGTCGCCGCCCTGTACAACCCGGTAGAGCGGCTCGACAGCCTCACCGCCGCGATCGTGAACGAGGACGAGCCCGTCACCATCGACGGGCAGACCGTGCCGCTCGGCCGTCAGCTCACCGCCGGCCTCGTCGAGGGATCGGACGAGCTCGACAGCAACCTCACCTGGACGATCTCGAACGCCGACGACGCCGAGGCAGGCCTCGCCGACGGCACCTACGCCGCCGTCATCACGATCCCCGAGAACTTCTCGGCCGCCGCGACGTCGACGGCGCCGGGTTCGACCCCCGAGCAGGCGACCATCGAGGTCACGACCCCGCCCGACAGCCTCATCGTCGACGACGCCATCACCGCGCAGGTTGCCACGGCCGCCGCGTCGAGTATGGGCACGCAACTGTCGAGCGTGTACCTCGAGAACGTGTTCCTGGGCTTCACGACGCTGGGCGACCAGCTCGGCACGGCGGCCGACGGCGCCGCGCAGCTCGCCGAGGGCGCCGGCCAGGCCGCCGACGGCGCGGCACAGCTGCCCGACGGCATCTCGCAGCTCGCGGACGGCAACATCCAGCTGGCGGATGGGGCCTCGCAGCTCGCCGACGGCGCCGGGCAGGTCGCCGGTGGAGCGACGTCACTGCAGTCCGGTCTGACGACGATCGCGGGCAAGACGCGCGAGGCCGCTGGCGGAGCCCAGCAGCTCGCGGACGGGGTGAACGGCGGGGCGGCACAGCTCGAGGCAACCGGGCTCGTACCCGATCCGGTGTACGACGCAGCGACTGGGTCGGTCCAGGCGGCCGGCTCGGTCCTCGCCCTCGCGAATGAGTGCGTCGCCAACGGCGGTTCAGCGGAGTACTGCACGAAGCTGGTGAACGCCGCCACGGGCGCGAAGGCCGCCGCCCAGGGCACCTCCGGTGCACTCACTGCATTCGACACCGCGGGTACCGCCGACCTTGCGGCTCAGTTCCGTACCATCGGCACCAACGTCGCAGCACTCGGCGGCGGACTGACCCAGCTCGCCGGCGGAATCGACCAGTCTGCCGCGGGCGCCGGCCAGCTCGCCACCGGCGTAACGGGCCTCCAGGACGGCGCCAACGGTCTCGCCGACGGTGCGACGCAGCTCGCCTCCGGTGCGACGCAGGCGGCGGACGGTGCGACGACCCTCGCCGACGGTGTCGCCCAGCTCGCGACGGGCACGTCCGAACTCGCGAGCGGCCTCACGACGGCATCCGAGTCCCTTCCGTCGTATACCGACCAGGAGGCGACCGATCTCGCCTCCGTCGTCGCCGACCCGGTCGAAGCCGACGGCGTGGGCACCTCGCTCTTCGGCGCGTCGGCGGTCCCCCTGCTGGCGACCCTCGCGCTGTGGTTCGGCGGGCTCGGCACGTTCATCGCGCTGCAGGCCGTGTCGCGTCGCGCCCTCACGTCGCGGCAGCCGTCCGCGGTGCTCGCACTGCGGTCGTTCGCCCCGGCGGCCGGCCTCGGTGCACTGCAGGGCGCGCTCGTCGCGGCCGTCGTGCAGCTGGCCGCGTCGTACGGCTGGGGCGAATGGTGGGCGCTCGCCGGCGTCTGCGTCGTCGCGGGCATCGCGTTCGCTGCCGTGAACCAGGCCCTCGTGGCCGTCTTCGGCGGCGCCGGCCGCTGGATCTCGGCGCTCATCGGCGTCCTCACCGTCGCGACCGGCGTGGTCTCCACCGTGCCCGGTGTGCTGTCGAGCGTCGCCGGGCTGATGCCGACGGCCCCGGCATACAACGGCATGCTCGCCGCGCTCACGTCGACCTCGGGGCTCGGGGCCGCATTCGCGGGGCTGATCATCTGGACGGTCCTCGCGCTCGTCGCGACGATGATCGTCGTGGCTCGCCGGCGCAGCACCTCGGCGCGCGCCCTGCTGAGGGCGACGCCCGCCACCGCGTAGTCCCGAACAGTTCGAGCCCGGTCGACACGTCGACCGGGCTCGAGCCGTTCCCGTCGGCGCTGCAGGCGTGGAGGCTCGACCCGCAGGCCCCGCCTACGGCATCCGCGGACCCGCCCGGGGGCGACGGGCGCGGTCACCCGCAGATCGCACGGTGCCGAGCGCGAGCGCATCGGGGCGGTGTTCCGCTCGCTCGAGAGTGTCGCCGACCTGGACGGGAGCTGCGCTCGTCATCGCGGCGAGACGCCGCGTCGTCCGGGAACCCGCCCCGGCTCGCGCTCAGCCTCGGTCATTCCGTTCACGGAATGTCGTTCCGAAGGAGGCTGCGGCGGTGAGCGGCCCGGAGCCGATCAGCTCAGGCCGGAGTAGGCGTGGAGGCCCTTGAAGAACATGTTCACGATCGTGAAGTTGAAGATCACGGCGGTGAAGCCGATGATCGACAGCCAGGCCGAACGCGAGCCGCGCCACCCGCGCGTCGCTCGCGCGTGGATGTAGCCGGCGTAGAGCACCCAGATCACGAAGGTCCACACTTCCTTCGTGTCGAAGCCCCAGTACCGGCCCCAGGCGTCGTTGGCCCAGATGGAACCGGCGATGAGGGTGAACGTCCAGAAGATGAAGCCGAGGATCGCGAACCGGTAGGCGAGCGACTCGAGCGCCTCGGCGCTCGGCAGCGTCCGCAGGAATCCGGGCCCGGTCTTGGCGGTCGACGCCGCGGGGGCGTCGGCGTCCTGGATGCGGGCCGCAGCGGAGATCCGCGCCTCTCGCCGCGCCTGCATCAGCTGCAGCACCGACAGGCCGAAGGCGAGCGCGAACAAGGCGGTCGCGAGCGATGCGACGAACACGTGGATGACGAGCCACACGGACTTCAGCGGGTCCATCAGCGGCACGATGTCGGTGTAGAACCAGATGGCCGTGCCGCCCAGCAGCACGACGACGAGACCGGTGATGAAGGTGCCGAGGAACCGCAGGTCGTAGCGGAACAGAACACCCAGGTACACCGCGACGATCAGCAGGGTTCCGGTGAGGGCGAACTCGTACATGTTCGACCACGGCACCCGGCCGGCGGCGATGCCCCGGGTGACGTCTCCGCCGAGGTGGAACAGGAAGCCCAGCACCGTCAGCGACGTGCCGATACGGGCCCACACCAGGCGCGCGCGGCTGCCGACGGGGGCGTTCAGCGCCCGCTCGGATGCCGTCTCCTGCGCACGCATCTGCTCGATGATCCCGGTGCGCGGCGACGCCCCGCCGGCGCCTGCTGCGACGAGCTCACGGTTGCGCACGGTCTGGGCCGCGGCGTCCTTCGCCTCTACGGCGACCGCGCCTCGACGCGCCAGGTCGACCGCGTAGGCGATGAACGCGAGCGCGTAGATCGCGATGGCCGTCCAGACCAGGAGCACCGAGGCGGAGTCGAGGGTGAGAGGGGAGGCGTCGGGCATGATCCTCAGTCTACGTCGGGGGTCGAAGGGGGCTGGAGGGGGCGGTCGCCGCCGGATTCACGGCCGGCGAGCGACGCGAGGTGCCGCTGCGCGAACTGGGCGACGGCACCCTCGAGCGCGGGGTCCTCGCCGCGGGCGAGGCCGGCGTACTCGAGCTGCACGGTGTGCCCCTGCGGCGTCGCCCTCACCCACATCCGCCGGCGCGGGACGAACAGCGCGGCCAGGAGTCCCGCGGTTGCGAGGACTGCGAACAACAGCACCCAGGTGGCGGCGGCATCGCGGTGGACCGACAGCGACACGTAGCGCTTGACCGAGTCCTCGAACCCTGCCGCGCCTTCGGGAGCCTCGTTCTCGAACGTGACGGTGCCGAGTCCGTCGGGCAGGTCCACGGTCTCGCCCGGCTTGAGCGCGAGCGACTCCGTGCCGGAATCGCCGCCGGCCAGCTGCGTCATCCCCTCGGGGTCGAGGGTGTACACCGACCGCGGGATGCCGCCGTCGATGCCGAGGTCGCCGGCGTACACCCAGAAGGTGAGCATCGGATACTCGAGGTCGCCGTAGACCGAGGTGAACGCGCCGTTGGAGAGCTCCTGGGCGGTGGGATAGAAGAAGCCCACCAGGCCCACCTGCTCACGCAGCCCGTCCGGGACCTTCACGACGCCCTGCGACGTCATGTTGTTGTCCTGGGGCAGGAACGGCACGGGCTCGGAGAACACGACATCGCCCGCATCGTCGCGGATCGTGATGGTCGGCGCGTAGCCGTTGCCCATCAGGTAGACCTTGTCGCCGGCGATCTGCAGCGGGTGGTTGACCCGTACCTCGCCCGTTCCAGGGTCGGCGTCGGGGAACTGCGTGGAGAGGTGCGCGACGAAGTCGCCGGCCTGCCCCGCACCCTGCTGGCCGGGGGTCACGTACGACAGCGAGAAGTCGTCGAGCGTGAGCGCGTACGGGGTGAGGGCATCCTCGTCCACGAACCGGCCGGGGTTGAACGACGTGTAATCGAGCATCGTGTTGACCCACGTGCGGCCTTCGATGATGACGGTCTGCCCGGTGTAGGTGAACCCCCCGCCGATGCCGACGGCCAGCAGCACGCCCACGAGCGACGCGTGGAAGACGAGGTTGCCGGTCTCCCGCAGGTAGCCGCGCTCGGCCGAGACCGAGAACGACCGGGCGCCGTCGTATCTCGCGACGCGGTAGCCGGCCTTGCGCAGCTGCTGCTGCGCGGCCTCGACCGCCGTCGCCGCGGCGGCCGCGGCATCCGACTCGTCCTGGCATTCGAGGATCTCGGACCGGTGCACCTCCAGCCGCGACAGGCGCGCAGGCGTGCGCGGCGGCTGTGCCCGCATCGCCTTGTAGTGGTGCTTCGTGCGCGGGATGACGCACCCGACGAGCGAGATGAACAGCAGGATGTAGATCGCCGAGAACCACGGCGACGTGTACACGTCGAACAGGCTCAGCTTGTCGAGCACCGGCGCGAGGTCGGCGTTGTCGACGAAGTACTGGCGCACGCCGTTGGGGTCGGCGCTGCGCTGCGGCACGAGCGACCCGGGCACCGCCGCGATCGCGAGGAGCAGCAGCAGCACCAGCGCGGTGCGCATGGACGTGAGCTGGCGCCAGCCCCAGCGGAGCCAGCCGACGACGCCGAGGGCGGGCTGGGTGATGCCCTCCTGGGCGGCCGCGGCGTCCGCGGAGTCGGCGTGATCGGCGGGACGCAGCATCCCCTCGACCGGGTCGGAGACGTCCGCCCCATCGGTCGCCGAGCCTTCCGGAGCGTCAGAGCGGGGCCGGGACACTGGAGAACACCCCCTGGAGCTGGGCCATGACAGCGGTCCACACGCCGGTCACCATGAGGAGGCCGAGCACGATGAGCAGCGCACCGCCGATGAGATTCACCACGCGGATGTGACGGCGCACGAACGACACCGAGCGCGTCGCCCAGCCGAAGCCGAGTGTGAGGAGGAGGAACGGGATGCCGAGCCCCAGCGAGTACGCCACGCCGAGCAGCGCCGCACGCGCCGCCGACCCGGAGTCGAACGCCATGGTGAGGATGACGGCGAGGGTGGGTCCGATGCAGGGTGCCCAGCCGATGCCGAGCGCGATCCCCAACAGCGGCGCGCCGATCAGCCCGAGGTTGCCCCGCACCTGCGGTCTCGTGATGCGCTGCGCCCTGCCGAACCAGCCGATGAAGACGAGCCCCATCGCGATGATGACGACACCGAGCACGCGCGTGATGAGGTCGGCGTACTCGAGGAGGAAGCGCCCGAGCGTGCCGCCCAGCATCGCCATGCTGACGAAGACCACGGTGAAGCCGGCGATGAACAGCAGCACCCCGAGGACGAGGCGCCCGCGACCTGGTGCGTCGACGGACTCGGGATTCCCAGTGCTCCCGGCCGCCGAGGCGTCGCCGGTCGTCGAGCCGTCGGTGGTCGCCGTGCCTGTGGAAGCGCCCACCGCGACCCGGGCGGGACGCGGGCTCACGGCACCGCCGATGAAGCCGAGGTAGCCGGGGACCAGCGGAAGCACGCAGGGCGAGAGGAACGAGATGGCACCGGCGAGGATCGCGATCGGGATCGCGATGAGCAGCGACCCGTCGGCGACCAGCGCGCCCAGGTTCACGACTCCTCCAGCGTCTCGCGCACGATGGTCTCGAGGATCGACGCGTCCTCGATCTGCCCCACCAGGCGCGCGGCGACGCGGCCCTCCTTGTCGAGCACGAGGGTGACGGGGACCGCGTTGAGCGGGCTCTCCCCCGCGAACGCGAGCTTGATGGACCCGTCCTCGGTCGCCAGGGCGCTCGGGTACGAGACGCCGTACGTGTCGGCGAACGCGCGCGACGCCTCGGCGCCGTCGTACAGGTTCACGCCGAGGAAGGCGACATCCTGCCCCTCGAATGAGGCGTCGGCGGCCGCGAGCTCGGGGGCCTCGACACGGCACGGCGCGCAGCCGGCGTACCAGAAGTTCACGACGAGCACGTCGCCGGCGTAGTCGGCGCTGGAGGTCGTACCGCCGGTGTCGAGCACACCCTCGAAGTCGACCGGCTCGCTGCGCTCGTCGGCCGAGATCTCGACCACGCGGAAGCCGTCGGCGGCGACGAAGCCCTTGTTGTCACCGGACCGGTACTGGTCGGCCAGCGGGTCGCTCGTGCACGCGGCGAGACCGGCGATCAGTCCGACGACCAGGAGAGCGGATGCCGCCGCCCGCGTCCTGCGCCTCGTCCCGCTCCGCTCGCCCAGCGACCGCCGACGGGTCATACCGCCCCCACATCCACCGCGCCGGCCGTCGACGCCGGCTCGGCGTAGGCGGTCTCGGTCCACTTCTTGTCGACCATCTCGAAGCTGGTCACGCTCGACAGCGCGCAGCGGCGCGCGCGGGGGTCGTGCCGCAGCGGCAGCCCGGCGACCGCGAGGTGGGTGATCCAGATCGGGAGCTGGTGCGACACGATGACGATGTCGCCCGAGTCCACGGCATCCCATGCGTGGGTCATCGCCGCGTTCATGCGCCCGACGACATCCGCGTACGGCTCGCCCCAGCTCGGCAGCGCGGGCTTGCGAAGATGGCGCCAGTTCCACGGGTTGATCATGGCGATCGCCATGCGCTTGCCCTCGAAGACGTTGGTCGGCTCGATGACGCGCTCGTCGATGACGGGCGCCATGCCGAAGATCTCGGCGAACGGCTCGGCCGATTCCTGGGTCCGCTGCAGCGGCGAGCACACCAGCGCCGAGACGGGCCGGTCGAGCGACTTCACGTACTCCGCCGCCTGCCGGGCCATCCGGCGGCCGTCTGCACTGAGGCCGTATCCCGGGAGTCGCCCGTAGAGCACGCGGGCGGGGTTGTGAACCTCCCCGTGGCGCACGAGATGGAGGCGAGCTGCGGGCACCGCCCCAGTCTACGTGGGCCTCATCTATGGGCCGGCTGAGCGTCCTCCCAGGTTCCGAGCCGCGTCCGCGCCTCGGGAACCGCGCAAGGGTGGATCTCCGCACGCGGCGTGCTGCGGAGACATGCCCTTTCGCGGTTCCTGGGCCTGGCCCGAGCGGGCCCGAACGCCCTCGGGCTCAGTCGAGCTCGGGCTCACCGCGGCCGTCGCGGGAATCGTGCGCGGCGAGCGCCTCACGCACGCGGGCCGCGACGAACCACACGACGGCGGCCGCCGCCACGGCGATGACGACGTACTGCAGGATGTCGGCGTACCGCTCGACGATGTGCCAGGACTCCCCCAGGAAGTAACCCGACAGCACGAAGATCGAGTTCCACAGCAGGCTGCCCGCCGCCGTCAGGAGGGCGAATCGCCACACCGGCATGCGCGTGATGCCGGCGGGGATCGAGATGAGGCTGCGGAAGATCGGGATCATGCGTCCGAAGAACACGGCCTTGCCGCCGTGCCGCTGGAACCAGGCGACCGTGCGGTCGATGTCCTCGGGCTTCAGCAGCGGCACCTTCGTCGCGATCGCGCGCAGCCGTTCGACGCCGAGCCAGGCACCGAGGCCGTACAGCAGCAGCGCTCCGATCACCGATCCGGCGGTCGTCCACACGAGGGCCTCGACGACGGTGAACGAGCCGCGGCTCGCGGCGAGCCCTGCCATCGGCAGGATCACCTCGCTCGGCAGGGGCGGGAACAGGTTCTCCATCGCGATCGCGATGCCGGCGCCGGCCGGTCCGATCACGTCCATGAGCGAGACCGCCCCATCGGCGAGCGTGCTCAGCCACGAGCCGTCGGTCGTCGTCGCAGTCGTCATTCGTCGGATCCCGTCCGTCCGTCGGCACCTGGTGGCGGCGGCCGCGACCGGTCGGCGCGACGAGTCCACGCTACGAAAGAAGGATGAACGGAACCCGGGTGCAGACCCCCGGAAGCGGATGGGGTCTGCCGGAGTTGCCTGAGATCGGGCGCTCGGTACAGCGCCGAAGACGGATGCCTAGGCGGCGGCGCCGCGGCTGGCCCAGAGCATGCCTCTCTCGATGATCGTGCGCACGCTGACGTCGCGCAGGACCCGGAGATTGTGGCCCGGCGCGGCGACGAAGACCCGGCCCTGCCCCCACTCGCGCGTCCACACCGCGGGCGTGGTGACGGGCCGATGCCACGGTCGGTGCGGCCGCACGGGAAGCGTGCTGGTCGCGAGCACCTCGTTCAGGTCGTCCGTGAGCACCCAGTACTGCTCGGTACGCAGCGTGAAGTCCTCGAGTCCCGACATGATCTCGTGCGAGCGGCCGATGTCCGTCACGTCGACGGTGTAGCAGACCGTCTCGTCCGGGCCGTCCTGGTCCTGGGCACCGGCGCCGGGTGCCGGATGCGTGGCGAGCTGGCCACCGATCAGCTGCAGGTAGTCCGAGCTGTTGCGATAGGAATCGGCGATGCCACGGTGCCAGCCGGCGAGCCCGGTGCCCCGCTCGACCGCCTCGCGGAGTCCGCGCAGCGCGTCGTCGGAGATCTCGCAGCCGGTCACGCACTGCACGACCAGATCGATGCGCGCCATCTCCTCACGGTCGGCGTAGATCGCGTGGGACTCCTCCACCCTGACGTCGAAGCCGTGGTCGTCGAGGAACGACCGGAACATCTCGGTCGCCTCGATGGGCCGATGCCCTTCGCCGCCACCACGGACGATGAGGGCGCGCCGCGCGCTCACGGCCGGACCTCGGTGCGTGCGATGCCGTGCCGGCGGCCCGTGCAGCGGGCTCCGGCCGGTCCGGTTCGCGGTGTCGTCGTCATCGACTTCATCCCTCCACATCGACGGGCAGGTGCAACGTCGACAAACGATGCCACCGAGGCGTTGCCGGGCGAACGCAATTTGCGCAAAATGGGAGTCATGCCCACCGGAGATCGCGTCACCCTCACAGCCGTGGCCGAGCGTGCCGGGGTGAGCATCGCCACCGCGTCCCGAGCCCTTCGCGCGCGCGGCGAGATGGCCGCCGAGACCCGCGCACGCGTGCTGCGATCGGCGACCGAGCTCGGATACCGGCCCGCCGGGCAGGTGCGGGGACGTCCGCGCCGCGGCACGTCGCTGATGTTCGATCTCGTGCTCGGTCACTTCCATGACCCGTACACCGAGGAGATCACCGCCGGCGCGCGCACGACCGCGTCGCAGCTCGGGTTCGATCTCGTACTCACGGGCGAGCGGGAGGATCCCGCCCAGGACTGGCCCGAGCGGATCCGGTCGCGCGGCTCCGCCGGAGTCATCGTGGGACTCATCGTGCCGACCAGCACCCAGATCGCCGCGATGCGCCGCGCCGGCATCCCGCTCGTGCTGATGGAGCCGCCCTCCGAGGCGTCCCGCCCGCTTCCGAGCGTGCGGACCACTGATCGCGCCGGGGGCGAGGCCGCCGCCGAGCACCTCGTCGAGCGCGGCGCACGCCGATTCATCGTCATCGGAGGCGCCCCCTCCTACCGTTACGGCCGCGCGCGCGTCGAGGGCTTCGCGAGCGCGCTGCAGAGGGTCGCCCCGGACGCCGAGTTCGTGCGGACGAGCGCCGACTGGAGCGCATGGGACGCCCGACGCGCCTGCGCGCGCGCACTCTCAGAGCTCGGCGGCGAAGGCCCGATCGGCGTGTTCGCGTGTTCTGACGAGATGGCGGCGGGTGCCTACCGCGCGATCTCCGACAGCGGGCGGAGCATCCCCCGAGACGTCCTCGTCATCGGCTTCGACGACGTGCGCGGCGCGCGCTGGCTGCATCCGCCGCTGACGACCATCCGCCAGCCGATCCGCGAGATGGCAGCCGCTGCGGTGCACATCCTGGCCCGCGCCGCGGCAGGCGAGTCGGTGGAGGCAGAGGCGGTGGTCATGCCGACGGAGCTCGTGGAGCGCGGGTCCACCCGGCCGGCGGTCAGCGACTGACCACCGGGCGCACCGGGAAGTAGATCGAGAACCGCTGGTCGGTCACCTCGTGCAGCGGCAGGAACCGGATGGCGGCATCCTGGCCGATCGAGCGATACCGCACGAGCCATTGCGTCCATTGACGCTCGTCGTCGGGCGCGAGCATCGTGGTGGGATCGCCGGCATCCCCGTGAAGGGCGACTTCGCGGTCGACGAGACCGGCGAGGACGACCGGCCCCTCGAGGAAGGCGATGGTCGAAGGCTCGTCGGGAATCGGCACCGCGCGCAGCGCCATCGGGAACTCGAGGTCGATGCAGGTCTCCCCGCCCGCGTGGTCGACCTCGAGCCAAGAGCCCTCCCGACGCCATCGCGCGGACGTGCGGACCCCGGGTTCGCCGACGGTCCACGCAGGCACGCGAAGCCTCAGACGCACGGCATCGGTCGCGTCGGAAGTCACGGTCACGCGCGTCCGCAGGGCTCGTGGGCGGCGACGGTCGCCACCGGGACCGGCGTTCGCGTCCGGACCGACGTAGCCGGCGTCATCGAGAAGTCGGATGTCGATGCCGACGGCACGCCCGGCTGCGGCCGCCTCGGCGCGCACCGACAGGTACTGCGCCACCGTCACGACGCCGTCCGCACCGGCGTACACCGCGAGCTGGGCGTGACGAGTGTGCGCCTGAACGAGAGTTCCGTGACAGCACCAGAAGTCCTCGGTCGGCGCGCCCCATTCCTTGCGCCCCCCACCCGCCAGCGGGAGGAAGTACGCCACCATCCCCGTCTCGGGGTTCTGCTGAGCGAGCAGCCCGTTGTAGAGGTTGGTCTCCATGTAATCGAGCGGCTCGGCGGCACCGCTCCAGCGGAACATCACGTCGGCCAGGCGGATCATGTTGTACACGACGCAGTGCTCCTGCGTCTTCGATCCGCGGCGCGCGGCGAACTCGAACGGCGGGGTCCAGATCTCACCCGACGTCTGCCCACCCGTGCAGAAAGTGCCCCTGCGGACGACCGCCCACTCCCAGTACGCCTCCACGACGCGCCGCCAGCGCTCGTCCCGCGTCACCTCGTAGGCGCGCGCGGCGCCGAGCACCTCAGGGATCGTCGTGTTGGCGTGCATGTTGGTCAGCACGTCCAGGCCGTCCAGCAGAGGATCGAACAGCGACGCGTGCCAGTACCGATCGAGGAGCTCCCGATAGAGGACGTCGCCTGTGGCCTCGAGCAGATCCGCCCAGACCTCGAGCATCCCGCCCGTCTCGACGTCGAGGATCTCCTGGAACCGCGACCTGTCGAAGCCACGTGCCCACGCGGCGATCTCCCCGGCGGCGCGATGCGCGATCGCGAGCGCGCGCTCGTCACCGAGGTCGCGGTAGACGTCGACGAGGCCCATGAAGGTCTTGTGGATCGCATACTGCGGCGCCCAGGTCTCCCGCCCCTCCCCCAGCCGGCGCAGGAACGACCGCGGTGTGGCGAAGACCCATGCGCCCCCGTTCTCCTCCTGGCACTCGGCCAGGAGGCGGATGACGTTGTCGAGCTTGCCCCGGAGGACGGCATCGCCCGTCGTCGCCACCTCGCGTGAGGCCGCCGACATCCAGTGGCCGAGGAAGTGGCCGCGCAGGAGAGACCCCGGCGTCTCCCACCCCCAGTGACGGTCGAGTCCACGATCGCCATGCCCGTCGCGCGACGGATGCAGATGCCACAGCTGGTCGCCGATCCCCGCCTCGATGAGGTGGTTCTGCACCAGGTTGCGCTCGGTGAGGGAGACGAGATAGTCGCGGTTGCGCCGCCGGCGACGGTCGACGTCACCGCGCGTCAGTCGCACCGCCCCGGGAGCCAGGGTGATGGCGGTGGAGGTATCGATGGTCATGGTCCACTCCTGTGAGATCGATCTCCGACTGTACCCGAGGCCATCACACCCGCCACAATGGGTCGCATGAATGATGTGCGCATCGTCCACCTGTCGGCCGGCGACGTTTCGCTCGTGGTGGCCCAGCAGGGAGCGAGCCTGCCCCGGATCGCCCACTGGGGCGCTCGCATCGCCGCGAGCGCGGATGACCTCCACGCGTTCGTCACCGCCGAGGAAAGGCCAGGTCTTTCCGCTGATTCGGACGTTCCCTACCAGGCGAGCATCCTGCCTGAACACAGTCGCGGCTGGTTCGGCCGGCCCGGGCTGAGCGCGCATCGAGCGGGTTCGGCCTGGGCCCCTCGCTTCCGTGCCACGCCGCTCCGAGTCGGCGGCGGCACCGCCGAAACGGGTGTGACGACCAGCGGTGCGGACACCGTCATCATCGATGCACGCGACGACTGGGGCGGGATCGATCTGCGTGTGGAGATCGATCTCAGCCCGGCTGGGCTGCTGCGAACGCGTGCTCTCGTCCGCAATACCGGCCAGGACGAGGCCCCGCTCGAGATCGCCGAGGTGATGCTGTCGCTGCCCCTGCCGCTTCGTGCGGGCGAGATCCTCGACTTCTCCGGGCGCTGGGCGCACGAGCGGATCCCTCAGCGGCATCCGATCGTCCGCGGCCTGCACACCCGGCCCTCCCGGCGTGGACGCACGGGCCTGGACGCCACGACGGTCGTCGCCGCCGGCGTTCCCGGGTTCGGGTCGGACGCCGGCGAGGTGTGGGTCTGTCACGTGGGCTTCAGCGGGAACCACGAGCACGCCATCGAGCGTGGTGACGGCTTCCTCGCCTTCCGGGGCGGCGAACTGCTGCTGCCCGGAGAGATCAGGCTCGCGACGGGTGACGAATACACCACGCCCTGGGTCTACGGCAGCTACGGCGACGGCCTCGACAGTGCGGCGGCGCGCTATCACGACCACCTGCGCGCCCTGTCGCGCTCATCGCGGCGGGAGCGCCCGGTCACACTCAACGTCTGGGAGGCGGTGTACTTCGACCAGGACCCGGCGACGCTCATCGATCTCGCCGAACGCGGGGCCGAACTCGGCGTGGAGCGGTACGTGCTCGACGACGGCTGGTTCCGCGGCCGCCGCGACGATCGCTCGGGGCTGGGCGACTGGACGCCCGACCCGGTGGGCTGGCCCGACGGCCTGCGGCCGTTGGCCGACCGCGTACGCCGGCTCGGCATGGAGTTCGGGCTCTGGGTGGAACCCGAGATGATCAACGAGGACTCCGACCTCGCGCGCGCCCACCCCGACTGGATCCTCCGCGCCCGGCCCGAGCTTCCGCCACGCTACCGGTTCCAGCAGGTGCTCGATCTGACGCACCCCGAGGCCTACGCCCACATCCTGGAACGGCTCGACGACCTCGTCACCTCGATCGACGTGAGCTATCTGAAGTGGGACCACAACCGGGACCTCGTCGAGGCCGGCCACCCCGCGAGCGGCGCTCCCGCCGTGCACGAGCAGACCCTTGCCGTCTACCGCCTCATCGACGAGCTGCGCGCCCGCCACCCCGACCTCGAGATCGAGAGCTGCGCCTCGGGCGGCGGACGCGTCGATCTCGGCATCCTCGAGCGCACCGACCGCATCCATCCCTCGGACAGCCACGACCCGATCGACAGGTTCCACATCCTGCGGTGGACCGGGCTTCTGGTGCCGCCCGAGATGATGGGCTCGCACGTCGCGTCCGCGGTGTCCAGCACGACAGGGCGCACCTCCAGCCTGCACTACCGATGCGCGGTCGCGCTGCTCGGCCACTTCGGGATCGAGTGGGACATCCGGGGCCTCGAGCAAGCCGATCGGGAGTCGCTCTCGTCCTGGATCTCGCTGTACCGCAGGCACCGACGTCTCATCTCGACGGGGCGCGCCGTCGGCGGGCCCGCCGACCCGTCCGCGCCCGCGGTGCGAGGAGTCGTCGCGCAGGACGGTGCGGAGGCCCTGTACACGATCGTCACGCCCGCGACCAGCGCGGACACCCTGGCGCGCGTGCGGCTCACCGGCCTCGATCCCGAACGCCGCTACCGCATCACCGTGGACGCGCCGGAGTCGCTCGGGCCTCCGTGGCAGGTGCCGGGATGGCTGAAGGCACCGGGTCTCGACGAGGGCGGTCCTGCTCCCGTCCTCAGCGGCAGCCTCCTCAGCCGCGTCGGTCTGGAGTTCCCCACCTTCCACCCGGAGCGCGCCGCCGTGGTGCACCTGCGGGCGGACGACTGAGCGTCACGAGGCGCGGTCCGACGTCAGCGGGGTGGGGCGCCGCCCCAGGACGCAACGAGGTCGGCTGTGGCGTCGTCACCATTGCTGCGCGCCTCGGTCACGCATGTCTCCGCCGCGCGCGCGAACACGTCGTCGAGGAGCACCGGGGCGCCGGATCGCGCGGACGCGACGGACGCTTCCACCATCGCGAGGCTCCAGATGTTGGCGTGGATCTCGCCCGACGGCGTCGGTCCGCCGTCCAGCGCCTGCAGGAACTCGGCAAGCGCGGCGTCGAGACCTTCCGCCTGCTCGACGGGCCGCAGCGTCCGCGCGGCGCCATGGGCGTCCTGCGCGCGGACGGCCTGCTCGCCGTCCCACTCGACCGAGCCTGCCGCCGCGCTCGCGCGCCACGCGCCGTTCCACGACGTCGTCAGGCCGTCGGCGCACCAGCTTCCGGAGTACGCGAACCTCGCGCCGTCGGCGAAACGGAAGATCGCCTGGGCGGCGGCACCGCCGCGGTACCAGCTCCACGGCGGCGAGAACTCCTCGCAGTAGACGGACGCCGGCTCGCTGCCCAGGACGTAGCGCGCCTGATCGAACGTGTGGATGGCCATGTCGATGAGCAGCGGCGAGTCCATCTCGTCGCGGAAACCGCCGAAGCGCGGATTCTGGAAGAACGCGGCGTCCAGCTGGGCCGCGCCGCCGTACGCCGCCACGGCGTCGCGGAACGCGCGCAGGCCCGCCAGGTGACGCCGAGACTGGCTCGTCGCGAGAAGGACCCCCAGGCGCTCGCTCACGGCGGCGAGGGCGAGGGCGTCCGCGACCGTCGGGGTCACCGGCTTCTCGCTGAGCACGGGCACTCCGGCGTGCAGTGCCGCTTCGCTGACCCCCCGGTGAGCCTCCGGGATCGTGACGTTGAGCAGCATGCTCGGCGGCTCCACTGTGGCGAACGCCTCGGCGACCGTGGCGACGCACGGGACGTCCCAGCCCCGCTCGCGGGCCGCCGCTTGCGCGGCGGCGACCGAGACGTCCACGACCGCGCTCACGCGCAGATCGGGGCGTCGCTCGATCACATCCATCCAGGCGCGGCCCATCCCTCCCGCGCCGACGAGGACGACTTCTCTCATGCCAGCGCCTCGCCGTTCCACTCGCGAGGCGTGTCGAACTCGCCCGTGCGGTGCATCGCCAGGTGCGGAAGGTCACGGGGCCGGTCCTGGAACGCCCATCCGGCCGCATTGGCGAGCACCCGCTGGATCTCCGGCTGGTGATAGACGGGATAGTCCTGATCGCCCGGAGAGAAGTAGAAGATGCGCCCGCGCCCGCGAGAGAACGTCATGCCCGACCGGAACACCTCTCCTCCGCTGAAGCTCGAGACGAACACCAGTTCGTCGGGGGCGGGCACGTCGAAGAACTCTCCGTACATCTCCTGTGCGGGGATGACGATCGGATGCGGCACGCCGGCGGCGATCGGATGGGTGGGCGATACCGTCCACACCAGTTCGCGGTCATCCCCCTGGCGCCATCGGAGGCTGCACGTCGTTCCCATCAGGCGGATGAAGATCTTGGAGAAGTGCCCGGAGTGGAGCACCACCAGTCCCATGCCGGCGAGGACCGCGCGATGCACCCGCTCCACCACGGCGTCGTCGACGGCGTCGTGTCGCACGTGCCCCCACCAGAAGAGCACATCGGTCTGCTCCAGTCGCTCGGCGCTCAGGCCGTGCTCCGGATCGTCGAGCGTCGCCGTGTCGACGACGATGTCGGGGCCGAGGAGGGAGCGCAGCCCGGCGGCGATCGTCTCGTGCATGCTGTCCGGGTACAGGCGGCGTGGCACCTCATCGTGCTTCTCATGGTGGTTCTCGCCCCACACCAGGACCCGGATTCCCCGCGCCTGCGTCATGCTGTCTCCTTCGCTTCGGTCGCGTCTACATCCCATGCTGTCCGCCCGGCGCGGGCCAGCAGGACGCGCCGAGGCCCCGCCAGACGCACACGCGTCTCTGCCGGACGCTCCGCCGCCGAAGGGCCGGCCGAGAGTACCGCGACGCCGGGCTCGACGGCGAGCCTGCTGTCCGGGCCCGTCGCCGCGAGCCGGGCGGCCTCGAGGGTGAACCGTACGGTGCGTCGCGCCCCGGCGGGCACCGGGATGCGCGCGAAACCCACCAGCTGGACGTCGGGGCGGACGATCGGACCGGACGGGAAGGACGCATACAGCTGCACGACCTCGATCGCATCCGCACCGTCGTTGCGCACGACGACCGCCACCTCCGCGGCGCCGCCGGTGGACAGCACCGCCGGCGTCTCGATGCTCTCGTAGACGATCCGGCCCGGCGTCACGCCGTGGCCGAACGGGAAGAGCGGCGTGGGGTCGGCGACGGTGATGCCGCGGTTGTGCCGTCCGAGAGGCGGCTGCAGGTAGGTGCCGGTCGCCTCGGCAGAGCGCGGGATCTGGACGGGAAGCCGCCCGCTGGGCGCGATGCGGCCGGAGAGCACGCCCGCGACGGCCGCTGCACCGTCCGCACCCGGGAAGAACGCCTGCACGATCGCTCCCGCCTCGGCGTAGTCGCCCAGCGCGTAGGGGCGCCCCGAGACGACGACGAGCACGGTGGGTGTCCCGGTCGCCAGCACCGCACGGACCAGATCGTCCTGACGTCCCGGCAGCCGCAGGTGCGGCGCGTCGCACCCCTCGCCGGAGGTCCCGGCCCCGAAGAGGCCGGCGACATCGCCGACGACGAGCACCGCGACGTCGCTGTGGCGGGCGAGTGCGACCGCTTCATCGATCCGCACCCCCGCGTCGCCGACGATCTCGCAGCCGCGCTCCGAGCGGACCCGGGCGTCTCCCCACTCGGCGCGCACGGCGTCTTCGATCGTCGGGATGTCGATACCGGGCGCGTGTCCGGGGTACTTGGTGAGCACGTGATTGGGGAAGGCGTAGCAGCCCAGGAGACTGCGGTACTCCGTCGCGGCGGGACCGATCAGCGCGATGCGCCGCGCACCGGTGAGCGGCAGCATCCCGTCGTCCCGCAGAAGGATGATCGACTCCTCGGCGAGCGCGGCCGAGATGGCGCGGTTGCGTGGGCTGTCCAGGAGCACATCCTCCGCTCCGTCGGGCACGACCGGCCCGCGATCGAGCAGGCCGGCTTCGATCTTGTGGCGGAGGTGGCGCACCGCTGCGCGATCGATGTCGCTCTCGTCCACGACGCCCTCGCGCACGAGGCGCGGCAGGGCGGCGTACGCGACGGTCGAGGGCAGCTCCACGTCGACGCCGGCGCGGAGCGCGAGGGCGCCTGCCGCGGCGCCGTCCGCGGCGACGCGGTGCATCGACACCAGGAACGGCACCGCCCAGTAGTCGGCGACCACGGTCCCGTCGAAGCCCCACTCTGTGCGCAGCACACCGTCGAGCAGCTGCCGGTTCGCGGTGCTCGGGATGCCGTCGACATCGGTGTACGAGGTCATCACGCTGCGCGCACCGCCCTGGCGCAGCGCCGTCTCGAACGGCGGCAGGACGGTGTCGGCGAACTCTCGCGGTCCCATGCTCACCGGCCCGTGATTGCGCGCGGCGCGCGACGCCGCGTATCCGGCGAAGTGCTTGAGGGTGGCGACCACGCCCGCGCCCTCCAGACCCGCGACGTACGCCGCGCCCATCTGCCCGACCACGTAGGGGTCTTCTCCGAGGGTCTCCTCGACACGGCCCCACCGGTAGTCGCGCACGACATCCAGAACGGGCGCGAGCCCTTGATGCACGCCGATCGCGCGCATGTCGTCGCCGATGGCCCGGGCCATGTCGCGCACGAGATCCTCGTCGAACGTCGCCGCCCACGCCAGCGGCGTCGGGAAGGCCGTCGCTCCGAACGTCGCGAGGCCCGTCAGACATTCCTCGTGGACGAGGGCCGGGATGCCGAGCCGCTGGCTCGCCACGACGCGATGCTGCAGCTCGCGCAGTCGGGCGACGCCTTCGCGCACGCTCACAGGCGCGGTGCCGAAGACGCGCGTCAGCTGACCGAGCCCGTGGGCGAAGGGATCGGCGCCGTCCGGCGCGAGACCGTCCTCCAGAGTCGGGGCGAAGTCGTCGGCAGCATCCGTCAGCCAGACGGAGCCGAGCTGGGCGACCTTCTCCTCGAGGGTCAGTTCGTCGACGAGTGCCTGCGCGCGCTCGCGTGCGCTCAGCGTCGTATCGCGCCATCGACCCTGATCGATGACGCCGGCTTGCGCGCTCATCAGCCCTTGAACGCCCCGTCCATGATCCCGGCGACCATTCGCCGTCCGACGAAGAAGAAGACGATCAGCAGCGGCAGCGTCGCCATGAAGGACCCGCCCATCGTCAGCGCCAGGTCGATGGTGCGGTTCGCCTGCAGCTGCTTGAGTGCGATCTGAACCGTGAAGAGCTCCGGCGACTTGAGCACGATGAACGGCCACATGAAGTCGTTCCACACCGCGGTGAAGGTGATGAGGCCCAGCACGAAGGCGGCCGGCCGCACCACGGGGAAGCCGATGCGCCAGAAGATCTGCCAGCTGTTCGCCCCGTCGATCCGCGCCGCCTGCATGAGCTCGTCACTCAGCGTCGTGGCCATGTGCTGGCGCATCCAGAAGATGCCGAACGCGCTGGCGAGCCCTGGGACGATGATCGCCTGCAGCGTGTCGACCCAGTCGAGCCACGAGATGATCAGGTACTGCGGAATGACACTGAGCTGCGCGGGCACCGTCATCGTCAGCAGCACGATCAGGAACAGGGCATTGCGGCCGGGGAAGTGCATCTTCGCGAACGCGAATCCGGCGAGCGCGCACAGCAGCGAGGCGATCACCGCGATCGCGAGCGACACGATCACGCTGTTGAGCAGGGACTGGAAGAACGGGACCGTCTCGAACACCTTGCCGGCGATCTCGAAGAAGTTGAATCCCGGGTACAGCCGTGGCGGGATCGAGGTGACCGCGGAGGCCCCGACCGACGCGATCACGAACATGTAGTACAGCGGGAAGACGCTGATCACGACCGCGATGATGAGCATGGCGTACACGGGCCACGGCACGCGGCCCAGGCGTCCGCCGCGGCGCGACGGCGTCTTCTCCGGTCGTGCGAACGCCTCTTCCGGTGTCTGCGGAATGGCCTGGTCGATGACATCGGACATCAGCGTGCCCTCCGGGTGCGGGTGGTGAGGAAGAAGTTGATCAGCGAGACCACGACGACGATGACGAACAGCGCGACGCCGATGGCGGAGCCGTAACCGAATTCGAACTGTCCGAAGCCCTGCTCGTACAGGAAGAGCGCGAGCGTCTGGCACTGCCGGCCGCCGCCGCAGGTGAGACCCGATTCCGGGGCGACCAGCAGGGGCTCGGTGAAGATCTGCAGCCCGCCGATCGTCGACATGATGACCGTGAAGATGATGATCGGGCGCAGCGACGGGATCGTCAGGTGGATGAACTGCTGCCAGCTCGATGCCCCGTCCACCGAGGCGGCCTCGTACATCTCCCGCGGCAGCGCCTGGAGACCGGCGAGGTAGAGGAGGGTGTTGTACCCGAACCACCGCCACATGACCATCGACGAGATCACGATCCACGAGCCGACCTGCGACGCGAGGAAGTTGACCTCGCCGATGCCGAACCATCCGAGCACCCAGTTGATCAGCCCGAAGTTCTTGTCGAAGATCTGCGCGAACACCAGCGCGGTCGCGGCGACCGAGGTGATGTAGGGCACCAGCAGGGCCATCCGGAAGAAGTTCGCGAACTTCAGCATCGCGTGGTTCAGCAGGTGCGCGAGGCCGAGCGCCAGCAGCAGCTGCGGGATCGTCGAGATCAGGAAGATGCCGAAGGTGTTGACGAACGCGTTCCAGAACCGCGGATCCTGCACCAGTCGCTCGAAGTTCGCCAGCCCGACGAACGTCTGCTCGCCGATCGGGTTCCAGTCGAAGAGCGCGACGTAGAACGTGAAGAGCAGCGGGAACAGGCCGAAGATCGCGAACAGCACGAAGAAGGGCGCGATGTAGACGTAGGGCGCGATCCGCTCCGCGAGCGGGTGCCGGATCTTCCGGGAGGGGGGCCGTTCTCCGCGGCGGATCTTCTGGACGGGGATGGCGGTGGCGGTGGCGGTCATCTTCCTGCCTCGGTCGGGGCGGTGGGGGGGGGGGGGGCCCCCCCCCCCCCCCCGGGGGGGGGGGGGCGGCCCCCCCCCCCCCCCCCCCCGCCCCCCCCCCCCCACCAACAAAACACACCCCCCCCGCAGCGCCGCCCCCCCCCGCCCCCCCCCCGCCCCCAACCAGAC
>NZ_JAVFWO010000004.1 GCF_031085295.1 Microbacterium psychrotolerans | reverse complement strand
CCCGGCCGGCCCGGCGCGGCCCGGCCCGCCCCGGCCCGCGCCGCGCCGGCCTCAGACCGCGAGAGTACATCTGGTGGACGAGGGGTAGGCGGGTTCCCTGGCTTTCGTCCGCCAGGTGTACTCTCGCGGATCGGAGACGTCGGAGGCGAGCGGCGGGGCGAGCGACGGCGGCGGCGGCGGGCGGCGAGCGGGGGCGGGTCAGTGACCGGGTGCCTCCACCACGGGGGTGCCGTGGGTGTGGAAGGTCTCGATCGTCTTCATGCCCCAGGCCTGGCCCTTGCGGCGCTCGGCCTCGGACCATTCGACGACGGGCTGATCGGGGTCGAGCAGCAGGCGGGCGCCGGCCTGGGCGAACTCGATGCGGTTGCCGCCCGGCTCCCAGACGTACAGGAAGAACGTCTGGTTGATGGCGTGCTTGTGCGGGCCCGACTCGATGTGGATGCCGTTCTCGAGGAAGATGTCGGCCGCCTTCAGGATGTCTTCGCGGGTGTCGGGCGCGAACGCGATGTGGTGCAGGCGGTTGCCATGCTTGGTCCAGTCGTCGGAGTACACCACGTCGTAGGACTTCAGCGAGAAGTGGAACCACCACGCCGCGAAGCGGCCGTTGTCGAGCCGGATGCGCTCCGACTCGCGCATGCCGAGCGCATCGCGCAGGAACTCGCCGTTCGCCTCGACGTCCTTCGCGAGGTAGTTGATGTGGTCCAGGCGGCGGGCGTTCACCCCGCGGCCGGGGAAGCGTGAGGCCTGGTTCTTGAGCGCCGGCTTGTCGTCCGTGGCGACGTAGCGCTCGGCCTCGTAGAAGATCGCCATCGCGTGGCCGTCGGGGTCGGTGAACCCGTACGTCGGCCCGCAGCCCAGGTCGCCCTCGGTCCAGCCGGTGCCGTGCCCGGTCGCCTCGATGGCGGCGACGCGACGCTCGAGCGCCTGCGGCGACGACGCGCGGAACGAGGTGCGGCCCACGCCCGCGGCATCCGACGCGGTGAGCTTGATCGTGTACAGCTGGTACTCGTCCCAGGTGCGCAGGTAGATCGAGTCGCCGTCCTCGGCGACGACGCGCATCGCGAGGAGCTCCTCGAAGAACCACCGGCTCTCCGCCGGCTTCGGGGTGAGCAGTTCGACGTGGGCGAGGTGGGCGACGTCGAACGACGTGTCGGCGGTCATGGGGCGTCCTCTCTGACGTGTTCGGGTGTCTCTCGTGCGGTCACCGGCGCGGCCGGGGGAAGACCGTGCCGTCGAAGAGCTTGCGGGCGGTGCGGAGCGAGAACGAGGTCGCGCGCCACGTGCCGTCGGCGTCGCGGGTGACGTTCACGCGCGACGGGAACGTGCCGCTGGGGTGCTCGACGACGGTCTCGTCGCCGGTCAGCGGGCCGGCCATGTCGTGCCCGACGGTGCCGGGGATCCTGAGCGCCGCGGCGACGGATGCCGCCATCAGCACGCCGATCGCCGTGTGCACGCGGGCGGGGATGAAGGCGCGGGTCGAGATCGCGCCGCCGTCGCGGGGCGGCGAGAGCAGGATCATCTTCGGCACCGTCTGAGCGGCGACGTCGCCCAGCCCCATGAGCGGGCCGGCGCCGAGCCGCACGCGCTCGATACGGCCGGCGAGCTCGTCGTCGGCCTCGAGCGCGGCGGGCGGCTCCGAGCCGTCGACGCCGAACTCCTCGGCGCGCAGCAGCACCACCGGCATTCCGTTGTCGATCAGGGTGACGGTGTGGCCGTCGACCTCGTCGGAGGGGTGGCCGGTCGGAAGGAGCGGCTTGTCGGCTCCGCCGCCGACTTCGAGCTCGATCGCGGATGCCGTGCCCGGAACGCCGTCGATCACCGCGTCGCCGTCGTAGTCGGGGCGCCCATCGACGGTCGGGAACTCCGCGGTCGCGATGTCGCCGGTGTTGAGCAGCCGGATGCGGACCGTGGTGCGCTCCCCGGTCGCGGGCAGGAGGCCGCGCTCGACCGCGAACGGCCCGATGCCGGCGAGCAGGTTGCCGCAGGTCTGCGCGTCGCCCACGGTCGCGGCGTCGACTCCGATCTGCAGGAACAGGTAGTCGACGTCGATGTCCGGCGCCGCGGACCGCGACACGACCGCGACCTTGCTCGTGAGCGGGTGCGCGCCGCCGATGCCGTCGATCTGGCGCGGGTCGGGCGACCCCATGATCCGCAGGAGCAGGTCGTCGCGCACGGCGGGGTCGCTCGGCAGGTCCGCGGCGAGGAAATACGCCCCCTTCGAGGTGCCGCCGCGCATGAGCATGCATCGGATGCCGTTGCGCACCGCCGCCGCGACCGACGGCTCGGCCGCGCCCGACGGTTTGCTCGCGATCGGCGGTTCGCTCGCGACCGACGGCCCCGCCGCGATCGGCGGTTCGCTCGAGATCGGCGGTTCGCTCGCGACCGGCTGCTCAGCCGCGTTCACGGTTCTGCGCCTCCCAGTCCGCCTGCGTGAGGTACTCGACGCCGAGCTCGGCCAGGAGCGGCCGCAGCCCCTTGCGGTCGAGGCTCAGCTGGCCGCCGCCGTACGCCGCCCGGTCGGCCTCCTCCTTCGCCAGGCGCGCGTCCGCCGCGGCGAGTGCCGCGTCCGCTCCGCGCCGCGGCACCCGCAGCACGCCGTCGTCGTCGGCGACGATGACGTCGCCGGGGGCGACCGTGACCGCGCCGAGGGTGATCGGCACGTTGACCGAGCCGGGCGTCGCCTTGACCGTGCCCTGCGCGAAGACGGCCGCCGACCACACCGGGAAGCCCATGGCCCTCAGCTCCGCGACGTCGCGCACCCCGGTCGTCGTGACGAGCCCGCGCACTCCTCGGGCGTGCAGGGCGGTGGCGAACAGCTCGCCGAACGCCCCGTCGATCGACGGCGACGTCGTCGTCACCACCAGCACGTCGCCGGCGCGGCACTGCTCGACCGCCGCGTGGATCATGAGGTTGTCACCGGGGTGGCACAGCACCGTGACGGCCGTGCCCGCGATCCGGACGCCGTCCTGGATGGGACGGATGCCTGCACCGACGAGGCCGGTCCGGCCCATGGCCTCATGCACGGTCGCGACGCCGTGCACGCCGAGTGCGTCGGCGGTCGCGGCATCCGCCCGGTCGATGTCGGTGACGACCACCGGACCGCTCATGACAGGGTCCGTCCGCTCATGACAGTGCCTGGGTGACCTGCGGGAAGTGCCGCATGTAGGCCTCGCCCATCGTGTCGTGGGGAAGGCCCAGGTTCGGTCCGGCGTTGCGCTTGAGCTGCACGCCGCGGCGGATCGCGAGGTCGGTGTAGTACGACCACATGTGCTTCTGGGCGGGCAGGCACTCCATCGCGGCGCGCTTGCGCGGGAACGCCTCCGTGATGTCGAGCAGGACGTTCGGGGTGAAGTCGCACTGCTCGGGCTGGTGCGGCTCGAAGAAGAAGACGGGCGGGGCGCCGATGATGTCGTCCTTCGAGGGGTAGGTTCCGTCGGAGTTCGCCACGCCGATCGCCTGCGCCAGCACTCGGGCTTCGAGCGCCATGCGCGCAGCCGCGGGGTGGTCGCCGTTGTACGGGTCGCGGAGGGTGTGCGTGAGCACCACCGTGGGCTGCACCCGCCGGTACAGGTCGACCAGGCGCGCGACGGCCTCGCGCGACTCGACGAGCGGGTAATCGCCCAGGTCGAGGAATTCGATCTCGGCTCCGAGAGCGGATGCCGCGGCCTCGGCCTCGTCGCGGCGGATGCCCTTGATCTCATCCAACGACTTGCCGTCGAGCCATTGGCTGGCCGACTCGCCGCGCTCGCCGTACGACAGGCAGGCGACCACCGCGCGCTCGCCGCGGAGGGCCGCGGCGGCGATCGCGCCGCCCGCCCGCCAGACGAAGTCGCCGGCGTGGGCGCTGACGACGAGGAGCGTGTCGGCAGTGTCTGTCATGGGGCCAGCGAATCACACCCATGGCGAAATGGTCAACAAATTGTCTACAATCGTGGCGACCAAATACCTCTGGACGTAGGTATAGCGGACACGTAGCATCGCGCTCAGGTCACCCCGGAAACACTGGACGAGGAAGTCGAGGAACTCATGGCGAGCAATCTGCAGGAGCTCATGAACGAACGGGGGAGTGTGGTCGAGATGCTGCGCAACTCGCGGCTCGGCACCTACATCTACCCCGTCGTGCCCGCGGAGTTCACGAACTGGCGCCGCGAGCAGAAGGCGTGGCGCGAGACGGCCGTGCTCTACGACCAGACGCACCACATGGTCAACTTCTTCATGACCGGGCCCGACGCGCTGAAGCTGCTGTCGGACACCGGCATCAACTCGTTCGCGAACTTCCCGGTGAACACCGCCAAGCAGTTCGTACCGACGTCGTCGACCGGCGGGGTGATCGGCGACGGCATCCTGTTCCATCTCGCCGAGGATGAGTACGTGTACGTCGGCCGCGCGCCCGGCGCCAACTGGCTGCAGTTCCACGCCGAGACCGGCGGCTACGACGTCGAGACCCGCTACGACGACCGCTCGCCGTCGCGCCCGTACGGCGAGGCGGTGACACGGGAGTTCTATCGCTTCCAGATCCAGGGCCCGAATGCGTGGCCGATCATCGAGAAGCTCGCTGGCCGCGAGGTCGAGCAGGTGCGGTTCTTCCACATGGGGGAGATCGAGGTCGCCGGTCAGCCCGTGCGGACGCTCCGCCACGGCATGGCCGGCGCACCGGGCCTCGAGATCTGGGGTCCGTACACCGAGCACGGCCGCATCCGTGACGCCGTGCTCGAAGCGGGACGCGAGTTCGGGATCGAGCCGTGCGGCTCGCGCGCGTACTCGTCGAACACCCTCGAGTCGGGGTGGATCCCGTCGCCGCTTCCCGCGATCTACACCGGCGGAGACATCGAGCGGCGCTACCGCGAGTGGCTGCCGGCGAGCAGCTACGAGGCGATCAACGCCCTCGCCGGATCGTTCGTGTCGGACGACATCGAGGACTACTACCTCAACCCGTGGGACCTCGGCTACGGCTCGTTCGTGAAGTTCGACCACGACTTCATCGGCCGCGAGGCCCTGGAGCAGGTCGATCCCGAGGCGCAGCGCAAGAAGGTCACGCTCGCGTGGAACGACGAGGACCTCGGCCGCATCCTCACCAGCGTGCTCGATCGCGAAGGCCCCGGGTACCAGTTCTTCGACCTGCCGAACGCGAACTACGGCTCGTCGAACTACGACGCCGTGATCGACGCGGACGGCAGCCACGTCGGGCTGTCGCTCTTCACCGGCGTCACCGCCAACGAGAGGCGCGGCCTGTCGCTGGCGACGGTCGACCGCGACGTCCCGATCGGAGCGGAGGTGCGCGTGGTGTGGGGCGAGCCCGACGGCGGCTCCCGCAAGACCACCGTCGAGCCGCACGAGCAGATCGCGGTGCGCGCCGTCGTCAGCCCGGTGCCGTACGCCGAGACGGTGCGGCAGGAGTATCACGGCGGCTGGCGCACCGCCGGGGTGGCCTGATGCTCGCGCTCGAGGGGTCGGCCGCTCCCTGAGCTCGTCACCGGTCACCGAGCTCTTCGAAGGGCGCTTCGGCGGGCTCGGCGACCGGGAGGCCCACTGACCGGGAGGCTCACCGGGCTCGGCGACCGGCGGCCCCGGCAGCCATCCCCCGACCCGAAGGAGGTTCGACGTGGCACGCGGCTCGGACGGCGAGTCCGTCCTGCACAAGCATCTGCGGGTGCTGCAGGCGTTCGACGTGCTGCGCCCGTTCCTCACGCTGACCGAGATCGTGGAGACGACCGGCCTCGCGGTGTCGACCACCCACCGCCTCGTCGCCGAGCTCGAGCGGGAGGGCCTGCTCGAACGGATGCCGGACCGCTCGTACCGGCTCGGCATCCGGCTGTGGGAGTTCGCGTCGCGGACCCCCGGCGCGCTGGGTCTCCGGGAGCTCGCCCGGCCGTGGCTCGAGGCGGTGCATTCGCGCGTGCGCCAGCACACGCAGCTCGGGGTGCTGAGCGGACGGGACGTGCTCTTCATCGAGCGCCTCTCGACCCGGGAGGCGGTCGTCAACGCCACGGTGATCGGCGGCCGCGTGCCGCTGCCGGTCAGCTCGAGCGGCCTGGTGCTGCTCGCCCACTCCGAGCCGGGCGTCGTGGCGGACGTCATCGCGGCCGGCTGGCCGGCGTACACGTCGGCGACCATCCGCACCGGCGAGGAGCTGCGGGCGCGGCTGCGCCGGGTGCGGGCGGACGGGTTCGCCGTCACGGACGGGCACATCCATCGCGAATCCCGCGGCATCGCAGTGCCGGTCCTCGACGCGCACGGCCTGGTGCATGCATCGCTCGGCGTCGTCGTGCCGAACGACGGCACCTCGCCGCAGGCGGCGGTCGAGCTTCTCACCGTGGCGGCGGCGGGCATCTCGCGTGCGCTCGAGGCGGCGGGCGGCGCGGGCGGGCACGGCATGCGCACGCTCGCCAACACCTCACGGAAATCGCTGGACTATTTCTCGTCGCTCGACGCCCGCACCCTGCCGTCCGCGTCCGCCGGCTGACCCGCCGTGGGCGTGGGCCGCGGTGCTGCTTCGGGGTGGAGGTGACGGCGTGTCGTGTCACCTGAGCGCCGCGCGGGCGACGCGGCACGCGAGGACCCGGGCATCGGCGGATGCCCGGGTCCTCGCGCGTCACGACGAGACGCGTCGCGAGGTCAGCCCGTCACGCAGGTGTACGAGCCGGCGTCGTCGATCGATCCGGAGCCCGAGTACTCGGGCCAGGCCGGGTACTCGCACATCGGGCGGGTGCGATCGGCGCCCGCGTTGCCGTCGCTCGCGACGAGGCCGGACGGCGCGACGCCCTGCTCGACCCAGGCGACGATGGCGTCGAGGCCGTCGTACTGCGCCAGGAACCGGCCCTGGCCGTGGCCCCAGCCGGGCACCATGTAGAACTTCGCGAACCTGTCGAGGCGCTTGCCGAACTCGTCCTGCAGCGACTCCCAGTACTGCACGGTGTTGTGCGGCGTGATGAAGTCGTCGATGGTGCCGTGGGTCAGGATGAGTTTGCCCCCGTGCGCGCGGAACTGATTGAGCGAGACGTCCGTCACGTCCATGATCTCGCCCACCTCCTGCACCCGCTCGGCGTAGTCGAGGGGATCGACCGTGTAGGGGTCGAAGCCGGGAGGATCACCCGCGACGCCGTACCGCATCGTGGCCTCGAACACCGCGAACTGCAGCCCCTGCGCCTGCGCGCTGGAACCGAAGCCGGCGAAGCCCTGGTACAGGGCGCCTTCGAGGAGCGCGCTCTTCGCGAAGATCGAGTTGCCTTCGATGTCGATGCCCAGGTCGTAGTCGGTGCTGATCTTGACGGCGGCCGCGATCTCGACGTTCGAGAGGCACGTGTCGACGGTGGCGGCATCCACTCCCGCAGGGCAGGCGAGGGACTGGATGTCGAACGCCGCGTCGCAGCCGGGGACATCGCTGATGATCCCGTCCACGGCGCCGTCCAGCCCGTCGCACGTCGCGTACACGGCGCTCGTGATCGTCGCCGTCTCGGCGGAGTTGAGGTGCCCGGCGCCGCCCTCGAGCTGCAGCGCGTCGCGGAAGTTGACCGCGCCCACATGCATCATCGTGACGTTGTAGGCAGGATAGTTCGCGATGACGCCGTCGTAGTCCTTGGGGTAGCGCGCCGCCGCATCCAGGGCCTCGTGCCCGCCCTGAGAGCCGCCGATGAAGTACGACCACTCGGCCTCCATGCCGTAGGCCGCCTCGATGACGACCGCGGCCGCATCGTGCGCCTTCTTGACCGACCACTGCCCGTAGTTGAGGAACAGCTCCTCGTCGAGCTGGAAGGTGCCGTCGAACCCGGGCGCTCCCTGGTGCCCGCCGTCGGAGCCGAGGGTGACCCAGCCCTGCGACAGGGCGGTCGGGGTACCCGCCGGCTGAGCGGTGTAGGCCCCGGTCGCGGTGACCAGGGATCCGTCGAACCCGCCGCCGCCGAACTGCAGCGTGCGCTCGTTCCAGATGGCCGGGAGGTTGACCCGGAACTGCATGTCCTGCGGTGCCGAGACCGCACGGATCCAGCCGGTGACCGCGCAGTAACTGCCGGCGGCATCCCACACCGCCGTCTCGACGTCGGCCCCGCTCGTCGGCAGCCCGATGTCTTTCGCGGAGATCGTGAGGCCGGCCAGCGACGTGCACTCGGACGCCGTGAGAGTGGGCGAGCCGGCGTGGGGACCGCCGGGTGCTGCCGTGGCCGACGAGATGCCGGCCGTGAGGACGAGGGCTGCGGCGATGCCCAGCGACACCGCTGACAGCCGCCTGAACGTGGATTTCATCGACGCTCCTTCGCGTTGTGAACCGCAGTCGCCGTGGGGTCGGCGCCGTGCGTGTGCGGCGAGGATCGCATCCCCTCACACCGGCGGCAACGGCACTTCCGTCCAATGCGCTTCGCCGTTGTGCCGGGCAGAGGATGCGGGTATGTTGCCGGGCTTCAGTCGTGATCGCGCTCGGCGACGAGCCGCTCGAACCACGCCAGTGTCGCGCGCGTCATGTCGGCGGGCTGCCCTGACGACTCGAGTGCCGCCAGGGCGGCGCGCACCTCATGCTCCCGGCGCACGGCGTGCAGGGTCGAGCCGTCGACGAGCCGGTCGACGAGCGCGTCGCCGTCGGGACCCAGCTCGTCCGCCATCTGCCCGCGCAGCCATTCCTCGGCACCGGCGGCGCGCGCGGCACCGAGTCCCTCGAGCACCAGCGCCGCCAGTCCCTTCATGAACACGCTCCGCAGCAGCCGGAGGCGCGCGGCCTCCCCCGCGTCGCCGTCGATGACCTCGACGGGCACCTCGAACGGGCCCACGCGGTCGGCGAACGTACGTGCTCCGGGACCGCTCGCGAGGAGCGGCGTCCGGTGCCCGGCGCGCACCACGGGCGCGAGCACCGCGACATCGGCCATCGCGAGCCCCCGGTCCGCGGCGAGGCGGGCGATGCGCTGTTTGAGGTCGGGAGCGGCGGTGTTGAGATCGGCGTAGACGGCCCCCGCGGCGATGTGCGGCAGCGCCTCGCGGGCGACGGATGCCGCAGCATGCCCGGTGACGAGGCTCAGCGCCACGTCGGCCCCGAAGACGGCGTCGGCCAGTGTGGCGAACTGCGGCACGTCGGGGTCGCCGAGGTCGTGGGCGGGATCGAACGCGCGGACGTCCGCCCCGGCATGGGCCAGGCCGCGGGCGTAACGACGGCCGGCCTCGCCGAGGCCGAGGATCGCGATCGTCGTCATGGCCGCCACCCTAGAGCACTGGCGCAGGGCCGAGGCCGGCACCGGTGGCGGGGTCGGAGCTGCCGGAAGGGGCCGGAGCGCCGGCGTCGTGCGGGTCGGTGTCGAGGCTCTCGAGGTACTCGAGCGAGCGGCGCGACCCGCTCACGAGCGAGCGGATGCCGTGGGTGCGCTCGTCGACGTCGGGCCGGTAGGCGAGCGCGAGCTCGCGCGCGATGCCGGCGGCGGCGCGGCGCAGCAGCTCGGCGTAGCCGTGGGTCGAGGCGCCGTCGTTGGGCACCACGACGCCGATCGCGGCGTAGACGCTGCCGCCCGGTCCCGTCACGGGCACCGCGATGCCGCGGGACTCGGGGTGGATCGCGCCCTCCGTCACCGCATACCCGTCCTCGCGGACGCGTCGCAGCTGCGCGCGCAGCTCAGCGCCGCTGCGGATCGTGTTCGCCGTATACGGCCGCAGCCCGCGCGCGATGACGTCGTTGACGAGGGCGTTGTCGGCATACGCCAGCAGCACGAGGCCGCTGGACGACGCGTGCAGCGGGATGCGGCCGCCGATGAGCGTCGCGTTCACGACGGCCTCGCGGGTCGACATCCGATCGATGAACAGCACGTCGCGTCCGCTGAGCACGCCCAGCTGCGCGTGCTGACGAACCCGTTCGTGCACGGCGCCCAGCCACGGCCGCGCGATCTCGCGGAGGCCGACCGCGCCCGGCGTGCGGCTGGCGAACTCCCACAGTCGCACGCCGAGGCGGTACGTGCGATCGGGCAGCCGCTCGAGCAGTCCCTCGCGCTCGAGCTCGGCGATCAGCCGGTGCGCGCTCGAACGGGGCACGCCGGCGGCATCGGCGATCTCGCTGAGCGTGAGGAACGGATGCCACGCGTCGAAGCTCTCGAGCACGCGCAGGTGCCGGTGCAGGACCGACTCACCCGCAGATCCTCGTGCCACGGCATCCTCCTCGATGACGCCGCCATGCTAACCCGGACGGGCGCCACTGTTCCGTTGAGCGGAACCGGAGTACCGGTCTCCGTTCCGGTCGCTGAGCGTGTCGAAGCGCCCTTCGACGCGCTCAGGGACCCGTGGGCGGCCCAGGCCCCGGTCGCTCAGGCGTTCGCGCGATAGACCGTCCGGGCGTAGTCGTGGTACGGCGCGGGGGCGACGGTCGCACGGATGCGCACCTGGCGGTGGTCGGCGTCGACCGAGTCCTTGCGCGAGATCGGATCCTCGCCCCAGACGACCTCGACCTCGTCGCCGTCGCGGAGTCCCACGTCCAGGGTGGCCAGCGACATGTAGAGCTGGTCGTACGCCACGTAGCCGGCATCCGTCGAGATCCCCACGCGCTCGCCGTCCTTCAGGATCTCGTCCATCTGGTACAGCCCGTAGCGGGCCTTGGGGAAGTCCAGGTACTTCGCGGGCGTGCCCGGTTCGACCTGCGAACGGACGACCGCCGCGACGTCGTCGGCGTTCCAGATCAGCGTGACCTTGCGGCGTCGCTGGTTCTCGGCGTGCTTCTCGAGCGCCTCGCGTCCGTGGAAGTCATGGTCGAAGCGCACCGAGCGCCCGAGGCCGATGTCGAACGGCGTCATGTAGAAGTCGTGCACGTCGGTCGAGTACAGCGAGCCGGCGACCGAGCCGATGCGCGCGGCGGGGAGCCAGGCGCGGTACTCCGCGAAGTCGTCGTCGAAGACGGCGGGGAAGGGCGTCGGCACCCAGCCCGACTCCAGCGGCGACGACGAGTACGCCTTCGCGCCGACGCGCCGGATATCGTGCTCCGCTCCGGCCGACATGAGCGCCTCGAGCACGATCTCGTTGTCCTCCCAGGGGCCGTAGAACTCGAACCCCGGCTGTCCGGCCATGCCGTGGCGGAGCGCCTTGACCGGTCGCCCGGCGATGGTCACGTCCCCGATGTGGAAGAACTTGATCTCGGGCGCCGGTCCGCCGAACACCTTCTCCATAACGAGGTCGGCGTGGGGGCCCTGCAGCTCGTAGCGGTAGAAGGTCGGCGGTCCCTGCCGCATGTGCGAGTTCGCTTCGAGGCGGTAGCGGACGTCCTTGCCGGCGGACTGCGCCTTCTCGACGTTGAACCGCACCCAGTCGATGAGGATGTGGTGCCCGATGAGCACCAGCCCCTCGGGGCCCTCGGAGTTGTAGAACAGGATGCCGTCGCCGATGAGGTAGCCGTCCTCGTTCACCGAGATGAGCTGCTTGGCGACGCCGGGACGGAACGTCGCGAACGTGTTGGGTGAGATCGAGCTCAGGAGCGGGATGAGGTCGGCTCCGTCGAGGAACAGCTGCGTCATGTGGTGCGACTGGTCCATGAGCGCGACGGACGTGTTCCACGCCCGCTGCTCGTCGCGCCAGTTCGTGAACTCCGGTGCGACAGGGAATGTGAATGCCGGCCAGTTCTGGTTGCGCAGCAGTTCCACCGCGCTGCCTGCGCGATCGATCGCCTGGGCGAGTGTCTCGGTCATCGTCGACCCTCCTTCGTTGTTGCGGAAGCTGCGGTCAGCGTAGGAGCTCCTCCCGGTGGCTTGTCCCGGGGTGTTCCGTTGAGCGGAAACGGATGCCGCATCCCCCGGTTCGGCGGGCCAGCATCGAATCGCACCATCACGGTTGCGAAACTTCACACCAAAATCGTTGACAATCTTTCCGGGGATCCGTAGTTTTCCCAGCAGGGGGAGGACTCGAGTCCCCCTGATGACCACACGCGACGACGCGAAAGGTGGGGCCATGGGCGCTCGGCTCGCAGTCCGCGACGTCAGCCTTCACTTCGGCGGCGTCAGGGTGCTCGAGGACGTGAGCTTCACCGTGGAGTCGGGCCAGATCTTCGGCCTGGTCGGGCCCAACGGCGCCGGCAAGACGTCTCTCTTCAACTGCGTGAGCGGTCACTACCGGCCGAGCGCCGGCTCCATCACGATCGACGACGTCGAGGTTGTCGGGTCGTCCCCGGCCACGCTCGCGCGGCAGGGGCTCGCGCGCACGTTCCAGCATCCCGCGCTCCAGCTGCGCGAGACCGTGCTCGAGAACGTGCTCCTCGGCGCCCATACGCGCCTTCCCGGGGGTCCGGTGGAGTGGTCCCTGCGGCTGCCGCGCACGGTGCGCGCCGAGAAGGCGCTGCGGCAGGAGGCGCTCGACCTCCTGGACCGCAACGGCCTCGGGTGGGCCGCCAAGATGCGGGCCGACGAGCTGTCGCACGGACTGCACAAGGGCATCGAACTCTGCCGCGCGCTGCTCACCCACCCCGGCCTCCTCCTCCTCGACGAACCGGCGGCAGGGCTCCCGCACGCCGAGGTGGAGCAGCTCATCGAGACGGTGCGGCGGGTGCGCGATGAGGACATCACGGTGGTGATCGTCGAGCACAACATGGGGCTCATCTCGGCGCTCACCGACCGCGTCGTGGTGCTCGATCACGGCCGCAAGCTGATGGAGGGCTCGGCCGCGGAGGCGCAGGCCGACCCCCGCGTCATCGAGGCCTACATCGGGAAGGACGCGGTCGATGACGCTGCTTGAACTGGCCGACGTGCGCGCCTTCTACGGCCGCATCCAGGTGCTCGAGGGCGTCTCGCTGACGGTCCCTGACGGGGGCGCGGTCGGCATCCTCGGCGCGAACGGCGCCGGAAAGACCACGACGCTGCGCGCGATCTCGGGCACCGTGCGCTCGACGGGCACGATCCGCTTCGACGGCAAGGACCTGCGGGGACTGCGTCCCGACCAGGTCGCCGCACTCGGGATCGCGCACGTGCCGGAGGGACGCGGCACGCTCGGCGATCTGACGGTGCGGGAGAACCTCAGGGTCGGCGCCTACAAGCGCAAGGACCGCAAAGGCATCGCCTCGGACATGGACTACTGCCTGGACCTGTTCCCGCAGCTGCAGGACCGGATCCGCTCCAACGGCTCAGCGCTCTCGGGCGGCGAGCAGCAGATGCTCGCGATCGCCCGCGCCATCATGTCGAAGCCGCGGCTGCTGCTGCTGGACGAGGCATCACTCGGTCTCGCTCCCGGCACCGCGAAGAGCGTGTACCAGGCGATCGGCCGGCTGCGCAGCGAATCGGGCATCGCGATGCTCGTGGTCGAGCAGAACGCCAACCTCGCCTTCACTCTCGTCGACAGCGCCACGGTGCTCGAGACCGGGCGGAACGCCCTCACCGGCTCGTCGGCGGAGCTCAAGGGCATGGACGAGATCCGCCGCGCGTACCTGGGAGGCTGACGTGGGCACGTTCATCCAGCTCGTCATCGACGGCCTCTCCACCGGCTCGATCTACGCCGCCCTCGCGCTCGCGATCGTGCTGGTGAACCAGGCGACCGGGCTCATCAACTTCGCGCAGGGCGGCATGGCGGTGCTGTCCGCCTACATCGCGTGGACGCTGAACGGTCTCGGCATCCCGCTCCTGCTCGCGATCCTCGCAGCCGTCGTCATCTCGTTCTTCCTCGGAGCCGTCATCGAGCGGTACCTCATCCGGCGCTTCGAGCGCGGCGACCCCGACACCGCCGTCGTCGTGACGATCGGCCTGCTCACCTTGATCACGGGGTTCTGCGCCTGGATCTGGACGTACAACAACCGGCTGTTCCCTTCGCTGTTCCCGCTGGAGACCATCCAGATCGCGGGGGCGGTGATCAGCGTCCGCTCGCTCGGCACCTTCATCGTGATCGTCGCATGCATGCTGCTGCTGCAGGCGCTGTTCCTGGGCACCAAGCTCGGTCTCGCGTTGCGCGCAGTCGCGATCAATCCCGCGTCCGCCGCATTCGCCGGCGTGAACGTCGGCCGCAACCTCATGATCGGCTGGGGGCTGGCCGCCGTGCTCGGCGCGGTCGCCGGCGTGCTGGTGGCGCCGCAGCTGACCCTGACGCCCGGGATGATGGACTCCGCCCTCGTCTATGCGCTCGCCGCGTGCATCCTCGGCGGCCTGTCGAGCCCCATCGGGGTCGTGGTGGCCGCGTGGCTCATCGGCGTGCTCGAGAACCTCGCCGCCGTCTACGTGCCGTTCATCGGTCACGATCTGAAGATCGCGGTGCCCTTCATCCTCATCTTCGTCGTGCTCTTCCTGCGGCCACAGGGCCTGTTCGGGCGGAAAGCGGTGGTGCGCGTCTGATGGCTGCGAACACGGACCTCTCCAACCGGTCGCCCCTCCTCGAGCGCCCCTGGCTGCGCTGGGCCGTCATCGGCCTCGTCATCGTGCTGATGATCGTGCTGCCGCTGATGCTCCCGGAGTTCGCGAACCAGACGATCGCGCGCATCGGCGTCTTCGCCGTCGCCGTCCTGGGCCTCAACGTCGTGATGGGCTACACCGGCCAGGTCTCGCTCGGCCAGATCTTCTTCGTCGGCGTCGGGGCCTACGTCACGGCGTTCGGGGTCAATGCCGACTGGAACATCCTGCTCGTCTTCGTGCTCGCGTGTCTCGTACCCGCGGTGATCGGCCTGGTCATCGCCCTCGCCGCCGCGCGTCTCGGCGGACTCGCCATCGCCATGGTCACGATCGCTCTGCCGATCATCGGCGTGCCCCTCGCCAAGCGCCTATCGGACTTCACGGGCGGCTCGCAGGGCACCTCCGCCCGCTTCTCGGGCGCACCGGAGTGGACCGGCCTGTACGACGACCAGTGGCAGCTGTACATCGTCTTCCTCATCGGCGGCATCACCTTCATGCTCACGCGCAACCTCGTGCGGGGCAAGTACGGCAGGGCCTTCGCGATAGTGAAGGGAAACGAAGCGGTCGCCGGGTCGCTGGGCGTGTCGCCGTACCGCTTCAAGGTGCTCGCGTTCACGATCGCATCACTCATCGGCGGCGTGAGTGGCTTCCTCTACATGGTCGTCATCCAGTACACCTCGCCCGAGACGCTGCACTTCGGCCACTCCATCGAGCTCCTCGCGTCGATGGTGATCGGCGGCGCCGGCAGCATCCTCGGCTCCCTCCTCGGGGGCGTCTGGTACGTGCTGCTGCCGCAGGTCACCAACCTCATCGACCCGAACATCACCGCCATGCTGCAGGGCGCCATCCTCCTGGTCGTGCTGTTCATCCTGCCCGGCGGGCTGGTCTCGCTTCCGAGCCTGTGGCGGCGACGCGGGCGCGACGCCGGCTCCGGTCGCCCGAGTGGACCCGTCGGCGGTGCCATGCAGGCGGATGCTGCGGGATCCGTCGCCGGAATCTCCACCGTCGGCGACGCACTGGGCGCCCCTTCGACGCAATCACCACCACCACCTACGACGCAATCACCACCACCATCTACGACGCAGTCGTAACACACAGAGAGGCATGACCCATGAGCACGAATCGCAGAAGGATGCGCGTCGCCTCGGTCGTCGCGGGGATCGGCATCGTCGCCGTCCTCGCTGCCGGCTGCGCACGCGGCGGCGGCTCGCCGAACAGCACCGACGACGGCGGCGGCGCCGAGGCGAGCCCGGGTATCACCGACGACTCGATCACCCTCGGCATCACCACCCCGCTGTCGGGACCGACCGCCGGCCCGGGCACCTGCACGGTGGCCGGCATCACCGCGTACTTCGGCGCCAGGAACGCCGAGGGCGGCGTGGAGTTCGGCGACGGCAACACCCGCACCGTCGAGATCGAGGCGCTGGACGACGAGTACGACCCGCAGAAGGCGAAGGCCAACTACGACCAGCTCAAGAGCAGCGTCTTCGCGATGACCGCCGGCCTCGGCACGCCCACCAACCGGGCGTGGCTCGACGCGGCGATTGCTGACGAGGTGCCGCAGGTGCTGATCATGACGGGCGATCCGATCTTCAGCAACCAAGAGGAGAGCCCCTGGCAGCTCGGCTTCGTGCCGATCTACCAGAACGAGGGCGAGGCGTTCGGCGAACTGCTGGCCGGATCGGCCGAAGACCATAAGGTCGCGATCCTGTCGCAGAACGACGACTACGGCGAGGGCTACGTCGAGGGCTTCAAGACCGCCATCGAGGGCGCCGACAACATCGAGGTCGTCAAGGAGTTGACCTACGAGGCCACCGACACCTCGGTCGACGCGCAGCTGACCGAGCTGGCCGGCTCGGGCGCCGACGTGTTCTTCAACGCCATGTCGATCACCCCGCTGGTGATCTCGTCGCTGCAGAAGTCGCAGGAGCTCGGCTGGCTGCCGTCCTGGTTCCTGCCGTCGAACACGTCGAGCCCGACGGCCATCCTCGAGCCGGGCGGCGCCGCGGCGTTCCCCGGCGTCTACACCGTGGCGTTCGCGCAGTCGGCGGCGGCGCCCACGTTCGCCGAGAGCGAGGACGGCGCAGCCTTCCTCGAAGGGCTGAAGGAGTACGCGAACTACCCCGACACTCCGGCGTTCCCGCACTGCGTCTGGTCGTACCAGATCGGGGCGACGCTCGAGGAGGTGTTCGGCAACATGACCGAGCCGACGCGCGACAACTTCATGGAGGCGCTGCGCGACGTCTCGGGCTTCACGGCGCCGCTCATGCTGGAGGGCTCCACTGTCGACACGACCCAGGACGGCCAGCCCGCGGTCTCGACCGTCCAGGTGCAGAAGTACAACGGCAAGGGCTACGCCCCCGCCGAGAGCTGGGACGAGTGAGCTAGCTCGCTCGACGCGTGAGCGCGCGGATGGGGCGGCCGGAGGCATCCGGTCGCCCCTTTCTCGTTCGTTCGTTCGTCGCGTCGCCCGGCGTTGCCGAGAACAGGTGTTCTGGCGAAGGCAGGGCGTTTGCCGGCGGATCGTCCTGTGCTCGCCAGATCACCTGTTCTGGGCGACGGATGCGGCGGCTCGCGACGCGGCTCACTCCATGCCGTGCAGGACCTCGACGATGCCCGAGAGATGGGCGCGGGTCGCGGCCTCGGCGGCGTCGGGGTCCTTGGCGAGAATCGCGTCGATGATCGCGATGTGCTCGGGAGCCGAGGTCGCGGCGCGGCCGGGGTGGAACGCGAGGCGGAACTGGTGGCGCGCCGACTGGGCGCGCAGGCGCTCGAGCAGCTGCGTGGCGGTGCCGTGACGGCTGAGGTCGCGGATGCGGCGGTCGAGTTCCTGGTTGAGGCGCGAGTACGCCATGAGGTCGCCCGACGCGATCGCCGCTTCGATGTCGGAGCGCAGCGCGCGCAGGCGCTCGGCGTCGGCGGGCGTGAGGTTCTCCGCGGCTTTGCGCGCGCAGAGGGTCTCGAGCCCGATGCGCACCTCCACGATCTCGATCGCCTCGTCGACGGTGATGGCGCGCACGCGTGCGCCGCGGTTGGGCAGGCGCTCGACGAGTCCCTCGCCGGCGAGGTTGAGGAGGGCGGTGCGCACCGAGGCACGCGATGCGCCGTACCGCTCGCTCAGGTCGGCTTCGATGAGGCGCTGATGCGGTGCGAACTGGGCGTCGAGGATCGCCTCGCGGATCACCTGGGTGAGGTCGGGCCGCTCCATCGTCTCGTCGTCGCTGCGCACTGCGGCATCCGTCATCTCGCCCATCCCTTTCGGCGCCCTCGTCCGTGCACTGACACTATCTCTCGACGATGGTCCCATCGGGAAGCATTCCATACGAAATCTGCGCGAAAATCGTCGACAATCTTGATTCACGCGCATGCGGGAGGCACGCTGGGAGCAGGTGTCGACGGCGCACCCCGCGCCGACCCGCCGACAACCCGAACAACAACGTGCTTCGGCGAGAGCCGGAGCGAGAAGAAGGCGCACCGCCCCGGCGAGAGCCGGAGCAAGGAAGCACAGGCCCCGGCGAGAGCCGGAGCCGGACAACACATGCCCCGGCGAGAGCCGGAGCCGGACAACACAGAGAGGTGGCGTTCCATGGGCGAGACCGCGATGGGGACATCGGTTCGGACGGGACTGTACATCGGCGGTGAGGAGCGGTTCACCGACGACGTGCTCACGATCCCCGACCCCGGCAGGCCCGGGGCGGTCGTCGGCGAGGCTGCGGCGGCATCCGTCTCCGATGTGAAGGATGCCGTGGCCGCGGCGAAGGCGGCCTTCCCGGCGTGGGCGGCGCTCACGGCGCAGGAGCGTGCCGCGAAGATGGCGGAGGCGATCGCCGGGATCGCGGACGATCGCGACGAGGACGCCGCGATCCTGTCGCAGGAGAACGGCAAGATCCGGATGGAGGCGTGGATCGACGCCCTCGTGTTCGAGATCCGCTGGAACCTCGCCCTGATGCTGGCCGACGAGGTCGACGCCTCCAAGACCCTGCCGCCGATTCCCGGGGCGATCCCGGTCTCGACCGAAGTGAGGTATCAGCCGCTCGGTGTCGTGACCGTGATCGTGCCGTTCAACTGGCCCATCGCGATCCTCGGCGCCGCGCTGCCGCACGCGCTGCTGGCCGGCAACACCGCGATCGTGAAGCCGCCGCCCTCGGCGCCGCTGGCGACCACGCGGGTCGTGCAGCGGGTCGCCGAGAAGCTGCCGCCGGGCGTGCTGAACGTCGTCACGGGACGCGACCACGACATGGCCGACCTCATCCAGAACCCCGACGTCGCCAAGGTCTGCTTCACCGGCAGCGTGAACGGGGGCAAGCGGATCATGGAGATGGCTTCCAAGACGCTGACCCGCGTAACGCTCGAGCTGGGCGGCAACGACGCGGCGGTCTTCCTCGATGACGCGATCCTCGACGACGCGCACCTCGACCGCCTCTACGCCGCGATCTACGACACCACCGGACAGATCTGCATGAACGCCAAGCGCGTCTTCGTGCACCGTTCGCGCCTCGACGAGCTGGTCTCGGGACTCGCCGCGCGGCTCGAGAAGGCCAAGCTCGGCCACGGCCTCGACGAGGGCACCACGATGGGTCCCCTGCATCAGCCGGCGCAGAAAGCCTTCGTCGACGAGATCATCCAGGAGGCGAAGGATGCCGGAGCCGACGTGCGCGAGTACGGAGAGCTGCCCGGCGGCGACCTGGCCGGAGGCAACTGGGTCCGCCCGGCGATCGTCGTCGACCCGGAGCTCGACCTGCGCGTGGTCACCCAGGAGCAGTTCGGCCCCGTCATTCCGGTGATCCCGTTCGACGACGAGGACGAGGCGGTGCGCCTCGCCAACGACACGTGGGGCGGGCTCTGCGGATCCGTATGGACGGGTTCGCCGGAGGCAGCGCAGCGCGTCGGCTCGCAACTCGAGTGCGGCTACGTGTGGGTGAACGACCACGGCGCGACGCGTCTCGACCTGCGGGCGCCGTTCGGCGGCATGAAGCAGTCGGGCTTCGGCCGCGAGCAGGGGATCGAGGGCGTCCGCGCCTTCCAGGACACCCGCTCGATCGCCACGCTCGACCCGGAGGCGCTCGCGTCGATGGCTCACTGACCGGTGGGCACGCTCAGGGACCGGGGTCGGCCAAGGACCGAGGGTGTGGCCACTCGGTGGGCTCGGCGCGGATGATGCGGCACCGAGGAGGAATCTCGCGCTGGAATCCGCCCGCTAGGTCTGCCTACGCGGGCGAAATCCACGCGCGGGCTATACGTTCACGTGGGCGCTCTGGAGTCGCAGGGGAGTCGTAGCGTCGTCGGCCGGCTCTATGGGCTGCCGTCCTCCGCACGGCCGAGAACCATGCTCCCGAGTTGTGGATCACATCCTGATCACTGGAATGTCCGGCGTCGGAAAGTCATCGGTCCTGAGTGAACTCTCGCGTCGCGGCCATCGAACGGTCGACACGGACTACGGCCAATGGGTGCGCGCAGACGGCGCGTGGACGAACCACGAATGACTGCCCTGCGCTCCGCCGCCTCCCCCATCATCGTCTCGGGGAGGGTAGAGAATCAGGGGCGCTTCTACGACCGCTTCCGTGCCTTGATTCTCCTCAGCGCACCGGTCGACGTCCTGCTACACCGCCCCTCGGTGCGTACGAACGATCCCTACGGAAAGTCAGAACGCGATCAGGCCGAGGTACGCCGATATGTGCGGGACGTCGAGCCCCTGCTGCGTCGCGGCGCGACCCTGGATCTCGATGCGCGCCGACTCACCAGCGAACTCGCCGATGAGATCGAGAAGCTGGCAATACCGCCCGGCTCCAGTAGCGCACGATGGGCGACCCTCTTCCGCGTCATCTCGGCAGTCGACGCACGCTTAGGCTTGCCGGATGCCCGAGGAGTTTCACGTCGTCACCCATCGCGCACTGACCGGCTCACAGCGTGCCGCTCTGCAGAGGTTGTTCGACAGCGAGTACCTCGCGGAGTACGGCGCGTGGGATCCGGATCGGCCCTACGGCTACTCGCCCGCCAGTGTGCACACCCTCGCCTTCGTGGACTCTGAGTTGGTTGCCCACGTTGGGTTTCAGGTCCGGACGATCAGCGTCGGCGAAGCGGAAGTCACCGTAGCCGGCACAGGGGGCGTCTTGGTAGACGAGGTCGCTCGGGGCAGAGGGCTTGGTCGGCGTCTCATGCTGTGCGCGCAACAGGAGATGCGCAAGAACGCGCGCATCGAATTCGGTTACCTCGGCTGCCGAGAGGAAGTCGTCCCGTTCTATGAGCGCGCAGGCTGGCTGCGAATCCGCGCCATCGAGCGCCATACGTCGATGCAGGATCCGCAGGCAACGGTGGTGTCGTCTGACGGTCCGCTCCTGATCTTCCCCACTCGGAGGGTCGACTGGCCAGTTGGCGACATCGACCTACGCGGCACGCCCTGGTGAGTTGGGGCCGACCGGCATTCCTCGTCGCCCGAAACGAGCGCGTTGAGCGACGGCCAAGCGGGCCGCTGTGCGGAGCGGCAGTCTGGGCTCACACTGTGTCGCTTGACCCCGACCGGGCCGAAGGCCGCGGCCGCCGTCGGTCCAATCCCGGGCAGCCACGGCGTCACTATGCTCGAGAGGTGACCGAAGCGACGCACCGATCCCGCGCACGCCGTCTGCGGATCGGGGGCGCCCTCCTGCTGGCGCAGGGGGTATTGATGGAGGCGACGGTCTTCGTCGGAGTGGTTGTGTTGCTGGTCCTCCGAGTGCCGCAAGCGACGATCTCAGACCGCATCGACATCTTCGCGCTTGCGTACCTGAATGAGAATCTCTACATGATGATGGCGATGAGCGGCATCTTCGCAGCACTGCGTATCATTGGCGCGATCGGCGTCCTGCGCAATCGCCTCTGGGCTCTGGTGCTAACCCTCATCAACTGCACCGCCACCCTCCTGCTAATGGTCTTCATGCTTCCCGCGGGTCTGGTCGACGGGCTGCTGACTGGCACCGCACTCGTGCTCATCCTCAGTGCGTGGATCCCACCGAACCGCACAATCATCGGTTCCGGCTCCGACGCAACCGCTTTCATGACCGCCGACAAACCGGCGCGCACCTTCGCCCCGGCTGAATAGCGGATGCGCCCGCGCAGAACGACCGCTCGAGGACGGTTTGCGGCGACTCTCGCCATCGATCTGACCGTGCGGGCTGTGAAAGGTGGCGATGACGCAGAGCGTGCGGAGCATGTCCGCTCGCTTATTCGATGCCTTCCAGACATCGATCAGGAGATCGTCCGACTCGTCTACTGGGACGGTTTCACGCAGGAGCAGGTCGCCACGATCATCGGTAAGTCGGCCACTGCCGTCCGCGCTCGGCTCTCGCGCGCGCGAGGAGTGCTCCGAGACCGGTTGGCGGAGGGCGGAGATGTCGAATGAGGCACACCAACCGTCATCGGCGGATCTCCTATCGGTATACACACCGGAGTCAGCGATGAATGTTCACCGCGAAATGGACCCCGCAGTCCTCCACCTGCCCGGCCCACAGAAGCAGGATGAGTCCGGCCACGCGCACCGACAGGCCGACGCGTTCCCACTCCAGACGGTTGCGGACGAGCGGGATCCGCTGAGTCTGAGTCAGGATGGGGACCGACTTCGCATCACGACGCGACGCATTGATGCGGCGGGCTGAGCTGGCCCGGTCGTGGATGAGCCAGCGCACGTAGTTGCGGATGTGTTTTCGGGTGCAGGGGCCGTCTGCGAGGTAGTCGTCGACGTGGGCCTGCGTCATCTCGGCCGGGTCGGCGCCACGTGTGTCGGAGAGCAAGATAAGCCGCTTCGCGGCCTCGGTGATCTCTTTGCTTGGAGGCGTGTGTCACGGTTTCGAGGTTCGCGGCGGGATCTGTTGCGCGTTTGCGGATCCGCCCACGCGCGCTGGACGCTCGATCCGGCGTGCCAGGTTCACGTGGGCAGGGCGATGAGGTCGCGTCTTCGGGTGGGGGACTTCGTGGCCGGTCGCCACTTCACCTGCGCGTCCCACCAGTACGGGCCTTTCACATATGGCACGCCGTCGATCATGCGGATCTGCCAGCCGCCGGTGTCGATGGTGCGGTGGTGGAACCAGCAGAGCAGCACCCCGTTGTCGGTGTGGGTCGGGCCGCCGCGGGCGTGTTCTTCGACGTGGTGGACCTCGCACCATTGCGGTGGGACGGAGCAGCCGGGGATGAGGCAGCCTCCGTCGCGGAGGGTGATCGCTTTGCGTTGGTGGTGGTTGAAGATGCGGTCCAGCGTCGTGATCGACACGATCCGCCCGTTCTCGCCCAGAACGACGCGTTGGATGGCGCCCGTGCAGGCGATGTGCCGGGCGACCGCGAGCGGGACCGGCTGGTCGTCGCCTGGGAGGTGGGCGCGACCGCGGCCGGCTGCGACGTCCTCCTGGCGCACAGACACCACCAGGGTGGGCGCCGCCCTGCCGAGGCTGGGGAGTTCGCCGGACGCAGCGGCGGCGGTGAGCAGCACCGCGAACGCGTCGTGCTGCTTCTGGGGGTGGCTGCGCTGATCGGCCGCCGACGCCAAGGGTTCCGATGGATCGCGGTCCGGATCCTGGACGAAGCGCGGTCCTGGTGCCGGTGCGCCGTCGACGCGCGGATTGAGAACGCTGTCGAACCCGAGCTGCAGCTGCGCGGCCACTTCGGGGAGGAGGCGTCCGCGGAGGGGGACGAGGCCGTCGTCGCCGCGACGACCCACGGTGACGCCCCGTCGGCGGAGCGCACGGGTGTCTTCGGGCTCCGCTCCGTCCTGGTCGAGGTACGCCGCCCACACCTGCGCCAGGGCACGGAGTTCATCCGCGGACGCCGGCGGTGCGGCATCCACCCCCTCGCCACATGCGGCCGCGGCCAACTCAGCGTCGGCGGCGAGCATCTCCACGCGACCGATCTGGCAGCCGCGGAACGCGCCGGTTACCGCGATCACCCCTTCGATTCCGACCTGTCCGCCACTCAGTGCGACTCGCAGCCCCGGAAACTCCGCGGGCAGCACCTCACCGGTGGACAATGCGACAGGCTGCTGCACCGCGTTCGCTGCGGCGATCATGTCGGATGCCGTCCGCCCCGAGACCCGCGTCGCGCGCTGCACGAGTTCGCTCATGTTGCGGCATCCGTACCGCGTGGTGACCCGGTCATTGTGACCGACGCCACGGTCGCGGTCCACGATCACCGCGACCGCCTCAACCATCACTGCGTCGGCAACACGCCGGATCCGCCCCGCCGTCGCGAGCGCCGCGAGCACGTCGGCGTCATCCGACCCCCGCAACCCGCCGTCGGCGAGCGCTAGCGCGGCCACTTTCGCGAGCGCGTCGCCGAGCTCCGTGAGAGCGTCGGCGAGGTTGGTCATACCGCTATTCTGACGAGGGCCACCGACATTCAAACTGCCAGATCACCTGGCAAAAATACACTGTGGATAACCCGGCGTAGAGGCTGGCGAGAGGCGCCTGTGGAGGAGCCGAAACTCCGTCCACACCACGACCATGACGACCACGGCCACTCCGACGACCGCGACCACACCACACCACACACACCACGACCACCATGACCACGACGACCACGACCACGACCACGACCAGGACGACCACGACCACGACCAGGACGACCACGACCAGGACGACCACGACCACGGCCACGCCGACGCCGACGAAGGTGCGACCACGAGGCGCTGTAGCCGACCGGCAGCAGAAGGGCGGGCCCCCGCGGGCCCGCCCTCCTGCGTCACGCGCCCACCGTCAGGGGCGCACGGCGGCCCAGGACGACAGGGCCGGCTCGGACAGCCCCAGGATGCTGACCGCGGTTACCGTGTACTCCTGAGACTCGTGGTCGCGGTCGCCCGCGACCCGGCATGTCGTCGCACGTGTCTCGCATACGACCTCGCCCGACGCGTCGCGAACGATGTAGCCGTCGAGCGGCAGATCGGATGCAGCGGTCGTCCAGGTGACGCGAACCGCGCGGCCGGCGACGACAGCCGTCACGTCTGCGGGCGCGTCCGGAGGTGACAGGCGATGGGTGCCGGCGGAGACGTGCGCGACGCGTGTCGCGCCGTCGCGGGCGAGCTGGATCGTCACCTCACCGTCCGCCGTGACACTCAGCTCGGCGGGTGCCGCCGGGTCGAGGCCCGCGCGGTCCAACTCCACGCGCAGCTTCGCCACGTTCTCGGTCGAGAGATCGAGGGCGTTGCGCGGCTCCTGCTCACCGGTGGGCGCCCAGGCCTGGTCGCGCACCTGCACGTTGCGGCCGTCGATGACCTGCGTCTGATCCGTCAGCACCGCTTCCGTCGAGGTCCTGGCCAGGGCGTGCGACGTCGCCTCGACGCGGCTCCATCGGGCGGATGCGTCGCGAACGGCGAGGCCGGTCAGCCAGTACGCACGGTCGACCGTGATCCCGAGGTCGGGCCGGGCGTCCCCCGGCTCCCAGCGGAACGACACCTGTGCGGGGGAGTGGACGCGTTCCGGATGCTGCTCCACGTACTCCGCGGCATCGCTCCAGCCGAGCCACTGCCCGAGCTGGCCGTGGTCAGCGTCCTCGTAGTAGTTCGCCCGGTAGCGGACGTCGGCGGCGTCGGCCGCGGCATCCCAGCGGCGCGTGTTGTTCAGCGCCACATCACGGGATCCGGAGTCCATGAAGGTCACGAGGTTGCGGAGGTTCTCCATCCGGTCCTCGTCGCCCGCCTGGTCGCGTCTGCCCTGTGTGTCGTAGTAGCCCGCGCCCGAGACGATGACGGTCGCCGCGAACAGGTCGGGATGGTTGGTGGCGATGCGGGTCGCGCCCACCGCGCCCATGGACCACCCGCCGATGACCGTGCGATCCGGGTCCAGGGTGTACGTCCGCGCGAGATCGCCCCAGATCTCCCAGACATCCAACTCGCCCTCGTTGATGTACCAGGTGGTGTTTCCACGACCGAGCGGGGTCACGCAGATCGAGCCACGGTCCTCGCACATGGGCCCGTAGACGTCTTCCTGGGTCGTGCCCCCGAAGCCGTTGTGGTTGCGATCGCCCGCGTGCAGCAGCAGCGTGAGCGGCGCGGGGTCGCCGGCGTCGTATCCGGTGGGCACGTACACCGTGTACGGCTGGACCCGGCCGAAGAAGGAGGGTCCTCGCAGCGCCGGACCGTAGGTCAAGCGCGCCTGCGGGTCGAGTCCCTGCCCGAGGTCGAGCGACGACACGTACCAGCGCGTCGAGTATCCGGTGGGAGCGGGTTCCGCCGTCGAGGCCTGCTGGGCGACCCGGCCCCAATCCAGCTCGGCGGCGAAGTCGGTGACGTCGCCGGCCCTCAGGGCGGCGGACTGGGCGCCGTTGTTCCATCGCGTCGAGGAGTCGGTCCACCCACCCGCGAGGAACTGCTCGTCATCGCGGTCCCGGAAGGCCGCGTTGTACACGCGCGAGCCGTCGGGCGCCTGCGGAGCGGGCGCGAAGCCGTCGCCCGACGCGTTCGCGACGCCCGCCGCGAGCCGCACCGTCCACGTGTCGTCAGCGGGCATCACCGTGCGGGGCACTGCTACGACGAACGATCGAGCGGCCTCGTCCACCGTCACGGTCGCACCCGACGCCGTCAGATCGGTGCGGGCTCCCGTCACCGCGTCGACGAGCCACGCACCGCGCGACGACACGATCATGGCTGTTTCGATGCCCGGGGACACGACACCGGCGTCGGCGGGCCACGAGGCGGTCCCGGTCGCCGTGTCGGCGTCGGTGTCGAACGCCCACGCGGCTACCGGAACGTCGGAGTCGATGAGCGTGTTCCAGTCGACCCTCCAGTAGGTGTGCGTCGCATCGCCCGCGATCCCGGCACGGAACACGTCGGCGCCATTGCCGGCCGCCTGCGCCGATGCATAGGTGAAGTCCCCGCGGCCCATGTCGTCGTACAGCCAGTCCGTCCAGAGGAACGCGCCGACGTCGTAGCGGCTGGTTCCGGACGTGCGGGGAAACTGCTCCGAGAAGCGCCAGCCCTCCGCGCGCGGAAGCGCAGGTTCGTCGGCCGTCGCGGCGGCGGGGATCTCAGGGGGAAGACCGGCCACACGGGCGCCGTCGCCCGCGGCCGCCGTCGCCGTTGCCGCCGTCGTCGTTGCCGCCGTCGCCGTCGTGGGGGCAACGCAGAGGGCGAGTACAAGCCCCGCGGCTGCAGCGCCGACCAGCACTGCTGGGACGGGCCGTGACCGGCGCGCCCTCTGCGCAGCGGCCGCTTTCAGGCGATCAGGGAGGTGGACCATGGCTTCTTCTCCTTCGAAGAAATATCAACCAAATTGATATTTTGGTACGCTAACCGGGCATCTTCGTTGGTGTCAATCACGCATGGAGATAGTGATAGTTGATATCTTCAATGATCAACTTTTATGATGTTCCTGACGGTGATCGATCGACACCGACCCGATCTGCACAACGATGTGGAGTCCTCATGCGCACCACTAAGAGCGTCATCGCCCTCGCCCCGCTTCTCGTCCTCGGTCTCATCGCGGGCTGCTCCTCCCCGGCCCCGGAGAGTGAGCCAGCCGAGACGGATGCCGCGACCGAAGCGCCCCTCTACGACCAGCTTCCCGACGCGATCAAGCAGGCCGGCGTCATCAAGATCGCCGGCGACACCCACCCGCCCTACCGCACGATCGAAGAGAGCGGCGAGATCACCGGCATCGATCCCGACCTCCAGGCCGCCCTGTCGGAGCAGCTCGGTGTGCCGTTCGAGATCATCACCTCGTCGGGTCTCGACGCGATGCTGACCGGCATGCTCTCGGGGCGCTACGACGCGTTCAACGGACCCGTCCGCACGACACCGGAGCGTGAGGCGGAGTTCGATGCCGTGGTCTGGATGACGACGCGCACCTCCTACGTCTTCCTCGACGAGCGCGCGGACGAGCTCGACGATCCCGAGGCGCTGTGCGGCTCGCGGGTGGCCGGTGTCACCGGCTCGGTCACCGAGAGTCAGCTCGTGCGCTACAACGAGTGGTGCGAAGCCGAGGGCCTCGATCCGGCGGAGTTCATCGGCCTCGAGGACAGCAATGCGACGTTCCTCGCGGTGAACTCCGATCGCGCGGACTACGCCGGCACGACGCAGTCCGCCGCGATCGACCTTCAGGCGTCCGACCCCGACCGCTATGGGTACCTCATCCAGAGCGACGAGCAGGGCGCCGGTATCGACCAGCTCGCCCTCTTCATGCCGAAGGGCAACGGGCTCGCCGAGCCGATGCTCGCCGCGTTCGAGGCGATCTTCGAGAACGGCGAGTACGAGCGGGTCATGTCGGAATGGGGCATCGAGGATGCCGCCGTCGAGGCGCCGGTCCTCAACCCGATGACGAGCGAGTGAGGCGATCATGACTGATCTCACGACGCAGCCCGTGCGCAATCCCTTCGCGGATCGCACGGTGGACGTCGCGAACGCGGGACGCCGCATCCATCCGTGGCGCGTGGTCGTCGGCATCCTTCTCGCCCTCGTGACCGTGCAGATCTTGGTGTTCCTCGCCACCAACGAGCGGTTCGAATGGCCGGTCGTCGCCGAGTACCTCTTCAACCCGAGCGTGCTGATGGGCCTGGGCATGTCGATCCTGCTGACGATCGTCGGCATGGTGTTCGGGTCGATCCTGGGGACGGCGCTGGCCGCCGGGCAGCTCAGCGACTTCCGACCGCTGCGCTGGGCGTCCATCGTGTTCGTCGGGGTCTTCCGAGGCGTCCCGCCGCTCGTGCAGCTGATCTTCTGGTACAACCTCGCCTACCTGCTGCCCCGCCTCGCCGTCGGCGTGCCCTTCGGCCCTGAGCTCTTCAGCTGGCCGACGAACGATCTCATCACTCCGCTCACTGCGGCGGTCATCGGCCTGTCGCTTCACGAGGCCGCGTACATGGCGGAGATCATCCGCGCCGGCATCCTGTCGGTCGACTCCGGTCAGCGCGACGCGGCCGCCGCCATGGGCTTCAGCCGCTGGCACTCGTTCACCAGGGTCGTGCTGCCGCAGGCGATGCGCGTGATCATCCCTCCCACGGGCTCGCAGGTCATCGCGCTCCTGAAGGGAACGTCTCTCGTGAGCGTCATCGCGATGGGCGACCTCCTGCACTCGGTGCAGGTGATCTACAACCGGACGTACGAGGTGGTGCCGATGCTGATGGTGGCCGTGATCTGGTACCTCGTGGTCGTGACGGCACTCACCCTGGTGCAGCGCCGTGTGGAGCGCCACTTCAGCAAAGGCATGACGCGCGCGGCCGTGGCCCGCCGGACCGTCGAACGAGTGGAGGCGACGGCGTGAACGCTCGCTCGGAAGATGCCCTGACCCCCGTGCTCCAGGTCGTGGGGCTCCGCAAACGCTACGGCGATCACCTCGCGCTCGACGGCGTGGACTTCGAGGTGCATGCCGGCGAGGTCGTGGCCGTGCTCGGCCCGTCGGGTTCGGGCAAGTCGACGCTGGTGCGCTGCATCGATCAGCTCGAGTCGATCCAGGGCGGGGCGATGTACCTCGACGGCGAGCTTCTCGGCTATGAGCGTCACCGTGACGGGGTGCGTCCGCTCCGCGACACGGACGTGCAGCGTCAGCGGCGCCGCATGGGGATGGTGTTCCAGCAGTTCAACCTGTTCCCGCACTGGACCGTGCTCCGCAACATCACCGAGGCGCCGATCAAGGTGCACGGCGTGGCCCCGGGCGAGGCGAGGGACCGCGCTATGGAGCTGCTCACGCGCGTGGGACTTGCCGACAAGGCGCAAGCGCACCCGCGCCAGCTGTCGGGCGGCCAGCAGCAGCGCGTGGCGATCGCGAGGGCGGTGGCGACGCAGCCGCGCATCCTGCTCTTCGACGAGCCGACGAGTTCGCTCGACCCCGAGCTCGTGGATGAGGTGCTGCAGGTCATGAAGGATCTGGCGGAGTCGGGGATGACGATGATCGTGGTCACCCACGAACTCGACTTCGCTCGGCATGCTGCCGATCGCTGCGTGTTCATGGCCGACGGCCAGGTGATCGAGGACCGCCCGTCGGGAGCGTTCTTCGACCACCCCGAGTCGACGCGCCTGCGCACGTTCCTCACGCGTACCTCCGGAACCGTGGTGGGCGGGACCGCGTGATCACGATCCACGCCGTCGGCGATCTCGTCCTCGAGCGCGAAGACGCGCGTGACCTGCTGGCGCCCGCCGCCGAGACGCTCCGCGCCGCCGACCTCGTGATCGGGCATCTCGAGATCCCGCACCTGCACGACGGGGTGGTGCAGACGACCGATGTGCCGGCCCTGCCGGGACCGCCGTCGGCGCTCGACGCCGTGGCGGAGGCCGGCTTCGGCATCCTGACCCTGGCAGGCAACCATGTCTACGACTTCGGCGCCGAGGGGATGCGCGAGACCGTCCGGCACTGCGAGGCGCGCGGTATGCGGACCGTGGGCACCGGCGAGAGCCTCGACGAGGCCTTCGAGCCGGTGATCGACGAGCGGGACGGCGTCCGGATCGCGGTGCTGAGCGTCAACTGCGTGGGACCGCGTGAGAGCAGGGCGACGTCGCTCAAGCCGGGCGCGGCCTACGTGGACGTCGTGACGCACTACGAGGCACGCAACGCGAACCCGGGTGGGCCGCCGCGCATCGACACGTTCGCCGAGCCGGCCAGTCTCCGCCGCTTCGCAACTGCGGTGACGGATGCGGCCACCCGCGCGGACGTCGTCATCGTGGCCCTGCACAAGGGGCTCGTGCATGTGCCCGTCGAGATCGCGGCGTACGAGAGGCAGATCGCGCACGCGGCCGTGGATGCGGGAGCGACCGTCGTGCTCGGACACCACGCCCACATCTGCAGGGGCGTCGAGGTCTACCGCGGCCGCCCGATCTTCCACGGCCTCGGGAACTTCGCGACCGTGACGACGGCGCTCTCGGATGGTCCTGGCGCTGTGCCCGAGCGATCGGGCTGGGCACGTGAACGGCGACGGCTCTTCGGATTCGACCCCGATCCGTCGATGCCGGACTACCCGTTCCACCCCGAGAGCCGGCACACCGCGATCGTCGAACTGACGATCACCGAAGGCGGGATCGACGCCGCGCTCATCCCCTGCTGGATCGACGACGCCGCGCGCCCCGTCCCGGTGGCGCGCGGCGAACGCGGGGATGAGGTCGCGGCCTACCTGCGAAGAATCACGAGCGAGGCCGGATTCGCCACCGAGCTCGTCTGGCACGGCGACAGGCTCGTCGTCCGAACGAAGGAAGACTGACATGAACACCGCCGACGGGCCTCTCGCAGGCAAGACCGTGATCGATCTGACCACCGCACTCGCAGGTCCCTACGCCACGCTGCTGCTGGCGAGCCTCGGTGCGCGCGTCATCAAGGTCGAGAACCCCAGCCGTGGCGGCGACTCCTCGCGGAACAACTCGCCCTACGTGACGGCGGACGGGCTGCAGATGCGACGTTCCGCGCCCGACGACATGTCGGTCTCGATGATGGCCCGCGGGCGGGGCAAGGAGAGCATCACCCTCAACCTCAAGCATCCCGAGAGTCGGGGTGTCTTCTTCGATCTCGTGCGCAACGCCGACATCGTCGTCGAGAACTTCAGCGCGGGTGTCACCAGGCGACTCGGCATCGACTACGCCGCCGTCCAGCAGGTCAACCCGCGCATCGTCTATACCTCGATCAGCGGCTTCGGCGCTCAGGGTGTGCCCGGCGAGGGCAAGGCGATGGACACCATCATCCAGGCCCTGAGCGGCGTCATGATGACGGCAGGCGAGCCGGGCGATGCGCCGATCCGCTTCGGGTTGCCCATCGGCGACCTGGTCGCCCCGCTGTTCGCGGTGATCGGGACTCTGGCTGCGGTGATGGATGCCGAGGCCACCGGCGAAGGCCAGCACGTGGACGTCTCGATGCTCGGCAGCCTCACGTCGCTGGTCGCGTGCGAGCCGTTCGATGCGCTGGAGTCCGTGGGCTTCCCGCTGCGAACCGGCGCGGTCGTTCCCCGGCTGGCGCCGTTCGGCACCTTCCAGACGACGGACGGATGGTTCGCCATCTGTGCGCCGACGGATCAGTTCGCCGAGGGCACCCTCGCGGCCATGGGCAGCGGCGATCTCGTCGACGACCCGCGCTTCTCCTCGCGCGACGCGCGTGTCACGCACGCCGAGGAGCTGCACGGCATGATCGCGGACTGGGCAGCCCCCCGCTCCAGCGCGGAGGTGCTGTCCGCGCTCGAACGCCACGGCGTTCCCGCCGCACCGGTGCGCGACACCGCCACCGCGGTCCGCGACGACATCGTCACGAGCCGCCGCGAGGTCGTCCCCCTCGTGCATCCCCGCTACGGGCACCTGGAAGGGCTGTACGGCAGCGGGCTTCCGGTCGTCTTCTCCCGCAGCTCCGCGGACCTCTCGCGGCCTGCTCCCGGGCTCGGCGAGCACACCGCCGATATCCTCGGCGGGCTGCTCGGCTACGACGACGAACGGGTCGACGCGCTCCGGAGGGACGGAGTGCTGTGACGCCGGTTCGACGCGCGATCGTCGGGATCGTCGGAAACGACGTCCCGCGGCAGCTCGTGCTCGCGAGCGGCGGCCTTCCCCGGCGGATCACCGGCTCGTGGACAGGCGCCATCGACGCGGAGGCACAGGATCTGCTCGGTGCCGCCGACGCCGTCGTCGCGCGCATGCTCACCGAGCTGCGCTCCGGGCACGTCGAGTGCGACGCGCTCGTCGTCTGCGCCGACACTCAGGCGCACGTCCGGCTCTTCTACGTGCTGCGGTCGATCGCGTCCGAACTGCCGTTGCATCTGCTCGATCTTCCCCGAGCGGAGTCGGCGGCAGCGCGGCGGTTCGCACGTTCGCAGCTCGAGCGCCTGGCGGCCTTCCTCACCGGCATCGGCGGCGAGACCATCGACGGCGCGGCCCTCGCCGCGGCGGGCAGCGCCGAGCGGGACCTGGGGGAGGCGCTCGCACGGCTGCGAGTCCGGCGGGGTGCGACGCCCCCGGAGTGCGGGGGATCGGCTGCCCTGGAGGCCTGGCTCGAGGCGGGACGCGTCGACCCGGAGGAAGCCATCACGCGGGTCGACGAGGCCCGCGTCGACGTCCCGGTCACGGCCGCCCGCGTGCACATCACAGGGTCGAATCACCCGGACCCCGCGCTGTACCGCATCCTCGAAGAGCAGGGCTGCGTCGTGGTGGGCGAGGATCACGACACCGGCGAGGGGGCGTGGCTCGGCGTGGCGGTCGATGCGGCGAGCCTCGACGAGGCGATCGAGCGTCTGGTCGACCTGCACTTCGGCCGCGTCGGCGGATCCGCCACCGCCTCGAGCGCCGACCGGGCACGACTGACCCACGAGGCGGCGTTGCGCAGCCGGGCCGATGTGGTCGCGGGCGTGATCCGCGATCTCGACGAGGCCCCGGCATGGGACCTTTCCGACCAAGCCGCGGCCCTTGCAGGGATCCGCGTGCCCTTCGTCATGCAGACGCGGCTGCGTCCCGGCGACGAGGCGCGGGCCGCGCGGGACCTGGGACACCGCATCGTCAAGGGGACGGCATCCTCATGAACGCCCAGCGCATCGCCGCCGATCGGCTCTCGAGCGCGGTCGAGGCCACCTCGTACCAGCGCGAGTGGTTCCACTCGCTGGCCGCCAAGGTGCACGCCGGCGAACCCCTCGCGCTGGCGAACGCCGACGCCCCGCACGAGGTGCTCCGGGCGCTGGACGTGAACTACGTCGTCAACCAGTGGTGGTCGTCGATCATCGCCGCCAAGCGCGCGGGCGCGGCGAGCCTCGAGGCCGTGGCGGCGCGGGGTCTCCCCGACTACAGCCGTCAGTACGACGTGCTGCCACTGGGCGCTCAGGAGCTGCGGGGCGCCGATGCGCCGTGGGGCGGCCTGCCGCAGCCCCGCTTCGCCATCGCCGAGCGGGGCGGCGATGTCACGCACAAGATCTTCGAGCAGTGGGGTCGCCGCGCGGGGACCGAGACCTTCCTGCTCTCGCGGACCGCGGCCGATCCGGCACCCGAGGGCTGGTGGGACCTCGTCTCGCACCGCTGGGAGGAGGTGTTCGGCGCGGAGCGCATCGATCTGCTCCAGGGGGAGATCGAAGACCTGATCGCCTGGCTCGAGCACCGGCTGGGACGCCGCGTGCAGCGCGAACGGCTCCGCGACGTGATGACGCTCGCCAACGAGCAGGCGGAGTGGAACCGGCGCACCCGCGACATGCTCGCATCCGCCCGGCCGTTGCCCGTGCCCGTGACTGACATCATTCCGAGCGTCATGGTGCCGCAGTGGCACCGGGGAACCCGCTGGGCCGTGGATGCCGCGCGCCGGCTCCACGACGAGGTCGCCCGCCGCATCGACGAGGGCGCTGCGGTGTGGCCGGGCGAACGGCGCCGTCTGATGTGGGTCGGCCGCGGCCTGTGGTCCGATCTCGACATGTACCGGTCGTTCCAGGAGGACTTCGACGCGGTGTTCGTGTGGTCCATGTACCTGGCGATCGCAGCCGACGGATACGCCCGGTACGGCGACGATCCGATCCGCACCCTCGCGGCGAGGTTCGTGGGACTGACCGACCTGTTGTACGTCCCGCCCATGTCGTCGTCGTGGTACGTCAAGGAGGCCGTCGCGCACGGCGTGGACGGCGTGGTGCATCTCGTCGCCGACGACACCCCCGGCGGCGCCCTGATCACCGCCGCGCTCGAGGACCGCGGAATCCCGGTGCTCGAGATCCGCGGCAGCAACGCCGATGCACGATCGACCGCCGGCGTGCGCGAGCGGATCGCATCGTTCGTGCGCGACCGGGTCGCCGCGAGCAGCTGAGCGCGTGACCTCGTGGGGGGTGTTCCGGCCGTTCGCGAACGGCCGGTTCTCGCTCTACTTCGGCGGGCAGGTCGTCTCCAACACCGGGACGTGGTTCCAGAACCTTGCGCTCTCGCTGGTGGTGCTCGGGGAGACCGGCAGCGCACGTGCGCTCAGCGGCGTCACCATCGCGCAGTTCCTCCCCCTGCTGCTGCTCAGCGTGCCTGCCGGCCGCGTCGCCGACCGCATCCGGCCGCGGACGATCCTCCTCGTCACGTCACTGCTGTCGACGGCCATCGTGGGCGGGCTCGCGGTCGCGACGCTGAGTCCCGCCGCACCGATCTCGCTCTTCTACCTGCTGGTCGCGGCGCTCGGCACGGTGCACACGTTCGAGCGAGTCGCGGCACAGGCGATCATCTTCGAGATCGTCGGCTCCGCCGACCTGAGCAGGGCGGCCTCGCTCAGCACCATCGCGCTGGCGTCCGCCCGTTCGATCGGCCCGGGGCTCGCCGGCGTCGCGTTCCAGAGCCTGGGAGCGACGGCCTGCATGCTCGTCAATTCGGGCTCGTTCCTCGTGGTCTTCCTCTCGATCGCGCTGATCCGCCCGTCGCGCCTGCACGTGCGGGAGGCTCCTCGCCGGCCACGGACGACCGAGCGATACCGCGTCGGCACCGACCGCGGGATGGCCACGCTCCTCGTCGTCAATGCGGTGGTGGCGCTGCTCGCCCTCAATCTGATGCTCGTGCTCACGTCCACGGTCACCCTCACCTTCGGCGGGGATGCGACCGCCGTCGGCGGCGTCCACACCCTGAACGCGATCGGCGCGATCCTCGGCGGCATCCTGGCGGCAGGGCGCGCACGTGTCACCGTGCGATCCCTCATCGCCGCGTGCGCCGGCCTGGGGCTCGCCCTTCTCGCGAACGCGGCTGCGCCGGGGCTGCCCGCGTTCCTGGCCCTCGGACCGCTGCTCGGACTGGGAGTCGGGTACTACCAGGGCATCCTCAACGCCGCCGCGCAGGTCAGCGTGCCCCCCGACCAGATCGGACGCACGATGTCGCTGGTGACCCTCGGCAGCTACGGCATGGTCCCGTTCGGTGCCCTGCTGATGGGCTGGGTCATCGACGAGTCCGGGGGACGGACCGCTCTCGTGATCGGAGGGAGCGCGGCACTCGCCTGCGCGCTGTTCGTTGCGATGCGGCTGCGTCGCCGCGGGTCTCGGTGACTCGTCAGGCGGGCGCCATCCCGGCGCCCTTGCTCGGACGGCGCCGTCGCGCCACCGCCTCCGCCTCGGCCTCACGGTCGCCGAAGTAGCCGCCGGCGATCACCTCTGCGGCGTGCTCGAGGACCTCGGCGAGCGTGCTGCCGAGATCGGGGCCGATCGCCTCGGCGAGCCGGTCCTCACGCGCACGGATCTCCCGTTCGCATTCCGCCAGCGTCGCCCAGCCGGCTTCGCTCAAGCGGACCAGCCTGACGCGCCTATTGGTGGGATGCTCGACCCGCTCGATCAGTCCGGAGGCGAGCAGTTCGCTCGACACGACGTGGGCCGCCTGCGAGCTGACGAAGGTGCGGTGCGCGACCTGCGCGTTCGACAGCGGCAGCCCTTCGCCGAGGACCTGCAGGATCAGCAGCTGCGGCAGGGTGACGGCGTGTGCGAGAGCGGTGTTCTCGGCCGCGCGATTCAGCGCTCGCGCAAGGCGGTACGCCGTGTAGTTGAGCCGATCCGTCGCGGGAGTCCCTCGAGGGTCTCGGCTGATGTCCGGCACACGTCCAGCCTAAGCGTGGAGGCGGTCGATCAGCTCGAGCCCTCGGCGGGCCCAGGCGATCTCGCCCTGCGCGCGCTCGACGAGGCCTTCGTACGCGAACCGCTTGTAGGCGATGGTCCGCTCACGGTCGGCGTCGGCGGTGACCGCGAGGCGGCGCACCAGCATCGGGTTGGCGACGGCGTCGATGCGCTCGAGCTCGCCCTCCCACTGCGCCAGCTCGCCCGCCCACTGCGCGATGTGCCGCTCGAGGAACCCGCGCGCGTCCTCGGGCGTAGCCGCCTCGAGGTAGGCGGCCCGCAGGTGCGCGGGGTCGCGCACCCGCTGATAGTCGAGGGGTGAGGCCATCCAGTCGAGGAAAGCCCGGTTGCCGGCATCCGTCACGTGGTACATGCGGCGCGTGCCGCGCTCGCCGCGCGTCTGCTCCTCGCCTTGGATGAGGCCGAGCTCCTCCATCTTGCGCAGCTCGGGGTAGATCTGGGAGTCGGGCGCATGCCAGACATGTCCGACGGACTGGTGGAACTGCTTCTGCAGGTCGTACCCCGACAGCGGACCCACCCGCAGGATCGCCAACAGTGCGTACCGCAGACTCATGCGACTCCTTTCCCTCCAAGAGAGTAGCGATCAGCGGATGCCGCGCCCCGCCGGCCCGGCGGAATGGTACGAGGGGGCCCGCCCGGAGCGGGCGGACCCCCTCGGGTCTCGTGGGTCAGGCGGGCTGGGGCTGGTATCCGGTGCGCCAGCCGCCGTGGTAGCTCTGACGCACCACCGTGGAGTACGGCACGGGCGAGACAACCGCGCGGACCTCGAGCTGCTGGTGCGGTTCGACCGAGGCCTTCGTGGTGCCGCCGTTCGGCTCGCCCCACACGACCGTCACCTCGGCGCCCTCGGGCACATCGGGGTTCACGGTCGCGAGCGACAGTGCCCGCTTCTCGTTGGCGCTGTACCCGGTGAACATCGAGAAGCCCACGACGCTGCCGTCGGCATCCGTCACCGAGTCGTAGTTCGCCGATCCGTAGTTCGCGAGCGGGAGATCGAAGAACTTGTAGCTGTCGCCTTCGACGTCGAACAGCGACGCGAAGATCTTCGTCACGTCCTCGGCGTTCCACGCGAGCGTCACCTTGCGGCGCTGCGTCTCGGGGTCGACCTTCTCGAGCGCGTCGCGCCCGATGAAGTCGTGGTCGAACTTCACGAACGAGCCGTAGCCCAGCTCCCACGGCGTCAGGTAGTAGTCCTCGATGTTGTCCGACACGAACGAGCCGGCGAGCGTGCCGGTGGCCTCGTAGCTGTCGACGCCGAGCCACTCGCGGTAGCCGCGCTCGGCCTCGCCGGAGTAGATGGCCGGCAGCGGCGACGGGATCCAGCCCGACTCCAGGGTGTTCGACGGGTACGCGCGAGAGCCGACCGGCACGAGGCCGAACTCCGCGCCCGCCTCGACGATGATGTCGCGGACGCGGTGGTGGTCCTCGTACGGTCCCCAGACTTCGAGGCCGGGCGCTCCCGCCATGCCGTGGCGCAGGGTGCGGACGTTGGCGCCGCCGATCTGCATCTCCGACATGCTGAAGAACTTCAGCTGCTCGAGGGGGCCGCCGTTCAGCTTCTCGATGACCTGCCACGCCGCCGGTCCCTGGATCTGGAACCGGTAGTAGCGCCGGCTGACCGCGTCACCATAGGGGCGCGAGGGCGAGCGGCGGTCGACGGTGACATCGAGGTTCGCGTAGCCGCCGGTCTCACCGTGGTAGAGCAGCCAGTTCGATGCCGGCGCACGACCGACGTAGACGTACTCGTCCTCGGCCTCGTGGAACAGGATGCCGTCGCCGATGACGTGCCCTGAGGCGGTCGTCGGCACGTACTGCTTCGCGCGGTTCACGGGGAAGGTCGCCACCGAGTTGATCGCCGTGTCGGAGATCAGGCGGATCGCATCCGAGCCCTTGAGGAACACATTGTCCATGTGGTGCGACTGGTCGTAGAGCACGGCCGTGTCGCGCCACGCCTTCTGCTCCTTGATCCAGTTCTGGAAGTCCGCGGGGACCACCGGATAGATGTACGAGCCGATCTGCGAGTTGCGCAGCATCTCGACGGCGTTCTGGCCGTCGAGCAGCTCCTGCAGATTCTTCGCCATGGGGAACCTCTCTGTTCGTGGGGTGTGGTTCGGGGTTACGTGAAGACGATCGTGCTGTTGCCGTGGCGGATCACGCGGTCTTGGGCGTGCCATTCGACCGCCCGCGAGAGCACTGCGCGCTCGACGTACGCGCCGCGCGCCTGCAGGTCTCCGGCGGTCATCGCGTGGGTGACGCGTGCGACGTCCTGCTCGATGATCGGGCCCTCGTCGAGGTCGGCGGTGACGTAGTGGCTGGTCGCTCCGATGAGCTTGACGCCGCGCTCCTTGGCCTTGCGGTAGGGGGCCGCGCCGATGAACGCCGGCAGGAACGAGTGGTGGATGTTGATCACCGGGACGCCGACCTCGTCGAGGAAGCGATCCGACAGGATCTGCATGTACCGGGCCAGCACGACGAAGTCGACGTTGCCTTTCAGCAGCTCGATGATCCGCGCTTCGGCTGCCGACTTGTCGGCTCCCTGCGACGGGACATGGAAGAACGGGATGCCGAAGCTGCGGACGTCCTCCGCGGTGTTGGTGTGGTTCGAGATGACCATCGGGATCGTCACGGGCAGCTCGCCGCGACGATGCCGCCAGAGCAGCTCCAGCAGGCAGTGGTCGGACGTCGAGGCGAGGATCGCCATGCGCTTCGGGATCGACTGGTCGGTGAGCCGCCACTCGAGGCCGAGCGGGCCGAGCGTCTCGTCGAGGTCGGCCTCGATGGCGGGCAGCGCCGCCTGCAGGTCGACGCGGTGGAAGACGACGCGCTGGAAGAACTCGCCGCCCTCGGGGTTGTCGGAGTACTGGTCGAGCGTCACGATGTTGCCGAGGTTGCGCGCGACCAGAGCGGTCACCGCCGCGACGATGCCGGAGCGGTCCGGGCCGTGCACGATCAGGCAGGCGTGGTCGCGCCGCAGTTCGAGGTGGGTCGTCATCGACGCGCCCCGTGCGCCTGGGCGGCGACGAACTCCCGTGCCCAGTTGCTCGTCGCGAGCAGACCGCCGAACGTGTAGAAGTGCAGCTTGACGTCGCCGTATCCGGTCGCCGAGTCCGTTCCTGCCGTCGCCGTCTCCATCGGTGCGCCGGTCGGCTGAGGGGCCGAGTCCAGGCGCTCGGCAAGGTCGGACACGAAGCGATCGGGGCCTGCGGTGCCCATGAGGTTGGTGAGCGAGAACCCGTACTTCTTCACGATCATCGCGTTCGCACCGATGCCGAAACGTCGCGCGAAGCCGAGCAGCCGCTTGATGCCGGCGGGTCCAGGCGTGCCGATGCGAATCTGCGCGTCGATGCCGCGATCGCGCACCTGGCCGATCCACGTCATCACCGGATCCGTGTCGAACGCGAACTGGGTCAGGACGACGGCATCCAGTCCCTCCTGCGCCAGCGTGAGCGCCTTCTCGTCGAGGTGACGCCAGAGCACGTCGTCAGGGATGTCGGGGTGCCCCTCGGGGTAGCCCGCGATCGAGACCTCGCGCACGCCGAACTTCTGCAGCACGCCCGACCGGATCACGGTCAGTGCGTCGGGGTACGGGCCCTCGGGCTCGGCCGGGTCGCCGCCGACGGCGAACACGTGCTCGGTCGCGCCGACCTCTTGCAGGCGTCCGAGGAACTCCTCGAGCTCGTCCTGCGACCGCAGCCGCCGCGCCGACAGGTGAGGGACCGGGACGAAACCCATCTCCTTGACGGCCTTCGCAGCCGCGACGCGCATCTCGAGATCTTCGTTGCCGAGGAAGGTCACGTTGACCTTCGTCCCCTGCGGGATCGTGTCGCGGGCCTCTTCGAGGCCGCCGATGTCTTTGCCGGTCATCTCGAGCGAGAAGCCGTCGACGAGGGCGGCCGCCGAGGGCGATGCGGGGGTCGCGTGGGCCATGAGAGAGGTCCTTTCCTCTTCCGGGTGCGTCTCTGCACCGCGGTAGCCAGAGAATACCTATCACCATAGGTAATGGCAATAGGCACGCTGTGCGTGCGGACCCATCCTGCGCGGGGCGGCCCGCGACGCACGTCGCGATTTCCGTTGAGCGGATGCCGCAGTGCCAGGTTGCCGGGTGATTCATGCAATTCGTGACGGGCGTCACAAAAGCATTGACAATCGACGCGGAGAGGCGCACGATGACTGTTGTCCGGCACGCCGCGGTGCCGATCCCGACTCCCGGTCGGGCGGACGCGGCTGACGGCACCCACAGCACCCGCTCCTGAGAGGCCCGTCAATGAAGAAGAGTCTTGCCACCCTCGGCGTCCTCGCCGCCGCCGCGCTCGCGCTCAGCGGCTGCACCGATTCCGCCGCCGATCCCGAATCCACTGCCACGTCCGGCGGCGACGCGGAGGGCTCGGGCGAGCTCACCACCGTCCGCGTGGCCGCGCTGCCCATCGCCGAGACCGGCGCCCTCTGGGCCGCCATCGACGAGGGCATCTTCGAGGATCATGGCCTCGAGATCGAGGTCGTGCCCGCGCAGGGCGGCGCCAACGCCATCCCGGCGCTGCTGAGCGGCGACATCCAGTTCGCCATCGGCCAGCCGTTCGGCCCCATCCGTGCCGACGTCCAGGACCTCGGCGTCGTGATCGTGGGCAACTACGCCAACAGCCTGGCCGAAGGCGACGACGTCAACGCGGTCGTCGCACTGGGCGACTCCGGCATCTCGCGGCCGGCCGACCTCGCCGGCAAGAAGGTCTCGGTCAACACCATCGGCGCCGCGGGAGACCTGACCATCCGCAAGGCCGTCCAGGACGACGGCGGCGATCCCTCGACGATCGAGTTCGTCGAGGTCGCGTTCCCCGACGTTCCGGCACAGCTCGCCGCCGGCACCATGGACGCCGCGTGGGCGCCCGACCCGTTCCGCGGAATGGTCCTCGGCGACGGCGGTGTCTCGGTCGTCGCGCCGTACCAGGCGACGATCCCCGGCCTGTCGGTGCTCACGAACATCACGACGCAGGCGCTCCTGGACGACGACCCCGACCTCGTCGCCGACTACTCGGCCGCGATGGCGGAGGCGCTGGAGTGGGCGGGCGAGAACGAAGACGCCGTGCGTGCCGCGATCGCGACGAACCTCGAGATCCCCGAGGAGGCGGCTGCCGGCATCACGCTCCCGACCTTCACGTGGGACCTCGCCGACGCCGGCATCGAGGACCTCGGCACGCTGGCGGTCGAGTTCGGCTACATCGACGCCGAGCCGAACTTCGACCGGCTGCTCCAGCAGCAGTAGCCCCGTGACAGGGGGGTGACGGATGCCGCGCGCCGCGGCATCCGCCACCCGTCACGTCCCCGCCCCACCTCGTGAAGCAGCATCCGCTCACCCCTTCGTCCCTCCCCACCTCGTGGAGCGTCACATCGACACCCCCACGACCCGACCGCACCGATCGGAGGCACCGTGACCGCCACCGCTGACGCTCCGCCGGTCGTCGCCACGACGCCACGCGCCCGGCAGAACCGCACCATGCGCAAGGTCGTGCTCGGCGTGGCCGGCATCCTCGGGTTCCTGGCGACATGGCAGCTGCTGCCGACGCTCGGGATCGTGAACCCGGCGTACTTTCCGACGGCTACCGAGACGATCGCGCAGCTGATCGTGCTCTTCGGCGATCTGGAGTTCTGGCGCAACGTCGGCCGTACGCTGACATCCTGGGCTCTCGGCCTGCTGATCGCGACGGTCCTCGCGGTGGTCCTCGGCACGGTCATCGGCCTGGTGCCGTTCCTGCGCCGAGCGACGCACACCACGGTCGAGTTCCTGCGGCCCATCCCGTCGGTCGCGCTCATTCCGCTCGCGATCCTCATGTTCGGCTACCAGCTGCAGGCCGCGCTCCTGATCATCGTGTACGCGAGCTTCTGGCAGGTCTTCATCCAGGTGCTCTACGGTGTGGCCGACGTCGACGCCGTCGCCCGCGACACGGCGCGCAGCTTCGGGCTCTCTCGGGGGTCGCGGATCGTCAACCTGGTCTTCCCGACCGCGCTGCCGTATCTCATGACGGGTCTCCGGCTCGCGGCGACCGTCGCGCTGATCCTGGCGATCACCGCCGAGATGTTCATCAGCATCCCCGGGCTCGGACGCGCGATCATGCTCGCGCGCGAATCCGGGCAGTGGACGACGGTGTATGCCCTCGTGATCGTGACCGGCATGCTCGGCCTGCTCGTCAATCTCGTGTTCCGGGCGATCGAGCGCCGGTCGCTGTCGTGGCATCAGTCCGTACGAGGGGAGGAGGTCCTGTGACCCTCTACACGAGCACCGTCGTCACGCCGCGCCGCCCGTCCCGGGTGTGGGCGAAGTTCGGCGAGAACACCGCGTACGCGCTGGGGCTGCCCATCATCCTGCTCGTCATATGGGGCATCTGGTCGTCGATCTCGCCGGCCCCGTTCTTCCCGAGCCCACTCGTCATCGCCGAGGCGTTCGTCGAGACGTGGGTGGGCCCGGCGTTCTTCGCTGACGTGGTGCCCAGCCTCGGCCGGCTCGCGATCGGCATCGTGCTGGCCGTCGCCCTCGGCATCGCGGCGGGCATCGTCATCGGCCTGGTGCAGTGGCTGCGAGAACTGCTCGAGCCCGTGTTCGAGTTCTTCCGCGCGGTGCCGCCGCCGGTGCTCATCCCGATCGTGGCGGTCCTCGTCGGTGCGAACGACCTCATGAAGGTCGTCGTGATCGTCGCCGGCGCGATCTGGCCCGTGCTGCTGAACACCATCGAGGGCGTCCGTTCGACGGACTCGGTCATGACGGAGACCGCACGGTCGTTCGCGGTGACCTCGGGTGAGCGGCTGCGGTATCTGGTGCTTCCGGCGGCGAGCCCCCGCATCATGACGGGTGTGCGGCAGTGCCTCTCGATCGCGCTCATCCTGATGGTCATCTCCGAGATGTTCTTCTCGTCCTCAGGCCTGGGCTATCGAATCGTCTACTTCCAGCGCAACTACCTCATCGCCGAGATGTGGAGCGGCATCGTGCTGCTCGGCCTCATCGGCGTGCTGCTCGCCGTGATCTTCGGATTCGTCGAGCGGCGCGTGCTTCGCTGGTATCACGGAATCAAGGAGGTCGAGCGTGCCTGACACACTGCTGAACGTCGAGCACCTGCGCAAGGTGTACGAGTCCACGACCGGGAACGTCGAGGCCATCGGCGACATCGGATTCCAGATGGATGCCGGTGAGCTGGTGTGCATCGTGGGTCCGTCGGGCTGCGGCAAGACCACGCTGCTCAAATGCATCGCAGGGCTGCTCAAGCCGACTTCGGGCGTCATCGAGCTCGGCGGCCGACGCGTCACCGCGCCGCCGCCCAACATGGCGCTGGTCTTCCAGGAGTACGGTCGCAGCCTGTACCCGTGGCTCACCGTCCGCGGCAACGTCGAGCTGCCGCTGAAGCACAAGAAGCTCAGCCGCGCAGAGCGGGATCGGCTCGTCGACGACGCGCTCCTCGCCGTCGGGCTCGAGCACGCGACCAAGAGCTACCCGTGGCAGCTCTCCGGCGGGATGCAGCAGCGCGTCGCCATCGCGCGGGCCGTCGCGTACCAGCCGGAGGTGCTCATCATGGACGAGCCCTTCGCCGCGGTCGACGCCCAGACGCGCGCGGACCTCGAAGACCTGGTCCGCAAGCTGCACCGGGAACGCGGGATGTCGATCCTCTTCGTGACGCACGACATCGACGAGTCGGTGTACCTCGGCGAGCGCGTGATCGTGCTGTCGAAGTCGCCGACCTGGGTGCAGGAGGACCTCGCCATCGACCTCGCGCCCGACCGCGACCAGATCACGACGCGCGCGCTGCCGCGGTTCACCGAGCTGCGCACCCACGTGTACGAGCAGATCCAGCGCGCCAAGCGCGGTGAGGCCGTGCGCCCGGAGGCCGCGTGAGCGTCGCAGCCGCCAAGACCGCCGTCGCGCTGCCGGCACTCTCGGCCGTCGAGACGTCGGTGCTCACGCGCAAGCCCCGGCAGCTGCTCTTGGCGTTCTTCGGCGAGTACGTGTGCGACCGCTACTTCGAGCCGCTGCGAGCGAGCGTGCTGATCGGCGCGCTCGAGAGCGCCGGGGTCGCGGCATCCGCGGTGCGGACCAACCTCGACCGCATGGTGCACAGCGGGCTGCTCGAACGCCGGCGCCTCGGCAGGGAGATCGGGTTCGTCCTCACCGGGCACGGCAGCGAGGTGCTGCGCGAGGCCTCGGGTCGCGTCAACGGCCCGGCGCCCTTCGAACCGCAGGGCGATGGCTGGACCCTCGTCACGTACACGGTTCCCGAGCACCTGCGCGACCTCCGCCATCGCCTGCGCGCGGCCCTGACGTGGTCGGGGTTCGCTGTGCTCCGCGACGGACTGTGGATCGCGCCCGGCGCCGTCGACCTCGCCGCGGCACTGGGAGCGATCATCCCCGACCTGCCGTCGGGATCGGTCAACGCGTTCTCGGCCGCCGAGCTCGACGGGTTCCCGATGGTCGAAGCGGTGCGCGTCGCGTGGGACGTCGAGCGCATCCGCGAGGCTCATGACGAGTTCATCGCGCACTGGGAGCGAGAGGATGCGGCATCCGATCTCCCTCCGCTCACCGCGCGCACACTGCTGGTCGCCGACTGGCTCGCCCTGCTGCGCGCCGATCCGCGCCTGCCGCGGCAGTACATGGGCGAGGACTGGCCCGCCGACCGCTCGTTCGAGCTGTTCACGCAGCGCCACCGCGAGTTCGCGTTCCCCGCGGTGCGGGACTTCGCCGCCCTCGTCGGCTGAGCTCTCGGAATCGCGGGGCAGAGCCGCTCAGGTGACGCGGTAGGCGACGTACCGGACGCGGCTCGCCTCACGGGTGTACGACGCGACGTAGACCGCGCGCTCGAACTCGGGGCGCGACGCGGACTCCAGCGTGAGCGCGGCGCGGAAGTAGTAGGCGTCCGGTTCGACGTCGTCCCCGCGCAGCAGCGCCTCGAGCACGGCGGGATCGCCGCTGCGCACGCCCCGGGCGCGGATGTGGAGCAGCGACCCGTCGTCGCCGCGGGCGCTGTACCGGCCGTCGATCTCGATCGAGCCGTCCGCCCGCACGGTCTGCCAATCGGCGCCGCCGGCGAGGATCGTGCCGGTGAAATCGCCCGTGACCGTGCCGCCGACCACCGGGATGATGCGGCGATGGCCGGCGCGGGTCATGCCGTGGTCCTCGAGCGGACCGAGCTCTGCGACCACCTCGAACGCCGGCACGAGGGACGGCACCGGCGGGACGCGCGTCATCGGCTCTCGCCGAAGCGCGCGCGCAGGTCGGCCTTGCGCACCTTGCCCGACGCGGTGCGCGGCAGCTCTTCCACCACGACGACGTTCTTCGGCAGCTTGTAACGCGCCAGCACGCCGTCGAGATGGGAGCGCACGATCGCGGTGTCGACCTCGGCGCCCTCCTTGACCGTCACGACCGCCCACGGCACCTCGCCCCAGCGCTCGTCGGGCACGCCGACGACGGCGACGCCGGAGATCCCCTCGATGTCGGAGATGAGGTTCTCGACCTCGGCGGGATAGATGTTCTCTCCGCCGGAGATGATCATGTCCTTCAGCCGATCGGCGATGTAGAGGTAGCCGTCGGCGTCGAGGTAGCCGAGGTCTCCCGAGCGGAACCAGCGGTCGTCCGTGAACGCGGCCGCCGTCGCCTCGGGCTGGCCGTGATAGCCGAGGAAGACGTTGGGGCCCGAGATCTCGATCTCGCCGACCGTGCCGCGCGGCACGACATCGCCGTGCTCGTCGGTGATGCGCACCTCGGTGAAGAAGTGCGGGAGGCCGACGCTGCCCTGCTTCTCGCGGGTCATCGACGGTGCGAGCGACGTCGCCCCCGGCGACGTCTCGGTCATGCCGTAGCCCTGCGAGAACGACAGCCCGCGCTCTTCGTACGCGTTGAGGATGCGGGTGGGGACCGCCGACCCGCCGCACGTCAGCTTCTGCAGCGTCGAGATGTCGGTCGCCGCCCAGTCCGGGTGGTCGGCCAGCATCTGATACGTGGTCGGCACGCCGCTCAGCATCGTGATGCCGTGGCGCTGGATCTGCGCGAGCGCGCGCCCGGGCTCGAAGCCCTTCTCCAGGACGAGCGTCGCGCCCTTGAGGATCACCGGCAGCGCGCCCATGCCGAGCGAGGCGACGTGGAACAGGGGCGAGATCATCAGCGAGACGTCGGTCGAGACGACGTCGTAGTCGACGATGCAGTTCACGGCGACCCAGGTGAGGTTGCCGTGGCTCAGCACGGCGCCCTTGGGGCGCCCAGTTGTGCCCGATGTGTAGATGATCGCGGCGGGATCGTCGAGGCTCACGTCGGCGACGGTGTGACCGCCCGGGGCGTCAGCCACGAGGCGGGCGAGGCCGGGGTGCTCCGGCAGCCCGTCGCCGGTCACGATGACGTGGGCGATGCGCCCCGCCTCGATACCCGGCATCGCCCGTTCCAGGAACTCCGGGTCGAGCACGACGGCCCGCGCCCCGGAGTCGACGAGGACGTGCTGCATCTCGGGACCGGCGAGCCGCGTGTTCAGCGGCACGAAGACGGCTCCGAGCTGTGCCGCGCCGAACATCACCTGCAGGAACTGCGGGCTGTTCTCGCCGATGTAGGCGACGGCGTCGCCACGGCGGATGCCGCGATGCCACAGCACCGCGGCGACATGGTCGGCGGCATCCGCGAGCCGGCGATAGCTCAACTCGTCGTCGCCGAAGACGACGGCCGTCTTGTCGGGGTCCTTCAGCCGCCGCTTGGCGAGCCAGAACCCGATTCCCTCGTGCATCGTTGCGGAGTCCTCTCCCTCGAGGAAGGTGGGGCTGCTCGCCTGTCACGAATCGTGGGTGGGAACCAGCGATTGCGACAGGCGAGCGGGTGGAAGGAACGGTCAGGCGTAGAAGCGGTACAGCCCTCGCGCGACGACTGCGGGCTTCTCGCCGCCTTCGATCTCGATGGTCTGGTCGACGGCGAACTGGTAGCCCCCGCGCACCTCGGTCACCTCGTCGATGACGGCGTTCATGCGCACGCGGGACCCGACGGCGACGGGCGAGACGAAGCGCACCTTGTCGAGGCCGTAGTTCACGCGCGTCGTGACGCCGGTGACGTCGAACAGCTCCGACCAGAACTTCACGGTGAGCGACAGCGTCAGGAACCCGTGGGCGATGGGCCCGCCGAAGGGGCCGTCGGCCGCGCGCTCGGGGTCGACGTGGATCCACTGGTGATCGTCGGTCGCGTCGGCGAAGAGGTTCACGCGGTCCTGCGTCACCTCGAGCCACTCGGTCCAGCCGAGGTCGGTGCCGGCGAGCCCGGCGACGTCGGCGTAATCGACGGTGGTGGTCATGGGATCTCCTTCGGTAGGTGGTGCTTCGACAAGCTCAGCAACCGGTGGGCGGCTCAGCAACGGGTGGGGCGGCTCAGCGACCGGTAGGCGGCTCAACCGGCGGGCGGGTCAGGTGAAGGCCGACGCGCCGGTGAGCGCGCGGCCGACGATGAGGGCGTTGATCTCATGCGTGCCCTCGTACGAGTACACGGCCTCGGCGTCCGCGAAGAAGCGGGCGACGTCGTGCTCGAGCAGGATGCCGTTGCCGCCGAGCACCTCGCGCCCGAGGGCGACCGTCTCGCGGGCGAGCCGGGCTGTCTGCATCTTCGCGAGCGCCGAGTTCTCGTCGGGGAACTCGCCGCCGACCTCGGCGGAGCCGTCCTGGTGCAGGGAGAGCTGCACGACGAGGGCGAGCGACGCCACGCAGTTGCCGAGCATGCGTGCGAGCTTCTCCTGCACGAGCTGGAACCCGCCGATCGGCCGGCCGAACTGGTGCCGTTCGCGCACGTAGCGCACGGCGGCGTCGAGCACGCCCGCCTGGAGTCCCGCGGCGATCCAGGCGACGTCGGCGCGCATGGCGCGCAGGATGCGCGCCACGTCCGCCCACCCGTTCACATTCTGCAGTCGTGACTCTTCGGAGACCTGTACTGCGTCGAGCGAGATGAGGGCGTTCTGCATCGGCCGCAATGAGACCTTGCCGCCGATCGTCTCGAGGCGGACTCCCTCGGCACCGGTCGGCACGAGGAACACCTTGACCGCGCGGTCGTCGACGTCGCGCGCGAAGACGACGAGGACATCGGATGCCGCAGCCCCGCCTATCCACTTCTTGCGACCGTCGAGCACCCAGCCGTCGCCCACGCGCCGGGCGCTGGTGGCGAGTCCGCCGGCGATGTCGGAGCCGTGCTCGGGCTCGGTGAGCGCGAACACCCCCTTGACCTCGAAGCTGCGAACGCGCGGGTCGAGCTCGGCCGCCTGCTCGGGTGAGCCGCCGAGGGCGATCGCGGTGCGGAAGAGTCCGGACTGGGCGTTGTAGAGGGTGGCCACCGAGACGTCGGTGCGCGCCAGCACATAGTTGCGGAACCCCGAGTAGACGCTCGACGCAGCCTCGGCGGCATCCATCCCCTCCGGCTGCATGAGATCGAGCGGGATGAGTGCGTCGAGCACCTCGCGCGGCATGGTCGCCGTCTCCCAGGCGTCGGCGAGGAGCGGGCGGATGTCGCGGTCCAGGGCGGTCTGCAGCCGCCCGAGCGCAGCGCGCGCGGCGGGGCTCAGCCGGGCGGCAGCGATCGCGTACGGGTCGAACCCGAACGTCGCATCCGCCTCGAGCACCGGCATGTCAGCCGCCGAGTCCGAGCAGGCGTACCGCGTTGTCCTTGAGGATGCCGGGCAGAGCCTCGGCCTTGAAGCGCGCGGCGCCCGAAGCGGTCGGCAGCTCGGCATCCCGCAGCCAGCGGTCGGGCGTGAGCAGTGGGAAGTCCGAGCCGAAGAGCACGCGGTTCTTCAGGTACGAGTTGGCGGCGCGCACGAGCGACTCGGGGAAGTACTTCGGGCTCCAGCCCGACAGGTCGATCCAGGTGTTGTGCTTGTGGGTCGCGACCGACAGGGCCTCGTCCTGCCACGGCACCGACGGGTGCGCCATGATGATCTGCAGCTCGGGGAACCGCGCCGCGACGGGGTCGAGCAGAATCGGGTTGGACAGGCCGAGCAGGAGGCCCCGGCCGCCCGGAAGACCCGCGCCGATCCCCGTCTGACCGGTGTGGAAGAGCGCGACGACGCCCGCGTCCTGCAGCGTCTCGTACAGGGCGGAGTGCACGGCGTCGGACGGGTCGAAGCCCTGCACGGTGGGATGGAACTTGAAACCGCGCACGCCGTGGTCCTCGATGAGGCGGCGCGCATCGTCGACCGCGGTCGGCTTCAGCGGGTCTACCGAGCCGAACGGGATGAGCACGTCGTTGTTGCGGGCGGCGCCCTCGGAGATGTCGGCGCTCGCGATCGGCGACTGCCCCAGATTCGTCTCGGCGTCGACCGTGAACACGACGGCCGCCATGCGCCGTTCGCGGTAGTAGGCGGCGACGCCGTCGAGGTCGGGGTTCGGTCCGTCCGTGCTGAAGTACGCCGCCGCCGCATCGCGGAGGTCGTCGGGCAGCGACGAGTGACCGTGATGGTCGACCTCGATGTGCACGTGCACGTCGACCGCGGTGAGCGCGTCGACGTCGATCGCGGGTTCGTAGCGGGTCATGGCGGGTCCTCAGTGGGTCATGGGCCGGTCCGTGAGCTTGTCGAAGGGTGCTTCGACGACTCAGCGACCGATTTCGGCGTACTCGGGGTGAGGTGTCACGGGCGCTGGAGCTCTTCCGGGAGCGGCGGGAACTTCTCGCCGACGGACTGCAGGTCGCCGGCCGCCTCGTCGAACCCGGTCGCCAGATCGTCGTACGACCAGCCGCCCTCGTGATACGCGGTCGCGACGGCCTCGGGGTGCGACCACATCTGCAGGCGGTCGCCGCCGATGCCGATGGCCTGCCCGGTGACGCCGGCTGCGGCATCCGATGCGAGGTAGGCGATGAGTCCGGCGACGTCGTCGGACGTGCCGAACCCGAGGTCGTGCCGGAAGAACGCGGGCATCGGCTCGCCGGCCGCGTCGGCCTCGACCGCCGCGGCGAAGTAGGGGACCGTCGCTGTCATCGCGGTCGCGGCGACCGGGATCACGGCGTTGGCGGTGATGCCGGCCTTCTTCAGCTCCAGCGCCCACGTGCGCACCATGCCGACGATGCCCGCCTTGGCGGCCGCGTAGTTCGTCTGCCCGAAGTTGCCGCGCTGACCGGTGGGCGAGCCGATGCAGATGATGCGACCGGCCACCTGGTTCTCGCGCATCCAGGTCGCCGCCTCTCGCACGCAGGTGAAGGTGCCGCGCAGGTGGACGTTGATGACCGTGTCGAAGTCGTCGTCGCTCATCTTCCACAGCACGGTGTCGCGCAGCACGCCCGCGTTCGTGACGAGGATGTCGAGCCGCCCGAACGTGTCGACGGCGGCTTGCACGAGCTGCTTCGCGGTCTCGGTGGGGCCGACCGGTGCGACCACGGCGACCGCGCGGCCGCCCTCGGCCTCGATCGAGGCGACGGCCTCGGCGGCGGTGGCGTCGTCGACGTCGTTGATCACGACGGCGGCGCCCTGGCGGGCGAGCTCCTGGGCGTAGGCGAGGCCGAGGCCGCGGCCCGAGCCGGTGACGATGGCGACCTTGCCGTCGAGGGGGGCGTGCGAAGACATGCGTGAACTCCTTCGTGTCGGGTCCATTGAAGTCCTAACCGTTGAGAAAGTCAATCATTCCGTTCATCCATGAAGTGGACTAGCATCGTGGCCATGCCGAAACCCGCCGACGCCGTCGCGCCCGAGGGGCTCCGCTCGTCCGCCCTGACCGACGACGTCAGCTTCCTGCTCGCCCGCGCGAACGCCATCGCGCTCGCCGCGGGCAACGCCGCGCTGGCCGAGCACGGGCTCAAAGCCCGCTCGTACTCGGTGCTCGTCCTCGCGTCGGGCGATGCCCGGCCGTCGCAGCGGGAGCTCGCGGAATTCCTCCGGCTCGATCCCAGCCAGGTCGTCAGCCTCGTCGACGAGCTGCAGGCCCGCCACCTCGTCGAGCGTCAGCCCGATCCGTCCGACCGTCGCGCCAACGTCGTGGTCGCCACCGACGCCGGCCGCGAGCTCGTCGCCGTGGCCCGCGAGTCCGCCCGTGCCGCCGAGGAGCGCGTCCACGCGCAGCTCAGCGCCGAGGACCGCGGGACCCTGGGCACGCTCCTGCGGGCGCTGGCCTTCCCCGACGAGTGAGCCTCGCGCCGCGCTGTGGCGGGCGTTGAGGTGTCACGATACGCGGTGCCGCGGTGCGGGATGCCGCACTTCGTGACACCCGAGCGGGTGCGCCGCGCGGACGGCGGCGTTGAGGGGACACGACACGCGGTGACGCGGGGTGGGATGCCGCACTTCGTGACACCCGAGCGGGTGCGCCGCCCCTGAAACCGTGGTCCGACGCCCGAGCCCTGGGACGTCGTCTCGAGCCACGGCGTCGGGGCGCTAGGGGCGTTCGAGGACGTAGCGGTCGCGCCCGGCGAAGACGCCGACGACCGTGAGCGCGGCGAGCACCGCGAGCACGAGCGCCAGCGAGGCGATCCAGTCGCCGGTGAGGCTGTGGAGCGCGCCGAAGGCGACCGGCCCGAGCGCGGCGATCACGTAGCCGACCGACTGCGACATGCCCGAGAGGGCGGCCGACGCGTCGTGGTCGCGCGCCCGCTGCGCCATCAGCGTGAGCGACATCGCCAGCGTCGCGCCGCCGGTGAGTCCGATGAGCGACGCCCACAGCAGGACGGCGTCCGGCGCGATCATGAGGCCGGCGACGCCCACGATCGCGAGCGACGGGATGAGGGCGGGCGCCCACCGCTCCAGGCCGCCGCGCAGGATCAGTGGCAGCAGCAGGCAGCCGGCGAGCGAGAACAGCTGGTAGACCATGACGTCGATGCCGGCGATCACCTCGGTGCGTCCGATCGACATCGACAGCGGGGCGAGCCAGGTCACGAACATGTAGAACATCGATGCCTGGAGGCCCATGTACACGGCGACCAGCCAGGCGATCGGGTCGCTCCAGATGCCCGTGCGGCCGCGGGGCACGGACGCCCGGACATGAGCGTGCGCAGCGCCTCGGTGCGCCCACCACCACCCGGCGATCGCGAACGGCAGCAGCGCCGCGCCCGTCACGAGCAGCGCGAACCGCCAGCCGGCGGGATCGCCGTCGACGGAGATGTGCGAGATCGGCACGACGACCCCCGACGACACCGCGCCGAGCCCCGCGAGGAGCGCCGTGTAGGCCGCGGTGACCGCCGGAACGTGCGTCGGGAAGTCACGCTTGACCACGGCGGGCATGAGCACGTTGATGATCGCGATGCCGATGCCGATGATCGCCGTGCCGACCCAGAGGCTGACGACCGGCCCCGGGATCGATCGCACCAGCGTGCCGACCAGCAGCACGAGGAGCGACCACATCAGCACCCGCGGCTGCCCGAACCGCCGGCTCAGGTCGTGCGCGAGCGGCGAGAACAGCGCCCACGCGACCAGCGGCACGGCGGCGAGGACCCCGAGCGCCGAGACCGACATCCCGGTGTCGTCGCCGATCTGGTCGAGAAGCGGTCCGAGTCCCGTGATGGCCGGCCGCATGTTCGCCGCGACCAGGCACACGGCCACGAGCAGCATCGCGACCGCGGTGGTGCGCGACGGCTCGGGCGGTGCGGTCCGCGACGATGAGGCCATGGGCACCGGACTATAGCCGAGACGGCCGTGCGGCATCCGTCCATTCCCGTTGAGCGGCAGTCGCCCGCCGGTCGTGTTCACGTGCGCTGTTCGTCTCCTTCCGGGCCCATTCAGGCACGGACGCGCACGTGAGCCTGGGGAAACCAGCGGGGCGGGGCGGGCGGTGCGGGGAGGCGGGTGCGGGTGCGCGTCAGGTGAGGCCCTCGAGCGGCCACCCGGTGTAGGCCTCCGCGAGGAAGCGGCGGCCGGCCTCGGACTCGACGACGGAACGCAGCTCGCCGAGCTGGCGCAGGCGGTCGAATTCCGACGCGTCGGGCGCGACGTGCAGCATGTTCGTCATCCACCACGAGAAGTGCTGGGCCTTCCAGATGCGGTGCAGCGCCTTCTCGGGGAACGCCTCGATGAGGCGGTCGTCGTTCTCGAGCAGCAGCGCGCGCAGCGCCCGCTCGAGCACCAGCACGTCGGCGACCGCGAGGTTCATGCCCTTCGCACCGGTGGGGGGCACGGTGTGCGCGGCGTCGCCGATGAGCGCGACACGGTTGTTGAGCAGCTGGTGCGCGACGAAGCTGCGGAACCGCAGCACGTCGCGCTGGAAGATCGGCCCCTCCTTCAGCGTCGTGCCGGGCACGCGGGCCTGCAGCGCCTCCCACAGCTGCTCCTCCGAGAGGGCGTTCGGGTCGGCATCCGGATCGCACTGGAAGTACATGCGCTGCACCGTGGCGCTGCGCTGGCTGATGAGCGCGAACCCGTCCGGCGAGTTGCTGTAGATGAGCTCGTCGGCACTCGGCGGCGCCTCGCACAGGATCCCGAACCACGCGAACGGGTACTCGCGGAAGTAGCCACCGGTGTGCGAGCCGGTGACCGCCTCGCGCACGACGCTGCGGGAGCCGTCGGCGCCGACGACGAAGTCGGCCTCGATCTCGAGCGGCGAGCCGTCGGCGTCGGTGGCGATCAGGCGCGGACGGTCGGATGCCGCCTCCTCGACGCGCACCGCGGTCACACCGAAGCGGAGGTCCTGGCCCTTGCCGAGGCGCACGGCGATGAGGTCTTTGAGCACCTCGTGCTGCGGGTACAGCCACACGCCGCGGCCCACGAGGTCGGCGAAGTCGATGCGGTGACCCGCTCCGGCGAAGCGCAGCTCGATGCCGTCGTGCCGGTTGCCGACGGTGCGGACGCGGCTCGAGGCTCCGGAGGAATCGAGCACCTCCACGGTGCCCTGCTCGAGGATGCCCGCGCGGATCGTGGTCTCGATCTCGTCGCGCGAGCGCTGGTCGATGACGATCGACTCGAGGCCCGCGATGCCCAGGAGGTGCGAGAGCAGGAGGCCGGCGGGCCCGGCGCCGACGATGGCGACGCGGGTGCGGATCGTGGACATGAGCGTCTCCTTCGACGTTCGGAAATCGGATGCCTCGGCCCAGTGTGGCCCCGCCGCGCCAGCGTTGCGTCGGATTCCCGTTCATCGGGAAGCGGGGCGCTGCTGGCTGCGATGATCCGCGCGAGGACGGGAGGAGATGCGAGGAGCGGAGGAGCGAAAGGCGGGGATCGGTCCTCCGCCCCTCACATCCCCTCCGCTCGTGACGGATTCAGCGGCGGTCGGCGCGGAGCGCGGCCTCGATACCTGCGGCGGCTTCGCGCAGGGCCGCGACGGCGGCATCCGGGTCGGTCTCGCGCGGCAGCACCACCGAGAGCGCGGCGACCACCTCTCCGGCGTCGCGAATGGGGACGGCGACGCCGGTCGAGACCGCCTCGATCGAGCCCGGCGCGACCACCACTCCGGTGCGGCGGACCTCGGTGAGCAGGCGACGCAGGCGTGCGGCATCCGTCACCGTCTCGGGTGCGAGGGCGCGCAACGGGCCCGCGAGCACCCGCTCCCGCAGCGCCGCGGGCGCGTGCGCCAGCAGCACGATGCCGGACGAGGAGGCGTGCAGCGGCAGACGGCCGGCGATGCGGGTGATGTTCGCGCCGGCGTCGGGGTGCGACAGGCGCTCGAGGAACAGCGCCTCGTCCTGTTCGAGCACCGCGAGCTGCGTGTGCTCGCGGATGCGGGACTGCACCTGCTCCATGTGGGGGAGGGCGGCCTGGCGCAGGCGGAGCGCGGCCGAACCGCGCAGGGCGAGCTCCCACAGGCGCAGGCCGAGGTGCACGCGGCGGTCCTCGTCGCGCTCGAGCAGCCCGGCATCGACGAGCTCGTCGACGATCCGGTGTGCCGTCGACGACGGGAGCCCCGCGCGTCGCCCGATCTCGGCGGCCGACTGCATCGAGCGCTCCGCCGTGAACGTCTCGAGCACGCGCACGATGCGCGCCGTCATCGAGTCGCCGGAGGGCGAGTTGGCCATGCGCCCACTCTGCCACCCGACGCGACCATGGCTGCGCGCAGCGGCAGCGCTCCAGCTCCTCGGAAGTGTGGGGGTGTGGGCCCGCGAAAGCGGCTCGCCGCGGCGATCGCGCCGGAAGTTGAGGAGTTGCGCTCCTCGAAGCGGCAGGTACGGGTTCAGGGTCGGCTCGAGGTGCGGTCGGTCGGCGCGGGATGCCGCGGGCGGGCTCGTCGGCGGCGGGCCATCGCAACTCCTCAGGAATGTGCGCATGCGGGCCGGCTCGTTGGCGGCGGGCCGTCGCAACTCCTCAGGAATGTGCGCATCCGGGCGGGCGTACCGGCTTGGCGCGCGAGCGCGCCGGATGTCGAGGAGCTGTGTCCCACGAAGCGGCTGGTCGCGCCACGGCGGACCGCGAGCGGCCGCGGGGTAACGTCGCTCGGGGAGGAAGCATGGCGGACGGCGAGGGCGTGCTCGAGCGCACGCTGCGGGTGCTCGGATGCTTCACCGACGACGAGCCGGCCGTCACGGCGACGACGCTCGCGGCGCGCACCGGGCTCGCGTCGTCGACACTTCATCGCCTGCTCGCCACGCTCGTGGCCGAAGGCCTCCTCACGCGGGGCCCCGGGCACACCTACGCCATCGGCCCGCGGCTGTGGGAGCTCGGCGAGCTCTCGCCCCTGTCGCTCCGCCTGCGCGAGACGGCGCTCCCGCACATGGTGCGCCTCTACGAGGCGACCGGCGAGAACGTGCACCTCGCGGTGCTCGACGGCGCGACCCCCGAGACCACGAGCGCGCTGTACGTCGGGCGCCTCACCGGCCGCCAGTCGATCCCGACCCTCAGCCGCATGGGCGGCCGCGGGCCGCTGCACACCACGGGCGTCGGCAAGGCGCTGCTCGCCACGCGCGACGAGAGCTGGCTGCGGCAGTACTTCCGGGCGCCTCTCGAGCGCGAGACCGTGAATTCCATCACGAGCGAAGCCGACCTCCGCGCCGACATCGCCCGCACGCGCGCACTCGGCTACGCCACGACGCGCGAGGAGATGACGCTCGGCAACGTCTCCGTCGCCGCCGCGCTGCCCCGCGTCGAGGGCCTGCCGCCCGTCGCGCTCGGCCTGGTCGTGCACCTCGAGCGCGCAGACGAGCGCCGGCTGGGCCCGCTCGTGGTGCAGGCCGCGAAGGACCTTCACCACGACCTCCGCAACACCTGAGCGGAGACGGATGCCGCGCCCGCGGCATCCGTCCGATTCCGGTCGTCGAGCGAGCGCGCCGGGGTCACCACGGGTGTGGGGTGCATGTCGTGCGTTCGGGGCGCACGTCGCGCGCCCCGAACGCACGCGTCGCGCCCCACACCAGGAGGAGACGGATGCCGGGAGGCCGCCGCACCGTTATTCCCACTGGGTGGGAATCTGCGACGCGTACCCGACCGGGCGGTGCGACCCTGGGACGACCCGAGTCGTCGAAGGAGACCTCATGACCGCGACCCAGCCCGATCCCCGGGGCGAGGAGGCGTTCTCGTCGTCGGTGGTTCTCGAGCAGAACGCGGCAGCGCCGGAGTCGCTGCTCGCCTCGCCCGACCAACTGACACAGAACGAGATCACGCAGGAGATCGTCGACTACCACGCCGCGGCGGCCCGCCGTGAGGAGGCGGGGGAGCGGCAGAACATCAGCCTGCACGACTTCCCGCCGTACCGGTCGAGCCTGCTGCGCCACCCGACCAAGAACCCGAAGCTCGTCGATCCCGAGACGATCGAGCTGTGGTCGCCGGCCTTCGGCCAGCGGGATGTCGCCGCCATCGAGTCCGACCTGACGCTGCAGCACATCGGAGAGCCCCAGGGCGAGCGCATGACCGTCGAGGGCCGCGTTCTCGACTCGTGGGGCCGCCCGGTCGCCAACCAGCTCGTCGAGATCTGGCAGGCGAACGCCGCCGGCCGCTACATCCACCAGCGCGATCAGCATCCCGCACCGCTCGACCCGAACTTCACCGGCGCCGGCCGCACCGTCACCGACGACGACGGGTACTACAAGTTCACGACGATCAAGCCCGGCGCGTACCCGTGGAAGAACCACGTGAACGCGTGGCGTCCCGCGCACATCCACTTCTCGATCTTCGGCTCGGGCTTCACGCAGCGCCTCGTGACGCAGATGTACTTCCCCGGCGACCCGCTGTTCCCGCTCGACCCGATCTACAACACCATCTGGCGACAGAAGGACCGCGACCGGCTGATCGGGCTCTACGACCACAACCTGTCGGTGCCGGAGTTCTCCATGGGCTACCGCTTCGACATCGTCGTCGACGGCCCCGACGCCACCTGGTTCGAGCCCGAAGAAGGAGAGCACTGATGGCCGCCGACGCCGCGCGCGCGAAGCGCGACCTGGGCCCGAAGACCCACGAGGCCACGGGCGGGCAGACGGTCGGCCCGTTCTTCGCCTTCGGCCTGGACTACCCGAAGAAGCACGAGGTCGTCTTCCCGCACAGCCCGGGTGCGATCGTCCTCGGCGGCACGGTGTTCGACGGCGCCGGTGCGCCGATCCCCGATGCCGTCGTCGAGATCTGGAGCGCCGACGAGAACGGCGAGATCCCGCGCGCCCACGGCGCGTTCCGCCGCGACGACCACTCCTTCACCGGATTCGGCCGCGCGGCGACGACGGATGTCGGCCGCTACGAGTTCTGGACCCGCAATCCCGGACCCATCGACGGCGGTGCCCCGTTCTACTCGGTCGTGGTCTTCGCGCGGGGACTCCCCGACAAGCTCGTGACCCGCATCTACCTGCCCGAGCACGATGATCTGCTCGCGGCTGACCCGCTGCTGTCCTCGCTCGACGAGGACGAGCGCGCTACGCTCATCGCGACGCGCCTGGCCGATGGCAGCCTTCACCACGACATCCATCTGCAGGGCGAGAAGGAGACCGTGTTCCTTGCCTTCTGACCGTGACCGGCCCCCGATGGACGAGGGCCTGCTCTCGCCGGTGACCGTGGGTCACGACGGGACGGTGACGGATGCCGCGTACCTCGACGCGCTGGTGACGGCCGAGGTCGCGCTGGCCCGGGCCTACGGCGAGCTCGGCCTCGCGCCGGCGGAGGCCGTGGACGAGATCGAGGCGGAGTTCGGCTGGCAGGGAGGCCTGCGCGGCTGCCCCGACCACGGCGTCGAGCTCACGGCGCTGGCTGCGGCATCCGTGGCAGGCGGGAACCCCGTGATCCCCCTCGTCGCGCGGCTCAGGGAGCGGGTGTCGGACGACGCACGCGCCTGGGTGCACCGCGGTGCGACGAGCCAGGACATCGTCGATACCGCCGTGATGCTGCTCGCCCGCACGGCGACCAGCAAGGTCGTCGCTGCGCTTGCGCACACCGAGGTCTCGCTGCGCTCGCTCGCGCGCTCCCGTCGCGACGAGGTGGCGGCCGCCCGCACGCTCACGCAGCATGCGGTGCCGACGACCGTGGGCCTCCGCGCGGCAGCGTGGCTGCGGGGCGTCACCCGTGCCAAGGAGCGCGTCCAGGCTGTGGAGCACAACCTGCCGGCGCAGCTGGGAGGTGCGGCCGGGACGCTCGCGTCCTTCGCCGAGATCGCCGGACCTTCGTCGGCCGCCGACCTGCCCGCCGCGTTCGCGCACGAGCTCGGGCTGGCAGTGCCCGACGCGCCGTGGCACACGACGCGCTGGCCCGTCACCGAGCTCGGCGACGCGCTCGTCCAGGCGATCGACGCGGTCGGCAAGATCGCGGCGGATGTCGCGACCCTCAGCCGTACCGAGATCGGTGAGCTCGCCGAGGGCTCGGGCGGCGGATCGTCGGCGATGCCGCAGAAGCGCAATCCCGCGGCATCCGTCCTCATCCGCTCCGCCGCGCTGCGGGCACCGCAACTGGGTGCGACCCTCCACCTCGCGTCCGCGCTCGCGACCGACGAGCGGCCCGACGGCGCGTGGCACGCCGAGTGGCCGACGCTCCGCGAGCTGCTGCGCCTGGCCCTCGGTGCGACGGCCCATGCGGCCGCGCTCGTGACCGACCTGCACGTCGACACCGACGCCGTGGCGCGCAACCTCCGCGCGACGGGTGGGCTCCTCGTCGCCGAGCGCCTCTCGCTCGTGCTCGGCCCGGTGGTGGGCACCGGGGCCGTGTCGCGCCTCGTGTCGGATGCCGCCGCGGGCGGCGACCTGGCGTCGGCGCTGGCTGCCTCGCCCGACGTGATCGCGCTCGCCGCCGAGCGCGGTGCGACACCGGAGGCGTTCGTCGCCGACCTGCTGGATCCGGCGAACTACACCGGGCTGGCCGGAACGCTCGTTGACGACGCCGTCGGTTTCCCCGGCCGGTCCGGCGCCGACGTCCGTCCCCGGTTCGGGGCGCACGACGTGCGGTCGGGGCGCGCGGCGCACGCCCCGAAGACACGTGACGCGCCCCAAACCCCGCTTTCGGACCAGGAGGAGAACCCGTGACCCTTCCCGCCATCGCCGTCAACGCGCCCGTGGGGCCCACGACGGGCTCGAACACCGACGCGCCGACGCTCGTGCTGGGGCCGTCGCTCGGCACCTCGACGATGCTGTGGGAGCGCGTGATCCCGGCCCTCGCCGAGCGCTATCGGATCGTGGCGTGGGACCTTCCCGGCCACGGCGCCGCCCGGCCGGCCGGCGATCCGTTCACGATCGCCGAGCTGGCGGACGCCGTCGCCGCGGCGGTAGAGGGCCCGTTCCTGTACGCCGGCGTGTCACTCGGGGGCTGCGTGGGCCTCGAGCTGCTGCGGCGCCACGGCGACCGCATCACCGCCGCCGCCATCATCTGCTCCGGCGCGGCGATCGGCGCGCCGGCGGGGTGGCACGACCGCGCCGCCCAGGTGCGCGCGCAGAGCACCTCGAGCTTGATCGTCGGATCGGCGCAGCGCTGGTTCGCCCCGGGCACGATCGCTCGCGACCCCGATCTGACGGGGCGCATGCTGCACGTGCTGCAGGACACCGACGACGAGAGCTATGCGCTGTGCTGCGAGGCGCTGGCCGCCTTCGACGTGCGGGCCGGGCTCAGCGAGATCGCCACCCCGGTTCTTGCGGTCTGGGGCGCCCACGACGGCGTCACGCCCGAGGCGTCCGCGCGCGAGATCGCCGACGGCGTGCAGCGCGGCCGGGCCGTCGGGATCGCGGATGCCGCCCATCTGCCGCCCGCGGACGATCCGGCCGCGACCGCCGCGACGTTGCGGGGGTTCTTCGACGGCGTCGCCCGGGAGCGTGCCGCATGAGCCGCCCCGCAGGCGAGGGGCTCACCGACGAGGAGCGGTACGACCAGGGGATGGTCGTGCGGCGCGAGGTGCTGTCGGACGCGCACGTCGACCGGGCCATCGCCGGCACGACCGAGCTCACCGCCGACTTCCAGGACTTCATCACCCGCGTCGCGTGGGGCGATGTCTGGTCGCGCCCCGGTCTCGACCGGCGATCTCGGTCGGTCGCCGTGCTGACGGCGCTCATCGCACTCGGGCATCACGAAGAGCTGGCGATGCACCTTCGCGCGGCCCTGCGCAACGGACTGACCGTCGACGAGATCAAGGAAGTCATCCTGCAGGCGGGCGTCTACTGCGGCGTCCCCGCCGCCAACACCGCTTTCCGCATCGCGAAGGACGTGTTCGCGGAGGAAGGCTGACGCCGTAGGCTTCATCGCATGACGGACCCGGGGACCGCATGACGGCCGAGCACGCGCCCCGCATCCTCTACCAGGTGAAGCAGGTCGAACTGGCGGTCCGCGGGCGCCTCGATGCGGTCGTCCGACCGCACGGCATCACCGTCACCCAGTACACGGCGCTCACCGTGCTGGAGCAGCATCCGGGAATGAGCTCCGCCCAGCTCGCCCGGCACGCCTTCGTCTCGGCGCAGGCGATGGAGGGGATCGTGCGCGCCCTGGGCGAGGCCGGGCTGATCGAGCGCGTGCGCGACGCCGACAACCGCCGGCGCATGACGATCTCGCTCACGCCGGCGGGCACCGCGCTGCTCGCCGCATGCCGGAGCGACGTCGACCGCATCGAGGCGGAGGCGTTCGCCGGCCTCTCGTCGACGGAGCGCTCGGCGCTCGGGCGATGGCTTCAGGATGCTCGACGCGCACTCGAGCAATCGCCCTGACCCATTGACTCATCATCAGGAAACTTGATAATTGGTCCTAGCTCCGTCGCCGACGTCGGAGTCCCTGTCGATGATGACAACGGAAGGACCACCCCCATGTCCCCGCACGTACGCACCCGCGTCCTCGGAGTCGCCGCGGTCGCCGCCGGCGCGCTGCTCTCCGCCGGTCTCGTCGCCCCGCCCGCTGTCGCAGCCACACCCCAGGGGAGTACTCCGGTTCGCTCCCCACCGGAACGACCTGGCTCGCCTCGGTGCCCTCCGACTGGAACGGCACCGTCCTGCTGTACAGCCACGGGTACCGGCCCTCGTTCGTCCCCGGCAACCCGGCGTCCGTCGCGCCCAACGACGCCACCAAGGCGCTGCTGCTCGAGGAGGGCTACGCGCTCGTGGGCTCGTCGTACGCCGCGAGCGGCTGGGCGGTCCCCACCGCCGTCGACGACCAGCTGCAGTCGCTCGACGCGATGCTCGACCAGACCCGCCTCGATCCCGACCACATCCTGGCGTACGGCACTTCCATGGGCGGCCTCGTCACCGGCCGGATCGCGGAATCCGCGGGCGACGTGATCGATGGCGCCATGCCCACGTGCGGGCTCATGGAGGGCGGCGTCGACCTGAACAACTACCAGCTCGACGGTGCGCACGCGATCGACCAGCTGCTGGCCCCCGCGCAGGACATCGACATCGAAGGCTACGCGACGCTGAACGAGGCATTCGCCGCATCGTCGGCATTGAGCGCTGCCGTGCAGGCCGGCCAGCAGACGCCTGAGGGACGTGCGCGCGTCGCCCTCGCCGCCGCCCTGTTCCACCTCTCGGACGGCGTGCTCGAGGCCGATGCGCCTACCGACCCCGCCGTGGCGCAGGAGGCGCTCTTCTCCCAGCTCGTGGGCACCATCGGGTTCGTCACGCCGGGGCGCTTCGACATCGAATCGACCGCAGGCGGCAACGCGACGTGGAACGTCGGCGTCGACTACCGGAAGCTCTTCGCCCAGTCGGCGGACCGCACGCTCGTCCAGGAGCTGTACCGGCAGGCCGGGCTCGACCTCAAAGCCGATCTCGCCACTCTGACGCAGACCGCGGACGTCGCAGCTGACCCGGGGTCGGTCGAGACGCTGCGTGCGTCGTCGGGACTGACCGGCGACCTGCAGATGCCCGTGCTGTCGCTCCACACGCTCGATGACGTGCTCGCGCCGGTGCAGGTCGAGCAGGAGTACGCGGAGGACGTCCGTGCGGCCGGCGACAACAACCTGCTCCGTCAGTACTTCGTCGACCACGTCGGGCACTGCAGCTTCACGCCTGCCGAGATCGCGGCCGGCATTGAGGCGCTGATGGACCGCGTCGAGAGCGGACACTGGGGAGGCCAGTCGGCCGAACTCATGAACCGCCTCGCGGCGTCGCTGGACGAGAGCGGTTCGGCCTTCGTGCCGACCAAGCCCGGCGAGTTCCTCGCCGACCGCGAGGGGAATCGCTGACCACGACCTCGTGAGCCCTGCAGGGGCGGCATCCGTGATGGGTGCCGCCCCTCTGCTTTGGCGGTCGGGCTGCTCAGATGTCACGACATGCGGTGACGCCGACGGTGAAGCCGCGCTTCGTGACACCCGAGCGGATGCCGCTGCCGAGGCCGCGGATACCCCTGGCGGCGTTGGCAGGGCCTCGGGTAGAGTGTCCGTAGAACGTACAGACGTTCGCACAGCGAACACTTCGAGGAGTGCATCGATGATCGACAAGACCGTGGGCTCCGTCGCGGAGGCCGTGGCCGGCATCCGTGATGGTGCGACGATCATGATCGGCGGCTTCGGCCGCGCCGGGCAGCCGGTCGAACTCATCGACGCGCTCATCGCCCAGGGCGCCACCGACCTCACGATCATCAACAACAACGCCGGCAACGGCGACGTCGGCCTCGCCGCCCTCCTCGCCAAGAAGCGCGTGCGCAAGATCCTGTGCTCGTTCCCGCGCCAGCACGACTCCTGGGTGTTCGACGGGCTGTATCGCGCCGGCGAGATCGAGCTCGAGCTGGTGCCGCAGGGCAACCTCGCCGAGCGGATCCGTGCGGCCGGCGCCGGCATCGGCGCCTTCTTCTCGCCGACGGGCGTCGGCACGCAGCTGGCCGAAGGCAAGGAGCTCCGCGAGATCGACGGACGCACCTACGCGCTCGAGTACCCCATCAAGGCGGATGTCGCGCTGGTCGGCGCGTATCGCGCCGACCGGTGGGGCAACCTGGTCTACCGCGAGACGGCGCGCAACTTCGGCCCGATCATGGCCGCTGCCGCGACCACCACGATCGTGCAGGTCGACGAGATCGTGCCCCTGGGTGCGCTCGACCCCGAGTCGGTCGTCACCCCCGGCATCTTCGTCGACCGGGTGGTCGCGGTGGGCGAGCGCGGATGGCTGAGCGACGGCGCGTTCGCCGGGGGAGTCGACATCGAAGGACGCCCGCTCGTCCGCGCAGGCTCACCCGCAGAAGGAAACGAGGTCGACCAGTGAGCGCCACGGATTCGGCGCCGTCCGCCACGCGCATCACGCGCGAGCAGCTCGCCGCACGCATCGCGCAGGACATCCCCGAGGGCTCCTACGTGAACCTCGGCATCGGGGCGCCGACGCTCGTCGCCGACTACCTGCCGCAGGACCAGGAGATCATCCTCCACACGGAGAACGGCATGCTGGGGATGGGGCCGTCGCCGGCGACCGGCGCGGTCGATCCCGACCTCATCAACGCCGGCAAGCAGCCGGTCACCGCGCTCCCCGGCTCCGCGTACTTCCACCACGCCGACTCGTTCGGCATGATGCGCGGTGGCCATCTCGACGTCTGCGTGCTCGGGGCCTTCCAGGTGTCGCAGGCCGGTGACCTCGCGAACTGGTCGACCGGAGCGCCGGGCGCCATCCCCGCCGTCGGGGGCGCCATGGACCTCGCCATCGGCGCGAAGAACGTCTATGTCATGACGGACCTGCTGACCAAGACCGGCGAGTCGAAGCTCGTCGAGGCCTGCACCTACCCCCTGACCGGCGTCAGCTGTGTCACGCGGGTCTACACGGACCACGCCGTCTTCGACGTCACGCCCGAGGGCTTCGCGGTGCGTGAAGCGTTCGGCGACAACACGATCGAGCTCCTCGCCGAGCTCACGGGCCTCGAGCTGAAGCCGGCCGAGACCCCCGGCATCCCCGAGGAGAACTGACATGGCCACCTACGTCTACGACGCCGTCCGCACGCCGTTCGGGCGCGCCGGCGGTGCGCTGTCGGGCGTTCGGCCCGACGACCTCGCCGCCATCGTGATGAAGGCGACGATCGAGCGCACGGGCCTCGACCCCGCCCGCATCGACGACGTCATCTTCGGCGACGCGAACCAGGCCGGTGAGGACAACCGAAACGTCGCCCGCATGGGTGCGCTGCTCGCCGGGTTCCCGACGTCCGTGACGGGCGTCACCGTGAACCGGCTGTGCGCGTCGTCGGTCGAGGCAGTCATCCAGGGATCGCGCGCGATCGACGCCGGCGACACCGACGTCGTGCTCGCCGGCGGCGTCGAGTCGATGAGCCGTGCCCCGTTCGTGGTCGAGAAGTCGGCCCGTCCGTGGCCGAGCGTCGGCAACCAGACGCTGTGGAACACGTCCATCGGGTGGCGCATGACCAACCCGAAGCTGCCGAAGCACTGGACGATCTCCAACGGCGAGTCCGCCGAGCTGATCGCCCGCGAGTGGGGCATCTCGCGCGAGGCGCAGGACGAGTTCGCGGTGCGCTCGCACCGGCTCGCCGCCGAAGCCTGGGCCGCGAACCGCTACGACGGCGAGATCGTGCAAGTGCCGGGTGCGGAGCTCGCCCGGGACGAGGGCATCCGCGACGACACCTCGGTCGAGAAGCTCGCGGGGCTGAAGGCGCTGTTCGCCGCCGACGGCGGGGGAACCGTCACCGCGGGCAACTCGTCGCCGATCAACGACGGCGCGTCGGCCGTGCTGCTTGGGCGCGAGGGCGCTTTGCCCGGCGAGCCGCTCGCCCGCATCACCGCCCGTGCCGCCCACGGCGTCGACCCGGACCAGTTCCCGATCGCGCCGATCGAGGCCGCGAACAAGGCGCTGGCGCGTGCCGGGCGAACCTGGGCCGACGTCGACTTCGTCGAGCTCAACGAGGCGTTCGCGTCGCAGTCGCTCGCATGCCTGGCCGGCTGGCCGGAGCTCGACCCCGACAAGCTCAACGTCCACGGCGGCGCGCTGGCGATCGGCCACCCGCTCGGCGCCTCCGGCGGGCGCATCATCGGCCACGCCGCGCACGAACTGCGCCGGCGCGGCAGCGGCGTCGCCGTCGCCGCCATCTGCATCGGCGTCGGGCAGGGCCTCGCCGTCGTGCTGGAGCGGTGACCCGCGCACCGGGTCGGTAGGGTGAGCCGGTGACCGCGACCAGCGATGTGCCCGCCACGGCCGACCGCCGCAGCGACCCGGCTACGGGCGACGCGGCTGCCGGCCCCGGCAGAGCGCCGGCACAGTACGCAGATCCGAGCATCGTCGACGCGAGCCCCGGTTCGGGCAGAGACACCGTGCAGTCCCTCGCGCGCGGGCTCGCCGTCATCCGCGCCTTCGACGCCGACCACCCGGAGCTCACGCTGAGCGAGGTCGCGCGACGCGCCGACATCACGCGCGCTGCCGCCGGACGGTTCCTCCGCACCCTCGAGGAGCTGGGCTACGTCCGCGGGCGCGACCGGCTCTTCGCCCTGACGCCGCGGGTGCTCGAGCTGGGCTTCAGCTACCTCTCGGCGCTGTCGATCCCCGAGATCGTGCAGCCGCACCTCGAGCGGCTGTCGCGCGAGGTCGACGAGAGCGTGTCGGCGGCGGTGCTCGACGGCGAGGAGATCGTGTACATCGCGCGCGTTCCGACGCGCCGCATCATGAGCGTGCGCATCACGATCGGCACGAGGTTCCCCGCCTTCGCGACGTCGATGGGACGCGTGCTGCTCGCAGGGATGCCAGCTGCCGAGCGCGACGCGGTGCTCGCGGCATCCGCTTTCCCGGCGCTCACCGACCGCACCGTGACGAGTCCCGGCGCGCTGCGGGACGAACTTGCACGCGTGCGGGAGCAGGGGTGGGCGCTCGTGGACGGCGAGCTCGAGCCCGGCCTGCGCTCGGTCGCCGTGCCGCTGCACGATCGCCGCGGCGACGTGGTCGCGGCCGTCAACGTCTCGACCAGTGCCACCCGCGACAGCATCGACCACGTCGTCGCCCAGTACCTGCCGCCGCTGCAGCGGACCGCGGCGGCCATCGACGCCGAGTTGCGCCTGGTCTGATCGCGGCAGCCGGGAAGCGCAACGCCTCAGAACACGATCGTGTGGTTGCCGTGGCGGATGATGCGGTCCTGCGCGTGCCACAGCACCGCGCGGGAGAGCACCTGGCGCTCGACGTCGGCGCCGCGGCGGGCGAGCTCGGCGGCGGAGTCGGCGTGCGTGACGCGCACGGTGTCCTGCTCGATGATCGGGCCCTCGTCGAGGTCGTCGGTGACGTAGTGCGAGGTCGCGCCGATGAGCTTGACCCCGCGCTCCTTCGCCTTCTTGTAGGGCTCGGCGCCGATGAAGGCCGGCAGGAACGAGTGGTGGATGTTGATCACCGGCACCCCCAGCTGCGACAGGAAGTCGCCCGAGAGGATCTGCATGTAGCGCGCGAGCACGACGAAGTCGACGTTGCCCTTGAGCAGTTCGATGATCTTCGCCTCGGACGCCGACTTGTCGGGGCCGGGTACGCCCGGCACGTGGAAGAACGGCACGCCGAACGAGCGGACGTCCTCGGCCGACGTGGTGTGGTTCGAGATCACCATCGGCACGGTGACCGGCAGGTCGCCGCGGCGGTGGCGCCACAGCAGGTCGAGCAGGCAGTGGTCCTGCTTCGACGACAGGATCGCCATGCGCTTGGGCACCGACTGGTCGGTCAGCGACCACTCCAGCTCGAACCCGGCGAGCGTCTGCGCGATCTCGCTCTCGATCACCGGGCGGTCGGCGGCGAATCCGGGCCTGTGGAACACGACCCGCTGGAAGTACGCACCCCCGGTGGGATCGTCGGAGTACTGGTCGAACGCGACGATGTTGCCGCCGATGCGCGTGATCATCGCCGAGACGGCGGCCACGATTCCGGGCCGGTCGCTGCCGTGCACGATGAGGCAGGCGTGGTCGGGCTTCAGGTTCGGTGAGGCGGGCACCGTTCGATTCTGCCGTGTCACAAGGGCGACGGATGCCGCGGCCCGGCGGTGGCCGACCCGGGTAGCGCGTCACACGGGTGCGACCGCGGCGACGCGGCCCACGCACTGCAGCGTGCTGAGGGCGGCCAGCGTCGATTCCGCCCCTCGGTTGTCGTTCCGGCCGGTCGGAGTGAGGCCGTCGTATCCGGCGCCGGTCTCGGGGTCGAACAGGGCGACGCCGATGTCGTTGCGGCCCTCGAACCACGCCCAGGTCGCACGCAGCGGCCGCAGCCAGCGGCTGTCGGCGGTGACCTCGAACGCCCGCAGGCACGCCTGTGCGAGAGCGGCCGCCTCGATCGGCTGCTGATCGAACGCGGGAGCGGTGTCGTGCGGCCCGCGGCCGGTGACGGGCGTCAGCGAGAGATGCCCGTCCAGCGCCGTCTCGGTGGCGACGAGGAAGTCGAGCAGGTCGAGTCCGCGCTCGAGGCAGCGGGCGTCACCGAGCGCGTGGGCTGCCGCGATCAGCGCCTCGGGTATGGCCGCGTTCGCGTAGCGGAGGCGTTGCTCGGGCCACGACCAGCCGCGAGCCCCCGGGTCGCGGGCAGCGACCGCCGCGGCGGCGTCGCGCAGCATCCGGCGTGCAGCAGCGGCCGAGCCCGGCGACACCCGCGGCTCCCCATCCGTCTCGGCCGCGGCAGCGACCTCGGCGGCGCCGATCGCCGCGAAGCACCGCGCGCGCAGCCACGGGGAGCGCGCCTGGGCCGCGCGATCGAACGCCCGCAGCGCCCGGCCGCGTAGCGACGGCCGCGCCGACCAGCGAGCAGCGGCGCCGAGCCCCCACAGCGCGCGCCCCCACCAGTCACCGGTGCTCGGCTCGTCCGTCCAGCGCCCGTCTGCGGCTCTCCGGTTGCGCACGCGGCCGTCGTCGGCGATCGCCGCCTCGACGAAACGCAGGTAGCGGTCGGCCAGGGCGGCCGCGGCATCCGAGCGCCCATCCTCCCGCGCGGTGAGCGCGAGCCCGCGCGCGACGTCATCGAGGCAGTAGCCGAGCTCACGCCGCGGCGCGGACCCCCGAGCGTGCTCGAACAGGCCGCGCTCGTCGGTCATGGCCTCCAGGTGGGCGAGGGGCAGCTCGGCCGGGATCACGCCGCCTGCTCCGCGCGCAGTCTCTCCGCCAGGTCGAGATACCGCTCGGCGACCTCCGGCCAGGAAAGCCCCGAGCCGTGTCGCCGGGCGGCCCGGCGGTCGTCGCCGCGCTGAAGCATCTGCTCGAGGCCGAGTGCCATCGCGTGCGGATCGTCGTGCGGCACGGTCATCCCCGCCGCTCCGGTGAGCACCTCCACGGCGTGCGGGAACGCCGTCGCGACGACCGGCACCCCTGCCGCGAGCGCCTCGACGAGCACTCCGGACGTCGCCTGCTCGAGCGAGTCGTAGGGCAGCAGCACTGTGTCGGCGGCGCTCAGCAGCCCGGCGAGGTCCTCGGGCGTGAGGTACCGGTTGACGAATCGGACGGATGCCTCGACACCGAGCCGGCGGGTGAGCGCGACGAGCGAGTCGCGGTACGCCTCGCCATCGTGCGCCAGCACCTTGGGGTGCGTCTGCCCGGCGACGACGTAGGTCGCCTCGACGCCGCGCTCGCGCAGGGCGGCGACGGCGGCGATGCCTCGCTCGATGCCCTTGCCGGGTGCGATGAGCCCCCACGTGAGGATCGTCGGCGCCGTGCCCCGGCGGTGCAGCGACTGACGCGGCGGCAGCGCGGCGCCGTGCGGGATGACGTGGACCTTCGCGCCGTCCACCAGGAAGTGCGCGTGGAGCGTGTCGTGGGCGCGGTCGGTCATGACGACCGCCGCCGTCGTGAGCTCGACGACCCGTTCGAGCACGCGCTTCTGGCCAGGGCTCGGCTGGTGCAGCACGGTATGCAGAACGGTGATCACGGGGACGCGGAGCGCCTCGAGGACGCTCAGCACCTCATCGCCGTCGGCACCGCCGTAGATGCCGTACTCGTGCTGAACGATCGCCGCATCGCACGCGTTGAGGGCGCGAGCGGCAGCGCGCTGACTGCGCACATCGCCCGCGCGCAGGACGGCGGCGATGCGCACCTCCGGCTCGGCGGCGGGCGCCGGCGCCTCGGCCGGGTCGAGCACCCGCACGACGGCTGCAGGGCCCGAGCGCTGGTCGGCGAGCGCGACGGCCAGCGAGCGCGTGAACGTCGCGAGGCCGCAGCGGGTCGGCGGATACGTCGACAGGAATCCGAATCGCATGGTTTCTCCCTCCCTACGATGCGCGGGCGCGCATCGGATGGCGAGGGTTCCCACGGTGGGCGATGACGTCGCGGTAGACGTCGAGATAGGCATCCACCATCCGGTCGATGCCGAAGCGTGCGCGTGCCCGCGCGCGGACGCTGCCACGGTCGAGGGCCACCGCGTCGTCGACGGCGGCTGCCGCGCGCTCGAGCCTGTCGTCGGACTGCGGATCGACGAGGATGCCGGTCACCCCGGGGTCGACCACCTCGGCCATCGCCCCGCGGCGATAGGCGACGACCGGCGTTCCGCAGGCCATCGCCTCGGCGACCGAGAGCCCGAAGGGCTCGTCGAAGTGCACGGGATGCAGGAGGGCTGCCGCCGCTCCCAGGACGGAGGGCCGGTCATCTGCCGTCACGGCGCCGAGGTGGACGACGCGCTCCCCGTCGATGCGAGGCTGTACGCACTCGCGGAAGTACGCCTCGTCCTGGACGATGCCTGCGATGAGCAGCCGCCGCCCGGCCCGCGCCGCGATGTCGATGGCGTCGACGATGCCCTTGTCGGGGTGGATGCGGCTGAAGACGATCAGGTCGTCGCCGCCGGGGCCGAGCGGGAAGGCGTCCAGGTCGATGCCGTGCGGGATCGTCGCGGCGTACTCGAGCGTCGGCGCCCGGTCGGCATCCGAGATCGACACGAATGTCGAGCGGGAGCGCTCGTACGCGGGCAGGATGCCGGCACCGGAGAAGCCGTGGATGGTCGTCACCAGCGGCGAGCGCCACTCCGCGTCGAAGGCGAGCGGCAGCCAGTCGAGGTGGTTGTGGATGAGGTCGTACTCGGCGGAGCGGCCGAGCGCGCGGGCCACATGGAGGGCCTCCCAGACTCGGCCCTCCATGCGGGGGTCCTCCGCGTAGCCGTGCGGCGCGACGGATTCGAGACGGGCGGAGGTCACGGAATCCGCCGTCGCGAAGAGCGTCACGTCGATCCCGCGCCGCACCAGACCCTCGGTGAGCATCGAGGCGACCTGCTCCCAGGGCCCGTAGGCCACGGGAGGCGTGCGCCACGCGATCGGTGCCAGCATCCCGATCCGGAGGCCCTGCAGGTCGGGCGCAGCGGAGTCGGACGCCGTCAGCGGGCGTGCGCACATGGTCACCTCACTCGGGGGGTCGAGGGGACCTTCACGGTAGAGGCGGTTCTCCCGCCCGCGCCCGGGGGTTGACAAACTGCGCCCGGACGCGCCAGCCGGGTCACCGGCGAGCAGGCGAGCAGGCGAGCGGGCGGCGCCGGCGAGCGGATGCCGCTACGCCGCCCCGCCGCGCACCAGGTCGCCGTTGCGGGTGCGTTCGAGGAACTCCGCCACGGCATCGCGGCTCTTGGTCAGGCAGGCGAGGCGGTCCTCGAGGGCGGCAAGCTCCGTCGCGAGCATCTCGGCGAGCTCGCGCGAACATGTGGGCTGGGCGATCGCGCGCTGCTGCTCGACGTCGAGCACCACCTTGGCGAGGCGCGTGGTGAGCCCCGCCTGGACGAGACCGCGTGCCCTCGTGGCGCGATCGACGTCGGACTCGTCGTACGCCCGATAGCCGTTCGCCGACCGCTCCGACGAGAGCAGGCCCTGCTCCTCGTAGTACCGCAGCATGCGCGTGGGGATGCCGGTGCGCTCCGACAGCTCGCCGATCTTCATCGCGCTTGGCCTCCGTGCTGTTTCATGTCGCTCGAAAGCTTGACATTGACATTGATGTCAAAGTTTAGCCTCGCTGCATGACCGCGTCCACCGCATCCCTCACCGTCGCCGCGCCGCCCGCGCGCCTGCCGCTCGGAGCGCTGCTCCTGCTCTCCCTCGGCGTCTTCGTCACCGTCACTGCCGAGTCGCTGCCGGCGGGCCTCATGCCGGAGATGGCCGCCGACCTCGGAGTCGATCCGCAGCGGATCGGGCTGCTCGTCTCGGTATGGGCGATCGTCGTGATCGGCACGAGCCTCCCCCTCACCAGGGCGACCCGCAGGATCGACCGGCGAATCGTGGTGGCCGTCTCGCTCGCGGTGTTCGCGCTCGCCAACGTGGCGACGGCGTTCGCGCCGAGCTACGAGTTCGCCCTCGCGACCCGGGTGGTCGCGGCGATCGCGCACGGCGTGTTCTGGGCGATCGTCATCGTCTACGCGTCGTCCCTCCTGTCGGGTGCGCAGCTCGGTCGCGGGCTCGCCCTCGTCACCGGCGGCGGCACGGCGGCGACGGTCCTCGGCCTTCCGGCCGCCACCGCGCTGGCGCAGCTCACCAGCTGGCGCGTCTCGTTCGCCGTGATGGGGATCGGGATGCTGGCGCTCGCCGCCGTCGTCCTCCGCCGGCTTCCCACGTCCGTGGTCGTGCCGGTGGCGGCGGGGGAGCGCGCGCCCCTGCGTCAGGACCGATCGCTGCCTCCCCTCCTCGCGTTCGGGATCGCCGGCCTGCTCATCGGCCTGGCGCAGTTCCTGTCGTTCGTGTACATCCGGCCCTACCTGGGCGAGGCCGCCGGCATCGCGGACGGCTGGGCGAGCGCGCTGCTGTTCGTGTTCGGTGCGGCGGGCATGCTGGGCGTCGCCGTGGCGGGCACGCTGGCCGACCGGTTCCCCCGAACGGCGCTCACTGCCACGCTGCTCGCGTTCGTCATCGCGTTCGCGGCGCTCGCGCTCCTGCCGCAGACCACGCCGGTCGTGGTCGTCGCGCTCGCCGTGTGGGGCGCGGGCACGGGTGCGATGTTCCCGCTGATCCAGACGGCGCTCATGCGGGCGGCATCCGATCGACTCCGCGACCTCGCCAGTGCGTCGATCGTGGTGCTGTTCAACGTGGGGATCGCGGGCGGATCCTGGGCCGGCGGCCAGTTGACCGCGGACTACGGGCCGACGGCGAACATGGCCGTGTCCGCGACGGTGGTTCTGCTCGCCTCCGGCCTGACGGCCCTCGGCGCGGTGCTGGCGTCGCGGCGCGCCCTCGAGCGGGACGCGCAGGCAGGAGAGCGGCTGGGCACGTCATAGCGAGCGCCACGGTGCCGGCCGGCCGCGTCCGTGACGGTGGCTCTCAGACCGGCTCGGCGACCGGGACGGTGGTCCGGCCGCTCGACACCGATGCCGCGGCCTGTGCGAAGATGCCGCGCATCCACGCGTGCTCGGGGTCGCGGCCGTGCACGGGATGCCACCACAGCGCGTTGACGACGGGCGTCGCGTCGAAGGGGGCTTCGAGGATGCGGACACCCGCGACGGACTCCGCGACGTGGGCGAGTCCGGCCTGGATCAGGCCGAGGCGATTCGTCCCAGCGATGAAGTGAGGCAGGGCGAGGAAGCTCTCGACCACCGCTTCGACGTGTGGTTCGATGCCGAGCTGCTGCAGCTGCCGTGCCGCTGAGGTGAACGCCGTGCGGGATTGATACGTGAAGACCCACGGCAGCGCGCCGAGCACGTCCATCGTGAGTTCGTCGCCGACCCGTTCGTTCGACTGCGAGGCGACCACGACCCAGCCGTCGCGCCACAGGTCGGCGTAGGGAAGGTCGGCGAGGTATCCGTGCGGGATGACCATGCCGTCGGCCGAGCGCAGCCGGTTGAGCGCGTCGTCGACGATCGACGGGTTGTGGAGCATGAAGCGGAAGCGCACGCCGGGCGCAGCCTCGGCGGCGAGACGTGATACCTCGCTGCCGATGGTCGCGAAGCCGTAGTCCGAGCCGTAGATCGAGAACTCGCGGGTCGACTCCCGCGGACTCCACGTCGCCTGGCTCTCGAAGACACGGCGCGCTGCTTCCAGGGCCGTCGTCGTGTGCTCGGTGAGGCGGAGCGCGAGCGGCGTGAGCTCGTAGGTGTTGCCGCGGCGGGCGAGGATCGGGTCGTTGAAGTGCGTCCGCAGCCGCGCCAGGGACGCACTCAGCGCCGGCTGGCTCAGGTGCAGTCGCTCCGCGGCGCGCGTCACGCTGCGCTCGGTGAGGAGAGCGTCCAGCGCGACGAGCAGGTTCAGGTCGAGCCGCGAGAGGAGCGGTTGATCGGACACGACGATGTGCTCCTCGTTTTTCGGGACGCCTCGAAACAGTGTATCCGCGCAATCTATGTGCACGGTAGGCGGCATCGCTCGCAACGATGGGCAGACCACGTCGCGATTATGCGCTCATCACACTTACTTATGTCTGAAATAGGCCTAACGCTGATAGTCTTGAAGCGACTTCCCGGCCCTCGACGACGTCGTGGTCCCCACCCAGAGAGCGAGCATCGATGCTTCTCGAGAGAGATCTCATCCAGTCCGTCGGCTTCCGGAATGTGCGCGAAGGCGGTGAGATCACCGGCTTCCAGTTCCGCCTCCGCATGCCGTCGTACCGCGGGATGGCGGCGTCCCTCATCGACGGTGTCGCGGTGCGGGTGGGCGATCTGGTCGACGTGGGGGCGGACGTTCCGCGGTGGACCTTCGGCGGCCGCACGTATTCGCTTCAGGAGCTCTGGGACTCGGAGGGCGTGCGCTGGCCGCTGGAGGAGGCCGCGATCGTCACCGTGCCGCATCCCGGCGGCCTGCCGGAGGGCGCGCACGAGGTCTCCATCCAGCTGCGACTGCGCATGTCGTACATCCCGCAGGAGCACCAGCCGTCGACCTACGAGGTCTCACGGCACATCACCCTCACGTCGGCGGAAGACGGCGGGCCCTTCCGCTACGGTGTGAGCCTCTACAGCTTCATGACCGACTTCGGCACCGTGATGGATCTCGAGACCGCGCTCGCCGCGGTCGCCGATGTCGGGGCGACCGGCGTCGAGATCCTCGGCGAGGGGCACATCGAGCGGTACCCCGATCCCACCAGCGAGTGGATCGACCGCTGGTTCGCCCTGCTCGAGAAGTACTCCCTCGAACCCACGAACTACGGCTCGTGGATCGACACCCGCCTGCACTCGAGCGGTCTCCACGCCCGCGATCTGACGGCGGCCGAGGGTGCGGCGATGCTGCAGCGCGACCTCCGCCTCGCGAAGCGCCTCGGCTTCCGCTTCGTGCGCCCCAAGATCGGAGTCGTGTCGAGCGACCTCGTCCCGCACCCGATCTGGACGGAGTCCGTCGAGCGATCCCTCGACCTCGCGGCCGAGCTCGACGTCGTCATCTGCCCCGAGATCCATGCGCCGACCCCGATCAAGCACGAGGTCGTGGATGACTACATCGGCCTCATCGAGCGCACCGGAACGAAGCACTTCGGACTGCTGCTGGACACCGGCATCTTCCAGGACCGGCCGATCCCGCTCAAGCCGGGCGAGCTGCCCGGCCGTCGTCCCGCCTTCATGGACGGGATCGCCGTCGACCCCGCCGACATCGCCGACATCGCGAAGTACGTCGTCTTCATCCAGGCCAAGTTCCACGACATCGACGAGAACCTCGAAGACCAGCAGATTCCCTGGGAGCCCGTGCTCCGCGCCCTCAAGGACGCCGGGTACTCCGGCTACCTCTCGAGCGAGTACGAGGGTGAGCGCACCCCCTGGCGATCGATCGAGCAGGTGCGGCGCCAGCACTCGCTCATCCGCTCCATAGCCTCCCGCCTCTGAAACCCGACCGGAGAACAATGCCCAACGGACTCATCGCCGAAGACAGCCTTCGCCCGCACCCGGACGGGCTCGCGCTGAAGCTCACGATCCCCTGGTACCGAAGCCTCTGGCTCTCGTCGGTCTCGTCGTTGCGCCTCACGGTCGACGGAACCGAGATCCCGGTCGAGGACCTCGCCTTCGAACTCGGCAGCACCCGCTACGTGATCTCAGAGCTGCCGGAACGGAGCGAGACGCTCTGGTTCCTGCAGCAGCATCCGCTCCTCGTCGCCCGCCTCGACCAGCCCGTCGTCCTCGGCGAGCAGCACGAGGTCGAGATCTTCGGCGAGCTGCGCCTGCCCTACATGCAGATCGCCCCCGGTCAGGACGGCGGCCCGGGCATGTACGTGCCCAACATCGTGCGGCAGGCCTTCAGGCTGACGGTCACCGACGAGGACGCGCCGCCGCTCGCGACGGCGTCGGATGTCACGCCACCGCCTCCCGCGGCGGAGGACGATCCGTTCAAGCTCGGCCTCACGCTGTACTCGGCGAGCGCCGAGTTCCGCGCCGGCTGGTACGACTTCGACGGATTGCTCGACCGCGTGGCCGAGCTCGGTATCGGTCCCGGCATCGAGATCGTCGCGTCGCAGGTGCTGCCCACCTACCCCGTCGTCTCGGACGAGTTCGTCACGCAGTGGCGCGCGGCCTTCGACAGGCACGGCTTCGACGAGAGCTCGTTCGGCGCGAACCTCGACATGGGCAGGCGCCGCGACCGCGACATGACGCCCGACGAGGAGTTCGAGTTCAGCGAGCTGCTCTTCCAGGGTGCGAAGAAGCTCGGTTTCCCGCTCGTGCGCATCCAGAGCGCGAAGCCGGAGCTGCTGCGACGCCTGCTGCCGGTCGCCGAGAGCCTCGAGCTGAAGCTCGCGTACGAGATCCACGCGCCGATGGGGCCGAACGCGCCCGAGATCCTCAAGGTTCGCGAGGCCTACGCCGACCTCGACTCGCCGCTGCTGGGCTTCGTCGCCGACTTCTCGTCGACCATGCACGCGATGTCGCCGACGCTCCTGCGCGCGGTGCGCCGGGCAGGCCTCGACGACGAGGCGACCCTGCAGCTGCAGCGCATCTGGGCGACGGATGCCTCGATGCGCGAGCGGCAGCAGGATTTCATCGCCTATCTCCAGGGCCGTGACTTCGACCCCGGCCGGCTCGGCTCGTTCGCGCACCTGGCGTTCAACATGCACGGCCACGTCGATCCGCGGGAGTGGGCAGACATCATGCCGCAGATCCTGCACGTGCACGCGAAGTTCTACGACATCGATGAGAACGGCCAGGAGCCGGCGATCGACTACCCGGAGCTCGTCCGCGTCTTCGTCGAGGGCGGGTACCGCGGCTACTGGTCGAGCGAGTGGGAGGGTCACGCGTTCGCCGAGCTCGGCGAGGTCGACCCGCTCCTTCTCGTACGCAAGCAGCACGATCTGATCCGGCGCTCGATGCACGCCGTCGAGGCAGCAGGGCTGCCGGGCTAGCTCCCGCTCAGATCGCACGCCTGGGCCTCGTCGACGATCGTCGGCGAGGCCCAGGCGTGCGTCGTTCGCCGTGCGCTCAGGGGGTGGCCCAAAGTTATGCGCAGTATCGTCAATACTTATGTGTGTTTCTGGCGCATCCCCGACATACTGAGATCACAGCACAGGCGCTCGAAGGATCGAGCCGCCGACAACGAAGTCAGAAAGGCTGGAAATGACACAGCACCGTTCCTCGGCTGCTCGCCGAGCGGCGATCATCGCGGTCCCCGTGGTGGGGGCCCTGCTTCTCGCCGGCTGCTCCGGCTCGGGCGGCGACTCCGGCGACTCGGGCGACTCGGGCGACGGCGCCGCGGAGTTCTCCTTCACGTTCGCGACGTCGAACAACCTCGAGAGCCCGTACGAGACCCTCGCCAAGGCATACATGGACGCCAACCCGGACGTCACCATCACGACGAACCCGACGCCGAACGACAAGTACGGCGAGACCATCCGCACCCAGTTCCAGGCCGGCAACGCCGCCGATGTCGTCCAGACGACGCCGGGTTCGGGCGACGCCCGCGGCATCATCCCCCTCGCCGAGGCGGGGTTCCTCGAGCCTCTGGGTGACACCGCGGCTGAGCTCGTTCCGGCCGGCAGCGAATCGATCTTCGAGATCGACGGCGATGTCTACGGCCAGCCGATGGACTTCACGATCGCCGGATTCGTGGCGAGCATGGGCACGGCCGCGATGAACGGGCTCGACGAGTGGCCGGCGACGGAGTCCGACCTCTTCGACGCCTGCTCCGCGCTCGCCGCCGAGGGGAAGTCCCTCCTCGCGCTCGCCGGCGCCGCCGGCCCGAACGCCGGTCTGACCGCACAGGGAATCGCCGCCACGCGGGTGTACGCCGAGGATCCCGACTGGAACGAGCAGCGCGCCGCAGGCGACACCACCTTCGCCGAGAGCGAGGGCTGGGCGGATACCCTCCAGACGATCATCGACCTGAACGAGGGCGGCTGCTTCCAGCCCGGCGCCGAGGGCGGTGGCTTCGACGCCATCACCAACGGGCTCTCGCAGGGCACCTCGGTCGGCAGCTTCATCCCCTCCGGCTCCGCCGTGGAGATCGCGAGCGCCGCCCCGCCGGAGGCCGACTTCAAGGTGCAGCCCTTCCCGGCAGCCGATGGCGGCGACCCGTACATCATCGCGAGCTCCAACTACACGATCTCGATCAACGCCGCGTCCAAGAACAAGGACGCCGCCTCCGAGTTCGTCGACTGGCTGGCGACGCCCGAGGCGCAGGAGATCTACTACGAGGCATCCGGTCTGCTGCCGATCTCGTCCTACCAGGATCTCGACCTCAGCGACACGATCTACTCGCCCGTCGTCGACCTCCTCGCCGAAGGGTCGTATGCGCCGCTGCCGAACAACATCTGGCCGAACCCCGCGGTGTACGAGGCGCTGCAGGTGGGCGTGCAGGGTCTGCTGACGGGTCAGAGCACGGTCGAGCAGGTTCTGCAGAACATGGACGCCGCCTGGGGCGAGTGATCCGGACGCGGCCGCCCGGGACCACATCCCCGGGCGGCCGCGCCCTCCGCACGATGCCGTACGAACACGAGGGATCATGACCGCGACACTGAACTCCGAGACCGAAGCGCTGATCGTTCCGAAGCGCGATCGCCGGGGCCGCCGGCGCGACACCGCACCCCGTCGGCCTGGCCTGCTGAAGTTCGGGTACTGGTGGTGGGCGCTGCCCGGCATCCTCCTCGTCCTCGCGATCCACTACGTCGCCACGGCGATCGGCGGGTTCTTCGCATTCACCGACTGGTCGGGGATCGGCGACTTCACCTGGATCGGCCTCGACAACTTCATCGCGATCTTCGAGGACCCGACGCAGATCGGCGCAGTGGTCAACACGCTGTTCCTGGCATTCGCGTCGGTGATCCTCAGCAACATCGCCGGTCTCGCACTCGCACTCGGCCTGAACCGCGGCCCCAAGACGCGTTACGCCCTCCGCGTCCTCTTCTTCATGCCCGTCGTGCTGAGCCCGCTGGCCGTCTCGTACGTGTGGAAGTTCATCTTCGACTACAACGGCCCGATCAACGGCGTGCTGCGGGCGATGGGACTCGGCGAGTTCGCCAAGGCATGGGTCGCCGACCCCACCTGGGCGATCTGGACCGTCCTCATCGTGATCGTGTGGCAGAACACCGGCTTCGCGATGGTCATCTACATGGCCGGTCTCGCGGCGGTGCCCGTCGAGATCGAGGAAGCCGCGGCCATCGACGGCGCCGGCCTGCGGCAGCGTTTCTGGCACGTCACGTTCCCGTCGATCAGGCCGGCGGTCGCCATCGCGACCACGCTGGGTCTCGTCAACGGCCTGCGGGTCTTCGACCAGATCATGGCGCTCACCGGCGGCGGCCCGGCCGGCGCGACCGAGACGCTCGCCACGCAGGTCTACAAGGAGTCCTTCGCCCTGGGCAACTTCGGCTACGGCGCAGCGCTGGCCCTCGTCCTGACCCTCATCATCCTCGTCTTCGCCGTCGTCCAGCAGCGAGTGACCAGCGGCCGTCCCGAGGAGGCCTGACATGTTTCGATACACCAAGCTCACCGGGTTGCGCGAAGTCATCTTCTGGGTGCTCGCCGTCCTGTTCCTGGCGCCCTTCTATTTCCTCGTCACCACGGCGCTCAAGTCGGACGAGGAGGTGCTCACGACATCGAACCTGGCCCCGCCGTCGAGTCTCGACTTCAGCAACTTCACCGAGGTGCTGACAGCGCAGGGCAACTCGAACGTGATCCAGGGCCTCGTGAACAGCATCATCATCACGGCCGGCAGCATCCTCGGCCTCGTGCTGCTGGGCGCGCTCACCGGCTATGTCATCGCGCGCAGCACGCGGCGCTGGAGCCGCGCGGTGTTCTATCTCTTCCTCATCGCGATCGTCCTGCCCACGCAGCTGGGCACGGTCCCGCTGTACATCGGTGCACGCACCGTGGGCCTCACCGGCTCGATCTGGGGCATGATCATCCTCTACACGGGGATGCTCCTGCCGCTGTCGATCTTCCTCTACGCCGGCTTCTTCCGCGGCCTGGGCACCGAGTACGAGGAAGCCGCGACCATCGACGGCGCCTCGCGGACCCAGATCTTCTTCCGCATCGTGCTGCCCCTCATGTCACCCGCCACCGGGACCGTCGCGATCCTCGCGGGTCTCATCGTGTGGAACGACTTCTTCACCTCGTTGATCTTCCTCGGCGGCTCCGACAACCAGACGCTCCCTGTCGCGATGTATTACTACATCGGCTCGCTCGTCTCGTCGTGGAACAAGATCTTCGCCATTGTGATCGTCTCGATGATCCCCATCCTGGCGTTCTATCTCTTCGCCCAGAAGCGCTTCATCCAGGGCTTCGCGGGCGGCTTGAAGGGCTGAGCCCGTGAGCGCCGGCATCCGCGCGGCGTTCGAGAAGTTCGTCGAGCACCGGGACGTGCGGCAACAGCTCCCCGTGCATGGCGCCCACGACCACCCCATGTTCTGACCCCCGAGGAGACACACCGTGTACCAGCTCGCCCCCAACATCGAACTCCTCTTCACCGAGGCGGGCGACTACCACGACCGGGTCCGCGCCGCGGCCGCGACCGGATTCACCGCCGTCGAGATGTGGGGACCGACGGGCGTGGATGCCCCATCGACCCCGAAGGATCTGCCCGCGCTCAAGGCGGCCCTCGAAGAGACCGGCACGCAGCTCACGGCGCAGTTGTCCGAGCCGCGCACGCAGTTCATGATCCCGCCGTGGGACCACTCCGAGTTCTATCGCAAGCTCGACGAGGGAGTGGAGATCGCGCACCTCCTCGGCACGCCCCGCATCGTCGTCGGCAGCGGCACAGGCTTCGGCGGCTGGAAGCGGCAGGTGCAGCTCGACAAGCTCGTCGAGATCTACCAGAAGGCCGCCGCGCAGATCGACGGTTCGGGCGTGACGCTGGTGCTGGAACCCGTCAACGTGCGCGTGGACCACCCCGGTTCGCTCCTGGACCGCACGGCCGAGGCCGTCTACGTCGCGCGGGGCGTCGACTCGCCCTTCTTCGGCGTGCTGTACGACCTCTACCACTCCACCGTCGAGGGTGAGGATCCGGCGGCCGAGCTCGCGAACGCGGGTGACCTGATCCGCTACGTGCAGATCGCCGATGCGCCCGGCCGCGGCGAGCCCGGCAGCGGCGACATCGACTGGCCGGCATCCCTCGCGCTCCTGCGTGCATCGGGCTACGACGGCCCCATCGGACTCGAGTACTACCCCCAGACCGCGTCGGCCGAGTCGGTGCAGTACATCCGGGATCTGGCGGCGAGCGCATGAGCGCGCGTGACTACCCCGACGCGGTCGACGTCGTGATCGTGGGCAGCGGCCCCGCCGGGGCGACGTACGCCCGCATCCTGAGCGAACGGGCGCCGGGTGCGAAGATCGCGATGTTCGAGGTCGGCCCGACGATCTCGGACCCGCCGGGTGCGCACGTGAAGAACATCGCCGATCCCGCGCAGCGCGCCAGCGCGCAGACGCGGTCGGAGGGCCCGCACGCGAAGGAGAGCGCCGATCGCACGGGCGGCATCGTCAAGACGACGCAGCGACGCGCCCGGCCGGGCACATTCCTGCTGGAGAGCGGCTACCAGGTGGACGGCGAAGACGGGCTGCCCGTGGCGGCCATGTCGAGCAACGTCGGGGGCATGGCTGCGCACTGGACCGGCGCCTGCCCACGGCCGAACGACAGCGAGCGGATCGCGGTCCTCGACGCCGCGGGCAGCTTCGACGAGCTGCTCTCAGAGGCGGAACGGCTTCTGGGTGTGACGACTGACGCGTTCGACAGTTCGCCCTACGGCGACCTTGTCCGAGAGCGACTGGCCGCGGCGGAGGATGCCGGACGCATCGCGGCGACGCGGGTGCAGCGGATGCCGCTCGCGGTGCACCGCCGAGACGACGGCAACCTCGTGTGGTCGGGTTCGGATGTCGTGTTCGGCGACGTCACGCGCGCCAACCCGGGATTCACCCTCTTCGACGAGTCCCTGGTCACGCGCGTGCTGGTCGAGGACGGCCGCGCCGCGGGCGTCGTCGTCACCGACCGACGCACCGGCGAGAGCGCAGAGGTCCGCGCGGAATTCGTGGTCGTCGCCGCGGACGCCCTGCGCACGCCGCAGCTGCTGTGGGCGTCCGGCATCCGTCCCGACGCCCTCGGCCGCTATCTCAACGACCAGGCGCAGATCGTCTTCGCCGTCCGCATCCGCGACCTTCCGTCGGCGGACACCGGCGATAGCGGCGCCGCCACCGGTCTGAGCGAGTACAGCGGTGTGACGTGGGTGCCCTTCACTGACGACATGCCCTTCCACGGGCAGGTGATGCAGCTGGACGCCTCGCCGGTGAAGCTCGCCGACGACGACCCGGCCGCTCCCGGTTCGATCGTGGGGCTCGGCCTGTTCTGCGCGAAGGATCTGCAGGCCTCGGATCGTGTCGAGTTCTCTGATCACGACGTGGACGGATACGGGATGCCGGCGATGACGGTGCACTACAGGCTCACTCCGCGCGACCATGAGGTGATCGCCCGTGGCAAGCAGGAGATCGTGCGCCTCGGCAAGGCCGTGGGCGAGCCTCTGGACGAAAGCGCCTTCGTGATGCCTCTGGGCGCCTCGCTGCACTATCAGGGGACGACCCGCCTCGGCGCGTCCGACGACGGTTCCACCGTGTGCTCACCTCAGGGCGAAGTGTGGGACGTGCCGCGACTGTTCGTCGCCGGCAACGGGGTCATTCCCACGGCGACGGCGTGCAATCCGACGCTGACGGGGGTGGCCCTCGCCATCAACGGGGCCCGCGCGATCTCCGAGAAATTGACCGGCCGGTAGAGGCGATCTTGCTTCTGTCTTATTCAGACATTAGAGTGTAGAAACAATGACAAAGATGTCCGGCCGACCGCGTCGGCCCAGAACCTGGAGGTCATCGTGATCCCCGACCGCATCATCGAGCAGGGCACGCTCACGACCGAGGGGCCGCGGACCGCGCTCGAGGTCCGGCTGCCCTGGTACCGCGCGCTGCCGGGGTCGTGCATCGCCGGCGCGAAGCTGACCGTGGACGGGGTGGAGGCGCCGGCGGAGTCGCTGCGCTGGCGCATGAACGGCCGCGAGTTCCGCTTCGACGAGCTGGTGACCGAGGCCGATGAGTGGTGGTTCCCGACCGACTCCGCCGTGCTGTCGGGAGAGATCCCGCTGAGCGATGCGCGCGAGCACGAGGTGCGGGTGGATCTGATCCTCTACATCCCGTACATCATCATCGGCGACGACGAGACGCTGCACATCGAAGAGCACGACACGAAGACCATGACCGTACGACAGGGAATAGAGGTGGCGGCATGACGACACGGGGAACGCCCATCCAGGGCGTCACGCTCTACAGCTTCACGCGCGCGTTCCACGCCCGCGAGTACGACCTCGAGGGACTCATCCGCAAGGTGGCGGCCGACGGCTACGGGCCGGGCCTCGAGATCATCGGATTCTCGAGCTTCCGCGGGTTCCCCTCGATCGACGACTCGTACGCAGGGTGGTTCCGCGATCTGGTCGCCGAGCTGGGTCTCGTGACCACGTCGCTCGCAGTGAACGCGGATATCGGCATCCACCGCGATCGACTGCTCACGCAGGACGAGCTGATCGACTACATGACACTGCAGATCAAGGCGGCCGCCAAGCTCGGTTTTCCGATCGCGCGCGTGCAGATCTCGATCACCCCCGACTCGATGCAGGCGCTGGCGCCGATCGCGGAGGAGCACGGTGTCACCCTTGCGCTCGAAGTGCACGCCGACCAATACGCCTCGCACCCGCGCATCCTGGCGTTGCGCGACCGGTTCGAGCAGGTCGGCTCGCCGTTCCTCGGTTTCACCATGGACTGGGGCGCCACCGTCTCGGGATTCGCACCGTCGCTCATCGAGGCGTACCGCCGTCGCGGCGCGTCCGAGGACCTCCTCGCGCAGGTCACCGGCCTGTGGAACGAGTTCTACGAGCAGGGTCCGCCCGCCGACCAGGCGGAGCACGGCCAGCGCTTCGGCCGCTTCATCGGCTTGGCAGCCCAGAACGGTCGCCCCGACCTGGGAATCGACTTCGGGATCAACGGCACCGGGCTGTTCGGCCCGGCCCGTGTGGACGACTGGCTCGAGATCATGCCGTGGATCCGTCATGTGCACGGCAAGTTCTTCGGTATCGACGAGAACGGCGAAGAGCCCTCCGTGCCCGTGCGGGACCTCATCCGGCTGCTCGTCGAGAACGGGTACTCCGGTGCGATCTCCAGCGAATACGAGGGCTGGCATTGGAACCACTGGCAGAGCCCGTTCGAGATCATCGCCGGCGAGCAGGCCGTCCAGCGCTCCGCCGCCGCCGACGCCGGCTCGCGCATGATCACGGATGCCGCCGAGGCGCGGAGCCTGCTCCATGACCACCTCGCTCAGCCCGTCCGGGGCTGAGCCCCACCGACGACCCATCGACACACTCAGGGCAGGGACCAACCATGACTGACGGCATCGCCGGCACCGGGATCAAGCTCGGGATCACCCTCTATTCGCTCACCTCGGAGTTCGCCGCGGGCCTCTACACACCGGAGACCCTCATCAAGGCGGCGGCCGACCACGGGCTCGGCCCGGGTATCGAGTTCAACATCGCGCAGATGCTGCGCACATACCCCGATGTGGACGACGATTTCGTCCGCATCTGGCGCGACAGCATGGACCGCTACGGACTGGAGCCCAGCGCGATCGGCACCAACCTCGACATGGGACGCCGCAAGGATCGCGACATGACGCCCGACGAGGAGCACGACTTCCTCGCCCGCCAGCTCAAGACCGCGCACACCCTCGGCTTCACGAAGGTCGTCATCCGCTCCCACGGCAAGGAGCTGCTGCGCAGCCTGCTGCCGCTGGCCGAGAAGTACGACCAGAAGCTCGGCTACGAGATCCACGCGCCATCGGGGCCGAACGATCCGCAGGTGCTGCAGATGCGCGAGATGTACGACGAACTGCAGTCCGACCGGCTCGGGTTCACCGCGGACTTCTCCTCGACGATGCACAGCCTCTCTCCGACGCTGTTGCGGACGCTCCGCCAGATGGGCATGGACGAGAAGCACTTCCCCGTGATGGACGAGATCTGGCACGAGCCCACGCCCATGCACGTGCGCAACCAGAAGTTCGAGGACTACCTGACGGCCGAGGGCGTCGATCCGCTGCGGTTCGGCCCCTTCACCCGGCTCGCGTTCAACATGCACGGGCTGGTGCCGCCGGAGGAGTGGCTCGACATCATGCCGCAGATCTTCCACGTGCACGCGAAGTTCTACGACATCGGCCCCGACGGCGAGGAGCCGGCGATGGACATCCCTCGGATCGTGCGCCAGTTCGTCCAGGGCGGCTACCAGGGCTACCTCTCCAGCGAGTGGGAGGGCCATGCGTTCTCCGACCTGGGCGAGTCCGACCCCATCGACCTGGTCAAGAAGCAGCACGCGCTCATGCGGCGCGCCGTCGAAGAGACCGTCGCCGAGCGCCAGCCGGCCTGAGCACCGTCGAGGACCCGCTCGAGCCGGCACCCCGGTACCGCACGAGACGTTCACCGACACCTTCCCCCGACCCGCACCGAACGAGGACCCTCATCATGGCCACCCACAACTCCCTCTTCTCCGAGCAGGACGTCCACCGCCGCGAAGACGGCATCGCCGTTTCGGTGCAGCTGCCCTGGTACCGGAGCCTCTGGCTCTCGGCAGTCGACGATGTCGCGGCATCCGTCAACGGCGTGCCGGTGCCGAAGGACGATCTCCGCTTCGAGCTGAACGGCCGGAGCTACCGCATCGAGGAGCTGCCCGAGCAGTGGGACACGCTCTGGTTCGTCGCCGACAAGCCTGAGGTCGTCATCCCGCTCGATCATGCGCCGCAGGCCGGCGAGAAGCTCACCGTCGAGGTCGTCCTCACGATGCGCCTGCTCTACATGCAGATCATGCCGGGCGTCGACGGCGGCCCCGGCCGGTACGTGACCAACCGCGTCCCGGTCGAGCGAGAGGTCGTGCTCGCGTGACCGGGCGCCGGCTGCGGGTCGCGATGATCGGATACGGCTTCATGGGGGCCGCGCACTCGGTCGGGTGGCGCCAGGCGCCGCGCATGTTCGATCTTCCCGCCGGTGTCGAGATGGCCGTGGTCGTCGGACGCAATGCCGAGGCGGTGGCGGATGCCGCAGCCCGGTGGGGCTGGCAGGAGTCGGCGACCGACTGGCGCGAGGTCATCGCGCGTGACGACATCGACCTCGTCGACATCGTCACGCCGGGCGACTCCCACGCCGAGATCGCCATCGCGGCGCTCGAAGCGGGCAAGCACGTGCTGTGCGAGAAGCCCCTCGCCAACACGGTCGAAGAGGCGCAGGCGATGGCGGATGCCGCCGCACGCGCCGCGGAGCGCGGCATCCGTTCCATGGTCGGCTTCACGTACCGTCGCGTCCCCGCTGTCACCTTCCTCCGCGACCTCGTCGCGCAGGGCGCGGTGGGCAGGATCGCGCAGGTGCGCGCGGCGTATCGCCAGGACTGGCTCGTCGACCCGGACATGCCGCTCGGGTGGCGGCTGCAGAAGGAGCACGCGGGATCCGGTGCCCTCGGCGACATCGGCGCGCACATCATCGACATGACCCAGTTCGTGACGGGACTCTCAGTCGACGCCGTGTCGGGCGTGGTCGACACGATCGTCAAGGAGCGCCCGCTGCAGGGATCGGGGACCGGGCTGTCCGGGACGGTCGCGGAGGGGTATGGCGAGGTCACGGTGGACGACCTCGCGATCTTCACCGGGCGACTGTCGACGGGAGCTCTCGCGTCGTTCGAGGCGACGCGCTTCGCCACCGGCCGCAAGAACGATCTGTCGATCGAGGTCTCCGGCGACAAGGGCGCGCTGCGCTTCGACCTCGAGGATCTCAACACGCTGTGGTTCTACGACCGCACGGCCCCGGAGGCCACCCAGGGCTTCACGCGCATCCTGGTGACGGAGGCGCAGCATCCGTATGTCTCGGCGTGGTGGCCGGCTGGTCACACGCTCGGTTACGAGCACGGCTTCAGCCATCAGGCCGTCGACCTCGTGACGGCGATCGTCGAGGGCACCGATCCTCACCCGTCGTTCGACGAGGGTCTGTCGGTGCAGCGCGTGCTCGCAGCCGTCGAGGAGAGCTCGGCCAACGACTCCGCGTGGGTGCGGGTGGGTGCCGAGGTTTCGTCTCCGACACGGTGAATTCGACCGCCTGAGCAGATAGTTTGACTCAACAACAAAGCAAAGGAGCCGCGATGCCTCGTCCGATCACCCTCTTCACCGGTCAGTGGGCCGACCTGCCGTTCGAGGAGGTGGCACGGCTGGCGGGCGAGTGGGGCTACGACGGTCTCGAGATCGCCTGCTGGGGCGACCACATCGACGTGTCGCGCTGGGATGATGCGGACTACGTGCAGTCGCGGCGCGACATCCTCGAGCGCAACGGGCTGAAGGTCTGGACGATCTCGAACCATCTCGCGGGGCAGGCCGTGTGCGACGATCCGATCGACGAGCGGCATCGCGACATCCTCACCGATCGCGTGTGGGGCGACGGCGAGCCGGAAGGCGTGCGGCAGCGGGCCGCCGAGGAGCTGAAGATGACCGCACGGTTCGCCGCGAAGCTCGGCGTCAAGACGGTCACCGGCTTCACCGGATCGTCGATCTGGAAGGCGGTCGCGATGTTCCCGCCGGCTTCAGACGAATGGATCGCGGCCGGCTACCAGGACTTCGCCGACCGGTTCCACCCGATCCTCGACGTCTTCGAAGAGGTCGGGGTGCGCTTCGCGCTCGAGGTGCACCCGTCCGAGATCGCCTACGACTACTGGACCGCGAAGGCCACGCTCGACGCCATCGGCCATCGCAAGAGCTTCGGGATCAACTTCGATCCGTCGCACTTCATGTGGCAGCAGCTGGACCCGGTCGCGTTCGTGCTCGATTTCGCCGAGCACATCTTCCACGTGCACGTGAAGGAGTCGATCACCAACCTCGACGGCCGCAACGGCGTGCTGGGCTCCCACCTGCCGTGGGCGAACCCGCGCCGCGGGTGGACCTTCGTGTCGACCGCACACGGCCAGGTGCCGTGGGAGCCGCTGTTCCGTGCCCTCAACGCCATCGGCTATGACGGCCCGACGAGCGTCGAGTGGGAGGACGCCGGCATGGACCGGCTCGACGGCGCCCCCGAGGCGATCGAGTTCGTCCGCAAGCTCAACGCCATCACGCCTCCCGCCGCGGCATTCGACGCCGCGTTCTCGACCAAGGCCGAGTAGCGCCACCAACCCAGCCCGACCTCGCGATCCCGAGGTCGTCGTTCGGCGTGCCCGCGCACGTCTCACGCAGATGGAGATTCCGCATGGCCGATGTCCTCGATGTGCTCATCCTCTCGGGCCACATGACCCGCGAGCACGACAACGAGTTCCGCAGCTTCCGTCAGCACAACCAGTGGCTCATCGCCCTGCTCGAAGACACCGGCCGGTTCCGCGTCCGCGTCACGGAGGACCCGCGCGGGCTGGGCGCCGAGATCATCGACAAGTACGACGTGGTGATCGTCGTGTTCGAGGGTCGGGACGGCTACCACGAGAAGGCCGTCGGCTTCGGTGCGGAGACGGATGCTGCGCTGCTGGCGTTCGTGCATGACGGCGGCAAGGGGATCGTGTGGTTCCACGGCTCCGCTGCGCAAGAGGACGACTGGGGCTACCCCGAGGAGTACAACGTCATGCGCGGGTCGAAGCTGACCGTCGCGGGCGGGCTGCGGCCACGGCCATGGGGCGAGGCGCAGCTCGACACCGTCGAACCACGCCACCCGATCACCGAAGGCATCAGCGCCCGCTGGACCGTGACCGGCGACGACATCCTCACCGGTGTGGCGATCCACGAGGGCGCTCAGGTGCTGCTCACGACGTTCGACGACCTCGAGTCGTACGAGAGGGCGCCGATGTGGCCGATGTCCCACTATCCGGTGGCGATCCCGCCCGAGGGCATCGCGGCACTCCCCGGCATGAACACCGATCAGCCGATCGCATGGATCAACGAGTACGGCGAGGGTCGCTCATTCACGATCACGATCGGCCACGACATCGACACGTTCCGGCGCATCGAGTTCATCCGCATGTTCCCCCGCGGCGTCGAATGGGCGGCGACGGGCGAGGTCACGCTGAACGGACCGGACCGCAGGGGCGAGCGTCGCTTCCTGCCCTGGCCGTACTACAACCACCAGGGCTGAGTCGGGGCGCGTGACGAAGGCAGGGCCGAACGCGGTCCGGCCTGACTTCATTCGAGGGCGCGGCCCGGTCAGCGCGGCGCGCTCACCGTGGAGAGCGCTCGTCGGGCGAGGGCGAGGTGCGCACGGGTCGTCGCGGCCGGATCGTCGTCGAGCCACTCGTGGCCTCCCCACTCGCTGGTCAGCGTGCCCGTGAAGCCGGTACGTCGCAGCGCGGCCCCGATGTCGCTGATCGGCCGCGACACGCGACCGTCGGTGTCTTCGAGATCCCAGAACTTCAGGTGCACACCGCCGGTGAGGGGAAGGAGCGGCTCGAGGTCGCCCACCTCGGACCGGCCGAACCGCACCAGCAGGTTCATGAAGAGCGTGTGCACGGCGGGCGGCACCTGACCTCCGCGCAGTGAGGCGACGACCGCCTGGTGGGTCTCGGGGGCGCGCCAGTCGTGTTCCAGACGCACGAGCAGATCCTCACCGACCCCGCCCCGGCGGAGCTCCTCGAGATAGCTCACCGGCAGCGACGGCATGAGCATGCTGATGTCGATGAGCGTGCGGATACGCGGATCGTCGAGCTGCTGAATCAGCTCGAGGTTCGTCGAGACGGCCGGTACGCCGAGCGTCTGCTGACCTTGGATCTCCTCGTAGAGCACCACGTCGAGCGCTTCGAGGACCGGCTGGACCAGGCGCAGCAGCTCGGGCCCTGCCTGTCCGAACGGCACGCGCACGCCTCGTGCACCGAGCCGTGCGGCCGCTCGCAGCTGCGGTACCAGGAACGCGAGGCGCTCTTCCTGCGTGCGGCGGCGGGAGGGCAGCGCCCAGTCGTCGAGGCTCGCGCCCACGATCGTGACGGCTCCGCGCGCTGCGGCGAGGCGTTCGCCCAGGCGGTCGACCTCGGCATCGGAGGGGTTGGGGAACGACCGCCACACCTGCCCGGCCTCGATCTCGATCGTCTCCGCGATCCCCTCTGCGACGATGCCGACCGCGATATCCTCAGCGGGCCGCTGGGCGCGGATGACTTTGGGCGTCCAGTTGAACGCACTCGCCGAGACCGTCCAGGCATCGTCCACCGTCGCCGATGCGAACTCCTCCGAGCGCGGTCGGACGCCGGCGACGGCATCCGATTCCCCCGCTGACGCGCGGCCCTCTGCAGCTGTGGCGCCCGATGCCGGTGCACCGAGAACAAGGGGACGCTCCGCGTGGAACGGCAGCGTCAGCGGTCCCGTCGGTCCGGCCTGCAGGTACGGCACGAGGAGGGTGAACGAGAGCGAGACGTCATGGGTGCCGGGAGCCAGGGTCCTCTCACCGCGCAGTTCGAGCCTGTCCTGTATGAACCACCATCCGGGCGTGGTCGCGAGTTCGGCGGATGTCACCGCGCGGCCGTCGAGCGCTGCCGACACCGCGACCGGCTCCTTGTCGATCGCCACCATCACCCTCGTTACACTCGCCAGCGGCATCGAGCGGATCCATGGCAGGCTCACGCGCAACGAGAAGCCGCCGACGGTGGCGGAGAGTGCGTCGTCGAGCAGCAGCGGTAGCGTCATCGGGTTCACTCCCTCGTGTCCGAGCCCGTCCGACGGGCTTCAGACAGGAAGCTACACGCTTTTGTCTGTTTTAGTAAGAAGTCCTCGAAGCCCGGGCGACTCACGCCGCCGTCTCGAGGCTGCCGCGGATCGCGCCGATGGTGGGGCGCCCGTCGCCGAACCAGCGCGGGAAGGTCACATCGAACAGCTGCTCGCGCACCATCTCCACGCCACCCCGCAAAGGTTCCCGCACGTCATTGACGGACTGGGCGATCGTCAGATCCCGCGTGGCGAGCGGGAGTGAGAGCTCGTACACGCGCTGGCGCACCTCGGCGAGCAGCAGCTCGCCGGCCCCCGCGACGGCGCCGCCGATCACGATCACCGAGGGATTGAACATGTTGACCAGCGCGGCGATCGACTCGCCGACGACGCGCGCCGACCGCTGGACGAGCCGGATGGCGAGCGCGTCCCCCTCCTCCGCCGCGATCGAGATGCGCTCGGGCGTCAGCTCCTCGCCGTCGGCGACGGCCGTGGCCAGTGCTCCCGTCGCCCCGGCCTCGATCTCCGCGAGGGCATCGCGGATCAGAGCCCACCCGCCGGCGACCGCCTCCAAGCACCCGACCTTGCCGCAGCGGCAGAGGGCATCGGAGTCCCGTACGCGGACGTGCCCGATGTCGCCTGCGGCGCCGTTCACGCCACGGTGGATGCGTCCGTGCGAGAGCAGGCCCGCTCCGATGCCGGACCCGATCTTGCAGTAGATGAGGTCGAGGCGGTAGTCGTCGCGCCGCGCGCGCTCGCCGAACGTGAGGAGGTTGACGTCGTTGTCGACCCACACGGGGGCGTCGTAACGCTGCTCGAACCGGCGGCGCACGTCGAACCCGTTCCAGCCGGGCATGATGGGCGGTGCGACGGGGCGGCCGCTGTCGAAGTCCACCGGGCCGGGCACGCCGACACCGATGCCCCACACCGGCACGTCCGGAGTGCGTTCGAGCACCTCGTCGATCATGCTGAGCGCCTTGTCCAGCGTCTCTGCGGGGCCGCGCGCGATGTCCCACCGCGAGTGCGCCTGATCGATAACGTCACCGTCGAGCATGGCGACCCCGACGTGGATGTGGAGGGCTCCCAGGGCGCACACGACGATGCGACCCGCGTCGCCGCGGAATCGGAGGGTGCGCGGGGCGCGACCCCCCGACGAAGGCCCGAACTCGCCGTCCGCGAGGTAGCCCATCTCGATCGCCTGGTCCACCCGCTGCGTGACGACACCGCGACCCAGTCCGGTCACGCGTCCGATCTCGGGCCGGGTCGACGCGTCCCCCGTGCGCACCATGTTCACGATCCTCAAGAGGCTCGTCATCTCGTCGGTCTGCGCCCCGAAGCGCAACGTGGACTCTCTGGCCATGGTCGATTCTTGCATAACCGCCCACGGAATCATCCCAAATGTGGCGGTCTATAGTCAAAGCACATCGAACTTAGGTACGCTTCGAGCGAAAGTACGGAGGCGGCATGACCTACGGCGTCGGCATCATCGGGGCGGGACCGGGCGTCTCGGCTCTGCACCTGCCCACCCTCGCGCAACTCGGCGAGTCGTTCCGAGTGGTCCACATCTCCGACGCGGGAAGCGGGCGTGCGGAGGCTCTCGCGGCGCGCACCGCCGCGCGCTTCTCGTCGGGGACCGAGGATCTCCTGTCAGACCCGGCGGTGGACGTCGTCGCCGTCTGCAGCCCTCCGGCGGAGCACTCGAGGCAGGTCGTCGCGGCGGTCGCCGCCGGCAAGCAGGCGATCTTCTGCGAGAAGCCACTCGGCACCACGGTCGGCGAGGCCACGCAGGCCGTCGAGGCGTGCCGCCGCACGGGGATTCCGCTGATCGTGGGGACCAACCACTACTTCGATCCGGCGTGGGGCAGGGCCAAGCACCACCTGACCGCGTCGGGCGGCCCTGTGGTGTCGGTGTCGGTCACGCTCTCATTGCCGCCGAACACGCGCTACCACGATGTGGTGTCGGAGCTTCCGACGGCGAGTCGGCACCCTGCGCTTCCCGACCTGACCCGCCCCGAGGTCGCGGCGGAGGTCGTGCACCGGCTCCTCACCGGTCTCGCCATCCACGACCTCCCGCTCGTCCGGGACATCGCGCCGAACTTCGAGCGCGTCGTCTTCGCCCGCGCGCTGGCGCCCCTCGGCTACGCCGTGGGTTTCGTCGCGAGCGGCATCCCGGTCCAGCTCACGGCCGTCATGCAGAGCGGCGGAGCCGACGCGCTCTGGCGCCTGGCGATCGCCACGACGCGGGACCGACTGGATGTCGGCTTCCCGCCCGCTTTCGTGCATGCCGGAAGCGCTCGCGTGCGCCTTCGCGCTGCGGACGACCGCGAGACGACTTTCGCGCACGACGCCGGCGACGGCTACACGGCGGAGTGGCGAGCGCTCGCCGAGCTGCTCGACAGCGGATTCCCCGTCGAGTACGACGAGCTCCTCGACGACGTCCGGTACTCCCTGCGGATCGCGGACGCCGCCGCCGCCCTCGTCGGAGCGGCGGCATGACCGCGACCCTGGTCCGCACCGACCTCGATGAGTATCGAGTGGCGATGGCCGAGCTTCCCGAACGCGTCGCCGCCGCGGCCGGCCGCGCAGGTGCCGTGGTCGTCGTCGACGGGACGGGCGCCTGGTGGCGCCACGCCGAAGCCGCCTCCAGGGACGGCGCCGCAGCCGTCGTGGTGGCCCGTCCCGGTGGCGCGCCCGCGGAAGCCCTCGGCGTGCTGGAGGCGCGCACGGGCGCCGTGCCGATCATCCTGGAACGACCCCAGCTGCGCCACGACGCCGTCGCCGCCGCCGCGGATGCGCTGCCCGCACCGCGCCGCCTGAGTGCATGCACGATCGAGTGTCACGCCGCCTCCGACGCGCTCTCGCAGGCCCTCCGCGACGCGATCGGATGGGCTCGCGTGCTCGCAGGCCGGCCCTTGCGCCTTCGCGTCGGAACCTTCGCGGACGGAAGCGGTCTCGCGCTCCTCGAAACCGACGCGCAGGCGGTGGTGTCGGCCGTCGTCGCAACCCAGCCGGGAGCCCCGGGTCTCGGACGCCTGCGCATCACGGCTCTCGCCGAGACGGTCGTCGAGGTCGACGACGACGGGGGAGACCTGGTGATGGCGACGACGGACGCCTCGGGTCGGCGGACGCTTCCGCGCCGGTTCGAACGTCCCGAGCGGGTGGCGCTGCGCCGTGCCATCGAGGCGGTCCGCCTCGGACGCGACGTCGACGATCTCGCCGAGCTGCGACACGACGCGGTCCTCGCCGGGCAGATTCTCGGCCGCTCGCGTTCATAAATGTGGGTGATCCGGGTAATCGTCGATATGGGATTCCCTGATATGCCCGACTCCGGCGAAAGTGGTTGTGGGGATCACCCCGACGACTCACCGAAAGGGATCGAAGATGATCAAGCTTCTGTCGCATCTGTCGTATGTGGCCATCACATCGCCGGATGTCGAGGCATCCGTCGACTTCTACGTCAACCAGGTCGGACTCACCGTCGTCGACCGCGTCGACGGCGCCGTGTACCTGCGCTGCTGGGGCGACTACTACGCCTACTCCGTCGTCGTGCTTCCGGGCGACGAGCCGAGCCTCGACACCGCCGCGTGGCGCACCTCGAGCCCCGAGGCGCTCGAGGAGGCCGCCAAGCGCGTGGAGGCCGCCGGCATCCAGGGCGAGTGGGTCGATGTCCACAAGATCGGTCGCGCGTACCGCTTCACCGGCCCGTGGGGTCACACGCTTACCCTGCACTGGGACGTCACGCGCCACCACGACACCGAGGGCGACGCCGCGTCGATCTACCCCGACCGGCCCTCGCGTCGCAGCAAGGTCGCCGGCGCCCCGCGTCAGCTCGACCACGTCACCATCGCCACGAGCGACGTCGACGCGTTCGTGAAGTGGTACGTCGACGTGCTCGGCTTCCGCTTCATGGCCCGCACCGTCCTCGACGAGGCGCCCATCTCGGTGTTCTCGGTGCTCACGACCAACGAGAAGTCTCACGACCTCGGAGTCGTCCTCGACGGCTCGACCCGCGCCGGACGCGTCAACCACTACGCGTTCTGGGTCGACACCCGCGAGGAGCTGCTCATCGCGGCTGACGTCCTCGGCGAGAACGGCTACCCGATCGAGTACGGCCCGTCGATCCACGGCATCGGCGAGCAGAACTTCCTCTACTACCGCGAGCCGTCGTCGCTGCGCATCGAGCTCAACACGGGCGGGTATCGCAACTATGTGCCGGACTGGGAAGCCAACACCTGGACGCCGTCTCAGGGCTCGAACAACTTCTACCGCAACAGCGCCATGCCGATGTCCATGACGGAGTCCTTCCCGCCCGCCGATGGTCCGTCGGCGACCGAGGAGGGCGTGCCGGACGAGATCAAGGAAGCGCTCTTCAACCCCTACGCCAAGCACGGCCAGGGCTGACAGGCTCGAGGGTGGGGATGCCCGACCGGCGTCCCCGCCCTCGCACCACGTTGCGAACCACGGACTTGGAGAACACATGACGACGACGTCAGACGGACTGACCGCACCCTTCGCCTTCGCCCGCTACCGCGACGGGGATTCCGTCCGTCTCGGGCTCGTCGCCGGCGACCGCATCCGCGCGGTGTCGGACGACGATCTCGGCGCGCCAGGACTGAACGCCTTCCTCGCCGCGGCCGACTGGGATCGCCTGACGGCGCTCGCCGAGACGGATGGCGAGTGGATGCCGCTCGCCGATGTCGTGCTGACTGCTCCGGTCGAACCGCGTCAGGTGCTGCAGGCGGGGGCGAACTACCGCGAGCACGTGATCGAGCTCGTCGTGGCCGGACTCACGCAGGACGCTTCCCGCTCGCCCGAGGAGGCGCGGGAGTTCGCGGCGAAGATGATGGACGACCGCCGGGCACATGGCGAGCCCTACTTCTTCCTGGGGCTGCCCACCGTCGTCGTCGGTGACGATGTGCCCCTCGTGCTGCCGTCGTACAGCGAGGTGCACGACTGGGAGCTGGAGCTGGCCGTCGTGATCGGCAAGGAGGCGTTCCGCGTGTCGCGGGAGGACGCGGTCGGCCACATCGGGGGCTACACGATCGTGAACGACATCACGACGCGCGACCTCGTCTTCCGCAAGGACATGAAGGAGATCGGGACCGACTGGTACCGCGCCAAGAACGCGCCGGGCTTCCTGCCCACCGGTCCGTTCCTCGTGCCCGCTCCCTTCGTGTCGGGTGACGACCTCGCCGTCCGGCTCGACCTCAACGGCGACACGATGCAGAACGGATCGACGAGCGACCTGCTCTTCGACATCCCCGCGCTCGTCTCGGCCGCCTCGCAGACGACCGCGCTGCTCCCCGGTGACCTGCTCCTCACCGGGAGCCCTCCCGGCAACGGCCAGCACTGGAAGCGGTTCCTGCGCGACGGCGACGTCATGACCGGTTCGATCTCCGGCCTCGGCACGCAGGTCGTCCGGTGCGTCGCGGAGGGGCCGGAGGTGTGAACGCGCCGTCCGAGAACCCCGCCGACCTCGACCGGGCGAATCCCGAGGCGGAGATCGCCGCGCGCGCCGAGGCGTTCCGCAACTGGGGGCGATGGGGCGGGGAGGATCGCCTGGGCACCCTCAACTTCATCGATGCGGCGGTGCGCGTCGCCGCAGCCGGTCTGGTGAAGACCGGACGCGTTGTCTCGCTGTCGCAGTCCTTCGACATGAACGGCCCGCAGAAGGGCTGGCGGCGTCGAACCAACCCCGTGCACCTCATGATGGACACGGGTACGGATGCCGAGCGCGGCGCGCAGGGGTTTCCCCACGGCATCGGCGGGGCCGACGACCACATCTCGATGCCGCTGCAGTGCTCGACGCAGTGGGATGGGCTCGGCCACATCTTCGACCACGGCCACGCGTGGAACGGCCGACGGGCGGGCGACGTCGTGACGAGCGACGGCGACCTGGTGACGGGCATCGAGCATGCGGCATCCGTCATCGTCTCGCGCGGCGTCCTCCTCGACGTCGGCCGCCACCTGCGCCCAGACACCGGCGAACTCGAGGACGGATACGCCATCACTGCAGCCGACCTCGATGCGACGATCGAGGCGCAGGGGGTATCGAGCCTCGTCGGTCGCGGCGACATCGTCGTCGTGCGCACGGGCCAGCTCGCGCGTACGCGCCGTGACGGCTGGGGGGACTACGCGGGCGGGCCGGCTCCCGGACTCTCGCTCACGAGCGCGGGCTGGCTGCACCGCAGCGAGATCGCCGCCATCGCCACCGACACGTGGGGCTTCGAAGTGCGGCCCAACGAGTTCGACGTCGCGGCCTTCCAGCCGCTGCACCAGGTGGTGATCCCGAACATGGGCCTCACCATCGGGGAGCTGTGGGACCTCGAGGAGCTCGGCGCGGTGTGCGCTGAGTCGGGCACCTACGAGTTCCTCCTCTCGGCGGCACCGCTGCCGATCACCGGCGCGGTCGGCTCGCCGATCAACCCCGTCGCCATCCTCTGAAGCACTCCACACGACACAGAACAGAGAGGTTCTGACATGACCGCAGTCAGCAACGTCGCGATCGCCGGAAGCGGCGTCTCGGGGCTCGCCGCCGCCATCCAGCTCGCCAAGGCCGGCGTCGAGGTCGACGTCTTCGAGGCGAAGCCCGAGCTCAGCGCACTGGGTTCGGGCATCTCGCTGCAGGGCAACGCCCTGCGCGTTTTCGACGCGCTCGGCGCCTGGGAAGACATCCGCGCCGCCGGCTACCCCTTCGAGGGACTCAACCTGCGCGCCCCCGGTCCGGGTGCCCCCGTGGTCGCCGCGCTGCCCGACGTCAAGACCGGCGGACCCGACTACCCGGCCGCGATGGGGATGCCGCGTCCTGCACTGGCGCGCATCCTGCTCGAGCACGCGCAGAAGGCCGGCGCGAACGTCCGGTTCGGCGCCAAGGTCACCGGGCTCGAGCAGACCGACGACGCGGTCGAGGTCTTCGTCGACGGCGCATCGGCCGGCACGTACGACCTGCTCATCGGCGCCGACGGACTGAACTCCGCCGTGCGGGGCCTGATCGGCATCGACGTCACTCCGCAACCGACCGGCATGGGCATCTGGCGCACGTTCGTATCGCGCCCCTCCGAGGTGGAACGCAGCGAGCTCTACTACGGCGGCCCGGTCTACATCGCCGGCTACACCCCGACGGGTGAGGACACGATGTACGCGTTCCTCGTCGAGAAGGCGCAGGATCGCTTCGGCGTCTCCGATGAGGAGGCCACCCGCATCATGCTGGAGGAGTCGCGTGCCTACGACGGCCCGTGGAACGCGATCCGCACCGACCTCGAGAGCGGCGCACACGCGAACTACACGTGGTTCACCAAGCACCTGGTCCAGGCGCCCTGGAACCGAGGACGTGTGGTGGTGATCGGGGATGCCGCGCACAGCTGCCCGCCCACGATCGCGCAGGGGGCCGCACAGGGGCTGGAGGACGCCCTCGTCCTCACCGAGCTGCTCACCGACCGAGAAGTGCTCGACCGGGGGCTGTGGGACGACTTCCACGCCCGGCGTCTGCCGCGCGCGAAGGCGGTGGTCGAGGCATCCGTGCAACTGGGCCAGTGGCAGATCGACGGCAACAGGGATGCCGACGCCGGTGGGCTGATCTTCGGCATCGCGCAGCAGATGGCGCAGCCGGCATGATCACCGACGTCCACGCCCACCTGCTGTTGCCGGCGCTGCATGCCGAGGTCGAGCGGCGCGTGCCCGACCTCGTCGCCGAGGCCGCCGACCTGGAGCGTCGCCGCAACGGGGTCGAGAGCCTGCAGGTCTCCGGCGCCATGGTCGGCGCGCGCATTCCGAAGCTCACCGACGTCGGCGCGCGGCTCGCCGCGATGGATGCGCAGGGTGTCGACCGCCAGTGGGTCAGCGTCTCGCCGAACCACTTCTACCCGTGGGCGCCCGAGGGCCTCGCGGTGTGGGTCGCGCTGGAGACGAACCGGCTCATCGCGGCGCACGCGGCGCTGGCGCCCGACCGTCTCACCGGGCTCGGTGTGGTGCCGCTGCAGCATCCGGAGCGCATTGTGGAGTGCCTCGACGACGCGATCCTCGGCCGCGGCCTCGCGGGCGTGGAGATCTCGTCGTTCGCGGGCGATGTCGAGCTCTCGGACGCACGACTCGAGCCGTTCTGGGCCCGGGCGGCGGAGCTGGGGGCCGTGGTGTTCCTGCATCCGTTCGGCTGCAGCCTCGACGAGCGGCTGGATCGGTTCTACCTCTCGAACACCGTGGGGCAGCCCACCGAGAACGCCGTCGCCCTCTCGCACCTCATCTTCTCGGGCGTGCTCGATCGGCACCCGGGCCTGAAGATCGTGGCGGCGCACGGCGGCGGCTACCTGCCGTTCGCCATCGGGCGCTCGGATCGCGCCTGGCACGTGCGGCCGGAGGCGCAGCGCTGCCGGCACGCGCCGTCGACGTATCTGCGGAAGCTGTGGTTCGACACCGTGGTGCACGATCCGGTCGCCATCCGGCACCTCGTGGAGGTCGCCGGCGCGTCGCAGGTCGTGCTCGGCAGCGACTTCCCGTTCGACATGGGTCTCGACGATCCCGTCGCACTGGTGCGCGGCGCCGACCTGCCCGCGGTGCTGACGGAGCGCATCCTCGCAGGCAATGCCGCGGCGCTCCTCGAGACGGGGGTGCGAGTTTGAGGAGGGCGCGCGGGCATCCGGACGGCGCTCCGATCTTTAGTTGTTTTTAGACTAAAGAGCGATTAGAATCGACAGTGACGTCGGGGCCAAAGTTGGCCCGTCCCCTGCAGCGAAGCCGCGCAGGGGCACACCCCGTCGCGTCGATCGCCCGGTCGTACGGGCACCACGCGTATGAGCATGTCACCGTGGAGGCTCCGCCTCCTGATCGTCGCCCTTCTGACGGTCGCCACCCTCGGAGCGCTCGATCACACGATCGTGTCGACCTCCCTGGCCACCGTCGCCGGCGAACTGGGCGCCCTCGCCCAGATGGGGTGGGTGGTCGTCGGCTACACGCTGGCGAGCACCGTGCTGCTGCCGATCATCGGCAAGCTCGGCGACGCGGTCGGTCCTCGAGGCGTGTTCCTCGTGTCGCTCGTGCTCTTCCTCGTGGCATCGCTCGCGTGCGGCTTCGCGCAGGACATGCCACAGCTCATCGGCGCGCGCGTGGTGCAGGGCATGAGCTCGGCCGGGCTGCAGCTCATGTCGCAGACGATCGTCGCGAGGGTCACCACGCCGCGCGAACGTCCCCGATATCTTGCGATCATCGGCGCCGCATTCCCGGTCGCCATCCTGATCGGTCCCGTGGTCGGCGGCCTGATCACCGATCACTGGGGCTGGCCCTGGGTGTTCTGGATCAACATCCCTTTCGGCGTCGGCGCCCTCCTCCTGGCGCTCGTCGCCGTGCCGAAGCTCGCCGGTTTCGGGCGGCGGCGGTTCGACATCGCCGGCTCGGTCTCGTTCGCGATCGCGATGGTCGGGCTCGTGCTGGCCGTCACCTGGATCGGCGATCCCGCCCGTGCTGCGGCATCCGTCGTCTCGTTCGTCGTGGCAGGCATGGCCTTCGCCGCCTTCTTCCTCATCGAGATGCGTGCCACCGAGCCGCTGGTGCCGCTTCGGCTCTTCGCGGATCGGACGATCGCCGCCGGAACCGCGCTGTCCGCGATCATCGGCATCGGGCTGTTCTCCATCACCGCGTACCTTCCCACCTACTTCCAGATGGCGTATCGCACCACGGCGACGGTGTCGGGTCTCGTTCCCATCGCGACGGTCTTCGGGATGCTGGTGTCGAACCTCGCAACCGGGTGGCTGGTGGGCCGCACCGGCCACTACCGCGTCTACTGCATCGCCGGCACCGCGCTCAGCGCCGCCGGGCTCTTCGTGATGGCCGTCTTGCCGGTCGGGCTCCCGCTGTGGGTGCCGATGATCGTCATGGCCGTCGTCGGAGTGGGCACCGGGGCGTTCATGAGCCTCGTCATCGCCGTCGTCCAGAGCGCGGCGCCGCACCGCGACATCGGCAGCATGACGGCCACCGTCAACCTCGTCCGGCAGGTCGGCTCGACGGTGGCGACGGCGATCATCGGCGGCGTCATCGGCTTCGGGGTCGCGGGCCTGCTGCCGGCGGCCCTCGATGCCGCGACTCTGACGCCGCAGTTCGTCCACCAGGCCTCCGAGTCGGTGCAGGCCCAGGTCGCCGAGATCTACGGCGGCGTCTTCTCGCCCGTCTTCGCGGCGCTCGCCGCCACCTACGCCGCCGGCATCGTCGCCGCGGTGCTCCTTCCTGCCCGGCGGCTCGCTGACGAGTCCGAGCCTGCCGCCGCACCCCGCTCCGAACCCCTCACCGCGTGACCAGAAGAGGTACTCCCATGTCTGACAGCCCCACCGTCGCCATCGTCGGCAGCGGACCGATCGGCTCCGCTTACGCCCGAGTCATCCTCGAGTCCACTCCCGATGCCCGCGTCGTGATGTTCGAGGCAGGACCGCAGCTCACTGCCGTGCCGGGTGAGAGCGTGCGCAACATCGCCGATCCCGATGAGAAGGCGCGCGCCCGCGAGATGTCGCAGGGGCCGCAGTCGGGCGCATTCCGCGAGAGCCTCGGAATTCCCGCCGGCGTCGTCGTCGAGGGGATGTTCACCGCCCGGCAGGGCACTCATCTGCTCGACTTCGGCGGGCCGGGCTCGGCTCACGCGCCCACCTTCCCCGCGGCGGCCGCCGCCACGAACGTCGGAGGTCAGGGCGCTCACTGGACGTGCGCCATCCCTCGTCCGGCCTTCAGCGAGCAGGTCGGCTTCATCGAGGACGCCGAGTGGGAGGAGCTCATCACGACGGCGGAGGGGCTGCTGCACGCGCAGAGCGCGGCGTTCGCGGATTCCCCCATCGGCGCCGCCATCCGATCGCTCCTCGACGAGGAGTTCGGCGCCGAGCTGCCCGCGGGCTACGGAGTGGGCACCCTGCCGGTCGCCGGCGATCCGCAGCCCGACGGCTCCATGGTGTGGGCCGGCGCGAACACCGTCCTCGGTCCGCTCATCGAGGAGGGCAGTCGCGAGTCGGTGCGCTTCACGCTGCGCGACCTCACGCTGGTGCGGCGGATCGAGCACGAAGGCGGTGTGGTGACCGGCGTGACGATCGAAGACCTGCGCACGAAAGAGGTCTCCTTCTTCGCAGCCGACGTGGTCGTCGTGGCCGCCGACGCGTTCCGCTCGCCACAGCTGCTCTGGGCGTCCGGCATCCGTCCCCGTGCGCTCGGGCGGTACCTCACCGAGCATCATGTCGTCATCACGACGGTCGCGCTCGACGAAGAGCGCATGGGCGCGCTGATCTCTCAAGACGAGTTCGAGCGCGAGCTCGCGCGCCGCGCCCAGAACGCGGCCGACCCGGTCGCCTCGGTCAACCGCATTCCGTTCTCGGAGCCGGACCACCCCTTCTCCCTGCAGGTGATGTACGCCGAGAACCCGCCGTTCGCGCTCGACCCGTCCCACCCGGCGTCGGGTAACCGGTGGGGCTACGTGAACATGGGCTACGGCGTGCGCAAGCACCCCCGGATCGAGGACGGCGTCACCTTCGACGACGCGGAGCTCGACTACCGGGGTTTTCCGAACATGACGATCGAGTACGCGCTGACGGATGCCGAGCAGCCCGAGCTCGACGAGGCCCACGAGCGGGTGCGCCGTGCCGGCGCCGCCCTCGGCACCTTCGTGGCCGAGCCGCGGCTGCTGCCCAACGGCTCGAGCCTGCACTACATGGGAACGATGCGCATGGGCCCTGCGGACGACGGCACATCGGTCGCCGACCCGTGGTCGCGCGTGTGGGGCTACGACAACCTCGTGGTCGGCGGCAACGCCCTCATCCCGACGGCCAACACGATGAACCCGACCCTGATGAGCGTTGCGATCGCGGTGCGCGGAGCGCGGCGCGTGGTCGAGCAGTTCTCGCGGGCGCGGGAGGACCAGGTCGTGCGCTGACGGCGGGTCCCGAGTGGGAACCCGCGCCCGCCGTTCACCACAGTCCACGGAGACGGCCGCCGACCCGTGCGGAGGCACAGGATCGGGCGGTCGCGCCCCGACTCGGTGGAGATGTGCGGCTGCGACAGTCAGACGCCCGCGATGCGGTCGGCCATGACCTTCGCGCCGGCCGACGAGGTCGTGCCGCCGTCGACCGGGATCTCGGCACCGGACAGGTAGGACGCGGCATCCGAGAGCAGGAATGCCACGAGCTCCGCGACCTCGTCTGCCCGACCCACCCGCTCAAGGGGCGTCAGAGCGAGCTGCGCGTCGCGCATCTTCTCGGGCGCGCTCGCGGTCATCGGTGTCTCGATGAACCCCGGGTGCACGACGTTGACCCGGATGCCGCGAGGGCCCAGCTCCGTGGCCGCGACATGGGTGAGGCCGCGAAGGCCCCACTTCGATACGGTGTAGGCGACCGGGTAGTGCGCGTTGAGCGCGGCCGACGACCCGATGTTGACGATCGATGACCCGGGGCCCATGAGCGGGGCGAGGGCCTGGATGCCGAGCATCGGCCCCGTGAGGTTGACCGCGAGCACGCGATCCCAATCGGCCCGTTCGACGGCGCCCAGTCGTGCGCGGTGGGTGATTCCGGCGTTGTTCACCAGACCGCGCAGAGGCTCGCCGCCGAGGGCTTCGGCGAGGTCGGCGGCGAGGAGGGCCCAGCCACCCTCCTCCGCGACGTCGAGCCGCCGGTACTCGACGCCGGGCGTCGCCTCGAGCGGAGCGTCCACGACGTCGGTCGCGACGACGCGTGCACCCGCCGCGGCCAGCAGCCGCGCCTCGGCGGCTCCCTGCCCGCCGCCCGCTCCCGTGACGACGACCGTGCGTCCTTCGAGTCCTGGAAAGCTGCTCATGGGGCGACCGTAGTCCGCCGCAAGAGGGTCGGGAACGGGCATCCGCTGATGTCCTGCATCGCGATCGGCGAACCCGCTCGCGCCCCCACGCGGGCGAGGATGAGGGCAGTGAATCCGAGGACTCTTCACCCTTCTCGCACTCGGACTGACGGCTCACCCGCCGGCGCGGAACCGGCTCACGAGCCGGCAGAACACCTCCGCGCTGCTCCCCGCGAACCTCAGCGCACTCCGCGCATCAGCTTCAGCACCGGACGCACCGAGGCGAGCAGTGCGAGGCCCAGCAGGATCGCGATGACGCCGAGGATCGTGAAGTACGGCACCTCGTTCGTGGGGTCGTAGAACTGCGCGAGCCAGCCGGCGATCGCAGTGCCCAGAGCGACCGACAGGAAGTACAGCGCCACCATCTGCGTGTGGAACCGCTCGGGGGCGAGCTTGGTCGTCACCGACAGGCCGGGCGGCGAGATGAACAACTCGGCGATCGTGAACACGAGCAGGATCAGCACGATGGCCAGCAGCGGCGTCGAGTTGGGGGCGCCGTTCGCCCACGGGAGGAACAGCAGGAAGGCGACGCCCATGATCATCGCGCCGAGCGAGAACTTCACCGGCGCCGACGGGGCCCTGTTCCCGAGCTTCGTCCAGATCGCCGCGAACACCCCCGAGAGGATGATCACGAAGATCGGGTTGATGGAGTTCACCCACGACACCGGCATCTCCCAGCCGAAGATCGAGCGGTTGAGTCGCTGGTCGGAGTAGATCGTCAGCACCGTGAACTGCTGCTGGTACAGCGACCAGAAGCCCACGTTCACGATGAACAGCGGGATGAACCCGATCACGCGCGAGCGCTCATCGCCGCTGATGTGGCGCGACGCGATGATGACGCAGAAGTACGCGATCGCCGCCGCCAGCGTGACGAGGATCACGACGCCGGCCAGGTTGTCGGCGCGGATGACGCCGGTGAGCACGAGCACGACCAGGACGAGCAGGCCGGCGATGCCGATGCCGATCGCCACGGCCCTGCGGTTCGCGGGGAGCGGGTTCGCGACGACGCGCGACGAGGCCGGCAGCTGCTTGCGCCCGAACGAGTACTGGATGAGACCGATCGCCATGCCGACCGCGGCGGCGGCGAAGCCCCAGTGGAAGCCGACGTTGCTCTGCAGGAACCCGGTGACGATCGGCCCGAGGAACGCACCCAGATTGATGCCGAGGTAGAACAGCGAGAAGCCCGCGTCGCGGCGCGGATCCTTGGGGGAGTACAGCGTCCCGACGACCGCGGTGGCGTTGGCCTTGAGCCCGCCGGAGCCGATCGCGACGAGCACCAGCCCGACGCCCAGACCCCACACGTTCGGAAGCACCGCGAGCGCGATGTGACCGGCCATGATGACCCACGCGCTGAAGAACAGCACGCGCTCCGAGCCGAGCAGTCGGTCGGCGACCCACGCGCCGAGGATCGTCGACAGGTAGACGGTGCCGCCGTACGCGCCGACGATGCCGGTCGCCGTCGCCTCCGGGATGCCGAGCCCGCCGTCCGCGACGGAGTAGTACATGTAGATGAGCAGGATGCCCTGCATGCCGTAGAAGCTGAACCGCTCCCACATCTCCACGCCGAAGATGTGAGCGAGCGACCACGGCTGACCGAAGAACCTGGTGTCGTGGTCCGAGCCGTCGTCGGGAGCAGTCGTGCCGGCTGCGTCCGTCCCGCTCGCCGCGGCCATGGTGCCGGTCCTCGTGGCGTCGGCGGCGGCGGTCGCACCGTCGGGCGGCCCTACCGGAACCTGGTCCGGCTTCCTCCCGCGCGGATCCTGCTCGTCCCCCTGAAGGCCCTGATCACGCCCGTCCATCGCTCGCTCCCGTCGCCCCGGTTGACGTCAGGCTAGCGGCCGGGGTGGGCGCTCGTCAGTAGGTCACTCGCGGAGGGACGGATGCCGCTCCTCGGGCGCGCGATGGCGAGGGATGAACAGCGCCACCACCAGGGCGACGATCGCGGCCGCCCCGCCGAGGATCAGCGAGAGCGTGAAACCGGTGGTCGTCGGGACCGGGATCCCCTCGAAGTCGACGGTGTACGTGGCGAGCACCGCGCCGATGACGGCCGCCGCCGTGCTCGTGCCGAGCGAGCGGAACAGCGCATTGAGCCCGTTCGACGCACCGGTCTCGCTCTGCGGGACGGAGCGCATGATCAGCATGGGCATCGACGCGTACCCGAAGCCGATGCCGGCGCCGATGAGGATGTTCGCGACGAGGATGTGCCACACCTCGGAGGAGAAGAGCAGCGTGAAGCCGTAGGCGGCGATCAGCGAGAGCGCACCGAGCAGCAGCAGCAGCTTGGGACCGGTGCGGAACGCGATGCGACCCGCGATCGGCGAGAGCACCATCATGACGAGTCCCGAGGGCATGACGATCAGGCTCGCGACCAGCAGCGACAGACCGAACCCGGCGCCGGTCGCGACCGGCAGCTCGAGCATCTGCGGGTAGACGACGTTCGAGGCGAAGAGCGAGAACCCCATCGCCACCGATGCGATGTTCGTCAGCAGCACCGCAGGCCGGGCGGCGACCCGCAGGTCGAGCAGCGGCTCGTCGATGCGCAGCTCGAACCATCCCCAGAGCAGCAGCACGACCAGCCCGCCGAGCCCGCACACCAGCACCGGCCCCGATCCCCAGCCCCATTCGTTGCCGCGCGAGATCGCCAGCAGGATGCCGATGAGGCCGACGGCCAGTCCCGCGGCGCCGACGTAGTCGAACCGGCCGGCGGTGCGCAGGACGCTCACCGGCACGATCCAGAGCACGAGCGCGAAGACGACGACGCCGAGACCCGCCGCCATCCAGAACAGCAGATGCCAGTCGCTCCGCTCGGTGATGAGCGCGCTGATCGGCAGGCCGAGCGCGCCGCCGACGCCGAGCGTCGCGCTCATGAAGGCGATCGCGGAATCGACCCGGTCCTCGTGCAGCACGTCGCGCATGATCGAGATGCCGAGTGGCACGACGCCGACGATGGCGCCCTGCAGCGTGCGCCCGACGATGATCCCGATGATGCCCGGCGACAACGCCGCGACGACCGAGCCCGCGACCATCACCGCGACGAGCACGAGCACGATGCGGCGCTTGCCGTACATGTCGCCGAGTCGCCCCGAGATCGGGGTGATCACGGCCGCCGCGAGCAGCGTCGAGGTGACCACCCACGCGGTGTCCTCGCGGCTGGAGCTCAGCAGCTCCGGCAGCTTCGACTGGATGGGCACCATGAGCGTGAACATGAACGACGAACACAGGCCCGCGACCGCCAGCACGGCGACGATGGCGCCCTGACGCGGCATCCGGGTGAGTCTTCTTCTCGCGTCCTCATCACCCGTGGCCATCGCTTCAGGCTATCGGCGCTACGGGGCCGGGGCTCCGCGCATCGAGCGGCACGAACTCCGCCGCTCCCGGTGCGATCGGCGATACCCGACGAAAGGGCCGGCCGTCCGTGCCGAATCCGAGGAGTTGCGGCGGCGGAGGCGGGTGCAGACTGGGCACATGGCCGAGACCGCGACGCCGCCCGGCATCGACATCCGTCCGCTCGACACCGTCGAGGAGGTCCACCGCGCCTCCGACGTGCTCGCCGAGGTGTGGGGCGGCGACCGCGGCGGCATGCCGCCGAACCTGCTGCGTGCCCTCGCGCACTCCGGCAACTACGCGGTCGGCCTGTACGACGGCGATCTGATGGTCGGAGCGTCCGTCGCCTTCTTCGCTGCTCCCGCGGCGCGCTCGATGCACAGCCACATCACCGGCGTTCTGCCGGGCCACCAGTCCCAGGGCCTCGGGCGAGTGCTCAAGCAGCACCAGCGCGAGTGGGCGCTCGCGCGCGATGTCGGTCACATCACCTGGACGTTCGACCCGTTGGTCGCCCGCAACGCCCACTTCAACCTGCGGGTGCTCGGCACGCGGGTCACCGAGTACCTCGTGAACCACTACGGGCCCATGGATGACGGCGTCAACCGCGGCGACGAGACCGACCGCATCATGGTGTCGTGGGCGCTCGCCGCGCCGCCCGTGCCCACGCCCGACGACGAGCAAGTGATCGTGTCGGTCGAGATCCCGCACGACATCGAGACCATACGGCGGGAGACTCCGGTCGATGCCGCGGTCTGGCGCTCGCACGTGCGCGACCAGCTCGTGGGCCACCTCGCCGACGGTCTCGTGATCGGCGGCTTCGACGACGCGCGCGGTTACCTGCTGGTGCGCCGCTGACGTCGGCTGCGGCCGGACCGCCGCCGCGCGAGCGACGCCTGAGGCCTACTCGCCGGGGTCCTTGGTCGGATTGCCGGGACGCACGTCGGCGTCGTCGCGGATGTCGATCCGCGTGACGCCGTCGCGGTGTGTCACGTCGATCCGCGGGTCGGCGTCGGACTCGACGGCGTTCGGCGCGGACGTGAGCTGGTCGCGCCGCTTCTCCTCGTCGGTCATGCCGGTGGAGTCGGTCTCGTCGTGGTCGTTCATGGTCATCCTTCCCGCCACTCGTCGTTCTTCAGATGCGAACCGGCCTGGGGCCCCATCTGCAGCATCCCGCCGTCGACCGTCCAGCTCGCCCCCGTGACGTAGCTCGCGTGCGGCGAGGCGAGGAACGCCACCACCGCTGCGATCTCCTCCGGCTTTCCGGGACGACCCAGCGGAATGCCGGGGCGACGGGTGTGCTCGGCATCCTCGGGATCCTGGTTCGTCAGCGGCGTCGCGATCTCGCCCGGAGCGACCGCGTTGACGGTGATCGCGTGCTCCCCGAGCTCCTGGGCCGTCGTCTCGATGAGGCCGCCGAGGCCGTGCTTGGCGGCGACGTAGGCCGCCGACCCGACCCGTGGCTGCGTCTCGTGAACGCTCGTGATCGCCACGAGACGCCCTCCGCGGCCGGCGCGCACCATGTGACGCGCGGCCGCCTGCAGCCCGGCGAAGGCGCCGTCGAGGTTCAGGGCGACGATCTGGCGCCAGTCCTCGATGGACAGGTCGAGGAATGGGCCGCCCGATCCGCCGCCGGCGTTGTTGACGAACACGTCGAGCCCGCCGAGGCGCTCGACGAGACCGTCGATGGTTCCGGCGACGTCGTCGAGGGCGGTCGCGTCGAACCTGGTCACCTCGGCTCGACGACCGCGTTCGCGCACGCCGGCGGCCGTGCGCTCCGCTCCCTCCTCGTCGCTGTGCCAGGTGATGCCGACGTCGAGCCCGGCGTCCGCCAGTGCCAGTGCCGTCGCCTGCCCGATGCCCGAGTCCGATGCGGTCACGATCGCGTGCCGCGGTGCGAAGTCGAAAGTGTCCATGTGCCCGACGCTACGAGGAGCGCGCCGCCGCGGGCACGGGGTTGCATGCCCAGAGCGGCCCCGCTAGAGCACCTGCCGGTTCGGCCGGAATCCGACGGACGATGGCGGTCCCGGGCGGCGGCCGCCGGATGCCGCGGCCATAGGCTCGCTCGCATGCCCGAGTATCGCGCCCACTTCGACTTCGACATCAGCTTCGCCAACGGCGGCGGCCTCGCCGGCACGGGGTTCCGGCTCGACCTGCCCACCGCCGACGCCACGGAGGACCAGATCGCGCGCCTCCTGGTCGCGCATCTCGGGCTCGCGCTCGTGGACGAGGTCTCGCTCCGCGGACTGCGCGTGGTCGAGGAACCGCATCGTGGCAGCCGCGGCGTGGAGGCGGTGGATGCCGCCACCTCCGCCCGGCGCGTCGTCGACCTCAGCCACCCGATCCGCGCCGGGCTGGTGACCTATCCGGGTCTGCCGGCGCCGACGATCACGCCGCACCTCACCCGCGAGGACTCGCGCGCCCGCTACGCGCCCGGTACCGAGTTCGCGATGGACGTCATCCACATGATCGGCAACACCGGCACCTACCTCGACTCCCCGTTCCACCGGTACGCCGACGGTCGCGACCTGGCGGGACTCGACCTGTCGTCGCTCGTGGGTCTGCGCGCGGAGGTCTTCCACCTCGAGGATGCGTGGGACGCCTCGCGGCGCGGCATCCGCTCGGCCACGCTCGCCGATCGCGACGTGCGTGGCGCCGCCGTGCTGCTGCACACCGGATGGGACCGCTGGTTCGGCCGGCCGGAGTACGGCGTCGGCGCGCCCTTCTTGACGGGCGAGGCCGCGCAGTGGCTCATCGACGCCGGTGCGGTGCTGGTGGGCATCGACTCGCTCAACATCGACGACACCGAGTCGGGGGGTGAGCGGCCGGCGCACAGCCTGCTGCTCGGCGCCGGCGTGCACGTCGTCGAGCACCTCGCGAACCTCGGCGAACTGCCCCCGCGCGGCGCGCGCTTCACGGCCGCTCCGCCCGCCGTCGAAGGATTCGGCACGTTCCCGGTGCGCGCGTTCGCCGAGATCCCCGCCTGACGCTCGGGAATCGCGAAAGGGTAGATCGCCGCACGCTCGCCCGCGCGGAAAGACACCCTTTCGCGATTCCCGACGTCGGAACCCCCTCGTACCGTGGCGACATGGACGCGGTACGCGTGACGTATCAGCACCGTCGGATGGGCCTCTTCTCCTGGGAACGAGGAGAAGCCATGCGTGAGCACATCGAGACCCTGATCATCGCCCTGAGCAGCGGGCCGCGGCCCAGCGGAGGCCGCACCGCACCCAAGGAGCCCCGCCGCCGACGGCCCCGCGTCGCACGGTCGACGTACATCCCGGTGCGGCGCGACGTCTCCGCGCGCTTCGCGCACTGACGCCCGCCCGACCGACGCGCCGGGCGTACGCTGAGCGCATGCCCATAGCCCGGCCGGCGGCATCCGTCGCCCTCGAAGGATTCGAGCTGCGGGTGCTGCACCTGCCCCTCGTCTCACCGTTCACGACGTCGTTCGGCACCGAGACCGTGCGAGAGGTCATCCTGGTCCGCGCGCTGACCGGCGACGGCGACGGCTGGGGTGAGATCGTCACGCAGGCCGACCCGCTGTACTCCAGCGAGTACACGCAGGGGGCGTGGGATGTCGCGCTCCGCTTCCTCGTGCCGTCCCTGCTCGATCGGGGCAGTGTGGCGCCCGAGGAGGTCGCGGGTGCTCTCGAGCCCTTCAAGGGCCACCGCATGGCGAAGGCCGGGCTCGAGCTCGCGGTGCTCGACGCCGCGCTGCGAGCCGAGGGGCGCAGCTTCGGCGAGTACGTCGGCGCTGTGCGCGACCGCGTGCCCAGCGGGGTGTCCGTCGGCATCCAGCGCGACCCCGCGGCGCTCGTCGACACCGTGCGCGGCTACCTCGACGAGGGCTACGTCCGGATCAAGATCAAGATCAAGCCCGGCCGCGACGTCGGCGACACAGCCGCGGTGCGCGACGCCTTCGGCACGATCCCGCTGCAGGTCGATGCGAACTCGGCCTACACGCTGGCTGATGCCGACACCCTGGCCGAGCTCGACCGCTTCGACCTGCTGCTGATCGAGCAGCCGTTGCAGGAGGACGACCTCGTCGATCACGCGACACTCGCCCGGCGGCTGCGCACCCCGGTGTGCCTCGACGAGTCCATCGTCTCGGACAAGGCGGCTGCCGATGCGCTCGCGCTGGGCTCGGCATCCGTCGTCAACATCAAGGCCGGGCGCGTCGGCGGGTACCTGGAAGCGGTGCGCATCCACGACCGCTGCCTCGCCGCGGGCGTGCCGGTGTGGTGCGGCGGCATGCTCGAGACCGGCATCGGCCGCGCGGCGAACGCCGCGCTCGCCGCCCTGCCGGGCTTCACGCTGCCCGGCGACGTGTCGGCGTCGAGCCGGTTCTACACCCGGGACATCGTGACCGAGCCGGCAGTGCTCGAGGAGGGCCACGTGCGCGTACCCACGGGGCACGGCCTCGGCGTCGAGATCGACAAGGTCGCGCTCGACGACTTCACCGTCGCGCGCGAGACGCTCACGCGGTAGGTCTCGTGCGGACGTCGCTCGGTCACCGTTCCCGCGCTCCCGCGCGGTCGCGGGCATGGCCCGGGATCGCGGCGGCCGCCATCGCCGTCGTGCTGGGGCTCGTCGGATGCTCGCCCTCGCCGACTGCCGCGCCCAGCGCGGCGCCCGTTCCCACCCTGCCGGCCGGGGTGACCGTCGAGCTCGCGCAGCTGCGTGCCGACGTGGCGCCGAGGCAGGCGCAGCTGCGCGTGATCAACGGGTCCGACACCGCCATCACAGTGGGGGAGGTGCGCGTCGAGGACCCGCGGCTCCACGGCCCGGCGACGCGTGTAGTGCCCGACCGGGTGAGCACGATCCCGGCCCGAGGCTCCGTCGACATCCGGGTGCAGCTGCCGCCGGTGGCCTGCTCGGCGCCGGATAAGGGCGATTCCGAGGCGGTGCTCGAGCTCGTGGGCGAGTCCGAGTCAGCCGAGGTGACGGCACCCGCTCCCGACACGCTGGGCTTCCTCGCGCCGCTGCACTCCCGCGAGTGCCTGCAGGAGCGGATGGCGGATGCTGCGACGCTGGCCTTCACGGACTTCCAGCCGTCGGCTCCCGGCGAGCCCGCGACCCTCGAGCTGACGGTCACTCCCACCGGCGCCGGCGCGGGCACCGTCGTCGGGCTGGAGCGCACGAATCTGCTGGACTTCGCCGGTGCGCCCGCGGAGGACGAGGTGTTCCACCTCGACATCGACGTGTCAGCGGCGGAGGCGGAGCCCGTGGTGGTGGAGGTCCCGCTCGTGCCGTTCCGCTGCGACCCCCACGCCGTGCAGGAGGACAAACGCGGCACCATCTTCGACGTCCGGATCGAGCTCGAGGGCGAGCCCGGCGAGTTCGAGCTCTTCGTCGGCGACGAGCTGCGGGGCCGCATCCTCACGTGGGTCGCCGGCTGGTGCGGCTTCGCAGGCTGAAGTCCGCGCCTGCGTAGGCTGACCGCATGAGCATCGTCGCTCCCGAAGACCCCGCGGCATCGCGCGGCATCTCGCGCCGGACCCAGTCCGACATCTACCGAGCCGGCATCGGCGGCACCCGCCCCCGCGTCCCCGTCGACGTCGAGGCGCTCGAGAGGGCCGCACGCAAGGCGCTCAGCGCCGAGGCCTTCGCCTACATCGCCGGGGGAGCCGGCGCCGAGCGTACGCTGGCCGCCAACCGCGCCGCGTTCGGACGCTGGCAGGTGTGGCCGCGGCCCCTGCGCGATGTGTCGTCGCGCGACCTGTCCATCGACTTCCTGGGCGTGCGCCGCCCGACGCCGCTCCTGCTCGCCCCGCTCGGCGTGATGGAGATGGCGCACCCCGACGCCGACCTCGCCGTCGCGCGGGCCGCGGCATCCCTCGGCGTCCCGTACACGCTCTCGAACCAGGCGTCCGTGCCCATGGAAGAGGTGCGGGACAGCGCGCCGAGCGGATCGCGGCTGTTCCAGCTCTACTGGTCGGCCTCCGACGAGCTGAACGCATCGCTGCTGCGGCGGGCCGAGGCATCCGGCTGCGAAGCGATCGTGGTCACGCTCGACACCCACCTGCTCGGCTGGCGCACCCGGGATCTCGACCTCGCGTATCTGCCGTTCACCCGCGCCATGGGTATCGCGCAGTACACGAGCGACCCGGTCTTCCAGCAGCTCGTACGCGAGCGGTCGCGTGCGGCGGCGGTGTCGTCGACCGCGGGATCGGATGCCGCGGCCGAGGTTGCGCCGCCGGTGCGGCTGACACCCCGGGCGGTCGCCGCCGGCGTGGGCATCGCCCGTAGGGGCGCCGCACTGACGGGCTCGAAGAGCGTGCGGGAGAACCTCCGCTCACCGCTGCCGCGCGCCGCGGTCGAGACCTTCCTCGACGTGTTCTCGACGCCCGCGCTCACGTGGGACGACCTCGCCAAGGTGCGGCAGTGGACGTCGCTGCCCGTCATCCTGAAGGGCGTCGTGCACCCCGACGACGCGATCCGCGCCCTCGATGCGGGCATGGACGGCATCTGGATCTCGAACCACGGCGGTCGGCAGATCGACCAGTCCGTGCCGACGCTCGACGCGCTGCCGGCCATCGCCGAGCGGGTGGCGGCCCGCGCGCCGATCGTCTTCGACTCGGGCGTGCGGCAGGGCTCGGACGTCTTCATCGCGCTGGCCCTCGGCGCGACCGCCGTCGCCATCGGGCGGCCGTACGCGTACGGCCTCGGGCTCGCCGGGGAGGCGGGCGTGCGCGAGGTGACGCGCAACGTCCTCGCCGAACTCGACATCACGCTGGGGCTGTCGGGGCACACCTCGATCGCCGAGGTCGGGCGCGAGGCGCTGCGCGCGGTCTAGCGCCTGTGCGCTCCGCCGTGCACCGCGTCGGCCCGGGGACTTACTCTGTACCCATGGTCCCTCGCCTTCCGCGACCGTCCGCCCCTTCCGCTCCGTCGACGCCGACCGCGAGCGGCCGTCGTGCCGCCCGCGCGACGGGGACCGCGGCGGCGCTGATCGCGGTGGCCATGGCGCTCACCGGCTGCTTCGGCTCGACCCCGGACGGCGGCGAGCTCGGCGACGGCGACTTCGCCGACGACGGCTGCACGAGCGTGGTCGTCGCCACGTCGTCCGAGAAGGTCAACATGCTCGATGCGCTGGCCGACGCGTTCAAGGAGTCGCCGCAGCACGAGCAGCTCGACGAGTGCGCGACAGTGCGGCCCATCAACGTCTCCTCGGGCGATGCGACCCGCTTCCTCACGGCGGGCGGCGACTGGCCCGACGACGACGCGCGCCGCTGGCCCACCATGTGGTCGCCCGCGTCCACCGTCTGGACCGATCGGGTCGCGGCGGCGGCATCCCCGTCGCTCGTCGGCGAGCCCGAGTCGTTCACGCACACGCCGGTCGTGTTCGGAGTGCCCGAGACGATGGCCAAGGCGCTCGGCTGGCCGGACACCGAGATCGGCATCGCCGACTTCGAGGCCCTGTGCCAGGACCCGCAGGGCTGGGCCAGCGTCGGAAAGCCGCTGTGGGGCTCGTTCAAGATCTCGAAGACCAACCCGAACACCTCGACCACCGGGCTCTCGGCGATCCTGATGCAGTCCTACGAGGCGTCGGGCAAGACGTCCGACCTGACGGCGGCCGACGTCGCCGCCGCGGCCGAGTTCTCGCGGGTGTTCGAGGAGTGCGTGATCCACTACGGCGACACCACCGGCAAGGTGCTGACGAGGCTCTACGACGAGACCCAGAACGGCGCGGGCGGCTCGGGCTACGTCTCTGCCGTGGCGCTCGAAGAGACCTCGCTCCTCAACTACAACCAGGGCAACCCCGACTCGCACACGGTGCAGCCCGGCGAGACGCTGACGCCGCCGAAGGAGAAGCTCGTCGCGGTGTACCCGTCGGGCGGCTCGATGTGGTCCGACAACCCGATCACCGTGCTCGGCGCGGACTGGGTGACCGACGTGCAGGCCACCGCGGGCGCCGCCTTCGCCGCCTTCCTGCAGACCGACGCGGCGCAGGAGATCCTGCCCGACTACGGCTTCCGCCCGCTGGATGCCGCCGCACCCCTGGGCGAGCTGTTCACCACCGAGTACGGCGTCGACCCGGCCGGCCCCGCGGTGACGCTCCCGAAGCCCGCCGTCGACGTGGTGTCGGCGGCGATCGATCAGTGGACCCAGATCCGCAAGCCCTCGTCGGTGCTCGAGGTCATCGACATCTCGGGCTCGATGGACGAGGCGATCGGCGACGGCCGGTCCAAGCTCGACGGGGCGATCGAGGGGGCGCAGTCCACGCTGGGCCACTTCCGCTCGTCCGACGAGGTCGGGGTCTGGGCGTTCACGACGGGGGTGGAATCGCAGGCGGGCAAGAACATCGTCGTGCTGCGCGATGTCGAGCCACTCGCGTCCGACCGTGAATCGATAGATGCCTCGCTCGATGATCTGCGGTTCGCCCACCGCGACGGCACACCGCTGTACGACGCGATCGCCGCTGCCTACGACGAGATGATCGCGCGCGCCGAGCCCGGGCGCATCAACGCGATCGTCCTGCTGTCTGACGGCCAGGACACCGACTCGTCGATCTCGCTCGACTCCCTCGTCGCCCGCATCGGGGCGTCCGCGCGCGAAGGCGGCGACGAGGCGCCCGTGCGGATCTTCCCGATCGCCTACGGCGAGGGCGCCGACACGGCCGCGCTGCAGCGCATCGCCGAGGCGACGGGCGGACAGTGGTTCGACGCGTCGGATGCCGCGAAGATCGACCTCGTGTTCGCCTCCGTGATCAACAACTTCTAGGCGTGACCGCATGATCGTGGCGACGGACGGGCAGGGCTACGTCGACGACGCCGTCGACGGCATCGGCGAGGACGGGGTGTACGTCTCCGCCGAGGTTCCGGATGCGGCGGCGCTGCACGACCAGCTCCAGGTGCAGATCGGCGACGAGTCGATCGGCGTCGCGGTGTTCTCCGACAACGCCGGGATCGAGGCATCCGGTCCGGAGATCGTGGCGCAGCTCGCCGCAGCCCATCCCGAGTGCCAGACGATCATCGTGGCCGTCGGCGACGACCTCTCCGCCGGCTCGCGCGTGCTCGAGCAGGGCGAGGCGATGCGGATCGCCAACCAGGCGGAGGGGCAGGCGGGCGACGTCGACGCCGCGCTCACCGAGACGATCCAGGGAGTGATCGCGGCGACGCCGGATGCGCCCGCGGGCTCGACCGACGCCGGGCCGTTCCTCGGCATCGCCATCGGCCTGGCGGTGCTCGTCGGCGCCGGCGGCGCCGTCTTCGGCATCGCCCGTTCCCGCGCCCGCCGACGCAGCCGGCCGGCGGTCGGCCGCCACCCGCTGCCGGAGCCGGTACGCACCCACGTGCAGACCCTGCAGGCGCTGACCGCCGAGTACGCGCGCGCCGGCGCGGCCGGCGTCGCACAGGCGGGGGAGGTCGCCGCGCAGGTCGGACTCATCGCGCAGAACACCACCGAGCTGTTCGATCGCCTGGACCGCAAGGGCGAGGAGGGCCAGCGCGCCACGGCGGCGGTGGAGTACGGCGAGACCCTTCGCAAGCTGACCGGTGCCCTCGACCGCGACTATCTGCTCGACATCCTGACCCATCCCGACCTGTGGGACGACCCGGTCGAGCGCGTCCGCGAGGTGCGCACCGCGCTCTCGTCGTTCTCGACCGAGCTCATCGAGAACATCAAGCAGGTCAACGCGCGACGCGGACTGCACTTCCAGGTCTCGCTCGACGGGCTGATGGGCCGGCGCAAGGAGCTGCAGGAGTGGGACCGTGCGTTCGAGCGGGCGGACGGTGAGACGGGCCCCGTGCCGCACGCCGACTAGAATCGACGGATGCCGCGATCCGTGGCATCCGCACCCTCGTGCATCCCCCTCCCGACCATTGGAGCCACCGTGGCCGAGCAGTCTCGCCTCGACAAAGTCATCGCCCTCGCCCGTCATCGCGGGTTCGTGTTCCAGGCGGGTGAGATCTACGGCGGATCCCGGTCGGCGTGGGATTACGGTCCCCTCGGCACCGAGCTCAAGGAGAACATCCGCCGTCAGTGGTGGCAGACGTTCGTGCGTGGCCGCGGCGACATGGTCGGCCTCGACTCGTCGATCATCCTGCCCAAGCGCGTGTGGGAGGCATCCGGTCACGTCGCGACGTTCACCGACCCGCTCGTCGAGTGCCTGCACTGCCACAAGCGGTTCCGTGCCGACAACCTCATCGAGGAGTTCGAGGCCCGCAAGGGCCGCAAGGCCGAGAACGGCCTCGCCGACGTGCCCTGCCCGAACTGCGGCACCCGGGGCCAGTACACCGAGCCCAAGGCGTTCTCGGGTCTCGTGAAGACCTACCTCGGCGTCGTCGACGACGAGAGCGGCCTGTACTACCTGCGCCCCGAGACGGCGCAGGGCATCTTCGTGAACTTCGCGAACGTGCTCACCGCGAGCCGGAAGAAGCCGCCGTTCGGCATCGGCCAGGTCGGCAAGGCGTTCCGCAACGAGATCACGCCGGGCAACTTCATCTTCCGCACGCGCGAGTTCGAGCAGATGGAGATCGAGTACTTCGTGCCGCCCGCCGACGCGCAGGAGTGGTTCGACCACTGGGTCGAGGCCTGCTGGGACTGGTTCGTCGACCTCGGCATCGACCCCGCCAACATGCGCCGGTTCGATGTGCCCGAGGAGGATCGCGCGCACTACTCCGACGGCACGATCGATGTCGAATACCGCTTCGGCTTCGCCGGCAAGGAGTGGGGCGAGCTCATGGGCGTCGCCAACCGCACCGACTACGACCTCGGCAGCCACAGCGAGGCGTCGGGCCAGAGCCTGTCGTACTTCGACCAGGCGTCGGGGGAGAAGTACATCCCCTACGTCATCGAGCCCTCGTTCGGTCTGACGCGCGCCATGATGGCGTTCCTCGTCGACGCGTACCACGAGGAGGAGGCGCCGAACGCGAAGGGCGGCACCGACACCCGCACGGTGCTCAAGCTCGACCCGCGCATCGCGCCCGTCAAGGCCGCGGTGCTGCCGCTGTCGCGCAACGAGCAGCTGTCGCCGATCGCCCGCGAGGTGGCTGAAGACCTCCGCGGAGAGTGGAACATCGACTTCGACGACGCGGGCGCGATCGGCCGCCGCTACCGTCGCCAGGACGAGATCGGCACGCCGTTCTGCGTCACGGTCGACTTCGACTCGCTCGACGACCGGGCCGTCACGGTGCGCGACCGCGACACGATGGGCCAGGAGCGCGTGCCGCTCGAGGGCCTGCACGCCTACCTCGCGGAGCGCCTCGCCGGCGCCTGACCCGCAGAACGACGGATGCCGCGACCTGGCCGGGTCGCGGCATCCGTCGTCTTCGGTCTCAAAGCGGGGCGTTCGCCGAGCTGGCGCGGTCTGCCGAAAACAGGTGATCCGGCGAGCGTAGGCCGATGCCACCCGGATCGTCCTGTTCTCGTCAGCTCACCTGGTGTCGTCGGCTGAGCGCGGGCCGTCAGCCCGCCGGCGGCGAGACGAGTCCGCGCCACACCGCGGCGATGGTCGCGGCTGTGGCGTCTTCCCACGGCACGCCGTCGAGGAGGTCGTCGGTCGCGAGGGTTGCGACGCCGTGCACCGCTGCGAACGCGACGAGCGCGGCCTCCTCGGCCGGCCGGGGCGGCAGCTCCCCGGCGTCCTGAGCGGCACGGAAGAGGGCGACCAGCGCGGGCATCGCGACGTGGCTGACCTCGATGAGCTCGGCGGATGCCGCCGGGTGGTGCTTGGCCGAGTACATCGTGCGGAGGATCGCCGGATGCCGCACCGCGAAGCCCACGTAGGCGTCGCCGGCGGCGTGGAAGCGGTCGGCGAACGGCCCTGCGGTGCCGACCGCATCGGCCAGCGCCGCGTTCAGGCGCTCGAACCCCAGCACGGCGAGTGCGTCGAGCAGGGCCTGCTTGTCGCGGAAGTGCCGGCCGGAGGCCCCGTGGCTGACGTCGAGGTCGCGGGCCAGCTGCCGCAGCGACAGGGCGTCGGCACCCTCGGCGTCGACGACCTCCCAGGCGCGGTCGAGCAACGCCGCGCGCAGATTGCCGTGGTGGTACGAGCGCTCGGTCACGGTCACCACCCTAGCGCGATGTTGGCATTGACAACAATGCTGTCACTGTCTACATTGGCGACATGACCATCACGTATCGCGGCACCACCGCCCTCATCACCGGAGCCAGCGCCGGGCTCGGCACCGAGTTCGCCGAGCAGCTCGCCGCACGCGGCGCCGATCTCGTGCTCGTCGCCCGGCGCGAGGAGCGCCTGCGCGAACTCTCGGAGCGGCTCGAAGCGGCGCATGGCATCACAGCGACGGTGATCCCGCTCGATCTCGCGCGGACGGATGCCGCCGCCGCCCTCCGCGCGGCGCTCGACGAGCGCGGCATCCGGGTCCAGACCCTCGTCAACAACGCCGGCTTCGGCATGAAGGGCGCGTTCGCCGACGCCGATCCCGGCCGCATCGCGGAGATGGTGCAGGTCAACGTCGCGAACCTGGTCGCGGTGACGCGCGAGCTCTTGCCGGACCTGGTCGCCGACGGTCGGGGAGCGCTGGTGAACATCGCGAGCACGGGCGCCTACCAGCCCTGCCCGAACATGGCGGTGTACGGCGCCACGAAGGCCTTCGTCCTGAGCTTCACCGAGGCGCTCGCGTACGAGACCCGCGACAGCGGGCTGCGCGTGCTGGCACTCAGCCCGGGCGCGACGCGCACCGAGTTCTTCGACGTGGTCGGCACGGAGGACGCCGCGGTGGGGCGCTTCCAGACGCCGGCGCAGGTGGTCGGCCTGGCGGTGCGCGAGCTCGATCGCGGTCGGCGCGCGAGCGTGGTGTCGGGCTGGGCGAACGCGGTGAGCGCCAAGCTCGCCGGCTTCATGCCGCGGGGGCTCACGCTGGCGGTCAGCGGGCGCGTGCTGCGCTGAACCGCCCGATCGATGTGGAGGCCGGGGGAATCGCGAGCCGCGCGGTCGCTGCTGCTAACTGTTGCCCCGGCTGCGGGTTGAGATAACCCGTATGCTCATATACTGTTTATCTCTCTACTAGTTAGCACCTGCGAGGAGTATGAGATGACCGAGTTCCCGACACGCCGCTTTCACGGCCGGACCGCCATAGTCACGGGTGCCGGCTCAGGCATCGGCCGCGCCGCCGCCCTGATCTTCGCCACCGAGGGTGGCACGGTGATCGCCTCGGACATTGCGGCCGACCGACTGAGTGAACTGAAGAGAGACCTGACCGGCTGCGATGTGCGTACGGTCGTCGGAGACGTGACTCGAGAGGAGACCGTTCGCGACCTCATCGACGCTGCGGCGGGCAGGGTCGACATCCTGGCCAACATCGCGGGCATCATGGACGGCGTGCTCCCCGCCGACGAGGTTGACGATGCGACGTGGCAGCGAGTCTTCGACGTCAATGTGACCGCCGCGCTCCGTACGACGCGAGCAGTCGTCCCGCTCATGCGCGAGCGCGGAGTCGGAGCGATCGTCAATATCGCCTCCGAGGCTTCCTTTCGAGGGTCGGTGGGCGGCGCCGCGTACACGGCGTCCAAGCACGCCGTGGCTGGACTGACGAAGAGCAGCGCATTCATGTATGGACCAATCGGAATCCGCACGAATGCCGTTGCCCCGGGAGCGGTCGTCACAGCGCTCGATGTCTCGTGGCGATCCGATTACGGTGCAGCGCGGACAGGCCCCGTGCTGCAGGCCACAATGACACCGCCCGCCTCTGCTGAGCAGATCGCGGCGACGGTGGCATGGCTCGCGAGTGACGAGGCGGCCAACATCAACGGCGTCATCCTTCCTTCGGACGGCGGTTGGTCCGCGGCCTGAAGAACGGCGTGGTGCCCGGACCGACGCGTGATGCACACCGACCGGGGCGCCTAGGCTGACTTGGATCGAGCGGAAGGGGCGGCAGTGATCGATGAGGCGGCGAGTACGGAACTGCCCAGGGCCATCGCGTTGGCGTGGGGCGCAGTGCCGTCGCCGCAGCGTGGACCGAAGCGGGAGTTCAGTCTCGACCAGGTGCTCGACGCGGCCGTTGAACTCGCCGATACCGGAGGCATCGATGCGGTGACGATGCCGGCGCTCGCTCAGGCCCTCGGCCTCACCGCGATGTCGCTGTACCGATACGTGGCCTCGAAGGACACCCTCCTGCTACTTCTCCAGGAACAGGGCATGGGCCCTCCGCCCGCGTCGATCGCCAAGGCGAAAGACTGGCGGGCAGGCCTTGAGTCTTATGCCGCAGCATCCGGCGATGTATACCGACGGCACCCGTGGATGCTGGACATCACTATCACGGGTATTGCGAGCACCCCGAACAATCTTGCCTGGATCGAAGCAGGGCTCGCAGCTCTCGCGGACGTAGCCCTCACCCGCGAAGAGCGGCTCGCTGTCGTGCTGCAGGTCAGCGGCCATGCCAGGTTTCGTGCACTCGTCGAGCGAGGTTACACCGACCGTGCTGACGCGACCGGAGACCAGGTCTCCAGTGTCGTCCTCGCCGAGGCGAGATTGCTCGGCAGGCTCGTCACCGAGGGGCGATTCCCCCATCTCCACGCCACTCTCGAGAGCGGCGTGCTCACTGACGACTCGTTCAACAACTTCGACTTCGGCCTCACCCGGCTGCTCGACGGCGTCTCCGAGTACGTCGACCACCGGTCCTGAGGCTGCTCGCATGCATACCTCTCCCTGTCCGCCGGGAACGCAGCCCGCGGGGAGACCGACGCCATCAACTACCCCCGGCGCACCCCTTCGGCCAAGACCGATTGTTCGCCGCTCACCCACGACGTGATCGGCGTAGCCGGCTGCCGTGCGGACGTTGAGGGACCATCGCCCGCAGAGCGCCCGACAGCGCCGTGACAGCGTTCTGACAGCGAGGGGGCGGGGACGGCAGGGGTGTGACAGTGGGCGCGGCGCACTCTGGGTGACGTCGAAAGGCGGATCCCATGACCATCACCAGTTCCCCATCCCGCACCCCCGCGGTCCGCGCCGAAGGGCTCGTGAAGAGCTTCGGCAGCAACCGTGCGGTCGACGGCGTCGACCTGACCGTCGAAGCCGGCACCGTCTACGGTGTGCTCGGCCCCAACGGCGCGGGCAAGACCACCACCATCAGCATGCTGGCGACGCTGCTGCGTCCCGACGCCGGCCGGGCAGAGATCTTCGGCTACGACGTCGTGCGCGATCCGCAGATCGTGCGCCAGCTCATCGGCCTCACCGGCCAGTTCGCGTCCGTCGACGAGACCCTCTCGGCCACCGAGAACCTCGTCATCTTCGGCCGCCTCCTCGGGCTCTCGCGCGTCGACGCGAAGCGCAAGGCGACCGAGTTGCTCGAGGAGTTCTCGCTCACCGAAGCCGCCACCCGCCCGCTGGCCAAGTTCTCCGGCGGCATGCGCCGGCGCCTAGACCTGGCGGCATCCCTCATCGCCCAGCCTCCGCTCATCTTCCTCGACGAGCCGACCACGGGCCTCGACCCCCGCACCCGAGGGCAGATGTGGGACACCATCCGCCGTCTGGTCGCGACCGGCTCGACGGTGCTGCTGACGACGCAGTACCTCGACGAAGCCGATCAGCTCGCCGACCGCATCGCGGTCATCGACCGCGGCACGGTGGTGGCCGAGGGCACCGCTCTCGAACTGAAGTCGTCGGTCGGCCAGGCGTCGCTGCTGCTGCGGCTGCGCCCCGGCTCCGACATCGACGACGCCCAGCGCGAGATCGTGCGCGTGCTCGGCGTTCCCGCGATCGTCTCGCCCGAGGCCGCCCGCCTCACCGTGCCGATGAGCGACCCCGACCGCGTGGCCGACCTCCTCGTCGCCTTCCGCGAGGCCGGCCTGCATCTCGAAGAGCTGAGTGTCCAGCAGCCGACGCTCGACGAGGTCTTCCTCACCCTGACCGGCAAGGGCGTGCCGGATGACGACGAGGCCGCCCACGCGACGGCCGATGAGATCGAAGGAGTGCACGCATGACCGCCATCGCGACCCCCATCGTGCCGGTCGCCGACCGGCACCTCTCCAACCGCGCGGGCCTCGGGCTCACGGTGCGCAACACGCTCACCATGGCCTGGCGCGGCATCCTCAAGATCCGCCGCACGCCGGAGCAGCTCATCGACGTGACGGTGCAGCCGATCATCTTCACGCTGATGTTCACGTACATCTTCGGCGGCGCGATCGCCGGCGACGTGCAGAGCTACCTGCCCATCATCATCCCGGGCATCCTCGTGCAGACCGTGATCACGACCTCGGTCGTCACTGGCGTGCAACTGCGCGAAGACATGGATAAGGGCGTGTTCGACCGGTTCCGCTCGCTCCCGATCGCGCGCATCGCGCCGCTGTCGGGAGCGCTGCTGGCCGACACGCTGCGCTACACGATCGCCACGACGCTCACCTTCACGATGGGCTACATCATGGGCTTCCGTCCCGGCGGCGGACTCGGCGGAGTCATCGCGGCCGGTCTGCTCGTGATCGCCTGCTCGTGGGCGATGAGCTGGATCTTCGCCTTCTTCGGTGTCATCGCCCGCACCGCGTCGAGCGTGCAGGGCATCTCGATGCTCATCCTGTTCCCGCTCACGTTCCTCTCCAACGCCTTCGTGCCCGCCGACACGATGCCCGACTGGCTGCAGTGGTTCGTCGACATCAACCCGGTCTCGCACCTGGTCACCGCGGTGCGCGGTCTGGTGAACGAGGGCGCGGTCACCACGGACGTCTTCACCGCCCTGCTCGGCGCCGCCGTGATCGTGGCGGTGTTCGCACCGCTCACGGTGCGCGCGTACATGCGCAAGGCATGATCGGATGCCGCCGCCGGCGCGGCGGCCCGAGCCTCCGGACGCGTGGGCTCAGCCGCCGCTCGCAGCGGTGACGAGGGAGCCGGGATGGCATGAGCCGCCCCGGCTCCCTCGTGCGTCGGCAGCCGGCGGGACCGCCGCTCCGCTCACCGGGGCTGCCGACAGGTCAGCCAGGGACCGCCGACCGGTCAGCTCAGGAGCGCCGCCAGGACGGCGAGCTCGTCGGCGCTGTCGGAGTCGTGTCCGGCTCCGTCCGTCGCACCGGGCACGAGGACGTCGGTCTCGAACCGGGCGCGCATGACGCGGAGGAACGGGTCGGTGGCGTCGACGCCGCCCCGCAGGCGCGCCGCTGCGACGAGCGCGCGCCGCGCGTCGGCATCCCGTCCCGCCAAGGCGAGCCAGCCGGCGATCGACACGGCGACGTCCGAGACGATCGGGTGGTCGCCGCTGTGCGCCGCCGAAGGGTATGCCTGTCGCAGGGCGTCGAGCGCCTCGTCGGCACGCCCCTCGAGCAGCAGCGCCTGCGCACGGCGGGACTGGGACCAGGCGGTCAGCTGGTCGGGGAACGCCGGCAGCATCTGCGCGTCGATCGCGTCCAGGTGGCGGAGCGCCTCGGCACCGTCCCCGACGGCGATCTCGATCATCGCCGCATCCATGTCGGTCTGCGCGAGCGCACGCGGCGACTCGAACGACCGGGCGAGCTCCCGGCTGCCGGCGAGCCGCTCACGCGCCTCGTCGATGCGGCCGAGGCGCAGCAGCAGTCCGATGCTCTGAGAGCGCTGCTGCACGAGGTCGGTGGTCGAGGTGAGCCCGGCGAGCCCCTCGGTCGAGGCGTCGGCGACGGCGAGCGCCTCCTCGAGCCGCCCTGCCAGCTGCAGCCACTCGGAGCGCATCTGGCTCGCGAACGCGGTGCCCCACACATCGCCGAGCTCGAGGAACATCGACAGCGCCCGGTCGCTCTCGGCACCGAGAGTCCGGGTGTCGCCGGTGTTCTGCGCGAGCGCCGAGCGCATCATGCTCAGGAACGCGTGCGTCCATGCGGGGGCGTCCTCGAGACCGTCATCCCGGATCGTGAAGCTCCGCGTCCACGGGGCGCCGGGCACGTGCTGCCGCGCCTCCTCGAGGAGGCCGTGAAGGAGCGGAGGGACGGCGGCCGAGAGCTCGCTGCGGTGCACGGCCGCGGCCGCGACGACGGCCGGAGCCTCCCGCTCGAGACGTGCGAGACCGCTCGGTGTCGGCACGCCCGGGCGGGCTGCGGAGTCCTCGGCCGGAGGTATGCCCCCGGTGGCGGCATCCCTCGCGCCGCCGTCGTCCGTCGCCGCCATCGGGACCGCAGCGGGGTCCGGCTTCCCGGCCTCGGGAGCGAAGGCGAGGCCGAGGAGGGCGATCGCCCGCACCACCACGGCGGGCTCGGAGTCGAGCGCCGCGGCAGCCTCGCCGAACCGCCCGATGCCGGACTGCAGCTCGGTGAAGCGCTCGCGCATGATCCAGGTCCAGAAGCACGCGCGCACGAGCCGGATGCCGATGTCTTCGAGGCCCGGCTGCTCCGCACACGTCCGCAGCGCGGCGGTGAGGTTCTCCTCGTCGGCGTCGAACCAGGCGAGGCCCTCGCGCACGCGCGGGCCGCGCAGCAGCGCGTCCTGCCGAGCCGCGAGCTCGCTCATCGCCCGCGCCTCCCGTGCGCGGAACGCCGCCTCACGACCTTCGGTGCGAAGGCGGTCCACCCCGTATTCGCGCACGGTCTCGAGCATGCGCAGGCGCCCCTCCGACCGTCGCAGCAGAGACTTGTCGACGAGGCCCTCGAACGATTCGCCGTCGACATCGAAAGCGGCGGCGACGGCGGGCACATCTCGAGCATCGATGCCGTCGGGGAACACCGCAGCAGCGAGCAGGGCTGTGCGCTCGGCATCCGTCAAGGTCTCCCAGCTCCAGTCGATGAGGGCTCGAAGGGTCTGGTGGCGTGCTTCGAGGGCACGCGGACCCGTGGCCAGGAGCGCGAACCGGTCGTCGAGGCCGCTGTCGATCTCGGCGATCGTGAGAGTGCGGGACTTCGCAGCGGCGAGCTCCAGCGCCAGCGGCAGGCCGTCGAGCCGGCTGACGATCCGTTCGACCGCCGCCGCTTCGTCGCCTGCGGGTGGAGTCCCTCGCGCCGCCCGGACGCGGCGGGTGAAGAGCTCGCGCGCATCGTCGCCGGGGAGCGGGCCGAGATCGACAAAGGCCTCGCCGGCCAGTCCCAGCGGCTCGCGGCTGGTCGCCAGGATGCGGGATCCCGGCGCGCTCCCCAGCAGATCGAGTGCGACACCCGCGGCCTCGGCCGAGACGTGCTCGCAGTTGTCGAGCACGACCAGGACCGATCGTCCGGCCAGCGCCTCCACGACCCGGTCGCGGGCGCTCGTCGACACCAGCTCACCGACACGGATGCTGCGACCCACCGCTCCTGCGACAGCAGCCCACACTTCGCCCGGGGCGGCAGGAGCGAGCTCGACGACGATCGAGCCCGGCGTGCGGCGCGCGGTCTCGAACGCGAGCGTGGTCTTGCCGGCGCCGCCGGGTCCGATGAGGGTCACGAGGCGCTCCGAGCGCAGCTGGGACTCGATCAGCTCCAGCTCACGGGTGCGCCCGATGAGCGGCGTGAGGCTCGCCGGAACGCTCGTCGCGACGGCGGCCGCGGGCGATACGCCTGCGGGCGGTTCGGGCGCGGGCGCGATGCTCGCCGTCGCTGCGGCCGCCCCCGGCGAGGCCGAGGCGCCGGTGCTGATCCCGACGCCGGCGCCGGCGATCCTTTCGGCGTGGGCGCGATCCTCCAGCAGGTCGCGAACCACCCAGTCGAAGCCCTCGCCCGGCGTCCAGGGCTCCCCGCGCCACAGCGCGAGCGCAGCACGTGCGTCCGCGACGGCGGCCGCCGGATCGTCGGCGTGCCGGGCGCGATCGACGAGGTCCTGGAACAGCGCGATGTCGACGTCCTCGCGCGCCATCGCCAGCCGATACCCGCCCGGCACGGCCTCCAGCGTGCCGGCGGGGACCACCCGGCGCAGGCGAGAGGCCAGCGACTGCAGCGAAGCGCGCGGGTCTTCGGGGAGGTCGTCCGGCCACACGTCCTCGGCGAGCGAGCGGTAGGCGACCGTCGTGCCTGCGTCGAGCGCGAGGCGGAAGAGGAGGGCCTCCTGGCCACGACCTCGGATCTCGACCGGGGCGTCGTCCGCCTCCGCCTCGAGTCCACCGAAGAACCTCAGCCGCACGTCGTCAACCTTAGGACCCGGCGCCGCCGGCCCCGCGGATCGGGTCGGCGCAGGCGACGCGCGTCAGCCGGTGACGGTGAGCGTCGCCGAGCCGGTGTCTCCGTCGATCACGCGCCGGTAGTCCTCGGCAACGATCTCTCGCAGCACCTCGGCGTCGATCGCCTCGAGATCCTTGAGGTACAGGCAGCCGACGCCGATCTCGTGCGGGCCCAGCCTCGCCAGCCGCTCGCCGTGCGCCCCGGCGTCGAGCAGGTAGACCGTCGTCGCCTGGCGGCGCGGGGCGAACGCGCTGATGGGGGCGTCGCCCTCAGTGCCGGTGGGGTAGTGGTAGTGGCACGACCCGAAGCCGACGATCGTGCCCCACAGCTCGGGCTCGCGTCCTGTGACATCCCGCATGAGGGCGACCATCGTCGCGGCATCCCGGCGCCGCTTCGGAGAGCCCACGGCCGCGAGGAACTCGTCGACGTCACCGCCGGTCTTCTTCATCAGACGCCCCCGCCACCCGACTTCGCGGCCGCTTTCATGGCGCGCTTGTGCTCGCGCACCTTCGTCAGAGACTCCGGCGAGACGATGTCGGCGACGCTGCGGAACGAACCTTCCTCGCCGTAGGGCGCTGACGCCTCACGCCATCCGTCGCCGGTGTAGCCGTACTGCTTGCCGAGCAGCGCGAGGAAGATCTTCGCCTTCTGCTCCCCGAACCCCGGCAGGGCCTTGAGTCGCTTGAGCACCGTGGGTCCGTCCGGCTCGTCGCGCCTCCAGATCGCCGAGGCGTCGCCGCCCCAGTCCTGGCCGATCGCAGTGCACAGCGCCTGCACCCGCGCGGCCATCGATCCCGGGAACCGGTGCACCGCGGGCGTCGCCGAGAACAGTGCGGCGAACGCCTCCGGATCGAAGCTCGCCAGGGCAGCGGCATCCAGCGTTCCCGCTCGTTCCGAGATCTTGAGCGGACCGGCGAAAGCGGTCTCCATCGCGACCTGCTGATCGAGCAGCATGCCGATGAGCAGGGCGAGCGGGTCGTCGGTCAGCAGGCGATCGGCGTCGTCGTCGCCCGTGATGTGGAGCGTCATGGCCCCAGTCTCGCACTCGCGGCCCCCGGCGCGGCAGTGCGCGAATGGGAGTATGGATGCCGTGACCGACCCCATGCCCTCTCCAGACGCCGCCGGCGCGCCGCCTCGAGCGACCGGGGATATCGGCCCCGCCGCCGAACCGCTCCAGGACCTCGTGGATCATGCCCGCCAGACGCACGTGGTGGTGATCGGCGGGGGCATCGCCGGGCTCGTCGCGGCTTGGGAGTGCGCCAAGGTCGGTATGGGCGTCACGCTCGTGGAGGCATCCGATCGCCTCGGCGGCACGATCGGCTCCGCACGCATCGGCGGCCACGATCTCGAGATGGGCGTCACCTGCTGGTCGACCCGCGGCGGCGCCGTACGGCGGCTCGTCGACGAGGTGCTGCCGGGCGCCCCCGTCGTGACCCCGCGTGACGACCGCGAGTGGATCGCCGGCCTCCCGAAAGGGGGTGGTGCGCCCCTGCCGGCGGAGCAGGTGCTCGGCATCCCGGCGAACCCGTGGGACGAAGACGTGCGCCGGCTGATCGGCTGGGATGGCACGTGGCGTGCCTACCTCGATCGCCTGCGTCCGCCGCTCACGATCGGCGCCCAGCGCAGCCTCGGCCGCCTCGTTCGGAGCCGTGTGGGCGCCAAGGTGCGCGACCGCCTCGTCGCACCGCTTACCGTGGACCGCTTCGGCCTCGACCCCGACGACGTCGACGTCGAGATCGCGGCGCCGGGACTGAGCAACGCGCTCACCCGCACCGGCTGGCTGGGCGGCGCCGTCGCCGACGTCCGCGTGGGTGCGACCGGCGCCGGGATCGAAGGACTGGACGGCGGGATGCCGCAGCTCGTGGCCGCTCTGGCGGGACGGCTCGCAGAGCGCGGGGTCGTCGTCCACACGGACGCACGGGCGACGAGAGTCGTGCGCACCGGCGAGACGTGGACGGTCGCTCTGGAGACCGCGACCAGTTCGGCCGTGACGAGTGGCGAGGCGGATGCCGGCCCCCCGGCCGACCTCCTGGCCGACGCCGTCGTCATCGCGACGGACGAAGCCGCCGCGCGTGCACTCCTGGCCCCGGCGCTCGGCGCCCCCGAGTTCGCCGGCGTTCCGCCCGCGGGCATCCCACGGGAGGTGGTGACGCTGGTCGTCGACGCCGCCGAGCTCGACGCGGCTCCGCGCGGCGCGCACGTCCACGCCGTGGCCGGTGCACGCGTGGCGACCGGACTCGTACACGAGACCGCGCGCTGGGACTGGCTCGCCCGGGAGCTCGGGCCTGGCCGCCACGTCCTCCGCGTCGCCTTCGGCGCGCCGAGAGGTGTGCCCGCCACCGCGCCACTGACCGACGCCGATGCCGCCGCGCTCGCGGTGGCGGAGGCATCCGCCCTCCTCGGCGTGACCCTCGGCGCGGACCGGATCGTCGGCGCGCACCGTGACGCGTTCACCCTCGCCCCGCCCGCCTCAGCCCTCGGCCACCGCGATCGCACGGCCGAGGTGCGCGCTGCGGTCGAGCGTGCGCACGGTCTGGCGACGGTCGGTGCGTGGCTCTCGGGAAGCGGGCTCGCCCAGGTCGTCGCCGATGCGCGCGAGGAGACCGACCGGATGCGCCGCCAGGTGCTGTGGGGCGCGGCTGCGACCGAGTGAGCACGCCGTGACGACCGGTGTCAAGGGTGGATGCCGGAATCGGCATACAGGGCTACCCTGGGAGAGTCGTCAGGTGCACACCGAGCGTGAGGAGACCTCATGAAGGGCAAGGCAGGACTGGTCGTCGGACTTGCGATCGGGTACGTCCTCGGTACGCGGGCGGGCCGAGAGCGGTACGAGCAGATCAAAGGGCAGTGGCTGAAGGTGTGGAACGCCGAGCCCGTGCAGACGCAGGTCGACAAGGTGAAGGACTTCGCCAAGTCGCAGGCGATGGCGCTGCCGTCGACGCTGTGGGAATCGGCGGTCAAGGTCACCCAGGCCGCCGGAGCGAAGGGCACGCCCGGGCAGAAGCTCGACGCCGCCCTCAAAGTCGGCGAGGACTCGGCCGACGACGTGGAGAAGGCGGCGCAGACCTCGGCGAAGGCGGTGAAGGACGCCGTCGACGACGCGATTGACGACGCGTCGGAGAACGGCCGCGGCGGGGCCTGACGTGATGACCACGCCGCGTGGCTTCCGCGACCGCGCGGACGACAGCCTGCTCACCCTGATCGGCGAGATCCCGGAGCTGATCCGCAACCTCGTCATCGCGGAGATCGACGCCGCCAAGGCCTGGCTCTCCCGCACCGCGAAGGACGGCGGGTGGGGTGCGCTGTGGGCGTTCGCCGCGCTGTTCGTCCTTTTCTGGTCGGTGCCCGTCCTCGGGACCTTCGTGATCGCAGGGCTGTCGTCATGGTGGCCGGTGTGGCTGTCTGCGCTCGTCGTCTTCTTCGCGATGCTCGTGATCACGGCGGTGCTGGCCTGGCTGGGCATCCTCCGCTTCAAGAAGATCGGCGAGCGTCAGAACCCCGTGCAGTCGATCGCCCTGGATGTGAAGGAGGTGCGCGATGAGCTCTGACGCCGTCGTGCCCGTACCCGTGCCCCGCACCGCCGTTCCGCTCGGCATCGGCGACCCCGTCGTGCAGGCGCGCACCGAGCTGAAGGCCGCGCTCGCCGCGATCGAAGAGAAGGCCAACGTGCCACGGCGCGTCGGCCGGGCGGTGGACGACGGTGTCGAGCAGGCTCGCGCCTTCCAGCGCCGCAAGCCCGCGCTCGCCGCCGCAGCGGTCGTCGTGGGTGCCGTAGCGATCGGCGCCGCCGTCTGGGGTTTCGTCCGCCTGTACACCCGCTGACCCCGCCGCTCGCCGCGCTCTCCACAGGGCAGGGGCACTGCTTCCGGGATGAGGGGTATGCTCGGGAGGCAAGGCAGTGCAACGGTGCGTATGCTGCCGATCGCGCGAACCCGATTCGAATCGCGCATCGGCTGCTCGAACGTGGTGAGCGGCCGACTGAGCACCATCGAGAGTCGACCCCCTTATGAACACCGCCGCAGCTCAGCACCAGTCCGTCAAACCATTGACCGGCTGGCGCGTTCTCGTCCCCCGGGGCGGCCCTTGGGGTGACGGCGTCGCGGCCACTCTCCGCCGTCAGGGCGCGACCCCGGTCATCGCGCCTCTCATCAACTTCGCGCCCACGAACGATCAGGCCACGCTCGAGCAGGCGCTCGCCGACTTGGCGGCCGGCAAGTTCGACTGGCTCACCGTCACCAGCGCTACGACCGTCGATGTGCTCTACGCGTATCGAGCCGTCGTCCCGCCGACCACGAAGGTCGCGGCGGTCGGCGAGACCACCGCGGCGGCGCTCCTCGCCGTCGGCTATCGCGTCGACCTCGTCCCCGAGCGCGACAACTCCGCGGCCGGCATGGCCGAGCAGCTCATCGGCCTCGAGCCGCAGGCCCGCGACATCCTCACCCTCCGCAGCGAGATCGCGAAGCCGGTCCTCACGCGGATGCTGACCGATGCCGGTCACCGCGTCCGCAGCGTGGTCGCGTACCGCACCGTCGGGGTGCCGGTGACCGATCGCATCGCCGAAGACGTCCGATCCGGGCGCATCAACGCCATCCTCGTGACCAGCGGCTCGGTCGCCGAGCAGGTGCACGAGCAGTTCCCCCACATCCCCGCCACCACCCTGATCGCCGCGATCGGGCCGCGCACCGCCAAGGATGCGCGCCGGGCCGGTCTCGACGTCGACGTCATCGCCGACGCGCAGACCGTCGACGCGCTCATCGACGCGGTCGCAAAGTTCTCGCTGCCGCACGCGGCCGACGAGTTCGCGCCCCGCACCGGCGTGCTCCCGCGGCTCGGCATGGACAGCCGGGGCTGACGTCGGATGACCGGCACGCCGCGCATCGTCGTGCTCGCGGGCGGCGTCGGCGGCTCCCGCTTCGTGCTGGGCGTCCGCGGAGCGCTCCGTGGGCGCGGCATCGACGACACCACGTCGGCGCTCACCGTCGTCGTCAACACCGGTGACGACCTGTGGCTCTCCGGCGTCCGTCTTCAGCCCGACGTCGACTCGATCACCTACGCGCTCGCCGGCGTGAACGACGCCGAACGCGGCTGGGGGCGTCAGGGCGACAGCGAGCGCGTCAACCACGAGCTGCAGGAGTGGGGCGCCGGCTGGCCCTGGTTCACGCTCGGCGACCTCGACCTCGGCACCCATCTCGCTCGCACCGGCTGGCTGCGCGACGGCCTGACGCCCACGCAGGTGCTCGAGCGGATGTCGCATCGCTGGGACCTCGGCGCACGCCTGCTCCCGATGACCGACGCCGAGGTCGACACCATCGTCGTACTCGAAGACGGTTCACGCCTGCACTTCCAGGAGTGGTGGACGCGCCACCGCGCCACTCTCGCGCCCGCGCGGTTCGAGAACCCCGGCATCGACGCCGCGGCTCCCGCGCCCGGCCTGACCGAGGCCCTCGCGGCAGCCGACGTCGTGCTCCTCGCGCCCTCGAACCCCGTCGTGTCGATCGGCCCGATCCTCGACGTGCCCGGCATCCGTCAGGCGCTGCGCGACACCGCGGCGCCGGTCGTCGGCGTCTCGCCGGTCATCGGCGGCAAGGTCGTGCGCGGCATGGCCGACGTCTGCCTCACGGCGATCGGCGTCGAGACCTCCGCCGCCGCGGTGGCGGGTCTGTACGGTGCGCGCGCGGACGGCGGCCTGCTCGACGCGTGGCTCATCGCCGAGGAGGACGAGGCCGCGGCCGACGAGGTGGCCGGGCTCGGCATCCGCTCGCTCGTGCGTCCGCTGTGGATGACGGACGATGCACGCCGGACCGCGCTGGGCGAGGCGGCGCTGACCGCCGGCCTGGCCGACGATCGAGCTCTCTGACGTGCCCGAGCTGGCGTGGTGGGCGTGGGCCCTGCTCGGCGTCGGCGCGGTCGTGGTGGGGCTGTCGAAGACCGCCGTTCCGGGAGCGGGCACCATCGCCGTCGCGATCTTCGCGGCCGTCCTCCCGGCGAAGCAGTCGACCGGCGTGCTCCTGCTCCTGCTGATCGTGGCCGACCTGTTCGCCGTGACCATGTATCGCCGCCACGCGGACTGGCGCACCCTGCTGCGGCTCGCCCCCGCCGTCGTCGTCGGCGTGCTGCTCGGCGTCGTGTTCCTCTGGTTCGCCGACGACCTCTGGGTCAAGCGGTCGATCGGCGTCATCCTGCTCGCGGTGATCGCCATCACGTTGCTGCGCCGCCGGTTCATGTCGCAGGTCGACACCGCGGGCCCGCACCGCATCGCCGCCGCGACCTACGGGTCGCTCGGCGGCTTCACCACGATGGTCGCGAACGCCGCCGGGCCGGTGATGTCGATGTACTTCCTCGCGGCGCGCTTCGAGGTGAAGGCGTTCCTCGGCACCGCGGCGTGGTTCTTCGCCATCGTCAACCTCTTCAAGGTGCCGTTCTCGATCGGCATCGGCATCATCACAGTGCCGGGGCTGCTCGTCGACCTCGTGCTCGTGCCGCTCGTCGTCGCATCCGCCTTCCTCGGCCGCTGGCTGGCCGACCGCTTGCCGCAGTCGGTGTTCGAGAAGCTCGTGATCGCCTTCACCATCGTCGGTGCGGTGTACCTGCTCGTCGGCTGACCGTCGCGCGACCGCGCTGGGATCCCGGCCCGCCGGGTCAGGTCCAGGGCGAGGCGCGGTCGGGGGCGCGCTGGCTGTCGTCGGGCAGCTGAGGCAGTTCGCGGCCGCCGGCGCGGATGCACAGCCAGCGCAGCTCCTCGGGGCTGTCGGGCAGCGCACGCCACGTGCGCAGCACCCCCTGACCCACCCGCACCACGGTGCCCGGACCGACGTCGATGATGTCGTCGTCGAGCGCCATCTGGCCACGGCCGGCGAGGAACACGTAGGCCTCCTCCACGCGCGAGTGCACGTGCCAGTAGCCCGCTTCCTCACCCGGCTCGTACGCGTTCGCGGTCATGCCGATGTACTGCAGATTCAGCTCGTGATCGACCACTCGGCGCCCGTCGCGCGAGCTGTCGGGCCGGAACCCGCCGTAGTGCGCCCGCCACTCGTCGAGCCCGCCGATCTCCAGCACCTCGTAGTCGCTCATCACGCCAGGCTAGCGCCGTGGCGGTCGACCGGCGCCATCCCTGGGCCGAGGCGTCAGGTCTCGGCGTGCGCGGCCAGCAGTGCGGCGGTGCGGGGGCCGAGGCCGAGCGCGGCGGCGGCCGTCAGCTGCGCGGCGGTGTCGACGTCGCGACGCAGCGTGGAGGCATCCGCGATCGGGAGCGCCTCACACCCCAGCGCGACGTGCCGCGCGAACGAGCCGTCGCCGAACGACGTCTCCCACGCGACGCCCGCGCGTGCGGTCACCAGCGTCGATCCCGTGCCCTCCGCGTCGGGCACGACGGTGCGGTCGACGGATGCCGCTGCCCGCAGCGCCTCGGCGAGATCCTCGGGTCGCAGAGCCGGGAGGTCGCCGAGCAGGGCGGCGCGCGGCATCCGTCCCCCCGGATCGATCGCAGCCACGCCTACAGCCACGGCGGCGTCGAGCCCGCCCGCGTCGCCCTCGGGAACGAACCGCAGCGCCGGGATCAGCGCCGCTTCGCGTGCGAGCGTCGCGTCATCGGTGACCACGACGACCTGAGCGACGAGCTCGCAGGCGCTCGCCGCGGCGAGCGTGTCGAGGGCGATCGCGCGGGCAAGATCGGCGCGGCCGACGCCGTCCACCTCGAGGCGGGACTTGGCGCGCGCCGACGGCTTGACCGGGACCACTACGATCCACCGCGGCGTGCGCGACTCAGGCGGATCGGCCGACGGGGCCTCGACACGTCGGGCGGACGGCGGATCCGCCTGAGCTGTGCGCGCTTCGCGCCGACGCCGACCGAACAGCGGGGTCACGCGCCGAACCGCGCGCGCAGCCGCGGCAGGATCTCCTCGCCGTACAGCCGCAGGAACGCGCCCTGGTCGTGGCCGGGGTCGTGGAACACCAGGTGGCGGAAGCCGAGCTCGATGTACCACCCGATGCGCTCGACGTGCTCGTCGGGGTCGTCAGACACGATGAACCGCGACGCCGCGCGCTCGATCGGAAGCTGCTCGCCGAGGCGCTGCATCTCGATCGGGTCGTCGACGCCCATCTTCTCCTCGGGGGTGAGGGCGAGCGGCGCCCAGAACCGCGTCTTCTCCTGCGCGGCCTCGAGCGTCGCGTCGAGCGACACCTTCACCTCGATGAGCGTGTCGATCGCGTCGGCCGCGCGGCCCGCCTTCTCGAGGCCCTCGTGCAGCGCCGGCAGGAGCGTGTCGGTGTAGAGCTCGCGCTTCTTTCCCGACGTGGTGATGAACCCGTCGGCGATACGACCGGCGAGGCGGGTCGCGGCGGGTCCGGCGGCACCGATGTAGATCGGCACCGGCTCGGGCAGCTTGTCGTAGATCGTGATGTTGTGCGCGTGGTAGTAGGTGCCGTCGAAGTTGACGCGGTCCTCGGACCACAGCCGGCGGATGAGGCCGATCGCCTCCTTGAGGCGCTGGAACCGCTCGGGCGGGTCGGGCCACGCGATGCCCAGGTTCGCCTCGTTGAGCGCTTCGCCGGTGCCGACGCCGAGGATCACGCGCCCCGGGTACATGACGCCCAGGGTCGCGAAGTCCTGTGCGACGACGGTCGGGTTGTACCGGAACGTCGGGGTCAGCACGGAGGTGCCGATGAGCACGCGCGAGGTCTTCGCGCCGAGCGCGCCGAGCCACGGAACGGATGCCGGAGCATGCCCGCCCTCGTGCAGCCAGGGCTGGAGGTGGTCCGAGATGAACACCGAGTCGAATCCGGCCTCCTCTGCTCGGATCGCGTAGTCGAGCAGCTCGGCCGGGCCGAACTGCTCGGCGGACGCCTTGTATCCGAAGCGCAGCGGAACGGTCATACGGGGCTCCCTTCGAGAGCAGGTTCGCGATCGGGGCCCGGGAGTTCCCGGCCGCGGTGTGCGGCGTCGGGCGCGGGCAGGAACTCCGAGCCGTCGGCCCGGGCGAGCCGCTCCCGGAAGGCGTCGACGGTCCCCGGCCACAGCAGGGCGAGCCGGCCCGAGCGCTCGTCGACGTACCAGTTGCGGCATCCGCCGGTCATCCAGCGAGTGGATGCCGCAGCCTGCGCGATCTCGTCGGAGTACTGCCGTTCGGCGTCGGGGTCGACGCGAAGCACCCGGCCGGAGCGGCCGTCGAGGACACGTGTGACGTATCCCGCCTGCTCCTCGATCATGAGCACGGACGACGAATGGCCGAGCGAGGCGTTCGGGCCGTTGAGCACGAAGAGGTTGGGGAAGCCGGCGACGACGGTCGAGGCGAACGCCGTCATCCCACCGGACCAGTGCTCGGCGAGCGTCTGGCCGTCCTCGCCGGCGACGAGGTCGGCGTAGGGCTGGCGGGTCGAGGCGAAGCCGGTTGCGAGGACGAGCGCGTCGATCTCATGGCGCGTGCCGTCGGAGGCGACGAGCGTCGAGCCCTCCACCGCAGCGAGCGCACCCGGTACGAGCGACACGGCGTCGGACGCCACGGCGGGGTAGAACTCGTCGGAGAGCAGCACGCGCTTGCAGCCGAACGCGTAGTCCGGGGTGAGCGCGGCGCGCAGCGCGGGGTCGGCGACCTGCCGTTCGAGGTGCGCGAGCGCCACGGCTTCGGCCTCCGCCGCGGCGGCGGAGTCGCCCGAGCGCGACGCGAAGCGCGCCTCGCCCTCGGCGTACAGATCGGCGCGCAGCGCTTCGAGCGACGAGGGATCCGCGACGAACCGGGCGCGGTCGGCGTCGGAGTACGCGTCTCCTCCTCGCGGCACGATCCATGCGGGCGTGCGCTGGAAGAGCGTGACGTGCGCCGCCACGCGCTTGAGCTCGGGCACGATCTGTACGGCGCTGGCGCCGGTGCCCACGACACCGACGCGCAGTCCGGTGAGATCGGCGGAGTGATCCCACCGTGCAGAGTGGAACAGCGGCCCCGGGAACTGCTCGAGGCCGGCGATCCGGGGGATCGTCGGCTCCGTGAGCCGCCCGCACGCGAGTACGAGCACGTCGGCGACGATGACGTCGTCGCCGACGCCGACGCCGCCGTCGTCTCCGGATGATGCGCCCGTCCCGGAGGAGGTGCCGATGCGCCAGACCCTGCCCCCGGCATCCCATTCCGCGTCCCGCATCGTCGTGCGCAGGCGCAGCCGGTCGCTCAGGCCCTCGACTTCCACGACGTGCTCGAGGTAGGAGTGGATCTCCGCGCCCTTCGCGTACGTCCCGGACCAGGTCGGGTTCGGATGCGCGGCGAAGCCGTACAGGTGCGACGGCACATCGCACGCGACGCCCGGGTAGGTGTTGTCGCGCCAGGTTCCCCCGACGGATGCGCCGCGCTCGAGCACGACGAAGTCCTCGCGGCCGGCGCGGCGCAGCGCCATGGCCATGCCGATGCCCGCGAACCCGGCGCCGACGATCGCGACCTCGACGCGGGTCATCGCGTCGCCTGGCCGTACGTCGTCGTGCGCCGGCGGAACGGCCGGAACAGCCGCGCGACCATGGCTGCGGCATCCGTCACCGGCAGTTCGAGGCCGTGCTCGATGCCCGCCTCGGGCCTGACGCGGCCGTCGAGCAGCGTGCCGCCGAGATCGTCGCCGCCGGACTGCAGCAGCACCGCGGACGCCTCGCGCCCGACGCGCGTCCACGGGATCTGCACGTGCGGAATGCTGCCCGACAGCAGCAGGCGCGACACCGCGACCATCGCGCGATGCTCGTCGAGCGACGCCCTGCCGGGAACGAGCGGCACACCGCCGGCGGGGCCGGGAAGGGGGATCGGCACGAACTCGGTGAACCCGCCGGTCTCGCCCTGGATCGCGCGCAGCCGCCGAAGATGGGCGACGCGCTCGGCGGCGGTCTCGACGTGTCCGTAGAACAGCACGCTCGTCGAGCGGAAGCCCGCGCGGTGCGCGGCGGTGATGCCCTCGATCCAACCGTCGATCTCGAGGTCGCCGGGGGCGACGAGGCCCCGGACCCGCTCGCTCAGCACCTTGACGCCGGTGCCGGGAACGGTGTCGACGCCCGCCTCGCGCAGGGCCGCCAGGGCGGCGTCGAGTCCGAGACCGGAGCGGTCGGCGAGATCGCGCACGTCCTGCGGGCGGTACGCGTGGAGATGGATGCCGGGCACCGCCGCCTTCACCGCACGCGCGATGTCGAGGTAGGCCGACGCGTCTTGCTCCGGCGGCAGGAGACCCTGCACGCACAGCTCGGTGGCGCCGAGGTCCCACGCGTCGGCGGCGATCGCGCCGACGTCGTCGAGCGTGAACGTCGCCGGGTCGTCGGTCGGCGCGGAGCGGAGCCCGGAGGACGTGAGGTTGCGGTTGACGACGAGCGTGACCGCTTCGCCCACCGTGTAGCGGCGCACGTCGTCGGCCGCCGCCGCGAGCACGTCGAGGTCGTCGCCGGTCGCCTCGAGCAGGGCGATCCACTCGGCGTCGTCGAGGGCGAGCGGATCCGCCGCCGCCGCTTCGGCGAGCCGTCGGGAACTGCCAGAGGGTGCATTTCCGCCGGCCGATGTGCGCTGACCTGCCCGCTCGCGGATCGGGTCGGCGGCGGGTGTGCGGAGATCTGCCCCCTCGCGATTCCGGGGCGCCGGTGTGACGGCCAAGCCCGTTGAGGGGTCGGCGAGCGCGGCGACGGAGGGACGCAGGGCGGGGTCGATCCAGGTCCCGGCGTCGAGCACGAACTCGGGCTGGGCGGTCAGGCGCTCGCGCAGCTCGAAGCCGAGCTCGGCCGTCATGCGGGCGAGATCGTCGAGGTGCGGCCACGGACGCTCGGGATTGACGTGATCGGCCGTGAGCGGCGAGACCCCGCCCCAATCGTCGGCGCCGGCGCGCACGAGCAGGCCGAACTCGGTGGGATCCGAGAGGTTCGGCGGCACCTGGATGCGCATGCGCGGCCCCATCACCAGGCGCGCCACCGCCACCGCGGCGACGTACTCGAGCAGATCGGCGTCGGGCGCCCCCTGCATCGCGGTGCGGGGTTTGGCGCGGAAGTTCTGCACGATCACTTCCTGCACGTGGCCCTGACCGTCCACCATGTGGCGCTCGTGGGCGTCGCGGATCGCGACGAGGGACTCGGCGCGGTCGGCGGTGGTCTCGCCGATGCCGACGAGGATGCCGGTCGTGAAAGGCACGCGCTCGCGCCCGGCCGCGTCGATCACCTCGAGTCGCACGGCCGGGTCCTTGTCGGGCGAGCCGAAGTGGACCTGCCCGGGCTCTTCGAACAGCCGGCGCGAGGTCGTCTCGAGCATCATGCCCATCGACGGAGCGGTCGGCCGCAGCATCCGCAGCTCCTCCGCGCTCATGACGCCGGGGTTCGCGTGGGCGAGCAGCCCGGTCTCGGCGGTCACGAGCCGGGCGATGTGGGTGACGTACTCGATCGTGGACGAGAATCCGTGCTCGTCGAGCCACGCCCTCGCCTCGGGCCAGCGATCCTCGGGGCGGTCGCCGAGCGTCAGCAGCACCTCTTTGCAGCCCATCGCCTGTCCCTGGCGCACCACCGCGAGCACCTGCTGGGGCGACATGTACGCGGGCTTGCGCTTCTTCAGCAGCTGGCCGGGGGTGTCGACGAACACGCAGTAGTGGCAGCGGTCGCGGCACAGTGTCGTCAGCGGCACGAAGACCTTGCGGGAGTACGTGATCACGCCGGGGCGACCGGATGCCGCGAGCCCGGCATCCCGCAGCTCGCCGGCGATCGCGAGCAGCCGCTCGAAGCGCTCGCCCGTCGCGGAGAGCAGCGTCCCGGCGTCGGCGGCGTCGAGCCGTTCGCCCGCAGCGGCGCGCGCCAGCGCTGCGTCGACGGCGGCGGGAGAGGCCGCTGCGGGGGGCGCGGTGACGGAGGGGGACATGACTGTCACCGATCCAGTCTTGCACCGAGCGGAGACGTCGGGGTCGCGGATCGTTGCCCTCCCGTAAGCAAATGAGCCCGGTTCCCGGGCGACCCGCTGGCAGACTAGTCGCATGGTGACGCTGCTGCTCGACTCGACGCAGCTCGAAGTGGTGCTGTCGGTATCGGAGCGCGCGCTGTCATTCCGCAAGGGGAATGTCGTCATCGAACGGTCCACGATCACCAAGGTGCAGCTCACCGATGACGCCTGGACGTGGCTGCGGGGCGTCCCCAGCCCAGGCACCCACCTGCGCGGCGTGATCGCGATGGGGACGTGGCGCTCGGCGGGCGGCGACGACTTCGCCGTCATCCGTCGTCGACGGCCCAGCGTCGTGATCGACCTCGAGGGGCACCCCGAGTTCCAGCGGATCATCCTGACGACCCGCCACGGCCTCGCGCTCGTGCAGGCGCTGCGCGTCGAGGTCGCCGCAGAGGCTGCCGACGTCGCCGAGATCGCGGCCGAGACGGGCACCATCCCCGTCGTGCCCGAGAAGAAGCCGCGCAAGCGCAAGACTCCCGCGCCCGCTCCCGCCGTCTGAGACCGCCGTAGGCCGCGTGTGCCCGGTCCGGGACTACCAGGTTCACGGGTGCCGGAACCTGCCTGTCCTGGACCGGGACCGGCTGCGTCAGCTGACGTCTCGGCGCCAGCTCACCAGGTGGCCGACCACCACGAACACCACGGCGTAGCCGAGCAGCACGAGGCCGCCCACCCACCACTCGAGCGGTTCGGCCGAGCCCTGCGGCATGCTCGCCGACAGCACGCTCGCTCCGACCAGGGCGTCGCTGGCGGCGCCGGGGAGGAACCGCGTGAAGTCCGACAGCCCCTCGACGAACGCCGCGGCGGTGCGGCCGATGGGCTCGACGAACTGCGTGAAGACCAGCACGCCGACGACGGCGCCGACCTGGTTGCGCACCAGGGCGCCGACCCCGACGCCGATGAGCGTCCAGAGGACGTAGGCGAGCAGCATCCGACCGAGCATCGTCCAGGTGTCGACCGACGTGATCGCGGTCTCGAGCCCGAAGCCGGCGAGGAAGGCGGCCGACGTGCCCAGCGCTGCCACGATGCCGATGACACCGAGCACCACGCCGATGAGGACGCCGACCGCGAGCTTCGCGGCGAGCACCCGGCCGCGGCGCGGCGTCGCGAGGAACGTCGGGGTCAGCGTCTTGTGCCGGAACTCCGCGGTCACCATGAGCGTGCCCACGAGGAGGGGGAAGACGTAGCCGACGGCGGTGGCCGTGCTGTAGAGGGTCGCGGCCAGCCCTTCCTCGGGGAGCGGGGGCGCGTCCCCGGGGAGCGAGCCCGACGCCGCCGCAGCGAACACGAAGCCCAGGGCGGCCGCGGTGAAGGCGACGTAGGCGAAGAGGACGATGGCGAGGATCCACCAGATGCTGGTCGAGAACAGCTTGGTGGTCTCGGCGCGCGTCGCTGCGGTCAGGCTCATCGGTCGCCCCCTTCCTGGTCGACGGACTCGCGGTCCTCGGCGGCCACGTGCTCCTCGTCACCCTCGGACGAGGGGGCGGATGCCGCGTCCTGCGTCGCCGCGACCGGCTCGGCTGCGTCGTCTCTCGCGGCCTCGGTGGGACTGGATGCCTCGGTCGCCGGGGCGGCTTCGTCGTGCGCGGCTTCCGGGCTCTCGGCCGCCGAGGCTGCCTCGTCGTGGGCGTCCTCGAGCGCCCCGGCCTCAGGCGGGATCCACGGCTCGGGGTCGGGTTCGGGATCGGCGTCTTCTGCCGGGGCACGCTCGTCCTCGGCTGCGGTGCCGCCGAGGGTCTCGGGATCCGCGCCTGCGTTCGCGCCGAGGTCGGTCGGGCCCGGTTCGGTGGGTTCGGGGTCGGTGGTGTCGGAGTCGGCGCCGGGTTCGCCGTCCTCCGCGGTCTCCGATTCCGGATCCGCGGCCGCGGATCCGGTGGGGGCCGCATCGGCCTCGCCGCCGGGAACGGCGCGCGGATTGCCGTCGGCGTCGAACGCCGCGAAGAAGGCGTCGGCCTCGAAATCGGAATCCGTCTTGACGTAGTGCTCCCACGGGCGGTCGTCGTCCGCGTCGGCGGGCTCGGGTGTCGAGAGCTCGTCGTCGATCTCGCCGAGGGCTCCGACGTCGGGATCGGCGTCCTCGGGTGCCCATGGATCATCGCCGGCGTACTCGGTCTCACCGGTCTCCGAAGGCGCCTCGGCGGCGGGCTGGGCGGCGGCGTACCCGTCGGACTCCACGGCGGTCACTGCCGGCTCCCGCTCGGCGTCGTCCTGCAGGCGGTCGATCGGCTCGGGCTCCGCCGGCTCCTGCCCGGCGGCGGGAACGATGTCGATCACCCCGGTGCCGGCGACCGCGTACAACGACGGCGCCGACGCCGTCGGCTCGGCAGTGGCCGGCAGATCTTCGCCGGCGACCGCGTCGTGCGCGCTCTCGACGGATTCGGCTTCGCGGGAGTCGCCGGCCCACGCGGCGCCGGCGGCCGCGGCCAGAGCGGCGGCGGCACCGGGTGCTCCCGTCGCCTCGGCGTCGAGCGCGGCCGCGCTGAGCGCCGACTCTTCGGCCTGATCCGCCTCCGAGCCTTCTTCTTCAGGAGAGTCCGCCGCAGCGGCCGGCTCCGCTAGGGCAGCCCCCGCCGCCTCGGCCGAGGCCGCAGCCGCGGCGACACCGGAGGTGGCCGCGGCGGCGGGCGCGGCATCCGTTCCCGGCACCTGTGAGAGCGAGCCGACCCCCCCTGTCGCGCTGGCGTGCACGCGGGCGCCGTTCACGAGGTCGAGGAAGACCTCCTCGAGCGCCGGTCCCCGGCGGTGCAGCGACGATAGCGCGACGCCGCCCGCCGCGGCGGCCGCACCCACGGCGGCCGGATCGAGGCCGCGCACGGTGAGGCCTGAGCGGAGGACCTCGAACGGCACGCCTGCCGCCCGCAGCGCAGCCGCGAGGGCTGCGCGGTCGGGCGCATCGACGACGGTGGCGTGCTCGTCGGGGTCGGTGAGCTCGTCGATCGAGCCCTGGAACACCAGGCGTCCGCGCGAGATGATCAGCAGCGCGTCGACGGTCTGCTGCACCTCGGCGAGCAGGTGCGACGACACGAGCACGGTGCGGCCCTCGGCCGCGAGCCGGCGGAGGAAGCCGCGCATCCAGCGGATCCCCTCGGGATCGAGTCCGTTCGCCGGCTCGTCGAGCACGAGCACGCCGGGGTCGCCCAGCAGCGCATACGCGAGTCCGAGGCGCTGGCGCATGCCCAGCGAGAATCCGCCGACCTTGCGGCCGGCGGCATCCGTCAGCCCCACGAGGTCCAGCACCTCGCCGACGCGCGTCTTCGCGATGCCGGCGGCCTGCGCGTAGATGGTGAGGTGCGCCGCGGCCGTGCGGCCCGGATGGAAGCTGGATGCCTCGAGCACGGCGCCGACGGTCTGCAGCGGCCGGTCGAGCTCGGCGTAGCGCTTGCCGCCGATCGTCGCGTGGCCGTCCGTCGCGCGGACGAGACCCAGCAGGATCCGCAGGGTCGTGGTCTTGCCGGCGCCGTTCGGGCCGAGGAATCCGGTCACCTGCCCGGGTTCGACGCGGGCGGTGAGCCCGGAGACGGCCGTGACGGCGCCGAAGCGCTTGGTGACACCTGAGAACTCCAGCGACTGGCCGTGGGGCATGCCGAAACCTTCCCGTGGACGTGAGCGAGACACCCCGGGGGGCACAGGTGGGGGCCGCTTCATTGCGGATTCCTTGCGGAACCGAGTCCCATCCTGGCGGAAATCCCGCTCCAGCGTGGGAGAACTTCACCCGGCCGGTAACGTTGCGCTCGTGACCGACCTCGCCGCCGACGCCGCAGAGCCCACCGTCCTCGTGAGTGCGAGCGGCGGCCTCGGGCGCCTTACCCTGAACCGTCCGCGCGCGATCAACGCGCTCGACCTCGGCATGGTCCGCCGGCTGCACGAGGCGTTGGATGCGTGGGAGCACGACACCGAGGTCGACGTCGTGCTGCTCGACGGCGCCGGCGAGCGGGGTCTCTGTGCCGGCGGCGACGTTCGTGGCCTCGCCGAGCAGGTGACGAGCGGCCGCGCCGAGGACGCCGGGGTGTTCTTCCGCGAGGAGTATGCGATCAACGCCCGCATCGCCGAGTACCCGAAGCCGTTCCTCGCCTTCGCCGACGGCATCACGATGGGCGGAGGCATCGGCGTCGCCGGGCACGCGGCGATCCGCATCGTGACCGAGCGATCGCAGCTGGCGATGCCCGAGACGCGCATCGGCTTCACCCCCGACGTCGGCGGCACGTGGCTTCTTGCGCACGCGCCGGGCCGCCTGGGGGAGTATCTCGGACTCACCGGGGCCGTGATGGATGCCTCCGACGCGATCTACGCCGGATTCGCCGACCACTTCGTGCCCCATGAGAACCTCGACGCCGTCCGCGATGCGCTCGAGACGCGCGCGGATCCCTCGACGCCGACCGAGCTCGTGCTGCTCTTCGACGAGACGCCGGTGCGATCGAAGCTCGAGGCGGCACGCGCGTGGATCGACGACGCCTTCGCCGCCGACACGGTGCCCGAGATCGTCGAGCGGCTGCGCGCCCGCCCGGAGTCCGAGGCATCCGCCACCGCCGATCTGCTCGGCGAGCTCTCACCCACCGGCCTCGCGGTGACGCTGGCGGCCGTCCGCCGCGCGCGCGAGCTGCCGGGCCTGCGCCACGCGCTCGACCAGGAGTACGGGCTCGTGATGTGGTTCGCCACGACCCAGCCCGACCTCGCGGAGGGCATCCGGGCGCAGGTCATCGACAAGGACCGCTCGCCCCGCTGGCAGCCGGCGACTCTCGCCGACCTGCCGTCCGACCTCGGCGCGACCGCACTGGCGCACCGACCCGACATCCCGCTCTGGGGCTGACACAGGTCGGCGGACGAGGACGGATCATGGCAGCCCGGCGCCGCGCGTACTCGATCGGTGTGGCGATCGACTGGTTCTTCTTCGTCTTCGCCGGGCTCGCGGCGGTGTGGCTGGCATATCTCAGCTTCACCGAGACGTTCCGCGTCGGCTGGTGGGGCGTCCCCTTCTTCCTGGCGTTCTGGCTGCTGCTCGCCTATCTCGTGCTGCCCCGCCTGCACCGCATCCTCACCACCGTCTACGTGCCCGAGTACTTCATCGGGCGCACCCGGACGAGCGACGGACTCCTCGGCGATCCGGTGAACCTGGCGTTCCAGGGCAGCGGCGAGCAGATCCGCGCCGCGCTCGAGGCAGCCGGCTGGACCCGCGCCCAACCGGTCACCCTCGGGTCGTCGTGGCGGATCGTCGCGTCGACGCTCTCGCGGCGCAGCTACGATGAGGCGCCCGTGAGCCCGCTGTTCCTCTTCGGACGCCAGCAGGACTTCGCGTACCAGCAAGAGGTCGACGGCAACCCGGCCCAGCGCCACCACGTGCGGTTCTGGCGCTGTCCGGACGACTGGCTGCTGCCCGGCGGGCGCCGCGTCGAGTGGCTGGCGGCGGGCACCTTCGACACGAGCGTCGGCCTGTCGCTGTTCACACTCCAGGTCACGCACAAGATCGACGCCGACACCGACGTCGAGCGCGACCACATCGTCCGGACGGTGACGGATGCCGATCCCCGCGTCGTGGTCGACGTCATCGCCGACTTCGCCACCGGCTACCACGCCCGCAACGGCGGCGGCGACAGCATCCGCACCGACGGCGACCTGCCGATCGTCGACGTGCGGGCGGTCGATCCCCGCGTCGACGCCTCCGGGGAGGTGACGCCGTGAGCGCAGAGACGCCCGCCCCGCGGAAGCGGGCCGCGTACGAGCCGGCCGCGCGACTGCTGAAGCCGCCGCGGTACGACCCGAACATGAAGCGGCCGATCTCCACCACCGCCGGCGCAGCGCTGATCCTGCTGCGCGTTCTCGCCGGTGTCGCCGTGCTCGTCGGCATCGCGACGGGGTGGGACGACATCCTCGCCGATCCCGACTCCGTGCTCGAGGGCTTCGACCCGAGCCCCGAGGGGACTCAGGCGGCGCTGGCGCTGGTGCTCGTGACGGGCTCGGTGGTGCTGCTGCTCGACCTCGCGCTGGCATTCCTCGTGTACCGGGGCGTCAACTGGGCGCGCGTGGTGGTGATGCTCATCTCGGTGCTCTCGATCAGCACGTCCTTCACCGCGTGGTGGGCGCAGGGGCAGGAGATCGAGATCAACGGGACGTACGTCTCGCTGAGTCTCGACATCCTGGTCCTCCTCGCCCTGTCCAGCCGCAGCGCCGCCGCCTACGCGCGCCGCAACGAGCGGCGCGACGCGCCCGACGACCCGGCGGTGACGTAGCCTGATCTGCGGTGTTCCGCGCGGCCGGTCCGGGCGGCAGAAGCTCCCCGGGGAGGGTGCGTGTTCGACAGTCCGCTCTCGGCATCGGCCTACGAGGTGCTCGCGGTCGACCCCGCTGTCGACGACGAGACCCTGCGCAAGGCCTACCGCCTGCGGCTGCGGCAGACGCACCCCGACACCGGTGGCGACGCCGCCGTGTTCATCCAGGTGCAGCGGGCGTGGGAGCTGGTCGGCACCCCCGACGCGCGCGCGGCGTACGACCGTGGCCACGGCTTCGGCGAGGCGGCGGCGCCCGAATGGTCGGGGTGGCGACCGCCGGCCGCTCGCACCGACACCCGGCCGCGTGCGCGCTCGTACGGGCACCCGGGCGGCTGGCGCCGCGAACGGTATCTGACGCTCATCCGTGAGTGGGCCGGCCGCGGCGTGACCCTCGACGACCCCTATGATCCGGCGCTCGTGCGCTCAGCCCCCGTGGCGCTGCGGCGTCTACTCGCGGACGCGCTCGCCGAAGAGGCGACGGCGCGCATCGTGGCCGACCTCGGCATGGGCTACACCGTGTGGCACGACGTGGCGGCGTCGGGACGGGATGCCGACCCCGATGCCAAGATCGACCACATCGTGCTCGGCCCGAGCGGCCTGTACGGGCTGCTCTCCGAGGACTTCGGCGGTCCGGCGCGCCTGCGCCGCGGCGAGTTCGTCGGCGACGGCGTGCCCGGGGCACCGCTCGCCGAGCTGCTCGCGCGCATGCGGGTCATCTCGCGCGCAGCGGGCGTCCGCTTCAGCGGCGCGATCGTGGTGCTCCCCGACGAAGACGTGGTCGACCCCATCCAGGAGCTCGGGCGGGTTCGCGGGCTGCGTGTCGCGGTGACCTCGCGCAGCGCGCTGGCCACCGTGCTGCGCCGCGGCATCACAGGCGCGCGCGACATCGGCGGCAACGAGGTCTTCGACGTCCGCACGCGGCTGCAGCAGACGGTCCGCTTCGCGTAGCGGCGCCGCTCGCGCCGCGTCGACACCGTGTGCTCTCGCCGAGAGCACCCGCCCTTCACGTTCGTGACGTGCGCTCTCCGCGAGAGCACACGTCGGCGGAGAGATGCCGAAATCGCAGACATCGGATGATCCAGTAGCGGAATCGCGATCGACAACATAACATTACGTCGTAAAGTAATCCCTGGAGGATCCGGATGACGCTCGACGTTGAGCATGCAACACCCGCCGCGGCGGTGATCCCGCAGCCGCGAAGGCTGACCACCCGCGCACGGTTCTCCCGGAGCGTGCGGCGGTACTGGCAGCTCTACCTGCTCCTGCTGCTGCCCATCGTGTGGTTCATCGTGTTCCGGTACGTGCCCATGGCGAACGCGATCATCGCGTTCAAGAACTACAACCCGATCGACGGCGTGTGGGGGAGCCCCTGGGTCGGCTTCGACAACTTCGAGCGGCTCTTCAGCAACCCCGTGTTCCCGCGGCTGGTCGCCAACACGTTCATCCTCGCCGCGTACACCCTGATCGCCAGCCTGCCGCTGCCGATCATCCTGGCGCTGGCGCTGAACGAGGTGCGGCTGCGCTTCTTCAAGCGCACGGTGCAGCTCATGACGTATGCGCCGTACTTCATCTCGACGGTCGTGATCGTGTCGATGACGATCCTGCTGCTGTCGCCTCGCGTCGGCCTGCTGGGGCGCACGTTCAGCTTCTTCGGCGCCGGCCAGGTCGATCTGCTGGCCGACGCCGACTTCTTCCGCCACATCTACGTGGCCACCGACCTGTGGACGACGACCGGGTACTCCGCGGTCATCTATCTCGCGGCGCTCGCATCCGTCGACGTCTCGCTCTACGAGGCGGCGAAGATCGACGGCGCATCGCGTCTGCAGAAGATCCGGCACGTCGATCTGCCGGCGCTGATGCCGACGGCGACGATCATCCTCATCCTGGGCGTCGGCAACATCATGGCCATCGGGTTCGAGAAGGCGTTCCTGCTGCAGAACGCGCTCAACCTCTCGACGTCGGAGATCATCCCCACGTACGTCTACAAGACAGGCATCCTCAACGCGAACTTCAGTCTCGGAGCGACGATCGGCCTCTTCAACGCCGTGATCAGCCTGGTGCTGCTGCTCGTCGTCAACGCGGTGTCCAAGCGGGTCACGGGAAGCGGGCTGTGGTGAGCAACGTCATCAGCAAGGAGGCCGTCCTCGCCGAAGAGGCCGCCGTCGGCGCCGTCGCCGCACGATCCCTTCCCAGCGTCCGGCGCAGGCGATCGGAGCCGCGCGGCGTGAAGATCCGAGAGACCAGGGGAGACCGCGCCTTCGTCGCGGTGGCCTACGTGCTGCTCGCGATCTTCCTGCTGGTGGTGCTGCTGCCGCTCCTGAACATCGTCGCCAGCTCGCTGTCCAGCCCGCACGCCGTCTCATCGGGCCAGGTGCTGTTCTGGCCGGTCGACATCACCTTCCGCGGCTATGTCGAGGCGCTCGGCAATCCGGCGATCGTGCGGGGCTTCGCGAACTCGGTCTTCTACACCGTGATCGGCACGCTCATCAGCGTGGCCGGCACGGTCGCGATCGCGTACCCGCTCTCACGCCAGAACCTGTTCGGCCGCAAGGTGATCACCGGCGCCGTCGTCTTCACGATGCTGTTCAGCGGCGGCGTGATCCCGATGTACCTGGTCGTGCAGTCGCTGGGACTCCTCGACACCCGCTGGTCGATGCTGCTGCCGAACGCGATCGGCGTCTGGCAGGTCATCATCGCGATGGTGTTCTTCCGCGCGTCGATCCCCGACGAGGTGTACGAGGCGGCGCAGCTCGACGGAGCGAGCGAGCTGCGCATCCTCTGGTCGATCGTCCTTCCGCTGGCGAAGCCGCTGATCGCCGTCATCGCGCTCATGTACGCGATCATGCAGTGGAACTCGTACTTCGACGCACTGCTCTACCTCCGCAACGCAGACCTGCAGCCGCTGCAGCTCGTGCTCCGCGGCCTTCTCGTGCTCAACGACGCCGGCGGCGGCGGCGATGTCGGCGAGCAGCTCCGGCGACGCGAGCTGGCCGACCTGCTCCGGTACTCGACGGTCGTCATCGCGACCGTGCCGATGCTCGTCGTGTACCCGTTCGTCGCGAAGTACTTCAACAAGGGGATCATGGTCGGCGCCGTCAAGGGCTGATCAGGCTTCCCTCCACGAACCCACCACCACGCAAAATGACCCGGGCAAAGGAGATTCCGGCAATGAGACACAGCTTGATGAGGGGAGCGGTCGCAGCGATCGCGATCGCGGCGACAACGCTCGCGATGGCGGCGTGCACGCCCTCGGCCGACGACGACAACGGGCAGCTCGTCGCCTTCGGTCCGCAGGGCGACAACGGCACGCTCGAGGACAACAGCTTCACCAAGGAGGTCGAGAAGAAGTTCGACATCGACTTCGACTGGCAGACCACCACCTACGACGGCAGCGTTGCGGGCGAGAAGCGGCAGGTCTCGCTCGCCAGCGGCGACTACCCCGACGCGTACTTCCTCGTACCGTGGGTCGACGCCTTCTCGCGCAGTGAGATCCTCAAGTACGGCCAGCAGGGGGTGCTGCTGCCGCTCGAGGACCTCATCGACGAGTACGCGCCGACGCTCAAGGAGCGCTTCGAGGAGAAGCCGGACTGGAAGGAGTCGGTCACGGCTCCCGACGGCCACATCTACGCGATCACCCAGTGGAGCGAGTGCTACCACTGCAGCTTCCCGTCGAAGCTGTGGATGAACACCACGTGGCTGGAGAACCTGGGCCTCGAGCAGCCGACCACCACGGAGGAGTTGCGCACGGTTCTGCGGGCGTTCAAGAACGACGACCCGAACGGCAACGGCGTGCAGGACGAGGTGCCGCTGAGCGGTTCGGCCACGCAGCCGATCATCAACTACCTCATGAACGCGTTCGCCTATGCGCCGGTCGCCGGACCGTCCAGCCCGCCCCCGATGGTCATGGAGGACGGCGAAGTGCAGCTCGCCGCCGCGTCCGACGAGTGGCGTGAGGGCCTCGCGTACATCAACTCGCTCGCCTCGGAGGGTCTGCTCGACACCGCGGCGTTCACCCAGAACGGCGACGCGCTCAAGGCGCTGGGCGACAACTCCGGTGCCGAGATCCTCGGCTCCGCGGTCGACCTGCATCCGTACGACTTCGTGACGGCCGAGTCCCCGGACGGGCGCGACAAGAACTACGACGCGGTCGCGCCGGTCGCCGGTCCCGACGGGACGCAGCTGGCCACGTGGCGGTCGCCCGTGAACCCGCTCGGCATCTTCGCCCTTACCAACAAGTCGACCGAGGACGAGCGCATCAAGGCGATCAAGCTCATCGACTACCTGGTGACGGACGAGGGCGACAAACGGGGCGCCATGGGCCCGGAGGGCGAGGCGTGGGTCCCGGCGGAAGACGGCGACGTCGCGCTCGACCCGGAGCTGGAGCCGACCTTCAAGCCGCTCACGTACGACGAGACCTCGAACGCCGCGTGGCGCTCGATGGCTCAGTACTGGGACTCGCTGGAGTACCGCAACTCGCAGGTCGTGCCCGAGGACGTCTACTCGCCGGACGGCTATGAGCGGCGCCTGCTCATCGCGTCGAAGGAGTACGAGCCGTACGTGCCGGACGAGAGCATCCTGTTCCCGTCCGAGAAGCTGTGGCCCGACCCCGACACGTCGGCCGAGCTCGCCGACCTGCAGACGAACATCGCGAACTACGTCACCCAGGCGCAGGCGGAGTTCGTCACCGGCCAGCGTGACATCACCGACGACGGCGCCTGGCAGGCGTACCTCGACGACCTGGACGGACTCGGTCTCGCGCAGTTCCTGCAGATGGAGCAGGACCTGTACGACGCGCTGAAGTAGGACGCAGCGGGGCGCAGCACCCACGAAGATGCCCGGCGGTCGCGAGACCGCCGGGCATCTTCGCGTCGCGGCTCCGGCTAGAGCACGCGCAGGTTCTCGAGCGCGTCGTCGTCCCACGAGATGCCGATGCCGGGCTCGTCGGGAGCGGTCGTGCGACCGTCGGTCACCACGAGGTCGGCGGTCGTGACGGCGCGCAGCTGCGGGATGTACTCGACGATGCGACCGTTCGGCACTGCGGCGACGAGGCTGACGTGCAGCTCCATGAGGAAGTGCGGGCACACCGGCACGTTGAACGCCTCGGCGAGGTGCGCGATCTTCAGCCAGGGCGTGATGCCGCCGACACGCGCGACGTCCGGCTGGACGATGGTGGCGGCATCCCGTGCGAGGTACTCCTTGAACTGCCCGACCGAGTACAGCGACTCGCCGACCGCGATGGGGATGGATGTCGATTCGACGAGGCGGGCGTGCGCCGACACATCGTCGGCAGGCAGCGGCTCTTCGAGCCAGGAGATCTCCGACGGCTCGATCGCGCGGGCGAGGGCGCGCGCATCGGCGAGCGTGAGCCCCTGGTTCGCGTCGACCATGAGCGGGTAGCCCGCGCCGACGGCCGCACGCACCGCGGCGAGGCGCTCGACGTCACGGCGCGGCTCGGGCGAGCCGACCTTGAGCTTGGAGCCGTGCCAGCCTCCGTCGCGCGCGGCCACGGTGTTGGCGACGAGGGTGTCGGCGTCGATGTGCAGCCAGCCTCCCTCGGTGTCGTAGAGTTGCACGTCTGGGTCGCCGCCCCCGGCGGCGCGCCAGAGCGGCTCGCCGTTGCGCCGGCATCCGGCATCCCACACCGCCGTGTCGATCGCCGCGAGCGCGAGAGAGGTGATGGCGCCCACGGTGGTGGCGCGGGTCTGCGAGAACGCGTGCCGCCAGACCGCCTCGGGGCGGCGCACGTCCTGACCGATGATCGCGGGCAGCAGATGGTCTCGCAGCATCGACAGCACGGCGCGGCCGCCGGTGCCGATCGTGTACGAATAGCCGCGGCCGGGCGTGCCGTCGTCGGTCTCGAGGTCGACGACGATCGTCTCCTGCTTAACGAACGACTGCACCGCGTCGGTGCGGACGGTCTCGACGGGGATGTCGACGAGCATGGCGCGAGCGCGCGTGATGACGGGCATGGCTTCTCCGGGAGGACGGATGCCGCGGTGCGGCGTCAGCGGACGAGCGACTGGATGGCGGCCGCAGCGGCGCCGCGGGCCCAGTCCTGGAAGGTGTGCGGCCGCGTCACGATGCGGCACCGGGCGGCGGCGCCGAACGCGTGGGCCTCGAAGGCGTCGCGCAGGTTCTTCTCGAAGAGGTCGAAGTTCGACACGCCCTCGCCGCCGATGATGACGAGCTCCGGGCCCGCCAGGTTGACGAGCGTGGCGATCGCGGTGCCGATGAGGCCCGCTGCCTCGCGGAACGCGGCCTCGGCGGCCGGATCGCCCGCGTGCGCGAGGCGGACCGCCTCCTCGATGTCGACGTCGCGGCCGAGCGCGGCCGACACGGTGGCCGCGATCGCGGCCGTGGAGGCCACCGCCTCGACGCAGCCGCGGCGGCCGCACGAGCAGATGCGCGCGGGGTCGGCGAGCGGCAGGTGGCCGATCTCGCCCGATACCCCGAAGGCGCCCGTCACGACCTGCCCGTTCAGGTGCAGGCCGCTGCCGATGCCGCGGCCGATGGTGACGATCGCGAACGATTCCATGCCGAGGCCGACGCCGAACCAGTGCTCGCCGACGGTGAGGGCGTGGACGTCGTTCTCCAGCGTCACGGGCCGGCCGAGCCGCTCTTGCAGCAGCCCGCCGAAGTCCTCGTCCGCCCACCCCATGATCGCCGACTCTCGGACCACGCCGGTGGAGGTGTCGACGTCGCCCGACACCGAGACGCCCACGCCGGCGATGGCGTCGCGCTTGTCGCCGAGGCGTTCTTCGAGCCGGCGGACCACCTCGATGATCGCCTCCGCCGCCGACCCCGGATCGTGGGCGGCGAGCGGCCGGGTCTCGGCGGCGAGCACCGTGGTGGCGAGGTCGGTGGCGACCCCGATCACCTCGTCGACATTCACCTTGATGCCCAGCAGCACCATCGCGTCGGGGACGATCGACACCGGAGCCGCGGGGCGACCGGGATTGCCGTCTCGGTGCGTCGCGGGCGGGGCGTCGACGAGACCGGCCGCGACGAGCGGAGAGACCGCCTTGGTGACGGCGGCCTGCGACAGCCCGGTCTGGCGGGCGATGTCGATGCGGCTGATGGGGCTGCGGGTCAGGATGGTGGCGAACACCCTCGATCCTGCTTCCGACGCCGAACGGATGAGCGTCGTGCGCGCAGCGGTGTCGTGATCCATCGGTTCCTTCGGTCTCAGTCGATACGGTAGCGAGTCCGCGTGTCAGGCGCTGGGGCGACCGGCCGTGAGTCGGCGTGGCGCGAGGTGCGCGGCGGCGAACTCGAGCGCGTTCTCCTCGTCGAGGTCGCCGCCGGCTTCGTGGCCGTTGTACGGCCACAGCACGACCTGCTTGGGCCCGGCGTAGGCCGTGAAGGCGGGCAGGACGGATGCCGGCGGCGCGATGCCGTCTCGCAGTCCGGTGCTCAGCAGGGCCGGCGCCGTGGCGCGCTTGGCGTGGTTCACGCCGTCGAAGTACCGCAGGGTGTCGAGGGCGGTGGCCGTGTCGAGGCGCCGGTCGGCGAAGTGCTGGGTCAGCAGAGCGTACGGGTGCTCGTCGCTGAGCTGGGCGGCCCGGTCGAGCTCGCACAGGAACGGCGCCTGGACGATCGCGACCGCCAGGTCGGGCACCAGCCCTGCGATCGCCAGCGCGATCCCGCCGCCCTGGCTCGCGCCGACGGCTCCGACGCGGGCGGGATCGACGACGTCCAGAGAGCGCAGCGCCTCGACGGCCCGCACGGCATCGGCGTACACCCGCCGGTAGTAGTACTCGTACGGCGAGCGGATGCCGCGGGTGAGGAACCCGCCCGCGGAGGGTCCGCCGTCCGCGTGGTCGTCGTCGGTGTCGCCGTGGCCCTGGCCGCGGGCATCCACGACGAGATGCGCGTAGCCGGCGGCCGCCCAACGCAGATCGCGGAGCGCATGGCCGCGGCCGTTGCCATAGCCGAAGAACTGCACGAGCCCCGGAAGCGGCGCTGCCGCGCCACGCGGGACACGCAGCCACGCGTGGATCCGTGTGCCCCCGAAGCCGCGGAACGTGACGTCGAACACGTCGATGACCGCGAGGCCCGTCTCCCGCGGCTCGACGGTGACGTCGAGCGGGTGGCGCCGGGCCTCGGCCAGCGTGTCGGCCCAGAACCCGTCGAAGTCCGGTGGCTCGGTCTGCGTGGTGGGCTCGTCGACGAGGGCGAGCTCACCGCGCACGGGACGCCCCGATCGCAAGACCGGCGGCATCGGTGAGCGCGGCCACCGGCACGTCGACACTCCCGCCGGCCGGCACCGGGACCACCACGCGGTGGCCGGCGGACTCGACGATCACGTCCCGCGCGCCGCCGCGGATGCTGTGCAGCGTCGCCGACGCCAGCGCGCCGTCGCGCCACGCCAGGTCGACCACGAGGCCGGTCCGTGCGCCGAGGCCCTGTGCGTCGCCGTCGGTCCAGGTGGACGGCAGGGCGGGGAGCAGCCGCACGATGCCGCCGTGGCTCTGCACCAGCATCTCGGCGATGCCGGCGGGGAAGCCCAGATTGCCGTCGATCTGGAACGGCGGGTGCGTGCTGAAGAGGTTGGGCAGCAGCCCGCCCCACTCCGAGCCGTCGACGGGTCCGTGGCGGGTCGCGTCGCCCTCGAACGGGGTGAGCGCCTCGTCCAGGAGCGCCGCGGCGGCATCGCCGTCGCCGATGCGGGCGCGCAGCGCGATCTTCCACGCCCATGACCAGCCCATCGCTCCGGGGCCGCGCGCGTCGAGCAGACGGACGCCGGCGTCGAACAGCCTGGGGTCGCGGGCGGGCGTGAGGGTGTCGAGCGGATACATGCCGACGAGGGGTGACAGGTGCCGGTGCAGCGGTTCGACCTCCACGACCTCCGCCGACCATTCGCTCAGCCGGCCGTCGGAACGGATCCCCACCGGGGCGAGCACGGCCAGCGCCCGGTCGATCTCGGCCGCGAGGGGGTCGTCGACGCCGAGCGCCGAGATGGCCGTGAGTGCGCGTTCGAACAGCGCCTGGATCAGGAAGACATCGGATGCCGCCGTCAGTCCGATGGCGGTGGACCCGCCGTCGGGACCGATGAAGGAGTTCTCGGGCGCCGTCGAGGGTGAGGTGCGCAGCGTCCCGTCGGGCGCGGGCACCAGCCAGTCGAGACAGAACTCGACGGCGCCGCGCATGACCGGCCAGATCCGCGAACGGAGCAGGTCGACATCGCCGCCGAACTCGTACGCGTCCCACAGATTGTGGGTGAGCCACACGCCGCCCATCATCCAGATCGCCCAGCTCGGCGCGCCGTGGCCGCCGCCGACGGGAAGGCTCCAGCCCCACACATCGGAGTTGTGGTGCGCCACCCAGCCCCGCGCGCCGTACAGCTCGCGCGCGACGTCGGCGCCGGTGCCGGCCAGCCGCTCGACGAGCGCGAGGAGCGGCTCGGACGCGTCGTCGAGCCCGAGCACGGGCGCGGCCCAGTAGTTCATCTGGGTGTTGATGTTGATCGTGTAGTTGGACGACCACGCGGGACGAAGCTGGTCGTTCCAGATGCCCTGCAGATTCGCGGCCGGTCCCCCCGCCCGAGACGACGAGGCGAGCAGGTACGCCCCGAACTCGGCGGCGATCGTCGCCTTCAGCTGGGCGTCGCCGCTGTGGAGGATGTCGCGGTCGAGGTCCCACGTGCCTTCCCGTCGACCGCCGATCGCGAACCGTGCCCGAGCGTGGCGCCGACGATCGGCGATGTGCTCGGCGAGCAGCGCGGACGGTGCGCGGTGTGCCGCGGCATCCGCCCGCTCTCTGGCCCGGTCCCGGATCGCCTCGCGGGAGGCGGTCCGCCACTCCCCGTCCGCGTCGGCCCACCAAAACTCGGCGCGGGACGATGTGGAGAGGGCGATCAGCAGCCGGCGAGCCCCGTGGACGGCCGCGCGTGCAGGCGCGGCATCCACGAAACCGTCGGTGTCCAGCGCGACCGCGGCGGCCGCGAAGGCGTCGAAGTCGGTGTCGGCCTCGGCGTACCGCAGGGGCGGCTCGGCCGAGGTCTCGTGCAGGGGGGCGCCGTCGACGGGGATCTCGATATCGAGACCGAGACCGTTCGCGGTACCGCGGAGGGGCGTCGTGAGAGAGACGGATGCCGCGAACTCGACGTCCGCGGTGAGCTCCACGATCAGCGCCTGTGCGGGTGCCGACACCCAGGAGCGCCGGCGGACGGTGCCCCCGGCAACCTGCAGCGTCTCGATCAGCACAGCCTCGTCGAGGTCGAGGATGCGCGCGGGGGTCACAGCGGTCGCGCCGGCGATCTCGACAGTGAGGTCGCCCAGCGGGAGGAACTCCTGGGAGTAAGGACCCTCGAACGACATGAGCAGCGCCTCGGCCGTGCGGACGTCGTCGGCGTCGAGCGCGGTACGGATCTCCGCGAGCCGCTCCGGTCCGGCGCCGCCGGCCAGCACCTCAGCGAGCGCCGCCGCGGGGCCGTCGGGGGTTCCCGACCAGACGGTGGCGTCGTTGAGCGCGTATCGTCCGGTCGCGCCACCGAACGCCATGGCGCCGATGCGGCCGTTGCCCAGAGGTGCGGCCTCCTCCCACCGATCGGCGGGTGCGCTCCACGACAGTCGCAGGGTGTCGCTCATCTCGATCCTCGGTCGTCGGTGTCCGAGATCGCGAGTGTCCGCGGCGACTTCGCCTGCAGACCTCGGATCTTTGCTTGCGACGCCAGCGTAAACGTGATTAATTACCGATGTCAAGAAACTCGATGGAGGAGTTCGAATGGTCAACGGTGAAGGCGCCGTCCAGACGTTGCCGGCGACGAGAGCCGTGCCGGCAGCCGTCCATACGCTGCGAGCGGCAGGGGCTGCGCTGGTCGTGGATCTTGCGGGCGCCATGCCCCGCGTGCTGCACTGGGGCGCCGATCTCGGCGCTCTGGACGCGCGGGGGATCGATGCGCTGCGTGCGACATCCGTGCCCGCCGTGCTCAACAACTCGCCCGACGTCCCACGCCTCTTCTCGGTGTGGCCGACGGAGCAGGACGGCTGGGCAGGGACGCCCGCGCAGGCCGGTCACCGCGGCGGCACCGCCACCACTCCGCGCCCACGGCTCGTCGACGCGGACATCGAGACCGCACCCGACGGCGGCGGACGCATCGCGCTCCGCTTCGACGACGACGTCGCCGGCACCCTCGCCCGCCTGACCTACCGGTTGGATGCCGCGGGCGTGCTGTCGGTCGACCTGTCGGTGGAGAACCCCGCGGAGGCGGCATCCGCGTATCTGGTCGACGGGCTTCGTGCACTCGTGCCCGTGCCGGACCGCGCGGGGGAGCTGCTGGACTTCACCGGCAAGTGGTGCCGCGAGCGCGCGCCGCAGCGGCTGCCGTTCTCGTTCGGCACGCACGCCCGCCGTGCGCGCCGCGGAAAGCCCGGCCACGACACGCCGTTCCTGCTGGTCGCGGGCACGCCCGCGTTCGGCTTCGCGCACGGCGAGCTGTGGGGCGTCCATCTCGCCTGGAGCGGTGACGGCGAGTACCTCGCCGAGCGGCTTCCGGAAGGTGCAGGGGCCCAGTCCCGTGTCATCGGCGCCGGCGAGCTGCTGCGCTCGGGCGAGGTGGTGCTGCAGCCCGGTGAGCGCTACGACGCCCCGACCACGCTCTTCACCTGGTCGGACCGCGGGCTCGACGGGCTCTCGGCCAGGTTCCACCGCCGGCTCCGCGCTCGGCGCGGTCACCCCGCCACCACGCGCCCACTGGTGCTCAACACCTGGGAGGCGGTCTACTTCGACCACGACCTCGACCGCCTCGTCGAGATCGCCGACCGCGCCGCCGAGGTCGGCGTCGAGCGGATCGTGCTCGACGACGGGTGGTTCCGCGGTCGCCGGGACGCGAACGCCGGGCTCGGTGACTGGCTCGTCGACGAGCGTGTGTGGCCCGACGGACTGGGGCCGTTCGTCGACGCCGTGCGCGAGCGCGGCATGCAGTTCGGCCTGTGGTTCGAGCCCGAGATGATCAGCCCCGACTCCGACCTCGCCCGCGACCACCCGGAGTGGGTGCTCGCGCCCGGCCAGGGCGCCGGAGCCACCGCCCGCAACCAGCACGTTCTCGACATCGCCAACCCCGACGCCTACGCGCTGGTGCTCGAGCGCATCAGCGCACTGGTCGCCGAGTACGACATCGACTACCTCAAGTGGGACCACAACCGCGACCTCGTCGAGCCCGTCGCTCGCCGCGACGGCGGCGACCGGCCGCTCGTGCACGAGCAGACGCTCGCCCTGTACCGGCTGCTCGACGAACTGCGCGCCCGCCACCCGCGCCTCGAGATCGAGACGTGCTCGGGCGGAGGCGGTCGCGTCGACCTCGGCATCCTCGACCGCACAGACCGCGTGTGGGCGTCGGACTGCAACGACCCGGTGGAGCGGGCGCGCATCGAGCGCTGGACGCGGCTGCTGGTTCCGCCCGAGCTCATCGGCTCGCACCTCGGCGCCCGCCGCTCCCACACCACCTCCCGCGAGACCGACCTGTCGTTCCGGCTCGCGGTCGCCCTCACGGCCCACGCCGGCATCGAGACCGACCTGACGGTGTCGGGTGCCGAGGACCTGCAGACGATCACGGCATGGGCGGCGCTGTACCGCGAGCTGCGCGAGCTCATCCACACCGGCGACGTCGTCAACGCCGACCTCGCCGACGACGCGACGATGCTCACCGGCATCGTGGCGGCGGGCGGGGAGCGGGCGCTGTTCACCTGGACCCGCCTGGCCACGTCGCCCGACGGGCAGAGCGGCCGGGTGCGCTTTCCCGGGCTCGACGCCGGAGCGGTCTATCGCGTGCGCGTGAGGTCGGAGCTCGGCCCGGCCAGCCGGCACGAGGTGTCGGATCCGGACTGGATGCGCCTGGCCCTCGACGGGGGCATCGAGCTCCCCGGGTCGGTACTCGGCGTCGCGGGCGTGCCGCTTCCCACCCTCAATCCGCAGCAGGCGCTGCTGTTCGACGTCGAGAGGCTGCCATGAGCCGCTGACGTCCCCTCCACCTTCTGGAACCTGCGCGTTCAGCCGCCACTGGGGCCTGGGCACGCGCGCGGGGTTCACCGTCGAACCCACCGCAGAGAGGAAACCATGGACACCTACGATCGCCATGCCCGCCGGCCACGCTGGCTCGCGGCATTCGCCGCCGTGGCGCTGACCCTCGGGGTCGGCGCCACGGCGGCGTACGCGGCGCCGCCGGCGGAGGCATCCGTCTCCCCGGCGACGACCGCACCCGCCGCCATAGCGCCCGCCGCCACAGCGCCCGCGCCCGAGGAAGAGCTCGGCGCCCGCCCGTACATGGGCTGGAGCAGCTACAGCATGCAGGTGTACTCGGGCAGCGGATCGACCTGGATCACCGCCGACCAGATCATCGCCCAGTCCGACGCCATGCACGAGAAGCTGCAGTCGGCGGGGTACGAGTACATCAACATCGACGCCGCGTGGAACGGCGGCACCGATGAGTATGGGCGTCCGACGCCCAGTACGACGCTGTTCCCGAACGGGCTGCAGGCCGTCATCGACCACATCCACGGCAACGGCCAGAAAGTCGGACTCTACGCGATCCCCGGCATCTCGCCCGAGGTGTACGAGGCCGACCTGCCGATCTACGGCGCCCCCGACTGCTCGACGGGCGACATCGTCAAGCAGCCGATCCAGCAGGCGGACTACTGGAACATCGGCTACCGCCTCGACTTCGCGAACCCGTGCGCGCAGGCCTACGTGGACTCGATCGCCGACATGTTCGGCGAGTGGGGCATCGACTTCCTCAAGTTCGACAGCGTCACGCCCGGGTCGGGAATCGGCGACCTCTCCCTCGATGCCCGCGACGACGTCGCTGCCTGGTCGCAGGCGCTCGAGCGCAACGGCATCTGGTTCGAGCTGTCGTGGGCGCTCGACATCCGCTATGCCGACTACTGGGCCGAGCACGCCAACGGCTGGCGCGTCGAGTGGGATGTGGAGTGCTACTGCGGCGACGAGGCCCTCACCACGTGGGACAACATCGCCCGGCTCTTCCCGCGCGCGGCCGACTGGTGGCGCTTCGCGGGCCCCGACCGCGGCTGGAACGACTTCGACTCCCTCAACGTGGGCAACGGCTCGATGGACGGTCTGACCCGCGACGAGCGGCGCACGGCGACGACCCTCTGGGCGGTCGCGGCCGCGCCGATGTACGTCGGCAACGACATGACGCGGCTCGACGACTACGGCATCGAGCTGCTGACGAACCCCGAGGTCATCGCCGTGAACCAGGCGGGCCGTCCGGCCCACCCGGTGTCGACGGCGACGAAGCAGCAGACCTGGTACGCGATGAACCCCGACGGCTCGGTGACCGTCGCGCTGTTCAACCTCGGTCGCACGGACGCCGACATGAAGGTGTCGTTCGCCGACCTGGGCCTCCAGGGATCGGCGAAGGTGCGCGACCTCTGGGCGCAGAAGAACCTGGGCAGCTTCGACGGAGAGTTCACCGCCGACGACGTCCCGGTGCACGGGACACGCCTGTTCACCGTCACGCCGGCCAAGGGCGGCGAGATCGCGCTCAACGACGACGACGCCCGACTGTCGTACGAGGGTGCATGGTCCCGCAACGCCGGCAAGGAGATCGTGGCGACCTCGCAGGCGCTGACCGTGTCGTCGTACGACTCGTCGCAGGGCGGGACGGCACCCGAACCCGGCGCATCGAACGTGGTGGCCGTGAACGACAGCGACCCGGCCATCGCCTACAGCGGCAATTGGGGCCACAGCACGGGCCGCGGGCTGGGCGACCACCAGGATGACGTGCACTACGCGGAGGCCGACGGCGCCGCGTTCGAGTACACGTTCGTCGGCACCGGGATCGACTGGGTGACCGAGACCCACTCGTCGCAGGGCGAGGCCGAGGTCTACCTCGACGGCGTGCTGGTCGACACCGTCGACACGTATCTCGACCCGGCACAGGGGCGTGGGGTGCAGCAGGCGGTCTACAGTGTCCGCGACCTGGCCGACGGCAGTCACACCATCCGGGTGGTCAAGAAGTCGGGACAGTTCATGCTGCTCGACCGGCTCGACGTGGTGCAGCAGAGTCTGATCGATGTCGGCGCGGTCGTGTTCGACCGGGCGGCGCCCGCCGACGCGACGGTCCACGTCCTGCGTGACCTGGGCGAGCTCGAAGGCATCTCCCGCGACGGCACCGCGCTGAAGAGCGGGACCGACTACACCGTGGAAGCGGATGCCGTCACCTTCAGCGCCTCGTACCTGTCGACGCTGCCTGACGGCGACACGGCCCTCGACTTCCGGTTCCGCGGCGACCTGCGCGACGACGTCCACTGGACCGAGGACGACGGCGCCGCCGTGGAACTGACCTTCCAGGGGACGGCCGTCACCGTGACCGGACCGACGGCGCCCGACCAGGGCGACGTCGAGGTCTATCTCGACGGTGCGCTCGTCGACACGGTCGACCTGCACAGCGCCGCACGGCTCACGCAGCGCGAGATCTTCTCGCAGGACGGTCTCGGCAAGGGCGAGCACACCCTGCGGCTCGTGAAGGCGTCGGGCGACGTGCTGCGCGTCGACGCCCTGTCGTACGTGACCCGCTGACGCCGGCCTCGGGCGGCGGGGTGAGAGCCCCGTCGCCCGGGCGCGGTCGTCGGGTGCGCGGGCTCAGGCGCGGCCGTCCAGCCTTGTGCGTGGTCCGCGGGCTCAGGTGCGGTCGCGCGCCTGACGCAGCCACCGTTCGATGCCCGCGATGTGCACCTGGGCGATCGAGGTGGCGAGCTCCATGTCGTGGTCGGCGATCGCGTCGAGGATCGCCCGGTGCTCGGCGAGGGTGCGCTCGACGGCGCCCGCCTGCGTGAGCCCGCGCCACACACGCGCCCGCACCGTCTGGCTGGTGAGGCTGTCCAGCAGGCTGGCGAGGTAGTCGTTGCCGGCCAGCCGGGCGATGGCGCTGTGGAAGCGCACGTCGTGCTCGACGAGGGATTCGATGTCGGTGTCGGGGGCGACACCGCTGATCTCGGCATCAAGCGCCGCGACGTCGTCCTCGCCCGCCTGCTGTGCCGCCAGACCCGTCGCATGCGACTCGAGCACGCGGCGCACAGAGAAGATCTCGAGGAGCGAGTCGTCGTCGTGGAGGTCGACGACGAACGAGATCGCCTCGAGGAGGAGCTTCGGCTCGAGGCTCGTGACATACGTGCCGTCGCCGCGCCGCACGTCGAGCACTCGGATGACCTCGAGAGCCTTGACGGCCTCCCGCATCGAGCTGCGCGAGAGGCCCAGGCGTTCGGCGAGGTCCTTCTCGGGAGGCAGGCGCGACCCCGGGGCGAGCTCGCCTCGCACGATCATGTCCTTGATCTTCTCGATCGCTTCGTCGGTGACGGCCACGGGCCCATCTTAGACATCGGATGTCAGGGAGGAAGGTTGCGGCGGCCGGCGCGCGTCGGCGGCACAATGGAAACATGCGAGTCGTGGACGGACACCTCCATCTCTGGGACCCCGAGGTCCTTACCTACGAGTGGCTGGAGGGGTCGCTGCTCCGACCTTTCGGGCCGGACGAGCTCGATCTCGCCCTGCAGGATGCTCCCGACGACGACTTCGGCTTCGTGTTCGTACAGGCGGAGTGCGCGGCGGAGCAGTCGGTCGCCGAGGTCGACTGGGTGGCGGCGCTCGCGCCGCGTGTGCCCTTGCGCGGCATCGTCGCGCGCGCACCGCTGGAAGACCCCGCCGCGACCGACCAGCATCTCGCGGCATACGAGAGCAGGCCCCTCGTGGTCGGGGTGCGCCGTCTGTTGCAGTCCGAACCCGACGGCTTCTCGGCGTCGCCCGGCTTCCGTGACGCCGCGCGGGCGGTGGCGGCGGCCGATCTCACGTTCGACGCCTGCGTGCGCTGGAGCCAACTCTCCGACGTGGTCCACCTCGCCGACGCGGTGCCCGAGCTCACGATCGTGCTCGACCACCTCGGCAAGCCGCCGGTCGGATCGGCGGATGCGGCGGCCCCCGCCGACGACACGCCATGGGCGACGGAGCTCCGCAGGCTCGCCCGGCGCCACAATGTCGTCTGCAAGCTCTCGGGGCTCCCGGCGGAGTCGGAGGGGGAGTGGACCGCCGCACAGCTGCGCCCGTTCCTCGACGTCGCGCTGGACGCCTTCGGCCCGCATCGGCTGCTGTTCGGCGGGGACTGGCCGGTCTCGGGCCCTTACGGCCGCTGGGTCGAGACCGTGTCGTCGTGGCTCATGGATCGGCTCGGTGAGCACGACCGCGCGGCCGTGCTCGCGGGGAACGCCGAGCGCGTCTATCGCCTGGCCTGACCGATCCGCTCCCCGCCTGCTTCCGCGGCGCTCGCTCACCAGGTCGACCAGCGTTCTCCAGGAGGAATCCGACCCCGACGTCCTGTGGAGGCGCGGTCGACCCGTTGAACGGATGCCGCGGCCGGGCGCCCACGCATGCCGCGGACCTGCCCGGCACGCTCCTCAGGAGCCGGCGGGGCGGAGGCGCAGGGGCGACATCCCGCCGTCCACCTCGATGTAGGTGCCCGTGGTCGAGCCCGCGCGGGGGCTGACGAGGTAGAGCACGGCGCCGGCGACCTCGTCGGCCGACACCAGGCGGCCGTGCGGCTGCCGAGCCTCGAGCGCGGCGCGCTCAGCCGCGGGGTCGGGCGCGCTGGCGAGCAGGCGGCCGATCCACGGGGTGTCGGCCGTGCCCGGGTTGACGGCGTTCACGCGGATGCCCTCGCGCAGGTGGTCGGCGGCCATCGCCCTTGTGAGCGACAGCACAGCCCCCTTCGACGCGCTGTACAGCGCGCGCTGCGGGAGCCCCGCGGTGGCGGCGATCGACGACGTGTTGCAGATCGCCGCCGCGGGCGACTGCCGCAGCCACGGCAGCGCGGCCGCGCTCACACGCGCGATGCCGGTGACGTTGACCGAGAGGACGCGCGCCCACTCGTCGTCGTCGTTGGCGGCGATGTCGCCCTGCGCACCGATGCCGGCGTTGTTGACGAGGATGTCGATGCGGCCGAAGCGCTCGGCCACCGCGGCGATCGCGTCCTCGACGCCGGCGCGGTCCGACACGTCGGCGGCGAACGCAGCGAACCTCGGGTCGGCGCCGGAGGTGTCACGGTCGAGCACGGCGACCTCGGCACCCTCGTCGGCCAGGGCACTCGCGATCGCGGCGCCGATGCCCGAGGCGCCCCCGGTCACGACGGCGACCAATCCGTCCAGCTGTCCGCTCATCGTGCTGCCTCCCACGCCACGAACTCCTGGCGCTGCGCGCCCAGGCCCTCGATCTCGATGTCGACGACGTCGCCCGCGGTGAGATACGGGAACTTGCCGCCGAAGGCCACGCCCTGCGGGGTTCCGGTGAGGATGAGATCGCCGGGCTCGAGCGTCACGAACTGCGAGAGGTGGTGCACGATCGTGCGCACGTCGAAGATCATGTCGCTCGTGTTCGAGTCCTGACGGGGCTCGCCGTTGACGAAGCTCTTCAGATCGAGGTTCTGCGCGTCGACCTCGTCGGGGGTGACCAGCCAGGGTCCGGTGGGGTTGAAGCCGGGGGCGATCTTGCCCTTCGACCACTGCCCGCCCGAGACCTCCATCTGGAAGGTGCGCTCCGAGACGTCGTTGGCCACGACGTAGCCGGCGATGTGCGCGTCGACCTCGTCGATGCTGTCGAGGTACGCCGTCCGGCGCCCGATCACGACGCCGAGCTCGACCTCCCAGTCGGTCTTCTCGCTTCCCCGCGGGATCGTCACGGCGTCGTTCGGCCCGACCACGGTGTTCGGGGTCTTCAGGAAGATGATCGGAACAGTCGGCGGCTCGGCGCCGGATTCCCGCGCGTGCGCGGCGTAGTTCTGTCCGATGCAGATGACCGCGCTCGGACGCGCGATCGGGGCGCCGATGCGGAGTGCGTCGGCTCCCGGCAGCTCGGGGAGGAGCCCTGCGGCGATCGCGGCGGACGTGCGGCCGACGGGATCGTCGGCGAGGAAACTGCCGTCGACATCGGATGTGAGCGGGCGCAGATCGAGGCGACGATCGCCGTCGAGGACGACGGGGATCTCGCTACCGGACTCGCCGAGGCGCGCGAACTTCATTGCTCTCCTGGATTCTCCGTGCGGGGCGGCGTCGGTGCCGTCGCGGCCCGCGGGGCGTGATTGACAGTATAGACATCGGATGTTTACACTGCGAGCGGTTCGACTTCCGGACCGCGAACTGCAGGAGACCGCCCCGTGAGCCGCATCGTCGCCTTCGAGACGACAGACATCCGATTCCCCACCTCGCTCAGCCTGGACGGCTCCGACGCGATGAATCCCGATCCCGACTACTCCGCCGCCTACCTGCGGATCGTGACAGACGGCGCCGACGGCATCGACGGGCACGCCTTCGTGTTCACGATCGGCCGCGGCAACGACGTGCAGGTCGCGGCCCTCGACGCGCTCGCCGGGCACCTGGTGGGCCGCGAGGTGGAGCCGCTCCTCGACGACATGGGGGCGACGAACCGCGAGCTCATCGGCGACTCGCAGCTGCGCTGGCTCGGCCCCGAGAAGGGCGTCATGCACATGGCGATCGGCGCGGCCGTGAACGCGCTGTGGGACATCAAGGCCAAGCGCGCCGGGCTCCCGCTCTGGCAGCTGCTCTCGCGCATGAGCCCCGAGGAGCTCGTCGCCCTCGTCGACTTCCGCTACCTCACCAACGCCCTGACGCCTGAGGATGCTCTCCAGATCCTCCGCGACGCCGAACCGGGCCGAGCCGTCAGGGAGCAGGAGCTCCTCGCCACGGGCTTCCCGGCCTACACGACGAGCCCCGGCTGGCTCGGATACTCGGACGAGAAGCTCGCGCGGCTGTGCCGCGAGGCGATCGCCGACGGCTTCGGCCAGATCAAGCTCAAGGTGGGCGCCGACCTCGACGACGACATCCGCCGCCTCCGTGTCGCCCGCGAGGTGTGCGGGCCCGACTTCCCGATCGCCATCGACGCGAACCAGCGCTGGGAGGTGTCGGAGGCGATCGCGTGGGTGAACGCACTCGCCGACTTCGGCATCGCCTGGATCGAGGAGCCGACGAGCCCCGACGATGTGCTGGGCCACGCCGAGATCGCCCGGGGCGTCGCTCCGGTGCGCGTGGCGACGGGCGAGCATGCGCAGAACCGCGTCATCTTCAAGCAGCTGCTGCAGGCCGATGCCATCGCGGTCATGCAGATCGACGCCGCGCGCGTCGGCGGCGTCAACGAGAACATCGCGAACCTGCTGCTCGCGGCGAAGTTCGGTGTGCCGGTGTGCCCGCACGCCGGTGGCGTCGGCCTCTGCGAGGCGGTGCAGCACCTGTCGATGTTCGACTTCGTGGCCGTCAGCGGCAGCCGCGAGGGCCGAATGATCGAGTACGTCGACCACCTGCACGAGCACTTCGTCGTGCCGACCGACGTCCAGGGCGGCGCCTACCGCGCCCCGCTCGCGCCGGGTATCGGCATGGAGATGAAGGCGGCCAGCCGTGCGGCATACGAGTTCGGGAGCACGGATGCCGCGGCCTGACCGGACCGGCGTCGAGACTCCCGCGCTGACGCGCCTCGGCTACGGCGCCGCGAACGTCGGGAACCTCTTCCGCGAGCTCACCGACGATCAGGCGTGGGCCATCCTCGACGCGGCCTGGGAGAGCGGCATCCGCTACTTCGACACCGCCCCGCACTACGGCCTCGGTCTCTCGGAGCGCCGGCTCGGGGCGTTCCTGCGGACGAAGCCTCGCGATGAGTTCGTGATCTCGACGAAGGCCGGGCGGCTGCTGCGCCCCAACCCGGACGACGACGGCGGATTGGACCTCGCCGCCGACTTCCACGTGCGCACGACGCTGCGCCGCGAATGGGACTTCTCGGAGGCCGGCATCCGAGCGAGCCTCGACGAGTCTCTCGATCGACTCGGGATCGATCGCGTCGACATCCTCTACCTGCACGACCCCGAGCGCCACGACCTCGACCTCGCGCTGCGGGAGGCCTTTCCGGCCCTCGAGCGGCTCCGCGCGGAGGGCGCCGTCGACGCGGTCGGCATCGGCTCGATGACCGCCGACGCGCTCGCCGCGGCCGTGCGCGGCGCCGACCTCGACCTCATCATGGTCGCCGGGCGCTACACGCTGCTCGAGCAGCCGGCCGCCGACGACGTGCTGCCGGCGTGCCACGAGCGCCGGACCGGCGTGGTCGCGGCATCAGTCTTCAACTCCGGCCTGCTGGCGAAGGACGAGCCCTCCCGCGACGACCGCTATGAGTACGGACGGATGCCGGAGCCGCTGTGGGCGCACCTGCAGCGCATCGTCGCGGTCTGCCGCGCGCACGACGTGCCGCTGCCTGCCGCGGCGGTGCAGTTCGCGCTGCGGGATCCGGCCGTGCGCTCGGTCGTCGTGGGCGGGAGCCGCCCCGAGCAGCTGCGGCGCAACGCCGAGCTGATGGCGGTCGACATCCCCGTGGGACTGTGGGACGATCTGGCCGCCGAAGGCCTCATCCGCTGACGAAGGGAACCCCATGCTCGAGGGCATCCACCCGCTGCTGACGGGGGAGCTGCTGCTCCACCTCGACCGGATGGGCCACTCCGATGCCGTCGTGATCGCCGACGCCCACTTTCCGGCGTGGGCGATCGGCGCGCGCGTCGTGGACCTGCCCGGAACGACCACGCCCGAGGTGGTGGCCGCCGTGCGCACGGTGCTGCCGCTCGACGATGCGCCCGCGCTCGACCTCATGGCGTCGGCTGACGGCGAAGCGCTCGACGTGCAGCGAGAGCTCGCCGCCGCGGCCGGCACCGATGCGCCGCGCTTCATCGACCGGTTCGAGTACTACGAGCAGGCGAAGCGCGCGTACCTCGTGGTCCGCACGGGCGAGACCCGCACGTACGGCAACGCGCTGCTGCGCAAGGGCGTCGTCGGGCACCCGTCCGCCGACTGAGCGGCGGACCGCGTCAGCCGTTGAGGCCGAACAGGTCCAGCGGGTGCGTCAGCCGCCACCACGGCGACGGGTCGGTGATGTCGGCGGCGAGCTGCAGGTCGACCGTGGTGTCGTCGAGCGGCCCGGCCACGCTGAGCGAGCCGACCACGTCGCCCGCCTCGCGGCTCTCGCCGAGGTGATACGTGGTGGCGACGGTGCCGCTGCCGCCGTTCCACAGGACCACCGACGCATCCCCCGAGGTGACGATGTCCACCTCGTCGCCCCACAGTGTCTCGACCTGTCCGGCCACCGTGTTCGCCGTCACCGAGGGCTTCAGTTGCAACTCGCTCTCGAGCTGCGCGTAGAGCGCGCGGGAGGCGGCCAGGCGGCTTTCGTCGTCGGGCTGTCCGAGCACCGACGCGTAGAGGCGCACCGTCGTGTCGCCGATCGTGACGTCCTTCGCCGACAGCAGGTTCCAGGCGTCGAGCGTCCCGGTCTTCAGGCCCACGACGCCCGGGTCGGCGAGCAGGCCGTTGGTGTTCTCGACGAGCCCGGCACCGGGCAGGTCGACGGACTGCTTCGCGACGATCTCGGCGATCACGGGGTTCGCGAGGGCCTTCTGCGCGAGCACCACGAGGGCCTCGGGGCTCGCGGTGTTGCGCGGGTCCATGCCCGTCGGCTCGTAGACGGTCACGCCGGAGACGCCGTGGCTGGAGAGCCACGACGAGGCCGCCGAGGCGAAGACGGCATCCGACGGCCAGATGCCCTGCGCGAGCCGGTCGGCGTAGTTGTTCGCGGATCCGATCAGCATGCCCTCGAGCATCTGATACTGGGTGAGCGAGCCGCCGGCGGGCACGTTCAGCGCCGACTCGCCGTTGCTGAGGTACTGCCAGTAGCGGGAGCGATCCGCCGAGGTGAACCGGTACTCGGGTCCCTGCTCGCCGAGCGCGAGCGGCATCTCCTCGAGGACCACCAGGGCGGTCACGAGCTTGGTGATGCTCGCGATGGAGTCGGCATCCGCCGTGGTGGCCAGCGACCCCGAGATGCCCCCGACCGCCTCGGCCGCGCTGCCCTGTGCGGGCCACGCCGGGGCCGCGGCGGGCGCCGCCACCGGCTGGACCTCCATGGCGGTGACCGTGGGCGCGACGGCGTGCAGCGGCCACAGCAGCGTCGTCCCCGCATACGCGCCGAGCACGGCCGCGATCGCGAGGGTGGGAACCACGACGCCGGCGCGCAGCGGCGAGCGCCGCGGTGCGTCGGAGAGCAGATCGGCGTCGACGGTGACGTACGGGGTGGTCGCGGCGGTCAGGTCGCCCGGAGCGGCGCCGAGGCCCATGGTCGTCTCGTCGACCCAGGAGAGTGCGGTGCGTCCGCTGCCCGCCGTCGGGCGGAGGTCGTCGGAGCGCGGGAGGTCGGCGAGCGTGTCGTGAGTGCCAGGATCCCAGGTGGCCACGGGGACCGACGGCTCGGGAAGGCGCCCGGGAATGACAGGCCCGGTCTGCGGCGCCGCGTCGAACAGGGCCATCGTGGGCGCCATCGCGGCCGGGCTGCCGGCGAGCGGCATGGTGGCGATCGTCGGAGCGACGGTGGGCACACCGACGGGGGTGGTGGTGCTCTCCGGGTGCACGACCTCGGTCTCGCCGGTGGCGACGGTGAGGATGCCGCCTTCCGGGGCGCCGCCCGACGGCGCGGTCGGCACGGCACCGGTCTGCGCCCGACGCGCGCGACGCGTGGGCACGGGGGTGTCGTCCGGAGTCACCCCCTCAAAATACCCGTCATCGCGGCGGTATACTCAACGCCATAACCACGGGAGTCCGGTGAGCCGGGCTGAGAGGAAGCGATCCACGCTTCGACCGTCGAACCTGATCCGGATCATGCCGGCGCAGGGAGGAGTTCACATGCACACGTCCGCGTCCGCATCCACCCCCGTTGCGGCCCCCTCTTCGAGCCCGCGCAGCCTGCGCTGGCGCGTCGTCGACATCGTCGTCGCCGCAGTGCTCGGCGTCGCCATCGGCCTCGTCTTCTGGGCCTGGAACACCGTCGGCTACGCCTGGTTCATCGCGATGGACGGCCTGACCCCCGGCCTCGGCGGCCTCGCCGTCGGCATCTGGCTGATCGGCGGCGTCATCGGCGGTCTCGTCATCCGCAAGCCCGGCGCAGCGCTCCTCGTCGAGGTGATCGCCGCGATCGTGTCGATGCTCATCGGCAACGTGTGGGGCGTGTCCACGCTGCTGTCGGGCCTGGTCCAGGGCCTCGGCGCCGAGCTGATCTTCGCCCTCTTCCTCTACCGCCGCTTCACTCTGCCCGTCGCGATGCTCGCCGGTGCGGGCGCCGCGGTCGGTGCCTGGGTGTTCGAGCTGTTCTACGGCAGCTCGCCCAACATCCTGAAGACGCTCGAGTTCAACGTGATCTACCTCGTCTCGCTCGTCGTCTCGGGCGCCGTGCTCGCCGGCGTCGTCGGCTGGCTCGCCGTCCGCGGACTCGCCGCCACCGGCGCGCTCAACCGCTTCGCGGCAGGACGCGAAGCGCGCCGCGAGGTCTGACGATGGCCTCGACCCGTCCGGCCCGTCTCACGGCGGACGGCTGGGGATGGCGCTACGCCGGCCGGCGCTTGCCCGCCGTCCGCGACGTGTCGTTCACGATCGAGCCGGGGGAGCGCGTGCTGCTGCTCGGCGCGTCGGGCGCGGGCAAGTCGACGCTGCTCGCCGGGATGGCGGGCCTGCTCGGCGGGGCCGACGAGGGCGACGAGACGGGCTCGCTGCTGATCGACGGCGAGCGGCCGGAGGCCCACCGCGGCCGCGTGGGGCTCGTGCTGCAGGATCCGGACTCGGGCGTCGTGCTGTCGAAGGTCGGCGACGACGTGGCCTTCGGCTGCGAGAACCTCGGGGTGCCGGCGGCCGAGATCCCCGCCCGTGTCGCCGAGGCGCTCGAAGCCGTCGGACTCGACGTCCCCCTCGCGCGGCCGACGAAGGCGCTGTCCGGCGGGCAGAAGCAGCGGCTCGCGCTCGCCGGCGTGCTGGCGATGCGACCGGGTGTGCTGCTCCTCGACGAGCCGACGGCGAATCTCGATCCCGAGGGCGTCCGCGAGGTGCGCACGAGCATCGAGCACGCCCTCGCCGAGACGGGGGCGACGCTCGTGGTGATCGAGCATCGCACGGCCGTCTGGGCCGACCTGATGGACCGCGTGCTCGTCGTCGGCGCCGACGGCGGGCTGCTCGCCGACGGCCCGCCGGCCGAGGTCTTCGCCCGCCACGGCGCGGCGCTCGCCGCCGCCGGCGTGTGGGTCCCGGGTCGCCCCGTCGACCTGCCGGTCCTTCCCGAGGCACCGCCCGGTGCTGCCCCGGCGGTGGCGGCATCCGCTCTCTCGATCTCGCGCGACCGGCGCACCGTCGTGCGTGCGGGGCTCGACCTCAGCGTTCCGCGCGGCGCGGCGACCGTGATCACCGGTCCCAACGGCGCCGGCAAGTCCACCCTCGCGCTGACGCTCGCAGGGCTCCTGCCCGAGGCGGCGGGTGAGGTCGTCGCGGCGCCTGAGCTCGCCGGGCGCTCGGGCCGCCGTCCCTCCCGCTGGACCTCGCGCGAGCTGCTGACCCGCATCGGCACCGTGTTCCAGGAGCCGGAGCACCAGTTCCTCGCCTCGACCGTGCGCGACGAGCTCGCGATCGGGCCGCGCTCACGCGGGGTTGCCGTGGACGCCGTCGACCTGATCGTCGACGAGCTGCTCGAGCGCCTGCACCTCGCGCCGCTCGCCGCCGCGAACCCGTTCACGCTGTCGGGGGGACAGAAGCGCCGGCTGTCGGTCGCGACGGTGCTGGCCGACGCGCCGCCCGTGATCGTGCTCGACGAGCCCACGTTCGGCCAGGACCGCCGCGGCTGGATCGAGCTCGTGCAGCTGCTGCAGTCCGAGATCGCCGCCGGCACGACCGTCGTCGCCGTCACGCACGACGAGGACGTGCTGCGCCACCTCGGCGGCCGCCGAATCGATCTCGGGTCTGCGGGGCCGACGGTCCCGCAGACCCCGTCCGCAGCGCCGGGGCGCTCGCGGCCGGTCGGGTCACGGTCGTGACCGCCGTCGACGCGCGCACCGGCGCGCATGACGTCGGCGCCGAGCGGGCGGCCTGGCTCGACGGGGTCAACCCGGTGACCAAGATCGTGCTCGCACTGCTGCTGTCGGTGCCGCTGCTCGCGTCGATCGACGTGACGAGCGCGCTCGTCGCCATCGCGCTGCAGCTCGCGTGCATCCCGCTGACGGGCCTCGGCGCCCTCACGGTGCTGAAGCGGATGCTGCCCGTCCTCGTCTTCGCGCCCGTCGCAGGCGTCAGCATGCTGCTGTACGCCGAGCCGGGCGGAACGGTCTACTGGTCGTTCTGGTACGCCACGATCAGCGACGACTCGATCGCCCTCGCCGTCGCGGTGTGCCTGCGCGTGCTCGCCCTCGCGCTGCCGACGATCCTGCTGTTCGGCCGCACCGACCCCACCGAGCTCGCCGACGCCCTCGCACAGGTCGCGAAGCTGCCGAGCCGCTTCGTGCTCGGGGTGCTCGCCGGCACGCGCACGCTGGGACTCTTCCTCGACGACTGGCGCAGCATGGGCCTCGCGCGTCGCGCGCGCGGCGTGGGCGACAGCGGCGCGGTCCGGCGCTTCTTCTCGATGGCGTTCGTGCTGCTCGTGTTCGCCGTGCGGCGCGGCACCAAGCTCGCGATGGCGATGGAGGCGCGCGGCTTCGGCTCCGGCATCCCGCGCACCTGGTCACGTCCCTCGCGGCTCCACCCCCGTGACGTGGTGGCGCTGCTCGGCGCCGCCGCGATCATGACCGTGGCGATCGCCGCAGCGGTCGTCGCCGGCACCTTCCGCTTCGTCTGGTCCTGATCGCGGCCGCCCGTCGCTCAGTCGGCGGCGACGAGCCGCTCGTAGGCGGGCTGCAGAGCGGGGAAGTAGTCGTCCCACGAGACCGTGCCGGCATCGAGGCCGGCCTGCGCGGCGACGAGCCGGTCGAGGTAGTACTCCCAGCCCGGACCGATCGAGCCGACATCCTCGCCGGGGTTCAGCCGCTGGCCGAACGTGAGGATCGTGTCGCCCGGCGCCTCCTCGGCGAGCTCGAACCACAGATGCCACGCGCCCCCGGCCGCCGACGTGTCACCGGCGAAGCGCCGCGGCCGGTCGCACTCGAGGATCGTGTACTCCTCGCCCGCGGCATCCTCGGCCTCGGCCGTCATGTAGAACGTGACGTGCCCGCTGGACGGGTCGCCGTCCCACCGGCCTATCCAACGCGCGAGCCGTGCCGACTCGGTGAGCTCGCGCCAGATCTCGTCGGCGGTCGCGCGGAAGCGCCGCAGGATGACGAGGTTCGGGTGGCCGTCGATCTTGCAGACGTTGCCGGTGATCTCGGTCATGTCGCGTTCCACAGCTCTCGGTAGTACGACAGGCGCTCACGGTCGGGCTCGACACCGTACGCCTCGATGAGGGCGTCCTCCCATCCCTCGCCATAGTTCCACGCCGTCGACATCGACGCCACGGCGATGTCGGCCCAGCGGTCGCCGACGCCGAGTGCGCCGAGGTCGACGTGTCCGCTCCAGCGGCCGTCGTCGCCGATGAGGGTGTTCGGGCAGCAGGCGTCGGCGTGGCAGACCACGAGCCGGTCGACGGGCGGCGGCTCGCGCAGGACATCGGGAATTCGGATGCCGCGCCCCTGCGCATTCGCGATGCGCGAGGGCACGCCCCAGTCGAAGGGGCACTCGGCCACCGGCAGCGCATCGTGCAGGGCGCGCAGTCCCTCGCCGACGGCGCGGACGGCGGTGGCGGCATCCGCGATCCACCGGGGATCGACCGCCGAACGCCCTGGCAGCGCGGCCGTCACGATCCACTCGTGGGTGCCGTCGGCGCCCTCGTCCAGCACCCGCGGCACGGCGATGTGCGGCGACGCCCAGCGCAGCCGCTCCGCCTCACCCGCGAACGACGACTCCGCGTTGCGCGGGCCGTGCTTGATGAAGCGCGCGTCGTCGGTGCGGAACGTCACACCGCCGTAGTCGTTGCGCCAGACCGGGGCGAGATTCGCGCCGCGCGCGAGCTCGCGCACCTTCTCCGGGACGGCGACGTCTTCGAGGGGGATCGACACCGTCCCATCCTGCCCGGTGCAGCACCGGGTGGGTCAGGACTCCAGGGCGTCGCGGAGGATCAGGGCGTGGTTGTGCGCCTCGTCGTTCACGGCGTGCAGCAGTGTCACGACCGGGTGCGCAGCCAGCTCTTCCCGCAGCGACGCGAGGGCCGTGCTCGTCGGACCGGCGAGCTCTGCCCGATAGGCGGCCTCGAAGTCGGGCCACGACAGGTCGTCGTGGTGGAAGGCCTTGCGCAGCTCGGTCGAGGGCGCGACCTCATTCGCCCACAGGTCGAGCGCGGCGCGCTCCTTCGAGAGCCCGCGCGGCCACAGCCGGTCGACCAGCACGCGGAAGCCGTCGCCCGGGGTCGGCTCGTCGTACACGCGCTTCAGCCGGATCTCCATGCGCCCATCCAACCCGCCTGCCGCGCCATGCGCCACCGGCGCGGTGGGATGGATGCATGCCCACCACGCGCGCCACTCGCCGCCGCGGACCACTCACGGCGCTCCAGGGGGCGGAGCCGGCGGTCGCGATCGGCGACACCACGGCGCGGCACGTGCGACTCACCCCCGACGGGCTCGCGCGGCACATCGGCGAGTCCCGGTCGCAGTTCGTGTCATGGGTGCAGGTGCACTCGCTCACGGTGGCTCCGCCGTCGACCTGGTGGCCGTACCCTGCGATCTCCGACATGGCGGCGGCGCTGCTCGGCGGTGTGGCCGGCGGTCTGGAGGTCGGCGAGGCGGCCGAGACGCCGACCTTCCTCGTCGTGATGACGACCCTCGATGGGCAGCGCCAGGAGTGGCGCGCCACTCAGCACTACCTCTCGGGCTACCGTCGCGGCGATGCGCAGGCGACGACGCGGCTGGTGGAGTATCTGACCGCCCGCGGCGAGGCGCGCCTGCTCCTCGCACGGCCTGCCGAACTGATCGACCGCATCTCGGCCGTCACGCGCATCGGTCCGCAGTTCGGGCCGTGAGGGCGGCGACCGCCCGTTAGCCTGGTCCCGTTGCACCGCCCGCGGCACCACGTGGGACTCAGTCCCGCGTATGCTGATACGCGGTTCCGCATCATCCGGACTTCGAAGGAGAATCCATGGACCTCACCGGTGCCTCCGCGCTCGTCACCGGCGGTGCGAGCGGCCTCGGCCTCGCCACGGCCCGTCGCCTCGCCGCAGCGGGCGCGGCCGTCACGATCGTCGACCTGCCGTCCTCCGCCGGCGCCGATGTCGCCGTAGAGCTCGGGGGAGCGTTCGCGCCGGCCGACGTCACGGATGCGGAGCAGGTGGCTGCCGCGGTCGCAACGGCCGCGGCATCCGGTCCCCTCCGCGTCGTCGTGAACTGCGCCGGCATCGCACCGCCCGCGAAGGTGCTCGACCGCGACGGCAACCCGTCGCCGCTGGAGGGCTTCGAGCGCATCGTGCGCGTCAACCTCATCGGCACCTACAACGTCATCGCGCAGGCCTCCGCCGCGATCGCCAAGACGGAGCCGACCGCCGACGGCGACCGCGGCGTCATCGTCAGCACGGCGAGCGTCGCGGCGTTCGACGGGCAGATCGGCCAGCCCGCGTACGCCGCGTCGAAGGGCGGCGTGCACGCGATGACGCTGCCGATCGCGCGCGAGCTCGCGCGCTACGGCATCCGCGTCGTGACGATCGCCCCCGGCATCATGGAGACCCCGATGCTCATGGGGCTGCCGCAGGCTGCGCAGGACTCGCTCGGCGAGCAGGTGCCCTACCCGCAGCGGCTCGGCAAGCCCGACGAGTACGCGCGGCTGGTGATGTCGATCGTCGACAACGACTACCTCAACGGCGAGACGATCCGCCTCGACGGCGCGATCCGGATGGCCCCGAAGTGAGTGCAGGAGACCCCATGAGCGACTCGATCCTCGTCGCGCGCGACGGCGCGCTCGCGCGCGTGACCTTCAACCGGCCTGCGTTCCTCAACGCGATGGGCTTCGAGATGGGCCGCCGCTGGCGCGACGTCGCCCACGAGATCACGTCCGACGACTCCGTCGGCGCGGTGATCCTGGATGCCGCGGGCCCGGCCTTCTGCGCCGGCGGCGACGTCCTCGAGATGGCGACGTCGGGCGCGTCAGGCCCCGACGTCACGGGCGCCGCGCAGACCATCCACGACGGCATCCGCAGGTTCGTCGAGTCCGACAAGCCCATCGTCGCGGCCGTGCAGGGCGCGGTGGCGGGCGGCGGGCTCGGGCTCATGCTCACCGCCGACTACATCGTCGCGTCGGAGCAGTCGAGGTTCGTGAGCAAGTACGCGAACATCGGACTGACACCCGACCTCGGCGTCTCGACGCTGCTCCCCGCGGCGGTCGGCCAGCGCCGTGCCCTCCAGCTGCTGCTGCAGGACCTCACGATCGACGCCGAGACGGCGCTCGACTGGGGCCTCGTCACCGAGGTGGTTCCCGCGGCCGACGTCGCCGCCCGCGCCGAGGCGGTCGCACGGTTCTGGCTCGACAACGCCACCGGCGCCTTCGGCCAGGCGAAGCGGCTCGTGCGCACGGGGGCGGGACGCTCGTTCGCCGAGAACCTCGACGACGAAGCCGCCTCGATCGGCGCCCGCTTCGACACGCAGGAGGCCCGTGCTCGCGTCGCGGCCTTCGCGGCGGCATCCGCCAAATCCCGTTCCTGACCCGAGGAGAACCCGACATGAGCGACAAGCCCCTGGCCGGCAAGACGATCCTGATGTCGGGCGGCAGCCGCGGCATCGGGCTCGCGATCGCGCTGCGCGCGGCGCGGGACGGCGCCAACATCGCGCTGCTCGCCAAGACCGACACGCCCCACCCCAAGCTCGAGGGCACGGTGCACTCGGCTGCCGAGCAGATCCGCGCCGCCGGCGGGAACGCGCTGCCGATCGTCGGCGATGTGCGCAACGACGACGACGTCACCGAGGCCGTGCTGAAGACGCAAGGCGAGTTCGACGGCATCGACATCGTGGTCAACAACGCCTCGGTGATCGACCTGTCGCGCTCCCTCGAGCTCGACGCCAAGAAGTACGACCTCATGCAGGACGTCAACGTCCGCGGCACGTTCATGCTCTCGCGCGCCGCGATCCCGATCCTGAAGGATGCCGAGAACCCGCACATCCTCTCCCTCTCTCCGCCGCTGAACCTCTCGCCGAAGTGGCTGGGCGGCCACACCGGCTACACGCTCGCGAAGTACGGCATGACGATGGCGACGCTGGGGCTCGCGGCGGAGTTCGCGTCGGCGGGGATCGCCGCCAACACGCTGTGGCCGCGCACCACCATCGCGACCGCGGCGGTGCAGTTCGCACTCGGCGGCGACCGGATGATGAAGGTGAGCCGCACGCCCGAGATCTACGCCGACGCCGCGTACGAGATCTTCACGCAGCCGGCTCGCGAGTACACCGGGCAGACGCTCATCGTCGAAGACGTGCTGGAAGCGGCCGGCGTGACCGACCTCTCGGGGTACGCGGCCGTCCCCGGAACCCCGGACTCGGCCCTGTTCCCCGACATCTTCCTGGACTGAGCGGTCCTTTCGAGACCCATCAGGGCGACGTAAGGTGGGCGCCATGGGGGTACGGAGCCTGTTCCCGATCCTGCTGGTGCGAGACCTGCCGGAGCTCGTGCGGTTCTACGAGAGCGCCCTCGACGCGACGGTGGCGTACCGGTTCGGCAGCGGCGACGAGGACGACTACGTGTCGCTGCAGGTCGGCGAGACGTCGCTGGGCATCGGACGCGACCCCGACGCCCTCCCGCCGTCGGTGGGCGACCGCGTCGCGCTGTGGTTCTACGTCGACGACGTGGATGCGACCTACGCGGCGTGGGTGCGTGCCGGCGGGCGGGCCGAGCAGGCGCCGGCCGACATGCCATGGGGCGAACGGGTGGCGCAGGTGCGCGACCCGGGCGGCACCCTCGTCAACCTCGGGATGGAAGCCCCCACGCAGCCGTGACACCGCGGCAGGGCCGCTTCGCGCGCCGCCGACGCCGGGTCAGATGAGGCCGAGCCGCCGGAAGGCGTTGGCGATGCCGTCGTCGAGGACGTCGGTCGTGACCATGTCGGCGAGTTCCTTGAGTTCGGGCTGCGCATTGCCCATCGCGACCGCGACGCCGCACACTTCGAACATCTCCACGTCGTTCCAGCTGTCGCCGACCGCGACGGCGTCCGCGGCATCCATCCCGAGGTGCTCGAGCAGCAGCTCGATCGCCGAACCCTTGGTCGTGCCGCGTTCGCTGATCTCGCCGTTCGAGCCGCCGGGCAGCGGCATGCTGCCCGGGACGATGAGGAACTCGTCGCCCAGGTCGGCGCGGAGTTCGTCGATGCCGTCCTCGTGGTCGCTGACGAACACGGCCTTGTCGATGCGGTCGAGGTCCGCGTCCTCCACGCCGGGGAACGTCCGCTGAGCGAGGCCGACCAGCGAGTCCTCGGGGCGCACCTCTCGACCCGCCCGCACACGGGCCTCGAGCGCGACGGCGTAGTCGCGCATCAGTTCGGCCATGTCGTCGCTCGCGTAGACGCCGTCACGGGTCTGCAGGAAGTAGCGGATGCCGCGGCTGCGCAGCGCCGTCAGCATCCGGTTCGTCGCCTCCGGCGACAGCGGGCGTTCGACGACCACCTGGCCGTCCGACGTCACGAGCGCGCCGGAGTTGGTGACCGCGCCGTCGAAGCCGATCTCGGCCACGACCGGATGGATGTCGGCGGCCGAACGTCCGGTGCTGAGGTACACGAGATGGCCGGCCGCGCGCGCCGCTCGCACGGCGTCCGGGGTCGAGGGGGAGATGTGCGAGCCGTGCTCGAGGATCGTCCCGTCGACGTCGAGGAAGATGATGCGCCGACCGGCCGAGCGCTGCGGTCCGGCATCCGAGGTGGTCGACGAGCCCATCAGTGCTTGTTCCCGGTGAAGAGCAGGATGCCGCCGAGGCCGATCATCAGGCCGCCGCCGGTGGCCGACAGCGTCGAGATGCGCTTCGGCGAGCGGCCGAACCAGGTGCGGGCGCCGGCCGCGACGAGTGCCCAGATGCCGTCGGAGATCAGTGCGATGACGAAGAAGACGAGGCCCAGTTCGACCATCTGAAGGGGCACCATGCCCGCGTCCAGGTCGACGAACTGCGGCAGGACGGCCACGAAGAACGCGATCGTCTTCGGGTTGGTCACGCCGACGACGAAGCCCTCGCCGAGCTGGCGCCAGGCGGACCGGGGCAGGACGCCGCCGTTCGCCTCGGCGGCGGCGCGGTGCCGGTGACGGATCGCCTGGACGCCGAGATACATGAGGTACAGCGCGCCGGCGACCTTGACGATCGTGAACAGCACGATGGACTGCGCCACGATGCCGCCGACGCCGAGCGCGACGAGGCCGATGACCGGCAGCAGGCCCAGCGCGTTGCCGAGAACGCTGAGGAGCCCGCCGATGCGCCCGAGGGCGAGCGCGCGCCCGATCGTGAACAGCACGCTCGGGCCCGGGATCACGATCAGGACGAGCGCGGCGAGCGTGAAGGCGAGAAGGTTCTCGAGCGGGACCACACGGCGAGCCTAGCCGCGACGCCCGTGGTCGAGCCGTTTGCGCAGGAACACCTGCTCGGTGCCGTCGTCGCCCGGCACGCGCTGCGTCTGCGCGTAACCGACGCGCTCGTAGAGGCGGAGGTTCGCCTCGCTCAGCGATCCGGTGAAGAGCTCGGCCTCGGAGGCGCCCCGCTCGGCGCCGCGCCGCTCGACGGCCTCGAGGAGTGCGCTGCCGATGCCCTCGCCCGCGCGGTCCGGTGCGATCGCGATGCGGCCGACGAGCAGCAGATCGCCGTCGACGCGCGCCCGCAGCGCCCCGACCATGCGGGCGCCGTCCAGGGCGACGACGCCGAGGTTCTCCTCCAGCTCGGACTGCACCTCCTCGAGCGTCTGCGTGAGCGGCGGCATGTCGGGGGTTCCGTAGATGAGGGCCTCCTGCACGAACGCGGCGCGCTGCAGCGTCATCACTTCGCCGGCATCGCCGGGCTCGATCGGCCGGATCGTCACGTCGCTGTTGTCGCTCACGCCCGACACGCTAGCCGGGTCGGCCGGCTGCCCGACGGGGGTTGCGGGATGCGCCGGCATCGGCATCCGTCCAGGCGCGTCCCCTACCCTGGATCTCATGACCGATTCGCCCGTGCGCGCCACGAAGCCCAGGCAGGTGCGTCCGGCGACCGAGGGATGGACCCAGAAGAAGGATGCCGAAGGCAGGCCGCTCCTGCAGTTCGCCAGCCCCAAGCGCGGCAAGCCGCCGGTGCACCTCGCCGACTTCACCCCCGAGCAGCGCGTCGAGAAGGTCAAGGAGCTCGGGCTTCCCGGCTTCCGGGCGAAGCAGCTAGAGAAGCACTACTTCCAGCACTGGACCCACAACCCCGCCGACATGACGGACCTCCCGGCCGAGGGCCGCGAGGAGTTCGTCCACGGCATGCTTCCGGCGCTCCTCACCGAGGTGCGGCGTCTCGAGACCGATCGCGGCGACACGATCAAGTTCCTGTGGAAGCTGCACGACGGCGCCCTCGTGGAGTCGGTGCTCATGCGCTACCCCGGACGCATCACGCTGTGCGTCTCGAGCCAGGCCGGCTGCGGCATGAACTGCCCGTTCTGCGCCACCGGGCAGGCCGGCCTCACCCGCAACATGTCGGCGGCCGAGATCGTCGAGCAGATCGTGCGCGCCAACCGCCTCATCGCCGACGGCGGGCTGGGCGGCAAGAAGAAGGACGACCACTCCGCCGAGCGGGTGTCGAACATCGTCTTCATGGGCATGGGCGAGCCGCTGGCGAACTACGCGCGGGTGATGCAGGCCGTGCGGGTCATGACCGACAAGCAGCACGGTCTCGGCATGAGCGCCCGCGGCATCACCGTGTCGACGGTCGGACTCGTGCCCGCGATCACGAAGCTCGCGAACGAGGACATCCCGGTGACCTTCGCGCTCTCGCTGCATGCGCCCGACGACAAGCTCCGCGACGAGCTGATCCCGGTCAACTCCCGCTGGAAGGTCGACGAGGCGCTCGACGCCGCCCGCGCCTACTTCGACAAGACCGGACGCCGCGTGTCGATCGAGTACGCGCTCATCAAGGACATGAACGATCACGGCTGGCGCGCCGACCTCCTCGCCGAGAAGCTCAACGCGCGCGGTCGCGGCTGGGTGCACGTCAACCCGATCCCGCTGAACCCGACCCCCGGCTCGATCTGGACGGCATCCGACGTGCCGGTGCAGAACGAGTTCGTCCGGCGCCTCAACGACGCCGGCATCCCGACGACCCTCCGCGACACCCGCGGCAAGGAGATCGACGGCGCCTGCGGGCAGCTGGTCGCCACCGAGGAAGACGAGGCGGTCGCGGCCGTCACCCCGCTCGAGGACTGAGCGCACCGGCTCCTCGCGCCGCCGAGACTCACCTGCCGCACAGGTTGGCCTGTCTAGGGTGTCCGGATGTCATTCTCCGCACACCGGCCGGGCAGGTTCGGCTCCGACGGCCGCATCGAGTTCGAGACGGACGGCGACCGGACAGAGGATCTGTACCTCGACGACGTGCGCGCCCAGCAGGCGGCAGGCGAGCCCGGTGACGCGCGTCTCGACGCCGACGGACCCGAGGACCCGTACCCGGTGACGCGCGATCTGCTCGAGGACGCGCTGGCGATGAACCCGACTCAGCCGGTCGCGGTGGTGGCGGACAGGGCTCCGGTGGCGGACCGAGTGGTGGATGCCGAGCCGGCGGCGACCGCGGAGAGCACCCCGATCGGGGAGTGGGGCGCCGCGGCGGAGCCCGAGCCGACCGCCGAGCCCGCCGTCGAGGCGCCCGACGCGGAGGCCGCGGCCGCGCGCGCGGGTCGCTCGGGTCGCTCCCAGCGCGCCGCGCATCGGCGTGAGCGCGGCGCGGGCTGGCGCCGGGTCGCGATCCTCGGTGGCGCGGACGGCTCGGTGCTCGACGAAGTGCCCACTGAGACACCGCGGTTCGTGCAGATGTTCTTCGTGCTCGCCGGCACCGCCCTGGTCTCGGCGATCTCGATGATGTTCGCGCTCACGACGGGCGTGCGGGTGGCGGCGTGGGTCGCCGTGCCGCTCGCGATGGTGTGGGCGCTCATCATCTTCAACCTCGACCGCTTCCTCACCTCGACCATGCGCTCGACGCGCAATGTCTGGCGCCTCATCGGGCTGGCGATCCCGCGCGTGATCATGGCCGCGATCATCGGCATCGTCGTCGCCGAGCCGCTCGTGCTGCAGGTGTTCCACAACGACATCGCGCGCGAGGTGACCGCGACGAATCTCGTGCAGGCGCAGTCCGATCAGGACGCCGTGACGTCCGGCCCCGAGAAGCAGGCTTTGGATGCCGCGAGCGAGCGGGTCTCCGCTCTCGAGAGCCAGGCGGCCAGCGGCGTGGTGGCAGGCGCCGACACGACTTCCGGCGCGACGGCGTCGGCGCAGGCGACCGTCGATGACCTGACTGCCAAGCTCGCCGCCCAGCAGACCGTGATCGACCAGGCCCGGGCCATCTACCAGTGCGAACTCACCGGCCAGGGCGCTGGCGAGGTCGCAGGCTGCAGCGGCGTCGCCGGCGAGGGAGCGAGCTCCGGCGCGGCTCAGGATCAGCTGGCGGCGGCCCAGTCGGCGTACGACGATCTGGCGGCCCAGCTGACCGCCGCGCAGTCCGACCTCGCTGCCGCGCAGGCGGCCGGCACGGCCGACGCGGGTGCCTCCGAAGCCCAGAACAAGAAGCAGGCGAAGGACGAGTTGCCCGCCGCTCGCGAGCAATACGACGCGGCGCTCGCCGCGTACAACGCACGTGCCGCCGAAGTCGCGGGTGGCAACGCCGGTGCGACCGGATTGCTGAGCCAGATCAGCGGCCTGGAGCGCCTGTCGCAGCGCGAGCCGACGCTGCTGTGGGCGCACGGGCTGATCGCCGCGCTGTTCTTCATGATCGAGCTGCTCCCGGTGCTCGTGAAGGTGCTGACCAGCTACGGCGATCCGACGCTGTACGAGAAGGCGGACGCGTTGCGCCGTCAGGTCGCCCTCGACCGCGTCACCGCCCGCAGCTGGCGGGAGCGCGCCGACATCGCGCAGGGCGGCCAGGCCTAGACCGAGGCATCCGCCTTCCCTGCGAGGAATCGCGAAAGGGTATGTTTCCGCAGTCGCACGCTGCCGAACATACCCTTTCGCGATTCTGGAGCGGCGGATGCGGGAGCTCGCATCACGCGATATATCGTGTTAGAGTGACCGGCGGGCGGCCCGGGAATGCCGTTCGAATACGCCGTTCGCCCTCCGTGAACGGGACTGCCGCGATGTCGGCGGCCCGTGCAATGGTGGGGTCGGCACACCATGACCACCGCATCAGGCGGTGATTCGTCGTGGCCTCGTCACGTCTGGGAGAAGTCCGTGCTCGCCAAACTCCTCGTCCGCTATCTCAAACCATCCGGCTGGCTGCTGCTCGGGGTGCTGCTGTTCCAGTCCGCCTCCGCGCTCGCCTCGCTCTACCTGCCGAGCCTCAATGCCGACATCATCGACAACGGCGTCGCCAAGGGCGACACCGAGTACATCTGGCGCACCGGCGCGGTGATGCTGACCGTGTCGCTCGCGCAGATCGTCGCCTCGATCATCGCCACGTACTTCGCGGCTCGCGCGGCGATGAAGCTCGGCCGTGACGTCCGCGACGACATCTTCGAGCGGGTGTCGGGATTCTCCGAGCGCGAGGTCACCGGCTTCGGCGCCGGCTCGCTGATCACCCGCAACACGAATGACGTGCAGCAGGTGCAGATGCTCGCGATGATGGCCGCCACCTTCCTCGTGACGGCGCCCCTGCTCGCCATCGGCGGCATCATCCTCGCCGTCGAGCAGGCCGCCAGCCTCGCCTGGATCATCGCCGTCGCCGTGCCCGTGCTGCTCGTCGTCGCCGGCATCGTGATCGCGCGGATGGTCCCGCTGTTCCGCAGCTACCAGGGCAAGCTCGACGGCGTGAACCGGGTGATGCGCGAGCAGCTCACCGGCATCCGCGTGATCCGTGCCTTCGTCCGCGAGCCCATCGAGGAGGAGCGCTTCCGCGCGGCCAACACCGAGATCATGGTCGTCGGTCGCAAGGTCGGCTCGCTCTTCGTGGTGCTGTTCCCGGCCGTCATGCTCATCCTGAACGTCACCGTCATCGGCGTGATCTGGTTCGGCGGCATGCAGGTCGACTCGGGCGAGATCCAGATCGGCACGCTGTTCGCCTTCATGCAGTACGCCATGATCATCCTGTCGGGCGTGATGATGGCGAGCTTCATGACGCTGATGATCCCGCGCGCCGCGGTGTCGGCAGAGCGCATCGGCGAGGTGCTCGACACCGCCTCGTCGCTCGAGCGGCCCGCGGACGCGCCCGCCGAGTTCCCCGCGCCGGGCACCGTCGAGTTCAAGGACGTCACCTTCACCTACCCGGGCGCCGAGCATCCCATCCTCTCGGGCATCAGCTTCCGCGCCGAGCCGGGTGAGACCGTCGCGGTCGTCGGCTCGACCGGTGCGGGCAAGACCACGCTGATCTCGATGATCCCCCGCCTGTTCGACGTGACCGACGGCGTTGTCGAGGTGGGCGGCCTGGATGTCCGTCGCGCTGACCTCGACGCGCTCTGGGCCACGATCGGGCTGGTGCCGCAGCGGCCGTTCCTGTTCTCGGGCACGATCGCGTCGAACCTGCGGTTCGGGCGTGAAGAGGCGACGGATGCCGAGCTCTGGCGTGCGCTCGAGATCGCCCAGGCGAGCGACTTCGTGAGCCAGATGGACGGCGGGCTCGACGCCCCGATCTCGCAGGGGGGAACAAACGTGTCGGGCGGTCAGCGTCAGCGCCTCGCCATCGCCCGGGCGATCGTCCACCAGCCGCGCGTGCTCGTCTTCGACGACTCCTTCTCGGCGCTTGATCTCACCACCGACGCGAGGCTGAGACAGGCGCTGTGGCGGGAGCTGCCGGACGTCACCAAGATCGTCGTCGCCCAGCGTGTCTCGACGATCACCGACGCCGACCGCATCATCGTCCTCGACGACGGCGGCATCGTCGGACTCGGCACGCACGAGCAGCTGCTCGAGACGAGCCAGACCTACCGTGAGATCGTCGAATCCCAGCTCGGAGCGGAGGTCGCCCGATGAGCGCCGACAACCAGTCCCACACCGACGAGTCCACCGCCGACAAGTCCACCAGCCGTCGTCGTGCGCGCGACGCCATCGCAGAGCTGAGCCCCGAGGAGAAGCTCGAGATCGAGCTGGGCGAGCAGGCGCGCATCTCGGCCGATGACTGGAGCGGCGCCGTCGCCCCGGGCAAGGCCGCGCACTTCGGTCCGTCCTTCCGCCGCCTCATCGGGCTGCTGCGCCCCAACGCCGTCGGCTTCATCTTCGTGTCGATCCTCGGCTCGATCGGCGTCGTGCTGGCGGTTCTCTCGCCGAAGGTGCTCGGCGAGGCGACCAACATCCTCTTCGAGGGCGTCGTGTCGTCGATGGCGCCGTCGGGCGCCACCCAGGAGCAGGTCGTCCAGGGTCTCGCCGACAGTGGCCAGCAGGACCTCGCCAACATGGTCGCGGCGATGGAGCACTTCGTCCCCGGCGCCGGCGTCGACTTCATGGCGCTGAGCCGTGTGCTGCTCATCGTGCTCGCGCTGTACTTCACGTCGTCGCTGCTCATGTGGGTGCAGGGCTACGTCATCAACGTCATCATGGTGCGCGTCATGTGGCGCCTCCGCGAAGACGTCGAGGCGAAGATCAACCGCCTGCCGCTGCGCTACTTCGACCGGGTGCAGCGCGGCGAGCTGATCTCGCGCGTCACGAACGACATCGACAACATCACGCAGATGATGCAGCAGTCGCTGTCGCAGGCGCTCACGAGCGTGCTCACCGTGATCGGCGTGCTGATCATGATGCTGACGATCTCGTGGCAGCTCACCCTCGTCGTGCTCGTGAGCTTCCCGCTCATGGCCGTGCTGTTCGGCGTCATCGGTCCCCGTTCGCAGAAGGCGTTCGGCATCCAGTGGCGCAAGGTCGGCCGCCTCAACGCGCGCGTCGAGGAGTCGTTCTCGGGTCACGCGCTCGTCAAGGTCTTCGGCCGCGAGCAGGCGTCCCGCGAGGCCTTCCGGGCCGAGAACGAGGAGCTGTACCAGGCGTCCTTCAAGGCGCAGTTCCTGTCGAACATCATGATGCCCGCGATGATGTTCATCGGGAACCTGACCTACGTCGGCATCGCTGTCTTCGGCGCGCTGATGGTGGCGAGCGGCCAGCTGCGCCTCGGCGACGTGCAGGCGTTCATCCAGTACTCGCAGCAGTTCACCCAGCCGCTGTCGGAGCTGGGCGGCATGGCCGCGGTCGTGCAGTCCGGCACGGCGTCGGCCGAGCGGGTGTTCGAGCTGCTCGACGAGAGCGAGCAGGAGCCCGACGCGCAGGACGCCCCGGCGCCTGTCGAGGGCGACGGCACGATCGAGTTCCAGGACGTCGCCTTCTCGTACACGCCCGAGCGGCCGCTGATCCACGACCTGTCGTTCCGGGTGGAGCCGGGCCAGACCGTCGCGATCGTCGGTCCGACCGGCGCCGGCAAGACGACGCTGGTGAACCTGCTCATGCGCTTCTACGAGCTCGACGGCGGCCGCATCCTCCTCAACGGGCAGGACATCGCGCAGCTCACGCGTCGCGACATCCGCGCCAAGACGGGAATGGTGCTGCAGGACCCGTGGCTGTTCGCCGGCACGATCCGCGAGAACATCCGCTACGGCCGCGCCGACGCGACCGACGACGAGATCCTCGCCGCCGCGCGGGCGACCTACGTCGATCGTTTCGTGCACTCCCTGCCGGACGGCTACGACACGCTCCTCGATGAGGATGCGTCGAACATCTCGGCCGGCGAGAAGCAGCTCATCACGATCGCCCGCGCGTTCGTGGCGCAGCCGTCGGTGCTGATCCTCGACGAGGCGACCAGCTCCGTCGACACCCGCACCGAGCTGCTGCTGCAGCACGCCATGGCGGCGCTGCGCGAAGGCCGGACGTCCTTCGTGATCGCACACCGCCTGTCGACCATCCGCGACGCCGACCTCATCCTCGTGATGGAGAACGGCGGGATCGTCGAGAAGGGCACGCACGACGAGCTCATCGTCGCCAAGGGCGCGTACTTCCGGCTCTACAACTCGCAGTTCGAGCAGGCGGCGACCGATCTCGACGAGGAGGCGCGCGCGCTCTCCGAGGCCGCCCACGGCGAGGCGTCGGCCGGGGCCGGCGATGACGCCGTCGAGGACGAGTCGGCCCGCGTGGTCTGACCGGCGCCTGACGACGGATGCCGCGGCCGGTGCTCACGCGCCGGTCGCGGCATCCGTTCGTTCCGCCGTGTTTCATGGAGTCGGCGACCTGACCCGCTGCGCGCCGGCACCTCACCGGAGGCAGGTAGCGTTTTCCTCATGGTCAATTACCGGTACCTCGGAAACAGCGGTCTCAAGGTCAGCGAGATCACCTACGGCAACTGGGTCACCCACGGCTCGCAGGTCGACGACTCGGCCGCCATCGCGACGGTCCATGCGGCACTGGATGCCGGCATCACCACGTTCGACACCGCAGACGTGTACGCCAACACGCTGGCGGAAGAAGTCCTCGGCAAGGCGCTCACGGGTCAGCGCCGCGAATCGCTCGAGATCTTCACCAAGGTCTACTTCCCGACCGGCCCCAAGGGCCCCAACGACACCGGCCTCAGCCGCAAGCACATCTTCGAGTCGATCAACGGATCGCTGAAGCGCCTCGGCACCGACTACGTCGACCTGTACCAGGCGCACCGCTTCGACTACGAGACGCCGCTCGAGGAGACGTTCCAGGCGTTCGCCGACGTCGTCCGCCAGGGCAAGGCGCTCTACATCGGCGTGTCGGAGTGGACGGCGGAGCAGCTGCGCGAGGGTCACGCGCTCGCGCGGAGCTACGGCGTTCAGCTCATCTCCAACCAGCCGCAGTACTCGGCGCTGTGGCGCGTGATCGAGGGCAAGGTGGTGCCGGCCTCCGAGGAGCTCGGCATCTCGCAGATCGTGTGGTCGCCGATGGCCCAGGGCGTGCTGTCGGGCAAGTACCTGCCCGGTGAGCCGGTGCCCGAGGGCTCGCGCGCCACGGATGAGAAGAGCGGCGCGGGATTCATCAAGTCCTTCCTGCGCGACGAGGTGCTCCAGGCGGTCCAGGGGCTCAAGCCGGTGGCCGAGCAGGCGGGGCTGTCGATGCCCCAGCTCGCCATCGCCTGGGTGCTGCAGAACAAGAACGTCGCGTCGGCACTGGTCGGGGCATCGCGCCCCGAGCAGCTCGCCGAGACGGTCAAGGCCTCGGGTGTCGTGCTCGACGCCGATACCCTCGCCGCCATCGACGCCGCCCTGGGCGACGTCGTCTACCGCGACCCGGAGGACACGTACACCGTGTCGCCCGAGACCCGCCTGGTCTGACCGGCAGCCTCGAGAACCCGCGACCTCGGGACCGACATGGCGATCACCAGCGCCGGCATCCTTCTCTACCGGCTCGCGCCCGAACTCCAGGTGCTCATCGCACACATGGGCGGGCCGTTCTGGGCGAGCAAGGATGCCGGCGCCTGGTCGATCCCCAAGGGCGAGTTCACTGAGGGCGAGGAGAGCGCGCTGGATGCCGCACGGCGGGAGTTCCGCGAGGAGCTCGGCGTCGACCCGCCCGAGCCGCCCTACGCCGAGCTCGGCACCTTCGCATACTCGTCGGGCAAGCGGGTCACGGTGTTCATCGCCGACGGGACGGGCTTCTCGCTCGACGATCTCGCGTTCGGCGAGTTCGAGCTGGAATGGCCGCCGCGCTCGGGGCGGACGGCGTCGTTCCCCGAAATCGATCGCGTCGAGTGGACGAGCCCGGATGCCGCCCGCGAGCGCCTCGTGAAAGGCCAGCGTCCCGCGATCGACGCGCTCGAGGCGCACCTCGCGGAGGCGTCCTCGTCCTCCTCCGCCTGATCCCCCCGGCCCTCCTCGCCCCGCCCCCGCCCCCCGTTCGACCCGAGAGTGCATCTGGTGGACGAGAGGATGGGTGGTTCCCCGCCCCTCGTCCACCAGGTGCACTCTCGCGGGCTCTTGTGGCTCGGGCGCGGGCGGCGGAGACTGACCGGGTCGGATCCGCACGAGAGGAACCACCATGGCTCACGGCGACATCACGCACATCGACATCCCCGTCACCGATCTCGGCAGGGCGACGGAGTTCTATTCGGGCCTGTTCGGCTGGCAGATCGCGGAGGTGCCCGGCTTCGAGGGATACCCCATGTGGCAGGCGCCCAACAAGATCTCGGGCGGCGGTCTCGCGCCGCGCGAGGACGGCTTCACCCAGCCCCGTTCGTATGTCGAGGTCGACTCCATCGACGAGACGGTCGCGGCGGCGAAGGATGCAGGCGGCACCGTGCTCATGGAGAAGAGCCAGATCTCTCCCACGAGCTGGTGGGCCGTGATCGGCGACCCCGACGGCAACGCGATCGGCCTCTACGAGGGCATGACCGAGAGCTGAGCCGCGGTCCCGCCCGACGCTCCGGCTCAGGTGAGCCGGAGGCTCGGGCGACGGACGGATGCCGGTGCCGGCGCCGGTGCGTGGCGGTCGGTGGCCGCCGCTATCTGTGTCGCCGCGGCGCTGATCGCGTCGTCTGCGACGTCACGGAGTGCCCGGTCGCCGAGCGTGACGTCTCGTAGGGCCGGCGCGGCGCGGAGGTGCGACGCGACCGCCCGCACGAGCGCCACCGGCGAGCGCGGAGTCAGAGCCGGTGAGGCGTCGGGTGCGAGGCCGGCGAGGACGGCCGAGAGCAGGGGCCGGAGCGTCTCGTCGTGGGAGCGGGCGTCGTCGTCGGCGATCCACGCGACGAGCTCCTGAATGGTCCAATCGGGAGCAACTGGCCCGAGCGTGGCGGAAACAATGGCGTCTGACGTGAACATTGGACCAGAATGCGGTGCTATGACGACTGTTCACAGGGCCAATGAGCGGCTGGTGGACCACCGGGTGGCACTCGGCGGCACGGTCGAAGCCTCCCGGCTGGCCGGCCGGCTCGGCCGATGGGCGCAGGGCGACGGCACGCTCACCGTCCAGCTCGCACAGGCCATCGCCGCGCTCATCGAGGGCGGCGAGCTGCGTCCCGGCGACCGCCTCCCCGCCGAGCGTGCACTGGCCGGCGCGATCTCCGTGTCGCGCGGCACCGTCGTCGCCGCCTACGCGCTGCTGAGCGAGGACGAGCTGGTCGAGCGGCGGCAGGGGAGCGGCACCCGGGTCGCCGGTCACGTCGGCGCGGCGCTCCCGGTCCGTGAGCGGACGGCCCGTGGCGAGGGGCTGTTCTCTGCGCTCCCGTCGGGCATCGACCTGCTCCGCGCCGTGCCGGCGATGCCGCCGCTGGCTCTCGACATCGTGCGCGCGCACGCTCCGACACTCGATCCTGTGACGCTGGCCGAGACCGACCCCGCGGGGCTGCCGATCCTGCGTGCCCGCCTGGCCGCACTGCTCGAGGAGGAGGGCACTCCTGCCACGGCCGCGCAGATCCTGGTGACGCACGGCGCACAGCAGGCGATCAGCCTCGTGGTGGACGAACTGGTGTCGCCGGGCGACGTCGTGCTGACCGAGTCGGTCACGTGGCCGGGGCTCGCCGACTCGGTGCGCCGACGCGGCGGCCGCGTGCACGGGGTGACCATCGGTCCCGACGGCATCGACGTCGACGAGCTCGAGGCGGCGATCGTGGCACTGCGCCCGGTGCTGGTCGCCGTGAACCCGCACCACCACAACCCGACGGGCACGCGCCTGCCGGCGGCAGGGCGACAGCGGATCGCCGACCTGTCGGCGGAGTACGGCGTCCCGGTGCTCGAGGACCGGGTGCTCGCGCACATCTCGTTCGACGGGGTGGTGCCGCCGACGCTCGCCGCCCTGCGCCCGGACGCCCCGATCATCGTCGCCGACTCGCTGTCGAAGTGGTGCTGGTCGGGGCTGCGGATCGGATGGCTGCGCGCCGACCCCGTGCTGGTGCGCCGTCTGCGCGCGCTGCGCCAGCTCGTCGACCAGTCGACCAGCGTCCCCGCGCAGCTGCTCGCGCTCGATCTCGTCGACGAGGCCCGGGCGCTGCGCCGCTCCGTCGGCGAGACGCACACGGTCGCATCGGCCCAGCTGCTCGCGGCGATGTCCGAGCACCTTCCCGACTGGCAGGTGACGCCGCCGCGCGGCGGCCTGGCGGTCTGGGCGCGGCTGCCGGTGGGCTCGGCGACCGCGCTCTCGCGCGTGGCCTCGATGCGCGGCGTCGCGGTGGCGGGCGGCACCGAGTTCACGGCCTCCATCACCTACGACGATCACATCCGCGTGCCCTACACGGCGCGGGAGGCGCTGCTGCAGGAGGGCGTGCGCCGGCTCGGCGAGGCCTGGCAGGAGTATCGTGCGCAGCTCTGAGGCTCAGCGGCCGTTCTTCGGGCGCGTCGAGACGTCGATGCGGTCCTGCGCGCCGAGCGACGACCACGCGCTCGCGACGCCCTTGGCCGCGTGCTCGGACGCGCGAACGGCGCGCTCGTCGGCCCAGGCGTTGAGCACGTGGCCGGAGTGCCCGCGGACATGCTCGAGCACGACGTCGGGCATGCCCGCCGTCCGGCGCGCATCGCGCGCGACGATGAGCTGCTCGAGGATGTCGACGTTCTTCGTCGGCGCGCCGGTCGAGGTCTTCCAGCCTCGGCGGCGGTGGCCGTCCATCCACTTCGTGTAGGTGTCGATGGCGTATTTCGAATCGGCCTGCACCACGAGGTTCTCGACGTCGGCGTGGTCCTCGATCGCCTTGAGAAGACCCATCAGCTCGCCGACGTTGTTCGTGCCGAGCGGGATCGCGCCCGCGGCCCAGTGCCCGTCCTCGCCGACCCACGCCCAGCCGGTCGGCCCCGGGTTGCCCTTGCAGGCTCCGTCGGTCGCAACGATGTAGCGGGTCGCGTCAGTCACTCGGGCAAGGCTACCGTGCGCCCGAGGAGCGCTCGGCCCGCCATTCCGCCGCGAGGTGCGGCATCCGTTCCGCGAGATACCTCAGGAAGTCGGCGACGTCGCGCGCCCTCGCAACGGATGCCGGCGCGCCGTCGTTGGCGTCGGCGATGCGGTCGATGTGGCCGGCGAGCGCGGAGTACAGCGGGGCGTTCGCCGTGATCATCCCCGACCAGGCGTCGTCGGTGAGGTCGTAGCGGTCGCGCCGATCGCCGGGCCGCGACAGTCGCTGGATCAGCCGCATCGACACCAGGTACCGCACCGCGCCCGACACCGCCGCGGCCGACACCCCCAGGCGGTCGCCGAGTTCCGCCGCCGTGTAGCCCTCGTCGGGCGAGCCGACGAGCGCCATCATCACGCGTGCGGGCATACGCGCCATGCCGGCGCCGGTCAGCATCGCGGCCGCCTGCTCGGCGGCGTCGACGCCCGGATGCTCGCTGCTCACATCGCCCCCTTCGATGACTATCCTCCCGCTTCCAGTTCGCGCCGGCGCATCAGCCCGAGGGAGGCCACGGCGCTGGCGGCGGTCGCGAGCAGCAGCCACCACAGCCCGCGCACGTCGATGTCGTCGCCGTCGAGGAGCGGTGTCACGGCGATGGGCGAGAGATGCACCAGCCAGTCCGGGAACTGGAACAGCGGGCCGAAGAGGCCGAGCATCATGCCCAGGACGACCAGGGTCCAGCCCACGGGGATGGTCAGCCGGGGAAGGAGGACGAACACGAGCGCCGTCAGGACCAGGAACACGGATGCCGCGGCCACCTGTCCCGCACCCGTCACGAGCACGGTGCGCATGAGGTCCATGTCGCCGTCCTGCGAGGCGATGCCGATCGCCGCACCCCCGATCGCCGCCGCGATCACGAGCACGATCGCGAGCAGGGCCACGACGAGGTAGTCCGCGAGCCACCGCACCCGGCCGACCGGCGCGGCGAGCAGCGGCTCGGCCGTGCCGTGCGCCTCCTCCTGGCGGGCGCGGCACACCACCTGCACCGCCGCGCAGGCGGCGAGCACACCCAGCATGGTGAAGAACGTGGCGACCGTGCCCTGCTCCACGCTGCCCTCGCCCGAGATCTGCCGCAGGATCTGCTCGACCGACGGGTTGGCGGCGCCGATCTCCTGCACGATCGAGGCGAGCGACGTGGAGAGGATGCCGACGAGCAGCCCGCCGACGGTCCAGCCGATGACCGCGCCCCGCGTGAGGCGCCAGACGAGGCCGGTGGGGGTCGAGAGGGCGGCGGAGGCATTCGCGCGCGCCGGCCGCTCCGCGATGAAGCTTCCGCCGAGGTCTCGGGCCGAGACCAGCACCGCCGAGACCCCCACGAGCACGAGTCCCACGGCGAGGCAGAGCAGGGCGGGCCACCAGAGGTTCTCGTCGAACGCGCGGGTGTTCTCGCCCCATCCGAAGGGGGAGAGCCATGTGAGCCAGGAGCTCTCCATGCGGGTGAGGTCGTCGCTCGGCGTGCCGACCGCGTTACCGATGCCCGAGAGCACGAACGTGATGAGGAGCGTCCAGACCGCCAGCGAGTTCGCTCCGCGCGACGTGCGCATGAGCTGTGCCGCGACGAGCCCGACGCCGAGGAAGGTCACGCCGACCGCGCCGACGGCCGCACCCGCCACGAGCGAGCCTTCGACGCCCAGGCCGACGGCGAGGAACGCCCCGGCCGTCAGCGCGCCGAGCAGGACGTTCGCGATCAGCCCGTGCGCCGCGGTCGCCACGAACGGCAGCGTGCGCGACGCCGGAGTCGCGGCGACGAGCTCTGCGCGGCCGGATTCCTCGTCACCGCGGGTGTGCCGCACCGCGAGGAAGGTGCTCATGAACGCCGCGAGCATGGCGAGCCACGGGAAGATCAGGAAGACCATGAACGCGCCCTGATCGGTGCCCGATGGCAGACCCCGGAACAGCAGGATCACGGGGTTCGCGAGCGCGGCGGCGAGCAGTGAGGTGCGGTCCTGCTCGGTGCCATAGGAGTCGGCCACGCCGACGTAGGACGCGTAGGCGAGCAGACCGGTGCCGACCGCCCACAGCAGCACCTGCACCCAGTCCCGGCGGATGCGCTGACCGAGCAGCGCGAAGAATCGCGTCATCGGCCGTTTCCGTCCATCTCGGCGAGCTCGTCGCCGTAGTGGCGCAGGAAGAGCTCCTCGAGCGACGCCGGCGCGATGCGCAGGCCCGCGGCGTCACGCGCGGCGAGCGCCGGGAGGGTGGATGTCACGGCGTCGCTGTCGACGGTGAACTTGATGCGGCCCTCCTCGACGACGACGTCGTGGGCGCCGGGGATGCCGGCGATGGCGGCGGCATCCGTGCCCTGGAAGGAGACCTCGGTGCGGGTGAGGTGGCGGAGCTCGGCGAGGGTGCCCGCCTCGACGATGCGGCCCGACCGGATGATCGACACGCGGTCGCAGAGCTGCTCGACCTCCGACAGGATGTGGCTCGACAGCAGCACCGTGGCGCCTGCCGCCCGCACGCGCGCGATCTCGTGACGGAACATCACCTCCATGAGCGGGTCCAGGCCGCTGGTCGGCTCGTCGAGGATGTACAGATCGGCGGGTACCGCGAAGGCCGCGATGAGGGCGACCTTCTGCCGGTTGCCCTTCGAGTACGCCCGGCCCTTCTTGCGCGGGTCGAACTGGAACGCCTCGATGAGACGCTTCTTCTGCGCCGCATAGGCGGGGTCGTGCCGCGGGGCGCCGCGCAGGCGTGCCATCAGGTCGATCGCCTCGCCGCCCGACAGGTTGGGCCACACGCTGACATCGCCCGGCACGTACGCGATGCGACGATGCAGGGCGACGGCGTCGCGCCACGGATCCTGACCGAAGACGGCTGCCTCGCCGCCCGTCTTGCGCGCGAGCCCGAGGAGCACCCGGATCGTGGTGGACTTGCCGGCTCCGTTGGGTCCGAGGAAGCCGTGGATCTGACCCTCGTCGACGGTGAGGTCGAGTCCGTCGAGGGCGTGGACGCGGCCGTAGTGCTTGGTGAGGCCGCTCGTGCGGATGATCGTGGACATGGCGCCGAGGCTACGCCGATTTCACAAATTCCTGAATATTCCTCACGCTTTCCTCACGGTCCCGCCGCGCCGGACGTCGGAGCGTGCGCGATCGGGCAGGATAGGACCCCTATCCGCCCGCGCCGCGACCAGCCGGCCGCCTCTCCCCGGAACGCCGATGCCGACGACGCCTCTCCGCCGCCCCGCGGTGTCTGCGGGACACCTGGTGCGGGCGCGGCTGCGCTCGCGGGTGGGACTGGCGGCGAGCATCGCCGCCGCGATCGCCGTGGCCGTCGGCCTGCTGTGCGGGCTGCCCGCGGCGGCCGCCATGGCGTCCGCCGCATCGATCCGCTCCGCGATCCCCGATGCGCAGAGCCCGGCGGGGTGGCTGCAGGTGCACACGCGACCGGCGACGGATGCCGCCGCCCAGGACGACGCGGCGCGAAAGGTGATCGCGGACCTCCTCGCCGACGACGTTCGGATCGAGACGGTGCGGGTCGGTGACCCCGGCTCGGACTTCGAGCGCGTCGCCTGGCGCCTGACGCCGGCGCCCGAGGCACTGAACGCCGACGGCGTGGAGCGGCTCGCTCGAGGGCTTGCCCGGGTCCCGGAGTCGATCCGCGAATCGGATGCCGCCGAGGGAGGCATCGTCGCCTCCGGCGGGCTCGCAGACGCGGTGGAAGACGTCTCGGCCGGAGCGATCGCGGCGGCGGCCATCACGCCCGTGCCGATCGTCATCCTGACGGTCCTCGCGTGGTTCGCGGTGCTGCAGCTCGCTCGGCTGCTGGGTGCCGCCCGCGGCCGCGAGACCCGCGTGCTGGTCGCGCGGGGCTTGTCGGCCCGTCAGGACGCCGCGCTCGCAGCGATCGAGACGGTCGTGGTCGTGACGGCGGGAACCGCGACCGGGGTCGTCGGCGCCGTCGTCGCCGCCGGAACGGCTTGGGGACCGGTCGGGATCGGAGCGCTGACGCGCAGCTGGCCGCTCGTCGTCGTGTCGGTGATCGTGCTCGCAGCGACGCTCCTCGTCTCGCAGCTGCGCGGGGCGAAGGTCGCTTCGGGAGCGGATTCCGTCGCCGGGCGGATCGCGCGCGCGGCGTCGCCGGGCGTCGCCGTGCTGCTCGTGCTCGTGGGTGCCGTGCTCGTCTGGCAGGCTTCGCAGCTCGCCACCGGCGCCCGCGATCCGTGGTCCGTCGCCGTCACAGTGCTCGCCCCCACGGTCGGGATCGCCGCCGTCGCCGTCCTCGCGGTCCTCCTGTTCGCGCCGCTGTCGGCGCTCGTCGCGCGGGCGGCGGCGGCGGGTGCCGGTATCGCGCCGGCATTTCCGGCGCGACAGGTGGCCCGGCGGCTGAGGTCGTTCACGGTGGCCGTGGCTCTCGTCTCGATCGTCGTCGCCGGGGCGGTGCTCGCAGGCGCCTATGGTGCGACGTGGAGTGCGGCATCCGCCCAGTCTCAGCAGGTCACCGCGGGAGCGGCGCTCCGAGCCGCCGTCGATCCGGTGTCGCCCGGCGACGTCGCGACCGCGGGCGACACCGTCGGGGTGACGGATGCCGCCCCAGCGTGGAGTGCCGCCGTGGTCGCCGGCGGCGTCGCCGGGACGCTGGTCGCGTTGCCGCCGGACAGCATGCCCGGTGTGCTCTTCGCGGTGCCGGGCGTGATGGATCCCGTGAACCTGGCCGCCGAGATCGCGGCGCCGCGGCTGGCCGTCGAGGTGCCCGACGGCGCGACCGGCCTGCGCTTCGAAGCGCGCGTGTCGACGCCCGAGCCGGCGGCCGCGGGGGCGATGGAGGTGCAGGTCTGGCTCGACGACTCCGCCGGCGTGCCCGTGGCCGTGCCGCTGGACGTGAGTGTCGCCGAGGCCGACGGTGCTCTCAGCCTCACCGCGGACGCGGAGCTGCCGGCGGGTGAGGAGCCCTGGCGGATCGTGGCCGTCGAGATCGGGCAGGGACGCGGATGGCCCGGCGCCGAGCTGGTGGTCACCGGCATGCGCATGCTGTCGACCGATGACGGCGAGAGTGAACTGGTGGCGCCGGTGCCGAACGCCCGGTTGCACACCGCCCTGCCCGGCGGCGCCGCGGTGAGGTCCGCCATGGTCTGGGCGGCCGGCGGTGCGACGCCTCCGCGCATTCCTGCCGTCGTGACGACCGTCTTCGCCGACGAGCTCGGGCTCGCGGTCGGCGACGACGTCGACGTGCGCGTCGACGGGGGCGGCCGCACGGTCGCGGCGACCGTCGCTTCGATCGTCACCGCGCTCCCCGGAACGGGCACGGGCGCGGGCGTGCTGGTCTCCCTCGACGCGGCGGTCGACGCCGCGTCCGCGACCTCGGCGCTCGACGGCGCTGCGACCGACGAGGTCGTGACCCCACCGCTGGCGAACGAGGTCTGGGCGGCGGGAGACGAGTCCGCGGCCGCGGCACTGGGCCGTGCGCTCGACGCGCCCGTCGCGACGGTCGGCTCGCCCGCCTCTGCGGTGGCGGGTGAGGTCGTGACGCTGTGGGATGCCGCAGCCGTCGGAGGCGCACTGCTGGCCGGTGTCGCGTTGATCGCGCTGCTGGCTGCCCTGACCGCGCAGCGCGCGGGCGAGGTGCTGGTGCTGCGGGCGCTCGGCATCCCGCCGACCGCGCAGGCGCGCATGCGCGGCATCGAGGCCGTCGTCGTGGTGATGCTGGGCGTCGTGCTCGGCGCAGCGGGCGGCGTGAGCCTCGCCGCCCTCCTCGTGCCTCGGATGGCCGAGCGCGCGGTCCCCGACGTGCAGCTGCCGCCGACGCTCTCGTTCTCGCCGTGGCCGATCGTGTTGGCGCTCGCCGTCGTCGGGGTCGCGCTCGCCGTGGCCGTGCTGGGGTCGTGGCTCGCCGTGCGACGGCAGGGCTCGTCCACGCGCATCGAGGAGGCGGCCCCGTGACCGGCGGGCTTCGGACCCGGCGCCTGCTGCGCGTGCACCTGACCTCCGGGCTGGGGGCGACGGCGACCGTGGCCGCCGTGGTCGCGGTGCTGGCGGGCCTCGCCGTGTTCGCCCCGCTCGCCGTCGGATCCATGCTCGACGCGTCGACGCGATACCGCGTGTCGTCTCTGAGCGGCCCCGTGCGCGATCTGAGCACGTCGATCGCCACCCCACCCGCCCCCGGCGCAGGCACCGCGCCGACCGCGTCGCTGCCTCAGGAGTACCGGGACACCTGGGGCACCTGGGACTCGGGCCTTCGCGACATCCTCACCCAGGCGCCGGCCTCCGTCAGGGCGGTCCACGGCGACGCCGACTACTACGTCCGTCTCGGCCAGCCGGCGCGCTACGCGTCGGCCACCAACCTGGACTTCGACCCCCGCTTCGCCTCGCGCATCACCGTGACCGAGGGGAGGCTTCCCCGGGCGACCGTGACCGAGCAGGAGTGGAACGTCGCGCTGGAAGCGCGCATGGACGAGAACTGGCGACCGGTCGACGGCGCCGAGGCCCTTCCGGCGACCGAGATCGTGCTGTCGGCGGCGTCCGCCGACGAGGTCGACTGGGAGATCGGCGAGACGCGCATCTCGGAGGCGGAGTCGGGGTGGGTGCTGCCGGTGCCGCTCACGCTCGTCGGCACCTTCGAGGCCGTGGACCCGAGCGACCCGCACTGGTCGCGCGAGGTCGGCGTGCTCGAACCATCCATCGCATCCGACCCCGACGGCGTCCCCTACGTGCGCACCACCGCGTTCGCGGCACCCGAGACGTACCACCGCTTCGGGCACCTCAACGGCGGTACGACCACGGAGGCCTGGTATCCGCTGCAGCCGGAGCAGGTGACCGCGGCCGCCGCGCCGCAGTTGCTCGCAGACCTCCGGGGCTTCCTCGCGACGCCGCACCGCGCTCCCGGATTCGGTGGCCCCGGAGTGCCGATGAGCTTCCAGGCCGGAGTCATGCCCACTCTCGAAGGTGCCATCGCGCAGAATCAGGCACTCGTCTCGGCGCTGGCGATGCTCGTCGCCGGGCCGATCGGCGTCGCGCTCGCCGTGCTGGTGCTCGCCTGCCGGCTGATGCACGAGAACCGCCGCTCCGCTCTGGACCTCCTCGCCGCGCGCGGCGCGGCGAACGGGCAGCTGCGCGGCGTCCTCGGTCTCGAGGGCCTCCTCGCCGGACTCGTGCCGTCGGCGGTGGGGGCGGGGCTCGGGCTCGCGATCGCCGCCGTCGCGCTTCCCGGCGCGGGACCGGCATCCGCTCTTCCGGTGGTGCCCACCCTGCTGGCACTCGTGCCCGCCGCGGTCGGCGTCGCCACCGCCACGCGATCGCGCGGACGCGAGCGCGCGGATGCTCCGACCCGGCGCTCCCGCTGGCGGCCGGTGGTCGAGGCCGCTGTCCTGGCGCTCGCGATACTCGCGACCGCGCTGCTCGTGCTGCGGGGCACCGAGGCGACCGCGGCGGTGGACCCGCTCGCCGTGGCGGCCCCGTTGCTGCTCGCACTGGTCGCATGCGTCATCACGCTCCGCCTGTACCCGGTGGCGCTCAGGACCCTGCTCGCCCGCGAGCGCTCCCGCGCGGGATTCCTCGGCGTCCTGGGCGCCGCCCGCGCGCTCCGCGACCCCGCGACCGGCGTCGCGCCCGTGCTCGCGCTCATCGTCGGTGTCTCGTTCGCCGTCGCGAGTGCCGTCGTGCTCTCCATGGTGCAGACCGGGGCGATGGACGCCGCCCGGGCCACGGCGGGTGCCGACGTCCAGCTGTCGGCGAGCCGCTTCGACGTGGAGGCCGTCACGACGGCCGAGTCCGTGGACGGCGTCGCGGCGGTCGCGCGCATCGACCTGCTGCGCTCCGCCCAGCTGAAGGTCGACCAGCGGCTCTCGCGCGTCTCGCTCTACCTCGTCGACCGGGAGCGGCTCGACGAGGTGCAGGGCGAATTCCCGCGTATCGTGCCCGCCGACGTCTCGCTCGGTGACGGCTCGGGACCGCCGCAGCTTCTCTTCTCCGAGGAGGAGGCCGACCGCACCGATGCTGCCGCGCTGCCGGTGCACATCGTCACGTCCGAGGCCGAGTTCGCCGGGGCCGTCGCGGAGGCAGTGCCCTTCACCTCCTCGTCGTCGTGGGTGCTCGCCGACGCCGCCTACGCCGAGCAGATCTCGGACGACGCGCCGATCCCGGTCCGGCTGCTCGTGCGTACGGCACCCGGTGCGGACCCCGCCGCCGTCGCGGCGGAGCTGCGCGAGAAGTTCGGTGCGGGGGTGCGCGTCACGACAGCCGCGGACGCCCTCGACGCGGTGTACGCCGACCCCGCCTTCGCCGGGCTGCGTGGTGCGCTGGTGGCCGGAGTGCTGGTGTGCGCGGTGCTGAGCGCCGTGGCGGTGGTCGTGACGCTCGTGCTGGGGACGCGCCCGCGGCGCCGGATCCTCGCACTCCTGCAGACGCTCGGGGCTCCGCCGCGGGCGGGCCGCGGCCTCGTCGCATGGGAGCTCGCACCCGCGGGGATCGCCGCGTTGATCGTCGGCAGCGCTCTCGGGCTGCTGATGCCCGTGCTGCTGGCATCCGTGGTCGATCTGCGGCCGTTCACGAGAGGGCTCGCCCCGCCGTCGTACTCGGTCGACCCGCTCGTGCTGCTGTCGACCCTCGGCGGATTCGCGGCGGTGACCCTGCTGGTCACGGCCACCGCACTCGCCGTCACCCGACGCGCCCGCGTCGCCGCCGTCCTGCGTACCGTGGAGGAGACATGACCACCACCGTCACCCGCGCGCCCGCGATGCCGCACCGCGTCGAGCCCGACATCGTGTGCGCCGACCTCGTGCGCATCTTCACCACCGAGGCCGTCGAGGTGCAGGCGCTCCAAGGGCTGAGCCTGGTCGTGGAGCGCGGCGAGCTCGTGGCGGTTGTCGGCGCATCGGGCTCGGGCAAGTCGACCCTGCTGTCGATCCTCTCGGGCCTCGACACCCCGACGGCCGGCGTCGCCCGCGTCGCCGACCGCGACCTCTTGACGCTCTCGCGACGCGAGCGCGTGCGGTTCCGCCGGGAGTGCGTCGGGTTCGTCTGGCAGCAGACCTCACGCAACCTGCTGCCTTACCTCACCGCGGCCGAGAACGTCGCCGCCGTGCTGGCGATCACCGCATCCGCGAAGGGGGCGGCACGCGCCGAGCGGGTGGGTGCGCTGCTCGACCTGCTCGAGGTCGCGCACTGCGCCGATCGCCGTCCGGCGGAGATGTCGGGTGGCGAGCAGCAGCGCGTCGCGATCGCCGTGGGCATCGCCAACGAGCCCCGGGTGCTGCTGGCCGACGAGCCCACGGGCGAGCTCGACGATGAGACGAGCGCGCATGTGCTGGAGGCGATGCGGGCCGTCAATCGCGAGATCGGCATCACCACGCTGATCGTGACGCATGACCCGGCGGTGTCGGAGCACGTCGCGCGCACGGTGCAGATCCGCGACGGGCGCACGGCCACCGAGGTGCTGCGATCGACCCGCACCGACGAGGACGGCGCCGAGCACCACGTCGCCGAGGAGTACGCGGTGCTCGACAAGGTCGGCCGCCTCCAGCTGCCCGACGACTTCGTCACGACGCTCGACCTGCGCCAGCGGGTGCGCCTCGCACTGGAACCGGACCATGTCGGCGTGTGGCCCGCGCACCGCCGTGAGGCGTCTGCCGATCCCGCGCCGGCGGATGCGGACGGGGCGGCGGGCGACGGCGTGGTGCTCGACGCGCCGGCGGCGCTCGACCGTCCCACGGAGGAGAAGCGATGACTCTCGAACAGGCTCAGGACGCCCGCGTGGCGCTGCGGGCGGAGGGTCTGGTGCGGGTGTTCCCCTCCGCGGCCGGCGACGTGCACGCGGTGGACGGCATCGACATCGAACTCCGCGCCGGGGAGCTCCTCGCCGTCCGCGGGGCGTCGGGCGCGGGCAAGACGACGCTGCTGAACCTCCTCGGCGTGCTCGACCGCCCGACGTCGGGCCGGGTGTGGATCGGCGACGTCGACACCACCGACCTGCCCGAGGACGACCTCGCCGCGCTGCGGCGGGACGCCCTGGGGTTCGTCTTCCAGTCCTTCGGGCTCATCCCGGTGCTGTCCGCCCGCGAGAACGTGGAACTGCCCCTGCGGATCGCCCGCACCGACCCCGCCGAACGCGACGCCCGCGTCGCCGACGCCCTGGCGATGGTCGGGCTCGCGGCGCACGCCGAACAGCGGCCGGCCGAGCTGTCCGGCGGACAGCAGCAGCGCGTCGGCATCGCACGGGCGATCGTGGCGCGACCACGCGTGCTCATCGCGGACGAGCCGACCGGGCAGCTCGACTCGCGCACGGCCGCCACGATCATGGACCTTCTCGGTGCGCTGGCCCACCGCCAGGGCCTCGCGGCGATCGTCTCGACGCACGATCCGCTGCTGGTCGCGCGCGCCGACCGGGTCATCGAGGTGCACGACGGCCGCATCGTCGGTGCCGGTGCCGGTGCCGGTGCGGGTGCCGGTGACGGTCGAGGGGGAGCGGATGCCGCGGCCACGCCCGCGCCGCCCGCGGCGGCGACGGCCCCGGCGCCGCGGACTCGGGCGGAGGCGCGCCGCGACCGGCAGGGTTCGGGGGCGTGATGCTGCCGGCGCAGCGGTAAATGTATACCTAAAGCGCTCCTGATCCGCCGACGTTGGCGCCAGATGCGTTCAATGTATACACTGGCCGAGGTGTCGAACGAGGAGGTGATGCGGATGCGCGCCAGCGATCGCGCGTACGCGACTCTCCTCGACGAGATCCAGTCCGGCATCCTGCGCCCCGGCGCGGTGCTCGGCGAAGTGGAGCAGGCGGCCCGCCTCGGCGTCAGCCGCACCCCGCTGCGCGAAGCCCTCGGCCGCCTCGCGGCCGACGGACTCGTCGCGCAGCAGTCCCCGCGCGTCACCGTCGTGACCGCGATCGACGCCGGCGACATCCGCGAGATCTTCGAGGTGCGGCGTGCGCTCGAGGAATCGGCCGCACGCCTGGCCGCCGAGCGGGGCGATGCCGCGGCGTTCGCCGACCTCGCGCGCGACTTCGCACACGTCGACCTCGCGGGCGCCGAGGCACCGGGCCCCACCTCGCCGACCACGGACGGCACCGACGCCTACTACGCGCTCATCGAGCGCTTCGACCTCGCGCTCGACGCCGCCGTCGCCAACGACTACCTCACCGCAGCGCTGCGCACGGTGCGCACGCACCTCGTCCGCGTCCGTCGACTGGCACGCGACAACCCCGCACGGCTGGCGGCATCCGTCGCCGAGCACCGCCTGATCGCCGCCGCGATCGCCGCCCGCGACGCGGATCTCGCGGCCCACGCGACGCACGTGCACCTCCACAACGCCCTCCACAGCATCCTCGAGTCGCTCCGTGCCACAGCGCTCACGAACTCCTCGACTCCGCGTTCGATCTGAAAGGCCGTCATGACCGTCATCCACCACCTCCGCGTCCACCGCAGCGACGAGAACCTCGCCCGCGAAGGGCAGCTCGCCTGGCACATCGCCGAGATCGCCGCCGACCCCGTGGCGGTCGACGAGGACGTGGTCGACATGATCATCAACCGCGTCATCGACAACGCGGCGGTTGCGGCGGCATCCCTCACCCGCGCGCCCGTCAGCGCCGCGCGCCAGCAGGCCCTCGACCACGCGGTGTCGGTCGGCGGGAGCGGCGCCACCGTCTTCGGGTGCGCGCTCGACCGCAGGACCAGCCCCGAATGGGCGGCGTGGGCGAACGGCGTCGCCGTGCGGGAGCTGGACTACCACGACACGTTCCTCGCGGCAGAGTACTCGCACCCGGGCGACAACATCCCGCCGATCGTGGCCGTCGCGCAGCACGTGGGGGCCGACGGCGCCGCGCTCGTGCGCGGACTCGCGACGGGCTACGAGATCCAGATCGACCTGGTGCGCGCGATCAGCCTGCACAAGCACAAGATCGACCACGTCGCGCACCTCGGCCCGTCGGCTGCCGCCGGCATCGGCACGCTCCTCGGGCTCGACGTCGAGACCATCTACCAGGCGGTCGGCCAGGCCCTGCACACCACCACCGCGACGCGGCAGTCGCGCAAGGGCGAGATCTCGACGTGGAAGGCTCACGCCCCCGCGTTCGCCGGCAAGATGGCGATCGAGGCCGTCGACCGTGCGATGCGCGGCGAGACGTCCCCCAGCCCCATCTACGAGGGCGAGGACGGCGTCATCGCATGGCTGCTCGACGGACCCGACGCCACCTACGAGGTGCCGCTGCCCGGTGCCGGCGAGCCCAAGCGCGGCATCCTGGACTCCTACACGAAGGAGCACTCGGCCGAGTACCAGGCGCAGGCCTGGATCGACCTCGCCCGCAAGCTCCACGGCGAGCACCCCGAGCTGCTGGACCCCGCGAACGTCGAGGCGATCGTGCTGCACACGTCGCACCACACGCACTACGTGATCGGGTCGGGGGCCAACGACCCGCAGAAGTACGACCCGACGGCGTCGCGCGAGACGCTCGACCACTCGATCCCGTACATCTTCGCTGTCGCGCTGCAGGACGGCGGCTGGCACCACGTCGACTCGTACACCCCCGAGCGCGCCGGCCGCACCGACACCATCGAGCTCTGGCACAAGATCACCACGGCCGAAGACCCGGAGTGGACGCGCCGCTACCACTCGGAGGACCCGAACGAGAAGGGGTTCGGCGGCCGCGTCGAGATCCGCCTCACCAACGGCGAGACGATCGAGGACGAGATCGCCGTGGCCGACGCCCACCCGCTCGGCGCCCGGCCGTTCGCGCGCGAGGACTACGTGCGCAAGTTCCGGCTGCTGGCCGAGCCGGTGCTCGCGGCCGACGAGATCGAGCGCTTCCTCGATCTCGCGCAGCGCCTCCCCGAGCTGACCGCCGCCGAGGTGCAGCAGCTCACGATCGTCGCCGACTTCGGCGTGCTCGCCGGCGCCCCGGCGCCGAAGGGCCTGTTCTGATGCTGTCCGCGCGCTCCCAGACTTCGCAGAATCGCACGGATTTCGCAGCGACTCGCGCGCAAGCTGCGAAGTACGACGGATGCTGCGCACTCTGTGAAGGACGGAGTCTCTGATGCTGTACTCCACTGTGCCGGCGCACGAGAAGCGACGGCTGTTCCGCGAGCGGCTCGCGAGCGGCGAGCTGCTGCGCTTCCCCGGCGCGTTCAACCCGCTCAGCGCCCGGCTCATCGAGCGCAAGGGGTTCGAGGGCGTCTACATCTCGGGAGCGGTGCTCAGCGCCGACCTCGGCCTGCCCGACATCGGCCTCACGACGCTCACCGAGGTCGCGGCCCGCGGCCAGCAGATCGCGCGGATGACCGACCTCCCGGCGATCATCGACGCCGACACGGGGTTCGGTGAGCCGATGAACGTGGCACGCACGATCCAGACGCTCGAGGACGCCGGCATCGCCGGCACACACATCGAGGACCAGATCAACCCGAAGCGCTGCGGCCACCTCGACGGCAAGGCCGTGGTCGACGAGGACACCGCGATCAAGCGCATCCGCGCGGCCGCCGACGCACGCCGCGATCCGAACTTCCTGATCATGGCGCGCACCGACATCCGCGCGGTGGAGGGGATGGATGCCGCCATCGATCGCGCCAAGGCGCTGGTGGATGCCGGAGCCGACGCGATCTTCCCCGAGGCGATGAGATCGCTCGAGGAGTTCGCCGCGATCCGGGCCGCCGTCGACGTGCCGATCCTCGCCAACATGACGGAGTTCGGGAAGTCCGACCTGTTCTCGGTCGATCAGCTGCGGGACGTCGGCGTGAACATCGTGATCTGGCCGGTGTCGCTGCTGCGCATCGCGATGGGCGCCGCATCCCGTGCACTCGATACGCTCATCGAAGACGGACACCTCACCGCGAAGCTGGGTGAGATGCAGCACCGGGCCGATCTCTACGACCTCATCGACTACGAGCAGTACAACCACTTCGACCAGGACGTCTTCAACTTCCAGATCGAGCGTTGACCATGTCCCGAATTGCGCGTCGCATGTCCCGACACCGGTCGCTCCCGCACCCGCGGAACGACCGTTTCCGGGACATGCCGCACCCCGAAGGAGAGCAGTCATCATGACCGAACCCGACATCAAGAAGGGGCTCGCCGGCGTCGTCGTCGACTACACGGCCGTCTCGAAGGTCAACCCCGACACGAACTCGCTGCTGTACCGCGGCTACCCGGTGCAGGAGCTCGCGGCCACGCAGTCGTTCGAGGCCGTCGCCTACCTGCTGTGGCACGGCGACCTGCCCACCGGCGTGCAGCTGGCGCAGCTGCGCGCCACGGAGCGGGCCTACCGTCACCTCCCTGCTGATGTGCGCGCCGCGATCGATCTCGTGCCGATCGACGCGCACCCGATGGACGAGGTGCGCACGGCCGTGAGCCTCATCGGCGCCCGCGACCTCGCCGGCACGGGCTCGGTGCTCGAGGTGAGCGGCAGTGCGGAGGAGAACCTGGCGCGCAGCGTCCGTCTGTTCGCCGTGCTCCCCGCGATCGTCGCGTACGGCCAGCGCCGTCGGCGCGGCCAGCAGCCGCTCGCGCCGCGCGACGACCTCGACTACGCGGCCAACTTCCTCTGGATGACGTTCGGCGAGGAGGCCGACCCGGTCGTCGTCGACGCCTTCAATCGCTCGATGATCCTGTACGCGGAGCACTCCTTCAACGCCTCGACGTTCACCGGCCGCGTCATCGCCTCGACGCTCAGCGATCTCTACTCGGCGGTCGTCGGGGCCATCGGCGCCCTCAAGGGACCGCTGCACGGCGGCGCCAACGAGGCCGTGCTGCACATCTTCGACGAGATCGGCACCGCCGAGAACGTCGGACCGTGGCTCGACGAGGCGCTCGCGCAGAAGCGCAAGATCATGGGCTTCGGCCACCGCGTCTACAAGCGCGGCGACTCGCGCGTGCCGACGATGAAGGCGGCGCTCGACACCCTCGTCGAGCACTACGACCGGCCCGACGTCGCGGCGCTCTACGACACCCTCGAGTCGGAGTTCGTGGCGCGCAAGGGCATCTACCCGAACCTCGACTACCCGTCGGGTCCGGCGTACAGCCTCATGGGCTTCGACACGCTCACCTTCACCCCGCTGTTCGTGGCGGCGCGCGTCACCGGCTGGACCGCGCACATCATGGAGCAGCTCGCCTCGAACGCGCTCATCCGCCCGCTGTCGGAGTACAACGGCCCCGACGAGCGCCACATCGAAGGTTACGTTCCGGATGCCGCGACCCTCGCCGCCGCCGAGCGCGAAGAAGAGGCAGCGGGGTGACCCGATGAGCCTCTGGCACGGCGCCGACGCCGTCGATCTCGGAGCCATGGCAACGGGGACGCTCATCGAGAACCTCGGCATCGAGATCGTGGAGATCCGCGACGACGCGCTGGTCGGACGGATGCCGGTGGACCATCGCACGGTCCAGCCGGCGGGCGTGCTCCACGGCGGGGCATCGGTGGCTCTCGCCGAGACGCTCGCGTCGTGGGCGGGCTACCTCGCCGTGGATCGCGAACGGTTCCATGTCGTGGGCCAGGAGATCAACGCGAACCACATCCGCCCGATCTCGTCGGGCTGGGTGACGGCGACCGTGACGCCCGTGAACATCGGTCGCCGCGTGCACGTGTGGGAGATCCGCATCGTCGACGACGCCGGCAAGCTCGTGTGCATCTCGCGGTGCACGCTCGCCGTCATCGAGCAGCGCAGCACCTACGCCACGCCCGAGACGCGCGGCTGATGCCTCGACGCGCGGCTGATCCCGGATGCCGAGACCCGCGGCATCCGGCACCGTCCTAGGCTCTTGAGCAGGAGGTCTCCATGCCACAGGCCGTCATCGTCGACGTCGTCCGCACCCCCTCCGGGCGCGGCAAGCCCGGAGGTGCGCTGAGCGCCGTGCAGCCGGTCGACCTCGTCGCCGGAGTGCTCACGGCGCTGCTCGAGCGCAGCGGGCTGGAGTCGCGGCAGGTAGACGACGTGCTCATGGGATGTGTCAGCCAGATCGGCGACCAGTCCCTCAACATCGCGCGGCAGGCCGTGCTCGCGGCCGGCTTCGACGAGACGGTGCCCGCCGTGACGATCGACCGCCAGTGCGGGTCGAGTCAGCAGGCGGCGCATTTCGCGGCGCAGGGCGTGATCGCCGGTGCGTACGACGTCGTGATCGCTGCGGGCGTCGAGTCGATGAGCCGCGTCCCGCTGGGCTCGTCGGCCCACGGCGGGACCGTCTCGCAGGGCGTCGTGCACCGCTATCCCGACGGCCTCGTGAACCAGGGCGTGTCGGCGGAGCTCATCGCTCAGCGATGGGGCTTCAGCCGCGAAGAGCTCGACGCGTTCTCGGCCGAATCGCATCGGCGGGCGGCGGATGCCTGGACCCGCGGCGCGTTCGATTCGCAGGTGATCCCGGTCCTGGCCGGCGCCCCCGACGCGGTGGCGTTCGACGAGACCGTGCGCGCAGGTACGACGACGGAGTCCCTGGCCGGGCTGAAGTCCGCCTTCCGCACCGACGCACTCGCCGCGCGGTTCCCCGACCTCGACTGGCGCATCACCGCGGGCAATTCCTCGCCGCTCACGGATGCGGCATCCGCTGTCCTGATCATGAGCGAGGAGAAGGCGGCCGCGCTCGGACTGACGGCGCGGGCGCGCTTCCACTCGTTCGCGGTGGTCGGCGACGACCCGATGATGATGCTGACGGGACCGATTCCGGCGACGAAGCGCATCCTCGAGCGCAGCGGTCTGGGAATCGACGACCTCGATGCGTACGAGGTGAACGAGGCGTTCGCGTCGGTGCCGCTCGCATGGCTGCGCGAGATCGACGCAGACCCCGCCAAGCTCAACCCCTGGGGCGGCGCGATCGCGCTCGGGCACGCCGTCGGCGCGTCGGGCACCCGCCTGCTCGGCACTCTCGTGTCGTTCCTCGAGGCGACCGGTGGCCGCTACGGCCTGCAGACGATGTGCGAGGGCGGCGGCATGGCCAACGCCACGGTGATCGAGCGCCTGTAGCGGGGGAGCGGTCGGGTCCGCGTGTGGTCGCCTCAGACCGGGGTGCGAGTGCGCGAGCGGGGCCGATCGTCAGGGACGTACGCGGATGACGGTCTTGCCGGTGCGCCGTGCGGTGGGGTTGAGCGCGGCGACCGCATCGTCGAGGGTCGCGACCGTTCCTACGTTCGAGCGGAGCCGTCCGTCCCGGACGCGCTGCACGATCTGCGTCAGCTGGTCCGGCACGGACTCGACGACGAAATCGATGGCGAGACCGCCGTCCGGGCGCGCTGCCACGGGCCCCACGACCGACACCAGCGTGCCGCCGGGACGGATGATCCGCGCGGAACGTTCCTGGATATCGCCGCCGAGCACGTCGAAGACCAGATCGACGCCGCCGATGTCTTCGATGCTCGCACTGTCGAGGTCGAGGAACTCGTTCGCACCGAAGTCGAGCGCCGCCTGGCGGTTCTTGGCCCGCCCGGTACCGATCACATAGGCGCCGGATTCGCGGGCCAGCTGCGTGACGACCGAGCCGACCGCCCCCGCGGCGCCGTGCGCCACAACCGTCTGCCCCGGCTGCAGCCGGCCGTGCTGGAAGAGGCCCTGCCACGCAGTCAGGCCTGAGATCGGCAGGCTCGCGCCCATCGTGAAGTCCACGTCGCCGGGCAGCGGCGCGAGGTTTCGGGCTTCCACGGCCACGTGCTCGGCGAGGGTCCCGTCGCGGTGCCAGTCGGTGATCCCGAACACCCGCTGACCCAGCGACAGACCCGTCGTGCCGTAGCCGAGGGCGGTGACCACGCCGGCGAACTCGTGTCCGATGATGGGTCGCGACCGTTCATGGCCTGAGCGATCGACCCAGGTCGAGGGCCACTCCCACTCGGCCGGGACGAAGCCGGAAGCGTGGACCTCGACGACGACGTCGTTGATCGCCGGCACCGGCACCGGCGTCTCCGTCAGGATGATGCCGGCGGCTTCGGCGGATCGATCGGCCGCGACGATTGCCTTCATGGGTTGCCTCCGAGACTTGCCTGATACCCCATGAGGGATCACAGTAGCGGGGCGCGGCGCCGCGCCCCGCTGCTGTCGCCCTTCCATCGGAGCGGGAGCGGGATCAGTATGGGTTCGTCGGCATCGAGCGATGAGGGGTTCAAAGATGAGCGTGTACCGAGTGATCGACGTCATCGGCACCAGTGCCTCGTCCTGGGAGGAGGCGGCCCGAGAGGCCATCACCACCGCCGCGGGATCACTGCACGATCTCCGAATCGCCGAGGTGACGAAGCAGGATGTCGTCGTCGGCGATGACGGGACGCTGCTGTTCCGTTCCCGGGTCCAGCTCTCCTTCAAGTACGCGCCCGAGTAGGCCGATCCCCTGCAACAGCCGGCGCGTCTTCGCACGCCGTTCGACGCCCGTCGGCAGGGTCGAGGAACGGGTCCCGATGTGGCATCGATCCCACATCTGAGCCAGACTGTGATCCGTGCGCCGAATCCACTCCCTGAGCGACGACGAGTGGGAAATGCGCGAAGCGCTCGGCGATACGTGGCAGTGGCATATCCGCAAGCCCGCCGAGCGCCGCAACAGCGTGACGATGGCGGCGCAGACTGACGCGTGGATCCGCAGCCGTGTGCCCGGCTCGGTCGTCGACGATCTGGTCCGCGCCGGGGAGGTGCGCACACCGTACTTCGCGCGCCAGACCCGGGAATCCGAGTGGACCGCCGAACGCCACTGGGTATACCGCCGACTGGTCGACGTGCCTCGGCTCGACGCGAGCGATGGGGTTTGGCTCGAACTGGAGGGCGTGGATCCGGGTGGCTGGGTGTTCTGGGACGGCCGGCTGATCGGCGAGATCACGGGGCTGCACAACCACACCTGGCTGCGGGTCGGCGGTGAGGGCGACCCACCGGTCGCGGTAGGTGCTCACACGCTTGCCGTCGTCATCCGTCCCGCAGAACCGACTGAGCCTCAAGTGGGCCGCACCGACCGCGTACGCGCGCTGAGTCCACGGCTCACCAGCGGCTGGGACTTCGCGCCGCGCCTCCGGCACCAGGGCATCTGGCGTGACGTCCGGCTCGTGATCGGGCCCTCCGCTCTGACCGCTGTGAGCGCCCGATCGAGCGTCGACCTCGACGCGGGCACGGGCAGCGTGATCGTCGAGGCGAGCGTGGACGCGGTGGATGCGCCATCCCCTCCGGTCACGGCCGTGCTCCTCCGGGACGGCGTCGTCGTCGCGACCGAAACCTCCACCGCAGGTACGATTCGGCTGGATCTCGAAGAAGTCGAACTCTGGCAGCCCATCGGACACGGTGGCCAGACGCTCTATGATCTCCGAGTCACGTCCGGAGGGCACACCCGCTCCTTCCGTGTCGGGTTCCGGGACGCGCGCCTCGTCCCCAACCATGGCGCACCCGTCGGCGCGCTCGGCTACACCGCCGTCATCAACGGCGACCGCGTCCCGCTCGTCGGCTGGAACTGGGCGCCCGTCGACATCCAGTTCGGGACGATCGACGCCACCCGCACCAGGCATCTCGTCGATCTCGCTGCCGACTCCGGCGCACGCATCCTGAGAGTCTGGGGCGGGGGTCTTCTGGAGTCGGAGGAATTCTACGAGGCCTGCGACGAGCGCGGACTGCTCGTGTGGCAGGAGTTCAGCCAATCCAGTTCAGGGACGCAGAGCACACCTAGCGCCGATGCAGCGTTCGTCGCGCATGCGGTCGACCAAGCCTTGCGTGCCGTCGAACGGCTGGCCCACCACGCGAGCCTGTTCGTCTGGTGCGGTGGCAACGAGTTGGAGGATGATCTCGGCCCCCTCGACGAGACGCGGTCCCCCGTGCTTGCGGCGATGCGCGACACCCTCGCGGCCGCAGATCCCGGGCGGGCGTGGCTGCCCACATCCCCGAGCGGTCCGACATTCCACCATCGTCTGGACCGGATCGCCGCCGACCCGGAGGGTCAGCATGACGTGCACGGTCCGTGGGAACACCAAGGTCTCGAGGGCCACCACACGCTCGCGGATGCCGGAACGAACCTCGCCCACACCGAGTTCGGGGTGGAGGGCATGGCGGGTATGCGGTCACTTCGCGGCATCGTCCCCGCCGAATCGCTCTGGCCTGCCGACCGTTCGAACCCTGTCTACCGGCATCTCGGGGAGTGGTGGAACAACGCGGACCTCGTGTCGGAATGCTTCGGTGGACGGATCGACGGAATCGAGCAACTGGGCCGCGCCAGCCAGTGGCTGCAGGCGACCGGTCTGCAATACGCGATAGAGGCCGACCGTCGCCGGTGGCCGCGCTGCAGCATGGTGCTGCCGTGGCAGCTCGCGGAGAGCTTTCCGAACGCATGGTGCACCAGCGTCGTGGAGTGGTCGGGGGAGGCCAAGCCGGCCTTCCACGCGGCGACCCGCGCGTTCGCCCGCGATCGGGTGACGCTGCAAACGCCCCGATCCGCCTGGGCCGGCCATGAGCGTCTGACGGCGCGAGCATGGGTGTGGTCTGAGCGCGGGGTGAGTCCGGGCTCCATCGTTCTGCTGCGCCTGCGAGACGCGGCCGGCAGGACGCTGAAGGAAGTGTCAGCCTCGGCGCTCGACTCGGTGGGAGAGCCCCGGCCGGTCGTAGCTCTCGAGGTGGCCCATGTCGGCTCGAACGGCATCGTCATCTGGGAGGCCGAATGGCGCGACGCGGCGGGGCGCTCGATCGACGTCGAACGCTCCGTCGCGACGCTCGGCGCCGACCTCGGCGGCTTGCTGGATCTTCCCGCCGCGCAGCTCCATGCCGCAGTCCACGACGACGGCCACGCCTGGCGCATCCGCATCGCTCACGTCAGCGGTGCGGCCGCGATCGGTGCCGGACTGCGCGACGCCAGGCCGTGGGGCTCACCGGGGCGCGCACTCGTCCGCGACGACCCCCGACCCCTTCTGCCCGGCGAGTCGCGGGAGCATCGTGTGGAGTGGCGCGGCGTCGCGCCGGCCGAGCGGGCGCTGAGTCTGGACGCCTGGAACGTACCGGCCATCCCTCTCGTCTCGAGCGCCACCGATGACCGTCCCAGGGCAGGGCGCTGCCGCGTCGGCTAGCATTCGGGGATGACGAACCTGCCGCCGATCGAAGATGTCTCGATCGGCGGCGAGGTCATCCGCCTCGGGCAGTTCGTGAAGTTCGCCGGACTCCTCGACTCCGGCGGAAACGTCAAAGAGGCCATCATCGACGGCTACGTGCTGGTGAACGGGGAGGTCGATCGTCGCCGCGGCCGGCAGCTGCAGCTGGGTGACATCGTCGGTTTCGAGGGACGCCGGGTCCGCGTCTGCCCGTGAGGGCGAATCAGCACGCGTCCGTGAGCGGACGGGTGTTCACGAGCTCTCGACATCGTTCTGGCACACGATGCAGGTCTCGGCGTAGGGCAGTGCTTCGAGGCGCGCGGCCATGACCGCGCCGCCGCAGCGGACGCACCGTCCATACGTCCCGTGCGAGATGCGGTCCAGCGCCGCCCCGAGCTGGTCCATCACCCGACGTGTCTCCGCAGCGGCCATGTAGGCGACAGGATCGACGTGGGGAATGGCGCGAGGAGCGAGCTCGCGGAAGATGTCTTCGCGTCGCTTCAGCTCTTCTTCCAGCGAGCGCTGGATGGACGCCATGTCCAGCTTCGGCGGGGCGATGGTTTCAGCGGGGGTGTCGGGGGTCATGGGCGGTCCTTGTTCGTTGTGGGATGCGTGATGGGGCGCGGCGGAAGCTGAACCCGGGCCATGTGCGGTCAGGCGTGCCGGTGCGAGAGCCGCCCGGATCTCCACTGGCGACGTCTCGCCTCCTCGGCGCGTCGGTGCTGTTGGAGTCGGATGGTGAGGTCGCGCAGCTGCGCGGTTGCCGCGCGCAGTGTCAGTTGGCGCTGCTCCACCTGTGCGATGATCCGGCTGATCCGGGCTCGCGCTTCCGCGGTGATCGCCGAGGGACGACGGGGAAGCGCGCGCAGAGCCTCCTCCGCGACGAGCCGCGCGTTCAGCGCCTGGGGCGACCAGGTGACGGGCGGACTCAGCTCGATCGGCTCGCTCGCCGGGGCGCCGCCGTCATCGAGCCACCGGTGGATCTGCTTCGCGGGCACGGGGCGGGCGGTGTCGCGTCTGTAGGCTGTCGTCGCGATGAGGCTCCTGTGTGCGCTGAGATCCGGTGGGGATGCCGCGGCATCCGGGAGCTCACGCTCAGACGGGGATGAACGGAAACGTTCGGTGGGCATGACTGCCTCCTCGGGGCAAAAAAAGAAGCGCCGCAGATGCGACGCGCTGGGTAGCCGGAATTTCCGTGGTGGGACACGGATTCAGGGCGGCGGAGCGCGGCGGCGGGAGCGGTAGAGCACATCAGCTCCCTGCACGTGCGGCCGAGGCGGCAGCACCGCGTGCCGTGCCCCAGCGATGTCCATCGCACGCGCCACTCCGAGGGCGCCGGAGAGACGCACCGGGGTGGAAGAGCGAACCGTCATGGACATGCCCTCACCATAGCCCGGAAGCAAAAAAAGGCAAGTCCGTGGGACTTTTCACGGTCAGCACCGGTCGCACACCCGTGCAGTGGCGGGAAGAGAGAACCGCGAATTGACTTCCCGCGGAAGGCGGCTATGGTCGATGGTTCACCCGCCAGCCGATCTAGGGGAAGCGAGTTCTCATGTCTGGAAAATCACCGCAGTCACGCGGTGTCAAGAAGGTCGCACAGCGGTCGATCAAGGAGAAGCGCGCAGACAAACGCGCGACCCGCGAGTCCGCCGCATTCATCAAGCCGCGCAAGAGCGCCGGCACCTGATCCACCCTCGGCTCGAGCCGCTTGTGGACACTGAGGGATCAGGTGCGGAACTCCGCGGGCCGAACAGCTCTGAAGAGCACGAGGCTGTCATTGTTCGCACGCGATCGCGCCGTCGACGACCGCCACCGCGACGAGGCGGTCGTGGCGGTCGTCCGCCATCGGCGCCTCCCGCTCTCGCCGACCGCACGCCAGATGCACCGCGTTGATCGCCACGAGATCATCTGGCGCTGCTCGCCGGATCATCACGCGGCTGAGCGTAGCGCGGCCTAACCGCAGTTCGGGCGGCAGCCGCGCTGGGTGACCGCGTCGACCAGCACCGTGCCGATGTCGGTCGGCTGCAGCGCCTGATAGGCCGCGCCGTCGGTGGCAGCGGCGATCTGCTCCAGCGCGGCCTGATCGGTGTCGGGCCCGTAGCCGATCGCGATGACCGCGACGGGTTTCGCGGGGTCCCGGAGGGTTTCGAGCTGCGCGAGCAGCCCCGGCAGGTCGAGGCCTTCGTCGTCCTCGTTGTACCCGTCTGTGTTCAGCAGCACCAGGTTGACCTGGCCGGGGACGTACGTCTCCCGCATGTACTGCACGGCCGCGAGCACGCTGTCGTAGAGTCCCGTCCCGCCGCCGACGAGGCTGTCGAGCCCGTTCGCCGTGTCGATCGTGCGCTGTTTGTGCGCCGGATCGCCGAGCGGACCGAACGGGACGATCTCCTGCCAGTCCTGCCCGCCGATCCGCCGGCTCGAGAACACCCAGGTGGCGAGCGACGAGTCGGCCGACAGGGAATTGATGGCGCGGACGGCGGCCTGTTCGAACAGGTCGATGCGCCGCATGTCGGCGGTCGCCGGCTGGAGCATCGAACCCGACACGTCGTTGAGCGACAGCATCCGGGACGGCGCAGTGAGCATCTGCCAGGTGCGCAGCGCTTCGGCCTGGTTGGCGCTGTCGACGGGGTCGGATGCCGCGCCGGCATCCTCCGCGGTCGAGTCGGCCGCGTTCCCCGCCGCGTCGCGCAGGCCGTATTCGGCGAGACGGTCGCGTGCGCCCGCCAGGCCCGCGGAGAGCTCTTTCACCGCCGCGAGCGTGTCGTCCGACGCATCGGCGAGCGTCACGAGAGCTACGCTCACCGCGGGCTTCACGTCGGCCGGGTAGATCGGCACCAGGGGTGTCCCGGCATCCTTGCCGTACTCCAGGACCGCCTGTTCGGTGGTGACCGCGATCGTGGGCGTCGTCGCGGTGGATGCCGCAGCGAGCGCATCGGCGGCGGTGGGAACGACACCGGCGTCGAGGCCGAGTGCGATCGCTGTGAACATCCGCGCGTCTCCGGCGACGGCCGTCTGCAGCGCGAGCAGTGCGGCGGAGCTCGCTGCGACCGTCGACGGGTCTGGCAGCACCGTGGCGACCGAGGGTGCCGCCAGGCTCGAGAACCCGGCCCCTGCGGCTTCGAGAGCAGCCGCCGTAGCCTCCGTCGCCGCGAACACGACCGGCGTGCTGGCCACGGGATCGCTGACGACCAGTTCAGCGGCGTCCACGCCGGTGAGCTCCGCCTGGCCGGTGGCGCGCGCGGGCCACATCGCAGAGTCGGGCACCCAGACGTCGAACTCCGGCGCAGACCCGGTGGCCAGCGCCGCGGCCGTGGCCGAGCTGTCCTCCACGTCGATCGTCACGCCGGGGCAGTCGGCGCCGGATCGGGTCAGTTCGGCGACGGTCGCCTCGACCGCGCCTGCGACCGCGGGATCCGCGGTGATGCGCAGGCTCGCCGGCAGACAGTCACTCGTCGACGTCGACGAAGTGTCCTGCTCGGGTTCACCGGGGGCTCCGCGCAGGAAGAAGATGCCGAGCACGACCGCGACCGCGACAGCGAGAACGATGATGACGCCCAGGAGGATCAGCGAACGCCTGCGCTGCTGCGCAGCGCGCGCGGCCGCGCGTGTGGGCGCACCGCCACTGTCGGGCGTGTTCGGCTGCACTCGGACCACAAGCACTCCGATGGACGGCGGGTGGGTGCCCGCATGGGATACGACCTCGTATCAGGGAATACGGCATCGTACGTGGGGGGATACTTCAGTGGAGTATAGGCGACGGGCGCTCGAGCCGAAGGGGACTCCCGCCACACCCGCCCGCGCCACACGATGCTCGAGCGGCGTCGGACGCTGCAGAGGCCCGCGTCAGCGGGTGAGAAACGCGAGTTCTGTCTCCCAGCGGGTCTTCCGCGGCTCGGTGCGCGGATCGGTGACGTAGATCTCGAATCTCCCGGCCCAGCTGGTGCCGGCATCCGTCTCCTCGACGTCGAACCGTGTCTGCTGTGATTCCGCCCAGTCGAAGAGAAGCCGGTGTGCCCGCATCGAGTGATTGACGTACCGCAGGACGACGTACTCACCGCCGGGCATCGAACCCTCCACGACCTTCGCGTCACCGGGGGCGGTCGCGAACGTGCCGACCTCGATGTCCATCTCGCCCGCCATGTCGACGGTGTGCAGCCGCAGGTAGAACGAGCCTTCCGGCTCGACGTCGTTGACCCGCATCCAGCCGATGAGCTCCGAGAGGAGACGATCGCGTTCTGCGAGCATCCCGCGGAACGGCGTGCGCTTTCGGATGCCGAGCGTCGGACGCGAGTCGCGGTGCTCGATGCGAGGGCCGTCGACGACGTCCACGCCTGCTCCTCTCGACAGCGACCGCCTCGACGGTACTGCATCTCCGGCTCGTGCCGGTGGAATGCCCGGCCGCACGACCGGTCTTGGCGCAGCGATGAGCCCGTGACTTCGATCGGTGATGCTGGCAGGATGACGGCATGGCACGCGACCTGCGAGTGATCCTCCGTGGTCGTTCACCCGCGCCACCCGAACCGCGGCGCCGTTCCCGCCGCCGTCGGACCGAGAGCTGAGGCCGGTGACATGGTCACGACGACGTCGCACGTGATCAAGCCGCTCACGCCCGAGACCTTTCCCGCCTGGCTGGCCCTCGCGCAGAAGCACAACGGGGTCTGGGGCGGGTGCTACTGCTCGTACTTCCACGGCGACACGGAGCACACCGCCAAGGGCGACTACGACGGGCCGACGTTCAAGCAGCGACTCGTGGCGGAGGGCGTCGCGCATGCCGCGCTCGTCTTCGACGGCGAAGACGCGATCGCGTGGTGCGAATACGGCAGTCCCGCCGAGCTGCCCGGCATCTACCACCGCAAGCAGTACGACGCGGGCGAGGCCAACCCGGCGCCGTGGCGCATCACCTGCTTCTTCGTCGACCGCGACCACCGACGTTCGGGAGTGGCGCGAGAGGCTCTGGAGGGCGCGCTCCACCTGATCGCGCAGGCCGGCGGAGGAGAGGTGGTCTCGTTCCCGAACGAGCTCGCTGAAGGCAAGCGGACGTCAGCCTCGTTCCTGCACAACGGCACGCGGGCCATGTTCGAGAAGGCGGGATTCACGTTCGAGCGCCATATCGGCAAGAGCAAGACCGTGATGCGCAAGACCGTCCCGCCTGCCCACGCCTGAGTTCGGGTCGCGCCGCTCTCAAGCGCGCCGCGCGAGACGCAGACGGCGGCCGGCCCGTTACACCGGCTCCGTGGTGCGGATCAGGCCGCCGTTCACGCACGACCATGCGACGAGGAAGCGCTCATCGTCGAGGATCTCGAACTTCAGAGGGTCACCGCAGGTCGGGCAGACTCGCGGATCCGCAGCATCCACCGTCATGCCTCCAGCCTACGGACCTGTCCGGCGCGACGCACTCGATGACGGCGATCGGCGCGGCGAGGAAGGGGACCGTGACGAGGAAGATCACCCAGAGGGCGCTGCCCCAGCCGTTCAGGGTGTGGTCGCGGAACAGGTCGACGATGATCGTGATGACACCAAGCCTTCGGGGGCCGGTGGGCAGCCGCACCCGCTGTCAGTACCGGATGCGGTAGCGGAGGTGGGTCACTCCGCCTTCGCCGGGGAGGACCCTGACCCGCTCGAGCTCTCGACGCGGCGAGCCGAGGTGCTCGAAGAGCCGGCGACCTTCCCCGAGCAGCACGGGGACGAGGTGGATCTCGAGCTCGTCGAGGAGGGCGGCCGCGATGGCGCGCTGGGCCGTGGCGGCGCCGTGCACCAGGACGTCCTTGTCTCCCGCAGCCTGCCGTGCGTCGCGGAACGCCGCGGCGATGTCGTTCGTGTAGTGCACGGCGGACATGCCGCGCGCCCAGTCCGGCATCGGGCGGCGGCTCAGGACCCAGATCGGCACGCCATCGTGGTGGTCGCCGTGCCAGCCCTCGGCGGGCTCGAACGTGCCCCGACCGGCGACCACGGCGCCGGTGGACATGAACTCGTCCACGACCTGCGCGTTCGCTCCACCCTCGGGAGGGAACACCCATTCATGGAGTCTGCCGCCGCCATCGCCGAGGCCGTTCTCGTCGGTCTCGTTGGGTCCTGCGATGAACCCGTCGAGCGACATGGACATGTACAGCACCGTGTTACCCATGCACGACTCCGCTCTGCGTCGATGCAGGCATTGTCCTCCCTTCGCGCCGGCCCGGCGAGTACGTCGGCGTCGGTCGCGGCCGCCACGGTCCCGCGCCCAGCCGGCGCCGCATACGCGCCGCGCGCAGCAGGTCGGGCGGATCAGCTTGCCTCAGCAGGCTCCTGCGGGGGATTGTGCATGAACTCGATGCGGATGCCGTTGTCGTCCTCCACGAACGACGCGTAGTACCGATCGTTGAAGCGCGGGTAGAGCTTCGGCTCCCGCACGACGGACCATCCGGCGCCCACGGCGACCGCGTGGAGGCGCTCGACCTCGGCGCGGGAGTCGACGGCGAACGCGAGATGCTGCCATCCCACCCGTCCATGCCGGTGCGGGCCGGTGCCGGGCTCGCGGGCGGGAAGGAGGATGAACTCCGTCTCACCCTCGGTGTGCCACGACACACCGCCGTCGGCGTCGTACCGGGTGAATCCCAGCGCCGTGAAGACCGGATCGAACTGCGCGATCGAGGACGGAAGGTCGTCGACGCTGACGCCGAGATGGTCGAAGACAGGCATCCCGGAAGTATTCCGCATTTGGCGGACCCGCTGGTGCATGGCAGTGCAAGCGATTGCGGCGACGTCAGGAGAACGCACGCTGCAGCGCTCGGGATCCGCCGTATGAGCGCGTTCTCATGATGTAAGCGCTTGCAGTTCTTCCGAGCGCGCTGCTAGTGTCGGCGGCACATCGCATCACAACGGGCACGTCGCCGTGCCCCACACTCAGGAGCTCCTGTGTCGAAGTCGACCTCAGCCCGTGCCCGCATCGTGACCGCATGCCTCACCGCGGCGGCCCTCATTCTGACCGGGGGAGTGGTCGCCATCGCGCCGGCCGCCGCGGCCGAGCGCACGTTCGCGCTCGTGGGCAGCCTCCAGTCCGAACTCGGCTGTTCCGACGACTGGCAGCCCGCCTGCGCCGCGACCGAGCTCAGCCCGACCGCGACCGCGGACATCTACGCCGCCGAGTTCGAGGTGCCGGCCGGCTCGTACGACTACAAGGTCGCGGTGAACGACGCGTGGGACGAGTCGTACGGGCTGAACGGGGGCGACGACGACATCCCCCTGACGGTCGCGGGTCCGTCGACGCTGCGTTTCATGTTCGACGACAGCTCGCACCGCGTCGGGGTCGAGGTGAAGAGCCTGCGGGCCGGCTACACCGCCGACGACGACGCACTCGTCGCGACGCCGGTACGGCAGCCCGGCAGCCAGGAGCAGTTCTACTTCGTCATGACCGATCGTTTCGCCAACGCCGACGCGTCGAACGACGAGGGCGGGCTCACGGGCGACCGCTTGACGACCGGGTACGACGCGACCGACAAGGGCTTCTACAACGGCGGCGACATCGCGGGCCTGCGCGAGAAGCTCGACTACATCGACGGCCTCGGCACAACCGCGATCTGGCTGACGCCGAGCTTCAAGAACAAGCCCATGCAGGGCGAGGGGGCGAATGCGAGCGCCGGGTACCACGGGTACTGGATCACGGACTTCACGCAGATCGACCCGCATCTCGGCACCAACGCCGAGCTCGAGGCGCTCATCGCCGAGGCGCACGCCAAAGGCATCAAGGTGTATTTCGACATCATCACGAACCACACCGCCGATGTCATCTCGTATGCCGACGGCCAGTACGGCTACGTCGACCAGGCGACCACCCCGTACCGTGACGCCGCCGGCACCGCGTTCGACCCGGCCACCTACGCCGGCACCGACTCCTTCCCGACGCTCGATCCGGCGACCTCGTTCCCGCACCCGCCGGTGATCGCGGCCGCGGATGCGGATGCGAAGACGCCGGCCTGGCTCAACGACCCCACGTTGTACCACAACCGCGGCAATTCGACGTGGACGGGCGAGTCGGTGACCTACGGCGACTTCGACGGCCTGGACGACCTGATGACAGAGAACCCTGCGGTCGTGAACGGCTTCGTCGACGTCTACCAGGACTGGATCGACCTCGGCATCGACGGCTTCCGCATCGACACCGCCAAGCATGTGAACTTCGAGTTCTGGGAGCAGTGGACGACCGAGGTGCTCGACTACGCGCGCGACGTCAAGGGCAAGGACGACTTCTTCATGTTCGGCGAGGTCTACGACGCCGACCCGGTGAAACTCTCGCCGTACGTGCGCGACACCGACATGTCGAGCGTGCTCGACTTCACGTTCCAGTCGTCGGCAGTGAGCTACGCATCGGGCAACAGCGCGAAGGGACTGCAGAGCCTCTACGCCGGCGACGACTGGTACACCACGCCCGACTCGTCGGCGACGGCGCTGCCGACCTTCCTCGGCAACCACGACATGGGCCGCGTCGGCTACATGCTGCAGTCGACGCCGAACGCGCTCGAACGCGACCTGCTGGCGCATGACCTGATGTTCCTCGGCCGTGGCCAGCCCGTCGTCTACTACGGCGACGAACAGGGCTTCGCGGGTGCAGGCGGCGACAAGGACGCCCGCCAGAGCCTGTTCGCGACAGAGGTCGCCGCATACCAGAACCAGAACCTCATCACCGGGGCGACCGCCGGCTCGGTCGACCGCTACGACACGTCCGCACCGATCTACGAGAGGATCGCCGCGCTCGCCATGCTCCGCGAGGCGCACCCCGCACTCGTCACCGGGGCGCAGATCGAGCGCTACGCCGACAGCGGCGCGGGCGTCTATGCCTTCTCGCGCGTCGACCGCGACGAGAAGGTGGAGTATCTGGTCGCCCTCAACAACACCGCCTCCGACAAGACGGTGAGCCTCACGACGCTCACGCACGGCGCGTCCTTCGAGCCGGTCTACGGCACGACGACGGCGATCTCGACGGATGCCGCAGCGGCGGCATCCGTCACCGTCCCGGCTCTGTCGGCCGTCGTCTACCGTGCCGACCGGCCGGTGACCGCGCCTGAGGCGCCGCTCGCCGTCACCGTGTCGGCGCCCGCTGCGGGCGCGGCGGTCACCGGCTCGGCGCCGATCCTCGCCGACGTCGACGACGCGACGTGGACCGAGACCAGCTTCGCGTGGCGCGTGGTCGGCTCGGACGAATGGCACGCGCTCGGCACGGCCGAAGACACCGACCCCCGGGTGTTCCACACGGTGGAGGGCCTCGCCGACGGCACCCTCGTGGAGTACCGGGCGGTGACGACGGATGCCGCCGGTGCGCACGCCGCCTCGTCGACCTACGCTTCGGTGGGCAACGCCGTGACGCTCGACGTCCCGGAGGAGCCGGAGTCGCCGATCTCGATGGTGACCGTGCCGGGCAGCCTCAACTCCGAGATGGGCTGCGCCGGCGACTGGGCGCCCGGCTGCGAGGCCGCGAAGCTGACCCTGCGCGCCGACGGAATCTGGGCCGGCACGTTCGACCTGGCGCCCGGGGATTACGAGTACAAGGTCGCGATCGACGGCTCGTGGACGATCAACTACGGCGCGAACGGCGTGCCCGGCGGCGCGAACATCGCCATCACGCACCCGGGCGGCCCGATCTCGTTCTACTTCGACCCGCGCACCAACATCGTGCAGTCGACCGCCGAAGGCCCCATCGTGACGGTCCCGGGCTCGCACCAGAGCGAGAGCGGCTGCGCGGGTGACTGGGCACCGGACTGCCTCGCGAGCCTCATGGCCGACGGAGACAAGGACGGCGTCTACGAGCTCACCCTCGACCTGCCCGGCGGCGCGTACGAGGGCAAGGTCGCGCACGGCATGAGCTGGAGCGAGAACTACGGCGTCGGCGGCGTCGCCGGCGGCTCGAACTACTCGTTCACCGCCGAGGCGGGTGTGCCGGTGCTCTTCCGCTACACCATCGCGACCCATGTGCTGCAGATCGGCGACGGGCTCCCGGGCCTCGGCGAGGAGCGCGCGCACTGGATCGATGAAGAGACGCTCGCATGGCCCGCTGACCTCGGCGCCGATCCGGCCGAGGCCTCGTGGCAGCTGCACGCGTCGGCGGCGGCATCCCTCGCTCTGGAAGACGGCGGGGTCGTCGGGGGTGAGACCGTCGAGCTCAGCCGCGTCGAGGGAGATCTCACCGACGCCCAGAAGGAGCGGTTCCCGGCTCTCGCGGGCTACGTCGCACTGCAGGTGGCGGACGGGACCGATGCCGCGGCTCTCCTGCGCGGCCAGCTCCTGGTGTCGCAGCGCGACGCCGACGGCACCGTGCGCGCCTTCACCGGCGTGCAGATCCCGGGCGTGCTCGACGACCTGTACGCGGATGCCGTCGCCGACGCCGATCTCGGTGTGACGTTCGCGAAGGACAAGCCGACGTTCCGCCTGTGGGCGCCGACGGCCCAGAGCGCGACGCTGCTCACGTGGGACGCCGGCACCGACGGAGAGCCCGTGCGTCACGAGGCGACGTGGGATGCGGCATCCGGAATCTGGGCAGTCGCAGGCACCAAGGCTCTGAAGGGCGACGAGTACCTGTGGGAGGTCGTGGTATACGCACCGACTACCGGGGCGATCGAGACGAACCGGGTCACCGACCCGTACTCGCTGGCGCTCACGACCAACTCGGAGCGGTCGGTCGCGATCGACCTGGACGACAAGCAGTGGCGCCCGAAGGCATGGGAGAAGACGAAGGCGCCCGTCGTGGCCCGGCCCGTCGACCGCGCCATCTACGAGCTGCACGTCCGCGACTTCTCGATCACGGACGAGTCGGTGCCCGAGGCGGAACGCGGCACCTACCGGGCGTTCACGCGTGACAGCGCGGGCACGGAGCAGCTGCGTCAGCTGGCCGACGCCGGCATCAACACGGTGCACCTGCTCCCCACCTTCGACATCGCCACGATCGAGGAGGACCGCTCGCAGCAGGCCGTGCCCGACTGCGATCTCGCGTCGATGCCGGCCGACGGCACCGAGCAGCAGGCCTGCATCGAGAAGGTGGTCGACGCCGACGGCTTCAACTGGGGCTACGACCCGTACCACTACTCGGTGCCCGAGGGCTCGTACGCCGTCGACCCGGAGGGCGGCGCACGCGTCGCCGAGTTCCGCTCGATGGTGGGCGCGCTCCATGGCATGGGCCTGCAGGTCGTGCTCGACCAGGTGTTCAACCACACATCCGCGTCGGGACAGGCCGACACCTCGGTGCTCGACCAGGTCGTGCCCGGCTACTACCAGCGCCTGAATGCGGCCGGCGGCGTCGAGACGTCGACGTGCTGCCAGAACGTCGCCACGGAGCACGAGGTCGCCCAGCAGCTGATGGTGGACTCCGTCGTGCTGTGGGCCCGCGAGTACAAGGTGGACGGGTTCCGCTTCGACCTCATGGGCCACCACTCGAAGCAGAACTTGCTCGCTATCCGCGACGCCCTCGACGAGCTCACGCTCAAGCGGGACGGCGTCGACGGCAAGGCGATCTACCTGTACGGCGAGGGCTGGAACTTCGGCGAGGTCGCGAACAACGCCCTCTTCGAGCAGGCCACCCAGGGACAGCTCGGCGGCACCGGCATCGGCACGTTCAGCGACCGGCTGCGCGACACCGTGCACGGCGGCAGCCCGGTGGACGGCAACTCGAAGTTCTACCAGGGCTTCGGAACGGGCCTTGCGACGGACCCCAACGGCAGCGACCAATCCGCGCCCGGCGACCCGTTCGCCGACCTCGCCCACAAGACCGACCTCGTCAAGCTCGGGCTCGCGGGCAACCTGCGCGACTTCGCGTTCACGTCGGCGGACGGCACCCTCAAGTCGGGCGACGAGCTCGATTACAACGGCTCGCCCGCCGGCTACGCGGACCAGCCCGACGAGGTCATCACGTACGTCGACGCGCACGACAACGAGACGCTGTACGACCTCTCGGTGCTGAAGCTGCCGGCCGACACCCCGATGGCCGACCGCGTGCGCATGAACACGCTGTCGCTCGCGACGACCGCCTACGCCCAGACGCCGTCGTTCTGGCACGCCGGCACCGAGCTGCTGCGCTCGAAGTCGCTCGACCGCAACAGCTACAACTCCGGTGACTGGTTCAACCGCATCGACTGGAGCGGGCAGGAGTCCACCTTCGGATCGGGCCTCCCGCGCGAGGCCGACAACGGCGACCACTGGGACGATCTGGCGCCGCTCCTGGCCGATCCCGCGAACAAGCCCGGCGCATCCGACATCGCCACGGCCGAGGCATCCGCCCTCGATCTGCTGCGGGTGCGCGATGAGGTCGGTCTGCTGCGACTCGGATCCGCCGCGCTCATCGAGCAGAAGGTCTCGTTCCCCAACAGCGGGACGGATGCCTCACCCGGCGTCATCGTGATGCTCGTCGACGACCTCGTCGGCAAGGACGTCGACCCGAAGCTGAAGGGCGCGCTGGTGGTGTTCAACGCCGGCACCGAGCCCACCACGCAGACGGTCCCCGAGCTCGCCGGCCGGAAGTTCTCGCTGACGCCGGCGCTCGCCCAGGGCTCCGACCCCGTCGCGAAGACGACGACGTGGGATGCGGCGACCGGCACGATCACGGTGCCGGCGCGCACCGCGGTGGTGCTGGTCGAGGGTCAGCGTCGCTGACGCTCCCGGCGCTCGCCTGTCATCCGAGGGGCGAGCGCCGGGACCTCGTCACACGTTCAGTCGGGTGAGCAGCAGCTCCGCGGCGCCCGAGATCGCGTTGAGCTCGTACGGCACCACGACGAGAGCGATCACGGCGAAGATCGCGATCGTCGAGACGGTCGCGCGGCGGATGATCCGGTCGACGAGCAGGCCGAGCACTGTGGCGATGGCGAGAGTCGCCCCTGCCACCGTCGCGAAGGCCATGCGCACGTAGGCTTCGTCGTCGGGCGCCGACCAGCTGTTGAAGACGAGGCCGAATGCCACCGGCACGACGACGAGAGCGCCGATCAGCAGGATGGGTGCCGAGAAGCCTCGCAGGCTCGTCCCGGGCCGGGGCTTCGTCGCGACGTCCGTCATGGCGCGAGCCTAGCGTCAGACCGGGCTGCCGACGCGGACGAGATTCCCGCTCCGGTCGACGACGGCGAACTCGCGCATCCCGTAGTCCGTGGTGACCGGCGCGACGATGCGGCTGCCGGTGGCAGGGTCGGGATCGACCGCGTCCGCCCAATCGTCGTACACACGCTGGGCGTCGTCGACGTAGAGGTAGCACATCGAGGATGTGCGCAGCGGGTCGACGGAGAGGTCCTCGGTGAAATGCAGCTCGGCGGTGCCGCGGCCGATGATGAGGTAGCCCCACTCCTCGGGCGGTGCGCCGCGGTTCTCGAACCCCAGTCGCTCGAAGAACGCGAGCGTCTCACGCAGGTCACGGCTGAGGAGGATCGGGACGGCGCGCTCGTTCACAGACGCAGGCTAGCCCGGCGGGGCGCCTGCGCGACAGGGGATCAGAGGGCGTCGAGGATGCCGGGGCCGAAGACGGCGACCGCTGCGACGGCGACTCCGGCCATGGCGAGGGCGGCAATCCCGAGGACGAGGATGTTGCCGCCGATCGTCAGCAGCAGCGCGGCCGCCGCGGGCAGCTCGCGGCGGCGGGCGATCGGGACTGTCGATGTGCTGATGGCCATGCTTCGACGCTACGGAGCCGCCCGTCGCACCGCGTCCCTCCCGAGTCGCATCATCGTCCGTCGAGAGGATGATGCTCGTCGCGCGAGCGCCGTCCGGAGCGTCGGCGCCGGGTGGAAGAAAAGATCCTCGAGAGAAGTGTCGACATCGTCCGAGCCCGTGCGACGACCGGAGTGAGGCTGGCGTGCGCCGGCCCGCAACGGAAGGATCAGACCATGAAGTACATGATGTTCGTCGTCACCTCGCTCGAGCCCGACACCGAAGTCGACGACTCCGACGTCGACCTGTGGGTCGATCCCCTCGACGCCAGCGGCAAGCGCGTGATCGGAGAAGTGCTCGCCCCGCAGGCGGAGTCCACCGTCGTGAAGGTCCGCGGCGGCAAGGTGCTCACCGCTCGCGGCCCGTTCGTCGAGACGGCCGAGGTCATCTGCGGCTTCGACATCCTCGAGGTCGACGACCTCGAGGAGGCCATCGAGATCGCGTCGCGGCATCCGATGGCGCGCAACGGACAGCTCGAGCTGCGGCCGTTCATGGTCTGGCCCGAGGCCGACGCGCCGGCGGAAGAGCCCCGCGCGCACGCCGACGCCTGAGCAGCGGCATCCGGAATCGCGAAAGGGTGCATCTCCGCGCGCGTCGCGTGGAGATGCACCCTTCAGCGATTCCTCGAGACACCTAACAGATAGTTGGAAGTCCATGTAAAATTGCCGATGTGCCAATGCCGGCACGATCGCGTTGATCAGGATGCCCCACAAGGGCGTTCTGCATCTCTGAAGGAGCAACGGTGTCCACGATCACCCCTCTCACCTCGAGCCTTACCACTGAGGAGCGCGACGCGATCCTCGACGCCGTCCGCGAATTCGTCCAGAACGAGCTCGCGCCGCATGCGCTGGAGTGGGACGCGAAGTCCTTCTTCCCCCGCGACACGCTGCGCAGCGCCGGCGAGCTCGGGCTCGGCGGCATCTACGCCCGCGAGGACTTCGGCGGGGCGGGGCTGTCACGCTCCGATGCGGCCGCCATCTTCGAAGAGCTGGCGCAGGGCGACCCCGCGATCGCCGCGTACATCTCGATCCACAACATGGTCGTGTGGATGATCGACACCTACGGCAGTGACGCCCAGTGCACCGAGTGGCTGCCGCTCCTCACCTCGATGGCGGGCTTCGGCAGCTACTGCCTCACCGAGCCGGGTGCCGGATCGGATGCCGCAGCCATCACCACGAGCGCGATCCGGTCGGGCGACGACTACGTGCTGACCGGCGTGAAGCAGTTCATCTCGGGCGGCGGCGAGGCGTCGGTCTACATCGTCATGGCGCGCACGGGTGAACCGGGGGCTCGCGGCATCACCGCGTTCCTCGTCCCCGCCGACGCCCCGGGGCTGTCGTTCGGCGCGATCGAGCACAAGATGGGCTGGAACGCGCAGCCGACTCGTCAGGTGATCCTCGACGAGGTGCGCGTGTCCGCGGAGAACATCCTCGGCGGTGAAGGCCAGGGCTTCAAGATCGCGATGTCGGCACTCGACGGCGGGCGCATCAACATCGCCGCCTGCTCGCTCGGCGGCGCTCAGTGGGCGCTGGACCGCGCGCTGCGCTACGTGCACGAGCGCTTCACGTTCGGCGAGCCGCTCGCCGAGAGGCAGGCCGTCGTGTTCGCGCTCGCCGACATGGCCACCGAGCTGCACGCCGCGCGCGCCCTCGTGCGCGGTGCCGCGGCGGCGCTCGACGCGAAGTCGCCCGACGCCTCGCTGCAGTGCGCGATGGCCAAGCGCTTCGCGACCGATGCCGGCTTCAAGGTGGCCAACGAGGCGCTGCAGCTGCACGGCGGCTACGGCTACCTTCACGAGTACGGGATCGAGAAGGTGGTGCGCGATCTGCGCGTCCATCAGATCCTGGAGGGGACCAACGAGATCATGCGCGTGATCATCGGACGCCAGCTGCTCGCGCGCTGACGGTCGCACGGCGTTCGAGAAGCACCGACGAGGAGGTCCGAAATGAAGATCGCATTCCTGGGGCTCGGCCATATGGGCCTGCCCATGGCGAGGAATCTGGCCGCCGCCGGTCACGAGGTGACGGGTTTCGACGTCATGCCCGCCGCCGTCTCCGCCGCAGCTGACGGGGGACTCACAACCGCGGAGTCGGGAACGGATGCCGCCACCGGCGCCGACGTGGTCATCACCATGTTCCAGACCGGGGCGCAGGTGCTCGACGCCTATCGCCGTTCGGACGGCGCTGCGGGACTGCTCGATGTCGCAGCACCGGGAGCCCTGTTCATCGACTGCTCGACGATCGCCGTCGACGAGGCGCGCGCCGCGCACGCGCTCGCCGAGGCGGCCGGTCACCGGTCGCTGGATGCCCCGGTGTCAGGCGGAGTGGTGGGCGCCGAGAACGCCACGCTCGCCTTCATGGTCGGCGGGACGGACGAGGACTTCGAGGCCGCGCGCCCGCTGCTCGAGGCGATGGGCCGACGGGTCGTGCACTGCGGCGGAGCGGGGCTGGGGCAGGCCGCGAAGGTCTGCAACAACATGATCCTGGCCGTATCGCAGATCGCGGTCGCGGAGGCGTTCGTGCTGGGGGAGCGGCTCGGGCTCTCGCACCAAGCGCTGTTCGACGTCGCCTCGAACGCATCGGGCCAGTGCTGGGCACTGACGACGAACTGCCCGGTGCCGGGACCCGTGCCCACGAGTCCCGCGAACCGCGACTACCAGCCGGGCTTCGCCGGCGCGCTCATGAACAAGGACCTCGGGCTGGCAGAGCACGCGATCTCGGCGACGGGCGTCGAGGCGCGCATGGGCATGCTCGCGCGCGAGATCTATGCGCAGTACGCGGCCGGCGACGGCGCCGGCCAGGACTTCTCCGGCATCATCAACACCATCCGCGCCGAGAGCGCCTGACCGCCGCTGCCCAGATCTGCTGTTCTGGCGAGAACAGGTCGATGAGGGCGGGATCAGCCTGTCCCAGCCGGATCACCTGTTCTGGTGGAATGTTCACGACCCTGAGACGAAAGCGGGAACCGATGACCGAGTACGAGACGATCCTCGTCGAGACCCGCGGCCGCGTCGGCTGGATCACGCTCAACCGGCCGGAGGCGCTCAACGCGCTGAACACGCAGGTGTGCTGGGACGTCGTAGCCGCGGCATCCGCCTTCGATGCCGACGAAGGCATCGGCGCCATCGTGCTCACCGGCTCGGAGCGCGCTTTCGCGGCCGGCGCCGACATCAAGGAGATGGAGTCCAAATCGGGGCTCGAGATGCTGATGGGCGACCACTTCGGCGGCTGGGCGCAGTTCGCCGCCGTGCGGACCCCGGTCATCGCCGCTGTCTCGGGCTACGCGCTGGGCGGCGGGTGCGAGCTGGCGATGATGTGCGACATCATTCTCGCGGCCGACACGGCGAAGTTCGGGCAGCCCGAGATCAACCTCGGCGTCATCCCCGGCATGGGCGGCTCGCAGCGGCTCATCCGCGCGGTCGGCTACTACAAGGCGGCCGAGCTGATCCTCACCGGGCGGGTGATGGATGCCGCCGAGGCCGAACGCTCCGGACTGGTCTCGCGGGTCGTGCCGACCGCCGACCTGCTCGCCGAGGCGCAGAAGACCGCCGAGACCATCGCGTCGAAGAGCCTGCCGTCGCTGTATGCCGCGAAGGCCGTGCTGGATGCCGCCCTCGAGACGTCGCTGGCCGAGGGCCTTCGCCTCGAGAAGCACGTGTTCGCCAGCCTCTTCGACACCGCGGACCAGAAGGAGGGCATGGCCGCCTTCCGCGAGAAGCGCGCACCGGAGTTCGAGGGTCGCTGATCCGTCGCTGAGCCTGTTGAAGCGCGCTCGTGCCCTCACCACTTCGACGCAGTCAGGGACCCGCCGCTCAGAGCGGCTCGGGCTGGGGCTTCGGATCGGTGAAGTCGCCGGCGTCCTTGCGGAATCGGGCGATGATCCGCACCAGCTCTGTGGTGTCGGCGTCGGTGAGGCCGGGATCCTCGAACACCTCGCTGTTGAGGGCCGCGGTCGCCCGTTCGACCAGTTCGCGACCGGTGTCGGTGAGCACGAGCATCGCCGCGCGCCCGTCGCCGGGGTGCGGCTCGCGCGAGACGAGGCCGTCGCGGGCCAGCCGGTCGACGGTGTTGGTGACGCTGGTCGGGTGCACCTGCAGGCGGGCGATGGCGCTGGCCATCGGCATCCGTCCCTCCCGCGTGAAGCCGAGCAGGCGCAGCAGCTCGTACCGGGCGAACGAGAGTCCGAAGGGCCGCAGCGCCGTGTCGATGCGCGCGAACATGAGCTGCTGCGCCCGGATGATCGACGTCACGGCGGTCATGCCCGCGGCTGCGGGTTCCCAGCCATGGGCGATCCACTGGCGCTTGGCTTCGGCGATCGGGTCGACCGGAAGACGCTTGGGTGCTGCCATGACGACCTCCTCCTTCCACCGTACCGGTCCTCGGTTGCAGCGACCGATCCGGGGGCCGCGAAGGGGCGTTTATGTATACACACGGCGGGTCAGGGGTCGGTCCGGTCGGCGCATTCCGCGGGATTGGGTACATTGCGCGCCGCGCCATAGACTCGTGCCCAGCGTGAGGAGATCGTCATGAAGATCGTCGTCCTGGTCAAGGAAGTCCCGGATACCTACGGGGATCGCAAGCTGTCGCTGGAGACCGGCCTGGCCGATCGCGCCGCCAGCGAGACGGTCCTCGACGAGATCGGCGAGCGTGCCCTCGAGGTCGCGCTGTCGTACGCCGACAAGACGCCGGGCACCGAGGTCGTCGTGCTGTCGATGACGCCGGAGTCGGCTTCTGCGACGGTCCGCAAGGGCCTCGCGATGGGCGCGTCGTCGGCCGTGCAGGTCGTCGACGAGGCGCTCCTCGGTGCCGACCTCGGCCTGACCGCCGAGGTGCTCGCGGCGGCCCTGCAGCGCACCGGCTTCGACCTCGTCATCGCCGGCAACCAGTCCACCGACGGCACCGGCGGGGTGATCCCCGCGATGGTGGCCGAGATCCTCGACGTGCCGAGCGCGACCTACCTCAGCACGGTCGAGATCGCCGGCGACGCCGTCTCGGGCACGCGCGCGTCGGACGGTGCGACGCTGCAGGTGACGGCACCGCTTCCCGCCGTGATATCCATCACCGAGGCGCTTCCCGACGCGCGCTTCCCCAACTTCAAGGGCATCATGGCGGCGAAGAAGAAGCCGTTCGAGACGCTGTCGCTCGCCGAGCTCGAGATCGAGCCCCACGACCCGACCGCGTCGCGGTCCATCGTCATCGCGTTGAGCGAGAAGCCTCCGCGCGAGGCCGGCGTGAAGATCGTCGACGAGGGCGACGCGGGCCAGAAGCTCGCGGAGTTCCTGATCCAGAACCGGCTTGCGTGAGGGTGCGTGCGTGATGACGTTTGCAGATGACTCCATCCTTGTCTTCCTCGACACCACCCCGTCGGGTGGGCTCGCCAAGTCGGCGGCCGAGCTGCTGGGCGCCGCCGCGACGGTCGGCACGCCGGTCGCCGTGATCGTCGGCGACGCCGCGTTGGCCGCGGATGCTGCCGCGCTCGGAGCCGCCGCGGTGCTCGTCGCCGCTCCCGGCGACGGGCTCGGCGCCGCGGCGGTCGACGCGCTCACCGCGGCGGCCGACCAGGTGCGGCCGGACGCCATCCTGGTGGCGCACTCGGTGGAGGGCCGCGAGGTCGCCGGCCGGTACGCCGCGCGCACCCGGTCCGGCCTCGCGGTCGATGCCGTCGGCGTCTCGCGCGACCCCGAAGGCGTCATCGCGCACCACTCGGTCTACGGCGGCGCGTACAACGTCGACGCCGCGGTCACGTGGGGCGCGCCGGTCATCACGATCCGTCAGGGATCCGTGGATGCCCGCGCCGAGGCCGTCGCCGGTGTCGAGGCCGAACCGCTCGAGGTGCGCGCCTCGGGGCGCCGTGCCGCGACCGTGACGTCCGTGGATGAGACGGTGGTGTCGTCGACGCGCCCGGAACTGCGCGGTGCGACGAAGGTCGTGTCGGGCGGTCGCGGACTCGGATCCGGCGACAAGTTCGCGCTCGTCGAGCAGCTCGCCGACGCCCTGGGCGCCGCGATCGGCGCCTCGCGCGCCGCGGTCGACGCCGGTTACGTGCCCTACTCGTACCAGGTGGGCCAGACCGGTGTGTCGGTGTCGCCTCAGCTCTATGTGGCGCTCGGCATCTCGGGTGCGATCCAGCACAAGGCCGGCATGCAGACCGCGAAGACGATCGTCGCGATCAACAAGGACGCGGATGCCCCGATCTTCGAGATCGCCGACTTCGGCGTCGTCGGGGATCTGTTCCAGGTGGTTCCGCAGCTGATCGCTGCTCTTGAGGCGAAGAAGGCGTAACCCGGTATGGCGACCTTCGGTTCTGCGGTGCGGCGAGGTCTGCCTCGCGTTCCCGGCGGCGAGCCGTGGCCGCCCGCCGGCACGGCGCCGGTGCCGAACGGCGACGGGCGCCCGTCGCCGGCGACGATCGCGGTCGCTGAGCCTGTCGAAGCGCCCGTGGTCGCCGAGCCCGCCGCCGCGGCGGCGGTCCCGGTGGCCGCGACGACCTCGGTCGCCGCCGCGACCGCAGCCCCGGTCGCTGAGCGAGCGAAGGACGAGCGGGACGACGCGCAGTCCACGGCCGTCGAGGCCGTCGACGCGCCCTCGACCGTCGCCGCGGCCGGAGCCCGGCGCATCCGCCGGGGTCTGCCCCGCGTGCCCGGCGGCGAGCCCTGGCCACCGGCCGGAACCGTCGTTCCCGATGCCGCCGTGGCCGCCGGTGTGACCGCGCCCCAGCCACCGTCGTCCGCGCAGGAATCGTCGCCCGCTCCCGCGCACATAGAGACCGCCGCGCCCGCCGCGAGCACCGCCGCCAGCCCCGCTGCGTCCGGCTCCGTCGCCCCCGCTGCCGCAGGCGCCGAGGGCACCGCCGGTGCCAGGCCGCTCCGCCGGGGCCTGCCCCGCGTGCCGGGCGGCGAGCCCTGGCCGCCTGCCGGCTTCGCCCCGGCTCGGGGCGCCACGCCGGCGTCGGACACGGCAGCAGCGGCCGCGGCTACGTCCGTGAAGGGTTCCGCAGCACCGGTCGTGTCATCCACGACGGATGCCGCAGCTGCGCCGACAGCTGCGTCCGTGTCGGATGCCGCAGCCGCCCCGGCTGCGGCCACGACGGTCGCCGCGGAGGTCGTCGCCGCACCAGCGCCGGCCGCTCCCGGCACGTCGACGGGAGTGCCGCTGTCCCAGCCGCTGCCGTTCCCGCGGACCGTGTGGGCGGGTGCGGCAGCACGCACGCGCTCGGAGCCGGCGGCCGAGCCCCGGCGGATCGGGCCCTTCACCCGCGGACAGTGGGCCGGTGCCGTCCTCGTCGGCGGTGCCGGGCTCCTGTATGCCGCAGCCATGGCCGTGCTCGCGGTGCGGTGGCTGCTGTCGACGTCGTGGGGCGTCGATTTCCTCGCGACGTACCCGGGTGAGTACCACCTGCCCGAGGGCGCGCCGATCGGGATCCCCGCGTGGCTCGGATGGCAGCACTTCTTCAACGTGTTCCTGATGGTGCTCATCATCCGGTCGGGCCTGCGGGTGCGCACCGAGAAACGGCCGACCGCGTTCTGGTCGCCGCGGAGCAACAACCGGCGCAAGATCAGCCTGAATCTGTGGTTCCACCAGTCGCTCGACATCCTGTGGCTGGTCAACGGCGTCGTCTTCGTGGTGCTGCTGTTCGTGACCGGCCAGTGGCTGCGCATCGTGCCCAGCTCCTGGGAGGTGTTCCCCAACGCCGTGTCGGCGGCCCTGCAGTACGTGTCGCTGGACTGGCCGACCGAGAACGGCTGGGTCAACTACAACTCGCTGCAGCAGCTGGCGTACTTCGCGACGGTGTTCATCGCCGCGCCGCTGGCCGTGGTCACCGGCGTGCGGATGTCGGGCGTGTGGCCGAAGAACGCCGCCGGGCTGAACAAGGCCTACCCGGTGGAGTGGGCGAGGGCGGTGCACTTCCCGGTGATGCTCTACTTCGTCGCGTTCATCGCTGTGCACGTGTTCCTGGTGTTCGCCACCGGGGCGCTGCGCAACCTCAACCACATGTACGCCGCGCAGGGCTCGGTCGATCCCGACGCGTACGCCGACAACTGGACGGGGTTCTGGTTCTTCGGCGCCTCGCTCGTGGTGATCGCGGCCGCGTGGGTCGCCGCACGCCCGCTCGTGCTCGCCCCGATCGCCCGCCTCTTCGGCAAGGTGTCCGGCCGCTGACGCACGCCGCTGACGCGCGGCCTGCTGCACGCCGGCCCGCTGGCACGCGGCCCACTGGCATCCGCGCGCGCGGAACGGCGGGGCGTGCGGCCGGGTCAGGACTCGACGACGATGCCCGCGAGGTCGGCGAGTGCGGGTGCCATGAGCTGCAGCTGCTCGGCTGAGATCGTCGCGCCGCGCAGTCCCACCATGCCGACGACCTGACCGATGTCGGCTCCTCGCAGATCGACGTCGGTGAGCCGCGCGCCGCTGGCGTTCAGCGTGGCGATGCGGGTGGCCTCGAAGGCGACGCGGCGGGCCGAGGCGTCCAGCAGATCGATCTCGTCGATCGTGCAATCGACGAAGGCGACGTCGAGCAGCTCCGCGGCACGCAGGTTGACGTAGCCGAGCTTGCAGCGTGTGAAGCGGATGCCGCGCCACCCGGTGTCATATGCCTCGACGGACCCGAACCTGCTGTCCCTCACCTCGACGTCCCGCCAGTCGCTGCGCGCTCCCGACGCGACGGGGATGTTCGCACCGACGAACACGGACTCCACCAGACGCGCGCCGCGGAATCCCCACGCGGCGACTTCGAGGCCCTCGAAACGGCACGCCTCGACGGTGTCGCCGACGCCGAGCTCCCACGCATCGCGTACGACGTCGGTGTACGAGAGGCCCTCGAAGCCGGTCGACCCGAACTCCGACGGGTCGCGCGGGGCGAGGTCGGACAGCACGCTCTCGTCGAAATCGAATCGGGGTGCCTGGGTTTCGCCGCGTCCGCGCGGTGTCCTGGTTCGTCCTGCCACCACCGCACCCTAGCCCGCCGTCACGACACGACCGCCGCCGCGTGCCATCCTGAGTCGCATGACTCTGCGACGCATCAGTCTGGTGATTCCTCCGGTGGGCCCATGGCGTGATCAGGCGCGCTGGTACCGCTGGGGCGACGAGGTCGGCTACGACGTCGCGTACACATACGACCACCTCACCCATGCGACGGCCCGCGGCGAATGGCTCGGCGAGGCATTCACCACCCTCACGGCTGCGGCCGGCATCACCGACCGCATCCGGCTGGGGACCCTCGTGGCCTCCGCCGTCTTCCGCCGGCCGGTTGCGCTCGCGCGGGCGGCGATGACCGTCCAAGACATCTCCGAAGGGCGCCTCGTGCTCGGGCTCGGCCTCGGAGCACCCCCGTGCGAGCTCGCCGATCGCGGGGAGAACTCGACCATGGGTGAGATGTCCGCCCGTTTCGCCGACGTCGTCGAGGGCTACCGGGCGGTGCTCGACGGCGCCTCGCAGTGGCAGGGCAAGACGATGTCCTTCACGGGCCTCGAGACGATGGGCCGTCCGGAGGGCGTCGACGCGCCCGAGCTGCTGCTGGCCGCTCACGGGCCGCGCGCGCTGGCATTGGCTGCGCGCTACGCCGACACCTGGAACACCTACGGGGGACCGGGGTCGACGCAGCTCGACGCCGACGAGTACTGGCAGCTGATCGCGCAGCAGGCCGCCGGCTTCGCGGTGGAGTGTGATCGTGTCGGGCGCGACCCGTCGACCGTGCGGCGCTCCCTGCTGCTGGGCTTCGGCCGTGTGCGCCCGACCGCCGACGTCGACGCCTTCCTCGCGGCCGCAGAGCATGCGGAGAGCCTCGGTGTGGACGAGCTCGTCGTCTACAGCCCCGACTCGCCTGCCGGCATGGGCTCCGACCCGCGCGTGCACGAGCGGGCGCTCGCACGGCTGCGCTGACGCCACGAGCACCCAGCGCGCGGTTCACGCGCCCCGCGCACGGCCGGGTCCCGTCTGGGGGATAACCCGAAGACAAGACTCCGGCTGCCTCGGGCGCGATCGGCGGCGCACGCGCCTACCGTAAGGGGCATGACCTCCTCGGACTCTCCTGCCGTTCGCCCGGTGACGCGGCCCGCCCAGGTGGCGGGCGCCATCGCGCAGCTCGCCGCGCTCGGCGTCATCGGCGTCGCGGCGTTCTCGCTGCTGTTCTCGCTGCTGGGCGTGGGCATCGGCCTGCTCTTCGTGCTCGGCATCGGCGTGCTCGTGCTGGTGGCGCTCGTCTATGTGCTGTTCGGTCTCGGCTGGCTCGAGACCGAGCGCGTCGACGGCCTCTACGCGTTCGGTCTTCCTGCGATGCGGCCGCGGCGCAGCGGCCGCCCCGGATTCGGCGGCGTCCTGCGCACGATCTGGATGCAGGCGATCGATCCCGCCACCTGGCGGGCGATCGCGAACCTGGCGATCGCCACGATCCTCGGGTGGGTCGTCGTGGCCCTCGCCGGACTCCTGGTCTCCGGTGCCGTGTTGGCGTTCACGCCGCTGTTCGCCGAGGCGAGCTCGGTGCGCCTCGCCCGCACCGGCATCGAGGTTCCACTCGCCTGGGCGGTGCCGGTGGGGATCCTCGCGGTGCTCGTCGCCGCCGCCGGCCTCGTCGGCCTCGGCGTGCTCCACGGGATCATCGCGCGGGCCATCATGGTTCCCTCGCGCGAGGCGCAGCTGGCCGCCGCGGCGCGCGTGTCGAGCCAGCAGCACGCCGGTGCGGTCCGGGCCGCCGACGTCGAGCGCACCCGCATCGAGCGCGACCTCCACGACGGCGTCCAGCCGCGACTGGTGTCGGTCGGCATGACGCTGGGCCTCGCTCAGCAGAAGATCGACGCCGACCCGGATGCCGCGAAGGCGCTGATCGCGGAGGCCCACACGTCGACCAAGGCGGCCATCACCGAGCTGCGACAGCTGGCCCGCGGCATCCACACCTCCGTCCTGGACGATCGCGGCCTCGATGCGGCCCTCTCGGCGCTCGTCGCGCGGTCGGTCGTGCCCGTGCACACCGACGTGCGGCTCGACGGGCGCTGCAGCCGCGAGACCGAGGCGGCCGCCTACTTCGTGATCGCCGAAGCACTCACCAACGCGGCCAAGCACTCGCGGGCCACCGAGGTGCGGGTCGTCGCACGCCTGCGTGAGCCCGGCACCCTGTGGGCGCGCGTCGAGGACAACGGCGTGGGCGGCGCACGCGTCATTCCCGGCGGCGGCCTCGACGGCATCGTGAATCGCGTGCTGGCGGCCGGCGGCGAGGCTCGCATCGACAGCCCCGCCGGTGGACCGACGAGCGTGGAGGTGAGCATCCCGTGCGCATCCTGATCTGCGAGGACTCGGCGCTGCTGCGCGCCGGCCTGGTCCGCGTGCTTGAGGACGCCGGCCACCAGGTGGTCGCGGCTCTCCCCGACGCGTCGCACCTCGACGAGACCGTCGACCGGACCGCCCCCGAGCTGTGCATCCTCGACGTGCGCCTGCCGCCGAAGTGGACCGACGAGGGCATCCGTGCGGCGCTGTCGCTGCGCGCGCGGCTGCCCGAGCTCGGCGTCCTCGTACTGTCCCAATACGTCGAGGAGCGCTACGCCGCCGACCTCATCTCGTCCAGCGGCGGCGCGCTCGGCTACCTCCTCAAGGACCGGGTCGCGGACGTCACCGACTTCCTCGAGGCGATCGAACGCATCGCCTCCGGTGCCACGGTGCTCGACCCCGAGGTCGTGGCCCAGCTGCTCAGCCGTCGCACGCGCGACGAGCGGATGCTGCGCCTCACCGATCGCGAGGCCTCGGTGCTCGCGCTCATCGCGGAGGGCCGCTCCAACCAGGCGATCGCCAAGACGCTGCACGTCACCGAAGGCAGCGTCGAGAAGCACATCACCGCCGTCTTCCAGAAGCTCGACCTCGAACCCGACGAGTCGGGCAACCGTCGCGTCCTCGCCGCGATCGCCCACCTCGAGCACGGCGGCACGACGCCGCCCGCGCCGACACCTCCTTCGACGACACAGGGCGGCCGCGGGCCGCAGACAGGAACGAACCGATGAGCACGACCATGACGCCTCCTCCTGCGGCTCCCGAACGCACCGCCGAGGCACCGCAGCCGCCCGCCGGCGGCTCACGCGTCGTTGCGATCGTGATCATCGTGCTGGGTGCGATCGTGCTGCTGGGCGCGATGACCTCGGCCGCGATCGGGACGATCGCGTCGGCATCCGTCCACACCTCGACCCGGTCCCTCGACGCCGCGGGTGTCGAGGACCTGAGCGTCGAGGCGGCCGCGGGGACGCTTCGCGTCGAGTTCACCGACGTGCAGGAGGCCGAACTCGAGGTGACCAGCTCGTGGGGAGCCGATAACTGGCGATTCGAGCGCGAGGGCGACACCCTCGCGGTGTCATCGCCCGATCGCCTGGGATGGTTCGGCTGGCGCGGGTGGTTCGGCGACGGGGGAGCGGATGCCGTGCTGCGCCTGCCGTCCGCCCTCGAGGGTCTCGATGCGGACGTCTCGCTCGCGGCCGGCGAATTCGTGACGGACGGCGAGTTCGGCGAGCTCGACCTGTCGCTCGCGGCGGGCTCCTTCGACGTATCGGGATCGGCCCGGTCGCTCACCGCCGACGTCAGCGCCGGTCGCGGGACTCTCGAGCTCGACGGTGTCAGCGAGGCGGACCTTTCGGTCAGCGCGGGCTCGCTCGACGCCATCCTCACCGGCTCGCGGCCCGATGTCATCGAGGCGGACGTGAGCGCCGGCACCCTGCGCATGACCGTGCCGAAGGGCGACTACGACGTGACCTCCGACGTGTCGGCCGGCGAGTTCGACAACGGCATCGGCTCGACGCCAGGCGCTTCGAGCACGATCCGGGTGCAGGTGTCGGCCGGTCAGGCGGTGCTGGAGTCGGGCCGCTGACCCGCTGACCGCCTGGTGCCTCAGGCCCGGTCCGTCGTCGCAGCTCCGCGGCGGTGCGCCGGGCCTGTCGTCTCGTCAGTCGGAAGTGGTCCGCACGCCCGCGGCGAAGCCCTCGGCGTAGGCCTCGTCGGCGCCCAGACGGAACATGTCGCGCTCGAGCGGGCGCACGATCGACCGCGCGCCTGGAAGGTCCAGGGCGCCGACGAGGTCGGCGCGCCCGCGGACCACGGCCACCGGGCGCCGCGTGGCCTTGCCCTTGACGAGGTCGGCGGCCGCGGCCAGCTCGTCGGCCACGCAGGGCATGGTGACGACGAGCGGGCGGCCCTCGGCATCCGTCCCCCCGCGAAGATCCTCGAACACCTGCACGCCGCCCGCACCGATCGCGTGGTCGGTCTGGCCCTCTCGCCACGCGCGGCCCAGCGTGTCCGACACGATGACGCCCACCTCGACGCCGAGCCGCTCGCGCAGCCCGGCAGCGATCCCCCGGGCGGACGCGTCGGGGTCGACGGGCAGCAGCAGCACCGTGCCCTCCGGGGTGTTCGAGGCGTCGACTCCGGCGGCGGCCGACACCATGCCCAGGCGGTTCTCGACGATCCGCGTGGTCGAGCCGTTCGGGGAGGTGCGTGATGCCACCACCCGCACGGTCTCGGCCGTGATCGCGTCCTCGCGGTCATCGGCCTCGACGAAGCGGTCCTCGGCCTTGGACACGATCTTGGAGGTCACGACGAGGATGTCGCCGTCCGCGAGGTCGTCGCCCCCGGCTCGCGCGATGACGTCGACGAGGTCGGCACCCGCCTCGATCTCGGGGATGCCTTCGAGGGGCCAGACGGTGAGCGCGGTGCGAGACGGCATGGGTCCAGTCTTCCGGAAACGACGAAGGGGCGCGGCCGGCGAACCGGCCACGCCCCCTCGCGAAAAGCGGACGGTGGTCGATCAGCGCACGAAGCGCACCTCGGTGAGGGTCTCGCCGAGGAACGGCTCGGTGTGCGAGGCTCCGTCGAGCGTGAAGCCGTTGCGCGTGTAGAAGCGGTGCGCCCGCGGGTTGTCGTCGGCGACCCACAGGTACAGGCCCTCGGCCGGCTCGACGACCGCGTCGAACAGCTTCTGCCCGATGCCGGTGCCGTGGAACGCGTCCAGCAGGTAGATGAAGTACAGCTCGCGGAAGCGCGGGGCGTCCTTGTCGCGCGCCGGACCGGAGCCGGCGAAGCCGACGATCTCGCCGTTCACCAGGGCGGCGAACATCTTGAACTCCGGGCCCTGGACCGCCCAGTGGGTCCATAGCTCGGCGAGGCGCTTGGGGGAGACCGCCTCGAGGGCGGCCTTGCTGATGAGGTGGTCGTACGTCTCGTGCCAGGCGGTCGCGTGAACGCGGCCGAGGGCCTCCGCGTCGACGTCACGCACCGGACGGACGACGATGTCGGTCTGGGTTTCGGCTTCCATGGCCAGACTCTACGCGCGTCGGCGCGAGACCTGAAATCCGGCGAACGGCGGGTGAACACCGGGTGGCGAGCGGATGCCAGGGCTGTGGGTGAGCGCGATTCGCGCCATGGCTTGTGCGCGGCGGACGGAACGCGGAGGGAGCAGATGTCGGGATTCGACAAGAGAATCGGTGGAGCCGTCGAGGATCGCTACCATCGCACCTCGTGAATGTGATGTGGCGGACCCTGATCGTGATGCTCACCGCGCGCCGGCGCCTGCGCCGCGGCGGACGCCTCGGGCCGAGCGAGATCAGCCGCATCCGGCTCACCACGCTGCTCACCGACATCGACCTGCTGCGTCACATGAACAACGGCCGCTACCTGTCGCTGTTCGACCTCGGTCGCTGGGACCTTCTCGTCCGCACCGGGCTCTGGGACGTCATGAAGTCGCGCGGCTGGTACGCGGTGGTGTCGAGCGAGACCGTCACCTTCCGCAAGTCGCTGAACCTGTGGCAGCGGTTCGATGTCGAGTCGCGCATGATCGGCCACGACGACAAGGCGGTCTACCTCGAGCACCGCGCGGTGGTCGGCGGCGAGGTCTATGCCCGCGCCATCATCCGGGCACGCATGATGAAGCGCTCCGGCGGCACGCTGTCGCACGCGGAGCTGTTCGCCGCCGTCGGGCGCCCCGAGGGGGTTCCGGAGGTCGACGAGTGGGTGCACGAGTGGGCCGCGGCATCCGCTCTCCCGCCGACTCGTGCAGAGGCGCCCAGCGTCTGGAACTGACCTCTGCGGCTAGACGGCGCCCGCGGGATGGTCGGGCTCGGGAACGAGCGTCAGACCCCCGGGGGAGTTGGCGGCCTTGGTCAACGCCTCGATCCAGGCCGGGTTGAGGCGTGGCTGGCGTCCGCCGAAGTACTCGAACGTCAGCGTGACGTTCGGGCTCAGCCAGATCGACGTGCGTCCCAGGCCGCTGCGCATCGGGTCGGTCCAGGTGAAGGGGAAGGCCTCGCCCCGCCGCAGCTTGGCCCAGATGACCGCCTGCAGGTGCGCGAGGATGCGGTCGTCGAAAGAGGCGGTGACCCGCGAGTCGTAGGTGAGCGTTCCCATCGTCTCCACAGTAGCCGCCCGTCCGGCAGAACTGGGCCTGCCGGTTCGACGTCCGCGCATGGGAAGCGGCATTGTACGCGTTTCGAGTCGCTTTGTCTGGTGTTGCATGGATCGGCCGCCTCGTCGACTCTGGGTTGATGGTCAGCTCGCCTCAACTCACTCGGGACCTGCGTGCGGCGCTCTCAGCCGGCGAGTTGTCGGTCGCGTTCCAACCGCAGTTCGACCTCGAGGCATCGATCGCACCGGCCGGTGCGGCCCTCCCTGAACCCGTCGCCGTCGAGGCGCTCTGCCGCTGGAACCACGCGCTGCTCGGCGCGGTGTCGCCTGAGCGGTTCATCCCGCTCGCGGAGGAAGCCGAGTTCCTCGACGAGATGGATGCGCATGTGTTCGGCCGCGCGGCCGCGCAGCTCGCGCAGTGGCGGACGGAAGGCCACCTGCTCAGCCTCGCGGTGAACGCGTCGCCCGCGCATTTCTCCTCGGACTACGCGCACGCGGTGCTCGCGCGGCTCGATGAGCTCGACCTCGATCCCGCCGTCGTGACCATCGAGATCACGGAGGCGCCATCGCCGCAGCTGCGACCGCCGATGCTGGCCGCGATCCAGTCGCTCCACGCCGTCGGCGTCGCCATCTCGGTCGACGACTACGCGGCCGGCGACACCACCGTCGCCATGCTCGAGGCCATTCCCATCGACGAGGTCAAGATCGACCGATCGCTCACTCAGCGCACGGACGCCGCCGCGGACGATGCGATCGCCGCCGTGGTCGAGAGCAGCGGTGACTACGGCTGGCGAGTGGTCGCCGAGGGGATCGAGACGATCGCCGACCTGGAACGGTCACGCGCGCGGGGCTGCCACCGCGGGCAGGGCTACCTGTGGGGGTTCCCGCTGTCGGCCGGCGAGATGGACACCCGGCTCGCCCACGTCTGACGATCGGAGCTCGGACGGGTCGTGACGCCGCGGTGACAAGACGCCGCTCCGCCTCGAGGCGGACGCGTGCTCAGAGCCCGTAGTCGGTCGCGTCGTCGGAGGGGTCGTCCCCCTGGCCGGTCGCGTCGCCGACCTCGAACTGGGACCACGTGACGGGCATCCCAGGGGAGAAGAGGATGTCGACGCCGGGACCCCCGCGCAGCGGCGGGATGTTCACATAGCCGCCCCCTGCCTTGATCGCTTCGAGGATCTTGCCCTTGAGCTCTGACACCGGGTCGGGGAGGAAATAGTCGCGTCCGTCGACGGTCAGTCGGTTCACGATCGCCATGGGCACAACAGTACCCGCCCATCGCCGCCGGATAGGATCGAGCGGTGGGCACACTTCATTACGGCTCTCCGCCGGCCTCGTTTCAGATCGACGATCGCGCGCTCGCTCACGTCGAACTCGTGGTGATGGCAAAGCTGCGTCGCCGCGAGAACCTGTCGTTCTCCCTGGTCGACGACAAGACGTCCGTGCGGCAGGCGATGTGGATCTCACCGGTCACGACCCTGCGCTTCGAGTACGACGGCCCGATGCCCGAGATCAACCGGCTGTGGCTGCAGGATCTCGTCGACACCGCCAACTCCTCCAGCGGGCTGCGGCTCGTGCCGGAGCCGGAGCTCCCCTCACGCTGAGACGCGTCCGCCGCCGTCACGCTTGGCGCGGTACATCGCCGCGTCCGCGGCATCCAGCAGTTCTCCGGGAGTGCTGCCGCGTTCGGTGGCGACCACGCCCGCTGAGGCGTACACGGCGATCTCGGTGCCGCGGACCACGATCGGCTCCCTGATGGCGGCCACCGCTCTGCCGGCGATCGCTGCGGCCTCTGCGGCCCCTGCGCCGACGCAGACCATCACGAACTCGTCGCCGCCCAGCCGGACGACGGCGTCCGAGTCGCGGGCCACGCCGCTCAGACGCCGGCCGATCGCCGCCAGCACGGCGTCGCCCATCTCGTGCCCGTACGTGTCGTTGACCGCCTTGAAGTCGTCGAGGTCGAGGAACACGACGGAGAGCGGCTTGTCGGAGCCCTGCAGGAGCTCTTCCAGGCGGTCGTCCAGGTAGCGGCGGTTGTGCAGGCCGGTCAGCGGGTCGCGCAGGGCCAGCTCGGCGAGTTCGGCCTGCGTACGCGCCACCATGGCCGAACGGATCTCCTCGCCGAGCTCGAACGCGTCCTGGGCGTGTTCGCCCCACGGCAGGCTCCGCCCGGTGACGCTCTCACGCCAGGCGGAGAACGACCGCCGCGGCGAGAGCGCGTGGTCGCGGTTCTCGGCGCGCTGGTCGCCGAGCCAGTCGACGGACCGCGCGACCTCGCTGCGGACGAACACGAGCATGTCGCCCTCGCCGCCCAGCGGGACGATGAGCAGGCCCGTGACGCCGGGGATCTCGACGGCGAGTTCCGGCCGTTCGAGCGGGAGGGCCTCCCACACGAACCGGCCGACCTCGAGCTCGTCGACCACGGCGAACAGGCGGTCGGCCGGGGGCACGACGCCCACGGTGTGGACGAGATCACCGCTGCGCAGCAGGGCTCCATCGGCCGGCACCACGTCGAGCACGGTGCGTGACCCCGTCATGAGCACCGCGCCGACGTCGGCGCGACTGTAGAGGGGGGCGATGATCGAGATCCGCCGCTCGCGGGCTTCGAGCTGCCGGCGCAGGCGATGGATCTGCTGGGCGGCGGTCAGCTGCGTGCCGACCTGCGTCGCCATGACTTCGAGCGCGCGCCGCAGGAGCACCGGGATCCGGCGGGGCGTGCGGTGCGCGCAGGTGAACATGCCCACCAGGTGGTCGTCGATGACGATGCCGAACGACACGGTGGACGCCTGACCCATGTTCCGCATGAACTGAAGGTGGTGAGGCGAGACGGCCCGAAGCTCCGCGACGCCGAGATCCACGGGAGCCGCCTCCGGCAGCAGCGTGTGCAGCGCGAGCCCTGCATCCTCCGTGTCGGCGATCACCCGGGAGCGCTTCTCGATGTAGAGAGCGCGCGCCTGGGAGGGAATGTCGGATGCCGGGAAGTGCAGCCCGAAGTAGGGCTCCATGTCGGGTTCGCGCTCATCGGCGACGATCTGGCCGTGGCCGTCGTCGTGGAACTGGTAGCACATGACGCGATCGAAGCCGGTGATGTCTTTGATCTCGCGGGCTGCGCGCTGACGCAGCTCGTCGGGATCGGAGACGCCGGAGAGGCGCTGGATCGCGCTGACGACGCCGGTGCGCACGTAGTCGAGGTCGGGGACGATGGGCTCCAGTTCGAGGAGGAGCGGGTTCGTGCCGCGGTGTGCGATGACGTCGTACGCCCGGCCCCCGAATTCGGCGCGCACCGGGTCGACGGCGACCCCTTCGCCGATCGCCCGGATCAGCATCTCGCTGTCAGACTCGCGCAGGTCGCGGCCGAGCCACTGCTCGACGTTCTCGCTGGCCACGACGACGACACCGGTCGACTCGTCGACGCCGAAGAGGATTCCGTGGGACTGGATCCGGCCGATGGTGCGGATCGGTTCGGTCGAGCATTCCTGCAGGCGCAGGTTCTCTGCGGCATCGCGTGCGCGGTCGCCATCGAACGTCCGTGAAGAGAGGTCGGTCAACGCATACCCTTCGGTGCATGTAGGGGGACGGGGGAACTGCGCTGGCGAGAACTCCCATCCTATGCATGACCCCGACGCGCTGCGAAGAGTTCTCCACATCGGCCGGCTGTGACCGCTAGCGCACGGTGATCCGCGGCGCAAGCGGTTTGCCCCGGCGGTCCCCGTGCTGTTGCGTGGACGATCGAGGCGCCGGCGATCCCGCCGGTGCGGGAGGGGAGGAGTGCGCCGTGGATACGACCACCCTTATCTGGATCATCGTCGGCATCGCCATCGTGCTCGTCATCGTCGTCGTCGCCCTGCTGGTGACGGCACGGGGGCGCCGCACGCGTCGGATGGAGCAGCAGCACGACCGGGCCGAGAAGCTGCGCGCGGACGCGCGGGAGACCGAGCTCCAGGCCCGGGAGCACGAGGCTGAGGCGGCCCGTGCGCGTGCGGACGCCGCGGCTGCCGCTGCCGCGGCGGAGGCGGCGAAGGCGCGCGCCGCCGAGGCGTCGATCGACGCCGAGCGCCGTGCCGGAACGATCGACGACCACCGCTCGGAGGCCGAGAAGCTGCGCGAGCAGCAGGCGGAGACCCTGCGCAAGGCGGACGACGTCGACCCGTACGTCGGCGATGACGGCCGGTCCACGACGCCCGCGACCACCGGCACCGCGGCCGGCGTCGACGACCGTGCGACGGTCCGCGATGGCGACACGGTCGACGACCGGGCGGCGGTCCGAGATGCGAATGTGAACGACCGCACCGCCGTCCGTGACACCGGCACGGTCGACGATCGCACCACCACCGCCGCGGACGAGCAGATCACGCGGCCGCCGGCCCCGCCGAGCCGTACCGACCGCACCTGACCTGCGCGTCGAGCACGACGACACGTGGCCCGCTAGCGTGGGGGCGTGATCGCCGTGCTCGACGTGCTTCGCACCGCGGGCCGCCTGCTGTGGCGGCACTGGCCGGTGCTGCTCGCGTGGTACGCGGCGGGCGTGCTCGGACGCTATGTCGTGATCGAGGTGGCGGGCTTCGTCGGCGCGTACAACGCCGTCGCCGGATCCCTCCTGCTGCCGCTGGCGATCCTCTCGCGTCTGGTGGCGCTCGTCGCGATGCTCCTCGTCGTGCGGGACGGCATGCGGCAGCTGGACGAGATCTCACCGCTGCCCCAGGACGCCGTGACGCGTCGCCGCCAGTTCACCGACGCGCTCTTGGCCGGCATCCTCCCGTTCTTCGCCTTCTATGCCGCGTGGGGATTCCTGCGCGAGGATGCCGCGGCCTACTCGGCACGCGCACTCGAGGTGAGCGCGGGACTGAACTTCACGGCGATCGTCGACAAGACCGACCCGGCGGGCGACGGCCTGGCGGGGGCGCTGACACTCACCCCGGTGACATTCGCGATCGTGGTGGTGGCGTTCGCGCTGCGGTGGGTTCTGAAGCGCCATCGCGAACGACTGCCGCGCTGGTTCGCCGTGATCGCCGCCTACCTCGAAGCCGTCTGGGTGTATTTCGCCGCGCTCGTCCTGTCCGTCGTGATCGACTCCGTCACCGGCTGGGTGCAGACACGACAGGGGATGGTGTGGCTCGACGACTTCCAGGCCACCGTCTCGGCCGCATTCGCGCCACTCGCGTGGGTCTGGGACGGAATCGAGTGGTTCCTCGGCGAGGCCGGCGGCATCATCCTCCTTCCCCTTGCGTGGCTCACGATCGCCGGCGTCGTGTACGGGCAGGCGGTCGCTCCCGAGCCCGTGCCCGCCGACTCGCTCGGGGGCGAGGTCGGAGCACGCCTTCGCAGCCGCTATCGCTCGCTTCCGGCGCGGCTGCGTGCGCGCCTCCGCGACATCTGGGCCGACCTCGTGTCGCGGTTCACCCCGATCGGCGACGGGATCGTGCTGATGTGGCGCGCGGGCCCGGTGCTCATCGGAGGATTCGTCCTGCTCTACACGGTGCTGCTCGCCGTCCAGGGATGGGCGGAATGGGGTCTGCTGCGCCTGGTCGGCCCGCACGACCTGGACCAGTTCTGGCTGGTCTTCGATCAGGTGATCTTCCTCGTCGTCCCGGTGCTGATCGAGCCGATCCGCATCGCGCTGGTGGCGGGCGGCTACGACGCCGTCATCGGCCGCCTCGTCTCGCGGCGCGCCGCCGCCGCTGCGCCCTCGAGCGAGCCGGCGCCTGCCGCGCCCGCCGGTGCGGCGGATGCATCTGCATGATCAGGGCTCGACGATGAACCGGACGTTCTCTGGCCAGAGATCCGCCGATATGACGTCCACCGCGAACGGGCCGACGGCGTCCTGCGGCACGACGTAACGCACGTCGAGTGTGTACGGTTCGGTCACGTCGGACGAGCAGGATGCCGGACGCAACGGGTCCCAGTCCGTGGTGAGCGAGGAGGTGTCGGCATCCCACTCGCGGTGCGCCCCCTGCAGCTCGCGGAGCATCGGCTCCGCGCACGCGAGCTGCGATGCTCCGGGGTCGATGTCGATCTGAACCCTCAGGACCCGCGCGTCGCGCGGCGCGAGCGGGTCGTCGACGAAGTCCGCCACCGCGGGACCCACGATCGCGTCACCGTAGGGAGCGTGCTGCCCCCGTTCGAGCACGACGGGGGCGGCCGGCGCGCCGGAGTTCGCTTCGCTCCACTCGTGCCAGGCGACGGTTGCCGCCAGCGCGGGGACGAGGATCACCAGCACGCCGAGCGCCACCGCGTTCCTGCGCCACCACCCGCTCACAGGTTCGCCCATGCGGTCTCGGGGAGCTCGTCACTCGGCGCGGTGGGCACCGCGCCGAGGTCGAACCCCAGCACGATCATCGAGTCGAGCCGGCGGTCGGACGACAGCGCCAGTTCCAGGGTGGCGTCACCCGAGTCGAGGTCGGCCGGCAGTTCGAACGCCAGACCTCCGCCGATGGGGACTCCTGCCGACAGCGATTGCCGGAACAGGGAGTCCGGCCGCTCGCTGGCACCGTAGCGAACGCCGTCGACGACGACCTCGGCGTGACGCAGGGTCACGAGATCCTCCGATGTCACGGATGCGACGTCGAGATCGATGACGACCCAGTTCCCTTCGGCTGCCCAGTCCCCCGCGCGCAGCTCTGACGTGCGACGGACGTCCGTGACCGTGGCGACGATGTTGCGTCCGACCGCCTCTTCCCCGATGGCCGCGATCACCGGCATCGGTCCCTGGATCTGCTCCTCTCCGGGCGTGACGAGCACCACGAGCCACGCCACCACGACGAGCCCCGCTCCGACCGACCACGCCGCCCAGCGCGGAAGTGTGCGATCAGCCCTGGCCATCGGCATCCTCCGCGTCCGCACCGGCGCCCACGTCCTCGACCTCCACGGTGACGACAGCGTCGGGCACCGGGTCGATCCACCATTGGCCGGTCGTGACGAACGAGCCGGTGTACAGCGACCGTGCGTACAGGGTGACGGGCACCTGGTCGCCGGCTGCGAACGCGTCGGCGGGGACGACCCACGCGAACACGATCCGCGCCGGAACGTTTGGCTGCAGCCAAGGGCTGAGAGTCGTGTCGTCGTATCGCGCGGCGCTCACGTCGGTGTCGATGTCCTCCACCGTGAGCGAGCTGCCGATACCGCCGGAACCCGCGGTCACCGGCCGATCCCACTGGTTCTCGACGTCGGCGACGATGGCGAACACGCGCTCGCCGGGCTCGGGCAGGACGCCCGCGTCGGGCAGCTCGTCGATGAGCACCGCTCGCTGCACCGTGAGCGAGCGCTCGGCTGTGATGTGCGCGTCCCCCGGCTCGAGCCGGGCGGGTGCCGGCGGCGACGCCGTGGCGAGCCCGCCGAAAGCCGCCGTGACGAGCAGGAATGCTCCGGTGGCGATGCCCGCGAACCATCTGGTCGGGACCCGATCGGTCGCCGCGCGCACCCAGGCGAACCGACCCTTCGGCTCGGCGGGGGCGGGTGGCGTCTCAGACACGAGGCCAGCCTAGGGCGAGACCGGCCGGGGCTCGGATGCCGCGGGGAAGGCGTCGCGCAGCGCGCGCCGCACCTCGAGGATGCCGGCCCGGGCCTGGGATGCCGTCCGCTGCGCGCTGAAGATCTCGCGCGTCGGCCGGCCGGGCAGGTCGAGCAGCGTCACCGGCGGGCGGGTCCCCTCCCAGAGGAGATCCGGCAGCACGGCGACGGCCTGACCCGCGGCAACCAGTCGCGCGTGTGCGGAGAGGTCGGCGAGCTCGTAGCGCACGTCGGGCTCGTAGCCGGCGGCCCGGCACTGCTGCACCGCCCACAGCCGGGCCGCCGTTCCCGCCGGCTCCATCACCCACGGTCGCTCACGCAGCTCGTCGAGAGCGCGGGCCGGATCGGCAGGACCGACGGCGATGCGGATCGGATCGATGCCGAGCGTCTCGCGGTCCAAGCCGTCGGAGTGGGCGCGCGTGTGCCCGGGGTACTGCTCGGCGATGACGAGATCGACGCCCCGAGCCGTCAGCTCGAACAGCCCGAGCTCGGGCGGCATCTCGACGAGCTCGACGCGCAGCTGAGGAGCCCGCGCGGCCAGGAGCGCGAGCGCGGTGGGAACGATGGCGAGCGCCGCCGTCTGCATCACGGCGACGCGCACGGGCGCGAGGCCGGGGTGCAGCGACTCGAGCTCGCCCCGGGCGCGCTCGTCGAGGTCGAGTGCGCGAGCCGCGTGGGCGGCGAGGATGCGCCCGTGCTCGGTGAGTCGCACCCGGCGGCCCTCGGGCTCGAGAAGGGTCACGCCGGCCTCTTTCTCGAGCAGCGCCAGCTGCTGCGAGATCGTCGACGGGCTGTACGAGAGCGCCTCGGCGACCGCGGCGAGGGTGCCCCGCAGCGCGAGTTCATGGAGCAGTCGCAATCGCCGCAGCTCGAACATCAGCATCCCATCGAGAATCTCGAACGATACTGATCGTAGATCATCGCTTTTCACGAATGAATGGATGCCGCACCCTTGACCTCATGCCGCAAGTTGACCGTATGCCGCACATCGAGGTGCAGGCTGGACTCACGGAGTCGATCGACGTGACGTCGGGAGTGCGAATGCAAGACGGAGCCGAGCAGCGCCTGGCCGCCGAGGCGGTGGCGCTCGCACAGCGCTGGGTGGCCGAGAGCGCCGAGGTCGAGGTCGACCCGGCGGCCGAACGGCTGGCCGGCGTGCTGAAGGACCCCAACGGGCTGCCGTTCACGATCGGCTTCGTGGACGGCGTCATGCGGCCCGAGAGCCTGTCGGCCGCGGCATCCCACCTTCACCGCGTCGCACCGCTCGTGCCCGACTTCCTGCCGTGGCACCTGCGAGGCGCCGTGCGCCTGGGCGGTGCGGTCGCGCCCGTGCTGCCGTCGCCGGTCGTGCCGATCGCGCGACGAGTGCTGCGCGGCATGGTCGGCCACCTCGTCGTCGACGCGCGTCCCGAAAAGCTCGGGCCGGCCATCGCAGCACTGCGCGAGAGCGGGGCGCGGCTGAACCTCAACCTCCTCGGCGAGGCGGTGCTCGGCGAGAAGGAGGCGCTGCGCCGACTCGAGGGCATCCACGAGCTCATCCGCCGGCCCGACGTGGACTACGTCTCGGTCAAGGTCTCGGCCATCGCCAGCCACATCTCGATGTGGGCGTTCGACGAGGTCGTAGACAAGGTCGTCGAGCGACTGCGGCCGCTGTACCTGACCGCCGCGACGGACGGCACCTTCATCAACCTCGACATGGAGGAGTACCGCGACCTCGATCTCACGATCGCCGTGTTCACGCGGCTGCTCGAAGACCCGCGGCTGCGCCTGCTCGAGGCGGGCATCGTGCTGCAGGCGTATCTGCCGGACGCCCTGCCGGCGCTCGAGCAGCTCACCGCCTGGGCGCAGCAGCGCGTCGCCGCCGGCGGAGCGCGCATCAAGGTGCGGCTCGTGAAGGGCGCGAACCTGGCGATGGAGCGCGTGGACGCGATCATGCACGACTGGAGCCTCGCCACCTACGGCGAGAAGCTCGACTCCGACGCCAGTTACATCCGGTGCCTGCGCTACGCGCTGCAGCCCACTCGCACGGCCGCCGTGCGCATCGGCGTCGCGGGCCACAACCTCTTCGACATCGCATACGCCTGGCTGCTCGCCCGGACGCGCGGGCTGAGCCTGTCGAACGATGCCTCGCCGGATGTGGAGTTCGAGATGCTCCTCGGCATGGCGCAGGGTCAGGTGCAGGCCGTCACGCGGGAGGTCGGCCATGTGCTGCTGTACGTCCCGGTCGTCCGCCCCGACGAGTTCGACGTGGCGATCAGCTATCTCGTGCGACGGCTGGAGGAGAACGCCTCCAGCGACAACTTCCTCTCGGCCGCCTTCGACCTGGCCGACGACCCCGCAATGTTCGAACGGGAGCGCGACCGCTTCCTCGCCTCGCTGGCGCGCGCCGACGACGCCGGGCTCGCCACCGGACCCAACCGATCGCAGGACCGCGCCGCCGAGGCGGCCGCGGCCGGCGGAGGCGAGTCATTCGACCGCGCCGACTCGCCGCGGGCCCAGGCGCGCTTGCGCCGTGCCGCTGCCGCCGACGAGGCGGGGCTCACCCAAGCCGTGATGGGGATCGCCCGCTCGGTCGCGCCGGGCGACACCGCGCCGCTCGAGCGCGCCGTGCCCGAGCAGGTGTTCGGCGCCGAGGCATTCGTCGAGACGGCGGTCTTCGCGCCGCGCGAGGCCGGCGTCCGGGCCGCCGGAGCCCCGGGGTTCCGGAACGCGGCCGACAGCGACCCCGCGCTCCCCGCCAACCGCGCGTGGGCTCGCGACGTCCTGTCGCGCGTCGAGACCTCCGGTGCGGGCGACGCGACCATCGCGGCCGCGCGTGTCACGGACGAGCCAGCGCTGCAGGACATCGTGGCGCGCGTGCGCGCCGCGGCACCCGCGTGGGGTGGGATGCCCGCCGCGGACCGCGCGACCGTGCTGGCCGCCGCCGCGAGGACCCTCGAAGCACGGCGCGGCGAGCTCATCGAGGTCGCGGCCTCCGAGACCGGCAAGGTCTTCGCCGAGGCCGACGTCGAGGTGAGCGAGGCCGTCGACTTCGCCAACTACTACGCGGCGACCGCACGCGAGCTCGACCGCGTGAGCGGTGCGGTGTTCGAGCCGGCGCGGCTGACCGTCGTCACCCCGCCGTGGAACTTCCCGATCGCGATCCCCGCGGGTGGCGTGATCGCCGCGCTCGCGGCGGGGTCGGGCGTCGTGTTCAAGCCTGCACCGCAGGCCCGGCGGTGCGCCGCCGTCGTCGCCGAGGCGCTGTGGGATGCCGGCGTGCCGCGCGACGTGCTGGCGCTGGTCGACATCGACGAGGGCGGGCTCGGGCAGACGCTCCTGTCGCACCCCGACGTCGATCGGGTCATCCTCACCGGCGCGTGGGAGACGGCGGCGCTGTTCCGCTCCTGGCGGCCCGACCTGCCGCTCCTCGCCGAGACCAGCGGCAAGAACGCCATGATCGTCATGCCGACCGCCGACCTCGACCTCGCGGCATCCGACCTCATCAAGAGCGCGTTCGGCCATGCGGGACAGAAGTGCTCGGCGGCGTCGCTCGCGATCCTCGTCGGACCCGTCGGCCACTCGCAGCGCTTCGCGCGTCAGCTGGTGGATGCCGCCACCTCGCTCCGCGTGGGGCCGCCGTCCGACCCGCTCAGCGAGGTCGGTCCCATCGTGGAGGTGCCGCGCGGCAAGCTCCAGTGGGCGCTCACCACCCTCGACGAGGGCGAGTCCTGGCTCGTCGAGCCGCGGCAGGTCGACGGACCGCCCGAGTATGCGGGCCGGCTCTGGACGCCGGGCATCCGCACCGGCGTGCAGCCGGGGTCTCGCTTCCACCAGGAGGAGTTCTTCGGACCGGTGCTCGGGATCATGCACGCCTCGTCGCTCGCGCACGCCATCGAGCTGCAGAATGCCGTCTCGTACGGGCTCACGGCGGGGCTCTACACGCAGCACCCCGGCGACCTGGCCCAGTGGCTGGACCGGGTCGAAGCCGGCAACCTGTACGTGAACCGCGGCATCACCGGCGCCATCGTGCAGCGGCAGCCCTTCGGCGGCTGGAAGCGGTCGTCGGTGGGAGCCGGCGCGAAGGCCGGCGGGCCGAACTACCTCGTCGGACTCGGCCGCTGGCGGGCGACCACCGGTGCGCCGGCGTCCGCGACGCTGCACCTGCGCGGACTCGACACCCGCATCGCCGCCCTCATCGAGGCCGCCCAGCCGTCGCTGGACTACGAGGCGTTCGAGTGGCTGCGCCGCGGCGCGCTCTCGGACGCGATCGCGTGGGACCGCGAGTTCGGGCAGGTCAAGGACGTCTCAGGCCTGGGCATCGAGCGCAACCTGTTCCGGTACCGTCCGATCCCTGCCGTCGCGCTGCGGGCGACGGCGGACGCCTCGTGGCAGGCGGTGCTGCGCGTGGTGGTCGCCGGCCTCCGGGCGGGCTCCGCGCTGACGCTGAGCGCACCCGTCGGGCTCCCGGCAGCCGTCCGCCGCGTGCTCGCCGACGAGGACGTCGCCGTGTACGTCGAGACCGACGAGCAGTGGCTGCAGCGCATCGCGGTCGGCGACGACCTCATGGCGGCGGTCGCCGACGCCGATCCGGCACCCCGGCCGTCGCGCGTGCGCCTCATCGGCCGGCCCGATTCCGTCGCGGCTCTCCATGCCACGGTGGCAGGGGCTGTCGGCGGAGACCCCGACCTCGCGATCTACGACAACGAGGTCACCACCGCCGGCCGGCTCGAGCTGCTGCCGTTCCTGCGCGAGCAGTCCGTGACGATCACCGCACACCGCTTCGGCAACCCCGACCCCTGGTCGGAGGCGGTCATCTGACGCCGGGATCACGGATGCCGCGGGCCGCGGCATCCGCGATTCTGCCTGCCCCTATTCGGTCGTGGTGTCGGCGAAGCCGGTCGATTCGCGTCGCACGATGCGGAAGGCCGGCTTGACGGTCTCAGGCGGCCGGCGCTCGCCCTTCTCGTTGATGCGCGCGATGAGCCGGTCGACCGCGATGGCCGCGATCTCGGCGCGGCCGGTGTCGACCGTCGACATCGAGGGGACCGAGTAGTTGCTCTCATCGATGTTGTCGAAGCCGATGACGGCGACGTCGTCCGGAACGCGCAGTCCCTCTTCGCGCAACGCGCGCAGCACACCGAGTCCGAGCGTGTCGTTGAGCGCGAACACGGCGTCGAAGTCCACGCCCTCGCGGACCATGAGGTGGGTCGCCGCAGCGCCGCCGGCCCGGTTCCAGCGCAGCATCGCCGTCGGGCGGACCAGCGCGGGATCGAGCGGGACGCCGGCCTGCTCGAGGGCTCGCAGGTAGCCCTTCAGGCGCAGATTCGCCGAGCTCGCCTCGTCGCGTCCGTGCAGGTCGGCACCGACGAGCGCGATGCGGCGGCGGCCGATCTCGAGCAGGTGCTCCACTGCCGCCTGGGACGACGACGTGTTGTGCATGGTCACGTGATCGGTGGGTCCGCCGAAGATGCGCTCGCCGAGGAGCACGAGCGGCCCGTCGACGGCGAGCGCTTCGGCGTCGTCCTGTCCGAGACTCACGGGGCTGAACAGCAGGCCGTCGAGGAAGCGTGGCCGGTTGCCGGTGACGGCGCGCAGCTCGGCCTCGCGCTCACCGCTGGTCTGCTCCACCATGACGCCGAGGCCGCGTTTCTCGGCCGCCCTGATCACCTCGTCTGCGAGTTCGGCGAAGTAGTTCTCACGCAGTGACGGGACGGCGAGTCCGATGACGCCGGTGCGGCCGGACCTCAGCCCCCGGGCCGAGAGGTTGGGGCGGTAGTCGAGCTGTTCGATCGCTTCGTTGACGCGATCGCGCGTGCCGGGCCGGACGTGCGGATAGTCGTTGATGACGTTCGACACCGTCTTGATGGAGACGCCCGCCACTCGGGCGACGTCATGCATCGTTGCCCCCATCGATGCTCCCGCCTTCCCATTTGCGATCTCTGCACTCTACTGCGTTCCCGAGTGGGCGAGCGGTGTGCGCCCAGCGGAGCCGTGCGAGTGTGAAACGTCGGAATGCAACGTTGTAAAACTAGTGTATCGTGCCCGATGTGCGCGTCATGGAGGACCGACCATGCTGATGTCGAACGACTGGCCGATCGCTGCGGCGATGCTCCCGATGGGGGATGCCCATCCCGCAGCAGAGGGGCCGGACCCCACCATCCGGTGGCTGGCGGATCTCACCGAGGTCGGCGACGCGGGCTTCACCCAGGTGGACCTGACGGACTCGTGGGTCCGCTACGGCGAACTGTCCCCGTCGCAGACCGACGAGCTCGCGGGGTGCCTGGCCGCCACCGGGCTCACGGCGGTGTCGCTGTCGGCGATCCGGCGCAGCGTGATCGACGAGGAGCACGGTGCCGATCATCTGGCCTACGCGCATCGCTGCCTCGAGTTCGCCGCCCGCCTCGGGATCGGGGTGGTGTCGGTCGGGTTGCACAGGGCACTCACCGCGACGCAGCGGGCGCAGCTGTGGTTCTGGACGGTCGACGGCCATCGCGACCCGTTCGGCGACGACCAGGCGTGGACGCTGGCGGTGTCGCGCCTGCGGGAGCTGGGCCGCCACGCACAGGACCTCGGCATCCTGCTCTCGCTCGAGCTCTACGAGCACACGTTCCTGGGAACGGCGGAGTCCGCCGTGCGGCTGGTCGAGGACATCGGCCTGGACGTCGTCGGGCTCAACCCCGACATCGGCAACCTCATCCGCCTGCACGAGCCCGTCGAGGACTGGCGCGCCCTCGCCGAAGCGACGATGCCCTACGCGAACTTCTGGCACGTCAAGAACTACACGCGTGATGAGGATGCCGCGGCCGGCGTGGTCTCCACGGTGCCGACGAGCCTGGAGCTGGGCGTCATCAACTATCGTGAGGCGGTCAAGATCGCGCTGCGCAGCGGCTTCCAGGGTGTCATCTGCGTGGAGCACTACGGTGGCGACGGTCTGAGCGTGAGCGCGACGAACCGCGACTACCTCCGCAACCGGGTGCTGCCGCGCCGCGCGTACGAGGTCGGACGCAGTCGCGTGCGACAGCCGCAGCACGGGCGGGCCGCCTCATGACGCGCATCTTCGCGGAACCCGACGCCTTCGTCGCCGACGCGCTCCGCGGCTTCGCCGCCGTGCATCGCGACGAGATCGCCCTGGTCGACGGAGGGGTCGTGCGGGCTGAGCCGCTCGACGCTGGTCGCGTGGCGGTCCTCATCGGCGGTGGGTCTGGGCACTACCCCGCTTTCGCGGGCTTCGTGGGTCGAGGACTCGCGGCGGGGGCCGTCTGCGGCAACATCTTCACGTCGCCGTCGACCGCGCAGGCTGTCCGCGTCGCCCACGCGGCCGATGCCGGCGGGGGAGTGCTCTTCACCTACGGGCGGTACGCGGGCGACGTCATCCACTTCGGCGAAGCAGAGCGGCGACTGCGCGCCGAGGGCGTGGACGCCCGCACCGTGCTCATCACCGACGACGTGGCGAGCAGTCCGCCCGACGCGCGAGACGAGCGCCGCGGCATCGCGGGCATCCTCTGCGTGTTCCATGTCGCCGGTGCCGCCGCCGATCGCGGTGACACGATCGACGAGGTCGAGCGTCTGGCCGCTCATGCCAACAGCCGCACGCGCAGCCACGGCGTGGCCTTCGCCGGGTGCACGTTGCCGGGGGCGACCCACCCGCTCTTCCATGTGCCCGAGGGCCAGATGTCGATCGGGCTGGGCATACACGGCGAGCCCGGCGTGCGGGACGTTCCCCTGCAGTCCGCCCCCGAGCTCGCGGTGACCCTCGCCGAGCCGCTGCTCGCCGAGCGCCCCGAGGGCTGCAGCCGTGCCGCGGTCGTGCTGAACGGCCTCGGGTCGGTCAAGTACGAGGAGCTGTTCGTTCTCTTCGGCTACGTCGCGGATCACCTCGAGAGTCAAGGGATCGAGATCGTCGAGCCCGAATGCGGCGAGTTCGTGACGAGCCTGGATATGGCGGGGGTGTCCCTCACGATGCTCTGGCTCGACGACGAGCTCGAGGAGCTGTGGCGCGCACCCGCAGCCTCGCCGGCCTTCCGGAAGGGTGAGACAGCGGCCGGCGGGCGCCCCGCGCAGCGGCCGACGCCGCAGCCGCCGACCGGCACGGTGTCGGCGCCGGAGTCCGGACGCGAGCCCCGGCCGTCGACTCCCGCCTCACGTCGCGCCGCCGCCACCGCACGCCGTCTGCTCGAGGCGGCTCGCGACGCGATCGCCGTCGAGGCCGAGCATCTCGGAGAGCTCGATGCCGTCGCCGGCGACGGCGACCACGGCATCGGCATGCTGCGCGGGCTGAACGCTGCCGTCGACGCGGCCGAGGCCCTCGGCGACGCCGTCGGCGTGCGTGAGCTGCTGGAGACAGCGGGCGACGCGTGGTCGGAGACCGCCGGCGGCACCTCGGGCGCGCTCTGGGGCAGCGGGCTGGCGGAGCTCGGACGAGCACTGGGTGATCCCGAGCAGTTCCGGCCGGAGGATGCCGCAGCCGCCGTGTCCGCCGCGTGCACCCGCATCGCCGAGCTCGGCGGCGCGGCGCCCGGCGACAAGACGATGCTCGACGCGATGGTGCCCTTCCAACGGGCTCTCGCCGCGCAGCTGGACAGCGGAGCAGACCTGGCGTCCGCGCTGGCCATCGCCGCCGGTGCTGCGGCGGAGGGCGCGGCGGCCACATCCGGGATGCTGCCGCGTCGCGGGCGGGCGACACCGCTCGCGGAGCGCAGCCTCGGGCATCCGGACCCGGGCGCGACCTCCTTCCGGATCATCGTCGACACGGTTGCAGGCATCGCGTCTGCCGGGAAAGTAGAGGAGTGAGCCATGGGGTGGAGGATCGTCGTCGGTGCCGACGACGCCGGCTTCGAGTACAAAGAGGTGCTCCGGGAGATGCTGTCCGCTGATCCTCGCGTGAGCAGCGTCGTCGACGTGGGTGTCAGGAAGGCGGAGCCGACGCCGTATCCGCGAGTCGCCGTCGAGGCGGCCACGCTCGTGGCGAGCGGCGAGGCCGATCGTGCCCTCCTCGTCTGCGGCACAGGGCTCGGGGTGGCGATCGCGGCGAACAAGGTGCGCGGCATCCGCGCTGTCACCGCTCACGACCCGTATTCGGTGGAGCGTTCGGTCAAGAGCAACAACGCCCAGGTTCTGACGCTGGGCGCGCGGGTCATCGGCATGGAGCTTGCGAAGAAGCTCGTCTCGGACTGGCTCGACCATCACTTCGACCCCTTGTCGGCATCCGCTGAGAAGGTGCAGTTGATCGGGCGATACGAGGAGGGTGAGAGATGATCTCGACGGCGGCGGTTGTGGGGTCCGGCTACATGGGGGGTGGCATCGCCCAGGTGCTGGCGCTCTCCGGGCGGGACGTGGTGCTGGCGGATGCGAGCGCGGAGCTTGCCGAGACGAACAGGCAGCGCATCGTCCGGGAAGCGGGCGACTACGCCGCCCGGGGGATCTTCCCCGAGGATGCGGGCGAGCGGGTCGCCGCACGGGTGACCGCGGCGCGCTCGATCGAGGAGGCGGTCGCCGACGTCGACTTCATCGAGGAGGCGGTGCCCGAGGTGCTCGCGATCAAGCACGAGACTCTCGGCCGGATCAGCCGCAGCTGCCGGCCTGACGCCCTCATCGGGAGCAACACGTCGACGATCTCCATCGGCACGCTCGCCGAGGGCGTCGACGGCGTCGAGCGCTTCCTCGGCGTGCACTTCAGCAACCCGGCGCCGTTCATCCCGGGCGTCGAGGTCATCCCGCACGTCGCCACGCGTCCGGATGCGGTGGCCGCGGTGGTGGAGCTGCTCAGTGACTGCGGCAAGGTCGGCGTGCCCATCACCGACGTCACCGGTTTCGTGCTCAACAGGCTGCAGTACGCGCTGTTCGGCGAGGCGGCCCGGCTCGTCGAGGAAGGAGTGGCGACGCCGGAGGCGATCGATCTGATCGCCCGCACCACGTTCGGATTCCGCCTGCCGTTCTTCGGGCCGTTCGCCATCGCCGACATCGCCGGCCTGGACGTCTACCAGTACTGCTACGGGTCGCTGAACAGCGCCTACCCGGATCGCTTCTCGGCGCCCGGCATCCTGGAGGACCACGTGGCGCGTGGGGAGCACGGGCTCAAGTCCGGCCGCGGATTCCTCGCCACCCCGCCGGAGCGCGCCCCGGAGCTCGCCGCGTATCGCGATGAGGCTTACGCGGCCCTGTCGGCTCTTGTGGCCCGCCTCGGGGACGCTCCCGTCACCTACTGACGGCAGAAGTTTCGCTCCCCGCCCAGAAAATTCCGTCCGCGTCTTGACAGTCGATGCGGCCGGTGGGAAAGTGTCTACAACGTTGCTCTACAACGTTGTAGACCACGTACCAGACCGACCGTCGCCACCCGGGGCGGACGGCTCTGGGACCGGTCGTGCACCGACGAAGAAGTCAGCAATACCGAAAGGAAACTCCAGTGAAGACGAAGCCTGTCCTTGCTGCAGTCACAGCGTTCGCCCTGGTCGGCGCTCTGGCTGCGTGCACCGCCGGAGGTGGCGGCGACAACGCCGACGGCGGCGGCAACGACGACGCGAACTGCACGAATTCCATCCCCAAGGAGGACCTGCCGGTCGTCACCATGTGGGCCTGGTATCCGAACATGGAGCTCGTCGTCGACAACTTCAACGAGCAGAACGACGAGGTCCAGGTCTGCTGGACCAACGCCGGCGCGGGTGGTGACGCCTACGACAAGTTCCAGACCGCGATCTCGGCCGGCAGCGGCGCTCCCGACGTCATGATGGTCGAGGCCGACCGCATCGCGACCTTCCAAGCGCAGGACGCCCTGGTCGAGCTGAACGACCTCGGCTACGAGGACGTGAAGGACAACTTCAGCGACGGCGCGTGGAAGGACGTCTCCGTCGGCGACGGCATCTACGGCGCTCCGGTCGACGGCGGCCCGATGGGCATGATCTACCGCACCGACATCTTCGACCAGTACGGCATCACTCCGCCCACGACGTGGGCCGAGCTCGAGACCGCGGCGCAGAAGGTCAAGGATGCCGGCGGCCCGGTCTTCGCGAGCTTCGCGGCGAACCAGCCGGCCGAGGTCACGGCGCTGATGTACCAGAACGGTGCGCAGCCGTTCGAGTACGACCCTGCCAACGAGGGTGAGATCGGCATCGAACTCAACAGCCCCGAGATCAAAGAGGTCCTCGACTACTGGGCCGGCCTCGTCGAAAAGGGTCTGGTCGGCACGGAGGACCAGTTCACTCCCGAGTACATCGCCGGTGTGATCAACGGCGACTACGCCACCTACCTCTCGGCCGCCTGGGCCCCGGGCTACCTCCAGGGCGCCGGTGTCGGCGAGGGCGCGGATGCCGGTGTCTGGGCGACAGCCCCGATGCCGCAGTGGGATCCCAGCAACCCGATCGCGATCAACTGGGGCGGCTCCGCCATGGCCGTCTCGAGTCAGGCGAGCGACCCTGACCTCGCGGCCAAGGTGGCGTTCGGTGTCTACGCGGATCAGGCTTCGCTGGACGACGGCTGGCAGAACCAGATCATCTTCCCGCTGAACGTCAACGTGCTCGATTCGCCGGAGTTCCAGGACTACGAGGTGCCCTTCTTCGGAGGCCAGCAGGCCAACAAGGAGGTGTATGTGCCGGCGGCCAACGCCTACGAGGGCATGACGTACACGCCGATCGGCCAGTACTACTACTCGCAGCTGACGGAGCAGATCGCGCGCATCAACGAGGGGTCCGCAACCGGCTCCGAGGCGGCGGACGCCCTGCAGGACGCCGTCGTGGCCTACGCGGAGGAGCAGGGGTTCACCGTCAAGTGACCTGACCGCAGGGCCGGTCCGTGCTCCTACGGACCGGCCTTCGGTCATCCCCTGCCAGACCTGGAGAAATCATGACTGCGTCAACCGCAACCTCCGCGAAGACGAAGCACAGAAGGTCGACCACGCGGCGCCAGAACCTTTACGGCTGGCTCTTCGTCGGACCATTCGGGATCGTCTTCCTCACCCTTCTCGTACTCCCGATCGGGTTCGCGCTCTATCTGAGCCTGTTCCAGAAGTCCCTCATCGGCGGGACGAGGTTCGTCCTCTTCGGCAACTACGTCAAGGCCTTCAGTGACCCGTCGTTCCTCGACGGCATGTGGTTCGTCATCCGGTTCTCGCTTGTGCTGATCCCTCTGCAGATGGCGATCTCGCTCGCGATCGCGCTGATCCTCGACATCGTGATCACACGGTTCGCGCGATTCTCGCGCCTGATGATCTTCATGCCTTACGCGATCCCGACCGTGATCGGCGCCCTGATGTGGGGGTTCCTCTACAGCGACAACTTCGGTCCCCTCGCGGAGATCTTCGAAAGTTTCGGCGCTCAGGCTCCCGATTTCCTGAGCAGCAGCCTCATCTTCTACGGCCTGCTCAACATCGTCACCTGGCAGTGGGTCGGCTACTACATGATCATCCTGTACGCCGCGCTGCAGGGCATCGATCCGACGCTCTACGAGGCCGCGCGCATCGACGGCGCGTCCCAATGGCAGATCGTCCTGCGGATCAAGATCCCGCTGCTCTCTCCAGCCCTGCTGCTCATCCTGGTGTTCGCCCTCATCGGCACCCTGCAGTTCTTCAACGAGCCCCAGATCCTGCAGCAGCTGGCCGCCGGAGCGATCCCCAACGACTTCACGCCGAACATGTACGCCTACCAGCAGGCGTTCTCGCTGGCGAACTACAACTACGGGTCGGCGATCTCGTTCGCGCTCGGGGCTGTCGTCTTCGTGTGCGTCTACATCTTCCTGTTCGCCACCCGCAAGCGAGGGAGCTTCTTCTCATGACCGTCACACCCATGGAGCTCACCGGGACGAACCCGAAGCCGCGCAGACGCGTCGAGCGCCGGACGACCCCGCGCACACGCGGCCGCATACCGATGAACGTCGTGCTCGCGCTGCTGATGGTGTACTTCCTGATCCCGTTCTGGTGGCTCATCGTCAACAGCTCGAAGAGTTCAGCCGGTCTGTTCGGGGGTGGCAGTGCGCTCTGGTTCTCGGACGACATCGACTACATCGGCAATCTGGTCGAACTCTTCACCTACAGCGGGGGCATCTACGCACGGTGGCTGGCGAACTCCGCCCTCTACGCGATCGCCGGCGGTGTCGGGGCGACCGTGCTCGCCGTGCTGGCCGGCTATGGATTCGCGAAGTACAACTTCACCGGCCGGCGTGCCGCGTTCGCGATCCTGCTGGGTGCCGTCATGATCCCGACGACGGCCCTCGTCATCCCCACCTTCGTGCTGTTCGCTCAGGTCGGGTGGACGAACACCATCTGGGCGGTGATCTTCCCCAGCCTGCTCAATCCGTTCGGGGTCTACCTCATGAACGTGTACGCGCGTGATGCGGTGCCGGACGAGCTGCTGGACGCCGCACGCGTCGACGGCGCGGGCGAGTTCAGGACGTTCCTCCAGGTGGCGCTGCCGCTCCTCCGCCCGGCGATCGTGACGGTGGTACTGCTGTCCGTCGTGGCCTCGTGGAACAACTACTTCCTCCCGCTCGTCATGCTGTCGGACAACCGCCTCTACCCCGTGACGGTCGGCATCGGGCTCTGGCAGTCCACCGCAGCGACGTATGGGGCGGCGGGCGGGCAGAACCTGTGGAGCATCATCATCCTCGGCGCGCTCGTCTCGGTGATCCCGCTCATCATCGCGTTCCTGGGCCTCCAGAAGTACTGGCAGGGCGGGCTGTCGATCGGAAGCCTCAAGTGAGCGGGCGCTCCACGCCCCTGCCCCTTTCCCTCGTCCTTGGAAGAGAAGAATGAACCGAGCACACCTCACCCTCGACCCGCAGTTCACCATCGGACCCGTCAATCGCCGCCTCTTCGGATCCTTCGTCGAGCACCTGGGCCGCTGCGTGTACGACGGCATCTACGAGCCGGGGCACGAGAAAGCCGACGAGGAAGGCTTCCGCACCGACGTCATCGAGCTCGTGCGCGAGCTCGGCGTCTCGACGATCCGATACCCGGGCGGCAACTTCGTGTCGGGCTATCGCTGGGAGGACGGTGTCGGGCCGCGCGACGAGCGACCGCCACGGCTCGACCTGGCCTGGCACTCGACCGAGAGTAACGAGATCGGCCTCGACGAGTTCGCGGGGTGGCTGAAGAAGGTCGACAGCGAGCTGATGTACGCCGTCAACCTGGGAACGCGGGGCGTGCTCGAGGCCCTCGACGTCCTCGAGTACGCGAACCTGCGCTCGGGCACGCATTGGGCGCAGCGACGCGTCGCCAACGGCCACCCTGAACCGCACGGCATCCGGATGTGGTGCCTGGGCAACGAGATGGACGGCCCGTGGCAGCTCGGGCACAGCACCGCCGAGGAGTACGGCCGGCTCGCGGCTAAGACCGCGAGCGCGATGCGGCAGATCGATCCCGATCTCGAGCTCGTCGTCTGCGGCAGCTCGAGCGCGCAGATGCCGACGTTCGGCGACTGGGAGCGCGTGGTCCTCGAGCACACCTACGACGACGTCGACTTCATCTCGTGCCACGCCTATTACGAGCCCAAGGGTGACGACTACGGCAGCTTCCTCGCCTCCGGCGTCAACATGGACCGGTTCATCGAGGCCGTCGTCGCCACCGCCGACCACGTGAAGGCCACCCGTCGCAGCGACAAGACCATCAACATCTCCTTCGACGAGTGGAACGTCTGGTACCAGTCCCGCTACAACGAGGTCGACAAGATCACCGACGTGGCGGAGTGGCCGGTCGCGCCGCGGCTGCTGGAGGATTCGTACTCCGTGCTCGATGCCGTCGTGCTGGGCAGCCTCATGATCTCGCTGATCCGCCACGCCGACCGGGTGACCGCCGCCAGCCTGGCGCAGCTCGTGAACGTGATCGCGCCGATCATGACCGAGCCGGGCGGCCCCGCGTGGCGGCAGACCACGTTCCACCCGTTCTCGCTCACTTCGAGGCTGGCCCGCGACGTCGCGCTCGAGCTCAAGCTCGACAGCCCGACCTACGGCACCCGGCTCTACGGCGAGGTGCCGCTCGTCGACGCCGTCGCGACGTACGACGAGGCCGGCGGCGGCACGACGGTCTTCGCCGTGAACCGCAGCCTGACGGAGGAGGTAACGCTCGACATCGACACCCGTGCCGTGGGCTCCGTCGGCGCCGCCCGCGCGACATCGCTCTTCGACGGCGACATCCACGCGGCGAACACGCTGGAGGATCCCGAGCGCGTCTCCCCGCGGGAGAACACCTCGGTGAGTGTCGGCGAGGGCACGGTCAGCATCACGCTGCCGCCTGTCTCGTGGACGGTTCTGACGCTCGACTGAGCGCAGCCGACCGATCCGTCTCGCACGTGCACACAGAGGAGGAGAGACGATGACGCCGCACGGCATGCTCCGTGTCGACGGGACCCGCATCGTGGCCGACGACGGGCCGGTGACCCTCAGGGGGTTCGGGCTCGGCGGCTGGATGAACATGGAGAACTTCATCACCGGCTACGCCGGTGCCGAGTCGCAGCAGCGGCGCGCCCTTCGGCGCGTCCTCGGCGACGAGGGGTACGAGCGCTTCTTCGCTCGCTTCCTGGCGGGCTTCTTCACCGCTGAGGACGCGGCGTTCCTGCAGTCGCTCGGACTCAACTCGCTGAGGATCCCTTTCAACTACCGCCACTTCGAGAGCGACGACGAGCCGTTCGTCATCCGCGAGGAGGGCTTCCGGCTGCTCGATCAGGTGGTCCAGGCGTGCGCCGGCCACGGGATCTACACGATCCTCGACCTTCATGCGCTGCCGGGTGCGCAGAACCAGCACTGGCACAGTGACAACCCCACCCAGTGGGCGAACTTCTGGGGCCAGCGGCAGTTTCAGGATCGCGTCGTCCATCTGTGGGAGACGATCGCGGAGCACTACCGAGGCAACCCGTGGGTTGCCGGCTACAACCCCGTGAACGAACCGGCCGACGCGCACGGGTCCGCCATCGGTCCGTTCTATCGCCGACTCGAGGCGGCAATCCGGGCGGTGGATCCCGACCACATCCTCTTCCTCGACGGCAACCGCTACTCGACCCAGTTCGACCAGTTGGGCGATCCGCTGCCGAACTGCGTCTACACCGCGCACGACTACGCGCTGCCGGGGTTCGTCGACGGCGGCCCCTACCCCGGGGTCTCTCGCGGCCAGTTCGTCGACCGGGCACGCGTCGAGGAGACCTTCCTGCAGCGGACTGAGTACATGCGCGAGACGGGCACGCCGATCTGGGTGGGTGAGTTCGGTCCGGTCTACACCGGTGACCCCGCGCGGGACGAGCAGCGCTACCGCCTGCTCGAGGACCAGCTCGAGATCTTCGAGCGGTACGACGCGAGCTGGGCGCTGTGGACCTACAAGGACATCGGGCTGCAGGGAGTCGTGACCGTCGACCCCGAGTCGGCCTACCTCCGCCGCATCGCGCCCGTGCTCGAGAAGAAGGCCCGTCTGGGGGTGGACTCCTGGGGATCGACGGATGCCGGAGTCCGCGGCATCCTGGAACCGATCGAGCGGCTCTTCGAGACGGAGTTCCCGGATTTCCAGCCCTACCCGTGGGGCGCGCGCCGGTGGATCCACGGACACGTGCGGCATGTGATGCTCGCCGAGGCGATGGTGGACGAGTTCGCGCGGGCGTTCGAGGGCGTCGCGCCCGACGAGGCGGAGCAGCTGGCCGACGCCTTCTCGTTCGCCCACTGCCGGGTCCGCGAAGGGCTGGCGACGATCCTCCGGCGCGCGGCGCGCTAGTCCAGGTGGTGTGATGGCGCGGACCCAGCGGGTGACCCTCAAGGAGATCGCCGCGCAGACCGGAGTGTCGCTGACGACCATCTCGAAAGTGCTCAACGGTGCGGCCGACGTGTCGTCGGCGACGCGAGCCCTCGTCGAGGAGCAGCTGCGCATGAGCGGCTACCGGCGGCGCAAGAGCAAGGAGCGGCGCGAGTACATCGAGGTAGTGCTCCACGAACTCGACGGCGACTGGGCGCTCGCCGTCATCGAGGGCGTTCGCGAGAGCGCCGCCGAGGTGGGCCTGGCGATCTCGCTGTCCGTCAGCGGCGACCGGCGCACGCCCGGGCCGGAGTGGCTCGATGCCGTCGTGCGACGGGGTCCGACCGGGATCATCCTGCTGTTCGCCGACGTCCCTCCGCAGGGTCGCGCCACGCTGAAGGCCCGCGGCATTCCGTTCGTCATCATCGATCCGGCGGGGGACCCGGCACCCGGCATCCCCTCCGTCGGCTCGGCGAACTGGTCCGGCGGGCTCGCCGCGACGAGGCATCTGCTGGAGCTCGGCCATCGCCGGATCGCGGCGATCACCGGTCCCGAGGAGGTCATGAGCTCCCTCGCGCGGCTCGATGGCTACCGCGCGGCGATGACCTCGGCCGGTGTGGCCATCGAGCCGGAATGGATCCGCTACGGCGACTTCCAGCGAGAGGGGGGCGAGAGGCATGCGTCGGAGCTGCTGAGTCTCGCCGATCCGCCGACCGCCATCTTCGCGGGCAACGATCTGCAGGCGCTCGGGGTGCTGTACGCGGCACAGGCGCGGGGGATCGCGGTGCCGGGCGAGCTGTCCGTCGTGGGCTACGACGACCTCGCGATCGCCGAGTTGGCGAGCCCGCGGCTGACGACCGTTCACCAGCCCCTGCGCGAGATGGCCGAGCAGGCGACGAAGCTGCTCCTGCAGCTGCTCGACGAGCCGCGGCCGGAAGTCACCCGGGTCGAGCTGGCCACCAGTCTCGTCGTACGCGATTCGACGGCAGCGCCCGCTCGCTAGCGCTCCTCAGCGCGCCCGCGCGACAGAGCCGCAGGCCGACAGGCTGCGCACGGAGGGGATGCCGGCAGCCACGCTGCCTCCGTGCGCGAAGGGGTGCCGGCGGACCAGAGCCCGCCGGCACCCCTTTCGCCTCAGCAGCGGATCACTGCACCCAGTAGCCCACGTTGAAGAGGATCTTCTGGGCGACCGGAAGCAGCGCCGCCGACTGCTCCGTCGTCAGCTTGCCGGCAGCGGTGAGCTCGGTCACCTGGGCCACGAAGCCGTTGAGCACCTCGAGGGCGCCGACGCTGTCGCCCTTCGCGACGAGGTTCAGAGCCTGGTCGAGCTTGACCGTCAGGGCGTTCTGGTTGCCTTTGTTCAGGTCCGTTCCGGCGACGCTTGCCTTGAGCGTGTCGATCTCGTCCTTGATGAAGGCCTCGGGGTGCCACAGGTAGTCGCGCGCGAACGTCGTGAACATCTGGTTCCACGTGTTGAAGTCGTGGGCACCAGCGACGACGACGTTCTCGACGAACCCGACGTTGTCGAGCGCCGCCACCGTGTTCGCGTTGGGCAGACCGAAGTCCCAGCGACCGCCGCCGTAGAGGATGTACGGCGCTGCCAGGTTCGGCGTGGTGGTGCGGACGCTCGCGCCGCCACTCCAGGGCCCGTAGTAGCCGAACGCGTCAGCATCGAAGTTGATCAGGCTCTGCGTGACGCCCGAACCCGCCGACAGCCCCGCGAAGGCACGGTCGATCGCGTCCGTGGAAACGTTGTAGTTCGACTCGACGAACGGGATCACGACGTTCCGCAGGTTGGGATAGCCCTGGCTGGAGGCGCCGAGGTAGTTCGTGTTCGTCGTGACCACGACCGCGGGCTCGGTGGTCCCGTCCTGGATCAGGTTGTCCATGATGACCGGCACGTCACCCATGTTCATCCAGTCGGACTGGTCCTGGCCGCTGCCGTGCTGCATGTAGATCGTCTTGTACGGCTCCGCGCGCTCGGCGTCGTAGCCCGGCGGAAGGTAGACCCCGATCGTGCGGGTCGTGCCGTTGACCTCGAACGGGACGTAGCTCCACGTGCCCTTGGGCGAGTCGGCCCGCTCGAGCTCGATCTGGCGGGCGGCCAGAGGCGCGAAGTTCTGCTTCTCGGCGTCGTAGGGGACGAACACCTTGTTGAACGCGCGTCGCGCTGTGCCCGTCAGTCCGTCGGGCGCGAAGATCGGCGAGTTCGCCGGGTCGGCCACCCACAGGCTCGTGTTGTCGTCCACGTAGAACCAGTACTGGTTCGCGCCCGCCGCGAGCGGAACGTCGGTCACCCAGTACCCGTTGCCGGCGTCGGTCATCTCGACGTCGTACCCGCCGCCCCCTCGCATGAGGCCGGGCTTGTACTCGGACGGCTGGTACACCTTCGTATCCGTCGGGTCGGCCCAGTTGCGCAGCAGGATGTCGGCGACGAAGCGGACGCTGGTCGCCTCCGGGTCGTAGTACACGAAGTGGCCCGTGTAGCCGGTGGGTGAATCCGGGTCCGCGATGATCGTCGGACCGGGCGTCGGATCCCCATCGTCGGCCTGCGCCGCCCCCGGCGACATGGTGAGCACCAGGGCGGAGGCGAGCACTGCGACGGCCAGTGCCTTCAGGCGATGCCTGCCGAAGCGCCGGTCCTCTCCGACCTCGTGCCGAACCCCCGCGTCATCTCTGCGCTGTTGCGCGATACTCTCCACCGTTCCTCCTCGAATGGTTGTGAGTGCCGGCAAGGCTGCTCGGCGGGGGCCAGGCTACAGCCGGTTTACGACGTTGTAAAGCCAATCTTTACGACGTTGTATTTTTCTCTTGACCCGATGCGAGTGGCTCTGTAAGAGTGAACGCGGACGGGAGTTACTACGTTGTAAAGACATGCTCTGCTGCGTGTCCGCCCGTCTCAGCCAGTCGGCCCCGGGGCCCGCGTGCTCCCGGTGTCGGTCGAGTCACACGAGATGAGGAATCGATGGAGATCACATCCGAGGACCGGCGCTCCGGCCGGTTCGGGAGAGCGAGACGGGCCGTTGCCGTCGTGACTGCTGCAGTCCTGGCGCTCACCGGCCTGATTGCTGCCGCGCCCGCGAGTGCGGCCGAGCCGTGGATCGCGCAGCAGGAGGGCGGCTATCTGCGGATCGCCGTGCCGAACGCCGCCGTCGAAGCCGCCGTCGGGCCGGTGTCGCAGGTGGTCGTCGAGGGCAACTTCGGCCCCTCGCACAACTGGGCGCAGATCGGACTGCAGCGCAGCGGTGCCAACTGGACCGCGACGTACGGGCCCTTCGAGCCCGGTCTGTACTACTACCAGGTCACGGGAGACGACATCAAAGTCCTGAAGGACACGAGCAACCCGACGAGCGTCGCATCCGAGCCGGAATGGAGCACGTTCTTCATCCCCGGCGAGTCGGCGGCGCTGCTGGCGGATGCGCCGGAACCGGCGGGGGTCATTCAGACGCTGTCCTACGCCAGTTCCGTCGCGGGTGAGCAGCGTGAGGCACTCGTCTGGGTTCCGCCGACCTACCAGCCCAAGGGAAAGAAGCTGCCGGTGCTGTACCTCCAGCACGGTGGCGGCCAGAGCTACCGCGACTGGGTGGAGGTGGGTCGCGCCGAGCAGATCCTCGACAACCTGTGGCTGGCCGGACAGCTCGAGGACATGCTGGTGGTGATGGGCAACGGCAACGTCGACGACTTCTCGGCCGAGCTGCTCGAGAACATCGTGCCCGCCGTCGAGCGCACCTACAACGTCTCGCCCTCCAAGAACCATCGGGCGCTGGCGGGCCTCTCGATGGGCGGTGGCCAGGCGTTCGAGGTGTTCAGCGAGCACCCCGGCGAGTTCGACGCGATCGGCACGTTCGGAGCCGGACGCTTCGGCGACCTCGACGCCATCCCCGTCGACAGGATGAACGACCGCACCGAGCTGTTCCGCGTCTATGTCGGCAACAAGACCGACATCGCGTACAACGACGTCTACGACTCGTTCCAGAAGTTCGACGCGATCGGTCTGAACTACCAGTTCGACGGCGTGAATCCCGATGCCGGCCACAACTGGAACGCCTGGCAGGAGAATCTCATCGACTTCGCGCCGCGGCTGTTCACGGGTACGGCGTCCGACCCCGCCATGAGCGAGGGACACACGGCGCTCACCGAGCGCTTCGAGCCGCCCGCCGCAGGCACGACGCCCACGCCGTGGCTGACCGATGACGACTTCGTGACGTTCGAGACGACGGCCGACTTCGCCGATGCCGAGTATGTCTCGGTCTGGGCCAACTGGGCGCCCGGCGGCAGCTGGCTCCGCGTGGAGATGAACAAGGTCGGTGACCGCTGGAGGGCGACGGTCGGCCCGCTCGAGGAGAAGTTCTACCACTACCGGCTCATCGTCGATCGACAGTCCGTCAAGGACACGTCCAACCCGACGAAGGTGACATCGGAGCCGGCGTGGAGCACCTTCCTCGTCCCGGGAGGGGGCTCGCGCCTGCTTGCCGACGTTCCCGAGGGCCAAGGCGGGGGCCTGGAGGTCATGAGCTACCAGAGCACCGTGGCCGGCCAGCAGCGCAATGCCTACGTGTGGACCCCGCCGGGGTATGACCCCGACCGCGCCGAGCCCTATCCGCTGTTCGTGCTCAACCACGGCGGCGGTCAGAGCTGGACCGACTGGGTGGAGGTCGGACGTGCGCGCCAGATCCTCGACAACCTGTCGCTGGACGGCGCCATCGAGCCGATGGTCGTCGTGATGCCCAACGGCAACGTCGGCGACTACCCGCGGGAGCTGCTCGAGAACGTGGTGCCTGCGACGGAGGAGCACTACAACATCAGCAGCGATCCCGCCGATCGGGCGCTGGCCGGGCTGTCGGCCGGCGGGGCGCGAACGGTGTCGGTGCTCAAGGCGCATCCCGGTGAATTCGCCTGGATCGGGACCTTCGCCGCGGGCTTCGGCGGGACGGCAGGCGTCGACGTCGAGGCCATCAACGCAGGAACCGAGCTGTATCGCATCTACACCGGCGACATCACCGACTTCACCTACGGGTCGGTGATGAGCTCCCTTCCGGTGCTGGATCAGCTGGGCATCGAGTACGAGTTCAACGGCGTGACGGTCGGCCCTCACGGGTGGGACGTCTGGCAGAAGAACCTCATCGACTTCGCCCCTCGGCTGTTCCAGAGCACGGACGGCTGACGGATCGAGTCGAGCCGACGCACCGCCGTCTCCCGCACGGGAGGCGGCGGTGCGTGCGTATGAGGGGCACCGCGCTCGCGGCTTTGTAAAAAATTCTTGACACTTCGGCGGCCCACACCTAACGTCGGTGTCAAGAATCCTTTACACATCGGCGGAGCATCTCATGGTCTACGAAGAGCGCAACATCTGGGCGAGCCTCATCGCGAGCGTGGTCGGGGTCTCCGTCTACGTGATTCTGGTCCTGCAGCAGGCGGGCGGCGGGCCGTTGACGGATGTCGACTGGGTGCCGCTGATGCTCTGGACGATCGGCGGCAGCATCGTCGCCGCGATCGTCATCAGCATCGTGTGGGGGATCCTCGCCGGAATGCGCGACCCCGACGGCGTCGGCACGAGCGACCAGCGGGACCGCGACATCAGCGCCATGAGCGGGCGCGTGGGGCAGGCGTTCACGGTCATCGCCGGTCTCGGCGTCATCGTGCTGTGCGCCTTCCAGGCGGACTGGTTCTGGATCGCGAACTGCATGTTCTTCGGCTTCGCCGCGTCGTCGATCATCGGCGGCATCGCGAGCGTCATCGCCTACCGCCGGGGGCTCGTCTGATGGTCAAGCCCACCAAGGTGACCAACTCCATCCGCGCGGTGCGCGAGGCGGCAGGGATCACGCAGGCCGAGCTCGCCCGTCGCGTCGGAGTCACGCGGCAGACCCTCATCGCCATCGAGCAGGGCAGGTACTCGCCCACGCTCGAGCTGGCCTTCCAGCTCTCCCGCGCCTTCGGTGTGGGACTCGACGACCTCTTCGACTACCCGGAGGAATGACATGTCCGATCTCCGTCCCTCGACGCTGCGCACCGGCACGATGCCCGCCTGGACCCAGCGCCGCTACGGTGACGCCGAGTCCATCGCCAGGGAGATGGTCGACGTCCCCGCACCCGGACGCGGTGAGGCCCTGTTGAGGCTTCGCGCCACCGGCCTCAACAACGGCGACATCCGCGTGATGCGCGGCGAGCCGCTTCTCGTGCGTCTGGCGTTCGGCCTGCGCCGGCCGCGCCAGCCCGTGCGGGGGATGGATGCCGCGGCCACCGTGATCGCCATCGGCGACGGCGTGACGCACGTGGCCGTGGGCGATGAGGTCGTGGGCGAGCTCCCGGGCGGCGGCGGGCTCGCACGTTACGCGCTCGCACCCGCCGCCCGGCTGGTGCCCCGCCCACCCGCTCTCGACGCCGTCGTCGCGGCGGCACTCCCGATCGCAGGCGGGACCGCGTGGCAGGCGCTCGAGCGGGGCGGTGCGGCATCCGGTCATCGCGTGCTCGTGATCGGAGCCTCCGGAGGGGTCGGCACATTCGCCGTGCAGCTCGCCGCGCTCCGCGGCGCCGAAGTGTGGGCGCTGTGCGGCGAGCAGAATCGTGCCCTCGTCGAAGGGCTCGGCGCGACGCGCACCTTCGACTACCGCCGCGTGCAGCCGGGTGCGACCGAGCTGCAGGCCGGCACGTTCGACGTGGTCGTCGATATCGCCGGCACCGCGCCCTTGCGCGCACTGCAGCGCCTCGTGCGCGACGGCGGTCGGGTCGTGCTCGTGTCGGGCGAGGGCGGTCGCCTGCTGGGACCGATAGGGCGCATCCTGGGCGCCTCCCTGCGCTCGATCGGCTCCCGACGCCCGCTCCGACCGCTCGCGGCCACCGCGAAGCCCCGGGTGCTCGCCGAACTCGTCGCGCTCGCCGCGGCAGGGTCGCTGCGCCCCGTCGTCGAGCGGACGTTCCCGTTCGGCGCCGCGCCCGCTGCGCTCGCCCACGTCGCCGCCGGGCACACGGTGGGCAAGGTGGTCGTGACGGCGGCCTGACGCTCCCAGGGCACGCACAACGTTCGTGAGAGAATGGTCGCGGCGTGCCCGGTTGCCGGCTTCTCCAGCTCCGCCGGGCCCCTGGACAGCGTCCGCCGCCCCTCGTACAGGAGCAAGATGTCCACGCAGAACACCGCGCCCGCCACCTCGACCAGCTCGGCGACCGAAGGTGCGACCGAGACCGCCGTCGCCGAAGGCCGCATCCAGCAGGTGCGCCGCTACCTGATGTGCCGCCCCGAGCACTTCACCGTCAGCTACCGGATCAACCCGTGGATGGAACCGGCGAACCCGACCGACACGGCCCTCGCCGTCCGCCAGTGGCAGGCGCTGTACGACACCTATGTCGCACTCGGTCACGAGGTGCACCTCATCGACCCCATCCAGGGTCTGCCCGACATGGTCTACACGGCCAACGGCGGCTTCGTCATCGACAACGTCGCCTACGGCGCGAAGTTCCGGTTCCAGGAGCGCGTGCCCGAGGGCCCGGCCTTCATGGACTGGTTCCGCGCCAACGGCTTCGAGGTCGCCGAGCCCGTCGAGGTCAACGAGGGGGAAGGCGACTTCCTGCTGGTCGGCGAGACGATCCTCGCCGGCACCGGCTTCCGCTCGACGGGCGACAGCCACCGCGAGCTCGCCGACGTGTTCGGCAAGGAGGTCGTCAGCCTCAACCTCGTCGACCCGCGGTTCTACCACCTCGACACCGCCATCTCGGTGCTCGACCCGGTGGAGGGTCCGGGCGGCGTCGAGAAGGCCAACATCGCCTACCTCGAGCACGCGTTCGATGAGCGCAGCCAGGCGATCCTCGCCGAGCGCTACCCCGACGCGATCCGCGTCGCCGACGCCGACGGCGCGGTGTTCGGCCTCAACTCGGCCAGCGACGGCCTCAACGTCATCATCTCGCCGCGCGCGAAGGGCTTCGAGGCGCAGCTGCGCGAGCGCGGCTACAACCCGGTGCTCGTCGACCTGTCCGAGCTGCTGCTCGGCGGCGGCGGCATCAAGTGCTGCACGCTCGAGCTGCGGCGCTGACGGCGGGAAAGAGGAGCACCATGACCGCCACTTCCCCCTCGGTCGACGCGGCGATGAGCCAGATCATCGCCGCCGAAGAGGAGCACGTCGCGCACAACTACCACCCGCTGCCCGTGGTCATCTCCAGGGGTGAGGGCGCGTGGGTGACGGACGTCGAGGGCAAGCGCTACCTCGACCTGCTGTCCGCCTACTCGGCCCTCAACTTCGGGCATGGGCACCCGGCGCTCCTCGCCGCGGCGCAGGAGCAGCTGAACCGCCTCACCCTCACCAGCCGCGCCTACCACAACGATCGCCTCGGCCCGTTCGCGGCCGCCCTCGCGGCGCTCTGCGGCAAGGAGCTCGTGCTGCCCATGAACACGGGCGCGGAAGCGGTCGAGACCGGCATCAAGGTCGCACGTGCGTGGGGCTACCGCGTCAAGGGCGTGGCACCGGACGCTGCGCGCATCGTCGTCGCCCACGGCAACTTCCACGGCCGCACGACCACGATCGTGGGCTTCAGCGACGACCCGCAGGCGCGGGCCGACTTCGGACCGTTCACGCCGGGCTTCGTGTCGGTGCCGTTCGGCGACGCCGCCGTCATCGACGCGGCGATCACCGCCGACACGGTCGCCGTGCTCATCGAGCCGATCCAGGGCGAGGCCGGCGTGGTGGTGCCCCCCGAGGGATACCTCCGGGCGGTGCGCGAGATCTGCACGCGCCGCGGCGTGCTGCTCATCGCAGACGAGATCCAGTCGGGCCTCGGCCGTGTGGGCGAGACGTTCGCGTGCGACCGCGAGGGCGTCGTGCCCGACGTGTACCTGCTGGGCAAGGCGCTGGGCGGCGGCATCCTTCCCGTCTCGGCGGTCGCCGCCGATCGCGATGTCCTCGGCGTGATCCACCCGGGTGAGCACGGCTCCACCTTCGGCGGGAACCCGCTCGCCGCGGCGGTCGGCCTCCGTGTCGTCGAGATGCTGCAGACCGGCGAGTTCCAGCGTCGCGCCAAGCTGCTGGGCGAGCACCTCGAGTCCAAGCTGCAGGATCTCATCGGTCATGGCGTGACCGAGGTCCGCGTCGCGGGTCTTTGGGCGGGCGTCGACATCGACCCCGCCGTCGGCACCGGCCGCGAGATCGCCGAACGCCTCATCGGCCGCGGAGTGCTCGTCAAGGACACGCACGGCCAGACCATCCGGATCGCGCCGCCGCTCGTCATCCGCGGTACAGAGCTGGACTGGGCCGTCGAGCAGCTGCGCGTGGTGCTCGCGGCCTGAACCGGCTCGGCACCTCGGGCCGTCAGTCGAAGACCGACACCGTTCGCCAGTGCCAGCCGGTCGCTCCGTCCGGGGCGGGCGGCGCGGTGCTCTCGGTCTGCACCTCTCCGGCCTTGCTCGTCGCGCGGCATTGGATGACGTGATCGCCCGTGGTCGCGGTCCAGGGGAAGCTCCACTGCACCCACGTGTCGTCCGAGATGGCCGTCGCGAGGGTCGCCGGTGTCCACTCGCCCTCGTCGATGCGCACCTCGACGCCCTCTATGCCCACCTGCTGCTGCCACGCCACGCCCGCGACGACCACCTCGCCCGACTTCAGGCCCTGGCCCTTGCGCGGCACGTCGATGCGCGACTGCAGCTTGATCGGGCCCCGCTCCGACCACCCCCGCGTCGTCCAGTAGGCGGTCGCCCGGTCGAACCTCGTGACCTCGAGATCGACGACCCACTTCGTCGCCGAGACGTAGCCGTACAGTCCCGGCACCACCATGCGCACCGGGAAGCCGTGCTCCGTCGGCAGCGGGGCGCCGTTCATGCCGACGGCGAGGATCGCGTTGCGTTCGTCGGTGACGGCCTCGAGGGGGGTGGATGCGGTGAACCCGTCGATCGATCGTGACAGCACCATGTCGGCATCCGCGGCGGGGCGGGCCCGCGCGAGCAGCTCGCGGAGCGGGTAGCCCAGCCACCGCGCGTTGCCGATCAGGGTGCCGCCGACCTCGTTCGAGACGCACGTGAGCGTGGTCCACGACTCCTCGAGCGGCAGGGCCAGCAGCTCGTCCCATGTGAGCTCGAACTCGTTCGCCACCATGCCGTGCACGCGCAGGCGCCAGTCCGCGGGGTCGACCTCGGGCACGATGAGGGCGGTGTCGATGCGATAGAACCGGTCGTTCGGGGTGACGACGTCGGCGAGGCCGGCGATGTCGAGCTCCGCGCCCGCGGGGACGGCGGATGCCGCGACCGCCGGCTGCGGGAGCCTCACCGCCCGCCGGACCGCGGCGATCGTCGCGGACGTCGCGCCGCGCACGCCGACAACCGTCGCGAGGATGCCGGCCGCCGCGGCCGCGCCCGCCCACGCGAAGAACGCGCGACGGCTGGGCGGCGAGGCGGCGGGCATGTCGGCGGCGGGAGCGGCGACGGGTCTTGCCGGTGCGGGTCCTGCGGGCACGTCGGCGGCGGAAGCGGCGACGGGCGCTGCCGGTTCGGCCGGTGCAGGGGGGCCTGCGGGCACCTCGGCGGCGGGACCGGCGACGGGATTCGCGGGCTCGTCTCGTGCGGAGCCGGCGGGTTCCGGTGCGGCCGCTGCCGGCTGGAGCAGCCGGACCAGCAGCCAGAGCGCGACGGCGCCCACCGCACCTGCGACGAGTGCCGGCAGCCAGGCGAGTGCGCCGGCGCCGGGTCGCGTCGCCGCGACGACCGCTCCGGTGATGCCGAAGGCGGCGATCACGACGACGCCCCACGGCGGGCGGCGGGCCTGGAGCCAGCCTGCGAGCGCGGCGAGCACCAGCATCGCCAGGGCGATGCCGACGATGAGGGCGATCTTGTCGGCGGTGCCGAACAGCGCGATCGCGGTGTCTTTCGCCCACGGCGGTGCGACGTCGATGAGGGCGGAGCCGATCGCCGCCACCGGGCTGGACGAGGGGCTGACGACTATGGCCACCAGCTCGCCGAGTCCCGCCGCGAGCAGCACGGCGGCCACGCCTGCGACCCACGTCAGCGGGGCCGGGGCACGTCCGGCCGATCGGGTCGCAGCCATGGTGCCAGCGTATGGTTCCCGGGCGTCCCAGGGGCGCCGCCGGGGATTACGGGGTTCTTACGGTGCATCGGTCCCGGCGTGGCCCCGCACGCGGCGAGCGGGATGAGCGCCGGTCCGGCGCGGGTCGTCCGCCGCCGCTCCTCGCGCTCGCGGTGCCGCCCGCATCCGTCGAAACACCGCGGCAACACGGCCCGCATTAGGCTGTCCGGATGGGTGATCTGTTCGACGGCTACGGCTCCACGCTGGCGCCGCGCAAGACGCCCTCGGGGGTTCCCGCGTTCGACGAGATGTTCGGAAACCCGGCTCATCCGGGTGCGCCGGCCGAGTCCCGCGAGGCCTATCGAGAGCTGTACCAGGCGCTCGCGCAGATGACTCAGGAAGAGCTGCGCGGGCGCACCGACTCCCTCGCGAGCTCGTATCTCGCTCAGGGCGTGACGTTCGACTTCGCGGGGGAGGAGCGTCCGTTCCCGCTGGATGCCGTGCCCCGCGTGATCACCTTCGACGAGTGGTCGCGCATCGAGGCCGGCGTGAAGCAGCGCGTGCGCGCGCTCGAGGCGTTCCTCGACGACGCCTACGGGCACCAGTACTGCGTGCGGGACGAGGTGCTGCCCGCCGGGCTGATCGCGAGCTCGCAGTACTTCTACCGCCAGGCCGCCGGCATCCACTCCGCCAACGGCGTGCGCATCCAGGTGTCGGGCATCGACCTCATCCGCGACGAGCACGGCGAGATGCGCGTGCTCGAAGACAACGTGCGCGTGCCGTCGGGTGTCAGCTACGTCATCTCGAACCGGCGCGTCATGGCGCAGACCCTCCCCGAGCTCTTCGTCTCGATGCGGGTGCGCCCGGTCGGCGACTACCCGAACAAGCTGCTCGCGGCGCTGCGCGCCTCGGCGCCGGCAGGCATCGAGGACCCCAACGTCGTCGTGCTCACCCCCGGCGTCTACAACTCCGCCTACTTCGAGCACACGCTGCTCGCGCGGCTCATGGGCGTCGAGCTCGTCGAGGGCCGGGACCTCCTGTGCATCGGCGGCAAGGTCTTCATGCGCACCACCCGCGGCCCCAAGCGCGTCGACGTGATCTACCGTCGCGTCGACGACGACTTCCTCGATCCGCTGCAGTTCCGCGCCGACTCGATGCTCGGTGCGCCCGGGCTCATGCTCGCGGCGCGGCTGGGCAACGTCACCATCGCGAACGCGGTGGGAAACGGTGTCGCCGACGACAAGCTGCTGTACACCTATGTTCCCGACCTCATCCGCTACTACCTGGCGGAGGAGCCGATCCTCAAGAACGTCGACACCTGGCGGCTCGAAGACCCGAACGCCCTCGAAGAGGTGCTCGACCGCCTCGACGAGCTCGTGGTGAAGCCGGTCGACGGCTCGGGCGGCAAGGGCCTGGTCGTCGGACCGGATGCCTCGCCCGCCGAGCTCGAGAAGCTCCGCCAGCGGCTGCTCGCCGACCCGCGCGGGTGGATCGCGCAGCCCGTCGTCATGCTGTCGACGATCCCCACGCTCGTCGAGGACGGCATGCGCCCACGCCACGCCGACCTGCGGCCGTTCGCGGTCAACGACGGTGAGGACGTCTGGGTGCTCCCGGGCGGGCTCACACGGGTCGCGCTGCCCGAGGGTCAGCTCGTGGTCAACTCCAGCCAGGGCGGCGGCTCGAAGGACACCTGGATCGTCGGCGGCTCCGCGCCCACCGGCGGCGAGTACGGCCCCGGCAAGGTGCCGGAGCTCGTCGCCGATCAGGCGACCGTCACCGCTGCGATCCCGATCATCTACGACGCGCAGAGCGAGCCCGCCCACTCCCCGCGGGATCCGGTGCGCGGCAACCGCGAGCAGCAGGAGCAGCAGCAGCAGCAGGCCGCCAGGGACGCCGCTCCGGCGGGCCCGACTCGGCCGGACACGAGACACGCGTCGCGTGAGAACGAAGGCGGTGCGTCATGCTGAGCCGTATCGCCGAGAGCCTGTTCTGGATCGGGCGCTACATCGAGCGGTCCGACGGCACCGCGCGCATCCTCGACGTGCACCTCCAGCTGCTGCTGGAGGACCCGTGGGTCGACGAGGACATCGCGTGCCGCTCGCTGCTCAGCGTCATGGGCTCCGTTCCTCCCGACGGCATCGACCTGGTGCGCCGCGAGGACGTGTTGGCACGCCTCGCCGTCGACCGCATGAACCCGTCGAGCATCGCCTACGCGCTGACCGCCGCCCGCGAGAACGCGCGCCGGGCGCGCGAGATCGTCTCGACGGAGCTGTGGGAGACGCTGAACACCACGAGTGCACGGATGCCGCGGCGCCTGCAGAACGATCGCGTGCACGAGTTCTTCCAGTGGGTGCGCGAGCGCGCGGCGCTGGCCATCGGCATCGTCGACTCCTCGACGAGCCGCGACGAGGCGTGGCAGTTCTTCACGCTCGGCCGCAGCATCGAGCGCACCGACATGACGGCGCGGCTGCTGGCGACGCGATCGCTCACCGAGGCCTCGGGGCCGTCGTGGACGACCATCCTGCGCTCGTGCGGCGCGTACGAGGCCTACCTGCGCACGTATCGCGGCATGCCGAGTGCGCGCAACGCCGCCGAGTTCCTGCTCCTGGACCGGCTCTTCCCGCGCTCGATCATCTACTCGATCCAGCGCGCCGAGGAGTGCATGAGCGCCATCGATCCGCGCGCAGACCGCGTCGGGCATTCCAACACCGTGCTGCGGGCCCTCGGGCAGATCCGCAACGACCTGGAGTACCGGCCGATCTCCGAGATCCTCGGCGAGCTGCCCACGCACATGGACCGCGTGCAGAAGGTCACGCGGGAGGCATCCGAGGCGATCCGAGGCCGGTTCTTCCCGACACAGGCCGAGCCCAGCTGGATCGGAGAGATCTCATGAAGCGCCTGCGCATCGAGCACCAGACCGGGTTCGCCTATCTGGGCGACGTGACGGCCTCGTACAACGAGGCCCGCATGCTGCCCGGCTCGACCGACAGCCAGTTCGTGCTGAACTCCTCTCTCGACATCGAGCCGTCGACATCGGTCAACCAGTACGTCGACTACTTCGGCACCCGGGTCGCGGCGTTCGACGTGCTGTCCCCGCACTCGTCGCTGACGATCACCGCCCGCTCACTGGTCGAGGTGCGTCCGCGCCCGCTCGAGCACATCGACCTCACATGGGACGACCTCGCCCGCGAGTCCGCCCGCTCGATCGAGACGGTCGAGCAGCTGTCGCAGACCGCACGCACGCGCCCGCACGCCGAGGTGGCCGAGCTCGCCCGCGCCATCGCCGCGGAGCACGAGCACCCGGGCCGCGCCGCCCACGCGATCTCGGTCGCTGTGGGCGACGCCGTCGAGTACATGCACGGCATCACCGGCGTGCACTCGACCGCGAGCGAGGCGTGGGAGGCGCGCAAGGGCGTCTGCCAGGACATCGCGCACGTCACCCTCGGAGCGCTCCGCGAGGTCGGCATCCCGGCGCGCTACGTGTCGGGCTACCTGCACCCGCGGCCGTCGGCGGATGTCGGCGTCGCGGTGACCGGCGAGTCCCACGCGTGGATCGAGTGGTTCGCGGGGGAGTGGCAGGGCTTCGATCCCACGAACAACATCGAGATCGGCGACCGGCACGTGCTCGTCGGCCGTGGTCGCGACTACGGCGACGTGCCGCCGCTGCGCGGCGTCTACGCCGGCCCGTTCAAGAGCAACCTTCACGTCAAGGTGACGATCACGCGCGAGGCGTAGGCCCGGCTCGTCTCCCCGGTGCTGCCGGCCGGGGTTGCTCGGTCAGGCGGGTGGGTTGTCGGGATCGAGAGTTTCGAGAGTGTCCGCCTCGACCGGGTTGTCGGCCTCCAGCTGGTCTTCGGTGGTCTGGTCTCCGCCGACCGGGTTCCCGTCGCCGCTCACCGGCCTCTCGTCGGCCGCACTGTCGTCGCGGGGCGTCTCGTCTTCGCTTCGCCGTTCGTCCATGCCGACACGCTAACCCCGGAGGATGCTGCGCGTCGGGGCCTTGACATGGCCACGGGCAGGCGGGCGGGCGGGATCGGCCCGTCGCGGCCGTTCCGGCATCCGCTGGTGAATCACGAAGGAGAACCTTGACGTTCGCGGATGCCACGTGTCACCGTAGAGCGGTCTACATATGTAGAGCGGTCTACGGATCGCTCCTCGACGGAGAGGAACGACGATGACGTTGTCCGAGAACGACCGACAGCCGCGCCGAGCGCGCGCGCGTCGACGTGCGATCGCGGTGCTGCTGGGCGCCACATTGGTCGGCACGGGGACGGTGATCGCGGTCGCCGCACCGGCCGCCGCGGTGGACTGCAGCACCGTGCCGTGGATGGATGCCTCGAAGACCGCGGACGAACGCGCCCAGGCGCTGCTCGACGCCAGCTCGCAGCACCAGAAGTATCGCTGGCTGGTCGAGCAGCCGGCGAACGACCCCGCACGCACATCGTGGAACCCCGGGTTCACGGGCGAGGCACCGGTCGTGTACCCCGCGCAGGTCGCGTGCACGCCTGTGGTCGTCTACGCCAACGGACCCGACGGCGTCTATCAGTCGGCAGGGACGACCGCGTGGCCCGGGCCGATCGCGGTCGCGGCGACCTGGAACCTCGAGCTCGGCGAGCAGAAGGCGAGTGCGCACGGCAGCGAGTCGTTCGACAAGCGCAGCGCGGTCGTCCTGGGACCGGGCATCGCATCGGGCCGCACACCGCTGTCTGGCCGAGGCTCGGAGTACTTCGGCGAGGATCCGGTGCTCTCGGGTCTCATGGCGGCCGCGAATGTGCGCGGTCTGGAGGACGGCAACCCCGACAAGCCGGTGATCGCGAACCTGAAGCACTACGTGGCGAACGAGCAGGAGCTCGCGCGGCAGTCCTCCTCGTCGAACATGGACGAGCGCACGTTCAAGCAGATCTACGACCTGCCGTACGAGATCGCGGTGCGCAAGAGCGATCCCGGCAGCCTCATGTGCTCGTACAACCAGGTCAACGGCGCCTGGGCGTGCGAGAACGAGATCCTCACGACGAGCCTGCGCGAGGACTATCCGTTCGAGGGCTACGTGATGAGCGACTTCGGGTCGGTGCACTCGACCGCTCCGTCGCTGAACGCGGGCCTCGATCAGGAGCTGAACCGGCCGCGGTGGTTCACCCCCGCGCGTCTGGACGCCGCGCTGGCCGCCGGTGAGATCACGCAGGAGCGGATCGACGAAGCCGCCTTCCGCGTGGTGCGCTCCTACATCGCGGGAGGCCTGTTCGACCACCCGGTGCCGACGACGCCCGTCGCCAACGTCTCCACGCCGGAGCACAAGGCGCTCGCCCGCGAGATCGCCGAGCAGAGCACGGTGCTGCTCAAGAACGACGGCGTGCTGCCTCTGGCCGAGGGCGATCTCACCGTCGCCGTCATCGGGCAGACGGCGTCGAGCGTCCCCACCGGGGACGTCAGCGCGCAGACCGGCTGCGGGTGGGACTTCCCGTTCGGTCCCGGCGGACCCGTGCTGAACTGCACCGCGCTCGTCGACCCGCTCACCGCTCTCACCGAGCGCGTGACGCAGGCCGGTGGAGACGTCGTGTACGACAACGGGGCCGACGCGGCGCAGGCCGCGGCGGTGGCATCCGCCGCCGACGTCGCTATCGTGTTCGGCCACTACACGATGGGGGAGAGCCAGGATCTGCCCGACCTCCGGCTGGACGGCAACGGCGATCAGCTGATCGAGGCGGTCGCGGCATCCGCTCCCGCCACCGTGGCGGTGCTCAACGCGGGCTCCGCCGTCGAGATGCCGTGGATCGACGACGTCGACGCGGTGTTCCACGCGTGGCACTCGGGAGAGCAGTTCGGCCCCGCGCTCGCGGCGCTCGTGTACGGCGATGCGAACCCGTCGGGCAAGCTGCCGATGACGTTCCCTGTCTCACTCGCCGACACGCCGACGGCGGGTTCCGAAGCGCGGTATCCGGGGGTGCTGGACGCATCCGGCATCCGGCAGGTCGACTACAGCGAGGGGCTGGAGGTGGGCTACCGCTGGTACGAGGCCGAAGGCATCGAGCCGCTGTTCGAGTTCGGTCACGGCCTGAGCTACACGGAGTTCGCCTACGACAAGGTGACGGTGACGCCGAAGTCGACCACCGGCGACAAGGAGGTCCGTGTGCGCTTCAAGCTGACCAACACCGGCGACGTCACCGGCACCGAGGTCGCACAGGTCTACCTCGACCTGCCCGACGCCACGGGTGAGCCCTCGAAGCGCCTGATCGGCTGGGAGCGCGTGACGCTCGAGCCCGGCGAGCACCGGAACGTGCAGGTGACCCTGTCGGCCGATGACCTCGCCGACATGCACCTGCTCGAGTACTGGGACACCACGGCGTCGGCATGGACGACCGCGCCCGGCACCTACACGGTGACGGTCGGCGGGTCGGTCAGCGCCGACGCCGAGGCGTCGTTCACGGTCAAGTAGCCCATGGCGCCGGGTGAGGTGGTGACGGCGCGTGCCGCCTCATCCGGCGTCGCCGCGCCGCCCGCCACTACCCTCGTGTCATGAGTGTCGAGCGGCCGCGTGCGGCGACCATCGAAGACGTCGCGCAGGTGGCGGGCGTGTCGCGGGCGGCGGTGTCGAAGGTGCTGCGCGACGCCTACGGCGTGAGCGACGCCATGCGCGAGCGCGTCACGGCCGCGATGACGCAGCTGAACTATCGCCCGCGGATCGCCGCCCGCGCCATGCGCGGACGCACCTACACGCTGGGCATCGAGCTTCCGGATCTCGCCAACCACTTCTTCGCCCGCATCGCACGCGGGGCGACCGGCGCTCTCGAGGGAACGCCGTACCAGCTCATCATCGCGCCCGCCGAGGCCGGCTCGCGCGAGGGTCTGCGCGCATTGGAGGCGCTCGTGGACCGCCAGGTCGACGGCGTCATCGCCGTGTCGCCCCGGGTCGACGAGGCGGGTCTGGAGCGCATCTCCGCCTCGGTCCCCGTCGTCATGTTCGGGCGGCACGACACGTCCGACCGCTACGACGTGGTCGCGGGCGACGATGCGTCGGGGGCGAAGGCCGCGATGCGGCATCTGCTCGGGCTGGGGCATCAGCACATCGCCCATCTGACCCTTCAGGAATCCGGCGCGCACGAGCCGTTCCCGCACGGCGTGCGGCTGCACGAGTACGAGGCGGCGATGGCGGCCGCGGGGCTGACTGGGAACGCCGTGGTGTGGCGCACCGACGAGGGTGAGACCCCGTCGTACGGCGTGGTGCGCCGCATGCTCGAAGCAGGCACGCCGGTGACGGCTGTGTTCGCCGCCCACGACGAGCTCGCGTTCGGTGCGATGCGGGCCGCCGCGGAGGCCGGAGTGCCGCTGGCCGTCGTCGGATACGACGACGTGCCGATGGCATCCCACCCCGCCCTCGGTCTCACGACGGTGCACCAGCCGGGCGAGGCGATGGGTGCCCGGGCGGTGCAGATGCTGCTCGAGCGCTTCGCAGGACGCACGGAGCCCGCGCGCGAGATCTTCGACGTCGAGCTGAAGGTGCGCACCTCCGCGGGCGCCCCGCCGGCGTGACGCGGTCGGGATCCGCCCGGCCACGGTCCGGCCGCGCGCCGTGACCCCGCGTCACGCGGCGTCGGATCACGCCGCGCGCCGGCGCCGTCAGACGCCTGCCACCACCGCGTTGTCGAGCTCGTCGACATCGACGCCGGGCCGCTCGGCCGCATTCGTGAGCAGCACGTAGGCGACACCCGCGGTCGGATGCACCCAGAACTCGGTGCCCGCCCAGCCGGCGTGGCCGAACACGTCGCGGTCGATGAGGCCGGGAGCGCGCGTGCGCAGGTTGAACGTGAGGCCCCAGTCCTGCCCGCGCCCGGCGGGATAGGGCTCGAGCCGCGGGATGTCGCCGGTGAGAGGGCGACGCATCATCGCAAGCGTCGGCGGCTGCACGACGCCTCCGGCCTCGCCCTCGCCGATGCGCAGCAGAGCCGTCCCGAGGGCGAGCAGGTCGGCAGCCGTGCCGATCATCCCGGCGCCGGGATTGCGGTGGCTCGCGAACCCGCGCATGTCGAGCCCCAGGCGCTCGGCGTCGACCACGGCATGCGGATCGACGGCGGGATCCAAGGTGAACCCGTTCGCGCCGAGCGCGGGAGCCCACACCGCGACGTCGGCATCCCAATCCTGTCCTGTGGTGTGCCGCACCAGTTCGGCGATGCCCTGGAACGCCACGGTCGAGTACCGCGAGGCGGTGCCCGCGGCGAAGTCCCGGCCGGGCGCGCGCAAGGCGGCGCGAAGGCCCTCGGCGGGATCGAGCGTCGGCTCGCGGATGCCGGACGTGTGGCTCACGAGGTGGCGCAGGCGCACCACGTCCTCGCGCCCGCTCGCGAACTCGGGAACGGCGGCGGCGAGCGGTGTCTCGGTCGTGAGCAGGCCGCGCTCGATCGCGCGGGCGGCGGTCAGGCCCGTCAGCACCTTCGTGATCGAGAACAGCCAGTACGGGTCGTCGACCCGGGCGGTCCGGCCGTCGGTCGCCCCGAACGCGTCGAGCGCGGCGACCCCGGCGGCCGTCGCGACGCCCACCACCGCCGTCGGCAGACGCCCGGCTTCGACGTGCCGTCGCGCCCAGTCGAACGCCGCGCCATAGCCGGTCACGAGCGCGGCTCGTACCGCTCGGGAGAAACGGATGCCGCGACCACGCGCCGCAGGTCCTCCAGGGTCGCATCGGGGCCGAACCAGCCGTGCGCGCGTGCCTGCACGAGGACGTTGCCGAGCGCGGTCGCCTCGACCGGTCCCGCGAGCACGGGGAGACCCGAGCGGTCGGCGGTCGCCTGGCAGAGCAGCCGGTTGAGGGCTCCGCCGCCCACGATGTGGACGACGTCGATGTCGCGGCCGGTGAGCCGGCCGGCGGTGGCGACGGCGTCGGCGAACGCCTGTGCGATGCTCTCCACGATCGTCCGCGCGAACGCCTCCCGGGTCGCGGGCACTGTTGCGCCCGCCTCGTCGAGGACGGCCGCGATGCGGGCCGGCATGTCGCCCGGCGCCGACAGGCGCGGATCGTCGGCGTCGAACAGGGGGATGTCACCGGTGACGGCGGCTGCGGCATCCAGCAATGCCGGAAGATCGATCGTCGCGCCGTCTTCGGCCTCCCACGTGCGGACGGCCTCGCTGAGCAGCCACAGCCCCGTCACGTTGTGGAGGAACCGGACGCGCCCGTCGACGCCGCCCTCGTTCGTGAAGTTCGCCTCGCGCGCTGCGTCGCTCACGACGGGCTCGTCGAGCTCCACGCCCACCAGGCCCCACGTGCCGCAGGAGATGTAGGCGGCGTCGGGGGTGCTGAGAGGCACGGCCACGACGGCTGAGGCCGTGTCGTGCGAGCCGACCGCGATCACCTGGAGCGGGGCCCCGATGCGCTCGCGAGCCTCGCCGTGCAGCGTGCCCAGTGTCGCACCCGGGTCCACGAGGGGCGGGAGCACGGATGCCGGAATGCCGAGTCGTGCGGCGAGCTCCAGGTCCCAGTCGCCGGTGCGGACGTCCACCAGGCCGGTCGTGGAGGCGTTCGTCCGCTCCGCGAACCGCGCGCCGGTCAACAGGAACGCGACGAGGTCGGGGATGAGGAGCGCCACGTCGGCGTCGGCGAGGCGCGCTTCGACCGCGTACTGGTACAGGGTGTTGAACGGCAGGAACTGCAGGCCGTTGCGGCGGTACAGCTCCGCGAACGGCGCCTCGCCGTGCACCGACCCGACGCCCCGCGCGGTGCGCTCGTCGCGGTAGTGGAACGGTTCGCCGAGCAGTTCGCCACCGTGGACGAGACCGTAGTCCACGGCCCACGAGTCGATGCCGATGCTCGCGATGCCGGGCTCACGCCGCAGCGCCTCGGTGAGGCCATCGACGATGTGTCGGTAGAGCGCCGAGAAGTCCCAGTGTAGGCCGTCCGGTCCCGGCACGGGGCCGTTCGGGAACCGCGCGACCTGCTCGAGGCGCAGCATCCCGTCGCCGACGTAGCCGAGCATGACGCGCCCGCTGGTCGCGCCGAGGTCGACCGCTGCGACGACCCCGCCGGTCACCGCGGGCTCCCGCATGTGCGACCACTGCACTTCGCTGCGCGTGCGGCGTCGGCCGAAGCCGCGGTCGCAGGAAGGTGGCGCGCTCGCGCTCTGGCGCCGGCCGCGGCGGTCATCGCAGGAACGCGGCCGCGACGCCGGAGTCGACCGGGATGTGCAGGCCCGTGGTGCGGCTCAGCTCGGGGCCGGTCAGCACGAACACCGCGTCGGCGACGTTCTCGGGCACGACCTCGCGCTTGAGGATGGTGCGGTTCGCGTAGAACTGGCCGAGGTCCTCTTCCTTCACGCCGTAGGTGGCGGCGCGGTTGGCGCCCCAGCCGGAGGCGAAGATGCCGGAGCCGCGCACGACCCCGTCGGGGTTGATGCCGTTGACGCGCACGCCGTGTTCGCCGAGCTCGACCGCGAGCAGACGCACCTGGTGGGCCTGGTCGGCCTTGGTCGCCGAGTACGCGATGTTGTTCGGGCCGGCGAAGACGGAGTTCTTCGACGAGATGTAGATCACGTCCCCGCCGAGCTTCTGCTCGATGAGGATCTTCGCGGCGGCCTTCGAGACGAGGAACGAGCCCTTCGCCATCACGTCGTGCTGCAGGTCCCAGTCCTTCTCGGTGGTCTCCAGCAGCGGCTTCGACAGCGACAACCCGGCGTTGTTGACGACGAGGTCGACGCCGCCGAATGCGAGCACGGCGGCGTCGAACGCGGCCTGGATCGCGTCGGCGTCGGCCACGTTGGCGGCGACGCCGATGGCGACATCCGCGTTTCCGAGCTCCGCCGCAGCGGCCTGCGCCTTCTCGAGGTCGAGGTCGGCGATGACGACGCACGCGCCCTCGGCGGCGAGGCGGGTCGCGATGGCCTTGCCGATGCCGGATGCCGCGCCCGTGACGAGCGCGATGCGGCCCTGGTGCGTCTTGGGCTTCGGCGAGCGCAGCAGCTTCGCCTCTTCGAGCGCCCAGTATTCGATGCGGAACTTCTCGGCGTCGGAGATGGGGGAGTAGGTCGACAGCGCCTCGGCGCCGCGCATCACGTTGATCGCGTTGACGTAGAACTCGCCCGCCACCCGGGCGGTCTGCTTGTTCGCGCCGTACGAGAACATCCCCACGCCCGGGATCAGCACGATGAGCGGGTCGGCGCCGCGGATCGCCGGGCTCTCCGCGGTCGCGTGCGCGTCGTAGTACGCCTGGTAGTCCGCGCGGTACGCCTCGTGCAGCTCGGTCAGCCGCGCGACGGAGCCCTCGATGCTCGCGTCGGCCGGCAGGTCGAGGATGAGCGGCTTGACCTTGGTGCGCAGGAAGTGGTCGGGGCAGCTGGTGCCGAGCGCCGCGAGGGCGGGCGCCTTCTCGGACGCGAGGAAGTCCAGGACCTCGGGCGCGTCGGTGAAGTGGCCGACCATCGGCTTGTCGGTCGACGCCAGGCCGCGGATCGTCGGCGCGAGCGCGGCGGCCTTGGCGCGGCGCTCGGTCTCGGGCAATGCCTCGAAGCCGGCACGAACTCCTCCGAACGGGTCGGCCTTGCCGTTCGCGGCGATGTAGTCGGCGGCGGTCGTGATGATCCACAGCGAGTTCTGCTCGGCCTCGTCGGAGGTGTCGCCCCACGCCGTGATGCCGTGGCCGCCGAGGATGCAGCCGATGGCCTGCGGGTTCTTCGCCTTGATGTCGGCGATGTCTAGGCCCAGCTGGAAGCCGGGGCGGCGCCACGGCACCCACACGACCTTCTCGCCGAAGATCTTCGCGGTGAGCTCCTCGCCGTCGGCCGCGGTCGCGATGGCGATGCCCGAGTCGGGATGCAGATGGTCGACGTGCGCGGCGTCGACCAGGCCGTGCATCGCGGTGTCGATCGACGGCGCGGCGCCGCCCTTGCCGTGCAGGCAGTAGTCGAACGCGGCGACCATCTCGTCCTCGCGCTCGACGCCGGGGTAGACGTCCACGAGCGCGCGCATGCGGTCCAGGCGCAGCACCGCGAGCCCCGACTCCTTCAGCGTGCCGAGGTCGCCGCCCGAGCCCTTGACCCACAGCAGCTCGACGGGCTCGCCGGTGACCGGGTCGGTCTCGGTGCCCTTCGCCGACGTGTTGCCGCCGGCGTAGTTCGTGTTCTTCGGGTCGGCGCCGAGGCGATTGGACCGGGTGATCAGGTCGGAGACGGCCGGGTTGGTCATGTCGTGATTCCTTCGGGGGTGGCTGGTGTCGCTCAGGCGAGTGGAGCCGGGGCGGAGGCGGGTGTCGCCGTGGGGCGGGCACCGGCGAGGGACAGGGAGGCGAGGCGGGTCGCGAAGCGGTCGAGGGTGACGGATGCTGCGGGCTCCTGCGGCCGGTTCAGATGACCGTGATCGGTGCCCGGCTCGGTCACGACCTCGATCGCACGGCCGGCGGCCTGCAGCGACGCGGCGAACACTTCACCGGAGACGCGGAGCTCGTCGACGTCGCCGTTGACCATGAGTGTGGGCGGGAACTCCACGAGGTCGTCGGGGCGGGCGTTCCCGGGGATCGCCGCGAGGGGCGCGTCGTCGGTCGGGCCGCCCAGGAAGTTCTCGTACATCGCGCGGATCATCTCCGGACGGAACCGGTCGGCCTCGGGCTGGGCGTCCAGCGCGGCGCGCAGTGATCCGTCCGGCGCCGGCTGGACCGCCAGCAGCGTGGGATAGGCGAGCAGCACGAGCGCGGGACGCGTCGTCGACCGCTGCTCGATGAGCCGGAGCGTGGCCCCGGCGGCGAGGTTGCCGCCGGCGCTGGTGCCGCCGATCGCCAGGCGCTCGCGGTCGATGCGCAGGCGGCCGGCATTGTCGACGACCCACGCCCACGCCGTGAGCATGTCGTCGGATGCCGCGGGGTAGTGGTCTCCGCCGCCCGTCCGGCCGGCGGCATCCCACCCGTCCGGAACGGGGGCGAGGCGATAGTCGACCGAGACGACCGTCGTGCCGCGGGCCGCGAGTTGCTCGGCGACCCAATCGGACTCGGGCATGTCGAGGTCACCGAATGCGAACGCACCGCCGTGCGCCCACACCAGGCCGGTGCCGTTGGGCTCGCGGGCAGGGTAGACGCGCACGAGGCCGTCGGCGGCGGAGTAGGGCTCGCTCATCTGGATCCTTCGGGTCCGGACCCGGCAGCAGTGCCGGGATCGAGGTGGTGCACCGGGGGTGCGGGGATCGGCATCCCGCACCCCCGGTGGGTCTGTGCGGGGCTTACGCGCCCCAGCCGGCCTGCGTGCCGCCGACGCGGTCCGCGGCGATCTGCTGCTGGTAGCCGGATGCCGCATACGCGGCCATCGGGTCGGCCGCGAGTCCGCGCGACTCGCGCCACTCGGCGAGGGCAGGCCGGACGTCGGTGTAGAAGGCGTCCATGAACACGGCGTTGGCGCCGAGCACGTCGTTCGCCTGCTGCGCCGCGGCCAGGGCGTCGCGGTCCACGAGGAGGGCGCGAGCGGTCATCTCCTGCACGTTCAGCACCGAGCGGATCTGACCGGGGATCTTGTCCTCGACGTTGTGGCACTGGTCGAGCATGAACGCCACGTCGGGGTTGTTCAGCCCGCCTCCGCGCACCACCTCGAAGATGATGCGGAACAGCTGGAACGGGTCGGCCGCCCCGACGATGAGGTCGTCGTCGGCGTAGAAGCGGGAGTTGAAGTCGAACGAGCCGAGCTTTCCGAGGCGCAGCAGCTGCATGACGATGAACTCGATGTTGGTACCCGGCGCGTGGTGGCCGGTGTCGAGGCAGACCATCGCCTTGTCGCCGAGCGACGCGACCTGAGCGTACGAGGTGCCCCAGTCCGGAACGTCGGTGTGGTAGAACGCCGGCTCGAAGAACTTGTACTCGAGCACGAGTCGCTGCTCGTCCGACAGACGGTCGTAGATCTTCTGCAGCGAGTCCTGGAGGCGGTCCTGACGCGCACGGATGTCGGCCTGCCCCGGGTAGTTCGACCCCTCGGCGAGCCAGATCTTCAGGTCGCGCGAGCCCGTGGCATCCATGATGTCGATGCACTCGAGGTGGTGGTCGATCGCCTTGTTGCGGATGCGGTCGTCGTGGTGGGTGAGCGCCCCGAACTTGTAGTCCTCGTCCTGGAAGGTGTTCGAGTTGATGGTGCCGAGGCTCACGCCGAGGTCCTCGGCGTGGCGGCGCAGGTCGGCGTAGTCGTCGACCTTGTCCCACGGGATGTGCAGGGCCACGCTCGGCGCGAGCTTCGTGTACGCGTTGACCTGCGCGGCGTCCGCGATCTTCTCGTACGGGTCGCGCGGCGTGCCGGGGGTCGTGAAGACGCGGAAGCGCGTGCCGGAATTGCCGAACGCCCAGCTGGGCAGCTCGATGCCCTGGCCTTCGAGGGTGGACAGGATGTCAGGTGACAGCGTCGTCATGATGCGGTGCCTTCTTCGTGGACGGGGTCGGTGTGGGGAGGGGGCTCGGTCGCCGCGCCGCGTGCGGCGGTGAGCTGATCGTGCAGGTTGAAGATCTCGGTGAGGGCTGTGGCGGCCTGGTCGGGACGGCCGTCGAGCCCGATGAAGAAGCGGCCCATCTCCGCCTCCCAGCGCGCGGCGACCTCGGAGCCAGCGAGATAGGTCTGCGCGGCTTCGTCGTCGTCGGTCTCGTAGTACCCGATCAGCTGCCCGCCCTCGCCGAGGAAGAGCGAGTAGTTGCGCCGGCCGGCGGCCGCGATCTCGGCGAGCATCTCGGGCCAGACCGGGGTGTGCCGGGCGATGTACTCGTCCAGCAGTTCAGGACGGATCCGCAGCTGGAAGCAGACACGCGTCGTCGCGGTGGTGCTCGTCATGCGCGGGGCACTCCTCTACGGCTGGGGAACGGGCGGGAAGCACCCATGCGAAGGATGAATCGTTTCAACAGTAATTGGTCCGTCGCGGTTCCGCAAGTGGGAAAACGCTTCCCGCCCGATGCCACGCGCCGGCTGCCCGGGTGTCGATAGCGTGGGAGCGGATTCGACGCGAAGGAGCACGGATGCTGCAGCAGGAACGGGCGCTCACCGCCTACGTGGACTCGGTGAAGGACGAACAGGGTGCGCTCGGCGTCGTGCTCGTCGGCTCGGTCGCGCAGGGAAGGGAGCGCGAGGACTCCGACGTCGACGTGTACCTCGTCGTGGACGACGACCGCTTCGCGGCCGAGACCGCCCGGGGCCGCTTCGCCTGGGTCGAGCGCCGGGACCTCGACTACCCCGGCTCGTACATCGACATCAAGCTCGCGAGCCCGTCGTACCTCGCCACCGCCGTCGAGAAAGCCGATGACCCGACCCGTGCGTCGTTCGTCGGTGCGCGCATCGCGTGGAGCGCCCTGCCGGGGCTCGACGAGACGGTGGCCAGCATCGCGACGCTGCCCGACGACGTGTGGGGCGAGCGCGTGCGGTCGCACGTCGCGCAGGCGCGGCTGTACGGCGGCTACTTCCTCCGTCAGGCGGTCGAGCGCGGCGACGGATTCCTCCGCCGCCACGCCGGGCTCCATCTCGCCTTGGCCGCCGCGCGGGCGGCCCTCGCGGCGAACCACGTCATGCTTCCTGGGCCGAAGTACATCTCGAAGCTCGTGCACTCGGTGCCGACTCCCGACGGGTTCGTCGACAGCTGGAGTCAGGTGGTGGACGACCCCGGCATCGAGTCGGGCCGCGAGCTGCTGCGCATCCTCGACGAGTGGCTCGGCGACGGTCTCACCCCCGACGACGCGCTGTCGACGTTCATCCGCGACAACGAGCTCGCCTGGCTCCGCGGGACCGTCCCCGCGGAGTTCTGGTGAACGCACGGCGCATCACCCCTTGACCGCTCCGCTGGTCAGTCCCGCGACGATCTGCCGGTTGAAGAAGATGTACATGATCAGCGGCGGGATCGTGATGAGCAGGATGTCCATGAACAGCAGGTTCCACTGGCTCAGGTTCTGGCTCTGGAAGTTGTAGAGGGTGAGCTGCACGGTGGCGTTGGCATCGCCGGGCAGGAAGTACAGCGGACCGGTGAAGTCGTTGAACACGCGCACCGCCTGGACGACGATGATCGTGATCATCACGGGGCGCAGCAGCGGCATCACGACCGAGAAGAACAGCCGCATCGGCCCCGCTCCGTCGATGATCGCCGCTTCGTCGAGCTCGCGCGGGATCGTCGAGACGAACGCGCGGAAGAGCAGGATGCAGAACGAGAGACCGAAGGCCGCCTCGATCAGGATCATGCCCGGCATCGTCTTGAAGAGTCCGAGACCCTGCAGCACCCAGATCGTCGGAACCACGGCCGGCGGCACGATGAGCCCCGCGAAGACGAGGAAGTAGACGAGGGCGTTCCAGCGGGACTTGCGCCGCTGCAGCACATAGCCCACCGCCGCCGAGAAGATCACCATGATCGCGACGCTGACGACTGTCAGCACGGTGCTGTTGACGAAGGCGCGCAGGATGATGAAGTCGCGCGTCTGCAGCACCGTGAGGAAGTTGTCCCACAGGAACCAGCCCTGCTGGGGCAGCGAGAACTCGAAGAGCGAGGCCTCCTGGGGGTTCTTCGCCGCGGTGAGGAAGATGAACGCGAACGGCACGATGAAGACGATGATCGACAGGACGATCGCGATGATTCCCACGACGTACTTGCGCAGGAACTTCCGCAGCGTGAGCGGGCGACGATCCTCGCGGGCAGCGCGACGGACAGCGCGGGCGTCCGCGGTCGTGATGGTGCGCGTGACGGTCATGATTCCACCTGCCGACGATTGATGAAGTAGAAGATCGGCACGACGATGGCCGTGACGATGACGAAGAGCACCACGTTGCCCGCCGTCGACAGGCCGTAGAAGCCGGCCTGGTACTGCTTGTAGATGACCGATGCGATCACGTCGCTCGAGAACCCGGGTCCGCCGCGGGTCATCGCCCAGATCAGCTCGAAGGATCTCAGGCCGCCGATGAGCGAGAGCAGCACGACCGTGCCCGTCGCGGGCGTGACGAGCGGGAGGGTGATGTTGCGGAAGACCTTCCATGCCCCGGCGCCGTCGACGCGGGCGGCCTCGAAGTACTCCTGGGGGATGGCGACGATGCCCGCGATGTAGATGAGCGTCGCGATGCCGACGCCCTGCCAGACGTCCACCAGAGAGACGGAGTACAGCGCGAGCGAGGGGTCGGTGAGCCATGCGGGGCCCTGGATGCCGATGGCCGCGAGGGACTTGTTGATGAGGCCGTCGAACGGGTCCATCAGGACCTTGAACGTGATGCCGACGCCGATCGTCGACACCAGCACAGGGAAGAAGATGGTGGCGCGGAGGTATCCGCGACCGAGGATGGAGCCCGTCAGCAGCAGGGCGAGGGCGAGGCCGAGCACGACCTTCAGGCCGGAGGTGATGAAGCCGTAGATGAAGGTGTTGATGAGGCTCTGATAGAGCATCGGCTCCGTGAAGAAGGTCACGAAGTTCTGGAATCCGATGAACTCGACGTCGAAGAGCGACCAGCGGGTGAGGCTGAAGTAGAACGACGCGAACGTCGGGACGGCGAAGAGGACGATGAAGAGGATCCCCGCCGGGATGTAGAACCAGAGCGGGTACATGCTCCTCATCGAGCGCCGTGTGTGCGGCGGGGGCGCGGCGGTGTTCTTCCGCGCGGGGGCGAGCGTCGTCATGTCATCTCCATTGATGTGAAAGGGGGGCCGCGCCGCGGACGACGCGACCCCCGAATCGGATGCTGTTCAGACTCGCGTCCGGGTCACCAGCCTTCGAGGCCGAGCTGCTGAGCCTGCTTGACGACATCCTCGTCGTAGAGGGCGGCGCCCTCCTCGGCCGAGCTGATGCCGGAGCCGACCTGCACCGTGATGTTCTCGAGGTTCGGTCCCTTGATGGGCGAGAGGAACTCCAGCGCGGGGTTGGTGTTGCCCTCGTCGAAGTACACCTGCATGTCCTTCAGCAGGCCCGGAACGTCGTCCGGCAGGGTGCAGGCATTCGCGTACGGGCCGCTGGGCACCATGGCGGTGTTCTGCACCTCGCAGCCGGCTTCGGTCTGCGTGAAGGCGACGAACTTCTTCGCGGCCTCGAGCTTGTCGCCCTCGGTCGTCTTCGGGATGTAGATCGCGTTCGGCAGCCAGACGGTCAGCTTCGTGTCGGCCGCGTCCTGTGCGGGCAGCGGGAAGACGCCGACATCCTCGAGCTCGTCGGGGTTGTTCTGCGCGATCGTCGAGACGATGCCGGTGAGGATCGGGTAGTGGGCTCCCTCGCCGGTCGCGATCATGCGTGCACCGTCGTCGAAGAGTGCGGAGCCGAAGTCCTCGTTCCACCAGCCGGCTTCGAAGCCCGCCTGCTGATTGGCGAAGCCTTCCAGCGCGGGCTCGTCCACGTACTTGCGGTTGCCCGCGGTGTACTCCTCGGCCCAGTCCGGGTCGGCCGCCAGCACGTTGCCGAAGTCGCCGAGCACGAACAGCTGGCTCGTCCACGTGTCGCCGTAGGTCTGGATGACCGGAGTGATGCCGGCCGCCTTGATCGCCTCGTTGTTGGCGGCGAACTCATCCCACGTGGTCGGGATCTCGAGGCCGAGGTCGGCGTAGATCTTCTTGTTGTAGACGACGGCGCCGGCCTGGGTCGCACCCCACGGCGCACCATAGACGCCGTTGTCGGTCGAGACGACAGCGGTCATCGTGTCGATCAGGTCGCCGGTCCAGTCCTGGTCGTCGAGCGGGACGAGGTTCTGGTCGGGGTTGAGGGCCTGGAACAGCGAGCCCGAGTTGTAGTGGAAGACGTCTTCCATCTCGCCGGTGGCGAGCTTGGTCTTCATCAGGTTGTCGCCCTCGGTGCCCGCGGGCTGCGTCTCGAGCTTGACCGAGATGTCGGGGTTCTCGTCTTCGAACGCCTCGATGAGCGCCTTCGCCGCGGCGACGTTCGCCTCGGCGTTCTGGGTGAGATACGTGATCTCGACCTTGCCGTCGTCGGACCCGCCGCCACCGCTGCACGCGGCCAGCGGCAGGGTCAGTGCCACGATGCCCGCACCTGCGAGGAGCACTCTCCTGGTCGGGGAGCTCTTCATCTTTACCTCCTTGTAAAGCTGAGCGGATGGTCCGCCCACGTTGCCGGATTCCCTGGTGCTTCGCCGAGTGGATCTCGATGCCTCGGGCATTGAAACCATTCAACCCTCGTACGGTACGTCCCTTTCCGTCCGCAGGTCAACCACCGTCTTCGCAGCGCCGATCACGATCGTGTAACGGTCTACACTGCTGTTGACAGATCGCCCTGAATCGTTTCACGATGGTGAGGCTGGTCGGCGACGCGGCCGACAGCCGAAAGGACCCAGCCATGACGGCTCTTCCCTCTCCCTCGGCAGTGGATGCCGCGACGCGCGTCGTCGCCCTCCGCACGCAGCACGGGCCCGGCCTTCTCGGCGTGCCCCGTGACGGCCTGCGCCTGAGCTGGCGCGCCGAGACCGGCGACGCCGGTGCCCGGATCGAGGGCTACCAGCTCGCGGAGGGAGTGGAGGGCGCGACACTGACGGCGTCCGAGCCGGTCGCATCCACACGGATCACAGGCGTCGCGATCCCCGGATCGCTGGCTCCGCGCGAGCGCCGCGCCTTCGCGGTCCGGGTCGCGACCGCGACCGGCTGGACCGCGTGGAGCGAACCGCTCGTGGTCGAAGCCGGCGTCGACAGCGCCGACCTCGAGGCGGCCGTCATCGGCACCGACACGCCCGCCGACGGGCCCGTCCCGCTGCTGCGCACCGAGTTCGCCCTCGATCGCGTCCCCGCGTCGGCGCGCCTGCGCCTCAGCGCCCTCGGCCTCGTCGATGCGTGGATCAACGGCACGCCCGCCACCGACGCGCTGCTCACCCCAGGGTGGACCTCGTACCAGGAGCGCATCCTGGTCGACACGATCGACGTCACCCCGCTGCTGCGGGAGGGGGCGAACGTGATCGTGCTCGCCGTCGCCGACGGCTGGTACCGCGGCAGCTTCGGGTTCGCGCGCCGCCAGGCCATCTACGGCGACCGCACCGGCGCCCTCGCGCAGCTCGAGGCCGACGGCGAGACCGTGGCGAAGACGGATGCGTCGTGGCAGGCAGGATTCGGCCCACTGCGCAGTGCCAGCATCTACGACGGCACCGTGACCGACCTCCGCCTCGACGACCCCGCGGTTCACGAGCCGGGTTTCGCCGCAGACGGCTGGCGTGCGGCATCCGTCATCGATGTCGACACGGCACGGTTCGTGCCGCGGTCCGCACCGCCGGTACGCGTCGTCGCCGAGCTGCCCATGGACGCCATCGCGCATGACGGACGCACGCGCCTCGACGGCGGCCAGAACGTGTCGGGTTGGGTGCGGCTGACGGTGCGCGGCCGCGCCGGCGACGTCGTGACGGTGCGTCACGCGGAGGTGCTCGAGCCCTCCGGCGACCTGCACGTCAAGGCCCTGCGATCGGCGAAGGCCACCGACGTCTACACGCTGGATCGCGACGGCGAGCACACCCTCGAGCCGGCCTTCACGTTCCACGGCTTCCGCTACGCCGACGTCGACGGTGCCGAGGTGGTCTCGGCGACCGCCGTCGCCATCTCGAGCGACCTCGCCCCCCGCAGCACGTTCACGTCGTCGCACGAGGCGCTCGACCGGTTCCACTCGAACGTCTTCTGGTCCCAGCGCGACAACTTCGTGTCGGTGCCGACCGACTGCCCGCAGCGCGACGAGCGCCTCGGCTGGACCGGCGACGCCCAGGCCTTCGCTGCGACGGCCAACACGCTCATGGACACCGAGGCGTTCTGGCTGTCGTGGCTGCGCGACCTCGAGATCGACCAGACCGACGAGGGCGGCGTTCCGGCCGTCGTCCCCGACATCATCCGCCCTCAGGACATGCTGATGGGCGGCGTGCAGACGCCGAACATGGGTCGCGCGGGGTGGGCGGATGCCGCCACCATCATCCCGCTCGCCGTGTACGAGTCGTACGGGTCCGACGAGGTGCTCCGGCGTCAGCGCGACAGCATGCGCCGCTGGGTGGACCACCTGACCCGTCGTGCCGGCGACCACGTCGTGCTGGCCCCGGGTGATTACCAGTTCGGCGACTGGCTCGACCCCGATGCGCCCGGCGACCGCCCGTGGGAGGCGAAGGTCTCGAGTGACTTCGTGTCCAACGCGTTCTACGCGCACTCGGCTCGTCTGCTCGCCCACGCCGAGCGCATCCTGGGCGATGCGGCGACCGCCGACCGGTACGACGCGTTGGCCGATCGCGTGGGGGCGGCGACGTTCGAGCGCTGGGGTGACGAGGCGGTACTCACGCAGAGCGGTGCCGCGATCGCGCTCGAGTTCGGGCTTGCTCCGACCGCGCGCCGGGCCGAGATCGCCGATGGTCTGGCCGAGAACGTCCGCCGCGAGAACGGCCGCATCGCCACGGGCTTCCTCGGCACCCCACTCGTGCTCTTCGCGCTGTCGCGCAGCGGTCACCTCGACGAGGCGTACCTCATGCTGCTCCGCAGTGAGGCGCCGTCGTGGCTGTACCAGGTCGACCGCGGCGCGACGACCGTGTGGGAGCGGTGGGATGCCATCCTGCCGGACGGCAGCATCCATTCGGGCGCGATGGACGCGCTGCCGACGGAGGACGCGTCCGAGGACGACACCGGCATGCTCTCGTTCAACCACTACGCCTACGGGGCGATGATCGACTGGGTGTACCGCACGGTGGCGGGGCTCGCCCCGGATGCCGACGACCCCGGGTATCGCACCGTGCACGTGGCTCCGCGGCCCGCCGTCGGGCTCTCGCACGCGTCGGCGTCGATCGACACCCCACAGGGTCGCCTGGCGATCGACTGGCGCGTCGACGGCGGGGTGTTCGAAGCCGCGCTCGAGGTGCCGTTCGGCTCGCGTGCCATGCTCGACCTCCCCATCACGGCGGAGTCCACCGCCACCGTCGGCGACGCCCCGGCGCCCGCCGAGCTCCGCCACGGCACGCACCGGATCGTCGTCACCGCGCCCGCGGTCGCGGCACCCGGCGCCGTCGTGCCCGCCTGATGCCGGCATCCGTCAGCGCACCCAGACCATCCCCACACACCGCCCATCTCCAGAGGAGTGCCATGAGCAGCCCCGTTCCGCACATCGTCATCGACGCACCGCACGGCAGCGACGTCGTCGCGTCGCCCGCGCCCGAGATCGGCTGGCGCACCGAGACCACGACGCCCGACTGGCTGCAGGCGGGCGCCGACATCGAGATCACGCGCGACGGCGAACCGTCGACGCACCGCATCGAGGGTCGCGCGTCCACGCGCGTCGCCTGGCCCTTCGCTCCCCTCGCGCCGCGCGAGCAGGTGTCGCTCCGCGTGCGGGTGACCGGCGAAGACGGCGCGCAGGGCGAGTGGAGCACACCCCGCCGCGTCGTCGCCGGCTTCCTCGGTGACGACGAATGGCAGGCCGCGACCATCGGACTCGCATCGCCGTCCGAGACCGCGCAGCCCGCGTACTTCCGCACCGAGTTCGACGCGATCGGGCCGCTCGCCCGTGCCACGCTCTATGCGACCGCCGTGGGCGTCTACCAGGTCGCGATCGGCGGGGTCGACGTCGACGACCAGGTGATGAAGCCGGGCTGGACGCCGTACGAGCAGCGGACGATCCACGAGACGACCGACGTCACCGCTCTCGTCACCGAGGGCCGCAACGCGATCGGCGTGAGGCTGGCCGGAGCCTGGGCGACCGAGCGCTTCGGGTTCCGCGACGGCGCGCGTCCTCTCTACGGCGACCAGCCGCGATTCGCCGCGCAGCTGCTTCTCGAGTACGCCGACGGATCGAGCGAGTGGGTGGCGACGGATGCCTCGTGGCGGGCGTCGACCGGACCGATCACCGCCAGCGGGCTCTACGCGGGCGAGGACTACGACGACCGCCTGGCGCTCGTCGACGCCGAGGGCCGCGGCTTCGCCGAGGCGGGATACGTCGCCGACGGCTGGGAGGCCGTCGCCGAACGCGAGCCGATCCACACGCCCGAGGCGCGGGTGTCGCCGTTCGTGCGACGCCTCCAGGAGCTGGGCGTCCAGGAGGTCATCACGACGCCGAGCGGCAGGACGGTTCTGGACTTCGGACAGAACCTGGTCGGCCGGCTGCGGCTGCGGGTGACCGGCCCGGCGGGCACCGAGATCACGCTGCGGCACGCTGAAGTGCTCGAGCACGGCGAGCTCGGCACGCGACCGCTGCGCGCCGCCGCCGCGACCGACCGCTACACGCTGTCGGGTGATGGCGTCGAGGAGTGGGAGCCCGAGTTCACGTTCCACGGGTTCCGCTACGCCGAGGTCGAGGGCTGGCCGGGGGAGTTCGACCCGTCGGCGGTCACGGCCGTCGTGATCCACAGCGACATGGAGCGCACCGGCTGGTTCGAGGCGTCGCATCCGCTCGTCAACCAGCTCCACGAGAACATCCTGTGGGGCCTGCGCGGCAACTTCCTGTACCTGCCGACCGACTGCCCGCAGCGCGACGAGCGCCTGGGCTGGACGGGCGACATCCAGGTCTTCGCCCCCACGGCGTCGTTCCTGTACGACGTGCGCGGGTTCCTCGACTCGTGGCTGCGCGACCTCGCGATCGAGCAGGTCGACGGCGTCGTGCCCTTCGTCGTGCCGAACGCCCTCGGCGTCGCACGCCCCGCCGCCGCGTGGGGCGATGCCGCCACCGTCGTGCCGTGGGTGCTCCACGAGCGCTACGCCGACGTCGCCACCGTCGAGCGCCAGTACCCGAGCATGAAGGGCTGGGCCGACGTGCTCATCGACCTCGCCGGGCCGCGCCGGCTGTGGGAGGGCATGTTCCAGTTCGGCGACTGGCTCGACCCCGATGCGCCGCCGCACCTGCCGGCCAACGCCAAGACGGATGCCGACATCGTGGCGTCGGCGTACCTCTTCCGGTCGGCCGATGCCGTGGCCCGCGCGGCGGCGCTCCTCGGCAAAGACGACGACGCACGGCAGTACGCGCAGGTCGCCGAAGAGGTGCGCACCGCGTTCCTGGCCGAGTACGTGACGCCTGCGGGACGCATGATGTCGGACGCCCAGACTGCGTACGCGATGGCGATCGTGTTCGACATCGCGCCCGCCGACCAGCAGGAGACGCTCGGCGCCCGGCTCGCCGAGCTCACGCGACTGTCGGGGTACCGCATCGGCACGGGGTTCGTCGGCACGCCGATCATCCAGGACGCGCTCACCCGCACCGGTCACCTTGAGACGGCCCGCCGCCTGCTCACCCAGACCGAGAACCCGTCGTGGCTGTACCCGGTGACGATGGGCGCGACCACGATCTGGGAGCGCTGGGACTCCATGCTCCCCGACGGCTCGATCAACCCTGGCGAGATGACGTCGTTCAACCACTACGCGCTGGGCGCGATCGGCGATTGGCTGCACCGCGTCGTCGCCGGACTCGCCCCCGATGCTCCCGGATACGCCCGGCTCCGCATCCAGCCGCACCCGCTCGCGGAGTTCGACCACGCGTGGGCCGAGCACCTCACGCCCTACGGCACCGCGCGTGCCGGCTGGGCCCGCGCCGACGGCGTCATCCGCGTGGAGGCGATCGTGCCACCCAACACGACGGCCGCCGTCGTGCTGCCGGACGGGCGTGAGCTCGAGGTCGGTTCGGGAACCCACGAGTGGGAGGTGGAGGATGCCGCCCCGCCGGCCGCCGCATCCCGCATCGGTCTCGACTCGACCCTGGCCGCAGTCATCGACGATCTCGACGCCTACCGGGCCATCGGCGAGGTGCTCGAGGCGGCGAACCCCGAGTCGGCCCACGCGTTCCGCACGAACACGAAGTGGTCGGAGCGCCGCGAACTCGGCGAGGCGCTGTTCATGCATGCGGGCCCCGACACGCAGCGCGAGATCGCCGACCGCCTCGCCGAGCTGTCGACGCAGCGCGAGGGGGCGACGGCCGATGCCTGATCGCGCAGCGCCCGCTGGGGCTTCGCCCCATATCCCGGGGCGCTGCCGCGCACCGGGGAGGCGGGCGACCGCTTCCCCGGGCAGGAGGGCCTCGCCCCCGCCCGGTCGTCGCTGTCGCACGCGCGTGCCCTACACTCGCGGACAGCGGAGTGTCGTCCAGGGGGTGTCATGGTGGTGAGTGTGCGCGATGTCGCGGCCGCGGCATCCGTGTCGGTCGGCACCGTCTCGAACGTGCTCAACCGCCCCGAGAAGGTGTCGCCGGCGACCGTCGAACGCGTCACGCAGGCGATCGAGGAGCTCGGCTTCGTGCGCAACGACGCCGCCCGCCAGCTGCGCGCGGGACGCAGCCGCAGCGTTGCGCTCATCGTCCTCGACGCGGGCAACCCGTTCTTCGCCGAGGTGGCCCGCGGCGCCGAGGATCGCGCCGCCGAGTCGGGCATGAGCGTGCTGCTCGGCAACAGCGATGAAAGATCCGATCGTGAGGACGCGTATCTCGAGCTCTTCCGCGAGCAGCGGGTGAACGGCGTGCTCGTCACGCCCGTCGACCGCGATCTCGAACGGCTCGCGCGCCTGCAGAGCGGTGGGGTGCCGGTGGTGCTCGTCGACCACGAGGACTCGGAGCGGGCGTTCGGATCCGTCTCGGTCGACGACGTCGAGGGCGGCTACCTCGCGGTGTCGCACCTGCTGTCGACCGGTCGCCGGCGCATCGCGTTCATCGGCGGCCCGCGTTCGCTCCGCCAGGTCGCCGACCGGCTCGAAGGAGCCCGCCGCGCGGTCGCCGAGGTGCCCGGTGCGACGCTCGAGGTCATCGAGATGTCGGCGTTGTCGGTGCTGCAGGGACGCGAGGCCGGCGAGCTGCTGCGCGGACGCGCCGCGGCCGACCGGCCCGATGCCGTGTTCGCGGCGAACGATCTGCTCGCGGTCGGTGCACTGCAGGCCTTCACGCTCATGGCCGACCTGCAGGTGCCGCGCGACATCGCGCTCATCGGGTACGACGATATCGACTTCGCGTCGGCGACCGTCGTGCCGCTCAGCTCGATCCGCCAGCCCGCGCACCTCATCGGCTACACGGCGGTCGACCTGCTCCTCAAGGACATCGAGGACCCGGAAGGCGACCACGACCGCACCGTGCGGTTCCAGCCCGAGCTCGTGGTCCGCGAGTCCACCGCCGGCTGAGCGGGCGGGGGCCGTCGCCCGGCCTCGTCGCCGAGCGAGCGCCGGCGAGGCGATGCGCCCGCTCGCGCCGGCTACGGGCGCGTCGCCTGCTCCAGCAGCTCGAGCACGTGGCGGTAGTCCGAGCCGGTCGCGCGGGTCATGCCCAGCTCGCAGGTGCGGTTGCACGACGCGTGCGCATCGGCGTCGAGCGCCCGCACCTCGGCCGCCTCGGCCGCCGTGGCCGAGGCGGTCAGCTCAGGGTGCAGCATCCCGCGGTCGCCGGCGAAGCCGCAGCACGACCACGCGTCGGGCACGACGACCTCGGCGGCCACGACCCCCGCGACGCGGCGCAGCGCCGGGTCGAGACCGAGCTGGGTCGACGAACAGGTCGGGTGCAGAGCGAGCGTGCCGACGAGCGGCGCCACGGTGCCCAGGCGAGGGAGCAGCACCCGCTCGGCGAAGGTCACCGCGTCTTCGACCCGGGCGTCTACGCCGGCGTCGGCGAGCAGGTGGAGGAAGCCCTCGGTGCAGCTCGAGGCGTCCGTCACGATCGTCAGCTCACCGTGGCGTGACGCCTCGACGATCGACGCCGCCACCCGCCCGGCCATGACCTCGCGTCCGCCCGCGTACCCCTTCGACGTCCAGGGCGTGCTGCAGCACAGCGCGTCGACGTGCTCCGGCACCGCGAGCCGCACACCCGCGCGCTCCGCCAGACGGCGGAACGCCTCGGTCACGCCGACGCCGTCATCGGCCGCGCCGAACATCGCGTTGACGCAGGCGGGCACGTACACGGCGACCGGTGCGCCCTCGCCCGCGCCGACGCTCTCGCCGAGGCGTGAGCGCGGCCGGCCGCCGCCGGGCAGGTCGCCGGAGTACCGCGGCACGGTGTCGGCCCCCAGCACGGCGCGGCCGAGGTCCGTCGCAGCGGCGACGATCGCGGCGGGCAGGTGGTCTGCGAGCGTCAGCCCCATGCTCGCGACGCGAGTGGCGGTGCCCCATGCCTGCGCGGCGCCCTTCCAGGCGGCGCTCGCCACGGGCGCGGCATCCTCGCGTCGCAGTCGCTTGACGAGGCTCCCGGTGTTGATCAGCACCGGGCAGGCCGTCTGGCACATGCCGTCCACCGCGCAGGTGTCGATCCCGGCGTACTCGTAATCGCGCTCCAGCTCGCTCACGAGCGTGTGGTCTCCGGATGCCTCGGCCCGGGCGATCGCGCGGCGCGTCACGATGCGCTGCCGGGGCGTGAGGGTCAGATCCTTGCTCGGGCAGACGGGCTCGCAATAGCCGCACTCGACGCAGCGGTCGGCCTCGGGCTCGATCGGGTCGGCGAGCTTGATGTCGCGGAGATGAGCCTCGTCGTCGTCGCCGATGATCACGCCCGGGTTGAGGATGCCGCTCGGGTCGCACAGCGCCTTCAGCTCCCGCATGACGTCGTACAGCTCATCGCCGTACTGGCGGCGCACGTACGGCGCCATGACGCGGCCGGTGCCGTGCTCGGCCTTGAGGTTGCCGCCGGCGTCGAGCACGAGGTCGACCATGTCTTCGGTGAACGCCGAGTAGCGGGCGAGCTGGTCCGGCGACTCGAAACGGTCGGTCAGCATGAAGTGGATGTTGCCGTCCTTGGCGTGCCCGAAGATCACGCTGTCGCGGTAGGCGTACCGGTCGAACAGCGTCTGCAGGCGCGCGCAGGTGGCGGCGAGGCGCTCGACGGGCACAACGACGTCTTCGAGCAGGGCGGTGGTGCCGCTCGGACGTGCACCGGCGATGGAGGCGTAGAGGCCCTTGCGCAGCTTCCAGGCGGCGGCGCGCTCGACGGCGTCTGACGAGAACGCCGCCGCCGCCTCGAGGGGCTGCGCGGCCAGGGCGCGGGAGCCGCGGTCGACCAGATCGGCGAGCTCCTCGTCGTCGTGGGCGCGGTACTCCACGAGCAGCGCGGCCTGCGAGCGCACGATCAGGCCGGAGATCTGGCGCGGTGCGCCGGCGAGCGTCTGACCGACGCGGAGGGAGGTCGCATCCATGAGCTCGAGCGTGGCCGCGCCGGTCGCGACGAGCTCCGGCAGAGCCTGCGTCGCCGTGTCGAGGTCGGGGAACACGGTGAGCGCCGTCGCCATCCGGGGCAGGATCGGAACGGTGCGGTACGTCGCCTCGGCGACGAACGCGAGCGTGCCCTCGCTGCCGACGATGAGGTGCGCGAGCAGCTGGGTCGGCGTCTCGAAGTCCAGGAACGCGTTGACGGCGTACCCCATGGTGTTCTTCATGGCGAACTGGCGCCGGATGATGTCGACCGACGCCGGGTTCGACACGACCCGGTCGCGCAGTCGCATCAGTTGCTCGACGAGTTCGGGTTCGGCCGCCCTCAGCGCGGCGTCGGCGTCGGGCGCGCCGGAGTCGACCACGGTGCCGGAGGGGAGCACGAAGACGAGCGACTCGAGGGTGCGGTACGTGTTCTCGGTGATACCGCAGGCCATGCCGCTCGAGTTGTTGCTCACCACGCCGCCGATCGTGCAGGCGATCTCGCTCGCGGGGTCCGGCCCGAGCCGGAAGCCGTGGCGTGCGAGCCGGGCGTTGACCTGGCGCACGGTGGCGCCGGGCTGGACGCGGACGCGCTGCCCGCCGCTCTCGACGTCGATGCGGCGGAATCGCTGCCGCACGTCGACGAGGATCCCGTCCGTCGACGCCTGGCCCGACAGGCTCGTACCGCCCGAGCGGAACGTCAGCCGCGTCCGGCTCTCGGTGGCCCCACGCATGATGGCGCCCACCTCGGCCGCGTCGGCGGCGACCACCACCGCCTGCGGGGTGAGCAGGAAGTGGGAGGCGTCGGAGGCGTAGGCCACCCGGTCGATCGCGCGTGTCTTGATTCGGGACGCCTCGGCGATGGTGCGCGCGATGGCTCCGGGAACCGTCGGCGGCGCCAGGGTCGTCGTCGCCGCCGCGGTCCCCGCTCGGGTCGACGATGAGCGCGGATCGATGCTTGCCACGGGGACTCCTCGCTGAGCTAGACTGCAACCGCATTCGACCAAGAATGGATATGCAAACTCCTATGGATATGCAGGATAGCGGACTCTTCGATCGCGCGGAGTCGGATCGGTACTGGGAGAGCACGGCGCCGGGTGAGGGACGACGGATGCCGCGGGCCGACGCCTTGAGCGATGCCCGTGTGCTGAGCCTGAACGGCACGTGGCGCTTCCGCCTCTCGCCGACCGCGGCGGGTACGGGTGAGGACTTCCTGGCGGACGACTTCGACGATGCCGCGTGGGACGAGATGCGCGTGCCCTCGCACTGGGTGCTGGAGGAGTTCACGCCGCTCGCCGGGGGCCCGGCGCGGCGCATGCTCGGCACCGAAGAGGGTCCGCTGTACACCAACACGGCGTATCCGATCCCGCTGGATCCGCCGCACGTCTCCACCGAGAACCCCACCGGTGACTACCGGCTCGTCTTCGACGCGCCTCCGGACTTCGGCCCGGCAGTGCTGCGTTTCCAGGGCGTCGACTCGTGCGCCAAGGTGTGGCTGAACGGCGACGAGCTCGGCTGGTCGACGGGCAGCCGGCTGCCGTTCGAGTTCGACGCACCGGTGCGCCCCGGCCGGAACGTGCTGTGCGTGCGCGTGCACCGCTGGTCGGCGGGCACGTACCTCGAAGACCAGGACATGTGGTGGCTCCCGGGAATCTTCCGCGATGTCGAGCTGCTCGCGCGTCCGGAGGGGGCCGTCGACGACCACTTCGTGCACGCGGACTTCGACGCGGAGACCGGCCTCGGAACGCTGCGGGTGGACGCCTCGATCGCGGCCGTCGTCGAGATCCCCGAGCTCGGCATCCGGGTTCCCGCGGGCGACACCGTGACCGTTCCGGTCGAGCCGTGGAGCGCCGACAGCCCACGCCTCTACCGGGGGACGCTGCGCTCGACCGGCGAGGCGGTCGAGCTGGTGATCGGCTTCCGGCGGGTCGAAGTCCGGGACGGCGTGTTCACGGTGAACGGACGCCCGGTGACGTTCCGGGGCGTGAACCGGCACGAGCATCACCCCGACACCGGGCGCACGCTCGATCGCGACACGATGATCCGCGACATCGTGATGATGAAGCGCGCCAACATCGACGCCGTGCGCACGAGCCACTACCCGCCGCATCCGGAGTTCCTGCGGCTGTGCGACGAGTACGGCCTGTGGGTCGTGGTCGAGGTCGACCTCGAGACGCACGGGTTCATCTACGAGGGGTGGGTGCACAACCCGCCGGCGCTGCCCGAGTGGCGCGACGCGCTGATGGATCGCCTGCAGCGGACGGTCGAGCGTGACAAGAACCGTCCGAGCGTGGTGGTGTGGTCGCTGGCGAACGAGAGCATGACCGGTGACGGCTTCGCCGAGATGCGGCGCTGGCTCGACGAACGGGACACCTCCCGACCCGTGCTGTACGAGCGTGATCCGAGTTATCGCGACTCCGACTTCTACTCGCTGATGTATCCCTCGCTCGAGCTGTTGCAGCAGATCGGCCGGCGGGAGGAGCCGCGCGGGGGCCGCCTCAGCATGCACGGCATGGTGGTCGGCGAAGGGGGAGCGGCCGCGCCCTTGCCCGACGGCGTCACCGAGGCCGACGAGGACCGTCGGCGTGCGCTGCCGTTCCTGCTGGTCGAGTACGCGCACGCGATGGGCAATGGGCCGGGGTCGCTGCAGGACTACTGGCGCATCATCCGCGCGCACGACCGCCTGTGCGGGGCCTTCGTGTGGGAGTGGATCGACCACGGCTTCCACTCGGCGACGGACCAGGGTGTGCCCTTCGTGATGCACGGCGACGACGTGGACTACGAGCCCCGGGGCGGGCGCTTCAGCCTGCACGGCCTCGTGTTCAGCGATCGCACGCCGACCCCCGGCCTCGTGGAACTCGCCAAAGCCCACGAGCCCGTGACTGTCGAGGTGCGTCAGCGATCGGTGTGCGTGACGAACAACCGACACTGTGCCGACACCTCGGATCTGCAGTTCCGCTGGTCGGTGGAGGCCGGCGGCGCGGTGGTGGCAGAGGGGATGCTGGATGTCGCGCCGGTGCCCGCGGGCGAGTCGCTCAAGATCGCCGTTCCCGATGCCGCGACGCGCAGCCGCGTCGGCTCGGCGCCGGATGCGGCATCCGATGCAGCCGATGTCGTTCTGACGGTCGAGGCCGCGCTCGCGGCGGACCTGCTGTGGGCGCCCGCGGGTCATGTGGTCGCGTGGGGTCAGTGCGTGTGGGGCACGCGGCCGGCGGCGGGTGAACTCCGCACGGTCGAGCCGTCGGGTGCGACGCGCGGGAGCACACAGGGCGGGGCCTCTGCAGCTCGCCCCCGCGCTGGGAGTTCGACGGTGGACGTCGGCCCCGGCGTCTTCGATACGGCGACGGGCCGGCTCATCCGGCTCGGCGAGCTCGAGATCGATGGACCGGTGCTCGACCTGTACCGCGCGCCCACCGAGAACGACCACGGACAGGGCGACCTCAACGACCTGGCGTCGGTGTGGCGCAAGACGCAGCTGCATCGGCTGCTGCACCGGGTCGACGGGCTCGACGGCGGCGAGGGCTGGCTGCGCGTGTCGGGGCGCACCGCCCCGCGGACGCACCCGCACGGCATCGAGTGGATGATGACGTGGACCGCCGACGGCGACGGGCTGCTGCTCGACGTCGAGGCCGACTACGTCGGACCGTGGGCGGACACCCCGTACATGCACCGCGACATCCTCGTGCCGCGGCTCGGCCTGCTGTTCGGGCTTCCGGGGGCAGCCGAGCGCGCCACCTGGTTCGGCCGTGGCCCCGGGGAGACGTACGTCGACTCGTTCGAAGGGTCGCGCGTAGGGCGCTTCGAGCGGTCGATCGACGACCTTCAGGTGCCCTACCCGGTGCCGCAGGAGAACGGCAACCACGTGCAGACGCGCTGGCTCGAGGTCGGCGGTCGCGGCATCCCCACGCTGCGGGTCGACGGGGGTCCCACGTTCGACTTCACCGCGCGCCGCTGGACGTCCCACGACCTCGATCGGGCGAACAAGCCGCATGAACTCTCGGACTCGGGTCGTGTGTGGCTCAACATCGATCACGCCCAGCAGGGGCTGGGCTCGGCATCCGTGGGTCCCGCGTTGCCCGAGCAGTACCGCGTGCCGCGCGAGCGCACCGTGTGGAGTGTGCGGCTGGCGGCGCGCTGAGGGGCGGAGACGAGGCGCCGAGATCGAGGGACGCCGGAGGTCAATCGGGGGCGCGCGGGCGGCCGACCAGTTCTCCCGGTGGCGCGGGGAAAGCGCCGCCCGGATAGAGCTGATTGGCGGTGGCCTGGATCTCGCGAGTGATCGGCAGACGGATGGTCGACAGCACGCGGCCGTTGTGCGAGACGCGGAAGACGTCGGCCTTGCCATCGGCGTTGCCAGCCCACACGGCGGTGGTCACCCGGGTGCTGGACTCGACCAGCCAGGTCTGGAGCTGCTCGTGCGTGCCGGTCTTGCCGATCATCGGCGTGCCGTCGTTCGGGTTGCCGCCCGACCCGGTCCCGCCGGGCCGCATGACCCCCTGGAGCGCGAACGCCGTCGCCGCAGCCACCTCTGGGCTGATGGACTGCGAGCATCGGTCGCCCGGCACGGGGAGTTCCATCCCGTCGGCGTTCACCACGCGCTCGATCGCCCGCGGCACGCAGTAGATGCCGTTGTTCGCCACCGTGGCGAACGCTGCCGCCATGGCGACGGGGGCGATGCTGTTCGTCCCGATGATCGCTGCGGCGCCGTCGACGTCGACTGGCGTGCCGTTGCCGCGTGTCACGCCCATGCGTGCCGCGACGTTCTCGATGTCGCAGAGGTCGAGCTTCTCCGCCATGGCGATGAAGCCGCTGTTCAACGACTGCGCGGTGAACTGCATCGGCGTCCCGGTGTAGCCGGGAACGCCCCCGAAGTTGCGCACGACATGGTTCTCGCGGTTGATCCACGTCCCCTCGCAACGGTCCTGCATGCGGGGGATCGTGCGCAGGGCTCCGTTGACGCTTTCGGAGAGCGAGTGTCCCTGCTCGAGCCAGTCGACCAGCGTGAACAGCTTGAATGTCGATCCGGTCTCGAATCCCGTGGAGACGCCGTGAACCAAGTCGCCCGCGTATACGAGTGACGTGTAGGCCGGGTCACTGGCCGCGAGGTCGGCGTCCTCCGTGAAGCGGTTGTTCTGGCTGATCGCCAGGATGCGCCCGGTGGTGGCCTCGATGCTCACCGACGCCGATCCGAAGTCCATCCCCGCCACGGTCTCGGGTGCGTACCGCCGCATCGCGTCCTGCGACGCGTTCTGAAGGCGCCAGTCCAGCGTGGTGTAGATGTTCAGGCCTTCGCGGGTCAGCGACTGCTGTCGCTCCTGCGCGGTCTCGCCGAACGCCTCCGCGTAATCCGGGTCGGAGCGCACGGTGTTCACGACGTACTGACAGAAGAAGGGCGCGGACGTCGCCACGCACCCGACATGCGCGGGCTGCAGGACGGGCGAGATCGGCTCGATCGCCGCAGCGACGTACTGTTCGGGAGTGATGCGGCCGTCCTCGCGCATCCGGTCGAGCACGTAGAGCTGGCGTCCTTTGGTCGCGCTGTAGGCATCGCCTGCCGCGAGGTACTGCTCCGGCGTGATGGTGCCGTCGGCGAGGAGCGAATCCAGCCCCGCGAGCGTGCCTGGTGTCACATCGTCGATCGCGCCGTCGGCCGCCTTGTTGTAGGTGGTCCCGTCCGCGCCGGTGATCGACCCGGTTGTCCGGTCGATGCGGAACGTGTTGGGATTCTGCACGATGCCCGCGAGCGTGGCGGCCTGGGTGAGCGTGAGCCCCGCGGCCGTGGTGCTGAAGTAGTAGCGGGCTGCTGCTTCGATGCCGTAGGTCGTGCCGCCGAAGTTCGCGATGTTGAGATAGCCGAGGAGGATGTCGTTCTTGGAGTACTGCTGCTCGACCTGGATGGCGTACCGGATCTCCTGCAGTTTGCGCTGGTAGCCCTCCACACCGCTCGCCTGGGTCGCGTCGAGCCAGCATTCCCGCAGCACGTCATCGCGCGACTGGGTCTCGGTCTCGACGGCGTCGCGCTCGCAGCGCTGCACCAGTACGTTCTTCACGTATTGCTGGCTGATCGAGGAGCCGCCCTGGGTCGCACCGCCCTGGGCGTTCTTGATGAGGGCGCGGGTCGTGCCGACGATGTCGATGCCGCCGTGCTCGTAGTAGCGGGGATCCTCAGACGCCAGGATCGCGTCGTACATGACAGGCGCGACCTGATCGAAGGTGACGGGGACCCGATTCTGGTCGTAGAACGACGTCAGCTCGACGTCCTGTCCGCTCGCGGGGTCTCGGGCGTAGATCGTCGTCGGCAGCATGAGCCGATCGATCTCGAGGTAGCTCGGCATGCCGTCGAACAGCGACACCGCCCTGCTCGCCGCGTGCCCGGAGATCGCGAGGACGGGTGCGAGGGGCGCGACCACCAGCAGGCCCGCTATCGCGCTGAGCATCACGAGCCCCACGAGACCACCGAGAACGCCCGCGAGGGTGCGCGTGTAAGGCGGCGCTGGCGCCTTCGCCGAGTCCTTCGATGACCGCTTCATGATGACTTCCAATGTGCGGTGGGAGACAGCATGACAGACCGCCCCGGATTCCGAAACGGGTGATTCGAGTGGCTCTTCCGTCATCCACCCGACGGCAGTGTCGGAGCGTCCTGCGACGACCGGGTGGCCGTCAGGCGACCGCTCCTCCGAAGTGCACCTCGGCGGATGTCACCCGGCCGTCGCGGACTTCGAGCGCGTCGGTGTTGCGCCAGCGGCGGCCCTCGACGCGGTACTCGCAGCGATGCAGGACGACTCCATCGACCTCGACGAGCTGCAGGGTCTGTGCGGTCGCGTCGTCGAGCACGAGACGTTCGACTGCTACGAGCCGTTCACGAGTGCCGAGAAGCCGCGGCTGAGCAGGGTCGCGGCGGCGCCGCGGCGAAGCGCGACGAGCGCCTCCCGCTCGTAGTCGGGCATCTGATCGGGGAGCGCGTCGAGATCGAACCACGCGAGCTCGGCGCACTTGCGGGGCTCGAGGATCTGCGGCTCGCCGGACCAGTCGTCGCACACGAAGAACCAGTCCACGCGCTGTTCGATCGGGTTGTCGGTGCCGTCGGTGCGCTGCATCACCGCGACGGCTGACAGCGCCTCCGGCGCGAGCACGAGACCCAGCTCCTCGCGCGCCTCGCGGATCGCGGCCGCGACGGCGGTCTCACCGAGCTCGACGTGGCCGGCCGCGCCGGCCGCCCAGCATCCGTCCATGTACCCCGTGTTCTGCCGCCGCTGCAGGAGGACCGCTCCGCCGCGGCGGAGATAGACGTACGAGGACGGGACGACGAAGAGGCGGCTCACGGCGTTCCAACCTACCGGCGGGTCAGGAGCCGAGCGCCGCCACGTCGATGAAGAGCGAGTCCGCGCCGACCTGGCCGCCCTTGAGCAGCAGCTCGAGCCCGTCGATCGCGGGGTCCTCGGCATCGGCGCGCAGCAGGACGACGTTGCCCCACGGGTTCGCGGCGATCGACAGCGACTCGACGGCGAGCAACCGGGTCACGCGGCTCGACGTGTCGCCGCCGCAGACGATCACGCGTCGTGACGCGCCGTCGCGCGCGATGGTGGAGATGACGGATGCCGCGGCCTCGGCGATCGCCTCCAGCACCGGCCGCTCATCCGACGTCGCGGTGTCGGCGTCGTCGGAGGTCAGCACGACCCCGCGGTCCGACCGCAGTGACCCGACGACCTCGGAGATCACGGCCGCCGGCACGGGACCGCCGAGCGGAAGCGGCCGGACGAGCCAGCCTGCGTCGGCGGCGGCATCCGCCTGCCGTCGTGTCTGGGCGGAGCGGCTGCCCGACACGACGAGCACCGGACCGTGCGCTGCGGTGGAGGTGGGCACGGCGGGCGCCTCGCCCGGCGCTGCGGCGGCGACGCCGTGCGAGAGTCCGCCCGAGCCGATCGCGAACACCGGCGCGGGCAGCGCCACGAGCGCCTCGCCGATCGTGACGAGGTGCTCGTCGGTGAGGGTGTCGAGGACGAGCCCGGCCTCCGGCGCGGCCTGGAGTCGCGCGGCGAGGGCGTCGAACTCGACGAGCGGCACCGCGCCGATCGGAAGCTCCGTCTGGCGACCGACGTGCACGGCGAGGTCGGCCTCGGTCATCGGGGTCGAGGGGTGCTGCGACATCGTCGGCTGCCGGTCGAGCCGGTACACGATGCCTCGCTCGGCAGCGAAGTGCTGACCGAAGAGGGTATAGCGGCCGAAGTCCGGCTGGGCGAAGAGCATCGGCACCGCACGGTCGCCGAAGACCTCCCGGGCGAGTTCGACGACCCGGCCGAGGCTCCCGACGTGCGGTGCGGAGTCCGCGGTCGAGCAGGCCTTGTACTGCACGAGCTGAGGCTCGAGGTCCGCGAAGGCGGCGAACACCGGTCGCAGCTCGTCGTCCATCTCCGTCGGTGCGAGGGACCGCGAGATCCCGGCCACACCGACAACGTCGACCTCGTCGGCCGCGCGACGCAGGGTCTCGGCATCCGGCAGCCCCGTGAACAGGCGCCCGGTCCAGCCGCGCCGTGCGAACTGCAGCAGCGCGTCGACGCTGCCGGTGAAGTCGTCGCCGTAGAAGGCGACGCGAGCCCTAGACACGGACGGGGCCGAACAGCTCCGCCGCCCGGCGCAGCGCCGCGGAGTTCTCGAACGCATGGTCCACGCTCTCGCCGCGCGCGGCCGATGCCCACGCCTCGCGCATGCTCGCCACCCCGGCCGCCGCACCGTCCGGATGACCGTGGATGCCGCCGCCGGCGAGCACGAGCAGGTCGGTGGTGCCGACCGCGGCGTAGGTGGCATGCGCGAGGCCGCCCCATTGTCCCGACGACAGCACGGGAAGCGTCGGCGTGAGGCCGAGCAGCGGCTCGCGCACCGCCGCGATGGAGTCGAGCACCTGGTCGTCCGTCTCGTAGAACTTGTTGCTGATGCCGTTCGTGTGCAGGTGGTCGGCGCCGGCGAGGCGCGCGAGCTTCTGCCACGCACGGAACCCTATCCCCACCTGCTCCGACCGTCCGAACGAGCCGAACATGGCGCGGTGCCCGTGGATCGGCACGTCGCTGTGGCGCCGGAGGAACTCCAGTCCCGGCAGGCCGATCAGGTTCACGCAGGCCATCACGCACGTGCCGCCCGCGCCGACGACGAGGTCGTGATTCGCCTCGAGGCGCCCGATGTCGTCGGTGATGTTGAACGCGTACATGGGCTTGCGGCCCGTGCGGTCGGCGTAGCGCTCGAGCACCGGCATCACCGCGCGCACCCGTTCCGCGAGCGGCGCCGACGGCCCGTTGCCCTGCAGCTCGTCGTCTTTGATGAAGTCGATGCCGGCCTCGGCGAGCTCGGACACCACCTCGGCGAGCTCGGCCGGCGAGAGCCCGATGCTGGGCTTGACGATCGTGCCGATCATGGCGCCGTCGGGCCGGCCCATCAGCCGCCGCGTGCCGTCGACGCCGAAGGCGGGGCCGGCGTAGCGCTCGGCGAACGCCGGCGGCAGTTCGAGGTCGACGAGGCGGATGGCCGACAACTCCTTGATCTCGAACAGGTTGCCCGCGACCGCCGCCAGGAGGTTCGGCAGCGAGGGGCCGAAGTTGTCGAGCGGGAACCTCAGCCGCAGCCGGGCGCGGCGGCGGAGCGCGGGATCGCCGACGGATCCGGGCAGGGGAGTGGCGCCGGTGAGCGGGAGTTCGTCGATCGATTCGACCAGGGCGGCGAACCGCGCACGCAGGTCGTCGGACTCGCGCTCGACGCGGACGAAGGTGCCGGTGGACTGCTCGCCGGCGAGCACCTCGGCGGCGTGCTGCAGCGGCAGCGAGGTCTCGATGACGTAGGTCGCGGTGACGTGCTGAACAGACATGCGCGTCACCACACCAGGGGGAGCCAGACCGACATCTCGCCGGCCCCGCGGTTGCCCCATGCGAAGTAAGGGACGAGCCGCACGGGCGCGGTGGTGAGATCGGCGTCGGCGACGTCGTCGTAGAGCGCGGCCTCGGCGGTGCCGGGCAGCACGACCGCCTCGGTCCCGAGGGCCATGACGCGGTGGCCGGCGACCTCCGTCTCGGCCGGCGTGAAGCGCGCGCCCCGGCGGAGAGCGACCTGTTCGAGCACGACGCCGTCGGGCAGATCCGCGCTCTCGACGCAGTAGACGACCGGTCCGCGGCGCACCGCGACCTGGTTGGTGGCCTCCTCGGCCAGGCGGTGGGCGCGGAGCACCCGGACGGGCATCGGCAGCGTCAGCTCGATGAGGTCGCCCTGCTGCCACGCACGGTCGATGCGGGTGTACGTGCCGGGCTCGCTCACCGCCACCGGCTGGCCGTTGACGGTCAGCGTGGCGCCGGACGACCAGCCCGGAATGCGCAGGTGCAGCGGGATGCCGCGGCCCGCGGCATCCGTGACGGTGAAGGCGATCCTCTCGCTCCAGGGGTAGTCGCTGTCCTCACGCAGGGCGAGCCGGCCGCCGTCCTCGTTCGTGACGTCGAGCGCACTGCCGCCGTACAGGTGGACGTACAGTCCCTCCTCGCCGACGGATGCCGCGCGCTCGTGGAAGCGGGCCAGGGTGCGCGCGATGTTCGGCGGGCAGCAGAAGCAGCTGAGGTACGGCTCGCGCAGCCGCTCGTCGGACGGCGGGGGCGGCGGTGTCGGGTGGAGGGCGGTATCGCCCGGGCGGCGCAGCGGGAAGGGCAGGTCGCGCACCTGACGCAGCGGGTTGGTGTAGAAGTACTCCGATCCGGCGAGGCTGATGCTCGAGAGCAGGCTGTTGAACGCGACCTGCTCGATGACGTCGGCGTACTTGGCGTCGCCCGTGAGCGACAGCATCCGCTCGCTCCACAGGATGAGGCCGATGTTCGCGCACGACTCGTTGTGCGCGGTGGTGTGCGGCAGCTGGTACGAGCGGCCGTAGGCCTGGTGCACGCGGCTGATCTGGTCCTGCCACGGGGAGCCGTCGGGCGATGCTCCGTCATACAGCGCTCCGGCGCCGCCGGTGATGTAGAGCTTGGTGTCCACGACGTCGTGCCACAGCCGCTCGAGCACCGCCTCCAGCTCCTGGTCGCCGTTCTCGGCGATGAGGTCGGCAAGGCCGGCGTACAGGTAGTTGGCACGCACGGCGTGGCCCGCGACGACGGTCTGCTCGCGCACCGGGAGGCGATCCTGGTTGTCGTCGCCGCCCTCGAAGTCGTCGCGCACCCGGATGAACGCCTCTGACAGACGCAGGTACTGCTCGTCGCCGGTCGCACGGTAGAGGTCGATGACCGCCATGTAATGGGACGGGCAGATGGCGCTGCGGGCGAGCTCCAGCGGCTTGTTCGTCGCGAGGTCTTCCAGGAAGCCGGCGGCCTTGCGCGCGGCATCGAGGAGGGTGGTCGACCCGGTCACCTCGTAGTGGCGCACGCCCGCGGTGATCAGGTGGCCGAGGTTGTAGGTCTCGAAGTCGAAGCGGTCGGCGAGGGCGATCGCGTCCTCATGGTTGCGGCTCGAGATGATCGTCGGCGTGTGCAGGTACCCGTCGTCGCGCTGCACCGAGGCGATCAACTCCGCGATCTGCTCGATGCGCGCGGCGAGCTCAGGGTCGGGATCGGTCTCGAGGCGGGCGATGGCGGCTTCGAGCCACTTGTAGAAGTCGCCGTCCATGAACGGCGGACCGGCGTGCTCGCCGCTCTCGAGGCCGGCCGCGATGCGGAAGTTCGTGAGGCCCGCGCTGATCGCGGGGTCGCTCAGCGAGGACCAGATCTGGGGGATCGTCACGTCGCGCGTGCGATCGTGGATGTCTCCCCAGAAGCCGCTCGCCCAGCGCGCACTGTCGGCGCCGAGGGGTCGCAGCCGGGCGTGAGCCCGGGTCGCGGTCGTGGCGGTCATGGCTGTTCCTTCCGAGTGGCGTTCAGTCTCGTGCTCGCTGCTGCATCGCGGCAAGCCAGGTGGGGTGCAGGTCAGATTAGGCAGCGTTGAAAGTTCTCGCAACACTGCATGGAAATGCAGTCTAACCCTTGAATCGTGTCAAAGTGAATAGAATTTCAGTACTGACTGTTGACACACATCGAAATCGTGCCTACTGTCGTGCTCGTACCTTTCACCCGCATGGTCGTCGTCAAGGAGGACGCTATGAACACACGCAGCAACCGCCGCCGCATCGCGGCGCTGGGGATCGCACTGGCCGCGGTGCTGCCGCTGGCCGCCTGCGCCGGCGGCAGCGCCGACACCGACAACGGCTCCTCGGAGGGCGGCTCCGGCGCCGGCGGCACCGATCCCGAAACGTTCACCGTGATGACGGCGAACGAGAACCCCGTGCTCGAGGAGCAGCTCACCGCGCTATCCGAGGGTGCGTGCGAGGCCGAGAACGAGGCGCTGCCGCTGGAGCACCAGAAGGTCGCACAGGCCGACACGGTGCAGAAGGTCACGCTGCTGGCCAGCCAGGGCGCGTTGCCCACACACACGATCGCCGGCACGGCGCTCATCCGTCCCGACGGCGACCTCAACGCGGCCGGCCTCGTCGGCGACCTGAAGGCCGCCCTCGAAGACGCCGGCACGTGGGACAACGTGCTGCCGGCCGCGGCCTCCACCGTCGAACAGGTCTACGGCGGCATGTACTCCATGCCGTACCAGTACAACATCGAGGGGATCTTCTACAACAAGGAGATCCTCGCCGACAACGGCATCGAAGAGCCGCAGACCTGGGACGACCTGGTCGACGCCGCCGACACGCTGGCCGGCGCCGGTGTCGTCCCGATGACCGAGGCGGGCGCCAACGGCTGGCCGCTCACCCGCATCATGGGCATGTACATCTTCCGCAACGTCGGGCCCGACGCGATGGCCGCCGTCCGCGACGGCGACGCGAAGCTCACCGACCCCGAGTACGTCGCCGGCGCGCAGGCGCTCGCCGACTTCGCCGAGGCCGGCTACTTCGGCGAGGGCTTCTCGACCCGCGACGGCGACACCTCGTCGAACATGTTCCTCACCGGCCAGGCCGCGATGACGTACGACGGCTCGTGGCTGCTGAGCGCGATCAACGACCCCGAGCGCAATGAGATCGGCGGCGAGAACGTCGGCTTCATGCCATTCCCCGAGGTCGACGGCGGCGAGGGCTCGATCGACCAGTATGCGGCGAACGCGGGCGCTCCGATGATCATCAACGCCGAGCAGTTCGGCCCGAAGGTCGTCGACTGGGTGAGCTGCATCGCCGAGAACTACGGCCAGCAGGCGCTGCAGGATGCCGGCGTCATCTCGGGCTTCAAGGTCAACGGCGACGTCACCGACATCTCGGAGAACACCGCCGAGATCCAGGAGCGGATCGCGGGCATCGACGAGACCGTACTGTGGTTCGAGGCGCTGATGGACTCGAAGAGCAACTCGCTGGCGTCGACCAACGTGACGCTGCTCACGACCGGCCAGATGACCGCCGAGGATTACATGGCCCAGCTGCAGGCGAGCATCGACGCCAACGGCTGAGACCCCGCACCGGCTCCCCGGGCGGTCGCTCGGGGAGCCGGTCCACGACAGAAAGCAGTTCGCAGATGAACTCGATCTTCGGAGATCGGAAGACGATCTTCATCCTGCTGGCACCGGCCCTCTTGCTGTACACGCTCCTGAAGGTCGTGCCGGTGGGCTGGTCCCTCGGCCTCTCGTTCTTCGAGGGCAACTCGCTCCGCGGCTTCGACTGGGTGGGGCTGCAGAACTTCACCACCTTCTTCACCGACCCGGCCGCGCTCCAGTCGATGTGGGTGAGCGTCTTCTTCGCGATCGTCGCCACCGCCCTGCAGGTCGCTCTGGGCTACGCGCTGGCCCTCCTCTACGTCTTCGTCCTCCGCAAGGGCTCGACTCTGGTGCGGACGCTCGTGTTCTTCCCCACGGTGCTGCCGACCGTGGCGGTGGCCATGCTGTTCCGCAGCTTCGTCGCCGTCGGCGACAACCAGGGCCCGATCAACGACATCATCAACTTCTTCGGCGGTGAGAGCGTCGAGGTGCTGGCGTCGACCGTCGGAACGATGACCACGGCCATCGCCATGACGCTGTGGAGCTCGATGGGCTTCTACGCCGTCCTTCTCTACGCCGGGCTGCTCGACATCCCCGAAGAGGTCATCGAGTCGGCCCGGCTCGACGGAGCCAACGGCCTTAAGCTCGTCCGCCACATCGTGGTGCCGCTGTCGCTGCCCATCCTGCTGTCGTCGATCATCTTCAGCCTCAACGCCACCCTCAAGGTCTTCGACAGCCTGCTCGCCCTCAACGGCGGCGGGCCCGGCACCTCGACCGCGCCGATGACGCTGTACATGTACCGCACGGCGTTCGAGTACGCCGAGTACGGCTACGGCTCCACGATCGCCGTGATCCTCACCGCGCTCTGCCTCGTGTTCACCCTGGCGATCTTCCGATCGTCGCGCCGCAAGGCGGAGGTCTGACAATGACTCTGACCCAGACTGATACCGCCTACACGGTCGCCACCCCCACGGTCCACAAGCCCGGCCCGAGCCGTGCGCGGCGCGGCCTTGTGAAGGCCCTGCGCCGGCTGCCGGTGTGGATCCTCGTCGCGGTTCTCATGGTCGTGGTGCTCTATCCGCAGGTCTGGATGGTGCTCGGCTCGTTCAAGACGCAGTCCGAGTTCCTCTCCAACCCCGCGCTGTCGCTGCCCGAGACGTGGAACTTCGACAACTACGTCACCGCGCTCACGAACGGCAACGTGGCCCGCAACTGGCTCAACAGCGTGATGGTGACGATCCCGTCGGTGCTGCTCATCGTCTTCATCGGCGTCGCCGCGGGCTACGCCCTCGAGGTGATGATCTGGAAGGGCCGCAACGGGGTCCTGCTGTACATCCTCGCCGGCATCATGGTGCCCGGCCAGATGATCCTCGTGCCGTTGTTCATCACCTACTTCCGCATCGGCATCACCGACACGCTGTGGCCGCTCATCATCACGTACACCGTCATGGGCCTGCCTTTGACGACGTTCCTGATGGCGACCTACTTCCGGTCGGTGCCGCGCGAGATCTTCGAGGCGGCGACCGTCGACGGCTCGGGGCCGCTGCGATCGTTCTTCGTGATCGGCATCCCGATGATGAAGAACTCGATCATCACGATCGCGCTGGTGCAGTTCTTCAGCGTCTGGAACGACCTGCTCATCGCGCTGACCTTCACGACGCGGCCCGACCTGGCGACCATCCAGGTGGGCCTGCTGAGCCTGAGCGACGAGTACGGCTCGACGCAGTACGGACCGCTCTTCGCGGCCGTGAGCATCAACATCGTCGTGCTGCTGATCCTGTTCCTGACGCTCAACAAGAAGATCATGGCCGGCATGGCCGGCGGCGCCCTCAAGGGCTGAGAAGCTGGAAGGCTCGTTCACATGACCTCGTCCGCACCCCGCATCGCGTTCCTGCACACCGGAGCGGTCAACATCGCCCCGTTCGGAGCGCTGGCCACCGAGTTCCTGCCGGACGCGACCATCGTGAACTACCTCGACGACCGCATCGTCGCCGACCTCGGCGACGAGGAGCGCGCGAGCTCGGTGCCGGCCCGCGTCGAGGACCTCGTCCGCGCCGCCGCGGCCGGGGGAGCGGATGCCGTCATGTTCACGTGCTCCTCGATCTCGGAACTCGCCGCCCCCGCTGCCGCTGCGGCCGGGGTGCCGGTGCTGCGCGTCGACGAGGCGATGGCGGACGCCGCGGTGCGGGCCGGACGCCGCATCCGCGTGCTCGCCACGCTGCCGACCACCTGCCGGCCGACGCTGGGGCTGCTGCGGGAGCGCGCCGCGCTCGCCGGCGTGGACCCGGAGTTCTCGAGCGAGGTCATCGAAGGCGCCTTCGCTGCGGTCGCGAGCGGCGACCGCGCCACGCACGACCGCCTCGTCGCGGCAGCCATCGAGCGGGGCGCGGCCGAGACCGATGTCGTCGTGCTCGCCCAGGCGTCCATGGCCACCGCCGCCGACGCGGTCTCTGTCGACGTTCCGGTGCTCACCAGCCCGCGGCTGGGCGTCGAGCGCCTCGCCGCCTCGCTCCTCTCGGACTGAGCGGCTCCGCCCGCGTCAGCCGCGAAACAGGGGATCCGGCACGAGACCAGGGGCGTCGCCCCGGGTCTGGGCGGGAATCCCCTGGTTCGGCAGCGAGAGCGCGCTCACGGCAGCCGGGGCGGGTCAGCGCGCGGCGAGGGCCTCGGCCGAGCGGAGGTCGGTCACGAGCGTCGTGACCCAGTCGCCGGCGAGCGCGCCGTGGATCGCCTCGAGCTTGCGGTCCCCGCCGGCGATGCCGACGCGACGCGGGATGCGGCGCAGGTTCTCGACGGTGATCGCGATGATGCGGTCGTCGACGGCGCCCCGCACGAGCGAGCCGTCGGCGCGGAAGATGCGGTGGCAGATGTCGCCGACGGCGCCCTGATCGAGCAGGTCGCGGCGCTCCTCGGCGGCGAACGCGTTGCCGCTGGTCGCCAGCACATCGGACGGCTCGATGCTGCCGATGCCCATGATCGCCATCGTGAGGTCGTTCCAGTGGCGCGCGACCTCCTGCATCGAAGGATCCTGCAGCAGACTGTCGCGGATCGCCGGGTCGCCGACGACCCCCGGCGCCTGCACGTAGACCGGTTCGGCGCCGAGCGTGCGCGCCAGCTCGCCGAGGATGCGGTTGGAGTGGCTCTGCGCCTCGGGGGCGCCGACGCCGCCGAGCAGCTGCACCACCTCCGTAGCCCCCCGCACGGTGAAGGGACGCATGCGGTCGACCATCGCGAGGATCGTCTGGCTCCACGACGAGACGCCGATCCGGTCGCTTCCCGAGAGCGTGGCCTCCAGATAAGCGGCCGCTCCGGCCCCGAGCGACGCGAGCAGCTCGCCCTCGTCGGCGTCGTGGTCGACGTCGACCACGACGGCCTCGGCCAGCCCGTACTTCTCCTCGAGCTGCTCTTCCAGCTCGGCGTAGACCCCCGGCGCGACCGTGACGATCGTCCGCACGATGCCGACGGATTCCGCGCGCTTGAGCAGACGCGAGACCTTCGCCTGTGAGATATTGAGCGCGGCCGCGATGTCGGCCTGGCGCACGCCGCGCTCGTGGTACATGCGCGCGACCTTCGTGAGCAGGCGCACCTGGCCGTCTGCGGGCCGGGTGTAGGGCGTCAGGGGCACGGCGGTCTCCGATCGTGACGATCCGAGGTGTGTATTCGGATTCGCTAACGAAAGGATATTCACTCCGAGCCTGTGAAGCCAGCCCGAGTTCCGGCGAAACGCCTGATCGGCGCCCGGACGCGCGCATGACTGCAGGCCTGGGTCGCGCTCACCGACGCGGTTCCCGGCGCGCGAACGATGCGGATCGCGGATGCCGCGGCGCGCGGCATCCGCAATCCACAGGCCCCTCAGCGGTCAGGCGTGCCCGTCCGCGCCCGCGGTCAGACCGCCGCGCCGACCTCGACCGGTACGTCGACGACACGGGTGTGCCTGCCGGGGCTGAGCGTCTCCTCGGGAGAGCCCTCGAGGTCGAGCACGGCCTCGGCGCCGACCGGCACCGTGACCTTGACGTGGAGCCGTCCGTCGGCGATGCGCCACGAGATCGCCGCCTCGCCGTAGGCGGTGAGCTGGCGTGCCGACGCGGAGCTCAGCCCGCCGCCGGGGCGCGGGGCGAACCGGATGCGCCGGTAGCCGGGGGCGTCGGGCACGAGACCGCCGATGACGCGGTGCATCCAGTCGGCGACGGCGCCCAGCGCGTAGTGGTTGAACGAGGTCATCTGGCCGGGATTGACGGTCCCGTCGGGCAGCAATGAGTCCCACCGCTCCCAGACTGTGGTCGCCCCCTGCTCCACCTGGTAGAGCCACGACGGGCACTCGCGCTCGAGGATGAGGTCGTAGGCGGTCGAAACCTGCCCGCCGGCGCTCAGGGCGTCCGAGACCAGCGGCGTCCCCACGAAGCCGGTCGCGATGCGGTTGCCCGCCTCGTGCACGAGCTGGGCGAGCCGTGCGGCCGCGGCATCCCGCTTCCGTGGATCGGTGATGAGGTCGAACCGCAGGCCGAGGGCGTACGCGGTCTGCGCGTCGCTGGTCATGGTGCCGTCGTCGTTCACGTAGGCGCCGTCGAAGGCGGCCACGACCTCGTCGGCGAGTTCGTCGTAGTGCGCCTGCTCCTCGCCGAGTCCCAGCACCTCCGCCATGCGCGCAACGGTGCGCGCCGACTTCGCGAAGTAGGCCGTCGCGACGAGGTAGCGGTCGGTGAGCGCGTCGGCCGGGTCGTCCGGCGGTGCCGCCGGGTCGAGCCAGTCGCCCAGCTGGAAGCCGGTGTCCCACAGTCGGGACAGGCCGGAGAGGCGCTCGAGCAGATCGACCCAGCGGCGGGCGCTGTCGAACTGCGCGCGCAGCACCCCGGTGTCGCCGAAGCGCTCGTAGAGCGTCCAGGGCAGCAGGGTGGCGACGTCGCCCCACGCGGCGCCCGGACGCAGCGGCGTCCACTTGTCGACGGCGGGGATGACCGGCACGTACCAGGGCACCGTGCCGTCCGGCAGCTGCTCGATCGCGACGTCGCGGAGCCAGCCCGAGAGCATGCCCGATACGTCGAAGAGCGTCGAGGCGGTCGGGCCGAAGACCTGGATGTCGCCTGTCCAGCCGATGCGCTCGTCGCGCTGCGGGCAGTCGGTGGGGATGTCGACGAAGTTGCCGCGCATGCCCCACACGACGTTCTCGTGCAGGCGGTTGAGGGCGGGGTCGGACGACTCGAACCATCCGGTGCGCTCGAGGTCGGTGTGGTACACCCGGGCCACCAGTGCGCCGGCCGCCGCATCGGCGTCGAGGTCGCCGGGCCACCCCGTCACCTCGACGTAGCGGAAGCCGTGGAAGGTGAAGCGCGGCTCCCATTCCTCGACGTCGCGGCCGGCGAGCGTGTAGTTGTCGGTCGAGCGGGCCGCGCGGAGCGGTCGGGTGTAGATCTCGCCGTCCTGCATCACCTCGGCGGTGCGCAGCGTCACCGTGGTGCCGGCGTCGCCCGAGACCCGGATGCGCACGCGGCCGACGAGGTTCTGCCCGAAGTCGAGGATGCGTGAGCCGCTCGGGCCGGTGAGCACGTCGATCGGCCGCAGCTCCTGGGTCGCGCGCACCGGCGGCGCCGTCGGGGCGACGAGGGTGGCGGGGTCTCGGTGGCGCTCCTGCACCCCGTCCCAGCCGGAATCGTCGAAGTCCGCGGTCGACCAGCCGGACTGCTCCTCGCGTGCGTCGTAGTCCTCGCCGTCGTAGAGGCCGCTGTGGAGGATGGGGCTGGGCGCACAGCGCCAGGACGCGTCGGTCGCCACGACGTCGCGAGTGCCGTCGGCGTAGGTCAGCTCGAGCTGGCCGAGGAAGGACTGGTCGTATCCGTAGACGTTGCGGAAGCCGCCCCGCCAGCCGAGCCGCCCCCGGTACCAGCCGTCGCCGAGCCAGGCGCCGAGCGCGTTGTGCCCGGGGCGCACCAGGCCGGTGACGTCGTACGTGTAGTACCGCAGACGCCGGCCGTACACGGTCCAGCCGGGCGAGAGCGTGTCGTCGCCGACGCGTTCGCCGTTGAGCTCGGCCTCGTAGACCCCGTGCGCGGTCGCGTAGAGGCGTGCGCGCACGATGTCGTCGCGCACCTCGAACGCGCGGCGGACGAGCGAGGGCCGGCGCTCGTCCGAGTGCGGGTTCTCGTTGCGGAAGGAGCCCACCGGACGCGCGACCCAGTCGCCCGGCTCGAGCAGGCCGGCTTCCACGACGGTGGGGCCGGATGCCGTCGACCACGCGCCGTCCGCGCCCCGGACGGCGATGCGCACCGTGACGATCTCGCGCGAGTGCAGCGGTTCGGCCGGCCAGTCCACGAGCACCTGCTCGGCCGAGTCGACCACGTACGTCGTGACATCGCCGCCGCGTTCGACCTCGACCGAGTACGCGGTCTGCCGCCAGCCGGGCGGCGCGGAGGAGACCCGCCACGAGAGGCGCGGCATCCGCTCGCCGATCCCGAGGGCTTCGCGGTGGTGCTCGATGCGGGGTGCGTCGACGGTGACGGACATCCGTGGCCTCTCTCCGGGCGCCCGCCTGTCGCAGTTCGACGGCGAACGGAAACTGAAACGTTTCGGTTTGATGTGTACAGTGAGTGTGTCACTCAGTTCGAAACGTTTCAAGTCGAAACGACGGATCACGGCACAGAGAGGTACGGGATGCGGATCGGCGTCACCGGCAGCGGAGGCAAGCTCGGGCGGGCCACGGTCGAGCGGCTGCGCGCCGACGGCCACGACGTGATGGGCTTCGATCTCGCCGGAACACCGGGGCCGGGCTTCACCCGCGTCGACCTCACCGACTTCGGGCAGACGCTCGACGCGTTCCTCTCGGTGACGGCGCGCCACGACGGGCTCGACGCCCTCGTGCACCTCGCGGCGATCCCGGTGAACGGCCTCGTGCCGGACGCCGCCACCTTCCACAACAACGTCACCGTGTCGTTCAACGCGCTGTTCGCGGCGCATCGCGCGGGCGTCCGCACGATCGTGCTCGCATCCAGCATCACGGCGATGGGCTTCCCGTTCGAGGAGGCACCGCCGTCGCTCCCCGTCGACGAGGCCTACACCAGCGCGAACAACACGTACGGGCTCGGCAAGGTCGCCGAGGAGGCGATCGCCGCCCAGCTCGCACGGTGGCATCCCGAGACCTCGATCACCGCGCTGCGGTTCACCAACGTGGTGGCCGAGGACGAGTACGCGACGTTCCAGCGCGCGGCCGAGCCCGACTACCGGCGCGACCTCGTCGGCTCGTGGATCGACGCCCGCGACGGCGCGCTGGCGGTGGCGCTGGCGCTCTCCGCGGCTCAGCCGGGCTTCGAGGTGTACAACGTGGCCGCCCCCGGATCGGGCAACGCGCAGCCGTCGCGCGAGGTCGCGGCGCGCTGGTTCCCGGGCACCCCGGTCGCCGACGACTTCGGCGAGTTCGAGTCGCTGATGTCGACCCGCAGGATCCGCGAACGACTCGGCTTCGCGGCCGAGCACGACTGGCGCTGACATGTCGCCGCAGGGGATGGGACAGGGCGCCCGGCCGGGGATCCGGCAGGTCGCCGCTCGTGCCGGTGTGGCCGTCGGCACCGTCTCGGCGTACCTCAACCATCCCGATCGCGTCTCCGCCGAGCGGGCGCGCCGCATCGCCGAGGCGATCGACGAGCTGGGGTTCGTCCCGAGCAGCGCCGGGCGGCAGCTGCGACTCGGGGTGAGCAGTCTGATCGGGTACCTCTCACCCGACGTCAGCAACCCGCACTTCAGCGAGATCGCGCAGGAGGTCGAGTATCGCGCCGAGCGGCTCGGCATGACCGTCTTCTTCGCGCACTCCCACGGCGACCGCGAGCGCGAGGACGCATACCTCGAGGCGTTCGAGCAGCGGCAGGTCCGCGGCCTGCTGGTGTCGTCGTTCGAGCCGGTCGAGAGCCGTCTTGCCGCGATGCGCGAGCGGGGCACGCCGTCGGTGCTCGTCGGCCGCCGCGCGTACGACGAACGGCAGCCGTCCGTGTCGATCGACGACGTCTCGGGAGGGCGTCAGGCGGCCGAGCACCTCATCGAGCAGGGATGCCGCCGCCTCGCGTTCGTCGGCGGCCCGCTGCCGGTGCAGCAGGTGACCGACCGGCTCGACGGCGCGCGGCAGGCCACAGGTGCACATCCGGACATCGGCGGCCCGGAGGTCATCGAGGTCGCGGAGCGCTCGATCGCGGCCGGCCGTGCCGTGGGCGCCGCTCTGGCCGCCCGCCCTGCTGCCGACCGCCCCGACGGCGTGTTCGCCGCCAACGACGTGCTGGCTCTGGGCCTGCTGCAGGCGCTGGTCGCCGGCGGTGTCTCGGTGCCCGGCGAGGTGGCCCTCGTCGGCTACGACGACAACGAGTTCGCCGAGGCATCCCTCATCCCGCTCACGAGCGTCCGGGCCCGCCACGGCGACTTCGGCGCCGCGGCCGTCGACCTCCTCTTCGAGGCGATCGAGCGCCAGACCGGCCCGTCCGCAGAGACGGCGCCGGCGCAGCCTGAGGGTATCGCTCAGCGCGTCTTCGCCCCCGAGCTGATCGTGCGCGAGAGCTCTCGCCGGCTCGCTCCCTGACTTCGCCCATCACCCACGGATACGACATCGAAGGAGAATCCCCGTGTCCTCTGAGCCTCGCGCTCCCCAGTCCTCCGAGCTCTATCGGCCGATCGAGCTGACCTTCGAGGGGGCCGACCTCATCCCGGTCGACCGCACGCCCCTCACCCTGCGGCTGCGGCATCGGGCATCGGGTGCCGAACGGGTCGTGCCCGGCTTCTGGGATGGCGGCACCACCTACCGGGTGCGCTTCGCGCCGGACCTCGAAGGGGAGTGGTCGTGGACCACCGAGAGCGCGGATGCCGCGCTGTCGGCCAGGACGGGAACGGTCGACGTGGCGCGCGGCGCCGAGCACGGGCCGGTGCGCGTCGCCCACCGCTTCCACTTCGCGCACGCCGACGGCACGCCGTTCCGACCGGTCGGCGCGACCGCGTACAACTGGCTGCACCAAGACGAGCCGCTGTTCTCGTCGACTGTGGATGCGATCGCCGAGGCCGGCTTCAACAAGTTCCGGTTCATGGTCTTCCCGCAGGGCGGCGGCTACATCGAGCACGTCCCGAGCCTGATGCCGTTCGAGAAGACAGACGGCCGCTGGGACGTGACCAAGCCGGTGCCCGAGTTCTTCCAGCGCCTCGACCGTGCCGTCGAGGTGCTCGGTGAGCGCGGCATCCAGGCCGACGTGCTCATCTACAACGCCTACGACCGCGGCCAGTTCGGTCTCAACGAGCTCACCGAGGAGGAGGACGCCGTCTACCTGCGCTACCTCGTGGCGCGACTGGCCGCGTACCCGCACGTGTGGTGGTCGCTCTGCAACGAGTTCGATCAGCTCGAGCGCCCGGCCGAGCGGTGGGACCGCACCGGTGCGCTGCTGGCCGAGATCGACCCCTTCGACCATCTGCGTTCCATCCACAACTGGATCGAGCTGTACGACAACAACAAGCCGTGGGTGACCCACGCGTCGATCCAGAACGGCTCCGCCACGACGGATTTCGGGCGCGCCAACCTGTACCGCGACGTGTACGGCAAGCCGGTCGTCCTCGACGAGATCAAGTACGAGGGAGACATCCTCGACCGGTGGGGTCACCTCAGCGCCGAGGAGCTGGTGCACCAGTTCTGGGTCGCGACGGTGGCCGGATGCTACGCCTCGCACGGCGAGAGCTTCGTGACCGCGTCAGGGAGCCTCCACATGGTCGAGGGTGGCCCGCTCCGGGGCGCATCGCCTGCGCGGCTGGCGTTCCTCCGGCGGGTCCTCGAAGAGGTCGAGGGCGCGGGGCTCGATCCCATCGACAAGTGGGACGACCCGGCGCATGTCGCCGGCGTCCCGCGCCGTCTCTACGTGCAGTACCTCGGCCGGTCGGCGCCGGAGACGTGGGGCTTCCGGCTGCCGATCGGTTTCCCGGGTGAGCGGCCCGAGCCGGGCGATACGTTCGAGGTCGACGTCATCGACACGTGGAACATGACGATCACGCCCGTCGGCCGGCGCTTCACTCTCGACGACGTGCAGCGCAACGACGCCTACGATCGGGCCTCCGCGCCGATCGAGCTGCCCGCCGGCGAGGCGCTGGCGCTGCGCATCACGCGCGTGGCGGGCTGACCGTGGCGGCGGCATCCGATCGCCTGAAGGCCTGGCGCCGCGGACCGCGCCTGGGGACGGCGTACTACAACGAGTACCTGCCCGACCCGTCGCGGCTCGAGGCCGACCTTCGACTGATGACGGATGCGGGCATCACGTGCATCCGGGTCGGCGAATCGGTGTGGTCCACATGGGAACCGCGTGACGGCGAATTCGATCTCGAGTGGCTGACGCCCGTGCTCGACGCAGCGCACGAGCACGGGATCGACGTGATCCTGGGCACTCCCACGTACGCCGTGCCGCCGTGGCTCGCGCGTGCGCACCCCGAGCTCGCGGTCGTGCGCAAGGACGGCAGCACCGTGCCCTGGGGCGGCCGCCAGGAGGTGGACTACACGTCGGAGCTGTTCCGCGGATACGCGGAACGCGTCATCCGCGCCGTCATCGGCCGGCATGGCCGGCATCCGGCGGTCATCGGCGTGCAGCTCGACAACGAGGCCGGCCTGCATCTGATGCACAACGACCACGTCGTCGGGCACTTCCGCGACTGGGTCGCCGACCGCTACGGCGATGTCGACATGCTCAACCGCGCATGGGGGCTGACGTACTGGTCGCACCGCATCGCCGAGTGGGACGAGCTGTGGTCGCCGTCGGGCAACACCACCCCCGCCTACGACCTCGCCTGGCGGCGGTTCCAGGCCGAGCTGACCGCGGACTTCATCGGCTGGCAGGCCGACCTCGTCCGCCCGCTCGTGGCCGAAGACACGTTCCTCACGACCTGCATCGCCTATCAGCGGCCGGCCATGGACGACGTCGCCGTGGCCGCGCGGCTCGACATCGCCAGCGGCAACGCCTACCACCTCGCCCAGGACGCGATAGACCTCGAGCGCGAAGGGGCGGGCGGCCAGTGGTACGCCGACGACGTGCCGCAGTTCGTGCTCATGGCCGACCGCATGCGAGCCTCCCGGCAGGGGCCGTTCCTCGTGACAGAGACGGGTGCGGCCTCCATCGGCCCCGCGTGGCTCACCCGCCCGCCGTACGACGGGCAGCTGGCCCAGGCGGCATGGCTGCTCGCCGCGCGCGGGGCCCGGCTCGTGTCGTACTGGCACTGGCACACGCTGCACTCGGGTGCCGAGGTGCACTGGGGCGGCATCCTCGGTCACGACCTCGCACCCGGGCGCATCCACGCCGAGATCGCCGGGATCGGCCGGCAGTTCGCGGCGGCGGCGCCCTGGCTGACGGATGCCGAACCCGACGCCGACGTCGGTCTCGTGTACGCGCACGACAGTGAGTGGATGATGACGTTCGAGCCGCCGCTCGCGCGTGGCACCGATGCCGACCGCGGCTCGTACGGGCGGATCGTCGGCGCGTTCGGACGCGCGGCGGTCGACGCCGGACTGCAGGTGGGAATCGTGAACGACCGGCAGCTGCCCGGCGCGGGCGACCTCGTGCGGCTATACCCGGTGCTCGTCGTGCCGGGGCTCATCGCGGCATCCGATCCGACCCTCGACACGCTCGTCGAGTACGCCCGCCTCGGCGGACGGCTCGTGATCGGCCCGCGCACCGGGTACGGCGACGACGAAGGCCGCATGCGACCCGTGCGGGCGCCCGCGATCGTCGGACCGGCGGCCGGCGTCGGCTACCGGGAATTCGCGGCGCTCGCCGAGCCGATCGAGGTCGAGCGCGACGGCGTGGTCGCCGGCACCGCGCACGGCTGGGTCGACGGACTCGAGCCCGACGGCGCCGACGTCGTCCTCGGGTACCGGCATCCGCTGTTCGGCCGATGGGCGGCCGTCACGCGCCGGGGCGTCGGCGCGGGCACGATCACGACCGTCGGGACGCTCCTCGACCGTGCCACGCTGGCTGCCGTGATCACGGATGCCGCGAACCGGGGGAGCCGGGCGCGATGCGCACGCGGCGATTGCGCGCCCGGGTGCCTCCGCCATCCTCGCGGCGCGGCCGGCCTCGGTCACCGCGCACTCCCTGACGGGCGGTCGGGGTCGCGTGTGGGTGGTGCACAACTGGTCGCCGCAAACCCGCACGGTGCGGATCGCGGCGGACGCGGCATCCGTCCTCGACGACGCCGTGCACCGGGCGGGCACGGAGGTCGCGCTCGCACCCTGGGATGTGCGGGTCTGGCGGGAGGTGCGCTCCGGCATCGGGGTGAGCGCTCCCTCCTCCTGAATCAGTGAAGACGGTTGAACGCGGTGCGGGGACCTTCGCGCGCGGAGGTCACGGAGTGCGGCGGTAGTCGCGGGGGGCGACGCCGAGCAGGCGCTTGAACGTCCGGCCGAAGTGAGACAGGTCGCGGAAGCCCGCGGTGGCGGCGATGTCCGCGATGCTGCGATCGGTCGTGCGCAGGAGGGTGGCGGCGTAGCCGATCCGCAGACGCGCGACGTACTCCGAGATCGTCTCGCCGGTCGAGGCGGCGAAGGCACGCGAGAGGTAGGTGCGCTCCAGGTGCACCCGTGCCGCCAGGTCGGCGAGACTCTGGTTCTCGGTGAAGGAGCGATCCAGGTGCGCGCGCACCTCGTCGACGGCGACGTCGGTGCGGCTGCGGCTGCTGCGGGCGGGGAGGAAGCCGTGGGCCGTGATCGCCCGCGCGCACTCGACCAGCAGCGCCCGCCGCAGGGCCGCGACACTGTCGCCCGTGCCGGGCCCCGGGCGAAGCGTCTCGCGTTCCAGCAGTTCGAGCAGTGCACGGGTCGAGGCCACATCGTCGATCGCGACCTGGGGGAGCCGCACGCGGGGTGCATCGCCCAGGGGCAGGAGGGCGGCGAGCGCGCGGTCCAGTGGCGGCGACAGCGGCAGGATCGGATGCGCGTCGACGTCGAGGTAGACGTTGACGACCTCGAGCGCATCGCCGTCGGTGACGAGCCCGTGGCGCTCTCCGGTGCGGGTGACCGCGAACGACGGGCCGGTGATCGCGTACTCGGTCTCGTCGAGGACGTGGCGGCCGGTGCCGCGCAGCACGAAGGTGAGCAGGACGACGTCGACCCCGTGGAGGTCGAGAGTGGGACTGACGAAGTCCATGAACCTCTCGGCCGCGATGCCGTGCTGTTCGAGCGTGGCGTGGCGCCCCCGGACGCGGGAGTCAGGCACGGCCGTCAACATCCTCCGACATGACGTCAACATACACGTGGAATACGCCGTTGAATCGGCGGATATTGCTCTCATGACGATCTTCGCCGACACCACGGCCTGCGTGGGCGCGGGCCAATGCGCGCTCGTGGCGGGCACGCTGTTCGACCAGGACGATGACGGCATCGTCGTCGTGCTCGACCCCGACCCGACCGCCCAGGACGAGATCGCGGCGGCCGTGCGGGCGGCATCGCTGTGCCCCGCGCGGGCGATCCGCGTGGCGGACCGATGACGCATGTGCTGATCGTCGGCGCCTCGGTCGCGGGGCTGACGACAGCCGAGAGCCTGCGTGCCCAGGGGTTCGACGGGCGCATCACCCTTCTCGGCGCCGAACGCCACGCACCCTACAGTCGCCCGGCCCTGTCGAAGCAGGTCCTCTCCGGAGAGTGGGATGCCGCTCCGATCCGCGGCGGCGCCGAGCTCAGCGGGCTCGACGCGACCTTCCGCCTCGGCCGCCGCGCGACGGGGCTCGACCCGCGGCGACGCGAAGTGGCGGTCGGTCGCGAACGGATCGCCTACGACGAGCTGGTGATCGCCACCGGCGCAGTGCCGCGGCAGCCGTTCCGGGCGTCGCAGACGCTGCGGACGATCGAGGACGCGCACCGCCTGCGCCGCCTGCTCGCGCGGGGCGACCGGATCGCGATCATCGGCGCGGGGGTGCTCGGCTGCGAGGTGGCCTCGTCGGCGCACGCAGGGGGATGCGCGGTGACTCTGATCGCCCGCGGCGAGGGGGTGTCGCTCGGCGGCCTCGGGCCGCCCCTCTCGGAGCGCGTCGGCGGCCTGCTGCGCGAGAACGGCGTCGAGCTGCGCACCTGGGCGCACGTCGTCACTGTGGACGCCGCCGGCGTGCGCCTCGCCGACGGCACCATCGTCGGCGCGTCGGTCGTCGTGAGCGCCGTCGGCTGCACCCCCGCCGTCGAGTGGCTGCGCGGCTCCGGCCTCGAGATCGCCGACGGGGTGGTCTGCGATGTGAACGGCCGCGCGGCCGACGGGATCCACGCGGTCGGCGATGTCGCGGCCTGGACCGATCCGTCGGACGGCCGTCCACGACGCACCGAGCACCAGCAGACGGCGATCCTGCAGGCGCAGGCGGTGGCCCGTGCCATCGCCACCGGTGCGGCGTCCCCGCCCATCGAGCCGTTCTTCTGGACGACGCTCTTCGGCACGCGCATCCTCGTCCACGGCACGGTGCGTCCCGACGCCGAGCTGCACGTGATCGCGGGCGAGGGTGACGGCGACCGCTTCGTCTTCGCTGCCCGGCGCGAGGGGCGCGTGGAGGCGCTCGTCGGCTGGAACATGGCGCGCGAATTCCGGCTGGCCCGGGCCGACCTCCTCCGCGCCGAAGGGAGTCTCGTATGACCGGATGCCCGTACCACGAGCGTCGCCTCCCGACCGACGGCACGCCTCTCGCGCCCTCGCCGGCGCTGGCGACCTGGCGCGACGAGGCGCCCGCGACGCCGCTGCGCTACCCCGACGGGCCCGACGGACTCATCGTCACCCGGCATGCGCTGGCGCGCGATGTGCTGGCGGACCCGCGGTTCACCGTCGCGGTCCACCGATTCCCTCACCCGCAGGAGGGGACGTACCTCGACGATCTCGACGAGGCCGGACACGCCGCCCTCGCCGCCTCGAACCTGCTCGCGCTCGACGGCGATCAGCACCTCCGCATGCGACGGGCGATCATCTCGCAGTTCTCGATGCGGGCGGTGCGGGCGCGTGAGGATGCGGTCGCCGCCATCGTTACCTCGCAGCTCGCCGAGTTCCTCGCCCGTGACCAGCCCGCTGACCTGTTCGCGCACTACGCGACGCCGATCTCGATGCGCACGCACTGCCTCGTCCTGGGCGTGCCCGACGCGCTGGCGCCGCGGTTCGGCGAGCTCTTCGTGACCGGAACGTCGACGACTCAGGAGAAGTTCGACTACATCCGCGACCTCCTCGCCGGGAGGGAGGACGCACCCGGCGACGACGTGGTCACCCACCTGCTGCAGGGCGAGTGGACGCGTGCCGAGGTCGAAGGGATCCTGCTGGTCCTGATGACCTCGGGCCGCGATTCGGTGGCGTACCTCATCGCCACGGCGATGGTGGCTCTGCTCACCCATCCCGACCAGCTCGCCATCCTGCGGGACGATCCCGCGGCCCTCTCGGGAGCGATCGAGGAGTTCATGCGGGTGGGCGCGATGTTCGTCACGCTGTTCCCGCGGACGGCGCGGGAGGACCTCGAGCTGCACGGCGTCGCCATCGCCGCCGGCACGACCGTCGCCGTCTCTCCCGTCGCCGCGAATCACGATGAGCGGCAGTACGAGGATCCCGACATGTTCGACGTCACCCGCGACGCGTTCGGTCATCTCGGGTTCGGGCACGGGCCGCACGGCTGCGTCGGCCAGCAGCTCGCGCGCCTCGAGATCCGCGAGGCCGTCGGACAGCTGCTCGCCGCGGCTCCCGGCATCCGTCTGGTGCATGCCGAGCAGCTCTCCCCGCTGCCGTTCGCACATCCCGTCGCGACATACGAAGCCGGCGCCGTCGAGGTCGCGTGGAGTGCCGCCGCTCCCTGAGCGGGCGTCAACGGGACGCGGTGACGCCCGTGCGTGCGGCGGCGGCGAGTGGGGGCGCGGCGGCGTCAGAGCGGCAGGAACGACCCCGGCGGCACCTCGGCGGTGCGGGTCTCGCCACCCGGAAGGGTCACCTCGACCTGTCGCGCGCGATCGTCCAGATTCGCGAGGAGTACGGTGTCACGCGCGCCGGCGCCGCTGTCGCTCCCGCCGTCGGCGGTGCGGGCGCCGAGCGCCCACACGAGACCGTCGGGGGAGTCGCCGCGCAGACCCGGCGCACCGGCCATCGCGGCGAGAGCCGAGACTGCGGCGAGCGCGGGAAGCGGGGTGCCGTCGGCCGTGCGGACGCCGCGCGGCCCCCATTCCTCGAAGTAGGCGAGCGTGGCGACGCCGGGCACGGCGAGGGCGGCGGCGCTGGCGATGGTCCAGGCAGCGAGCTGCGGTGCCGACTGCCGCGGGTCGACCGCGTCGAGCAGTGCCGAGCCGTAGCCGTCGCGCAGGTCGTCGTGCTCGGGCATCGGCGGGGGAGTCGTCGCCACGTCGTTGAAGTGCGGACGCAGCGAGATCGGGCCGATGTGCACCGGGATGCCCGCGGCGATGCGCACGCCCTGCGTCGCGACGATGCGCTGCATCGGCAGCGACTCGACCAGCTGCGCGGTGCTGAGGCTGTGGAACAGCGGCGTGCTGCTGAACACGATGCCGGCGAGCCCGCGCGGCAGGCGATGGTGCTCGCGGTTGAGCTCGGTGAAGTGCGAGCGCACTCCGCCGACCACAGCGATGTCGAGTCCCGCCTCGGTCAGCGCGTGGCGCAGCCGGGCGATCGCGTCGAGATCGGAGACATGGCGCGCCGGGCCGGTGGGCCGGAAAGCGGTGACGCGCGCGACCGGGAGGCCCCGGAGCGCGTGCACGGCTTCGTCGATGCTCGCGGGGTCGGACTCGTCGAGCACGAAGCGCACATCGAGCGGGCGCGGCGCCGCTTCGTCTCGGTCGCTCTCACCCGGCGACCCGGGGCTGCTTTCGGCGCGATCACGGCCGGCGGCGCGATCGAGGGCTGCGCGCCAGTTGCGGGTCGCGAGGTCGAGCTCGACGAGCACCGTCGCCGGCCAGGCGCCACCATCCGCCGGCCACCGGTCCGCCGGGGCCGGGTCGGGCGCGGTCGAGGCCGAGACGCCGATCGCCGGGAGCGGCGGCCCCTCCTCGAGCCGGATGCGGGCCACGGGATCGGGATCAGCGGTCGTGGGAGTGCCCGACACGGCGATGTCGATCGTCTGCACGACCCGTTCGCCGGCGGCGAGCGTGTACGGGAAGGGCAGGGCGAGCGGGCGGCTGTACGTCTTGTACGAGGCATCCGTCCAGTTGCGCTGGTCCTCCATCTCGAAGACGTCGCCGGTGAAGCGCACGTCCACCTCGAGACCCCCGCGCGACCACGAGAGTCCGGCGATGTCGAGCGCGGGCTGGTGCGGGCTGATGCGCTCGGGGAACTGGGAGTGGACGACCGTTCCGTCGGAGTGCCGGACGCGGACGGCCGCACCGGCCAGCGCGGGCGGGTGCAGCACGACCAGGCCGGTGCGGTTGGTCGCGAACTCCGTCCGCGACTCGAGGTCGGTGAGCACGCGCAGGCGCCCGGGCCCCCGCACCTCGGCGCGGACGATGCCGCTCAGGTCCGCGCCGAGGCCCGCCGAGTGCACGTGCAGCGTCAGTGCGAGGTCGGATGCGGCGACGCGGTCGACCACCAGGCCCGCCGTGTCCCAGTTGCGGTCGCGCACGACGGCGCGCACCGACCGCAGCACGACGTGCCCGTCGTACGCGATGTCGGCGAATTCGTCGTCGCGCAGCTCGAGCGACCACGCTCCGCTCTGCCACCGGTTCCCCGGCCCTCCGCCCCACACGTCGCTCATGCGCTCCATCCTCGTCCTCGCCGCGGGCTGCCGCTGCTCCGCTGCCACGATTCGCGTGCTGCGGCGACCGCTTGCGACAGCGGAGCCGCCCCGAGGGGCGGGGCTTGCGCGGCGCTCAGATCGTCATGCCCCCGTCGACCGCGAACAGCGCGCCCGTCGCGAACGCGGCGTCGTCCGACGCGAGGAACACCATGATCCCCTCGACATCTCCCGGCGCTCCGGCGCGGCCCATCGGAATGCGGCCGATGATCGCCGCGCGCGCCTCCGGGTCGCTCGTGATCGTGGTGACCAGTGAGGTCTCGGTATACGCCGGAACGACGGTGTTGACCCGGATGCCGCGATCGGCGTACGCCGCCGCGACCGTGCGTCCGAGGCCGTGGATCCCCGCCTTCGACGCGCTGTACGCGGTGAAGTCGCGGCCCTCGCCGTTGATCCCGGTCGGGCTGCCGGTGAGGATGATCGAACCGCCGCCGCTCACGAGCATCGACCGGACCGCGTGCTTGACGGTGAGGAAGGTGCCGGTCAGGTTGATGTCGATCGTGCGCTTCCACACGTCGAGATCGAGGTCGGCGGCGGCCGCGTCCTGCCCGAACAGCTGCACGCCGGCATTGGCGACGACGACGTCCGGCGCCCAGCCCTCGGCGCCGAGCAGTCCGAAGGCGGCTTCGACCGACGCCTCGTCGGAGATGTCCATGACGGCAGCCCGGGCGGAGGGGCCGATGGCGTCCGCGGTCTCGCTCGCCGCAGCGGCGTCCCGGTCGGCGATGATGACGCGCGCGCCCTCACGGGCGAACCGCTCCGCGACGGCGCGGCCGATGCCGGTGCCCGAACCGGTGACGAGGGCGGTCTTGCCTTCAAGTCTGGTCATCGTCGTCCTCAGCGCTCGATGTGGTCGAGGTGCAGCATCCGTGCGAGGTTCTTGTCGAGCTCGTCGTCGCGGAAGATCTTCTTCCAATCCTCCTTGATGATGCTCTCGCGGCCGTAGTCCATCGCGATGAGGCAGGCGTCCGAGAACGGGTTGTCGCCGCGGAGGCCGTTGGCGAGGGCGACCTGGGTGTGGCCGTACAGGATGCTGCGCGCAGCCGCCTCGGGGACGCCCATCGTGTTCACGGCCTCCTGCAGGGCCTCGTTGAGCAGCGCGCCGATCATGCACGCGACCGTCTCGACGAGGGTCGGCTCGAGCTGCGCGAGCTGCTTGATGGTGACCCAGTGGACGTCGATCACGGGTGCGTAGATCGCGCGGACGGTCGCCTCGACGATCGCCTGCTTCTCGGGGTCGTCGGACTCGATCGCGGCGATCGCGTCCTGCGGTGCGGCGATGCCGCCGAAGGTGTCGGCCCACTCCTCGGGCGTCTGGCGCTGCAGGAAGATCGACGGGTGGCAGGGGTGCGCCACCGCTTGGATGACGTCGTCGCGGGTGGTCAGCAGTCCGGCGTACGCCGCGGCGGGGTCGAGGGTCAGCACGATCGCGCCGGCCTTGAGCTGCGGCACGAGGTCGGCGGTGACGGGTCCGAGCGCGAGGTCCGGCACCGCCAGCACGACGATGTCGGCGTCGGCGACGGCGGTGGCGGCATCCGTCAGCTCGCGGCCTGCATCGATCGTGCGCTGCTGGCCGGCGGGCGAGTTCTCGACGTACGCGACCTGGTGGGCGGTCTTGACGAGATTGTCAGACACGCGCATGCCCATCTTCCCGCCGGCGCCGACGACGGCGATCTTGTACGTCTCGGTCGAGGTGGTGCTCATGTCGTGCTCCTCAGATATTCGATGGTTCGGCGGGTCCATTCCCGCTCGGTGCGGACGGTGGTCTCGGCGTCTCCCTGCCAGGAGAGCCAGTGCTCGACGATCTCGTTGACCCCGCGTTCGCGGGGCCGGACGGTCTCGAGCAGGTGGGGGTAGTCGTGCAGTCCTTCGCCCATCGGCGCGCCGCCGTAGGTGAAGCCGACCCAGCCGGCCTGGCGGGCGAAGGCGAAGTCCTTGACGTGCACGTTCTTGACGTGGGGGGCGGTGGCCTCGACGCAGTCGCGCGGCAGCTCGAGCCGCGCGACGACGTTCGCCGGGTCGAGACAGATGCCGAGGCGCGGACTGTCGATGCGTTCGACCAGGCCGACCAGATCGGCGGTCGCGAGCTGCTCGTACGTCTCGAGGGCGAGGTCGACGCCAGCGGCCTCATAGGCCGGCAGCGCGGTGCGCAGCCATTCCTCCGCCTGCGCGATCGTGGGGCGGGTATCGGGCGAGTAGAGCATGCTGCGCACGAGGCGTGCATCGAAGACGCCGGCGAGGCCGAGGAAACGCGCCAGCCGGTCGGGCTCGATGCCCTTCGTGCCCAGCTCGATCGCGATGCCGAGGTCGCGCGCGGCGGCGGCGGCATCCGTCAGCTCCGCGTCGCTCATGGACTCGAGCGGGGCGTAGTCGCAGATCTGGAACAGCTCGATGCCGAGCGCCCGGGTCGCCTCGAGAGCGTCGACGAGCGACAGCGGCTCGGGCACCTGGTCGGAGTGCTGCCAGAAGAAGGCGTACGTGCCGAGGCCGATCATGCGCTCGCCCCCGGCGTCTCGCCGTGGGACCCGAGCTCTCCGTGAGACCCGGGCGCGGGGACGAGACCCTGGGGTTCTCCCACGGTCTCGTCCATCCACTGGGGTTTCGCCGGATCTGACGGTGCGGTGCGGGTGCGGGCGGACGCGAGAACGCCGGCCTCGTCGAGCACCGCGAACAGGGCGTCGGGGTCGTGGGCGAAGCGGCCGAGGAACAGGCCGTCGACGCTCTCGCCCAGGCGGGTGAGCAGGCCCGGGCCCGCCGACCCGCCGTAGATCACGACGCTGCCGGCGCGCGCCGGGTCGGCGTCGAGCGCGCCGCGGAGGGAGCGGGTCACGGTGGCGATGTGCTCGTCGGGGGCGGGCTCGGCCGCGCCGATCGCCCACACCGGCTCGTACGCGACGATGACCGGGCCGGCCGGCACGCCGTCGAGGTCGGCGGCGAGCTGCTCGACGTTCGCCAGCGCCGCAGCGGGGCTGCCGAGGCGCTCGGCCTCGCCGATGCACAGCACCGGCGTGATGCCGTGCGCGAGCGCGGCGGCGGCCTTGGCGGCGGTGACGGCGTCGGTCTCGTCGAACAGGCGGCGGCGCTCGGCGTGCCCGATCTCGGCGACCGCGACCCCGACCTCGGCGAGTTCGGCCGCGGTGACCTCTCCGGTGTACGCGCCGGGCGCGAACTCCGAGACGTCCTGTGCGCCGATCAGCGCCGGGGTGCCTGCGAAAGCTTCGAGCGCCGCAGGGATCTGCAGGTACGTGGGGATGACGAAGAGCCGCACGTCGCCGGCGGTCACGGCGGGATGCGCGGCCGCGCGGCGCGCCACATCGGCGAACCACGTGCGGGCGCGCTCGTGCCCGAAGTACGTCTTCAGGCTCACCCCGACCGTGACCCGCGGGTGCACGAACTCCGCAGAGTCGCGCGATTCTCGCAGAATCCGCGCGGAATCCTGCGAGATCGGTGCGTCCCTGCGGAGTTCGTGCCCGCTCATCAGCAGGAGCCCGTGTTCTCGAACTCGTCGATGACGGCGACCTTGTCGGCCGAGGCCGACGACGTGTCGAAGCGGTAGGTCAGCCATTCGCGGACCAGGCGTCGGGCGAGCTCGACGCCCACGACGCGCTGGCCCATCGTGAGCACCTGCGCGTTGTTGGAGAGCACGCCGCGCTCGACGGAGTAAGAGTCGTGGGCGGTGACGGCGCGGATGCCGGGCACCTTGTTCGCCGCGATCGCGACGCCCAGGCCCGTGCCGCAGATCAGCAGGGCGCGGTCGGCGGTGCCGGCGGCGACCTGCTGCGCCGCCTCGATCGCGACCTTGGGGTACGGGGTGTGCCCCTCCGCGTCCACGCCGACGTCGATGACGGAGGCGACGCCGGGGTTCTGCTCGAGGTCCTTCTTGAGGATCTCCTTGTAGTCGAAGCCGGCGTCGTCCGCGCCGATCACGATGCGCAGGGGCTGGGCGGTCTCAGGCTGTGCCATGAGCGTTCTCCTTCATTGAGGTCTCGGCCGTGTCGACGGCGAGTGTGTCTGCGATGGCGGTCACGATCAGCGCGAGCGAGATCGCGCCGGGATCGGGCGTGCCCACGCTGTTCTGACCGTGCGTGCGGGCGCGACCCATGCGGGGCAGCAGGTCGACGGTCGCAGCGGCGGCGCGGGTGGCGGCATCCGCTGCCGTCCGCCACGCGTCGGTCAGCCGGGCGCCGGCGTCGACGGCCTGGGTGAGCGTCGAGGTGAAGGGCACGAGCGCGTCGACGAGCGTCTTGTCGCCGACCTCGGCCTTGCCGTAGTCGGTGACGCCTCGTGATCCGGCGGCGACGCCGGCAGCCACGGCTGCGGCGTCGGGGCGGCCCTGGTCGCCCAGTTTCGCGGCGACGGCGTTCAGGATGACGCCCCAGAGGGCGCCGGAAGTGCCACCGGCCTTGTCGGCCCACGCGTCCGCCGCCCGCGCCAGAGTGGTGCGGGCGCCGGCTCCGCCATCCACCGCGGTCGCCGCGGCGGCCAGCGCGGCGTGCGAGCCGCGCTGCATGCCGATGCCGTGGTCGCCGTCGCCGGCGATCGCGTCCAGCCGGCCGAGTTCGTCGACGTGGGCGTCGACGGTGTCGGCGATCGTGCGCACGACGGCCAGCACGGTCCCGGCAGCGGCACGGGATGCCGCGTCGCCGGGCTCGATCACATCGGCGACATCCGCCGCGGTCGCTGCGTCCGACCGCTCCTGCGGAGCGACCGAGCCGCGCCGGTAGGCGGGGGTGTCGACCGGGGTCTCCCACAGCGACTCCAGTGCGTCGTCGAGCCAGAACAGCGTCAGCGACGTGCCGGCCATGTCGAAGCTCGTGCAGTACTCGCCCACGTGCGGGTCGACGATCTCGATGCCGGCGTCGGTCAGCAGCTGGGCGATCCGCCGGTAGACGACGAACATCTCCTCGTACTTCAGCGAGCCCAGGCCGTTGAGGATGGGGACGACGCGGGCCCCCCGGACCGCGTCGACCCCATCCGGCACCTCGGCGAGCAGCTTCTCGACGAGCAGTTCCGCCAGGCCGTCGGCCGTGGGGATGCCCGTCTCGTCGATGCCGGGTTCGCCGTGGATGCCGAGCCCGATCGCCATCCGGCCTTCGGGAACGGTGAACAGCGGGTCGTCGGCGCCGGGCAGTGTGCAGCCGGTGAACGCGACGCCGAACGACCGCGTGCGCTCGTTGGCGTGCTGCGCGAGCCGTGTGACCTCGGCGAGGTCGGCGCCCGCCGCCGCGGCGGCCCCGGCGATGCGGAACACGGTGAGGTCGCCGGCGATGCCGCGGCGCTTGTGCTTCTCGTCGGCCGTGGCGCTGAAGATGTCGTCGGTCACCGTGACGGTCTCGCACGCGATGCCCTCGGCGCGCAGCCGCTCCTGCGCCGCGTCGAAGTTGAGCACGTCGCCGGCGTAGTTGCCGTAGGTGAAGAACACGCCGCCACCGTTGTCGGCGGCCTTCGCCACCGCGTGCACCTGCTGCGTCGACGGCGAGGCGAAGAGGTTGCCCATCGCCGCACCGTGCGCGAGCCCCGGACCGACGAGCCCGCCGAACGCGGGGTAGTGGCCCGACCCGCCGCCGATCACGACGGCGACCTGCCCTGCCGGCGAGGTGGTGCTGCGCACCACGCCGCCCGGGACGCGGCGGACGTAGCGGCCGTTGGCCGCGACGAAGCCGTCGATCATCTCGTCCGCGAAATCGGCGGGCTCGTTCCACAGGCGCGTCATCGCGCGTCGCCCTTCGGGTCGGCCGCGGCCCGCAGAGCCTCCGCGTCGACGGCGGTGTCGTCGGTCGTCGTCTCGTCGACCGTGACCGGGTTGATGCGGTTGCTGCGGGCAAGCAGCACCATGAGCACGGCCGACACCAGCATGACGAAGCCGACGATGAACATCGGCACCTCGTACCCTCCGGTCCAGTCGTGCACGGCGCCCGTGACGAACGGCGCGGAGAAGCCCGCCAGGTTGCCGATCGTGTTGATGAGCGCGACGCCGGCCGCGGCCGCGGCCCCGGTGAGGAAGCGGGTGGGCAGCGTCCAGAAGTTCGGCAGGGCGGCGAAGATCGCACACGCCGTGACAGTGATGACCGCGATGGTCGCCGCGGGTGAGCCGGCGAACAGGGCGAGCGGGATGCTGATCGCACCGGCGATCGCAGGCCCTGCGATGTGCCAGGTCTTGAGGCCCCGCTTGGACGCGTCGCGCGACCAGAAGTACATGACGATCGCAGCCGGCAGGTACGGGATCGCGGTGATGAGACCCTTCTGCAGCGTGTCGAAGGTCTGGCCCGTCTGCGACTGGAAGCCCTCGATGATCGTCGGCAGGAAGAACGCGAGCGCGTAGAGGCCGTAGATGAAGCCGAAGTAGATGAACGACAGCACCCACACACGGCCGCTCTTGAAAGCGAAGCGCGCCGAGACGTGGCCGTGCTCCTTCTTCTGCGTCGCGGACGTCTCCTTCTGCAGCGCGTCGGTGAGCCAGACCTGCTCGTCGCGCGTCAGCCACTTCGCGTCGGCCGGCTTGTCCTTGAGGTAGAACCACGCGATGACGCCCACGACGATGGCGGGGACAGCGACGCCGAGGAACATGAAGCGCCAGCCCTCGAGCCCGAGGGCGCCGTGCTGCTGGATGAGCCAGCCGGCGAGCGGGGCGCCGATGACGGTGGTGAGGGGCTGCGCCAGGTAGAAGAGCATGAGGATGCGACCGCGGTACTGCGCGGGCACCCAGAGGCTGAGGAAGAGGATCGCCCCGGGGAAGAATCCGGCCTCGGCCACACCGAGCAGGAAGCGCAGCACGACGAGCTGCTCGAAGTTCTGCACCCAGGTGAACAGCAGCGCGACGATGCCCCAGCTGACCATGATGCGGGAGAGCCAGCGCCGCGCGCCGAACCTGTGCAGGGCCAGGTTGGAGGGCACCTCGAGGAGGATGTAGCCGATGAAGAAGACGCCCGACGCGAACCCGAACTGAGCGGCGCTGAGGGCGAGGTCCTCGTTCATGCCGTTGGGGGCGGCGAAGCCGATCGCGGTGCGGTCGAGGTAGTTGATGAAGAACATCAGCGCCACGAACGGCACGAGGCGCGTCGACACCTTTCGGATCGCGGAGCGCGCGACGGGCGGCGCGTCGGCGACGGTCTGATTGTGGTCCACGGTGACTCCTGCTCATCGACGGTGATCGAGGTGGTTGACCGCACCATTGTGACAAACCGGTTGACCAATTGCAAGCCGGTGCGGATGCCGAGCCTCCATCGATCCGAGCCCGCGGGGCGTCAGTCGATCCGATCGTGCGGGGCGTCCGCGATCTCGAAGTCGAGCGTCTCGCCGCCGGGGCTGGTGGCGCGGATCCGCACCTCCACATCGGCGAAGCGCTGGGTCCACACGTCGGCCGCGCCGGCGTGAGCGGCGATCGCCTCCTGTGCGTCGGAATCGTCGAAGCTCTCGTAGACGATCCACCGCCCGCGCCCCACGCGCTCGCTGTTCGCGTGCTCGCCGCCGTACAGCCACGCGGCGACGAGCACCGTCGCGCCGGCGTCCGCTCGCGCCCGGAGCGCGTCCAGCGTCGCTCCGGGCAGGCGGCTGCCGGCGACGACGATCAGGCCGGCATCCGCGAGCTGGTCGGGGCGCACCAGCTCATCGAAGACGAGCACGTTCCGCGTCGCCTGGAAGAGGCCGTGCAGACGGGTCTGCTCGGTCGCTCCCGCGTCGAGCGGGAACCGCGACCGCTCGATCCCGTTGAGCTGATGACGCGGGAAGTCATAGCCCGGGATGTGCAGGCAGCTGCCGTGGCCGGGCAGCTGCCCGTGGCTGAGAGCGTGCCACGCCCCGAAGACGCTGCCCGCCGCAGCGGGCGCCGTCGCGGCGCGGTTGCCGAAGGGGCGCTCGCCGCGTCCGAAGTCGCTGTCGTCGGCGTGGACGAGGGCGATGTCGGCGCGTGCGTCGCGGTGGCTCCAGCGAAGCGGATGCCGCGGCACGAAGTCGCGCACGAACTCCTGCCACACCTCGCCGTGGGCGGTGCGCTCGAACGCTCCCGCGCCGCGATGGCGCACCAGCACGTCGATGTTCTCGACGAACAGCCGGGTCGGCGCGAACAGGTAGGCGAGCCGCAGGGCGGAGGCGAACTCGGCGGGGGAATGGCCGGGGAAGCCGGGCGCGCGCGTGAGCCATGGCCCCACGTCGGGACCCCAGAGGTCGGCGCAGATCCAGAGCTCGCGGTCGTACTGCCGTGCCGCGCCGAGCGCGGTCGCGAGCTGCAGCGGCTGGAAGGACTCCTTCATGACCTTGGGCGCCGGAGTCATCCCGGCCCGCGCGAGCGTGTGGAACATCACCGGGAACACCTGCTCGGCGAGCACCGGGACACTCCCGCCTCCCGAGTCGGCGACGGCGGCGTCGACATCCCGGACGATGCCGCGGACCGTGGTGTCGATCACGGCGATCGCCTCCTCGGCGCCGAGCCCGTCGGTCTGCCCGAAGTGGGGCAGGTGCGCGTCGGTGCGGTACTGGTCGGCGTGGATCTGCAGGTGCTCGGGCTCGTCGTACAGCACACCGGCCAGGCGGCCCGAGGCGGCGGCATCCCGCAGCAGGTCGAGCGGCAGGTCGTGGCGGTTGGTGCCCTCGACGTACGGGCCGTTGATGTTGCCGTACTCGTTGCCCAGCACGACGTCGATCCCGGCATCGTCGAGGTCGCGCAGCAGCGCGGTGTGGTCGTGCACCGTCGGGATAACGTGGTGCACGTAGAAGTCGGCGCCCAGCTCGCGCAGCGCCGCGACGAACTCTCCCGGAGTCGGCGCCGGATCCTGGGACGGGATGGGGATGCCGGTGCCCGTGCGCATGATCGCGTCCGAGGCGTCGCCGGTCCAGGGGTCCTGGAAGGCGACGACCGGTCCCTGGATGCCGAGAGACGGCCGGGGAGCCGGCGAGGCGGGAAGAGCGGCGGGAAGGGGAGCGGATTCGGCCACGGGACTCCTCTGTGGTCGGTGACGAAGTGCGGGGCGGGCGCGACAGCCCGCCCCGCACGACCGTCGCTACTGGCTGCTGACGACGACGTCCATCTCGGCGAAGAACTGCGTCACGGCCTCGTCGACGGTCATCGTCCCGAAGTTCAGCTCCTCGCCGAGTTCGCGGAACTTCTCGTGCAGCGAGCCGTAGCCGACGATCGGCACCGGCGGCGCGGCGCCGAGACGGTCGGCGATCGATGCCTCGTAGTCCGCGATGGTCTGGCTCAGCTCGTCGAGGTCGGCGGACTCCCGCGCCGTCTCGGAGGCGGGGAGACCTCGGTTGGTGCCGAAGATCTCACCCGACTCGGGCGAGTTGATGAGGAAGTCGATCAGCGTCGCCGCCGCAGCCGGGTGCTCCGAGTTCGAGGCGATCGAGTACATCTGCGAGGCCTTCAGGTACAGATCCTTGCCGTCCTCCACAGAGAGCGGCGGAGCAATCAGCTGGATGTCGTAGCCCTCGCCCAGGTTGGCGAGGAACCCGGCGCCGGTGTTGTCCCACGTCGCGTCGCTGGCGCTCAGCGCGCTGTCGAACGCCGTCAGCGGCTGCACCTCGGCGATGCGCTGCTGCGGGACCAGCTGGCCGGCGTCGCGCTGAGTGGAGACGGAGTCCCAGAACTCCGCGAGCCGCTCCTCGTCGAAGCCGGGGGTGCCGTCCTCGTCGAACAGGTTGTCGCCCTCGGCGCGCAGCTGCAGCTCGAAGTTCTCGATGCGTCCGGTCGGGTCCACGCCGCCCCACACGTCGACGCCCGCGGCCTTCCCGGCGTCGCTGACCTCGGCGATCCAGTCGTAGTAGTCCTCCCACGTGCCGTCGGTGAAGGCCTCGACGCCGAGCTGGTCGAGCAGCGTCGTGTTGAGGAACATGCCCCACGAGTTCGTCGAGAGGGGCACGGCCGTCGTGACATCGTCGACGACCCCGGCCGACAGCACCTGCGGATCGATCGCGTCGGTCTGGATGATGGTGCCGAGATAGGGCTCGAGGTCGAGCAGCGACCCGCTCTGCGAGTACTGCCGCAGGTACGCCAGGTCCATGGTCACGACGTCGGGCAGCCCCGAGCCGGCGGCCTCGATCTGCCGCTTCTCCCAGTAGTCCGTGGGCGCCAGGAAGATGATGTCGACGTCGATGTTGGGGTGCTGCTCCTCGAAGACCGCGATGGCCTCGTTGTACAGCTCGGCGCGCACGTCGTTGCCCCAGAACGTGAAGGTGATCGAGACCTCCTCGTCGGGGTCGAGGGTCGGCTGCGTGCCGGCCGGCGCGCCGGAGGCGCATCCCGTCAGTCCGACCAGGGCCGCCAGTGCCACCCCCGCCGTGCCCGCCATGAGCTTCCTGCTCCGGAACTTCATCGTGATCGCCTCTCGTCATCGAGCGTCAGGAAACGTTTTCTCACGAACCCGTGAGAAAGGCGACCATCGTCGCCTGTCGACAGTCTGACAAACCGGTTGACCGAAAGCAATCCCGCGGATGCCGCGACTGCCGTAGGTTGTTCGCATGCCCGCCTATCCCGACGACCGCTCGGCCGAGATCACTGCCGCGCTCGGCGCGCTGCCCAGCGGGACGCCGGTGTCGGAGGTCGCTCGCCGGCTCATGGACCTGTTCACGAGCGGCGATCTCGAGGCTGGAACGAGGCTTCCGCCCGAGCGCCAGCTCGCGTCCACCCTGGGCGTCGGCAGATCCGCGGTGCGCGAGGCGCTCGCCGCATTGGAGATCCTCGGCATCGTCGACGTCCGTCCGGGCTCGGGCACGTACCTGCGCGGCACCGCCAGTGAGCTGCTGCCGCAGACGCTGCGGTGGGGGCTGCTCATCGGCAGCAAGAACACCGCGGAGCTGCTCGAGCTGCGCTCGGGGCTCGAGATCTACGTCGCCCGCCTCGCTGCCGGTCGGGCTGCGGCATCCGATCTGTCCTCGCTGTCGGGCTCGCTCGCCCGCATGCGCAGCGGCGTCAGCGACCTCAAGTCCTTCGCCCGCGCCGACCTCGACTTCCACAACGCGCTGGCCACCGCCGCCGGCAATGACACGCTCGTCGACCTGCTGCACGTCGTGCGCTCGCTGCTGCAGGTGTACGCCGATCGAGCGGTTCATGACGACGCCGAGGCCCGCATCGCGATCGACGAGCACGGGGCCGTCTTTCGGGCGATCGAGGCGGGGGACGAGGATGCCGCCGCCTCGGCGATGGCGACGCACATGGCGACCGCTTCCCAGCGCCTCGCCGCAGAAGCCGCTCCCTGAGCCCCGTAGCGAGCAGTGCCCGTATCGAGCAGTGAAGGAGGCGCCATGGCGCGCAACTGGGCCGGAACCTACGAGTACGCCGCGCCGCGGATCGTCGACGCGACGTCGATCGACGACGTGCAGCGGGTGCTCCGCGAGCCCGGGCGCGTCCGCGCGCTGGGTACACGCCATTCGTTCACCGACCTCCCCGACACCACCGGGACGCTCGTGGACGTGACCGGCTTCGCGGCCGAGTTCGAGCTCGACGAGGCCGCGCAGACGGTCACCGTGCCGGCCGGCATCCGCTACGGGGTGCTGGCGGTGTGGCTCGATGACCGCGGCTGGGCGCTGCGCAACATGGGCTCGCTTCCGCATATCAACGTCGGCGGCGCGACGGCGACCGGCACGCACGGGTCGGGCGATGCGAACCCCGTGCTCTCGGCGTCCGTCCGCGCCCTGCGCTACGTGGGCGCCGACGCCGAGCTCCGCGAGGTGCGCCGCGGAGACGCCGACTTCGACGCGCTCGTCGTCGGCCTCGGCGCGTACGGCATCGTCGTGTCGCTGACCCTCGACATCGAGCCCGCCTTCCGCGTCCGGCAGGACATCTACACCGGAGTCAGCTGGGATGCCGCGCTTGCGCACTACGACGAGCTCACCTCTGCGGGTTACAGCGTCTCGGTGTTCTCGCGGTGGGAGGAGCCGTCGGTCGGCTACGTGTGGATCAAGACGCGCCTCGACACCGACGACGACGTCGTGCCCGACACGATCTTCGACGGCGTCCGCGCGCTCACCGGCGACTCGCCGCTCGGAGTCGAGGACAACGTCACCGAGCTCGCGGGGGTCCCGGGGCCGTGGATGCTGCGACTGCCGCACTTCCGCCTGGACGCCCAGCCGTCGTTCGGCGACGAGATCCAGAGCGAGTACTTCGTCGCCCGCGCCGATGCGCCCGCCGCGCTGAACGCGGTGCGGGCCCTGGGCGACGGCATCCGTCCCCATCTCATCTGGACCGAGCTGCGCACCGCCGCAGCCGACGAGCTGTGGCTGAGCCCCGCCTACCGTCGCGACGTCGTGATCATCCACTTCACCTGGTTCAACCACCCGGACGAGGTCGCCGCAGCCCTCGGGCGCATCGAGGCGGCGCTCGAGCCGTTCGACGCCCGGCCGCACTGGGGCAAGCTGCACGGCTTCGACCGTGCCGCCATGGAGCGCGTCCACCCGCGTCTGGCGGACGCGCGTGCGGTGTTCGAGCGTCTCGACCCCGACGGACGCTTCACGAACGCGCACCTCGAGAGGGTCGGGGTCCGCGAGCCGCGCTGACCGGGGCACGTCGTCGCGTCGCGCGAGCCGTCGGGATTGGTCAACCGGTGTTACAGTTGCCGACGAGATCGTTCGTGACGCCGCGGCGAAAGGGAAGTCGACGATGACGCAGATTCCGAGCGCGAGCACCCGCCCGGCGGACAGCCCGCCGAACCGGTGGAGCCTCGGCGAGACGCCCTGGCAGCAGATCCCGCCCGTCGGCGGGCCGCGTGCGCGCGTCATCATCGACAACGACTTCGCGGGCGACCCCGACGACCTCTACCAGCTCGTGCATCACCTGCTCTCGCCGAGCGTCGACATCCGAATCGTGGTGGCTTCGCACCTGCGCGCGGACGACCCGTTCGACCCTTCCGGCCGCAGCGCGCAGAACGCCGAGGCGGTGGTCCGCGACGTCTTCTCACGCATGGGGCTCACGTCGACCGAGGTCATCGTCGCCGGGGCGGATGAGCCGCTGCAGGACCGCTCGACCCCGCGTCCTGCGCCGGCCGTCGACGCCATCATCGCCGAGGCCCTGCGGGACGACGTCTCGAGCCCCCTGTTCTACGTCGCCGGCGGCGGTCTCACCGACATCGCCTCGGCATTTCTGACCGAGCCGCGCATCGCGGAGCGCCTGACACTCGTGTGGATCGGCGGCGGCGAGCATGAGGGCCTCGCCGTGCCGCCGCCGAACCCCATGGCGATCGAGTACAACCTGCTCATCGACCCGGTTGCCGGGCAGGTCGTGTTCAACGACTCGACGATCCCGCTGTGGCAGGTGCCCCGGGACGTCTACCGGCAGTGTCTGGTGTCGGATGCCGAGCTGCGCATGCGCGTGGCGGCGGCGGGTCCGCTCGGACGCTACCTCTACGACGAGGTGGCCTTCGTGTGCGCGATGGTCGCCCCGCACCTGGGTGGCGCGTCGGAGACGTACGCCCTCGGCGACTCGCCGCTGGTGCTGCTCACCGCGCTGCAGTCGGTGTTCGAGCCGGATCCGTCGTCGAGCCGGTACGTGGAGCGGCCGACGCCGGCGCTAGGCGAGGACGGGGCCTACAGCGATGTCGCCGGCGCCCGCCCGATGCGGGTCTACACCTGGGTCGACACGCGGCTGATGTTCGAGGACATGTACCTGAAGCTCGCCGAGTTCGAGCGGTGGCAGGGGGGCGTTTCATGACCCCCACGACGACCGCGGCGCGGCCGCGGACGATCATCACCGCGGATCCCGAGCTCGACGACCTCAACTCGATGATCCGGCTGCTGCTGTACAGCAACGAGCTCGAGATCGAGGGTCTGATCTACGCGAGCAGCCGGTTCCATTGGCGCGGCGACGGGGCGGGCACGACGTTCTTCCTCCCCGACCGCGAGTACGACGAGCCGCAGACCTCGTGGCGGTGGGCGCCCGGCGAGAGGTTCATCGACGACGCGGTCGACGCGTATGCGCAGGTGCACCCGAACCTGGTCGTGCACGATCCTCGCTACCCGAGCCCCGAGCGGCTGCGGTCGGTGATCCGCGAAGGCAACGTCGCGTTCGAGGGCGACATGTCCGAGGAGTCGCCCGGTTCGAGGCTCATCGCCGACGCGCTGCTGGACGACCGTCCCGGTCCGGTGTTCCTGCAGCTGTGGGCGGGGCCCAGCACCGTCGCCCGCGCCCTCCTCTCCATCGAGGAGCGCTTCGGCGGGTCGGACGACTGGGAGAGGGTGCGCGCCGAGGTCTCGGCGAAGGCCGTGATCACCAAGTTCGCCTCCCAGGACGCCAGCTACGACGAGTACATCGCACAGGGCTGGCCCGGCATCCGCGTGGTGGAAGTGGCCACGCTGGCATGGGGTTACATGGCGCGCCGCACCGTCCCCGCCGCCGACCACCGCCTGCTGAGCGCCGACTGGATGCGTGAGAACGTCACCAGCGCCGGGCCCCTCGGCGCGCTGTACCGCGTGTGGGGCGACGGGCGCCAGATGGTGCCGGGCGACGTCACCGACTACTTCCACCTGTCGGGACACACGGCGCAGGAGCTCCGCGATCTCGGCTACCAGGTCTGGATGGACCCGCAGCCGGCGGGGGAGTGGATCTCGGAGGGCGACACCACGAACATGCTGAACCTGCTCGTGCCGGGGCTCCGCAGTCACGAGCACCCCGCGTTCGGCGGCTGGGGCGGCCTCGCCGTGCGCACCGACGACGGCGCCGATACGTGGGCCATCGCGGACTCCGGTTTCGGTCGCGGTGGCGACGAGGCGTCCGTCACCCGCTGGTTCGCGGACGCGCAGGCCGACTTCGCCGCGCGGCTGCGCTGGAGCGTCGCCGCCCGGTACGAAGAGGCGAACCACCACCCGCGGCTGCGGATCGAGCAGGGCACCGACCTCGGAGTTCCGGCCGGTGGCGACGTGTCGCTGACCGCGGTCGCGGACGATCCCGACGGCGACGCCGTGCGGGTGCGCTGGTGGGTCTACCGCGAGGCGGGGACGTGCGAGGCGGATGCCGTGCTCGACGCCGCCGAAGGTTCGGCGACTGCCGTGCGCGTCCCGGTGGACGCACGGCCGGGCGACACGATCCACGTCATCGCCGAGGCCTCGGACGACGCCGGCGAGCACCCGCTCAAGGCGTACCAGCGCGTGATCCTCACCGTCACCGCCCCCTAGCGTCCCGCCCGTCTCCCTTCGGGGCTCGGGGTTCGGGTGTCACGACACGCGGCTACGGCGGGTCGGATGCCGCGTGTTGCGACCTGCGAACGGCGCCCGGGGCCGGGCTTGGACCCGGGTGGCCACGGGCGCGGCATCCGTCAGTCGTCGTCGCCCTCGGCGATCCAGCGCTCGACGGCGATCTCGCCGGCGACGGCGTAGACGCCGATGACGCGGCCGGTGAAGGACTCGGTGGTCTCCGACGACAGGAAGCGGCCGTCGACCTCGCCCAGTTCGACGCGCTCGCCGTCGACGGTCGCGCCGAGGTGGAAGACGTCGCTCGTGCGCGGGAAGCCCTGCGCCGGCGCGGGCTTGCGCGACTCGAGGTGGAGCTCGAGCGTGCCGCCGCCGAACGGCGAGCGCCACTCCTGCACCAGCCCGCCGATGCAGGCGCGCCCGACGATCTCGCCGCCGCCCGCTTCGACCTCGACGTGGAACCGCTCGTCGTAGCGCACGGCGAGCCCGCCGACGCCTGCGGTGACGTCCATGGTCACCGTGACCGCGTGCGTGAGGTGCTCCTGGCGGCGCCCGACGAAGACGGGTCGCGGTTGGTCGAGCGTCGATCCATCGGCGCGGAGCGTCATCCAGCCCGGCCGCGAGGTCAGGTCCGCGTGGGCAGCGGGGAGTGCGCGCACGGCGATCCACTCGCCGTCGAGCTCGCGATCCGGCGCGAACCCGATCTCGACGCGCGTGCCGGGCCGGGGGTTGAGCAGCACCGCGTCGATCGCGGGCCAGCCGTCGGCCTCCCAGCGCACGGGCGTCACGAACGTCTCGCGACCGAGAGCGGAGAACGCGCGCGTCATGCTGCGCGGTCGGACGCCCAGCAGCACGCACAGCCAGTCGCCGTCGGGCCCGACCACGAGGTCGCCGTGACCGGTGTTCTGCACCGGACGCGTGGTGCCGCGCGCGGTGACCAGCGGGTTCTGCGGGGCGGTCTCGAACGGTCCTTCGGGCGAGTCCCCGCGCGCGATCGAGATGCCGTGGCCGCGCTCGGTCCCGCCCTCGGCGATCATGAGGTACCAGCGCCCGTCCACCTCGTACAGGTGCGGTGCCTCGGGGAAGCCGCCGCCGGTGCCCGACCACAGCGAGCGCGGCTCCTCGAGCGCGAGGTGGCTGTCGAGGTCGACCTTCACCTGCTGGATGCCGAGATGCTGCCCGGCCTGCTCGCCGCCCAGCAGGAGGCCCGAGAAGGTGATGTACACCGTGCCGTCGGCATCCCACGCGATGTCGGGATCGATGCCGTCGATCGAGCCCGATCCGTCGGCCTTGCGGATCAGATCGCCGTCGCTCCACGGGCCGGCGGCGTCCGTCGCGGTGAAGTGCAGCATGCCGCGCCCCATCGCGTCGGTGATGACGAGGTGGAAGACGCCGTCACGGTGGCGGATCGTCGGCGCCCACGCCCCGCCCGCCGTCGGCACCTCTTCGACGGCCAGCTGCCCCGGACGCGTGGCGACGTGCCCGATCAGCTCCCACGACTCGAAGTCGGTGGAGCGGTGGATCGGGATGCCCGGCAGGTACTCGAACGTCGAGGTGGCGAGGTAGTAGACGCCGTCGACCGCGACGACGCTGGGGTCGGGGTGGAAGCCGTTGAGGAGGGGGTTGTACAGCGTGGTCACGGGGTGCTCCGGGTTCGGGCGGGCGGGGCGGGTTCAGGACGAGAGCAGGACGCCGAGCTCGCGGGCGAGCGCGACGGCCCGGGGGTCCGCGCCGCCCGGCCATGCGCCGCGCGCGATGGTCCAGGCGAAGGCGAGGCCGCTGTCGGGATCGACGCAGGCGAGCGCGCCCATCGCCCCGTCGTGACCGAAGGCGCGCGGCCCGCCGAAGGGGACCGTCGCCGTCGACTTCTGGAAGATGATCGCGTGCGCCCGGTCGGGGAGGCCCAGCACCTCGTCGAAGCCGTGCACCTGCTGCTGGCCGATCTGCGCCACGGTGTCGGCCGAGAGGAACGGGGCCGCACCCTCCACCCCCGTCGTCGCGGCGGCGAAGAGGCGGGCGAGACCGCGCGCGGTGCCGGTGCCCGAACCCGCCGGATGGCCGTAGCGCCAGCTCACCTCCTCGTTGGCGAGATCGACGGGAGGGCCGGGGGTGACCCAGGTGTGCAGGCCGAGCGCGGTCGGCTGCATCTCCGTCTTGTCGGAGACCGGCCGGATCATCGGCAGCACCGGGACGCGGCGCGCCTCGTGCGCGGGCGGAAGCCCCAGATAGAAGTCGATGCCGTACGGCGCGCGGATCTCCTGCTCGTAGAACTCGTGCAGCGTGCGACCGGTGACCCGGTACACGAGCTCCGAGCCGAGGTTGCCGATCGTCACGGCGTGATAGCCGAACGCGCTCCCCGGCTGCCAGAACGCCCACGTCTCGGCGAGCCGGTCGGCGGCGGCGTGGTCGTCGAGCAGCTCCGCCCACGTCAGCGGCGGCGTCGCCTGCGGCAGACCCGCCTGGTGCGAGAGCAGCTGCCGCACAGTGACGCGGCCCTTGCCCTTCGCGGCGAACTCCGGCCAGTAGTGGGCGACGCGCTCATCGAGGTCCAGCTCGCCCCGCTCGACCAGGAGGCCGATGGACAGCCCGATCGTGTTCTTCGTGACCGAGTAGGGCACCATGACGGAGTCCTCGACCAGGTGCGGCCCGCCCCACGCGTCGAGGACGGGGTCACCGCGGTGGAACGCCGCGACCTGGAAGGAGAGATCGGGGTCGGCAGCGAGGAAGCCGTCGAGGCGCGCGACGATCTCGTCCAGGCGCCCGTCGGCGCGTCCCTGCAGGTTCTCGGTGGTGACGTCGTGCATCGCGGTCCTCTCGTCGGTGAAGCGGGTCTGCGGGTGTGGGCAGCGGCCGGGCGCGGCATCCGCGTACGAACTTCGCAGAATCTCGCGTAGTTCGCAGGGGTCCGGCGAGACGCTCCGAGTTTCGCGCGATTCTGCGAACTTCGGATGCCGCCCGACGTCTAGCGCGCCGCGACCGTCCAGTTCACGGTAAGCGGGAGGTCGGCGACCGAGGCACCGGCGCGCAGGGTGAAGTCGCCCGGCTCGACGACCCATTCGCCGGCCCAGTGCGCGAGGCGTCGTGAGGGCACCCGGATGGCGGCGGTCACGGTCTCGCCGGGACGGGCCTGCACCGTCGCGAATCCCACGAGCCAGCGCTCGGGGCGCTCGACCGCGGATTCGGCGCGCTCGGCGTAGACCTGCACGATCTGCTTGCCGGCGCGGTCGCCGGTGTTCGCGAGCGTCACCTCGACGGCGTCGCCCACCCGCTGCGCGGTACCCCACGACCACGTCGTGTAGCCGAGGCCGTGGCCGAACGGGAACGCCGGCTCGGCATCCGCCTTCAGCCATGCGCGGTAGCCGATGTGCAGGCCCTCGCGGTAGTCGAGGCGACCGTCGGTGGGCACCACTTCGGTGATCGGAACGTCAGCGAGGGCAGCGGGCCAGGTGGTGGGCAGGCGCCCGCCGGGCTCGGCCGCGCCGGTCAGCACGTCGGCGACGGCGTGGCCGAACTCCTGCCCGCCGAAGTAGCCCTGCACGATCGCGGCGACCTCGCCGGCCCACGGCAGGACGACCGGCGAACCGGCGTTGACCACGACCACCGTCGGGGTCCCGGTTGCGGCGACCGCGCGCACCAGGTCGTCCTGGTGGCCGGGCAGGTCGAGGCTGGTGCGGTCGTAGCCCTCCGACTCGACCTTCGCGTTGGTGCCCACGACGACGATCGCGACATCGGATGCCGCGGCCTCCGCCACGGCGCGCGCGATGAGCTCCTCGGGATCGGTGCGCTCAGGGGCGATGCCGAGCGTCGCGCTGAGCGCGCCCGACAGCGCTCCGGCGGCTGCGCGGGTGAACTCCACGCGCACGGCCGTCTCGCGGCCGGCCTCCACGGCGACCGTCGCTGTGATGGACGGCGGGTTGAGGAACGCGGCGCCGAGGTCGGAGCCCTCGATGACGGGCGCGTCGTCGAGCACGAGGCGCTCGTCGACGAACAGCCGGCCCGGGTTCGCGCCGGCGAAGCCCAGCTCGATGTCGCCGGTCTCGGCGGGGGTGTACAGCGTCTCGAACACGACGGTCGCGCTCGCCGCGATGGGAGCGTCGCCGCCGAACCACACCAGGGCGGTCGAGCGGCGGTTCTCGGCGAAGAGCTCGGTGCCGTCGGCGTCGAAGAACGCGACGCGCATGCCCGCCTCGCCGGTGGCCGGGTTGCGCAGCTGCGCGAGCGGGATCTCGGCGACGCCCTCCTGCACCACCGCGCCGATCTCGTACCGCACCTCGGCGCCCGGCACCGCGGCGCGGATCGCGTCGAGCGGCGAGACGACCGCCTCGGGGATCACCGTGGCGCTGCCGCCGCCCTGGGTCCGTGCCTCGCGCGCGTTCTGGCCGATGACCGCGACACGACCGAGCGAGGCGGCATCCAAGGGCAGCACGCCCTCGTTGCTCAGCAGCACGGTGCCTTCGATCGCGGCGGCGCGCGCGAACGCGGGCCCGTCCAGTGGCGCGGGCTCCACCGGGGCGGCGTCGCCGAGCGCGCCGACCCGCTCCGCGAGCAGCAGCAGGCGCAGCACCTTGCGGTCGAGGTCGGCCTCATTGAGGCGCCCGTCGCGGACCGCCGAGACGAGGTCCGCCCACGCGGGGGCGGGACCGGGCATAGCGAGGTCCTGCGCGGCGGGCACCGCGTCGAGCGAGCGCACCGCGGTCCAGTCGCTGATGACCACGCCGTCGAAGCCCCACTCGGAGTTGAGCGGCGTCTCGAGCAGGTCGTTCTCGGTCATCGTGACGCCGTCGACGGCGTTGTAGGCGCTCATGAGGGTCCAGGCGCCGGCCTCGACGGCGCGTTCGAACGGCACGAGGTAGAGCTCGCGCAGCGCCCGCTCGTCGACGCGGACGTCGACGGTGAAGCGGTCGGTCTCGGAGTCGTTGGCGACGTAGTGCTTGGGCGTGGCCGCGACCCCGTTGTCCTGCAGGCCGCGCACGTACGCGGCGGCGAGCGCGGCGCTGAGTTCCGGGTCTTCGCTGAAGCACTCGAAGTGGCGGCCGCCGAGCGGCGAGCGGTGGAGGTTGATCGTCGGTCCGAGCACGACGTCGACGTTCTTGCGCCGGGCTTCGGATGCCGCGGCCGCCCCGTACCGGTACGCCAGGTCGACGTCCCACGACGCGGCCAGCGCCGACCCCGACGGAAGGTTCAGCGACGGCTCGCGCTCGTCCCAGCGCGGACCGCGGACGCCCGCAGGACCGTCCGACAGCGTCATCGCGCGCAGCCCGATCTCGGGAAGCGGGACGGTGGTCCAGAAGTCGGCGCCCTGCACGAGCGCCGCCTTCTGCTCGAGGGTCAGGCGCTCGAGCAGGGGCACGAGGTGGCGCACCGCGTCGGGGTGCGTGGCGATGTCGGTCATCGGGGGAGGTTCTTTCTGGAGAAGGGTCAAGAGGACGGATGCCGCAGCCCGCCACCCACGGGCCGGGCCGGGCTGCGGCATCCGAGTCGTCAGACGGCGCCGGCGGCCGCCTCGGAGGCGAGCAGGGCGCGCCGGGCGATGCGACGCTCCTCCTGCTTGTCGGGGTCGGGCACCGGCGCGGCCATGAACAGCCGCTGCGTGTACGGGTGCTCGGGCTGCGAGGTGACGCGCTCGCCGTCGCCCGACTCGACGATCTCGCCGCGGTACATCACGGCGACCCGGTGGCTGATGTGGCGCACCACCGCGAGGTCGTGCGTCACGAACAGGTAGGCCACGCCGGTGCGGTCCTGGATGTCGATGAACAGGTCGAGCACGCGCGCCTGGGTCGAGAGATCCAGCGCCGACACGGGCTCGTCGCACACGATGAGGCGCGGTCGCAGGGCGAGAGCCCGCGCGATCGCGACGCGCTGGCGCTGGCCGCCCGAGAACTCGCGCGGCAGGCGTCCACGTGCGTCGGCGGGCAGGCCCACCTGGTCGAGCAGATCGTGCACACGCGCCTTCGCCTCCTTGCCGGCGACGCCGGCAGCGGTCAGCGGCTCGGTGAGGATCTGCTCGATCGTCATCGACGGGTTCAGCGACGAGTACGGGTCCTGGAACACGACCTGGATCTCGGAGCTGAGCGTGCGGCGCTCCTGCCGTTTCAGGTGGGCGATCTCCTTGCCCTCGTACTGGATCGAGCCCTCGGTGACGGGTGCGAGGCCGAGCGCGGCACGGCCCAGCGTGGTCTTGCCCGATCCCGACTCGCCGACCAGACCCACGGTCTCGCCCGGCAGGATGTCGAGCGAGACGCCCTTGAGCGCCCGGAACGGCTGGGCGCGGAAGCCCTTGCCCGGGTACTCGACGACGAGGTCCTTGATGTCGAGCAGCGGCGTCTGCGGCGTCGGAGTGCTCATGCTCGTGCTCCCTTCTCGGTCGACGGGACGGTGACGAGCGGGCCGCGGGCGGGACCCTCGTCGAGGATCGCATCCAGCAGCGCCCGCGTGTAGGGGTGCTGCGCGTCGTTGAAGATGGCGCGCACGGGTCCCTGCTCGACGAACAGGCCGCTCTGCATGACCGTGACCCGGTCGCAGAGGTCGGCCACGACGCCGAAGTTGTGCGTCACCAGCAGCATGGCCATGTGCCGCTCGGCCTGCAGATCGCGCAGCAGCTCGAGCACCTCGGCCTGCACCGTCACATCGAGGGCCGTGGTCGGCTCGTCAGCGATGATCAGGTCGGGGTCGGTCGAGACCGCGCCGGCGATGAGCACACGCTGCGCCATGCCGCCCGAGACCTCGAACGGGTACGCGTCGAACGTGCGTTTCGGGTTCGGGATGCCGACCCGCGCCAGCAGCTCGAGCGAGCGGTCGGTCGCGGCCTTCTTCGAGAGCCCGAGGTTCTTGCGCAGCGGCTCGACCAGCTGGCTGCCGATCGTGAACGCGGGGTCGAGGTTCGACATCGGCTCCTGCGGGATATAGCCGATGCGCTGGCCGCGGACGCCGGCGTACGCGCGCTCGTCGCCGCCGGCGAGCTCGGTGCCCTCGTACAGGATCGAGCCGGCGGTCACGTGACCGCCGCGGGGGAGCAGGCCCAGGACGGCGAACGCCGTCTGCGTCTTGCCCGAGCCCGACTCCCCGATGAGGCCGTGGACCTCGCCTTTGCGGATGTCGAGCGAGACGCCGTGGACGACCTCGACGTGCGAGCCGTCCGGCTGGTCGTAGCCGACTCGGAGGTCACGGACCTCGAGCACCTTCTCGGTCGCCTTGCTGCGCACGTCGTCCTGGTGGCGGATGACCCCGGAGCTCTCGAAGACCGGCGGCTCGTCGAGGTCGACGACGTCTCCGCCACCGGTCGAGAGCGAGGTGGTGACGGCGGCGATCGAGCCGGTCGCGGTCGCGACGGCGCGACGACGCTTGCGCCGCACCGACACGGTGCGCTCCAGCTCATCGCGCATGACGTTGGCCAGGAGCGTCAGCGCGATGCACGTGAGGCCGATCGCGAGCGACGGCCAGAGCATCAGGATGGGCTCCTTGTAGATGTTCTTGAACCCGTCGTTGAGCATCTGGCCCCACGTGGGGACGCCGATGTCGCCGAGGCCCAGGAACTCCAGCCCGGACTGGATCGCGATGGCGATGCCCGCGATGATCGCGCCCTGGATGATGATGGGCGCGCGCACGACCGACAGCACATGGCGACCGATGATGCGGGTGTCGCTGAGCCCTGAGACGCGTGCGGCGTCGACGTACAGCTCCGAGCGCACCGCGGTGACGGAGGCGTACACCAGGCGGTAGAAGGCCGGGGCGAGCAGGATGCCGAAGATGAACATCGAGATCCACACCGACGGGCCCAGCACCGCCCGGGCCGCCAGCAGCACGACGATGCCGGGCAGCGCCATGTTCAGCTCGGTCACCCATGTCGCCGTGCTGTTGAACCAGCCCTGGTAGTAGCCCGCGATGAGGCCGCTGGTCACGCCCAGGACGACGGCGACGACGAGGGCGAGGAGTGCCGCCGTGACGCTGATCTGCGTCGCCACCAGCAGTCGCGACAGCACGTCGCGGCCGCTGCCGTCGGTGCCGAGGATGTGCTCGGCGCTGGGTGGCGCCAGCACGTTGCGGATGTCGGCGTAGTTGGGGTCCTGCGGGGCGATCCACGGTCCGATGATCGCGATGACCGCCACGAACGCGAGGAAGAGGAGCGAGGCGAGCCCCAGGGGCCGCCGCACGAGACGTCGCCAGAGCGCCACGCGCACCGGCGCGACGGGGACGTCGAGGGGAACGTCGACAGCGGTCATGACAGTCGCACCTTCGGGTTCAGCGCCGCTTGGGCGAGGTCGATGAGGAGGTTGACGACGACGACGATGATCGCGAAGACGATCACCAGGGCCATGACGACAGGGATGTCGCCGAGCGTCGTCGCCCGCACGGTGAGCTGGCCCATGCCGGGGATGGCGAAGACCTGCTCCACGATCACCGCGCCGCCGAGAAGGCCGATGAACTGCACGGCGAGGACCGCGAGGGCGGGGCCGCCGGCGTTGCGGAGCACGTGACGGTAGACCACCGAGTTCGTGCTCAGCCCGCGGGAGCGGAGCGTGCGTACGTAGTCGCGGGACATGGCGTCGATGACCGAGCCGCGCACCTGCTGGGTGACCGTCGCGATCGCGCCGATCGAAAGGGCGATGATCGGCAGCGTGACCGATGACAGCCAACCGGGCACCGACGTCGTGAGCGGGACGTACCCCGTCGCCTTGAACCAGCCGAGGTTGATCGCGAAGACGAGCACCAGGAAGAGCGCGATGAGGAAGCCGGGGATCGCGAAGCCGATCAGCGAGAACACCTGGACGGTGCCGTCGATGGCCCCGCCGCGCCGGGCGGCGAGAACCCCCACGACGACGGAGATGATCGCCGAGATCACCGTCGCTCCGATCACGATCGACAGCGTCACAGCGACGCGATTGGTGACGCTGGTCGTGACCAGTTCTCCGTTGAACCAGCTGCGGCCGAGATCGCCGGTGAACGCCGAGGTCAGCCAATCGAAGTACTGGGTGAGCAGTGGCCGGTCGAGGCCCAGCTCCTCGGCCTTCTTGGCGACGGTCTCGGCGGTCGCGTTCTCTCCGAGGATGCGACGGGGGATGTCGCCCCCGGCGGCGTAGAGGAGCACGAACGCGAGGAAGGAGATCACCGCGATGAGGATGACGCCGGACAGCAGGCGTCTGAGGATGAATGCAAGCATGTCTGTCGCTTCCCGTGGGTGGTGTCGCCCCGCCCGCGCGCGACGCGCGGGCGGGGCGAGGACTCAGTTCTTCGGCGAGAATCCGAAGATCGAGGGGTAGGCGTTCGACGGCCAGAACTCGAGGTCCGTGTTCGCGTCGACCGCGTAGGTGCCCTGCACCCGGAAGAACGGGGCGAACCAGGCGTTCTCGACGATCCAGGCGTTCAGATCCTTCGTCGCCTGGTCGGCCTCGTCCTGCGTGCCGTTCTGGATGGTGCTGATGTACTCGTCCACCTGCGGGTCCTGCGAGTGGAACGGGTTGAACGTCGCCTCGGGCGCGATCATGAAGTTGATCAGCTGCCAGTCCGGGTTCTGCTCCAGCGCCATCCACGTCGCCGGGTACTTCGGCGCGAGCATGTCGGTGATGAAGTTGCCCGTGCCGGGGTCGGTGTAGTTCACCGTGATCCCGATGTCGGAGAGCTGCTGCGCGACGAGGTCGAACGTGGTCTGGAAGGCGGGGGTCGACATCATGTTCAGCGTGAACCCGTCGGGGTAGCCGGCCTCGGCGAGGAGTTCCTTGGCGCCCTCGGGGTCGTACTCGTACGTGCTGTCGAGCGCCTCGTCGTACCCGACCGACGTGGTCGGGAAGACCTGCTCGGTCACGGTGCCGTAGCCCGCCTGGAGCGCCTCGAGGAGCGCCTCGCGGTCGAACGCCATGTTGATCGCCCTGCGGACGTTGACGTCGGCCAGCTCGGGCGCCATCGTGCCGGCGCGGTCGAACAGCAGCAGGCCCTGGAAGTCGAGCTCGTTGGCCTCGATCGTCCAGCCGGATGCCTCGATCTCGGGGATCGTGTCGTTGTTCACGATCTTCGCTCCGTTGGCCTCGCCCGCCTTGAGGGCGTTCAGGGTGGCGGTCGGGTCTTCGATGACGTTGATCGTCAGGTTGTCGTACTTGACGACGTCAGGGTTCCAGTAGTCCGGGTTGGCCGTGTAGACGTACGTGGTGCCGGTGACGCTGGCGGCGGTGTCGAGCACGTAGGGGCCGGAGCCGATCGGCTCGGTGGCCGAGTCGGGGTCGTCGAACGTGGAGGGCGCCTGGATGAGTCCCGGTGCGATCGACAGGAGGTTGACCAGCGACGGGTCGGGCGCGGGCTGGGTGATCGTGACGGTGGTCGCATCGACGGCCGCGAACTCCTTGCCGGCGAGGGTCGCCGCCTGGGGAGCAGTGCCGTCGCGGAAGCGCTCGAGGCTGCCCACGACGGCCTCGGCGTCGAGCGGGGTGCCGTCGGTGAACTCGACGTCGTCGCGGAGCGTCAGCGTGAGCACCGTGTTGTCTTCGTTGTACTCCCACTCGGTGGCGAGCCAGGGCTCGATCTCGCCCTCGCCGTTCTTCTGCAGCAGCGTGTCGAACACCGCCTGGAAGAACGGGCTGCGGTTGCCGTACTCGGCGCCCTGACCGATGTCGTAGCTCGTCGGGCCGATGATGGCGGTGAGGGTGAGCCGGTCGGCTCGGCCGGAGTCGCTCGTGCCGGAGTCGTCCCCGCCACCGGCGCAGCCGGTGAGGGCGATCGCGGCGATCGCGATGGTGGCTGCTGTGGCCTTCCAACGGAACATCCTTGGTCCCTTCATCTGTGGCGATGCCCCTGCGGATCGCCTACTGCCGGGAGACGCTAACAGCAATATCGAGCGAGCGCTAGGTTTTTGACACAAAAAGCTAGCGACTACTAGGAATTCGTTATACAACGGAGGGGAAGGACCTCGGCGGGCACCGATGGAGGTGCGCCAGACGACCCGGGGATACGGTGAGACGATGACCGAGACGACCTCTGCCGCGACGCGCGAAGGGACCGCTCCCACGGGGAAGCGCAAGCCCCGCGGCGAGTACGCGAAGTCCGCCGCGACCCGCACGGCGATCCTGGACGCGGCCCTCGAGGTGTTCGCCGAGTCCGGCTATCGCGCCGGCTCGCTGCGCGAGGTAGCCGAGCGGGTCGGTATGAGCGAAGCGGGGCTTCTGCACCACTTCCGGAGCAAGAGCGCGCTGCTGATGGCCGTGCTCGATCACCGTGATGCGCTGGCGCGTGCGCTCGTGGACTTCGATCTGCCGGACGGCATCGAGGCCCTCCGCGGACTGGTGAAGCTCGCCGAGCACAACGCGTCGATCCCCGGGGTCGTCGAGCTGTACTGCACGCTGTCCGCCGAGGCGACGTCGCCGGCGCACCCGGCCCATGCCTACTTCGTGAACCGCTACGAGTCCGTGCGCGAGAGCGTCGCCGCGTCTTTCCGCCGCGTCGCCGAAGCGGGCCGCCTCAATCCGGGCGTCGACCCGGGCCGCGCCGCCGTCGCCACCATCGCCCTCATGGACGGCCTCCAGGTGCAGTGGCTGCTCGACCCCGGGTCCACCGACATGGCGGAGGCGCTCGCCGAGGCGTTCCGCAGCATGATCGTGGGCTACGACCTCGCGGGCCTCGAGCAGGTGCTCGACGCCCGCTCGGCAGAGGCGGCATCCGTCGACGCCGTCGAGCCAGGCGACGCCGCGATCGCGGCGACCGGCGCGGCGGCCGAGGGAGCAGAGGCATGATCCGCGAGCCTTTCCTCGATGGCTGGACGGTCGGCCCCAAGCTCGGTGCCTTCGAGGCGCCGACCCCCGAGTCGGCGCCGCGCCCCGTGCGCCTGCCGCACGACGCGGTGCGCGACCTGCCCCGCTCGGCCGACAGCGACCAGGGCGTGCACACCGGCTACGTCCCCGGCGGAGTCTTCGAGTACGCCAAGTCGTTCGACGTGCCGGACGGGTGGCGCGACAAGACCGTGCGGCTCGAGTTCGAGGGCGTCTACCGCGACGCCGTCGTCTTCCTCAACGGCGACGCGGTCGTGCACGAGCCCAACGGATACAACGCGTTCGAAGCCGTGCTCGACCCCTACCTCCGCTACGGGGAGCAGAACCGCATCACTGTCGAGGCTCGCGCGCACCGCGACAGCCGGTGGTATTCCGGCGCCGGCATCTATCGGCCCGTGCACCTCGTGGTGGCCGATCCGCTGCACATCCCGCTCGACGGCACGAGCGTGACGACGCCCGACATCGACGCCGACCGGGCGATCGCGAGCATCGCGACGACCGTCCGCAACGGCTCGCGGCACACCCGCACGCTGCGCCTCATGTGGGCGGTGACGGCGCCGAACGGCTCCGAGGCTGCGTCGGGGACGGCGCCGGTGACGGTGCTCCCCGACTCCGAGGCCGTGGCGCGCGTGCGCCTCACCGTCGACCACCCGGCGCTCTGGAGCCAAACCACGCCGTCGCTCCACCACGTGCGGACCACCCTCGCCGACGAGGACGGACGCGTGATCGACGCGGACACCGCGACCTTCGGCATCCGTCGCCTCCAGGTCGATGCGCGGCGCGGGCTCCGCGTCAACGGTGAGACCGTGAAGCTGCGCGGCGCCTGCGTGCACCACGACAGCGGGCCCCTCGGGGCCGCCACATTCGCCGACGCCGAGGACCGGCGCGTGCGGCTGCTCAAAGCGGCAGGGTTCAACGCGCTGCGGAGCGCCCACAACCCGATGAGCCGCGCGATGCTCAACGCGTGCGACCGGCACGGCGTGTTCGTGATGGACGAGCTGACCGACACGTGGACCCGCTCGAAGGTCGCGTTCGATGCGGCTCCCGGCTTCGCCGCACGGTGGCGTCACGACGTCGACGCCCTCGTCGCCAAGGACCTGAACCACCCGAGCGTCATCATGTACTCGATCGGGAATGAGATCCTCGAGCTCGCCACGCCGGCCGGATCGGCGTGGAGCCGGCGGCTGGCCGAGGCGATCCGCGACCGCGACGACACCCGCCTGGTGACGAACGGGATCAACGGCATCATCGCCAACCTCGACCGTCTGGGGGCGGATGCCGCGCCCGGCGACGCAGCCGGCGCCGACGCCTCCGACCCGAACACGATGATGGCGACGATGGGCGACATGATGGCCGCAGCCAACGCGTCGGAGCTGGTGACGAAGTCGACCGAGGAATCGGCGGCGGTGCTCGACGTCGTCGGCTTCAACTACGCCGAGTCGCGCTACGAGCTCGATCGCGAGCTGTTCCCGAATCGTGTCATCGTCGGATCCGAGACCTTCCCGTCGCGCATCGAGAAGATGTGGGAGCTCGTCGAGCGCCTCGACCACGTCATCGGCGACTTCACGTGGACCGGATGGGACTATCTCGGCGAGGCCGGCATCGGCCGCGTCGACTACACCGACGAGCCGGGCTACGAGCCGACCGGCACGGCGGGGCCGTACCCGCACCTGCTCGCCGGCTGCGGCGACATCGACATCACCGGGCACCGCCGCCCGGTCTCGTTCTACCGCGAGATCGTGTTCGGGCTGCGAACAGAGCCGTATCTGACGGTGCACCCGCCACGGCACCACGGCCGCCCGACCGCGACGACGCCGTGGTCGTGGGACGACTCGGCGTCATCGTGGACGTGGGATGCCGAGCCCGGCGCCCCCGTCACGGTCGACGTCTATGCGCCGGCCGAGGAGGTCGAGCTGCTCCGCGACGGCGTCTCGCTGGGCGTGGCGACAGTGGGGGCGGAGAAGGCGTTCCGCGCACGGTTCGAGACCGAGTACCGGCCCGGCGAGCTCGTCGCGATCGCCCGCAGCGGCGGCCAGGAGATCGGTCGCACCGCGGTGCGCACCGCCGGAGAGCCGGGGCTCACGGCATCCGCCGAGCGGCCCGAGATCACCGCCGAAGGGCTCGGCTTCGTGGCCATCGCGCTGGCCGATGCCGAGGGCGTGGTCGCCTCGGATGCCGACCGCCTGGTCACGGTGACGGTCGAGGGCGATGCCGAGCTCGTGGGACTCGGCACCGGCCGCATCCGCACCGAGGAGTCCTTCGCCGGTCCGTCCGTCACGACCTTCGAGGGCCGCGCGCTCGCGATCGTCCGGCCGACCGGGCGAGGCGCGGCGACGGTGACGGTGTCCGCCGACGGCCTCGTGCCTGCCGTCGCGTCACTCACCATCGCAGGTCCCGCGTCCCCCTGACGTCCTGCTTCCTACCTTCCGCGCATCAGACGTGCGCGGGCAGCGGGTCAGCTCGCGGCGCGCGTGCGCGCCGGGAGCTCATCGTCGTCGTCGCGGGACAGCGGGATGGGGGTCGTGCCGGCCACCTCGTCGCTGAACTCCTCGGGAGCGACGACCTTGAGCGGACGCGTCTCGTCGAGCGTGAGGCGGAACCGCTTGCGCTCGTGGCGATGCAGCCGGCCCGAGACCAGCAGCCACGTCGCGCCGATCGCGAAGGCGACGAAGGCGGCGACGGCGCCCACGAGGATCGCGCTGCGCGGACCGAACTCGGCCGCGACCCAGCCGACGATCGGCGCGCCGATCGGGGTGCCGCCCATGAGGATCGCCATGTACAGCGCCAGCACGCGACCACGCAGCACCGGGTCGGTCGTGGTCTGCACATACCCGTTCGCCGTGGTCATCATCGTGACGACCGCGAACCCGGTGAACATCAGCGTGACGGCGTACAGCCAGTACGTCGGCATGAACGCCGACACCAGCGCCGCGACCCCGAACATCGCGGTGCCGACGATGAGCACGCGCAGCCGGGCCCGATCGCGACGGGCCGCCAGCAGTGCCCCGGCGACCGAGCCGATCGCCAGGATCGAGCTGAGCAGGCCGAATCCGTCGGCCTCCTTGTCGAACTCGACCGCCATGGTCGACGCGAGGATCGGGAAGTTCATGCCGAACGCGCCGATGAGGAACACCATGGCGAACGTGACGATGAGATCCGGTCGCCCGCCGACGTAACGGAAGCCGTCCGCGAGGCGCGACGACTGCGGCGCCTTGACGCGCGGCACCAGCTCGTGGGTGCGGATCAGCAACAGGGCCGCCAGCATCGCGAGGAAGGTGACCGCGTTCGCCACGAACACCCAGCCCGTGCCGATGGCGACGATCACGATGCCCGCGACGGCGGGGCCGATCATGCGGGCGCCGTTGAACGACGCGGCGTTGAGCGCGACCGCGTTCGAGGCGTTCTCGCGCGCGACGAGGTCGGAGACGAACGCCTGGCGTGCCGGGTTGTCGAACGCGGCGACTACGCCCAGTGCCAGCGCGAAGCCGTACATGATCGGCAGGGTCATCGCGCCGGCGAAGATCAGCACACCGATGGCGACGCCGAGCAGGAGGAGCATGCTCTGGGTGACGAGCAGCAGCTTGCGGCGGTCGAAGCGGTCCGCGACCAGACCCGTCACGCCTACGAGGAGCAGCGGCGGGGCGAACTGCAGGGCCATCGTGACGCCCATCGCCGCGGCGTCGTTCTCGGTGAGCTCCGTGAGCACGACCCAGCTGATCGCCGTCGACTGCATCCAGGCGCCGATGTTCGACACCAGGGCACCGATGAACCAGACGCGGTAGTTGAAGGCCGAGAACGACCGGAACATCGCGCTCATCGGGCGACCATCCGGGCCATGATCTCGGCGGCGGCGGCGAGTGTCTCGCGCTCTTGCGCCGTCAGCTCGGCCAGCGAGGACTCCACCCAGGCGTCGCGGCGCCGCGCCGTCTCTTCGACGACGGCCTCGCCCTCGGGCGTGAGCGAGATGACCACCTTGCGACCATCGCTCTCGTCGGCCGCGCGCGAGATGTAGCCCGACTCCTGCAGGCAGTTGACGGTGCGGTTCATCGACGGAGCCGACACGCGCTCGCGCTCGGCGAGCTCGCCGAGGGTGTGGGCGCCGTGCACGCGGAGCGCCGCGAGCACCGCGAACTGCCCATCGCTCATCGAGTCGACCGCGCGCTGCGTGCGCATTCGGCGGGCGAGGCGGAACGTCGCGATGCGCAGCCGCGAAGCCGCGGAGGAGAGGTCGGGCTGGTCGCCCGGGTCGCTGCCGGTCTCAGGGATGGGGATCACGTTGCTGCTCATGCGATTACTTAGCATAGCTCATTAGCTTTGCTAAAGAAAGTCGCCGGATGCCGCCTCCCGGGTTCGTGCGCGATGCGTCGGCGTCCCGCACCTAGACTTCTGCGCATGCCCGAGTTCATCGATGCGCACGGCATCACGATCTTCTTCGACGTCCATCCGGCGAAGACCGAAGCGCGGGCGGTCGTGCAGCTGCTGCACGGCGTCGGCGAGCACGCGGGACGGTACGCCGTGCTGATCGAAGCTCTCACCGCGCACGGCTACGCGGTGTGGGCGGCCGACCATCGCGGCCACGGTCGCACCGGCATGACCCAGCACGGCGGAGACGTCGCCCTCCTCGGCCACCTGGGACCCGGCGGCCTGCGGGCAGCGCTCGGCGCCATGTGGAAGTTCACCGAGCAGATCCGCGCCGAGAACGCCGACCTGCCGCTCGTGCTGCTGGGCCACTCCGGCGGCTCCGTGCTCGCCCAGATGCTGGTGAACGCGCATCCCGAGGCGTACGACGGACTGATCCTGACCGGCTCGGCACTGCGCATGCCGGGTGCGATCCGCACGAGTGGACTGAACAAGCCCTGGGACGGTCCCGATGCGATGGGCACCGAGTGGCTCTCGAGCGATCTGTCGGTGGGGCGGGCCTTCCTGGACGATCCCCTCACCACCAGTGAAGACCCGATCAAGCTCATCGGGGTGCTGGACTCCCTTCGCATGTACGGTCTCCCGCGCAAGAACCTCGGCCGCGACATCCCGACGCTCCTCATGGTCGGCAGGGACGACACCGTCGGTGGCCCGCGCAGCGTGCACCGGCTGGCCGACGCGTACCGCACGCGCTCCGGATTCACCGACGTGACGACGCTCGTCTACCCGGGTGCCCGCCACGAGATCTTCAACGAGCTCGTGCAGCAGGACGTCCGCGCCGACCTCCTCGCCTGGCTCGACCAGCGAATGCCCGCCCGAGACTGATCGTCGCCCCTGGGTCGCGGCGCCGAGCCGTTGACGCCGCTCGCCGGATGCGCCATCCTGGCCGCAGTGATCACCGTGGGAGCGCTCCCACACCCCGCGGCGCTGAGGCCGCCGAGGGTCGCCGTTCGCGCGGTGCCACTCCCCGGGCGAGGACGCCCGGCGGTCGATGACGACCCAGGAGAATTCCATGACCCCTCATCCCGCCCGCCTTCGCCTGCGCTCGCGAGGGCGCATCCTGGCCTTGGGTGCCGTAGCTGCGCTCGCGATCGGCCTGGCCGTCCCGTTGAGCACCGGCGCCGCCGCCGCGGAGGAGGTGGACGCCGACTCCGGGCTCGTCGGCTCCGAGCTCTACGTCAACCCGTGGAGCACCACCCTCGAGGCGGCGCAGTCGCTCACTGGCCAGGCGCGGGACGACGCCCAGCTGCTGGGCTCGATCGCCTCCGCCGACTGGTTCACCTCGGGGACGCCCGCCGAGGTGGAGGCGGCAGTGGACGACGTCGTCACGGCCGCGGCCGCGCAGGGGCGCATGCCCGTGCTCGTCGCGTACAACCTGCCGTTCCGCGACTGCGCGCAGTACTCGGCGGGAGGAGCGGCCGACACCGCGGCGTATGCGGCCTGGATCGACGGATTCGCGGCCGGCATCGGCGACCGGGCGGCCACCGTGATCCTCGAGCCCGACGGGCTCGGCATCATCCCGCACTACGTCACGCTCGACGGCCAGCACGAGTGGTGCCAGCCCGCCGAGGTGCCGGCGGATACCGCCGCGGCCGAGCGCTTCGCCCAGCTCAACCACGCTGTGGACGCGATCGGGGCGCTGCCGGCGGCATCCGTCTATCTCGATGGGACCGGCGCGAGCTGGCTGAACGTCGGCGAGATCTCCGACCGCCTGATCAAGGGTGGCGTGCAGGATGCGGACGGCTTCTTCCTCAACGCGTCGAACTACCAGTTCACCGCCAACTCCACCGCCTTCGGCACCTGGATCTCGCAGTGTCTCGCGTACGTCACCGAGGTGAACCCGGGCGACTTCGGCTCATGCGGCAACCAGTACTGGAACGGCGGCCCGGCGAACGACTGGACCGGCGTCGCCATATCGCAGTACAGCGAGTGGAGTGCGGATGCCGCCGACCCGGCACTGAACACGAGCGGGGTCGACTCGCGCTACGAGCTCATCCTCGGCGGCGTCGAGGCGACCACGCACTTCGTGATCGACACCAGCCGCAACGGGCTCGGCCCGTGGCAGTACCCGGTGGGCGCCTACCCCGCGAACGAGGACTGGTGCAACCCGCCGGACCGCGGCCTGGGCCTTCGTCCTGACACGACGACCGACGTGCCGCTGGTCGACGCGTACCTGTGGATCAAGGTCCCGGGGGAGTCCGACGGCAAGTGCTACCGCGGAACCGCCGGCCCGCTCGACCCGGAGCGCGGCATCGAGGACCCCGCGGCAGGGCAGTGGTTCGTGGAGCAGGCGCGCGAGCTCATCGCTCTCGCGGATCCGCCGATCGCCCCGCTGGACTGCCACGTCGCGTGGGTCGCCGACCCCGCTGAAAGCTCGTTCTCGGCGACCGTGCGCCTCTCGGGTGCCGTAGCCGACCGCTGGACGCTCGCGTTCGCCGTCCCGGAGGGGCAAACCGTGACGAAGGCGACGCGCGCCGTCGTCGTTCAGGACGACGGCATCGTCACCGTCAGCGGCGCGACCAAGAAGGCGGGCAATGCGCCCGACACGGTGATCCACGCGAAGGGCGCCGCCAGCACGCCGTGGCAGTTCCTTCTCGACGGACTCGCCTGCACGTCGTAGTGGGCGTGTCGACCCCGTAAGAGGCGGCGGTGACGGATGCTCGCCTCCCCGCCGCCGCCTCTTACCAGTCGCGCGGGCGCCGAGTCCAGACCCCGGTCGTTTCGCGGTCGCGGTTCTGCGCGTCGATAGGCTGACCGCGCCCCGGCACCCGCCGGGGCATCCCTCGCGAAAGGTTCCCCCCGCCTTGATCATCCTCAGCTGGCTCCTGCTCATCGCGCTCGTCGGCGGCGTGCTCGCCCTCGTCGACGGCATCCTGCGCGTCCGCGGCAAGGGCAACACCCTCGTCGGCATCATCGAGATCGTCGTCGCCGCACTGTTCATCCTGTCGCTGTTCCTCCCCGGCATCCCGTTCGGGGCGCTGGTGCTGGCCATCGCGACCCTGATCGTCATCGTCGTCGGGCTCATCGTCCGGGGGCGCCAGGGCGTCGGCATCGCGATCGCGGCGCTCGCCGTCATCGCGCTGTGGATCGTGCTCGTCAACCGCTGGCTCGTCATCCCCGGCATCAACTGATCCGGCGGCCGGGCGTCGCCTTCGGGCGGCGCCCGGCCGCCCCGCGACCTCCGCCGGCCGGGTGCCCGGCCCGGCTGGACCCACGGGCCGGGCAATAGGCTGAACGCATGCACGGCGAATACAAGGTCCCCGGCGGAAAGCTCGTCGTCGTCGACCTCGAGGAGCGCGACGGCCGCATCGCGGACTTCCACCTCGCGGGCGACTTCTTCCTCGAGCCGGATGACGCGCTCGACGACATCGACGCCGCGGTGAACGGACTGCCGATCGAGGCGGATGTCGCCGCCATCGCCGCCGCCGTGCGGTCGGCGCTCCCGAGCGGCGCGCAGCTGCTGGGCTTCACGCCGGAGGCGGTCGGCACTGCGGTGCGCCGGGCCCTCGTCACCGCGCCCGGCTGGCGCGACTTCGACTGGGAGATCGTCCACGACAAGCCGGTCTCACCGCGCATGAACCTCGCCCTCGACGAGGTGCTCACCGGCCGTGTCGGCGACGGCCGGCGGCGTCCCACGCTGCGCATCTGGGAGTGGGACGAGAACGCGGTCGTGATCGGCTCGTTCCAGTCCCTGCGCAACGAGGTCGACCCCGACGGCGCCGCCAAGCACGGCTTCGACGTCGTGCGCCGCATCTCCGGTGGCGGCGCGATGCTGATGGGCGCCAACTCGATCGTCACGTACTCGCTGTACGTGCCGGCATCGCTGGTCGCCGGGCTGACGTTCGCGGATTCCTACGCCTTCCTCGACGACTGGGTGCTGCAGGCGCTGCGTGCTCTCGGCATCGACGCCACGTACCAGCCGCTCAACGACATCGCCTCGCCGCAGGGCAAGATCGGCGGAGCAGCGCAGAAGCGCCTCGCCAACGGGGGAGTGCTGCACCACGCGACCCTCAGTTACGACATGGACGGCGAGGTCATGACCGAGGTCCTGCGCATCGGCCGTGAGAAGCTCAGCGACAAGGGCACGACGTCGGCGGCCAAGCGCGTGGACCCGCTGCGCCGCCAGACCGGCCTTCCGCGCGAGGCCATCATCGCCAAGCTCGAGGAGACGTTCTCGAACCTCTACGGCGCCGTCCCCGGTCATATCACCGACGACGAGTACGCCGAGGCCGAGGCGCTCGTGGAGTCCAAGTTCGCGACCGACGCGTGGTTGCGCCGGGTCCCGTGACGGGCCGGGGCGCGTGAGCTCGGCTGCGGGAGGAACGGATGCCGCGCCCCGCGGCCGCGCAGCGGCCCCCGGCTCCACCCCGGCGCCCGCTTCGGCGGCAGCCACCGGGTCCGTCGAAATCCACGAGGGCGACAACCTCGAGGTCATCCGCCGGCTGCCCGACGCCTCGTTCACGCTGATCTACCTCGACCCGCCGTTCAACACCGGCCGCCCGCAGGAGCGCTCGATCGAGACCGCCCGGTCGCGGCATCCGTCCCCCGCCGCATCGTCCGACGCTCGCGCCGGCTCCCTCTCGGTGAGAGAACAACGGGTGGACGAGACGATGGGCGGTTCCCATGGTCTCGGCGACCCGGTGTCGTCTCGCGGGGTCGGCGGGGCGGACCGTGCCCGCGGGACCCGCGGGGCGGACGCCGCCGGAGTCGTGCGGCGCGGGTTCCACGGTCGCGAGTACGAGCGCATCCGCGGCGATCTGCGGGCCTACGACGACCGGTTCGACGACTACTGGGGCTTCCTCGAGCCGCGGCTGCTCGAGGCCTGGCGTCTGCTCGCCGATGACGGCACGCTGTACCTTCACCTCGACTACCGCGAGGCGCACTACGCCAAGGTGCTGATGGACGCGCTCGTCGGGCGGGAGCGGTTCCTCAACGAGCTCATCTGGGCCTACGACTACGGCGCCAAGACCCGCAAGCGCTGGCCGACCAAGCACGACACGATCCTCGTGTACGTCAAGGATCCGAAGGCGTACTGGTTCGACTCGGATGCCGTGGACCGCGAGCCCTATATGGCGCCGGGGCTGGTCACGCCCGAGAAGGCCGAGCGCGGCAAGCTCCCCACGGACGTGTGGTGGCACACCATCGTGCCGACGACCGGGCGCGAGAAGACCGGGTACCCGACGCAGAAGCCTGAGGGGATCCTTCGTCGGATCGTGCAGGCCTCGTCGCGCCCGGGTGACCGGGTGCTCGACTTCTTCGCGGGGAGCGGCACCACGGGTGCGGTGGCCTCGGCGCTCGGCCGCGACGCCGTCCTCGTCGATCACAACCCCGAGGCGATCGCCGTCATGCGGGAACGGATGCCGCACGCCCGCGTCCTTCCGGCGCCGTGACCCCCCGAACCCGCCCCAGAACCGCGGAAGGGTAGATCTCCGCACGGGCGCGCCCTTTCGCGGTTCCTGCAAGCGCGAGCGGCGGGGCGGAAATATACCCTTTCGCGGCTCCGGCGACGAGGGGTCCGCGGGGCCGGGCAGAGGCATCCGTCCTCCCCATAGGCTGATGCGCATGCGCTTCGGTACCTTCATCCCCCAAGGCTGGCGATTCGATCTGGTCGGCATCGACCCCTCTGAGCACTGGGAGGTGATGAACGGACTGGCGCAGCGGGCCGACGCGGGCGCGTGGGAGTCGCTGTGGGTCTACGACCACTTCCACACCACCCCCGTGCCGAGCGAGGAGGCGACGCACGAGGCGTGGACGCTGATGGCGGCGTTCGCGGCATCGACCGACCGCATCCGTCTCGGCCAGATGTGCACGTGCATGGGCTACCGCATTCCCGCCTACCTCGCGAAGGTCGCCGCCACCGTCGACATCGTGTCGGGGGGACGCACCGAGATGGGCATCGGCGGCGGCTGGTACGAGCACGAGTGGGAGGCGTACGGCTACGGCTTCCCGCCTGTGCCGGAGCGACTGCGGATGCTGCGCGAAGGCGTCGACATCATGCAGCAGGCCTGGACCACCGGCCGTGCCACGCTCGACGGGAAGCACTACCAGGTCGACGGTGCCATCGTGCAGCCGCTGCCCCTGCAGGACGGCGGCATCCCGCTCTGGGTCGCCGGCGGTGGCGAGAAGGTGACGCTGAAGATCGCGGCGAAGTACGCGTCGTACACGAACTTCGCCGGCTCGCTCGATGACATCGACCGCAAGAGCGCGATCCTGCGCGAGCACTGCGACGCGCTCGGTCGCGACTTCTCGGAGATCACCCGCAGCTCGAACTTCAACACGATCGTCGGCGCGACCGAGGCCGAGGCGCACGACCGCCTCGCGGCCGTGAAGGCGCGCCTGCTCCCGTTCGTCGGACAGGAGCGCGCCGACCAGATCGAGCACGACTACGTGACCTCGCCCGCCTTCGGCGCAGTGGAGCAGGTCGTCGAGCGCCTCGCCGAGCGCGAGCGCCACGGCATCGGGTACGCCATCCACTACTTCCCCGAGGCCGCCTACGACCTCTCGGGCGTCGAGCTGTTCGAGCGCGAGGTGGTCAGCGCCCTCGCCTGACCCATCAACTCCGCAGAATCACGCCGGATACGCAGCGATCGGCTCGAACTCCGCGAGATTCGCGCAATTCTGCGGAGTTCGTGCGCACTGAGGCGCCGTCGTCGGGTCAGACGAGGGCACGCACGCTGCGGTAGCCGTCGGCGACGACATCCGGAGCGGATGCCGCGCCACCGAACACCCGTGTCGTCCCGGGTGCGGCCGACCAGGGGCGCCACCCGGGGTCGTCGCCGCGGACGAGCGCGACCGCGGCGCCGTGGATCGCGGCGGCGAGCCGTCGCGGCGGAGCGTCACCGGCGATCGCGGCCACGTGGGGCTCATCGAGGCAGTCGAACCAGAACGGCACGTCCAGGCAGTGGAGCGCCCACCGCCGCGTGGGCGACGGCCACGAGAAGCGGTAGACCCACGTGGGGGCGGTTCCCCGCGCGGCGGCGACCCTCACGACCGTCGAGCGGAAGACCACGTCGGTGACGTAACGGCCGAGGACCGCCGCCGTCCCCTTGCGACGCTGTGCCGCGTTGTCGGCGAGATAGGCGCGTCGGCGCTCCCGCGGTACGTGGAGCTTCGCGAGGGCGAGGCCTGCCGGGACGATGCGGAGCTTGCGTTGCGCCGAATCGAGCACCATCGTGAACTCGTCATCCGTCGTGCCGAGGATGAGCGGCTTGTCGCTGCCGACTCCGGAGCGCAGTGCGCCGACCGTCGGCTCGAGGATGAGGTCGCCGTCGATCTCCGGGCCCCAGGACAGCCCGTCGTCGAGCAGCCCCCGCACGCCCGCGAGCCGGTCGCCCGACTCGGGCTCGACCGCCTTCGACTGGAGCGCGTGCAACGTGTCCTCCGGCACGGAGGCGAAGCCATCGCGGGTCGGCGCGACGCCAGCGAGCCGGGCGAGCCGCGCCGACGCGGTACGGGCACGCTCCGATGAGACATCGGCCAGGGCGCCCGACAGCGCCCACACGGAGTGGAACAGGTGCTGCGCGGCGGGCATCGCGAGCAGCCGGAGCACCGCTCCGCCGCCGGCGGACTGCCCCGCGATCGTGACGCGCGACGGATCGCCGCCGAAGTTCGCGATGTTGTCCTGCACCCACTGCAGTGCAGCGAGCCAGTCCCGCACCCCACGGTTCGACGGTGCGCCGTCGATGTGCCCGAACCCGTCGAAGCCGAGGCGGTAGGAGATCGTCACGGTGACGACGCCGTCGCGGTTGAACGCCCGGCCGTCGTACCAGGGGCTCGCCGGCGACCCGGTGACGTAGCCCCCGCCGTGGATCCAGACGAGCACCGGGAGCGCGGCATCCGCGATCCCCGGAACGGGCGTGAACACGTTGACGTTGAGCGTCGCGTCACCGGGCACGGACGGCTCCGGGATGAGAGTGATCCCCGGGTCGCCGCGCTGGGCGGTCGCCCCGAACTCGAGCGCGTCCCGCACACCCTCCCACGACTCCGGAGGTACGGGTTCCTCGAATCGCAGCGCCCCGACGGGCGGCTTCGCGAACGGGATGCCGAGGAACGCCGCCGATCCGCCGGCTCCGGGCTCCCCGCGCCAGAGGCCCCGCACGCGTCCGGCGACGGTCTCGGCTTCCGCGTAGCGCGTCGTCGCCGTGTCTGAATCGGCGGACTCGGCGACTGCGGGCGACGCGCCGGCGGCAGCCGGCGGAGGTGTGGGTGTCATGGCTTCTCCGGGGTGAGCAGGTCGAACAGCGCGCCGACGATGGCGGCCATGTCTACGTCGGGCTCCAGCATCCACTGCACCTGCATGCCGTCCGCGACCGCCTGGAGGATGCGGGCGAGGGTATCCGGGTCGATGCGGTCATCGAGCTTCCCGGCGGCTTGCTGGGCGGCGATCGCGGACGCGAACAAGCCCCGCAGATTCTCGCCGCGGTGGAGGAAGAACTGGTGTGCGGGGTGCGCTGGATCGGCCGCGTCGACGGAGAGCCGGGCGAAGAGGTTCACCAGGCCCGGGACGTCGGCGTTGTGGCTGATGACGCCGAGGTAGCCCGCGCGGACATCGAGCAGCTCGGCATCCTCGGGTCGAGGCAGACCGCGCTCGAGATCGACGCCCAGGCCATGATCGATGGAGTCGATCTCGTCGCGCTTGCGGAGGATCTCGGTGAAGAGCTCCTCCTTGCTGTCGAAGTAGTGCAGGAGTCCGGCCTGGCTGAGGCCGACGGCATCCGCCAGTTCCTTGACCGATGCGCCGCGATAGCCCTCCCGGGCGATGACGTCGAGCGCGCGCGTCAGGATCTCCTCCCGCTTCGCGACGCCCTTGGCGTAGGAGCCGCGTCGTCCGGTGCCGCTCTCGCTCATAGGAGAAGTAAACCCGAATATCGCTTGATTTCTCACAACCAAATGACGTGAGGTGTTGACGAGCGCTCGCCGGCGTGCCGGCACGATGCCGGAGGCATCCGCCGTCCGCGCGCGGCGCCCACCATCCGGTGGCTGCGCGTTCGGTTCGACGACACCGCGCGTTCACCCGCCCTTCGCACACCGTCGAGACGCTGGGCCGAACCCGAACCCCCCCTCGTCGAAGGTGACCGCCGATGCGATCTCGTCCGTCTTCCCGCGCGCGTGTGCGCGCCCTCGTCGCCGTCGCGGCCGTGGCATCGCTCGCGGCCGTTCCGGTCCTCGTGGCACCGGCTGCTTTCGCCGCCTCGCCTCCCATCGCGAACGCGACAGAGACCGCCGCCGTGGGGTCCGAGTCGATGACCGCCGGCGCGGCGATCCTGATCAACGAGGTCAACTCGGATCCCGCCGACTGGATCGAGCTCACCAACATCGGCACCGGCGCGGTCGACCTCTCGGGCTGGCTGCTCGCCGACAACGCCCGCCTCACCGACGCCTCGCATCTTCAGGCGATCGCGGCCGGGACCACCCTCCAGCCGGGCGGCTTCGTGAAACTCGACTACACCGCGGCCGGGCTCGGCAAGGGCGACGAGGCGAACCTTTACCTCCCCGACGCGACGACCCTCGTCGACACCACCACGTGGCCGGCCGGCACCCACGCCACCTCGTGGGGCCGCTGCGCCGACGGTGCGGGCGCCTTCCAGCCGACCACGCCCACCCCGGGCGCCGCCAACGTCTGCACCGTGACGCCGCCGCCGGCGCCGCCGCTCGACCCGAACTGGGACGACATCGAGATCAATGAGATCGCCTCTCTCAACGACGACGATCCGGGCAACCCGGGCTTCGGCGACGCGGTCGAGCTGGTCAACACCGGTTCGCACGGCGTCAGCATCGAAGGCTGGTACCAGACCGACAGCGGTGCGGCCACAGGCGCTGCGCCGCTGACCCTGGCGGATCTCAGGACCTGGGACGGCGACTCGCTCGAACCGTCCGGCTCATGGATCGTCCCCGCCGGCGGGTACGTCGCGTTCTCCTCGAAGAAGGGCCTGTCGGGAGAGGGCGATGCCGTGAAGATCTACGGCCCGGGCGCTGACGCGGCGACTCGCCAGCTCGTCGACGAGCAGGCGTACGGCGACGGGGATGCCGGTGTGTCGGACTCGTACGACTCCGATGCGCGTGCCTTCGCGGCCTGCCCCGACTCGTCGGACGAGTTCTGGCGCGTGACGCAGAACAGCTTCGGTCAGGACAACACCGCGTCGTGCGCGACGAAGTCCCGCCGGCTGGACACGCCGGTCGTCCTGAACGAGGTCTCCAACGTCGATGGAAAGGCCGAGCTGCTCAACACCGGGTCGGGGCCGGTGGACATCTCGGGCTGGGAGCTGCAGGACTCGCAGGACGCCGTGGTGCACACCGTCCCCGCCGGCACTGCGCTGACGGCCGGGGCGTTCTACGTCGCGGACGAGATCGCCGGGCTCGACAGTGCCGACTCGCTCACCCTCCGCCGCGCGGACGACGGCGCCAGTGTGGTCGCGTACACCTGGTACGAGGACGGCATCGCGTCGTACAGCCGCTGCGACCTGTTCGGAACCGTCTCGTACGTCGAGACGCCGACCGCGACGTGGGGCACCGCCAACGCCTGCCCGGGCCTGAGCACCGAGACCTGGCCGGGCGCCGCGACGGTGTCGGTCGCCGACGCGGCCGATGCCTTCACCGATCTCGACGCCAACGACGAGGGCGACGTGTCGGGAGCGGCGTTCGACCCCGCCGATCCGAGCATCCTGTGGGTCGTGATGAACAAGGGTCGCCTGTTCAAGATGCACGCGGTGGACGGCGTCTACCAGTCGTTCCCCGAGTGGGCCGGCGGCATCCCGCTCCGCTTCGCCGACGGCGGCGGCGAGCTGGACTCCGAGGGCGTCACAGTCGCCCCCGATGGCGCGGTCTACATCACCTCGGAGCGCGACAACGGGCGCGCGAAGGACACATCGTCGAACAAGGTCGCCCGTTTCGACGTGAGCGCCGTGACCACGGCGACCACCGAGCTCGTCGCCACGCATGAGTGGGATGTGAACGAGTTCGTCACGACCGGCACCAACCTGGGACTCGAAGGCATCACCTATGTGCCCGATGCGTTCCTGGTCGCGTCCGGCTTCGAGGTCGGCGGCGTCGCGTACACGGCCTCGGACTTCGCCACTCCCGGGCTGTTCGTGACCGCGGTGGAGGCCACCGGGGCGCTGCACTTCTTCTCCCTCGCCGCCGGCGCAGCCCCCGTCGAGGTGAAGGTCGAGAGCTCCGGCCTCCCGTGGTCGATGGACGTCGCCTACGACGCGGATCGCGGTGTTCTGTGGGCGCTGTGCGACGACAGCTGCGGCGGCGTCTACAACCTCCTCGAGGTCGTCGACGGAGACTTCGAGGTGGCGCACTCCTTCGCCCGCCCCGCCGGGATGCCCAATCTCAACAACGAGGGAATGGCCGTCGCCCCGGTGTCCACGTGCGCGGACGGCTTCCAGCGGGTCGTGTGGGCCGACGACGGTGACACCGACGGGCACTCGCTGCGCGCCGGCACGCTCCCGTGCCCGCAGACGGGCGGCCCGGGCGAGCCGGGCGGACCGGGAGAGCCGACGCCGACCCCGACGCCGAGCACTCCGGCGACCCCGGGGCCGGCTGCCGACGGCCAGCTCACCGACGCCACGCGCGGGTCGGTCGATGCGCCGGCGTCGGCCGCGGCGGGGCAGACGGTGACGCTCTTCGTCGGCACGCAGTACACCGGCGACACGGTGTGGGTCTGGCTGCACTCCACTCCGATCTCGCTCGGCGCCCACGTGGTGAGCGCGGCGGGCACGGTGACGGTGACCCTCCCCGCCGGGGTCTCTCCGGGCGAGCATCGGCTGGTCGTGCTGGATGCCGACGGCAACGTGGTCGGCTGGACCGAAGTGACCGTGACCGGACCGCTGGCCGCCACAGGTGCCGACGGCGCAGGACTGGCGGCCACCGCCGGGCTCGCCGCCGCTCTCATCGCCGCCGGCGCTCTCGCGGTCGTGCTGCGACGGCGCCGCGCTCACGCCTGACGCGGGAACGACGAATGCCCCGGCACCGCGGGTGCCGGGGCATTCGTGTCGCGTCGTGCGTCAGCTCTTGAGGAAGGCCAGGAGCGCCTCGTTCACCTCGGCGCCGTGGGTCCACAGCAGGCCGTGCGGGGCGCCCTCGAGCTCGACGTAGGTGGCGTCGGGCAGGAGCTCCTTGAAACGGCGTCCGGTCGCGTCGATCGGCAGGATGTTGTCGGCGGTGCCGTGCAGGATGAGCGTCGGCACGTCGACGGCAGGGATGTCGGCGCGGAAGTCGGTCGGCCACGTGAGCGGTGCCGCGGCGATCGCCGCGTTGCCGGCCAGGTTCGCGACCTGCGCGCTGGCGTCCACGGCCTCCTGCGAGATGCGCGAGCCCAAATTGTCGTCCAGGTTGTAGAAGTCCTTCAGGAACCCGGTGATGAACGCGAAGCGGTCGTCGCGCACGGACTGCGCGACGCCGTCGAAGAACTCCTGCGGCCCTGCGCCGCCGGGGTTGTCGTCGGTCTTGAGCAGGTAGGGCTCGAGCGAGCCGAGGAACGCCGCCTTGGCGACGCGGCCGCTGCCGTAGCGCGACAGGTAGCGGGCGATCTCGCCGGTGCCCATCGAGAAGCCGACGAGGACGGCGTCGCGCAGGTCGAGGTCCTCGATCAGGGCGTGGAGGTCGGCCGCGAACGTGTCGTAGTCGTATCCCGCGCCGGCCTTCGTCGAGGCGCCGAAGCCACGACGGTCATACGCGATCACGCGGTAGCCGGCATCCAGCAGTGCGGCCTGCTGCTTGCCCCACGACTCGCTGTTGAGCGGGAAGCCGTGGATCAGCACGACGGGCTGCGCGTCGGCCGGTCCCTGGTCGGTGTAGTAGAGGTCGATGTCGACCGAGTTCTCGGTTCCGACGGTGATGTACGCCACGATCGCTCCTTACGTGCGCGGATCGGATGCCCGCGCACCAGGTTCGACGCTAGAGCGCCCGGATCCATTCCCGCCACACCTTGCGCACCGTGCGTCGCCCCTTCTCCCAACGTTCACTTGCGCGGGTGTCAGTCGCGGGCGGCGCCGGCGGACGGGGTCACGGTGAAGATCGTGGGAGCGGCGAAGCCGGCCGCCGCGAAGGCGGCGGTGGCGGCATCCGACACGGCCTGCACGCGGTCGCGGGCGACCAGGGCGATCGCGGCGCCGCCGAAGCCGCCGCCGGTCATGCGCGCGCCGACCGCGCCGGCGGACAGCGCCGCCTCCACCGCGGTGTCGAGCTCGGGCACCGAGATCTCGAAGTCGTCGCGCATCGAGGCGTGCGACGCGACGAGGAGGTCGCCGATCGCGGTCGGGCCCTGTTCGCGGAGCGTGCGCACGGTGTCGAGCACGCGCTGGTCCTCGGTGACGACGTGGCGCACCCGGCGGAAGGTCACGTCGTCGACGAGCCCGGCCAGGCGCGGCAGGTCGTCGAGGGTCACGTCGCGCAGCGCGGGCACCCCGAGCGCGGCCGCTCCGCGCTCGCAGGCCGCCCGGCGCTCGCCGTAGCCGCCGGTCGCGTGCGAGTGCTTCACGCCGGTGTCGATGACGACGAGCTCGAGTCCGGCATCCGCGAAGCCGAGGTCGACGACCTCTGCCTCGAGCGAGCGGCAGTCGAGGAAGATCGCGGCGTCGGCGCGACCGAGCAGCGCCGCCATCTGGTCCATGATCCCGGTCGGGGCGCCGACGGCCTCGTTCTCGGCGCGGCGGCCGACCTTCGCCAGAGCGACGCGGTCGAGGTGGATTGCCCAGGCGTCGGCGAGGGCGACGGCGGTCGCGCCCTCGATCGCCGCCGACGACGACAGCCCCGCGCCGACGGGGACCTCGGAGGCGAAGGCGAGGTCGACGCCGGGGACCGACGCCGGGTCGGTTCCGGATGCCGCCAGCAGCGCCCACGCTACGCCCAGCGGGTAGCGCGCCCATTCCGGCACCTCATCGCGGCGCTCCGGGAAGACCTCCGCGAGCTCCGCCACGGCCAGCTCGGCGGTCGTGTCGTCGAACGTCGAGGCGACGCGCACGCGGAAGACCCCGTCGGCACGCGGAGCGAGCGCGACGTGCGTGCGGTGCTGGATGGCGAAGGGCAGCACGAACCCGTCGTTGTAATCGGTGTGCTCGCCGATGAGGTTCACGCGCCCCGGTGCGGACCAGGTGCCGACCGGCTCGGCGCCGAACCGTTCTGCGAAAAGCGCGCGGGCGGCCGCGGCGGCGCGGGAGTCGGTGGTGGTCACAGGGTCTCCTCGGGGATCGATGCGACGGCCTCGCGCAGCTTCGCGGCGGCCGACTCGGGCGGGATGTCGCCGATCCAGGCGCCCATGGCGGCCTCGGATCCGGCGAGGAACTTGAGCTTGTCGGCGGCGCGACGCGGCGACGTGAGCTGCAGATGCAGCCGGGCGGTGTCGCGCCCGCGGTGCACCGGCGCCTGGTGCCAGGCCGCGATGTACGGCGTCGGCGAGTCGTAGAGGGCGTCGAGGCCGCGCAGCAGGCGCAGATACAGAGGAGCGAGCTCGTCCCGCTCGGCATCCGTCGTCGCGGCGAAGTCGGCGACGTGGCGGTGCGGCAGGAGGTGGATCTCGATGGGCCAGCGCGCGGCGAACGGCACGAAGGCGGTCCAGTGCTCGCCCTCGAGGATCACGCGTTCGCCGGCGCGCTCGAAGGCGAGGATGCGCTCGAAGAGGTCGGGACCTTCGCGGTCGATCGATGCGAGCAGGCTCGTGGTGCGCGGCGTGATGTACGGGTACGCGTAGATCTGGCCGTGCGGGTGAGGGAGCGTCACGCCGATCGCCTCGCCGCGGTTCTCGAAGGGGAAGACCTGCTCGATGCCGGGAAGGGCCGACAGCGCGGCGGTGCGGTCCGCCCACGCCTCGATGACGGTGCGGGCGCGGGTGCGGCTGAGAGAGCCGAACGACCCGGAGTGCTCGGGGCTGAAGCACACGACCTCGCAGCGACCGACGCTCGTGCGCGTGCGGCCGAGCCCGGGGGCGACGAGGTCGTCGAGGTCGCGGGGCGCGTCCGCACCGGCCGGGGCGTCGCCGAGGGCTTCCGCGAGCGCCGGTCCGAACGACGGCGACTTGTTCTCGAAGACGGCGACGTCGTACTGCGACGGGATCTCGGACGGGTTCGTCGGCGTCTGCGGCGCGAGCGGGTCGAGCTCGGCCGGCGGCAGGAACGCGCGGTTCTGGCGTGCCGCTGCGACCGAGACCCAGTCGCCGGTGAGGACGTCGCGACGCATGGTGGCGGTCTCGGGCCGAGGGCCGAGCTCGCGCGCATCGACGGCGCGCCCCGGGCCGAGCGTCGTGCCGGGGTCGTCGTAGTAGATGAGGTCGCGGCCGTCGGCGAGCCGGGTCGGGCGCTTGACGACGCCGGCGCCGAGCGCCTCGCCCGGAAGGTCGCGGGCAGACGTCGCGGGGTCGTCCAGAGGCGTGTTCACGTCAACACGGTAGCAAGTCGGTAATGTTAGCGTCAACATGACTGAGGGAACCCGGATGCCACGAGCGACGCTTCGCTCGGCATCCGAGCCGGATCGGGGTGACGCATGACGGCCAGGCGGGTATCGATGGCGGACGTGGCCGAGCGCGCCGGCGTCTCGGGCCAGACCGTGTCGCGGGTGGTCAACGCGAGCCCGCGGGTCGATCCCGAGACCCGCGCCCGGGTCGAGTCGGCGATGTCGGAGCTCGGCTACCGTCCGCATCGCGCCGCCCGCGCCCTGCGCACCGGTCGCACCCAGACCATCGGCCTCGTGGTGTCGACGCTCGCGTCGGTCGGCAACTCCCGCATGCTGCAGGCGGTGGCGGATGCCGCGGCCGCCCGCGGCTACGCGCTCACCGTCGTCACGCTCGGCGCCGACGGTGACGTGTCGGCCGCCTTCGAGCGGCTGTCCGACCAGGGGGTCGACGGTGCGATCGTGCTGAACGAGGCCACCGAGCGCGTGCGCGAGGCCGATCTCCGCGCGGCGGGGCTGACGTTGGTGGTCGTCGACTCGCCGCGCGATGACCGCTTCGGCGTCATCGAGACCGACCACGCGGGCGGCGCGCGACTGGCCGTGAGCCACCTCCTCGACCTCCGGCACGAGACGGTGCACCATCTGGCAGGGCCGGCGGGTTCGTTCGCCGCTGCCGAGCGGGAGCGGGGCTGGCGCGAGGCACTCGCCGCGGCCGAGTCGCCGGTCCCGCTCGTCGTGCGCGGAGACTGGACTTCGGCGTCGGGGTTCGCCGCGGCATCCGCACTCCTCGATGGCGGCGCGACCGCCGTCTTCGCCGCCAACGACCAGATGGCGCTCGGCCTGCTCCGCGCATTCGCCGAGGCGGGCCGCGCGGTGCCGGCCGACGTGAGCGTCGTCGGGTTCGACGACGTGGCGGATGCCGCCGACTATCGCCCGCCGCTCACCACGGTGCGTCAGGACTTCGACGCGCTCGGATCGCGCGCGGTCGCGGCGCTCGTCGAGGGCATCGAAGCCGGCGCGCACGTAGCGTTCGAGACGCTGCCGACGAGCCTCGTCGTGCGGGCGAGCACGGCGCCCGCCCGCTGACCAGGCCTTTCGCGGCAGGCGTTCGTCGTTCGGGTGTCGTCACGTCCGGCATCCGTTGGCACATCTCGTGTCACCCGAGCGCCTCGCGCTGCGACGGCGTGCAGCTCAGACGTGGGCGTTGCTGCGGGCTTCCCAGCCGCTGCGCACCATCTCGTCGACGGTGTAGCGGTTCTTCCAGTCGAGGTCGCGGGCGGCGAGCTCACCGGTCGCGACGATGCGGTCGGGGTCGCCGGGCCGGCGGGGCGCGATCTCGGGCGTGAAGCCGATCCCCGTGACCCGCGCCATCGCATCCATGATCTGGCGCACGCTGAGCCCGTTCTGCGAACCGAGGTTGTACGCCGGCTCGATCGGCTGGTTCGCGAGCAGGCGCTGCGCCGCGGCGACGTGGGCGGCCGCGATGTCGGCGACGTGGACGTAATCGCGCACGTTGGTGCCGTCGGGGGTGTCGTAGTCGTCGCCGTTGATGCGCGGGGTGCGGCCCTCGATGAGCGCCTCGAAGACCAGCGGGAACAGGTTGTGCGGGCTGGTGTCGTAGACGGCCGGGTCGCCGGAGCCGACGACGTTGAAATAGCGCAGCGCGGTGTAGCGGAGCGCGTGCTCCGAGGCCGCGGTGGCGATCGCCTGGTCGCGGATGAGCCACTCGCCGATGAGCTTGGACTCGCCGTACGGCGATGCCGGTCGCTTCGGCAGGTCCTCTGTCACGAGCGCGACGTCGGGCGTGCCGTAGACGGCGGCCGACGACGAGAACACCAGGTGGGCGACATCCGCCGCCTGCATCGCCGCGAGGAGCGACCGCGTGCCCTCGACGTTCTGCGCGTAGGTGTGCAGCGGGCGCTGCACCGACACGCCCGCGTACTTGAAGCCGGCGAGGTGGATCACGCCCTCGACGCGGTGCTCGCGGAGCGTGCGCTCGACGAGGTCGGCGTCGAGGATCGAGCCGGTGACGAACGGCACGCCCTCGGGCACGAAGCCGGCGTGTCCGCTCGAGAGGTCGTCGATGACGACGGGCGAGAGGCCCGCGTCGGCGAGCGCACGGACGATGTGGGCGCCGATGTAGCCGGCACCTCCGGTCACGAGCCAGGTCATGTCACTCCGTTGGTCGGATTCAGCTGGGGTCGGTTCGCCGAGCGGCGCCGCTTCCATTCTGCCGGGTTCGGCGGACCGCTCCGGTTCCCGGCGAGCGCCACGCGTCCGATCCACCCTTCCGGCCGCGACGCCGCGGATACGCGGGCGCACCCGTCGGGCGACGCGCCGCGGCGTCAGACGCGGGCGGCCCAGCGCGCTGCGCGCTGCAGCAGCGCCACGTGGGCGGGGGAGTCGAAGGCGCGCTCGTCGTGGCCGAGCGATGACACGACGGCGCGCGTGGGGCGCTCGCGTACCCACACAGCGGGATGCGCGACCCCGTCGACGTCGTGGACGGCGAGCACCCGCACGCCGTCGTCGACCACGAGTTCGCTGTAGCGCTCGTCGAAGACGTCGATCGCCGGCATTCCCTCGGCCACGGGGTGGTCGCCGTCGACGATCCTGACGCGCGCATCGCCGATCGGCGGATGCCACGACAGGCCGGGCTGCCATTCGCCGCCGATCGCTTCGCGCCACGCCGGATGATCGCGCAGGCTCGACAGCGCCGCGTGGATGGCGATGAGCCCGATGCCGCGGGCGATCGCGGCTCGCAGTCCCGCGTCGGCGGCAGGATCGGCCCGGTGACCGAGCTCGGCGCCGCCCTCGCGCCAGGGGTCGCCGGCGTTGACGATGAGCAGGTCGGTCCCGTGGAGCGTCGCGAGCGCGTGGTCGACGTCGTCATCCACCGTGACGTCCCACCCGTCGGAACGCAGCGCCTCCGCGATGCGGGCAGAGGTGGCGGGGAACGGATGCCAGGGGTCGCCGTAGCGGCCGGTTCCGGTGGCGATCACCGCGCGTGGCGGTGCGGGCTCGGCGTCCGGATGGTCCATGGATACCATGATCTGCAGGATAACGCTTTCCCGCACGGATATCGCCATCGCCGGCGCCGCCGTGCGCTCCCGAGGAGAATGACGCCATGGCCCGCACCGTTGTGATCGCCCCCGATTCGTTCAAAGGCACCATCGGTGCTGCGGCGGCCGCCGAGGCCCTCGCCGCCGGCTGGTCGAGGGTGCGGCCGTCCGACGACGTCCGGCTGATGCCGATGGCCGACGGCGGAGAGGGCACCGTGGACGCCTTCGCGGCGGCCGTGCCGGGTGCGCACCGCATGCCCGTGACGGTGACCGGTCCCGAGGGCACGCCGGTCGAGGCGTCCTGGGTGCTGCTGCCCGCCACCGGGGAAGCCCCGCGGGGAACCGCCGTCGTGGAGCTCGCGAACACCAGCGGCATCGAGCGGCTCGGTACGCCGCCCCGGCTGCGTCCGTTCGACGCCCACACCAAGGGCTTCGGCGAGGCCATCGCCGCCGCGCTGGCCCACGGCGTCTCGCGGCTGGTGCTCGGCATCGGCTCGAGCTCGTCGACCGACGGCGGCGCGGGCATGCTGACGGCGCTCGGGGCACGGTTCATGGATGCGGCCGGTGCCCACATCGTCGACGGTGCGCGGGGCCTCGCCACGGTGGCGACGGCCGACCTGTCGGGCCTCGCGCCGCTGCCGCCGCACGGCGTGACGGTGCTCAGCGACGTGACCAACCCGCTGCTCGGCGCGGGCGGCGCGGCCGCCGTCTTCGGCCCGCAGAAGGGTGCGGGCCCGGATGACGTCCCCGCCCTGGACGCGGGGCTCGCGCGCCTGGCGGCGCTGGTCGACGCGGATCCGGATGCCGCAGGCGCCGGTGCCGCGGGCGGCACGGGCTTCGGCCTGCTGGCGTGGGGCGCCCGGCTCGTGCCCGGCTCGGCGGCCGTCGCGGAGCTCGTGGGGCTCGACGCCGCGGTGGCTGCGGCATCCGTCGTCGTCACGGGCGAGGGGTCGTACGACGGTCAGTCCGCCGCGGGCAAGGTACCCGGTCATGTCGGTGCGATAGCGGCGTCGGCCGGGGTGCCGTCCGCTCTGGTCGCGGGGCGCATCGCACCGGATGCCGACGCCGCCGGCTTCGCCGCGACGGCCTCGCTGACCGGCCTCGCCGGCTCGGGCGAGGCGGCGATGGCCGAGCCGGCCCGCTGGCTCGAGGCGGCCGGCGCCCAGTTGGCGCGCGCCTTCGAGGAGCGCTGAGACCCGACGGCACCCCGCGGCCGGGGCCCAGCTGGCCCGCGCCTTCGAGGAGCGCTGAGACGCGACGGCCACCCCGCGGCCGGCGCCCACCTCGACCGCGCCTTTCGGGGAGGGACGAGAGGATGACCGAGGACGACCCCGCCCGGCGTCAGCGGCCGGTGTGCAGGACGCCGTTGCGGCGGTGCGGCAGGGTCGCGAGGCTCGCGTCGCGGAGCACCTCGGGCAGCAGGGCCTCGGGAGCGTCCTGGAACACGACGGGCCGCAGGAACCGGCGGATCGCGGTGGCGCCCACCGAGGTGTGCAGCGAGGTCGTCGCCGGCCACGGACCTCCGTGCTGCTGGGACCAGGTCACGGCCACACCGGTCGGCCATCCGGCGAAGAGCACGCGTCCGGCCTTGCGGGTCAGCACCTCGAGCACGGCGGCGACGTCGTCAGACGGTTCGGAGTGCAGCGTCGCGGTGAGCGAACCGGGCACCGCTTCGAGGGCGGCGTGCAGTTCGTCGTCCGACGAGTAGCGCACGAGCAGCGTGACAGGTCCGAAGCACTCCTCGAGCAGCGTCTCGGGGCGCGAGGCGACGGCCGCGGCATCCGTCGACAGCACCACGGGCTGAGCCGAGCCGGGCTCCGCGGGCAGGCCGTGTGTCACGACGGTCACCGACGCGTCGGCTTCGAGGTGCTCGATCCCCGAGGGGAAGGCCGCGGTGATGCGATCGGTGAGGAGCGGGCCGCCGCTCGAGCCGGCCGCGAAGCCCGCCACGCGGTCTTCGAAGCCGGCGCCGTCGGGCACGAAGACGACGCCGGGCTTGGTGCAGAACTGGCCCACGCCGAGCGTGAACGAGCCGACGAGGCCCTGGGCCAGCGCCTCGCCGCGCGCGGCGACCGCGGCGGGAGTGATCACGACCGGGTTGACCGAGCCCAGCTCGCCGTAGAACGGGATGGGGTCGGGCCTGCCGGCCGCGAGGTCGAAGAGGGCGCGTCCGCCGCCGAGCGAGCCGGTGAATCCGGCCGCCTGGATGACGGGATGCTGCACGAGCGCGTTGCCGGCCTCGCGGCCCTCGACCAGCGCGAGCGATCCTTCCGGTGCACCGGCGTCGACCAGCGCGGCGGCGACGATCGCGGCCGTGCGCTCCGACAGGCGCGGGTGGCCCGAGTGCGCCTTCACGATCACGGGGTTTCCGGCGGCGAGTGCCGAAGCGGTGTCGCCGCCCGCCACCGAGAACGCGAAGGGGAAGTTCGAGGCCGAGAACACGGCGACCGGACCCACCCCGACGAGCATGCGGCGCAGTTCGGGACGCGGCGGCGCGGCCGAGGCGTCGGCGTCGTCGACGGTGAGCTCGAGGTACGAGCCCTCCTCGACGACCGTCGCGAACAGGCGCAGCTGCCCCGTGGTGCGGCCGACCTCGCCGCGCAGACGCGTCGCGCCGAGGCGCGTCTCGGCGTCGGCGATCTCGACGAGCTCGTCGGCGTGTGCGTCGAGCGCGTCGGCGGCCGCGCGCAGCCACGACGCCCGGGTCGCGGCGTCCGCCGCCCGCCACACGGGTGCGGCGGCGGCCGCGGCGGCGGCGAGGGCGTCGAGCTCGGTGGTGCTCGTGGTCGTGATGGCGGTGGTCATGAGACTCCTCCGGAAGCGTGCAATGGGGTCATGAGAAGCGGATGCCGAGACCGGCGTGGTAGACCTCGGTGAGGACGCCGCCCGAGATGCGCACGGGCGAGTCGTCGAGGAGGGCGCCGAGCGCGCCGAAGCCGGCGTCCTCGACGTCCTCGGCCATCGGCGCGGGAACGCCGGGCACCGCGCGCAGGCACAGGGCGAGCTGACCCGACAGCTCGGGCAGCAGGTGCGGGTGCACGGCGGCGCCGTGCTCGGCGGCGATCGCCGCGATCCCGAGGAACGGCGTGATGCCGCCGACCCGCACGACGTTCGGCTGCACGATCTGGGCGGCGCCGCTGCGCAGGAAGTCGTCGAAGCGGAAGACGTTGTGCAGGTTCTCACCGACCGCGATCGGGATGCCGCTCGAGGCGCCGAGGCGCTGCGCGAGCTCGATGTGGCCGTACAGGTCGTCGGCCCGCAGCGGCTCCTCGATCCATGCCGGGGAGACGTCGGCGAGCACCTCGAGCGAGCTGGTCGCGCGGTCGAGCTCCCAGCGCTGGTTCGCGTCGATCATCAATGCGCGGTCAGGGCCGAGAACCTCGCGCACGGCCCGCATCCGGTCGAGGTCCTCCGCCACGTCGGCCTTGCCGACCTTGACCTTGACGGCGTCGAACCCGGCGTCGACCCAGCGCCGCACCTGGGCGACGAGCTCCTCCTCGGTGTAGTGGAGGTTCACGCCCGAGCCGTAGGCCCGGACGCTTTCGCGCTGGGCGCCGAGGAAGCCGGACAGCGACGTGCCGGCATCCCTCACCGCGGCATCCCACAGTGCGAGGTTGAGGCCGGCCATCGCGATGGTGGTGATCCCGCCGCCACCCGCCTCGTGCAGGTGCTGCCAGAGTGCGAGCCACTCGGAGCCTGGATCGGCCGACCGGCCGATCGCGAACGCGGTGATGTCATGCGCCAGAAGGGCGAGCACCGCCTCGGCGCCGATCTGCGGCGTCCACGAGAAGCCCCACCCTTCGGCGCCGTCCGACCGCACGACGTGCGTCGCGATCACGCCGACCGAGGTGACGTCGGCAGCCCACGGGCGCGTGAGCGGCACCCTGACCAGCCGCGCGTCGAACGCGGCGATCGTCGGGGACTCGGGAGCCGTCGTCACAGCAGCGCTCGTCCCGCCTCGAGGATCTCGCCCAGGCGGGTCTCCTGCGCGGGAGTCGGGTCGACAAGTGGCGCACGCACCGACCCGACCGGAAGCCCGCCGAGCCGCAGCCCGGTCTTGATGAGCGAGACGCCGAAGCCGGGCGTCTCATCGCGCAGGGCGACGAGCGGCGAGTAGAACCCGTCGAGCAGTTCGGCGCGTCGCGCCTCGTCGCCGCGGACGTACGCGCGGTAGTACGCGTTCGCCACCTCCGGGATCATCGCGAACGCCGCCGAGGAGTACAGCGGGATGCCGATGCCGCGGTAGGCGCCCTGGGTGAGCTCCGCGGTCAGCAGACCGTTGAAGAAGGCGAAGTCGTCGCGTCCCTCGGCCGCCACCGCGCGCACGATCTGCTGCGCGAGGCCGACGTCGCCGACGCCGTCCTTGAAGCCGACGACCTGCGGGTTGCGGGCGAGGCGGCGCACGGAGTCGACCGAGAACTGCGCGTTGGCGCGGTGGTAGATCACGACGGGGAGATCGGATGCCGCCGCCACCGCCTCGACGTACGCGACGAGGCCGGCCTGCGGGCCGCCGACGAGGTACGGCGGCAGTACGAGCAGTGCGTCGGCGCCGGCGTCGGCGGCCGCGCGGGCGAGGGCCTTGGCGTGGCCGAGGGGACCGCCGGTGCCGGCGACGACGGGCACCCGGCCGGCGACGGTCTCGGTCGCCACCTGCACGACGCGGATCGCCTCCTCGGTCGACAGCGCGTGGAACTCGCCCGTGCCGCAGGCCGGGAAGACGCCGCCGGGGGCGTGCGCGAGCGTGTCGTCGAGGTGCTGCCGGAGCAGATCCTCGTCGACGCGGTCGGCAGCGTCGAACGGGGTGACGGGGAAGAAGAGGATGCCGTCGAAGTTCACGCCAGCACGTCCTTTCGGGCGGAGTCGGGGGAGGGGGCAGCCGTGGCGTCGGAGGTGGCGAAGGCGGGCTCGCCGAGCTCGCCCCGCCAGCCGTGCGCGGGACGCCAGCCGAGGACGCGGCGGGCCTTCGCGTTGGAGAACGCCGGCGAGGTGCCGGTCAGTCCCGCCGCGAGCTCGTCGCTTCCCGGCACGAACTGCGGCAGCAGCTCGGCGAGGGGCCGGCGGGCGAGCGCGTCGTCGGCGCCGACGAAGAACACCTCGGCGTTCGGGATCTCGGGGAGCGCCCGCAGCAGGGTGTCGACGAAGGTGGCGACGTCGCGCGCGTCGACGTAGTTGAAGAGGGCCGGTGCCGACAGTGCCGGGTCGGCGAGGCGCTCCACGACTGTGTGGCCCTGCTGGGTGGGTGCGCCGCGCCACTCCTCGGGCGCGATGACGTAGCACGGGCGGAACGCGGCGAAGCGCGTCGCATCGCCGGTCTGGCGCGCCAGCATCGCGATCGTCTGCTCGGCGAGGTGCTTCGAAAGCGCGTAGGCGTTCCAGGGCTGCGGGGTCGTCTCCTCGTCGAGCGGGAAACGGTCGGGCAGCCAGCCCCGGGGGGCCCCGTAGCCGAGGACGGTGGGGCTGGACGCCGTCACGATCTTCGGGATGCCGGCCGCGACGCCCGCCGACATCACGGTGAGCGCCATCGTGGCGTTCGTGCGGAGGATGACCTCCTCGGGTGCGCTGAACGGCACGGCGATCGCCGCGAGATGGATGAGCGCCTCGGCACGGACGCCGGCGATGGCGCGGGTGGCGGCATCCGTATCGGTGAGGTCCACCGGGATCTGCTCGAGGCCCTGCAGCTCGGCGGCGTCCGAGACTTCGCGGTCCAGCGACACGAGTTCGTGGCCGGCGGCAGCGAGCCCGGCGACCAGGCTGCGCCCGAGCCTGCCGGCGCCGCCGGTGACGGCGATGCGGGTCATGCGCGGACGGCCGCGCCGTCGGCGGCGAGGAAGCGGGTGCCGAGGTCGGCGACCTGCACCGGAAGCCCGGTCTCGAGCGAGCGGTTGCCGGCGATGCCGACCGCGATCGAGCGGACTCCGTCGCGCCAGTCGGCGGGGCGTGCGAGCGGGTCGTATGCGGGGCCTTCGAACACGTCGGCGAGCAGCAGTGCGTCGCCGCCGCCGTGTCCGTCGCCAGAGCTCTCGATGGGCACCTCGTACGCGGCCTCCCAGTGGCGCTGCACGATGAGGCGCTCCCCCTCCGGCCGGAGCGACCCGGAGGATCCGGCATCCACTGCCGAGGGATCGATCACGGGGTGCAGGCCTTCGTCCGCGAGCACGGCGCCGCGCTCGATCACCTCGAGCTCGGCGCGGCCGAGGGTGCCGTTGACCGCGACCCGGTAGCCCTCCCAGGGCGAGTGGGCGTTGAGCGAGTAGCTGAGGGTCGCGCCCGAGGCGTAGTCGACCACGAGGGCGAGGTTGTCCTCGATCGTGATGCCCTCGCCGAACACATCGCGGTCGCGCAGGTAGCCGTCGTGCTGCTCGGCATCGAGGTACAGCGCCTTGAGTCGCTCGTCGCCGCGCAGGTCGAGCTCGAACGCGTCGCCGCCGTCGTGGGTGCCCCGGGCGGGACGGTCCTGGATGCCGCGGGCGGCGGCGTTGTCGGCGCCGTAGAAGCGCAGCCCGCCCGAGGCGAACACGCGCCGCGGTGCCGAGCGGATCCACCAGTTGACCAGGTCGAAGTGGTGGCTGGCCTTGTGCACCAGCAGACCACCGGAGTGCTCCTTCTCGCGGTGCCAGCGACGGAAGTAGTCCGCGCCGTGCTTGGTGTCGAGCACCCACGAGAAGTCCACCGAGGTGATCTCGCCGATGGTGCCGTCCTGGATCACCTGGCGCAGCGCCGAGTTGCGCGGCGAGTATCGGTAGTTGAACGTGATCACGACTTCGCGGCCGGTGCGGTCGATCGCGTCCTCGATGGCTGCGGCGCTCGGCCCGTCGATCGTCAGCGGCTTCTCGACGACGACGTCGGCTCCGGCATCCAGCGATCGGACGATCAGCGGTGCGTGCAGGTCGTCGCGAGCGCAGATCACGACGCGTTCGATGCGCTGCTCGCGCACCATGATCTCGAGGTCGTCCGGGCCGTACACCGCCGGCGCGGGGAAGCCTGCCTCGACGACGCGGTCGACGTAGTACTGCGCGCGCACCGGGTTCGGCTCGCAGATCGCGACGAGCACGGCGTCGTCGGAATAGCGTCCGATGATCGCGTCGACGTACATCTGGGCGCGGTGTCCCGCACCGACGAGGGCGTACCGGCGGTGGCTCATCTCACTCCTTCAGGAAACGTTTTCTCAGAGTACCATGAAGCCGTGTGCACCCCGCGAAAGCGTCGGTGCGATGCGATCAGCCTGATCCGTCGCGCTGCCACGTGATGGTTACTTTGAAGTTCGCTTGGACGGCCGTGGAAGCGATGACGGCGCCGAGATCCGCCGACATCTCTATCCCGAACTCCACGGTGACCTCGCTCGGCGGGCGTGGGCCCGAGCGCGCCGCGTCCAGCACGGCGACGGCGGCCGGCTGCACCCTCTTGACCACGCTCTCGAACGACTCGCTCGCCTGAGTGACCACCGCTTCTGAGACGCGACCCCGCAGGATGGGCCCGTACGGGTCCTGTCCGCCGCCGGGACGGCTCGTGGCGACCACTACCGATCCGCCGTCGGCCAGCGGGAACTCCACCAGGTTGTCGGCCATGCCGCACCCCCCTCACCCGCGACGGACGGTCGCGGTTTCGCGTCGAGCGTCCCGCGTTCGCCGGGAGTGCGCAACGGGGCCGGCGTTGGGCCGCTCCCGAGCGGTGCACTGGCGCGGCCTCCGGCACTACTGGTTGAGGGTCACGACGGCGCCGAACTCGCCGCTGTTGTCCGCCAGGTCGGTGTCGTTGATGCCGAGCTGCAGGTCGCCCTGGCTTGGGCAGATATAGGTCGTCCCCGTGCCGACAGCGAACATCTCCGGCGTGGTGCTCAGCCGGCCGATGACGGAGGCGGTGTTGGCGTCGGAGAGCACCCGCCACTCCGGCCTCTCGCCGCCCGTCAGGCCGTCGGGACCGATCTGCGACTCGGGTGTCTCGTCGAGCCATCCGCGCCCGCTCACCTCGATCACGACTTCGTCGCCGAGGGTGCAGTAGAGCCCGACGTCCACCCAGTCGACGTCGAGCGGGACCGCGAGCTCGGCCGTGCTGTCCGAACCGCCGGACCCGCCCGGGTCGCCGCCGAACAGGTTCAGCCCGAGCGCTGCCGCGACAGCGAGACCAGCTCCGACGGCGAGCACCACCGCCCCGCCCACGATCGCCCAGCGCCCCCACCTCGTCCACCGCCGTGGGGTGTCAGGGGTGGTGTCGGCCCCCGGCTGTACCCGCTCGGCAGTGGAGACTGGCGCCTGAGCGGTCTCCTCGGCTCGAGCCGGGGGAAGCGGTGTCTGGCCGCGGTCTGCAGCTACAGGTCCCAGGTCGAACAGGTGGGCGTCGCCTCGCAGATAGAGCACGGGCGTGACCCACTCGAGGGTGCCGCGACCGGCGCCGAGGATGCCGATCCGGCCGCTGCGCACGGCCTCGTCGATCCCGCGGTTGTGAGCCAACGCGGTGTAGAACGCCCGCGAGAATGCGAGAGCGGCGGTGTCGCTGATCGAGAACTGCATGGCGGCCACGGCGCGGATGCCGCTGCGGGCGAGCGCTGCGGCGGTGCCCGAGAACAGGTCGGTGGGACCGCCCGTACCAGACTGGCAGGAGTTCAGCACGACCAGGCGCGGGGTGGGCTCTGCTTCGTCCAGGAGGTCGGCCAGCGACGATGCCGTGACATAGTCCGCCCGTCCGTCGCGACCGACGAATGCCAGCACGCCCTCGTCGGTGGCGGTGTCGTAGGCGCCATGACCGATGAAGTGCAGCACGTGCCATGCGTCCTCGAGCAGCGTCGCATGCAGCCCGTCCCAGGTGAGGTCCTCCAGCCAGCTCAGCTCCACGCGCCCATCCGCGATGTGGGGCTCGAGCGCCTCCTCGAGCCGCGCTCGTTCGAGCTCCACGTCCAGCATCGGAAGGCCGCGCGGCGACGAGATCATGCCGAGTACCCGCAACGGGGGAGTGATCTGAAGGACGGGGGTGTGCGGCGCGGGGACGTTGCGCACGAGCGGCTCCTTGCGGCACAGGTAGCGCTGCGTGTCCGCATCGTAGAGCGCCTCCCACGGCAGCGCGGCCAGTCCCGGCGCGGTCAGGCGCAGCGAGATCTGTACGCTGTGGCCGCGCTCCGACGCGACGGCGATGCTCGTGCGGTAAGCGGTGGCGACGCTTCCCGCGAACGCCGCGTCGAACAGTCGCCGGCCGACGTCCTGGATCACCGCTTCGGTATCCGACAGCACGCGCCGGGCCGACACCGCTGACGCCAGCACACTCGCCTCGAGCAGCGGCCGGCGATCCACGAGCTCGTCGAGGTCGAGCCTGAAGGTCTCACTCGGCTCGCCGCCGCCCACGGACCGCAGCACACGGGTGACGTATGAGCCCGGCTCAGGTCCGGGCCCGATCTCCAGCTCCATCACGGCGGGGTCCATTTGCGATCATTGTCCCGCCCCACCTGCACCCGCAACAGAGGCCCGTGCGGCCGTACCCTCGCTCGCGCAGGGACAGCTCCACACCTCACCGGGGCGCGACGGCCCGGGCTCTCGGGCCGACGACGATCACGCCGAGGTCGGGCCCGTGGTGCCGCGCACCGTCAGTTCCGGCAGGACCGTGAGCGGATGCCCCGGTTCGGCGCCTTCGAGAAGATCGCGCATGCGCGCCCATGCCTGCACCCCCAGCTCGGTCGCGGGCACGGCCGCGGTCGTGAGCGGGGGTGTCGTGTACCGCGCGAACGGGATGTCGTCGAACCCCACGATGGAGAGGTCGCCGGGCACGCGGCATCCGCTGTCCTGTACAGCGCTGAGGAGACCCATCGCCACGAGGTCGTTGAAGGCGAGTGCGGCCGTCGCGCCGGAGGCGAGCACAGCAGGACCGGCGGCGGCGCCGGCCTCGAAGTCGACGCCGCAGGCGATCTCGGCGACCTCGGTGTCGGCGTGCTCGGCGACGAACGCCGCGATCGCTTCGAGGCGCGCCGCGTTCGCGACGCTGCCCGGAGCACCGGCGAGGAAGACGATGCGCCGGTGCCCGAGCCCGTGGAGGTGGGCGAGCTCTGCCGCCAGTGCCGCGCGGTAGTCCGCGCGCACCGAGGGGACCTCGCCCGACGCGCGGTTGATCAGCACAACGGGCCGGAGGCCCCCGACGAGCCGGTCGAGCTCGTCCTGGGGGAGGCGCGGAGAGCACAGGATGACGCCGTCGGTGCGCCGCCGCGTCGCGCCCGCCAGCACCCGCTCCTCGTCGACCGACTCCGCCGAGTCGGCGACGAGCACGTGGTAGTCGTCGGCGGCGGCCGCGTGGCTGAGGCCGCGCAGGATCGCCTGGAACGTGGGGTTGCCGAGGTCGGGCACGATGACCGCGACGGTCTGGGTGCGACCGAGGACGAGACTTCGCGCGACGGGGCTCGCGGTGTAGTCCAGGGCCGCTGCGGCCTCCTTCACCCGCTCCGCGAGCTTCGGGTCGACCGTGGGATTGCCGTTCAGCGCACGGGACACCGTCGAGAGCGACACGCCCGCTCGGGCGGCGACGTCGGCGATCGTGACGCGCGTCGCTCGGTCGGCGCGGGGCGGTCGAGGCATCCGTGTCTCCTTGGGGTCTCGGCGCGCTCAGCCTACCCGGAAACGTTTCCCGACCCGGCGGGGGCGCCGGTGGGCGTCCCCGCCCCCCGACCTCAGCCGCGCGGCGGGGTGCTGCCGCGCACGATGACCTCGAGCGGCAGCTGCGGCTCGCCGGGGGTCCATTCCGGGTCGGTCGCGGCGTGCAGCGCCTGGTAGCCGAGATCCTCGAGGGGCACGCGCACCGTCGTCAGGCCCGGACGGATGTCGCGGCCCGTCGCGATGTCGTCGAAGCCGGCGACCGCGATGTCGGCGCCGACCTGGCGCCCGGCGTCGCGGACGGCCGACATGATGCCGATCGCCACGACGTCGCTGATGCCGAAGATCAGTGTGCCGGCGGGGACGTCGCCGGTGAGGAGGTCGGATGCCGCCGCGTAGCCCGCGTCGCGGGTGAAACCGGCACGCCGCACCTCGCGGATCACGCCGCCCGCCGCGGTGAAGCCCTCGGTGAAGCCGGCGAGACGGTCGTCGGAGGTGCGGATGCCCTCGGACGCCGCGACCACGATCGCATCGCGGTAGCCGAGGTCCGCGAGCTCGGCGCCGAGCGCCGCGGAGCCGCCGCGGTTGTCGACGGCCACCGAGCGGGCGGAGCCGCCTCCCGGTCCCACGACGACGACGCGGCCGCCCATGTTCGAGAACGCGTCGAGCTCGCCCTGGAGGCCCACGGCGTCCGGTCCTTCGACGCGGGATGCCGCGAGGATGAGCCCTCGCGGGCGCTGGCCGCGCAGCGCGCGCACCAGCTTGACCTCGCGCTGCGGGTCGCGTTCGGTGATCGCGATGGTGACGACGAGTCCGGCCTCGTCGGCGCCGCGGGCGACGCCGGAGGCGAGCTGACCGAAGTACGGGTCGGCGATGTCGGCGACCAGGAGCGCGACGATCGCGGAGGTGCCGCGCGCGGTGGCTTGGGCCGACAGGTTCGCGGTGTAGCCGAGCTGCTCGGCGGCGGCCTCGACCCGCTCGCGGTAGCTCTCGGCGACCTTGCGGGTCGAGCCGTTGAGCACGCGCGAGGCGGTGGCGAGCGAGACGCCGGCCGCGCGCGCGACGTCGTGCAGGGTTGCTGCGCCTCGGGCAGGCGCCGTGGTGTCGCTCACAGGCCAGAGTCTAGGCCCTGTGTCCGGTTGGGCCGATAGATTGGGAAACGGTTTCCCCGCATTGCTCCTCCGGAGCAGCGACCGTCGTCGGCTCGAAGGAGCGCCATGTCCCGCACCGTCGCCCCGGCCTTCGCGCCGGCCGCCCATGTGCGCCTCGCGCCGGGTGCCGATCTGGAGGCGCAGCGCAGCGTCAGTGCGACGCTGCAGCGACTGGATCCCGAGCGCCTGCTGGCGCCGTTCCGCCGCGAGGCGGGCCTGCCCGCGCGCGCCGATTCCTACGGCGGGTGGGAGTCCGACGGTCTCGACGGGCACACCGCCGGCCATGTGCTCTCAGCCGCGAGCACCCTCGCGGCGGCGGGGGATGCCGCGGCCGCGGACCTCGCGCGGACCCTGGTGCGCGGCATCCGGGAGTGCCAGCTCGCGACCGGCACGGGGTACGTCGGGGGAGTGCCCGAGGGCGCGGCGCTCTGGGACGAGCTGCGCACCGGGCGCGTCGACGTCGGGGCGTTCCACCTCAACGGGCGCTGGGTGCCGCTGTACAACCTGCACAAGGTCCTCGCCGGTCTCATCGACGCGGTGGAGCTGACCGACGACCCCCTCGCACGAGAGACGCTCGTCGAGCTGGCCGCCTGGTGGGTGCACGTCACCGGCGACCTCGACGACGACACGTTCGAGCGCATCCTCGAGTGCGAGTTCGGCGGGATGACCGAGGCGTTCGCGCGCCTGGCGATGGTGCTGCAGGATGGCGCATTCCTGCGCCTCGCGCGCCGCTTCGCGCGCCGCGGGCTCGTCGAGCCGCTCGCGGCCGGCCGAGACGAGCTCGACGGACTGCACGCCAACACGCAGATCCCGGTCGCCGTCGGCTTCGCGACGATCGAGCGCGCGGCGCGGGAGGTGGCGCCCGAGCTCGTGCCCGACGTCGCCGCGCGAGAGGGAGCGGCGGCGCGAGTCTTCTTCGACCGCGTCGCACGGCACCGCAGCGCTGCGATCGGCGGCGACAGCGTACGCGAGCACTTCGCGTCGGACTTCTCGAGCATGTTCATCGCGCGCGAGGGCCCCGAGACCTGCAACACCTACAACATGATCAAGCTCGCCGCCGAGCTGCACGTGCTCACCGGCGACGACGCCTACCTGTCATGGGCCGAGCGGGCGCGGGCGAACCATCTGCGCTCGGCACAGCATCCGCAGCACGGCGGCCTGGTGTACTTCACCCCGCAGCGCCCCGCGCACTACCGCGTCTACTCGCCCGACGCCGAGGGCTTCTGGTGCTGCATGGGGTCGGGGTTCGAGGCGCAGTCCCGCCACGGCGCACTCGTCTACGCGACATCGCCGGGCGAGGTGCGCGTGAACGCTTTCGTGCCGTCCCACGCGATCCTCGACGAGACCGAGATCGCCATCACCGTCGATGACGGCGCCGATCCCGCGGTGGTCCACGCGACCGTCGAGGTGCGCGCGCCGCGACCGACGCGCCTCGCGGTCCTCGTCCCGGACTGGGTCGAGGGCGCGGCGGTCGTCGAGATCGAGAGCAGGGCGGATGCCGGACACCGGCGTGCGGCGGCCGGGAGGCGGCTGGACGTCGAGGTCGGGGCCGGCGTCACGCTGCTGCGGTTCGCGCTGCCACGGCGGCTGCGCTTCGAGCGCCCGGCCGACGGCTCGGACTGGGCGTGGATCGTCGACGGCCCGGACGTGCTGGCGCGGCGCGAGCCCGACGACGCTGTCGCCTACCGCGGCAGCGGCGCGCGGATGGGACACATCGCCGTCGGTCCGCTGCGCGCGCTCGCCGACACCCCGGTGCTGACCGCCGATGCGCTCGACCGCGCCGTGCGCCTCGCGTCGGGGCGCCTCCGTGTTCCCGTCGCCGGCGGCGGTGCTGTCGACCTGGAGCCGTTCGCCGGCATCCACGACGCGCGCTACACGGTGTCGTGGCCCGTCGCGGAGGCGACGGATGCCGCCGCCGTCGCCGCTCGCCGCTCCGAGCTCGAGCGGATCGACGCCGCGTCGTTGGGTATCGAGGCCCGCACGCGTGATGTCGTCGGGTTCGGCGAGCAGCAGCCGGAGTCCGACCACGGGCTCGCGGCATCCGACGAGGTGATCGGCGTGCAGGGCGACGCCCGCTGGCGCCGCACGCGCGGCGCGCTCACCCTGACGCTGCGCGACTGGAGCGGCACGGCCGATGCACTGCGGGTCTCGTGGCTCGGCGGCGATGACGAAGCGCGCCTGCGCGTGTCGGTGGGGGACCGGGTGGTGCTCGACGAGCCGGTGCCCGCCGGCACCGGCGACGCGACGCGCGAGGTGGCTCTCGGGTCGGCGACAGGCACGGTGGAGGTTGCCGTGCGGATCGAGGCGGCGGGAGCGATCACGCCGCGTCTGCGGGAGCTGCGCCTGCTGTCGGCGGCCTCGGACCGCTGACCTCGCCTGCGGCTGCCGCGGAGAGGCGAGAACCGGCGGGCGTCCGGCCGCTGCGTGCTGCCCGGGAGTCGCAGGCTTCCCGGCGGGGGTTCCTGGTGAAGCTGGACCGAAGACCGAAGACCGAAGACCGAAGACCGAAGACCCGCCCGAACACCGCACCGAGGATCAGGAGCGCAGCGTCCGCGCGAGGTACGCCAGGGCCTCGTCCTGCATGGCGGCGGTGAACTCGTGGCCGGCGTCGTGCCAGGCGCCGGTGTAGCGGCGGCCGAGCAGGGCGCGGAGGCGGGTGTCGGCATCCCTCATCCCCTGCGGCGGGAAGAGCTCGTCGTGCTCGCCGTACTGCACGAGCACCCGGCGACCCAGGGCGGCGAGGTCGGGCAGGTCGAAGCGGCTGGCGAGGCCGGGGGAGTGCAGCAGCCACGAATGCGTGTCCAGGTAGTCGGGAACCAGCGACGCCGACATCGCCATCATGCCGGAGACGACGGATGCCGCGACCCGACCGTCCAGCGCCGCCACGAACAGCGCGCGCCCGCCGCCGCCCGAGAAGCCCAGCGCGCCGAGGCGTGCGGCGTCGACTCCCGGCCATCCGGCGAGAACCTCGAGAGCTGCGAGATCATCCGTCGCGACGGCCCCGGCGAAGCTCGTGCCGAGCGCTCCGGCGGCCTTCGCGAGGCCGTACTCGTGAAGCGATGAGAGCTCGTCGAAGCGCTCCTCGTCCGAGAGCGTCTCGCCGCGCTCGCGGTGGAGTGCGTCGAGCGCGGCACCGAGCCGCGCCAGCACGTCCGGCGGTGATGACAGGTCGAACGCGCGGCTGCCCCACGAGAAGGCATCGGGCGCCAGCACCGCGAAGCCGGCGCGCGCGAGGTCATTGGCGGGCGTCCGGCCGGCGTAGCCGCGGGCGCGCAGGCGGGCGGCGCTCGGATGCGGTGCGCGGCCGGTGTCGACGAGCTGCTCGGCGCCGGTCGAGCGCACACCGCCGTGGGCGTGCAGCGCGAGAACGCCGGGCAGATCGCCGTCGTTCTCGGCGGGCTCGAGCAGATAGGCGTGGGTGCGGGGACCGAACCCGAGCGACCACGACACCAGGCGGCCGCGCACATCGTCGACCACCCATTCGCGCTCGACCCGCACGTCGCCGGCGGTCGCCGCACGGACCCCCAGCACGTCGACCAGGACGCGGCGGTCTGACGATCGCTCGTCCACAACCGCGCTGCCGGGCGCGATCGCCGCCTCGCCGGCGTCGACGGGCACGAACGCCGGAGCGCCCGCCAGGTACGCCGGCCAGTCGTCGTACCCCGCGAGCGCTCCTGTGCTCATGCGTTCGGGTTCAGCGTGCGACGCGGGCACGCAGATGCGGCGACACGGATGCCGCGAACCCGGCGGCGGTGCGCTGCACGGCGACGAGCGGGTCGGTGGCCCAGATCTCCTCGTTGAAGATCTCGACCTCGATGTCGCGGTCGTAGCCGGTCGCCTCGACGGCAGTGGTGAGCGAGGCGAAGTCGATGACGCCGTCGCCCGGGTAGTGGCGGGCCAGCAGCACGTCGGCCGGGAGCGGGGTCTTCCAGTCGCACACCTGATACGTGGCGATGCGGCCCTCGCGACCGGCGCGCGCGATCGAGGGCAGCACGTCGGGATCCCACCAGATGTGGAAGGTGTCGACGGTCGCGCCGACGACGGCCGGGTCGAAGTCTGCGGCGATGTCGAGCGCCTGACCGAGCGTCGAGACGACGCAGCGGTCGGATGCGTACATCGGGTGCAGCGGCTCGATCGCGAGCGTCACGCCGGCGGCGGCGGCATCCGGAACCAGCTCGCCGATCGCATCACGCACCCGCTCGCGGGCACCCACCAGGTCGCGAGACCCTTCGGGCAGGCCGCCGGCGACGAGCACGAGGATCGCGGTCGAGCCCTCGGCGCCCGCGGCGGCGAGCGTCGCCGCCTCTTCGATCGCGACGCGGTTGTCGTCGATCGACGCCCGGCGGGCGGGGCCCTCGGGCATCGTGAAGAAGCCCGAGCGGCAGTGCGTCGTGAAGCGCAGTCCCGAGTCGGTGAGCATCGACGCCGCCGTGGCCAGGCCGACCTCCTGCACCGGCTCGCGCCACAGGCCGATCGCCGAGACGCCCGCCTCGGCGGTCACCCGCAGCGCGGTCGCGAGGTCGGCGTACTTGATGGTCGCCTGATTGATCGACAGGCGGGGATCAACGCTGCTCATGCGATCACCCCGGGAACGTCGACGCCGTTGTGGCGGAGCATGCCGTGCCAGCGGATCATCGCCAGCTCCGGCCGCTCGAGGGCGAGCGACGCGTTCGCCAGCTCGACGATGCGCGACAGGTGCGGGAGGCTCCTGGCCGAGTGCAGGCCGCCCACCATCTGGAACGCCGGCTGGTGGCCGTTGAGCCACGACAGGAACGCGACGCCGGTCTTGTAATAGAACGTCGGCGCGGCGAAGACCTGGCGGCTGAGCTCCTCGGTCGGGCCGAGGATCTCGAGGTACCGTGCCGGGTCGCCGGCGTCGAGCGCCTGGATCGCGGCCGAGGCGACCGGCGTGATCGCGGCGAAGGCACCGAGCAGCGCGTCGGAGTGCTGGCGTGCGCTCGCCGCATCGCGGTCGGGCTGCGTCGCTTCGGGGACGTCGGCGCCGCCGATCAGCCCGACGTAGTTGAAATCGTCGCCGGTGAACATGCGCACGCCCTCGGGAAGGCGCTCGCGCACCGACACCTCGGAGGCGGCATCCAGCAGGCTCATCTTGACGCCCGCGACCTTGTCGACGTTCTCCTCGATGATCTCGAGCAGCACCGCCGACGCGTCGCGCCAGTCGGGCGAGCCGAAGTAGCCCTCGAGCGACGGGTCGAACGCGGTGCCGAGCCAGTGCAGCACGACCGGGGTCGTGGCGGACGCGAGCACCTCGCGGTAGACACGGCGGTAGTCGTCGGCCGACTCCGCGACACGGGCGAGGTGGCGCGAGGCCATGAGCACCGGGCCGGCGCCCTGCTCCTCGGTGAAGTGGAGCTGCTCCTTGTAGGCGTCGATCACCTCGTCGATCGATATGCGCTCCTCGTCGACATGGTCGGTGTTGACACCGACGACGACCGAGCCGCCCTCTTCGCGGGCGACCTGCGCCGAGCGGGCGATGAGGTCACGCGTGGCGGCGGCGTCGAGGCCCATGTTCCGCTGGGCGGTATCCATGGCATCGGCGACGCCGAGTCCCCACGAGTACACGGCGCGGCGGAAGTCGAGCGTGGCGTCCCAGTCGACCTCGGCCGGCCGGCCCGGGGTGTTGTCGGCCCAGGTCTGGGGCACGACGTGCGCGGCGGCGTAGGCGACGCGGCTGCGGAGCGGGCCCTCGGGCTTGGTGTAGCCCGGGGACTCGTTCAGCTGCACCGTCGAGGTCGCGCCGTCGGGTGAGAGGAGTGTGAGCTGCGGCATCCGGCGATCCCTGCTCAGTCCAGGGACAGTGCGGGCAGCTCGACCTTGCGGCCCTCACGGCTCGACTGCAGGCCGGCTTCGGCGAGCAGCACGCCGCGCGCGCCCGAGAGCAGGTCGAACTCGTACTCGGTGCCGAGCACGTACGACTCGAGGAACTCCTCCCACTGCTGGCGGAAGCCGTTCTGGAACACGTCGTTGGTGGGAACCTCTGCCCAGTCCGCGTCGTAGTCGTGGTCGTCGGCCAGGTCGGGGTTCCAGACCGGCTTCGGCGTCGCGTTGCGGTGCTGGATCTTCGCGCCGAACAGGCCGACGACGGCCGACCCGTGCGTGCCGTCGACGTGGAACTCGACGAGCTCGTCGCGGTTCACGCGGACGGTCCACGACGAGTTGATCTGCGCGACGATGTCGCCCTCGAGCTCGAAGATGCCGTAGGCGGCGTCTTCGGCGGTCGCCGTGTAGTGCTCGCCCTTCTCGTCCCACCGGTCCTGGATGTGCACGGCGGCCTGCGCATAGACGGTCTTGACGTCGCCGAACAGGTTCTCGAGCACGTAGTTCCAGTGCGGGAACATGTCGACGATGATGCCGCCGCCGTCCTCGGCGCGGTAGTTCCAGCTGGGCCGCTGGGCGGGCTGCCAGTCGCCCTCGAACACCCAGTAGCCGAACTCGCCGCGCACCGACAGGATGCGGCCGAAGAAGCCGGAGTCGATGAGGCGCTTGAGCTTCTGCAGCCCGGGGAGGTACAGCTTGTCGTGCACGACACCGGTCTTCACGCCGGCCTCCTGCGCGAGCTTGGCGAGTTCGAGGGCCTCCTCGACCGTCTCGGCCGTGGGCTTCTCGGTGTAGATGGTCTTGCCCGCGGCGATGGCCTTGCGCAGGGCCGACGCACGCGCCTTGGTCACGAGGAAGTCGGCGTAGATCTCCCAGCGCGGGTCGGCGAGTGCGGCGTCGAGGTCGGTGGTGTAGTCCTCGATGCCATGCTTGGCGGCGAGGTCGGCGAGCTTCGCCTCGCTGCGGCCCACCAGGAGCGGCTTGACGGTCACCTTCGTGCCGTCGGCGAGCTCGATGCCACCCTGGTCGCGGATCGCGAGGATCGAGCGCACCAGGTGCTGGCGATAGCCCATGCGGCCCGAGACGCCGTTCATGATGATGCCGATCTCACGCACGGCGGGGCGGGCGGAGGCCTCGGCCGAGGCCGGGGCGAGTGTCGTGTCAGTCACGGGGTCCTGCTTTCTTCTCTGAAGGCTCGTGGGTACCCGGCGGTGCGGTTCAGCGACACATGCGGGTAAACGCTTTCCAGTAGTGTGCCACGCGATCGGATGCCGCGCAAGCGCTTTCCGGTCGCGACCGGTCTGTGCTGCCGGGCGTCGGTCTGCGCGCCTGTCACGGTAGAGAGTCGACACGACTCGCGACAGGCGAGCCAGGGTCAGGCCCGCAGCAGCACGCAGCCGTGCGGCTCCAGTGCGAGCCGCACGACCGAGCTGCCGGGCGCGACGCCGCGCGCGGCATCCGACTGCACGTGAACGGGTTCGACGGAGACGTCCGAGCCGCTCCAGACGTCCACCACGCGGGCCGGCGCGGGACCGAGGCCGAGCGACCGCGTGTCGAACGGCACCTCCCGAGCCTCGTCGCCGGTGTTGAACACGGCGGTCCAGCGCGTGTCGCCGCGTGCCGCGGTCCACACGACGAGGTCCCGCTCGCGCAGGAGCTCGCGGTTGCCGGCGGAGTCGCGCAGGATCTCGAGCACCTCGTCGTTGGTGAACAGCGCGATCGTCTCGGGCGCGCTCGTGGGCAGGTCGCCGCCGATCATGAGCGGGGACCGCGCCATCACCCAGAGCGTCACGAGCGCGCGGCGCTCGGCGAGCGTGAGCGCACCCTCGCGGGGCTCGCCGCGCTCTGCGCGCAGTCCGATGCGTCCGAGCGGCAGCATGTCGGCATCGGGCCAGCCCTCGGGTCCGCCGAGCGGCGCCCAGCGGGCGAGGCGCGCGAAGTTGGGCTCGATGTCATCCCAGCGGTCCCACACGTCGTCGCACACGCGCCACATCGTGGCGTGCGCGCGCAGGTGGTCCAGGTGCGCGGCCGACAGGTCGCGGCCGGGCGAGAGCGAGAGCGCGATGTCGCGGTCGGCGCGCTGCACGGCGCGCGAGTAGGCCTCGATCTCGGGCACCTGGTACGGCCACAGCATGTCGTCGGCCTTGAGGAAGTCGACACCCCATTCGGCGTACTGCGCGACGCACGAGTCGTAGTACGCCTGCGCGCCGGGATGCGCGTGATCGAGGCCGAGGTAGTGGGGGTTCCACTCGCAGACGTTCGCCGGGTCGGCGATCTGCGACGCCGTGGCGTCGGTCCCGGCGATCGGGACGTCCGCGGCGACCGCGACGCGAGGGATGCCGCGCATCACGTGGATGCCGAGCTTGAGGCCGAGCGCGTGCAGGCGTGCGGCGAGCGGCGCGAAGCCCCCGCCGTCTGCGGAGCTCGGAAACCGCGCGGGGTCGGGTTGCAGGCGGCCGAAGCCGTCGATGATCAGCGGCGCCGTCTCGTTGTACCCGTGCGACCGCGCCGTGGGATCGGCCCAGTCGATGTCGACCACGATCGTGTCCCAGCCGTGCGGCAGCAGGTGCTCCGCCATGAACTCGGCGTTGGCGAGCACCTCCGCCTCGGTGACGGTGGTGCCGTACGAGTCCCAGCTGTTCCAGCCCATCGGCGGCGTGGCGGTCTTGCGCAGCGTCATCGCTCTCTCGTCTTCCTGTCGTCAGCGACATGTTCAGGGTTTCCGCTCGGCGGGGTCTTCTCGGTCCACAGCGTGCGCTCGTCGATCCGGGCGGCGCTGACCTCGCACAGTGCGCGGTCGGATGCCGCCAGCCGGGCGGCGGCGTCGGCCGGCAGGTGCACGCGGCTGTCGGTCCGCAGCGGCAGGACGCGCAGCTCGACGCGGGTCGCCGGGCCGGCTCCGATGTCGCGCAGGTTCGCGACGAGCTCCGACCCGTCCCAGAACCGGTCCGTCGCCGTGACCCCGTCCACGCGCAGCTGCGCGACGTCTCCGGCCCACTGCACCCGCAGCACGGCATCGTCGTCGAACGCTTCGGGCACGTCGAGGCGGTACACCGCGGCGTGGGCGTCGAGCACCGCATCGTGAGGTGCGGCCTGCCTTCCGTCGCGCGAGCCGTAGTCACCCGACGGCATCGTCTCGGGGCGTACCAGCCGGATGGGGACCGATGCCGCGCGCTCAGGCTGCGGGCCGCGCTCAGGTGCCGAGGTGCTGCCGACCGCCGAACGCTGAGCGGCGGTGGCGTCGGCGGCTTCCCACTCGAGGTCGCGCCATGCGCCACCGCGATAGTCGCGCAGATCGGGCTCGGCGCCGCTCGCCCGCACGGCGACCCGGCCGTCGGCATCCCACGTCACCTCGCCGGCGCCGACGAGCAGCCGCCGCCCGCCGGCGGCGGCGTCGACGACCCAGACGTGGTCGGCGGCGTCGGCGGCGAGGACGAGCACGTCGAGCGCGGCGCCCTGCGGCTCCTCGATGCGCAGCGGCGCCGCTCCCGGGGTGAGGCGGTGAGTGGAACCGTCGTGTGCGAGCTCCACGGGGATGCCGGCATCCTCGATCAGCACCAGCGTGGGTGCGCCGTCGCCGGTCGCAGCGGGAAGCACGGTGAGCGCGGAGGCTGTCGCCCAGTCGACGGTGACGCCGCCCAGCTCGAGCCCGAGCGGCCAGCGGGCCAGCGTCCCCGCGGGGATGTCGACCGGAGCGGTGGGCAGCTCGACCGCGCCGCCGGCGGTCTCGACGCGGAACCGCGCACCGCGGCAGGTCGGAAGCGGCACATGCGGCTGATGCCACCCGATGAACAGGAACCCCGAGCCGTCGTCGACGCGCACGGCCCAGCGCAGGGTCTCGGCATCCTCGACTCCCGCCGGGCGGACGTCGGGAAGATGAGACGGCAGGGGCGCGAGCCGCTCGCCGAACGCCTCGATGAACGCATGCTGGCGTCGCAGCGCCGCATGGCTCGGCGCTGCACGGCCGGACTCGCCGATCGGCGCATGGAAGTCGTAGCTCAGCCGCGTCATGTCGTTGGGGTAGTCGGTGGCCTGCGTCTCTTCGAGGCCGGGCCCGGGGTTCGTGCCGCCGGCGTACATGTAGTAGCCCTGCCAGGCCGAGCCGCTGCCGAGCTTGGCGTGCGCGACCGCCGCAATGTCACGGGCGTCGGGCCGCGGCCGCCGGTGGTACGCCGTCGCCATGCCGCCGCCCAGCTCGCACGTGGCGGCGGGGAACCACGGCGACAGCTCGGCGCGGCCGGTCGTCGAGGCATCGTCGGCGCCGCGCACGTCGGCGCCGATGCCGGGATCGTCCCAGGTGTCGGAGAAGAAGTAGTGCGCGCGGAAGGTGGGGTCGCACGGGGCGCCCGGGTCGACCCAGAACCCGTCGCCGTAGCCGCCCCAGAGCGGCAGCACCTCGGGGTCGGGGAGCTGGGCGCCGCCCCATGCGGTCGCCGTCCACAGCGGTGCCGACAGGCCCGCCTCGCGTGCCAGCCGCTTCAGGGTGGCAAGGTGACCGGGCTGGTCGTAGAGCTCGTTGTCCAGCTGGATCGCCAGCACGTTCTCGGGGGTGCACCGCCCGGCGAGGGCATCCGCGATGCGCGCGAACCACTCGCGCACGAGGTCGAGGTATGCGGGGTCATCGGTGCGATGGCGCACCGCCGCGTGCTGCACCCAGTCGGGCAGTCCGCCGTTGCGCATCTCGCCGTGCACCCAGGGGCCGATCCGCAGCACGATCTCGAGACCCTCGGCCCGCACCGCGTCCACGAACGCGCCGACGTCGAATCGTCCGTCGAACCGCGCCTGACCGCGCACGGGCTCGTGGTGCAGCCAGGGCACGTAGGTCGAGACGACCGACACGCCGCCCGAGCGCATGAGGCGGAGCCGCTCGGTCCACCGCTCGCTCGGCACGCGCGTATAGTGCAACTCGCCCGAGACCGGCAGCCACGGCCGCCCGTTCCGCAGCAGGCTGCGGCTGGTCACCGCGAGCCCGCGGCGCCGGTCCTCGACGTTCGCCATGGCGGGCCGAAGCTCGTCGCGCCCCGGCCGGGTCGCGTCCACTCGCAGCATCAGGGTCTCCGATCGGCGGGGGAGGAGGGGATCAGGGGAGGAGATGCGGGGAGCGGAGGAAGCATTCGCGGAGAAACGTCCTCCGCTCGTCACATCTCCTCCGCTCCTCGCGGTGATCACGCGAGTCGGATGGCTGCCCACGACACGGCGGGCAGTGCGACGGTGAGGACGTCGCCGTCGACGGATGCCGCGGCCTCGCGCACCCCGACCCGCTCCGTGTTCTCGAGCGTGTTGGCCGCGTAGAGGTCGTCGTCGTGCAGCAGGTGCGACTCGATCACCTCGACGCCGCGTCCGAGCTCGCGCACGAGCGGGGTCAGGTCGACACGGAGGTCCGCGGCATCCGTCGTCGAACGGTTCACCACGAACAGCGACACGCCCTCGTCGTCGATCGTGGCGACGGCGTTCAGGGTCGGCACATCGCCGAGCTTCTCGCTCGTGAAGGATGCCGACGACACGGGCACGCGGAGCGCCCGGCCCTGCCCCAGACGCGAGGTGATCGCGAACGGGAAGAACGTGGTCTGCCGCCACGCCGGGCCGCCGGGCTCGGTCATGATCGGCGCGATGACGTTCACGAGCTGCGCGAGGGATGCCGAGCGCACGCGGTCGGCGTGCTGCAGCAGCGTGATGAGCAGGTCGCCGAAGACCACCGCGTCGAGCGCGTTGTACTTGTCCTCGAGCAGGCGCGGCGCGACGGGCCAGGCGCCGCCCTTGAACTCGTGGCCCGACTCGGTGCCGTCCTCGCGGTGCAGGTACCAGACGTTCCACTCGTCGAACGAGATCATGATGCGCTTGTCGTTCTTCTTCGTCGCCGCCACGGTGTCGGCGATCGCGACGACCGACTCGATGAAGCGGGCCATGTCGACGCCCGAGGCGAGGAACTCCTGCGCATCGCCGTCGTGCTCCTGGTAGTAGGAGTGGCACGAGATGAAGTCCACGTCGTCGAACGTGTGCTCGAGGACCGTGCGCTCCCACGAGCCGAAGGTCGGCATGCCGCGGCCCGACGAGCCGCAGGCGACCAGCTCGACGCCGGGATCCAGCATCCGCATCGCCTTCGCGGTGCGCGAGGCGAGCTTGCCGTAGTCGTCGGCGTCGAGGTGCCCGATCTGCCACGGACCGTCCATCTCGTTGCCGAGGCACCACATCTTGACGCCGAACGGCGTCTCGCGGCCGTTCGCCGTACGCTGGTCGGTCCAGGCCGTCTGGGCGTCGCTGTTGGCGTACTCCAGCAGGTCGAGCGCCTCGGGCGTGCCGCGGGTGCCGAGGTTGACCGCGAGCATCAGCTCGCTGCCGACCCGGTCGAGCCAGGCCTGGAACTCGTGCAGTCCGACCTCGTTCGTCTCGGTCGAGTGCCATGCCAGGTCGAGGCGGCGCGGCCGGCCGGCCTTCGGGCCGATGCCGTCCTCCCACTTGTACCCCGAGACGAAGTTGCCGCCGGGGTAGCGGATGGTGGAGACCCCCAGCTCCTTGACGAGCTCGATCACGTCGGTGCGGAACCCGTCGCTGTCGGCGGACGGATGCCCGGGCTCGAAGATGCCGTCGTAGATGTGTCGGCCGAGGTGTTCGACGAACCCGCCGAACAGGCGCCGGTCGATGTCGGCGATCTCGTAGTGCGGATCGAGGCGTGCGGAGGCGTCGGTCGGAGAGGTCATGGGGCTCCTTCTGCGAAGAGGTCGGTCGGAGAGACGGCGCGCGTGCGCAGCGCCGGCGGTGAGGGTCAGGCGGACGCCGGCTCGTGCCGGAGCACCAGCGAGATGGCCGCGGATCGGGCCGGCAGCCGGTAGCGCGGCAGGACGCCGGGTCCGCAGGTCGCGGTGCCGACGCCCGACTGGGCCAGGTCGATCGACACGAAGGTGCGGCCTTCGGCGGGCAGCTCCCAGTTGTGCGCGGTGGCCGCGAGAGCCTGCCGGCTGTGGCGCGACACCGTGAGTGCGAACGACCTGTCGAGCGTCGAGACGTGCAGCGCACCGGAGCGCGTGCGGATCCGTGCGTCGCGGACTCCCACGCGCGAGCCGCTCTCCTGCGGGCGGACGTTGTCGACGGTGAGGTCGTCGGCGTCGAGGTGCCACCACCCGAACCTGGCCGCGGAGCGCAGGTCGGGGTAGCTCGGCATGGGGCCGTAGCCCGCGATGTCGGCGCCCAGCGGCTCACCGTCGAGGACGAAGTCCAGGCCGAGCCGGGCCCATTCGGTCGTCCACGCGTCGTTGGGCTCGAGCTCGACGTCGAGGCGCACGGCGTCGTCCGCGATCGCGGTCCACCGCAGGCGGGCGTCGATCGCGCTGGCGAGGATCGGCGTGCCCGTCCGGGTGCGCACGACCAGGCCTCCGTCGCCCGCGCTGAGGTCCACCAGGCGCGTCACCATGCGGTCGATGCCCGCCGCCCGCCACCGGTCGGCGTACGACGGCAGGTCGAGCTCGTCGTTGCCGAGGTCGCGGTCGTTGTCGGTCGGGGCGCGCCAGACTCCCACGGTCGGTCCGGCGATCGCCAGGCCCGCCAGCGCCTGGAGGCCGCCCGTCGCGACGTCGAAGCGCGCGGCGCCGACGCTGTCCTCGCGCGGCTCGGCGGCGCTCGCCGCCGGCTGGGCGGGATGCCCCTCCGTCACGTGCTGGCCGCTTCCGACCACGTGTCCGGCGTCCGCCCAGGGAGCAGCGACGGTGGTGACCGCCTCCACGGTGAGCACGTCCGCGACGCGCGGCGCGGCATCCGTCCGGCTCTCCTCGGGCAGGTCGACGGAGACCGTCGAGCGCGGCGGGCACGGCGGGAGATCGAGCGTGCCGGATGCCGTGACCTCGCCGTCCACGACGCGCCTCCAGTGCACGGCGACATGCGCGAGACCGAGGAAGTCGTACCGATTCGCGACGTGGACCGCCGAGCGGTCCGCGTCCACGTTCACCGCCACCGGCGCGATCACGGCCGCGTAGTGGAGCAGACCCGGGCGCGGGTTGCGGTGCGCGTCGACGAGCCCGTCGATGACGAAGTTGCCGTCGTGCACGTCCTCGCCGAAGTCGCCGCCGTACAGGATGCGCGTCTCGCCCGAGGGCCCGTCGACGGCGATGCCCTGCTCGACCCACTCCCAGACGAACCCTCCCGCATGACGCGGGTACGCCTCGAAGAGGTCCCAGTACTCCTGGAGGGCGCCGGGGCCCGTCCCCATGGCGTGACCGAACTCGCACTGCAGGAACGGCAGCGTGCGGCGGTGCATCTCGGCCGGGGTGGCATCGTGCGGCGCCGGCCGGAGCGTCTCCTCGCCGATCTCGCGCACCTCGTCATGGGGTGCGTACATGCGCGAGTACACGTCGACGTAGCGACTCGCGTGATCGCCCTCGTAGTGGATGAGCCGGCTCGGGTCGGTCAGCTTCGCCCACCGCGCCATCGCCTCGAGGTTGGAGCCGGAGTGCGACTCGTTGCCGAGCGACCACATGATGACGCTCGCGTGGTTCTTGTCGCGGTGCACGGTGCGCCGCATACGGTCGAGGAAGGCGTCGCGCCAGGCCGGATCGGCGCTCGGGTTGCCGCGCCAGCCTACGTGCTCGAAGCCGTGCGTCTCGAGGTCGCATTCGTCGATCACCCAGAAACCCAGCTCGTCGAACAGGTCGAGGACGTCGGGATGCGGCGGGTAGTGCGACGTGCGGACCGCGTTGATGTGATGGCGCTTCATCAGGAGCAGCTCGTCTCGGGCGACGGTGGCGTCGAAGACGCGCCCGTGCCGGGGTCGGTGCTCGTGCCGGTTCACGCCGCGCAGCATGATCGGCGCTCCGTTGACGAGGAGGCGTGCGTCCCGCACCTCTACCCGCCGGAACCCGATTCGCACCGTGACCGCCTCGCTGCCGGTGCGCACGGTGGCCCCGTACAGGCGGGGCCGTTCCGCGCTCCAGGGCTCGACGCCGGGGATGCGCAGTGTCTCGCCCGCGGGGACGTCGTCGATGCCCAGCTCCGCGATGGTGAGACGGGCGCTCCCGCCCTGGTCCACGACGGCGGTGATGTCGAGAATCCCCTCGGATGCCGTCGCGTCGTAATCGGCGTGGACGAACAGGTCGTCGATGCCGCCGTCCGGCCGGCCGAGCAGAGTGACGCTGCGGAAGATCCCCGGCAGCCACCACATGTCCTGGTTCTCGAGGTACGTCGCATCGCTGAACTGGGCCACGCGCACGGCCAGGCGGTTCACGCCGTCGGCGAGGATGCCGGACACGTCGAACTCGTGGGTGAGCCGGCTTCCGCGCGTCGTGCCGAGGAGCGTGTCGTTCAGCCAGACCTCGGCAGCGGATTCGATCCCGTCGAAGCGCAGGAGCCTGCGACCGTGGGCGAGAACCTCGGGCGAGGCGTGGAAGTCGAGCCGGTAGTCGCCGATCCGGTTCGCGTCCGGCGGGTGCGGCGGGTCGACGGGGAAGGGCATCTGCACGTTGGAGTAGGCGGGCGATCCGTACCCCTGCAGGTTCCAGTGGCCGGGCACCTCGATCGTCCCCCAGTCCGCGGCGTCCTCGTCGCGCCACTCGTCGGGGGCGGTGCGCAGGGACGGCGAGACACGGAAGCGCCACGCGCCGTCCAGCGATTGCTGCGGAGCGTCCGAGTGCAGGCGGGCGCGGGGAGGGATGGTGCCGGACCCGGGGCGGGTGGTGGCGATCTCCATGGATTCCTCATCGATGAGTGAAGAGCGTCGAAGCTCGACCTTACCGCGTGGAATGCGTTTACCCCAGACGGGGGATCTCCACGGGAAGGCGCTTGCCCGCTGGTGAACTTTGCATTAATGTCCTAACATCGTATCAGCGATCGGATCCGTCCTTCGGGGCGGTGACACACACGGGGCGCGAAATCCCGCGCTCATCGACAACGACGTTGACCCTGGTCTCCCGGGGTGAAAGGGAAGTCCAATGAAGCATTCAGTCTCATCCCGCACGCGAGTGGCTCTCGCCCTCGCAGCGGCTGCCCTGACCGCCGTCTCGCTGACGGCGTGCAGCTCGGGTGACGCCGGCGAGTCCGACGAGCCGATCCAGTTCTTCCTCTCGGGCGACGCCAACCAGGGTGGCGGCTACGCCCACATGGCCGAGAAGTACGAGGAAGAGACCGGCGTCAAGGTCGAGATCGTCGACATCGCCAACGACGACCTCGCCACCAAGCTCCGCAACGCGGCGCAGGCCAACGACCTTCCGGCCATCGCCCGCGTCGGCGCCGTCGACCCGGTGTGGCGCAACGTCACCACCGACCTGTCGGACATCACCGACGGCAGCGAGATCCGCACCGACCTGTCCGACAAGGACGACGACGGCAACGTCATCTCGCTCCCGTCCGACATCACGGCGGTCGGCATGTTCATCAACAAGACCCTGTTCGACCAGGCGGGTGTCGCGTACCCGACCAGCGAAGACGACATCTGGACGTGGGACGAGTACGTCGCGGCCGTGAAGCAGGTTCAGGCCGCGACCGGCACCAGCTACGGCATGGTGATGGACAAGTCCTCGCACCGCCTCAAGGCCCTGCTGTACGAATTCGGCTCGGACTACTTCCAGGCCGACGACAGCGGCGAGTTCAGCACCAACGGCCAGACCAAGGTGGCGCTGGAGTACTTCAACTCGCTGAACGACGACTCGTTCATGCCGCGCTCCGTCTGGCTGTCGGATGCCGACCCCAACGCCCTCTTCAAGAGCGGCGACGTGGTCTCGTACCTGTCGGGGTCGTGGCAGATCGCGGACTTCGCGGTGAACATCGCCGACTTCGAGTGGGCCTCTGTCTACATGCCGCAGGAGGAGGAGCGCGCGACCAACTTCGGCAACGCCGCGTCGATCGTCGTCTTCGACGGTCCGCAGGAGGAGGCCGCGCACGACTTCATCAAGTGGCTGTACGAGCCGGAGAACTACACGGAGCTGTCGGAGACCTCGTCGTTCATCCCCGCGATCGACGGACTCGACATCACGTACGCGTCGCACGCGGACGCCTTCGCCATCTACAACCAGGACATCGCCGCCTCGCCGAAGATCGTGGGCGAGATCAAGGCGATGGAGCTGCAGTACGGCGCGCAGGGCGTGACGACCGACGGCGACCCGGTGCGTGACGAGACGGTCAAGTACCTCAACGGCGAGCAGGACGTGGACACCACGATCGCGAACATCAACGCGCTGTTCACCGACCAGCTGGGCGCCCTGGAGTGACCATGTCCACCACCAAGTCCGTCGAGGGGCGCAGTGCCGAGACTTCTGCGCTCATCACCGTGGGGCGGGGCGCGCGTCGCGCGCGCCGCCCCCGGCGGAGCTCTACGAGGTTCGTGCTCGCCCCGCTGGTGTTCATCGCGGCGGCGGTGGTGCTCTTCGCACTCTTCTTCCTGTGGCCGGGAGCGCTCGGACTCTGGTACTCGTTCACCGACTACTCGGGTGTCGGCACGCCCGAGTTCATCGGGGCCGAGAACTACATCGACCTCGCGCAGGATCCGGTGTTCTACACCGTGCTCGGCCGCACCCTGCTCTACACGGTGCTGTCGGTGCCGCTGCATTACGTCGCGGCACTCGGCATCGCCATGCTGCTGACCAGCACCTTCGCCAAGGGCAAGTCGGTGGCGCGGATCATCTTCTTCCTGCCGTGGCTCATCTCGCCCATCGTGGCCGGTGTCATCTGGAAGTGGCTGTTCGGCGAGAACTTCGGCCTCGTGAACTACCTCATCGAGATGCTCGGAGGCAACGGGCTGCAGTGGGAGACCAATCCCAACCTGGCGCTGGTGCTCATCCTCATCGTGAGCACGTGGGGCGGGACGGCGTTCAACATGCTGCTGTTCATCGCCGCCATCCGCAACATCCCCCAGTCGTATCTCGAGGCCGCCCAGCTGGACGGCGCCAACGGCTGGCAGCGGTTCTACCGGATCGTGCTGCCGCTGCTGCGGCCCACCTCGTTCATGGTGATCCTGCTCACCACGATCGGGGCGATGAAGGAGTTCGCCATGGTCCAGGCGCTCAACGGCGGTGGGCCCGGCACGTCGAACATGTTCATCGTCCAGTACATCTACCGGACCGGATTCGAGCGCGCCGACGTCGGCTACGCCAGTGCGGCGTCGATGGTCCTCATGGTGATCCTCATCATCATCGCGATCATCCAGCTGCGCTTCGACAAGAGGAACGATCTCGCATGACGACTCTTCGACCCGGGACCCGCACCGGCACTGCCGGCACCAGCACCGCCCGCCCCCGCGCGCGCACTCGCACGTCCCGTCCTCTCCGCGCCCTGCCGAGCAGCCTCGTGCTCTGGCTCCTCGCCCTCGGGTTCCTCATCCCGGTCGCGTGGTTCCTCCTCAGCTCGTTCAAGCCGGGGTCCGAGCTGTTCAGCCTGCCGCTGACGCTCTTCCCCGAGAACTGGACGGTCAGCGGCTACACGACCGCCTGGAACCGCTTCAACTTCGCGCAGTACTTCCTCAACACCTCGATCGTCGCGGTCGTCACGACGGCGCTCACCGTCCTGGTCAGCGCCATGACCGGCTACGCGCTCGCCAAGTACCAGGCGTGGTGGCTGAAGCTGTTCTTCATCTGCATCCTGGCCACGACGATGCTGCCGACCGAGGTCATCATGCCGAGCTCATTCGCCGTGGTGCGCGACCTGGGTCTGTACAACACGCTCGCCGGCATCATCGTGCCGTCGATCATCACGGCCACCGGCATCTTCATGTTCCGGCAGTACTTCAAGACCATCCCCGACGAGCTGCTCGAGGCGGCGCGCATCGACGGCGTCTCGGAGTTCGGGGCGTTCTGGCGGATCATGCTGCCGCTGGCGAAGCCGATCGCGGTGGTGCTGGCCATCTTCTCGTTCCAGTGGCGATGGAACGACTACATCTGGCCGCTCATCGTGCTGCGCGACCCCGACCGCTACACGCTGCAGGTCGCGTTGCGCTCGATCGTCGGAGCGGACAACGTCGATTGGTCGGTGCTCCTGTCGGCCTCGGTGATCTCGCTGGTGCCGATGCTCATCCTCTTCGCGATCTTCCAGCGGCAGATCATGAACGCCGACGTCAACTCGGGCCTGAAGGACTGAGATGGCGGAGGACTCCCATTTCCATGCGGTGCTGAGCGAGGCGGTGGCCGACGAGGTCCGGATGTCGCTGGTCACCGCGATCGATCCCGGCGACGGGCACCGCCGGCTCATGGATCGGGCGAAGCTCTTCGTGTCGGCATACGTGTGGCCGCGGTCGGCGCACGCCGGCGATCCGGCGCTCATCGTGGCCGCGCACGAGAGCGTGCGTGCGCTCCGCGCCCGGCAGGGCGCCGGAGGGCTTTTCATCGGCGGCGACAACGTCGACTCGCCGCCCGACTCGTCGTTCACGGTGAACGACCTGTGCGACACGCTGCACATCATCGGTGCCGCGCCGGTCGGGGCCCGGGACGCGCTCGCCGAGCTGGCCAGGGAACTCGATGCGATCGCGGACGCCGTGGAGCCCGCCCTCATCGCGGGCGGGGTGCACACGCCCAACCACCGCTGGGAGATCTCCGCCGCCCTGGCGCGCCTGCATCGCCGGCGCGCGTCGCCGCAGCTGCGCGACCGCGCGGCCGAGTGGCTCGCCGAGGGCATCGACATCACGCCCGACGGGGTCTACTCCGAGCGCAGCGCGAACTACGCGGCCTACGTCTCGAACCCGTCGCTGAGCGTCATCGCCGATGTCCTGGACCATGACGAGGCGCGCTCCGCCGTCGTCCGCAATCTCGAGAGCACCCTCGGACTCATCCACCCCGACGCCACCGTCGAGACCGTGCACTCGCGTCGGCAGGATCAGCTGCGCCGATTCTCGGTGGCGCCGTACCTGACGGCGTACCGGCGGTATGCGGTCGAGCTCGGCCGGGGAGACTTCGCCTGGGCCGCGTCGCGCGCACTGCACGCGGGCATGATGCACCCGGGCGCCGTGCTCACGGACCTCCTCATCACGCCGCAGATCGGCGAGGAGCTGCCGGATGCCGCACCGCCGGCTCCGCGAGGCCGCTGGGAGCAGTCCGCCCTCGTCGTGGATGCGTCTCCGCGTCGACGCCTGGTGGTGTTCGGCGGAAGCGACTATCCGCGGTTCCGCCGCGTACGCTCCGGCCTGTCGGCCAATCCCACGTTCCTCCGCATGTTCGCCGGCGACGCCGTGCTCGACTCGGTGCGGCTCTCCCGCGACTTCTTCGGCCTCGGTCCGTTCCGCGCCGACCGGATCGTCTCCGAGCCCGGGCCCGACGGCGCGCTGCATCACGAGCTGCGCGAGACGGTGGCCGCGCACTACTACCAGCCGATGGACGCCGCGCGTCGTTCGCCCTCCGGCGAGTACGCGTTGAGCGACGACGGCCGGTTCTTCGGCTCGATGGCGTTCGCCGACCGCGCGCGGGACGAGGTGCGCCTGCGCACCACGGTCGAGATCCACCCCACCGATGAGGGCGCGGTCGTCGCGATCGCGATCGACGGTCCCGACAGTCCGTGGGCACTCGAACTCGCGTTCCGGGACGGTGGTCGGTTCGAGGGCGTGACGACGCAGGATGACGGCGTCGCACTGCTGACCGGCGGGGTCGGACGCTACCGGGTCGGCGGCAGCGTCATCGTCTTCGACGCGGGCGACGGGTACGCCGCGCAGGGACCGGGACGCTATCACCCCGGCGAGGACTACGCGTTCCTCGGCGCGACGGATGCCGCGGACGGCCAGCGGGTCTACCTCACTGGCCGCTCGCCCGGCCGTCTCGAGCTCACGCTTCGCGCCGAAGGCGGCGGCCGATGAGCGCCGTCGTCGACGCGGTCGGCTTCCACGCGCTGCGGACGCTCCGCGCCGAGCGCCCGCACGCCGTCGAGGAGGCACTGTCGTCGCGCCGTCGCCGCGACATCGTGCGCGGCGACGGGAGGCTCTTCATCGTGGCCGCCGATCACCCCGCGCGCGGCGCCCTGTCGGTCGGAGGCCGCGACGACGCGATGGCGAGCCGGTACCTGCTGCTGGAGCGGCTGGCGATCGCCCTCGGGCGTCCCGGCGTCGACGGCGTGCTGGGAACGCCCGACATCATCGACGACCTCGCGCTGTTGGGGCTGCTCGACGACAAGGTGGTCGTGGGCTCGATGAACCGCGGCGGCCTGCGCGGTGCGAGCTTCGAGATGGACGATCGCTTCACAGGCTACGACGTTGCGTCGATGGTGCGCTCGGGTGTCGACTTCGCCAAGGTTCTGCTGCGCGTGAACCTCGCCGACACCGCGACCGCGTCCACGCTGGAGGCGACCGCGCGTGCGGTGACCGCCGCGGCCGAGGCCCGCATGCCCATCATGATCGAGCCGTTCATCAGCCGCTGGGCGGGCGGACGCATCGTCAACGACCTCACGCCCGACGCCGTCGTGCTCTCGCTGGCCATCGCCGCGGGGCTCGGCGCCAGCAGCGCGTACACCTGGATGAAGCTGCCGGTCGTGCCCGACATGGAACGCGTGATGCAGGCGACGACCCTGCCGACGCTGCTTCTCGGCGGGGACTCCGGCGGCGACCCGGACGATACCTTCTCCTCGTGGGAGGATGCCCTCGCCCTGCCCGGCGTCCGCGGGCTGACGGCGGGGCGCGCGCTGCTGTATCCGCCCGACGGAGATGTCGCGGGCGCCGTCGACGCCGCCGCCCGCCTCGTCCACCCTCTAGACCCGATGGAGACGTCCATGCACAGTGCCGAGGAGACCCGATGAACGCCGAGGTGGCCGGTGCGCCGGTGAGCTTCGGCGTCTTCGAGATGACGCCCGAGGGCGCGGCCACCGTGGCGGCCGACGACATGCTGGCCGTGCTCGCCGACGCCGGCTACGGCGGTGTCGACCTCGGTCCCGTCGGCTTCCTCGGTCGCGACGCCGAGCTGCGATCCCGGCTCGCGCACTTCGGGCTCGAGCTGGCCGGCGGGTGGGTGCAGCTGCCGCTGTCGGACGACGAGGCGTTCGAAGCCTCGCTCCCGTCGCTGCACGAGGCTCTGCGCGTGTTCTCGGATGCCGCCGAGGCGGGGCCCCGCCGGCTGCCGCTGCCCACGCTGGCCGACGACGGCTCGCTCACCCGCCGAGCGCATCCCGGGCGCGGGGCCGAGGTGGACGCGCTCGACGCCCGCGCATGGGAGCGGCTGTTCGCCAACACCGAGCGCGCCGGCGCGATCGTGCGCGCCGCCGGCTTCGAGCCGACGTTCCACCACCACGCCGGCACCTTCGTCGAGTCGCCCGACGAGATCGACCGCTTCCTCGCCCATGTCGACGTCGATCTCACCCTCGACACCGGTCACCTGCTCATCGCCGACGGTGACCCCGTCGATGCCGTGTCGCGCTGGGGTGACCGCATCAACCACCTGCATCTCAAGGACGTCGATCGCGCCGAGCTGCGACGCGTGCTCGCCGGCGGCGGCGGGATGACCGAGGTGTGGTCGTCAGGATCATTCGTCGCCTTCGGCCACGGCGATCTCGACCTCGCACGGGTGATGGATGCCATGGCCGCACGCGGTTTCGACGGCTGGATCGTCGTCGAGCAGGATGTGCTGAACACACCCGACGTCGACATCGACGCATTCCGCGCCGCGCGCGGCGACGACCAGCGTGTCAACCGCGCGGCGCTGCAGCCCTGGGCCTGACGCCCGACTCCCGCACGAACCGATCCCTCACCGACAAGGACACCACCGTGACCGACGCCCCCCTCCGCTTCGGCCTGATCGGCACCGGTCGCATCGGCCAGGTGCACGCCGCGAACATCGCCACGAGTCCTGACACCGTGCTCTCCTGGGTCGCCGACCCCATGGTCGACGGCGCCCACGCCGTGGCCGAGCGCTTCGGCGGTCGGGTGACGGATGCCGCTGACGAGCTGTTCGCCGCCGGTGACGTGGATGCGGTGCTCATCGCCTCGCCGACCCCGACCCACGTCGACCTGATCGCGCAGGCGGTCGATCGCGGCATCCCGGTGCTCTGCGAGAAGCCGATCGACCTCGACATCGCCCGCGTCGAGGCGCTGCGCCCGAAGGTCGCGGCCTCCGGCGTACCCGTCGCGCTGGGATTCAACCGCCGCTTCGACCCCGCGTTCGCCGAGGTGCAGGCGCGCGTCGCGGCGGGCGAGATCGGGGCTCTCGAGCAGCTCACGATCATCAGTCGTGATCCGGCCGCGCCACCCGCCGCCTACATCGGGGTCTCGGGCGGCATCTTCCGCGACATGACGATCCACGACTTCGACATGGCCCGGTTCTTCCTGCCCGACATCGTCGAGGTGACGGCGGTCGGCACGACGACCTTCGATGACGGCGCGCGCGAGCACGGCGACTTCGACACGGCCGTCGTGACGCTGCGGGCCGCCTCCGGTGCCGTCGTCACCGTCATCAACTCGCGCCACAGCGCGGTCGGCTACGACCAGCGGCTCGAGGCCTTCGGCGCGAGGGGCTCGCTGCAGGTGGCGAACCGCTCGACCAGCCTCGTCAGCCTCTCGACCGCCGAGCGGGTGGACGCGCGAGCGCCGTTCGAGGACTTCTTCCTGCAGCGCTATGCCGACGCGTACGCGGCGGAGCTCGACGCCTTCGTCGCCCTGGTGCGCGGCGGCGCCTCGACGAGCCCGACCTTCGAGGACGGCCGCGCCGCGCTGGTCCTGGCCGACGCGGCGCAGCGGTCCGCGACCGAGCACGTCTCGGTGGCCGTGCACACCGACTGATCCGCGCGGGCATCGACCCCGCAGACGAAACACGGATGCCGCGGCACGAGGCCGCGGCATCCGTGTTCCTGCCTTCGACAGGTCCCAGGTTTCGACGAGTTCAGCCGAGGATGGCGTCCGCCTCGGAGAAGAACTGCGTCACGGCGTCGTCGACCGAGAGGGCGCCGAGGCCGATCGACTTGCCGAGGTCCCAGAAGGTCTGCTCGAGCGAGCCGTATCCGACGACCGGCACGGGCGGGGCGTCGCCGATGCGGTCGGCGGCGGATTCGATGTAGTCGGCGACCTGCTTGTCGGCGCCCTCGAGGGTCGTGCCCTCGAGCTTCGACGACGACGCCGGGAAGCCGAGCGTGGTGCCGAAGATCTCGCCGGCCTCGGGGCTGTTCACCACGAAGTCGAGGAAGAGCGCCGCGGCCTCGGGGTGCTCGGTGTTCTTCGCGATCGCCACCTGCAGACCGGCCTGACGGTAGAGGTCCTTCGAGCCCTCCTCAGCGGTGGGCGGAGCGACGATCGAGATCGACGAGGCGCCCGAGTCGGCGAGGTAACCGCCGAGGAAGTTGCTCCAGCTCATCTCGCTCGCCGTGATGCCGGCGCCGAAGCCCGACTTGGGGGAGAGCTCCTCGAGCTTCTGCTGCGGCACGGTGACGCCGTCGCGGATCTCGGCGCCCGACTCCCAGAAGTCGCGCAGCTCGTCCTCGGTGAAGCCCAGCTCGCCGTCCTCGGTGTACAGGTTGCCGCCGTTGGCGCGGAGCGCGAGCTCGAACACCTGGATGCGCTGCGTGTAGTCGGTGCCGCCGTAGACCGCGCCGCCCGTGGCGTCCGTGACGTCGGCCATCCAGTCGTCGAAGTCGACGAAGCTGGTGCCGGCCTCGGGTGCCTCGACGCCCGCCTGCGCGACGAGGTCGTCGTTGACGAAGTTCGCCCACAGGCTGTAGCCGGTCGGAAGCGAGTACTGCACGCCGTCGAGCGCGCCCGTGCCGAGCAGCGAGTCGTCGAACGTGGTCGTGTCGATGTAGTCCGACACCTCGCCGAGGTCGAGCAGGTTGCCCGACTCGGCGTACTGACGAAGGTAGCTGTCGGAGAACTGGAACACGTCGGGCAGTCCGCCGCCCGCGGCCTCGGTCTGCCGCTTCTCCCAGAAGCTCGGGAAGTCGGTGAACGAGGTGTTGATCGTGATGTTCGGGTACTCCTCGTTGAACGCCGCGATCAGGTCGTTGTAACGGGTGGCGCGGTCGTCGTTGCCCCAGAACGCGAAGTCCAGGGTGACCTTCTCGTCGGGGTCGAAGGCGGCGGCCTCATCCGGCTCGCCGCCGGCGCAGCCGGCGAGGACGAGTGCGGCGCCTGCGGTCAGGGCGGCTGCCGCGAACAGGGTGCGAGGTGCGGGCATCAGGGTGCTCCAGTCGTTGATCGGGTTGGGGTCAGGAGAGGCTCAGGGCATCACGCGCGGCGGACGCGGGGGCGGGGCCCGCGCCGGGGATGACCGGTGCGGTGATGAAGGCGACGCCCTGCGCGTCGAGCACCACACGGTCGACGGCGACGCCGGTCTCGGCATCCGTTCCGTCGATCGCGATCTCGACCCGGGCGTCGCCGTGGTTGATCAGGGTGACGAGGTCGCCGCGGCGTGCCGCCTCGACGCCTGCGGGCAGTCCCTCGACCACGGGACGGACACCGGATGCCGCGACCACGGTCGCCACGACGGCGCCGAGCGCGTCGGCCACGCCGCTCGCACCGCCGCCGGCGGAAGGGCCGTTACCCACCGGCCGCTCACCCGCCGGCACGGTCGCGACGTACCAGGCCTCGCCGGATCCGTAGCGGTGGCGCGTGAGAGCGGGCGATCCCGCCCGCAGACCCGACGCGAACGAAGCGACGACGTCCGCTCCGGCCGCGTGGACGGCCTCGGCGACCAGGCGGCCGCGCTGCTCCGCGCCGTCGAGGCCGAACGTCACGGTGCCCGCCGCGGCGGCGGTGCGCGCGGCGCGGACGGCGTCGGTGCTGAGGGCGCCCACGCCGCCGGCGCTCGCCGCGGATCCCGCGAGCGCGCCGAAGTCCTCGAACCGCAGGCCGAGCACGGGCCCCAGCTGCGTCAGGAATCCGCCGTCGCGGAACTGGTCGTGCTGGTCGACGATGTCGGTGAAGGGACCGGTGAGCAGAGTCCCGCCGTCGTGGACGAAGCGCGCGAGCGCGGCTGCGCCCTCATCGCGGAGGAGGTACAGGGCGGGGGCGACCACCAGTCGATAGGCGTCACCGACCTCTTCGGGGCCGACGATGTCGACCTGGATGTTGCGGGCGTGGAACGCGCCGTACCACTCCAGCACGAGCGCCAGGTAGTCGACCTCGGTCGGGTGGTCGCGCTCCTCGACCGCCCACCAGTTCTCCCAGTCGAAGACCAGTGCGACCTGCGCGTCGCGGCCGGGCGCGGGAAGCTCCGGCAGCGCGGCCAGGCGCGCGCCCAGCTCGGTCACGGCGTCCCACGTGCGGGTCTGGGTGCCGGCGTGGGGCAGCATCGCCGAGTGGAACTTCTCGCTGCCCGCGCGGGACTGGCGCCACTGGAAGAACATGATGCCGTCGGCACCCCGCGCGACGGACTGCGCGGTCTCGGCCATCAGGGCGCCGGGGCGCTTGCCCGGGTTGGCAGGACGCCAGTTCACGGCATCCGTCGCCTGCTCCCACAGCAGCCACGGCACACCCGGCTTCAGCGAGCGGATGAGGTCGCGCTGGAACGCGGCGTCGCGCACGCGGTTCGGGTTCGCGGGGTCGGGGTAGCAATCGTCGGCGATGACGTCCATGAACGGCGCCCACTTGCGGTAGTCCGCCGGCTTGAACGGGCCCATGAAGTTCGTGGTGATCGGCTGCGTGGCGCCGGCGCGCTGCAGGATCTCGCGCTCCATGAGGTAGCACTCGAGCAGCATGTCGCTGGTGAAGCGCCGCCAGTCGAGCATCGACGACGGGTTGTGGCTGTAGGGGGCGAGACGCGGCGGGAAGATCTCGTCGAAGGCGCCGTAGCGCTGCGACCAGAAGCTCGTTCCCCAGGCCGCGTTCAGCGCGTCGATCGTCTCGTACCGGTCGCGAAGCCACACGCGGTACGCGTCGCGCGCGGCATCCGAGAAGTCCATCCAGAGGTGGCAGCCGAACTCGTTGCCCACGTGCCACATCACGACGGCGGGGTGGTGCGCGTAGCGCTCGCCCAGGCGTCGCACCAGCTCACCCGCGAGACGCCGGTACGTCGGCGACGACGGGGCGAAATGCTGGCGGCTTCCCGGCCAGTACGAGGCGCCGGACTCGTCGGCGGGAAGGGTCTCGGGGTACGTGGCGCTCACCCAGGGCGGGGGAGAGGCGGTGGCGGTCGCGAGGTTCACCGCGATCCCGCCCGCGTGCAGCTTCTCGATGACGGTGTCGAGCCAGGCGAAGTCCCACACGTCCTCGGCGGGCTGGATGCGCGACCACGCGAAGATGCCGAGGCTGACGATGTTCACGCCGGCCTCCTGCATGAGGCGCACATCGTCGTCCCACACCTCTTCGGGCCACTGGTCGGGGTTGTAATCGGCGCCGTACAGCACGTCGAGCAGCTCCTGTCTCGGTCTTGCAGCGGGGTTCGGAGGCCGTGTCAGCGACGGCCGCGGCGCGCCGGGACGGCGACGACCGCGAAGGCGGCGCAGCCGAGTCCGGCGACGATGAGCGGGGCGAGCATCCACGTCATCACGCCGACGAGCACGGCTGCAGCGGCGAGGTACAGGGCGCCGACGGGATCGGCCGCGAGCGCGGACGGGATGCCGCGGACCGCGCCGCGCCAGCCGTGCTCGGGCGTCCAGGCGCCCGCGGCCCCGAGCAGTGCGACCGCCCCGGCCACCAGCCCCAGCCATCCGACGATCGAGATGAGCGGACCGCCGGGCAGCGCGCCCGAGTTCGCCAGGTCGATGTCGAGCAGCAGCAGGAGCGTCAGCGCGATGGCGGCGATGCCGACGACCAGTCCGCCCGGGAGCGCGGCACGCCAGTCCTGCCAGAACGTCCGCACGTGCGACTGCTCGGCGTTCACATACCGGCGCAGGTGTCGGATGCCGGCGGCCAGTGCTGCGGGGAGCGTGACGACGAGGATCCCGGCGACGGTCACCAGCAGGCCGGTGAGCAGCACCTCGCCGAACAGCGCGAAGGCGCCCTTCGCACCCGGGAAGCGGGCGGGCTCGCGCTCCTCGAGCGTCGGGCCGCTGCCGGAGGCGTCGGCCCGGCGCGCGGCGCGGAGTTCTCGGCGGTTCATGTGCTGTCTCTTTCCGGGATCCGTCAGCCCTTGAGGCCCTGGGTGGCGACGCCGTCCACGAGGAAGCGCTGGAACACCAAGAAGAAGAGGAGGACGGGGATGAGGGCGATGAACGACGCGGTGACGGTGGCGCCGTAGTCACTGACCGAGGTCTGGTCGTTGTAGAGGCGCAGCGCGATCGGCAGCGGGTAGTTCTCGGGGCTGGTCAGGTACAGCAGGGGGCCGAGGAAGTCGTTCCAGGCCCAGATGAACGCGAAGATCGAGCAGGTGATCAGGGCAGGCTTGATCAGCGGCAGGATGATCGACCAGAAGATGCGCATGTGGCCGGCGCCGTCGATGCGCGCCGCCTCGTCCATGTCGCGGGGCATCTGGCGGATGAACTGCACGAGCAGGAACACGAAGAACGCCTCGGTGGCAAGGAACTTCGGCAGCAGCAGCGGCCAGAAGGTGTCGATCATGTCGAGCCGGTTGAAGATGATGTACTGCGGGATGATCACGACGTGGAACGGCAGCAGCAGCGTGCCGATCATCGCGGCGAACAGCACGCTGAGACCCTTGAACTGGATGCGGGCGAACGCGTACGCGGCCAGCGACGACGACAGCAGCACGCCGATCACGGAGCCGGCGGCGATGATGAACGAGTTCAGGAAGAACCGCCACATCGGCACCCCGGCGATGCCCTCGAACACCTTCGTGTAGTTGTCGATGGTGGGCGCGTTCGGGATGAGGCCCATGTTCGAGCCGAACTCGCTGTTGGGCTTGAACGTGGCGAACAGCAGCCAGACCAGCGGGTAGAGCACGACCGCGGTGACCGCGATGAGCACGATGAACCAGATCACGGTCTGCCAGGTCTTGCGCTTGACCTTGCGTCGCGGGGCGCGGGGGGTGGCGTCGACCTGGTTCTCGAGGGTGGCGATGGCGGGTTCGCCGAAACTTGTGGTGCTCATCGGTTGTCTCCGGCGTAGTGGACCCAGCTTCGCTGGGTGCGGAAGAGGATGAAGGCGATGACGGCGACGACGATCAGCAGCACCCAGGCGATGGCGGCCGCGTAGCCCATCTGGCCGTCGCTGAAGCCGCGCTTGTAGAGATACAGGGTGATGAAGTTCGTCATGCCGGCGGGGCCGCCGGTGCCGTTGCTGATGATGTAGGCGGACGCGAAGACCTGGAACGCGCCGATCAGGCCGAGCAGCAGGTTGAAGAAGATCACCGGGGACAGCATGGGCAGCGTCACGGCGCGGAACCGGTGCCAGGCGCCGGCGCCGTCCATCTCGGCTGCCTCGTACAGCTCCTTGGGGATCTGCTTGAGGCCGGCGAGGAAGATGACCATGGTGGCGCCGAACTGCCAGATCGCGAGGAGGATCATCGCGGGCAGCACCAGCGCGGGGTTTCCGATCCAGCCGCCCAGATCGATGCCGATCGAGGACAGGCCGTTGTCGACCGGGCCGTCGCTGGCGAACATCGCCCGCCACACGATGGCCACCGACACGGACCCGCCGATCAGCGACGGTGCGTAGAACGCGGACCGGAAGAACCCGGCGCCACGGTCGCGGTAGTTCAGCAGCATCGCCACCGCGAGAGCCGCGGCGAGGGTGATCGGAGTGCCGACCACCACGTAGATCAGCGTGATCTGCGCCGACTGGATGAACGCCGGGTCGCTGGTGAACATCCGGATGTAGTTGTCGAAGCCGATCCACTTCGGCGGACTGAAGATGTTGTAGCTCGTGAACGACAGGTACAGCGAGTACGCCATCGGGATCAGCGTCAGGCCGAAGAACCCCACCAGCCACGGCACCAGGAACCCGTAACCGGCGGCCGTCTCCTTCACGGCACGCTTGCGCATGCCCGGACGATCCACCTGCTCCGGACGGGACCGGCGGAACAGGGAACGACGCGATGACTTCTCACCGGTCACGATGACTCTGGTCGCTGTGGTGCTCACGAGACTCTCCGATACGGGTTGGGAGTGGTGTTCCGGGCCCGGGCGCTTCGTGCACCCGGGCCCGGAAGGCTGTCACTGGTTGAGGACGACGTCCATCTCGGCGAAGAACTGCGAGACCGCGTCATCGACCGTGACCGTGCCGAAGGCGAGCTCGGTGCCCAGCTGGCGGAACTTCTCCTCCAGCGTGCCGTAGCCGACGATCGGCACCGGCGGGGCGTCGCCGAGGCGGTCGGCGATCGAGGCCTCGTAGTCCTTGACCTGCTGGCTCAGCGGGTCGAGCTCGGCGGCCTCGAGGGCGGTCTCCGATGCCGGCAGGCCACGGTTCGTGCCGAAGATCTCGCCCGACTCGGGCGAGTTCACGAGGAAGTTGACGAGCGTCGCCGCGGCCTCCGGGTGCTCGGTGCTGGCGGAGATCGTGTGGAGCATCGAGGGCTTGAGGTAGAGGTCCTTCGCGCCTTCCTCCGTCACGGGCGGAGCGATCAGGCCCAGCTCGGTGTAGCCCGCGCCGAGGCCGGCGAGGTAGCCCGCGCCGAAGTTGTCCCACGTGAGCTCGCTGGCCGTCAGCGCGCTGTCGAAGGCGCCCTTCGGGGCGACCTCCTCGACGCGCTGCTGCGGGATGCCGATGCCGTCGCGGACGTCCTGGCCGGACTCCCAGAACTCGGTGAGGCGCTCCTCGTCGAAGCCGGGCGTGCCGTCCTCGTTGAAGAGGTTCTCTCCCTCGGAGCGCAGCTGCAGCTCGAAGTTCTGGATGCGGCCGGTGAAGTCGGCACCGCCCCAGAACTCGCCGCCGGCGCCGTCGGTGACCTCGCCCATCCACTCGGCGTAGTCGTCCCAGCTGCCGCCTTCGAACTCTGCGACGCCCGCCTTCTCGAGGAGGACCGGGTTGGTGAAGAGGCCCCACGCGTTGGTGGAGGTGGTGATGCCGTATGTCGTGTCGTTGACGACGCCGATGTCGAGGATGTTCTCCGGGAGCGGGTCGGTCTCGATGATGTTGCCGAGGTAGGGATCGAGGTCGAGCAGCAGGTTGTTCTCGGAGTACTGACGCAGGTAGGAGTAGTCGAACTGCATGACGTCGGGGAGGTTGCCGCCGGCCGCCTCGGTCTGCCGCTTCTCCCAGAACTCGGGGAAGGTCAGGAACGTGGCGTTGACCGTGATGTTGGGGTATTCCTCGTTGAACGCGTCGATCGCCTGGTTGTAGAGGTCGGCGCGCACGTCGTTGCCCCAGAACGCGAGGTCGAGGCTGACCTCCTCGTTGGGATCGAAGGTCGGGGCGGCATCGGGGGCCTCATCGCTGCCGCCGGCACAGCCGGCGAGCACCAGGGCGGCGCCGGCCGCGATCGCGGCTACGGCGAGTGCCCGCTTCTTGCTGAACATCCTTGTCCTCCTTGTGAACGTCTGCGTTCGCTTCTCCGCGCGAGACATTCGTCGTCTGTGAGTGCGGTGTGGGCGCATCCGGGTGCAGAACGTGCGGTGCTGGAAAGCGCTTGCCCGCTACGGTACCTGTTCTAAAAACGTTTCGCAAGACGTTCACGAGAAACTTTGGAACGATTCAGTAACGAGCGCGCGCGTGGTCGGAGTCGGATGCCAAACCGCCGACATCGGGCCGCTCGGGCGGCGGGCGGCCCGTGGACCTCAGCTGCTCAGTGGTCGGGGCGGAGGTCGATCACGGCGCTGGCGAAGCTCTTGCGGTGCGTCGGGTGCGCGGCGAGGTCGGCCGGCGTCACCACCGCGCCGTCGGCATCGGCCGACGCGTAGATCGCCGCGACCAGCTCGATCGACCGGGCGGGGGCATCGGCCGTCGGCGGGAGCGGAGCCCCCGATCGCAGCGCATCGAAGACGTCGCGCAGCAGATAGATGTGGTCGCTGCGCTCCTCGGGGCCGGTGATCTCCCACGTCGCCGACTCATCGGCGTCGACGTGAGCGGCGGGCGTGATGCGCCAGTCGTCGTGGCCGTGACCGTACAGGTGGTCGACAGTGATCGTGGCCTTCTCGGTGTCGATGCGGATCGCGCTCACCTCGCGCGGTGAGAGCGTGCTCGAGACGACCTGGGCGACCACGCCGCCCTCGAACACGACGGTCGCCGTCGACACGTCCTCGGTCTGCGTCTCGCGGTCCAGGCGCCACAGTCGGCCTTCGACGCGAGTCCAGTCGCCGAGCAGGAACGCGAGCAGGTCCAGCTGGTGGATGGCGTGGCCGAGGGTCGTACCGCCGCCTTCGGTCTCCCACTTGCCGCGCCACGGCACCGCGAAGTAGGCGGCGTCGCGGTACCACAGCGTCTGGCATTGGGCGACGAGCGGGCGCCCGAGCGCGCCGGAGTCGAGCAGCCGCTTCACGTGCGCGGGCGCCGTGCCGGTGCGCTGCTGGAAGACGACCGCGAGCCGGCGGTCGGCGGCGGCTGCGGCATCCGTCATTTCCTGGAGCTCGTCGAGCGACGGTGCCGGGGGCTTCTCGACGACCACGTGCGCGCCGGCCGCGAAGGCGGCGATGGTCTGCGCGGCGTGCGCGCCCGGGGGAGTGCAGACGTGGACCACATCGGGGTGCTCGGTGGCGAGGAGGGTCTCGAGGTCGTCATAGACGACGGGTCCGCCGTAGGAGGCGGCGAAGGTCTCGGCCGATGCGCGGCTGAGGTCGGTCACGGCGACCAGCTCGGCCCGCGGGTACGCGGCGATCGCCCGCGCGTGCGAGTGGGCGATCGCCCCGGTGCCCACGATGGCGCAGCGCAGGTTCTCGGTCACGGTGGCTCCTTCGGGTGGATCGAGGGCGGATGCCGCAGCCTGCGGCATCCGCTCCTCCAGGGTAGGCGGTGCGAACGGAAAGCGCTATCCCGCAGCGGCGGTCGCCCCACGAGCCGGCAGGCTCCCGTCAGCGCGGCCGTCCGGCCTGCGTGGCGTGGAGGTGGGCGTAGCGGCCCTCGGCGGCGAGCAGCGCGTCGTGCCCGCCGACCTCGACGACCTCGCCGTGCTCGAGGACGACGATCCGGTCCGCCTGGCGGATCGTCGACAGGCGGTGGGCGACGACGAGGGTGGTGCGCCCGCGCATGAGGCGGTTGAGCGCGTCCTTCACGAGTTCCTCCGACTCGGGGTCCAGTGCCGACGTCGCCTCGTCGAGGAGGAGGATCCGCGGGTCGCGGACGAGCGCCCGCGCGATCGCGAGACGCTGTCGCTGCCCGCCCGACAGGCGGGCGCCCCGCTCGCCGACGACGGTGTTCCAGCCCTCGGGCAGCCGGTCGACGAACTCTGCCGCGTTCGCATCGCGCAGCGCCTGGTGCAGTCGCTCCTCCGACACGTCGTCGAGGCCGTACGCGATGTTGTCGCGGATGGTCCCCTCGAACAGCACCGACTCCTGCGGCACGACCGAGACGGCCTGGCGCACCGTCCGCAGGTCGAGGCTCTGCATGTCGGCGCCGTCGAGCAGGATGCGCCCCGACGTCGGGCGCACGAAGCCCAGCACGAGGTTGAGCATCGTCGACTTGCCCGATCCCGACGACCCCACGAAGGCGACGGTCTCGCCGGGCGGGATGTCGAGCGAGACGTCGTGCACGGCATCCCGTTCCGCCCCGTCGTAGCGGTGCGACACGTGTTGCAGCTCCAGGTGGCCGCCGACCTGGGCGACCGCGCGCTTGCCCTCGTTCTGCTCGAGGTCGGGCTCCTGGAGGACCTCCGAGATCGAGCGCATGGACTCGAGGCCGCGGGCGCCCACCGGGATGAGCATCAGCAGCGACGTCAGCCCCTGCGTCAGCAGGGTGAAGTACGTCGACAGCAGCACGACCTCGCCGGGAGTGATCGGGAGGATGCCGGTGAGCGCGAAGATCGCGGCGAGCACGAGGCATCCGAGTCCGAGCAGCTGCATCGTGACCCACGAGATCGACGCGACGTGGCCGTTGAGCATGTCGAGGTCGAGCCCTGCGCGGCGGACGCCGTCGGCACCGGCCTGGACGCGCGAGACGGCGGTGCGCTCGAGGCCGTGCGCGCGGGTCACCGGGATGAGTGAGGCCATCTCGCCGACGCGTGCGGCGAACCCCTCGACCTCGCGACGGAACACCTCGTTGCGGGCGCGCGAGCGGCGGCTGAGTGTGGCGCGCAGCACGAGGGCGATCGGCACCGCGAGAGCGTACACGGGCAGGAACTGGGGCACGGCGATCGCCGTCATCACGATCGCGCCGATCAGCACCATCGTCGACGACAGCAGCGGGTGCGTCACCTGCTGCAGCATGAGCTCGACGTTCTCGACGTCGCGCACCACCTTCGTCTGCACGATCGAGGAGCTCACCCGCGTGTGGTAGCCGATCGACAGGCTCTGCAGGCGCGCGGCGAGGGCGTTGCGCAGGCCGGCGCCGGTGTCGCGCACGACCGTCATGAAGTTGCGCGTGTACACGATGTGCATCGGGTAGTTCTGGATGAGCAGCACCGCCGCGATCGCGAACCACACCAGCACGGTCGACACATCGCCGCCGGTCGCGACGAGGTCGATGATCTTCGCCGTCACGACCGGCAGGAACCACAGCGGGATCTCCTTGCACGCGAACGCGAGGATGGCGGCGGTCATGCGCGCGGGGCGGCGCGCGAGCAGCGCCAGCACCGAGCGGCCTGGGCGGGGGTTCTGGGCGATGGTGATGATGCGCACCGCGCCGGTAAACGCTTTCTGCGTCATGATGTCATGGTACTGACGGATGCCGCCGCCGCGGCACGACGGAGGGTTCCATGACGTTCGAGCGGCACGACCGCCCGCCTCGGCGACGGCTCACTGCCGACGTGACAGCCCGCGGTCTGGGCGCCTTGTCCCGCGGGTCGGGCGGCTGAGGCCGTGGATCTATCCCGCGGTCGAGGCGCGGACGACGAGCTCCGGCTGATAGATCACGTTCCCGAGATCGGCACCGGCGGTGCCGGCGATCCGGGCCAGCAGGATCTCCGCGGCCGTGCGGCCCATCTCGCGGGCAGGCTGGCGCACCGAGGTGAGCGGCACGCCGGCGATCGCCGCGAACTCGATATCGTCGTAGCCGACGACGGCGACGTCGTCGGGCACGCGCACGCCGCGCGAGATCAGGCCGTGGACGAGTCCGATGGCGAGGTGGTCGTTCGACGTCACGATCCCCTCGGGCCGTTCGGCGGAGGACCGGGCCGCGAGCTGCTCGCCGAAGGCGCGGCCGAGATCCGACGTGGTGCGAGACGTCCAGATGGGCTCAAGGGAGGCGCCGTCGTGCGCGGCGACGGCCAGGCGTGCGCCCTCCAGGCGCTCGCGCACCTGCCGCACCTCTTCACGCGCCCCCACGAAGGCGAGGCGACGGCGCCCGGTCGCGAGCAGGTGCTCGGCCGCGAGCCGGCCGCCGGCGAGGTCGTCGAACGAGACCGAGGGCAGCTCGCCGCTGTCGTCCACCGCATCGACCAGGACGACGGGGATGCCGCGGCCGCGGAGCCGCTGCAGCCAGGGCTCGAGGGGCCCGAACGGGCTGACCAGGGCGCCCTCCACCTGCACGCGCTCGAAGAGCTCGAGGTGATCGCGTTCCTTGGCGACGTCGTCGCTGGAGTTGCCGACGAGCACGCGGAGCCCCGCGGTGGATGCCGCGTCCTCGGCGCCGGCGACCATGTCGGCGAAGAACGGGTTCGCGATGTTGATCACGGTCATGCCGAGGAGGCCCGACCGGCCCGCGCGCAGCTGCTGCGCCGCCTGCAGCGGCACGTAGCCGAGCTGGTCGGCGGCCGAGCGGACCCGGTCGACGAGACGCTCGCTGACCATGTGCGGACGGTTGAGCGCGTTCGAGACGGTGCTGATCGATACGCCGGCGCGTTCGGCGACATCACGGATGCCGACTCGCTTCATGTCGCTCGTCCCGTCCTGTTCTCCCGGCGCCCGACCGGGAACGGGCGCCCCCGCGCGCCCGGTCCGACCATGGTAGGCGTTTTCCCTCGTATGGACGCCGTGCGCAACCGCGCCCGATCGTTACCTCCGCGTTACGCGAGGACATTTGACGAATCAGGCCCTCCCGCCTACTCTTCAATCGAAGCGGTTCGAAATCGAAGCGATTCGACACTCGATCCCGAAAACCCGCCCTCGATGGAGCGGCAGCCACGTACACGAAGGAGTGACATGGAACGGCGTCATGCTCACCCGGCGGCAGTCTCGGCGGATGCCGCGCACCCGGGCACGGTCCGATGACCACGCAGGCTCAAGCGCAGACGGTCTTCCAGGAGGCCGCCGTCCACAACCTCGATCAGGGGGCGAAGCGACGCCGCGGTCGCCGGCTGCGTCCCGCAGGCAGCCGCACGTCGTTCACGCTGTTCCTCTGCATCGTCCCGTTCCTGGTCCTGGCGTTCCTGTTCTCGTACCTGCCGCTGTACGGCTGGATCTACTCGCTCTACGACTACAAGCCGGCCCTCGGTCTCGAGGGCAGCGAGTTCGTCGGGCTGCAGTGGTTCCAGATGCTCGTGAGCTCGCCGACGCAGATGGCCCAGATCGGCCAGGTGCTGATGAACACCCTGGCGATCAGCTTCCTGGGCATCGCGACATCCGTGCTGCCGTTGTTCTTCGCGATCCTCCTCAACGAGGTCAAGGCGCCGTGGTTCCGCAACTCGGTGCAGACCCTCACCGCGCTCCCGAACTTCATCTCGTGGGTGCTCGTGTACATGATCGCCTTCTCGCTCTTCTCCAGCTCGGGGCTGGTCAACGATGTGCTCAACGATGCGGGGCTGATCACGGCGCCGATCAAGTTCCTCGACAGCGACCAGAACGTCTGGATCACCATGACGCTCTGGAGCATCTGGAAGGGACTCGGCTGGGGAGCGATCATCTACCTCGCCTCGATCGCGGGCATCGACCAGTCGCTCTACGAGTCGGCACGCATCGACGGCGCCGGGCGCTTCCAGCTGATGCGCTACATCACCGTGCCGCAGCTCATGCCGACCTACCTCGTGCTGCTGCTGCTGTCGATCGCCAACATCCTCAACAACGGCATGGAGCAGTACTACGTGTTCCAGAACGCGTTCAACAAGGAGTGGATCCAGGTGCTCGACCTGTACGTCTACAACATCGGCATGACGGGCAACAGCCTGTCGCTGGCCACCGCGATCGGCATGCTGAAGAGCCTCATCTCGGTCGCCCTCCTGCTCACCGTCAACGCGGTCTCCAAGCGCGTCCGCGGCGAATCGATCGTCTGAGGGCCGGGTCATGACCACGACGATGACGAAGACGCTCACTACGGCCAAGCGCGGCGACACCTCCGCCCGCTACCGGGTGACGGTCGGCGATGTGCTGTTCCGCATCGCGAACTACGCGCTGTTCCTGCTGTTCGCGATCATCTGCGCGTACCCCTTCTACTACCTGATCATCAACTCGGTCAGCGCGAACGACGTCTCAGCGCTCGGCGACGTGCGCCTGTGGCCCGTCGGGTTCCACCTGTCCAACTACACGCAGGTGTTCCAGCTGCCGGGCCTGCCCATGGCGACCGTGGTCAGCGTGGGCCGCACCGTGATCGGCACCGTGCTGACGGTGCTCGCCTCCGCGTTCCTCGGGTTCATGTTCACGCAGACCCGCATGTGGGGACGCAAGTTCTGGTACCGCTTCCTGATCATCACGATGTACTTCAGCGCGGGCCTGATCCCGGTGTTCATCATCATGAAGACGCTCGGCCTCACCAACAACTTCTGGGTCTACGTGCTGCCGTTCGTGGTGCAGCCGTTCAACGTGATCCTCGCCAAGACCTACGTCGAGTCGATGCCGCGAGAGCTGCAGGAGGCCGCCGAGGTCGACGGCGCCAACATCCTGCAGGTCTTCTTCCGGGTCTACCTGCCGAACATGACGCCGATCCTCGCGACGATCGCGATCTTCAGCGCGGTGACGCAGTGGAACAGCTTCCAGGACACGCTGATCTACATCACCGATCAGAGCCTTTACACGCTGCAGTACCTGCTCTACATGTTCATCAACCAGGCGTCGAGTCTCGCGCAGGCCGCGCAGAACGCCGGCGGCAATCTCGGCCAGATAGCCGGGGTGGCGACCCAGCAGACGCCGACCTCGATACGCATGACCGTCTCGGTGCTGGTCGTGCTGCCCATCATCTTCATCTATCCCCTGTTCCAGCGCTTCTTCGTGAAGGGCATCATGCTGGGCGCCGTCAAGGGTTGACGGCGGCCACGCACCACCAAGAAAGGAAAGCAATGAAGCTTCGAAAGAAGGTGTCCCTGGCGCTCGTGGCGCTGCTCGCCGCGGGATCGCTGGCCTCGTGCAGCGCGGGCGGCGGCGACGATCAAGGTGCGATCGACCAGTTCCCCGAGAAGTGGGACAAGGAGATCACGATCGACGTGTTCGACGGTCTCGCGAACTACATGGGCGTCCAGCAGGGCTGGTTCGCCAAGATCGTCAAGGACAAGTTCAACATGAAGTTGAACATCATCGCCCCGAACGTCGCGGGCGGTGGCGACACCTTGTACAACACGCGCGTCGCCGCCGGTGACCTGGGCGACCTCATCATCACCGACAAGGGTGAGAAGCTCGACGAGCTCATCGAGGGCGGCCTGGTGCAGGACTCGTCGAACTACTACCCGGCGATGGACAACGCCGCCGAGTTCGACGCGGCCGTCGAGAAGCTCAACGACGGCAAGGACGGCATCTACGGCTTCCCGTCCGCGGTCTCCTCCCTCAAGCCCACCGAGCCGTCGGAGGGCCTGAATCCGACCTTCGGCCCGTATGTCCGCTGGGACTACTACAAGGAGCTCGGCTACCCCGAGATCGGCACGCTCGAGGACCTGCTCCCGGTGCTCGCCGACATGCAGGCGGCCCACCCCACCGCCGACAACGGCCAGCCCACCTACGCCTTCTCGCTGTTCAAGGACTGGGACGGCAACATGATGGTCACCGCCAAGCAGCCGGCGTGCTTCTACGGCTACGACGAGATCGGGTTCGTGCTGGCCAAGGCCGACGGGTCGGACTACCAGAGCATCCTCGACCCCGACGGCGAGTACATCCGCAACCTGAAGCTCTACTTCGACGCCAACCAGCTCGGTCTCGTCGACCCGGAGTCGACCACGCAGAACTACGACACGCTGTTCTCGAAGTTCCAGAACGGCCAGGTGCTGTTCTCGTGGTGGCCCTGGCTCGGGCAGTCGGCGTACAACACCGAAGAGAACATGGCCGCCGGCAAGGGCTTCGAGATGGCGCCCCTGCAGGACCAGAACATCTTCTCGTACGGCGCCGAGGCGTACGGCGGCAAGCAGGTCTTCGCGATCGGGTCGAAGGCCGACGACCCGGAGCGCATCGCCGCGTTCGTCGACTGGCTGTACTCCGCCGAGGGCGCGTACGCCAACAGCAGCCAGACAGGAGCCTCAGCCGGACCCCAGGGTCTCACGTGGGAGGTCAACGACGCCGGCGAGCCCGAGCTCACGGACTTCGGCAACCAGGTGTTCCTGCAGGGCGGCGCGACGGTTCCCGAGGAGTGGGGCGGCGGCGAGTACGCCGACGGCGTCTCCGCGCTGAACCTCAGCGCGGTCCTCCCGATCGACACGGACGCCGAGACCGGCCTGCCCTACAGCTACACGTTCTGGCCGACCTACCAGGCCGCCATCGCCAACCCGCTGACCGAGGACTGGTCGGCGAAGATGGGCGACGTCACCTCGACGATGGAGTACCTGCAGGCCAACGACCAGGTGCTCGTCGCCCCGGGTGCCAGCTACGCGGCTCCTGCCGACGACTCCGAGATCGAGACGCTGCGCAACCAGGTCAAGGAGATCATCAAGCAGTACTCGTGGCAGATGGTCTTCGCCGAGAGCGAGGCGCAGTTCGAGTCGCTCCGCGACGAGCTCATCGAGACCGCGAACGGCCTCGGCTACGAGCAGGTGCTCGAGTTCGACATGGACAACGCGAAGTCGCAGAACGACGCGCGAGTCGCCGTGGCGGAGGAGTTCGCAAACTGATATCCGCATGACGCGAGGGGCCCGGGATGCTGCATCCCGGGCCCTTCGTCTGTGTTCGGGGTGGGGCATCCGCGTCCCCCTCGGCGGCGACCGGTGTGGGAAACACGGATGCCGAGGGTGGCTGTCGCGGATGGCGTCGGCTGCGTTCCGAGGCGGCCCGCACGCCACAGCGCCGCGCGCCGCCCGGCGCGTCAGGCGTCGTGGCGGGTGAAGACGCTCCGGAAGAGGAAGGCGGTCGCGTAGGCGCCGACCGAGAAGCCGATCGTGCCGACCAGGATCGCGGCCGGCGGGAACAGGATCATGAGGGCGACGGCGGTCACCGGGATCACCAGCACGCCCAGCGTGCGGACGGGCTCCGCGGCGGGCAGCAGCAGGGCGTTCTTGAGCGTCTGGCGCACAGTGTTGCGGAAGTACGCCACCTGGGCCATCGCGTACAGGAACGCCGCGAAGAGGTACACCGCGCCGATGACCGCGGCGATGCCGGCCGCGCCCGCGAGCAGCGCGGGGTGTGAGAACCAGAAGACGCTCGAGAAGCCGAGCAGCGCGGCCGGGAGCAGCAGGCACAGCATGAGGACGGTCGCGCGACCGAAGTTGGCGCGGAACGCCGGGAAGTAATCCTTGAGGGGCCGCCCGCTCTCGTCGTCGGAGTAGCGGAGGGTCACCTCGTACAGTGCGCTGGTGGCGGCGCCGATCGTCACGACCGGAAGGCACAGCACGATGTACAGGAGGTTGAGTCCGACGAAGGTCAGGAACGTCGAGAAGCCGCCGATGGTGCGGCTGTCCGGGTCGATCCGCATCAGCGGGTCACCCGCTGTCCGGCGTGGGGCGGGGAGGCATGCGCGCAGGTCACCGTCATGTCGCCGCGGGCACTCCGGTCAGGGCGGGCGGCAGCAGTCGCACGGCCGGCTTCGCGCCGTTCGCGAGGATCTCGCAGATCATGTCGGTCGCGGCGGCGCCGATCGCCTCGGCCGGCACGGCGATGCTGTCGGCGAGCCCCGACACCGACCGGGCGACGTCGTCGGGGCACAGCGCGACGACGGCGAGGTCGTCGCCACGCACGTGACCGCGCTGTGCGATCGTCGTGGCGACGTGCGGCAGAGCGCCCTCGTTGTGGACGAAGAAGCCGGTGATGTCGGGGTTCTCGGTCATCACCGCCTCGACGGTGGCGACCGACTCGGCGCTGCTCGGGCACGCGTGCACGGTGCCGGTCACGCCGTTGGCCTCGCACGCAGCGAGGAAGCCGCGCGCCAGGCGGTCGGCGTAGGAGGTGTGGCGCGACATGACCTCGGGCGGCGAGCCGATGAGGGCGAGGCGCCGGTGTCCGAGCGCGACGAGGCGATCCACCGCGAGCCAGCCGGCGGCCTCGAAGTCGAAGTCGACGCACGGGATCGCGCGCCGCCCCTCGGGGAGGCCGATCAGCACGCTCGGATGCCCGAGGCCCGAAAGCGTGTCGATGCGCGGGTCGTCGGACTCGACATCCATCACCAGCAGGGCGTCGACCATCGATCCCTTGGCCGCCCGCTGCAGGGCCTTGGCGTCGTCGCTGGCGAGCAGCAGGATGTCGTAGCCGTGCTGGCGCGCCTGCGTGACGACGCCGGTGACGATCTGCATCACGACGTGCACGTCGACGCCGGTGCGCAGCGGCGCCTGGAGGCCGATGACGTTCGTCGAGCGCGACGCCAGCGAGCGGGCGCCCGCGTGCGGGCTGAAGCCGAGGTTGTCGATGGCCTTCTCGACGCGGTCGCGCGTCTCCTGCGAGATGGCCCGCTTGCCGCTCATGACGTACGAGACCGTCGAGATCGACACGCCCGCCGCCTGTGCGACGTCCGCGATCGTCACCATGAGGTTCCCCGTTCTCCTGCTTCGATCACCCGCGTGGTTCCGGGGGCGAGCTCGTACGTGCCCAGCGGACCGTCCGGCCCGTGCACCATCATTGTCGTCGGTCGCGCGCCCGCCCGAAGCCGCGACCGCACGAGGCGTCCGCCCGCCCATTCGACGTCCACCGACACGTCGCCACGGGAGCGGATGCCGCGCACGGCGCCGTCCGGCCATTGCGGCGGGAGCGCGGGCAGCAGCAGCAGCCGCACGCGCGCGGGGTCGATCGACTCCGCCTCCGATCGTGGCAGAGACCCGGTCTGCTCGGCCTGCTCGTCGAAGGACTGCACGAGAGCCTCCGCGATCGCCGCAGTCACGCCCAGGTTGCCGTCGATCTGGTACGGCGGGTGCGCGCTGAAGAGGTTCGGGTAGAGCCCGCCGCGGTGGGCGGCAGTGCTCTCCGGCTCGTGCCCTTCGCGGGCGGCGCCTTCGTCGGCGGGTCGAAGTGCCAGCCGCAGCTGGGCGTGCACCGCCTCCCCGTCGCCCAGGCGCGCCTGCATGCCGGCCCGCCACGCGAGCGCCCAGCCCGTCGACTCCGGACCGCGCAGGCGGATCGACTCGGATGCCGCGCGCGCGAGCTCCGGCGTGCCCTCGGGCGTGATCTGCGCGAGCGGGAACAGCCCGAGAAGGTGGGACAGATGCCGGTGCTCCGGCTCGGCCCCGGTGCGTTCGCGATCCCACTCGAGCAGGTCGCCCCGCGCCGAGACGCGCGGGTCGGGCAGCCTCCCGGTGCGCGCAGTGAGCTCCGCCACCCAGCTTTCGTCGATGCCCAGCGCCGCGGCGCCGGCACGGCAGACGGCGGCGAGCTCCCGCAGCAGTGCGACATCCATCGTCGCGGTGACCGCGACGCCGCGCTCGCGGCCGTCGGCGTCGAGGTAGTGGTTCTCGGGCGAGGTCGACGGACTCGTCCACGCGCGCTCGCCGTCGTCCTGGATCCACGACAGGGCGAAGGCCGCGGCCGAGGCGAGCGCCGGCCAGGCCTCGTCGCGCAGGAACCTGCGGTCGCCTCCGAACGCGTAGTGCTCCCACAGGTGCAGGGCGAGCCACACGCCGCCGAGCGACCAGTTCGCCCACGCCGGGTCGCCGTGGCCGGCGCCCACGGGTGCCGCGTAGGCCCAGGCATCCGAGTTGTGGTGGGCGACCCAGCCGTCCGCTCCGTACAGCTGCCGCGCGACGACCGGGCCGGTGGTGTCGGACAGCCGCCGGGTGAACCGCAGCAGCGGCTCGTGGCACTCGGCGAGGCTGGTCGTCTCGGCCGGCCAGTACGCCATCTGCGTGTTGATGTTGAGGGTGTACGCGCTGGACCACGGCCCAGGGAGCTCGGCGTTCCAGAGACCCTGCAGCGTGATCGGCAGCCCGCCGGGCTGCGACGACGCGATGAGCAGGTACCGTCCGTAGTGGAACGCCAGCGCCGCAAGTGCGGGGTCGTCGCGCTCCTGGGCGCGCCGCACCCGGTCAACGGTGTCGACCGGGCCGGCGTCGATGCCATCGGGGGCGGGCAGCTCGAGCGCGCAGCGCTCGTAGAGGACGCCGTGGGCCGTGCCGTGGGCTCCGAGGAGCGCCGTCGCGGTGGCCGCGACGTCGGCGGACGCCGGGATACCGCCGAGCAGATCCTCGGCGCGCTGCAGCGCATCGCGGTCGTCGGCGGGCTCGCCGGGCAGCGAGGGTGCGGTGGCCGTCGCGACGGCGAACAGATGCGTGGTCGCGGCGGCGCTGCTGAGGACGCCGTCGGCCACCTCGGCGGAGCCGAAGGAGCGCACGACGACCGCACCGTGGCGTCCGATCCGCTCGTCGTATCGGACCGGCTCGGCCGGCTGCTCGTGGCCGGGCGCGACGTCGATCGGAAGCCACCACTGCGTGGTGAGGGCGCTGCCGGAAGGACCGGCGCCGGAGCGCGGGCGCAGCAGCGATCCCACCTCCACGTTCACCTGCACGGGCTCGCTCGCGGTGATCTCGTGCATGATCGCCCCGGTCACGAGATCCGCCCAGGTGCGGTGGCGCACATCGACGCCGCCGGCGCGGTACTCGTGTGCGGCGACGCCCGTGGTCAGGTCGAGGCGGCGCGACACCGGCCCCGCTGCCTCATCGGACGCGAGCACGTCGATGTCGATCCAGCAGAGCGGCAGATAGGCCTGCACCCAGGGCGTCTGCATCCGCTGCAGCAGCGCGTCGGCGGCGTCGAGATCGCCCGCGTCGATCGCCGCACGGATCGCCTCGAGCGCCTCCGCTCCGCGCGCGGTGACGCCTTCGAGCGGATCGGCGTCGGCGTGACCCGACCACGCAGTGATGTCGTTGAGCCAGAGCTTCTCGCCTCCCGCGCGTCCGGCGCACATGGCGCCGCGCAGGCCGTTGCCGACGGGGTACGCCTCGAGCCACCGTGAGGCCGGAGCGGACGCGCGCAGGGCGTGGAGAGCCTCGGAGGGAAGGCGCGTGGCCGCATCATCGCGGCGCGTGGACATCGTCACACCCTTAGTATATGGTCTCGGTGTTGAAGCGCTTCGAAAGATCGATGCCCACTTCGGCTTCCGCTCGTCGAACACCCCGCCCGCCGCACGAAACTCAGCGAAGAGGTTCTCCGCTCCATGGCCGCCACTCCCCACCCGCGCCGCACCGACACGTTCGGCGAACTCACCCGCGAACTGGGCATCTGCTTCGGCGGCGACTACAACCCCGAGCAGTGGCCGCGTGAGATCTGGGACGAGGATGTCGAGCTCATGGTCCGCGCCGGCGTCAACCTCGTGACGGTCGGCGTCTTCAGCTGGGCACGCCTCGAGCCGTCGCCGGGGGAGCGGGACTTCGCCTGGCTCGACGAGGTGCTCGACCTGCTCCATGCGCACGGCATCGCCGTCGACCTCGCTACGCCGACCGCGTCGCCGCCGCCGTGGCTCGGCATCCTGCACCCCGAGACGCTGCCCGTGAACGCCGACGGCGTGCGCCTCGCCGCCGGATCGCGCAACCAGTTCACGCCGGCCTCGCGGATCTATCGCGAGCGCGCGCTGTCGATCGCGACCGCGCTGGCCGAGCGCTACACGACCCACCCCGCGGTGCGCATGTGGCACGTCGGCAACGAGTTCGGCCAGATCGACTTCGGCGACGACGCCGCACGCGAGTTCCGGCTGTGGCTGGCCGACCGCTACGGCACCATCGACGCACTCAACGACGCCTGGGGCACTCTCGTGTGGGCGCAGCGCTACCGCGACTTCGACGAGATCGTCCCGCCGCGGCGCATGCCCTACCTCGTCAACCCCGCGCAGTCGCTCGACTTCCGCCGCTACACGTCGTGGGCGCTGCAGCGCGTCTACGCCGAGCAGCGAGACGCGATCCGCGACGCCGGTGCGACGCAGCCGGTCACCACGAACTTCATGGGGTTCGAGCCGCTCACCGACCTGTGGGAGTGGGCGGGCGGCGTCGACGTCGTCGCCGACGACCAGTACCCCGACCACGCGGCCGCCACCGCGTCGTCCGACATCGCCCTCGTGCAGGACCTCATGCGCTCGCTCGGCGACGGCCGCCCCTGGGTGCTCATGGAGCAGGCGGTCAGCGCCACCTCGTGGCGCCCGCACAACCTGCCCAAGAGCCGGGACCGCGCGCGCCTGGACTCGCTGCAGGCCGTCGCGCGCGGCGCCGATGCGATCTGCTTCTTCCAGTGGCGCCAGGCGCGCACGGGCGCCGAGCGCTTCCACTCGGCGCTCCTGCCCCATGCCGGAGCCGACACCGAGGTCTTCGAGGGCGCCTGCGCACTGGGCGCCGAGCTGCAGCGGCTGCGGCCGGTGGTCGGCGGCCGGGTGGCGGCATCCGTCGCGCTCCTGTTCGACTGGCCCTCGCGCTGGGCCGCCGACGAGCCCGGCCGCCCGACCGAGCGGCTCGACACCCTCGAGCAGGTCCAGCGCTGGCACCGCGCGCTGTGGCGCCGCGGCATCGCCGTCGACCTGGTGCGCCCCGGCGCCGACCTCTCGGCGTACCGGGTGGTGCTCGTGCCGCACACCTACATCGTCGAGACGGATGCCGCGACCAGCCTCCGCGCGGCAGTCCAGAGCGGTGCGAGCCTCGTCGTGGGTCCGTTCTCGGGGGTCGCCGACGTGAACGCAGGCATCCTCACCGGGCGTTCGCCGGTGCTGCTGCGCGATCTCGTCGGGGTCAGCGGCGAGGAGTGGGTGGGGCTTCCCGATGCGCCGACGCCGCTCACGGTCGAGGCCGCCTGGACGACCGGTCCGGCGACGGCCGAGGCGACCGTGCTCGGCGAGCGGCTGCGCGCCGACGGCGCGGACGTGCTCGCCCGCTTCGGCGAGGGGCATCTCGCCGGAGCGCCCGCGATCACGCGCTACGCCGTCGGTGGCGGCACCGCCTGGTACGTGGGCGCCGTCGCGTCGGACGAGGCGCTCGCCGCCGTCCTCGACGACGCGCTCGACGCCGCGGGCGTGACCGGCGTCGTGCCCGATCGCGTGCTGCCCGACGACGTCGAGGCCGTGCGACGCGGCGCCGCGCTCTTCCTTCTCAACCACGGTCAGGCGACGCGGCACCTCACGGTGCCCGGGCCGCACCGGGATCTCTTGTCGGACGCGGACGTCGACGGGCGGGCCACGCTCGCCCCCGGCGCCGCCATGGTGCTCATCGAAAGGCACGCAGAGTGAAGTTCACCGATGGCTACTGGCTCACCCGGCCAGGGCTCGCCCCGCTGTACGCGGTCGAGGTCGACGACATCCGCCACGACGAGGCGGCCGGCACCATGACGGTGTACGCCCCGACCGCCGTGATCCGCGACCGGGGCGACACCCTCAACCGCGCGATGCTGACGATGACGCTCTCGGCCCCGGCGCCCGGCGTCGTCAAGGTGCGGGTCGAGCGGCACGCGGGCGCCGTGCACCACGGCCCCGACTTCGAGGTGTTCGGCGAGGAGGGCTTCCAGCCCGACATCGCGATCGACGACCAGTGCGGCGTCCTCACTTCCGGCTCGCTGGCCGCGCGGGTCTCGCGGTCCGCCGGTCAGTGGCGCGTCGACTTCGAGAGCGACGGGCGCGTGCTCACCAGCTCGCTGCCGCGATCGATCGGGCACTTCACCGGCACCAGCGGCAAGAACGGCACGACCGGAACCCCCGGCACCGCGGGCACGGCCGCCGGCGGCACGCAGCCCACCTGGGTGCACCAGCAGCTGAGCATCGAGCCGGGCGAGCGCGTCTACGGGCTCGGCGAGCGCTTCGGCGCGTTCGTGAAGAACGGCCAGGTCGTCGACACGTGGAACGCCGACGGCGGCACGTCGAGCGAGCAGTCGTACAAGAACGTGCCGTTCTACGTCACGTCGCGCGGCTACGGCGTCTTCGTCGACAATCCCGCCAACGTCTCGTTCGAGGTCGGCAGCGAGGTCAACTCGCGCGTGCAGTTCTCGGTCGACGGCGAGTCGCTCGACTACTACGTCATCGCCGGCCCCGAGCCGAAGGACGTGCTGCGCCGCTACACCGCACTCACCGGGCGTCCGGCGCGGGTGCCGGCCTGGTCGTTCGGGCTCTGGCTCACGACCTCCTTCACGGCCAGCTACGACGAAGACACGGTGAGCGCCTTCGTCGACGGCATGGCCGAGCGCGACATCCCGCTGTCGGTCTTCCACTACGACTGCTTCTGGATGCGGGAGTACCAGTGGACGGACTTCGAGTGGGACGCCCGCGCCTTCCACGACCCGGTCGGTCAGATCGCGCGGATGCACGAGCGGGGCGTCCACGTGTCGGTGTGGATCAACCCCTACATCGCCCAGCGGTCGGCCCTGTTCCGTGAAGCGGCCGACAAGGACTACCTGCTCCGGCGCATCGACGGCAGCGTGTGGCAGTGGGACATGTGGCAGGCCGGCATGGGGCTCGTGGACTTCACGAACCCCGAGGCGGCGGACTGGTACGTCGCGAAGCTGCAGGGACTGCTCGACCAGGGCGTCGACGCGTTCAAGACCGACTTCGGCGAGCGGATCCCGGTCGAGGGCGTCGTGTGGCACGACGGGTCGAACCCCCACCGCATGCACAACTATTACGCGAAGCTCTACAACGAGGTCGTCTTCCGCGCGCTCGAGCGGCACCACGGCGTCGGCGACGCGGTCGTCTTCGCGCGGTCGGCGACCGCCGGGTCGCAGCAGTTCCCGGTGCACTGGGGCGGCGACAACGACTCCACCTTCCTCTCGATGGCGGAGTCGCTGCGCGGCGGTCTGTCGCTCGCGATGTCGGGCTTCGGCTACTGGAGCCACGACATCGGCGGGTTCGAGGGCACGCCCGACCCGGGCCTGTTCAAGCGGTGGCTCGCCTTCGGCCTGCTGTCGTCGCACTCGCGACTGCACGGCTCCTCGTCGGTGCGCGTGCCGTGGGCGTTCGACGACGAGGCCGTCGACATCGCCCGGGAGTTCACCAAGCTGAAGATGCGGCTCATGCCGTATCTGGCCGGTGCGGCCGAGCAGGCGCACACGGACGGCACGCCGATGATGCGTCCGATGGTGCTGGAGTTCCCCGGCGACCGCTCCGGCTTCGACGCCGACACCCAGTACATGCTGGGCGAGTCGCTGCTCGTGGCCCCGGTGTTCACCGCCGACGGCAGCGTGGAGTACTACGTGCCCGAGGGGCGATGGACCTCGCTCCTGGACGGATCGCTCGTCGACGGCCGCCGGTGGGTGGCCGAGACCCACGGCTACGACTCGGTGCCGTTGCGCGTGCGTCCCGGCACCGTGCTGCCGTTCGGCGCCGACGACAGCCGCCCCGACTACGACTGGGCGGACGGCGTGACCCTGCGCTGCTTCGAGCTGCCCGACGGCTACGACGCCGTCACGACGGTGCCCGGCCACGACGCGAAGGGATCCATCGGCGCCTCCGGTGCCACCACGTTCCGCGTGCGCCGAGAAGGAGGGACGATCATCGCCGCGTCGGACGACGCCCGCGCCCCGTGGGCGTTGCAGGTGGGAGAGCGGATCGTCCGGGCCGAAGCAACAGGAGAGATCCGCATCGAGATCGAGGAGGACTCACGATGAGTGAGACGGTGACCGAAGACCTCGAGACGGCCGCGCAGCAGCCCCTCGAAACCGCCGACGCCGGTGGACCCGGCGCGCCCGGCGCACCCGGCGCGCCCGCCGAGGAGCAGCCGCTGTTCCGGCGGGTCGACAAGCCGCTCGAGGCGCGTGCGCGCGACCTGCTCGACCGGCTGACGTCCGACGAGCGCCTCGCGATGCTGCATCAGGCGGCACCCGCGATCGACCGACTCGGGCTCTCCGCCTGGCACACCGGTTGCGAGGCGCTGCACGGCGCCGCGTGGCTCGGCCGGGCGACGGTGTTCCCGCAGCCCGTCGGCCTCGCCGCGACGTGGGACACCGACCTCGTCGAGAAGGTGGGCGAGGTGGCCGCGATCGAGGTGCGCGCCAAGCGTGCCGAGAACCCGCTCGTGAGCCTCAATGTCTGGGCACCGGTGGTCAACACGCTGCGCCACCCCGCGTGGGGGCGCAACGAGGAGGGCTATTCCGAAGACCCCCACGTCACCGCTGTGTTCGGCACGGCGTACTCGCGGGGCCTGCGCGGCGACCACCCCCGGGTCTGGCGCACGGTACCGGCGCTGAAGCACTTCCTCGCCTACAACAACGAGACGGATCGCTCCACGACGTCGTCCGAGATGTCACTGCGCACGCTCCATGAGGAGGAGCTCCCGGCCTTCCGCGGCGCTATCGAGGCAGGTGCCGCGGGCGGCATCATGCTCGCCTACAACCGGGTCAACGGCATCCCGGCGCACACGCAGCCCGAACTCGTCGCCGAGGCCCGGTCATGGACCGACGAATCACTTGCGGTGGTGTCGGATGCCGGAGCGCCGACGTTCCTCGTGACCACCCAGCGCTCGCGGCCCGACCACGTCCACGCCGCCGCGGCGCTGGTGCGCTCGGGGCTCGACTCGTTCACCGACAACGAGACGAACGCGGCGCCGACCATCGGCTACCTGCGCGAGGCTCTCGAGGCCGGGCTCCTCACCACCGACGACATCGACCGGGCGGTGGTGCGACTGCTCGAGCTGCGCATCCGCACCGGTGAGTTCGACGGCGCCGACGACCCGTACGCGGGCATCGGCGTCGAGGCGATCGACGCGCCGGAGGCGCGGACGCTCGCCCGAGAGACGGTGGCGCGCTCCGTCGTCGTGCTGCGGAACGACGACGGAGTGCTGCCACTCTCGGATGCCGCGAAGGTCGCGGTCGTCGGACCGCTCGCCGACCTCGTGCTCACCGACTGGTACGCCGGCACGCCGCCGTACTCGGTGGGCATCGGCGCGGCGGCGGCCGAGCGCTTCGGCGCGGCGGAGGTCGTGACCGGCGCCGACACGGTGGCCCTGCGCGCCGCGTCGAACGGCCGCTACGTCGTCGCCGCCGCGGACGGCTCGGTCGTCGAGGCTTCCTCCGACTCCGCCGGCGACGACGCGCTGTTCGACGTCACGGACTGGGGCGACGGCATCCTCACCCTCCGCTCCCACGCGAGCGGGCTGCTCGTCACCGGCGGCTCCTGGCCGATGCGCGCCGACGCCGCCCGCGTCGGCGGGTGGATCGTGCAGGAGAGCTTCCGCGCACACGTGCACGCCGACGGCACCTGGTCGCTGCTGCACCTCGGCACGGGCCGCTGGGTGCGTACCTTCCGCGACTCCGGGCTGCTCGCGGCCGAGGCGGTGACCCTCGAGAACGCCGAGCGGTTCGGCGTGCGCGTCGTGCGCTCGGGCGCAACCGCGGTCGCCGAGGCGGCCGCGCGAGCGGACGCCGTCATCGTCGCGGTGGGCAACGACCCGCACCTCGCGGGGCGCGAGACCGAGGACCGCCCGCACCTGCGGCTGCCCGCCGCGGCCGCAGAAGTGTGGCGCGCGGCACGCGAGGCGAACCCGCACGCGGTGCTGACGGTCGTGTCGAGCTACCCCTACGTGCTGGACGATGTGGACGCCGCCACCGTCGTGTGGTCGAGTCACGGCGGTCAGGAGCTCGGGCACGGCGTCATCGACGTGCTCTCGGGCGATCGCGAGCCGTCCGGCCGCCTGTCGCAGAGCTGGCCCGCCACCGAGGAGCAGGCGGGCGATCTGTTCGACTACGACACGCTGCGGCAGGGTGCGACGTACCGGCATCAGGCCGGCGCGCCGGCCTTCGCCTTCGGTCACGGCCTCACGTACGCGCCGGTCGCGTACGAGTCGGTGACGCTGACCGAGGCCGCGTCCGTTGCGGCGCCGGCGCCGACGCACCGTCACTCCGGCTTCGCGCCGCGCACGAATGAACCCGTCGTCCGGGCGGTGGTTCGGGTGCGCAACACCGGCGACCGCGATGCGGAGGAGCTCGTGCAGCTGTACGCGCTGCCGGCCGGCGGCTTCGCGATCGCGACGCCGCGCCGGTTGCTCGTCGCGTACCGCCGCGTGCGGCTCGCCCCCGGCGAGGTCCGCGACGTCGAGCTGTCGTTCTCGCCCGACCGCCTCGCGGTCTGGGATGACGACGTGCGTCTGCCGGGAGCGGTCGAGGACTGGCTCCACGTCGGCGCGCTCCGGGTGCAGCCGGGGTCCTACGTCGTCGCGGCAGGTCCCTCGGCCTGGGACCTCCCCGTCCGCGACAAGCTCGAGGTCACCGCACGCTGACCGGAATCGCGAAAGGGTGGATTTCCGCACACGGCGCGCGCGGAGATCTGCCCTTTCGCGACTCCCGGGGTTGCGACGCGGAGCGAGCAGCGCCGGCGAGACGAGGCGTCGCCCCTCTCCTCAACAGGTCAACCGGCCTTCCACAGGAGACCCGGCACTCGAAGCTCCTGCGGAAGCGCGGTCGACCTGTCGGGCGTGCGGCACGCTGAGCGCCGGCGAGACGACGTGCTCAGGGCGCGAGCTCGGCCGCGAGGGCGCGGGTCTCGTCGGGAGTCCAGATGCGGTCGCCGAAGACGTGCCGGTGCGCGAGCGAGAGCTCGGCTCCGGGCGCGAGCACGATGTGCTCGTCGAACGAGGGGGAGGGCGCGAGGATCGGGAACGGCTCGCTGCGCACGAACCAGCGGATCGCGGGGCAACCGCTCGACGAACCCGCGAACGCGAGCACCGTGCCGCCGCCGTCGGACTCGTCGTGCTCGCCCGACAGCGCGACCCACGAGGCGTCGAGACCCATGACGGCGTCCGCGCCGGCGTCGTCGGGCAGGCCGTCGGCCAGCACGCGACCGCCGGTCCAGGCGCGCGGCATCCGGATGACGAACCCCGTGTAGCCCGCGTTCGGGCGGCCCTGCGTGGTCGGGCTGCCGAACTCGAGGTCGCGGCCGGCGATGTTGCGGAGCGTCGTCGAGAAGTCCAGCAGCCACAGGCCGCGCTCGGCGTCGACGCCGTGGAAGCGGTGCGTCCGGGCCTCGGCGACCCACTCCTCACCGCCCTGCGTGATCCAGGTGAGCTGCTCGGTGAACGACACCTCGGCGCCGGCATCCGTCATCTCCGTGAAGCCGTCGTGGCGCATGCGGCCGACGTTGTCGAGCAGGGCATAGTCGCCGGTGCCGGGGCGGTACGTGTTGCCGCCCCAGAAGTTCTCGCCCGACACGTGGGTCCACGTCATCTGCAGGCCCTTGTGCCAGCGGTGGTCCCAGGGGCGGTACGCCGTGAGCGGAGCACCGTCGAGCGCACGCACCGGATGCAGGAAGGGCTTGGGTCCTTCCGAGGGCGCGCCGCCCGGGTCGAAGGCGTACCGCGCGATGTCGACGCCGGCCGGACCCACGCGGCCGGAGGCTCCGCTCGACGCGCCGGCGGCGAGTGGAAGGGCCGTGAGGACGGTCACGGTCAGGTCGGTGTCGTCGAGGCGGAGCGTCAGATCGGGCACGGTCTCATTGTGGCGCATCGGGACGGAAAACGCTTCCCCACGCGAGCGGACGCGCGATTTTCCCGCTCGCTCAGGCCCCGTGTCAAGGGGCACCGGTTTCCGGGCGCTCCCGCCCGGGGAGCGGTAGCGTCTTCGACATCTCACAGGAGACACCGCACCCCCCGCGGTGTCCACGAGACAAAGGAGAGATCATGCTCTGGACAATTCTGGGCCTCATCATCATCGGCCTCATCGCCGGCCTCATCGCTCGCGCCGTCATCCCCGGCAAGCAGAGCATGGGCATTCTGTTGACGATCGTCCTCGGAATCGTCGGCTCGTTCGTCGGCGGCTTCCTGGGCTTCCTGATCTTCGGCAGCGACCCCAACGGCGGCTTCCTGCAGCCGGCCGGCATCATCGGTTCCATCCTCGGCGCGATCATCGTGCTCGGCCTTTACGTGCTGATCACGCGTCGCCGCGGCGTGACGCGGTCCTGACCGCACCGGGTCGCCCGGCCTCGCCGCCGAGCACCCGCGGACGACAGACCGTCGCCCGAACCCATGCGTCCCTCGCGTGGGTTCGGGCGATTCTGTGTGCAGGGAAGGCGGGAGTGTGACTCCGCGCCCCGGCCGTCCGTCCCGAGGGCCCGTCGGCGGAAAGCGTCAGGCGCCGGTGAACGTTGCCGACTCGCGCGGGTCAGGCGCCGGCGAGCGCCTGCGACACCACCTCGCGGGCCTCGGCCTGCACCTGTGCCAGGTGCTCGGGACCGCGGAGCGACTCGGCGTAGAGCTTGTAGACGTCCTCGGTGCCCGACGGGCGAGCGGCGAACCACGCGTGCTCGGTCTGCACCTTGAGTCCGCCGATCGCCGCCCCGTTGCCGGGCGCGTGCGACAGCTTCGCGGTGATCGGCTCGCCGGCGAGCTCGGTCGCGGTGACCGCCTCGGGCGCCAGCTTTCCGAGGGCGGCCTTCTGGGCGGGGGATGCCGGGGCGTCGACGCGCTGGTACGCCGAGGCGCCGAACTCGGCCTCGAGCTCCGTGTAGCGCTGCGAGGGGGTCTTGCCGGTCACCGCGAGGATCTCGGCGGCCAGCAGGCACAGCAGGATGCCGTCCTTGTCAGTGGTCCAGACGCTCCCGTCGCGGCGCAGGAACGACGCGCCCGCCGACTCCTCGCCCCCGAACGCGACGGATCCGTCGAGGAGACCGGGGACGAACCACTTGAAGCCCACCGGAACCTCCAGCAGCCGACGCCCCAGGGACTCGGCCACGCGGTCGATGATCATCGAGCTCACGAGCGTCTTGCCGATCGCGGCATCCGCGGGCCATTCCGGGCGGTGGGAGTACAGGTAGTCGATCGCGACGGCCAGGTAGTGGTTGGGGTTCATCAGCCCCGCATCGGGCGTCACGATCCCGTGACGATCGGCGTCCGCGTCGTTGCCGGTCAGGATGTCGTACTCGTCGCGACGGCCGATGAGGCCGGCCATCGCCGACGGCGACGACGGGTCCATGCGGATCTTCTCGTCCCAGTCCAGCGTCATGAACCGCCACGTCGGGTCGACGTCCGGGTTCACGACGGTGAGGTCGAGCCCGTGCACCTCTGCAATGAGCGCCCAGTACTCGACGGAGGCGCCGCCGAGGGGGTCCGCGCCGATGCGCACGCCCGCGCGGCGGATCGCCTCGACGTCGATGATGTTCGAGAGGTCGCGCACGTAGGCGTCTCGGAAGTCGTACTCGCCGAGCGTGTCGGCGTCGATGTCGCGGAACGGCGTGCGCGCCACGCCCTCCAGGTGCGCGGCGATGAGCTCGTTCGCCCGGTCGGCGATCCAGCCGGTGGCGTCGGTGTCGGCCGGGCCGCCGTTCGGCGGGTTGTACTTGAAGCCGCCGTCGCGCGGCGGGTTGTGGCTCGGGGTCACCACGATGCCGTCGGAGCGGCTCGGATCGGCGGCATCCTTCCCGCGGTTGTACGTGAGGATCGCGTGGCTGAGCGCCGGCGTCGGCACCCAGGAGTCGCGGGCGTCCACTCGCACGTCGACGCCGTTGGCGACGAGCACCTCGATGGCGCTGCGCTCGGCCGGAAGCGACAGGCCGTGGGTGTCGCGACCGAGGAACAGGGGCCCCTCGATGCCCTGCGACCGGCGGTAGTCGACGATCGCCTGTGTCGTGGCGAGGATGTGGGTCTCGTTGAAGCTGGCCGACAGCGAAGAGCCGCGGTGGCCGCTGGTGCCGAACACCACGCGCTGCTCGGGCACGCCCGGATCCGGGGTGATGTCGTAATAGGCGGAGATCACCTCATCGATGTCGATGAGGTCGGATGCTTCGGCGGGCTGTCCTGCGCGACTCATGCGTCCCAGTCTGCCTGCCATCGCCGTGCCGCGCATCGTCGTGTCGCCCGAGGACGGTGCCGCAACTCCTCCGAATGGGCGGGAACGGCCGGAATCGTGCGACGCAGGCTCGGTGGGCCCACGGTCGAGAGGCGCTGGTGCGCGGCTAGGCTGGCACGCGTGACTTCCGAGGTCGCCTCCGCCGAGGCATCCGTTCCCACCCGCCGCACGTACAGCTATCTCGGGCCCGCGGGCACGTTCACCGAGGCGGCGCTCGCGCAGGTGCCCGAGGCGCGCGGCCACGAGTGGAGGTCGGTCCGCAACGTCGGCGAAGCGCTCGCAGACGTCGTCGAAGGTCGATCGGATGCCGCGATGATCGCCATCGAGAACTCCGTCGACGGCGGGGTGTCGACGGCGCAGGACGCCCTCGCGACCGTGCCCGGGCTCCGCATCGTAGGGGAGTACCTCGTGCCCGTCGAGTTCGTCTTGGTCGGGCGACCGGGCGCGCGGCTCGAGGACGTGTCGCTCATCGCGGCGCATCCGGTGGCCTACGCCCAGTGCCTGCAGTGGCTCTCGGGGAGCCTCCCCGCCCACGCCCACGTGCCGGCGGCCAGCAACGTCGCCAGCGCGATGGGCCTCCTCGACGGATCGAGCGATGCGGATGCCGCGATCGCACCGCCCGGCATCCTCGAGCACCACGAGCTCGAGCTGCTCGCCTCGAACATCGGCGACAACCCGAACGCCGTCACCCGCTTCGTGCTCGTCAGCCGCACGGTCGTGCCGCCGCCCCCGACCGGCGCCGACAAGACCTCGCTCATCGTCGAGCTGCCCGACGACCACCCCGGTGCCCTGCTCGAAATGCTCGAGCAGTTCGCCACCCGGGGCATCAACCTGTCGCTGCTCGCGTCCCGGCCGATCGGCGACGAGCTGGGCCGGTACCGCTTCGTCGTCGACGCCGATGGGCACCTGGAGGACGAGCGGATGGCCGACGCCCTCCTGGGCCTGCGCCGCTTCAGCCCGCGCGTGACCTTCCTCGGCTCGTACCCGCGGGCCGACCGCGCCGTCGTCCGCTACCCGGAGCGGTACGCCGACGACGTGTTCGTCGAGGCCCGCGACTGGCTGCGCGGGCTCATCTCGGGGGAGCCCGAGGTGCAGGAATGACCGCCGAGGCGTTCGCCTTCGACCCCGCGAACGAGATCCACGCCCGCGCGCTCCGGCGCCTCGAGATCGAGCAGGTCGCCTGGTTCGGCACGATCGGCCGTGACGGCTACCCCCACGCCGTGCCTATCTGGTTCCTGTGGCGCGACGGGCGCGCGCTGATCATGAGCGAGCCCGAGACGGCGAAGGTGCGCAACCTCCGCGCGAACGACCGCGTCCTCCTGCACCTGGAAGCCGGTGCCGACGGCGAGCAGCTCACCGTCCTGCGCGGTACGGCCGCGATCTCGCCGGAGCCGTCGCGCGGCTGGGTCGAGCGGATCGGAGACGCCTACGCGGCGAAGTACGACGCGTGGCTGCAGCGGCTCGGCCTCACGACCGCGACGATGGCGGAGCGTTACTCGGTGGTCATCGAGGTCACGCCGCACAAACTGCTGGCCTGGTAGGTCGGCGCTCGGTCCTGGGGCTGAGTGCGGTGGCCTGCTGCGCGGGAATCTCCTCCGGCGCGCTTACCCGCGGCGTCGGGTTCGCCGGCGGGCTCACCTCCGGCGTCAGGACGCGAGGCCGAGCTCGGCGGCGAGCAGCTCGAGCGTCTGCAGGCGGCCGGGGGCGGCATCCATCGGCTCGTTCTCGTACGAACCGGCGATCGGCGAGATCATGACCTCGTCGACGCCGTGCCGGGAGGCGAAGGCGCGGAGGTCGGATGCCACGGCCGGCGCAGTGCCGACGAACCACTTCGCACGTGCCGACGCCATGAACGTGTCGCCGAGACCGGCGAACTCGGCGGCGTCGGCGATCGAGGCCTCGACGGTCTCGAGGGCCACGAGCGGCCGGTTCGTGCGCAGGCGGGCGGTCATGCGCAGGTTCGGCAGCACGCGCGCCTCCGCCTCGTCGTCCGTCGGCGCGACGAGGACGTTCGCGGTCAGGAACGTCCGCGGGGCGGCGAGCGTCTCGGATGCCACGAACGCCGTGCGGTAGAGCTCGAGCGCCCGCTCGAGGCCCTCTCCCGAGAAGTGGTTCGCGAAGACGTACGGCAGGCCGAGGGATGCCGCGAGCTGCGCCGAGTAGTCGCTCGAGCCGAGCAGCCACACCTCCGGCGTCGTGGTGGCGGCCGGCGTCGCGTGCACGTCGTACGTGCCGCCCGACGTGAAGCGCAGGGAGGCGCCGTCGGGAGCGACGAGGGAGAGGATGTCGCGCACGTGGTCGGGGAAGCGCTCGACGTCGCTCGTGGTGCCGCTCTGGCGCAGCAGCTGGGTGATGACCGGGTCGGACCCGGGCGCGCGACCGAGGCCCAGGTCGATGCGACCGGGGGCGAGTGCCTCGAGCGCCGCGAACTGCTCGGCGACCACGAGCGGCGAGTGGTTCGGCAGCATCACGCCGCCGGAGCCGAGGCGGATCCGCGAGGTCCGTGCCGCCGCGGCCGCCGCCAGCACCGGCGGCGTGGTCGAGGCGACGGCGGGCATGTTGTGGTGTTCGGCGAACCAGTAGCGGCGGTAGCCCAGCCGGTCGGCGGCGTCGACCAGGGAGAGGGATGCCGCGACCGCCTGCGCGCTCGTCTGGCCGGTGCGCACCGGGACGAGGTCGAGGACGGAGAGGGCGAAGTCAGGCGTGGCCGGGGCGGGGACTGCAGTGCTCATCCTCGACTGCAACCGCCGGCCCCGGCATCCGCATTCCGGATCGGGCCGGATCTCGCGGGATCCGGCCCGATGACGCGGTGCTCGGTCAGGGGAGGCGGTTGCCCTTCGCGATGTTCTCACGCAGCTCGGCGGCGGTCTGGCGCGCCGTGTACGCGGGCCGGTCGCGCTCCAGGCGCCATGACTCGCTGAGCGGTCCGGCGCTGACCGTGTCGAACCCGAGGGCGTCGTAGACGCCCGTCACGAGCTCGACGGCATCATCGTGGTCACTCGCGGTGCCGAGGGCGCGGCGGTCGGGATCGCCCGCCGGCAGACCGGTCGTGTTGATCTCGGACGCGAGGATCTGGTTGAACGCCTTCACCACCTTCGAGGCGGGCAGGTGCGCCTGCACCAGTCCGGATGTGGTGGCCTCGCCGCGGTCGAGGGCGTCGATGTGGCCGTCGCGCTCGAAGTAGTAGTTGATGGTGTCGAGCACGATCTTGCCGGCGAGCGCCTCGACCGGCAGATCCTTCAGGGCCTTGAGCGGGACGGTCACCACGGCGATGTCGCCGGCGTCGGCCGCGTCGGCGGCGGTCGCGGCGGTGACCTTCGGTCCGAGCTCGGCGACCAGGCCGGCCAGACTCTCGGGTCCGCGCGAGTTGGCGATCACGACGTCGTACCCGAGTCCCGAGAAGGCGCGTGCGAGCGCGCTGCCGATGTGTCCTGCACCGATTATTCCGATCGTTGTCATGACGGGCGGCAACCGGGTACGGGCCGCACGCATTCCGCGCCTCGACACGGGAGGACATCCGGGAAACGTTTTCGGCAAGCCGCCCCGGCGCCCGGGGAGCCGTGTGACGATGTCGGGATGGACTACGTGCATCTCGGACGAACCGGCACCTCCGTCTCGCGGATCGTGCTCGGCACGATGAACTTCGGCGACCGCACCTCGGAAGAGGACGCCTTCGCGATCATGGACCGCGCGCTGGAGCTCGGCGTGAACTTCTTCGACACCGCGAACGGCTACGGCGGCGCAGGCGGCCGCGGCACCACCGAGGAGATCATCGGCCGGTGGTTCGCCGCCCGCCCCGGCGTGCGCGACGACATCGTCCTGGCGACGAAGGTGCACTCGCCGATGGTCGATCCCACGCCCGACGGCGACGTCGTGAACGCGCGCGGCGCGTCGGCGTGGCAGGTGCGCCGGGAGGCCATCGGGTCGCTGCGCCGGCTGCAGACCGATCGCATCGACCTCTACCAGTTCCATCACATCGACCGGCACATCTCGTGGCCCGAGCTCTGGCAGGCCATGGAGGTGCTGGTGGCGCGCGGCGAGGTCGTCTACACCGGCAGCTCGAACTTCGCGGCGTGGAACATCGCGCAGGCGAACGAGATCGCGAAGCACCGCAACTTCCTGGGGCTGGTCAGCGAGCAGTCGCTGTACAACCTCGTGCAGCGCTCCATCGAGCTCGAGGTCATCCCCGCGGCGCAGAACTACGGCCTGGGCATCCTGCCGTGGTCGCCGCTGGCGGGCGGGCTGCTCAGCGGCGGATCCTCGGATGCCAACGCACGGTCGGCCACGGCCCGCGTCGCGTCCCAGCGCGAGGAGCGCGTTGACCAGCTCGCCGCCTACGAGCGCTTCGCCCGCGAGCGCGGCTGGGCGCCGTCGGCCCTCGGGCTCGCGTGGCTGCTGCACCAGCCGGGTGTCACAGGGCCGATCATCGGCCCGCGCACCGTCGAGCAGCTGGAATCCGCGGTGTCGGCGCTCGACATCCGGCTCAGCGACGACGACCTGACGGCGCTCGACGAGCTGTTCCCCGGCCCCGGCGGTCAGGCGCCCGAAGCGTACGCCTGGTAGTGATCGCGGCGGGCCGGTCAGTCGCGCGCGGCGCGCTTGACGTGCTCGTACGCGTCGAGCGCAGCCTTCCGTGTCTCGCCGAGGTCGACGATGGGCTCGGGCGAGTCCTCTCCGAGATGCTCGGGTGCCCACTCGCGCACGTAGTGCCCATCGGGATCGAACTTCCTTGCCTGCAGCTGGGGGTTGAAGATGCGGAAGTACGGCGCCGCGTCGGCGCCCGACCCCGCCACCCACTGCCAGTTGAACGGGTTGTTGGCGGCGTCCGCGTCGACGAGCGTGTCCCAGAACCACTCCTCGCCGCGCCGCCAGTCGATGAGCAGGTTCTTGACGAGGAAGGATGCCGCCACCATCCGCACGCGGTTGTGCATGTAGCCCGTGTGCCAGAGCTGCTTCATGCCGGCGTCGACGAGCGCGACTCCGGTGCGGCCCCGCTGCCAGGCGTCGAGGTGGGTGGGCTGCAGCCGAGGCCACGGGAAAGCGTCGAACTCGGGCCGCAGGTTGCGCCTCGCGAGATCGGGGTGGTGGAAGAGGACGTGCCACGCGAACTCGCGCCACCCGAGTTCGGAGAGGAACCTGCCTCCTGCACCCGCTTCGACGGTCTCGTGCCACACGGTGTGCGGGCTGAGCTCGCCCCAGCGCAGGCGCGGTGAGAGCAGCGAGGTCGCGCCGGCGCCGGGCTCGTCCCGGGCGCGGTCGTACTGGGCGAGGTCGTCGCGCAGGAACTCCTGCAGCCGCCGACGCGCGGCCGGCTCACCCGGCTCCCACGTCTCGCGCAGTCCGCCCGCCCAGTCCGGCCGGGTGGGCAGCAGCGCCCAATCGCCGAGCGAGTCCGATGCCGGAGTTCGGCCCGGCCCGGCGATCTCCCGCGGTTCGGCGAGCGGCGCGCGCGGTGCGGGGAGAGCGAGGCACGCGCGCCAGAAGGGTGTGAACACCGAGAACGGGGTCCCGGCGCCGGTGCGCACCGTCCACGGCTCGAACAGCAGCGAGGCCGCGAACGATGAGACCTCGACGCTGTCGGCGCGGAGCGCGGACTTGAGGCCGGCATCGGCCTCGCGCTCGGGCCCGCCGTAGCGCCGGTTCCAGAAGACCGCGCCGGCCGCGGCATCCGACACCGTCTCGCGCACCACCCGATCGGCCGGGCCGCGCCGCAGCACCAGGGCGCCGCCGCGCTCGCGCAGCCGTTCACCGAGGGAGGTGAGTGAGTGGTGCAGCCACCAGCGCGCCGCCTCGCCGAGCGGGCGGATGCCGGAGCTCTCCTCGTCGAGCACGTAGAGCCCGATCACCGGCTCATCCCGGTCGAGGGCCGCTCGCAGCGCGGGGTTGTCGGCGAGGCGGAGGTCGTCACGGAACCACACGACCGAGGGACCGGGCATGGGCCCATCCTGCCGCGCGACCAGGTTGCCGGACCGGTCTTGACAGGTCGGCGACGATCGGCATGCGCCGCTTGCGCACACTTGCGCGATCCTGCAAGTTCTTGCGTACACTGAGCGCATGTCGAAGCGTCTCGCCGAAGTGGCGCGCAAGGTGGGGGTCAGCGAAGCCACCGTCAGTCGCGTGCTCAACGACAAGCCCGGGGTGTCGGAGGCCACGCGCCAGGCCGTGCTCACCGCGCTCGACGTGCTCGGGTACGAGCGGCCCACCAAGCTCCGCGGTGAGCGGGCGCGTCTGGTCGGACTCGTGCTGCCCGAGCTGCAGAACCCGATATTCCCCGCGCTCGCAGAGATCATCGGCGGTGGCCTGACGCAGAATGGCTACACGCCGCTGCTGTGCACCCAGAACGCCGGGGGCATCACCGAGTCGGACTACGTCGACCTGCTGCTGCAGCAGCAGGTGTCGGGCGTGATCTTCCTCGGCGGCAATTACAGCCAGGCGGATGCCGCGCACGAGCACTACGAGAGGCTCCGGCAGGTGCACCTGCCGACCGTGCTGGTGAACGCGCGCATCGACGCCCTCGACTTCGCCACCGTCTCGACGGACGACGGCGCAGCCGCGGAGCAGGCCATCCAGCACCTGCATCAGCTCGGCCACCGCCGAATCGGCCTGCTTCTCGGGCCGCTCGACCACATCCCCTCGCAGCGCAAGCTCGCCGCCGCGCGCCCACTGCTGGAGCGCCTGGGTTCACCACTCGCGGACTCCCTCGTGGTCCGGGGCCTGTACTCGCTCGAGTCCGGCCAGGCCGGGGCATCCCGGCTCTTCGCGGCCGGAGCGACCGCCATCGTGTGCGCCAGCGACCCGCTCGCCCTCGGCGCCGTGCGCGCCGCACGGCGGCACGGCCTGCGGGTGCCCGACGACGTCAGCGTCGTCGGGTTCGACGACTCCTTCCTCATGAGCTGCACCGAACCGCCGCTGACCACCGTGCGCCAGCCCATCGAGTCGATGGGACGCACCGTCATCGAGCTGCTGCTCTCGCAGATCGCGGGAACGACCGAGCCCGGCGACGAGCTGCTGTTCGAGCCCGAGCTCGTGCTGCGGTCCTCCACCGGTCCGGCCGCCGACACCTCGCGCTGAGCGTCCCTCCTTCCCCCTTTCCCCTGCGCTGGGGTGTTCCCGGCCGCAGCACGCGCGGGCGGAAGATCGCGCTCCGCAGGAACCTCCTTCACGCGCCCTGATGCAAAATCGTGATCTTGCGCGATTCTGTAGAAGAGTTGCAAAGGACGAGCACCACGAATACATTCGTCGCATCGAGTCCTTCCATCGACGACGAGGAGTCACGTGGACACCGAGGTCCTCACCCGCGGCGAACGAGCCGTTCCCGCGAGCGACAACCCGCTGTGGTGGCGGTCGGCCGTCATCTACCAGGTCTACGTCCGCAGCTTCGCGGACGGGAACGGCGACGGCACGGGCGATCTCGCGGGTGTGCGTGCCCGTCTCGGCTACCTCAAGGACCTCGGCGTCGACGCCCTCTGGTTCAACCCGTGGTACCCGAGCCCGCTGGCCGACGGCGGCTACGACGTGCAGGACTACCGCGACATCGACCCCCGGTTCGGCACGCTCGACGAGGCGGAGCTGCTGATCCAGGAGGCGCTGGCCCTCGGCATCCGCACGATCATCGACGTGGTGCCGAACCACATCTCGGATCAGCACCCGTGGTTCCAGGCGGCACTCGCCGCAGGTCCAGGCAGCCCCGAGCGCGAGCGCTTCTGGTTCCACCCGGGCAAGGGTGAGAACGGCGACGAGATCCCCACGCGCTGGGTGTCGAGCTTCCAGGGCGAGACGTGGACCCGCACGACCAATCCGGACGGCACGCCGGGGGAGTGGTACCTCCACATGTTCACGCCTGAGCAGCCGGACCTGAACTGGAATCACCCCGACGTGCGCCGCGAACACGAGGAGATCCTGAGGTTCTGGTTCGACCGCGGTGTCGCCGGTGTGCGCATCGACTCGGCAGCGCTGCTCATCAAGGACCCCGAGCTTCCGGAGGTCGGCGACAAGAAGGGGCCGGGGCAGCACCCGACCGAGGACCGCGACGAACTGCACGATGTCTATCGGTCATGGCGTCAGATCGCCGACTCCTATCCGGGCACGCGGGTGCTCGTCGGCGAGATCTGGGTGGCCGATATCGTGCGGTTCACCAACTACCTGCGTCCCGACGAGATGCACACCGCGTTCAACTTCGACTTCCTCGCGCGACCGTGGGGAGCGGCATCCTTCCGGGAATCCATCACCGCGACACTCGCCGCGCACGCGCCCGTCGGCGCGCCGAGCACGTGGGTGCTCAGCAACCACGACGTCACGCGTCCGGTCACCCGCTACGGGCGTGAAGACACGGCGTTCGCGTTTCTCAAGAAGCGGTTCGGCGTCCCCACCGATCCCGAGCTCGGCCTCCACCGCGCCCGCGCGGCGGCTCTGCTCGTCGCTGCCCTTCCGGGGAGCCTGTACATCTACCAGGGCGACGAACTCGGGCTGCCCGAGGTCGAGGACCTGCCCCTGGAGCTCATCGAGGACCCGATGCACTTCCGCTCCGGCGGGACGGATCCCGGACGAGACGGATGCCGCGTACCGCTGCCGTGGGCCGGCGAGCGCGCGCCGTTCGGCTTCAGCTTCGGCGACGCACGCGCCTGGCTGCCCCAGCCGCAGGGCTGGAGCTCCCTCACCGTCGCAGCGCAGGACGCCGACCCCGCGTCGACCCTCAACCTGTACCGCGACGCGCTGCGACTGCGGCGGGAGCTTCCCGAGCTCGGCGATGGTCCCCTCGAGTGGTGGGACGACGCCGTCCCGGCCATCGCTGGACACGGCTCGAGTACCGCAGCCGACATCCTGGCCTTCCGCCGAGGCGACGGCTTCGCGTGCGTCGTCAACACGGGCGACGACCCGGTCGAACTGCCCTCCGGCACGAGCCTGCTCCTCTCGAGCGGCCCGCTTCAGGCAGGACGGCTGCCGGGCAACGCCGCCGCATGGCTGCGGCTTGCGCCCAGAGCATCCGCCTCCGATCCCTCACGCACCACCATCACCACGGAGCAGTCCGCGCCGAGAGGCTGACGCGGGGCTCCCCCCAGAAAGGAAAGACGATGAAGTCACCAGCAAGGGTCCTGCTCGCCGGCGTCGCCGCTCTGGCGACCGTCGGCGCGCTCGTCGGCTGCTCGGCGCCCGGCGGCGACGACAGCAACGACGGCAAGGTAGAGCTGCGCGTCGCGACGTTCCCGCCGGGTGCCGACGAAGCCGCCTACACGGCGTTCGCCGACCAGGAGAAGCAGTTCGAGAAGGAGCACCCCGACATCGACATCATCGGGGTCGAGTACGAGTGGGAGGGCCCGACGTTCGCCGTGCAGCTCGCCGGCGGCAGCCTTCCCGACGTCTTCACCGTGCCGTTCACGGACTCCAAGACGCTCCTCGAGAACGGGCAGCTCATGGACGTCACCGCCGAGGTCGAGGAGCTCGGCTACGAAGACAACTTCAACCCGATCATCCTCGACGGCGTCAAGGATGCCGACGGCAACATCTTCGGGTTCCCGCGCCAGGCGTACGCCATGGGGCTGCACTACAACCGCGACCTGTTCGAGCAGGCGGGGCTCGACCCGGACCAGCCGCCGACCACGTGGGATGAGGTGCGCGAGTACGCCCAGCAGATCCACGACGCCACCGGCAAGGCCGGCTACGCGCAGATGGCCATCAACAACACCGGCGGCTGGCAGCTGACCGCGCAGACCGTCGCGCGCGGCGGACGCACCCAGGTCGACAACCAGGACGGGTCCGCCGAGTCGACGATCGACAACGACGCGACGAAGGCCGCGCTGCAGTTCCTGCACGACCTGAAGTGGGAGGACGACTCGTTCGGCGCAAAGGTCGATCTCGACTGGGGCACCATCAACCAGGAGTTCGCCGCCGGCAACATCGGCATGTATACCTCGGGCTCCGACGTCTACACCGCCCTGGTGCGCGACTTCGGTCTCGACCCGGCCATCTACGGGCTGGGCGTCGTGCCCATCGAGGGCGACGACCCCGGCACGCTCGGGGGCGGCGACATCGCCGTCATCAGCCCCACCGTCGATGACAGGACCAAGGAAGCCGCGGTCACCTGGATCGACTGGTACTACATGCAGAAGCTGATGGACGAGGACGCCGCAGTGGTCGACGCCAAGACGCTCGCCGAGTCCGACCAGGCCGTCGGCACGCCGCTGCTGCCGGTGCTCAGCCGCGAGTTGTACGAGGAGTCGCTCACCTGGATCGAGCCGTACATCAACGTGCCGCGCGACCAGATGACGGCCTTCACCGACAACATCTGGGAGCAGACGCCCGTCGGCGAGCCGAAGCAGCAGACCCAGGAGGTCTACGCTCTCCTCGACACGGTCGTCCAGACGGTCCTCACCGACGAGAACGCCGACATCGACGCCCTCCTCGCGCAGGCCCAGACCGACGCCCAGGCGCTGCTCGACGAGTAGCAGATGAGCGGATGCCGCGGCCCCGTGCCTCGCAGGCGCAGGGTCGCGGCATCCCCGACATGATGTCTCGTCTCGCTCGGCGGACCGAGCACCCACCACACAGCAGAAGGCAACGATGACCGCGACCCTCCCGGAGCGTCCCGCAGCCGCGGCGGCGTCCCCACGCGCCGTACCGCCGGCTCGGCGCAGGACGCGACGCACCCCGCTCACGTGGTACCGCGGGGGCGGACTGGCGAACCTCCTGTTCGTGCTGCCGATGGTGTTCGTGTTCTTCTTCTTCTCGTGGTCGCCGATCGTGCAGTCGGTGCTGATGAGCCTGCAGAAGACGAACCTCATCGTCTCGGAGTGGGTCGGGCTCGACAACTACATCGCCGTCATCACCGATCCGCAGCTCGGGCGGGCAGTGATCAACACCGTCTACTTCGCGGTGCTGGCGCTCCTCTTCGGGTTCCCGCTGCCCCTATTCATGGCGGTGCTCATGAGCGAGGTGCGGCGGGGCAAGGGACTGTACTCGGCGCTCGCCTACCTGCCGGTGGTCATCCCGCCGGTGGTCGCGGTGCTGCTGTGGAAGTTCTTCTACAGCGCCGATCCCTCGGGCGTCTTCAACACCGTACTGGGGTGGTTCGGCATCCCGCCGCAGCCGTGGATCTCGTCTGCGGTGCAGGCGATGCCGTCGCTCGTCCTCGAGGCGACCTGGGCGGCGGCCGGCGGCTCGATCATCATCTACCTCGCCGCGCTGCTGTCGGTGCCGCCGGAGCTGTACGACGCGGCCGAGGTGGACGGCGCGGGCATCTGGCGCAAAGTGTGGCACGTCACGCTGCCGCAGCTGCGCGGCATTCTCTTCATCATGCTGATCCTGCAGGTCATCGCCACCGCGCAGGTGTTCCTCGAGCCGTTCCTCTTCACCGGCGGCGGACCGGCGGGGGCGACCAAGACGATCCTGCTGTACATCTACGACAAGGCGTTCCGCAACAGCCTGGGCGGGGACTACGGCGAGGCCACCGCGGTATCGGTGCTGCTGGCGATCGTGCTCGCGATCCTGTCCTGGCTGTACTTCAAGCTCACGAACCGCTGGAGCACGCAATGAGCGCCCCGATGTCCACCTCGCCGCTGCGCGAGGGCATGCGCGGCTTCCTGTCGCGCCGCGACCGTTTCGGCAGGCGCAAGCGCGAATCGATCGACGATCTCGCCGAGCGCACGATCGTGTCGGCGTCGGAGCGACGCCGGCCCGGCACCCGATTCGGGATGTCGGTCACCCATGTCTTCCTGTTCGTCACGCTCGTGATCGCCGGTCTCGGTCCCATCCTGTGGCTCGCGAAGTCCGCCGTCACCCCCACGCAGGACACCCTGCAGCAGCCCTTCGCCCTGTGGCCGAACGGCATCGACTGGCAGAACCTGTCGACCGCGTGGAACGACATCCACATCGATCAGTACTTCTTCAACACCATCGTCATCGCGGCAGGGGCGTGGTTCGTGCAGCTGTTCATCGCGACGACCGCCGGGTACGCGCTGTCGGTACTGCGGCCGACGTACGCGCCTGTGCTCAATGCCCTGGTGCTGGCGACCCTGTTCATCCCAGGCATCGTGCTGCTCGTGCCGCTATACCTGACCATCGTGCGGCCCCCATTCCTCGGTGAGGACGTGAGCCTGCTCAACAACTACCTCGCCGTGTGGCTGCCGATGGCGGCGAACGCCTTCAACATCCTGCTCGTCAAGCGGTTCTTCGACAATCTGCCGCGCGAGGTGTTCGAGGCTGCGAAGACCGACGGAGCCGGACCCTTCCGGCTGTTCTGGTCGATCGTGCTGCCGATGTCGAAGCCGATCCTCGGTGTCGTCTCGGTGTTCGCGATCATCGCGGCCTGGAAGGACTACCTCTGGCCGATGCTGGTGCTTCCCGACCCGGCCGTGCAGCCGCTGTCGGTGCGGCTGCCGGCAGTGCAGTCGCAGACCGAGCTGGACGTGTTCCTCGCTGCGCTCGCCATCGCGACGCTCATCCCGATCGCGATGTTCCTGCTTTTCCAGTCGGTGTTCCTGCGCTCGGCGGGTCTCGGCGGCGCCGTGAAGGGCTGAGTCTCGTCAGAGGCCGTCGGTGTCGTGGCCTTTGGGCACGACGACCAGGAGTGCGGCGGGGGCGACGCGGGTCTTCACCGAGAGGGCCTTGCCGAACTCGTCGCCGTCGAGCTGCACGGGACGCGGCTCGTGGGTCGCCAGCTCGATGCCCGCGCCGCGCGAGTAGATCACGGCGTTGTCCTTGGTGCGCAGCGACAGCACGCGGCGCCCGGCGCGGAAGCGGCGGAGGAAGCTGTTGTCCCACGCGACGCGCCGCCAGACGAACAGCCAGCCGAACGGACCTTTGGGTTGGAAGATGACGATGTCCAGCGCGCCGTCGGCGATGGAGGCCTCGGGGATGAGGTCGAGTCCCGCGGGCAGCTTCCCGCAGTTCGCGAACAGCACGCTCTGCACCCGCGAGGAGTGCAGGCGGTGCCCGGGCAGCTCGTAGACGACGCGGAACGGCTTGGCGTACGGCAGCGCACGCGCCGCTCCGTCGACGTAGGCCACCCAGCCGACGGTCTTCTTCAGCTGCGGGTTGGTGTTGGCGATCATCGCGGCATCAAGGCCGATGCCGCCCATCACCACGAAGGCGTGCTCGGCGGTCGTCCCGTCGGGACGGCTGAGCTCGGTCCAGCCGACGTCCATGGCGAGCCTGTCGCCGTCGAAGACCGCCCGCACCATGGCGTCCGGCTCGGTCAGCGGCAGCCGCAGATTGCGGGCGAGCAGGTTGCCGGTGCCGCTGGGCACGATCGCGAGAGGAACGCCGCTGCCGCTCATCGCCTCCGACACGGCGCGCACGGTGCCGTCGCCGCCGGCGACGAGGACGGTGTCGGCACCCTCGTCGAGCGCCTGACGGGTCACGTCGTCACCGAGGTCGTCGACCGTCGTCTCGTAGAAGAGGGGCTCGGCCCAGCCGGCGTCCGCCGAGAGCCGGGTGACGGTGTCGCGCAGGGTGTCGGCATCCACCTTGATCGGGTTGTATACGAGGGCCGCCTTAGGCGAGGGGCGCTCACCTGCTGTCTCCAAGGGGCGGGTCCGCCCCGCCGGGTCGACGCGCCGCGCGTAGCCGGTCTCGCCATCCGCCGTGTCGGCCTCGACGTCGTCGGGCTCGCGGATCACATCGTCGGGCTTGGCGGCCTCGGCCGGGTCGGGCGCTTCCGGCTTGGACGGCCCGGCCGGCGTGGCGGGTTCGACGTCGGAGATCGTCTCCTCGATCTCCGCCTCGGCGAGGTCGAGTTCGGCCGTGCTGGGCCCGTCGGCATAGATCGCGTCGGCGGGATGCGGGATGAGGTCGGCCTCGGGCGGTGTGTCCTCGGGTCGTGCGTCCTCGGGTCGTGCGTCCTCGGGTCGTGCGCCGTCGCTCGATCCAGATGCCGCCATGTGGTCCAGAGTAGGACGGGAAACGCCGGTCGGGCGCATCCGAGGTGAAGGTATCTGCGCGGGTGTCTCGGCGGCGAGGCGGTCGGGAACCGTCACACTCTGCCCTCGTGGAGGCGCCGACTAAGCTTGCAGGGTGATCGATCCCGTGCTGCTTCGCGACAATCCCGAGCTGGTCAAGCGCTCGCAGGAGGCGCGGGGCGAGTCGCCCGACACCGTCGACGTCGCCGTGGAGGCCGATCGGGCACGACGCGCCGCGATCACGGCGTTCGAAGAGCTTCGCGCCGCGCAGAACGCCCACGGCAAGAGAGTCGCGCAGGCGCCGAAAGAGGAGAAGGCGGCGCTCGTCGCCGAGGCGAAGCAGCTGAGCGAGCAGGTGAAGCAGGCTCAGCACGCGGTCACCGCCGCTGAGGAGGCCTCCGCCGAGGCCTTCGCCGCCCTCGAGAACATCGTCATCGAAGGTGTGCCGGCCGGCGGTGAGGACGACTTCGTCACGCTGCGCACCCACGGCGACGTCCCCGCCTTCAGTTTCGAGCCCCGCGACCACCTCGAGATCGGCGAGCGGCTCGGCGCCATCGACATGGATCGCGGCACCAAGGTGTCGGGCAGCCGGTTCTACTTCCTCACCGGCATCGGCGCGCGCCTCGAGATCGCGCTGATGAACCTCGGCCTCGACCGCGCGCTGCAGGCGGGCTTCACACCGATCATCCCGCCGACACTGGTGCGCCCCGAGGTGATGCGCGGCACCGGATTCCTCGGCAAGCACGCCGCCGAGGTCTACCACCTCGACGACGAGGACCTCTATCTCGTCGGCACCAGCGAGGTACCGCTCGCCGGCTACCACATGGACGAGATCCTCGACCTCTCGCGCGGCCCCAAGCGCTACGCCGGCTGGTCGACCTGCTACCGCAGCGAGGCCGGGTCCTACGGCAAGGACACCCGCGGCATCATCCGCGTGCACCAGTTCAACAAGCTCGAGATGTTCGTCTACACCACCCCCGAAGAGGCAGAGACCGAGCACCTGCGCCTCGTCGAGCTGCAGGAGCGCATGCTGCAGGACCTCGGCCTGTCCTACCGCGTGATCGACGTCGCGGCGGGCGACCTGGGTTCGAGCGCCGCTCGCAAGTACGACGTCGAGGCCTGGGTGCCCACGCAGAACGCCTACCGCGAGCTCACCTCCACGTCCAACTGCACGACCTACCAGGCACGTCGGCTCGACATCCGCTACCGGCCGGAGGGCGGCAAGACGCAGCCGGTCGCGACGCTCAACGGCACGCTGGCGACCACCCGCTGGATCGTGGCGCTGCTCGAGACGCATCAGCGGGAGGACGGCTCGGTCACGGTGCCGGAGGTGCTGCGACCGTTCCTCGGCGGACTCGAGGTCATGGAGCCGATCGCGTGACCGACGCGCACCTGCCCGCGACCGGGTCGATCAAGGTCGTCGCGCCGAAGAAGGCCGCGAAACTCGTCGAGCGGGTGGCGCGCGACACCGAGAACCCCGCGGTCGCGACCGAGCAGCTGCTGATCGCGCTCGACATCGACGGCACCGTGCTGCTCGAAGACGAGTCGCTGAGTCCGGGAGTCGTCGACGCCGTCGAGCACGCCCACCGCGCGGGGCACGAGGTCATGGTCGCGACTGGTCGCAGCTGGGAGGGCACCCGCGGCATCGTCCGCGTGCTGGGGATCGCGCCGGAGTTCGTCGTGTGCTCCAACGGCGCCGTCGTCCTCAAGCGCCTCGAGGCCGACGAGCTGCAGTACGAGCGCTGGCATGTCGAGACCTTCGATCCGAGTGCCGTACTCGAACAGCTGCGCGAGCACCTGCCCGACGCCCGTTACCTCGTCGAGCTGCCCGACGGCCGTCGGCTGTACACGGAGTACCTCGAGGACTGGAATCTCACGAACGCGCGCCGGGTGCCGTTCGAAGAGCTCGGTGCGCAGCCCGTGTGCCGCATCGTCGTCGTGTCGCCCGACAAGCGTGAGAAGGACTTCGTCGACCTGGTGGCCCGGATCGGGCTCAACCACGTCTCGTACGCCGTCGGCTGGACCGCATGGCTCGACATCGCGCCGCAGGGCGTCGACAAGAGCACCGGTCTCGAACTCGTGCGCACCGAGCTCGGAATCGACCCTGCTCATGTGCTCGTGATGGGCGACGGCCGTAACGACGTCGGCATGTTCCGCTGGGCGCTCGACAACGGCGGGCGTGCCGTCGCGATGGCACAGGGTCCGCAGGAAGTGCGGGATGCCGCGGGCGAGACCACCTCGTCGGTGCACGAGGGCGGCGTCGCGGCCGTGCTGCGCCTTCTCTGACGGGAAAGCGTGCGTCCTTCAGAGGATTGCCAGGCGCCGTTGGAAGAATGGGGCGACAGTGCTGTCGGCTAGACTCGACGCCTGTTCGACGGATGCTGCCCTCAGGGGCGGTATCGGTCGGGAGGGTTGTCCGAGCGGCCGATGGACCTGGTCTTGAAAACCAGTGGGCAGCAATGTCCCGTGGGTTCGAATCCCACACCCTCCGCAGAAGTGATGTGCCGGGGGGCGACCGTGAGACCGCAGCATCCCTGAGAGGAACCGAGTGAGCTCGACGCACAAGCCCACGAGACGTGGCCGCCGAACGGTGGCCCGTCATGGTGAGCTGTCGTCTCCGGGCCCGTTCGGCTTCGTCGCGAAACTCATCGGCATCGTCGCCGCGGTGGTGCTGGTCTCGGGCATCGGCGTGGCGGCATATGCCGTCACCGACATCACCACCAGCTTCACGGCCGATGCCGTCGAGCTGGAGGGCCAGGGATCCGTTCCGCCCGATATCGGGGCGATCGAAGGCGGCGTCGACATCCTGCTCGTGGGCACCGACGAATGCGAAGAGGAGTACGCCTACCTCTTCGGTGCCCGCTGCACCGGTGCGGATGCCGGCGGTCAGCTCAACGACGTCAACATGCTCGTGCACATCTCCGACAATCCGCGCCGGGTGACGGTGGTCTCCTTCCCTCGCGACCTGATGATCCCGATCCCGTCGTGCACGCGCGAAGACGGCTCGACCACGTCGGCGACCTCCAAGACGCAGATCAACGAGGCGTGGGGGTACGGCGGCCTGTCATGCGTCGCGAAGACGATCAGCGACCTGAGCGGCCAGAACATCCCGTTCGCCGCCAAGGTCAGCTTCGGCAACGTCATCAACATCACCGACGCGATCGGCGGCGTCGATGTCTGCATCGGCAACGGCGGCATCAAAGACAAGTACACCGCCATCAACTGGCCGGCGGGTCCGCGCACGATCCAGGGCGTCGAGGCGCTGCAGTTCCTGCGCACCCGCCACGGCCTGGAGAACGGCAGCGACCTGGCGCGCATCAGCAACCAGCAGCAGTACATGTCGAGTCTCGCCCGCAAGCTCGTCAGCAGCGAGGTGCTGTCCGATCCGGGGACGCTGTACAAGCTGGCCACCACGGCGGTCGACAACATCACGCCGAGCGAGTCGCTGACCAACCCGATGACGCTCATGCAGATCGCGCTGGCGATCAAGGACGTGCCGTTCGAGGACATCGTGTTCGTCCAGTACCCCGTGCTGACGGACCCCGCCGACGTCAACCGCGTGGTGCCCGACCACGACTCAGCCGATCAGCTGTGGGCGGCGCTCGCGGCGAACGAGTCGATCGAGGTCACGCACGACCAGGATCTCACCGGAGGAGTGATCGTGGCCGACCCGCAGCCCACTGAGCCGACCACCGATCCCGCCCCCACCACCGACCCCACGGCCACGCCTGCGCCGAGCGAGCCCACGGTGGCGCTTCCCGACAACATCCCCGGTCAGAACGCGGCACAGCAGACCTGCTCCGCCGGCAACGTCAGGGCCAACGGCTGATGGCGGCGTCGAAGCGGTCCTCGCGAGAGGGCCGGGCGCCCCTCGCGCGCCACGGTGCCCTGAAGTCGCGGCATCCGCTGGTCACCGTGTTCGCCATACTGGGCGTCGTGCTCGGCGTCTTCGGCGTGAGCGCGGCCAGCCTCGCGGCCTACAACGTGTGGGATGCGACGCAGACGGTGGCAGCCAACGCCGTCGTGCTCGACGAGGGCGAGGTGCTGCCGCCGTCGCTGGGCGCGATCGAGGGTGGCGTCAACATCCTCATGGCCGGCACCGACTCGTGCGAGGGCGACAACGCGAAGCTGTCGTCCGCCTGCCAGCGCGGCGACACGGAGGGTGAGCGCAACGACGTCACCATGCTGGTGCACATCTCGGACGAGCCCCGTCGCGTGACGGTCGTCTCGTTCCCGCGCGACATGCTGGTGCCGATCCCGTCCTGCCCCAAGGAGGACGGCAGCGGCAACTACTCCGCGATGTCGTCGCAGATGATGAACGCGTCGTACCAGTACGGCGGCCTCGCCTGCACCGTGCTCACGGTCGAATCCCTCATCGAGGACAAGATCGACTTCGCCGCCGCGATCCGCTGGACCGGCGTCATCAACATGTCCGACGCCATCGGCGGCGTCGACGTGTGTGTGGCAGACGACATCAGCGACGTGCACACCGGCCTCAGCCTGACCGCCGGCAACCACACGCTGCAGGGCGTGCAGGCGCTGCAGTTCCTCCGCATCCGCCACGGCATCGGTGACGGCTCAGACCTCGGCCGCATCTCGAACCAGCAGCAGTTCATGTCGTCCATGGTGCGCAAGCTGCAGTCCGGCGCCGTGCTGTCGAACCCCGCCACCCTGCTGAACCTCGCGTCGACCGCGATCAACCAGGTACAGCAGAAGCAGTTGGTGCTCAGCTCCGGTCTCACCAACCCCACGCTCATGGTGCAGATCGCGATGGCGGTCAAGGACGTGCCCTACGAAGACATCGTGTTCGTCCAGTACCCGACGCGGTATACCTCCGGCGAGGGCGCCAGCCGGGTGGTGCCGGTGAAGGATGCCGCGACCGTGCTGTTCGACGCGCTCAAGGCCAACCAGCCGCTGACGCTCACCGGCGACGCCAGCCAGGGTTATGGCGTCGAGGTGACCGGGGAGGCCGTGAAGCCCGAGGTGGCGCCGACGCCGGCCGCGACGGCGGAGGTGGGGGAGACCCCGGCCGCCGGTGAGACGCCCGCGACGGCGGAGACGCCCGTACCCGAGCAGCGGGTCGAGCTGCCCTCCGACATCGCGGGGCAGACTGCCGCGCAGACGACGTGCACGCAGAAGGAAGGCCGGTAGCGCCTTCCGCGTGGCCGTGTCCAGTTCGCGGTGAACCGAGCGGGCCGGGTCGTCAGACCGGGTGCCCTTGGCTGTCGGTGTGATCGCGTTGGGTGGAGAACTTCGAGACGAAGACGAGCCAGCTGCCGTCTGCCTGCAACGTTGCGACACCGCCGTCCTGCCAGATCCCGTTCTCCGGCCACCACTGCGAGCCGGCGGGGTCACCCTGATTCTGATGGACGTTGTGCATGCCCAGCACCGAGGCCGGTGCCGCGTTCTCGGGGAATGGCTCGCCCCACACCAGGGTGAGCGCGCCGACGCGCAGCGTCGCCTCCAGTGCCTCGGACGCCTGCAGATGGTCGCCTGAGCGCCAGGGCCGAAGCACCGGGATCCAAAACCACGACCGCTCGGCGGGCACAGCATCCCTCACTCGGAACAGCCAGTGCAGGAGCCGTCGGATGCCGATCACGCGCAGGGCGGGATGCCGGATGACATCGATCGCTCCGGTCGTCGGCGCGGACACGAGCCGGGTGAACGCCGGCGACGGCAGCGTCGGCCAGCCCAGCTTGGCACTCGTCGTGCGAATGGTCTTCCACTGGACGCCGGCCGCAGAGTTCTTGCTGTCGACGTCGATGGCCACCCGGAACTCGCGCGCTCCGCTGCGCACCCGGAGGTTGACGTGCCACCACCGCCCGAACTCGTCCGGGTCGTCCCGCACGTGCGACGTGAGGGTCCCGCTGAGCACTCCGTACTGTGTGAACGGCATACCGGGAAGAGCGCTGCGCTCGCGCGGGTGATACGAGGATGCGGCCCGAGGTGACCACGGGGGATGTCGCGTCGGCCGCACCGGCGGGTGCAAGAAGCGGCGTCGGTCTCGGTTATGATTGCTGGGTGCATCCGTGCTTCGCGGCCGGATGCCTGGAGACGTCGCATAGTCAGGCCTAGTGCACCACCCTGCTAAGGTGGAGTCCTCGTAAGGGGACCGAGGGTTCAAATCCCTCCGTCTCCGCACTGTCTCCCTTCCCGACTCCGTTGAGTTTCCGGGGTTTTCTGGCTATTTGCTGACCTTGTTCGGGTGACAGGTTGGGCGCGGCTCGTTCGCTCTCCTTCGCTCCTACGGGTCGAACCGGGGTTGTCAACACCCGCCTGAACACCATGCCCGCTGCATAGTGTTGGCGGCGCGGCGAACAGATACGCCGGGAATCGATGGCGATCATGCATGACTGTGGAACCACGACCAGGACGCGCGCGGCGCGATCGAGGACGAACTGAATGTCTGCGAAGAAGGCGATCAAGTCGTCGGGCAAACGCCTCCCCAAGCGGCTGTACGAGGCTGAGCTCGAGCGTCTCCAGGTAGAGCTCGTCGAGATGCAGCAGTGGGTGGCAGCGACCGGCGCGCGCATTCTGGTGATCTTCGAGGGTCGCGACGCCGCGGGCAAGGGCGGCGCGATCAAACGGGTGGTGCAGTACCTCAACCCAAGACATGCGCGCGTCGTCGCACTGCCGAAGCCTTCGAAGAAGGAGCGCGGCCAGTGGTACTTCCAGCGCTACATCGAACGGCTGCCCACCAAGGGTGAGATCGTCCTGATGGACCGGTCCTGGTACAACCGCGCGGGAGTAGAGCGCGTGATGGAGTATTGCTCCGAGGAGGAGTATCAGGCCTTCCTCCGTCAGTGCCCGATAGTGGAAGGTCTGTTGATCGAGGACGGGATCATCCTGATCAAGTACTGGTTCTCGGTCTCGGACGACGAGCAGCAGTCGAGGTTCGAATCCCGGCTGGGGGACCCGATGCGTCGGTGGAAGCTGTCTCCGACCGACCTCGAGTCGATCCTGCGGTGGGAGGCATACTCACGAGCGAAGGATGCGATGTTCGCTGCGACAGACACTTCCGAGTCGCCGTGGTGGACGATCGAGAGCGATGACAAGCGCCGCGCGCGGTTGAACGTGATCGGACACTTGCTGAGCAGCATCCCGTATCAGCGTCTCCAACTGGACGACGTCTCGATTCCCGATCGACCTGACGCGAACGACTACGAACGACCGCCCATCGAGCAGTTCCGTTACGTTCCCGACCTGGCCGGTCAACTCCTCAAGGCCAAGACCAAGCGGTCCTGACGCGCAGCGTCGGCAGCGCCCGCGGCGGGCGGCTCGAGTGACCGGGACGTGAGCGACGCCGCCGCGTCCAGCCCACTCGAGACTCTCGAGCGGGCTGGACGCATCGCCGATGCTCAGAGCGCCGCGCGCAAGCCTTCGTCCAAGGGCGTCGTCGGGCGACCGAGCAGGCGCGAGAGCGTGCCGTCGGTCTCGGCGAGTGCACCGTCGCGAATATTCGCGTCAAGTGCCGTCACGAAGCCGACCGTGCCGGCGTCGAGGCCGGCGGCCTCGAGTGCGACGGCGTGCTCCGCGGTCGTGAGCGCGGTGTAGCGCACCTCTCGGCCCGTCAGCTCGGACGCAGCAGCGGCAAGCTCATCGAAGCTCCACGCGACGTCGCCACCCAGCTCGTAGACCCGGCCGATGTGCCCGTCCTCCGTGAGCGCGACCGCAGCGGCCTCGGCGTAGTCGATGCGGCTGGCAGAGGCGACGCGGCCCTCGCCGACGCTCGCGGCGATGACGCCGGTCTCCTTGGCGCGCGCCACATCGGCGACGTAGTTCTCGGTGTACCAGTTGTTGCGAAGGATCACCGCGGGGATGCCGGACGCTGCGATGGCCTCCTCGGTCGCCTTGTGCTCGGGTGCGAGCACAAGGTCGCTCGTCGTCGCCTTCGACGCGCTCGTGTAGACGAGCTTCGCGACGCCTGCGGCGCGAGCCGCATCGATGACGGCCTGGTGCTGCACCGCGCGCTTGCCGACCTCGCTGCTCGAGATGAGCAACACGCGGTCCACGCCGTCGACGGCGGCCGCAACAGTCTCGGGAGCGTCGTAATCGAGGGTCACGACCTGCACGCCGCGATCGGCGAGGTCGGCGGCCCTGGCGACATCGCGCGCGCCCGCTCGGATGGCGGATGGCTCGACGCCGCGAGCAAGGAGGCTGTCGATGACGAGGTGGCCGAGCTGGCCCGTGGCACCGGTTACGAGGATGGTCATGAGGAGTCCTTTCTCAGGGATCGCTCACGACAACGCCATATCTCTTACCCGCCTTCCCGCCGGAGGGTACCCACTTTCCGGTAAGGTACCCACATGGTGGTTAGTTTCGCGCAGATCCGCGCGTCGCAGGATCGCATCTTCGACGAGGGCTGCGGCACGCGGGTCGTCCTGGATCACATCATGAGCAAGTGGGGAGTGCTCGTGCTCTCTGCCCTCTCCGACGGAACGCTGCGGTGGGGCGAGCTGCGACGGCAGGTCGACGGCATCAGCGAGAAGATGCTCGCGTCGACCCTGCGCACCCTCGCCTCCGACGGGCTCGTGCATCGGGAGTCGTTGCCCAGCGTTCCTCCCCACGTGGAGTACAGCCTCACGCCTCTCGGCCGCGACCTGATGGAACGGATGCTGCCGCTCGTCGCGTGGGTCGCCGACCATGCCGACGCCATGGTCGGGAGACCTTAGCGGGCCGAGACGGCGGATCCATTGATCTGCGCAGGCCGGTTCGTCATGCTCGGCTGGTGGGCAGATTCGAAGGTCTCGAAGCCGGCGCGACGCGGATCGCGACGGATCTTGTCGCTGGGATCCGAGCATGGCGGTGATCGGGGACGTTCGAGCGCTGGGTGCGGGGTTGGAGCGCTCGTACCCCGTGTATGTGCACGGGAGGTTGAAGTTCCGCGTCGGTCAGATGGTGTATGTGGCGTTCTCGCTCGACGAGAGCGTGATGGGATTCGCCTTCCCCAAGGAGGAGCGGGCGGCGCTCGTGGGGGGCGATCCACGCAAGTTCCAGATGCCATCGGCATCCGACCTGCGCTTCAACTGGGTGCACGCGGATCTCGCATCACTGGAGCCCGCAGAGGCCCGTGAGCTCGTCGTGGACGCCTGGCGCATGGTCGTCCCTCAGAAGCTCTCTCGCGCCTACGACCTCGCGCATCCAGACGGCCCGGGTTGAGGGGCCTGGACGGACGCCATCCAGCTCGATCCTGGCGACCCGTCGGCAGCTCGAGAGTGCCGTGGGTACGAGTCGGGCGGGGCGCGCCACGCGCTCCGGCCGGCGGCGAGCGCTACGCCGGTTTACGCCATACGGACACGTGGCTGGTGCTGTCGGAGGTGAAAGGCGTGCGCTTCCAATCCTCGTATCGTTCCTCGAACACGAGACCCGCGAGCCGCGCCATGAGGTCGCACTCTGCGGGCCAGATGAAGCGGAAGTTGCTCGCCCCGTACCGGACCGAGCCGTCGCTGTCTCGGCTGTAGTGGTGCGAGGTGCCCTGCTGGGTGACGAGATCCATCGTGTCGAAGCCGAGGTGAGAGTCGCTGACGTCGAAGGGGACCGCGGTCTGGCCGGGTGGGAACCGCCGCAGCGGCGGCACCCACAGCTCGATGACGAAGCGTCCACCCGGCGCGAGATGGTCGGCGGCGTTCTGGAAGCACGCCACCTGCTCGTCTTGCGTGCGCAGATTGCCGATGCTGTTCCACACGAGGTAGACGAGCGAGAAGGCTCCCGAGACCTTGGTGGTCGCCATGTCGCCGACCGTGACGGGGATGTCGTCGGCGGATGCCTTCGCCCGCAGTTGGTCCGCCATCGGCTGCGACAACTCGATACCCGCCACGCGGATGCCGCGCGCCGCCAGCGGGATCGCAACCCGGCCGGTCCCGATCGCGAATTCGAGAGCCGGTCCGTGGCCCGCGAGGTCCGCGAGGAAGTCGACCGCCGGGTCGAGCACCTCCGGCGCGAACATGGCCGCAGAAGAGGAGTCGTAGCCCCGCGCGGCCTCGGCATCCCAGTAGTCGCTGCTCACCATTCGCCCGACGCTAGCCGAACCTCTGCGTCCGTGTCAGGGTGACAGGCCAGCGAGCGGCGTTGATGTCGTGCACGAGTCGAGGCGTGCTCCATCGGCTGATCGCGCAGCGCCTCGATCTACAGGCCGCGTCCGTGTGGCTCGCCGCCGTCCGGACCGGCGTCATCGTGCCCTGTCAACCCGACGATTCGGAGCACGCGGCCCCGCTAGGTTGTTGCCCGTGACTGCGGAGAAGAACGCGAATCTGGCGCAGAAGGTGGCTCGGTGTGCGAGCGACCGCGACCTCACGGTCGCGGTGGCGGAGTCCCTGACGAGCGGGCTGCTCGTGAGTGCGCTGGGCGCAGCCGACGACGCATCGGTGTGGCTGCGCGGCGGGGTGGTCGCTTACGCGACGGCGGTGAAGCAGAAGGTCCTCGGGGTGTCGCCGGGCCCGGTGGTGAGCGCTCGATGCGCGGAGGAGATGGCCGCCGGGGTGGCGGCGCAGCTGGACGCGGATGCCGCTGTCGCGACGACCGGAGTGGGCGGACCAGACAGCGAGGAAGGCCATGAGCCGGGGACGGTCTACATCGGCTGGTGGGTTCACGGACAGGTCGGCAGCAGGCTGTACGACTTCGACGGCACACCGGAAGAGGTCCTGGAAGCGACGGTCGCTGCTGCGCTCACCGACCTCTTAGGTGCCATGGATGCCGCCGAGCGCGGGGAGTCCTGACGGTCGACGCCGTGCTGTCCGCTCATCGTCGCGGCGAGCGCGCCGTCAGAGGCGGTAACGCAGCAGCTGCATGTCGGTGGTGCCGGGTTCCAGACCTTCGTCGACGAAGCCGGCGCGCTCGGCGACATGGCGTGCGACAGCGTTCGCCGGACGAGTCCGCACGACGACATCCGTGCCCGGCGCGACGAGGGGTGCCAGCGCGAGCGACTGCTCTACGACGATGCGCGCCAGCCCGCGCCCCTGCGCGGCCGGGGCGAAGCGGTAATAGACGTTGAGCACCGACCGACCCTCCAGCCTGTGATTGCGGATGCCGCCGAGGCCGGCGAACACCCGCGCGCCGTCCTCGGCCTCGGCGCCCGGCACGCCCTCCGGCCAGTCCGCCGCGGGGAGGAGCACCGCCCAATACCCGAACCCGTACTCGGCCCAGTGGTCGAGCATCGGCTCCAGGAACCGCGCGGAGTGTTCGACGTCGGCGTGCGTCTCCTGCGGGTCGTAGCGGTACACGGAAGGGTCGCTGTGGACGGCGAACACGCCCGCGGCGTCGGCTTCGGACGGCCGGCGCAGCAGCACTCCGGTATCGGTGGTGATCCGCAGCGCCCGTCGGCGCGCCTCCTCTGCGGTCGTCATGCGGTGAGGGTGACGGCGCCGACGAGGACCGCGACGAGGACGTCGAGCACGGCGCAGAAGCGGGCGAGCGCGTGGTCGACGACCCGTCCGGTGCGATGGTGCTGGATGTCCCACGCGGCGTGGCCGAGGAGTGCGGCCGCGACCAGCAGGCCGCCGACCGTCGGATCGAGCTGCAGGGCGAGCACGGCGGTCGCGCCGAGCACGAGCATCGCCGCGGTCTGGAGCGGCAGCGCCCACCAGGGATGGGTGCGGCGCGAGGCCGGCCCGACGACGAGGAGCACTCCGGCGAGCGCGAGCAGCCACGGCATGGCGTCCAGATCTGCGAACTTGTCGAGCGTGATGAGAGCGAACGCGATGCCGAAGGCGACCCACGCCGCCCACCGCCGCTGCGTTGCGGCCGCCGCGAGATAGACGAGACCGGATGCCGCGACCACAGGGGCGACGGCTCGTCCGTCCGTCAGCCCGTATGCCGTGGCGGCCGCGACCAGCACCGCGAGGGCGATGGGCCATGCGATCTGCCACCAGGTGCCGGCACGTCCGTGCGGCAGCGGGTGCTGAGGCGACTCGTGCGTCAGGACGGCATCCATCTCCAACCCCTTTTCTTGAACACTGGTGTGCGAGTTATTAAACTGTACGCTGGTGTCCGAGTTAATGGAAGCGATTCCTCGATCGCCGCGGTGTACGAGCCTAGGGTGACGCGCCAGCAGGCTAAAGTGCACATGACTGTCTGGTTTAGGAGGGCATCGTGGCCGCAGCGGAAACGAAGGTCGCCGAGCCTGCGCGTGCGTCCTCCCAGGATCGGACGAAGCGCGCGGATGCCGTGCGCAATATCGAGGCGATCGTCGCCGCCGCCACCCGCCTCCTCGCCGTCGACCCCGACGCGAGCATCAACGACATCGCCAAGGCCGCGCACGTCGGGCGAGTGACGCTCTATGGTCACTTCGACTCTCGCGCGACGCTCATCCGCGAGGTCGTGGACCGCGCGATCGCCCAGACCGACGAGGCGCTGGCGAGCCTCGACCTCGACGGCGACCCCCGCGAGGCTCTCGGCCGTCTGCTCGAGGCCACCTGGCACCTGACCCACCGTTTCGGTGCCGTCGTCGTCGCGGCCTCGCAGGCACTGCCGCCCGAGCAGATCCGCCGTGCCCACGACGAACCCGCGGCCCGGGTGCGTGCACTGCTCGAGCGCGGACGCGACGCCGGCGAGTTGCGCCGCGACATGCCCATCGACTGGCAGATCAGCGTGATCCAGGCGATTCTGCACGGGGCGTCGGCGGCTGTTCATCGTGGCGAGATCACCGCCGAGGAGGCTCCTGCCCTGGTGCGTGACACGATCCTCGCCGCGGTCGCCGCCTGACACTCGGCTCACCGGCCGAGGTCGCCCGGCTCGGCCCCGGCCTCGGCGTCGCCTCGGATGAAGGCTGCCGCGGTCACACAGGTTTCACGCGCCCGGAACCCGAAGCGCCAGGGCTCGCCCTCAACGGCTGCGACATCGCCTCTTGTCGAACATGCGTGTACGGTTTATCGTACTCGTACATTGGTGTTCAACTTGCGAAAGGTCGTCGTCGTGCACACTTCAGATCCCGCAGCCGCGAAGGCGCTCCCCACCGCCGATCCGTCCCGCTGGCGCATCCTCGCCCTGCTGGGCGTGGCACAACTGATGCTGATCGTCGACGTCACGGTCGTCGCCATCGCATTGCCCCAGATGCAGGTCGATCTCGGTCTGGACCGGACGACGGTCGCGTGGGTCGCGAGCATCTACGCACTGGTGTTCGGCGGCTTGATGCTGCTCGGCGGCAAGGCCGCCGACATCCTGGGTCCACGTCGCGTGGTGCTGGCCGGCCTGACGGTGTTCGTCGTCGCCTCGCTGCTCGCGGGACTCGCGGGCAGCGGCGAGATTCTGCTGCTCGCCCGCGCGCTCCAGGGCGTGGGTGCCGCTGCGATGTCGCCCGCGGCGCTGTCGGTGATCGTGCGCACATTCGCGGGCGCGGAGTTGACCCGTGCCCTCGGCGTGTGGTCTGCCCTCGGCGGTGCAGGCGCGGCGATCGGCGTGCTCCTCGGCGGCCTGCTGACCGCCGGGCCGGGGTGGCCATGGGTGTTCTTCGTCAACGTCCCCGTCGGCATCCTGCTGCTGGTCGGTCTGGTGCGATCGGTCCGACCGCTGCCGGGATCCGGCGGCCGCCTCGACGCGGTCGGTGCGGCGCTGGTGACCGCGGCAACGGGCGCGGCGGTGTACGGGCTCGCCGCCGCCGGCGACGACGGCTGGTTGAGCGCCTCCACTCTCATCGCGATCTGCGCGGCGCTCGCGGGATACGGGCTCTTCGCATGGCGGATCCGCACCGCCGCGGCCCCGCTCATCGAACCGGCGATGCTGAGGCGAGGACCGGTGCTGCGCGGGCTGGGGCTGATCTTCGTCGCGGCCGCCCTGATGATCTCGGTCTTCTTCCTGGGCTCGTTCTCGCTCCAGCAGCTCCACGGATTCACGGCGCTGGAGACCGGGCTGTCGTTCCTGCCCGTCGCCGCCGGCACCATCCTCGGCGCCACCCTCGGCGGACGCATAATCCCGCGGTGGGGCGTGCGGACGGTCTCGGTCGCCGGGCTGCTTCTCACCGCTGCAGGACTCGCAGCGGCGGCGGGGATCTTCTCCATGACGGTGCTGATCGTCGGCACGAGCGTCGCGGGCTTCGGCGTCGGAGCGGTGTTCGTGGCGGCCGCGGGCAGCATGTTCTCGGCGGTGGAGCCGGGCGAAGCCGGCGTGGCGTCCGGCGCGCTGAGCACCTTCCACGAGTTCGGCGCCGCTGCGGGGGTGTCCGCCGTGTCGAGCGTGGCGGCGGCGGCGCTCCTGGCTCCCGGCTTCGCCGCCTTCGCCTCGGGCTACTGGTTCGCCGCAGCCGTGGCGCTCCTGGCCGGTGTGGCGTCGCTGCTGTGGCCGCGGCGGGCGGGCTGACGGATGCCGCGGCCCGGCGCGGACGGGATCAGGGCGTCTCGGCCACCGGCCGGGGGAGGAGGGCGCGGACGACATCGGCGGCCGGGCTCGAGGCGCGGCTCGCCGGCTGACCGATCCGGCCGCTACGGCACGCGCACGACCGTCTTCCCACGTGAGCCGCCCGCGGCGACGAGCCGGAGCGCCTCGGCGGTCTGGTCGAAGGGCAGCACGCGGCCCACCACGGGCCGCAGCGCCCCGTCGTCGACCAGTCGGGCGATGTCGCGCAGCTGCTCGCCGCTGGCACGCATGAACAGGAACTCGTAGCTGACGCCGAGCTTTCGCGCCTGCCTTCTGACCTTGCGGCTGAGGCCGCGGATCGCGAGGCGCACCAGGGGATTGAGTCCGGCCTCCCGGCCGAACTGCGGGTCGGGTGGGCCCGCGATGCCGATTGCTCGCCCGCCCGGCTTCAGGATCTGCAGCGACCTCTCGAGGTTCTCGCCGCCGACGCCGTCCAGCACGAGGTCGAAGCCGCTGAGCTGCTGCGCGAAGTCCTCGGACCGGTGGTCGATGACGGCGTCGGCGCCGAGATCGCGCACGAACTGTGCGTTCGCGCGGCCGGCGGTGGTGGCGACCGTCGCGCCCAGGTGCTTGGCGAGCTGGATCGCGATGGATCCGACGCCGCCGGCGCCTCCGTGGATGAGCACCTTCTGGCCGGGTTGGAGCCGACCGCGCTCGACCAGCGCCTGCCACGCCGTCAGCGCTACGAGCGGCAGCGACGCCGCGGCCACGATGTCGACCGAGGCGGGAGCGACCGCGAGGTCGGCTTCGTTCACCGCGATGCGCTCGGCGAACGTGCCGATGCGATCGTCGTCCGGGCGACCGTAGACCGTGTCGCCCGGCTTGAGGCCCCGTACGTCGGCGCCGACCCGGATCACCGTTCCCGCGACATCGTGGCCGAGGATGAGCGGAAACGCGTGCGGCAGGATCTGCCGGAACTCGCCGAGCCGGATCTTCTCATCGAGGACGTTGACCCCGGCGGCGCGCACGCTGACAAGGACGTCGGAACGTCCGACGTGCGGCTCGGGCACCTCGATCTGCTCGAGCGGGCCCTGGAATGCGGAAACGGCGAACGCCTTCATGTCTCTGTCGTGCTCCTCGTCGTGGGCGAGGCATGCCGTGCACCTCGATGCTACCGATCATACTCAAGAATGAGTGCACTCGATAATCGTCGGTCGCGTCGCTCAGTTCGCGCGTCTGCAGCAGCGACCGGAAGCCGCGTCGCCTCACCGCCTCGGCACGCGCTCGTGCAGCTCGTGAAGCTCGGCGGCGGCGCCCGCCGCCGCGAGACGCCCACCTCCGCGAGACACCCGCCGCATCGACTGACGGGATCTCGGCCGTGCGCGCCGCCGGGCGCGTTAGCATCGCACCGATGGAACGCGTCGGACGAGAGGCAGGCCCGATGAGCCTGGATGAGATCGACCCCACGGTGCCGCCCTCGGGCGAGGGCTGCGCCGACTGCGATGCGGTCGGCGGCTGGTGGGTGCACCTGCGACGGTGCGCCGTGTGCGGGCACGTCGCATGCTGCGACACGTCTCCGGCGCAGCACGCCACCGCGCACTTCCGCACGAGCGGGCATCGCTACGTGCGCAGCTTCGAGCCGGGCGAGGACTGGTTCTGGGACTACGCCGCGCGGGACTACGTGGACGGGCCCGACCTCGCGCCGCCCGTGTCGCGACCGGCTGCGCAGCCGTCGCCCGGCCCGGCGGGCAGGCTGCCCGCCGATTGGCGGGAGCTGATCCACCGATGACGTCGCACGAGATCTCACCGGCGAAGCAGCGCGAGATCGAACGCATGATGAAGCCGGCGCTGTCGGACGCGCAGTGGCAGCGGCTGATCGCCTTCGGCGAGCCGCAGGAGGTCGCCGAGGGCGAGTACCTCTTCCAGGCCGGCGATCTCGACTACGACCTGATCCTGGTCGACACCGGCGAGGTCGAGATCGTCCGTGTGGCGTTCGGCTGGGTCGGCGAGACGGTGGTCGGAACGATGGGTCCGCGCAGCTTCGTCGGCGAGCTGGGCCTGCTGAACGGGCAGGGCGCGTTCCTTTCGGCTCGCGCGTCGCGCGCCGGCCGGATGCTGCGCGTCAGCCGGGCGCGCCTGCGCCTGCTCATGGCCGAGGACGACGAGCTCTGCGACATCGTCCTGCACGCGCTGTGGGCCCGGCGCGAGATGCTCCGCCGCGGACCGGCGGCGCTCACGCTCAAGCTGGTCGGCCCGCGGTCGTCGCGCGACTTCCTGACGCTGCGCAGATTCGCGGAGCGGCTGGACCTCGTGCACACGGCCGTCGAACTGGTCCCCGGCGAGCTCGGTGTGCTCGCCGAGCACGGGATCACGCTCGACGACCTCCCCGTCGCCTTCATCCAGGGCGAGCCGATGCCGCGGGCGACGCCGGGCATGGTCGCGGAGCGCCTCGGGCTGAGCTATCAGGCGCGCGCCGATGAGGTGGTCGATCTCGTCGTCGTCGGGGGTGGACCGGCCGGTCTGGCCGCGGCGATCTACGGGGCGTCCGAAGGCCTCGACACGGTGCTGCTGGATGCCGTCGCCCCAGGTGGGCAGGCGGCGGCGACCTCGAGGATCGAGAACTTCCTCGGGTTCCCGTTCGGAGTCAGCGGCGGCGACCTCATCGGCCAGGCCTCGCTCCAGGCGCTGAAGTTCGGGGTCCGCGTCTACGCGCCCTGCGAGGCCGTCGACCTCCGACCCGTCGGCGACGACATCGACATCGCTCTGACCGACGGGCGCCTCATCCGCACGCGGACGGTGATCGTCACCTCCGGCGCCGCCTATCGCACCCTCGATCTGGAGCGGTGGAACGAGTTCGAGGGCGCCGGCATCTACTACGCGGCGACACCGCTCGAGCTGCGTCAGGTGATCGAGTCGCCGGTCGTCGTCGTGGGCGGCGCCAACTCCGCCGGCCAGGCGTCGCTGTATCTGGCGGCGAACGGCTGCCCCGTGCACCTCGTGGTGCGCGGCTCCGAGCTCGGCACCCGGATGTCGTCGTACCTCGTGGATCGCCTGCTCGAGGACCCGCGCATCGACGTCCACACCGGGTCGCGCGTCGTGGGGCTCGACGGGGACTCCGCCCTCGAGCGCGTGAGCATCGATTCGGTGGGGGATGTCGCGGCGCGCGGCCTGTTCTGCTTCATCGGCGCCGAGCCCGCCACGTCCTGGCTCGCCGACCTCGACCGTGATGCCGACGGGTTCCTCCGCACCGGCACGGACGTGTCGGTCCAGTCGCTCCAGCGCTGGCAGGGACTCAGGAGGGAGCCGCTGCCGTTCGAGACCTCCGTGCCGCGGATCTTCGCGGCCGGCGACGTGCGCCGCGGGTCGATGAAGCGCGTCGCCGCCGCTGTCGGCGAGGGCTCCAGCGCGGTCGCGTCGGTGCACCGGGCGCTCGCCGACTTCCGCTGAGCGGGTCCGGCGACAGCCGGCCGACGCTTCGCCCGACCCGCCGCGGCAGGTGGGTTCGGCCTGCGCTGGACCCGAGCCGGCGGGTATCACCGCCGTCGTCGGCCCCTCCTTGCCCGTGGTGGAGGTACCACCGGGCGTGCGCTCGGAAGGGACGCGCCGATGGATGGAGGAAACCATCATGAGGTCCAGAATCGTCTCCATACTCGCCGCGTGCGCAGTGACGCTCGGGGTGGTGGCCGTCAGTCCGCCCGCGTACGCCGCTCCACCGGACCGGGTGCGCGTCATCGTCGAGCTCGACCGCAAGGCGTCGGCCGACGAGGTCGTGCGAGGAGTCGCCGGGGGTGCGACCGATGTGAAGAAGACGGCCACGATGCCGTACGTGATCATGGAGGTGCCGGAGCCGGCACTGCGAGGCCTGAAGAACAATCCGCACGTCGTCGGCGTGGTGAAGGACTTCGCCGATCCGCCTGCGCTCGCCAGCACACTGCCGGTCGTGAACGGCGACGACGTGCAGGCGCTCGGCTACACCGGCGCAGGTGCCACCGTGGCGATCCTCGACTCCGGCATCGATGCCGATCATCCGTTCTTCGGATCGCGGATCGTCGCCCAGCACTGCTTCTCCGACCCCGGGGACGACGACGGCGACGGCGATGAGGCGAGCCTCTGCCCGGACGGCACGACCGAGGACACCTCGGCCGACATCGACAGCGACAACAACGCGACCTGTGTGAACGGCGGCGGCAACATCTGCGACCACGGCACGCACGTCGCGGGCATCGCAGCCGGCAGGTCGGCCGACGACGCGGGGGGTTCGCCTCCGGGCAACGGTGTCGCACCGGGCGCCCAGATCATCGCGGTGCAGGTGTTCACGCGGGTCAACGTCGCGAGCGATTGCGCACCCAACCCGGCACCCTGCGTACTGTCGTTCGTCTCGGACCAGATCCAGGGACTCGACTGGGTGCGCGGCCAGGCGGCCGCGAACCCGGGTTGGAACGTCGTGGCGAGCAACATGAGCCTCGGCGGGGGCAACAACTCGTCGGCCTGCGACGGTGACACGCGCAAGGCGGCGATCGACAGCAACCTGGCAGCCGGCATCGCGACCGTCATCGCCTCGGGGAACAACTCGTTCCTCAACGCGGTGGGCGCACCGGGGTGCATCTCTACGGCGTTCACCGTCGGTCGCACGAACGACGACGACACGACGACGAACTCGGGCAACCGCGGTGCGCTGCTGGACGTGATGGCGCCGGGATCGTCGATCGACTCCGCGATCGACGATGACGTGTACGGCAGCAAGAGCGGCACGTCCATGTCGACGCCGTTCGTGACCGGAGCGCTGGCCGTGCTGCGGTCGGCCTATCCGTCACGGCCGATCGCCAACCTGCTGGCCGACATCACCTCGACGGGCGTGCCCATCACCTACACCACGAACGCGGCCGGGACGACGACGAACACCACGCCGCGCCTCGACCTGCTCGCGGCGCTGCAATCGCCGAACGCGGCCCCTGTGGTCGCCGCGGACGTCGCCGCGGTGACGGTGGACGAGGGAGCGCAGGCGACGAACACCGGAACGGCGACGGATGCCGACGGCACCATCACCGCTCTCACTGCGAGCATCGGCACGGTGATGCCTTCGGGTTCGTCGTGGTCATGGTCGTACACACCGGCCGAGGGACCCGCCGACGAGACGGTGACCATCACCGCCACGGACGACAAGGGCGAGACGGGCCAGACGTCGTTCTCGCTGCACGTCGACAACGTCGCGCCCGCGGTCGTGGTCGACACGGTGACCGCCGCCGACGAGAACGCCGTCGTCACGCTCGCGGCGCACTTCGCCGATCCGGGTGTCAACGACACGCACACGGCCAGCGTGGACTGGGGCGACGGCACTGTCACCGCGGCCACGGTGAGCGGCACCGCGGTCGAGGCGACGCACGTGTACGGTGACGACGGCTCGTTCCCGGTGACCCTCACCGTGACCGACGACGACGGCGGGGCGGGTTCCGACGCGGGCACGGCGACGGTAGCCAACGTCGCCCCGACGGCCGAGATCACCGGACCGCCGACCACGTCGTGGAACGGGCAGGACATCGTGTTCGGCACCGCCGGCGACCCGGTGGCGTTCGAGGCGCGGGGCACCGACCCGGGCAGTGACGACCTGGTGTTCGCGTGGGAGTACGGTGACGGCGCGACCGCCGTTCACACGAGCCTGGTGAACCCGCCGGCGGTCGACGGCGACCCGAGTCCGAGCATCCAGCCTCGGGATGTGACGGATGCCGCGCCGCACACGTACGCGATCGCGTGCGCCGCGACCACCGGCGTCGAGGTGTCGGACGATGACGGGGGCTCGGCGTCCGACGATGTCCAGGTCGTGATCCTGGGCACCAGCACGGATGCCGGAACGCTGGGCGTGTGGCAGACCGACTACCGCGACAAGCGCAGTGCGCTGCACACGGAGCAGGAGAAGCTGTGCCTGCTGTCCGTCGTTCGGGTGCTGAGCGCGGTGTTCGACGAGAAGGTGCCGCTCACGACCATTCCGCAAGCGGTGTCCGCACTGTGGCCGAAGCAGACGAAGAACGCCGAGAACCAGTTCGACGCGCATCTGCTGTCGCTGTGGCTCAACGTCGCCGACGGGTCGATCGCGCTGAGCGATCCGGTCGACACGAACGGCGACGGCATAGCCGACTCCACGGTCGGCGCCGTGATCCAGGCCGGCGAAGCCGCGCGCACGGCGGCTAGTCCGTCGCAGAGCGCGCTCACCTCGTTCAAGAACCTGTTCGAGGCGATCAACGCGGCCGCGTGAGCCGACACGCGGGGCCCGGCCGGACGGCCGGGCCCCCCTGTGTGTCGGGGGGTCTGGTGGTACCTGTCACGCCGGGGTCTCCCGTCGGCGCCGCCACGGGAGTGAGATGGGGATGCCGCGGGGAGCGAGCGCCCCGGGCGCGAGGAGGAACCATGCACACCAGGAAGCTCGGTCAGGGCCTCGAGGTCTCCGCTATCGGCATCGGCGCGATGGGGATGTCGATGAGCTACGGCCCCAACCCCGGCGACCGCGACGACATGATCGGCGTGCTCCGCTACGCGGTCGAGCACGGCGTCTCGTTCATCGACACCGCCGAGGTCTACGGGCCGTACGACAACGAGGTGCTCGTCGGCGAGGCGATCGCCCCGATCCGCGACCAGGTCGTCGTGGCCACCAAGTTCGGGTGGAACATCGTCGACGGCAGCATGCAGGGCACGGACTCGCGGCCCGAGCAGATCCGCCGCGTCGCCGACGCGTCGCTGCAGCGGCTCGGCGTCGAGGCGATCGACCTGTTCTACCAGCACCGGGTCGACCCGGGCGTGCCGATCGAGGACGTCGCGGGTGCCGTGGGCGAACTCGTCGCGGCGGGGAAGGTGAAGCACTTCGGGCTCTCGGAGGCGGGGGCCGGGACGATCCGCCGCGCGCACGCGGTGTTCCCGGTAACGGCCGTGCAGAGCGAGTACTCGCTGTGGACCCGCGACCCCGAGCCCGAGGTGCTGCCGACGTGCGTCGAGCTCGGCATCGGCTTCGTGCCGTTCAGTCCGCTGGGCAAGGGCTTCCTGACAGGCACCGTGTCGGCCGAGTCCACGTTCGGCGCCGATGAGATCCGCGGCCGGGTGCCCCGCTTCCAGCCCGACAATCTGCGGGCCAACCAGGCCATCGTCGACGGGGTGCGCGACGTCGCCGATGCACGCGGGGCGACGCCCGGCCAGGTGGCCCTCGCATGGCTGCTGTCCCGGCATCCGTTCATCGTCCCGATCCCAGGAACCCGCCGACGCGAGCGCGTCGACGAGAACGCCGGGGCATCCGCCGTGCCGCTGTCGGCGGACGACATCGCGACTCTGGACGCGCTCGCCGCCGTCGTGGCCGGCAACCGCTACGACGACGGCGGCATGGCGATGGTGGGTCTCTGACGACCACGGCGACGGATGCCGGTCAGCGCGCAGCCGCGCCTGCGGCATCCGTCTCCGCCGCCGTGGCGTCATGGGCCGCGAACTCGGCTGCCTGAGTGGCCGCCCACGACGCCAGCAGCTTGAGGCCATCGGCGGACGACGAGTTCATCGGGGCCGTGTAGACGTTGAGCACGAGGCCCGGTTCGCTGGGCAGGTCCATGGACTCGTAGTTGAGATCGAGATCGCCGACCACCGGATGGTGCAGGCGCTTCAGGCCGCTGCGGTGGAACTTCACGTCGCGCGACGCCCAACGCTCGCGGAACAGCTCGCTCTGCGTCGAGAGTTCTCCGACGAGCCGGATGAGGTCGGGGTCATGCGGGTTGCGGCCCGCTTCCATCCGCAGCATCGCCGCGGAGTCGTGGGTGATCTGGTCGTAGTCGCGCCAGAACTCGCGGGCCGCCGGGTTGAGGTAGGCGAAGCGCGTGGTGTTGACCGGCCGCCGCGGGTCGTCGAACACGGGGGAGTAGAGCGCGCGCGCCAGGAGGTTCGCCGCGATGATGTCGTGCCGTCCGTTGCGGACCCAGGCAGGCGCCTCGGTGATCGCATCGAGCACCTGCATGACGGCGGGGCGCACGGTGGACGCGGCGCGCCGTGCGGGCTTGCGGGCGGGGCCCGCTGCGCGGGCGAGGTCGAACAGGTACTGGCGCTCCGCCTCGTCGAGCTGGAGGGTGCGGGCGATCGCATCCAGCACGCCCTCCGAGGCGCCTGCGAGATTGCCGCGCTCGAGGCGCACGTAGTAGTCCACCGAGACGCCGGCAAGCATCGCCACCTCTTCGCGACGCAGCCCCGCGACGCGGCGGTTGCCGCCGTACGCGGGCAGTCCCGCCTGCTCCGGGGTGAGCCGGGCGCGGCGCGAGCTCAGGAACTCCTTCACCTCGGCACGAATGTCAGCCATGACTCCACGCTAGGCGGCGCGGAGCGCCGGTGACAGGCTCTGCGAATGCCCGTCGGGCGTGATCACCACCCGCCGCGGGTCGGCGTGTGCCCCTCGCGGGCGTCGTCGGGCATCGCCATCTCGGCGCGCACGCCGAGCAGGCGGATCGGGCGGCCGGGCTCGATCTTCGCGATGAGCTCGAGGGTGCGCGCCAGCACGACGGCGCGGTCGGCGGTCGAGGGGATCTTCTTCGTGAAGGTCTTGGTGAGGAACGGCGCGTAGCGCACCTTGAGTCCGAGGCCCACGACCGGGCGGTCGTCGGCGGCCACCTCGTCCAGCACCTGGTCGAGCAGGCTTCTGGCGGCTGCTTCGATCTCGGCCGGATCGACGATGTCGGCCTGGAACGTGGTCTCCTTGCTGTGCCCGCGGGCGACCCAGGGCGTGTCGTCGACGACGGCCGAGCCGTCGCCGCGCCCGAGCTGCCTGTACCAGAGGCCCATCCGCGGCCCGAACTCGCCGGTCAGGGCGGTCTCGTCGGCGACGGCGAGCTCGGCAACGGTGCGGATGCCGAGCAGCGCGAGCCGCTTCGACACCTTGGACCCCACGCCCCAGAGCTCGATCGTCGGACGCTCGCCCATGACCTCGAGCCAGTTGTCGGCGGTCAGTCGGAAGGTGCCGCGTGGTTTGCCGAAGCCCGTCGCGACCTTTGCCCGTACGAGCGTGTCGCCGATGCCGACCGAGCAGTGCAGCCGCGTGCGGTCGAGCACGTCCTGCTGCAGACGGCGCGCATACGCCTCGGGGTCGTCGGTCTCGGTGCCGACGAACGCCTCGTCCCAGCCGAGCACCTGCACCACGGCGCCGGGCTGAGCGCGCAGGGCCGCCATGACCTGCTCGGAGGCTGCCAGGTACAGCGGTGCGTCGACCGGCAGGATCACGGCATCCGGGACCTTCCGCGCCGCGATGCGCAGCGGCATCCCCGACCCGACGCCGAACTCGCGCGCCTCGTACGACGCGGTCGAGACGACGGCGCGCTCCGTGGGGTCGCCTCGGCCGCCGACGATGACCGGCTTGCCGGCGAGCTCCGGGCGGCGCAGCACCTCGACCGCCGCGATGAACTGGTCGAGGTCGACGTGCAGCACCCACCGCTTGACCAGAGGAGCGGACGGCCCGGCTGCACTCCCGACCCGGGCTTCGCTCATGACCCCGCCTCTCGCGACCGGCGCATGTCCTGAGACTAGGCCGCATCGCCGACAGAGCGCACGTGCCCGCGCCCGGCCGGTCAGTCGGTTCCGGCGTCCGCTCACTATCGTCCACCACGCCGAGCGTCAACCCCGTGCCCCGGCACTGCCGGGTTTCGTACGGTGGCTGTTCCAGTGAGAGGAGCCGTCATGGCAACCAGCATTGTGACAGCACAGATCGACGTCGACGCCCCGATCCGGGCCGTGTACGACCAGTGGACGCAGTTCGAGGAGTTCCCGCGCTTCATGTCGGCGGTCGAGCGCATCGACCAGCTCGACGACCAGCGGACCCACTGGGTCGTCAACGTCGGGGGAGTGGAGCGCGAGTTCGACGCCACCATCACCGACCAGGTCCCCGATGACCACATCTCGTGGGCGAGCCACGGCGAGAAGGTCCACACCGGCCGCGTGAGCTTCCTCCCGGCCGGCGACGGCACCCGCGTCTCCCTCGAGATGACCTGGGTGCCCGAGTCGCTGACCGAGAAGGCCGGCGCTGCGCTCGGCATCGACGAGCGCGCCGCGGAGAAAGACCTCGCGCGGTTCAAGGAGTTCATCGAGGAGCGCGGCCGCGAGACGGGCGGCTGGCGCGGCGAGATCCACGGCACGCCGACGCGCGACGTCTGACCGAGCTCGAGAACAGGAGAACCCCATGTCCGACAGCCTTCCCGCAGACATCCCCCCGGCGCCCGACGGTCAGGTCGGGGTGCAGCCGCTCCGCGACCGCGACACGTCGATCGAACCGGACCCCACACGCGACCCGGCGCAGGCCGAGTGGGATCGCACCACTGCGCTCGACGCCGGCGAGGACCCCGACATCGAGACCACCACCGGCGACGATCCGGCGCACCTGCCCTCCGATGACGAGGAGGTGCCGCGCGAGGACCTGCCGTCCTCGGCGATGCAGCCCGACACCCAGGGTTTCAGCCCGGAGATCGCCGAGCTCGGCGAGACCGGCCAGGGCGACCTCGCGCCCGAGGACTACTAGGCAGGCGGCGTGCAGATCCTCCTGTGGCCGATCCACGGCGGCTACACCGACGCCTTCGTCCGCGGCGAGCACGAGTACCTGCTGCCGGTACCCAGCGTGCTGCCCGGCGAGGACGACGGCGTCAGCGGCTGGGAGTGGGAGCGGGCGCGCCCGGTCGCCCTGGAGGCCCTGCGCTCCGAAGCCATCGACATCGTCGTACTGCAGCGGCCGGAGGAGATCGCACTCGTCGAGTCGCTCACCGGTCGCGTGCCCGGCCGCGATCTGCCGGCGGTCTACCTCGAGCACAACACGCCTGGTCCCGGCGCGTTCACCACGCGGCATCCGCTCGCCGACCGCCGCGACATCCCGATCGTCCATGTCACGCACTTCAACCGGCTGTTCTGGGACAACGGCACGGCGCCGACGACCGTTGTCGAGCACGGCGTCCCCGACCCGGGTCCGCTCTACTCCGGGGAGCTCGCCCGGATCGGGGTCGTCGTCAACGAGCCGGTGCGGCGGTGGCGTGCCACCGGCACCGACCTGCTGCCCGCGTTCACTCCCGAAGCACCGCTGGACGTCTTCGGCATCGACGCCGGGCGGTTGCGGGACACGTTCGAGGACCCCGCGATCGTGGGGATCGAGAGTCTCGCGCCGGGGCGTCTGCACGCCGAGCTCGCCCGGCGCCGCGTGTACCTGCATCCGTTCCGGTGGACCTCGCTCGGGCTGTCCCTGATCGAGGCGATGCATCTCGGGATGCCGGTGGTCGCGCTCGCGACGACCGAGGCCGTGCGGGCGGTCGCCGCCGGCACCGGGGTGGTCTCGACCGACGTCGACGATCTGCGCCGGGCCGCGCGTGCCTTCCTCGAGGAGCCGGAGTGGGCCGCGGAGGTCGGCGCCCGGGCGCGCGAGCACGCGCTGGCGCACTACGGCCTGCCGGCGTTCCTCGAGCGATGGGACGAGGTGCTCCTGGAGGCGATCGCGGCCCGGCCGGGCTCCGGCATGGTCTATGCGAACGCGAACAGCGGCGGGAACGCCACGACGACGATCGCCGCCCACGCGAGGTAGACCGGCAGGAAGCCTGTCTGCCACCGCTCCAGGCGCTCGAACGGCGTGCGCCGCATCGCGAACCGCAGCTGCAGCCACGCGGCGCCGACGAGGTTGGCGAGCAGGATGACGTTGAGTCCGAGCGAGGCGAGCTTGTTCGGGCTCGCCCCCCACTCGGCGATCCGGCCGATCATCGCGACGAGCACCATGATGTCGACGACGAGCGCCGCCACGACCATCAGCAGCTGCAGCCGGTCGAACCACGACGGCGGCGCGAGCGGCTCGCGGGCCGACAGGGCGTAGAGAAGCAGGCCGACGACGACGACCAGCACGATGTCGAACAGGATCAGCAGGTCCCGCTGCCCGAACGCCTCGGTCTCGCCCCCGTCGACGAGGTTCCCCTGCAGGAGGCCGGCGACGATGAAGGCGAGCAGCAGCAGCGTGAACAGGGGAGTGAACAGCTTGGTCAGCACCGGCGCGATGTTCTCGATGACGCTCTGCTTCGCCTCGACGAGCCACGCGGCGACGACGACGGCTCCTGCGACGCCGCACGGCACCATGAACTGCTCGACGAACCATTCCGCGTCGAGGCCGATGGCCGAGAACACGCCCATCGTCAGCGCCACGAGCACGCCGCCGCCGAGGGCGATGAGGGCGAGGTAGACCACCCATTCGCCGGTGAACCGGATGAAGTCCATGCGGGCGCGGCTCGATCTGACGCGCCCGTCGACGTACGCGATGCCGGTCACGATCCACAGCGCCACGGCGACGTGGGTGGCCGCGAGCACGAGGGTCGCGCCGTCCGGCGCGAAAGGGTAGACCGCCATCACGACGGCCGCGAGCACGAACGGGACGCCGACCACGGCGACGGTGGCGACGGTCGCCCGGCGGCGCACCAGGAAGTACGCCGCGAGGAAGGGCAGCACGAGCAACGCTGCGAAGCGCGCGTAGAAGGCCGGTTCTTCGCCGAAGCGGATGCCGAACAGCGCCGGGATCTGGATCGCGAGGGCCGCGCCGATCGCGAGCCCGACGGCGAGCCGAAGGCCGCCGCCGCTGCGCGGCGCGCGCGGTTCACCGGGGAACATCAGCTGCTTCCAGAGCCGGTCGGAGTGCTCGCGCGCGAATTCCCGAGAAAGGTCGTCGAGTCCGCCGAGTCGCTTAACGGCGACGAGGAACGCCTCATCGCCGTCGAGGCCAGAGGCCTCGAGCCGGTCGATCTGGCCGCGCAGGTGGTCTTCGAGCTCGTCGACGTCGCGGCCGTCGATCGCCTCGGGGCGCGAGACGTACGCGCGCCACGCCGAGATCTGGTCTTCGATGCGGGGTTCGAGGTCGTCCGCCATGTCACGCACCCCCGAACACCGGCGCGCCGGCGAAGTCGGTACCGCCGTCGCGGTCGGACCACACCCGCTGCAGCGCCCGGCTCACCACCGCCCACTGCTGTCGCTGCTCGGCGAACGCCGCGCGGCCGCTGGTGCTGAGGCGGTAGTGCTTGCGCGGGCGACCGCTGGGGGAGGCTCCCCACGACGACTCCACGTGCCCGAGCCGCTCCAGCCGGTGCAGCAGCGGGTAGAGCATGCCGTCGCTCCATTCCAGCTCGCCGCCGGACAGCTCGCCCACGCGCTGCAGGATGGCGTAGCCGTACGACTCGCCGTCGGCGAGGATGCCGAGCACCATCGGCGTCGCCGCCGCGGCGACCAGGTCTTTGCCGATCTTCATATCGCACTCCATACGTAGAAGTCCTATGTACATAGAAGTACAAGTTACCTAGAACTGCAAGGCAAGAGGCTGATGACGCCACGTGACGGCGCACGCGGGCTGCGGGAATGCGTTCGCCCGCGGCGTGTTGGGATGGGAGGAGCGAATCGCCGCCCCGCCCCGGACGAAGGACCCGCATGACCCTCCCCACGAGCACCCCCGAGACCGTCACCGACGCGCGCTGGGAGGCTGTGTCGTCCGAACACGGCGTCGCGGCGCTGCGGTACACGCACTGGCTGGATGCCGAGGCCCGCGCCTATGACGGCGCACCCGGCCTCTGGCGCGCGGTCGACGACCGGGTGGTGGGCACCGGTCTGCGCGCACAGGCGCCGGACGCGCCGCTCGACGAGGTCGTGCTGGCGCCCGGAGAGCACCTCGATGTCGGACGACTGCGGCTGAAGGCGATCAGCCGCGAGGGTGCACCCGCGCTGCGCGTGTTCGACCCCGAGACTCCCGGGCGCACGGGGCTGCGCGGCATCCTGTCGTTCCCGCATGACGACGGGTGGGCGCTCCCCGGTGTCTTCCGCCCCGCACCCGAGGGGCAGATCAACGTCATCCGGAGCGTCGACGGGTACGAGCGCGAAGAGCCGGCCGTCGGCACGATCGCCCTCGAGGTGGGCGGCACGCCTGTCGAGCTCACCGTGACCGGCGACCCGGCATCCGGTCTCAGCGCCGTGATCGCGGATGCCACGAGCAACGTCGACGCGTACCGCTTCCGGTTCCTCGAGATCGACCCGCCGGCCGCCGACGGAGCGGTCACCGTGGACTTCAACAACGCCTACCTGCCGCCGTGCGCCTTCAGCGACCACTACGTGTGCCCGCTGCCGCCGGCGGGCAACCGGCTCGGCGTCAGGGTGGAGGCCGGGGAGCGCGCCACCGTCCTCGACTGAGCCCGGTCGACTTCGGGCGACCGCCACGTGCCGGTCGCGACGCGCGGAGCGGTACGAGGACAATGGTGCCTCAGCCGGAGGGTGTCCGGCATGGCCCGATCCGAGGAGCCGACATGGCCCGTTCCCTCTCCGAGATCCGCGAACGCTCCCGCGAGCGCGCCCGGCTGCGCGCCGCGGCGCGCTCCGAGCTGAAGAACACCGCGTACGAGATCTTCATCGGCGCGCTGTCGATCCTCTCGATCTTCAACCTCGTGTTCGTCTACGTGATCGCGGGCGACTCCGCGATCGAGCTCGTGCTGTCGGTCATGAACGCCCTGTTCAGCGCGATCTTCCTGGGCGACTTCATCTTCCGCATCTCGACGGCGCCGTCGGCGGGCCGCTACTTCTTCCGCGGCTTCGGGTGGGCGGACCTGCTCGCGAGCCTGCCCTTCCCGCAGTTCAAGATCCTGCGCGTGTTCCGCCTGCTGCGCGTGTTCCGGCTGCTGCGCGAACTCGGCCCGCGCACGGTCTGGGCGACGCTGGTCCACGACCGCGCCAACAGCGCGCTGATGACCCTGCTCCTGATGGGCGTCCTCGTGCTGCAGTTCGGCAGCATCACGATCCTGGCGGTCGAGGAACACGCGGACGGCGCCAACATCAAGACGGCGTCGGACGCGCTCTGGTACACCCTCGTCACGATCTCGACCGTCGGCTACGGCGACCAATACCCGGTCACCAACGCCGGCCGGCTCATCGGCACCCTCATCATCGTCGTCGGCGTCGGTATCTTCGGCACGTTCACCGGTTACCTGGCCAACCTGTTCCTCGGGCCGCGCAGGGCCGAAGCGGAGGCGGCGCAGACGGATGCCGCGCCCGTTCATCAGCGCGACGAGCAGCCCGACGAAGCCACCGCCGACGCACCCGCCGCGATCACCGCGCAGCCGTCGATCGCGCGCCACGCGGCGAAGGGAGTGGCGGCCGGCGCGGTGGCGGGTGCCGTGAACGCCGGCGTCTCGGCCGGCGCGGGCACGGCGGACGGCAGCGATGCCGACGGCCCGTCGGCCGGCGTGACCGATGCGGCAGCTGCCGCCGTGCCCGATCCGGGCGACACGGCCGAACGGCTCCGCACGCTGCTGGCGCAGTCCGAGGAGGCGATGGCCGAGATGCGGCGGCTGCTCGCCGCCGCACCGTAGCCCGGCGGGCCGGGCTGATGCCCGAGAGGAGCGTCAAGCCTCAGCGGTGCGGGGGCCCTGCGGGCGGGTCGAGCTGCGGACGATCAGATGCGTCGGCAGCGGTGTGTCCTCGGTGACGCTGTCGGGCTCCTCGACTGCGATCAGAACCTTCTGCATCATGAGCTCGCCGAGGCTCGCGAAGTCCTGGCGCACGGTGGTGAGCGCCGGGTAGAGATAGCCCGCCTCGGGCACGTCGTCGAAGCCCACCACGCTGACGTCCTCGGGCACGCGCAGTCCGCGCTCGCGCAGCGCCGACAGCAGACCGATGGACATGTGGTCGTTGGATGCGAACACCGCCGTGCCGGGGTCGATGTCGAGATCGGCGCCCAGCCGGTAGCCGCTCGCCGCGGACCAGTCGCCGTGCCTCGGCTCGACGACCTCGAGGCGACGCGACCCGAGTTCGTCCCGCCAGCCGCGGATGCGCTCGACGGCGTCCGGAGCGCGCTGGGGACCGGCGAGATGGAGGATCCGGGTGTGGCCGAGTTCGGCGAGGTGTCGGACGGCCGATCGGGCGCCGCGGTACTGATCGATCGAGACGATGAGGGGGCTCCGCCGCGCGGTCGCGGCGGCGGCGACCACCGGGATGCTGAGATCGAGGCCCCGCACGACCTCGAGCACGCCGATGTCGACGACGATGAGCACGATCGCGTCGACGCGCTGACGGAGCAGAGACTCGATCACTGCCCGCACGGCGGCGGGGTCGGGATCGAGCGCGCTCACCGTCTCGACGCTGTAGCGCTCCGCGCGGGCCGCGAAGTTGAAGGCCGTCGCCACCGATGTCGGGCCGTAGTCCGAGACACCGGGCGCGACGAGCCCGATCGTGCGGGTGCGGCGCGTGACCAGTGCGCGGGCGGCGGGGGAGGGGCTGTACCGCAGCTGCGCGATCGCCTGCTCCACCCGTGCGCGCGTCGCGGGGCGGACGTTGGGCAGGTCGTTGAGCACCCGCGAGACCGTCTGGTGCGAGACGCCGGCGAGCCGGGCCACGTCGAAGATGTTCGCGGAGCGTGCCTGCTTCTCGTCGGTCACCGAGCTCCCTCCTCGTCGGCGTCGTCGGCCTGTGCGACGAGCGCCATGAGGGATTCGACGGTGAGCGAGTCGGACGGCAGCGTGTCGACCACCCGGCCCCCGCGCAGGATCGCGACGCGGCCGGCGACGCGCAGCACCTCCTCGAGCTCGGCGGAGATGAACACCACGGACAGTCCGTTGTCGGCGAGCTCGCCGACGAGGTTCTGGATCTCGACCTTGGCGCCCACGTCGATGCCGCGCGTCGGCTCGTCGAGGACGAGCACGCGCGGCGACAGCGCGAGCAGTCGTGCCAGCAGCACCTTCTGCTGGTTGCCGCCCGAGAGCGTGCCCGCGGGGCGGTCCGGGTCGGGGGGCCGGATGTCGAGCGCCTCGATCCAGCTCATCGCCAGTTCCCGGCGGCGCTGATCCCGCATGCGCCGGAACACGCCCCGCTCCGCCTGCAGTGCGAGGGTGATGTTGTCCTGCACGCTGAGTTCGCTGATGATCCCCTCGGTGCGGCGGTTCTCCGACGAGTAGACGATGCCGAACGCGATCGCCTCGCGCGGGCTTCTCGGCTCCATCGATTTGCCGCTGATCCTGATGATCCCGGCGTCGAGCCGGTCGGCGCCGGTGATCGCGCGCGCCAGCTCGGTTCGTCCCGACCCGAGGAGGCCCGCGAATCCGAGCACTTCACCCTCATGCAGCGCGACGTCCGCGTCGGCGATGCCGGGAGCGACTGTCACGCCCTGAGCGTGGAGGAGAGCGGATGCCGCCTCCGGCGCGGCGTCCACGCGGTCGCGTGTGCCGAGATCCGAGACGCTGCGCCCGAGCATCTTCTCGACGAGGTCGATGCGCAGCAGCTCCGTCGGCAGGTACTCGCCGACGAGCCGGCCGCCACGGAGGACGGTGATGCGGTCCGCGATCTCGTAGACCTGGTCCAGGAAGTGCGAGATGAAGACGATTGCGACCCCTCGCTCCTTGAGGTCGCGCATGACGCGGAAGAGTTCGGCCACCTCGTCGATGTCGAGGCTCGAGGTGGGCTCGTCGAGCACGAGCACCCGCACGTCGATCGAGAGCGCCCGCGCGATGGCGACGAGCTGCTGCACGGCGAGCGAGTGGCTGCCGAGCATCGACGCCGGATCGATGGTCAGGCCCAGCCCCGAGAGCACTTCAGCGGCGCGCTCCCGCATGGCCGACCAGTGGATGGTGCCGAGTCGACGCGGCTCCCGGCCGAGGCAGATGTTCTCGGCGACGGTGAGGTTCGGCAGCAGGTCGATCTCCTGATAGACCGTGCTGATCCCGGCGCGCAGCGCATCGGCCGGTGTTCCGAAGCGGACGGGATGGCCGTCCAGCTCGATGAGTCCGCTGTCGAGGTGCAGGGCCCCGGTGAGCGCTTTGATGAGCGTCGACTTTCCGGCGCCGTTCTCTCCCATGAGAGAGTGCACCTCGCCCGGGAAGACGCGGAAGCGCACGTCGTCGAGCGCGGTCTCCGCGCCGAACCTTACCGTCGCCCCGGTGAGTTCCATGAGCGGACGCCGCTCGTCCATCACGCCATTATGTCGTGAGACGCGAACGGGCCCGCTCATGGCACTCGGGTCATCGGCGACGGTCGGACCGCGTGACGATGAATCGCTGCACGACGATGAACACCAGCAGCAGCCCGCCGATGATGATGCGGGTCCACGACTGCTCCGCGCCCATGAACGCGATGACGGTCTTGATCACGCCGTACACGAGCACGCCGATCATCGACCCGATCACGTAGCCGGAGCCACCCGTCAGGAGCGTGCCGCCGATGACCACCGCGGCGATCGCATCCAGCTCGGTGCCCACGCCGTTGAGCGGGTAGCCGGCGCCCGAGTAGGCAGTGAGGACGAGGCCCGCGAGGCCTCCGCAGACGCCGCTGATGACGTAGACGAGGATCTTCGTCCGCGCCACCGGCAGACCCATCAGCCGCGCCGACTGCTCGTTGCCGCCGATGGCGTAGATCGTGCGGCCGAATCGGGTCCACTGCGTGATGAAGACGCCGATCGCGACGATGAGCAGGGCGAGGATGCCGGTGGGCGTCAGGTACCAGTCGCCCACGGTCAGCCGCGTCCGCTGCAGCCACAGCACGGCGGGGTCTTCCACGCGGATCGACGAGAGGCTGACCACGAACGCCAGCCCGCGCGCAAGGAACAGGCCGGCGAGCGAGGCGATGAACGGCTGCACGTCGAAGTAGTGCACGAGCACTCCGATCAGCAGCCCGATCGCGGCGCCGCCGAGCAGCATGAGCGGTATCGCCACGATCGCGGGCAGCCCCTCGGCCAGCAGCTTCGCGCACAGGATGCCGGTGAACGCCATCACGGAGCCGACCGACAGGTCGATGCCGCCCGTCAGGATCACGAACGTCAGGCCGACGGCGAGGATCAGCAGGTAGGCGTTGTTCAGCAGCAGCGCCGACAGATTGCGAGGCGTGATGAAGTTGCCGAACGCGAGCTGCGCGCCCACGAGGAGCACGATCAGGATCACGATGGCCGCGAACGTCGGCATGAGCGACGAGTGGCGGCTCATGAAAGTGGCATAGCGGGCACCGAGCGTCGGGCGCCCGGCCTCGGTCTGAGTCGTCGTGGTCATCGGACCGCCTCCGCCTTCGTCGGCTCCGTCGTGGTCGAGGGTGTGGGTGCGGACGTGCTCGGACCGCCGCCGCCGGAGCGGCCACCACCGCCGGAGCGGCGCGAGGCGATCAGCCCGCGGGCGAATCGGTGCAGCCGCGGCGACTGCACCAGGACGACCACGACCACGACGGCTGCGAAGAACACGGGCGCCTGCGCCGACGGCACGCCGAGGAACAGGATCGTGGACTCGAGCGTCTGGATCGTGAGGACGCCGACGACCGTTCCTGCGATGGTGAACTTGCCCCCCATGAGCGACGTGCCGCCGAGTACGACGGCGAGGATCGCGTAGAGCTCGATGTACAGCCCCGCGGCATTCGCGTCGGCGGCCATGATGTTCGAGCTGTAGAGCACGCCCGCCATGCCGGCCAGCACCCCGCTCGCGGCGTAGGCGCCGAAGACGATGCCCCGGGCGCGGACGCCCGCCAGCCGGCTCGCCTCGGGATTGATGCCGACCGACTCCGTCAGGACGCCGAGCGCGGTGCGCCGCTCCAGCAGGGCGATCACCGCGATCGCCGCGATGGAGATGAACAGGGCGAACGGGAGTCCGATGACGTATCCCGTCGCGATGAACTTGTAGGGCGCGCTGGTGACCGTCGTGATGAACCCGTCGGTGATGAGCAGGGCCACGCCGCGTCCCGCCAGCATGAGCACGAGGGTCGCGATGATCGGCTGGATGCCCAGCACGGCGATGAGGAAGCCGTTCCAGACGCCCAGGACGAGGGCCACGAGGATGCCGATCAGGAGCGCGACAGCGACGGTGGCACCGCTGCCCGGGTCACCGGAGGTGTCGATGATCGTCAGCGCCACCGCGCCCGAGACGGCCATGATCGCGCCGACCGACAGGTCGATGCCCCGGGTGGCGATGACGATCGTCATGCCGAGGGCTACGAGCATGAGCGGGGCGCTGTTGCGGAGGATGTCGATCAGCGCGCCGTACAGCTGGCCGTCGCGCACGGTGACGCTGATGAACTGCGGCCGCGCGATCGTGTTGACCACGATCAGTGCGAGCAGGGCCGCGACCGGCCAGAACAGCCGGTGTGTGATGAGCTTCTTCACGCTGCGCTCCCCTCGCCCTCGTTGGCGATGTAGTCGATGAGCAGATCGAGGTCGACGGTGCTGGAGTCCAGCTCGCCGATGCGGCGTCGGTCGCGCATGACGACGACCCGCTGTGCCAATCGAAGCACTTCTTCGAGTTCCGATGAGATGAAGACGACCGACAGCCCCTGCGCCGAGAGCTCGGCGACCTTGCGCTGGATGTCGGCCTTCGCCCCGACGTCGATGCCGCGCGTCGGCTCGTCGAGGATGATGAGCTGCGGCGCGGTCGCCAGCCACCGGGCGAGCAGCACCTTCTGCTGGTTGCCGCCCGACAGATTGCGCACCAGCATGTCGGGGTCGGCCGGCCGGACGCCCAGCGCCGAGATGTACTCCGAGACCACCTGGTCGCGCTCCGCGCGGCGCACCGGCCGCATCCATCCGCGCTTTGCCTGGATGCCGAGCACGATGTTCTCGGCCACCGTCAGGTCGGCGATGATCCCCTCGGCGCGGCGGTCCTCGGAGGAGAACGCGATGCGGTGGTCGATCGCGTGCCGTGGCGATGTGAGCCGTGCCGGCCGACCGGCGATCTCGACGGCTCCCGAGTCGGCCTTGTCGGCGCCGTACAGCAGCCGCACGAGCTCGGTCCGTCCGGAGCCGAGGAGCCCGGCGAGGCCGACGACCTCGCCCTCGTAGATGTCGAGGTCGGCAGGCTCCAGCATCCCTCTGCGTCCGACCCCGGTGGCGCGCAGCACCGGCACCGCCGTGCGGTCGATGACGCGATCCGCGGTGCGCGAGATCGCGGCGAGCTCGTCGAGCTCGCGCCCGATCATCTGGCTCACGAGGCTGTCGCGGGGCAGATCCGCCGCGACGTGCTCGCCGACGAGCCGGCCGTTGCGCAGCACCGTGATGCGGTCGGAGATCTCGTAGACCTGGTCGAGGAAGTGGCTGACGAACAGGATCGCGACGCCGTGGTCGCGGAGTTCCCGGATCACCGCGAACAGGCGTTCCACCTCGCCGCGGTCGAGGCTGGAGGTGGGCTCGTCGAGGATGAGCACCTTGGCGTCGAGAACCATGGCGCGGCTGATCGCCACGAGCTGCTGGATCGCGATGGAGTGGCTCGAGAGGATCGAGCGCGTGTCGATGGTGAGGCCGAGGCCGGCGAGGTGGTCGGCGGCGAGCCGGTGGACCGACTTCCAGTCGATGCCCGCACGGCCACGCGGCTCGTGCCCGAGCATCACGTTCTCGCCGACCGAGAGGTTGGCGCAGAGGTTGACCTCCTGGTAGACGGTGGAGATCCCCGCTGCCTGAGCGTCGGCGGTCGCCGAGAACACCCGCTCCTCGCCGTCGACCGCGATCGTGCCGCTGTCGATCTGGTACACGCCGGTCAGCGCCTTGATGAGGGTCGATTTTCCGGCGCCGTTCTCGCCCATGAGGGAGTGGACCTCGCCGCGACGCAGCGTGAAGTCGACGTGATCGAGGGCGAGGACGCCGGGGAAGCTGATGGTGATGCCCCGCATCGCGACGGCGGGGATGTCTTCGTTGACGGTCATGCGCATCCGTGCTTTCGTATCGAGTCCGACGTCCGTCGGGGATCGGCCTCGCCGACCCCCGACGGACGCGGGGACGGGGATCAGTACGCGCGGGAGTCGATGACCTCGGCGGCCTGCTCCTGCGTGAAGGACTGGTCCTCGACGTAGACTTCCTTCTCGACGTCCTTGCCGTCGAGAACGTCGGTCACAAGGCCCGCGGCGAGCTCTCCGAGTAGCGGGTTGCACTCCACGATGAAGTTGATCTTGCCGTCGACGAGGGCCTGCATGCCGTCATGCACCGCGTCGATCGAGATGATCTTGATGTCTTCACCGGGAACGCCGCCCGCAGCCTCGATCGCCTCGATCGCGCCCAGCGCCATGTCGTCGTTGTGCGCGTACAGCAGGTCGATGCCGTCCACGCCGTACTTCTGGAGGAAGCCCTCCATGACCGTCTTGCCGCCGTCGCGCGTGAAGTCGCCGGTCTGCGAGTCGATCGTCTCGATGGACGTGCCCTCGATCGCCTCGTTGAAGCCCTCGGCGCGGTCGTTCGCGGGCGCGGAGCCGGTGGTGCCCTCGAGCACGACCATCTTCGTCGGAGTGTCGGCGAAGTTCTCGGCCGCCCACTCGCCGGCGGTCACGCCCTCCTTCTTGAAGTCGAGGCCGACCCAGCTGGCGTAGAGGTCGTCGGACGAACTGACCGTGCGGTCTTCCAGCACGACCGGGATGCCGGCATCCGACGCCTCCTGGAGCACGTCATCCCACCCGTCCTCCACGATCGGGGCGATGACGATCGCGTCGACGCCCCGGCTGATGAAGTCGCGGACCGCCGCGATCTGGGCCGCGGGGTCGTTGTCGGCCGCGTTGAAGATGAGCTCGAAGCCGTTGTCCTCGGAGAACGCCTCCTTCATCGACTCGGTGTTGGCGCTGCGCCAGCCCGACTCGGAACCCGTCTGCGCGAAGCCGACCGTCACGAGCTCGTCGCCGCCGTCGCCACCTGCGCCGGCTCCGTTGCCCGAGCTCGCGCAGCCTGTGGCCACCAATGCCAACGCTCCCAGAAGCGCTGCACCGGCGAGAATCCTCTTCTTCATTCCCAAAACCTCCTCGTTCGGGTCCGGCATCGACGCCGGTATCAGTGTGCCCCGGGCCGCACTCGTGCCGCCCGTCCGCCTGAATGTTAGCCTTCACATTCCCGGATCGCGCAAGATGTGAGCGGTAACATTTGCGTAACGCGGGCGGTCCGGTGGTTCGTTCACGTCGGAAATCCAGTGCAATTCTGCGGAAAGTGAGGGATCACATCCGCGAAGCGTGGCAGACACCGGCCATCGGGGTCGCTGGCGAAGCGGATGGGCGCGTTCACAATGCGCCCGGCGGCGGACACCCCGTCCGCGGGGTATGCCTCGGGATCAGCGGCGCGAGGCCACCGCGTTCCAGACGCCCGCACCGAACACGACGGTGGCGGCTACCAGCGGCGCGACCAGGGCGTTCGCCGCGCCTGAGGTGTCGGCCACGAGACCGGTGACGGCCGCTGCGGCGGACTGTCCGACGACGACGGCCGAGCCGAGCATGGTCATGACTGTCGCCGAGCGCCCTCTGGGGCTGTAGGCGGCCGCGAGGCTGTACTGGGTCACGAGCGTAGGGCCGATGCCCACGCCGATCACGAGCAGGCAGATCGCCATCGCGCCGACGGTGCCGACGAACGGCAGCGAGAGGGCTCCGCCGACGAGGATCGCCGCGAACGTCAGCCACCGTGCCCGCAGGGTGAAGCGCGCCGGGAAGAGCGCGACGCCGAGAGCCAGCGCGGCGGATCCGATGCCCATCGCCCCGTAGACGAGGCCGGCCTGCTCGGGCACGCCGCGCTCGGCCATGAACGCCGTGAGCGAGGTCAGCATGGCGCCGAAGAACAGGCCCATGCCGAGTGCTCCCACGACGGGGGCGAACACGCGCGCGCCGAAGAGCTCGCGCAGCGGCGCCTGTTGGGGGCGGGCGCCTCCTGCGGATGCCGCCGCCTTCGCGGCGGTCGGGTGCAACGCGAATGCGGTCACGAAGACCAGGCCCAGCACGGCCGCGCCGATCACCGGTGCCGCAGGGTTCAGCGTCGTCGCCAGCAGGCCGACGATGACCGGGCCGAAGACGAACACGATCTCGTCCGCCGCGGACTCGTACGCCATCGCGCCGTTCACGACGGGCGTGCGGCGCTCCTGCGGGTACGCCCGCCCGATGATGCCGACCAGGCGGCTCCGCGAGAGGGGCGCGACCTGGGGCATCGATGCGCCGATGAAGAAGGCGACCGCCAGCAGTGCGGCATCCGGCACCGGCGCGAAGGCCAGCCACGCGAAGGCGGCGAGCATGACGCTGTTGGTCGCGCCGGCGATCAGCAGCACGCGGCGCTGACCGAAGCGGTCGGCAGCAGCACCGAGGAGGGGCCCGACGAGTGCGGTGCCGAGGCCGGTCATCGCGCTCGTCGCACCGCCGAGTGCGAGCGATCCGCGCGCCGATACGACGAGCGTCAGGATGCCGACCACCATCATCGCGAACGGCAGGCGCGCGATCAGCGCGATGGGGAAGTACGCGTAGCCGGCTTCGCGGATGAGGCTCGGGCGCCGGGCGGTGTGCGCAGGGCGCTGTCGTGCGCCGGTGAGTGTCGTGTGCATCGTGGTTCGGGGCTTTCCGGCCGCAAAGTGCGGCATAGCGTGCCGCCTTGTCCGCAGCGGAGAGGCCGCAGACAGGTAGATGCACATCGAGGATGGCTCGGCCAGTCTACCGGTGCCACCTGAGCGGCGCCTGGCGACGGGTCATGCCGGAAGGCGGGGGTCAGAGCACGGCGCCGACCATCGCCTCGCCGAGCGGTGTGCGGCGGTGCAGCACGCGCGCGCCCTCGCGCGTGCTGGCGAGAAGGCCCGCATCGCGCAGCACGGTGAGGTGGTGCGACGCGGTGGAGATCGCGAGAGCGGTGTCGCTCGCCACCTGGGAGGTCGTCCTCGGCTCGTGTGCGTCGAGCAGGATGCGGGCGCGCGCAGGGCCGAGCAGGGCGCCGAGGGCGGTGGTCACGTCGGCGGAGTCGCGCGCCCACGTCGCCGTCACTCCCTGGGCCGGGTAGAACAGCGTCGGCTGCGCGGGTGGCTCGGTGAGCACGAAGCACCCCGACGCGCCCATCACCGACGGCACCAGCACCAGCCCGCTGCCGCGGCAGTCGACGACCTCGCTCCAGATCCGCATCGTCACGCGCACCGCCCCGTCGGTCCACGCGACGCGATCGTGCAGCGTCTGGATCATGGCGCCGATGCCGCTCTCGGCGATGCGCCGGGATCGCACCGCGATGTCGGCGCGGAGCAGCCGCTCCAGCTGCGTCCACACCGGGGCGACGCCGGCGTTCCAGACCGAGAGCCACGCCTCCGCGATCATGGCGCGGGCGCGGTCGGGCTGGTCGAGCATGCGCTGCACGGCAGCGCGACGGGCGCCCTCGGTGCGCACGAGCACCTTGGTCATATCGACGCGGAACCGCTCGTCGTCGATGTCGCGCAGCCGCTCCGCCTCCGCCTCGGGCGTGAGCTCCCACGTCGGAGTGGTGGTGAAGAAGTCGGGGAAGTAGCCCTCGTCACGGATCAGCAGCGCGAGCACCTCGAAGTCCTCGCGCGTGATCGCGCCGCGGGTGGCCCGCATCCATCCCCACTGCAGCGGGTACTCGTCGGGTCGCAGCAGCGCGCGCACCGCGTGGCACAGCTCGTGGCCGGGCGAGACGCCGAACCGGATCGCGGTCAGGTCGTCCGGCGCGAGCTGGAAATCGACGAACTTTCGATCCACATCGAAACTATAGGCCGCCTCGCGGGCGACGAGGAGGCTGAAGTCACACCGACAGCAAGCGGACGGAGCACCTCATGCCCACCACCATTCCGGCCATCGTCCCCGCCGCCGACCTCGTCGTCGGCACGGGCCGCCTGCGCCGATTCATCGGCGTCGAGCACGGCGCGGCCGTCTCGTACTTCTTCGTCGACAACGAGCCCGGGCAGGGCCCCGACATCCATCGCCACCCCTACGCCGAGACCTGGGTGCTGCTGGAGGGGCAGGCGCGCATCACGATCGACGGTGAGACGCTCGATGCCGTCGCCGGCGACACGGCCACCGCCCCTGCGGGCGCATGGCACGGCTTCAAGAACTCCGGAAGCGGCCGGTTGCGCGTGCTGTGCATCCACGCCTCGGACCGCATCATCCAGGAGTGGCAGGACGAACCCGGCGTGCTCGACATTCCCACCGGCGACTGATTGGATCCGGTTCATGACATTCCAGGCATACCTCGACAACATCGAGGAGAAGACCGGCCTCACGCCGCGCCAGTTCGTGGAGCTGGCGCACGAGAAGGGCTTCGACGAGAGCACGAAGGCCACGCCGATCGTCGAGTGGCTCGCCGCCGACTACGGCCTCGGCCGCGGGCACGCGATGGCGCTCGTCCACGTCATCACCAAGGGCCCGCAGATCAGCGACAGGCACGTCGGCACCGGCACCGCTCACTCCGATCCGTCGAACACGCTGTGGCTCGACGGCAAGGCGACCAACCCCAACCGCTGAGTCACGTGGCGACGGGGATCCACACGCGCATCGTGGAGGGTCCGCGTTCCGCCCACTCGTGGTACGCGACGAGCGGGACCTCCGCGGTCCCGACACCCTCGTCCCACGGTGCCGTCGCGCTGCGGCGTGCCTCGAGGCGCGAGGCGCCCACGGGCTCGCGCGATTCGTCGGCCCTGCGTGAGTAGGGCCACGCGCCGGTCTCATCCGCGTCGTCCGGGATCACGACCTCCACCCAGACCCGGCCGTCGCGCCAGAGCGGCGCTGCGCCGCGGGCGAGCGCGACGCCGGCGACATCGTCGACGCCGAGTCCACCGAGATCCACGGATTCGAGGGCGAACACCTCGGGCCCGCGTTCGATCGCCAGGCACCCGCGCACCGCGTCGATCCGCGGGTCGGGCGACACGATGCGCGGCGCCATCGGCAGGTGCAGCTCCACGACGTCGCCCTCACGGAACGCCCGGCGCACCTCGACGAGACCGGGGGAGGCCTCGCTCTCGTCGCCGCTCTCGCCGGCCGCCTGAACACGCAGGCGGGCTCCCGCCGCCCACGCCGGCACGCGCAGGGTGAGCGTCCACGGGCCGCCGGGTGCGGCGTCACGGCGCATGATCACGCGGATCCGGCCCGACGCCGGGTAGTCCGTCTCGACGTCGAACGCGACGTCCCGGCCGTCGGGCAGCGTCGTGCGCACGCTCGCGGGGGCGTACTGGTGCAGCTGCACGCCGTCGTCGTCGGAGGTCGCGAGGTAGGCGTCGAGACTCGCGAGCGTCCGCGCGACGTTCGGCGGGCAGCACGACACCTCGAACCAGGGGGCGCGCAGCGACGACGAGGCGCGCGGCGAGGTGGCCTCCTCGTCCGCGGGCACGCCGGGCACACGCTGGTGCAGCGTGTTGGCGTAGAAGAACGCGCGACCGTCGGGCGCGGGAGAGGTGGCCACGACGTTGTACAGGGTGCGCTCGATGAGGTCCGCGTGGCGCGGGTCGCCGCCCGCGAGCAGCAGGCGCCACGAGGACATGACCGATCCGACGCCGGCGCAGGTCTCGGAATAGGCGCGGTCGGCGGGCAGCTCCCAGTCCTCGCCGAACGCCTCGTCCTGATGGTGCGAACCCTGGCCGCCGGTGACATACGTCCGCCGCGCGACGGTGCGGTCCCACTGCCGACGGAGCGCCCCGAGCAGCTCATCGTCGCCGGTGTCCACCGCGACGTCGGCCGCGCCTGCCGCCAGGTAGTTCGCACGCACCGCGTGGCCGCGCAGGGCGGTCGCCTCGCGCACCGGCACGTCGTCCTGGAAGTACCTGCGCCCCCATTCGATGTCCCGGAGCGTGCCCCGGCCGTGGCGCTCCACGAACAGGCGCGCCTGCTCGAGGTAGCGCGGCTCGCCGGTCGCCCGGGCGAGTTCGGCGAGCCCGACCTCGACCTCGGCGTGGCCGCATATCGCGTCGCGTCCGTCGGGCCCGAACTCCGCGCACACGAGGTCGGCGGCGCGCACCGCGATGCGGAGCAGTCCGTCGTCCGCACCCGGGCGTGTGCGCTCCCGCGCCACGGCCGCCTGGAAGAGGTGGCCGAGGCAGTACAGCTCGTGGCCCCACTCGAGGTCGGACCACCGCGCGCCCTGGCCCTCGCGGCCGAACCGGGTGTTGAGGTATCCGTCGGCCTCCTGGGCCGCCGCGACACGGCGGACGACAGCGCGGAGCCGCGCTTCGAGGCCGGCGTCGTCGGTGCGGCCGATCTCCCAGGCGAGCGCCTCGAGGTACTTGTACACCTCGGAGTCCGAGAACTCGCGTCCGCGGCGTCCGGCCGGCAGCGTGCCGGCGGCGGCACGGTCGAAGTTGCCCAGCCAGCCCTCGGATTCCAGGCGGCTCTCGATGTGCGCGAGCGTGTTGCGGCCGTTGACGGCCTGCCGCTCGCCCCAGAAGCCGCCGGTGATGCGGACCTCCTGCTGACCGAGGGGGCGGAGGCGGCCGCGCGCCGGAGCGACGGGTGCCTGGGGCGTGGTGGTGGTCTGCATGGTCATCCCTTGAAAGCTCCCGACATGAATCCCCGGACGTAGTGGCGCTGCAGCACGAGGAACAGCACGATGCAGGGGAGGGCAAGCACGACCACTCCCGCCTCCGTCGCCCCGTAGTCGATGACGCCCTGCACCTGTACGCGGAGGTTCGAGACGGCCAGGGGCAGCGTCATCCGGTTCGTGTCGGTGATGAGGATCAGCGGCGCCATGAAGTCGTTCCAAGCCGCGAGGAAGGCGAACATTCCGACGGTGATGAGCCCTGGCTTGACCGCGGGCAGCAGCACGAGCCGGAGCGCCCCGAAGGTCGTCGCGCCGTCCACCAGGGCCGCCTCGTCGAGCTCGCGCGGGACGGACTCGAAGGAGATCCGCATCATGAACATCGAGAACGGCAGCTGGAACATCGTGAGCACGATCGCGACGCCGACCAGGGAGTTGCTGAGGCCCACGGCATTGAGGATGACGTACAGCGGGATGAGCAGCGTCGTGTACGGCACCATCAGGATCGCGAGCACCGTGAGGAACAGCAGGTTCTTCCCGGGGAACGAGAATCGCGCGAAGGCGTAGCCGCCGAGGGTGGAGACGACGAGGGTCAGCAGCACCGTCAGCAGCGCGACGAACGTCGAGTTGCCCAGGTACACCCAGATGCCCGCCTGGTACCCGGCGAGCGCCGCGTAGTTGCCGAGCCCCCAGCCTTCCGGCTGACTGGTGCCGGCACGCGGGGCCACGGACGACACCGCGGTCCAGATGAGCGGGTAGAGGAACATGATCGCGATCGCCGTGGTCAGCACGGCATACGGGATGCCGAACACGATGCGCGCCGCGGGGGAGCGCCGCGCGCGGCGGGAGGGCTGCACCTCGATGAGGCGGGTCGAGGACGGAAGTGTCTGTGCGGACATGGTGGGAACCTCAGTCCTCGTCCGTGCGGCGGAACGCGCGCAGCTGGAAGATGTTGATGACGATGAGCGCCAGCAGCACGATCACCGACAGTGCCGCTGCGATGCCGAGGTTGTTCTGGCCCTGGAAGGCGACGTTGTAGATGAGCTGCACGATCGTCATGGTGCTGTTGTCGGGTCCGCCCTTGGTGAGGATGTAGAACTGCTCGAACGCCAGCAGCGAGCCGGTGACGCACAGCACGATGGTGAGTGCGAACGTGGGCCGCAGCAGCGGAAGCGTGATGCCGCGGAAGGTCTGCCACGCCGAGGCGCCGTCGATGCGCGCGGCCTCGTAGACGTCGTCGGGGATGGCCTGCAGGCCCACCAGCATGAGCAGCATGTAGAAGCCGGCGTACCGCCACACGATCAGGAACACGGTCGACCACAGCGCGCCCTCGGGGGTGCCGAGGAATGTGAAGCCCCACGACTGCATGAGGTCGGCGAACGGACCTGCGTAGGGCGAGTAGAGCACGTAGAAGAGGAGGGATGCCGAGGCGAGGCCGAGTGCGCTCGGCACGAGGAACGACGTGCGCAGCAGCGACTTCCACCGTGTGGACTCCTGCACCAGCAGCGCGAGCCCCAGGCCCAGGCCGATGAGGAGGATCGTCGTGATGACCGTGTACTTCAGGGTGAACCAGATGGCGTCCCAGAAGAGGCGGTGGTCGACGGCGTCGACGTAGTTCTCGGGGAGGTTCCAGCCCTGGTTGCCTGAGAGCAGCGGCCAGTCGGAGGCCGACATCTGCAGCACGAGCAGCAGCGGCAGGAGGAAGACGAACACCACGAACAGGGTGGTCGGCGATGCGTAGAGCCACCCGCGCAGCGCCTCGCGCCGGGCGCGCGACGAGCGGTGCGGCGGCGGGGACGGGGTGGTCGGTGGACTCGTCGGCGGACTCAGCGTCTCGGCGGACATGGCGTTCGTTCTCCGGGGGATGGGGGCGGTGGCCCGGTCGCCCGGGCCACCGCCGCGGCTCACTGCGCGAGGATCTCGGTGATCGCGTCGTTGTCGGTGTCGACCGTGTCGGTGCCTTCGAGCACGGCGTTGCGCACGAGCGTCAGCCAGGGGCTGCCGGGAGCGTTGAACGCCTGCTGGAAGTTCAGCGCCACGGGCGTGTCGCCCTGCGAGGCCACCTCGTTGATGGTCACGAGCCGCGGGTCCTTCGCCGCGTACTCGTTGTCGGCGAAGTCGGCGCGCGAGACGACGTCGTTGTCCTTCGCCAGGACGTCCACCTGGGCCTCCTCCGACATCAGCCAGGTGAGGAAGTTCCAGGCCTGGGCAGCCTTCTCGGAGTCCTTCGAGATGCCGATGCCGTCGCCGCCGACGAACGTCGAGGCGCCGCCGTCGACGCCCGGGATGCCGGCGACACCCGCGTCGAACGGGGTCGACGACAGCAGGGTCGCGGGGTAGAACATCAGGCCGACGTTGCCCTCGGTGAAGCCCGCGGTCCAGGTCGGACCGGCCTCGTCCTGCGAGCTGGGCAGCACGGCGCCCGACTCCCACAGATCGCGCCAGGTGTCGTAGACCTCCTTGGCGGCGTCGTTCGCGAGCAGCGACTCGTGGCCGTCGTCGCTCAGCACCTCTTCACCGGACGCCCAGATGCTGGGGAACCACGTGAAGACGAGGCATCCGCCGCAGTTCAGGCCCGTCGCGGTGCCGTACACGCCGTCCTTGCCCAGCGCCTGGATCTTCTTGGCCGCATCGGCGTACTCCGCCATGGTGGCGGGAGCCTTCTCGGGGTCGAGCCCGGCCTCTTCGAACAGCTCCTTGTTCCAGAACAGCATCGACAGGTCGAGCACGAAGGGCAGGACATGCTCCTTGCCGTCGGCATCCGTCCCGGCCGAGAGGTGGCCCTGATTGATCTGGTCCTTGTAGTCGAGGCCGTCGACCTGGGCGCTGATGTCCTGGAACAGGCCCTGCTCGACCCAGTTCGGCACGTAGACGATGTCGGCGGCGAACAGGTCGGGCAGCCCGCCCGAGCCGGCAGCGGCGCCGACCTTCGCGACGTAGTCGTCGTTGGGCACGACCGTCAGTTCGACCTGGTTCTCGTGCGAGGCGTTGTAGGCGTCTACCAGCAGGTTCGCCTGCTTCTCGAGCGGTGCGCGGGTCCAGAGGGTGAGGGTCGTCCCGTCGTCCGTGCCTTCGGCCGGGATGTCCTCCGCAGGCGTCGCCGCGCCGCCGCCGGCGCAGCCGGCGAGGCCCACGAGGGCGCCTGAGAGGAGGAGTGCGGTCGCCGCGCGCCAGCCGGCGGCGCGACGTCGGGTGTTGGTCATTGCAGTCTCCTTGGCTCGTCTTCGAGCGTGCGCGTGCAGGATCGCCGCGCCGCTGCCGTGATGGATTCCGAAATTATCGAAACCGCTTTCGGCACGGTATCGTGAGAGTTCACGAGCGGTCAAGACGCTACTTCGATAACGTTTCCGCAACGAGGAGGGGTGATGGCCGCCAACGAGTCCGGGGGACGCAGCGCGACACTGAGCGATGTCGCGAGGCGTGCGGGAGTGTCGATCGCGACAGCGTCGAAGGCGCTCAACGGCCGGGAGGACGTCGCGCCGGCGACCCGGCGGCGTGTGATGGATGCCGCTGAAGAGCTGTCGTTCACGCCCAACGCCATGGCGCGCGGCCTCCTCGCGGGACGCACCGGCACCGTGGGCTTGCTCACGAGCGACCTCGAGGGCCGCTTCATGATCCCGATCCTGATGGGTGCCGAGGACGCCTTCGGTGCCGGGCAGGTCAACGTGTTCCTCTGCGACGCACGCGGCGACGCGATCCGCGAGCAGCACCATCTCAAGGCGCTGCTGAGCCGCCGCGTCGACGGCATCATCGTCGTCGGCCGCCAGACCGATCCCCGGCCCTCGCTCGGTCAGGAGATCCCCGTGCCGGTCGTGTACGCGTACGCGCCCTCCGACGACCCGCGCGACCTCTCGCTGACGCCCGACAACTACGCCGGCGGCCGGCTCGCCGTCGAGCATCTCATCGCCTGCGGCCGCACCCGCATCGCCCACATCACCGGCGACCCCGCCTACGCCGCCGCACAGGATCGCATCGCCGGGGCGCGGGCGGCGCTCGACGCGGCCGGCCTCGAGCTCGTGGGCGACGCGATGTTCTCGGAATGGACGGAGCACTGGGGGCGGGATGCCGCCGCCATGCTGCTGCAGCGGCACCCCGATGTGGACGCGATCTTCTGCGGATCCGACCAGCTCGCCCGCGGCGCCCTCGACACCGCGCGCGATCTCGGCCGTCGCGTGCCGGAGGATCTCGCCGTCATCGGCTACGACAACTGGGAGGTGCTGTCGACGAACTCGCGGCCTGAGCTGACGAGCATCGACGCCAATCTCCAGCAGCTGGGTCGCCAGGCGGCTCAGCGGCTGTTCGACGCGATCGACGGCGTCGACATCGGCGATGGCACCCACCACCTGCCCGTGCGCCTCATCATCCGCGGCTCGACCATCGCGCGCCGCTGACGCGGCAGCCGCTTCGCGCGCCCGCGGCTGCGCGCACGCCGGCGCAGAAGCTAGGCGCGCCCTCGTCGCCGCCACCAGGGGTGACGACGCCGCTCGGCGGCATCCTCCGCATCCGCCTGCGCCTGCGCCGCGACGCGCGCACTGCGCCGCTCGCGCCACGCCGCCACTTCGGCGTCGATGTCGCGAGTGGGCGTCACGACCGGCGGACCGCCCTGCAGCTGCCGCCGGGCATCGATGACGCGACGGTTGAAATCCTCGAGCGCCTCGCGCACCTCTGCCTCGCGCGACAGCGCGTCGAGCCGGCCGTCGAGCTCGGTGTTCTCGACGCGGAGCCTGAGGGCCGGCGGGCCGAGCCCGGTGAGCTTCTCTGTCTCGATCTTCCGGCGGATCCACCAGTCCGGATCATGCGTCGCGCCGAGGCCGGGGATCGGCTTGCCCGCACCGGGCAGGTCGTTGAACTCGCCCCGTCGGATCGCCTGCTGGATCGAGTTCTCGACGACCGCAGCACGCTCCGCCGCCGAGAAGCCCCGTGCCGGCGGTGCGGCGGCCTCTGCGGCATCCTCTTCGTCCGATGTGTAGCCCTGATCGCGCTGCCACTTCTGGAAGCGGTAGCGCTCAGCGGCTTCGCGAGGCCCCTCGGTCATGACCCCGGGATGTGATCCCGCCACGAGTGCTGCGGGTCGTACCCGAGCAGACGCCGGGCCTTGTCGATCGAGAGCAGGGTGTCGTGCTCGCCGAACTCGCGGGTCGGCACACCGGGGAAGACCTCGGCGACGAGCTCGGCGTTGGGCCGCGACATCACGGTGTCGGCGGCGGCGATGATGTACGTCTCGAAGCCGGGCGGGGCGACCTCGAGCGCGCGCTGCACGGCCTGGGCGCCGTCGCGGGCGTCGATGTAGCCCCACAGGTTCCACTTGCGCTGCCGCGCGTCGGCGTCGTACGAGGGGAACGCCGCGTAGTCCTCGGGCACCATCACGTTCGAGAACCGCAGTCCGGTGATCGACAGCTCGGGATGCCACCGCACGAGCTCGACGGCCATGCGCTCCTCGAGCGTCTTCACGAGCGAGTACACCGACTCGGGGCGCGGCGGATACTCCTCGTCGACCGGGATGTACGGCGGCGGCACGTCGAACGGCAGACCCAGCACGGTCTCGCTCGACGCGTAGACGAGGCGACGGATGCCGAGCCTCACGGCCGCCCAGAAGACGTTGAAGGTGGCCGTCATGTTGTTGTGGAAGGTCGCCACATCGGAGCGGATGCCGGGGGCCGGGATCGCGCCGAGATGCACGACCGCGTCGAACCCGTCGTGGCGGTCGCCGACCGCGGTGAGGGCGTCGACGACCTGGCCGTAGTCGGTGAGGTCGACCTGGACGAAATCGGGACCGCGGGTGCCCACGACGTCGATGCCGATGACGTCGTAGCCGGCCGCGCGCAGTTCGCGGGCGACGACGGTGCCGAGCTTGCCGGACGAGCCGGTGAGGGCGATGCGCATGACTCCAGCCTGCCATTTCGCGGGGCCGGCGGGGCGACCGGGCGACGGGCGATGTCAGTGCGCGGCGGCCGCATCGGGCGCTGCCGACGCCGTGTCGCTGAGCCGGCGGAGCCGCTGCCGGGCGAAATCCTGCGCGCGCGGGCCCTCTTCGAGCGCCTTCGCCGACACCGCGAGCACGATCCTGGTGAGGGTCACGACGGGAAGCGGCGACCGGCGGAGCCCGAGCAGGCGCCGGTAGCTGCGCGGCAGGCTGGCGACGGCCGCCGCGAACAGCACCCGGTAGGCGATGCGCATGACGCCCGTGAAAGGCGCGGTGCGGAGGAACCGCACCACGTCGTCCACGCGGTCGTCGCGGCGGAGCTCGCCGCGGGCGAGGAACCCGTCCATCCGCGCGAGCAGTTCCGCCTCGGTGAGCGGCGGGTTCTCCAGGCGCATGAGACGCCCGGCCTGTGCCCACTCGCCGACGTACGCGTCGGGGCCGCCGGGGATCGGTCCGCCCCACCGCTGGTGCGCACCCAGGAACGCCTCGGTGAAGGCGAGGTGCACCCACTCGACCAGGTCGGCATCGCCCGCCGAATAGGAGCGCTCGCCCGCAACGGATTCGTACGAACCCTGCACCCGCTCGTGCAGTCGCGCGACGCGCTGCGTCTCGCGCGCCGCCTGCGCGGTCGAGCCGTAGGTGACGCAGATGATCCACCGCACCGTGCCCGTGAGGCGCCCGATCGGATCGTCGCGGTAGCGCGAGAAGTCGTGGACTCCCGCCATCGCACCCGGGTGCAGCGCCTGGATGAGCAGCGCGCGGATGCCGGCGACGAACGTTCCCGTGCCCGCGTGCACCGTCCACACGGCGCCGCCGTCGGCGAAGTACCCGGCGTCGTCGCCCTCGGCGAGTGCCCGAACCCACGGCGGCGTGCCGTCGGGGTCGCCGGCGAGGGCGGTCAGCAGCCGCGCGCGCAGCGTCGGCCGCGGCCTCTTCGAAGAGCGTGCACCCATGCGTCCAGCGTGCCACCGACATGACGAGGCGGGGCCGGTTCGTGGTCGGCCGAGTCGGTGCGTGCGCAGCGACTCGCCCCCGCGCACGACGCCACTCGCTGCCGATCGCCGGAGTCCGCAGGGGTGCCGACGCCCGGATAGGGTGTGCGCCATGGACGACACGCGGCCGCTGCCCGCCGACCCCACCCGGGTGGGCGTGCGCGATGTGGCGCGGGCGGCCGGCGTGTCGACGCAGACGGTGTCGCGTGTCATCAACCAGCACCCGAACATCCGGCCCGAGACCCGCGACCGCGTGCTGCAGGCGATAGCCGCGCTCGGCTACCGGGTCAACAACGCCGCCCGCACCCTCGGTACCCGTACGACCCGCACCCTGGGCGTCATCGCGTCCGACGCGACGCTGTACGGGCCGGCGGTGGGTATCGCCGCGCTCGAGGCGGCCGCCCGCGACGCCGGACGCTGGATCGCGACGGCGTACTCGGACGCCTCGGACGAGGCATCCGTCCGCGATGCGGCCGATCGACTGCTCGGCCAGGGCGTGGACGGGCTCATCGTGCTGGCACCGCACGCGGCCACGCTCACGGCGCTCACCGGTGCGCACCCGGGAGTCGCGATCGCTGCGCTGCACACCGGACCCGGCGCCGAGCAGCAGGAGGCGGGCGCCGCTCTCGCGATCTCGCACCTCATCGAACTCGGCCATCGGCGCATCGGCCGGGTCGCCGGACCCGAGGAATGGCTCGAGGCGCGCTCACGCGAAGCGGGGATGCGGCGCGCGCTCGAGGGTGCGGGGCTCGGCGTCGAGCCGCACTGGAGCGGCGACTGGACCGCCGCCGCCGGTGCTGCGCTCGCCGGGCGCATCGCCGCCGCCGTCCGCGCACCGGGCGGGCCGACCGCGGTGGCGGCCGCGAACGACCAGATGGCGCTGGGCCTCATCGCCGGCCTCCGCGAGGCGGGCGTCGATGTGCCGGGCGACGTGAGCATCGTGGGCTTCGACGACAATCCGGATGCCGCGTTCTACCGCCCGGCGCTCACCACGGTGGGGCTCGACCTGGCGGGGGAGGCCCGCCGGGCCGTCGCGGTCGTCCTCGGCGAGCGGCCCTCGGCCGCCGGCGCACCCCGGCTCATCGTGCGCGCCTCCACCGCCCCGCCGCGCTGATCCCGCCCGTCCGCTGCGCCGATCCTGCCGCGTCGTCGCGGCGATCCTGCCGGCCCGCGCGACCGGACGAGACCGCTCGCCGGTCGCGATCCGTGTCGAGCAACCACGGATCGCGACAGCGGAGCTGCCGGCTGCCGGGAGAAGCGGGTTGGCGACCGGCGATGTTACCGGTAACATCATTCCGCGCGACCGAGCGAGCCGCGCGACCGCACGAGACCCGACGGAGGACCCCGTGACCACCCCCGAGCCGACGACTCCGGCACCCGCGTTCACCCCCGACGTCGAGGCATCCATCGCCGCCGTCCGGGCCGACGTCGCGAAGCTCCACGGCGAGCTGGTGCGCTACGGCCTCGTGGTCTGGACCGGCGGCAACGTGTCGGGACGCGTTCCCGGCGCCGACCTCTTCGTCATCAAGCCGTCCGGCGTCTCGTACGACGATCTCGCCCCCGAGAACATGATCCTGTGCGATCTCGACGGCAACGTGATCCCCGGCACGCCCGGCAGCGACCGCAGCCCCTCCAGCGACACCGCGGCGCATGCCTACGTATACCGCCACATGCCCGACGTGGGCGGCGTGGTGCACACGCATTCGACGTTCGCCGTGGCCTGGGCCGCGCGCGGCGAGGAGATCCCGTGCGTCATCACCGCCATGGCCGACGAGTTCGGCGGGCCGATCCCCATCGGCCCGTTCGCGATCATCGGCGACGACTCCATCGGCCGCGGCGTCGTCGAGACCCTGACCGGCCATCGCTCCCGCGCCGTGCTGATGCAGAACCACGGCCCCTTCACCATCGGGGTGTCGGCGAAGGACGCGGTCAAGGCCGCGGTCATGGTCGAGGACGTCGCTCGCACCGTGCACTACGCGCGTGAGGCCGGCCCCCTCATCCCGATCCCGCAGGATGCGATCGACCGCCTCTTCGACCGCTACCAGAACGTCTACGGCCAGTCGTCCGACGAGCGCCGCGACGGTGCCGATGAACCTCGCGACGGCGCCGAAGAGCGCGCCGCAGGGGTCGGCCGATGAGCGCCGACGCGATCCGGTCCGGGCGCACGGCGCTCGGCATCGAGTTGGGCTCGACGCGCATCAAGGCGTGCCTCGTGGACGCCGACGACCCGGCGAAGGTGCTCGCCGTGGGCTCGCACGCGTGGGAGAACCGGTACGAGTGGGGGCTCTGGACCTACTCGCTCGACGAGGTGTGGACGGGGCTCCAGGCCACGTACGCCGATCTCGTCGCCGACGCGCAGCAGCGCCACGGCGTCGCGCCCGAGACGTTCGGCGCGATCGGCGTCTCGGCGATGATGCACGGCTACCTCGCCTTCGACGAGGCGGGCACGCTGCTCGTGCCGTTCCGCACGTGGCGGAACACCAATACCGGCCCCGCGGCGGCCGAGCTCACCGACGCGTTCGGCGTGAACATCCCGCTGCGCTGGTCGATCGCGCACCTTCATCAGGCGGTGGTGGATGCCGAGCCGCATGTCCCCGACATCCGCTTCGTCACGACGCTCGCCGGCTTCGTGCACGAGCGCCTGACGGGGGAGAAGGTGCTCGGCGTCGGCGATGCGTCGGGGATGTTCCCGATCGACTCCGCGACGAGCGACTACGACGCTGGCATGCTCGCGCGCTACGACGAGCTCGCCGCGGGGCGGCTCCCCGTCCCCCACGTCTCCGAACTGCTGCCGCGGGTGCTCGTCGCCGGCGCGTCGGCGGGTGCGTTGACGCAGGACGGCGCCGCCCTCCTCGACCCGACGGGCGCGCTGCGCCCCGGCATCCCGTTCTGTGCTCCCGAAGGGGACGCCGGCACGGGGATGGTGGCGACCAACGCCGTCGCGCCGCGGACCGGCAACGTCAGCGCGGGCACCAGCATCTTCGCGATGGTCGTTCTCGAGCGGCCGCTCGAACGCGTCCACCACGAGCTCGACCTCGTCACGACCCCGTCCGGCGACGCGGTCGCCATGGTGCACTGCAACAACGGCGCCAGCGAGCTCGCCGCCTGGGCGGGCATGTTCGCCAGGTTCGCCGCCGCGTCGGGGACACCCCTCGCCGACGACGCCGTATACGAGACGCTGTTCCGCGAGGCGCTCGAGGGCGAAGCGGATGCCGGCGGACTGCTGGCCTACAACCACCTCGCCGGCGAGCCGATCGCCGGCCTCACCGAAGGTCGCCCGCTGTTCGTGCGCACGCCCGACAGCCGCTTCACGCTCGCGAACGCCATGCGCGCCCAGCTCTACGGCGTTTTCGGCACGCTCGCGCTCGGCATGCGCGTGCTCGACGACGAAGGGGTCGGCCTCGACCGCATGTTCGCGCACGGAGGCATGTTCCGCACTGCCGGGGTCGCGCAGCGCTTTCTCGCCGGCGCGCTGGGCGCTCCGGTCTCGGTGGGCGACACCGCCTCGGAGGGCGGGGCGTGGGGCATCGCCGTGCTCGCGGCCTACCTGCCGCATGCCGGCGAGCTGAGCCTGGCCGCCTACCTCGAGGACCGCGTCTTCGCGAACGCGGCGATCGCGACCGCCGAACCCGACCCCGCCGATGTCGCGGGCTTCGCCGCCTATCTCGACCGCTATCGCGCGGGCCTGGCCGTCGAGGTCGCCGCCGTCACCGCCCTCTGAAACCGAAGGAACCACGATGACCCGCACGCCCCTGTCCACCTCGCTCGACGCCTACGAGATCTGGTTCGTCACCGGCAGCCAGAATCTCTACGGCGACGAGACGCTGCGCCAGGTCGCCGAGCAGTCACAGGCCGTCGCGGAGGGCCTCGCCGGCCTTCCCGTCAAGGTCGTGTGGAAGCCGGTGCTCAAGGACTCCGACTCCATCCGCCGTCTCGCTCTCGACGTCAACGCGCGCGACGACGTCATCGGCGTCGTGGCATGGATGCACACGTTCAGCCCCGCGAAGATGTGGATCGCGGGACTCGACGCGCTGCAGAAGCCGCTCCTGCACCTGCACACGCAGGCCAACGTCGAGCTGCCCTGGGCCGAGATCGACTTCGACTTCATGAACCTGAACCAGGCGGCGCACGGCGACCGCGAGTTCGGCTACATCCAGACGCGCCTCGGCGTCGCCCGCAAGACCGTGGTGGGCCACGTCTCGAACCCCGCGGTGCGCCAGCAGGTCGAGGACTGGCAGCGCGCCGCCGCCGGCTGGGCCGCCTCGCGCACGCTGAAGCTCGCCCGCTTCGGTGACAACATGCGCTACGTCGCCGTCACCGAGGGCGACAAGACCGAAGCCGAGCTCCGCTTCGGCGTGCAGGTCAACACGTGGGGAGTGAACGAGCTCGTGGCGGCGGTGGATGCCGCGTCCGACGCTGAGGTCGACGCGCTGGTCGCCGAGTACCTCGAGTCCTATGACGTCGCCCCCGAGCTGCGGCCGGGCGGCGACCGTCACCAGTCGCTGCGCGACGGCGCCGCCATCGAGGTCGGGCTGCGCTCGTTCCTCGAAGAGGGCGGCTTCGGCGCCTTCACGACCTCGTTCGAGGACCTCGGCGCGCTGAAACAGCTGCCCGGTCTCGCCGTGCAGCGCCTCATGGCCGAGGGCTACGGCTTCGGCGCCGAGGGCGACTGGAAGACCGCCATCCTGGTGCGGGTTGCGAACGTCATGGGCGCAGGCCTCCCCGGCGGCGCGAGCCTCATGGAGGACTACACCTACGATCTGGTAGCCGGCGATGAGAAGATCCTCGGCGCTCACATGCTCGAGGTCTCGCCGTCGCTGACCACCGCCAAGCCGCGCCTCGAGGTGCACCCGCTCGGCATCGGCGGCAAGGACGACCCGGTGCGTCTCGTCTTCACGGCCGACCCCGGGCCGGCGCTGGTCGTCGCGATGAGCGACATGCGCGACCGCTTCCGTCTCGTGGCGAACGTCGTCGAGAACGTCGACGCGCCCGACCTGCCGAAGCTCCCCGTCGGCCGCGCCGTTTGGAAGCCCGCGCCGGACTTCGCCACGAGCGCCGCCTGCTGGCTCGCGGCCGGCGCCGCGCACCACACGGTCATGACCACCGCGGTGGGCATCGAGGTGTTCCGGGACTTCGCCGAGATCGCGGCCACCGAGCTCGTCGTCATCGACGAGGACACCACGGCGCGCGGCTTCCAGCGCGAGCTGCGCTGGAACCAGGCCTACTACCGTCTCGCACAGGGGCTCTAAGCCCGTCGCAGAATCCTCGGTCTCGATGAGACCGAGGATTCCGCGCGAAGCAGGGGGCACCGCCCTCGGTCTCGGCGCACATCCCCTGGTTCGAGGCGCGCGACCCTCGCCGCTACTGTGGTTGGCGGCATCCCCGATCTCCAAGGAGCCCTCATGGCACGTCCCCCCGCATCCGGAATCCAGCACGCGCTCCGCGCCGGCGACTACGAAGCCGTCGTCGCGAGCGTCGGCGCGACGCTCCGCTCGCTCACGTATCGCGGCCGCGACCTCGTCGTGCCGTTCGAGGCCGACGAGGTGCGCCCCGCCCATCGCGGTGCGACCCTCGCGCCGTGGCCGAACCGCGTGGTCGACGGGCGCTACTCGTTCGGTGGGCGCGACTTCCAGCTGCCTCTCACCGAGCCCGCGCGCTCGCACGCGTTGCACGGCCTGGCGACGTGGCTCGACTTCGAGCCGATCGACAAGGGCCCGGATCACGTGACCCTGGCCGCCGTCATCCAGCCGCAGACGGCCTACCCGTGGCGCATCGTCGTGACGACCACCTTCGCCCTCGGGCCGGAGGGGCTCACCCAGACCGTCACCGCTCACAACGAGAGCGACGAGCCGGCGCCGTGGGGCACCGGGCCGCACCCGTACCTCGTCGCCGGCGACGGCCGCGTCGACGGCTGGACGCTCGAACTGCCGGCGACGCAGGTGCTCGCCGTCACGGCGGACCGCCTCATCCCGACAGGTCTCGTCGCGGTCGACGCCGAGGACCCGGAGCGCTTCGACTACCGGTCGGCGCGGCCGATCGGCTCCGCCGAGATCGATCACGCGTACTCCGGTCTCGCCCGTGACGCCGACGGGACGGCCACGGTCCGGGTGACGGATGCCGCCGGCTCGGGCGTTCAGATGTCCTGGGATGCCGCGTGCCCGTGGGTGCAGGTGCACACCGCCGACAAGCCGGACGCCGCGCAGAGCCGGCTGGGACTGGCCGTGGAGCCGATGACCTGCGCACCCGACGCCTTCAACGCCGACTCGTACGACTACGACGCGGGCCTCCTCGTGATCGAACCCGACGCCTCCGTCAGCGCGTCGTGGCGGATCGGCGCCATCGGCTGATCAGCCGCCGCCGATCAGCGTCATTGCTGATCCGGCGATCGCGGTCCGTCCCGCGATGTGCCGCACACGACGAAGGCGGAGCCGGCCCCCCGGTCGGCTCCGCCTTCATCATGAGCGGGGCTCAGGTGCTGTCCCGCAGGTCTTCCTTGATGTCGTTGCGCGTCTTCACCGAGTCGCGCTCCGCTTCGGCCTTCTTGACGTCGGCATCAGCCTTCATCTCGTCGACCTTGTCGCCGACTCGATCGGTGGTGTCTTCCCACGCGTCTTTGATCTTCTCGCCGACGGCCGCAGCCGTCTCCTTCGCGTCGTCCATGAATCCCATCGATCTCTCCTCTCGTGAGGGATGACATCGACGCTACGCCGGGGCCTTCGACCCGGTCAGGGGCTTGCACACAGGCGAGCCGCTTGATACGGAGGGCTGCGACGGCGCATGCGGGACGCAGCCGAGGCCCCAGCCGCGGGCGTGGAGCACAGGCGCGACGGCGAGCGCGACGCCCATCGCCCCGGCCCCACCGCAGCCGCGGTCAGCGGATCGGGGTCGTGGTGTCGATCGCGTCGCGCAGCGGCCGTCGCATGGGCGCCCAGTAGCGGGTCGGCGTGACGCGCGCGAGCACGTCGACCAGCCGCGCCTCCCGCCCGATCATGGTGCGGGGGCGACGGCGGATCGTCGCCTCGACGATGCGGGCAGCGGCATCCGCGGGTTCCGTGTGATACATCGCCGCCTGGGCAGAGGCGGCGCGCTGGGCGATCGCGGGATCGATCGCCGCGGCATATCGGCCGTGCAGGATGATCCCGGTCTTCACCCCGGCCGGGTAGACGGCGCCGACGGTGACGGTGGAGCGCTCCAGCTCGTGCCGGAGCGATTCGGTGAACCCGCGCACAGCGAACTTGCTCATCGCGTAGGGGATGCGTCCCGCCGGTGCGGCGAGGCCGTAGATCGACACCAGGTGCGTGATGTGGGCGGCGGGCTCGCGCCGCAGCGCCGGCAGGAGCGCCTTCGTGACGTTGACGGTGCCCCACAGGTTGACGTCCATGAGCCAGCGCATCTCGGCCATCGTCAGCTGGTCGATGTCGCCGAGCATCGACGACCCGGCGCAGGTCACGAGGGATTGGACGTGGGGATGGGATGCTTCGACCTCGGCGGTGACGTCTGCCACCGCGTCGTCGTCGGTGAGGTCGACGACGTGCATCGTGTGGCCTGTGCCCGCGAGATGTGCGGCGACTGCGGCGAGCCCGTCGGCGTTGCGGTCGAGGAGTGCGATGCGGGCACCGCGCGAGGCGAGCTGGCGAGCGACCTCGGCACCCATCCCGGCGGCTCCGCCCGTGATGACGGTGGTGCGTCCGCGCACGTCCAGGGGTCGCGTTCTCGTCATCAGCTGCCTCTCGCTGTGCTCGTCGCCGTCGACGGGCCGTGCCTACGATTCTCGCTGACTCGGGACGCCGCTTCGGACGCTAGCCTTCTGGGGGGAGGTGCGATGGGCAAGACCGCAGAGGCGATCGCCGAAGGGGTGTCCATCGCGTCCGCCGCAGCACGGCTGGCGATCCGCAACCGCATCCTCGTCGAGACGATCGCGCATGACGAGCAGTTCGACGTGGTCGCCTTCACCCCGTTCGCCCGCGAGACGCTGACGGCGCTCGCCGATGAGCAGGACGAGGCGGCCGCCCTCGTGAAGCGTCAGCGCAAGAAGGCGTGGGGCAAGTTCACCGACCCCGACGGCACGCACGACTACCGCGACCGCGACACCCGCAACCTCCGCCGGCGGGGTCGGCAGTATGCCGGCGTCGCACAGGCGCTCCGGCGCATGGCAGACGACCCGCACGTCGTGCGCTCCCTCATCGAGCAGTCGCGCGACGCCGCATGGGGAGATGTCGAGGCCAACCTGCAGCGTCGCCTGCGCGTCGAGGGCATGCGGCCCGAGCTCGATCCGGACTACGACCGCATGCGCGCCGCTCGCATGCAGTCCATCCGCCTCGTCGACCTGCCTCGCCTCGCCGCGCACAAGCGTCATCGTGACGAGGAAGACACGGATGCCGCACCCGCGGCCGAGCCCGCCGCGGCGTCGCCGCGCATCTCGGGCATCGACGTCAGCGAGCTCGACTCCTGACACCCGTCGGGTGTGGGCGTACCCTCGAGCCGTGTCCGACGACGTTCCACCGCACCCCATGCGCTTCCCGCCGGAGCACCCGCTGACCGAGCGCGTGCGGCGGCTGTGCATGGCGTATCCCGAGGCGGCCGAGGTGCTCGCGCACGGCCGTTCGACCTTCCGGGCCGGAAAACGTCAGTTCGCCATCGTGGGTGCCGCCCACGACGACGCGGGCGCGGTGGAATTCATCCCCGACGACCTGGAGCGTCCGGCGCTGCTCGAGCGGGACGACGTCTTCGTGCCGCCCTACGAGGGTGCGTACGGGTGGCTCGCCATCCGTGTGGATGCGGATGCCGGCGACTGGGAGTTGCTCGGCGAGCTCCTCGACACCTCGTACCGTCGTGTCGCCCTGCAGCGGCAGCTGCGCGCACTCGACGCTCAGGACGTATGACGAACGAGCCCGGGGGAGGAGAACACGCCCGGGAATCCGGCATCCTCGCGCCGATTCGCGCCGGGGGTGGCCGTGAGGTATTCTTGACGACGTTGTGCGCTGCTGCGAACGACATGCGCCCGTAGCTCAATGGATAGAGCATCTGACTACGGATCAGAAGGTTAGGGGTTCGAGTCCCTTCGGGCGCGCACTGTGTTGAGACAGTGACCTCGAGAAAAGCGCCGGTTCGCCGGCGCTTTTCTTGTTTCTCCGGCTCAGTGACCGGATGGGCGAAGCGTCGTTTCGATGTGCGCGCGAGGCGCATCAGAAGTCTCCTGCCGTGGACAGCTGGAGATACCGCCCGGGAATTGGTTCCATTGTGTTCCAGCGTGCAGAGTCCGGGTCGTGATCGAGAACGCGGGTGGGTCAGTTCACCCGCGGTCCTCCGCTCGTTCGTGGGTGATCAGAATCACGTTGCCGTCGGGATCCTCGACCATCGTCGCGTAGGGCTTCATCAAGTAGCCGGGGGAAGACGTGCCCTTGTAGCCGGCGGCGGTGAGTCGCTGCCATGCGGCATCCACGGCCGCGTCGCTCTCCACGAAGAACTCCACGACCTGCTGGTAACCGCCGCGCTCGGGACGGATCCAGTTGGCGTCGAAGCGCTGGGCAACGGGGTCGGTGGTGATGATGAGGCGGATGGTGCCGCCTTCCTTCCAGGCGGCGACGGGGCGCTCGGGGTGAGGATCGGGGACATCGAGCCCGACGAGGCGGTAGAAGTCGATCGAACGCTGAAGATCGCGGGCGTAGACCACGACCATGCCGAAACTCACACCGCTGGGGGCGTTGTCGTGTTCGATGGTCTGGGAGGCGGCTTCGCCTGCTGTAAGTGATTCGTTGGTCACGGTAGATAATCTACGTAGGTGTATGAATGAGTGCAAGATCCAGAAATGACGATGGTCCGGGTGAAGACCTGGGCGCGCTGCTGAGCCAACTCCTCGGCGTCGTTGTCGAGCGCGAAGCGCCGATCCTGACCGCGCATGGCGTGACGATGTGGGAGTACGTCATCCTTGACCGCCTGGCCCGTGAGGACGGGCTGGCGCAGAAGGAGCTCGCCCGTCGGAGTCGGCGCGACCCCACACGTTTGATCGGGCATCTTGACGTGCTGAGCGACCGCGGTCTGATCGCCCGTGAGGTCGACGGCGCCGATCGCCGTCGCCGCACCGTGCGACTCACCGATGCCGGCCGCGAGCTGGTCCGCTCGGCGGGCGACGACATCCGCCAGATGGAAGCGGCCCTTCTGGACGGGCTTGCGGTTGACCTGCGCACGTCTCTGGCCGCTGTCCTGAGCCGGACAGGCGCACCATCCTCACTCGTCGACGACGGATCGGACTAACGTTCCCGGCGACGCGAACGCCGCGCCGCAGTAACGGATGGGCACGGCGACGCGGTACGCGGGCTCAACTCGGGGCGATGATCAGGCGATCGATCTTGCCCTCGCGGAGCCGGAAGGTGATCGGGCTCGTGCCGTTGTACCCGCCGCCGGTCACCCGGACGGTGACAACGTGACTGTCCGGCTCGGCGCCGGCCTCAACGCCGACGACCTCGAAGTGGGACCGCTGGCCGATGTTGTCGCTGCGGTTCCACGCGGCGACCCCTTCGCGGCCGACGAATACGCGACCCCAGTCATCCAGGATCGGGTCGTCGCTGAACGCCTCCAAGAAGGCGTCCGAGTCGCCGCGGTTGGTCGCGTCAACGAACTCTCGGATCGCGGTGGGAAGAACGACGCCGGTCATGGACGTAGCCCCTTCACTTTCCGTGTGGGTCGAGATGGTTCACCGCGGCCACGGTCTCGTCGTAGTCGCCCCGTGCCTCGCCGTACCGGAGGAACTTCACTCGCTCGACCTGAATCTCTCGGGCGTCGGGGTTGGTCTCGATCAGGCCGATGACTTCGGTGATGAACTCATCCAGCGGCATCGCGAACTCGCTTTCGCGCTGGCCGGGTACCAGGTCGGTTGCGACCGACGGCGGCTGCAGCTCGGAAACCTTCACCGTCGTGCCGGCGAGCTGGAGGCGCAGCGTCTCGCTCAGCATGTGGATCGCCGCCTTGGTGGCGTTGTAGCTGGGCGTGACCTGCAACGGGGTGAACGCGAGCCCTGAGGAGACCGTCATGATCGTCGCGTCCGGGCGGGTCTGGAGATGCTCGATGAACGCCGCGATGAGCCGGATCGGGCCGAGCAGGTTGGTCGTGACGGTCGCCTCCGCGGTGGCCAGGAATCCCTCCGGTTTGCTCCAGTCCTCGAAGTGCATGATCCCCGACATGGTGATGAGCACGTTCAGCTCGGGGTGCTCCGTGATCACCTTGTGCGCGGCCTGGCTGATGCTGTCCGGGCTGGTGGTGTCGATCTGCACGGCGTGGATGGCGGGGTTGGCGGCCACGATCTGCGCGAGGAGGTCGGTACGACGACCGCCGACGATGACCTCGTTGCCCTTCGCGTGTAGAGCGAGGGCGAGCTCGAGGCCGATGCCGCTGGTCGCGCCGGGAATGAAGATGGTGTTTCCGCTGATATGCATGCCTCGAGTGTTGGGTCCCCGAAAGATGTGTGCCAGAGAGCGGTTATCGGGGGAGAACCAGTCTCTGTTTCCGCTCGACGGGTGCGCGGAGACTAGTGAGCATGGATCGTGAAGCTCTTGGGAAGTTCTTGACCCGCCACCGCGAGAGCCTGCAACCTGCCGACGTCGGTGTCACAGTCGGCCCCCGCCGCCGCGCGATCGGTCTCCGCCGGGAGGAAGTCGCGCAGCTCGCAGGGATGTCGACCGACTACTACACCCGCATGGAACAGGGCCGCAGCACCCAACCGAGCGCGCAAATTCTTGGCTCCCTCGCCCGCGCCCTCCGCCTCACGCCCGACGAACGCGATTACCTGTTCCGGGTGTCCGGGCTCGATGCGCCCGACCGGCACAACAGCGGAGACTACGTGGCACCCTCGCTGCTGCGCGTCCTGGACCGCTTGTCCGATACGCCTGCCCTCATCATCTCCGTCCTCGGAGAAACCCTCGTCCAAAACGAGCCCGCCCGCGCGCTGTTCGGAGACGTCAGCCGGTACACCGGTCTCGAGCGCAGCGAGGTCTACCGCTGGTTCGTCTACCCCGACACGGAGCGCCGACGCTACCCCGAGAGCGATCACGACCGCCAAAGCCGCGCTCAAGTTGCATCCCTCCGGGCCGCGCTCGGCGCGATGGGGCCAGCGTCACGCGCCGCAGAACTCGTCCGCGAGCTCACCCGCCGGAGCCTCGAATTCACCGCCCTCTGGGATCAGCACGAAGTGCACCGCCGCTTCGCCGACCACAAGACCCTCATCCACCCCGAGCTGGGCGAGATCGAGGTCGATTGTCAAGTGCTCTTCACCGAGGACGAGTCGCACGCATTGCTCGTGCTGACAGCCCCACCGCGCAGTGAATCCGCCAGCAGGCTCGAACTGCTCGCCGTCCTCGGTAACCAGCAGTTCACCACCGGCCGCTGACCGATAACAATCGAATCCGGCAACAGCGCGGAGCGCACCGCCGTGAGGTCGACACGCCACGCGGATACCCCGGCTAGCGGCAGGTGCCTCGACACCGTCGGCGGCGGCACCGGCAACGGCACACGTGCCCACATCTGGGATTGTCATGCCGGCGCCAGCCAGAAATGGACGCTACCCGGATAGCAGACGCAACCCGGGGCGGTCGTACCGTGACCGCCCCTCGCGTCCTCAAACACGGCAACCACCTGTGTGAAGTGTTCGCGCGACGATCGCCGGGATATCCCGCTGCAACCGCGGAACCGTCCGCTCGGACGGGTGAGGCGCCCACGCGAAATGGTTGTCGATGTAATCAGCCGGGTGCGCAGCGTGGCTGACGCACGCGAGCAGGTGCCGGCCCACCACGCCACGAGCCTCTCACCGCGGTGTCCAGAGGCGGCGTGGCGTGTGGAGTCCGAGTCAGTGGCGCGAGCGCACGGACCACAGGTCGAGACCTTGTTCTTTCACCGCTGTGGCTGCGGCGGCCACAGCGCCGGTAGCGACCACGTCGGCACCGAGCCTCGAGATGACGAGATCTGGGGCGGGCAAATCCAGATCGGTCGGGAGAGCGCGACGTGCCGCGGCCACTACCTCGTCGACCCCGGCGGAGATCGCTCCGGAGATTACGACCCGTTCTGGGTCGAACATGCTTCCCAGCACGCTGACGATGCGGGCGAGGACGGCACCGACGCGCAAGACGATGCGTCGCGCGTCGTCGTCTCCAGCCGCGGCCAGTTCGAGAACGGCGCGTCCGTTGATTTGCTCGGGGGAGAGTGAGGCGAGGGCACTGCCCGGCGTCAGCTCTTTGCGGACGGCGGCCTCAGCGGCCCACGCGGCGGCGCGGGTACCCAGCCCGTCCGCGGTGCCGACGCCGTCGACGTGGTCGAACGCGACCATCTCGCCGACGCCGCCGTGACGCCCGCGGAGCAGATGCCCGTCGACGACCACACCAGCGCCGAGTCTGGCTCCCGCGAGGAGGGCGATGTAGTCGCGGCATCCGACGGCCGCACCGACGGTTCCCTCGGCGACAGCGGCGAGCGACGCGTCATTCTCTATCCGTGCGAGGGGCGCCCACGCGAAGGCATCGACGAGATCGGGATTCATCCGTTCCCAGAATCCGCTGGGATGCCTCGGAGAACGTCCGTGTTCGTTGACGGGTGCCGGCACTCCGGCGCAGATCGCGAGCACGTCGCGGCGGGCCTTGCCGGCGTCCGCGAGCGCGTCGTCGAGGGCGGAGAGGATAAGGTCGCGTCGCGTCGCCGCGTTGTCGCGGTCGGGTTCGAGAGTCCGCCGCTGTGTCGCTAGCGGCCGTGAACGAAGGTCGGTGACCACGGCCGTGACATGCACGTTGCCCGCGTCGACGCCGACCAGCACCGCTGCGTCATCGTGGAGCTCGAAGCGACGGGCCGGGCGGCCCTTGCGATAGGTCCCGGCCTCGCGCGCGTTGGGCAGTTCTCGCAGGAGGCCGCGTTCCACGAGCGAGTCCATCGCGTCGATCGCAGTGGTGCGCGTGAGACCGGTCGCCTCCATCGCGTCCGTGGCGGTGAAGTCGGCGACCTCCCACGCGTAGGCGAGCACGGTGTCGAGGCTCGCCGGCCACGACGTGGTTGTCGGTAGCAATGTCGTCACAGATCTTGACCCTCTCTGTCCCGCCCTGCAATACTGCCCTGCGAGCATTGATATTGCGAGTAGATTTATTCACCGGTTATTCCATCGCGAGGACGCGAAACGGAGGACGAGGATGTCGGAAAGAAGACGCATGCGACGCGCCGGGGCGGTGGGGGCGGTGCTCGCGCTCGGCGCCGGGCTGCTTGCCGGGTGCTCGGTTGACGGACGTGAGAGCATCCGCTTTACGTTCAGCAAGCGCGAAGCGCTCGAGTTCATGAACGAGGTTGTCGCCGAGTACAACGCGTCCCAGAACGACGTACGCGTCGAGATGGACACCTCGGGGGTCGACGTCGTTTCGGCGAGCTTCGTGCGCGGCAATCCGCCCGACCTCATGCTCGCGAACTACAACTTCGAGGTCGCCCGATTCGTGCAGCGGTGTGCACTGAGCGACCTGTCCGAGACCGATGCCGCCGCCCGTATCCGCGACGACCTTCAACCGCTCATGGATCAGTACGGCAGGTGCGAAGGCCGCACCAGCGCACTGCCGTACTCGGTGATGGCGTCGTCGGTGATCTACAACAAGGAGATCTTCGCCGAGCACGGGCTGGACGTGCCGCAGACCTGGAGCGAGCTGCTCGAGGTGTGCGCAACGCTGCAGGGTGCGGGCGTCACACCGTTCTACGCCACCTTCAAGGACGACTGGACGATCGGGCAGGGCTGGTACGACTACTCGGTCGGCGGCTCGCTAGACGTCGTCGACTTCTTCGACCGCCTCGCCGCGGAGGGGACGCTGGTCGGTGCCGATTCGGATGTCTCGTTCCAGAAGGACTTCGCCGAGCCGATGGACCGGATGCTCCAGCTCGCCGGGACGTACGTGAACGACGACGCGGCGAGTCGGGGCTACGGCGACGGCAACCTGGCGTTCGCGAACGGCGAGGCGGCGATGTACCTGCAAGGGCCGTGGGCGTTCAGCGAGATCGCGAAGACGTCACCCGATCTCGAGCTCGGCACGTTTCCCCTACCGGTGACCGACGACGCCGACGATCTCGCGGTCCGCGTCAACATGGATCTCGCGGCGATGATCCCCGACGCCTCGCGCCACAAGGAGGCCGCCCGCGACTTCCTCGAGTACCTCTACGAACCTGCGCGCATCGAGGCCTACAACGCTTCGCAGCTCGGCTTCACGCCGACGACGGATGCCGCGCCGCCGGACGACCCGCGGATCGCGGGCATGCAGGAGTATTACGACGACGGCCAGGTCTACCAAGGTCCCTCGGTGCTGGTGCCCAAGACGATCCCGGTCTTCAACTACACCCAGTCGATGGTGTTGGGGGCGGACGCGGCCTCCGTGCTGCGCACCTTGGATCAGGACTGGGCGCGCCTGGCCTTCCGCCAGCCCGCGCCCTCCAGTGAGACGAAGGAGTCAGCACGATGAGCGCGACCACCACGATCGTCACCCAGGGCGACCCGACGTCCAGGCGCAGCAGTCGCCGAGTCGAGCCGATCTACTACCTCTTCCTGCTCCCGAGCCTCACGCTGTTCACGCTGGCCATTGCGGTGCCGGGTGCCATCGGCATCTTCTTCAGTTTCACCGACTCCATAGGCATCGGCGACTGGAACTTCATCGGCCTGACGAACTACATCGCGCTCTTCAGCGACCCGGCGATCCTGCAGAGCTACTTGTTCACGTTCGGCTTTGCAGTGGCCACGGTGATCGTCGTCAATGTGGTGGCGTTCCTGCTGGCGGTCGGACTGACCTCCCGCATCCGGTTCAAGACGGGCCTGCGCACGGTCTTCGTGATCCCCATGGTGATCTCGGGCATCATCATCGCCTACGTCTTCAACTTCCTGTTCTCGAACTCCATCCCGGCAGCGGGCGGTGCGCTCGGGGTCCCTTGGCTGGCGACCAGCCTGCTGGCCAACCCCGACCTCGCGTGGGTGGCGATCGTGATCGTCACGGCATGGCAAGCGATCCCGGGCACGCTACTCATCTACATTGCGGGACTGCTCGCGGTCCCGGGAGACGTGTACGAGGCGGCCGATCTCGACGGCGCGTCCACGACGCAGCAACTGTTCCGCATCACCCTGCCGCTCGTCGCCGGGTACGTCGTGATCAACGTGATTCTCGGCTTCAAAGGCTTCCTCAACGCCTACGACATCATCGTCGGCCTCACCAACGGAGGTCCGGGCACCGCGACCCGCAGCATCGCCATGACGATCATTGCGGGCTTCAACGGCGGCGACTACGCCTACCAGATGGCCAACGCGACCATCTTCTTCGTCGTCGCCGTCCTCATCTCGCTCCTCCAGCTCTCGCTCACGCGCGGAAGGAACCAGTTCTCATGACCACCAGTCAGCCGGCGCTCGCCTTCGAGCAGGCAGACGTGTCCGTCGGCCTGCAGAAGGTCCAGCCCGCGAAGCGTCCGCAGCTCACCGAGCGGGTGAGCTGGTCGGGCACGATCATCCTCATCCTGTGCGCCGTCACCGTGCTGCTGCCCCTCTACGTGACGATCTCGATGGCGTTCAAGACGACCGGGCAGGCCGTCGACGGCAACGCGTTCTCGCTGCCCGCCCCCTTCAGCGTTGAAGGCTTTGTGGAGGCGTGGACCCTCACCAGGTTCCCGGTGGGCGCGGCGATCTCGTTGTTCGTCACCGCCGGCACCGTCATCGCGACGATCGTCCTCGCTGCGTTCGCGTCGTACGCGATCGTGCGCAACTGGGACCGCCGGCTGTTCCGGTACTCGTTCTTCTACCTGCTCGCTGCAATGTTCATCCCGTTCCCGGTCGTGGCGCTGCCGCAGATTCAGCTCACCGGACGCGTCGGGCTTGACAACCCGGTGGGAGTCATCCTGCTGGCGACCATGTTCCAGCTGAGCTTCAGCGTGCTCCTGTTCACCGCGTTCCTGCGCTCGATCCCGATCGAGCTCGAGGAGAGCGCACGCATCGACGGCGCCACCACGTGGCAGACGTTCTGGCACATGATCTTCCCACTCCTGGCTCCGATGAGCGCCACGGTCGGCATCTTCGCGTTCCTCTACGCCTGGAACGACTTCATGATGCCGTCGCTGATCATCTCCGATCCGGCAATGCAGACGCTCCCAGTGCGGCAGAACCTGTTCCAGACGCAGTTCAGCAACAACTACAACGTCTCGTTCGCTTCGTACCTCATGGCCATGGCGCCCGCCATCGTCGCCTACCTGTTCACGCAACGTTGGGTCATGGAAGGCGTCACTCAAGGCGCTGTCAAGGGCTGAGCCCTCCGGCCCCCGCCCTCTCTCGTACCCCTGTCCGTCAGGCAACCATCGGAAGGAACCCCTCAGCCGTGACACCCTCCCTCGACCTCGCATTCGACACGTCTCGCGACGCCGACCTCGCACCGTGGTGGCGTCAGGCCGTCGTGTACCAGATCTATCCGCGCAGCTTCGCCGACTCGAACGGCGACGGCCTCGGCGACATCCCCGGCATCACATCGCGCGTCGACTATCTCAGCGAGCTCGGCGTCGACGCGGTGTGGCTGAGCCCGTTCTACCCGTCTGAACTCGCCGACGGCGGCTACGACGTCGCCGACTATCGCAACGTCGACCCGCGCCTGGGCACGCTCGACGACTTCGACGCGATGCTCGCCGCGTTGCATGCGCGTGGCATCAAGGTCGTGGTCGACATCGTGCCGAACCACACGTCGGACCGGCACGCGTGGTTCCAGGAAGCACTCGCCGCCGGACGCGGATCGGCGGCCCGCGAGCGCTACATCTTCCGCGAGGGCAAGGGCACGGGCGGCGCCGAGCCGCCCACCGACTGGCTCTCGGTCTTCGGCGGATCGGCGTGGGAGCGCGTCGAGGACGGCCAGTGGTATCTCCACAACTTCGCCACCGAGCAGCCCGACCTCAACTGGCACCACCGCGACGTGCACGAAGACTTCCTCACGACGCTGCGGTTCTGGTCAGACCGCGGTGTCGACGGCTTCCGCATCGACGTCGCGCACATGCTCACGAAGGACCTTACCGAGCCGCTTCCCTCGCGCGACCAGCTGGCGCTCATCCCACAGGACGGCAATCACCCGCTGATCGACCGCGACGACGTGCACGACATCTACGCAGAGTGGCGCACCGTGTTCGACTCGTACGACCCGCCGCGCACCGCAGTAGCCGAGGCGTGGGTGCACCCCTCGCGCATCCACCTGTACTCGCGACCCGAGAGCCTCGGTCAGGCGTTCAGCTTCGACCTGCTCGTCGCGGACTTCGACGCCGACCAGTTCCGTCGCATCATCTCGGACAACCTTGCGCTCGCGGCCCAGTCGGGATCCTCGAGCACGTGGGTGCTGTCGAACCACGACGTCGTGCGGCACGCGACGCGGTACGGCCTGCCTCACGCTGCCAGCGACGACGGGTGGCGTCATGACGACGAGCGGCCCGGCAACGCGTGGCTCGTCTCGGGGGGCGCTGTGCCGGCGCTCGATCGTGAGAAGGGCTTGCGACGGGCGAACGCCGCGACGCTGTTCCTGCTGGGCCTTCCGGGGTCGACCTACCTCTATCAGGGGGAGGAGCTCGGCCTGCACGAGGTGTCGGACATCCCGGCATCCGAGCGTCAGGACCCGACCTTCTTCCGCACAGCGGGCGCCGAGATCGGGCGAGACGGATGCCGCGTGCCGCTGCCGTGGCGTGCCGACGGGCGGTCGTTCGGGTTCGGTGACGGCGGCGCACACCTGCCGCAGCCCGCGTGGTTCGCCCGGCACGCCGTTGACGCCGAGGCTGACGACCCTACGTCGACACTCAACCTCTACCGTGAAGCGCTGCGTCTACGCCACGAACTGCAGACCGGCGAACAGCTGGAGTGGCTGCCGACCGGACGCAGCGACGTACTTCGCTTCGCCCGCCCCAATGGCTGGCAGGTGGTGACGAATTTCGGCGTCGAGCCGTACGCGCTCGATGACCGGGGCCAAGTGGTTCTCGCGAGCTCCGAAACCTCCGCGGGGTCCGTCGCGCCCGACACGACCGTCTGGATCGCTCCCGCGCACCTCGGACCCGTGTAGCGGGGAGCGGCACGGTCTCCTCGAACCTCGTCCGTCGCGGTTCGAGGAGATCCGTAGCAGTGCGGGCCAGCGCGTCTCTGGCTGAGCATGTAAAACGATTGAGTCGTCGCGTCGACGATTGACCTGACGGTAGAAACGTCAAACGTCTTGACGCAAACGACGTTGCGATTTCGTTATTCGGACGCCCACCGGATCCACCGCGCGATTCGTTGCGCTGACGTTCGTCCGTGGGGTGGGAACAGTTCCCGCCGCCCCACGGACAACATTGAGAGCGTCCTAGAGACCGTGCCCGGACCGACCGACCGGTCGACCGTCAGGTTGGTCGCGAATCTTGGCGCACCTGCGCGGAACGGTCGGTCTTCAGCGCTGCTTGATGCGCGCACACCGTCACGAATCAGGCCGCTTGACGGTCCTGCTCATAGGGGGTGCATCCATCCCACGCGTGAGCCAAGAGATCAGGAGTGCCAGACATGCACGACCACAATTCCATCTACGACAACCTCGAACCTGCTCAGCGCCCGGAGGTCCAGGTTTTATCATCTGTGGATCTCGCAGCGATCGACGGTGCACGGGACGCGATGACAATCCACGTCACTCTCCCGCCCGCAAGTCCAGGAACACGCCCGCATCGCCATTCGGGCCCCGCCTTCGGCTACGTAGTCGAAGGTGAACTTCTCTTCGAGCTAGAGGGCGAAGCCCCGCGGGTGGTGAAAGCAGGTGAGACCTTCTGGGAGCCCGGTGGAGACGTGATCCACTACCAGGACGCCAACAACCTCGCAGACGAATCCACCACGTTCGTGGTCACCATGCTGTGTATCCCGGGCGAGCCCATGCTCACTCTCGTATCGGAGGAGGAGCTGAGCAGCAGAAGCGCCCGCCGCGTGCCGTCGTCGTCTTGATCGCACTGACCCCCTGGAGGTCCCGCCCAGTTGGAACGAGCCCGCCGCCCGCCATCTCTGGCGGAGCGGTGGGTCTCACACGAAGTCGAGCCAACCTGGATGAGGCGTTCGTTCGGCGTCACGGGTTGGTGCCGTCGGGGTGCAGGATCTTCCTCTTGGCGAGGAAGGCATCCCTGCCGGACAGCATGTTTCGCGTTCGGTACCGCGGGTGAAGGGTGTGGTGCCTGGTGGTCAGCCCTCACACCCTCACTCTCAGTTCTTGCCCTGTGTGGCGAGCCACTCGTCGAGTGTTGTTGGTGAGGTGCTGATCGACGAGATCGACGCGGGCGGATCCGGCACCGGGCACCAGCGTTGCGACACTGATCCTCCACGGAATGCATGACTCGTCCGCTCGCTTCCCGGTTGCGAAACGACTCGTGCCGCGCACCCTTCCACCGTCTCGGTCCACCGCCACGACCGCTGTGAAGGGCGTCTGAACTTTCGGCCGACGCGTCGCCCGCAACCCGGTCGAGCAGTGCGCGGATGCCCGTCCCTTATCGCGCGCAGTGGCTACTGATGGGGAGCTGGTGCCGTGGAAATTCCGATCCCATCGAGCCAATCGGAGAGAAGCGCGGCCACGAGACCGGGACGCTCGTGGGGAAGTGCATGTCCTGCGTCGCCCGCAGTGACCACGGTGGCACGCGGGTACCGATCGCCGAGGCGCTGTTGCCGTTCCCAGCCGACCCAGTGATCGTGTCGGCCCGAGATCACCAGCACCGGCGCGTCTATGGCTACCGTGTCGGGGTCCGCGCTGTGTGGTCCCGCGGTGATCGCGCTCTCCAATGTCTGCTCGTCGACCTCTCCGACGACGGGGATCACCGCGCGACGGAATCGATCGAGAGTATCCGCCGTTCGGACCACGAAGTACCCCTCGTACTCGGCGCGCTGATCGGGATCGAGTTCGGTGGACACGTGATCGTCTCGAATCACTACCGGTGCAGGGGTGCGCTGTTCCCCGGGTAGAGCCGGGCAGATCAGCGCGACTCCGGCGATCCGGTCGGGATGCCGGGCCGCGATCGCGCGCGCGAAGTGTCCGCCGAACGAGTGCCCGAGCACCAGAAATCTGCCGGTCGGTGCTTCCCTGTCGAGGAGGAGGTCTACCAGGTCCAGCACGTCATCCGGTTGCCGAACCCCCGATGAGGGGCGGGACTCGCCGTGGCCGGGCAAGTCGATGTACACCCGACGCACCGGCCGTGCATCGATCATCGGCTCGAGGAAGCTGCGCACCTCGCTGCGTGCGGAGTACGCGCCGTGCAGAGCGAGGAGCGGGATGCCGACGCCGACGCTGTCGTAAGCCAGCGACGCCGTGTCGCTCAGCTGAACCCGCATCGTCATGTCCCCATGATCGTTCAGGCGATCCGCCGACCCAAGCGACTCTGACGATCAGCCCGCAGCGTGGTCCCTTGCAGCGCCGCGCCGAAGCGTACTTCAGCGATAGTCCCCGCCGGCAGATCCGATGATCTGTCGCATGACCTCGACCGAGATCTCCTCGGGTTCACCGTTGACCCACTCGTGGACCGTGAACGGAACGCCAAGACGACTGAGGTAATCGGCGGTCTTCTCGAGCCGTGGCACGACCTGGATGTGGTCGGTGCCGAACAGCGCTGCGGTGTAGAGGGGCTCGCCGTCGCGGATCGCGCGCCGCAATTCGACGCTGGAGCGCCCCGTGATCCGGTACAGCGACTTCAGCACCTCGCTACCGAAGTCGGGCGTTCCGGCGATCGTGAGCGAGAGGGCGTTATCGGGCGCTGTCATCTCTCCATCCCAGCATGTGACACAGCTATCGGAGTCGCGCCGACAAGGCAAAAGCCTCCCGCGTGCGATCCCCGTGACTACGGCCGCGTGCCTCGAGCCCGACTCGTTCGTCGACGCTCTACTCCGCGGTCTTCTCGACCCACGTCACCATGAGGTACGGGCTGTATACGTAGACGATGGTGTCGCCCTTCCAGGCGATTTCGATCGTGCCCTTGCCTGCGTTCATCGCGGAGATGATCTGGGTACGCACGGCTTCCCACGCGCTCACGTCTACGAACCGGAATTTCTTGTACGCCGTCGCGGGACCGATGTAGAGCGTCACATCCGTTGCCATGCGACGCACTTTATCGGCGTCGCGGAGTCGCGTCGCGCACGCCGGCTTCGAATCGTCGCGCACGACGACGAGTTCCGGCTCGTCGTCCCGGACAGCGCTCGAGTCGTTCGTCGAGCTGCTGCAGATCGTGAATCCGTTCTGCCAGCTGCGCCAGCTGCGCCAGCTGCGCCCGCTGCTCGCGCAGCGGCGCGCCAGAGGCAGAAGCCACGCTCTGATTCCTGCTTCACGCTGTCTGGCTGGGCGAGCCCTTCTCTGGGCAGGCCCCGTCTGGTAGCCATGAGCATGACTTTCAGGCCAGACGAGTCGCCGACAGAGGCGGCGCGACGCATCATCGACGAGAACTCGTACGCAACCCTCGCCACCGCCGACGTCGACGGACGACCGTGGGTGACACCGGTCTGGTTCGCGGAACGCGGTCTGCGCCAGTATGTCTGGGTGTCCCGAACCACGCGGCGACACTCGCAGAACGTCGCCCAGCGCGCCGAGATCGCGCTCGCCGTGTTCGACTCGACCGTCCAGGTGGGTTCCGCGAGCGCGGTGTACGTGGAGGCGGCCGCAGCGCAGGTGCCGGACCACGAACTCGCCGCTGCACTCGCGGTGTTCAACGCAAAGTGCGAGGCATCCGGACTGTCGACCTGGGACGAGTCGAAAGTCTCGGGAGACTCGCCCCACCGGTTGTACCTCGCGACGGCGTCGCAGGTGTGGGTCCTCGACGAACACGAGAACCGGGTGCCCGTGCTTTAGCCGGGGGCGCGCTCACACGCCGAGCGGTGCCCGGCAGCAGCAGCACAAACCGGTCGACTTGAGGGCGGGAGGGCATCGTCTGCCGCGGCGGCTCGTGGCGACCAGCACGACACGGTTCGCGAAGCGCCCGTCGGCGAACCTGGATCGCGTCAGGACACGGTCCAGCCGATGACCCGCAGTACCTCCCGCGCCGCGTCCTCCTCGCTCCGGTCATGCGTCGAGACCAGCACGTCGCGGATCTGCTCCAGATCGGTCCGGGCGGCATGGTGATCCACCCAAGCGCGAAGTGACACCCGCCACTCGTCCGTCGGTTCCCGCTCGGTCACCCTCGCTTTGAGCACGTCGAGGGGGGCAGTCAACTCGCACACGACGAAGGACGCTGCTGGGACCGCGGCGCGTATCTGCTCGAGTCGCTCTGCGTCGGCGACGACGGTGGGGATGATCACGCGAATGTCGGGCACCTGCGCGTAGTTCGGCCAGATCGCCGCGAGGTTGGCGAGCCAGAAGTCTCGACGGGGCGACGGGAAGATGAGGTTCAGCTCGTCGGCATCGATGACGGCGTGTGGGATGCTGTCGGCCCGGAGTTGCTCGGAGATCGTCCGAGCCAGCGTCGTCTTCCCCGAGCCAGGTGAGCCGTGCAGGATCAGGACGTGCGCGGAACTCACCCGGCGACGATACCAACACCCACGCGGGGCGCGCGCGGTTGGGTCGCTGGGCGCGGCAGCGGACTCGCCTCGCCAGTGCCCGGTCGGGCCTTCGTGCGTAATCTGCCGAGCTCAGCGCAGCGCGGCCACAAGGTGTGCGTTGCGCTTCGCGAGCGGGTCGCTGAGCCTGCGACTGCGCGCTCTGAATCAGCGATCTTCGACATCCACCAGCCAGCCGGCGAGTGAGCGCGCGCTCAGTTCTGTGGGTGGATCGCTCATGTTGGTGCCAGCCCTCGGCAGAGGGGCGTGCATTTCTGCCGAGGGCAGCCGCACGCCGCGGGTCGGCTCGAGCGTGGCAGTGCCAGGCAGGGGAACAATCTCACTCACATACCGTGACGGTCTTGAGCCGACGAACATGCCGCCGCCGAGGTCACGGCGGACCATCGGCCAGTCCTCGCCGTCCGGAGGCATGACTGCATCCGGCGGCGCACCGTGACCAGGACGACGCAAGGAGCGACGTTCCGCGACTTCATGCGCGACTGCGTGCACGGCGGTCACGCGACCGCGCACCCGATCGGCGAATTCCTCTTCGTGGTGCGACTCGACTGCGTCCACCGTTGCGACCAACGCCGGACCGAGCAGCTCAGCGAGCGACGGATCCGGGCTGCGCGTCGCGATGCCGAAGTCGACCTCGTCGCCGACAACGAACGCGTCACCGCAACACGCCCACTCCCATTCCGTCAGCCACACGCGCGTCATGCTGCCCACGGTAGCGAGTGCTGTGGATCCCGTCTCCGCCATCGGTCTGAAGCCGGGGCTTCGGGAGTGCAACGAATGAGATCGGCACCGACTGCGTTCAAGCGGCCCGATCCCCGAGGCGGATGCTGTCACCCCCGCGCCGCACGCGCAACCCGAACGCGACCCCCGCCAGCACTACCACCACGACCCCGTACCCCGCGACGACAGCGCCCAAGCCGACAACCCCCACCAGCGCCCCCGCGATGACCGCGGGCACACCGAACGACAGGTATGCCAGCACGTACAGCACGGCGAACGTGTCTGCCCGCTCGGCCGCGGGAATCCGCGGAGCCAGGGAGGCGATCACACCGGAGAACCCGGTGCCGAAACCCATCCCGGTCACCGCGGTCGCGATGAGGTAGAACGGCAGCGACTCGACACCGAGCGCGACCAGCGACAGCAGTGTCCCTGCACCGAGCGCTGCGGTGCCGAACAGCACCAACGTCCGCGCCGTACGCTTCCGCAGCACGAATGCCGCCACGGCGCCGACGCCGGCAAGCAGCACGACCCCGAGCCCCTGCCAGAAGTGCACCTCGCCGCCCAGCTCACTGCGGACGATGTTCGCGCCGAGCGACAGGAACAGTCCGCCTGTCGCCCAACCGGCGACCACGGCCGGAGCTCCGCGCCAGAAATCCGCGCGGATCGCCGACGGAACCGTCAACCGGAAGCGCAGCGACCCCCACACTCCCGGCCTGCGCGGAGCAGTCTCCGGCACCAGGAAGAACAGCACCGCGAGCACCGCATACACGGTGCTCAGCGGAGCGAACACGTCGAGCAGCGCGGTGCCGCTCACGTCGAGCAGCACGCCCGAGACCAGGGCGCCGAGGGCAAGACCGATGCCGGGGCTCAGCGCGTTCCAGAGTCCCGCGATGCCCGCGCGTCCGTCCGGCGCGAAGTCGAGAGCGGTCGCCGACAGCGCTGAGATGAGCAGACCGCTCGCCACGCCCTGCAAGATCCGGGCGAAGAACAACAGAGCGACGGCATCCGCATGCCAGAACAGGAACATGCTCCCCGACAGCATTACGAACCCTGCGATCACCACCGGTCGACGGCCCACATGGTCCGAGAGCGAGCCGGCGGTCAGCAGGGTGAGCAGCAGCGCCCCCGCGTACACCGCGAACACGGCGCTGATGACGATCGCATCGAACCCGATGCTCTGCGCGAGTACCGGGTAGAACGGCGAGGGCGCACTGGCCCCGACCATCATCAGGATCTGCGACGCGATCGCCAGGACGAAACCGAAATGGGTGCGACGCGGGAGCGCTTCGTCTCGCTTCGCCCGCTCGACGACTGCGCTGGAGGCGGTGTTGGTCATGGCTGCTCCCTCGGTTCGAATTATCTCGAACTATTGGAGCGTACGTGCCTCAGCGCGATTGTTCAACTATTATCGAACTATGTCTGGGGATCTTCCGCACCCCGAGCGCTCCGAGATCCAACTGACGGACGTGCTCTTCGCGCTCAGCGACCCCGAGCGCCTCGCTATCGCGCGCCAGCTCGCCGATGGTCCCCTCGACATGGCCGCCTGCCATGCCACTGACCCGAGCCTGCCGAAGTCCACCAAGTCGCACTTCATGAAAGTCCTCCGCGAGGCCGGCGTCATCCGCAACGAGCCGAACGGGCGCGGGCGGATGCTGACCCTCCGGCGCGAGGATCTCGACGAGCTGTTTCCGGGATTGCTGGAGTCGGTGCTTCGGAGCTGACCTGCCGCATCCTGGTTCCGGCGGAACGCGCCCCCGTGCACACTGGGTGGTTCTGCATCTTGCCCCACTCGGCCGCCAGCACGCCGGCGAGCGGATGTGATGAGACGGGACGAACACCCGATACGGTACGAGCGTCCGGACTCTGCGGTTTGGCTCATCCGCCCGCTGACGTGGCAGCGCGAGGGCGACGAGGCGCGCGCTTCAGGCCGGATTCAGCCGGCGAGGGCCAGACTGGGGCCGATGCGGATTCTCGTGGTGGATGATGAGGTGCGCCTCGCCGACGGCATCCGTCGTGGACTCGAGGCGGAGGGGTTCGGGGTGGACGTCGCCCACAACGGTGTGGACGGGCTTTGGCGTGCCCGGGAGACCGCGTACGACGCCATCGTGCTCGACCTGATGATGCCGGGCATGAGCGGATGGAAGGTCTGCGAGGCGCTGCGGGCAGAGGAGAACTGGACGCCGGTGCTCATGCTCACGGCGAAGGACGGCGAGTGGGACCAGGTCGAGGCGCTCGAGACCGGCGCCGACGACTATGTGACCAAGCCCTTCTCGTTCGCCGTGCTCGTCGCCCGTCTGCGTGCGCTGATCCGCCGAGGCGGTGTCGAGCGGCCGACGGTGCTCGAGGCGGGTGATCTGCGGCTCGACCCCGGTGCCCGTACTGTGCGGCGCGGCGATACCGACGTCGACCTCACGTCGCGGGAGTTCTCCGTGCTCGAGCACCTCATGCGTCACCGCGGTCAGGTGATCTCCAAGCGCGATCTGATCGCCGGCGTCTGGAACGACGACTTCGAGGGCGACCCGAACATCGTCGAGGTCTACGTCGGTCACCTGCGGCGCAAGGTCGACCGGCCGTTCGGCCGAACGGCGATCGAGACCATCCGCGGCGCGGGTTACCGTCTGGCGGCCGACGGTGGCTGAGCGGCGTAGCCGTTCGCTGCGGACCCGCATCACCGCGGCCTCGACGCTGGTCGTCGCCGCCGCGCTGGTGCTAGGGGCATTGGCGTTCTACGGCATCCTGTCCGTCAGCATCCGCGACGCCACTTTGAGCGCGGCCGAGACGCGCGCCGAGCAGCTCGCGGCCAGGATCGACGCCGAAGGACCGGCGGTGGTGACCGAGCTGGACGACGACGTCGCGCAGGTCCTCGACGAGGGCGGGCGCGTCGCCGCCGCGTCGGAAGAGGCCGACAGCGGCGACCTGCCCGACATCGACGGAGCCCCCGTGATCGCCTACGACGACGAGGCGATGGTCGTCGTGCGGGAAGACCTCGACGAGGGCGGCACGCTGCTTCTGGCCGTGTCGGTGGAGGATGACCAGAGCACACTCGCCACGGTCGCGCTGCTGCTCGCCGTCGCGGTCGTCGCCGTAGTCGCGCTGGTCGCCGCGATCACGTGGTGGGTGGTCGGACGTGCTCTCCGCCCGGTGGAGCGCATCCGCGCGGAGGTGGACGACATCTCCGCCGATCGCCTCGACCGGCGCATCGCCGTGCCGGCATCGGGCGACGAGATCGCCGCGCTCGCCGGCACGATGAATCGAATGCTGGATCGGTTGGATGCCGCAGCCCCGGCGCAACGCCGGTTCATATCGGATGCCTCGCACGAGCTGCGATCCCCGCTCGCGACGATACGCCAGCACGCCGAGCTGGCACAGCTGCACCCGGACGCGACGTCGGTCGGCGATCTCGCCGGGGTGGTCCACGACGAAGGACTGCGGATGCAGGAGCTCGTCGACGCGCTGCTGCTGCTGACGCGGCTCGACGAGAGTCCCGTGATCCGCCAGGAGGCCATCGACCTCGACGACCTCGCCTTCGCGGAGATCACGCGGCTCCGCGCCGCGGGCGCGGTGGTCGATGGGTCCGGCATCCATGCCGCACGGGTGCGCGGTGACGTCCGCTTGGTGGGCCGGCTCGTGCGCAATCTCGCCGACAACGCGGCGCGGCACGCGCGATCGGCTGTCGCGATCGGGGTGCTCGAGAGTGACGGGCAGGTGCTGCTGACCGTCGATGACGACGGCCCGGGCGTTCCGGCGGCGGAGCGCGAGCGCATCTTCGAGCGCTTCGTGCGCCTCGACGAGGGACGTGCACGCGACGCCGGCGGCAGTGGGCTGGGCCTGGCGATCGCCCGCGCGATCGCGGAGGCCGAGGGCGGCAGCGTGGGCGTCGAGGATTCGCCGCTCGGCGGCGCGCGGTTCACGGTCGTGCTTCCCGCGGCACCCTGAACAGGGCTTCAGGATGCTTCAGGCCTGCTTCAGCGACCGATCGGCACCATCGGAACATGGATGACAAGAACAGCACCCCCGAGACTTCCCCCGCCCGCCCCGCCGATCAGACCGAGGTGGTCGCCGCGGCTCCGGCCCCCGCCCCGGGCGGCCAGGCCGACGTGATCGCGGGCCCGCCTGAGGCCGTTCCCGCCCGGAAGGGCCGTCGCACCCGCAGCCTGCTGATCGCGGGCGGCGCAGTGCTCGCGGTCGCCGTCCTCGCCGGTGGCGGCATCGCGGTCGGCGAGGCGATCGCGGACGAGGCCGACGATGACGACACCACGTCGTCGGTGTCGGCCGACTCCAGCGACGACGACTCGCGCGACGACAGCGCCGGCGACGACAGCGACAGCGCCGCCGGCGATCTGTCGAATCTGGGCACCGACTCCGCCGACGACCTGGTCGCGATGATCGACGCGGCATCCGCCGCGGGTGAGGGCGAGCCGGTGTCGATCGATCTGAAGCGGGACGGCGGCGCCGAGGTGACGCTCGAGGCCGAGGGCGGTGCCGAGACCGAAGTGCGCGTCGACGCGTCGGGCGAGGCGTCCGTCGTATCCACCGAGTCCGCCGACTCGGACGACACGGCGCCCCAGAACGTCCTCGACGCCGACGCGATCGCCGCGATCGTGGATGCGGCGCTCGCCGAGGCCGACGGGCGCATCGTCGAGATCGAGGCCGATGACGACAGCACCTCGCCGTGGGACGTCACAGTTCTGACCCAGGGCGGCGAGTTCGTCGAGATCGACCTGGACGCCGAGTTCGCGGTGGTCGCCGCCGGCGACGAGAGCGACGACTGAGCACGGCGCGAAGAACGGCGGCCGCCTGACCGCGCCGGTCGGACGGCCGTCGTTCGCGGTTGCGAGTCAGCTGCCGTCGCGCAGGTCGCCGAGTGTCGTCCGCGCGAAGCTCACTTGGTCGAACCAGACGGCGCATCCGTCACCGGTCGGGCTCTGACCTTCGAACCCGAGCTGCACGTCGCCGATGTCGTCGCCGAGCGCGAACGCGCGGACGAAGTGCCACCGATCACCGTCGGTGGAGGCGTGCAGGGCGAAGACCCGCCCGATTCGCGAGACGCGGAGCCAGACCGCGTCGCCGTCGACGGTGAACGAGTTGGCGTCATCCGACACCCCGCGGGTGACGACCGACACCACCATCGTCTCTCCTGCCGGCGACCGCTCGAAGCACAGCTTCGCCCAGTGCCGCTCGTCGGCCCAGATGAGCAGAACGGCGGCGTCGAACATCGCCCGGAAGTCCGCGCCCACGCGGGCCGAGAAGACGAAATCGCCCGCGCCGGGCGCGCCCAGCAGCGTGACTGCGTTGAGCATCGTCTCGGCTGCGGTCCCGCTCTCGCCGCTCGGGTCGACGAAGAGATCGCTGTGAGCGGGGGCGAGCACCTCCACCCGGTCGGGGGCGACGGTCCACTTCGAGCCCTGCGAGGGGGTCAGCTCGAACGGGACGCCGGAAACGGCGAGGGATGTCGACATCGAAGTGCTCCAATGTGGCGGTGGGTCGGTCTCGGATGCCGAGGATCGACGGATGCCGCGGTGGCGGCATCCGTCATCATCATGCCTGGGGTGCGCAGCGGCCGCGCAATGCGCAGACGCAGCTGGTGCGAGGACCGTCGATCGCGGCGACGCCCGCGGAGTCGGCCCGTACGGTTCGCCGGCTCATCGCGTACGAGGCGGCGCGACGGACTCGCGCCAGATGACCTTCTGCAGGGCACCCTCCTGCGTCGGTGGCTCAGTTCCGCGGATGGCGGCGAGGAGGCGCTGCATCGAATGAGCGCCGAGGCGCTGGCGATCCTGGAACACCGTCGTGAGCGAGGGGATGAAGTGGGCGCTCATGGTGAGGTCGTCCCAGCCCGTCACGCTCACATCCCCGGGAACCGTCCACCCGCGTGTGACTGCGCCACGGATGGCTCCGGCAGCGAGGACGTCGTTGGCAGCGATGATCGCCAGCGGCGGTGTGTCGTCGGGAAGCGACTGCACACTCTCGGTCGCCGTGAGGCCGCTCCAGTCGCCGCCGGCCACGCCGAGCGACTCGAGGCCCAGGCGATCGATCGTCGCGAGATACGCGTCTCGGCGTGCGACCGCGGCCGGGTAGTCGGGCGGTCCGGCGATATGCAGGAACCTCCGGTGGCCGATCTCCGCGAGCCTCTCCATCATCTCGGCCACCGGACGGGCGTCGCTGAAGGCACCGGTCGCATGCATGTTCTCGTCGAATTCCGAGAGCGACAGCAGCACGGGAGCGGAGTCCGACGTCTGCTGCGGCGTCCGGATGGGGGAGAACGAGAGGATGCCTTCGTACTCACCGGACTCGGCGACAGATGCGAGGTCGTCCGCGCGCTCCTCTGGTGAGGACGCGAGGCTGATCACCTCGACGACGTAGCCGGCGTCGCGTGCCGTGGCGGAGGCCCCCTCGAGCACCGGGAAGAGGTTCAGGCCGGAGACGGGGATGACCACGGCCAGCCGTCCCGTCCGCTGGGTTCGCATGGAGCGGGCGGCGAGGTTCGGGCGGTAGTTCAGCTCGGCGGCCGCCTCGAGCACGCGCTCGCGCGTCGCGGCTGAGATGCCGCTGCGGCCCGTGAAGACGAACGAGACCGTCGTCTGCGAGACGCCCGCGCGATGGGCCACATCGTGACTGGTCGGGCGCTTCCCCATGAGTTCATCCCCCATCTCCGACATCCTGCCCGGAAAAAGTACTTGACCGTTCGGACGTGTCCTCCATACTATCTACTACGTCTTAGTAATACGTAGTAAAGACTTGCGAGGAAGCAATGCTCAGAATCGGGATCATCGGCACCGGCAGTATCGCGAGCGCCCACATCAGTGGGTATCTGGCGTTCCCCGGGCAATGCGAGATCGTCGCGCTCGCCGATGTCATGCCGGGCAAGGCCGCCGCGAAAGCGGAGGTGTTCGGACTGACGGGCGCGGTCGGCTACGACGACCCGCTGCGCATGATCGCGGAGGCGCGACTCGACCTCGTGAGCATCGCGACGCCGCCCTCGTCGCACGCGAAGCTCTCGATCGCCGCATTGGACGGCGGCGCGAACGTCCTCGTGGAGAAGCCGATGGCCCCCTCCCTCGAGGAGTGCGATGCGATGCTCGCGGCGCAGGAGCGTTCGGGGAGGATCCTCTCGGTCGTCGCGCAGAACCGCTTCCGCGACGACCTCGCCACTCTCAAGAGCGTCGTCGATTCCGGGCTTCTCGGCTCGATCTCGCATGTGCGCGTGGATTCCGCCTGGTGGCGGGGTCTGCCGTACTACGACCTGTGGTGGCGCGGCACGTGGGAGAAGGAGGGCGGAGGCAGCACGCTCAACCACGCCATCCACCACATCGACCTGCTTCTGTGGCTACTGGGCCGGCCGACAGAGATCACCGCGATGCTCGCGAACGCACAGCACGACAACAGCGAAGTCGAGGATCTCTCCGTTGCGGTGTTCCGGTACGGGCGGGGCCTCGCGCAGCTGACGAGCTCGGTCGTGCATCACGGCGAAGAGCAGGAGATCGTCATCCAGGGCGAGAACGCACGCGTCTCGCAGCCCTGGAAGGTGGTGGCCGAGCGAGCCGACGGCGGAGGGTTCCCCGCGAAGGGCGGCGACCCTGAGCTCGTCGCTGCCATCGAGGCCATCGCCTCGCGTCGTGAGCCGCTGCGCCACCGCGGACACGAGGGGCAGATCGGCGACCTGCTGTCCGCCGTCCGCGACGGCCGCGCCCCCATCGCGGACGGCCGGGATGGCCGCAACGCGATCGAGGTCGTCACGGCGATCTACAAGGCGGGAATCGAGCGCACGTTCGTGTCGCTGCCTCTGAAGGCGGACGACCCGTACTACCGGGCCGGCCAGCTCGTCGCGCATGCCCCGCGCTTCTCCGAGAAGCAGACCTCCCTGGTCGAGGCGGCCTCGTCATGAGTGCCTCGTCATTCCCCGGCGGCACCTCGCTGTCGCACCTCGGCATCTACGCGGATGCCGCCCCCGACGGCGTGTGCGGTGGAAGCCCCCACATGCACCTCGTCTCGACCGAGGCGTACGTCGTCGTCGAGGGTCGCGGCGCGCTGCAGACGATCGACCGTGAGGGGTTCCGCGAGACCGAACTCGAAGCGGGATCGGTCGTGTGGTTCACGCCCGGCACGATCCACCGCGCCGTGAACCGCGGGGGTTTGAAGGTGATCGTCCTGATGAGCAACGCAGGGCTGCCCGAGGCCGGCGACGCTGTCATGACCTTCCCCGCCGACATCGTCGCCGACCCCGACGCGTACGCCGCGGCCGCGTCCCTGGGCGAGGCGGACGGCCGTGAGGAGCGTGTGTCACGACGACGCGATCTCGCGGTGGCCGGCTTCGAGGCGCTGCGGGACGCCGTCATCGCCGGGGATCGCGGACCTCTCGCGGACTTCCACGCCGCGGCCGGCGCACTCGTCCTTCGCAGCGCCGGCGCGTGGGGCCGGCTCGTGCGGGAGCGCCCGCTCGCCCAAGCCGAGCGGTCGCTGGCGCTCACCGAGGCGATCGCGCAGGGCGATGTCGCGCACCTGGGCGAGGCGCGGGTACACGAGGCGCCTGCCCAGGCCGCCGACCGCGGATACGGCATGTGCGGCCGCATCCGCGCCTACGACGTCACTGATCTTCAGGAGAATCACCGATGAACCACCCGTACACGTTCGATCCCCTCCCGCAGCCGGTCGTCGCCCCTGGCGAGTTCGTCTTCGCGGCCGTCGGCCTCGACCATGGGCACATCTTCGGCATGGCCGACGGCCTCATCGCCGCCGGTGCGGTGGTGAAGTGGGTCTTCGATGAAGACGCCGATCGGGTCGCGACGTTCACGCAGCGGTACCCCACCGCCCGCGTCGCAACGTCAGAGCAAGAGGTGCTCGATGATCCCGAGGTGCACCTCATCGCGACAGCGGCCATCGCATCGGAGCGTGCGCCGATCGGGCTGCGCGCGATCGAGGCCGGCAAGGACGCATTCGTCGACAAGGCGCCGCTGACCACCTTCGCCCAGCTCGAGGCCGTCCGTGAGGCCACTGCGCGCACCGGTCGCAAGTATGCGGTGTACTACGGCGAGCGCGTGCACTCCGAGGCTGCGATCCTCGCCGGCCAGCTCATCGAGCAGGGCGCGATCGGCACGGTGCTGCAGGTCGTGTGCTTCGGCCCGCACCGCATCGGCGGGGGACGGCCGGACTGGTTCTACGATCCCGAGCAGTACGGCGGCATCCTCTGCGACATCGGCAGCCACAACTTCGAGCAGATGCTCTTCTACACCGGGGCCACCGACGGCCGGGTCTCGACCTCGACGGTCGCGAACTACGCGCACTCCGAGACACCGGGACTGCAGGACTTCGGCGACGCGCACGTCGTGCTCGACAACGGCACGACCGGCTACGTCCGCGTCGACTGGTTCACCCCCGACGGTCTGGGCGTGTTCGGCGACGGACGCACCCTCCTGCTGGGGACCGACGGCTACATCGAGCTGCGCAAGTACATCGACATCACGACCGACAACGGCGGCGGCCAGGTCATCCTCGTCAACCAGGAAGGCCAGTACCGCTTCAATGCGAACGGCATGACCGGCTTCCCGTACTTCGGGCAGCTCATCCGAGACTGCATCGACCGCACCGAGACCGCCATGACCCAGGCCCATGCCCTGAAGGCCGCGGAGCTCAGCCTTCAGGCGCAGGGCGAAGCGCTGGTGCTCGCTCCGTAGCACGCATCTGAACCACGACGATGTGGAGTTCTCATGACACAGTCCCTTGAATCACCCCTGTCACTGGTGGGCGATCCGCCGCCGGCCAACGAGACGCGGGTCATCACGACGGCACGGACGAAGCGGCGGCTCTTCCGAGGCGAGCCGACCCCTCGCGCCAAGCAGTCGTGGCGTCGAGCACTCGCTCGCGACTGGCGGCTCTACACCTTCCTCATCGCACCGCTGATCTTCCTGCTGGTGTTCAAGTACGTCCCGATGCTGGGCAACATCATCGCCTTCCGCAGATTCCGCCCTGGAGGCTCGATCTTCGGAGACGAATGGGTGGGGTTCTACTACTTCGAGACGTTCATCTCGAACCAGCAGTTCTGGACGGTGTTCTGGAACACCGTGATCCTCGGAGCGCTCACCCTGCTGATCACGTTCCCGCTGCCGATCATCCTGGCTCTCATGCTCAACGAGCTGCGGTCGCGGCGGTTCAAGCGCATCGCGCAGACGATCTCCTACTTGCCGCACTTCATGTCGGTCGTCATCGTCGCGGGGCTCGTGCTCCAGCTCACGGCACTCAACGGCACCGTCAACCAAGTGGTCGAGGCCATGGGTGCCGACCCCGTGCCGTTCATGCAGCGGCCGGAGTGGTTCCGTGCGATCTATGTGTCCTCCGAGGTGTGGCAGACCGTCGGCTGGGGCACGATCCTCTACCTCGCGGCCCTCACGACGATCGACGACCAGCTCTACGAGGCGGCGCGGATCGACGGCGCCAACCGGTGGCAGCAGACGTGGCACATCACGCTGCCCGGCATCCAGCCGACGATGATGGTGCTCCTCATCCTGAACATCGGCACGTTCATGTCCGTCGGATTCGAGAAGGTGCTGCTGCTGCAGAATCCGCTCATCTACTCCACGGCAGACGTCATCGCCACCTATCTGTACCGCGTCGGCATCCAGTCGGCCCAGTTCTCCTACGGCACGGCCATCGGGCTCTTCGAAGCCCTCATCGGCCTCGTGCTCGTGCTCGGCGCGAACGCCCTCTCCCGTCGAATGGTTGGAACCTCGCTATGGTGACCGAATCCCTGCCCCAGAAGCCGGACATCGCCCACGTCCGCAGAGAGACCGGGGTCATCCGGGAGTCGCGCGGGACTCGGGTGTTCCGCGCCGTCAACGTGATCTGCCTGCTGCTGGTCTGCGCCGTCACGCTGTACCCGTTCGTCAACCTGGTCGCGAAGGCGTTCTCTTCCGAGGGCTACATCGCCGCCGGCGAGGTCAATCTCATCCCGCGCGGGTTCAACCTCGACACCTTCCGCGTCGTGCTGAGCGATCAGCTGTTCTGGACGAACTACGCGAACACGTTCCTCTACACCGTCGTCGGAACGATCATCGCGATGGCGTTGACGACGACATATGCGTATGCGCTCAGCAAGCCGTATCTCAAGGGACGCACGTTCTTCGTCGGCGTCGCGGTCTTCACGATGTTCTTCGGTGGCGGCCTCATTCCGAACTACATCCTCATCGCCAACTACCTCGGCTGGCGCAACAGCATCTGGGCCATCGTCGTGCCGGGTGCCCTCAGCGTCTTCAATCTTCTCGTCATGAAGTCGTTCTTCGAGAACTTCCCCGCCGATCTCGAGGAAGCGGCAGCCATCGACGGGCTGTCGACGTACGGCATCTTCTTCCGCATCGTTCTGCCCCTGTCCAAAGCGGTCATCGCGACGATGACCCTCTTCTACGCGGTGAGCCTCTGGAACTCGTGGTTCAGCGCGTTCCTCTTCATGGACGACAAGAGCCAGTTCCCTGTGACGGTCTACTTGCGCAACCTCATCGCTGCGGCGACGGGAACGCAGGAGGCCACTGGTGGCGAGGCCGTCCAGATCGCGTCCAACATCCAGGCCGTGACGATGCTGCTCACGGTGCTTCCGATCATCTGCCTCTACCCCTTCATCCAGCGCTACTTCGTCTCGGGCGTGATGCTCGGGTCCGTCAAGGGCTGAGATGCACCCCTCTCGAATCCATCCCCGCCGAACGACGACGTTCAAGAACAGGAGACAATCATGACCATCACCCGCAAGGTGCTCGCGGGCTTCGCAGGCCTCGCCGTATGCGCGGTCGCGCTCGCCGCGTGCTCGAACAGCCCCACCGATGAGGCCGTCGCGAACGACGACGGAGTGACCATCGACGAGGCCCACTCCGTCGGAGCCATGGAGGACTTCGGCGTCGACGTCACCTTCAAGGCGACCGAGCCCGTCGATTTCTCGATCATGTACCGCGACCATCCGAACTACCCGGTCAAGGACGACTGGTCGGTCTTCCAGCACCTCGCGGAGGACCAGAACGTCACCTTCTCCCGCACCGACATCCCGATGGCCGACTTCGACCAGAAGAAGGCCCTGCTCATCGGCAGCGGCGAGGCGACGGACATCATCTCGTCGAGCTATGCCGGGAGCGAGACCCAGTTCGTGTCGGGTGGCGCCCTGCTGCCCGTGTCGGACTACTTCGACTACCTCCCGAACTTCATGCAGAAGATCGAGGACTGGGGTCTCGAGGAGGACCTCGACAACCGCCGCCAGGCGGACGGGAAGATCTACCACCTTCCGGGCCTGCGCGAGGCGCCGGACGTCCAGTACTCCGTCGTGATCCGCGAGGACCTATGGGAGAAAGCCGGGATCACCGAGGACCCCGCCACCTGGGACGAGTATCAGGACCAGCTGGTGAAGGTCAAGGAGGCCAATCCCGAGATCGACTACGCGATGTCGGACCGCTGGACGGACTCGCAGACACTGGGCTCGCTTCTGAACGTCATGGCGCCGAACTACGGCACCGCTGCCGGATGGGGGTATGCGAACACCTGGTATGACGACGAGGCCGGGGAGTACGTCTTCACGGGAGCGACCGACGAGTACAAGGAGGTCGTGTCCTACGCCGCGGACCTGGTGGCGGCCGGGGTGCTCGACCCCGAGATCACGCAGAGCGACGACCAGGCGGTCCAGAAGTTCGTCTCCGGCCGATCGGCCGCCATCTCGGGGAACACCCAGGCACTCGCCGAATATCGGGCGAAGCTGGCGGATGCGGGCCGAGGGGACGTCCCCATCCGCCTGATCTCGGTGCCCGGTGGACCTGCTGGTTCGAATATGGCGAGCGGACGGTTCACGTCGGGGCTGCTGATCGGCAGCGAGGCAGCGGACAAGCCGTACTTCAAGGCGCTCCTGCAGTTCATCGACTGGCTCTACTACTCCGACGAAGGGCTGGAGTTCGCCCAGTGGGGCGTCGAAGGCGAGACCTTCACCCGCGAGGCGGACGGCACGCGGAAGCTCAACGACGACATCGCCTGGAGCTCGATCAACGCGGGGGCGCCGAAGCTGCTGAATGCGGACTTCGGCTACAGCAACGGCGTCTTCCTGCTCGCCAACGGGTCCTCCCGGGACCTCGTGCTCTCGATGATGACCGATGAGATCGCGGCATGGACCGAGGAGCAGCTCGACGCGAAGGAGCAGCTGCCGACGGCGCCCGCTCCGCTTCTGAACGAGATCGAACTCGAGCAGACGTCGCTCCTCCAGACGCAGCTGTCGGACGCCGTGCAATCCGCGACCGCGTCGTTCATCACCGGTCAGCGATCGATCGAGGACGACTGGGACGCGTACGTCAGCGAGATGGAGAGTCTCGGCGCGAGCCAGCTCATCGACACGATCAACACCGCCCTCGAGCGGGCCCGGAGCGAGTCCGGCGAGTGAGGCCCGGTGGGCCGGCAGCCTTCCGCCGCCGGCCCACCGTCCCCTTCCGAAGGAGAAGGAACATGAGTGTCGACCATCGCCCGCATCGGGCCCACATGGCGGACGAGATCGGCCGCGGGCCGCTCTCCCGCGGGGCGGCCGTGGTGTATCGGATGCTGGTCCTCGAGGTCCAGCTCGTGCTCGCGACGCTTCCTACGATCGGCGCGGTCCTGCTGCTCGACCGCGACGCGTCGAACCTGCCCCTGTTCGTCCTCGCGCTGCTGCCGGTCGCTCCGGCACTCGTCGCGGGGGTGTCGGCGATTCGCGCGGGGGCCCGCGCCCACGACCTGGCGCCGGGCAGGTACTTCTTCCGCGCCTATCGTCGAGACCTCGGTGCGACGCTCGTCTGGGCTGTCCCCGTGAGCCTCGTCCTCGCAATGCTCACGTTCAATCTCATTCATCTCGACGGGGTCGACGGCGGATCGGTGATCCGCCCCTTCTTGCTGCTGCTGGCCTCGCTCGTCATCGTATGGGCCGGCCACATGCTCGTCCTGACTGCGGGGTTCCGTTTTCGCACCCGCGATGCCGCGCGCATCGCACTGTCGCAGATCGTCCCTCGGTGGGGCTACTCGCTGGGCGTCCTGTCACTCGTCCTCGTCGCCGCATTCGTCGTGCTCATCGCATCCGAGGTGGTCCTGCTGCTCTTGCTCTGGGCGTTCGTCGGTCTTCTCGCACTGATGGCGCGTCCCGTCTTCCACCACGTCATGACGAGGTTCACGGACGATGCCTGACCTGCGACCGCGACCGCTCTCGCATCTCGTCACCCGTGCGCTCGAGCGGCACGACCTGGTCGGCCCGTACGCCGACGTCCCCGGCCTCGAGCTCGCCACGCGCATCGCGGCAGACGGACAGGCCGTCGACTTCCTGCTCCACCACGGTCCGCGGGACGCGACGATCCGCCTTCACTCCGATGGCACGGACCTGCTCACGGGTCGTGAGCTGGATGCCGGTGACGTCATCGTCCTGCATCCGACCGACGTCATCGTGATCCGCCGCATGCAGCCGTCGCGGGGGTGAACCAGCACACGCCGAAAGGCGAGCGCACGCCGGGATCAGTGCCCGATCCGCCGGAACGGCGCCACCGTCGCCCGTACCGCGTCCGCTGCGCCCCACTCGTCGTCGAACTGGGCGATGACGGCGAGGTGCTGCCGCAACTGGAGGATCGGCATGCGCACGCGCCAGTCTCGATCGAGGGAGGTCAGCTCCGCGTAGCGGTCGAAGAACACCCCTGCCTCGGCAGGTGGCGCGGTCGTCCACAGATGCGCGAGATCCACCTCCGCCCACATGTACGAGACAGCGGGGTCGATCAGCGCGGGCTGTCCGTCCGCCGAGCTCAGCACGTTCTGCGCCCACAGGTCGCCGTGCGTCAGACAGGCGGGCTTGTCGGGGAGCAACTCGGGAAGTCGTGCGCACAGGTTCTCCAGCGCAGACCGGTCCGCGGGGGAGAGCGCCGCCTCCACGCGGGGTTCGTCGAGCCACCGCAGCAGCCGGTGCTGAGCGAAGAACTCGAATCCGTCGTGCTCCCAGGTGTTGACCTGCCGACGGCGACCCAGCCAGTTGTCGCGGTGCCAGCCGAACCTCGGGTGCGAGGTGGTGGTGTGCAAGCGGGCCAGCGCGTGCGCGAGCTGCTCCCAGAAGGCTTCGGAGGCGGCCCTGGGTCTCAACACGGAGAGGACGAGCAGGTCGCTCCCCGCCAGTAACACCTGGGGGGTCACGACGCCGCCGAGCGCTCGCAGAGCGTCGAGACCCTCGGCCTCGGTGACGAAGGCATCGCCCGACGGCGCGGCGAACGCCTTGACGAAGATCGATCCACCGTCGGCGAGCCGCGCGATCCCCGCGGTCGCAGCGAGCCCACCGGTCACGGGCTGGATCGAGACGACGTCGGTGATACCGGCCGAGCGCAGCCGCTCCCTCAGCAAGGCGATCGCATCGAGCATCGACGGCTCCTCGACTTTCTGGCCCGCACGTGCCGGTGCTCGCCGAGTCCGGATTCAACCACGGAACGCGAACGCATCCGGCGCACCGCGCGGGAGAGCCGCGAGTACTCCGGCGATACGACGTCGGCGTCGCTCGCGATCCCTTGGCATACAGTAGGCACCCTCAGCACGCCGTTGAAAGGTGCCCTGTATGGCGACAGATGTTCCGCTCGGCCTCGCAGACCAGTCGCTTTCCGTGAAGATCTACGAAGAGCTGCGGGAGCGCATCATCGAGGGCACCCTCGCCGCGGGCGAGCGCATCAGGGAGCGGGAGCTCGCGGCCGAGTTCAACGTCTCACGCATCCCGATCCGCGAGGCGATGCCGCGTCTCGAGGCGGAGGGCTTCATCAAGACCCTGCCGCGCCGGGGGGCGGTGGTGACCGAGATGACGCTCAACGACGTCGAGGAGCTGTTCGTGGTGCGCTCGAGCCTCGAGGTGCTCGCCGCCAAGCTCGCCGCACAGGCGTGCGCGGGCGGTGCGTCGTCGGACGAGCTCTTCGCGCGACTGGCGAGAGCAGAGACCGCACTGGACGCCGGCGACGACCGGGACATCGCCGGCGCCAATTCCGCGCTGCACGAGGAGATCCTCGACCTGTCGGGCAACACGCTCCTCATCGGACTGATGGGGCCGATCAACGGTCGCGTCCGCCGGCTCTTCCGACTGGAGGCCGAGCGTGACCAGCGCGTGCTCTGCGCGGAGCATCGAGAGCTCTGCCACGCGATCGCGGACGGCAACGTCGAATGGGCGGGAGCGCTCGCCTACGCGCACGTCGAGCACAGCAGGGTCGACTCGCTGCGGCTCATGAGACAGCGTCTCGAGCACTGACGACGGCGCTTGGCCTACCAAGCGGATCGAAACATGCAGTTTACGTAGCGCCTGATCGAGCGAAACACGGGAATGGAATCTTGTATACCAAGTTCCTCCTCTTCCCGAAGGGTCCTCGGTGCCACGTTCGCTCCTCCTCCTCGACGGCTCGCTGCCGGACGGCTCACGCGCCGACCTGACGATCACCGACGGGTGCATCACATCGGTGTCGCCGGCGACCGCGGTGACGTTCGACGCACCCGGGGTGTCGTCGCCGCGATTCGCCGTCGCGCTGCAGGAGGGGACCGCGAGCGCACTCGCCGCCATCGACCTCGAGGGACGCCTCGTGCTGCCGGCGCTCGTGAACGGCCACGCCCACCTCGACAAGACGTTCGCGGGCTCGCCGTGGCAGCCGCACCGCCCGGGTGCCACCGTCCGGGAGCGGGTGGTCGCCGAGCGTGCCATCCGTGACGAGCTCACCGCCACGGTCACCGAGCGGGCGGCTGCGCTCGCCACCGCCATGATCGGGTTCGGCACGGGCACCGTCCGTACGCACGTCGACATCGACACCGCGGTGGGGCTGTCGTCGCTCGACGCGCTCCTCGAGCTGCGTGACGAGCTGCGCGACGTGCTGCGCGTTCAGATCGTCGCGTTCCCGCAGAGCGGCATCCTCGCGTCGCCCGGCGTGGGGCGCCTGCTCGCCGAGGCCCTCGCCGCCGGCGCCGACGTCATCGGCGGGCTCGACCCGGCCGGCTTCGACGACGACGCGGAACGCCACCTCGGGATCGTGTTCGCGCTCGCCGCCGACCACGGCGTCGGTGTCGACATCCATCTGCACGATCTGGGCGAGATCGCCGTCCGCCAGTACGCGCTCATCGCGGCGAAGACGCGCGAGATCGGGCTGCACGGGCGTGTCACCGTCAGCCACGCGTACGGGCTGGGCTCGATCTCGGCCGAGGCGGCACGCCGCGTCGGAGCCGAGTTCGCCGACGCCGGCGTCGCCATCATGACCAACGGCCCGGCGGGTCCCATGCCTCCCGTTCTCGCTCTGCGCGAGGAAGGCGCCGTCGTCTTCTCGGGCTCCGACAACATCCGAGACGCGTGGTGGCCGTTCGGCGACGGCGACATGCTCGCGGTGGCCCGCCAGGTCGCCTACCAGTCGAACTTCCGCACCGACGACGAGCTGGCCGTCGCCCTCGACATGGTCACCGGTGCCGCCGCCCAGGCGCTGGGTGTCGGTCCGTACGGCGTGGCGCCCGGCGCCCCTGCCGACCTCCTCGTGGTCGACAGCCTCTCGCCGGCGGCCACCGTCGCCGCGAACCCGAGCGACCGTCTCGTGCTGCACGGCGGCCGCGTCGTCGCCGCCCAGACCTCCGCCTCCCACAGACTCGCGCCCCGCACCCTCGGCGCGTTGGCCACCCGGCCGTGATCCACCCGTTCCTGCAGCACCCGACCCCGAACCCGGAGTGAACATGAGAACCACCAGGACCCGCCTCGCCACCGCCCTCATCGCCGCGCTCGCCGTCGGTGCGCTCACCACCGCCTGCGCCGGCGGCTCGGCCACTGCGCCGACCACGGCCGCTCGCGACGAGACGGTCATCATCGGCACCGGCGCGACGCCACAGACGCTCGACCCGGTGCTCGCCTCGGACGTGCAGACGGACTTCACCGTCGGCGGCGCCTACGACAAGCTCATCGACTACGACGAGGACGGCGCGATCGTGCCCATGCTCGCGACCGAATGGGCCTACAACGCGGACGCCACCGCCGTCACCCTCACCCTCCGCGACGACGCCACCTTCCACAGCGGAAACCCGGTCACCGCGGCCGACGTCGTGTACACGCTCGACCGCATCAAGGCGCTCGGCGTGGGCGTCGCCTCGTTCCTCTCGTCGTACGCCTCCAGCACCGCCGTCGACGACACCACCGTGGAGATCGCGCTGTCGGGCACCAACACGACGTTCGTCGGCGCCCTCAGCAAGGTCTACGTCCTGGACTCGGCACTCGTGTCGGAGCACGAGGGCGACGACCACGCGCAGGCCTGGCTCGCGACGAACGACGCCGGCTCCGGGCCGTACGTCATCACCGACTACACCGCCAACCAGCAGGCGACACTGGAGCGCTACGAGGACTCCTGGCGCTTCGACGAGGCGCGACCCGCGAGCCTCGTCTACCGCTACATCACCGAAAGCTCGACCCTGCGCGACGAGCTGAAGTCGGGCGGGGTGGATGTCGCCACCGGCATCGTCGGCACCGACCTCGACGCGCTCGCCTCGACCGATGGCCTGGAAGCGCTGCAGCTGCCGAGCCCGCTCCAGCTGTTCGTCATGATGAACACGCAGGAGGGCATCACCGCCGACCCGCGCGTCCGCGAGGCGATCAAGCTCGCCTACGACTACGAGGGGCACATCGCCTCGATCCTGAGCGGTCGAGGGTCGGTCGCCTCGGGCCTGGTGGCTCCGACGGTGGCCTGCCGCGTCGACGCCGGACCGACGGAACAGGATGTGGACGAGGCGAAGGCACTGCTCGACGAGGCGGGCGCTGTCGGCGCGACCGTCACGATGGCCTACCAGGCGCAGATCCCCGAGCACCAGAAGGCCGCCACGCTCCTGCAGTCGAACCTCAAGGACATCGGCCTGACGCTGGAGCTGCAGACCGTGACCTACCCCGAGTACGTCGCGATGATCGAGTCTCCCGAGACGACGCCGGACCTCGGCCTGCTCTGGGACTTCCCGTACTACCCCGAGATCGGACCGATGCTCTTCCGGGTCTACGACTCGCAGTTCATCGGCCAGACGAACTACGCGCTCTACTCCAACCCCGAGGTGGACGCGCTGCTCGAGGAGGGCATCTCGACCGTCGACCCCGACGCCGCCTGCGACCTTTTCACACAGGCGCAGGAGCAGATCCTCGCCGACGACGTCAGCGTCAACGTGTCGAACCCGGTGACCACGATCATGCTCCGCGACGGCGTGGGCGGCATCAGCTACTCGCCGACGTACCAGCTGTTCGACCCGACGATGCTCGTCGTCACCGAGTGACGCCGCGGTGGCCCCGCCGCACGGCGGGGCCACCGTCCACCCCGACCGAACCGAAACGAGGAGGCCCGAATGGCGACCTATATCGCCAAGCGGCTGGGACTCGCGCTCCTGAGCGTGTGGGGCATCATCACGATCGTCTTCTTCATGACGAAGCTGATCCCCGGCGACGCGGCGCGCGTCGCCGCAGGACGCACCGCCACCGCCGACCAGATCGCGCAGGCCCGCGAACGCCTGGGCCTCGATCTGCCGGTGATCGAGCAGTACGTGGTGTTCCTCGGCCGCGCGCTGCGCGGCGACCTGGGCCAGTCCGCGTCGACACACCAGAGCGTGGTGAGCGACCTGTCCGGGACCGTCCCCACGACGCTGCAGCTGGTCGTGGTCACCATGATCCTGACCGTGATCGTCGCGGTACCGCTCGGGGCGCTCTCGGCCGCGCTCCGCGACCGCGCCCCGGATGTGTCGGCGCGCATCCTGTTCGTCCTCGCGGGCGGCGTGCCCGTGTTCTGGCTCGCCATCCTCTTCCAGTGGGGGTTCGCATCCACACTGGGGTGGCTCCCCATCTCGGGAGCCAACTCCTTCAGCATGGCGCCGCCGCCGGTCACCGGCTTCACGCTCGTCGACTCGCTGCTCGCCGGCAGCCCGCCGATGTTCGCCGACTCGCTGTCGCATCTGATCCTCCCGGCTCTGGCTTTGAGCGCGCCGTTCATGTCCACCATCGCCCGCAACGTGCGGTCGAACATGATCGGCGCCCTCGACTCGGACTACGTCTCGTTCGCCGTCTCGAAGGGTGCGGGGCCTGCGCGCGTGGTGCTGCACCACGGACTGCGGTCGACCATGGGGTCGACGCTGACCCTGCTCGGCATGCAGTTCGGCTGGATGATGGGCGCCGCCCTGCTCGTCGAGAGCGTGTTCGCCCTGCCCGGCATCGGGACCTACCTCAATCAGGCCGTCCTCAACCAGGACACCTTCGCCGTCCTGGGCTGCGTCCTGGTCATCGGCGTCGTCTTCACCGTCGCGAGCCTCGTCGTCGACGTCGTGCAGATCTGGACAGACCCGCGCGTGCGCGAGTCGCATCTGACGGGAGCCCGCGCATGACGCTGACCACCGATCCGCCGGGACTCGATGAGGAGACCTCCTCGCCCGACGACCCGCGTCCACGCCCGCCACGCACGGCGGAGTGGCTCACACCCGCCGGTCTCGGCGGCGGGATCTCGAAGGGGCTGCGGGGTCTGTTCGGGACGCACGCGGGAGCGCTGGACCGCGTCGCCATCGTCGTCTCGGCGGCGCTCGTGGTCGTCGCGATCATCGGCCCGCTGCTCGCTCCGTACGACCCGTACCTCGCCATCCCGTCCGACGCGCTGCTGCCGCCCAGCGCCGCGCACTGGATGGGGACCGACGACGCGGGGCGCGACGTGCTCTCGCGGCTCCTCGTCGGTGCCGGCATGACGCTGCTCGCGGCGATCGCCGTCGTCGCGCTGTCCACGCTCGTCGGCGTCGTCGTCGCCTGCGCGGCGGTGCTCTCGCCTCGGGGGGTCGACGCCACCATCATGCGGATCTGCGACATGTTCATGGCGCTGCCGTCGATGGTGCTCGCGCTCGGCATCGCCGCCGCTCTCGGCCCGTCGCTCGGCTCGGTCGTTCTCGCCATGGTCATCGCCATGTGGCCCGGCACGACCCGCCTCGTCCGCGGCATCCTGCGGGTGTCGATGAACTCGGCGTACGTCGAGTCGGCGAGGGTGAACGGCATCCGCCGTATCCCGACCCTCGTCCGCCACGTGCTGCCGAACTCGATGGATTCGGTGTACGTCCAGGCGAGCATGGAGATCTCGGGCGCCGTCGTCCTCATGGCGGGTCTCGCCTTCCTCGGCGTGGGCGCACCCCCGCCCAGCGCCGACTGGGGCGCCATGGTCGCCCAGGGCCGCGAGTACATCACCACCGCGTGGTGGGTCACCACGTTCCCGGGACTGGCCATCACCATCGCGGCGATCGCCTTCGGGCTGCTGGGCGATGCCCTCCGCGTCCGTCTCGACCCGAGCCTGCGGAGGAAGCGATGACCGACGCACCCGTCCTGAAGATCACCGATCTCACGGTGCGCGTCCCTGCCGCCACACGCACCGACTCCGGTCACGGCGACCTCACGCTGGTCGACAGGGTCAGCCTGACGATCGCGCGCGGAGAGCGCGTCGCGCTCGTCGGCGAGTCCGGCTCGGGCAAGTCCATGACCGCGAAGGCCGTACTGCGGCTGGATCCCACGGTCGAGCTGTCCGGCTCCGTGCGGGTGGCGGGCCAGGAGGTGGTGGGTGCCCCGGAGCGACGACTGCGTCAGCTGCGCGGATCCACGGTCTCCATGGTGTTCCAGGACCCGATGACGGCCCTCAACCCCGTCCTCACGATCGGCGACCAGGTGGCCGAACCCCTCGTGATCCGAGGCGTCGGCCGCCGGGCGGCGCGACGCCAGGCCGTCGAGATGCTCGATCGGCTGGGTGTGCCCTCCGCGGCCACGCGCCTCGGCGCCTACCCCCACGAGTTCTCCGGAGGGATGCGCCAGCGGGTCGTGATGGCCGCGGCGCTGATCGCCGGACCGCAGCTGCTCATCGCCGACGAGCCGACCACCGCACTGGACGTGCGCGTGCAGGAGCAGGTGCTCGACCTCCTCGAGGAGCAGTCCCGCGAGCTCGGGCTCGCCGTGCTGCTGATCACCCACGACCTGGCGATCGTCGCGGGGCTCGCCCATCGCGTCGCGGTGATGCGTCACGGCCGCATCGTCGAGGACCGCCCGGTCGACGACCTGTTCCGGTCGCCCGAGCACGCCTACACCCGCGGGCTGCTGGCATCCATTCCGAGTGTCGACGCCGATCCGAACGTCAGGCTGCAGACCGTCGAGGACGTCATGCGAGCGGATGCCGCGGCATCCGTCCCACCCGCGCTCGTAAGCGGCGCCATCCTCGAGGAGGCACGGCGATGAACACGCTGACCACCGACGGCGTCGACCTGCGGGTCGAAGATCTCGTCAAGCGCTTCGGGCGGGAATCGCGGGAGTTCACCGCCGTGGATCACGTCTCGTTCAGCCTCGGCGCGGGGGAGACGCTGGGACTGGTGGGCGAATCCGGGTCGGGCAAGTCGACCACCGTCCGCTGTCTGATGGGACTCGAGCGGCCGCAGGCCGGGTCCCTGGTCTACAACGGCCTCAACCTGCGCCGCATGACCTATCGCGCCGAGCGCGTGTTCCGCTCGCAGGTGCAGATGGTGTTCCAGGACCCCTACTCGAGCCTGGATCCCCGCATGACGATCGGGCAGATCGTGTCGGAGCCGCTCCGCGTGCACACCGACCTCGACGCCGCCGGCCGTCGGGCCCGCACCGCCGAGATGCTCGAGCGGGTCGGCCTCGATCCGGCGCACGTCAAACGGTACCCGCGCAGTTTCTCGGGAGGCCAGCGACAGCGCATCGCGATCGCGCGGGCGCTCGTGGTGAGGCCCCGCGTGCTCGTGTGCGACGAGCCCGTCTCGGCGCTCGATGTGTCGGTGCAGGCCCAGGTGCTCAACCTCATCAAGGACATGCAGGCCGAGTTCGGCCTGTCGGTCCTGTTCATCGCGCACGACCTCGCCGTCGTCCGGTACCTGTGCGACCGCCTCGTGATCCTCGAGAAGGGCCGCGTCGTCGAACAGGGGACGCGCGAGCAGGTCTACGAGCGCCCCACCCACCCCTACACGCAGTCGCTGCTGGAGGCCGTGCCACGGGCGGATCCCGCCGCCGAGCGGCAGCGACGCGAGAACCGCCGCCGAGCGGCGGCCGCCCTCGTCCCGCACCTCGACAAGGAGATCGCCGCATGACCCGCGTGGGAACCGACGTCAAGTTCACCGACGGCAGGAGCGGATGGGGCGACCCCCTCCAGACGCTGCGTGCCGTCGCCGCCATGGGGCTCGAAGGCGTCAACGTGCGCACCCTGGATGAGATCGCACCGACCCTCGATCCGGGGTTCCTGCGGGACTTCGCGCAGCTCGCGGACGAGCTCGACCTCTACGTCGAGATGGGGGTCGGCAAGGTCAACCCGTACATGACCGCAGAGCTGCCGCGGGTGCGGGACCTCGGGGACGGGAGCTACCTCGCCGGCATGGAGCGGATGATCCGCACGTGCGCCGAGTTCGGCTGGACCGAGACCTGGACAGCGGTCGGCGGCTACAAGCCCTACCCCGGCATCTTCTTCACCGACCGCTTCCGCACCGACGCCGACTGGGCCGATCAGCTGGCCGCGACCGAGGGATTCCTGCATCGGCTGGCACCGGTGCTCCGCGAGACGGGTGTGCGACTCAACCTCGAGACGCACGAGGAGATCACCACGTTCGAGCTGCTGCGGCTCATCGACGCGGTCGGCGAGGACGTGCTGGGCGTGTGCCTCGATCCCGCCAACCTCGCGGTGCGCGCCGAGGTCCCGCTCGAGGGGATCGCCCGCATCGCGCCCCACGTGCGCACGACCCAGCTCCGCGACGCCGCGCTATGGCGCACCGAGGAGGGGCTGTCGCGCTTCATCGCCCCCTGCGGTGAGGGCGTCATCGACTGGGATGCCGCGCTCGATCTCGTCCTCGCGCAGAACCCGTCGATCAACCTCACGATCGAGCCGATCGGCGTCGTCCGCGCCGAGATGAAGCTGCACGTCGCCGACCCGACGTGGCGGGCGGGGCATCCCGATCTCACCGACGAAGCGCTGCAGAGCCTCGATGCGCTGGCCGTCGCATACGAGGCCCGCGCTGCCGCCGGCGACGCCGAGTCGCTCGCGCAGCTGCGGGCGCTCCGGCCCGACAGCGAGCTGGAGCAGTTCCTGCTGCGCTGCGCCGCCCACCTGCGCGCGACCCTCGCCGGGCGCACGCCCCCCGCCCTGCCCGACGCAGGCCCGTACACCGCCGAGCCCGCCCCCGTGCCGACCCGATGACCGAAGGAGCCCCCATGACCCTCACCCATGCCCCCGCCGCGCTCTCCGAGCTGGGTGCCGCCGTCTCGTGCGAGGTCGTCTATCCGGACCACCCCGACTACGACCTGCTCCGGCGCGTCTGGAACGCCGACATCGACCGGCTTCCCGCCGCCATCGTGCGCTGCCGCGACGCGCGCGACGTGTCGGACGCCCTGCGCTGGTGCGTCGGCAACCAGGTGCCCCTCACCGTGCGCGGCGGAGGCCACAACCTCGCGGGCACCGCGGTCGCCGACGGCGCGGTGCTCATCGACACGGCGCTGCTCGACGGGGTCGCGTTCGACCTCGAGGCGGGCACGGTGACGGTCGGAGCCGGATGCCGGTGGGGCGACGTCGACCGCGCCGCCCAGCCGTACGACCTCGCCGTTCCCGCCGGTGTCGTCTCGCACACGGGCGTCGCCGGACTCACGCTCGGCGGCGGCTTCGGCTACCTCGCGCGGATGCACGGCGCGACCGTCGACCACGTCGTCGAGATCGAGGTGGTCGTCGCGGACGGCCGCATCCTGACCGCGAACGCCGAGGAGAACCCCGACCTGTTCTGGGCGCTCAAGGGCGCCGGTCACAACTTCGGCATCGCGACGCGGTTCACGTTCCGCACCGTGCCGCTCCCGGGCCTCGCGACGGTGCGTCAGGCGCTCTTCCCGGCATCCGACCGCACCGCGATCATGCGGCACTTCCGCGAGTGGGGTCTCGACGCCCCCGGCAACATCGGCACCTACCTGCGGCTGCTCCGTGCCCCCGAGTACTGGTCGCAGATCCCCGCCGAGCACCGCGGACAGCCGATCCTTTCGCTGGCGACCGTGTTCTACGGCGACCCTGCCGACGAGCCGGCGGCCACGGCGGGGATGTTCGCGCTCGGCACGCCGATCTACCAGAGCCTGCGCACGATGCCGCACGTGACGCTGCAGCACGCGACCGACGACGAGTTCCGATACGGCATCTCGCACTACTGGAAGCACCTATTCCTGCAGGACTTATCGGACGCAGCGATCGAGACCGTGATCGAGATGAGCGACGCCTACACGGGCCGCGCCCTCAACTCGAGCGCCCACATCGCCCACCAGGTGATGTGCCCGTTCGAGATCATCGCCGGCCGACGCACGCCGCGGGACTCGTCGAACGACTCGACGGCCGGCGTCGGCGCTCCGTTCGGCGCCAACATCGGAGCGGACTGGGAGTATCCCGGCGAGAAGGCGCCGCTCGTCGCGTGGGCCAAGCGGTTCGACGAGGCGCTGGCGCCGCACAAGGCCGGGACCTACATCAACTTCACCTCGGTCGCCGGCGACGAGGCGGTGGCGCGCGCCGTCTACGGCGCCAAGTACGAGCGTCTCGTGGCGGTCAAGCGCTCGTACGATCCGGCGAACGTCTTCTCGCGCGGCCTGGTCGACCTGAGCCCGACGGCAGGGGAGCTCGGATGATGCGCCGCGTCGGCACCGACACCAGCAAGTTCCCCGGGGCTGCCGAACTCGGCGCCATCGGCACCCTCGAGCAGGTCGCCGCCCTCGGGCTCGAGGGCGCGTTCTTCCGCTCGGCGTTCGCGCTGAGCCCGACGCTCGACGGCGGCGAGCTGTCGGCGGTGACGGATGCCGCCGCCGACCTCGGACTGTACCTCGAGGTCGGCGTCGCCAAGGTCAACCCGTTCGCGACGCCGGAGGCGCCCGAGATCCGCCGCCTGGGCGAAGGGGACTACCTGCTCGGGATGGAGCGGATCATCCGCGCCGTGACCGCGGCGGGCATCACCGAGCTGTGGAGCGCGACCGCGAACTACCAGTTCCGCATCCGCGGCCTGTATGCCTGCGACCGGTTCCGGACGGACGTGGACTGGGTCGATCAGCTCGCCGCCACGGCCAAGGTGCTCGACCGGCTCGCTCCGCTGCTGCGCGAGACCGGCGCGCACCTCAATATCGAGACCCACGAGGAGATCAGCTCGTTCGAGGTGGTGCGCCTGGTCGAGGCGGCGGGACCCGACGCGTTCGGCATCACGTTCGACACCGCGAACGTGCTGGTCCGCGGCGAGGACCCCGTGGCCGCTGCGCGCCGCGTCGCGCCCTACACGCGCTCGACGCACGTGCGCGACGTCGCCCTGCACCGCACCGATGACGGCATCGGCCGCTTCCTCGCCCCCGTGGGCAGGGGCGTCATCGACTGGGAGGCGCTGCTCGGCGAGCTGGACCGGGGAGGTGCGACGGCCAACCTGTCGATCGAGGGCGTCCTCGGCATGAACGCCGAGATGCCGCTGTACGTCGACGACCCGCGCTGGTGGACGGGTCATCCCGATCTCACGGCCGACGAGTTCGCGGTCGTCGAAGGGCTCACCGATCGCTATGAGGAGCGCGCACGGGCGGGCACGGCTCCCGGGCTGGACGGCCTCCGCGCTCGCGTCGACTCCGATGAGGCGCTCGCCTTCATCACCGAGAGCGCGGCGGCCCTGCGCGCCGCTCTCGCCGCCCGCGTCCCGACATCCACCGCGGCCTGAGCCGCATCCGACCGACTCCGAGGAGCGAACATGACCCTGACCATCGTCCCCAACTCCGTCGCCACCGACAGCGACTACTTCCCCACGCTGAGCCTGGCCGAACGCGACCGGCGCTGGGCGAACGTGCGCGCGTTCCTCTCCGAGCAGGGGATCGACGCCCTCGTGATCTTCGGCCAGGGGCGCAACGCCAACGACTCGTACCTGACCAACGAGGAGTCGCACGCGACAGTGCTCTTCACCCCGACCGAGGAGCCCCTCATGCTGGTCGGCGACGTGCCGATCAACCGCTACGACGGCGCGGGCGCGCGCTACGAGCGCTGGACCGACAGCTGGCTGCACGGCAACCCGATCGCCAACCTCACCGCGGTGCTGAAGGAGCGGTCGCTGGATGCCGCCACGATCGGCGTCGTCGGCCTCACCAGCCGCGCCGTCGGGCAGTGGAACGGCGTCATCCCGTTCCGCACGTGGACGAACGTGCTGGGCGCGCTCCCGAAGGTCACCTGGGTGGACGTGGCCGACGCCTTCGAGACGCTCACCCAGTTCAAGAGCGCCGAGGAGCAGGAGATGATCCGCAAGGCGGCCGCCATCGGCGAGGCCGCCTGCGCCGCCTACGTCGAGGCCACCCGGGTCGGCGTGCGAGAGAGCGTCGTGACGGCTGCGGCGATCAACGCCATCGTCGCGGGCGGCGGGTGGATGCGCGCCCCCTTCATCCTCGAGCGAGCCGGCTCGCATCGCTTCGGCTGGGGACAGCCGGAGTGGTTCGGCATGGGCGGCGCCCCGTACGTCCTGGAGGCCGGCGACAGCATCGCCTCCGAGATCTTCGCGTACTACGGCGGGTTCGAGTCGCAGCAGCAGATCGACGTCGTCCTCGGTCAGCCGGACCGCCTGCTGCGGGAGCTCGAGGACGTGTGCCTGGAGTCGTACCACGCCGGCATCGCGGCGCTGCGTCCCGGCATGCGCTTCGCAGAGCTGGCCGAGATCATGGACGAGCCGCTCAAGCGCTCGAAGACGTGGAACACCGGGCCGATGGTGCAGACGGTGTCGGGCGTGCTCTACAACTCCGCGACGCGCATCGACCCGAGCGTCGATCCGGCACTCGCGCACCTGCCCACGCTGCCGTCGGGTGTGGCGCTGGACGGCGACTTCGAGATCGGCGAGGGCGTAGCGTTCGCGTTCGAGCCGAACGCCCTCCGCGACGGCAAGCGCGTCTGCATCGGCGGCACCGTCATGCTGACCAGCCGGGGGATCGAAGAGCTCAACACCATCCCGAACCGTCTCGTGGTGGTCGACGCATGAGCGCCGTCGTCCCTTCGGCCGAGGCGGCCGCGGCCACCGGCGCGCTGCGCGTCGGGCCCGCGATGCTCGCACGCGGTGCGGCGACCGGCCCGCTCGCCGGCACGGTCACCGTCACCAAGGATCTGTTCGACGTCGCCGGCCAGCGCATCGCCGCGGGCAACCCCGACTGGCTCGCCGATGCGGAGGTCGCGACGCGCAACGCGGCAGCGGTGCAGCGCTGGGTCGACGCTGGGGCGAGCGTCGTCGGCATCTCGCACACGGACGAACTCGCCTTCAGCCTGTCGGGTACCAACGTGCACTACGGCACCCCGCGCAACCCGCACGATCCGGACCGCATCCCCGGCGGCTCGTCCAGCGGCTCGGCGGCCGCGGTCGCCGCCGGGCTCGTGGATTACGCCCTGGCGACAGACACCGGCGGCTCGACCCGCGTGCCCGCGTCGTACTGCGGCATCTTCGGCATCCGCACGACGCACGGCCGCGTGCCCACCGCGGGTCTGGTGCCCCTCGTGCCCCGCTTCGACACCGTGGGGGTGCTCGCCGCCACCGGCGAGGACCTGGAGCGTGCGACGCGGGTGCTGCTGGGCTCCGCGCCCACGCCCGACGTCGCACGTGCGGTGCCGCGCATCGTGCTCGCGCGAGACGTGCTTGCTCTCGCCGACCCCGACACGGCCGACGCCGTGGCTGCGGCCGTCGATCGGCTCGCCGAGCAGCTGGGGGCGGAGCGCACCCTCGTCGACCTCGCCGGTCCGGAGACCCTGGGTCGCTGGCGCTCGGCGTTCATGGCGCGTCAGCTCCCCGAGATCTGGCGCACTCACGGCGCATGGGTCACGGCGAGGGAGCCGTCCTTCGGCCCGGGCATCACCGCGCGCATGAACGACGCCCGCAACGCCCCGACCGACGCGATGCACCTCGCCGACGAGGCGCGCGACGAGATCCTCGCGCGACTCGCCGAGATCCTTCCGCAGGGTGCGGTCCTCGCCTTCGCCGCGGCATCCGGTCCAGCGCCGCTCATCGATCTGGATGCCGCGGCGAAGGGGTCGCTCCGTGGCCGGACCATCGCCATGACCTGCATCGCGGGACTAGCGGGACTGCCCGCCGTGTCGCTGCCGCTCGCCGAGGTCGACGGGCTTCCGGTGGGCGTCTGCCTCGTCGGCCGCCCGGGCGACGACGAGCTGCTGCTGGCGGCCGCGCGATCCGCCGATGCGCTGACCCGGGGGCGCGCGTCGAGCGCGGTGCCCGCCGCGACGGCATGAGCGCCGGCGCGCGCACCGGCGCACTCGTGCTGACGCGCGCGTCGGTGCGCGACGCGGACGGCCTCGTCGACATCCTGCTCGAGGACGGTCGCATCACCGGCATCACAGCGGCGGGCGAGGGGATGCTCCCGCCCTCCGCCGAGATCGCGGACGTCGACGGGCGCGTCGTCGCTCCGGCGTTCTCCGAGCCTCACCTCCATCTCGACAAGGCGCTGCTCGGCGGCCCGTCCAGCGGCGGTGCGCTCGATGCCGCGATCGCTTACACCGCCGAGCGCAAGCGCTCCTTCACCCACGCGGATGTCGAGGCGCGGGCCGAGCGCGTGCTGGCGGCCGCGCTGCGGGCGGGCACGACCGCGATCCGGGCGCAGACGGAGGTCGACCCGACCGTCGGCCTGCTCAGCGTGGACGTCATGCACGACCTCGCCGCGCGGCACCGGGACTGGCTCGACCTGCAGATCGCCGTGTTCCCGCAGGAGGGCATCCGCTCCCGTCCCGGCACCCTCGCACTCATGCGCGAGGCGCTGCTGATCCCGGGCACGGTGGTCGGCGGCTGCCCGTACACCGAGGCCGATCTGGCGGATGCGCGGGCGCACGTCGACACCGTGCTCGACCTCGCGGTCGAATTCGGCACCCTCGCCGACCTGCACCTCGACCTCGCGGACGACGCGACCGATGAGCGCTTCGCGCTCGCCGACTACGTGGCCCAGGCGACGGCGGCGCGAGGGCTGTACGGGCGTGTCGCCATCGGCCACGTCACGACACTCGGCGCGCTCGAGCCCGACCGACGCGCACGCACGCTCGATGCACTGGCCGGCGCCGGTGTCGCAGTGGTGGTGCTGCCGGCCACCGACCTCTACCTCGTCGGCCGGAACGATCGGAGATCCGTGCGCCGAGGCGTCGCGCCGATCGGCGAGCTGTGGCGCCATGGCGTACGCACCGCGGTGTCGTCCAACAACATCCGCAACGCCTTCACCCCGACGGGCACGGTCGATCCGCTCGACATGGCCCTCCTGCTGGGACGCGTGACCTTCGCGTCCGATGTGAGGGATTTCGCCGCGCTGCATCGCGCGGTCACGTCGGATGCGGCGCGTGTCATGGGCTCCGCGCGAGCTGAGGGCATCTCCGTCGGTGCTCCTGCGGAACTCGTCGTGCTCGACTCGCAGGACCCGGAGAGTGTCGTCGTCGACCAGCCTGCCCGCCGCCTCGTGGTCGCACGCGGGCGGATCGTGTACTCGTCGACCGTGTCCGAGCGGTTCCATGGCTCGCTCGCCGATCATCTCGGGGCCCTCCCGACTCCACTGACTGCGCCTGCGTGACGAAATGATGACGATGAGCGATATCGCGCGCCCACGCCCCGCCGCCCCCGCTTCGGCGGCAGCGGTCCCTCGGTTCCGCCCGCTGCAGCCGGGCAGCGGTGAGATACCGGGAGACCACTACCTGCGCGCCGGCGATGAGACGACGATGTGGGGTCGTCTGCCGTGCGAGACGGATGCGCCGGTGCTCTCGATCCGGCCGGGTGAATCGGTCACCATCGACACGGTGAGCCATGAGGGTCTCCTCGAAGATCAGGGTTCCGACCCGGTTGCCTTCTTCGCGGCTCACGGCGTTGCGGCATCCGACGTCCTCGACGACGCCGTCGCCATCGCCGCATCGAGTCGCCGCAACGCCGAGACCGACGGTCCGCACGTCGTGACGGGGCCGATCAGGGTCGAGGGCGCGGCACCGGGAGACCTGCTCAAGATCACCGTCGTGCGGTTGCAGCCTCGCGTTCCGTACGGGGTCATCTCGAATCGGCACGGCCGAGGAGCCCTGGCCGGAGAGCTTCCGCGCGGCACTGCCAACGTGAGCGTGTTCGCCCCCCTGATGACCCGTCCAGAGGGCATGTTCGGGCTGCTGCCGGTCGTCGAGGGCGGAGAGCCGGCCGTGTCGTTCCCTCTGGCGCCCTTCCTCGGAACGATGGGCGTCGCCGTGGCCGGGTCCGTGCGACCGCACTCGGTCCCGCCGGGCCCCCACGGGGGGAACATCGACATCAACCTGCTCGTCGAGGGAACGGTGCTCTACCTCCCGGTGCAGGTGGACGGAGCGCTTGCCTACGTCGGCGACCCGCACTTCGCCCAAGGAGACGGCGAGGTGGCGCTCACCGCCCTGGAGGCATCCCTGCGCGCGACGCTCCGAATCGATGTCGTCCCCGCGGCACAGGCGGTCGCCGCGTTCGGGATGCTGAGCGGCCCCTTGATCCGCGCGAGCGGATGGATCGTGCCCACCGGACTCGGCCCGGATCTGGACTCGGCCATGCGCTCATGCGTCCGGGCAGCGCTGTCTCTTCTGCAGGCGCGCTGGGGGATGGACGAGCATCTCGCCTACGCCTATCTGAGTGCGGCGACGGACTTCGACATCTCGCAGGTGGTCGACATCACGGTCGGCGTGCACGCCCGCATCCGCGAATCGGACTTCAGCGAGGTCGCGCGGTGACCGGCGTCGACGAGGCCCCTGCCGCCCTCCTCGCGGCGTTCGACGCGTACGAGCGTGCGCTCGCTGCCAACGACCTCGCCGCACTGGATGCGAGCTTCGCTCGTGCCGACGACACCATCCGCTCCGACGACAGCGGACTGCTCGTCGGACACGGCGCCATCAGCGCGTTCCGAGCGGGACGAGGCGGGATCCGGCCGCGTCGGATCTCGGACATCCATTACCGCCGGCTCGGCGACACCACCGCGCTCCTCGTCTCGGAGTCCCAGTACGAAGACGGCGGCCGTGGGGTGCAGACCCAGATCTGGCAGAGCCGGGGAGGTGGGTGGGTGATCATCGCCGCACACGTCACCGCGCGGATCCGGCGGCTTGACCGCCCAGGTGAGCCCTGAGTGCATTGACATCTGGCGGGGCATCGTGAATAGTTAGGTATATGCCTAACTATTCTGCCGAGCTGGACGCGGTGCTCCGAGCACTCGCGGATCCGACCCGGCGGATGGTCGTCGAGCGCCTCGCGAAGTCCCCGGCGGTCGTGTCCGACCTCCTGGGGCTGGTCGCGATGACGCTGCCGTCGCTGCTTCAGCACCTGCGCATCCTCGAGGACGCGGGAGTCATCACGTCCAGCAAGCAGGGACGCGTCCGCACTGTGAGCCTGCGACCGGGCGCCCTCGATGTCGTGCGCGTCTGGCTGGGCGAGCAGCGGACACCCGCCGAGCGACAGGCAGACCGCCTCGGCAACCACCTGACCCGCATCACCGACAAGGAGACCTCGCAATGACCCGAGTCCGCATCGACCTGTTCTCGTCGCTCGACGGATACACCGCGGCTCCCGATCCCATGGCCGACAACCCCATGGGTGAGGATTGGGGCCCTCTCACGGCGGCCTACGCGGCCACCCGCACCTTCCGGCAGAAGGTCTTCGGCGACACCAGCGGCGCGGGCACGACCGGCGTCGACGAGTCCTATGCCGCGGCGTTCTTCACCGGCGTGGGTGCCGAGATCATGGGCGCGGCCATGTTCGGCCTGCACGCGAATCCCGACGACCCGGACTGGAAGGGGTGGTGGGGCGATGAGCCGCCGTTCGGCTGCCCCGTCTACGTGCTCACGCACTCCGCACCCCGCCCGTCGATCGCCATGGTCAATGGCACGACCTTCCATTTCCGCAGCGGGGCGATCGAGGAGGTGCTCGCGGAGGCCACCGCCGCCGCCGGCGGGCTCGACGTCCGGGTCGGGGGCGGCGTGCGGACCGCACAGGAGTTCCTGCGGGCCGGTCTCGTCGACGATCTGCACGTCGGGATCGCGCCGATCGTGCTCGCCCGGGGCAACCGCGTGTGGGACGACCTTCGCGGCCTCGAGCACACGCACCGCGTGACCACCGAGGTCGCCGAAAGCGGCACCATCCACGTCACCTTCACCCGAGAGGAGCAGCGATGACGATCGAGCGCCGGCTCGCCCACGCCGGGTTCACCCTCACTCGCGACTATCCCGTGCCCGTCGAGCAGGTCTGGCAGGCGTTCGCCGATGGGACGCAGAAGCGCAGCTGGTTCGGCGACGGCGATGCCTTCGACTCGCGCGAGTGGGCATTCGACTTCCGTGTCGGCGGACGCGACGTCGACGAGGCGCAGTTCCACAGTGGACCGCTGTCACGGTACGAGGCCGTCTACACCGACATCGTCGAGCACGTGCGCATCGTCACGACCTACGACATGTGGCTCGACGGCATCCACATGTCCACCTCGGTGGCATCCCTCGAATTCGAGCGGATCCCCGAGGGCACCCGGTTCACGCATGCTGAACACGGCGTCTTCTTCGACCGGTTCTGGGCAGACGGTGACAACCGCGAGGAAGGAACGCGAGGCCTGCTCGAGGCGCTCGCCGGCCACCTCACGTAGACGCGGTCGGTCCGCGGCTCCGCTGTCGCCGATGACCAGTCGTCAGGCGAGGTACGGGTCGACGAGCAGTGGTCCGCGGATGTCGCGGAGCGCGTCGATGAGGCGCTCGAGGCCCTTCGGGTTCCATGCCGACATCTGCAGATCGAACGGGCCCAGAGGTTCGAGCCTGCCCGTGCGGATGCGGACCACCTCCCATCGCGCAGAGCGCAGGGCACGGTCTTTGCGGAGGTCGGCGTCCTCGCGCTTGCCGACGTGTTCGAGACCGTGGCGGCCGGTGCTGTCGTACTCGATGGCGACGCGCAGTTCAGGAAGCAGGATGTCGGGCCACACCTCGACGTGGTCGAAGAACGGCCGCGCGACGCGCACGGCGTTCGCGCCCGGTGTGACCGAGAGACGGGCGAACAGGTCGGCGCGCAGCTGCGCTTCGACCGCGGACGCAGGCTTCGGCGCGCATTCCGAGTGGAACGGCTCGCCGACGGGCAGCTCGGGTGTCTTCGCGCACACCTGCAGCTTGCGTCTCGGCGTGCGGGACCGGAGGACCGCACGGCCGGTGGGGTTGGCGACGGCGGCCGGGACGGGGGAGTCGAGTGGGGTCACCACGTCCCGCATCGGCAGGGCGCGGGTGGGTCGGGCGAGGTCCACGCACTCGGGGCACCAGGCGGAGCGACGGCGTTCGCGTCCGGGGCGGTTGCGCTGCTCGTCGGGAGTGGCGGCGAACTTGTGGCCGGCCTCGCACTGCCACAGCAGCAGCACGTCGGCGGCGGGCGGCACCTGGCTCAAGACGATGCCGGCGTTGAGCTCCGGATGGTACTGGCGGATGAGCGCAGGGAACGGCGCCCACGCTTCGCGGTAGCTCCCCACCGGGTAGGGGACTTCCGACCCTTTGGAGAACTGGCGGCGGGCCCACCACAGTTCGACACGCTCCGCCATGGGAGCAGGGTAAGCGCGGCCGACGACATCGCTGCCGTGGCCGGTCGGAGGCGATTTCTCGGGGGCACTCGTGTTCGGGCAGCAACGGCGTCGACCAACCCGGATCGCGACCGAGCTGTGCGGCGCGGGCGACCGACGCCGCGCCGAAGCGGTCGCGAACCGCATCGAGCACCCCATCGAGGCGAGACCCGTCTTCCCAGTCGATGGGCAGCTCCGGCGGGACGCTGTCGGCGCGGCCGAGCTGAGACAGCGAGACGCCGATGAGGGTGATGCCGCGCTCGTCGATCTCGGGTTGTGCGGAGGCGAGCAGCCCCCGCGCGACCTCGAGCAGCAGGGCGGTGCGATCGGTCGCGAAGCGGAACGTGCGGGATCGGGTGGCCTTCGCGTAATCCCCGTAGCGGAGGCGCAGCACGACCGTCCGGCACACGCGGTCGCGGTCGCGCAGGCGGCGAGCCAGCCGATCGACGATCTGCGTCAGGAAGAGGTCGAGCTCTTCCGCCGTGCGCGGGTGGTTGCCGAGGGCGCGCTGAGAGCCGATCGACCCACGGCGCCGCGTGGTGTCGACGGGGCGCGGGTCGCGCAGCCGGGCGAGCGCGTGGAGGTGCGCACCGGTCGCCTTGCCCAGCAGCCTCTCGGCGGTCGCGGCTTCGAGCTCGGCGAGCTGCCCGACGGTGTGGATGCCGAGGCGGTGGAGCTTGTCGGCGGTCACGGCGCCGACGCCCCACAGCCGTTCGACCGGCAGCGGCAGCAGGAACGCCTCTTCCTGGTCGGGCTCGACGACCAGTAAGCCGTCGGGCTTGCTGACGGCGCTGGCGACCTTGGCGAGGAACTTCGTCCGCGCCACTCCGACCGAGATGGCGAGCCCGACCTCTGTGCGGACCCGTTCACGCAATCGCACCGCGACCTGCTCGGGCGTGCCTGCGATGCGTCGCAGACCACCGACCTCCAGGAAGGCCTCATCGATCGAGAGCCCCTCCACGAGCGGCGTCGTGTCGCGGAAGATGGCGAACACGTCTCGGCTGGCCGCGGAGTACGCGTCCATCCGCGGCGGCACGACCACGGCATCCGGGCAGAGCTCGCGGGCCTGCCGGCCGCCCATCGCCGTGCGCACGCCGCGTGCCTTCGCCTCGTAGCTCGCCGCCAGCACCACGCCGCCGCCGACGATGACAGGCCGTCCGCGCAGCGCAGGTGCGTCGCGCTGCTCGACCGAGGCGTAGAAGGCGTCGAGGTCGGCGTGCAGCACGGTCGCCTCGCTCCGCATCCCGCCCTCCCGCCGATCGTCCCCGTGCGGATCATCGCACCTACCGGGGACACCACACCCGGCGCGTCAGGTCAAGCCCCAAGACGCGGTGGCGCCCAGCGGATATCCCTATTCCACAGACAACCCCCACTGCTTGAAGGTGAGCAGACATGATCACATTCGGATCAGCTCTCCGCTCCGTCGGAGACACCCTGCGGAAGCTCTTCGACCGTCGGCGCCCGCGGCGGAGCACCTGGAAGGCGACCCTCGCAGACGTTCGCCGTGCCGAGGACCACCACTTCCCGAATCCGTGAACGCGCGGGCGGGACGTCGGCCGACGCCCCGCCGTGGCTCACTCGTCGGCCGGGTCGGTGATGACGCCGGTGGGCTCCGCTTCCTCCACGATGTGACGCCAGCCCAGCTCGTCGGCGGTCGTGCGACCCGCATCGATCGCCTCCTCGCGGCTGGAGAAGCTCTGCGAGAGGTCGGGCCGCTCCGCCACGGCCACCTCCCACTGTCCGCGGTTCGAACGGGTGACGACGGTGTGCTCGGTCTCGGCCATGATTCCTCCCGTAGGTGTTCCCGCCATCCTTCGGCGTCCTCAGCGATGCGTCGAGTGGGTTGACCGCGGAAACGGCTGGCTCACCGCCGTCAGTGGATCGGGCGGCGTGAGGACGTACCAACGGCCCGCACCCGGGCTCCCGACCTCGGCTTCGTCGGAAGCCGGCGACGGTTCACGGAGAGGCCGGAGTCCAGGACAGTCAGCCGGGGATCACTCAGCGCGGCGATCGCAGCCGCGAGGCCGGCGATCGCGATCTTCTCACCCGGGCAGCGATGGCCGGTCGCCACACCGGCGCCGCCATGCGGGATGAAGGCGGACAGCGCCTCGTAGTCTTCGACGCCGCGGAAGCGCTCGGGATCGAAGGCCGTGGGGTCCTCCCAGGAGCGGGCGTCCGTGTTGGTGCCGAGGATGTCGAGCACCACCCGACCGCCGGCGGCGAGGTGCTGACCGTCGAGGTCGACATCCTGGGTGGCCCACCCGGGCAGCATCGGCACGAACGGCGCGGTCCGCCGGATCTCCTGGGCGAACATGATCGCCAGGGGACCGCCCACCAGCGTCGCCCGTTCCGCCGTCTCGGCGGCGATGCGGGCTCGCCACTCGGGCCGGTCGTGCAGCTCTTTGGCGGCGAACGCGACGAAGCGCGCGACGGCGATCATCGGCCGGATCGAATTCTGCAGCTCCACCCCCGCGAGCTGTGCGGGCAGCAGCTCACCGGCCGGATCGCGGTGCCAGGCCCAGGAATGCAGGGCCGTCCCCTGCGCCGCAGCGAGGTCGCCCGCGCGCACCGCCTCGATGACCCGTCGCGCATGCCGGTCGGACCAGCGTCGATTCACCGCGGCGGCGACATAGGCGGGGGAGTAGGGGGCGCCGAAGCCGTCCACGATCTGCGCGAGGCGCGCCGCCCAGCGGGTCTTGGCAGCGGGCGTACCCGGCAAGCCGGCCCACGCCATGATCGCGCGGCCCAGCGCACCGACCGCTGCATCGTAGGCGGAGCGGTGACCGCCGTCGAGCCACGCGTCGCGCTCGTGGCGCCACTCCCGCTCCAGCAGCGGCTGCAGTCGTCGGACCTCTGCATCCTCGTAGGCGACGTCGACGAAGGTCGCCTTCCGGTGGCGGTGCTCGTCGCCGTCGAGGCTGTGCACCGAGCCGTTGCCGAACAGCGTGTGCTGCACGATCGCGGGCATCGCACCGTGCCGGGCGATCCGCGTCTCGTCGTAGAAGACCGCCACGCCCGCTGAGCCGCGCACGAGAAGCGCTTCCCGGCCCAGCAGTCGCATCGGGGCGGATCTCGCACCGTCGCGTACCCGTCGCCAGATCCGCGCGCCGAAGTCGTAGCCGCGGACGAGGACCGACAGCGAGTCGTCGGCCAGTGCCGGCCTCATCGAGGCGCCCGCATCAGCAGCGCTCGGGCTTCACCGGCGGACGATGCGGGATCGGTATGGGCCGGGTCGTCCCGGAACTGCGCCGACCGTGGCGGATCAGATCGCGCAGCACCGCGTCGGCGGTGCGGTAGTGGGTGGGCAGGCCCACCGGGTGGAGCCACACCACATCGACGCCGTCCAACGGGGCCTTGCTGACGCACGCGACGACGCTTCTCGCGTCGGTCGTGGCTACGTGCGCGTCGCGGATGATCCACGTCGACTGATCCACGCGCTGCAGGTCGTACTGCCGCCCTGTCGGACGGACCTGGGGGTCAAGCATCACCATCGTTCGATCACCTCTCCTGTCCGGTGCCGGACCACGGCGATGCGGATTTCGCTGTTCTCATTTCGGTGCCTCCACGCTGATGCAGCGAGTCGATTCTCACCGACGAGGAGCCTGGCGTTCGCGGGGTTGACAAACTCCGCACAGGGCACCCGGCATGCCGCGACGGGGCTGCCACGACCCGGCAATGACGGCCGACGGGGGGCGGAGCGCGAGCTATTTCCGGGGGCCGCTGTCGATCCGCTGCGCCGCGATGGGCAGTGCCACCGCCAGCGAGATGCAGAGGACTCCGGCGACGAACACCAGCGCCGGCAGGAACGGCGCCGCGAAGGCCGAGCCGACCAGGTACATGCCGCCCAGGAGCAGGATGAGGTAAAGGACGAAGAGCATCGCGGACCCTCTCTCGAACCACCTCCGTCGCGTGCGCGCGGAGCTGCTACTTGCCTATCGCAACGCCGAGCGATTCACCAGGGGCACTGGCGCACCGTCGGTGTCACGCGAGAATGGCGCCATGAAACTCGTCCAGGTCGCTCAGCACGCCGACGATCTCGAGCGCGCCGCCGGCTTCTACACCGACCTCCTCGGTGTGGCGCCCGCGGCGGTGTTCGATCCGCCGGGACTTCTCTTCTTCGACCTCGACGGCGTCCGGCTGCTGCTCGACCGCGGGGCGCCGACGGCTCTGCTCTATCTGCAGGTCGACGACGTGCGCGCCGCCGTCGAACGCCTTGAGCACCGCACCCACGTCGTCACCGGCCCGCACGTGATCTTCACGCACGAGGACGACGCGCTCGGTCCGGCCGGTCACGAGGAGTGGCAGGCGTTCGTGGAGGACTCCGAGGGCAACACCGTCGGTCTCGTCTCGTTCCACCCACGGGCGTGAACTCGGCACACTGCCTCGTCGGATGACTCTTCTCCAGGCATCCTGCCCCTCACGACTCGGTAACGGCGTGCAGATCGCATCGTCAGCGGCGTTAGCCTGGTGACGATGAGCGCCTACGTCTCGGCGTTCGAGCTGTTCTCCATCGGCGTAGGACCCTCGAGCTCCCACACGGTCGGACCCATGCGGGCCGCCCACGACTTCGTCGTCCGCCTGCGAGACACGGGCGTGCTGCGGCAGGTCGGCCGGGTGACCTGCACGCTGTACGGCTCGCTCGGCGCCACCGGCATCGGTCACGGAACCCCGGATGCCGTCGTCGCGGGACTCCGGGGACTCGAGCCCGAGACGGTGGATCCGGATGCGGTGCGCTCGGCGTGGAGCGCATGGCCCGACGGGCAGGCGCTCGAGCTCGCCGGCGCCCAGGCCGTGCGCTTCGAACGCGGCGACATCGTCTTCGCACCGCGCACGCGGCTCCCCGGGCACCCGAACGCGATGACGCTCGAAGCGTGGGCCTCTCCCGCCGAGGGGCCGGCCCGCGCGGTGGCCGCGGCAGGCGTGCGCGAGACCGGATCGTCGTCGGTGACGGCTGTCGCTCCCGCCACGGATGCCGGACTCCTCGTCCGCGAGACCTACTACTCCGTCGGCGGCGGGTTCATCCGCCGCGAGGGCGACCCGCCCGCGGGTGCCGGTGCTGCGGGCGCGGCCGTGTTCCCCCTGGACTTCGCGAGCGCCGAGCAGCTGCTGGCGCTGTGCGATGAACGCGGCATCACGATGGCGGAGGCGGCACGGCTCAACGAGGAGTCGCTGCGCCCCGACGAGGAGATCGCCGCCGGCCTGGACGCCATCTGGGATGCGATGGCCGCCTGCGTCGAGGCGGGCCTCGGATCCGGCGGCGTGCTGCCGGGGATGCTCGGCGTCAAGCGGCGTGCGGCGTCGATCCGCGAGCAGCTCGAGGCCGCCGAGGCCGACGGGCGACGTGAGCTGCCGGGGGAGTGGCTGGGGGCGTTCGCGCTCGCCGTCAACGAAGAGAACGCCGCGGGCGGCAGGGTGGTCACCGCGCCCACCAACGGCGCTGCGGGCATCGTTCCCGCGGTGGCCATGTACTGGTGGCGCTTCCTCGCCGACTCGGGGCTCGGCGCGGGCAACGCGGTCACCCCGTACGGCGAGCTCGTGGGCAGCGCCCTGCTCGGATACCCCGGCCATGGCGCGGACGCTGCCGAGCCGTCGCGGTGGAACGAGCAGCAGAGGGCTGAGGCGAACCGTCGCCGCGGCATCCGTCGCTTCCTCCTCACCGCCACCGCACTGGGGTCGCTGTTCAAGGCCAACGCGTCGATCTCGGGCGCCGAGGGTGGCTGTCAGGCCGAGGTCGGGTCGGCGTGCGCGATGGCCGCCGGTGGGCTGACGGCGGTCATGGGCGGCACCAACCGGCAGATCGAGAACGCGGCCGAGATCGCGATGGAGCATCATCTCGGCCTGACGTGCGACCCTGTCGGCGGTCTCGTGCAGATCCCCTGCATCGAGCGCAACGCCATAGCCGCGTCGACGGCCGTGACGGCGGCGCGTCTCGCACTTCGCGGCGACGGCTCGCACTACGTCTCTCTCGACGCCGTCGTGGAGACCATGCGGCAGACCGGCATCGACATGTCGCACAAATACAAGGAGACGAGCGAGGGCGGCCTCGCGGTCAATGTCATCGAGTGCTGAGCGGCGGTCCGTTCGTTCAGAGCGAACGCTGAATCATTTAGCACTCGCATGGGGAGAGTGCTAATCTGGACGTAGTTGAGCCGGGTGGGCTCAACTCCCAGACAGAGAGGAGATTCCCATGGCCACCTACGACCCGTTCCGTGACCTCGACCGTCTTGCATCGAGTCTCTTCGACACGCGCCGCGGCCCGCGCCGCATGCCGATGGACCTCTACCGCGACGGCGACCACTACGTGCTGACCGCCGACCTGCCGGGCATCGACCCGGGCTCGGTCGACATCGACGTCGACGGGCAGCTGCTGACGATCCGCGCCGAGCGCACTCTGACCAGCGGCGAGGACGTCAAGTGGATCACCCGCGAGCGCGAGGCGGCGAGCTTCCTGCGCCAGCTCAACCTCGGCCAGGGCATCGACACGGAGCGCATCTCGGCCAGCTACGACAACGGTGTGCTGAGCGTCACGATCCCGGTGAGCGAGAAGGCCAAGCCGCGCAAGATCGAGGTCATGTCCGAGGGTGGGACGCCGACGATCAAGGCGCACGAGTCCAACGACGCGCCGCAGCCGATCGAGCAGTAGGCACGCTCATTCACACGGATGCCCCGTCCCGGCCGGGACGGGGCATCCGTCGTTCTGGGCGCCTTAGGTTCGGGCCGCCCCTGTGAAGTGCCGTCGGCATCGCGCCTGGTACGACTCGATGCCTCCCACCTGGTCGCTCGTCGGACGGAGCGGATCGCCGCCACCGCCGGTCGACAGGCGCTGATGGAACGCCGCGTCCTCGCCGCAGACCGCGCACACCGCCGTGAGCTTGAGGACGTCCTCGGCGATCGCCATGAGCGCCGGCAGCGGCTCGAACGGCCGGCCATCGAAGGTGACGCAGAGGCCCGACACGACGACGTCCACGCCTTCGGCGACCAGCGCATCGACGGCGTCGACGAGTCCCGGGCCGAAGAACTGCGCCTCGTCGATCGCGACGAGATCGAGCCCGCGCCCCTGGACCGAGGCGACCAGCGCCTCGACGTCGGGCACCGAGCGCGACGGCACGCTGAGCCCGGAGTGGGAGCTGACCTGCCCCTCGCCGCGACGGTCGTCGAGGGCGTGGCTGACGACGTCGACCGACAGGCCGGCGATGCGGGCGCGGCGGACGCGACGCATGAGGTCCTCGGACTTGCCGGCGAACATCGGACCCGCGACGACCTGCAGCCTCGCCTGAGTGCGCGTGTGCATGGCGCCCAGACTACGTCGGACCCGGGACCGGATCACGTGGTCGCCGGCCGAGTGCAGACGTAGGCTGACCCCGTGGTGGAGTACGTCGTGCCGGCGCCGAAGCGACGTCGCGGTCGCCCGCGGGCCGGGCAGTCCGATGCGCGCGAGCGGATCCTCACCGCCGCCATGGACGAGTTCGGCGAACTCGGGTACGACGGCGCCACGATGCGCGGCATCGCCGGCAGGGCCGGCGTCGATGCGGCCCTCGTGCACCACTACTTCGGCACGAAGGCCGACCTCTTCGGCGAGACGGTGGGCGCGCCGATGCGGCCCGACCTGGCCATCATCGAGATCCTCGCCGGACCCCGCGACGAGGTGGGGAATCGGATCGTGCGGTACCTGCTGGAGACCTGGGAGGACGCCGACGTGCGCCGTCGTGGCGTCGCCCTGCTGCGTACGACGATCGGAAACAAGCTGACGACGCCGCTGCTGGCGGGGTTCATCTCGCGCGAGCTGCTCGCGCGCATCGTCCGCGCGCTCGACGTCCAGGACGCCGAACTGAGAGCGGCGCTCGTGGCCTCGCAGGTCGCCGGCCTGCTGATCGCCCGCTACGTCCTGCGACTGCCGGCGCTGGGAGAGGCATCCGTCGACGAGCTGGTCCGGCGCGTGGGGCCGACGGTGCAGGGCTACCTCTACGGCTCGTGACGCCAGGGCGGGACGGCCCGACCCCTTGACACGCGGTCACAGCGGGCGCATTATTCATCACGTGATGAATAGCGCGGGGACGGATGCCGTCAGCGTGCGTGATCTGCACGTGCGACGCGGCAAGACCGAGGTCTTCACCTCGCTCGATCTCGACATCCCGCGCGGTCAGATCACCGGCTTGATGGGTCCATCGGGGTGCGGGAAGACGACGCTCATGCGCGCGATCGTAGGCGTGCAGAAGATCGCCGGCGGCTCGGTGACCGTGCTCGGCGAGCCGGGGGGATCGCGGGCCCTCCGCAGGCGAGTGGCGTACGACACGCAGGCGGCGTCGGTGTACGGCGACCTCACGATCCAGCAGAACCTCCGCTACTTCGCGCGGCTGGTCGGGGCGCCCGGTCGCGACGTCGATCGCGTCATCGAACAGGTCGGCCTCGCCGACCAGCGGGATCAGACCATCGACTCGCTGAGCGGCGGGCAGGAGAGCCGCGTCTCGCTGGCCGTGGCGATGCTCGGCGATCCCGAGCTGCTCGTCCTCGACGAGCCGACGGTGGGCCTCGACCCCGTGCTCCGGGCCGAGCTGTGGGCGGTCTTCCGCGCTCTGGCCGACGCCGGCGCGACGCTCGTCGTCTCGAGCCATGTGATGGACGAGGCGGTGCGGTGCGATCGACTCGTGCTGATGCGGGCCGGTCGCATCATCGCCGACACGACGCCGGACGGCCTGCTCGCCGATACCGGGACGACGGATCCGGATGCCGCCTTTCTCACCCTCATCGAACGCGACGCGGTTCGGCAGGCCCAGGGACCGCGCGCTCCGGGCGGTTCGCCCGCTGAACCCCACCCGCTGACGCGCCGCGAACTTCGAGAAGCGCACCCGCCCGAGGCGCCGGCGAACCCCACAGACGAAGGGAGCGGCTCGTGAACGGCGTGCTGACGCTGGCGACCGCCGGACGCGTGCTGCGGCAGCTCAGCCACGACCCGCGGTCGATCGCGCTCATGCTCGTCGCGCCGAGCCTGCTCGTCGGCTTGTTCGCCTGGCTGTTCAGCGACCAGGAGGGCGTGTTCGACCAGTTCGGCGGACCGATCCTGGCGCTGTTCCCCTTCATCGTGATGTTCCTCATCACGTCGATCACAACGCTCCGCGAGCGCCGATCGGGCACCCTCGAGCGGCTGATGACGACTCCGATCGCCAAGCCCGACTTCATCGTCGGATACGCCCTCGCGTTCGGGCTGATGGCGACGCTGCAGGCCGTCATCACCGTCTCCTTCGCCGTCTGGGTGTGCGGGCTCGACGTCGAGGGGCCGCTGTGGCAGCTGGGGCTGGTGGCCGTCGTCGACGCGATCCTCGGCAGCGCGCTCGGGCTGCTCGCCAGCGCGTTCGCCCGCACCGAGTTCCAGGCCGTGCAGTTCATGCCGTTGATCGTGTTTCCGCAGATCATCCTCGGCGGCTTGTTCATGCCGCGCGAGGACATGCCCGAGGCGCTGTACCAGATCTCGAAGGTGCTGCCGCTGAGCTACGCCATCGACACGATCAATGCGGTGACGGCCGGCGACGAGGGCTGGGACGTGTTCGGTCCACTTCTCGTCGTGGTGGCGTTCGCCGTCGGAGCGCTGATCCTGGCCTCGCTCACGCTCCGGCGCCGGACCCCGTAGCGGCGGGCGATCAGCAGCTGGGCTGCTTCTTCCGCAGCTTGGCGGTGAGGTCGCGCAGCTGGCTGAGCTCGTCGTCCGAGAGCAGCGACATCCGCTCGGCGATGGCCCTGCCGTGGGCGCTGGCGATGCGGCGGAACAGCGAGGCGCCGGCGTCCGTCGCGTGGACGAGCGACCCGCGCCCGTCGTCGGGATCCGCGCACTTCGTGAGCAGTCCGCGCGCCACCATGCGGTCGACGAGCCGTGAGACGCTGGGCTGGCTGATGAGCATGTTCGCGGTGACGTCCCGCAGCCGGGCGGTGAGGTCGTCGGAGCGAGTGACGGTGAGGAGCACGTCGTACTCGGCCTGACTCAGCATCTCTTCGTCGAAGTCGCCGTTGATGTCGCCGAACACCTCGTGCTGGGCCCGGAAGAGGCTCTCCCAGGCGTCGATGGCGAGACGGCGGTCGGTCATATCGTCAAGAGTAGGGCAGGCCGCGGACCCTAGGCTGGCCCCATGGCGTCTTCTGCAACCGCGTCGTGGCGCGCGCGCCGTCTCGGAGCGACGGCACTGCTGCTCGCCCTCTTCGCGGGCCTTCTCCTCGCAGGCGTCGTCGCTGCTCCGGCTCATGCGGACGTCGACGACTTCTCGTTCGAGAGCCTCGATGTCGAGTACCAGCTCGGTCGTGCCGAGGACGGCACGAGCACGCTCACCGTGGTCGAGACGTTCGTCGCGCTCTTCCCCGAGTCCGACCAGAACCACGGCATGCGGCGGCTCATCCCCGACAACTACCAGGGGGCGCCGTTGAACCCGCACCTCGTCTCCATCACGGACGAGAACGGTGCAGCGCGTGACGCCGAGACCGAGGAGGAAGACGGGGTCTTCTCCATGACCTCGCGTGCCGACGAGTTCGTCCACGGTCGCCAGACGTACGTCTTCACCTACACGCTCGAGAACGTCACGCGGTACTTCGCGGACACGGGCTCGGACGAGTTCTACTGGGACGTGAACGGCACTCTCTGGTCCCAGTCATTCGGCCGCGTCACGGCACGCGTGACCATGCCGGACGACGTGGATGCCGCACGCACGGGTGCGCAGTCCTGCTACGTCGGCTACCAGGACGAGACCCGGACGTGCGCCATCGGCGACTCCGACAGGGCGGTCGTGGCAACCGTCGAAGGGGTCCAGCCGTACCAGACGATGACGATCGCGATCGGGTTCGAGCCCGACACCTTCACCGAGTTCGACGCCTCGTATCTGGCGTCGCCGTGGGGTTGGCTGCAGGGGACGGTCGCGCTTCTCGGGCTCGGCACCGCTGTGGTCTTCGCGGTCATCACGCGTGCGCGGCACCTCCGCGACGAGCCCGGGCGACCGGTCATCATCGCCGAGTACACGCCCCCGCGCGGAATCGACGCCCTCGAGAGCGCCGTTCTCCTCGGCCACACGTCTAAGGCGATCCCGGCCGAGGTGCTCGAGCAGGCGGTGGTCGGCAGCATCCGCATCGAAGAAGGCCCGCAGAAGCTGTTCGGCGGCACACGTCTGAAGGCCGTGCTCCAGAATCCATCGCTCGCCGACGGAGATGGACGGATGCTGCTTCCCGGCCTCTTCCCGTCCGGCATGCCGGGCGAGGAGTTCGAGTTCGGTCGCACCGACACCAGGTTCTCGTCGACGGCGCAGAAGGTGCTGAAGGCGGCAACCTCCGAGCTGACGACGCGTGGGCTGCGTCGCAGAGTGCCGGTCGGCCCGCGGGCATGGCCGGTGGTGATCGCGATCGTCTCCGCCGTGCTCGTCCTGCTCTTCGGCATCGGAGCCCTCGTCGCCTACGTGACGCCGTGGATTCCCGTGGTGCTGATCATCGGGGCGGTGCTCGTCGTGCTGGTGGTGGCGGGGTTGGTGTCGCACAAGCCGCTCACCGCCGCCGGAGCCGAGACCCGCGACCACCTGCTGGGTCTGAAGCAGTTCATCGAGTGGGCGGAGGCCGATCGGATCCGGATGCTGCAGTCGCCGCAGGGCGCCGAACGGGTGCCCGTCGACGTCTCGGATCCGCGGGTGAAGCTCAAGCTGTACGAGACCCTCCTTCCGTACGCCGTCGTGTTCGGCCAGGAGAAGCGGTGGGCGGAGGAGCTCGCCGTCCTGTACGGCGAGGGCAACTCGCCCACCTGGTACGCCGGATCTTCGGGCTTCCATGCGGCGGCCTTCTCTGCGGGCATCTCGACACTCTCGTCGTCGGCCTCCGCTTCGTCGTCCTCGGGCGGTTCGTCGGGTGGCGGTTCCGCCGGCGGTGGCGGCGGTGGTGGCGGCGGCGGAGGGGTGTGAGTGCTCGGTCACTGCGAGGACACCTCGCGGCGCGGGTGACGTGCCGCCCGGTGGCGGGCTGACCTGCTGGCGCGCAGCGCGGCAGTGCAGGTCAGGCGGATCGCGCGCGCTGCAGTTCGGCGTGGAGGACCCGGTTGGCGGATCGCCACGGCCTTCGCGCATCCACCCACGTCGGCGGCCGCACCTGGGGCATGCCATCGAGCATGCGGATCTCCCACCCGCTGGTCTCGATCGTGCGGTGATGATGCCAGCAGAGCATCACGCCGTTGTCGACCTGGGTCGGGCCGCCCCTCGCGTGCTCGACGACGTGGTGGATCTCGCACCACGCAGCGCGGACCCGGCACCCGGGGATGACGCAGCCGCCGTCGCGGGCGCTGATGGCCTTCCGCTGCCAGTGGCTGAACACCCGGTCGGTGACCGCGAGGGCCTTGATGCGGCCGTTCGCGCCGAGCGTGACGCGATGGATGGTGCCGTGGCATCCGATGTGACGCGCGAAGGTCGCCGGAACCGGCACCTCGCCGTCCGGCCCGTCGACGAAGGCGACGCCGTCTGCGCGCTCCAGTTGATCTGCGGCCACGGTGACCACGAGCGTGGGCGCGGCTCCGCCCAAGGTGGGGCTGTCGGCGGACGCTGCCGCCGCCGCGAGGATGCCGGCGAACGCGTCGTGCCGCTTCTGATCGGCGGTCCGCGGGTCGTGGACGTGCTCGTCTTCGGCCGACCCGCCGGCGCCGGGCGGCTTGACGTCGACGAATCGCGGAGTGCGGTCCTGGACGCGAGGATTGAGGCTGGCGTCGAGCAGCCGTTGCAGCGTGGCAGCGACGTCGGCTGTCACGTTGCCATGCACCGGGAAGAGGCTGTTGCGTTCGCGTCCGAGCCGGAAGGTGCGCATGCGCTCGCTGTCTTCGTCCGGCAGCGTTCCGTCAGGATCGAGGAACAGCGCCCACGTCTGCGCCATGATCCGCAGCTCGTAGATGCTGCAGGGCGGGGTCCCGGCTTCGCCGACGGCAGCCTGCACGAGCTCGGCTTCGGCGGAAGCGAGGTCGTCGGCGGTGCACCTCCGCTGAAGGGGACGGAGCGCATCCGCGATCGTGGTGACGGCGTCGAGGCTGAGCCGACCCGTGGCGAGTTCCCGCCGAGCGTGATCGAGCGGCGCAGGCCGATCCTGTCCGGTCAGCGTCGGTCGTGTCGTGATGGCACGGGCGGTGCGCAGACGCGCGCGAGCGGTGGCGTTCGACACGTGAGTGGCACGCTCCAGCAGCTCGATCGCGCTGTCGCAGCCGAACGCCGCCGTCAGCGTGACGTCGGCGGCACTCGGCTCGCTGCGTCGCCCGACCTCTCCGGCGACGCTGAGGCGGGCGGCATCCGCCCATCGGCCGATCTCTTCGACGATCTTCAAGGCCGCCACGAGATCGTGGTCGGAAAGCACGCGATGCCCTTCGCGATAGAGGGCCTGCCTCAGCGCGTCGCCGAGCACCGCTGCGATGTCGCGGAGGTCGGCGAGGGGGAAGGTCATACCCCCATCATGCCGAGGGGTTCCGACGTTCGAGCGGAGTCAAATCGCAGGTCAAGGGCGATTTCTGTGGAAAACCCGCGTGGACGTGCACACCGCGTCTGCTGTGGAGGAGAGGACGCCGCTGAGGGCAAGAGTAAGGGCCGGTCGGAGAGGCTACCGACCGGCCCTTGTCCCTTGCACCAAGAGTGTCCTGCAATCACATGCCGGTAGCTGCCACAGCAAAACAACTACCGTGCATGCACTCTATAACGGCGAGGTAACGAAGGGAAGGGTTCGTCGTTATCTTTTTGTGATTCATTTCCTGTGAGTCCGCCGGCGCCCTGATGCGGGCCCTTTCGTCGCTCCCCGCACCCCGCGTCGCCCACAATGGTCAGACCGAGAGGAGCCGCTGTGATCAGCATCCGAGATCGTGTTGTCCGGAGCGCGCCGTTCGACGGGGCCGACACCGTACGCGGCCTCGTCGTCGAGTGGGGTCCGGTCACAGGACGTTTCGATGCGGAGGTCGCAGAGGGTGATCTGGCCCTCGTCAGCAACATCCACGTGCTGCCGATGCTCGGCGACATGGCGGTGCTGGTCCGCACGCAAGGTCAGTGGGAGCTGCCGGGCGGCACGATCGAGCCCGGTGAGACGCTCGAGGAGGCGGTCCACCGCGAGCTGGAGGAGGAGATCGGCGCCTCGCTCGCACGATTCACGCCCGTCGGCGTCCTGCGGTGCCGCTCGACCGCGGCGCAGCCCGCCCGAGTCCACCTTCCGCATCCCGAGTTCAACCTGCTGCTCGGGTGCGTCGACGTGGCCGGCATCCGGCAGCCGACAGGGTGGGGAGCCGGCGACGGCCATTCGGAGATCTCGATCGTCTCCCTCAGCGAGGCGCTGGATCGCCTGGCGGCATCCTCCGACCACCACGTGATGGCGAAGATCTTCTCGGTGTTCCTTGCGTCGAAGGAGCGGGTGCCATGAGTGGAGGTTCATGGACGCCCGCCGCCGCATCCTGATCGCGACGGATCTCGACGGCACCCTCGTGCCCGACGACACCGTCGCGCTGCCGCCGCACACGGCGAGCGTGCTGCGGCGCCTCGACGACGCCGGAGTGCCCGTCGTCTTCGTCACGGGCCGGCCGCTGCGATGGATGTCGGGGTTCTGGCCGCACGTCGGAAGCCATGGCCTCGCGGTCGTCTCGAACGGCGCACTGACCTTCGATGCCCACGCCGGCACGATCATCACGCTGGCCGGCATAGAGGCCGAGGCGGGCATGGCGATCTGCGCAGCCATCGAGGCCGAGCTTCCCGGCGCCTGGTTCGCGATCGAGTGTGCGGACGGCATCCGCTTCGCGCCCGAATATGTCGAGCCGTATCCGTCGCCCGGCGCGCCGCGCGGCACGCTCGCCGAGATCTGGACCGATCCGGCCGTAAAGCTGCTGGTGCGGCATCCGGACGTGCCGGCAGCGGTTCTGCACGACCGCGTCGAGGCGATCGTGGGGGATCGTGCGACCGTGACATGGTCCGTGTCGGGACTCGTCGAGATCAGCTCCGCAGGCATCACGAAGGCGAGCGCACTCCGCCACCTGTGCCGGCGCCTCGGGATCGATGCCGCGGACGTCATCGCGTTCGGCGACATGCCCAACGACATCTCCCTGCTCACCTGGGCCGGCACCTCCTACGCGGTCGCGAACGCGCATGAATCGGTGATCCGTGCCGCCGATCACATCGCCCCACCCTGCGCCGAGGAAGGCGTGGCGCAGGTCCTCGATCGGCTCCTCGATGAGCTCGCCGCTGCCGCCGCCGACGCCGGGAAAGCCGGACCCTGAGCGCCCCCGAACGCGCGCTACGGCAGCGCCGCTGCCGCCGCCGGCACTACGACGCAGGCCGAGGGGCGGCCGGCGACACCCGCCCCGTTCTTCTTCGACCCCGGCTCCTGGCCCTTCGTCCACCACGAGGCGGTCCACACGGCGCCGTCATACGTCACGACGTCGCCCTCGTCGTACACCGCGGTGGACGACCACGCCGGCGGAGCGGTCGAAGCGATCCCGACGTGTTCGGCCGCGTGTGCATCGCGATCAACGGTCGCGGCATCGTCGTCGGCGACGACACTGTTTCCACCCCTTGACCTCGGCATCCTGATGTGTACAGTGTGAACATACGCACTCGCACACTCGGAGGTTCCGATGCAGAGCACGACCCAGCAAGCCCTTCCGCCCGTCGTCGACGCCGAGACGTGGCGGCGTGAGCTCGCCGACCTCCGGGTTCGCGAGAAGGCGGCGACGCGAGAACTCGACGCGATCGCCGCACAGCGGCGGCGACTGCCGATGGTCGAGCTGCCGGAGTACACGCTCGTCGGCAAGGACGGCCCCGTGCGTCTGGCCGACATCTTCGAGGGCAAGTCGCAGCTCATCGTCTACAACCACATGTGGTTCGAGGGCAAGGAATGGCACTGCCCCGGCTGCACCGGCTTCACCTCGCAATACACGCGTCTCGACTTCCTCGAGGCGTACGACGCCCGGTTCGTGATCGTGACCCAGGGGCCGATCGACGAGGCGCTCGCGTACCGCGAGAAGACCGGCAACCGCATGGAGTGGTACTCGACGGCCGACAGCCCGTTCGGCGCCGACATGGACGCGCCCGCGGGCGGCGGGTTCGCCGTGAACGTGTTCCTCCGCGACGGCGACACGGTGTATCGCACGTGGCACACGAACGGCCGTGGCACCGAGCAGCTGAGCCACACCTTCCCGCTCATCGACCTGCTGCCGTACGGCAGGCAGGAGGTGTGGCAGGACTCGCCGGAGGGGTGGCCGAAGTCCGACACCTACGACGGCTGGTTCACGTCGCAGAAGATCGCCGAGCTGTACGGCGCGGGTCAGGCTCAGGGCTGAGGACGACGGATGCCGCGCCCGGCGCGCGCGGCCGGCTGACCCCCTCGCGCCCGCGGCGACGTGCGCCCGGCGCGCGCGGCCGGCTGACCTCCCTCGCACCCGCGGCGACGTCCGCCCGGCGCGCCGGCGTTTCGCGGATGTGGGTGGGGCTCGCCAGTATGAGAGGCGATGCGTACTGTCACCTCCCGCCGCCTGCTCGCATCGAGCGCGCTCGCCGCGGCGCTCTGGATGCTCGTCGTCGGCGCGCGATGGGTGTTCTCGCAGCTCCCCGGCGGGGGCGCCCAGCTCGGAAGCCTCGTGCCCGACCTCGTCTCGCCGTCGCTGCTCTGGGGTCCGGTCGGCGGATGGCTCATCGTGATCGGGCTGGGCGGCGCGATCGCCGTCGGGCTCTGCCATCTTCTGTTCACCGCGCTCGCCGCGCGTCACGGCGCGCTCCTCGTGGGCGCGTGGTTCGCCGCCGTCGCCGCGGGTGCGGTCGTCGGACTCGCCTTCGACGTCGCCGCGGCGTGGAGCTTCGTCGCGGTGTCCGGACCCCGCGGAATCCTGGTGGGCGAGTTCGGCGCTCTGGCGGCGGCGGGCGCCCTCTGGGGTCTGGCCGTGGGATGGCTGCCGGGCCTCGTCGCTCGAACCCCCGCTCCGGCGCGCGCAGACGCTGATGCGGCACCGCAGGCCCGGCGTCCGGTCTGGCTGGTGCCGGCGGCGGCCGTCGCGGTCGTGGCCGTGGTCGCGGGCGGGGTCCTGGCCGACCAGGCGCGCACCGACGCGATCCAGGCGGAGGCCGACGCCCAACGTGAGATCGAAGCGCAGAACACCTTCGGCGCGCTGCCCGACCCGCACGCACCGGGCGAGCCGGTGCCCACGGCCGCTCCGGCATCCGGCGATCTCGACCCACAGTGGTGCACGCCCGACAAGGCGACGCCGCTGCTCGGCGAACCGGACGCGGCGACCGGACATCGCGGCCTGCCGATCCGGCTGATGAACTTCTCGGATGAGCCCTGCGTCATCGAGGGCTACCCCGACGTGGCATTCGGCGACCAGAACCAGCACCTGCTCGCGGTCACGATCGAGCAGGGCGGCTCGTTCATGACGCAGGACCCCGGACCGCAGCGCATCGAGGTGCCCGCCGGCGGGTACGCCGTGACCTACCTCGGGTGGGACGCGGCTTCGCCGCACGGCGCGCTCGTCACGAAGACGGTCTACGCTGCGCCCACCGCCGGCATGGTACGTGGCTCGTGGGGACTGGACTTCGACCTCGACATCGTGGAGGGATCGACCGTCGCGATCACCGCGTGGGCGCTCGATCCGAACCCGTTCCCCTCGAGATGAAGGAACGCGGATGCCGCACCCGGACGGGTGCGGCATCCGCGTCTCGCGTCACACGCTTGCTCAGCGACCGGCGGCCGACGGATCAGTACCAGTCGGTGGCCTGCGAGTGCCCCCATGCGGCGCAGGGGGTGCCGTACGAGCCGGCGATGTAGCCGAGGCCCCAGGCGATCTGCGTCGCGGCGTTGGTCTGCCAGTCGGCGCCGGCGCTGGCCATCTTGTTGCCGGGGAGGGACTGCGGGATGCCGGTGGCACCGCTTCCGGAGTTGTAGGCCTGGTAGTTCCAGTCCGACTCCTTGTCCCACAGCGACTCGAGGCACGAGAACTGGCCGTCGCCCCACCCGTACTGCGAGGCGGCCATCTGGCGCGCGGTCGCCTTGGCGCCCTCGGGGGTGTTGGCGGCGGCGAGGGCGGCGGCTGCCGCCTCGGCCTGGCGCTGCGCCTCGGCGGCGGCTGCGGCGGCCGCTGCGGCCGCCTCTTCGGCGGCCTTCTGCGCCTTGGCGGCGTCGAGGCGCTCGCGCAGTTCGGAGATGCGCGCGGAGACCCCGGCGGTGACGCGGGTCGCGTCGGCGGTGAGCCCGGGGACGAGCAGCATGGGGACGAGATCGAGCTTCGACAGGCGGTCGGTGGCCTGCTCGAGCGGAGCGGTCTCGATCGACGTGTCGGGCAGGCCGAGGTCGAGGCCGGATGCGGCGATGTCGGCGGTCACGGCGGTGGCCTCGGTGAGCGCGACGCGCGCGGCGAGCACGGTGCTCTGGGCGTCGACCCGGATGTCGCGCAGAGTCGCTTCGGGCGCGGTGGCCGAGGCGATGGCTGACGCAGCCAGCGGGGCGGCGTTGGCGAGCGTCGGCGAGGCGAGCGTGAGGCCCGTCGTGAGGACGATGCCGAGGGCGGCGCCGGCGGCGACGGCGGGGACGAAGAAGCGGCCGCGGCGGCGGCGGGCAGGAGTGAGTGACGAGTCTGAGTGCATGACGAACGTACGATCCTTCGGGTTTCGCGCCGCGGGTATCGGCGCCGTGCGCCCTCGGGTCGGACGCACAAGTGCCCGAGTCTGCCTCATGCCGTCTGGACGACTCCCGGTGTTTTCCTGAACGAAACGTGGGAGGCGTTTTCCCTGAAAGTCCTGATCCGAGGCTGGAGAAGGTCCGCTCGGACGCCGAAGACGAAGGGGGGAGGATGCCGGATTCCCGGCATCCTCCCCCCTCCAGGGAAGCGATTCAGACCGTGCGGTGCGCCGTGTAGTACGCGAGCAGGGCGCGGGTCGAGGCGTCCTGCGCGGCGATCGCCGCCTCGTCGCCCTCGATGGCCGGGGCGATCTGCAGGGCGAGCTGCTTGCCCAGCTCGACACCCCACTGGTCGAACGAGTTCACTCCCCAGATCACGCCCTGGGTGAAGGTGATGTGCTCGTACAGCGCCACCAGCTGGCCGAGCACCGACGGGGTCAGTGCGGGCGCGAAGATCGACGTGGTGGGCTTGTTGCCCGCGAAGGTGCGGGCGGCCACGAGGGCGCCGGTGGTGCCCTCCGCCTCCACCTCCTCGGCCGTCTTCCCGAACGCCAGCGCCTTGGTCTGCGCGAGGAAGTTCGAGAGGAACAGCCCGTGCACGTCGCGCCCGTCGTCCGACAGCGGGTAGGCGGGGTTCGCGAACGCGATGAAGTCCGCCGGGATGAGCCGGGTGCCCTGGTGGATCAGCTGATAGAAGGCGTGCTGGCCGTTCGTGCCGGGCTCGCCCCAGAAGACCTCGCCGGTGTCGGTCGTCACGGGGGAACCGTCCCAGCGCACCGACTTGCCGTTCGATTCCATCGTCAGCTGCTGCAGGTACGCGGCGAAGCGGCTCAGCTGCTGTGCGTAGGGGAGCACGGCGTGGGACTGGGCGCCGAGGAAGTTCGTGTACCAGACGTTCAGGAGCCCCATCAGGACGGGGACGTTGCTCCTGAGCGGAGTCGTGCGCACGTGCTCGTCGACCGCGTGGAATCCGGCGAGCAGCTCGCGGAACACGTCGGGTCCGAGCTCGATCATGAGCGACAGCCCGATGGCCGAGTCGACCGAGTAGCGGCCGCCGACCCAGTCCCAGAACCCGAAGGCGTTCGCGGTGTCGATGCCGAAGGCCGCGACCTTGTCGAGTGCGGTCGACACGGCGACGAAGTGGTGGGCGACGGCATCCGTCCTCGCCTCCTCCGAGCCGTCGATCGCGCCGGCCGCCTCGAGACCGGCCCAGAGCCAATCGCGGGCGAGGCGCGCGTTCGTCAGCGTCTCGAGGGTCGTGAAGGTCTTCGACGCGACGATGAACAACGTCGTCTCGGGGTCGAGCCCCTTCGTCTTCTGCGCGAGGTCGGTGGGGTCGATGTTCGAGACGAACCGAGCCTCGATGCCGGCGGTCGCGTAGGGCTCCAGGGCCGCGGAGATCATGACGGGGCCGAGGTCGGATCCGCCGATGCCGATGTTGACGATGTGGGTGACCTTCTTGCCGGTCGCCCCCGCCCACTCGCCGGAGCGCAGGCGGTCGGCGAACGCCGTCATCGCGGTCAGCACCGACTGCACGTCGGCGTCGATGTCCTGGCCGTCGACGACCAGGGCGGGCTGGGCGCCCGCGGGGCGGCGGAGCGCGGTGTGCAGCACCGCGCGGTCCTCGGTGGTGTTGATGTGCTCGCCGGCGATCATCGCGGCGTAGCGCTCGGCGACGCCGGTGTCCTCGGCCAGACGCACGAGCGCGGCGAGGATCTCGTCGGTCACGAGGTTCTTCGACAGATCGACGTGCAGGTCGGCGAGCTCGAAGCTCAGCCGTTCGGCGCGGCGCGGATCGATCGCGAACCAATCGCGCAGATCGGGGGCGAACGAATCGCGGAGGGAGCTGAGCTCGGCCCAGGCGGACGTGGTGGTGGCATCGACGGGAGCGGTCACGCCCTTAACGTACCCGCGGCGACGCGCGCCGTGGTTACGGGTTACTCACCGACCGTGCGGTCCGGTTGTGAGTCTCGCGCGGGCCGCCGGGCTAGGCTCCCGGCATGGCGGTGAGTCAGACCAGGCGGGCCCGCGCGGCTCGGCGCCGTGCACGACGCGTGGCCGCCGCCGACAATGACCTCACCGTCGACGAGTGGCAGGCGCTCCTCGAGGCGTGGGCCTCGTGCGCCTACTGCGGCACCGAGGCCGGCCCGTTCCAGAAGGACTGCGTGCTGCCCATTTCGCGCGGCGGCAGGTACACGTTCGAGAACGTCGTCCCCGCGTGCCGTTCGTGCAACGCGAGCAAGAGCAACGACGAGGTCACCGGGTGGCTGCGCCGCAAGCGACTCGACGAGCGTGCCTTCCTGCTGCGGCACGTCGAGGTGCTCCGCGCCTGGCGCGGTGTCGCGGAAGCGGCCATCGAGGAGGCCGGGCAGGCGGTGGCGGTGGTCGACGAGGAGGTGGGCGCGCCGTGACGGTCGGCATCCGCCCGTACGAGTCTGGCGACTGGGGCGACATCGCACGCATCCACGATGCCGCGCGCATCGACGAGCTTCGCGGTGCGGGCCTCCTCGAGGCGTTCCTCACCCTGGCCGACACCTACGAGAACGAGGGCCTGTTCGACGACCAGGTGTGGGTCGCCGAGTACGAGGGGCGTGTCGCCGGCTTCATCGCGGGCCGTGTCGGCGCGGAGGGCGGCGAGATCACGTGGATCTACGTCGACCCCGCCCTCTACCGCCGGGGCATCGGCCGCGCACTCGTCGAGCACTTCCTGGCGCGGGCGGGCGGGCCGGTCGAGCTCGAGGTGCTGGACGGCAACGCCGCCCGCGACTTCTACGAGTCGCTCGGCTTCGTACGCACCGCGACGACCACGGGCAAGCTCGCCGGCAACGAGACCTTCGCCGCGACCGGCCACACCCTCGTGTGGACTCCGGCGCAGCCCTGACCGACGGCAGGGACGAGGAAGCGGCCCGCGCGATTCGGGTTCGCGCGGGCCGCTGGTTCGGGAGGGCGGACGCTACTGGGCGGCGTAGCCGCCGTCGACGAGGTGGTAGCTGCCGCTGATGAAGGTGGCGGCATCCGATGCGAGGAACGCGACGAGGTTCGCGACCTCCTGCGACTCGCCCAGACGGCCGAGGGCGTGCTTGGCGGCCAGCGCCGCCTGCGCGTCGGCGTCGAGGTTGGCGTCGACGAGCGGTGTGTGGATGAAGCCGGGGCCGACCGCGTTGACGCGGACGCCCTGAGCGCCGTACTCGAGTGCTGCGTTCTTGGTGAGGCCGACGACGCCGTGCTTCGCCGTGACGTATGCCGACGACATCGGGATGCCCACCGAGCCGAGCACCGACGAGATGTTGACGATGGACCCGCCGCCGTTGCGGGCGATCGCGGGCGCCTGAGCGCGCGTGCCGTAGAACACCGCGTTCAGGTTGATCTCGATGACCTTCTGCCACGAGTCAATCGGGTACTCGCCGATCGGCGCGGCTGCGCCGCCGATGCCGGCGTTGTTGACCGCGATGCGCAGGGGCGCGAGCGCCTCTGCGGCGTCGACGGCCGCCTGTCCGACTGCGGGGTCGGAGACGTCGCCGACGAACGCGACCGCCGTGCCGCCGGCGCCCGTGATCTCCGCGACGACCGCGTCCGCGGCATCCTGTCGCACGTCCGCGACGACCACCGCCGCACCGTTCTCGGCGAGAGTGAGGGCGACAGCCCGGCCGATGCCGGATCCGGCGCCCGTGACGATCGCGGAACGCTCCGCGACATCGTACGTAGCCATGATGTACCTCCGTAGGCGGCGTCAGCGCGTGGCGCCGGGTTGTTTCTCCGACACATGTCGGTTACTCATGGGTTAACCTACACCTGTCGAAAAGATTCCCGGAGGTGGAATGGACCCCCGCAAGCAGCGCAGCCGCGATCGCCTGTACTCCGCCGCGCTTGCGCTCGCTGCCGAGCGACCGATCTCGAGCCTCACCGTGACACAGCTCGCCGACGCGGCCGGCGTGCACCGCTCGACGTTCTACGAGCACGCCGATTCGCCTTCCGGACTCGTCGACGCCGCCCTGACGGCCGAGCTCGACGTCCTGCGCGACGAGCTGATGAAGGACCGATCGGATGCCGCCACCGCCGTCGCCACGGTCACCGAGGGCGTCCTTCGCCACATCCTGCGCCACGTCGACATCTACCGCCGCGAGCTGGCGCACGGGGGAGGGGCGCTGCACGCGATGCTGAGCCGGCACTTCCGCGGCACCACCGAGATCCTGCTCGAACGCGGGCGGGTGCAGCTGCCGCTCACCGCTGACGGCGTCCCGGACGCGGCCGTCGCGGATGCCGCCGCGCGCTTCCTCGCCGACGGCACGGTGGGAGCCATCGACGGGTGGCTGCGGCATCCTCGTCCCCGCGTGGAGGACTTCCTGCGCGTCTATCTGGCGCTGCTGCCGGAGTGGTGGCCGCATCGTCCCGTGGTCTGACTCCACGGACGTCGCTCAGCCGTCGTCGGGGCGCCCGAGCAGCGCGATGCCGTCGAGCACCGCACGATGGGTCGCCGGTGAGTCCAGCACCCGGAAGTGCCCGGCCGCGGGCACCGAGATGTTGGTGGCGCCGTCCAGGGCGCTGCCTTCGGGGATGTGCGGGTCGAACGGGCCGAAGATCGACACGATGCGCCCGTTGATCGACGTCTCGCGCCCGAGCATGACGATCGTCTCGTCGTCGGGGAGGAATGCCCGGATGCTCGGGTCGACGAAGATGCGAGCCCGTCGGGCGCCGGCGAACGGCGTCGCGACGGCCACCAGCCCGAGGAGGCCGAGCGGACGTGTGCCGGTGCGCGGCGTCGCAGCGGCGGCGGCATCCGTCGGATCCTCGCCCGAGGTCGCGGCCCTCGCCGCTTCGACCGCGGCACCGGAGGTCACCAGCACGTGCTTGCCGATGAGCCCGCCCTTGCTGTGCGCCACGAGAACCACGCCGGCCCGTGGCGGCGGGGCGTCGGCGAGCACGCGCTCGAGACGGTCGGCGGTATCGGGGATGCTGCGGCGGTTCACGCCCAGTCCGTGGACCACCCGCACCCGGTGGCCTGCGGCCGCCAGGGCATCGCCGAGGGGGCGGAGGAACGTCCAGTGCTCGTACACCCCGGGGACGAGGTACACCTCGGGAAGGGCGGGGTCGCCCTGGCGCCAGGATGCCGGGATGGGACGCGGCCGGCCGATCGACCAAGGGAGCGAGAGCACGGCGAACTGCCGTCGCGCGGCATAGAGGTAGTCGGCGGCCCACCACAGCGCATGCCGTACCGGCGAGGAGCGCGGGGCTGCGCCGGATGCGGCACGGTCGACCATGGTGCGCAGTCTACGAGGGGGGCGGCACAGCCGTGCCCCGCACGCCCGTGATCGCCGCTTCCACGACGGATGCCGCGAGCGCGTCGACGATGGGCGCCGGCTGCCAGCGCACCGGGCCGTGCACGGCGATCTCGGCGAAGCCGTGGACCGAGGACCAGCACGCCCATTCGGCGAAGGGTCGCCGATCGGGCGCGAGGGCGCCGGCATCCACCATCGCGTCGAGCGTGTCCATGAGCAGGCGGAACGGGGCGACGAGCTCGTCGTCGAGCGTGACGATGGCGTCGCTGGCGTGGGTGTCCTGCGTGAAGAACGCGGTCTCGAACCAGCCGGGCTCCGCGCGGGCGAAGTCGATGTACGCCAGCCCGACACGGCGCAGGCGCTCGATCGTGGCGGCAGCGGGCGCGAGGCCGTCGGGGGTCGCGGCGACGCGTGAGGTGATCGCGCCGGCGAGGGCGAGCTGCGCCTCGCGGGCGACGGCCCGCACGAGAGCGTCCCGGTCGGCGAAGTGCCGGTAGGCCGCGTTGGGAGAGACGCCGGCGGCACGGGTCGCCTCTCGGAGTGTCACGGCGCCGGGGCCGCCGGTGCGCGCGAGCTGCAGTCCGTGACCGATGAGGGCCTGTCGGAGGTCCCCGTGATGATAGGTCCGCACGGGTGAAGTCATTGCATCCTCCCGCCCGAGTGTGTACGGTGTGAACATTGCATGTGAACACTGTCCACATCGAGCTTAGACCCTCGCTCTTGCCTCCCTGACCGAGAACACGCCTAAGGAATCGACATGAGTCAGACGAGCCCCGCGGGGCCCGCCTCCGACGAGGATCTTCACGCACACCCGGGTCCGCGGACGCTGCGCGCCTTCTACCAGGTGCTCGTCAACACCGCGCTGGCGAACGTGACGAGCAGCTACCTCTGGTTCGCGCTCACGTTCTGGGTGTACCTCGAGACGAAGTCCGTGCTCGCCACCGCGATCATCGGCGGGTCGTACATGCTGCTCGTCGCCGTGTTCGGCGTCGTGTTCGGCGTGATCGTCGACCGCATGAAGAAGAAGGCGGTCATGCTGCTCTCGAGCATCGTGACCGCGGTCGCCTACCTGCTCGCGGGCGCGATCTTCCTGACGATCCCCGAGAGCGCGCTCCTGGACTGGGGTGGGCTGTGGTTCTGGGCGTTCGCCGGCGTCATCCTCATCGGCGGCGTCGTGGAGAACCTCCGCAACATCGCGCTGTCGACCACGGTCACGCTGCTGGTTCCCGCCGAGCGCCGCGACCGCGCGAACGGCCTGGTCGGTGCCGTGCAGGGCATCGCCTTCATGGTGACGAGCGTGTTCTCGGGCCTGTCGATCGGCCTTCTGGGCATGGGATGGACAGTCGCGATCGCCATCGCGGCGACGGGCGTCGCGCTGGTGCATCTGCTGTTCGTGCCGATCCCCGAGCGGGGCGTCGCCCACGTCGCCGGCGACAACCCCGCCGCTGCGCCGCAGGGGTTCGGGTTCCGCGGAGTGATCCCCGCCGTGATGGCGGTTCCCGGGCTGCTGGCCCTCATCCTGTTCTCGACGTTCAACAACCTCGTCGGCGGCGTGTTCATGGCCCTCATGGACCCCTACGGGCTGACGCTCTTCTCGGTCGAGGCGTGGGGCATCGTGCTCGGCGTGACGAGCTTCGGGTTCATCATCGGCGGCGCGCTCGTCGCCAAGTTCGGTCTCGGCAAGAATCCGGTGCGCACCATGCTGCTCGTGAACATCGGCATCGCGCTGCTCGGAATGAGCTTCGCCATCCGCGAGTGGTGGTGGCTGTACGCGCTCGGCATCCTGATCTTCATGGCGCTCATGCCGATCGCCGAGGCCTCCGAGCAGACGATCGTGCAGCGCGTGGTGCCGTACGACAAGCAGGGCCGCGTCTTCGGCTTCGCCGCGAGCGTGGAATCGGCGGCGGCGCCGGTCTCGGCGTTCCTGATCGGTCCGATCGCCCAGTTCTGGCTCATCCCGTTCATGGAATCGCCGGAGGGCCAGGACTCGTTCGGCTGGCTGCTGGGCGACGGCGAGGCCAGGGGCATCGCGCTGGCGTTCGTCGGGGCGAGCCTGGTGCTGCTGCTCGTCGTGCTGCTCGCCTTCTTCTCGAAGCCCTACCGCGAGCTGTCGGATGCGTACGCCGCAGCGCCGCCGTCGCTGCCCACCGAGGAAGAGGGGGCGGACGCCGCCGCGGCGGGCGCCAGCCCGGCGGCAGACGATCTGCGCTCGGGCCTGCGCTGACGCCCGGCGCGGTCGGGCGCGGCCGGGAGCGGGGCCGCCGCGACCGGCCACGGCGGGACGGCCTGCGCTCTGGCCTGCGCTCGTGCTCCTGGACTCGAGGTCAGAACCGCGTGAGACCTGCCGCAGCGGCCTCGTCGGGGCGGCCCGGGAACACGTCGAGCCCGAAGCCGGCCGTGTCGACGCTGATCGTGAGGAGCGTCGCCCACTGATCCACGCGGGGCAGCGCAGGGTCCGGTGTCATGCAGACGGCCGCGTCGGCGCCCAGACCACCGCAGACGGCCAGCGCCCGCGCGGTGGGATCGAGGCCCGCGAGGTCGCCGCGGACGGCATCGAGGTGGGCGAACCGCTCGAGGGTCGTCGAGTCGGCCGGCATCGTGTCGCCGGCGAACAGGGCGTCGTCGAGGAAGTGGTTCGTGTGGAACAGCCACCCGTCGGCGCCGGGCTCGACGACGCCCAGCCCGGCGGGGGACAGCTCGAGCGATGCGGCGCGGGAGCCGCCCGCACCGGGGACGGTCTCGAAGACGGTCAGCACCGTCGAGGCGCTCACCGTCGCGCCTTCCGTGATGCGCCGGGCGTCGGCGATCGAACGCGCCTCGTCGAGGATGCGCCGCGCGACCGCATGGACGGGCACGCCGCCCTCATCGGAGTCGGACGCGTGCGACAGGATGTTGAAGTGCAGGCCCAGCCCGGCGCTGTTGACGCCGATCTTGGCCGCCGTGCCGAACTCGGTGAAGAGCTTCACCTCGAGTCCCGCACCCGACGAGAACGCCCAGAGCAGCCCCTCCGGCACGAGGAAGTCGTGCCAGTCCCACGTCTGGATCGACTCGGCCGCCTGGCCGGCACCGACGTGGACAGCGGTCGAGCACTCGCCCTCGGTGCCGGGGGGTGCCGCCGCGAGGATCTCGGTGCGCGCGCCGACGGCCGCGAGACGCCACCGGTCGAGCCGTGCGGCGTCGGCGATCGCGTCCGCCTCCGCCGCGAGGTCGGGCGCCCACACCGCGAGGGCGGCGCCGCTGCGCTCGGCGATGCCGCGCACTTCGTCGGCCGGCATGCCGAGCTCGGCGAAATGCGCGAGGTACAGCGCCGCCGTGCGCTGGAACTGCGGCGCGAACGCCGTTCCCAGCTCGCGGCCCCGGATGGCCGGATCCTGCGAGGTCGACGCTGCGGTGCGAAGCTGCATGACTGTTCCTTCGGAGGGTCGGGTTCGAAGCGCGCCCCAGGCGATTCTGCCCTCGAACAGAGTGGCGCGGGCGGCTGGAGGCGGATCAGAGCTCGGGCGTACGCGGGGGAGCGGTTCGCCGCGGACGGAGCGCCTCGAACGCGGCGGCCCAGGCGAGCAGCTCGGGGTCGCTGTATGCGCGCCCGGCGAGCGTGAGTCCGACCGGCATCCCGATGTCGTCCATCGTGCCCATCGGAACGGTGACCGTCGGCACCCCGAGGTGGCGGATCGCGAGGTTGCCATTGGCCACCCAGACGCCGTTGCGCCAGCCGAGATCGGCGGACGCCTCGTTCACGTCCATGTCGGCCGGGCCGACGTCGGCGACAGCGGGGAAGACCACGGCGTCGAGGCCGAGGTCCGACATCCACTCCTCCAGGTCACGGCGGCGGGTCTCCTCGAGCCCGCGAAGGCCGCCCTCGATCTCGGGGATGTCGGTGAACGACGCGTACGGGTGCTCCCGCACCTGCGCGGGATAGGCGGCGATGTCGTCGTCGAACCCGGTGTAGCGGTCGGGGAGGGCGCCGGGCGGATGCGGGAAGATCGCGGCGGGGTCGACGTCCTCCAGCCGGTCGAGCGCCGGGTCGCCGTTCGCCCGCAGGAAGTCGTCCCACGCCCATGCCGAGAGGTCGACGATCTCGCGGTGCAGGAACTCCGGGGTCACGAGTCCGCGCGTCATGATGGTGGGCGCACCCGGGCGGTCGCCCTCGTAGTTCGTCACGACGGGGAAGTCGACCTCCACGACCTCGGCGCCCGCGGACTCGAGATCGCGGCGTGCCGTCTCCCAGAGCGCGATCACGGGAGCGCGGGTCTCGACACGCGTGCCCGTCGGTCCGCCGATTCCCCCGTCGGGGTTCGTGCCGGCCTCGGCGTCGGCGTTGATGTACATCCGTGGCACGCCGAAGCGGCGGCCGGTGAGCGTCGCGCGCGCGTTGTCGATGTCGGCGGAGCCGAGCGCGGGGTACGAGCCGGGACGCGTGGCGGCGGCATCGGGGAGCGGGATCCACGGCTGCGCGCGCCAGAAGTCGCCACGGGTCTCGGGGTCGCGGGCGACGAGCACGTCGAGGATCTCGAGCATGTCGGCCATCGTGCGCGTGTGCGGCACGACGACGTCCATCGTGGGCACGAGCGGCCAGTTGCCGCGCACCGAGATCACACCGCGCGACGGCGTGTATGCGCACAGCGCGTTGTTCGACGCCGGCGCCCGGCCGCTCGACCAGGTCTCCTCGCCGAGTCCGAAGGCGGCGAACGACGCAGCGGTCGCGGTGCCCGAGCCGTTGGACGATCCCGATCCGAACGCCGACGTGAGGTAGTCCGCGTTGTAGGGACTCTCGGCGCGGCCGTACACGCCGCGCTGCATGCCGCCGTTGGCCATCGGGGGCATGTTGGTGAGGCCGATCAGCACGCAGCCGGCCGCGCGCAGCCGCTCGATCGAGAACGCGTCGCGCTGGGCGACGAGGCCGGCGAACGCGGGAGAGCCCGCCGCAACGGTGAGTCCCTTCGCGAGGAACGAGTCCTTCGCCGTGTACGGGATGCCGTCGAGCGGTCCGAGCGTGCGGCCTTCGGCGCGGCGGAGATCGGATGCCGCAGCCTCTGCCCGCGCGTCGGGATTGCGCACGACCACGGCGTTGAGCGCGGTGGCCGTGCCCGGGACGTCGAACGCCTCGATGCGGGCGAGGTACGCGTCGAGGAGCTCGACGGCGCTGACCGCGCCGGAGTCCAGTGCCGATCGGAGCTGGGCGATCGTCGCCTCGACGACGGGGAAGTGACGGGTCATCGCTTCGTTCCCTGGGGTTCGACGGACACGCCGCCCGGGTGAAGCGCCGGCTGCTGCTGCGTGATGCAGTGGATGCCGCCGCCGCCGGCGAAGATCTGGCGGGCGTCGACGGTCACCGCGCGGCGACCCGGGTAGGCCGCCTCGAGGATCTCGCGCGCCTGCGCGTCCGCGCGCTCCTCGCCGAAGCCGCAGGCGATCACGCCGCCGTTGACGACGAGGTGGTTGACGTAGCTGTAGTCGACGAAGCCCTCGTCGTCGCGCAGCGCCTCGGGCGCGGGCAGGTCGATGATGTCGAAGGCGCGGCCGGCGGCATCCGTCTGCTCCGACAGGAAGGCGCGCAGCGCGCGCGACACCTCGAAGTCGGGGTGCTCCGGGCTCTGCTGCGCGTGCAGCAGCAGGCGGCCGGGAGTCGGGATGGTCGCGACGATGTCGACGTGCCCGTTCGTGCCGAAGTCGTCGTAGTCGCGGGTGAGGCCGCGGGGGAGCCACACGGCCTTCGTCGCGCCGATCGTCCGGTGAAGCTCCGCCTCGACGCGCGCCTTGTCCGCGAACCGGTTTCGCCGCGGGTCGAGCTGCACAGTCTCGGTGACGAGGACGGTGCCCTCGCCGTCGACGTGGATGCCGCCGCCCTCGTTCACGAGCAGCGAGCTGACCACCTCGGCTCCCACCAGCCCGGCCGTGAAACGGGCGTGCTCGGCGGCCTTGGCCCACGACGCCCACTCGGGGGCGCCCCAGCCGTTGAACACCCAGTCGACCGCGCCGAGGATGCCGGGGCGCTCGTCGTCGACGACGAACGTGGGCCCGTGGTCGCGGAACCAGAACTCGTCCACGGGCGTCTCGACGATCTCGATGGCCGAGTCGAGCATGCGCCGTGCGCGTTCGGACTTCGACGGATCGACGAGGATCGTCACCGGCTCGAAGTCGGCGACGGCGTTGGCGACGGCGCTCCACGCCGCGTAGAAGCGCTCCTGCTCGGCCGGATCGTCGCCGAGCGTCGGCCCCTCGTTGGGGAACGCCATCCAGGTGCGCTCGTGCGGATCGCCTTCGTGCGGCATCCTCCAGGCCATCGTCGCCCTCATCTCTGCTCGGCTCGCGGGGAGGTCCGGCTTCGGGTGGTCGTAATTGATCTGTCGATCAATAAAGAAGATATCTATGCTGGCGAGAACATGTCAAGCACATCGTCACGACCGCGCACCCGCAAGGCTCCCGCCGAACGCGCCGCCGAGATCGTCGCCGCGGCGACCGCCATCGCGCGCGAGCACGGCCTCAGCGCACTCACGCTCCGCGCCGTAGCCGAGCGGGCGGGAGTGGCCTCAGGGCTCGTCGCCCACTACCAGCCGTCGATGGACGACCTCGTGGCACGTGTGTACGCCGACCTCGTCGAGGAGGAGGTGCGTGACGTCGAGCAGGTCGTCGGCGTCATCGCCGACCCGGCGGCACGGCTCGGCGCGCTCATCGACACGCTCATGGACGGCGCACGCGACGAGCTCACGGTCGTCTGGGTCGAAGGCTGGGCGATGGCCCGCCGCAACGATGCGCTCGCCGTCGCGGTGCGCGCGCAGATGCAGCGGTGGCAGACGCTCGTCGAGGCGATCGTGGCGGACGGATGCCGCACCGGCGCGTTCTCGACGACCGAGCCCGGCGAGGTGGCGTGGGAGCTCATCGGCATGATCGACGGGCTCAACGCCCAGTCGCTGGCGCGCGGCACCGACACCACGCGCTTCGCCCTGCGCACCGCCCGCGCCGCCGAGGCGCTCGTGGGGGCACGGCCAGGATCGGTCCCGGTCAGCGCATGAGCCGCGTCCGTGGGAAGGTTTGACGACCGTGGGCGAACTGGACGATCCGGTGGTGGTGGAGTTCCCGCTCCGCGGAGAGGGCTGGATGGCCGTCACGACCCCCGCCGCCCGCATCCCGAGCCACGGCGTCGACATCCTCGGGCAGCGCTTCGCCTTCGATTTCGTGCGCGTCGACGACCGGCCGGGCGTTCACGTGCATCCCGCGTCGACCTTCACCGCCTCCACCGTCGGCGGACGCACCGACGAGTGCTACGCGTGGAACGCGCAGATCCACGCGCCGTTCGACGCGGAGGTGGTGGCGGCATCCGACGGCGTCGCCGAGCGCCGGTGGATCAATCCGTTCCGCGAGGCGGCGCGGATGGTGTGGAACGGCATCACATTCCGTCCCGACAGGATCCCGGCGATCCTCGGCAACCATGTGATCCTTCGCGCCGGAGACGTCTACGCGGGCTTCGCGCACCTCCGCCCCGGCACCGTGCGCGTGGGCGTCGGCGACCGCGTCGCCACGGGCGACGTCATCGGCAACGTCGGCCACACCGGCAACTCGACATCGCCGCATCTGCATTTCCAGCTGATGGACTCCGCCGACCTCATGAGCGCCAAGGGGATCCCGTGCGCGTTCGCCGCCTACGACGCGCGCGCGGACGACGGCTCCTGGCGACGCGTCGAACGCGGGATCCCGGGCTCCCGCGAGCGGATCCGCTCGGTGGAGGCCGGCTCCGGCTCATAGCGCTACCGCCTCCCGCTTCCCGGCCCATGGCGCTACCGCCTCCCGCTTCTCGGCACATGGCGCTACCGCCTCCCGCTTCCCGCCGCAAGCCCCCTCCGCCGGCACGCGTGCCGCCGTACTTTCAAGGCAAGCGAAGGGAGAACGCCATGACCACCCAGAACCCCTACCCCGGACCGATCGGCGACGACGACGACCCGATGCGGGACGACACCGCCGACGACTCCGACGGCATCCTCGACCCGATCCTCGACGGCGACGACGACCGGCCGCTCGATCCCGACCTGGACGACGACCAGCTCGACAGCGCCGCCGCAGACGAGCGGGCCGCGACCGAGGGCACCCTCGACGTCGACGATCGCCCGTGAGGCCGGGTGCGCGCGACGACGCGCGCGCGGCGGAACAGGGCCAGGATGGAGGAATGAACGCGATCCCCACCGTGATCCTCAACGACGGCGCCTGGTTCCCCGAGCTGGGCCTGGGCACCTACAATCTGCGCGGCGAGGAGGGGATCGAGGCGATGGTCGCGGCGATCGACTCCGGCTACCGCCTGCTCGATACCGCCGTCAACTACGAGAACGAGGGCGAAGTGGGCGAGGCCGTTCGCCGCAGCGGAGTGGATCGCGACAAGCTCCTCGTCACCTCGAAGATCCCGGGGCGCCACCACGGCCGCCAGGAGGCCATCGACAGCATCAAGGGATCCCTCGACGTGCTGGGCCTCGACCGCATCGATCTGCACCTGATCCACTGGCCCAACCCCAGCGTCGGCCGGTACGTCGAGACGTGGCGCGGCATGATCGAGGCCCGCGACCTGGGTCTCGTGCGGTCGATCGGCGTCTCGAACTTCACAGAGGACCAGCTCACCGAGCTCATCGAAGAGACCGGCGTCGCGCCCGCCGTGAACCAGGTGGAGCTGCATCCGTACTTCCCGCAGGAGGCGCTGCGCGCGTTCCACCGGACGCACGGCATTCGCACCGAGAGCTGGAGCCCGCTCGCGCGCCGCAGCGAGCTGCTGACCGAGCAGCTCATCCACGAGCTCGCCACCGTCCACGACGTGACGCCGACGCAGGTCGTGCTGCGCTGGCACACGCAGCTGGGCAGCACGCCGATCCCGAAGTCCGCCGACCCCGACCGCCAGCGCGAGAACGCCGACGTGTTCGGGTTCACGCTCACCGAAGACCAGGTCGCCGCGATCAGCGCGCTCGAGCGCGGACGCCTCTGGGACGGCGATCCCCTCACGCACGAGGAGATGTAGCCGCGGCATCCGACGGCCCGGCAGGAATCGCGAAAGGGGTATGTCTCCGCACGCGGACGCGACGGAACATGCCCTTTCGCGATTCCAGGTGGGGGCGTGTGCGACCGTTCAGGCGTCGGGGAGGGCGTCGAGCCACTCGCTGAAGGTCTGCGTGCCGCGGAGGGCATCGGCGCCGGGCAGGAGCGCACCCGACCGGAAGGCCCGGCCGAGCGTGCCCGGTGTGTTCACGACCGGCAACGGCGCGCGATAGCCGATTGCGTGCGCGTAGCGATGCACCATGTCGGCGAGGCTCTCCTCGCGCGGGCCCCCGAGGTCGGTCGTCCGTCCTGCCGGGCCGCGTTCGGCGAGGTCGACGAGGTGCTCCGCCACCTCCCGGACGGCCACAGGCTGGATGCGCCCGGTCGAGGCGACGTGGGCGCCGGCGTGGGTGCGGTGGAACATCATCGCGGCGTATTCGTGGAACTGCGTGGTGCGCAGGATGGTCCAGGGAACGACGCCGCCGGCCACCAGTCGCTCCTGCGCGAGCTTGCCGGCGTAATAGCCGTCGGGCGCCGCCTCGGCGCCGACGATGGTCAGCACGAGGTGATGCGGCACGCCGGCCGCGCGCTCCGCGGCGAGGAGGTTCTTGGTCGCCCCGGCGAAGAACATCACCGACACGTCGGGCTTCGCCGTCACCACGTTCGTGACATCGATCAGCGCGTCGATCCCCTCGAGCGCACCCGCCAGACCGGCGCCGCTCAGCAGCTCCACCCCGGTGCGCCGCGACAGGAGGACGACGTCGTGGCCGCGCCCGCGGGCGATCGCGGCGACGTGCTCGCCCGTCATCCCAGTGCCGCCGGCGATGGCGAGTCTCACGGATCCTCCTGCGCATGTGTGGCACGGCGCCCCGGAGCCGACTCACACCCAGGGTATCCGCCGCACCCGGCAGATTCGAGAGAGGGGTACGAGCGGCCCGGGTCCGCTCGGGGGAGAGTACGCGCCCGAGCCGCTCACGGCGGCAGCACGACGAGCGCACCGCGTCCGATCGGGCAGAGGGGTCGAGAGGGTCCGCAGATACCCGCGCGTCAGTTCAGATCGCTCAACCAGTCCGCGAAGGTCTGCGTCGTCAGCACCGCGTCGCTCCCCGGCAGGGCGAGGCCGGCGCGCATCGCCTTCATCTGCGCTCCCGGCAGGCTCACCGAAGGGACCCATCCACGATGGCCTGTGCGCCGCGCGTACGCCTTCACCATCTGATCCATGGCCTCCTCGCGCGGCCCGGCGAGATCCGCGGTGCGGCCCTGCGGTGCGCCGGTCGCGAGCGCGGCAAGACGCGCCCCGACGTCCCGTGCTGCGATCGGCTGCACGCGCGCCCGCGGGGCGAGGTGCAGGGGCCCGAGTTTGGCGCGGTCGAACAGCTGCCCTGCGAACTCGTGGAACTGGGTCGCCCGCAGGATGGTCCACGGCACCTGGGACGCCTCGACCACACGCTCCTGCGCGAGCTTGCCGGCGTAGTAGTCGTGCGCCATCCGATCTATCCCGACGATGGAGAGCAGCACGAGGTGAGGGACGCCGGCCCGCGCGGAGGCCGACACGAGGTTGCCGGTCGCGGTCTGGAAGAAGCGGATCGCGGCGTCGGCCGACAGCGTCGACACGTTCGAGGTGTCGACGACCGCGTCGACGCCCGCGACGGCGGCATCGAGACCGTCTCCGGTGGAGAGGTCGACCCCGGTGCGCCGACTCAGCGCGACGGCGTCGTGCCCGTCCGCTCGCAACGCCTCGACGACCCGGCTTCCGACGACACCCGTGCCTCCCGCGACCGCGACTCTCATGACCTCACTCCTCCCGGCGACCGATGTCTCCATCATGCGCACTCTCGACCGCCTCATCCCGCAGGCGCGACGGAGGCGTTCCTTCGCCTGATGGGGGTCGGTTAGCGTGGAGCCATGGCGACGACCCCCACCGACTCCACTCCCTTCGATTCGCTGGCCGACTACATCGCGCTCCCTCGCGTCGAGGCCCTCGCCCTCTCTCCCGACGGGCAGACCGCCGTGCTCACCGTGGCGGCGCTCAAGAAGGACGGCACGGGCTATGAGCGCGCGCTCTGGGCTGTGCCGGCGGACGGTGGGGGCGCGCCCCGACGGCTGACGCGATCGGCCAAGGGCGAGGCGGGCGCCGCGTTCACCGCGAGCGGCGACATCCTGTTCGTGTCCGCGCGTCCCGACTCCGAAGGCGACGCCGACGACGAGTCCGGTCAGCTGTGGCTGCTGCCGGCGGCCGGCGGCGAAGCGCGTCCCGTGACGCGGCTCGCCGGCGGCGTCGACGGCATCGCCGCGACGGCCGAGGCGTCCGACCGCCTCGTGATCTCGGCGTCCCTCCTTCCGGGGGCCGACACGCTCGAGAGCGAGGCCTCCCTGCGCGGCAGGCGCAAGGAGAAGAAGGTGTCGGCCATCCTGCACGACACCTATCCCGTGCGCTTCTGGGATCACGACCTCGGCCCCGCGGAGCCGCACCTGCTCTCGATCGACGTCGACGCGCTCGAAGACACCATCGCCGCCGAGGTCGCGGAGGCCGCGGCGGAACAGGAGCAGGCCGCCGAGGCGGTGAAGGATGCCGTCCCCGGCGCCGACGCTTCGGCATCCTCCGCGGAGGAGAAGCCGTACCCCGCCACGCTGCCCCGCCCGCGCGACCTCACGCCGAAGCCCGGGCGCTCGGCCGACCACGCGGAGGCGGCCCTCACCCCGGACGGCACCACCCTGATCGCGTCGATCGAGCATCGCGAGCAGCGCGCCGGCCGGCGCGTGATCGTCGCCATCGACACGGCGACGGGCGAGCGCACGACGCTGTTCGACGAGGTCGACGTCGACTACGAGATGCCCGCCGTCAGCCACGACGGCACGCTCATCGCCTATCTCCGCACGGTCAAGAGCAGTCCGGTCGCCCCGACGGACTACGAGGTGTGGGTCGCAGACATCGACGGCTCCGGCGCCCGCCGCATCGCCGCCGACTGGGACCGCTGGGCGTCGTCGTTCGCGTTCGCCGCCGACGACTCCGCCCTCATCGCCACCGCGGACGACGACGGCCGCGGACCGGTGTTCCGCCTCCCGCTCGACGGCGGTGCGCCCGAGCGGCTCACCGACGACGACTTCGCGTACTCCAACGTGCTCGTCGATCGCGGCACGGGCGACCTCGTCGCCCTGCGCTCCTCCTGGGTCGTGCCGCCGCATCCGGTCCGCATCTCGGGCGACGGCACGGTCATCGCGCTCGCCACGCCGGCGACGACTCCTCGCGCACCGGGCTCGATCACCGAGGTCGACACCACGGCCGAGGACGGCGCTCGCGTGCGCGGCTGGCTGCTGCTGCCCGACGGCGCATCGGCCGAGGCGCCGGCGCCGCTGCTGCTGTGGATCCACGGCGGTCCGCTCAACAGCTGGAACGCCTGGAGCTGGCGCTGGGCGCCACTGCTCGCGGTGGCGCGAGGCTACGCGGTGCTGCTCCCCGACCCGGCGCTGTCGACCGGCTACGGCCTCGATTTCATCGCTCGCGGCTGGAACAGCTGGGGCCACAAGCCCTACACCGACCTTCTCGCGATCACCGACGCCGTCGAGGCTCGCGACGACATCGACCAGACCCGTACGGCAGCGATGGGCGGCTCGTTCGGCGGCTACATGGCCAACTGGGTCGCCGGTCACACCGACCGCTTCCGCGCGATCGTGACGCACGCCAGCCTGTGGGCGCTCGATCAGTTCGCCGGCACCACCGACAGCTCCGAGTACTGGCAGCGGATCTTCACGCCCGAGGCGATGGTCGAGCACTCACCGCACCGGTTCGTGCGCGACGTCCGCACGCCGCTCCTCGTCGTGCACGGAGACAAGGACTACCGCGTGCCGATCGGCGAGGGGCTGCGGCTGTGGTCGGAGCTGGCCGAGCACCACGCCGACGCGGACGGTCGGATGCCGCACCGCTTCCTGTACTTCCCCGACGAGAACCACTGGGTGCTCAAGCCCCAGCACGCCGTGATCTGGTACGAGACCGTGTTCGCCTTCCTCGCCGAGCATGTGCGGGGCGAGGAGTTCCAGCGACCCCAACTGCTCGGCTGAACCTCGCCGTCGACTGACGGAGTCCGGCGCGCGACTCAGGACGCGTGCCGGACTTCGCAGTCGCTTCCCGGCGACAGGATCGCCTCGTGGCCGTCGTCGAAGCGCACGACCAGCAGCGGACTCTCGCCGCCGCCTCGGACCTCGATGACCTCGCCGGCGCGCTCCGCCGCTCCTACGACGCGACCGTGGATCACCACGCGGTCGCCGACGCTCGCCTGCATGCGGACCACCTCCTGGCGCTCACGATACGACGCCGCGGGCACGAGGGGTAGGGGCGTCGGCGACGCCGCGCGGTCGCGCTAGAGCTGTGCGCCGTCGTCGTCGCGGTTCTCGAGCCCGACGCTGCGCCCGCGCCACGACTCGTAGGCCATGAGCCAGCCGATCGACACCGCGGCGGCGAGAACGACGCCCAGCAGGACGCTGCCCCAGATCAGTCCGAAGACGATCCCCAGCGTGAACAGCAGCGCCGTCCCGAGCGCCCAGCCCGAGTGCCCGCGCGTCCAGCCCTTGCGTGTCGTGGTCATGTCGAAAGCCTAGGGCCCGACAGGCGACACGGGCGCTTCGACCGTCATGCTCTCGGTAGGTTGGACGTCGACGACCACGTACACGGAACGGATGCCATGACCCTGAACGTCAGCCCGCTCACCCTCGGCACCTCCGGCCTCGGACGCGACACCGTCCCGGGCTCACCCGAGGAGGAGAGCGCCGTCGCTTTCGCGGAGCAGCTCTTCGCGAGCACGCACGCGTTCCTCGACACCTCGAACAACTACGCGGGCGGACGCTCGGAGGCGGTGCTCGGCCTCGCGATCGTCCGCATCGGGCCGGATGCCGCGACCCGCGTCATCTCGAAGGTCGACTGCGATCCCGAGACGGGCGCGTTCGATCGGGAACGGGTGCTGCGCTCGTTCGACGAGACCGTGGCCCGCCTGGGCGTCGACCGCCTTCCGCTCCTGCACCTCCACGACCCGTATACAGCGACGTTCGACGAGGCGATGGCGCAGGGCGGCGCGGTGGAGGGACTCATCGAGTTGCGCGAGTCGGGCCGGGTCGACGCCATCGGCGTCGCCGCCGGGCCCGTCGGCCTCATGGCCCGCTACGTCGGCACCGGCGTCTTCGATGCGGTGCTCGTGCACAATCGCTTCACGGTCGTCGACAGCTCCGCTGCGCCGGTGTTCGCGGACGCGCACGAGCGGGGGATGACGGTGTTCAACGCGGCGCCCTTCGGTGCCGGCATCCTCGCCACCGGCCCGCGCGAGGGCGCGATGTACGGCTACCGGCCCGCGACGCCCGAGCTGCAGGAGTGGGTCTCGCGACTGGAACGCGTCTGCGTGTCGTTCGGCGTGAGCCTGCCTGCCGTGGCGCTGCACTACTCCCTGCGGTCGCCCCTGGTCGACTCGACCGTGGTGGGGCTGTCGTCGGCGCACCGCCTCACGCAACTCGACGAGCTCGCCGCGACGCCCGTGCCCGACGATCTGTGGACCGAACTCGACTCGCTCGGGCCCGCGCCGTCGACCATCGACGACAGCGCCTACGCCTGACGCCGCCGCCCGCTCCCGCCCGTGGGAGGGCGGCGCTGCAACCTGAGACCGGACCCCGGCGGCGCGCCGGGGTCCGGTCGTCCGCTCAGGACTGCTGCGCGTTGACCGCGATCATCCAGTCGATGCCGTAGCGGTCGGTGAGCATGCCGAACCGGCCGCCCCACGGCGGTGTGTCGTAGGGCATCGTGATGGTTCCCCCGTCGGCGAGCTTGTCCCAGAATCGCTGCAGCGCGGCCTCGTCGTCACCGCTCACCGATACGGAGATGCCGGCGGGCTTCTCGTAGGGCATGCCGGTGGGCGTGTCGGCGCCCATGAGGACGAACCCGTCGGGGCTGGTGAGCTGCGCGTGCATCACGAGGTCGTTCTCGGCGGGGTCCTGCACCATGCCCTCGAACTGGCCGAACGTCGAGATGTCGAGGTCGCCGCCGAACACGGATTGGTAGAAGGTCATGGCCTCGCGGGCTTCGTTGCGGAAGGACAGATACGGGTTGAGGCTGGGCATGTCGAACTCCTGAAGTGGATGGTGGATGCCGCGCCCGGCCGCGTGGCGCGTCCCAGTGTGGCCGTGGCCTCCGACATCCACAAGGACCCGCGGCGCGGCTCGCGCAGCGACGGTGAGCACCCGGCCACGCTCAGGCCGCCGACGCGCCGGTCAGCGGGCGCGGTGGTCCTGGGGGTGCAGGCGCGGTCCGCGGCGAGGCTCGCGCACGCCGCTCGCGCCGATCAGCCGGATCACGCGCTGGCGCTGACCGGGCCAGGCGGCGAGGAGCCGCAGCATCCCGTCGTCGTCGACGCGGTGTCCGGTGAGGGCGAAGCCGACCTCGTGGGCGAGGTGGTAGTCGCCGACGCTCACGGCGTCGGGGTCGCCGAGCGCGCGGATGCGGGTCTCGGCCGAGGTCCAGGGGCCGACGCCGTGCTGGCTGACGAGCACACGATCGACGGCCTCGCCGTCGTCGGCGGCGAGCACGGTGCGCACGATCGCATCGCCACGGCGAGCCGCTCGCACGATCGTCTGGGACTGAGGCGGCTCGAGCCCGGCGCGATGCCAGACCCACGAGGGGACGTGCTGCCAGCCGTCGACGGTCGGCGGCGCGAACATCGGTGCCGGTGTGGGGCCGGGCGCGCGTTCGCCGCACCACGTCACAACGCGCCGCCAGGCGGCGAAGGCCTGCATGCCCGTGACCTTCTGCTCGAAGATCGCGCCCACGAGCGCATCGAACACGAGACCCGTGCGCGACAGGCGGAGGCCGGGGTTGCGGTGGTGCGCGTCGGCGATGAGCGGATGCCGGCTCGCATCGAAGTCCGCCGCGTCGTCGTCTGCGCCGCACAGGGCGGGCAGCTGCGAGAGCGCCCATTCGCGACCGGGTCCCCACGCGGCGCCGCGGATCACGCCGGGATGGGTCTCGCGGATCGCGAGGGTGGCGATACCCGCCGGCGTGCGGCTCACGCGCCAGATGACCGATCCCGAGACCGTCATCGTCGGATCGCCGGCACCGCGCCGCTGGTACAGCACGGTGCGGCGAAGATCGAGGGGATGCCGCGGCCGGTACTCCGTCTCGAGTGGCCGGCCCGGGTCCGGGCGCGGGTCGCGGGCCGCGGCGGCTCGCTGACCGAAGCGCTCGGCATCCCTCGCCCGAGGAATGCGCGAGAGCGAGGTGGTCATGCCGCCCACCCTACGCCCCGGCCTCCGACATCCGTGCCGAGGGCTCGGCGCTCAGAAGCGGTCGGGCGACGGGGTGCCGTGACCGTAGCGGATGACGACGTCGGCGTGGCGGTCGAACCGGTAGCCGACACCGCGCACGGTGCGCACGATGTCCTCGTAGCGGCCGAGCTTGGCGCGCAGGCGCCGCACGTGCACGTCGATGGTGCGCTCGCCGGGAGCGTCGTCGTCGGTCGTGCCCTGCCAGAGCGAGGTGACCAGCTCGGTGCGCTCGATCGTGCGGCCCTCGCGGAGCACGAGGTACTGCAGCAGCTCGAACTCCTTGAAGGTGAAGGCCGCGGACTCGCCGTCGATGAGCACGCGCTTGCGCGAGATGTCGACGACCACCCCGCCGGTCGACGGGTCTTCGTCCTCGGGCTCTTCCTGCTTGGTGCGGGCGACCGCAGAGGGCTCGTGGAGGGCGAGGCGCACGACGTCGACGTCGCGGCCGCCGGCTCCGACCGGCGCGAGGGCGACGGTGGCGTAGGTCTCGGCGGAGGGCGCGAGCTCGGCGATCGTGCGCCGCAGCGCGTCGACGATCACGCCGAGGCTGACGCCGGACGCGGCGGCCTTGGCCTCGTCGAGGCCGACGTAGAGGGCGAAGCCTCGCGGTGCGGTGCCGGCGGGAAGAGCGCGCGAGGCCTGCGGGGCGTCGGCCGCCGGCGCGGCGGGCGCCTCGACCGCGGCCGGCGTGTTCACGGCGCGGAGGTGGCGGACGGGAGCGGTGGTGGGACGGTCGAGGAGAGCGGTGGTCGACATGATGATGGTCCTTGCGGGAGGAACCCGGAGAGCGGAACCGGGTTGGATGTGCTGCGGCCCGGATCGTCGGAGGCGATGAGGCCGTCGGCCTGTGGAGGCCGGTGCCCGACGTTGGGCGGTGTGCGAAGCGGATCCGGGTGCGCGTGATCGACGCACGAAACCGGTGCTTCGGGGGACTCCGTGCGATCCGTTTTCAGAAGCGGAGGAGGAGTCCGACGGGGGTCACCGTGCTAGTGGCACATTCGACAACACATGGCAACGCGACCGGCCATCATCATGCCGGCAGTCCTGTTCGCCTCCCGGGCGGACAGATACAGCGCGTTGTCAGTCATGTGGCCGATTATGACCGACTTTGTCGGAATACGTCAAATCGCACGCATGCCGAGCCCCGATCGTTTCGGAATGTGACAGATTGCTCAATCCCCATGGCGGCGGTGCTGTCGCGTCGGCCCCGCTCGAGGAAGATGGCCGCCGGACACTTTCTGCGTGCACGCTGAGCGATCGCCGGAACGTGGGTCGAGATGCGTCCCGCCGGCCCCCGCCGGGCGTAGCCTGTGCGGGTGAATGAGCTGCGTTTCCAGAAAGAGACGGACGCCTCGAGGTACACGCTGCACCGCGGCGACGACCTGGTCAGCGTGCTCGACTACCGCGACGACGGCCGTACCGTCGCCATGACGCGCGCCTACACCGTGCCGACGTTCCGCGGCCACGGCTACGCCGGCGCGCTGGTCGAGCGGGCGATCGAGGAGCTCGAGCAGAGCGGCGACCGGAAGGTCGTCCCGGTGTGCTGGTACGTCGCGGACTGGTTCGAGGCGAACCCCTCGCGCCGCGGCATCCTGAATCAGCGTTCGTAGCGGCGGGGTCGCCGACTGCGGCGGATCCTCTTGTCAAGCCCATGTCGTCGTGCTCCGCCGTGACGGAGGCTGGGGATGGACGAGAGGAGTACCCGATGGAACGTGATCGGTCTACGCAGAACGATCTGCCCGAGGGTGTGATCAACGCCGACCCCGGGGGCGGCTGGGACGAAGTGGGCCACGGCGAGTCGCGCGAGCGCAGCGCCGCGGTGACGGAAGCCGACCTGCTGACGGATGCCGCACTGCAGCCCGACGACCCGGTCGAGGGGGAGGCGGCCCGACAGGGGGCCGATCCCGATCTGGTGGCAGACACGACCGAGGGCGAGGAGCCGTGATGAGCACGACGGGCAACGAGTACGAGCAGACGGGCGTGAACTATCCCGACCGCGGGGACGCCGACGGGGCGCAGGGCACTCCCGGTGCGGGTGAGCCCGTCCGCGACGAGGCGCCCGCCGCGCCGCCCACCATGAGCGAGCCGGCGCACGACGCGGGCGACGCTCCCGCGGCGAACGAAGCGCCGCCGAGCGAGCAGAGCGCCGAACCCCCGGCCGCGCCGGCCGCCGAGCCGAGCCACGAGGCAGTGGGCATCGGCGTCATGGACGGCGAGGACCACCACGGCCACGACGAGGGCCGCGACACGTTGACGGCCAGCCAGGCCCAGCAGACCCCCGGGGGCCTCGGCACCGAGCAGGAGCAGCGTCTGCCGGCCATGTCGCAGAACAACGCCTCCGACGTCGACAAGGTCGCGGGCATCGTCGCGCAGACGCGCTCCGACCTCGGCACCGAGCCGATGGAGAGGATCGCTGAGGTGCTGCGCCAGCGCCTCAGCCAGTCGGGGGTGGACCTTCCCGACAACGACATCCAGGAGCTCGCGCGCCAGTTGTCCACCGGGGATGCCGACAGCCCGGCGGAGCCGGGACGCGCCACGTCGGGCTGAGACCGCGATCCGCGACTCATCGTGCACCGCCCGGCCCTAGGCTGGGCGCGTGCAGATGGAGGCGTTGTTCACCGCCGTCGCCGTCGGGTTCGAGGCGGTCGGCGCCGCCGCGATGATCATCGGATTCGCGGTCGCGCTCGTGCTCGGCGCCCGCTCGCTCGCGCGGCACGAGGGCGGACAGGCCGCGTTCACGGTGTTGCGCACCACGCTCGGGGCCGCGATCCTGCTGGGGCTCGAGGTGCTGGTCGCTGCCGACCTGATCCGCACCATCACCTCGAAGCCGTCACTCGAGGATGCCGCGATCCTGGGGCTCATCGTCCTCATCCGCACGATCCTGTCCATGTCGATCCAGATCGAGATCGAGGGCACGCTTCCGTGGCGTCGCGCTCTGCTGCGCAGCGGCGGTCAGATGATCGGGGATGCCGTCGCACGCGACCGCACGGCGGAGCAGCAGGCGTCAGCCGCTCGCGGGTCCGCGACTCCGGACCCGCGCGCCGGCTGACGAGCTAGGCGACCGCGCACACGGTGGTGCACTCTTCGGCCGTGTGCAGTCCGATCGGCCTCGGCCACGCGACGCGCGCGGGGCGCGCGACGACGGGGATCGACGGCATCCGGTGCGTGGCGGTCAGCTTCCGCTCGCGAATCGACGCCAGGAGCGCGTGCTCGCGTTCCCTCGTCCAGGTGTCGTGGCGGTACTGCTGTTCGGCGGCGTATACAGCGAACATGGTTTCCTCCGTTGGTTCCGACAGAGTGAACCTACGCGGGGGCTCCGACATTGCCGCGTCGCGGCCGGATGGCAGGAATCCGTCGCAGTGCGGCGGTCCGGCGACCGGACTCAGGCCTCTCCGGCGAACGTCCGGATGAGGCGCGCGGCGGGCGCGGCATCCCGGATCATCGTCTCGTGACCGTGGTCGGGCACCTCCGCCAGGCGCCCGTCGGGGAGGCTCTCGGCGACCCGGGCGCACCACTCCTGCGGAGCCACCAGGTCGTCCTCGCCGCGCAGCACCAGCGCCGGCACGTGCGCGCGGGAGAGGACGTCCTCGGGACGGTGAGTCAGCATGGCGCGGAACTTCGCACGGATCCGCGGGCCCGCGTGCACGTACTCGCGCGCGCCGAGAGCGATCACGCGGGGACTCTCGACCGCGATGTCGCGGAGCAGCCGCCACAGCTGTCTCGGCGCGGTGCGGGCCGAGGGATCCACGGTGGGCCCGACCAGGACGATGCGGTCGGCGACCGCGGGATGGCGCACCGCGACCTCGAGCGCGATCTGCGCGCCCATCGAATGCCCCACCACGACCGCGGGAACGCCGACCCGCTCGCGGAGATAGGCGGCCACGAGATCGGCCATGCGCTCGATGGTGAGCACGCGTGCGGGCTCGGGAGCCTCCCCGTAGCCCGGGAGATCCAGCGCGATGACCTCGCCATCGCCCAGGTGGCGGGCGAGGTCGGCGAAGACGGCGCGGCCCATGCCGATGCCGTGGACGAGCAGGTACACGCGCTCGCCGTGACCCCGGCGCTCGGCGATGATGGTCGCGCCGCCGTGCGCGAACTCCTCGACTCTCGGCACGTCAGGCGGTGCCCGGCTGATCGCGCAGTCCGACGCGGTCGGGGATGTCGAAGTGCACATGCGGGAGCCATGCCGACGGCTCCGGCCACGGCCGTGACGCCGGGAGCGACCGCAGGCGTGCCCGCAGCGCCGAGCCGGAGGCTTCGACCGGCAGGACGCGGGACGGCGCGTGGTGAGCCAGGGCGCCCAGCCACCAGTGCCGCCAGGTGCCCTCGATCGCCTCGGGCCCCGCGACGACGTAGTAGTCCGGCATGACGGCCTCGCCGGAGTCGAACAGCGACAGCAGCAGGTCGACCTCGGTCTCGAGCGAGCCGAGGGTGCAGCGCTCCTCGTACAGCTCCACCCATGCGGCGGCGACGTGCTCGAGCGGATCGGCATCGTGCACCACGTAGGGGGTCGACACGGAGGCGACCAGGTGCGCCGCGACGGCGGGCCCCGCCTCGCGCAGTGACAGCGCGACCAGGGCGGGAACGTCGGCCAGGCCCGTCAGCAGCTCGTCGCTGTCGGAACCGACGAGCGCCACGACGGTGGATCGGGGTGCGGTGTCTGCGTTGTGCGCCATGTTTCACGATACGACGAACGGGGCCTCGGCGGGTGGGCGCCCCGCCGACCCGGAGCCGGGCACTCCGCGCAGCGGCGGTCCCGCGCTGCGTTCCGGCGCCGAGTAGTGGGCGGCCGCGGGCCTTCACTCCGCGCTCAGTACCACGGTCGACAGGTCGGCGCCGAAGGTGAAGCGGGCGTCGACCGCACCGCCGCGCAGCACGCCCGGCAGCCACCGCGAGGCGTCGTCCCACATGCGCGGGTACGGCACGGCGTCGAGCGGGTACCAGCGCGGCGTGATCTCGTCGGTCTCGACGGGCACGCCGACCCACCGTCGGCAGACGAACACCGTCGAGCGCTGCGACCAGGCCGGCCGGGTCGGGAAGTGGTAGTCGATCGTCCCGGCGAGGTGGAGATCGGATGCCGTCACCCGCACGCCGACCTCTTCCATGACCTCTCGCACGGCGGCCTCCTCGGCGGACTCACCCGGGTCGAGCTTGCCGCCGATGCCGACGATCCTGCCCTGGCCGAGCCCGGTGCGCTTGTCGCCCAGGAGCACCTCGGCGCCCGTCGGACCGCGCCGCAGCAGATAGACGACGCAGACCTCGGGCAAGGACACGGATCGAGAGTACGCGCCCGTAGGGCGGGCGACCGGGAAGGCTGCGGTTCGCCGCCGTGCGGCCTGCCTCGCCACGGATGTCAGGGGGCGAACGTACCGTGTGAGCATGCGGATCCTGCACACTTCGGACTGGCACATCGGGCGGTCGTTCCACGGCCACGCCACGCTCGATGCGCTGCGTCGCGTGCTCGATTCCCTCGTCGAGCAGGTGCGCGAGCACGACGTCGACCTCGTGATCGTCGCGGGCGATGTGTTCGACTCCGCGACCCCGGCGGCAGGCGCCTACACGCTTCTCTCCGACACGCTGCTCGGCCTGGCCGACGCCGGTGCGACGGTCATCGTCACGAGCGGCAACCACGACTCGGCCGCACGACTGGGGTTCCAGTCCGCGCTGCTGCGCGACGGAGTGCACGTGATCACCGAGCCCGCGACCGTGGGGACGCCGGTGACCCTCACGGACGAGCACGGACCCGTCCACGTCTACGGCATCCCATATCTCGAGCCGGTGCTGCTGCGCACGGTCTGGCCGGGGGTGCGCACCCAGGCCGACGTGCTGGCCCACGCGATGGACCTCGTGCGCGCCGACGCGGCACAACGCGGCGGCCGGTCGATCGCCGTGGCGCACTGCTTCGCCGCCGGCGTGGAACCGACACCGCACCTCGAGCGCGACATCCAGCAGGGCGGGCTCGACATCGTGCCACTGGCGACCTTCGACGGCGTCGACTACATGGCGCTCGGCCACATCCACGGCCGCCAGCAGCTCTCGCCGCGCGTCCGGTACGCCGGAGCACCTCTGCACTACAGCTTCGACGAGGGGCACAAGCCCCGCGGGTCGTGGCTCATCGAGCTCGACGCCGACGGTCTCGCCGCCGACGGCGCCACGGTGCAGTGGCTGCCGCTGCCGGTGCCCCGCACCCTCGTGACGCTGACGGCGACGCTCGACGAGCTGCTCGCCGACGAGCGCTTCGCCGGGCACGCCCGGGACTGGGTGCGCGCCGAGTACACCGACCCGCTGCCGCAGCGCGACCCGATGCGCCGGCTTCTCGCGCGGTTCCCGCACTGCGCCGAGGTCCGCCATGCGCCCGCGGCAGCCCGCACCGACGACGCGCGCACCTACGCCCAGCGCGTGCGGACCGCGCGCAACGAGGCCGAACTCGTCGACGCGTTCCTCGCCCACGTCCGCGACGGGGAGGGTGCGTCGGAGCGTGAGGCCGAGCTCGTCGGCGAGCTGCTCGACGAGCGCACCCGCGTGGAGGCCACGGCGTGAGGCTGCATCATCTCGAGCTCACCGGCTTCGGGCCGTTCCGTGAACGGCAGAGCGTCGACTTCGAGGCGTTCGAGCGCGACGGCATCTTCCTCATCGCCGGCCGCACCGGCGCCGGCAAGTCGAGCATCCTCGACGGCGTCTGCTTCGCGCTCTACGGCAGCGTCCCCCGCTACGAGTCGGGCGACAAGCGGCTGCGCAGCGACCACTGCGAGCCGGAGGATCCGACAGAGGTGCGTCTCGAGTTCACCGTCGGCGACCGTCGCTGGCGGGTGACCCGCGCCCCGGAGTATCAGCGTCCGTCCCGCCGCGGCGGGGGACTCACCACCGAGCCGACCCGCGCCGAGCTGGAGGAGCTCGTCGACGGCGACTGGATCGGTCGGGCGGGCAAGCCCCGCGACGTCGGCCTGCTGCTCGACGAGGTGCTGGGCCTCAACGCCCAGCAGTTCCAGCAGGTGATCCTGCTCGCGCAGAACCGGTTCTCGCGGTTCCTGCTCGCCTCCGGCGCCGAACGCCAGTCGCTGCTGCGCGCGCTCTTCGGGACCCGGCGCTACGAGGAGTACGCGCGCGAGCTGGGGGAGCGCAGCAAGGCCGCGCAGCACGAGCTCGACGCGCTCGGCGAACGGGCGCGCACCCTGCTCGACCAGGCCGAGCGCCTCATCGCGGCGCAGGAGCCGGTCGCGGCGGAGCATGGCGAGGCGGCGGCGCCGGTCGACCTGGTGGCCCGCCGTGCCGCGGTCGAGCTGGGAGAGCAGCGTGCCGCGTACCGCCTCGACACGCTCCGGCGTGAACGGTCGAGTGCCGACGAGGCTCGCGCGGCCGCCGAGGCCGCCCACGCGGAGCTGGTCGCCCTGGCCAAGGCCCAGCAGGAGCTCGCCCGAGCGCACGAACGCCTCACGGTGCTCGAGGATGCCGGCGCGCAGATCGCGATCGACCGTCGGCGGCTGCAGCATGCCCGCGCGGCCGAGGTGCTGCGGGCGCCGCTCGAAGCCGCGCTCGCAGCGGACGACGCGGCCGCGGCGAGCGAAGCCGCCGTCACGGCGGCGGAGGCGGCGTGGCAGCGTGTCGCCGCCGGAAGCGGCGAGGAGGTCGCCGCCGACCTCGCCGAGCTCGTGGAGCGCCTCACCGGGGAACTTGCCGTGTGGACCGCCGCGCTCACGCATGAGGCCGCCCTCGCCGAGGGCGAGGCACAGGTCAGGGATGCCTCGACCGAGGCGGCGCGCCTCGAAGCCGACGTCGTCGCCCTCGACGCGCAGCGCGCCCAGGTGCCCGCCGAGCTCGCGCGCCTCGAGGCGGAGCTCGAGACGGAGCGCGAAGCCGCGGCGCGGCGCGACCCCGCGCGCGTGCGACGCGACGAGACGGAGAGCCGGCTCGCCGCCGCCGAGGAGGCGGAGCGGCTCGCCGCCGCCCAGCGCGAGGCCGAGATCGCCCACCGAGATGCGGCCGCTGCGGCCGCGACGGCGGCGGCAGC
>NZ_JAVFWO010000003.1:722062-896831 GCF_031085295.1 Microbacterium psychrotolerans | reverse complement strand
GCGGGCGGTGCAGGGGGCGCGGTGTACCCGGCGGGCGGCGCCGGCGGCGCGGTGTAGCCGGCCGGCGGCTGGTAGCCCGCGGGGGCGCCGTAGCCGGGCGCGGTGGCCGGGTTGGCGGGGTAGCCGGCGGCCGGCGTCTGCGGCGGGATGCCCGACCACACCGTCTTGTCGGCGAGGAAGTTGCCCGCCCACGGCGCCGCGGGGATCGCGGTGTTCCAGCGCGAGCGGTCGAAGGCGTTGATGCCGAGCCAGACGATCGCGAGGAAGAAGTAGAGGATGAGCCAGACGGCTTCCTTCTGCAGCTTCAGACCCACGCGCCAGGCGGCCAGGAGCGTGTAGAGGAATGCGGCGAGGCCGATGAGGGAGCCGAGCACCGGCACCCACCCGAGCACGATCCCGCCGCCCCACAGCACCAGCAGCCACCACGGGTTGAGGTCGCCGAGCTTCACGAAGATCAGGGTGTTGTACACCGGCACCCACGCGCGCCAGCGTCCCTGCACGCCCGCCTTGTCGAACACCTTCATCAGGAACCACGAGCCGATGACGTAGCCGGCGATCGCGAGCAGGAAGAAGAATGGCGCGAGGACGAGCCAGGCGATGAGCGCCCCTGCCCCGCTGCCGTCGTTGTAGTCCATGGTCATGGTGGAGCGACCTCCGAGAGAGTCGATTCGCGACGCGTCGGGCGCGCCCGCGGAGCCCCTGCTCCGCTGGACACATGCTAGCGACGCTCTCAGCCGCCTGTCAGCATTGACGTCAAATCGAGGGGATGGCCACCTCGAGCGCCGGTGGATAGCCTGAGCAACAACTCCGACCGAAGGGCCGCCATGACCGACCAGACTCCGTCCGCTCCGACTCCCCCGCCCCTGCCGCCGCAGTCGGCGGCAGACGCCGCGCGCGGCGCCGACCCCGACGACACCGGCGTCCCGACGGTCCGCGGCGAGAGCAGCGAGGTCGGCAAGGGATTCTTCGCCGCGCTGTTCGACCTGTCGTTCCGCACCTTCATCACCCGTCGTCTCGCGAGCGTGTTCTACTTCGTCGGCCTGATCGCGATCGCGATCGGGTTCATCGTCTACTTCGTCAGCGGGCTCATCGGCGCAATCTCCATCATGTGGTTCGACGTCGGCGCCGGCATCAGCGGCCTGGTCGCGACCATCATCGTCGTGCCCGTCCTCACCTTCCTCGCGATCATCCTGCTGCGGTTCATCATCGAGGCCGTCGTCGCCCTCATCGCGATCGCCGAGAACACCGAGCGTACGGCGGAGCACACCCGGCGCTGAACGAGCGGATCCGCCGGGCCACCGCGACGCGGCGCGGCGGATCCGGGGCGCATTGCGCGCCGTGACAGGCGCCGTTTGCAGGTCCCGCAACGCGGGGGCAGAGTGGACGGATGCCTGATCTCGCGCCCGCCACGATCCTCGACGCCCCCCATGCCGACGCCACCGTGCTCGACAACGCCCCCTGGCACGCCCTGACCGGGCCCCACGCGAAGTTCGCGATCGGCAACGACCTCGTCCGCCGCTACCCCGAGGACGTCGCGCCGTTCGTCGCGGTGCGCACCTGGGACGATCCCCGCGTCTGGCCGGCGCTCGTCGACCTCGTCGGCCCCGGCACCGAGATCGGGCTGTCGGGGTATGACGGCGAGATTCCCGACGGGTGGGAGGTGGTCGGGCAGGGCGAGGGCGTGCAGCTCGTCGAGACCGACGCGCTCCAGCCGCGCCCCGACCCCGAGGCGATCCTGCTCGGGGCCGAGGACGCTGCCGACATGCTGGCGATCGTCGAACGCAACCAGCCCGGGCCGTTCCGGCCGCGCACGTACGAGCTCGGCCGGTACGTCGGCATCCGCCGCGACGGGCGGCTCATCGCGATGGCCGGCGAGCGTCTGCAGCCCGAGGGCTGGACCGAGATCAGCGCCGTGGCCGTCGACGCCGACCACCGACGGCAGGGACTCGCGTCGCGCCTCGTGCTCGACGTCGCCTTCCACATCCAGGAGCGCGGCGACCGCGCGCTGCTCCACGCCGCAGCGTCCAACGTCGGTGCGATCGCGGCTTACGAGCGCCTCGGATTCGCGCTGCGCCGCCGCAACAGGTTCGCCGCCGTGCGGACCCCGGTGCAGCCGAGCTAGGCGAAGAGCTCGAGCTCGCCGGCCCCGGTCTCGCGCACGCGCAGGCCGGCGGCATCCGCCCAACGGACGAATCCCGCCGCCGACGAGATGCGCGGGCGCTCCTCGGCGAGCCGGCGCACGAGCGCGCCCTTTGCGTGCTTGTTGAAGTGGTTGAGTGCGCGGACGGCTCCGTCGGCTCCCTCGCTCACGACGCGCACGTAGCGCGAGGCGGTGGACGACGGCACCGGGCCGAGACCGACGTACGCTTCGGAGCGCAGGTCGAGCACGAAGCGCGGCGCCAGCTCCTCGATCGCCGCGGTCACCGGATCCGCCCAGACGCGTTTCAGCGACGCGATGCCCGGGAGCGACGTCGAGGGGCCGAGCCGGTAGGCGGGAATCGCGTCGAGAGCTCCCACCGGCCCGAAGGGAGCGGAGTGCAGCAGCACGTGCGTGCCCAGCCAGCGCCGACCGGCGGCAGGAACGGATGCCGCGTCCAGCGCGTCGTACAGCACGCCCGTGTAGCGGTCGATCGCGGCAATCGTGGGGGCGTCGCGCAGCCCCGCATTCACGGCGATCTCACCCCGCTGGGTCGGGCCCAGCTTGAGCACCCGCGCGGCCGCGTCCGCGTCGGCGGACAAGGCGACGAGTGCGTTGATCACCGCTTCGCGCTGCGGCGTCAGCCGCGGCAGCGTCAGCCCGCCCACGTGCAGCGGTGCCGGCCTGCCGCCCGTCCGCTTCGTCTCGGACGGCGGGAGAAGGATCAGCATGACGCTCCGGGAGAAGGCTCGGGCTCGACGCGGCCGGGGAAACGACTCGGCCGATCCCCGAAGGGATCGGCCGAGTGCGAGTGGTGGTGGATCAGGAGATCAGCGCGGCGTTTCCGGCGACGATCGTGAGGTCGTCCCCTTCCATCGACAGGAAGCCGTCCTGCGCGTTGGCGACGATCTTGGTGCCCGAGGTCTCGGTGATTCGCACCTGACCCTCGGCGAGGATCGCGAGCACCGGCTCGTGACCGGTCATGAAGCCGATCTCGCCCTCGACGGTCTTGGCGACGACGAGCGAGGCCTCACCCGACCAGACCTCCGCGTCCGCGGAGACGAGGCTCACCTTGAGCGGCATGTCAGCCGTTCTCCTTCTGGATGCGCGCCCACTGCTCCTCGACGTCGGAGATGCCGCCGACGTTGAAGAAGGCCTGCTCGGCGACGTGGTCGAAGTCACCCTTGACGATGGCGTCGAACGACTCGATGGTCTCCTTGATCGGGACCGTTGAACCCTCGACACCGGTGAACTTCTTCGCCATGTAGGTGTTCTGCGACAGGAACTGCTGGATGCGGCGCGCGCGCGAGACGACGATCTTGTCCTCTTCGGAGAGCTCGTCGACACCGAGGATCGCGATGATCTCCTGCAGTTCCTTGTTCTTCTGGAGGATCTGCTTCACGGCGGTGGCCACACGGTAGTGGTCCTCGCCGATGTAGCGCGGGTCGAGGATGCGGCTCGTCGAGGTCAGCGGGTCGATGGCCGGGTAGAGACCCTTCGACGCGATCTCGCGCGAGAGCTCGGTGGTCGCATCGAGGTGCGCGAACGTCGTGGCCGGCGCCGGGTCGGTGTAGTCGTCGGCGGGGACGTAGATCGCCTGCAGCGAGGTGATCGAGTGACCGCGCGTCGAGGTGATGCGCTCCTGGAGCACGCCCATCTCGTCGGCGAGGTTCGGCTGGTAGCCCACCGCGGACGGCATGCGGCCGAGCAGCGTCGAGACCTCGGAACCGGCCTGCGTGAAGCGGAAGATGTTGTCGATGAAGAGCAGCACGTCCTGCTTCTGCACGTCGCGGAAGTACTCCGCCATCGTCAGGGCCGACAGGGCGACGCGCAGACGCGTCCCCGGCGGCTCGTCCATCTGGCCGAAGACGAGGGCGGTCTTGTCGAAGACGCCCGCCTCCTCCATCTCGCCGATGAGGTCGTTGCCCTCACGGGTGCGCTCACCGACACCGGCGAACACCGACACACCGCCGTGGTCCTGCGCGACGCGCTGGATCATCTCCTGGATGAGGACGGTCTTGCCGACGCCGGCACCGCCGAAGAGGCCGATCTTTCCACCCTGGACGTACGGGGTGAGCAGGTCGATGCTCTTGATGCCGGTCTCGAACATCTCGGTCTTCGACTCGAGCTGGTCGAACGCGGGCGCCTTGCGGTGGATGCCCCAGCGCTCGGTGACCTCGATGGTCTCGCCCGGCACGCCGTTCAGCACGTCACCCGTGACGTTGAACACCTTGCCCTTGGTGACGTCGCCGACGGGGACCGTGATCGGGCCGCCGGTGTCGCGCACCTCCTGGCCGCGGACCATGCCGTCGGTCGGCTTCAGCGAGATGGCACGGACGAGGTCGTCGCCCAGGTGCTGAGCGACCTCGAGCGTGATCTCGGTCGACTCGTCGCCGATCACGATCGTCGTCTTCAGCGCGTTGTAGATGTCGGGGATCGAGTCGTGCGGGAACTCGATGTCGACGACGGGGCCGGTGACGCGGGCGACGCGCCCGACGACCGCCGTCTCGGTCTTGTCAGCGGTGAGGCTCATGGCTTCTTCTCTTTCGTGTGGTCTGATGCGCGCTACTTGCCCGAGGAAAGGGCATCGGCGCCGCCGACGATCTCGGCGATCTGCTGCGTGATCTCGGCCTGGCGCGCGTTGTTGCGCAGGCGCGTGTAGTCGGTGATGAGCTTGTCGGCGTTGTCGCTGGCGGACTTCATCGCCTTCTGCGTCGCGGCGTGCTTGGCGGCCGACGACTGCAGCAGCGCGTTGAAGACGCGGCTCTGGATGTACACCGGCAGCAGCGCGTCGAGCACGGTCTCGGCGTCCGGCTCGAACTCGTAGAGCGGGTACACCTGGGCCGACGACTGCTCCTCGGCCTCGACGACCTCGAGCGGAAGCAGGCGCACCGTCTCGGGCGACTGCGTCATCATGCTGACGAAGCGGTTGTAGACGAGGTGGATCTCGTCGACGCCGTTCTCCTCGCCGCCGCGGTCGTACGCGTCGAGCAGGGTGGCGGCGATCTCCTCGGCCGTGGTGAAGTGCGGCGTGTCGGTGTCACCCGTCCACTCGGCCGCGCTCTCCATGCGACGGAACTGGAAGTACCCGACGGCCTTGCGCCCGATCAGGTAGAACACCGGCTCCTTGCCCTGCTGCCGGAGCAGCTGGGCGAGCTCGAGACCCTCGCGGAGGATCTGCGAGTTGAACGCGCCGGCCAGACCGCGGTCGGACGTGAAGATCACGACCGCGGAGCGGCGGATGGTCTCGCGTTCGACGGTCAGCGGGTGGTCGATGTTGGAGTGCGTCGCCACGGCGGAGACGGCACGCGTCACGGCCCGCGCGAAGGGCGAGGACGCGCGCACACGCGCCATCGCCTTCTGGATGCGCGAAGCCGCGATGAGTTCCATCGCCTTCGTGATCTTCTTGGTCGTCTGAGCAGAACTGATCTTCTGCTTGTAGACCCGGAGTTGTGCGCCCATGGTTGTGACCCAGGCCCGCCTTAGCGGCGACCCTTGACGATCTTCTCCTGGTTCACGTCGTCCGCCTCGGCCACCGCGACCTCTTCGTGGCCCGGCTTGCCGATGGCCTGGCCCTTGCCGGCCTGGAACTCGAGGATGAAGTCGTCGGTCCGCTTCGTGAGCTCGGCGACGGTGTCGTCGTCGAGCACGTTCGTGTCGCGCAGGGTGTCGAGGATCGTCGTGTTGCGACGCAGGTAGTCGAGCAGCTCGCGCTCGAACGACAGCACGTCCTCGACCTCGATCGAGTCGAGCTTGCCGTTGGTGCCGGCCCAGATCGAGACGACCTGCTCCTCCACCGGGTACGGCGAGTACTGCGGCTGCTTGAGCAGCTCGGTGAGGCGCGCACCGCGGGCGAGCTGGCGACGGGACGCCGCGTCGAGGTCGGAGGCGAACATCGCGAACGCCTCGAGCGAGCGGTACTGGGCGAGCTCGAGCTTGAGCGTGCCGGAGACCTTCTTGATCGACTTCACCTGGGCGTCGCCGCCGACGCGCGACACCGAGATGCCCACGTCGACCGCGGGACGCTGGTTGGCGTTGAACAGGTCGGACTGCAGGAAGATCTGGCCGTCGGTGATCGAGATCACGTTGGTCGGGATGTACGCCGAGACGTCGTTCGCCTTGGTCTCGATGATCGGGAGACCCGTCATCGAGCCGGCGCCGAGCTCGTCGGACAGCTTCGCGCAGCGCTCGAGCAGACGCGAGTGCAGGTAGAAGACGTCACCGGGGTAGGCCTCGCGGCCCGGCGGGCGGCGGAGGAGGAGCGACACGGCGCGGTACGCCTCGGCCTGCTTCGACAGGTCGTCGAAGATGATCAGGACGTGCTTGCCCTCGTACATCCAGTGCTGGCCGATGGCCGAGCCGGTGTACGGCGCGAGGTACTTGAAGCCGGCGGGGTCGGACGCAGGAGCCGCGACGATGGTCGTGTACTCCAGCGCGCCGGCGTCTTCGAGCGCGCCCTTCACGGCCGCGATCGTCGAGCCCTTCTGGCCGATCGCGACGTAGATGCAGCGCACCTGCTTCTCGACGTCACCCGACTCCCAGTTGGACTTCTGGTTGATGATCGTGTCGATCGCGATGGCGGTCTTGCCGGTCTGGCGGTCGCCGATGATGAGCTGACGCTGGCCGCGGCCGACCGGGATCATCGCGTCGATGGCCTTGATGCCGGTCTGCAGCGGCTCGTGCACGCTCTTGCGCTGCATGACGCCCGGCGCCTGGAGCTCGAGGGCGCGGCGGCCGACGGTGGCGATCTCGCCGAGTCCGTCGATCGGGTTGCCGAGCGGGTCGACGACACGGCCGAGGTAGCCGTCGCCGACGGCGACCGAGAGCACCTCGCCGGTGCGGGTGACCTGCTGGCCGGCCTCGACACCGGAGAACTCGCCGAGGACGACGACACCGATCTCGTGCTCGTCGAGGTTCAGTGCGAGGCCGCTGGTGCCGTCCGCGAACGTCACGAGCTCGTTCGCCATGACACCGGGCAGGCCCTCGACGTGGGCGATGCCGTCCGCGGCGTCGACGACGGTGCCGACCTCGGTGGCCGCAGCCCCGGTGGGCTCGTAAGCGGCGACGAAGTCCTTCAGCGCGTCACGGATGACGTCGGGGCTGATAGAGAGATCTGCCATTGTTTTCCTTCGTTCATGGGGCCTCGGCCCCGAAAGCTCCGCGCGGTTCCTGTCTCGGCCCCGCCCGGGAAGTCTGTGTCAGCCGGCGAGCCGCTGACGGAGGTCGGCCAGTCGCGCCGACACGCTCGCGTCGATCACGTCGTCCGCGATCTGCACGCGCACGCCGCCCACGACCGTCGGGTCCACGATGGTGTTCAGCGACACCGGGGTTCCGTACCGCTTGGACAGCGCCGCGGTGAGCCGCTCGTTCTGCGCGGCGCTCAGCGGCGCCGCGGCCACGACAGTCGCGACGGCGCGGTTGCGCTGGTCGGCGACGATGTCCGTCGCGCGCGTCAGCAGCTGACGGATGCGCCGCTCGCGGGGCTGGCGGACGAGGGATGCCGCGATCAGCGTCGCGCCCGCGCTCGCGCGACCCTTCAGCAGCGTCTCGACGAGCGTGCCCTTGGCGGCAGAGTCGCCCAGGCGGCGCCCCAGCGCGAGCTCGAGCTCCGGGTTGTCCGCCACGGTCCGCGTGAGGGCGAACAGCTCGGCCTCGACGTCGGAGTTCGGATCGGCGACCGACGCTGCCCGCACCGCGAGCTCCTCGATGCCGTCGACGAGATCGTCGGACGAGGACCAGCGCTGCTCGACGGCGGTCGTCAGCAGCGACGCCGTCGTGGGCTTCACGGACTTGCCGAACACGTCGGCGACGACCTGACGGCGAGCCTCGGCCGGCGCGGCGGAGTCGGCGAGCGCGCCGCTCAGCTGCGACGAGTCGCCCACGGCGCGCGCGACGGCGAACAGCTCGCCGGCGACGTCGAGGTCGACGCCCGACGCGGCGCGCAGCGCCGCCGTCGTCGCCGCCAGGGCCTGAGTGGACGCGCTGCCCATTACGCCTTCGCCCCTTCGGACTCCTCGAGCTCGGCGAGGAAGCGATCGACGACGGCCTGAGCCTTCTTGTCGTCGGAGAGCGTCTCGCCGATCACGCCGCCGGCGAGGTCGAGGGCGAGCGTGCCCACCTCGCTGCGCAGCGACACGAGTGCTGTCTGGCGCTCGGCTTCGATCTGAGCATGTGCGGTCGTCGTCAGACGCGTGGCTTCCGCCGCGGCGTTCTCCTTGGCCTCGGCGACGATCTTCTTGCCGTCCTCACGGGCGGCGTCGCGGATCTCACCGGCCTCCTTGCGCGCCTCGGCGAGCTGCGCGGTGTACTCCTCGAGCGCCGCCTCGGCCTTGCGCTGGGCCTCGTCGGCCTTGGCGATGTTGCCCTCGATCGCCGCTGAGCGCTCGTCGAGCAGCTTCTTCATCCGGGGAAGGGCGACCTTCCAGAAGATGACGAGGATGACGATGAAGCACACCGACGACCAGATGATGTCGTACCAGGCGGGGAGCAGAGGGTTGTGAGTCTCCCCCTCTTCCGCGGCGTACGCGACAAGAGCGTTCAGCATCCTGTCTCCTTAGGACTGTGTATCGGCGATCAGACGAAGATGAAGTAGGTCGCGATGCCGATGAAGGCGAGCGCCTCGGTGAAGGCGATACCGATCCACATGAGCACCTGCAGGCGGCCGGCGAGCTCGGGCTGGCGTGCCACGCCCTCGATGGTCTTGCCGACGACGATACCCACGCCGATCGCGGGACCGATCGCGGCGAGACCGTAGCCCATCGTCGCGACGTTGCCGCTGAGCTCTGCGAGAACCGTAGTTGCGTCCACGGGGGTGTTTCCTTTCGGTTGTGGGCGGCCTTCCGGCCGTCCCGTATCAGTGCTCTTCGGCGACCGCGAGCTGGATGTAGACCGCGGTGAGAAGAGCGAAGACGTACGCCTGGAGGACGGCCACCAGGATTTCGAACAGGGTGAAGACGAAGCCGAATGCGAGGCTGCCCGCGCCGAGCACCGTCCACCAGCCGCCGAGGTCGACGATGAAGAACTGCGTCGCGGCGAAGAACAGGACCAGCAGCAGGTGGCCGACCATCATGTTCATCAGGAGTCGCAGCGTCAGCGTGACCGGCCGGATGATAAAGGTCGAGATGAGCTCGATCGGCGTCACGATGATGTAGATCGGCCACGGCACGCCCGACGGGAACAGCGAGTTCTTGAAGAAGTTCCCCGGGCTCTTCTTGATGCCGGCGTAGATGAACGTGACGTAGCTCACGACGGCGAGCGTCAGCGGCACCGCGATGATGCTGGTTCCGGCGATGTTCAGGAACGGGATGATGCCCGTGATGTTCATGAACAGCACCATGAAGAAGATCGTGGTGAGGATCGGCAGGAAGCGCTGGGCGTCCTTCTTGCCCAGCAGGTCCTCGCCGATGTTGACGCGGACGAAGTCCAGGCCCATCTCGACGAGACTCTGGAACCGGCCGGGGACCACGCGCATGCGGCGGGTGCCGAGCCAGAAGATCAGAACGACGGCGACGGTCGCAAGGAACTGGATCAGGTGGATGCGCGTGATCGGGACGACACCGAACGCGTTGAAGAGGATCTCAGGGAAGAACTCGTCGACCGAGGGTCCGTGGAACACGGGCGGTTCGTCCGCGGCAAAGGGGGCGATCAGGGTCGCAGCATGTATAGACAGCGCTGGCTCCAGCTTCGGGGCACCGGTAAAGACCGTTGCGACGATGGTCGGTGAGCGTCACTCCGCAAGCGCTCACAAGGCGAGCGGGCGGGCGCTCGTTCAGCCTATCAAACTTGTGAGCACGCTGAATCCGCGAGCGGCAAGGCTCAGGACGCGCCGGGGGCGTCGTCCCGTCGGTCGCCGGCATCCGCGTCGGTCGGAAGCTCCACATCGCTCACGTGCGGCACCCTCATCCTCATGAGGACGACGACGTCGATGACGAGCGATGCCAGCACGCTCGCGACGAGCGCGAGGAAGAACACCGGGCCCACGATCCAGGGCTGGTCGCGCAGCACGAAGAGCGCGATGAGGAACACGGCGAACTTCAGGATCCATCCGCCCAGGACGATGCCGAAGAAGATCGGCACGTAGAGCGCGTCGCCGAACCACCGGTTGGCGATCAGGATGCTGGCAGCGGTGATTCCGAGGAAAAGGGCCGCGATGAGCACACCGGCGAGGGCGCTCCACAGACCGTCCGCGCCCGCCACGAGGAATCCGACGACGGCGCCGACGACCGCGAGGATCGCCGTCACCGTCCCGGACCACACCAGAACGGTGCGCAGGATCGGGGTGCTGGAGATGGGGGTGGCGCTCATCGGGCGTCCTCCTGGGCGGGCGCAGGATCGGGCTGCGGTTCGGGTGGCGTGTGCGCCGACGCCGCGTGCGGAGCGCGGCGTCGGGAGGGAAGGAAGGTCACGACGAGGCACGCGGCGATGCCGACCACGCCGTAGAGCGCGCCGAGGAGGTAGTCGCCCGGCCATTCGAGGGTCGTGCCGATGTACATGAGCAGCACGGACAGGCTGACCAGCGCGGTCCAGGCGTAGAAGATGAGCACGGCGTCGCGGTCGGTGTGCCCCATGTCGAGCATGCGGTGGTGCAGGTGCTTGCGGTCGGGCGAGAACGGCGACTTGCCTCGGCTCATGCGCCGCACCACCGCGAGGCCGAAGTCCAGCAGCGGCAGCAGCACCACGACGACGGGCAGGAGGATCGGGATGAACGCACCGAGCAGCTGGGACCGGCCGAACGCGTCGTTGTCGGCGATCATGGCGGGATCGAAGTTGCCGGTGATCGAGATGGCCGAGCACGCCATGAGCAGCCCCAGCATGAGGGCGCCGGCGTCCCCCATGAACAGCCGCGCGGGACTCCAGTTCAGCGGGAGGAAGCCGATGCAGGCGCCGATGAGGACTGCGGCGATGAGCGAGGACAGCGTGAAGTAGGTGCTCGAGCCGATGTCGCGGAACACCATGTAGGAGTAAGCGAAGAAGACCGTGTTGGCGATCAGGCAGACACCGGCGACGAGGCCGTCGAGGCCGTCGATGAAGTTGACGGCGTTCATGACGACGACGATGGAGAACACCGTCAGGGTGAAGCTCGCCCAGCTGGAGAAGATGGCCATGCCGCCGAGCGGCAGCGTGTATATCTGCAGCTGACCGAACCACGCGATGACCCCGGCGGCGAGGAACTGCGCGCCGAGCTTGATCATCCAGTCGAGGTCCCACAGGTCGTCGAGAACCCCGACCACCACGATGAGCGCCGTCGCGCCGAGCAGCGCGTACATCTGCTCGGGATGCGCCCAGACGATGGAGAAGTAGGGATGCTGCGACGACACCGCGAAAGCGGCCAGCACGCCCAGGAACATCGCGATGCCGCCCAGACGCGGCGTCGGCGTCTTGTGGACGTCGCGTTCGCGGATGCCGGGATACAGCTTGTACCGGAGGCTCAGTCGCCAGACCGCCCACGACAGGACGAAGGTGACCGCCGCCGTGAGGAGGATCGTGAAGACGTATTGCTTCACGAGCTGCCGGGCTCCGATGCCTCAGGCGCGTCCGCGGCGGCCGTATCGCTTCCTGAAGCGTCACCGGAGTCGGGTGCGGAGACCGGGATGCCCTCCTCATCAGAGCCCGGGTCGGGCTCGAGCAGGTCGCCGAGCACGTCGCGCAGCTGCGCGCGGCTCACCGCGCCCTCGCGGAGCACCCGCACCCGTGGCTCGGGGCCGCCGATGAGGCTCGTGGCGTCGATGATCGTCGACGGGATGCCGGTCTTCGAGGGCCCGTCGCCGAGGTAGACGGCGACGCTGTCCTGCAGCATCCCCTGCGCGTCCTCGGCGGTGATGCCGGCAGCCATGCCGGTGAGGTTGGCGCTCGACACGGCGAGCGGCCCGGTCTCCTCGAGGAGCTCGAGGGCGATGCGGTGCGCGGGCATGCGCACCGCGACCGTGCCGCGCGTCTCGCCGAGGTCCCACGACAGGGACGGCTGCGCGGGCAGCACGATGGTCAGTCCGCCCGGCCAGAACTCCTCGACGAGGCGCTCGATCGGCTCGGGAACCTCCGCGACGAGTGCGCGGAGCGTCGTGACACCGGCGACGAGCACCGGGGGCGGCGACTGGCGCCCGCGTCCCTTGGCGGCCAGCAGACGGGCCACGGCCTGGTGGTCGAAGGCGTCGGCGGCGACGCCGTAGACGGTATCGGTGGGGATGACGACGAGCTCGCCGCGGGCGATGGCCTGGCGCGCCTGGCGCATGCCGGTGAGCAGCTGCGCCTCGTCACGGCAGTCGAAGATGGGGGACATGTCGCCCGCCAGTCTAATTGCGAGCGGCGTCGACCCCATGACCCGTCCGGGGTCGGCGGTCACGACGACGACGCGGGCGGCGTCGCGAAGGTCGCGCGGTCAGGGTCGCAGGGCCGTCGTGGCGCGGTCGCGCATCGTCAGATCGGGGTGGGTCGCGGTCGCGCGCCACCCGTCTGCGGCGAGGATCCCGCGGATCGCCTCGCCCTGCCATTCGCCGTGCTCGATCACGATCGTGCCGCCGGGGTGGGCGAGGCGCAGGCCCACGCGGCTGAGCACGCGGACGACGTCGAGGCCGTCCTCTCCCCCGTAGAGCGCAGCCGGCGGGTCGAAGAACCGCACCTCCGGGTCGCGCGGGATGGCGGCATCCGGAACGTACGGCGGATTGGAGGCGACCACCGACACGGTTCCGTCCAGCTCGGGAAAGGCGTGGGCGAGGTCGATGAACGCGAGGGTGGCGTTGTCGGCGCCCACCTGCGCGAAGTTCTCCTTCGTCCACACGTACGCGTCGACGGAGTTCTCGGCGGCGAAGACCCGCGCGTGCGGCACCTCTGTCGCCATCGCGAGCGCGATCGCGCCGCTGCCGGTGCCGAGATCGACGGCGATCGGAGACGGGGACGCAGCACCCCGCAGCGCGTCGATCGCCAGCTGGGCGACGATCTCCGTCTCGGGGCGTGGCACGAAGACGCCGGGGCCGACACGCAGCTCGAGGTGACGGAAGGGCGCTGACCCGGTGATGTGCTGCAGCGGCTCGCGCGTGGCACGACGCGCGACCAGCTCCTCGAGCCGGCGCTGATCCGCCGCGGCGATCGCGTCGCCGCGGAAGGCGGCGGCCTGCACTCCCCCGCGACCGACGCGGAGGACGAAAGCGGCCAGCAGCTCCGCGTCGACGGCGGGGTCGGCGATGCCGGCGGCGGCTAGCCGCGCAGTCGCACGCGCGAGCGAATCGGAGAGGAAGGGGGAATCGTCGGGAGAAGCCATGACCGCATCCACTTTAGGGCCGACCCCGGGCGCGCCCGGCCCGTCAGGCCCACTCGCCCCGGCCCGCGGACGGGGCATCACCTGTTCGCCGGCGCGCAAGGGTACTCGGGCACGACCAGGCTTTCGTCACAGAAGGACTCACACGAAAACGCGCCCCCTAGGCTGTTGCTCGACCAGCCGTGACCCGCGAAAGGCCCCGACATGACCGGCATTCATCCCGATATCACCTCCGCCTTCGGCAACACGCCGCTCGTGCGCCTGAACCGCGTCGCGGAGGGTGTCGGCGGGAACGTGCTGGCGAAGCTCGAGTTCTACAACCCGGCCTCCAGCGTGAAGGACCGCCTCGGCATCGCCATCGTCGACGCCGCCGAAGCATCCGGACAGCTGCAGCCCGGTGGCACGATCGTCGAGGCCACCAGCGGCAACACCGGCATCGCGCTCGCGATGGTCGGCGCCGCCCGCGGCTACCGCGTCGTGCTCGCCATGCCCTCGTCGATGTCCGTCGAGCGCCGGCTGCTCCTGAAGGGCTACGGCGCGGAGCTCGTGCTCACCGACCCCGCCGGCGGCATGAAGGGCGCCGTCGCCAAGGCCGAGGAGCTCGTCGCCGAGATCCCGGGAGCCGTTCTCGCCAAGCAGTTCGAGAACGAGGCGAACCCCCGCATCCACCGCGAGACCACTGCCGAGGAGATCCTCCGCGACACCGACGGCCAGATCGACTACTTCGTCGCCGGCATCGGCACCGGCGGCACGATCACCGGCGTCGGCCAGGTTCTCAAGGACCGCGTGCCCGGCGCCAAGGTGATCGCCGTCGAGCCGGCCGACTCCCCGCTGCTGACCAAGGGCACCCCCGGGCCGCACAAGATCCAGGGCATCGGGCCGAACTTCGTCCCCGAGATCCTCGACCAGAGCGTGATCGACGAGGTCATCGACGTCGAGTTCCCCGACGCCATCTCCACCGCGCGCGCGGTCGGCGAGAAGGACGGCATCCTCGTCGGCATCTCGTCGGGTGCGGCGATCTGGGCCGCGCTGCAGGTCGCCGCCCGTCCCGAGGCGGAGGGCAAGAACATCGTCGTCATCATCCCGTCCTTCGGCGAGCGCTACCTGTCGACCGCGCTGTTCGAGGATCTGCGCGAAGATTGACACGTCACGACGGCGCGCCGGCCACCCCGACCCGTTCGGGCGCCGGCGCGCCGTCGCCGTCTTCCCACGCCGCCCGAACCGAGGAGCACCACGTGCCCGGCATCCATCCCGACATCACCACCGCGTTCGGTGAGACCCCGCTCGTGCGCCTCCACGCGCTCACGGAGGGCCTCGGCGCGGAGGTGCTCGCCAAGCTGGAGTTCTACAACCCCGGCTCGTCGGTCAAGGACCGTCTCGGCTACGCCCTCGTCGAGGCCGCCGAGGCGGCCGGGGAACTGCAGCCGGGCGGGACGATCGTCGAATCCACCAGCGGCAACACCGGGATCGCGCTCGCTCTCATCGGCGCCGCCCGCGGCTACAAGGTCATCCTCACGATGCCCGCCTCCATGTCGAAGGAGCGTCGGACGCTCCTGAAGGCCTTCGGCGCCGAGCTCGTGCTGACCGACCCGTACAAGGGCATGACGGAGGCGGTCGACGCCGCCAAGCGCATCGTGGACGAGACGCCCGGAGCGATCCTCGCCCGCCAGTTCGAGCACGAGGCGAACGCGGCGATCCACCGCAGCACCACGGCCGAGGAGATCTGGCGCGACACCGACGGCCGCGTCGACTGGTTCGTCGCGGGCTCGGGCACGGGCGGCACGATCACCGGCGTCGGTCAGGTGCTCAAGGAACGCAACCCCGCCGTCAAGATCGTCCTCGTAGAGCCGAAGGACTCCCCCGTGCTCACCGAGGGCCGCGCGGGCGGCCACCGCATCCAGGGCATCGGCCCGAACTTCGTCCCCGATGTGCTCGACCGATCGGTCGTCGACGAGATCTTCGACGTCGAGTTCGACGACGCGATCCGCGTCGCGCGCGAGCTCGCCACCCGCGAAGGCATCCTCGCCGGGATGTCGGCGGGCGCCGCCGTGTGGGCGGCGCTGCAGATCGCGGCGCGCCCCGAGGCGGCCGGTCAGCGCATCGTCGTGATCGTGCCCGACTCGGGCGAGCGCTACCTGTCGACCGCACTGTATGCGCACCTGCGCGACCCCGAGGAGGAGTCGAAATGACCGACGAGCGCATCGGATTCGTCGCGCGCGTGCGCGAGGACGTCGCCGCAGCGAAGCTGCGCGACCCCGCGGCGCGCGGCGGCCTCGAGATCGCCGTGCTGTACCCGGGCCTGCACGCCATCTGGGCGCACCGCGTGTGGCACGCGCTGTGGACGCGCGACGTGCGGTTCATCGCCCGCGCCGGGTCGCAGGTCACGCGCTGGCTCACCGGCATCGAGATCCACCCCGGCGCCACCATCGGCCGCCGGTTCTTCATCGACCACGGCATGGGCGTCGTGATCGGCGAGACCGCCGAGGTCGGCGACGACGTCATGCTCTACCACGGCGTCACGCTCGGCGGACGCCAGCGCGAAGGCGGCAAGCGGCACCCCACCATCGAGGAGGGGGTCGCGGTCGGCGCGGGTGCGAAGATCCTCGGACCCATCACGATCGGCGCGGGGTCCGTCGTCGGAGCCAACGCCGTCGTCACCAAGGACGCGCCCGCCGACTCGGTGCTGGTCGGCGTGCCGGCGAAGCCGCGCGCCCGCCGCGCCGGCGACGACACCCGCGCGCTGCTGACGACGCCCGAGTACCACATCTGACGCGGAGCCGCGGATAGCGGATACCGCGTCAGGCGGCGCCCCGTCCGGCATGCCGCGTCAGGCGCGCCGCGTCGGGCAGGGCAGCGTCAGGCGGCGCTGCGACGGTAGATCGCCGCGGCGGCGGTGCGCGACGGCGCCTCGAGCTTGCGCAGGATCGCCGAGACGTGCACCGACACGGTCTTCACGCTGATGTACAGGCGCTCGGCGATCTGTCCGTTGCTGAGGCCCTCGGCGACCAGCTCGAGCACCTGCTCCTCGCGGGCGGTCAGCACCGATCGCGGCGCATCGCCGGCGAGTCCGGCATCCGTCATGACGTCCTGGGCGCGCGCGGTCAGGCCGTCCGCACCGAGCTCGGCGGCGTACGCGGCTGCCGCCGCGAGGACCTCACGCGCCGCCGCGCGGTCGCCCGCGGCGAGCAGCTCCTCGCCGTGCCGCACGCGGGCATACGCCCGGATATAAGCGGGACCGGTCGCCTCCACCGCCGGCGCCCATGAGCCCTCGCCGAGCTCGGCGGCGAAGACGGCTGCCCAGAGCGGGGTCACTGGCCAGTCGGCGAAGGAGGCGAGCACGGCTCGATACGGCTCGATCTCGGCATCCTCGCCTCGCTCGCGGAGCATCGCCACGGCACGCGCCGCGACCGCCGTCAGCGGCAGCGCGAGCACGCCGCCGGCGGGCGTCTCCCACGCGGCTCGCGCGTGCGACAGCGCCTCGTGGGCGTCGCCACGGGCGAGCGCCAGCTCGCCGAGGTCGTACGCCATGCCGAAGCGGGTCTGGAACTCGTAGGCGCCGAACATGTCCAGCTCGCGGCGGGCAGCGTCGAGCGCGGCCTCCGCGCCGTCGATGCGGCCGCGCCAGATCGCGAGGCACACCAGGCGCTCGCGGAGGAAGGCGGAGTACAGCCCCGGCTCGACCATCGGGAGCAGGACTCCGAGCTCCTCGGCCTCGCGCAGGCGGCCCGCGTAGATGTGCGCCTCGATCATGTTGGCCTCGATCATCACGAGCGGGCCGAGATCGGCGACGTGCGTGCGCCCGTACTCGTGTCCCTCACGCGCCACGGCGACTGCTTCCTCATACCGGCCGACCAGCATCAGCGTGTTGGAGTAGTTGATGTAGTAGCGCATCATCGCCCGGACGAAGCCGCCCGCCTGGGCACGGGCCTGCGCGAACAGCGCCAGGCCGCCCGCGTCGCCCGCGGTCGTCCGGCAGGTCGCCGCGATCAGCAGCGCCTGCACAAGGATCTCGGCAGCGAAGCTGTCGCCCGCCGCGGCCGCCGGTTCGGCGGTGGCATGCGCACGCGCCGCCACCTCGGTGCCGAGGCTCTGACGCCCGTTGAGCATGTGAACGCGCGCGGAGCTGAGGAGGAGTCCGGCACGCTGCACGTCGTGGCGCGGATCGTCCCCGAGGATTCCGAGCGCCTGCTCGATGCTCTCGACGCCGTCCGACACGCCGGCCTGGAACTCGATCGTCGCCAGGTCGCCGAGCATGTCGGCGCGACCGACGACGTCCTCCTCGGGCCAGAGAGCCACCGCCTCACGCGCGAACGCGAGGGCTCGGTCGTTCCGGTTCGCCGACACGAGCGCCGCAGAGGTCCGGCGGAGCAGCTGCACACGCGTCGTCCCGCTGACGGTCTCGGCGTCGGCCACGGCATCCCAGAGCTCGAGGGCCCGCTCCCCCGCCTCGGCGGCGGTCGACCACGCCGATGCGCCGCCGGCCGCGCGCTGCGCGGCTACGGCGGCCGCCAGCGCCCGGTCCGGCACATGGGCGGCCCGCCAGTGGTGGGCGATGTCGGCGAGCACGCGCGCAGTGGGCGCGGCCGCCTCGAGGGCCACCGCGTACGCGGTGTGCAGGCGCGTGCGCTCGGTGGGAAGGAGCTCGGCGTACACCGCCTCCTGCATCAGGGCGTGGCGGAAGGCGTACGCGTCGTCGCGGATCACGACGACCTGCGCGTCGACGGCGCTGCGCACCGCCGCCTCCAGGGCGGACTCCTCGCCCTCGAAGACGGCACGGAGCACCGGGTCGGCCACCTCGACCCCGCCGGTCGCCAGCACCCGGGTGAAACGCCGCGCCTCGGCATCCAATCGCTCGTAGCGCAGCAGAAGGACGTCGCGCAGAGATATCGGCAGCCGCTCGCCCGAGAAGCTCGCCAGCTCTTCGACGTAGAACGGGATGCCGTCGCTGCGGGCCGCGATGTCCAGCAGCACCTCGGCGGCGAGGGTGTCGCCGTGCACGGCCGTGGCGAGCGCGCCGACCTCGGCGGCGCTGAGGCGTGCGAGCGGACGATGAGTGAGCAGACGACCACGGTCGAGCTCGGCGAGCACCGGACGCAGCGGATGACCGCGCCCGACGTCATCGGTGCGATACGACAGCAGCACGAACAGCGGCAGCGCCGCCGCACGCCGGACGAGGCGGGCCGCGATCTCGCACGTGGTGCTGTCGGACCAGTGGAGGTCCTCGATGATCACCACCAGGCGATGCGTCCGCGCCAGCTGCGAGAACGTCTCGACGACGACGTCGGCCAGACGCTCGGCGTCGCCGGGACTCTCCGCCAGCGCGGGCACGAGCACGCCCAGCGCGTCGGCCGCGGGTCCGGCGGCCTCGCGGACGGCATCCACTCCCAGCGCGTCGACCAGATCACGCAGCAGATCGGTGATCGCGGTGAGCGGCGCGGGGCCCGACCCGGAGTCCACGGATGCGCCGCGCAGCACGATGACGTCGTCGTCTACCGACTCGGTGAAATCACGCAGCAGGCGCGTCTTCCCCATGCCGGCATCGCCCGACACCACCACGGCTCGCCCTTCCGAGCCGACGGCGGCGATCTCGTCGCGCAGGGCATCGAGATCGCCCTGCCGGCCGACGAGGGGAACGCGGCCGATCTGCATACCGCCCATCATCCCATCAGCCTGGCGCCTCAGGAGTCGCCGCGGGATCGGGAGGAATCCCTATCTTCCGTCGTCAGCTGCGGCGGTCCTGCACCTTGTTCTTGATGAACAGCGGCGGCAGCAGCCACGTCGCCAGCGCGGTCACCAGCCACACGATGAGGGTTCCGATGATCCATGCCACAGGGCCGTCGATCCCGATGCCGGCCGCCGGGATGAGCACGGCGATCAGGAGCGCGACGAACGTCGAGAGCAGGCCGATGCCGCCGATGAGCGCGTTGGCGTGCCGGCGCGTGATCTTGAACAGCCACGGCGCCAGGATGCTCTGCAGCACGGCGAAGATGACGACCGCGAGGACGATGCCCCACCAGTCGTCCCAGTGCAGCGAGAACCCGGGGAGGATCAGGTCGGCCGCGATGAGGCCGAGTGCCGCCGCCACGAGGAAGATGAGGGCGCGGATCAGGAACGTGAGCACGCTCGAAGCCTAGCGTCGCGGCATCCCTCCCCCGAGGACCCGGGCGACCCGTTCTGCGGGGCCCTCGATCACGTGCGCCCTGCTCCCGCGGATCACCCGCCCTCCGCGGCGGGAGGCGGAGTCAGGGGGTGTCCGCGAGGGCGGCGAGGCGCGCCTCCTCGTCGGCGGTGATCGCCGACTCGATGATCGGCTCGAGTGCGCCGTCCATCACCTGATCGAGGTTGTACGCCTTGTACCCCGTGCGGTGGTCGGCGATGCGGTTCTCGGGGAAGTTGTACGTGCGGATGCGCTCGGACCGGTCCATGCCGCGGATCTGCGATCTGCGGGCGTCGGATGCCGCTGCCTCGAGCTCTTCCTGCTGCTTGGCGAGCAGGCGTGCACGCAGCACGCGCATGCCGGCCTCGCGGTTCTGCAGCTGGGACTTCTCGTTCTGCATCGACACGACGATCCCCGTCGGCACGTGCGTGATGCGCACCGCCGAGTCGGTCGTGTTGACCGACTGCCCGCCCGGACCCGACGAGCGGAAGACGTCGATCTTCAGGTCGTTCGGGTCGATGTGGATCTCTTCGGGCTCATCGACCTCGGGGAACACCAGCACGCCGGTGGTCGACGTGTGGATGCGCCCCTGCGACTCGGTCGCCGGCACCCGCTGCACGCGGTGCACGCCGCCCTCGTACTTGAGGTGCGCCCAGACGCCCTGTGCGGGGTCGGACGAGGACCCCTTGATCGCGACCTGAACGTCCTTGTAGCCGCCCAGGTCGGACTCGTTGCGCTCGAGGAGCTCGGTCTTCCACCCCTTCGACGCGGCGTACTGCAGGTACATGCGCAGCAGATCGGCGGCGAACAGCGCCGACTCGGCGCCGCCCTCGCCCTGCTTGATCTCCATGATCACGTCGCGCGCGTCGTCGGGGTCCCGCGGGATCAGCAGCCGCCGCAGCCGCTCCTGGGCGTCGCCGAGGCGCGCCTCGAGTGCGGGCACCTCCTCGGCGAACGCCTCGTCCTCACGGGCGAGCTCGCGGGCGGCATCCAGATCATCGGATGCCGCCAGCCAGTCCTCGTGCGCCTTCACGATGCGCGACAGCTCGGCGTAGCGCCGGTTGACCCGCTTGGCGCGCGCCGCATCGGCGTGCACCGCGGGGTCGGAGAGCTCCTCCTGCACCGCGCGGTGCTCGTCGATCAGCGCCCGGACGGAATCGAACATCGCGGGCTCGACCATCGGGGATCAGCGGATGCTGTTGTCGTCCGCGTGGCTGCGTCCGCCGCTGTGACCGCTCGTGGGAGCCGGGATCGACTTCTGCATCTGCACGAGGAACTCGACGTTCGACGACGTCTCCTTGAGCTTGCCGAGCACGACCTCGAGGGCCTGCTGCGGGTCGAGACCCGCCAGCGCGCGACGCAGCTTCCAGGTGATCTTGACCTCGTCGGGCGAGAGCAGCATCTCCTCGCGGCGGGTGCTCGACGCGTTGACGTCGACCGCCGGGAAGATGCGCTTGTCGGCGAGCTGGCGCGACAGGCGCAGCTCGCTGTTGCCGGTGCCCTTGAACTCCTCGAAGATGACGTCGTCCATCTTGGAGCCGGTCTCGACGAGCGCGGTCGCGAGGATCGTGAGCGATCCGCCGTTCTCGATGTTGCGCGCGGCGCCGAAGAAGCGCTTGGGCGGGTACAGCGCCGACGCGTCGACGCCACCGGTGAGCACACGGCCCGAGGTGGGCGCCGAGATGTTGTACGCACGGCCCAGACGCGTGATCGAGTCCAGCAGCACGACGACGTCACGACCGAGCTCCACGAGGCGCTTCGCGCGCTCGATGGCGAGCTCGGCGACCGTGGTGTGGTCCTCTGCGGGACGGTCGAAGGTCGAGGCGATGACCTCGCCCTTCACGGTGCGCTGCATGTCGGTGACCTCTTCGGGCCGCTCGTCGACCAGCACCACCATGAGGTGGACCTCGGGGTTGTTGATCGAGATCGCGTTGGCGATCTGCTGCAGCACGATCGTCTTGCCGGCCTTGGGCGGCGCGACGATGAGGCCGCGCTGGCCCTTGCCGATGGGCGCGACGAGGTCGATGATGCGCTGGGTCAGCTTCTCGGGACCGGTCTCGAGGCGCAGGCGCTCCTGCGGGTACAGCGGCGTGAGCTTGCCGAACTCGACACGCGTCGCGGCGTCGTCGACCGAGAGGCCGTTGACGGCGTCGACCTTGACCAGCGCGTTGTACTTCTGGCGGCTGGACTGCTCGCCCTCGCGCGGCTGCTTGATGGCGCCGACGACCGCGTCGCCCTTGCGGAGGTTGTACTTCTTGACCTGTCCGAGCGAGACGTAGACGTCGCTCGGACCGGGCAGGTAGCCGGACGTGCGGACGAACGCGTAGTTGTCGAGCACGTCGAGGATGCCGGCGATCGGGATGAGGACGTCGTCCTCGCCGATCTCGGTGTCGAACTCGTCACCGGTGGCGGCCTGCGTGCCTCGGCGCTTGTTGCGCTGGCGGCCACGGCCGTTGCCCTGCGACTGCTGGTCGTCCTCGGGCGTCTCTGCCTTGGCCGGCTCGGCGGTGGCGGGCTGAGCCTTCTGGTTCTGATCGCCCTGGGTGGTCTGCGCCTGCTGGCCCTGACCGCCCTGTGCATTCTGGTTGCGGTTGCGGCTGCGGCTGCGGCTGCGGCTGCGCCCGCGAGACGGCGCCTCGGCACCCTCGCCCTCGGCGGCCTGCTCGCCGTCACCCGACTCGGCGTCGGCCGCGGTCGCGTCTGTGGAGACGGATGCCGCCTCGGCGGCGTTCTCGCCGCCCTCGGCGGGCGCGGACTCGGCCGGCGCGGCCTCTGCCTGGGTGGCCTCTGCGGGCGCAGCCTCGGCGGGCGAGGCGTCGGCAGCGGCCTCGACCGGTGCCTCGACGGGCTCGGCCGGTGCGACGTCGGTGCTCTTGGCACGGCGCGGCGCGCGCTTGCGGGGGGCCTTCACCGGCGCTGCCGGGGCCTCCTCGGCGACGACTTCCTCAGCCACGGCCTCGGCCACGACCGCCTCGATGACGGCCTCCTCGGCGACGGCGTCGGCGGCGGCGGCCTCGGCCACAGCGTCCTCGGCGACGGCGTCGGCGATGAGCGCCTCGGCCACGGCCTCCTCGGCGACGGCTTCAGCGGCCTCTGCGGCAGCCTGGTCGCCGGCATCCTCGGCCGCGATCGCCTCGGCGACCGCCTCCTCAGCGACCTCTTCGGCGGCGATGGCCTCGACGACGGCCTCATCGGCGATGGCGTCGGCCACGACGGCCTCGGCTACGGCCTCTTCGGCGACCTCTTCGGCGGCGACGGCCTCGATCACGGCTTCTTCGGCCACGGCGTCGGCCGGGGCTTCGATGGTCTCGGCGTTCTCGACACCCTCGGGCGCTTCCGCGCGCTCGTCGGCCGGAACGTCAGCATGGACCTCGGAGATGGACTCCACGAGTTCTCCCTTGTGAAAAACGAACGAATGTGCACGACTCGCACAGCACTGCGGGTGGCGTCTGCCCGTCTCGATCAGTTGTCACGCCTGTCGAAACTCCCGCCGACGGGGTGAGGGACCGCGAGGGTGCTCAGCGGACGTCGGCAGGTCAGAAATGCCGTGCGGTGGTTTCGCAGATTTGCGACGGAGGCCAGATTCACGTATTACGTGGAACCCTCCGCGTACTCCCTCACTGTACCACCCTTGAAGTCGACGGCGAGCATGAGCGCCTCCCACGGGGTGTCGGTCACGGCGTCCGCCAGAGCCGCCGCCTCGAGGCGCCTGCCGGGGCCGTCGGCGAGCACGAGCACGCTCGGACCCGCCCCCGACACGACCGCCGCGAAGCCCTCCGCACGGAGCGCCCGAACGAGACCGTCGGTCTCGGGCATGGCGCTCGCACGGTAGCTCTGGTGGAGCTTGTCCTCGGTGGCCGCCTGCAGCAGCTCGGGGCTCTGCGTGAGCGCCGCGATCAGCAGCGCGGAGCGCGACACGTTGAAGACGGCGTCCTCCCGAGGCACCTGCGTGGGCTGCAGACTGCGCGCGAGCTTGGTCGACATCGTGAACTCCGGCACGAAGACGAGTGGCGAGACGCCCCGGTGCACGAGGAGCTTCTTGTGCTGCGGTCCCCCGTCGTCGACCCAGGCGATCGTGAGACCGCCGAACAGCGCGGGCGCCACGTTGTCGGGGTGGCCCTCCAGCTCCGTCGCCAGACGCAGCAGAGCATCCGCGCCGAGCTCCACGTCGCCCTCGAGCAGTCCCTTCGCGGCGAGCAGGCCCGACACCACCGCAGCACCCGACGAGCCGAGGCCTCGGCCGTGCGGGATGACGTTCCGGGCGATGAGGCGGAGCCCCGGCATCCGTCGCCCTGCCGATTCGAACGCGTACGCGATCGCCCGCACCACCAGATGCGAGGCGTCGCGCGGCACGTCCGCGGCGCCGGCCCCCTCGACCTCGATCTCGAGCTCGCCCTCGGGCAGCGCCGTCACATCGAGCTCGTCGTACAGGCTCAGCGCGAGGCCGAGCGTGTCGAATCCGGGCCCGAGGTTCGCGCTCGTCGCCGGAACCCGCACCACGACCCGCCGCCCGGAGAGGGCGCCGTGGCCGGAGGCGGGCACGACGGCTGCGCTCACGCGCGCGGTCCCTGTGCTTCGGCAGGCTGGACAGCGGGGGCGAGCTCGAGGACGGATGCCACTTCCGACGTCGTCGCGTCGACCACGGTGGGCTCGACCTCCGAGCCGTCGGCGTTGCGCAGCGCCCAGTGCGGGTCCTTGAGGCCGTGGCCGGTGACGGTGAGCACGACGCGCGCGCCCTGCGGCACCACGCCGGCCTCGACGCGGTCCAACAGCCCGGCGACGCTGATCGCCGATGCCGGCTCCACGAAGATCCCGACCTCGCCGGCGAGGAGCTTCTGCGCGGCGAGGATGCGGTCGTCGTCGATGGCGCCGAAGTAGCCGTCGGTCGCCGCCCGCGCCTCGAGCGCAAGGTCCCAGGAGGCGGGGTTGCCGATCCGGATGGCGCTGGCCACCGTCTCGGGGTTGCGCACGACCTCGCCGCGTACCAGCGGCGCCGAGCCCTCGGCCTGGAAGCCGAACATGCGGGGGACGCGGGTCGACACACCGGCGTCGGCCTCTTCGCGGTAGCCGCGCGTGTAGGCGGTGTAGTTGCCCGCGTTGCCGACCGGGATGAAGTGGAAGTCGGGGGCGTCGCCGAGCTGCTCGACGACCTCATACGCGGCGGTCTTCTGGCCGTCGATGCGGTCGGGGTTGACCGAGTTGACGAGGTGCACCGGGTAGTTGTCGGCCAGCTCGCGCGCGATCTCGAGGCAGTCGTCGAAGTTGCCGCGGATCTGGATGAGACGACCGTTGTGCGCGACGGCCTGGCTGAGCTTGCCCATCGCGATCTTGCCCTCGGGAACGAGCACCGCCGCCGTGATGCCGGCGTGCGCCGCATAGGCGGCTGCCGAGGCCGACGTGTTGCCCGTCGAGGCGCAGATCACGGCCTTGGCGCCGTGGTCGATCGCACGCGACACGGCGACCGTCATGCCGCGGTCCTTGAACGACCCCGTGGGGTTCATGCCCTCGAACTTCACCCAGACGTCGGTGCCGGTGCGGCGCGACAGCGCCGGCGCCGGCAGCAGCGGCGTCCCGCCCTCTCCCAGGGTGACCACGGTCGAGGCATCCGTCACGCCCAGACGATCTGCGTACTCGCGGAGGACTCCGCGCCAAACATGTGCCATGTCAGTCTCCTTCAGACCCTCAGTTGCCTTCGACCCGCAGAACCGAGACGACGCGCTCCACGACGCCGCTGGCGGCCAGTCGGTCCACCGTCTCGCTCAGGTCCTGCTCCAACGCCTTGTGCGTGCCGATCACCAGTCGCGCGACGCCGCCCGTGCCATCACCCGATTCGACGACCGTCTGCTCGACGGTGGCGATCGAGACGCGACCCTCGCTGAGGATGCCCGCGACCGTCGCGAGCACTCCCGGCTGGTCGTCGACCTCGAGCGTGATCTGGTAGCTCGTGGTGACGCGGCCGACGGGGACGATGGGGAGGTTCGCCAGCGTCGACTCGCCGACGCCGACACCGCCGGCGATGTGGCGGCGCGCCGCCGAGACGACGTCGCCGAGCACGGCGGACGCGGTCTGCACGCCGCCGGCGCCGGCGCCGTAGAACATGAGGTTGCCCGCGGCCTCGGCCTGCACGAACACCGCGTTGTTGGCGCCGTGCACGCTGGCGAGGGGGTGGGCGCGATCGATGAGCGCGGGGTAGACCCGCACCGAGATCGACTCGCCGGACTCCTCGGTCAGGCGCTCGCACACCGCCAGCAGCTTGATGACGTAGCCGGCGTGGCGGGCGGCGTCCATCATCGACGAGTCGATCGACGAGATGCCCTCTCGGTGCACCGCCTCGAGCGGCACCGTCGTGTGGAACGCGAGGCTCGCGAGGATCGCCGCCTTCTGCGCGGCGTCGTAGCCCTCGACATCGGCCGTCGGGTCCGCCTCGGCGTATCCGAGCCGCTGCGCGTCGGCGAGCACCTGCGAGAACTCGGCGCCCTCGGTGTCCATGCGGTCGAGGATGTAGTTGGTCGTGCCGTTGACGATGCCCATGATGCGCTGCACGCGGTCGCCGGCGAGCGAGTCGCGCAGCGGGCGGATGATCGGGATCGCACCGGCAGCCGCAGCCTCGTAGTAGACCTCGGCGCCCACCTGGTCGGCCGCGTCGAAGATCTCGGGGCCGTGGGTCGCCAGGAGCGCCTTGTTGGCGGTCACGACGTCGGCGCCCGAGTTGATCGCGTGCAGCAGGTACGTGCGCGCGGGCTCGATGCCGCCCATGAGCTCGATGACGATGTCGGAGCCGACGATGAGCGAGTCCGCGTCGGTGGTGAACAGCTCGGAGGGCAGCTCGACGTCGCGCTTGGCGTCGACGTCGCGCACCGCGATGCCGACCAGCTCCAGCCGCGCTCCCGCCCGGTCGGCGAGCTCGTCGGCGTGCTGGCGCAGCAGCGCCGCAACCTGCGAGCCGACGGCTCCGGCTCCCAGCAGTGCGACGCGGAGGCGGCGGTAGTCGGTCATGCGGTCCCTTCCATCGGTGCGTCCGCGAGGGGACGCCCAGCTTCGAACACAGCCGTCTCGAGGCCGGCATCGCGGGCGAGCAGATCGTCGATCGTCTCGCCGCGCACGATGACGCGCGCCTCTCCCCCACGCAGCGCCACGACGGGCGGGCGGGGAACGTAGTTGTAGTTGCTCGCGAGCGAGAAGCAGTAGGCGCCGGTCGCGGGCACGGCGAGCAGATCGCCAGGCGACACATCGCCGGGGAGGTACTCGGCGTCCACAACGATGTCGCCCGATTCGCAGTGCTTTCCGACGACCCGCGCGAGCGCCGGCTCGGCGTCGCTCGTGCGCGACGCGATCCGCGCCGAGAACTGGGCACCGTACAGGGCGGGGCGGGCGTTGTCGCTCATGCCGCCGTCCACGCTGACGTACAGGCGCGTGTCGCCGCTCTCGAGCGCGACGGGCTTGGTCGTGCCCACCTCGTAGAGGGTCACGCCCGCGCGTCCGACGATGGCGCGGCCGGGTTCGAAAGCGAGGTGGGGAACCGGGATGCCGCGCACCTCGCACTGCCGCGCCACGGCCTCGGCGATGCCGAGCGCCAGTGCCTCGATCGGCGTCGGGTCGTCGACGGACGTGTAGGCGATGCCGAAGCCGCCGCCGAGGTTGAGCACCGGCAGCTCGCCGCCCTCTCGCAGCTCGGCGTGGAGCTCGACGATGCGTGCGGCGGACTCCTCGAATCCGGCGGTGCCGAAGATCTGCGAGCCGATGTGGCAGTGCAGACCCACGAACTCGAGGCCGGGCAGCTCGCGGATGCGGGCGACGGCGGCGGGGGCATCCGTCAGCGTGAAGCCGAACTTCTGGTCTTCGTGGGCCGTCGCGAGGAAGTCGTGGGTCTCGGCGTGCACCCCGCTGTTGACCCGCAGCAGCACCGCCTGCGAGACGCCGCGGCGCTCGACGATCGCTGCGAGACGCTCGATCTCGATGAGGCTGTCGATGACGATGGACCCGACGCCCGCCTCCACGGCGCGCTCGAGCTCGGATACGGACTTGTTGTTTCCGTGGAAGCCGAGCCGCGCCGGATCGGCGCCGGCCGCGAGGGCGACCGCCAGCTCGCCGCCGGTGCAGACGTCGACCGCGAGCCCCTCCTCGGTCACCCAGCGCACCACCTCGGTGGTCAGCAGCGCCTTGCCGGCGTAGTACACGCGGGCCTGTACGCCGTGCAGCGCGGCGGCCGCACGGAAGGCGTCGAGCGTGCGCCGCGCGGTGGCGCGCACCTCGTCCTCGTCGACGACATAGAGAGGCGTGCCGAACCGGTCGCGCAATGCCGTCGCCGCGATGCCGCCGAGTTCGAGGACGCCGGTCTCGTCACGCGTCGCGGCGATCGGCCAGACCGCGGCGGCGAGCGCGTTCGCGTCGGCGGGACGTTCCAGCCAGGCGGGAGCGACGGAACGGATGTGCGGGTCGGCGGACACGGTGGACCAATCGGTGGGAGCTTCGACGCGTGGCCGTCCGGGGATGGTGGTACGGCTCTGCCTGCCGGAGGGGTCACGCCCTGGCGCTGACACGGGTCTCCGGCGGTGCTAGAAGTCTAGGGCACACGGCTCCCGGCCCCCGTGCCGTGTGACGCCCCGCGCCGTCTCAGGCGCAGGTGCCGTTCTGCTGAAGGGCGGGATCCGTGGCGATCGAGCCGTCGACGCCGAAGTCGGCCACCAGGAGGTCGCCGTCCACCTCGACGCCGGTGAGCGTGACACCGGCCGGCAGGTACTGCGCGATGCAGATGTTCCAGTCGCGCAGCACGGCGTCAGCGAGTCCGCCGAACTGGTCGCGCAGCGCGTCGGCGGTGACCTCTGAGCCGCCGAGCTGGAAGGAGGCGGGTGAGAGGACGATCTGCCCCTCCGACGCCGAGGGCGTGAGCGCCACCCCGATGGGGATGGCGACGCCGAACAGCTGCAGATCCAGCGACATCGTGACGTTCGGCGCCGCCAGGCCGACGGTTTCGGAGGGGAACCCCTCCACCGTCGCCAGCAGCGTCTGCAGCTGAGCCTCGTCGAACGAGACCGTTGCGGTCGCGCCGCTCATCTCGCCGGTGGCACGCACCGCCACGTCGTGGGCCGTGACCGTGACATCGCCGGTGACGCCGCCGAAGGTGACGTCGTCGGACGCGATCGTGAGGTCGTCGATGCTGCCGCCGATGAGCTGCGGGATCACGGCCCCCGCGATCGCGACGTCGATCTGCTGATCGGCAGGCAGCGCCAGCTGCGTGCGCACCTGGTCGCGCACCACGCCGGTCACGATCTGGCGTGCGATCGCGTCAGCGGCGAACCACGCGGCGACGGCGAGCACCGCGACGATCGCGAACGCCACGATCCACGGCCACACGCGGCGCCGCGGAGCCGGCGCCGGCGCGGTGGGCACCAGGTCGTCGGGGAGGGGTTCGGTCGCCTGCGTGTCGCCGTGGGCCATGTCTACATCCGTTCCGGTGCGGTGACGCCGAGCAGATCGAGTCCGTTGCGCAGCACCTGTCCCGTGGCGTCGTTCAGCCACAGGCGGGTGCGGTGAACCGGCTCGACGGGCTCGTCGCCCAGCGGGATCACGCGGCAGTTGTCGTACCAGCGGTGATAGAGCCCGGCGAGCTCCTCGAGATAGCGGGCGACGCGGTGCGGCTCGCGCACCTCGGCGGCGAACCCGACGATGCGCGGGAACTCCTGCAGCGCGCCGAGAAGCGCCGACTCGGTCTCGTGAGTGAGCAGCTCGGGCGCGAACTCGGAGCGGTCGACACCGGATGTCGCGGCGTTGCGCCCGACGTTGTGCGTGCGCGCATGCGCGTACTGCACATAGAAGACGGGGTTGTCGTTCGTGCGTTTGCGCAGGATCTCGGGGTCCAGCGTGAGCGGCGAATCGGCCGGATAGCGCGCCAGCGAGTACCTGAGGGCATCGGTGCCGATCCAGTCGCGCAGGTCGTCGAGCTCGATGATGTTGCCTGCGCGCTTGGACAGCCGCGCGCCGTTGACCGATACGAGCTGGCCGATGAGCACCTCGATGTCCTTGTCGGGATCGTCACCCGCCGCGCCGGCGAGCGCCTTCAGGCGGTGGACGTAGCCGTGGTGGTCGGCCCCGAGCAGGTAGATCTTGTGCGCGAAGCCGCGGTCTCCCTTGTTGAGGTAATAGGCGGCGTCGGCGGCGAAATAGGTGTACTCGCCGTTGGAGCGGCGGATGACGCGATCCTTGTCGTCGCCGAAGTCGGTGGTGCGCACCCACACGGCGCCGTCGTCGTCGAAGACGTGGCCCTGCTCGCGGAGGCGGTCGACCGCCTCGTCGACCAGACTCGGCTCGCCGTTCGGTCCCTTCGCGTGCAGCGTCCGCTCACTGAAGAAGACGTCGAAGTGGACGTTGAACTTCTCCAGCGACGCCTGCAGGTCGCCCAGCTGGAGCTCGTACGCACGGTCCCGCGCGACGGCGAGCTGCTCGTCGCCCGCCAGCGACAGAAGGTCGGGCACCGCCGAGAGGACGCGCTGGGCGAGATCGTCGATGTACGAGCCCGGGTAGCCGTCCTCGGGGGTCGGCTCGCCCTTCGCTGCGGCCAGCACGGAACGCCCGAAGCGATCCATCTGGGCACCGGCGTCGTTCACGTAGAACTCCCGCACGAGAGTCGCACCGCTCGCCAGGAGCAGCCGGGCCATCGAGTCGCCGAGCGCGGCCCAGCGCGTGTGGCCGATGTGCATCGGTCCCGTCGGGTTCGCACTCACGAACTCGAGGTTGATCGTGTTGCCGCGCTGCGACTCGTTCGACCCGAAGGCGGCGCCGGCATCGACGATGGTCTTCGCGAGGGCACCGGCGGCGGCGGCATCCAGCCGGATGTTGATGAAGCCGGGACCGGCGACCTCGACGCCCGCGACGCCGTCGACCTCGGTCAGCCCGGCGGCGATGTCGGCCGCGAACTCGCGCGGGTTCGCACCGACGACCTTCGCCAGCTTGAGCGCCGCATTCGAGGCCCAGTCGCCGTGGTCGCGGTTCTTGGGCCGCTCGAGCGGCAGATCCGCGGGGGTCAGCCCCTCGGCCGCACCGGGTCGTCGTGCCTCCGCAAGCGGGGCGACGACGGCGAGCAGGGCGGCGGAGAGGGCTTCGGGATTCATAGCCAGCCCAGTCTAGTTCGCCGAGATCGCGCGCCCTGCTGTGCGCCGCTGCGTCAGGAGATCTGGACGAGCGCTCCGAAATCATCGGCGGAGGGGTCCGCCGCGTCGTCCGTGAGGCTCTCGCTCAGCGACCGGGCGTCGGGCAGATCGTGAAGGCCGTCGAGGGTCGCAGCGTCCGGGACCACCCACGCGTCCACGCGCAGGCGGGTGAGGCCGACATAGCCACCGTGGTAGCTCAGGAAGGCGCAGTCGGCGGCATCGCGCCCGGTCGCGATGCGCACGAGCGACCTCCGGTTCGCGAGGCGGGTCGCGTCGATGACGTACCAGGCGCCGTCAAGATACGCCTCGGCGACCGCGTGGAAGTCCATGGGGCGCAGGCCCGGCGCGTAGCAGGCGGCGTAGCGCGCCGGCATGTCCATCGCGCGCAGCAGGGCGATGACGACGTGCGCGTAGTCGCGGCACACGCCCTGCCCCGTCATCAGAGTCGTCACGGCGCTGTCGGTGCCCTGGCTGAGGCCCGGAGTGTAGGTCGTGCTCGTCGAGACGAACTCCGACACCGCCGCGATGAGGTCGTGACCGGAGAGGCCCTTGAACTGCCGGCGGGCCTGCTGGAACACCTCGTCGGACTGCGCGTAGCGGCTCGGGCGCAGGTAGGTGATGGCCTCGAGGTCGCTCGTGCGGCTCGTCGACGCCTGGCCGTCGACGGTGGCCTCGTAGCGGATCTCGAGGCGACCCGGCTCGCCCGTGAGGCGGTGCAGCCGGCTCCCCGACTGGTCGACGATCTCGGTCGGCGTGTACACGCGATCGCCCTGCGTGAACGTCAGTTGCTCGTTCGAGATCGGCACCGCCTGGGCGGCCGCGATCTGGAAGATGAGGTCGACGGATGCCCCCAGTTCGAGGTCCATCTCAGCGGTCACGACGCGTTGCACCGAAGTATCCTCGCACGCCGCGGCGACTGCGCCGCACGGACTTCCACACGCTCGGCCGCAGCCGGCGGACGGCCACGCGGATCCTCAGGATCTGCCGCACGTATTCCCCTGTTCACGACCCATGTTCGGTGTTCGCCGATCGATGACTTACCCTCTTCTCATGCACGCGCCCGGCCGCTCCCGCGCACGGCGGCTGTGGCTCCCCCTGCTGGGCGCTGCGCTGGCCGTCGCTGCGGTGTGCGCCGTCGCCGTCCTGCGCCCCTGGGGCGCTCCTGAGCCGGTGGCTCCCATAGCCGTGGCAGAAGGCGATGCCGGGGTCGCGGCATCCGTCCCGCCCGCCCCTCTCGTGCTCGAGGACGATGCGCGCGTGCTGGTGTTCGGCGACTCGTGGGTCTACGGGTCCGCCGCGACCGTGCCGACCCTCGGTTTCGCCTACCTGCTCGCCGACGAGCTCGGCGTCGAGACGGTCGTGAACGGGGTGCGCGGCAGCGGCTATCTGAGGCCCGGCCTCGACGGACCGGCCTACGGCGAGCGCATCGACGCCCTCGACCCGGCGCTCGACCCCGACATCATCATCGTCGAAGGCTCGATCAACGACCGGAAGCTGTACCCGACCGGTTACCGGGATGCCGTGACAGCGGCCTGGGACGCGCTCGAGGCACGCTACCCCGACGCCGCGATCGTCATCCTCGGCCCCTCCCCGCAGGTGCTGCCGGTCGAGAGCTCCACACGGAGCATCGACGCCGACCTGCGCGAGCTGGCCGCCGCACGCGGCTGGTGGTACATCTCGCCGATCGCCGACGACTGGATCACCACCGCCAACTATCTCGACGTCATCGACACCGGTCCGATCGGCCGCGATCATCCCTCGACCGACGGCCACGCGTACCTCGCCGGGCGGGTCGGCGACGCGATCGAGAGCATGGAGCAGCAGCCGGCGATCGTGGCCGACGCACCACACGACGGGGACGCCCTCACCCGGTGACCCGAGGCCGGTCCACGACCGCCCGAAAAACGAAGAATCCCAGGCGAACCTGGGATTCTTTTTCGTGCCCCCGACAGGAATCGAACCTGCGACCTTTGGTACCGGAAACCAACGCTCTATCCCCTGAGCTACGGAGGCGTGCCGATCGAGACTACCATCCCGACGCGGTCGGCTTTCACGCGCGGGCATCCGCCGGCAGCGCGCCACGACTGGTCCACATCGATCACGAGGTGCTCCGTCGTCCCGTGTCAAGGGCTGGTCCGGACCCGCTCTCAGGGGAAGGATCAAAGTCGTACCTGATCGCCGTCGGCCCTGCAGCCAAATCCCGCGCTACCTTCGCCGGCAGGCCGAGAGCGGAGGCGCACGATGGGCAAGCTGACCTACGAGGGGACGGTGAAGGTCGATTTCGACGACCGGACACTCGCCCACCTGCAGCTGGTGATCGGCACGAAGCTCCGGCGGGGAGAGCCCTTCCACTTCACGTGGCGCGACGACGTCAGCATCGGCGACGGGCGCACCACGATCTGGGTGCACCCTCGTTGCGCCCTCGTGTACAAGTTCTACGGCAGTCGCACCCCCCAGCTGAATCCCGCCTGGATCGACGCCCTCGCGTACACCGCGAACTCGCCCTCGGGCCTGTATCTCGTGCCCGAGCCGGCGCAGTCGGCGCCGGTCACCTCGCCGGAGCACGAGCTGCTCAGCTGAGCGACTACGGGAACCCCGTCCCGTTGTCAAGGCATTGGCCGCGGGCCGATGCGCAGTGCGACGGTGTAGCCCGCGGACGGGAGCGATCATGAAGCGGATCGACATCTATTACGGCGGGGAGCACTACAGCATCGGAGGGCGCCGCTACGAAGACCTCCGGGAGGAAATCGAGGCGGGGATGATCGCAGGGCCCTACTGGCTCGAGGTGAATGACGGCGAAGGCCAGATGCGCGCCGCGCACCTGCTGCTGACGCCGGGCGTCCAGCTGGCGATCGTTCCGGTCCCCGACGAGGATCCCGGGCCGTCGTCGGACCGCGAGTCCGCAGAGAACGGAACGCCGCACCTGGGCTGACCGTGCCGCGGTCCCCCGCCCCTTGCAGCGGCTGCCGGCGCATCGCTCGGAGCTCCGGGCGCTCGGGCCCAGCGGCCGCGGTGTCTCAGATCACGCGTCGCGGTGCGACTCCTGCCGTGCCGCCGGCTCGGCCTCGTCGGGAAGGCTGGCCGTCACGATCACGACGACGTCCTGGACCTTCCAGTCGAGCCGTGCCACAGCCGTGCGCGCCTCCTCGACCTCGTCGAGACGCACCTCGTCGTGGGTGGGCACCGCGAACACCTCGACGTGGAAGACCTGGCCCATGTCGCGCATGCGCACCGCGCTCTCGCGCACCCACGGGAACTCGGCGACGCGGTCGGCGATGCGTGCGATGAGCGGGTGGGGGCGGGCATCGTCCTCGGTGCGGGCGCGCTGGTCGATCAGATCGCGCACGGCGGCGCGCGAGTTGCGCCAGCCGTCCCACACGATGCCGAGCGAGATGAAGAGGGCCGCGGCGCCGTCGAGCCACCAGAGGCCGATGCCGACGCCGAGCACGCCGACGATCGACGCCACGGTGGAGGTCCAGTCCGCCTTCGCCATGTCGGCATCCGCGTACAGCACCTTGTTGTGCAGCTTCGGCGCCAGCTTCGCCTTGGCGTGGCCGTAGAAGAACGGGCCGATCACGATGATGCTCATCACCCCGACCATGAACCAGCCGAGCCAGATCGTCTGCCCGAAGAGGTACACGGTGCCGATCGAGGGGTGCTCGGCGCTCACGAGACCGCTGATCGCCTCGTACGCGAGGTTGCCGCCGACCCCCAGCAATGCCACTCCTGCCACCAGGTGCCCGACGCCCATCATGCGGTGCAGACCGAACGGGAAGGCGCGTGTGGGCGGGCGACGGATGAAGATCAGCGCGACCAGGAAGGAGATCTGCGGGATGAGGGAGAGCATGTCCTCGATCCAGGCGGTCTTCATCGCCTGAGACCCGCCGACGACCAGGGCGATGACGCCGATCGTCACCACGGTGTAGCCGATGGTGAACCATTCCCAGCGGATGGCGCTGCGAAGGGCCTTCTGCTGCTCCGGGGGCAGGTCCGTGCGTCCCATGGTCTTCACGGCGCGACCTCCTGATCGAGATAGCCCTCGATGGCGGCCTGCCATGCGTTCTCCCCCAGCGGTACCAGCAGCACCACGGGACCCCGCGCTCCGGGGATCGTGTCGTAGGCCCGCGTCACGGCGACCCGAGCCGACCACGGCGTCGCGTCGGTCATCCCGCCGATCGCCACGTCGAGATCCCCGGTCTCCAGGTCATCGACGAGGTCCTCCTCGCTGCCCACCGTCCACTCGACCTTCGCGTCGACCGACTCGGCGAACCCCTCGACGAGTCCGGCGAGCGAGCCGCCCACCTGGGAGCCGTCGACCGTGACGAGCTCGCCCGAGGCCGACGCCCCGGCGTGGAGCACCCCGCCGCGCACGCGATCGAGCGTGCCCTGCGGGTCGCTCGGCACCGTGACGCCGCAACCCGAGACGCCCAGCGCGATCACCAGCAGGGGCACGCAGCACACGCGTCGCCACCGGTTCATGCTCCGAGTCTTGCGAACCCCCCGGGCAGCGGGGAGCGCCTTGACCCTCTGCGCCGGGACTGCTACCGCCGATGGCCGGCATCGCGGTGGCGATGCCGGCCATCGGGAGCCGGGGTCACGGGAGGACGATCTCGAAGTCGGGATCGGCCTCGTCGAGCACGCCGAGGATCTGCTGCAGGACGCCCGTGTCGCCGCGCACCTCGATGCCCGCGCTCTGGGTATCGCCGCCCGCCATCTGGATCAGGCGCAGCTTCGACAGCGTCAGCTGCAGCGGCGTGGCGGCATCGGGCTCGCGCTCCACGTAGATCAGCACCCCGTTGCGCAGCGTCACGTGGAAACTGCGACCGAGGTCGGTGAGGGTCAGATCCACCGCGAGATCGAGGTCCCACGCCTTCGGGCCGTTGACCCGGATGGCGAGCGCGTCGAGGAGCTGCTCCGGGGTGAGCTGGGCGATGATGAGCGGCGCCGCCGTCTGCGTCGGGGTGCCGAAGTTGCCCTCGCGCAGCTCCGTCGCGCCAGAGAGGTAGAAGTTGCGCCAGGTGCCGTTCTCGGCTCCGTAGGCGAGCTGCTCGAGCGTGTCGGCGTACAGCGCGCGAGCCGCGGCGTGGTCGGAGTCGGCGAACACGGCGTGGTCGAGGAGCGTCGCCGCCCACCGGAAATCGCCGGCGTCGAACGCCGTCTGCGCGAGCTCCACCACGCGGTCGACTCCCCCGATCGCCTCGACATACCGCTCGGCCAGAGCCTCGGGCGGGTGCGGCCACAGACGCGCCGGGTTGCCGTCGAACCAGCCCATGTAGCGCTGGTAGATCGCCTTGACGTTGTGGCTGACCGACCCGTAGTAGCCGTGCGTGCTCCAGGACGCCTCGAGCGCCGGGGGCAGCTGGATCAGCTCGGCGATCTCGGCGCCGTTGTAGCCCTGGTTGAGCAGGCGCAGCGTCTGATCGTGGAGGTATCCGTACAGATCGCGCTGGATGGCGAGGAAGCCGTTGACCGCCTCGTTGCCCCACGTCGGCCAGTGATGCGATGCGAACACCACCTCGGCCTCGCCGCCGTACCGCTCGATCGCCTCGGTGAGGTACTGCGACCAGATGTGCGGGTCTCGCACGACGGCGCCGCGGAGCGTCAGCAGGTTGTGGAGGGTGTGGGTCGCGTTCTCGGCCATGCAGAGCGCGCGGTAGCGCGGGAGGTAGAAGTGCATCTCCGACGGCGCCTCGGTGCCTGGCGCCATCTGGAACTCGAACTCCACGCCGTCGAAGGTGTGCTTCTCACCGGTGGCCTTGACCTCGAGCGTCGGCGGCAGGATCGTCGGATTGCCCGTCGACGTGGTCTGCCCGAGTCCCGCACCCACCTGCCCCTGCGGCCCGCGCTCGAGCGCGGCGCCGTACATGTAGCCGGCGCGTCGCGACATCGCGGCACCCGCGTAGACGTTCTCGGCGACCGAGTGCTCGAGGAACCCCTCGGGCACGACGATCTGCACCTTGCCCGCCTCGACCTCCTCGGGGCCCACGATGCCGAGCACACCTCCGAAGTGGTCGATGTGGCTGTGCGAGTGGATCACCGCATGGATCGGGCGGTCACCGCGATGCGTGCGGTACAGCGCCATCGCCGCCGACGCGGTCTCGACCGAGATCAGCGGGTCGACCACGATCACGCCGGTGTCGCCCTCGATGACCGACATCACCGAGAGGTCGAGCCCGCGCAGCTGGTAGATGCCGGGAACGACCTCGAAGAGGCCGTGCTTGGCCACGAGCTTCGACTGCCGCCACAGGCTCGGGTGGACGGAGTCGGGGGCGTCACCCTGCACGAAGTCGTAGGTGGAGGCATCCCAGACCACGTCGCCCTTGTCGTTGCGGATCTGGGGGTCGTCGAGGGTTCCGAGGAACCCGCGCTCCGCCGCGGCGAAGTCGTCGACGTCATCGAACGGCAGGGACGCCAGGGCCTTCGCCTGAGCCTCTCTGACCGACGCTTCCGGCTCGCGCTGCTGCATGTGCTTCTCCCTTTCGTGCCGGCCGGACGACCAGATCCTCAGTCTTGCGGAGCGTCGTCGCGGTCGGCAAGCGCCGCGACCGCCGCTCGATTGGTGGCGAAGAACGCCTGACCGGACAGCAGTCCGAGCTCATCCAGGCGAGCCCTGGTGGGCGGCCGGACGCGACCGAACGCGAGCGTCACATCGTTGTGGTGGTCGTGTCCACCTTGGCACGGGCAGGGTGCCTCTCAGCGGCGGCTCACTCGTGGCCAACGAGCTTGAGGCCGACGACGCAGCCGACGAGGCCGACGATCAGCAGCATCCTGACGATCGAGAACGCCTCATCGCCCGTGATCATGGCGTACGCCACGGTGAGCGCGGCACCGATCCCCACCCAGACCGCGTAGGCGGTGCCGGTGGAGATGTCGCGCATGGCCCACGCGAGCCCGCCCATGCTCAGCACGAGTGAGACGCCGAAGATCACGGTCGGCCAGAGCTTGGTGAAGCCCTCGCTCTTGCCGAGCGCGGTGGCCCAGACGGCCTCGAGGATTCCGGAGACGATAAGGATGACCCACGACATGGCTGTGCTCCTGGCCAGTCTTGTCGCTCACCGGGTACTGATCCGTCGTCCGGGGATCCGGTCGGGGATCCGTGCGCCAGCCTAGCCGGTGCCGCTGGGCACCTCCTGGGCAGCCCTCACACCAGGAACAGCCCGTCGAGCAGCCCGGGGTTGTGCGCATGGACGAGCACGAGGAACACCACCGCATCGAAGAGCAGGTGGACCGTGACGACGTAGGCGAGCGATCGCGTCTTCATGAAGATGAAGCCCTGCAGCAGGGCGAACGGGATGGTGAGCAGCGGTCCCCAGGCCTGGTAGCCGAGCTCCCACAGGAACGACACGAACACCACCGACTGCAGCACGTTCGCCTGCCAGAACGGGAAGTGGCGCCGCAGCAGGGCGAGGCACGTGCAGATGAAGAACAGCTCGTCCCAGATGCCGACCGCGCCGACCCCCACGAAGAGCCGTGCGATCAGCTCGGGCGTGTCGACGACCGGCCAGTTGAGGTAGACGCCCGACGTGATGAAGTAGAACGGCAGGATCAGCCACCCGAGCACGAGCACGGCCACCAGCCAGGTCCACTGGAACCGCGTCCAGCGGCCGCCCCCGCGCCAGGGGAAGCGGATCGCGTGGTCGCGATAGACCCACCGCGAGATCGCGTACGGCACCGCCACCGCCCCGCCGAGGGCGAGCGCGAATCGCAGGATCGCGAGGTTGTCGAGCTCGGCCTTCAGCGGGATGGCGCTCACGATGAGCAGGCCCGCCGCGATGAGCGACAGGTCGCGCACCAGCGACGGCGGGCGACGGATGCCGGCGGTCGCCGCGGTGTCGGATCCGGCGGCCGCGCGCTCGCCGCGCGGCCGGTCGGGGGCCGCGCGATCGCCGCGCCGCCGGCCGGGGACCACGCGATCGAGGCGCGAGGGGTGGCCGTGCTCGCCGGCATCCGTCCGCTCGGTCAGCACCGCGATGGCGAGCCCTGCCGCCAGCAGCACCCAGCCGATCCACGGCACGCGCAGGACGAAGAAGGCGGGCGCGGCCAGGCACACCAGGAGCGCGGGCACCACGCCCCACGACCACGCGGCGACGACGGGCGCGGGTGGAGCGTCAGGGTGTGCGGGCATGCGGGCGGCTCCGGGAGTCGGGCGGACGGGGTCAGTGGTCGAGCGGGTGCGCGATCTCATCCTTCGGCATCCCCGCCACCAGGTAGGCCAGCACGCCGAGGATGAGCGGGATCACGCCCGCCGCGATGAAGATCGCCTCGATGGGCACCACCTCCGCGAGCGGGCCTGCCAGCGCCATCGACAACGGCATGAGCGCGAGCGACACGAAGAAGTCGAGGCTCGAGATGCGCCCGAGCATCCGCTGGGGCACGCGACGCTGCAGCAGCGTTCCCCAGATCACATTGCCGTAGCTGAACCCGAACCCGACCAGGAACAGGCACAGCGCCATGACCCAGTAGTCGTGCGTGATGCCGACGATCGCGAAGGGCAGCGTGCTGACGGACCAGACGCCGATCATCACGGTGAGGTACCGGCGCGGCAGCCTCATCGACGACACCACGATGGACCCGAGGACGCCGCCGATCCCGTAGATCGCGAGCAGGAAGCCGAACAGGCGAGGATCCGCACCGATGCGCTGCCGCGTGAGGAACGGCAGCAGCACCTCCTCGGGACCCAGGAACACGAGCACCCAGCCGGTCGCGAACAGCAGCGTCCACAGCAGCCACGGGGTGCGGACGGTGAAGCCGACGGCTTCACGCAGGTCGTGGAACACGCCCCGCACGCCCGCCGGCGGCGCGTGCTCCTCGCCGGCCGCGGCAGGCGGTTCGGGGCGCACGAACAGCAGCAGCACCAGCGCGATTGCGTGGGCGGCGACGACACCCCACGCCGCATGGGCGGGCGCGAACACGGCGGCGACGACGATGCCGGCGGCGGCGGGCCCGGCCGCCTGCTGCAGGGCCGGCCGGATGGCGCCCTCGAGGCCGTTGGCCGCGAGCAGCTGCGCCGGCGGCAGGATGCGCGGCAGGATCGCGCTGTATGCGGGGAAGAAGAATCCGGCGCCCGCGCCCAGCACGAACGCGACGATCGCGAGGTGCGGGATGGTCACCGCGCCGAGCACGCCGGCCACGGCGACGGACGTGATGGCGAGCAGGTTCAGCAGCTCGACGACGCGTAGCAGCAGGCGCCGCGGAACGCGGTCGGCGGCGATCCCGCCCGGGATCGCGCAGAGCAGCAGCCCGACGGCGTTCGCCGCGGCGACGACCGACAGCTCCACCGGACCACCGCCGGCGTCGATGACCGTGTAGACCATGACGACGGCCCACATGCCGGCGCCGAAGATCGACAGCACGACGGCGCCGAACAGCATGCGGAAGTCGCGATGCGCGAGCGGACGCACGAAGCGCCACCGGTCGCGCCGCGCACCGGGCGCGGCGTCCTGCGTCAGGTCGGACCCGGGGATGGGGCCGCGGGCTGCAGGCGCGGCGTCCTGCGCCGGGTCAGGCCCGGCGGCGGGGCCGGGCGCTGCGCTCATGATCTGGCGACGCGGCGGTACGAGAGATCGCGGATGTCGCGTCCCACACGCGCGCCCTTGCGCTCGAACGCCGTGAGCACCCTGCCTTCGAAGCGCGGCGCCCACTCGCCCTCGAACGTCGGCTCGAACTCCGGCGCGGCGGCCATGACGTCGCGCATCTGCCGCGCGTAGTCCTCCCAGTCCGTCGCCAGGCGCAGCACGCCGCCGACCCGGAGCGCGGCGGCCGCGATGCGAGGGAACCCGTCGGCGACGAGGCGCCGCTTGGTGTGCTTCTTCTTGTGCCACGGGTCGGGGAAGAACACCCACAGCTCGTCGACGGATGCCGCCGGCAGCAGATGCTCCAGCACCTCGGGCGCGTTGGCCTCGACCAGGCGCAGGTTGCGCGCGCCGGCGCGGTCGGCATCGAGCATGGTGCGGGCCAGGCCCGCACGGAAGACCTCGATGGCCAGGAAGTCGGTATCGGGCCGCGAGGTCGCGGCGTGCACGATCGCGTGTCCCTGACCCGATCCGATCTCCGCGATGAGAGGCGCCTCACGGCCCCACACGGCGACGGGATCGATCGACGACCCCGGCAGGATGCTGGTGGCCGCCGAATCGCGGGGCACCTCGATCACGTACTGAGGTGCCAGGTCGGTCCAGGCGCGATCCTGCGCCTCCGACATCCGTCCGCTGCGGCGCACGAACGACACCGGCTTCTCACGGAAGGTGCGGGGTTCGGGGGCCGGCGCGGCAGGGTTCGTCACCCCACCAGGCTACCGAGCGCGCCGGACGCCGCCGTCTCGTGCGAGCGCGACGGTCGCCGACACAGCCGTCGCACGAGGCTGCCGTGTCCCGGTCCGGACAACGGCACGGTCCCTACTGCGGCACCGTGACGAAGTCGATGAGCTCCTCCACGCGCCCCAGGAACGCCGGCTCGAGGTCGCGGTAGCTCTTCACCGACGCCAGGATGCGCTGCCAGGCCCGTGCGATGTCGGCCTGGTCGCGCGCCGGCCAGCCCAGCGCCCGGCACACGCCCACCTTGAACGCGATGCCGCGCGGCACTTCGGGCCAGCGCTCGATCCCCACCGCACGTGGAGTGACGCACTGCCACACGTCGATCCAAGGGTGCCCGACGATGAGCACATGAGCGCCGTGGCGTCCGCGCGCGATCGCATCCGCGATGCGCGACTCCTTCGACCCGGGCACGAGGTGATCTACGAGGACGCCGTAGCGGCGCGCAGCCGACGGCGGCTCCTCGTCGAGCGCGGCGTCGAGCAGATCGATGCCCTGCAGGTACTCGACGACGACGCCCTCGGCCCGCAGATCGTCGCCCCAGACCCGCTCGACGAGCTCGGCGTCGTGGCGGCCTTCCACGAGGATGCGGCTGGCCCGCGCCGTGCGTGCCCGGGCGTCGGCGGCGGCGAACGATCCCGACGCGGTCCGCTGGGGCCCGGTGGCGACCGGCGCCGCGGCCGGCGGCCCGAGCACGACGTCCCTGCCGTCGATGAGGAACCCGGGGCCCAGCGGGAACATCCGGCGGCGGCCGGATCGGTCTTCGAGTTCGACCACGCCGCCCGCCACGCCCACCACGGCCCCGCAGAATCCGTCGTCCGCCACCTCGACCACGAGATCGCGGGATGCCGGAACGCGCGGCAGCTCCCGCACCCCGTGCCCCTTCCACCCCGTGGCCAGCACATCGGCGCCGTAGCGATCGTCCATGGTCCTCCTCCGGATCGGCAAGATTACCGGCCGGCCACAGCGGCGCCCCGCAGCGACCCGCATCGCGCCGCCCCCGGATCCCCGGTCGACCAGAAAGCGTACGTTCTCGGCGAACACACATGCGGCGCAGGGGCCGTGGGCTATCGTCGTATCCCCGCGGCTGAATAGACTCGCCGGAGGGGTAACCCGAATCCCAGAGGGGGGATCGATGCGACTGCGATGGGCTGCAGCGCTGGCGTCCGCTGCGGTGGTCGCGGTCACGGCGATCGGCGGCTCGGCCGCGCTGGCGACTCCCCCGGTGACACTCGAGCCGGGCTTCGTGCTCGACGACGCCGATGTGCTGTCGCCGACGGAGGAGGCCGAGGCGCAGAGCCGCCTCGAGCAGCTGAAGTCCGACACCGGACTCGATCTCTGGGTCGTCTACGTCGACGACTTCACCGACCCCGCGGACGCCGCCGACTGGGCGAACCAGACCGCGGACGACAACGGGCTGGGAACCACGCAGTACCTCCTCGCCGTCGCGACCGAAGGACGCCAGTACTACCTCTCGGCAGACTCGGCCGGGCCGCTGACCCAGGACCAGGTCGACACGATCGAGCAGCAGCGGATCCAGCCCGCCCTCGCGCAGGATGACTGGCTCGGCGCCGTGGACGCCGCGGCCGATGGGCTGACCGACGCCGCCGGCGGCGGTTCGGGCGCGGTCGACTCCGGCGCCTCCGGCGGGGGGTCGTGGTTCACCTGGCTCCTCGTCATCGTGGTCGTCGGCGTCGGGATCGTGCTGCTGGTGATGTTCCTGCGGCGCCGGCGCAACCGGGGCGCCGTGCCGGACGGCCCGGGCGGGCCGCCGCAGCCGAGCATCGAGGAGCTCGAACGACGCGCGTCGTCGCTCCTCGTCGAGACGGACAATGCGATCAAGACGAGCGCCCAGGAGCTCGGTTTCGCAAAGGCGCAGTTCGGGGATGCCGCCACCACCGAGTTCGAGGCGGCGCTCGCGACCGCGCAGCAGAGCCTCGACGAGGCGTTCGGGCTCAAGCAGCAGCTCGACGACGCCACCCCCGACTCGCCGCAGGACGCCCGCGCCTGGAACGAGCGCATCATCTCGCTGTGCGAGGCCTCCAACGCGCTGCTCGACGAGAAGGCCGCCGCCTTCGACGAGCTGCGCAAGCTCGAGCAGAACGCCCCCGAGGCGCTGTCCCGCGTGCAGGACGAGCGGGCCAAGGCCGCGGCATCCCTCGACCAGGCGGCGGCGCGACTGCAGGAGCTGCAGTCGGCCTACGCCCCCGAGGCCCTTGCGACCGTCGTCGACAACCCCGCACAGGCGCGCCAGCGCCTCGCCTTCGCCGACGAGCAGCTGACCGCCGCGCAGACCGCGATCGGCGCCGGCGACGGTGGCGAGGCCGCGGTCGGCATCCGGGCCGCAGAAGAAGCGGTCGGCCAGGCGACGCTGCTCGAGGACGCGATCGAGAAGCTCGCGACCGACCTCGCCGCCGGCGAGCGCAACGCCACCGCGCTGGTCGCCGAGCTCGAGAGCGACATCGCAGCGGCCTCGGCGCTGCCCGACGCCGACGGCCGCATCGCGAGCGTGATCGCCGCGACGCGGCAGCAGCTCGATGCCGCGCGCACACAGCTCACCGGCACTGGCAAGCGCCCCCTGGCGGCCCTGCAGAGTCTGGAGGCGGCCAACACGCAGATCGACACACTCGTGCAGGGCGTGCGGGACGCCGCGGCTCAGGCCGAGCGCGCCCGCCAGATGGTCGGGCAGGTCATGATGCAGGCCCAGGCGCAGGTATCCGCCGCAGAGGACTACATCATCGCGCGCCGCGGCGCCGTCGGCGCGCAGGCCCGCACGCGCCTGGCCGAGGCCGGTGCCTCGCTCGCCCGTGCCCAGGCGCTGCAGGCCAGCGACCCGCAGCAGGCCATGCAGCAGGCACAGCGCGCCGACCAGCTCGCGGGGCAGGCGATCCAGCTCGCGCAGAACGACGTCGGCGCCTTCGACGGCGGCGGCATGGGCGGGATGTTCGGCGGCGGGTCGCAGGGCGGTGGCCAGTCCGGCGGCGGCATGCTCGGCGCCGTGCTCGGCGGCATCGTGCTCAACTCCGTGTTGAGCGGCGGGCGCTCCTCCGGCGGCGGCCTGGGCGGTCTGGGCGGCATGCTGGGCGGCGGCGGCCGTTCCTCGGGCGGCGGGATGCGACCCGGTAGCTTCGGAGGCGGCGGCACACGCGCCCGCCGAGGAGGTGGCCGCTTCTGACCTCTCCCCGCGGAGCCGCCCGCACGCGACGCGCGCGGCATCCATTGCCTGAACAGAACTCACCGACCAGAACTGAAGTCCGATAGGAAGGAAATCCGATGGCGAAGCAGTCCATCTTCGGTCGCATCTCGACCCTCATGAAGGCGAACATCAACGCACTCCTCGACTCCGCAGAGGACCCGCAGAAGATGCTCGACCAGCTCGTGCGCGACTACACGAACTCGATCGCCGACGCCGAGTCGGCCATCGCCGAGACGATCGGCAACCTGCGCCTGCTCGAGCGCGACCACCAGGAGGACGTCCAGGCGGCCGCCGAGTGGGGCAACAAGGCCCTCGCCGCCAGCCGCAAGGCGGACGAGCTGCGCAAGGCCGGCAACACCACCGACGCCGACAAGTTCGACAACCTCGCCAAGATCGCGCTGCAGCGCCAGATCAGCGAGGAGAACGAGGCGAGGGCGATCGCCCCGACCATCGCGACGCAGAACGAGGTCGTCGACAAGCTCAAAGAGGGCCTCAACGGCATGAAGCAGAAGCTGGAGCAGCTGCGGTCCAAGCGCTCCGAACTGCTGGCACGCGCCAAGACCGCCGAGGCCCAGAACAAGGTCCACGACGCCGTCAAGTCGATCGACGTGCTCGATCCCACCAGCGAGCTCGGCCGGTTCGAGGACAAGGTCCGCCGCCAGGAGGCCCTGGCCGCCGGCAAGCAGGAGCTTGCCGCGTCGAGCCTGGACGCCCAGTTCAACGCGCTCGAGGACGTCGGCGAGCTGACGGAGGTCGAGGCGCGCCTCGCCGCCCTCAAGTCCGGCACCCCGGTGCAGGCCGCCATCGAGAACTGACCCCTCCGGGGTGACGAGGGCGCCGGATCCGTGAGGATCCGGCGCCCTTCGCCGTCGGGGGAGGCAGGCCCCCCGCGCGCCGTGTTCGCCCACAGCACGGCTCCTCGCTGCGCGGACGGATGCTGCAGCCGTCGGTGTACGAGAAGATGAGGGGATGACGCGATACCTCGTGGTTCCGCAGTGGCAGGGAAGCCCGTCCTCCCGCGCGATGCAGCTCATCGACGGCGCCCAGGCCATCGCTGGAGACCTCCCCCGGTCCTCGACCACGGTGCTCGATGTGCCGATGGAGGCCGGCGAGTCGCTGGGCACCGGCATCCATCGCCTCAGCGCTCTGCAGCGCGTGCGCGGCATGGTGGCCGACGCCCTCGACGCGCATGAGGTCGGCGCGCCCGACGAGCCCGTCCTCACCATCGGCGGCGACTGCGGCATCGCGCTCGCGCCGATCGCGCACGCGGCGCGGCGCTCCCCCGGCCTCGCCGTGGTGTGGATCGATGCGCACCCCGACCTCAACTCGCCCGACTCGTCGCCGTCCGGCGCGTTCGCGGGCATGGTGCTGCGCGCCGTGATCGGCGACGGCGAACCGGGCCTGCGGCTCGACGGCGCCGTCGCGCCCGAGCGGGTCATCGTGGGCGGTGCACGCTCGTTCGACGATCCCGAGCTCGCGGCCGTCGCCGACTTCGGCATCGCCGCCTTGACCGTGGAGGCGCTGCGGGATGCCGACGCTCTCGCCGACGCGGTGCTCGCCACCGGAGCCGACGGGGTCTACATCCACGTCGACATCGACGCGCTGGATCCGGCGGAGATCGCCGGCAATGCGCATCCCGAGCCGTTCGGCGTCACCGTCGCGGAGCTGACGGTCGCGATCGGGCGCCTGCGCGAGCGGGTGCCGCTGGTCGGGGCATCCCTCGCCGGCTACTCCCCCGCGTCGGCCGACGCCGCCACCGACGACCTGGGTGCGATCCTCCGCGTGATCGGGGCGCTCGCATGAGCCCCATCCCGCCGCCACCGGCGGGCTGGCGCGCCGCAGCGGAGCGCTCCGTGGCCCGCGGCAGGCGCGTCGATGAGCTCATCCCCTCGTTCCTGCTGGACTCGCCCATCAGCCGCGTCGGCTACTGGTACGGCTGCGCGGTGGGCTGGGTGTGGGGGACGCTGTGGAGCACCGGTCCCATCGAGAAGCGCGAAGGGCTGTGGGTGTTCCGCGGGATGCCGCGCTGGACCTTCCCACGCGGCGGCTCGTGCGTGGGCGGATGCTTCCTCACCGGCGACGGGCGCATCAGCGATGCGCTGCTGCGGCACGAGGCCGTGCACAAGCGTCAGTGGCAGCGCTACGGCCTGCTCATGCCGCTGCTGTACCTCTTCGCCGGCAGGAATCCGCTGCGCAACCGGTTCGAGATCGAAGCGGGGCTGGCGGACGGCAACTACGTGCCGCGCGGCACGGCCTGACTCACCGAGACAACGGAGCGACGGGGACGCGGCCGGGAGCACCCGGCCGCGTCCGCGGATCACTTGATCCCTTGCGTGTGGCCGTTGCAGCCCCACTCTCCCAGTTCGGGAATGTAGACCTCGGAAGCGCCACCGCCATGCAGGCTGACAGCCTTGCGGACCTCCTGATCGAACTGGCCCCAGTTCTGGGTCTCCCCGGGCTCGACGCCGGAACCGTCGGTTTCGTGGTCCTCCAACCCGGAGTACACGCACGGCGAGTTCGCGTGGCTCGGGCCGCCGGTCGGCTCGCCGTTGCCGTTGAACTCGCCCGCGAACGCGCCGCCCGCGGAACCGAGCACGATGACGGCCCCCACCGCGAAGCCCAGCATGATCTTCCTGCGCATGATGCGCCCCTTCCCCTTGTGGATCAGCGGGCGCGGTCGCCCGCGGCTGTCATCGAACTCCTCGGCTCGATCGGCGTCAAGGGGGTCGGAGTGCCCGGGTCGGATGTGGTGCAGAGTGCTCAGCCGAACCGGACAAGCCGGAGCGGATCGCATCGGAGCAACCCGATGCGCCGCCTCACGCGGTCCGGACGGATGCGGCGCGGCCGACGCGATAGACCTGGCGGCCCAGGACGATCACGACGGCGAGCGGGAAGACGATCCAGAAGAGGTTCGGCAGCACCGCCACCATGAGGAAGCCCACGAGATCGCCGCGCTCCAGGGATTGGCGCGTCATCTCGAGGCCGCTCGAGGCTTCGACGAGGAAATAGATCACGGTCTTCCAGAACGTGGCCACCGTGACCAGGAGCGCCACGACGACACCTGACCAGCGGCGCGCGTGGAACAGTGCCCACACGATGAACACGACCTCGATGAGGTTCGCCCAGCTCTGCGCACTGCCGAAAGCGTCGAACTGCCCGTAGCGATGGTCGAACGTGCCGTAGAAGACATGGCCAGGCCAGAAAGCGGCGAGGGGCCCTCCGGAATGCGAGAGGGGGCCGAGCAGCACGTAGCAGGCGTCATACGTCTGGATGACGGCCGAGATGGTGAGCCACACGACGATCCACGTCGGGATGCGGAGGTCGCGAGGATCGACGGCGAGCGCGGGCGAGGCGGCGGCAGTCTGCGTCATGCGCATGACTGTACCGATAGCGCCCGCCGGGGCGCCCCGGCACGCGGCGTGCCGGCGCGGCGCTCAGCGCGCGGTGGTCAGGCCGTACTGCTCCGGCGCGTGGATGGAGTCCGCGCGGATGCCGAGCTCGACGAGGTGGTCGACGATGTCGGCGGTGCCCAGATAGCCGCCCAGCAGGTGGATGCGGGTCTGGTCGTCCTCGGCGCAGAGCATCTCGTCGGCCCAGGCGGTGACGGCGCGCGCGAGGGCCTCGCCCGATGCGCAGCCGCGGCCGGTGCCAGGCGCGCCGGAGCGCTGCGAGCGATCCAGCCACGTCACGACCATTCGGCTCGGCGCCGTGATGTGCGCCTGCCACGACTCGTCAGGGATCTCGACGAAGACCCGGCCGGTCGAGCAGATCGGCAGCGTCGCGAGCACGGCCTCGAGCTCGGCCAGCGAGGACTCGTCCGCCGTGATCAGGTGCTGCACGCGCGTATGACGCGACGCGCGGCACGCCGACGCGTTGTGCGCGACGGCCTGAGGCTGTGTGGTGTGGGGCATGGCTCCTCCAGTATAACCACCTATGAAGGGTTGCCTTACCTCAGTGATACACAGCGAAAGAATCAGCGCCGCGCGGAAGCGGGTTCAGGCGTCCTGAGTGAGCAGTACGCGGCGAAGTTCGGCGATCTCGTCGTCGGCGAGGCCATGGGCTCGCAGATAATCCCCCGCCGATCCGTACCGATGGGCGACATCCTCGAGCAGGGCGCGCATGACCGGCGCGGGTGAGCGGGTCGCCAGGTCTTCGAGGTGAACCGCCTCGGGATGCAGGGAGCGCAGCGTCTGGACGATCTTGCGGTTGCGCTGCGGCGGAAGCAGACCCTCGGTGCGCGCGTAGTCGCCGACGACGGCTTCGGTGTCGACGCCCGCGGCGGCGAGGGTGAGCGCGATCGTCACGCCGGTGCGGTCCTTGCCGACCGTGCAGTGCACGAGCACCGGCTGGTCGGCGAGGATGCCGCGGACGACCGCGACGACACCTTCGGACGAATCGTCGACGAGGCGCCGGTACATCTCGTCGAGGCTGAGATCGTCGCGGAAGAACGACTCGACCGACCCCAGGAAGAGCGGTACGCGCTGCGTCACGATGTCGAGGCCGGCGATGCGGCTGGGCTCGCGCGCGATCTCGTCGTCGGCGCGGAGATCGATGATGCGCCGGAGGCGCAGCTCCGCCAGTGCGCGCGTGCCCGCGGCATCGAGCCGTGCGAGGTTGCCGGAGCGGAACAGCACCCCGTGACGTGTCGTGCCGGAGCCCGCAGGCAGGCCGCCGACGTCACGGAGGTTCATCGCCCCCGGCACGAACGGGTCCGCGGGCAGAGCGTCGCCCGGGGCCGGCGGGGGGACGGTCACCACGCGGCGCCCGCGGCGGCGTCCTTGTCTTCGCCGACGAGGTCGTCGCGCGGCGGGGTGCTGTAGCGGCCCGCGATCGCGATGCGGTTGAACGCGTTGATCGACACGAGGATCCAGCTGAGCGCCACGTACTCCTTCTCGCTCAGCACGCCTCCGACGCTGTCGTATACCTCGTCGGGGATGCCCGCCTCGTGGATGAAGACATAGGACTCGGCCAGTTCCAGACCGGCGCGCTCACGATCCGAGAAGACGCCCGACTCGCGCCAGACGGGCAGCTGCGCGATGTCGTCCGCCGTCACGCCGGCGGCGACCGCCCGCTCTACGTGCACGCGCACGCAGTAGGCGCAGCCGTTGAGCTGCGAGGCGTGGATCTGCACCAGTTCTTTGAGCCGGTCGTCGATGCCGTTCTCGGCGGCGATGCCGCCCACGGTCTTCGAGAACGCGGAGAGCGCCTGGTAGGCGGGTCGCGCCGCTCGCGAGAGGTGCACGCGGTGTTCTGCCGTCATGACGCCAGACTACCGACGGGTCGGCTGCGGCGGGCCGGGCGACGTCGCTGTGGGGCACAATGAGCGGGTGAGCGACCCCACCGACGAGTTCTCGTTCCTTCCCGAGCAGGCGGCCGAGGCCGGCATCGACGGCCCGACTCCCCGCGGCGAGCGGCTGACGCTCGCCCTTCCCGACGGCCGCACGCTCAGCGCCCTGCGCTACGCGACCGCGGACGCGCCCGACGCGGCACCGGTGGTGACCTTCCTGCACGGCGCCGGCCTCAACGCCCACACGTGGGATACCACGATCCTGGCGCTCGGCCTCCCCGCCCTCGCGATCGACCTGCCCGGGCACGGCGACTCGTCGTGGCGCGACGACATCGCGTACATCGCCCGCGTGCTCGCCCCTGACGTGGCAGCCGGCATCGAGGCCTGGACGGACCGGCCGCAGCTGCTCGTGGGTCAATCGCTCGGCGGGCTCACGGCGGCGGCGGTCGCGGCATCCCGCCCGGACCTCGTGCGCGAGCTCGTCATCATCGACATCACGCCCGGCGTCGATCCGAACGCCGGCCCCACCCAGATCCGCGACTTCTTCGCCGGCCCCGTGGACTGGGCGTCCCGCGACGAGCTCGTCGACCGCGCACTGGCGTTCGGGCTGGGCGGCGGAACCCGCCGCAAGGCCGAGCGCGGCGTCTACTTCAACTCCCGCGTCCGTCCGGACGGGCGCGTCGAGTGGAAGCACCACTTCGCGCACCTCGCGAACGCGGCTTCCGCGTCCCCTGCCGCGGCGGCGCAGGCGTCCGCACAGCAGGACGCCGTGGGCTCGGTGCTCGGCGAATCCGGGTGGGAGGACCTCGCGGCTGTCTCGGCATCGACGACACTGCTCCGCGGCGACCGGGGGTACGTCACGGACGCGGATGCCGCCGAGTTCGTGCGGCGCGTGCCAGAGGCATCCGTCGTCGTGGTGCCATCGGGCCACAACGTGCAGGAGGAGATCCCGACCGAGCTCGGCGAACGGCTGCGCACCCTGGCCGGCGCGTCCTGACCGCGTCGATCCGCGCCCGGGGAAGCCTTAACGCTTCTGTTGCGTTCCGGGTAGCGGATTGCCGTTCGTCGTCGCGATATCCCTAGGCTGTTACGCGCACCGGCGGCCGCCCCGATCGGCCCCGGTGCCGCACGGCAACAGTCGCCGCACAGCACACGGGACCCTCCCCCGAAAGGATCTTCATGCTCCGCCGCACCACTCTCGCCGCCGCCTCGCTGCTCGCCGCCGGCCTTCTCGTCCTCACCGCCTGCAGCGGCGGGAGCGGCGACGTCGCGCCGACGTCGCCGGGCGAGCCCGACCCGGACGCGTCTGTCGCGATCCGGCTGGTGCTGGAGCCGGGCAACCTCGACATCCGCGAGACGGCGGGCTCGGCGCTCGATCAGATCCTCGTCGACAACATCTACCAGGGGCTCGTCGCCCGCACGCCCGAGCAGGACATCGTGCCGGCGCTCGCGAGCGACTGGACAGTATCTCCCGACGGCCTCACCTACACGTTCACGCTCCGCGAGGGCGTCACCTTCCACGACGGGCAGGCGCTGACCCCGCAGGACGTCGTGTGGTCGCTCACCACCCGCCGCGACACCCCTGAATGGCGGGATTCCGCCCGGCTGGCGAACGTCACGTCGATCGCGGCCGAGGGGCAGGACGTCACGCTGACCCTCAGCGCGCCGGACTCGACACTGCTGTGGAACCTCACCGGCCGGGCCGGCATCGTCCTCAAGGAGGGCGACACCGTCGACTACAAGACCGCCGCGAACGGCACCGGTCCGTTCGTGCTCGCCGACTGGCGCCAGGGCGACAGCATCACCTTCTCACGCAACGACGCGTACTGGGGCGACAAGGCAGGGGCGGCGGAGGTCGTGTTCGACTACATCCCCGACAACCAGGCCGCGCTCAACGCGGCGCTCGCGGGCGAGGTCGACGTGCTCACCGGGTTCGACGCCAACCTGAAGGACCAGGTCGAGGCGAACGGCGACTTCTCGCTGGTGCTCGGCCAGTCCACCGACAAGGGCACGCTCGCCTTCAACCAGACGTCGGGCCCGCTCGCCGACAAGCGCGTGCGCCAGGCCATCCGTCAGGCGATCGACCACGACGCCATCATCGAGGCGCTCGCCTCGGGGCAGACCCAGTACGGCCCGATCCCCGAGCTCGACCCCGGCTACGAGGATCTCTCGGATGTCGCCCCCTACGACCCGGAGGCCGCCAAGGCCCTCCTTGCAGACGCCGGCGCCGAGGATCTGGAGCTCACGCTCACGATCCCGAGCTTCTACTCGACGACGATCCCGCAGATCCTCGTGTCGGACCTCGACGAGGTCGGCATCACGCTCGATGTGAACTCCGTGGACTTCACGACGTGGCTCACCGACGTCTACACGAACCACGACTACGACCTCAGCTTCGTGCTGCACACCGAGGCCCACGACTTCGAGAACTGGGCGAACCCGGACTACTACTTCACCTACGACAACCCGGAGGTGCAGGAGCTGTACGCCCGGTCGCTCGCCGCGACCGACGAGGCCGAAGCGGCCGATCTGCTGAAGCAGGCCGCCCGCATCGTGTCGGAGGACTCGGGCGCCGACTGGCTGTACAACGGCGCGTCCGTCGTCGCGGTCGGCACTAACATCACCGGTATGCCCTCGATCAACGTGAACGAGCGCCTGAACATCGCCGAGATCGCCAAGAGCAACGGGTGATCCGGTACGCGCTGACCCGTCTCGCCCTGCTTCTGCTCGGGCTTCTCGTCGCCAGCGTGCTGATCTTCGTCACGCTCCGGGTGCTCCCGGGTGACATCGCGCATCTCATCGCGGGTGTGGGATCGAGCCCCGAGCAGCAGGACGCCATCCGGGAGCGGCTCGGTCTCGACCGGCCGCTGCCGGAGCAGTACCTCGACTGGATCGGCGGCCTCCTCCGCGGCGATCTCGGGACGTCCCTGCTCACAGGATCCCGCGTCGTGGACGAGCTCGCCCAGAAGGCCGAGGTCACGGTGCCTCTCGGCATCCTGTCGCTCCTCATCGCCGTCGTCATCAGCGTGCCGCTCGGCGTGCTCTCGGCGATGCGGCGCGGCCGGGCCGACGGCACGGCACTCAGCGTCGGCGCGCAGGCGGTTGCGGCGGTCCCGGTGGTGTGGGCGGGCATGATGCTCGTCGTCGTCTTCGCCGTCTGGCTCGGGTGGCTCCCCGCCCAGGGCTTCCCCCGCGCCGGGTGGGACGACCCGTCGGCGGCGCTGCGCTCGCTGATCCTCCCCGCGCTCACGATCGGCATCGTCGAGGGCGCGATGCTGCTGCGCTTCGTGCGCAGCGCGACCCTCCAGGCGGTCGGGCAGGACTTCGTGCGCACGGCCGCGGCGAAGGGACTCACCCGCGACCAGGCGCTCATCCGCCACGGCCTGCCCGTCGTCGGTCTCTCGGTGATCACCGTGCTGGGCCTGCAGGTCGCCGGCATCATCGTCGGCGCCGTCGTGATCGAGCAGCTCTTCTCGCTCCCCGGCATCGGCCGCATGCTGGTCGCCGACGTCGCCGCGCGCGACCTCCCCAAGGTGCAGGGCGAACTGCTCGTCCTCACCGGGTTCGTGCTCATCGTAGGGTTCGTGGTCGACCTCCTGCACCGCGTCATCGACCCCCGTCAGCGGGAGGCCTCGTGAGCCGTTCGACGGGTTCAGGAACCGGCGGCCCGGCTCCCACGGGTGCGACGACGGATGCCGGAGCCGCGGCGCCGGCCGCGGCGCGGCGTCGGTCGCGCTGGGCGTGGCTGCGGCGGCTGTGGGGGCTGTCGACGGGCCGGTTCGGCCTCATCGTCGTCGCGGTGGTCGTCCTCACCGCTGTCATCGCCCGCTTCTGGACGCCGTTCGACCCGCAGCAGGTCGAGATCTCGGACCGCTGGGCGCCTCCTGGCTGGCCGCACCTGCTCGGCACCGACGGGTCGGGCCGCGACATCCTGAGTCTGCTGATGGCCGGCGCCCGCACCACTGTGTTCGTCGCCGTCGGCGCCGGGGTCGTCGCGACGGTGATCGGCATCTCCCTCGCCGCGCTCGGCGCGCTCACCGCGCGGTGGGTGCGCGAGTCGGTGGCGGTGTTCGTCGACATCCTCATCGCGTTCCCCGTCCTCATCATCGCCATGATGATCTCGGCGGTGTGGGGCGGATCGCTGTGGGTGGTGATCTGGGCGGTCGGCATCGGCTTCGGCGTGAACATCGCGCGGGTGACCCGCCCGGAGCTCCGACGGGTGCTGCAGAGCGACTTCGTGCTGGCCGGCCGCGCGTCGGGTCTCACCCCGGCGCAGAATCTGTGGCGGCACCTGCTGCCGAACGTCGCACCGGTGTTCATCGTGCAGCTCTCGTGGGGCATGGCGGTCGCCGTGCTCGCCGAGGCGGGCCTGTCGTACCTAGGCTTCGGCGCACCGGTGACCGAGCCGTCCTGGGGCCTCCTGCTCGCTCAGCTGCAGCAGTTCATCGCGGTGCACCCCCTGTCGGTGGTGTGGCCGGGCCTCGCCATCACGCTCACGGTCCTCGGCCTCAACCTGCTGGGCGACGGCTTGCGCGAGGCAACCGATCCCACCCTCTCGCGCAGCCCCTTCGCCACGCGCCGCGCGCGCCTGCACATCCCCGAGGTGGTGTCATGAGCCTCGAGGTTGACGACCTCACGATCGAGATCGGCGGGCGCCGTGTCGTCGACGGCGTGTCGTTCGCCGTTCCCGACGGCGCCCGGGTGGGCCTCATCGGCGAGTCGGGGTCGGGCAAGTCCCTGACCGCCCTCGCCGTGCTCGGGCTGCTGCCCGACGGCGCGACCGCCGGGGGCAGCGTGAGGTGGAACGGCCGCGAGATCCTCGGCCTCGCCGACGGCGAGCTCGCACAGCTCCGCGGCGACGAGATCGGCATCGTGTTCCAGGAGCCGCGCACCGCCCTCAACCCCATCCGCACCGTCGGCAGGCAGATCGGCGAGTCGATCCGCATCCACGAGGGGCTGTCGAAGCGGGATGCCGCGGCCCGCGCCGTCGCGGAGGCGTCCCGAGTCGCACTCCCCGATCCCGACCGCATCGTGGCCCGCTATCCGCACCAGCTGTCGGGCGGCCAGCGGCAGCGCGTCGCGATCGCCATGGCTCTCGCGTGCCGCCCGCGGCTGCTGATCGCCGATGAGCCGACCACGGCCCTCGACGTCACCATCCAGGCCGAGATCCTCGACCTCCTGCTGTCGCTCGCGCGTGACGACGGCATGTCGCTGGTCTTCATCACCCACGACCTCGCCGTGCTGTCGCAGATCGCCACTCACGGCGTGGTGCTCGAGCACGGGCGCGTCGTCGAGCAGGCGCCGGTGGCCCAGCTGCTGTCGGCACCGGCATCCGTCGTCACGCAGGAGCTGCTCCGTGATGCGACCGCCACGCTCTGGCGGCCGGGGGGCGCCGAGTGAGCGTGCTGATCCGCGGCCGAGGGCTGACGCGCCGCTACCCCGCCCCGAAGACGGGGTTCTTCGAGCGGCGCAGCTTCACGACCGGACTCGAGGACGCCGACATCGATGTGCGCGAAGGCTCGTCGGTCGGCCTCATCGGCGAGTCGGGCTCGGGCAAGTCGACCCTCGTACGACTGCTGCTCGCCCTCGACAGCCCCTCTGCCGGCACCGTCGAGTTCGACGGACGCCCCGTCGACGCCCGCGCCTCGGCGCGGTCGCTGCACTGGCTGCGCCGGCAGACCGGGATCGTGTTCCAGGACCCCTACGCGTCGCTCGATCCCCGCATGAGCGTGGGCCGCATCGTCGGCGAGCCGCTGTGGGCGCTCGGGATCGACGGCGACCGCCGGGCGCGCGTGCGCGAGGTGCTCGACGACGTCGGGCTCGAAGCCGGCATGGCCGACCGGTTCCCGCACGAGTTCTCGGGCGGGCAGCGCCAGCGGATCGCCCTGGCCCGCGCCATCGTGCATCGCCCGCGCCTGCTCGTCGGCGACGAGCCGCTGTCGGCGCTGGATGTCACGGTTCGCGCCCAGATCCTCGAGCTGCTCGGCGAGCTGCGCGTGAGGGACGGGCTCGCGCTGCTGCTGGTCTCGCACGACATCGGCGTGGTGCAGAACCTCTGCGACGAGGTCGTGGTCATGAAGGACGGCCGCATCGTCGAGGAAGGGCCGACCGAGAAGGTGCTGCTGCAGCCCCAGGTGGCGTACACGCGACGGCTGCTGGCCTCCATCCCCGTCATCGACGCCGACGCCACCTGATGCGTCTGCGCCGGGTCGGCGGGGCGAAAGCCGGCGTCGGCGGCCGCCGATAGGTTCGGAGCATGGCCCCCGGAATCGTTCCGCCGTACCTGCTCGCCCGTATCGCCGCCCTGCAGGAGGAGGGCTGGGCGCGCGCCGCCGAGGCGGCCCGCTCGACGCTCGCCGCGCCGCGCGAGTATCGCCCGGTGAGGTCGCGGCTGCGGCTGTCGATCCAGGAGCCCGGCACGCTCGTCGCCGAGGCGACGCCGGCTCCCGACCGCGAGATCTCCGATGCCCGGCAGCGCGAGGTCGTGCCCGGTGTTCGCGTGCGCGGCGAGGACGACGCCGCCACCGGCGACACCGCCGTCGACGAGGCGTTCGACGGGCTCGGGGCGACCTACGACTTCTGGTGGGACGCGTTCGCCCGCGACAGCATCGACGGCTCGGCCGGCTCGCTGCTGGCGACGGTCCACTATGGCCGCGACTACGACAACGCGTTCTGGAACGGCGAGCGCATGGTGTTCGGCGACGGCGACGGCGAGGTGTTCCGCGGGTTCACCGGGTCGCTCAGCGTCATCGCGCACGAGTTGGCACACGGCGTCGTCGAGGACGAGGGCGGGCTCCTCTACCGCGGTCAGTCCGGTGCGCTCAACGAGTCGATCGCCGATGTGTTCGGCGCTCTCGCCGATCAGCACCGCAACGGGCAGACCGCCGACGCGGCGAGCTGGCTCATCGGCGAGGGCATCTTCACGGATGCCGTTCAGGGGCGCGCCCTGCGGTCCCTCGCCGCTCCCGGCACGGCGTACGACGACGATGTGCTCGGCAAGGATCCGCAGCCCGCCCACATGCGCGACTACGTCGACACCCGCGACGACAACGGGGGCGTGCACATCAACTCCGGCATCCCGAACCACGCGTTCTACCTCGTCGCGACCGCGCTGGGCGGCCATGCCTGGGAGAAGGCGGGGCTGATCTGGTACCGCGCGCTCACCTCCGGCACGGTGCCGTCCACGGCGGATTTCACGACGTTCGCCCGCGCCACCCTCGCCGCGGCGGCCGCGGAGTACGGTGAGAAGTCGGAGGAGGTCGACGCCGTCCGCGCCGGGTGGGCGGGCGTCGGCGTGATCCCGGATGACCCAGAACCCGACTCCTGAGACGACCGGACCGACCGACGCGGAGCAACCGCTGCCCGCGGTCGAGGTGGACGTCGCGCGCACCGGCGGCATCGCCGGCATCACGCGCCGCTGGTCGGCCCAGCCGCCCGAGACCGAGGCGTCCGAGTGGATCACGCTGATCGACCGCTGTCCGTGGAACGAGGCGCATCCGGCACCCGGCGGAGCCGCCAGGGCGGAAGACGACGCGCCGCAGCGGATCGCGGCGCAGGCCCCCGCCGACGATGCCCAGGCGACGCCTGTCGAATCCCGCAGTCCGATGCCCGACGGCTTCGTGTGGTTCATCCGCGCGAGCTGGTCGGGGACGGACCCGCGGGAGGCGGAGCTGTACGACGACCAGGTCGTGGGTGCCTGGCGGGAGCTCGTCGACGCCGTGCGCGACTGGAGCCGCAAGGGCGCGTCCGCCGCGCCGGAGCGGCCGGGCCGATGACGCTCAGCGGGTGAAGAGGCCCTTCTTCTTCACCGGGTTGAGGGCCTTCTGCATGTAGATCGTGCCGAGCCACCGCCCGAACTTGAAGCCCACGCGACCCATGCGACCGACCTCGACGAAGCCGAGCTTCTCGTGCAGGGCGATCGAGCCCTCCGCGCCCTTGTCGCTGATCACCGCGACCATCTGGCGGATGCCGACCGCTTCGCTCGCCTCGATGAGCGCCTCGAGCAGCGCCTTGCCGAGGCCCTTCCCGGTCGCCGCCTGCCCGAGGTAGATCGAGTTCTCGACCGAGTACCGGTAGGCGGACTTGCTCGACATCGGCTGCACCAGTGCGTACCCGAGGATCTGCCCCGAGGGTGACTCGGCGACCAGGAACGGCAGGCCCTGCTTGGCGAGACCGTCGCGCTTCTTTCGCCACTGCCGCAGCGACCACGTGTCTTCGTCGAAGGTCACCACGGAGTTGGTGACGTAGTAGTTGTAGATCTCGCGGATGTCGGGCATGTCGCGGTCCTCGACCGGGCGGATCGTGAAAGAGAAGGGGCGCTCGGGCTCGGGCTGGCGCTGCAGGTGCCGCGGCAGGCGCCGCCGATCCTTCTCGTATTCCTCCTCGAGCATGCGCTCCTCCTCGATGTCCGGTGAGCGGGACGCCCTAGGCGGGCAGCCGCCAGTCGACGGGTGTCGCGCCCTGCTGTGCGAGCAGTTCGTTGGCGCGCGAGAACGGCCGCGAGCCGAAGAAGCCCCGGCTGGCCGACAGCGGCGACGGGTGCGGCGACTCGATGATCGGCGTCGTTCCGAGCAGCGGCCGCAGGTTCGCGGCATCCCGCCCCCAGAGGATCGCGACGAGCGGCTGGTCGCGGGCGACGAGGGTGCGGATGGCGTGCTCGGTCACCTTCTCCCACCCCCAGCCTCGATGGGATGCCGGGGCCCCGGGCGCCACGGTCAGCACGCGGTTGAGCAGCATGACGCCCTGGTCGCTCCACGCCGACAGGTCGCCGTGCGGGGCGCGCGGGATGCCGAGGTCGGCCTCGAGCTCCTGGTAGATGTTGGCGAGGCTCCGCGGCAGCGGCCGCACGTGCGCATCGACGGCGAAGGACAGCCCGATCGGATGCCCCGGCGTCGGGTAGGGGTCCTGCCCGACGATGAGCACCTTGACGTCGGGCAGCGGGCGCTGGAACGCGCGCAGCACCCGGTCCCCGGCCGGCAGGTAGTGGCGGCCCGCGGCGACCTCCGCCCGGAGCCGGTCCCCCAGTGCGGCGATGTCGGGCGCCACGGGCTCGAGCGCCGTCGACCAGTCAGGGTCGATGAGGCCCGCGTCGGCGAGCTCGGGCAGCGTGAGGGGCATCACGGTGCCTCGGCCCGTGTCGCGGTCGTCGTCATGACGAGCTCGATACCGCCCTCGACCGTCGTCGCCGCGAACGAGACCGTCGCCGCCGAGAGCTCCTCGAGCGAGGCGACGTGCGTCCCTCCGCACGGGATGCGCGCGGCCCCGCCGGGCAGGTCGCACACCCACGTGCGGCGGTCGGCCAGGGCATCGCCGTCGCGTTCGATGCGCACGGCGCCGCCGGCCGCGAGCCACTGCGCCAGCTGTGCGTCGACGCGCGCGGCGAGCGCGTCGAGGTCGGCGAGCGCCTCCGGGTCGAATCCCTTGCGCCGCAGCGACTTGCCGATGCGGTACACATCGACCGAGCCGTCCGCGACGATGCGCGACTCCTGGATCGCGAGCGCATCGAAGGCCGGGGAACCGAGGGCGTCGGCCGGGGCATCCTTCCGCCAGGCGCCCGCGAGAGCCGCATCGAGGGCGAGCGAGGCGAGGTGGCACGCGGTGTGCCCGGCCGACAGCGCGACGCGGTACGCGGCGTCCACCGTCACCTCGACGGCGTCGCCTTCGGCGATCGGCGCCTCGCCGTCGACAACGTGCGCCACGACGAAGGTCCACCCCTCGGTGCCGGTGCGCACCGGCACCTCCGCGCCGAGCAGGAGCCGGTCCGCGGGTGATGCGTCGACCGGAAGAGCTCCCACCACCGCGGCGATCACCGTGAGGTCGGCACCGTCGACGCTCAGCGTGCCGCGATCGGCCGGCTGGTCGGGCCACGCCGTGTCGACGGGATGGAACGCTGTCTCGTCGAGCACGACGGCCCTACGGCCGTCACCGGCGTCGGCGACGTGGACGACAGTGCTCCGGGAGGCGATCGCGCCCGCCGGATAGGTGACGGCAGTGCCGCCGGTGGGGATCACAGCTCCTCCGTGCCGCGAGGGCGCAGCGGACCGCGGGCGAGGAGGAACTGCGCAGACTGGGCGACCGGACGCATGGTGATGAGGTCGAGGTTTACGTGGCCGGGTGCGTTGAGCGCGTAGGTGATCACGTCGGCCACGTCGTCGGCGGTCAGCGGATTCTCGACGCCGTCGTAGACGCGCTCGGCGGCGGCGCTGTCGCCGCCGAGGCGGTTGAGGGTGAACTCGGGCGTGTGCACCATGCCGGGGGCGATCTCCACGACGCGGATCGGCTCGCCGTTGAGCTCGAGGCGGAGCGCGTGCGCCAGCATGGCCTCGCCCGCCTTGGCGGCGTTGTAGCCGGCGCCCCCGGCGTACGCGGTCTGCGCGGCGGTCGAGGTGACGAAGAGGGTGTCGGCGTGACCGTCGGATGCCGCGGCCCGCCGCAGCTGCGGCAGCAGCGCCGACACGAGCCGCTGCGCCGAGAGCACGTTGGCCTCGAACATCCACTGCCAGTCCTCGACGCGGCCGTCCTCGACGCGGTCGGTGCCGCGTGCGCCACCGGCCACGTGCACGAGCGCGTGGAGCGGTCCGGTCTCGGCCAGGAAGGCGGTGAGCGCCTCCACGTCGGCATCGGATGTCAGGTCTGCCGCGAAGGCGTCGGCACCGGTCTCGGCCTCGAGCGCTGCGAGTCGGTCGGCGCGTCGCGCCACACCGACCACGTCCCAGCCGGTCGCCCGCAGTGCGCGCACCGCCGACTCCCCGATCCCCGAGCTCGCGCCGGTCACCACTGCACGTCTGTTCGCCATGCCTCCACGCTACCCACCCGCGTGCCCGCCCCCACACTCGTTGACGTGCGCTGCCGGTAGGCGACGCGCCGGGAGCGCCGCACATCCCGCGCAAGTGAACGGGGAACGGCGGCGAGGAGAGCCGAGGAGGTTACGTCACATTTCCCGCGGGTTGTTGACAACAGGGGCGGTCCGTACTGTCGAACCCGGCTGGGGGCGCCTGCTCCCGGCATCCGATCCCGCAGGAGCAAGCCATGTCCGCACCCGAGAACTGGCGTTTCGAGACCAAGCAGATCCACTCGGGGGCGCAGCCCGATCCGGTGACGAAGGCTCGCGCGACGCCGATCTACCAGACCACGTCGTACGTCTTCGACAACGCCGACCACGCGGCGAACCTCTTCGCTCTCGCGGAGTTCGGCAACATCTACACGCGCATCCAGAACCCGACGCAGGCCGTCGTCGAGGAGCGCCTCGCCGCACTCGAGGGCGGCACCGGTGCCCTGCTCCTCGCGAGCGGGCAGGCCGCCGCCACCTCGGCCGTCCTCAACATCGCGGAGTCCGGCGACCACATCGTCTCGTCGAGCTCGATCTACGGCGGCACGTACAACCTCTTCAAGTACACGCTCGCCAAGCTCGGCATCGAGACGACGTTCGTCGAGAACCAGGACGACCCCGAGGAGTGGCGCCGCGCCGTCCGGCCGAACACGAAGCTGTTCTTCGCGGAGACCATCGGCAACCCCAAGATCAACGTGCTCGACATCCGGGCCGTCGCCGACGTCGCGCACGAGAACGGCGTGCCGCTCATCGTCGACAACACGATCGCCACCCCGTACCTCATCAAGCCGTTCGAGCACGGCGCCGACATCATCGTCCACTCCGCCACGAAGTTCCTGGGCGGCCACGGCACCACCATCGGTGGCGTGATCGTCGACGGCGGCACCTTCGAGTGGTCGAAGAACGTCGACAAGTTCCCCGGCCTGACTGTGCCCGACCCGTCGTACCACGGTGCGTCGTACACCGCGGCGGTGGGCGACGGCCTCGCCTACATCATCAAGGCGCGCGTGCAGCTGCTGCGCGACCTGGGTGCGGCGATCTCGCCGAACAGCGCCTGGCTGCTCATCCAGGGCATCGAGACGCTGTCGCTGCGCGTCGAGCGTCACGTGCAGAACGCGCAGGAGATCGCCGAGTGGCTCGAGAACCACGCCGACGTCGCGTCGGTCAACTACTCGGGCCTGCCGACCTCGCCCTGGTACGCCGCCGCGAACAACTACGCCCCCAAGGGCGTCGGCGCGGTGCTGTCGTTCGAGCTCAAGGGCGGTGTCGAGGCGGGCCGCGAGTTCGTCAACTCGCTCACGCTGTTCAGCCACCTGGCGAACATCGGCGACGTGCGCTCGCTCGTGATCCACCCCGCGTCGACGACGCACTCGCAGCTCACGCCCGAGCAGCAGCTCACGACCGGCGTCACGCCGGGCCTCGTGCGCCTCTCGGTCGGGCTCGAGAACATCGACGATCTCAAGGCCGACCTCGAGCAGGCACTCGCGGCGGCCCGGCGCGTGTCGGAGGCCGCTCGCGCCTGATACCCCTCCTCGGGACACACGGATGCCTCGGCCCGGCGCACTGCGCCGGGCCGAGGCATCCGTCATTCGCCGCCGTCGGAAGCCAGGTCGGCGGACAGCTGCTCGCGGGTGAGCTGCGCACCGGCCACCGGACGCGGCAGCGGCGCCGCTGCGGCGTTGGTGTGCCACGGCTGCGCGTCAGCAAGGGTGTCCTCGCTCGCGTCCGCGGAATCGAAGAGCACGTCGGCGTCGTGATCGATGTCGTGCTCCTCCGGCGGAGCAGACGGCGATGGCTCGTGGGCGGGCATGAAGGGCTCAGCGCTGGACATGCGCGCATCATCCCACGCGCGGGTGCACGGCCGATGTCACGCGCCGCGCCGGTACCCGTAACAGACCGCGTCGGCCCGCACCGGCACGCGAGAATGGACGAATGGACTGGCAGACCTCCGAAGACACGGTGCCCAGCGCGCCGGTGACGGAGGCCGACGCCCGGCTGCTGCTGGGGCGTCCGCCGGCGACCGGCGCGTGGCGTGACGGCGACCCCGTCGGCGACCGCCACTTCGCCGCCTTCGGCTCGTTCCGCACCGAGGGCGGTCGGGAGCTCCCCGCCTACCGCCTCGCCTATGAGACGTGGGGCGAGCTCAATTCCGCGCGCGACAACGCCGTCCTCGTGCTGCACGCCCTCACCGGCGACAGCCACGTGCGCGGACCGGCCGGGGCGGGCCATCCGACCTCCGGATGGTGGGACGACATCGTCGGCCCGGGCGCACCCATCGACACCGACCGCTGGTTCGTCATCGCTCCGAACATGCTCGGGGGCTGCCAGGGCTCGACGGGTCCGGCCTCCATCGGCCCGGACGGCTACGAGTGGGCATCGCGCTTCCCGTACCTCACGATCCGCGACCAGGTCGCCGCGCAGGTGCGCCTGGCCGACGCGCTCGGCATCGACGTCTGGGCTGCGGTCGTCGGCGGCTCCATGGGCGGCATGCACGCGCTCGAGTGGGCGGTGATGCTGCCCGATCGTGTCGCACGCGTCGGCATCCTGTCGTCGCCCCCGGTCAACACCGCCGATCAGATCGCCCTCAACTCGGTGCAGCAGGAGGCGATCCGCATCGATCCGCGCTTCCAGGGCGGCGAGTACTACGACGCGGGCGACGGGGACGGCCCGAACCGCGGACTCGCCCTCGCCCGCCGCATGGCCCTCCTGAACTACCGCTCCCCCACCGAGCTCAATCAGCGGTTCCAGCGCAGCTGGCAGTCGGGCGTGAGCCCGCTCGGCCACGACGGACGCTTCGCGGTCGAGTCCTACCTCGATTTCCACGGCAACAAGTTCACGCGGCGATTCGACGCGAACTCGTACATCACGCTCGTCGAGGCGATGAACTCCCACGACGTCGGCCGTGATCGCGGCGGCGTGGAGGACGCGCTCGCCCTCGTCACGGCCACGACGCTGGTGCTCGGCATCGACAGCGACCGGCTGTTCCCCATCGACGGGCAGCACCGCATCGCCCGCGGCATCCGTCACACCCTCGACGGGGACCGCGCCGTCGTGCTCTCGAGCGACTTCGGCCACGACGGCTTCCTGATCGAGACGCACGCGGTCGGCGCGCACCTGCGGCGCCTGCTCGAATCCTGATTCGCGTCACGGGCGTATCACCACCGCGCCTGTCCCCCTCCCACTGGGCAATGTCCCAAGGAGGGAATCATGAGCACTGATACCAGATCGGGTGCCGAGTCGCCCGAAGACGCGTTCGCCGCGCAGCCCTTCCTGCGTGAGCAGCTGGGCCTCAACGGCACCCGCGAGAGGTCGCCCGGTGAGAAGCGGCAGGCGCCACGGCTCCCCGTCGACATCCGCGCTTCGCTCGAGCTCGTCAGACCGGACCACGGCCGCTTCCACGGCGCCAAGTTCTCGCTCGGGTACTTTCCGGCACACGACGTCTTCGCGTCGGACGCCGACAAGTTCGGGTACCTGACGAAGGCCAAGGTGCGCGCGGCCAGCCGGTTGCCGCTCGACGACGCGACGCGCGACCTGCTGACTCAGCTCGGCAACCTCATGGCCAACAGCGGCCGCGAGACCGCAGCCGACTCGGCGACACCGTCGGGCTACACGTATGTCGGGCAGTTCGTCGACCACGACATCACCCTCGACGTGTCGTCGGCGCTCGATTCTCCGGCGATCGTCGACGCGACGATCATCAACAACATGCGCTCGCCGATGCTCGATCTCGACAGCGTCTACGGCAAGGGTCCGGCGGTGGACGCGTTCCTCTACGCCGCGCCCGCACCGGGAGAACCGGCATCCGCGTTCCGCATGCTGCTCGGCACGAACCTTCCCAGTGGTCCCGGCGGCGCCGGCGGCGCCGCGGGCGGCGGCGGGATGGTCGCGCACACCGATTTCGACGTGCCGCGAACGTCGGCGCTCACGGCGATCATCGGCGACCCGCGCAACAACGAGAACCTCATCGTGTCGCAGCTGCACCATGCGATGCTGCGCTTCCACAACGCCATCGTCGACCAGCTGATCGCGTCGGGCTTCACCGGCGACATCTTCGTCGAGGCGAAGCGGCAGGCGACGCTGCACTACCAGTGGGCGGTCGTGCACGACTTCCTGCCGCGCATCTGCGGTCAGGCGGCGGTCGACGACGCGCTGGCGAACGTGAAGGCGAAGCCGAACAGCAGGTTCCAGATGCCGGTGGAGTTCTCGGTCGCCGCGTACCGGTTCGGGCACAGCATGATCCGTGACGAGTACTGGCTGAACTTCGAGCTGCGGAACAAGCCGATGTCGGACGTCTTCGCCTTCATCCACGAACCGCACCTGCCGGTGCGCTCGAACTGGGTCGTCGACTTCAACGCGTTCTTCGAGACCGGCTTCGCCGTGCCCGTGTTCAACAGCGCGCGCAAGATCGACAGCGTGCTCGCGAGCGCGCTCGAGGACCTCGACGGCTCGGGCACCAACGCGCTCATGAGCATCCTCGCCACGCGCAACCTGCTGCGCGGCCTCGTGCTCGGCCTGCCGAGCGGCCAGGCGACGGCGGCGGCGCTCGGCGTGCCGGCGCTCACCACCGCCCAGCTCATCGACGGACTTCCGGCCGACGAGGTCGCGGTCCTGCAGCAGCAGAACGGCCTTCTCCTCGAGAAGACGCCGCTCTGGTACTACGTGCTGCGCGAGGCGATGGTGACGAGTGCCGGAGAGCACCTCGGACCGCTCGGCGGGAAGATCGTGGCCGATACGTTCGTTACGCTGCTGCGACGGGATGCGCTGTCGATGCTGAACGTGTCGTTCATCCCGACGCTTGGGACCGCCCCGGGGGCGTTCACGTTCGCGGACTTGGTGCGCGTCGCCGATGTGATCGGCGCCTGAGGCCGGCTCAGCCCGTGCGCTCGTAGCGCCACGGGAGAGCGCCGATCTCGAGGCGATGATGGGATCCGGATGCCGCTGCGGCGGTATCCGGATCCCATTCGTCGTCGCCGCGCCACAGCAGCACGGGTCCGTCGCCGCCCCGGCGTGCCACCGTCTCGAAATGCTGGACGCCGCCCAGTCGCGCGGCGCCGAGGACGGACGCGCTGTCGGCGTGGCCGGCCAAGCCGTGCAGCGTCACCCAGGTCGGCGGGTACAACGTGAACTCGCCGCGGCCGTGCCGCGCCAGCGCGTCGGCCGGACGCACCCACTCGGCGGCGACCGCCTCGTCGGCCGACAGCGCGAGCACGCCCGCTGCGGCGGGTGCGACGAAGAACCACGTGCGGATCCGCAGCGCGAGTCCGGGCGGCGGGTCCCAGCACGACAGGGTCACGAGGGTGTCGGGGTCGAGAGCGAGCGCCGTCTCCTCGCGCGTCTCGCGAACCCCCGCGATGCGGGCGACCGCCTCCTCCGGCTCGGCGGCGGCGCGGCGGTCCGCCGCCTCGAGCTTGCCGCCCGGAAACACCCACGCGCCGGCGAACGAGCCGCGGTCGGGCCGTTCGATCATCAGCGCCTCGAGCCCGTCGGCCCCGTCGCGCACGAGGACGACGGTCGCCGCCACGGGAACCGACGGGTCTGTCGCGTCCTCGGGACGCCGCGCCCGCGCGCCGCCCGTCGAGTCGCTCAGCGCCTGCAGCGCGCGGTCGGCGGGCGTGGGCTCCGGCATCCGCTCACTCTACCCAGCGGTCGAACCACGTCCACCGCGCCCGCGCGCGATCGTCGGACCGGGGCTGAGCGGGCGCCTGACGGCGCTCACACCATGACGAGGCTGCGGCGGCGCTCAGCCGCGATGCTCGCCAGAGCGAGCACGAGACCGGCGCCGGCGAGCGCCACGCCGACCCACGCGGGTGCGAGGAACCCCCAGCCCGCCGCGATCACGACGCCGCCGAGGAACGCGCCCAGGCTGTTGCCGATGTTGAGGGCGGAATGGTTGAGCGCGGCCGCGATCGACTGGTTGTCCTGCGCGACGTCCATCAGGCGCGTCTGAATCGTGGGGCTGAGCGCCGACGCGACGAAACCGGTCGCGAACACGAAGAAGCCCAGGGCCCAGATCCACTCCGCCGTCACCGCGAGGAGCGCGAGCACGACGGCGAGCCCGATCAGCCCGCCGACGAGCGTCCGCTTGAGGTCGACGTCGGCGAGGTGCCCGCCGACGAGGTTCCCGACGGTCATGCCGAGGCCCATGACGACGAGCACGATCGGCACGACCCACTCGGGCGAGCCCGCGACCTCCGTCACCAGCGGGGCGATGTAGCTGTAGACGGCGAAGAAGCCGCCGAAGCCGATCGCACCGACACCCAGCGCGAGCCAGACCTGCCCGATGCGGAACACCTTGAGCTCGGCCCGCATGGTGCGGCTCGGGTCACCCGGTCGCTCGGGCACGAAGGACGCGATGAGGATGGTCGCGGCGGCGAAGATCGCGGCAACGACCATGAACGCGGCGCGCCAGCCCACCTGCTGCCCCAGGTAGGTGCCGAGAGGCACGCCGACCACGTTCGCGACGGTGAGGCCGGTCAGCACGAACGCGACGCCCTTCGCGCGCATGCCGGGGCCCAGCACGTCGGCGGCGACGAGCGCGCCGATGCCGAAGTAGGCGCCGTGCGGGAGGCCCGCCAGGAACCGGGACGCCGCGACCCACTCGAACGTGGGGGCGAGGAAGGTGAGCGCGTTGAAGACGGTGAGTGCCAGGGCGAGCCCGATCATGACGCGCTGGCGCGGATACTTCGCCACGGCGCCGGCGATCGTCGGAGCACCGACGACCACGCCGAGCGCGTACAGCGAGATGAGCCAGCCTGCCTGCGCGATCGCATCTTCGGAGCGCGTGGCCCACAGCGAGGGCAGCAGGTCCACCGCGATGTTCGGCAGGAGGCCCATCACCACGAACTCGGTCATGCCGATGCCGAAGCTGCCGACGGCGAGCGACAGGAGCGCCCACATCGCGGCCTTCTTCGACAGGGAGGAGGTCGTCGGTTCCGAGGAGGGCACCGCGTCACGCTAGCGGGAGGCCCCGCCCGCTGTCGAATCGATTCGGCGCCCGACGTCGCATTGACCTGCGCGGCGGTGCGACCGGGCTCTAGTCCAGCCCGCCCTCGACCTCCTGCCGCTCGATCGCGGCTTCCAGGCGCGCGATCTTGCCGTCCAGCTCACCCGCGTGTCCGGGCCGGATGTCGGCCTTGAGCACGAGCGAGATCCGCGAGCCGTACGGTGCCACCGCGTCGGTGGCCCGCTTGACGACGTCGAAGACCTCGTCCCACTCCCCCTCGATCTCGGTGAACATCGAGGTCGTGCGGTGCGGCAGGCCGCTGTCGCGGACCACACGCACGGCGGCGGCCACGGCGTCGTGCACCGAGCCGTCGGCGCGGCCGGTCCCACTGGGGGCGACGGAGAAGGCGACGAGCATTCGAACCTCCGGTTCTCGAGGGGTGTCGCGGAGCCACGACGGTGGCGCGGCCCCGACCTACTCTGGCACGCGCAGCGGCGCCGACCGGCGCACGCGCACACGCACACGCACCAGGCGCACCACGACCCATGCGAACAGGCCGACGAGCAGCACGTTGCGCACGACGAGGAGCGCCACTCCTGCGGGCATGAGCGCCAGGATCGCGTCGTACCAGAAGGGGAAGATCAGCTGCGTGAGCACCAGGATGACCAGCGACAGGACGGCCGGCCGCCACCAGCGCCGCACCTGGAGGACGAGCCCGACGACCACCGGCGCCACGAGCCACGTCATGTACTGGGGCGAGCCGACCTTGTTGAGCACGATGAACCCCAGGACCAGTGCGGCGGCCAGTGGCGGGAACAGCGCGACGAACGACGCTCCCCGCCAGGCCTTGACGGCCCCGACCGCCGCGATCCCCAGCATCCCCGCGATGAGCACGGGCGTCATGACGGCGATCACCACGTCGATGGCGGGTCCGGTCACCTGGAACGTGATCAGGTCCCGGTCGTAGAAGACCTCCGCGCCGGGGAGTCCGGCCGCCGCGAGGAGCATGTAGGGCGTGCTGACCGGAGCCTCGATCTGGAGCCCCCGCGAGGTCTGGTCGCCGACGAAGCTCAGCAGGTGGGCGCCGCCACCGGCGAGCACGACCGTGATTATCACCACCGCCGAGACGATCGCAGCGCCACCGACGACGGCGAGTCGGCGCCGCAGCGCGATCAGAGCCGCGGCGAGCAGCGCAGCCGGCCAGACCTTGATCCAGGTGGCGACGGCGAGAAGCGCCGAGCCGAGCCACGGCCGCCCCACGAGCCACAGGGCGCCGGCGATCGCGAGCGGCACGGTGACCGCGTCGAGCCGGAACATGCCCACACCGCCGAGCGCCAGGATCGCGGCGAGCCAGAACCCGGCGGCGACCAGGCGCCCGCGTGACCTGCCGTTCCCGAGCAGCACCGCGAACGCCGCCGCGTCGACTGCTGTGACGAGCAGCCCCCACCCGAGCGTGTAGTCCACGATGCCGCTGAATGCGCCGACCAGGAGGATCGGGAGGTGAGCCGCCGGCGGGTAGACCCAGTCCTCGGTGATGCCGGGGAAGGCCTCACCCGTGAGAGTGCGACCCGCCCACCACCGGTACAGCTGGTCGACGTCCCACGAGGCGGCGTGATCGCCCGCGAAGCCGAGCCAGATCACCACGGCGTGCACGAGGACGAACGCCGCCCACATCACCACCCGTCGCGCCACCCCACCATCCTAGGGAGGGGTCGAGAAGGGACCGCGACCGCTCAGCCCCGCGCGAGGACCTCGGCGACCGCCTGCGGCAGCGCCTCGGCGACGTCGAGCGCCGTGATCGGGCCGTCCCCCAAGGGCGGCGAGCTGGAAGACCCGGCGATGCTCGCTCCCGTCGCCGCGATGGCGCCCGCCCGCCCATGCAGCCACGCCCCCGAGGCCGCGATCGCCGCGAGGGACGCGGCATCCGTGTGCTCGTCCCGCGCCACCGCGCCGGCGACGAGGGCGCCGATCACCCCAGCGAGCACGTCGCCCGTGCCGGCGGTGGCGAGCCACGGGGTTCCCGACTCGACGGTGGCGGTCCATCCGTCGGGGGCGACCACGACGGTGACAGCGCCCTTGAGCAGCACGACGGCGCCCGTGGCCTCGGCGGTCTCGCGCGCCGCGGCTGCGCGGTCGGCCGGCGCATGCCCGAGGCCGAGTGCCGAGCGCAGTCGTGCATGCTCGCGGTCGTGCGGCGTGAGGATGCGCGGCGCGGTGGCCTCGGCGGCGAGATCGAGCGCGCCCGCGTCGACGACGACGGGGTCGGTGTCGGACAGCAGGCCCCGCAACGCGTCGGTGTCGGCAACGGTACGGACCGCGGCATCCGTTCCCGATCCGATCACCCACGCCTGCACCCGCCCGTCGGCGGTCACCGTCTCGGGCCGGCGCGCCAGCACCAGATCGCTCGGGCGGTCGGGGCCGAGGTAGCGCACCATTCCCAGGCCGGTGCGCCAGGCAGCCTCGACGCCCAGCACGGCCGCACCCGGATACGCCTGGGAGCCCGTTCGCATGCCGAGCACGCCTCGGGAATACTTGTCGTCGTCGGCCGTTGGCCTCCGCAGGGCGCGAGCGGTGTCGGCGCGCGTCCACGTCCTCACCATGTGGTCACAGTACCGCGCACCCGATCCCCTCCGGAGACCCGATGACCCGCCTGTTCACTCCACTCACCCTGCGCGACGTGACGGTGCGCAACCGCCTCTGGGTCTCGCCGATGTGCCAGTACAGCGCGGTCGACGGGGTGCCGCAGGAATGGCACCACACCCACCTCGCGCAGTTCGCCTCGGGCGGTGCCGGCCTCGTCGTCGCGGAGGCGACCGCGGTCTCGCCGGAGGGGCGCATCTCGCCCGAAGACACCGGCCTGTGGAACGACGAGCAGGGCGACGCGTGGGCCCCGATCGTCGCCGCGATCCGCAGTCGCGGTGCGGTCGCCGGTGTGCAGCTGGCCCACGCGGGGCGCAAGGCGTCGACCTGGTCGCCGTTCTCGGGCCGGCGCGGCTCGGTGGCCGCGACCGATGGGGGCTGGAGCACGGTCGCGCCGTCGGCGATCGCGTTCGACGGCTACGCCGAGCCGGTCGCCCTGGACGTGGCGGGCATCGATCGTGTCGTCGTCGACTTCGCGTCGGCCGCACGCCGTGCCGTCGCCGCCGGATTCCAGGTGCTCGAGCTGCACGCCGCCCACGGCTACCTGCTGCACCAGTTCCTGTCGCCGCTGTCGAACCGGCGCGACGACGAGTACGGCGGCTCGCTCGAGAACCGCGCGCGGCTGCTGCTGCGCGCGCTGGAGGCCGTGACGGATGCCGCTCCCGGCGTTCCCGTGATCGTGCGGTTCTCGGCCACCGACTGGGCGGACGGCGGCTGGGACGCCGACGAGACGGCGACCGTCGCACGCTGGGCGGCGGACCGGGGCGCCGACTTCTTCGACATCTCCAGCGGCGGGCTCGTCGCCCACCAGAAGCTGACGACCGGTCCCGGCTACCAGGTCGCTCTCGCCGCGCGCGTGCGCCGCGAGGCCGGTGTCCCCGTGAACGCCGTCGGCATGATCGACGACGCCGCCCACGCCGAGCGCGTGCTGGCCGAAGACGCCGCCGACGCCGTGATGGCCGGCCGCGAGTGGCTGCGCGACCCGCACTACGGGCTGCGCGCCGCCGACGAGCTCGGTGCCGAGATCGACTACTGGCCGAAGCAGTATCTCCGCGCCCGCCGCTGACGGCGGGATGCGAAAGGGCGGATCCCCGGGGACCCGCCCTTCGCTCGATCTCGGATATCAGAAGCCGCGACGACGGGTCGCGTCCTGCACCTCTCCGATGAGCTCTTCGATGATGTCCTCGAGGAACAGCACCGCGGTGATCTGCCCGGCGTCGTCGCGCACCTGGGCGAGGTGTCGGCCGGCGCGTCGCATCAGGGCGAGCGCGTCCTCGAGGTCGGTCGACTCGAGCACGGGCACCATGTGGTGGATGCGTTTGGTCGGGATCGGGCGTGCCACGTCGGTGGCGGCATCCGGTCCCTCCGCGGCCCGCAGGATGTCCTTGAGGTGCACGTAGCCGACCGGCACTCCCGCCTCATCGACGATCACGTAACGCGAGAAGCCGTGCTTGGCGACCGCCCGCTCGATCTCGGCGGGAGTCGTGGTCTGCGGCAGCGTCACCAGCTGCGACAGCGGCAGCGCGACCTCGGCGGCCTTCTTGTCGGTGAACTCGACGGCGGCCGCGACCGTTCCCGCGGAGTCGTCGAGGACCCCCTCGATGCGGGACTGGTTGACGATGGTCGCCACCTCTTCGAGCGTGAAGGTCGAGGCCGCCTCGTCCTTCGGCTCGACGCGGAAGAGGCGCACCACGTGGTTCGCGATCCAGTTGAGGCTCACGATGATCGGGTGGAAGAGCTTCGACATCCACACCAGCGGCGTCGCGAGCATCAGCACGGCGCGGTCCGGCACCGAGAACGCGAGGTTCTTGGGGACCATCTCGCCGAAGACGACGTGCAGGTACGACACCAGCACGAGTGCGACGGCGAACGCGACCCCGTCCACCACGGCCTCCGACCAGCCCGTGAGCCCCAGCGGGGCGGCGAGGAGGTGGTGGATGGCGGGCTCGGAGACGTTCAGGATGAGCAGCGAGCAGATCGTGATGCCGAGCTGGCTCGTCGCCAGCATGAGCGTCGCGTGCTCCATCGCGTACAGCGCGGTCTTGGCAGACCGCGATCCCTTCTCGGCGAGCGGCTCGATCTGCGAGCGGCGGGCGGAGATGACGGCGAACTCGGCGCCGACGAAGAAGGCGTTGGCGATGAGCAGCACCAGCAGCCAGGCGATTCCGGCCCAGTCGTTCATCGGTGATCACCCGCCTCGATCGTCGCGTCCTCGTGCGGCATCGGAGTCGGCGTGAACCGGACGCGGTCGACCCTGCGTCCTTCCATGCGCTGCACCTCGAGGGTGCCGTCCTCGATCTCGACGGCGTCGCCGACGACCGGGATCCGTTCGAGCACGCTCATGATGTATCCGCCCACGGTGTCGTACACGTCCCCCTCGGGGATGCGGATGCCGGTGCGATCGCGCACCTCGTCGGGTCGGAGCTCGCCGGGGAAGATGACGGTGTCGTCGACGCGCACGATGCCCGCGCGACGGCGGTCGTGCTCGTCGAGCACCTCGCCGACGATCTCCTCGACGAGGTCTTCGAGGGTGACGACGCCCGCAGTGCCGCCGTACTCGTCGACGACAACGGCCATCTGGTAGCCGCGGGAGCGCAGCTCGGCGACGAGCACATCGAGGTGGACGGCCTCGGGGAAGCGCAGCGGCTCGGTGGCGAGCGCGGCGGCTGGCACGTCGGCGCGACGCTCGCGGGGCACGCCCACGGCCGCCTTGAGGTGCACGATGCCGGTGATGTCGTCCATGGACTCGCCGTACACGGGGAAGCGGCTGTGCCCGGTGCGGCGAGCCAGCTGGATGACGTCCTCGGCGGAGTCGTCGGCGGCGAGCGCATGGATGCTCGGCCGAGGGGTCATGACGTCGGCCGCCGACAGCCGCGCGAAGGTGAGGCTGCGGTCGAGGAGCGAGGCGGTGTCCTCCTCCAGCACGCCCGCACTGGCGGAGCGGCGGACGAGGCTCGACAGCTCCTCGGCCGTTCGCGCGCCGGAGAGCTCCTCCTTCGGCTCGATGCCGACCGCGCGCAGCACGCCGTTCGCGCTGCCGTTCAGCACGGCGACCGCAGGACGGAACACCGTCGTGAACGCCACCTGGAACGGCATGACGAGTTTGGCGGTCTGTCGCGGGATGGCGAGGGCGAAGTTCTTGGGAACGAGCTCGCCGAGGATCATCGAGAACACCGTCGCGATCGAGACGCCGATGACCGCCGCGAGAGGCCGCGAGACGCCGACCGGGATGCCCCAGGCGTCGAACACCGGTGCGAGCAGGTTCGAGATCGCCGGTTCCATCGTGTAACCGGTCAGCAGGGTTGTCAGCGTGATGCCGAGCTGCGCGCTCGAGAGATGTGTGGAGGTGATGCGCAGCGCGCTGATCGTCAGCGCGAGACGGGTCTCACCCGCCTCCTGGCGGGATTCGAGATCGGCGCGGTCGAGGTTGACGAGCGCGAACTCGCTCGCCACGAACAGGCCGGTGCCGATCGTGAGCAGAAGCCCCACGCCCAACATGACGTAATCCATCACGCATCACCCCCGTTGCGTCGGAGGAGGGGTCGGTGGGGCGATTGTCTGCAACTAGGAGGGTCGTCCATCGTGCCGACAAGTCTACGGCAGGGGGTGCGGAGCCCGACCGGTCGGCTGTCAACCCCCTCTTCGATCCGGCACGTCGACCGCACGATGGTCCGCCCCGGGTGAACAGCGCCGGGCACGACGGATCGGAGGGGCCATGACGACGACGGACCACCAGCGGGATGGACGAGGAGCCCCGGATGCCGAGCACCCCGACAAGCCCGACACCCCCGCCGAGATCGAGAAGCGCTCGTGGAAGTACGTCTTCGTCAAGACCGCGCGCGAGTTCTCGTCGGACGAGTGCACCGACATCGCCGCGGCCCTCACCTACTACTCGGTGCTGGCGATCTTCCCGGGTCTCGTCGCCGTCTTCTCGATCTTCGGCCTGATCGCAGGCAACGGCGGGGCCACCGACGCCATCCTCGGAGTCGTGGAATCCGCGGCACCCGAGACCGCCCGGACGCTGCGCGGACCGCTCGAGCAGCTGGCGGACTCTCCCGCCGCCGGCTGGGGACTGGTCCTCGGCCTTCTCCTGGCGATCTGGTCCGCCTCGGGTTACGTCGGCGCCTTCGGCCGCGCCATGAACCGCATCTACGAGATCGAGGAAGGCCGGCCGTTCTGGAAGCTGAAGCCGGCTCAGCTGCTGGTGACCGTCATCGGCGTCGCACTGATCGTCGTCGCACTGGTGATCCTCGTCGTGTCGGGACCGGTCGCCGACGCCGTCGGCTCGGCACTCGGACTCGGGGAGGTCGCCACGACCGTGTGGGAGATCGCCAAATGGCCGGTGCTCGCGGCGATCGTCGTGCTGATGGTGGCGATCCTCTATTACGCGACGCCCAACGCCAAGCAGCCGAAGTTCCGCTGGATCAGCCTCGGGTCGCTGCTGGCCATCCTCGTCCTCGTCGTCGCGTCAGTGGCCTTCGGCCTCTACGTCGCGAACTTCTCCAACTACGACCGCACGTACGGGTCGCTCGCCGGCGTCATCGTCTTCCTGCTGTGGCTGTGGATCGCGAACATCGCGCTGCTGTTCGGCGCGGAGTTCGACGCCGAGCTGGAACGCGGACGCCAGCTGCAGGCGGGTATCGCCGCCGAGGAGGACATCCAGTTGCCGCCCCGCGATACACGCAAGAGCGACAAGGCCGCCGAGAAGGAGCGCCACGACGTCGAGGAGGGTCGCCGCATCCGGGAAGAGCACGACGACGACGACGCGGACGCCACGAGTGACAAGACCTCGTCCCGCAGGCAGGGATGATCGATGCCTACCCGTGTCATCCGGTCGACGCAGTGGCTCGCTCCGCCGGTGCGGTCACCAGCTGACGGGGAGCGCCTTGCCCTCTTCGTAGCCGGCGGCGGACTGCAGGCCGACGCGGGCGCGGTCACGGAACTCGGGGACCGTGGACGCGCCGGCGTAGGTGAACGACGAGCGCACGCCCGAGGTGATCATGTCGAGCAGGTCCTCGAGGCCGGGACGCAGCGGATCGAGGTAGATCTTCGACGACGAGATGCCTTCGGCGAACAGCTCCTTACGGGCCAGCTCGTACGGGTCGAGCCGGCCGAACCGCTCGTGGACCGCCTTCGTCGAGGCCATGCCCCACGACTCCTTGTAGGCGCGGCCGGCGTCGTCGACCTGCAGCTCTCCTGGCGCCTCGATGGTGCCTGCGAACCACGAGCCGATCATGACGGATGCCGCACCCGCGGCCAGCGCCAGCGCCACGTCGCGCGGGTACCGCACGCCGCCGTCGGCCCACACGTGCGCGCCCATGACCCGTGCCGCCTCGGCGGTCTCGAGGACTGCGGAGAACTGCGGCCGCCCCACCGCCGTCATCATGCGGGTCGTGCACATCGCGCCGGGTCCGACGCCGACCTTGAGGATCGTCGCACCGGCGGTGACGAGGTCGTGCACGCCCTCGGCGGTCACGATGTTGCCGGCGGCGATCGGGATGCCGAGGTCGAGGTCGGCGACCGTGCGCAGCGCTCGCAGCATGCCCTCCTGATGGCCGTGCGCCGTATCGACGACGAGCACGTCGACACCGGCCGCCGCCAGCGCCCTGGCCTTCGCGGCGACATCGCCGTTGATGCCGACCGCGGCGGCGACGATCAGTCGTCCCGAGCCGTCCACGGCGGGACGGTAGAGCGTCGAGCGCAGGGCGCTGCGGCGCGACAGCGTGCCGACCAGGTGGCCGTGGTGCAGCACGGCCACGGTCTCGGCCTCGGCGGCGACGATGACGTCGAACGCGTGGCGCGCGCTCTCGATGTCGTCGGCGTCGACGGACGCCGCGCGCCCGCGCGCGAGGTCGCCCAGGCGCGCATCGGGCAGGGCCGTGCCCAGCCGCGTCGCCGGCACGATGCCGAGGATGTCGTCGGCATCGACATGGCCGGCGGAGGCGTCGGCGACCACGATGCCGTGCCCGTCGGTGGCGGGAAGCAGCCGGGCGGCGTCGGCGACGGTCGCGTCCGGGGGCAGCACCAACGGCGTGTCCCACTCGACCGGCTGCGCCTTCACCCAGCGGATGGCGGCGTCGAGCTCCTGCAGCGGCATGTCCTGCGGCAGCACGCCGAGTCCGCCGCGACGTGCGAGCGTCGCCGCCAGGCGAGCGCCGGTGACGGAGTTCATGTTGGCCGACACGAGCGGAAGGGTCGCGGTCGTGCCGTCGCCGGGCGACAGGTCGACGTCGAGGCGACTGGTGATCGCCGAACGCCGCGGAACGAGGAAGACGTCAGAGTAGGTCAGGTCGACGTCGGGTGTTTCGCCGTAGAACTCCATGACCGCCAAGGGTAGTGACAGTTCCTGTGCGGATAATCCTGCGGATTCTTTCAGCCGGCCCAGCCGGTGGGGCCGGAACGGCCCGCGCAGACTGGGCTAGGCTTAACTGTCGCGTGTGCGGGCTTGCAGAGCCCCGCGCGCATCCCAGAACTTCACCGATGAAAGCAGGCGATTCAGCGTGTCGAGCCAGGTGACGGGCGTCGGGGTTTCGAACGAGGGAGAGTTCGGAGCCAACGAGTGGCTCGTCGAGGAACTGTACGAACAGTTCAAAATCGACCGGAACTCCGTCGACAAGGCTTGGTGGCCCGTTCTCGAGGCCTACCACCCTGCCGACGGCGCAGCACCGACGGCGCCTTCCGCGCCGGCTCCCGAGGCACCGGCCGCGGACGCGACTCCGCCGGCGGCATCCGAGGAGCCCCGTCCGGTGACGGCCCCGATCCCCGTGATCGGCGCACAGCCGGTGGCACGCACGACCGCGCGCCCGGCCGCGCCGCAGCCGATCCCGGCTCAGGCGCCCAAGGCGCAGCCGTCGTCCTCGGCCGAGCAGCCCCAGCCGCAGGCCGACGTCGTCACGACGCTCAAGGGCCTGCCGAAGACGCTCGCGGCCAACATGGACGAGTCGCTGACGGTTCCCACCGCGACAAGCGTCCGCACCGTGCCGGCGAAGCTGATGATCGACAACCGCATCGTCATCAACAACCACATGTCGCGCACCCGCGGCGGCAAGGTGAGCTTCACGCACCTCATCGGCTGGGCGATCATCCAGGCGCTCAAGGAGTTCCCGAGCCAGAACGTGTTCTACGCGGAGATCGACGGCAAGCCGTCCGTCGTCGCCCCGGCGCACATCAACCTCGGCATCGCGATCGACCTGCCGCGCCCCGACGGCACCCGCGCCCTGCTCGTGCCCAGCATCAAGCGCGCTGAGCAGCTCACGTTCAACGAGTACCTCACGACCTACGAGGACCTCGTCGTCCGCGCACGCGGCAACAAGCTGACCGCCTCGGACTTCCAGGGCACCACGATCTCGCTGACCAACCCCGGCGGCATCGGCACCGTCCACTCGGTGCCGCGCCTCATGAAGGGGCAGGGATGCATCGTCGGCGCCGGCGCTCTCGAGTACCCCGCCGAGTTCCAGGGCGCGAGCGACAAGACGCTCAACGAGCTGGCGATCGGCAAGACGATCACGCTCACCAGCACCTACGACCACCGCGTCATCCAGGGCGCGGGCTCGGGCGAGTTCCTCAAGAAGGTGCACGAGCTGCTCATCGGCCAGCGCGGCTTCTACGACGACATCTTCGCGGCGCTGCGCATCCCGTATGCTCCGATCCACTGGGCCGCCGACATCAACGTCGACCTGGCCGAGCGCGTCGACAAGACCGCCCGTGTGCAGGAGCTCATCAACTCGTTCCGTGTCCGCGGGCACCTGATGGCCGACACCGACCCCCTCGAGTACGTGCAGCGAACGCACCCCGACCTCGAGATCGAGAACCACGGCCTGACGTTCTGGGACCTCGACCGCGAGTTCGTGACGAACGGGTTCGGCGGCAAGCGCCAGATGAAGCTGCGCGACATCCTCGGGGTGCTGCGCGACTCGTACTGCCGCACGATCGGCATCGAGTACATGCACATCCAGGACCCCGGGCAGCGCGCGTGGTTCCAGGAGAACGTCGAGATCAAGTACCAGAAGCCCGGTCACGACGAGCAGCTGCGCATCCTCGACAAGCTCAACCAGGCCGAGGCGTTCGAGACGTTCCTGCAGACGAAGTACGTCGGCCAGAAGCGCTTCAGCCTCGAGGGCGGCGAGTCGCTGATCCCCCTCCTCGATGAGATCCTGCAGGGGGCGGCCGAGGCGGGCCTCGACGGCGCGGCGATCGGCATGGCCCACCGCGGCCGCCTCAACGTGCTGACCAACATCGCCGGCAAGACGTACGGCCAGGTGTTCCGCGAGTTCGAGGGGTCCGTCGCCATCGGCTCCAAGAGCGGGTCGGGCGACGTCAAGTACCACCTCGGCACCGAGGGCACGTTCGTCGCCGACAACCAGTCCGAGCTGCCGGTGTACCTCGCCGCCAACCCCTCGCACCTCGAGACGGTCGACGGGGTGCTCGAGGGCATCGTCCGCGCGAAGCAGGACCGCAAGCCGATCGGCACCTTCACCTGGCTGCCGATCCTCGTGCACGGCGACGCCGCCTTCTCGGGCCAGGGCGTCGTGGTCGAGACGCTGCAGATGTCGCAGCTGCGCGGTTACCGCACGGGCGGCACGGTGCACGTCGTCGTCAACAACCAGGTCGGCTTCACCACCACCCCCACCGACGCGCGCACGTCGGTGTACGCCACCGACGTCGCCAAGACGATCCAGGCGCCCATCTTCCACGTGAACGGCGACGATCCCGAGGCCGTGACGCGCGTCGCCCAGCTGGCGTTCGCGTATCGCGAGCGCTTCCACCGCGATGTCGTCGTCGATCTCGTCTGCTACCGCCGCCGCGGCCACAACGAGGGCGACGACCCCTCGATGACGCAGCCGCTCATGACCAACCTCATCGAGGCGAAGCGCTCCGTCCGCCGGCTGTACACCGAGGCTCTCGTCGGCCGCGGCGACATCACCGAGGAGGAGTACGAGAAGGCGAAGCAGGACTTCCAGAACCGCCTCGAGATCGCCTTCGCCGAGACCCATGCGGCCGAGACCGGCTCGTCGCCGGTGGTCGCCCCGGAGGCGGCCTCCGCGCAGCCCGCGGCCGGCGAGCCCGACACCACGGGCGTCTCGCGCGAGATGATCAGCCTCATCGGCGACACGTTCGTCAACAAGCCCGAGAACTTCACGGTCCACAACAAGCTGCAGCAGCTGCTCGACAAGCGGCTCGACATGAGCCGCAACGGCTCGATCGACTGGGGCTTCGGCGAGCTGCTCGCCTTCGGCTCGCTGCTGCTCGAGAAGACCAACGTCCGCCTCGCCGGTCAGGACTCGCGTCGCGGCACGTTCGTGCAGCGGCACGCCGTCCTCCACGACCGCTCGAACGGCCAGGAGTGGATCCCGCTCACCAACCTGAGCGAGGACCAGGGCCGCTTCTACGTCTACGACTCGCTGCTCAGCGAGTACGCGGCGATGGCGTTCGAGTACGGCTACTCGGTCGAGCGCGCCGATTCGCTGGTGCTGTGGGAGGCGCAGTTCGGCGACTTCGGCAACGGCGCGCAGTCGGTCGTCGACGAGTTCATCTCGTCGGCGGATCAGAAGTGGGGCCAGCAGTCGAGCGTCGTGCTGCTCCTCCCCCATGGTTACGAGGGTCAGGGCCCCGATCACTCGTCGGCCCGCATCGAGCGGTACCTGCAGATGTGCGCGCAGGACAACATGACCGTCGCGCGGCCGTCGACGCCCGCCTCGTACTTCCACCTGCTGCGCCGCCAGGCGTACGCGCGTCCCCGCCGCCCGCTCATCGTGTTCACGCCCAAGGCGATGCTCCGCCTGCGCGGGGCGACCAGCCCGGTCGACGACTTCCTCACCGGCAGGTTCGAGCCGGTGCTCGACGACGACCGCGGCCTCGACAAGTCCGCCGTCAAGCGCGTGCTGCTGCACGCCGGCAAGATCCACTGGGATCTCCGCGCCGAGCTGGAGAAGAACCCGAACCCGACGATCGCGCTCGTCCGGCTGGAGCAGTACTACCCGGCCCCGGTCGACGAGCTCAACGCCGTCATCGACTCGTACCCGAATGCCGAGCTGGTGTGGGTGCAGGATGAGCCCGAGAACCAGGGCGCATGGCCGTTCATCGCGCTCGAGGTCGTGAAGCACCTGCGCGGCCGCACCATCAGCCGCGTCTCGCGCGCATCCGCCGCATCGACCGCGACCGGATCACCGAAGGTGCACGCCGCCGAGCAGGCCGCCATCATGCAGCAGGCGCTCACGGTCTAGGCCACGAGTTCGCCGATCCGGCCCCGGACGCCCTCCTTCCTGAGGACGCGTCCGGGGCCGGCTCGCGTCAGGCCGTGGTCGCCGTCGTCTTCACCTCGACGGGGACCACGGACTCGGCAGCCGGCGAGATCTCGCGGTCCTCTTCGACCTGCCGCGCGACGGGCGGCGTCGTGCGGCGCAGCCGCTGCCAGACCGACACGAGGATCGCGGCGACCGCGAGAACCGCGGCGGGAAGGAGGTTGGCGCCGGCGAGCACCAGCAGACCCACCGACAGCACCGCCGCGATCAGCGCCATGAACCAGCCCGCGCTGAAGCGCGGCAGGATGAGCGTCGCAGCGATCATGCCGGCGGTGTAGATCGACACCATGTTGCTCGTGTGGATGAGGATGAACGTCTCCAGGTGCCCGCCGGTGGCGAGCGCGATCACGCAGTAGACGACCGCGATCGCGAAGGTCAGCAGCAGCGCCCGTCGCGGCACGCGCCCGGTCTCGGCGCCGGGGGCGAGCGCGCGAGGGAGGTCGCCGGACGCAGCGAGCGACGCCCCCAGCTTGCCGAACGCGGCGAGGTAGGCGTTCATCACGCCGAGGGCGACGATCGCGGCGATGGCGCCGATCGCGGTCGGCCCGAACCCGGGTGCCACTGCTTCGGCGAGCGACAGGAGCGGCACCGCGCCGCCTCCGGCGTCTTCGCCGAGCACCCCCACCGTCACGACCTGCAACAGCAGGTAGGCGAGCCCCGTCACCACGAGCGCGATAGCGGTGGCGAGCGGGATGCTGCGGCGCGGGTTGCGGAACTCCCCCGAGATGTGGGTGCCGACCTCCCATCCGGCGAACGCCCACACGAACAGGCTGATCGCGGTGCCGACGCCTCCCCAGCCGTGCGGCAGAAAGGGGCTGAAGTGAGCAGCGTCGACAGCGGGGAACGCGGTGGCGACGACGAAGACGACGATGCCGACGAGCAGCCCGGTGAGCACGAACTGCACCCACCCGGCGACCCGGACGCCGAGCATGTTCACGGCGAAGGGTGGCACCAGGATGGCGAACATCAGGATCGGCACCGCCGAGCGGTCGATGTGCAGGATCGCGGTCAGATACTCCGCGCCCAGCGCAGCCAGCACCGGGAACCCCGCGGCCACGCCGAAGTAGAACCAGTAGCCCGTGGCGCGGGCCGCCGTGCGCCCGAGCGCGCGGCGCACGTAGCTCGCCACACCGCCCGGATCGGGGTATCGAGCGGCGAGCGCGGCGAACGTTCCCGCGAGCGGCACGGAGAGCACGATGACGGCGAACACCGAGACGATCGACGCCGGCCCCGCGACGTCTGCGGCCAGGCCGGGGAGCACCAAGAGGCCGGTGCCCAGAACGGAGGCGATGTAGAGCGCTGTGCCCTGCCGGACGCCGAGGCCTCCGCGGGGATGGCTGTGTGTCACCGGTACAGTCTGGCGGCGGCGTCAGACGCTCCGCGCCATCGCCGCCGCCGTCCTCGGGCGGATTCCTGCCAACCCCGGAGCCACGGGAAGCGCGTCCTCTACAAGCGGATCGGCACGGTCCGCTACGAGCAGACGGTGGGCGTTGTCCTCAGCCGAGGAGAACGGGCACGGTCCTCAGCTGAGGAGCTGCGCCGAGCTGCGGACTCCGCCACGCCGTGTCCCCCTCATCTCAGCTCCTGTCCTCGATTGAGGACCGCGAACGACGCGCGGTCAGTCCCCGAGCGGTTCCACGCCCGCGCGGGCGAAGGCGGCGGCAGCGGCATCAGACGACTCCTCGCGGTCCGCCGCGACCAGGCCGAGCCGTGTGCGGCGGTCGAGCAGGTCGGAGATGCTCAGCGCACCCTCGACGGCGACGCCCCACTGAAGCTCCTGCGGCGTCACACCGCACGCGGCCCCGGCCCCGCGGGGCAGCGACGCCGCGAACGGCGCCTCGGCCCCGAAGCGGCGCACGAGGCGCGGTGGCGCGGCGATCTCCGCCAGGCGAGATCGCGGCCACGCCCCCACGAGCGGGATCGACCGGGTGGGCGAGGGCCGCGACGGCAGCCCGGGATCCCGGCGGATGACGGCGTCCACCGCGTCCTCGGCCATGCGGCGGTACGTGGTGAGCTTGCCGCCGACGACGCTGAGCACGCCCGTCGAAGACTCGATGATCGCGTGGCGACGCGACAGGTCGCTGGTGTCGTCGTCGTGCTCGCCGGCCAGCAGCGGACGCAGGCCCGCGAAGGTCGCCAGCACATCGGCGCGCTCGAGGGGGTCGGCGAGCACGGTGTTGACGGTGCCGAGCAGCGTGTCGATCTCGGGCTCGGTCGCATGCGCGACATCCGGGATCGGTCCTTCGGCCGGCACGTCGGTGAGGCCGATGTAGGTGCGGCCGTGCTGCGCCGGGAGGGTGAACACGAAGCGAGTGGTCGACCCGGGGATCGGCACCGTGAGCGAGACGTCCGAGCCGCCGAGCCGCGCGGTCGACACCACGAGGTGGGTGCCCCGGCTCGGCCGCAGCCGCACCTGCGGATCCAGCTCGCCCGCCCAGACGCCGGTGGCGCTCACCACCGCCCGGGCACGGACGTCGACGGTCGCGCCGGTCACGAGGTCGCGGAGGGTGGCGGTGCGACCGGTCGCCGCGAGCGCCTCGACACGCGTGAGGACGGATGCCCCGTACCCGGCGGCGGTGCGGGCGACGGCGACGACCAGCCGGGCATCGTCGATGAGCTGACCGTCCCAGCCGCGCAGGCCTCCGCGCAGGCCTTCGGCGCGCACGGACGGAGCGAGGCGCAGGGTCTCGCCGCGGCTGACCGTCCCGGGACCGGGCAGCAGGGCACCCGGCGTTCCCACCGCGCGGCGGAGCCCGTCGCCGAGCTCGTACCCCAGGCCGATGTAGGCACCGCGCGAAAGGTGGCCCGGCCCGTGCAGCGGTACGAGCTGCGCGAGCGCGCGCGTGAGGTGCGGCGCCGTGCGCGTGAGGAGGATGTGCCGCTCGAGCGCGCTCTCGCGGGCGATCCCGACCTGCCCCGAGGCGAGGTAGCGCAGGCCGCCGTGCACGAGCTTCGAGCTGAAGCGGCTGGTCCCATGCGCGAGGTCGTGCCGTTCGACCAGTACGGTCCGCAGGCCCCGACTCGCCGCATCCAGCGCGATCCCCACCCCCGTGATGCCGCCGCCGACGACCAGCAGATCGATCTCGCGAGCGTCGGCGAGGGCTTCGAGCTCCCGTGCCCGGCGCGCGGCCGTCAGAGCCGATGCGAGTGGCGTGCGCCCGACGATCCGCGGGCTCATCTGCTGTGCCCGCGGGGTGAGAGGTAGCCGTGCACCGCGTGCCCGAGCTCGGTGCGCCACGCGTCCTCGGGCAGCCACTCCGCCACGAGCGGCGCCGACTGCACGGCCGACTGGGCGATGAGCAGCACCATCGCGGCCAGCTGGGCCGGGTCGCCGGCGCGCACGTAGCCGGCTCGCTGCCCGGCGGCGATGCGGCGGGCGGTCTCGGCGTGGATGGCGCGTTGGCTCGTCCCCAGCCGGTCGAGGATGTAGTGCGCGAACAGCTCGGGATCGGTGTCGCGCAGCCGGTCGACGAGCGGCAGCCGGCGCACTCGGTCGGCTGTCTCGACGAGCAGGCCGGCGAGCTCATCGAGGTCGGCGCATTCGCGCTCGCCCGGGGGAAGAGCCGCAACGAGTTCGCGGGTGACGAGCGCGGCGAAGACCGCCTGCGCGTCGGGCCAGTACCGGTACAGCGTCTGCCGTGCGATCCCGCAGCGACGCGCGATGTCGGATGCCGTCGTCCGGCGGATGCCGTGCGCCAGCACCTCCGCCAGGGCAGCGTCCAGGATCGCGGTCTCCGTGTCGAGCGCTCCATCGGCCATGTGACAACCATACAGAATGTGTCATACTGTCGCCATGGCTGCGACGGCGCACACCGAGACTCCGAGCGACCCTGCTCCCCCGCCCCGTCCGCTCGCGGTTCCCGCGCCGCGCGCCCGCGGCCGCTGGGACGCGTGGGGCGATGAGCCTGCGCGCCTCCCGGCGGCAGCGAAGGCGATCGTCGCGACGCTGCTTCCCGGCAAGGCGCATCCGGTGGCGCATCGCGCCGCGCCGGTCCTCACGCCCTCTCAGCTCACAGACGCCGACATCGCCGCGCTGGCGGAGATCGTCGGGGGCGCGCACGCGACGCGCGATGACGGCGTGCGGATGAGTCACCTCGGCGGGAAGAGCACGCCCGACCTGCTGCGCCGTCGGCTCGACGACCCGCAGGCCGCTCCCGACGCCGTCGTCTCCCCCGCGGGGCACGACGAGATCGGCGCCGTGCTGCGTCTCTGCACGGATCGCGGGATCGCCGTGGTCCCGTTCGGAGGCGGCACATCGGTCGTCGGCGGGGTCGATCCGGTGCGCGGAGCACACCGCGCGGTCATCGCGCTGGACCTCAGCCGGACCGCCGCCCTCCTCGCGCTCGACGAGGTCTCGCTCCTGGCGACCTTCGGGGCCGGCACCACCGGTCCGCAGGCCGAGGAGCTGCTCGCCGAGCACGGCTTGACCCTCGGCCACTTCCCGCAGAGCTTCGCGTACGCCTCGCTCGGCGGCTACGCCGCGACGAGGTCGAGCGGCCAGGCTTCGCGGGGCTATGGCCGCTTCGACGACCTCGTCCACGCCCTCCGCGCCGCCACACCGGCCGGTGATCTCGACCTGGGCCGATCCCCCGCAAGCGCGGCCGGCCCCGACCTGCGGCAGCTCCTCCTGGGCTCCGAGGGCGCGTTCGGTGTCCTCACCGAGGTCACCGTGCGCGTCAGGCCGGCCCCCGCGGCGACCGCCTACCGGGCATGGACCTTCCCCGACTTCGCGTCGGGAGCGGCGGCGGTCCGCGAGGCCACGCAGCGCGGCATCCGTCCCACCGTGCTCCGACTCAGCGACGAGACCGAGACGCGCGTGAACGCCGCGATGGGCGGCCACGTCACCCGGCTGCGCGGATGCCTGGCCGTCGCGACCTTCGAGGGCGCGACCTTCGCGGCGGCCCACGGCGAGCGGGACGACCTCGACGCCGTCTTCACCGCTCACGGAGCGATGTCCCGCGGCGAGGACCCGGCCCGCTCGTGGGAGCGAGGGCGCTTCGCGTCACCGGCGCTGCGCGACACGCTGATGGACGTCGGCGTCCTCGCCGAGACGCTGGAGACGGCGACGACGTGGGCGAGCCTGCCGGCGCTCAAGCGCGCCGTCACCGTCGCGCTGACCGAGAGCCTCACCGCGGCAGGAACCAAGCCGATCGTCCTGTGCCACATCTCGCACGTGTACCCGGCGGGCGCCTCGCTCTACTTCACCGTGGTCGCCGCGCTCGCCGACGAACCGCAGACGCAGTGGGCGCGGGCGAAGGATGCCGCCTCCCGGGCCATCGGAGCCGCTCAGGGCACGATCACCCACCACCATGCGGTCGGCCGCGACCACCGCCCGTATCTCGAGGCGGAGATCGGCGCGCTCGGCGTCGAGGTGCTCCGCGCGGTGAAGGCCGTCCTCGACCCCGCGGGAATCATGAACCCGGGCGCCCTCGTCATCACGCCCGCCGATCCCGCATGAAGGTCGCCCTCCTGGTCAACCCTGCGGCGCGCGCCGGGGCGCACACCGGCGCCGCGACGCAGGCCGCCGAGCGGCTGCGCACCCATGGGGTGCAGACGTCCATCCTCAGCGGCGGGAGCGCTGCGGAGTCGTCCGCGCTGCTGCGGGCCGCCATCCAGGTAGGAGTGGATGCCGTCGCCGTCGCGGGCGGCGACGGCACCGTGAACCTCGCGATCCAGGAGGTCGCCAGCACCGGCATCCCACTGGGAATCGTGCCGTCCGGCAGCGGCAACGACTTCGCGGCCACGCTCGGCCTGCGCGAGCTCGACGTCGCCGCGGCAGCCGACGCGATCGCAGGCGGCCGCACACGGCGCATCGACCTGGGGCGCGTCACGCGCGACGACGGCTCGAGCCAGTACTTCGGGTCGGTTCTCGCCAGCGGCTTCGACTCGAAGGTCAACGACCGCGCCAACGCGATGCGGTGGCCGCGAGGCGGCTCGCGGTACAACATCGCGATCCTCGTCGAGTTCCTGACTCTGATCGGCATCCCGTACGAGGTCGAGCTCGAGCTCGCCGACGGCACACGGGTGCAGCAGCGCGGCGACCTCGTGATGGCCACGGTGGGAAACGGGCGGACGTACGGCGGCGGCATCCCGATCTGCCCCGACGCCGACCCGGCGGACGGCCTGCTCGATCTCGTGCTGGTCCGCCCCTCCGGCCGCCTGCGTCTGCTGCGGCTTCTTCCGCGCGTCTACCGGGGCACGCACGGCGCGGTGCCGGAGGTGTCGATCCGGCGGGTGCGCTCGGTGCGACTCTCGTCGCCCGGCGTGACCGCCTACGCGGACGGAGACCCGATCGGCGCGCTCCCGCTGACGGTCGACGTCGCGCCCGGCGCGCTCACGATCTTCACGCCCGCGGGCTGACCGCCGGCGCGAGCGCGCGCGGCGTCAGTGCGCCGCCTGGACCGCCCGCAGCTTGGCCAGCACCTGATCGCGCAGCTCTTCGGGTGCGCTCTCCTTGCATGCACGCGCCAGCACCTCGGTGAGGGTGCGCGCCACCAGCGCCTCGTCGCGGCAGCCCGCGCAATGCTCCAGGTGCTCGGCGATGTCGCTCTGCTCGGTCTTGCAGACCTCGTGGCGCAGGTACTCCTCCAGGTCGCGCCGCGCCTTCTCACAGCCGCAGTCGGTCATTTCGTGCTCCTCGTGGCGGCAGTCGCGATGCCGCGCTCTTTTGCGTAGTCGGCCAGCAGCTCACGAAGCATTCGCCTGCCACGATGCAGACGGCTCATGACCGTGCCGATGGGGGTCTTCATGATGTCGGCGATCTCCTGGTAGGCGAAGCCCTCGACGTCGGCGAGGTACACCGCCAGCCGGAAGTCCTCCGGGATGGACTGCAGCGCGTCCTTCACGACCGACGCGGGCATGTGGTCGATCGCCTCCGCCTCGGCCGAGCGTGTGCTCGACGCGGTGGTCGACTCGGCGCCGCCGAGCTGCCAGTCCTCGAGGTCGTCGATGGTGCCCTGGTACGGCTCGCGCTGCTTCTTGCGGTACGTGTTGATGTAGGTGTTCGTCAGGATGCGGTACAGCCACGCCTTGAGGTTCGTCCCCTGCGTGAAGGTCTTCCACGACGCGAACGCCTTGACGAAGGTCTCCTGCACCAGGTCGGCCGCATCCGCGGGGTTGCGAGTCATGCGCATGGCGGCGGCGTACAACTGGTCCATGAAGGGCAGTGCCTGCTCTTCGAACTGCGCACGCGGATCCTGCACCTGGTCCGTCGGGTCGATCGGGTCGCTCATCACGCGCCAGTCTACGGTGGCGGCTTGCGCGCCGCCTGGGACCCGCACGACGGGCGCGCTGTGCAGCGGGGCCTCGAGATCGAGGCGATCGAGAGTGGCGAACATCCGGCTCCGCTCTGTGGGTGGCTCCCGGCACTGTCGACCGGGTTCAGTAGGGTAGAACCCGATGACAGCCGACGCGTATTCCCCGAGCTCCGCGCCGATCGAGCGCGGCCATTGGCACGCGCCCGTGGCGGACGGACCGCTGCACGCGACGGTGACCGTCCCCGGCTCGAAGTCCCTGACGAATCGCGAGCTCATCCTCGCCTCCCTCGCCGACGGTCCGAGCCGCCTGATCGCACCGCTGCACTCCGACGATTCGGCACGCATGATCGACGCGCTGCGCTCGCTGGGCGTCGGGATCGAGCTGGTCCCAGGCACCGGGCGGTACGGCGACGACATCGAGGTCACGCCGGTGTGGCCGCTGCACGGCGGCACCGAGGTGGACTGCGGACAGGCCGGCACCGTCATGCGCTTCGTCGCCGGACTCGGCGGGTTCGCCCGCGGCGACGTCACCCTGACGGCGCACGAGAGCGCCCTGCACCGCCCCATGGGCGCGATGATCACGGCACTCCGCGACGTCGGGGTCGACATCGACGACGGCGGCCACTGGGCACTGCCGTTCATCATCCGCGGGCACGGCCACGTCCGCGGGGGCGAGGTCGCGATCGACGCCAGCGCCTCGAGCCAGTTCGTGTCGGGTCTGCTGCTCGCCGCTCCGCGATTCGACGTCGGCCTGCAGCTCCGCCACGCCGGCGAGCGGCTTCCGAGCATCCCCCACATCGACATGACGGTCGAGGCCCTCGCCCACCGCGGCGTGCACGTCGAGCGTCCGGGCGTCGGCGAATGGATCGTGCCGGCGGGCCCTGTCCGCGGCAAGGACGTCGCCATCGAGCCCGACCTGTCGAACGCCGCGCCGTTCCTCGCCGCCGCGATGATCGTCGGCGGCTCCGTGTCGGTCACCGGCTGGCCGGCCCACTCGACGCAGCCGGGCGCCATGCTCACCGACATCCTCTCGCTGATGGGAGCCCGCGTGGTCCGCCGCGGTGGCGCGCTCACCGTCACCGCGGGCGCCGGCATCCAGGGCGTCGACCTCGACCTGTCGGCCGCCGGGGAGCTCACCCCCACGATCTTCGCGCTGGCCGCCTTCGCCGACTCGCCCTCGACGCTCCACGGGATCGGCCACATCCGCGGACACGAGACCGACCGCATCGCGGCGCTCGTCGCCGAGCTGCGCGGCCTCGGCGGAGAGGCGGAGGAGCTTCCCGACGGCATCCGCATCGTGCCGCGCCCGCTCCGCGGCGGCGTGTGGCATGCCTCCCACGACCACCGCATGGCGACCACCGGTGCCCTGATCGGCCTGGCCGTCCCGGGCGTCGAGGTCGACGACATCGGCACCACCGCCAAGACGATGCCCGAGTTCCCGCAGATCTGGCAGCGCATGCTCGACGGAGAGCACTCCGAAGGCGGCCTCTCCGAGGAGACGATGCGCGCCTCGTGAACGGGCGAGCGCGGTCGGTGGCGGAGCTGACGGGATGACCACGGTGAAGCAGCCGAGGACGACGGCATGAGCTGGCTCGACGATCTCGACGACGACGATGACGAGTCGGAGTTCGACGAAGCCGACATCCGTGTACGGCCGAACCCCAAGGCGAACCGGCCGCGCACCAAGCGGCGGCCCGCGCACAGCGACGCCCAGATCGCCCGCGTGCTCGGTGTGGATCGCGGCCGCTACACGGTGCTGCTCGACGAAGACCTGCCCGACGAGCGCACCGTGCTGGGAGTGCGAGCCCGCGAGCTGCGCAAGACGCCGATCGTCACCGGCGACCGCGCTCGCGTGGTGGGCGACGCCTCGGGCGACGACGGCACCCTCGCCCGCATCGTCGGCATCGAAGAGCGCACGTCGCTGCTGCGGCGCAGCGCCGACGACACCGACCAGGTCGAGCGGATCGTCGTCGCCAACGCCGACCAGATGCTCGTGGTCGTGGCGGCGGCCGATCCGGAGCCGCGACCGCGGCTCGTCGACCGCTACCTCGTGGCGGCGCTGGATGCAGGCATCCGTCCCCTTCTCGTCGTGACGAAGACGGACCTGGCCGACCCGGCCGAGTTCCTGGCGCATTTCGAGGGCCTCGACCTCATGGTGTTCACGAGCGGGCGCGACGAGATGCCGCTCGAGCGGATCGGCGCCGCCCTCGAGGGGCACTCGACGGTGTTCGTGGGACACTCCGGCGTCGGCAAGTCGACACTCGTCAACGCCCTCGTGCCCGACGCCCGGCGCGCAACGGGCCACGTCAACGTCGTCACCGGGCGCGGGCGTCACACCTCGAGCTCGACGGTGTCGCTGCGCTACCGAGGCGCGGGCGGCAACGGCTGGGTCATCGACACGCCGGGCGTCCGCTCGTTCGGCCTCGGCCACGTCGATCCCGCGAACATCCTCCGAGCGTTCACGGACCTCGCCGAGGTCGCCGAGGAGTGCCCGCGCGGCTGCACGCACCTGCCGGACGCCCCGGACTGCGCGATCGTCGAGGCCGTCGAGGCGGGGAGGCTCGGACCCGGCGGGCCTGCGCGCCTCGACTCGCTGCAGCGGCTGCTCGAGACCTTCGCCGACAAGTCGCACAAGTCCGGCGCCTGAGCGCCCGCGACCGGTTCCCGCGCGTCTCCGGGACGTCCTCGTCCGCTCGGCCGAGGACCGCCCCGCCTAGAGTGGAACGGTGACCACGACGCGCCTCGAACCCGGATCCGCCGCCCCCGACTTCACCCTCGTCGATCAGGACGACAAGGCCGTGACGCTCAAGGACCTGCGCGGCGGACGCGTGATCCTCTTCTTCTATCCCGAGGCGATGACGCCGGGCTGCACCAAGGAGGCGTGCGACTTCCGCGACAGCCTGGCACCGCTGCAGGCGGCGGGATACACGATCCTCGGCATCTCGCGCGACGCGCCCGAGAAGCTCCGCCGGTTCCGCGAACGCGACGGCCTCACGTACGACCTCCTGAGCGATCCTGACCACAAGGTGCACGAGGCGTACGCCGTGTGGGGCGAGAAGGTGAACTACGGCAAGACGTTCATGGGCGTGATCCGCTCCACGTTCGTGGTGGACGAGGAGGGCCGCATCTCTGACGCCCTGTACAACGTTCGCGCCACCGGGCACGTCGCACGCCTGCGCACCCTGCTGGGCGCCTAGTCGGTCGCGCCGGCTGCGGGTCGGTCACGCCGGGTGCGGGTCGGTCACGCCGGGTGCGGGTGGGGCCACACCGGGTGGCCTCGACTCGCCACGGTGGATTCAGCGGGATGCGGTGCCGCGCGCCTCGTCGTCGGCGCTGCCGTCCTGGCGGCGGGCCGCACGACCGGCGTCACGCACGGCCAGTACGAGCAGCACGAGCGTGACGAGGGCCGGGACGGCCAGCGCCAGGGCGATCGACGGGTCGGCGAAGGACCCCGTGGCCGCGCCGAACGCGACCGCGAGGATCAGAAGCTGGGTGACGATGCCGCCCGACCGGCCCCACGACTGGCCGCGCCAGATGGCGACCGAGAACGCCACCACGGCCGCAGCGCCCACGAGCGTCAGCACCGCCAGCGCGATCGCACTCTCGATGGACCCGGTGTCGCCCGCCGCGATTGCGAGCACCTCACGCACCATCAGCGCTGCCAGGCCGACTCCCTCGAGCCCCACCAGCACCGCCGCGATCCTTCCGGACAGGTTTGTCCGCATTCTCCGTCGACTCCCTCTCGCACGACCAGGGGTTTTGTGCGAACTCTCCACACCACAGGGGGAACACTCAGCAAGTCCTACACAAACCCGCCGATCAACCCTTGATTCAGGTAAACCGCTATGGGACGATTGGTGAAGCCGTGTGCTCCCACAGCGACGTGGGGCGAGTCAATCTCGCACATCCCACAGGGTATCGGACCCGAACCGACCCAAAACCCCATCCCCTCTGTTGCAAGGAGCACCACCATGGACTGGCGCGACAAGGCCGCCTGCCTGACCGTCGACCCCGAACTGTTCTTCCCCGTGGGGAACACTGGACCGGCCGTCGATCAGATCGAGAAGGCCAAGTCGGTCTGTGCGCGTTGCACAGTGACCGAGATCTGCCTCCAGTACGCCCTCGAGACCGGACAGGACTCGGGCGTGTGGGGAGGCCTCTCCGAGGACGAGCGCCGCGCGCTCAAGCGCCGCGCCGCCCGCGCCCGACGCGCGTCCTGACCTGGATCGTCGAGAGAGCGGATGCCCCCCTCGGGGCATCCGCTCTTCTTCGGTCACCGCTCGGCGTCCGAGAAAGCCGCCGCGTACCGGCATCCTCCGGGGGTCAGCTCTTGGCGCGCTCGATGTAGCGCAGCGGGATGTCGATCGTGACCTCGGTACCGCTGCCCATGATCGTGTGCCAGTCGATCGTGCCGCCGAGCTCGCCCTGGATGAGGGTGCGCACGATCTGCGTGCCGAGACCGCGGCCGACCTGACCCTCGGGCAGGCCAGACCCCGTGTCGCGGACCCGCACCTCGAGGCGATCGTCGCCGCGCTCGGCGATGATCTCGACGTCGCCCTCCTGGCCGGCCAGCCCGTGCTCGACCGCGTTCGTGACGAGCTCGGTGAGCGCGAGGGCGAGCGGCGTCGCGTACTCGCTCGGAAGCGTGCCGAAGCGGCCCGTCGAGTGCGTGCGCGCCCGCGTGTTGGGAGCCGCGGCGACTTCGGCGACCAGCTTCAGGACGCGGGCGAAGACCTCGTCGAAATCGACGTTCTGCGCGAGGCCCTCCGACAGCGTGTCGTGCACGACCGCGATGGCAGACACGCGCCGCATGGCCTGCGTCAGCGCCTCGCGCGCCTCTTCGGTGTGCGAGCGGCGGGCTTGGATGCGCAGCAGCGAGGCCACGGTCTGCAGGTTGTTCTTGACGCGGTGGTGGATCTCGCGGATCGTCGCGTCCTTGGTGATGAGCTCCTGCTCCTGGTGGCGGATCTCGGTCACATCGCGGCACAGCACGATGGCGCCGATCCGCGTGCCCTTGTCGCGAAGCGGGATCGTGCGCAGCGACACCGTGACGCCCCGCGCCTCGAGGTCGGCGCGCCAGGGCGCGCGCCCGGTCACCACGACGGGAAGGGACTCGTCGAACTGGCGCTTCGTCGGCAGGATGCCGGTCACCACCTCGACGAGGGACTCCCCCTCGAGTTCGTCGTCGAAGCCGAGGCGATTGAACGCCGAGAGCGCGTTGGGGCTCGCGAAGGTCGTGATGCCGTCGACATCGAGCCGGATGAGGCCGTCGGACGCGCGTGGTGCGCCCCGGCGCGGCGAGGTGGGCGCGGCGAGGTCGGGGAAGTCGCCGGACGCGATCATGCCGAACAGGTCGTCGGCGCAGTCGTTGAAGGTGATCTGCTGGCGCGACGGGATACGCGCCTCCCCCAGATTCGTGTGCCGGGTCAGCACGCCGATCACCGTGACCGCCGTGCCGGCCTTGCGCGAGACAGGCACCGCGCGCACGCGTGTCGGCGTCTCTTCGAACCAGTCGGGCGACGCCGAGTCGACGATCCCGCCGGTGTGGAACGCCTCACGCACCTGCGTGCGCCACTGCGGCCGCACCCGGTCGCCGACGATGTCGCGGTAGAACAGCGTCGCGGCACCGCCCGGTCGCGTGTGGGCGACCGCGACGAACGAGTCATCGGATGTCGGCACCCACAGCACGATGTCGGCGAACGCCAGGTCGGCGAGGAGCTGACCATCCCCCGCGAGACGGTGCAGCCACTCCACGTCCTCTTCACTGGAGCGGCCCTGGGCGTAGACGAGATCGCTGAGGGTCGACACCCGTCTAGCCTAGGGCGCTGAGCTCACGCGGCCGGCGCACCGAGCCTGGCGGCCTCGTCGGCCGCCGCTCGTGCGGCTCGGCGGCCGCGCCCTGTCCCGAGGGCACGCCGTCGGCCGGTGGCCGCGCGCTGCGGCTCAGGTGCGGGCACGACCGCCTCGCCGACGAACCGGCGCAGCGCCAGCGTGAGCGGAGAGCGCGGCGCGACCTCGGCGATGGGAAAGGACGCGAGGATCGCGGCATCCGTCGACCTCGGGTCCTGCGGGAGGAACCACACATCCTCGATACCGCCGAACCGATCGAGGGTGCGTCGCACCTGCCCGCGGGCATCGATGCCGAGGGTGCCGGGGCGCAGGCGGTTCGCGACGACGGCCACCGGCGTCGCCCCGATGGTCGCGCGCAGGTCGGCGTGCCCGCGGAGGAAGCGGGCGATGCCGACGGGGTCGGCGGCGACCACGGCGACGACGAGGTCCGCGCTCCGCAGCGCGGCGAGGGTGGCGGCGTTGCGCCGCGGACCGTCGAGGTCGCTCACGATCTCCTCGTCGCGCTCGAGCGACGACGCGACGTCGACGACGGTGTAGTCGGCCCATTCGCGGCAGGCGGCGAGCGCGGCGACGACGCGCCGATCGCTCAGCTCGGGCCAGCGCGACGGGCGGTTGATGCCGGTGAGCACGTCGACGCCGGTGCGGCCGAGCGGCACCGAGATGCGGGTGAGCTCGCGGACGTCGAGTCCGCCGAGCTCGGCCTGCCGGCAGGCGGCGGCGAAGCCAGGCCCCTCGTCGGCGAGGCCGAGGGTGAGAGCGAGGGACGGAGCATGCGTGTCGGCGTCGACCAGTCCCACGTGCCGGCCGCCGCGCGCGAGTTCGACAGCCAGCTCGGTGGCGACGGTGGAACGTCCGGGCGCCCCGGCCGGCCCCCAGACAGCGATCACTTTCGCCTGCGGGCGCGATTCTCGCGGCGCAGCCGTCGCGGTCGCGGGGCCGGACGAGAGCGCCTCGGCGATGCGCCACGGCTCGGTGTGCCGGCTCAGCGGAGCCTCCAGCCCGCACGCCGCGGCCACGCGCTCCCCCGCCGCGTCCTCGACGAGCGGCATGACACGCGTCCCCGCCCGATCGCACAGCGCGACCACGGTGGGCGACATCGTGGCGTGCGACACCGAGACGACCAGGGCGTCGGCGTCAGCGAGTGCCCGCAGCAGCGCTTCGGCATCGGCGCCCAGCATCCCGTCCGCCGCGGCGAGTGCGGGAGTGGCGGCCGCGACCTCGGCGATGACGTCGATCCCCTCGCGACGCAGTCCCTCGACGAGGAGCCCGGCGTCGTCGACGGCGACCACGACCCTCACGAGCCGGTGCCCGTCGTCGGCACGATCGACAGTGCGGACTCGTCCGCCATGGCGGCCAGCGTCGCCGCGACATCGGCGCGTGGGATGACGAGCTCGAGAGCAGCGGCCCCGCCGCCGATCATCGAGTCGTCGCGCGTGACGGAGACGACGGTGGCATCGGCGACGAGGATGCGCGGCTCGTCGTACGCGCCCTGCTCCAGGAGCGGGGCGGACCACAGTTCGACGACGGTACCCGCCTCGACCGAGGCCGGCACGTCGACGGCACTGCGGACGACGACGCTCGTGGTGCGCGCGGCGGCCGGGTCGCCCACGGACGCCGCCGCGGGCACGAGTTCACCCGCCTCGATCGTGCGGGTCGCGACCTGCGTCCCCTCCAGGTCCTCCGCAGTGAGATAGGTGCCCGCCAGCGACCCGAGGGCGACGTCGACGACCCTGAGGTCGCCGGTGCCGATCGCCTCGCCGGGCACGATCGTGTGCGCCGCGGCGTACACGGGCACGGTCTGCCGTGCGGCCGAGACGACCAGCCAGACGCCGGCGACGGATGCCGCCACGAGCAGCACACCGAGGAAGAACCGCGCATCGCCCCAGAAGGCTCGTCGCGGGGTGCGGACAGGGTCGCTGTGGGCCGTCATGGCACCCATCGTCGCCGACTCGGCGCAACGACGTCGGGCGTTATCCACAGGGCTCTCGGGCCCCGGCCCGCACCCGGGAGGCGGGTCCATAATGGGGGCATGTCCGATGACCCGACGTCGAACGTGCGTCTGCTCGCCCCTGCCCAGGTGGGCGAGGTGCTCGGCGTCACCGTCGACGAGGTCATGGCGCTCGTGCACGAGGGACGGCTGCGCGGTCTGCGGGTGGGCTCCCCGGCGCGCTGGCGCGTGGACGCGGCGAGCATCGATGAGTACCTCGACGACCAGGCCGAGGAGGCACGGCGGATGGCGCTCTGGCGGCAGTCGCAGACGGCCAGCTTCCCCGAGTTGTGGGGCAGCGGCATCGTCCGCCGACCGGACTGAACCCGGCGATCGGTAGGGACTCCCCACCCTTCGCGCCTGCCGATGAGCGCGGGCCCCGGATCAGGGCAGCGCGCGCCACGAACGCACGGGCTCAGGACGCACGCACGGGCTCAGGGCAGCGCGGGCGCCTCGTCGGCGCGCAGCCAGGCGATCGCGACGAACGGCACCAGGCGGTAGCCCGCGACGGCGTCGGCGCGCCGGGGCGCACCCGGCTCGTGCAGCGCGAGGTCCAGGTGATCCGCGCCCGCGCGATCGATCGTGCCGGTGAGCACGCGTCCCGAGACGAGGTGCACCGCGACCCCGGCCCGGCGGCGCACGAGGTCGCGCAGCACGAACCCGAAGGTGAGGCGGTCGGCGAGCGGCGATCGCGTCGGCGCGGGGCGGGCGGTGCGCAGCAGGTCGGCGTGCGGCATCCCGATCGAGGAGATGGCCGCGAACGGCACGATCACCGCGCCGCGCGGACCCTCGGCGAGTGCCAGCGAGACCCAGTCGGCGCCCACGCCGGTGACGCCGGCGCGCACGGTGGCACCATCGGCCAGGTCGAACGACGCGACCACCGGGGCGGCGGGATCGCGTGCCGTCAGCTGGGTCAGCCGCTCCGCCAGCTGGACCCGCGACAGCCGCAGGCGCTCGGCCTCGGTGTCGAGCGCGGCCCGTTCCGCCTCCCATTCGGAGGCGAGCTGATCCTCGAGGTCGTCGAAGAAGCGGTCCCAGCGCACTCAGTGAGAGTAGGGCACCACAGGCGTTCTGCCCGCGAGTTATCCACAGGCGGGTCGGTTCGATTTTCCTGTGAGTTCGCCGTGTGTTCTACTGTCCGGAAGACATCCCCCTGTCGAGATAGGCACCCATGGCAACGACGCCCGCGGGCACCGCCCGCGCACCACACGCGTTCCGCAGCACGCAGCTCGCAGAGTTCTTCGCGCCGCAGCGGACGCCTTCCACCGCGCTCCCACTTCCGGAACCGTTCCTGCGCAACCTCACGCTCGGCGTGCTCGAGGTCTTCGCCGGAGTCCGTGAGGTCGATCAGCTGGCCCGCTGGCTCACCGAAGACGCCTACCGCAAACTCGTCACGCGCGCGAACCTCGCGACGCGCGCCCGCAGCGCACGCGGCGTCGCGGCGAAGCGGCCGGTGCACACGATCCTCTCCGTGCACGAGTCGTCGCCCGCCGACGGCATCGTCGAAGCGGTCGTGGTCGTCCGCGGTCCCGCGCGCACGCGCGCGCTCGCGGTGCGCATCGAGGGCATGGACGGGCGCTGGCGCGCCACCTCCCTCGCGCTCCTCTGAGACGCAGGCGCTCCGAGCCGCGCCCCGACGGGGCGCACCCGACGGCGGAGCCGGTCCCGACGATGCGGCCGGCCCCGTCAGTCCTTCTCGCCCTTGTCGTCCTTGTCGATGAGGTCGAGCAGCGCCCGCAACGCGTCGCGGATCTCGTAGTGGTCGTGCTGGCCGGCCCGGCTCTCCGCCGAGATCACCCCCGACCGGTGCACTCGTGTGAAGTCGCCGAACGGGAAGGAGTACGCCTGTTTCGTCTCCCCGTCCTCCCGCCGGTCGACGCCGAGATGCCAGTGGGAGTACTCGGTCCAGCCTTCGCGCTCGATGAACGAGTTCTCCTCATCGGCGGTGGGGGCCGCTTCCGACCAGTCGTCGCGTTCATCGCGCACGACCTTGCCGTCCCGGATGAGCGCTCGCGCGTGGCGCAGCGCCGGCTGGTTCAGTTCGATGGACATGTCGCGACGCTACGTCGCGTGCTGCCCGCCGGCGAGGGTCTTGACGGATGCCGTGGCCGGCGGCACCCTACGCCTCACTGCTTGTACGACGACAGGAAGTTGCCGAGGCGCTCGATCGCCTCCGAGAGCACGCGGGCCTCCGGCAGCGTGACGATGCGCAGGTGGTCGGGAGTCGGCCAGTTGAAACCCGTCCCCTGGACCAGGAGCACGTGCTCGGCGACGAGGAAGTCGTAGACGAGCTTGGCGTCGTCACGGATCTCGTACACGTCGGGGTCGAGCCGCGGGAAGGCGTAGAGGGCGCCCTTCGGCTTGGAGCACGTCACGCCGGGGATGCGCTCGAGGCCCTCCCATGCGGCATCCCGCTGCTCGTGAAGCCGGCCCTCGGGGGCGATGAGCGCATCGATCGACTGCACCCCCGACAGCGCCGCCTGTACCGCGTGCTGCGCAGGCACGTTGGGGCACAGGCGCGTCGACGCGAGCAGCTGGATGCCCTCGAGGAAGCCCGCCGCGTGGCGCTTGGGCCCGGTGATCACCAGCCAGCCCGACCGGTAGCCCGCGACCCGATAGGTCTTGGACAGGCCGTTGAAGGTGAGGCAGAGCAGGTCGGGCGCGAGCGTCGCGAGGGGGATGTGCTGGGCGTCGTCGAAGAGGATGCGGTCGTAGATCTCGTCGGACAGCAGCAGCAGCGAGTTCTCGCGCGCGATCTCGACGATGCCCTGGAGCACCTCACGCGTGTACACCGCGCCCGTCGGGTTGTTGGGGTTGATGACGACGATCGCCTTGGTGCGGGGCGTCACCTTCGCGCGGATGTCTTCGAGGTCCGGCTGCCAGTCGTCGTCGGGGTCGCAGCGGTAGTGGACCGGGGTGCCGCCCGCGAGGCTCGTCATGGCGGTCCACAGCGGATAGTCCGGCGCCGGGATGAGGACCTCGTCGCCCTCGTCGAGCAGCGCCTGCATCGTCATCGTGATCAGCTCGGAGACGCCGTTGCCGAGGTAGACGTCGTCGGGGTCGAACTGCGGGAAGCCGGGCACCTGCTCGTAGCGCGACACCACGGCGCGTCGCGCCGACATGATGCCCTTGCTGTCGCTGTAGCCGTGCGCGTGCGGGACCGCCTCGATCATGTCGCGGACGATCTGGAACGGCGCCTCGAAGCCGAACACCGCGGGGTTGCCCGTGTTCAGCTTGAGGATCGTGTATCCCTCGTCCTCCAGCCGGTCTGCCTCGGCCAGCGCCTGCCCACGGATCTCGTAGAGAACGTTCTGGAGCTTGCTCGACTGGTCGAGGGTACGGAGGGGACTCATCGCTTCAGGATATCCGCGGCCGGCGGAGGCCAATGGACTCCGCGTGGCCCGGCCGGCTCGGCCGCCGGGACCGTGATCGAGATCAGGCGTTCGGGCGGGCGCAGGAGGATCCGCGTGAGGTCGTCCTGCGTGCGCCGGAACACCTGTTCCGGGCGAGCGGATGCCGCGGCCCGGCGCTCACCCCGGGCCGCGACGCCGCTACTTCTTGCGCTGCTCGGCGGCGCGGCGCTGGGCGCGGTTGAGCGGAGCCTGCTGCGCGGCCGGGGCCTCGCCGTCCGTGCGCTGGCCGAAGGCGCCGCGCTGCTGCTCGGCCGCGGGCTGCGCCTGAGGCTGGGCGGGAGCGGCGGCAGCGGCAGCGGCCGCCTGACGCAGACGGGTCGCCGCCTGCTGCACCTGTCCGCGGTCGTTGCGCACCTCGACCTCGCCGGCGTCGTTCGCCGCGGTGTACTGCAGGCGCTGGCCCTCGACCGGCTGGGCGCCCAGGCCCTTGGCCTCGACCTGCGTGACCTGCTCGGCTCCGGCTTCGCCCTGACGGCGCACCTCGACCTCGAGGTTGTAGAGGTAGCCGACCGACTCCTCCTTGATCTGCCCCATCATCGCCTGGAACATCTGGTAGCCCTCGCGCTGGTACTCGATGAGCGGGTCGCGCTGGGCCATGGCACGCAGGCCGATGCCGTCCTTGAGGTAGTCCATCTCGTACAGGTGGTCGCGCCAGCGGCGGTCGAGCACCTGCAGCACCACGCGGCGCTCGAGCTCGCGCGTCGCGGCCTCGCCGAGCGTGGTCTGGCGCGTCTCGTACGCGATGCGGGCGTCGGAGAGGATCTCGCGCTTGAGGCCCTCCGCAGTGATGCCGCCCTTGCGACCCGCAGCCTCGGCCACGACCTCGTCGATCGTGACACCGACCGGGTAGAGCGTCTTCAGCTCGGTCCACAGGGCGTCGAAGTCCCAGTTCTCGCTGTGCCCCGACCCGGTGTGGTCGTCGATCACGGTGTTGATGGCGTCTTCGATGAAGTGCTGCACGCGGTCGGCGATGTCGTCGCCCTGCAGGATGTGGCGGCGGTCGGAGTAGATCGCCTCGCGCTGCCGGTTGAGGACGTCGTCGTACTTGAGGACGTTCTTGCGGATCTCGGCGTTGCGCGCCTCGACCTGGCTCTGCGCCGACTTGATCGCACGCGTGACCATGCCCGACTCGATCGCGACGTCGTCGGGGAAGTTGGTGCGCGCGATGATGGCCTCTGCGGCACCGGACTGGAACAGCCGCATCAGGTCGTCGGTCAGCGACAGGTAGAAGCGGCTCTCACCGGGGTCGCCCTGACGGCCCGAGCGACCGCGCAGCTGATTGTCGATGCGGCGGGACTCGTGGCGCTCCGTACCGAGCACGTACAGGCCGCCCGCCTCGACGACCTTGGTGGCCTCCGACGCGACATGGTCGCGGGTCGCCTCGTAGACCGAGCCCCACGCGGCCTCGTACTCCTCGGGCGTCTCCTCCGGGTCGAGCCCCTGGGCCTTGAGCTCCTGCACCGCGAGGAACTCGGCGTTTCCGCCGAGCATGATGTCGGTGCCGCGGCCGGCCATGTTCGTGGCCACCGTGACGGCGCCCAGGCGCCCGGCGCGGGCGACGATCTCGGCCTCACGGGCGTGGTTCTTGGCGTTCAGGACCTCGTGCTTGATGCCCTTCTTCGCGAGCAGGCGAGACAGGTACTCGCTCTTCTCGACGCTGACGGTGCCCACGAGCACCGGCTGGCCTGACTCGTGGCGCTGCGCGATGTCTTCGACGACCTGGGCGAACTTCGCCGTCTCGTTCTTATAGACGAGGTCGGGCTGGTCCTTGCGGATCATCGGCTTGTTCGTCGGGATCGGCACGACGCCGAGCTGGTAGGTCGACATGAACTCGGCCGCCTCGGTCTCGGCGGTACCCGTCATGCCGGCGAGCTTGTCGTAGAGGCGGAAGTAGTTCTGCAGGGTCACGGTGGCGAGAGTCTGGTTCTCAGCCTTGACCGGCACCGACTCCTTGGCCTCGATCGCCTGGTGGATGCCCTCGTTGTAGCGGCGGCCGACCAGGATGCGGCCGGTGTGCTCGTCGACGATCATGACCTCGTCGTTCATCACGACGTAGTCGGTGTCGCGCTTGAAGAGCGCGAGGGCCTTGATGGAGTTGTTGAGGAACGAGATCAGCGGGGTGTTCGCCGACTCGTACAGGTTGTCGATGCCGAGGTAGTCCTCGACCTTCTCGATGCCGGGCTCGAGCACGCCGATGGTGCGCTTCTTCTCGTCGACCTCGTAGTCGACACCCGGCTCGAGCGTTTTGGCGATCTTCGCGAACTCGACGAACCAGCGGTTCGCCTCCCCCGACGAGGGCCCCGAGATGATCAGCGGCGTGCGGGCCTCGTCGATGAGGATCGAGTCGACCTCGTCGACGATCGCGTAGAAGTGACCCCGCTGCACGAGGTCCTCCTTGCGCCACGCCATGTTGTCGCGCAGGTAGTCGAAGCCGAACTCGTTGTTCGTGCCGTACGTGATGTCGGCGTTGTACTGCTCTCGGCGCACCTCGGGCGTCTGCCCGGCGACGATCGTGCCGGTGGTCATGCCGAGCGCGCGATAGATGCGACCCATCAGCTCGGACTGGTACGACGCCAGGTAGTCGTTGACCGTGACGACGTGGACGCCTTCGCCGGCGATGGCGTTGAGGTAGACGGGGAAGGCGCCGGTGAGCGTCTTGCCCTCACCGGTCTTCATCTCGGCGATGTTGCCGAGGTGGAGGGCTGCGCCGCCCATGATCTGCACGTCGTACGCGCGCTGGCCGAGGGTGCGCTTGGCCGCCTCGCGCACCGCGGCGAACGCCTCGGGCATGAGCTGGTCGAGAGTCTCGCCTGCCTGATAGCGCGCGCGCAGTTCGGCGGTCTCGCCCCGGAGCTCTTCGTCGGTGAGGTGCTCGTAGTCCTCCTCCAGGGCGCCGACGGCCTTCACGACCTGCTGGAGCCGCCGGAGGATGCGACCCTCACCGGCGCGAAGCAGTTTCTCGAGGGGGTTGGCCACGGAGTGTCTCCATCTTCAGGCTTTCGGGTGCGGCTGCGACGCCGCCGGTGCCGCCCGGGCGCATGGCCCCAGGCATACCTGCCTATGTTATCCACCCGTGACCTTGGTGTGCGCTGGGTGTGGAAGCGCACTCACCGCCGCGGCGCGCCGGTCGCGGCATCCGTGTTCTGCATTCCCGGTATGCATATACTCGGTGACTACATACTCGGTATGCCCCGATGAGAGGTGCGGAATGGTTGTCTGGCGGCGGTGGGTCTTCCCGATCCTGATGGTGGTCATCCTCGGTGCGGCGGCGGCCGCGCTGGTCAAGATCGCGTTCTTCCCGGATCAGGCCCCCGCTGCCGCATTAGAGCCCAGCGCGCAGATCGCCGACCCCACGGTGGTCGTCGACAAGGGTGAGGTCGTCAACGCGTTGACCCTTACGGGGACGATCGCGAGGGATGCCGCATACCCGGTCCGCTCGACCGTCGACGGTGTCGTCACCTCGGTCGACGTGGGCGAGGGGCAGACCGTCGCAGCGGGCCAGAAGCTCTTCACGATCAAGCAGAACGACCCTGTGAAGAACATCGACGTCGTCGCGCCCGAGGCCGGTGAGGTGACCGAGATCGCCGTGGTGAAGGGACAGCCGGCATCGATCGGCGGCGAGCTCGTGACGCTCACCCCCGCGCGCTACCACGTGCAGGCGACGGTCGACCCGGTGCAGCTGTACCGGCTGCAGGGCGCGCCCAGCGAGGCGTCGGTGACCATCCAGGGCGGCCCCGCGCCGTTCACGTGCACCGGTCTCAAGGTCGAAGTCGCAGAGGACGGCACCACGACCGTCACGTGCGCGGTTCCGACCGACCAGACCGTGTTCGCCGGCCTCCAGGCCGAGCTCGACGTCGACCTGGGCACCGTGTCGGATGTGCTGGTCGTGCCCACGACAGCCGTCAAGGGCGGAGCCGGCACCGGTGTCGTCTGGGTGTCTGCCGGCACCGGCGATCTCGAGGAGCGCGACGTGACCCTCGGTGTCAGCGACGGGAAGCTGGTCGAGGTGACCGGCGGCCTCGAGGCGGGCGAGCAGGTGCGTCAGTATGTCCCGGGCGTCGCGGCCGGCGACGAGGAGACCTGCTACGACGACGGCATGGGCGGCCAGTACTGCGAGCCGGCGGGGTGGAACTGGTGAGCCTCGTCCGACTCGAAGGGGTCGCGAAGCACGTCATCCTGCCCGACGACTCGCGCCTGGACATCCTGCGCGACATCGAACTCGACATCCCCGCCGGCGACCACGTCGCGATCGTGGGGCGCAGCGGCTCGGGCAAGTCGACACTGCTGAACCTCATGGGCATGCTCGATCGGCCGTCCGAGGGCGCGGTGTGGTTCCGTGGTGAGCTGGTGCGGCGTATGCGGCGCAGCAAGCTCGACAAGCTGCGCGGTCGCAACGTCGGCTTCGTCTTCCAGCAGTTCAACCTGCTGTCCGGGCGCACTGCCTTGGAGAACGTGGAGATGCCCCTCGGGTACGCGTCGGGCCGCGCGTTCTGGACCCGCCGCCGCGCCGCCACCGCGATGCTCGAACGCGTCGGGCTCGGCCACCGCACCGACTCGACCCCCGAGCAGCTCTCGGGCGGCGAGCAGCAGCGCGTCGCGATCGCCCGTGCGCTGGTGCGGCGGCCGGCGCTCATCCTCGCCGACGAGCCAACGGGCGCGCTCGACGTCGAGACCGGGGGCAGCGTCATGGCGCTGCTCGATGAGATCGCCTCCGAGGCCGACGCCGCGCTGGTCACCATCACGCACGACCTGCACGTCGCCGCCCGGGCGCGTCGCCACTTCCGTCTCGAGGGCGGCGTGCTGACGCCGTTCGAGCTGTCTGCTCCGGCGGCGGGCGCTGCGGCCGCGGCCGCGTACGAGCGGATCGACATCGCTCCAGAGCTCGCCGAGAGCGTGGGCGAGCCGCGTTCCGACGGAGCGGGCGAGGCCGCGGCCGACCGGATCGAGGTCGCCTCGTGAGCGGGTTCATCGGCGCCATCGGCGAGGCGTGGTCCGAGCTGCGTCACCACAAGCTGCGCGTGCTGCTGAGCCTCATCGGCATCGCTGTGTCGGTGGGTGCGCTCACCGCTGTGGTCGCGCTCAGCGAGTATCAGCAGCAGCAGATGGCGGAGCAGTCCGACGTCAACGGCGGACGACCCGCCACCGTGTCGATCTCGGCCGCACGCACCGACGGCGCGCCCATGGACTGGGCGACGTTCGACGAGCGCGTCGCGCAGGTGTCGGAACGGTACTCGTTCACCTACCAGACCCGCCTGGTCAACACCGCAACCGCCGACGTGCAGACACCCGAGCAGGTGCGGTCGGTGTCGGCATGGCTGGTCGATCCTGCGTATCCCGTCATCCACCGCACCCCCCTGCTCGAAGGCCGCTGGTTCGAGGACTCCGACGCCGAGCTGCTCGCGCCGCCCATCGTGATAACCGAGGCGCTGTGGGACGTGTACGGCCGACCCGCGCTCGGCAACGGCTTCGCGCTCCAGCTGCAGGGCGACCTGGGCGGCTCGTACACGGTCGTCGGCGTGACGCCGAGGCAGTACGACGGCGACACCGAGAAGCGCGTGGTCATGCTGTTCGACTCGTACCAGTCGCGTGTCGAGCAGCTGCCGGCCGACACGCAGGTGATGTGGGAGGTGTGGATGCCGGAGGCCAAGGTCTCCGACATCGGCCCGCTGCTCGCCGCCGACCTCCGCGCGGGCCTCGACAAGTCCGTCGACGTCATCGTGTCGCGCACCGACTGGGCGTCGCGCCCGGAGATGAAGAACTCGAGCGCGATGTTCGAGCTCGTCACCGGCGCGATCGCGGGCCTCGTGCTGCTGCTCGGTGGTCTCGGGCTCGTCAACATCCAGCTCGTCGCGATGCGCCAGCGCATCCGCGAGATCGGCGTGCGCCGCAGCTTCGGCGCGACCGGCAGCCGCATCTTCTCGTCGGTGATGCTCGAGTCCGTCGTCGCGACGGCGGTCGCGGGCGTCTTCGGCATCGCCATCGCCGTCGCCGTCTTGAAGGCCCCGTTCGTGCTCGACATGTTCCAGGGGATGCACGACGTCCCGCCGTTCCCGATGCGCGCGGCCATCACCGGCCTCGTCGCCGCGGTGGCGATCGGCGCGCTCGCCGGGTTCATCCCTGCCCTCGTCGCAGTGCGCTCGAACGTCATCGACGCACTGCGCTTCTGACGCGAATCCGTACCTCCCACCCGAAGGAGTTCCCGTGTCCGTCCGACAGAGTCTGCTCGCCATCCTCGATCAAGGTCCCTGCTACGGCTACCAGCTGCGCGCCGAGTTCGACCGCCGCACCGGCTCCACCTGGCCGCTCAACGTCGGCCAGATCTACAACACGCTCGACCGCCTCGAACGTGACGGCCTCGTCGAGAAGGGAGACGTCGACGAGCACGGCCATGTGTACTGGCAGATCACGGATGCCGGAGCCGCCGAGGCGCACGCCTGGCTGAGCTCGCCGGTCCAGCGCAGCCAGGGCACCCGCGACGAGCTGGCGATCAAGCTGGCCGTCGCCGCGACGCTCCCCGGCGTCGACGTGTCGGACATCATCCAGACGCAGCGCCGCGCGTCGCTCACCCAGCTGCAGGAGCTCAATCGGGCCAAGTACGCGGGTGCGAACCCCGACGGCCCGGAGGAGCTCGCCTGGTCGCTCGTCGTCGACTCGATGATCTTCGCCGCCGAGGCCGAGGTGCGCTGGCTCGACCACTCCGAGCAGCGCCTGGCGCTGCATCCCGATCACGCGATGGCGCTGCAGCTGTCGACGGAGAAGCCCAAGCGCGGCCGCCCCGCGAAGGAGTCGCCGGTCGAGCCCGTCGAGACGGCGCGATGACCGACGCGGTGCTGCGGCTCATCGGGGTGACGCAGCAGTACGGCACGGGTGCCACCGCCGTCTCGGCGCTCTCCGGCGTCGACCTCGAGGTGCGCCGCGGCGAACTGGTCGCGGTGATGGGACCGTCAGGGTCGGGCAAGTCCACGCTGCTGGCGATCTCAGGTGGGCTGGCGATCCCCACGACGGGCGAAGTCGTCGTGGAAGGCGCCTACCTCAGTGAGCAGTCGCCGAAGCAGCTGGCACGCCTGCGGCGACGGTCGCTCGGTTTCGTGTTCCAGGACTTCAATCTGATCCCGACGCTCACGGCGCTCGAGAACGTGACCCTGCCACTGGAGCTCGACGGGTTCCGCGCCCGGGTCGCCCGTCGCGCCGGGCGCGACGCGCTCGCGTCGGTCGGCCTGGAGGCCAAGGCGGACTCGTATCCCGACGACCTGTCGGGCGGCCAGCAGCAGCGTGTCGCCATCGCGCGGGCCGTCGTGGGCGGGCGGCGTCTGATCCTCGCGGACGAGCCGACCGGCGCGCTCGACTCGGTGACCGGCGAGCTGGTGCTCAAGATGCTTCGCGCGCGCGTGGATGCCGGAGCCGCCGGCATCCTGGTCACCCACGAAGCCCGCCATGCCGCCTTCGCCGACCGCATCGTGTTCCTCCGCGACGGCCGGATCATCGACGAGTCGCGCCGCGCGGGCGCCGAGTCCCTGCTCGCCGGGGACCTGCGGTGAGCTTGCCGCACTCGGGCGGCGCAGCACGTCACGAGCGGAGGAGATGCGACGAGTGGAGGACGGATCGACGCCGATCCCTCCTCCTTTCCTCACATCTCCTCCGCTCCTGTCGGGCGGAGGCGCGATGACTGAGTTTCTCGAGGCGTCGATCGACGAGAGCGTGGAGCCGGATGCCGCTGCCCGGCGTGCGCGCGGGAGCGGAGGGTCTCGGTGGCGCGTCGCGGTGCGACTGGCTCATCGCCAGGTGCGCCGCACCACGCTGTCGAGCCTGCTGATCGTGACGCTCGTGGCGCTTCCGATCGCGGCGATGACCGCCTACGGCATCTTCGCCGCGAGCAGTCTCGGCACGCCGGAAGACAGAGTGCGTGCAGAGCTGGGTGAGATGCAGGCGTGGATCGCCCCCGTCGGCGTACCTGGTGAGGGGTTCTGGCAAGCGCCTACGCAGCCGCAGTGGACGGGCTATCCGCCGGGCGATGACGGCATCTGGGAGCTGCCCGACGGCGTGATCGGCGACGATCCCATCGCGGCGCTGCCGGCCGGCACCGAGACGATCCTGCTGACCAGCGCCGACGCGCGCGTCGAGACGCGCGACGGCGTGCGTCTCGTCGCGGCGTGGACGGGCGACGCCTGGGACCCGCGCTTCTCAGGTGCGTTCGACATCGTCGACGGCGAGCGCCCGACCAGCACGACCCAGGCGATGGTCACTCCGGCGACTCTCGAACGGCTCGATGTCCGTATCGGCGGAGATCTGACGCTCGCCGACGGCGCGGGCACGTTCGAGATCGTCGGAACGCTGGATGCCGCGACCCTGCCCGACGCCGCCGAGGCGGTGTTCCTGCCGAGCACCGCCGAACTGCGTGGCGTGATCGGCGGCGAGCGCCGGTGGTACCTGCCAGAGCTCGTCCTGTCGTGGGAGGGCGTGCAGGCGCTCAACGAAGACGGCATCGTCGCGTACTCGCGCGCAGTGGTCCTCGATCCGCCGACCGCGCTGCGCGAAGAGGTGCGCGGCTCGGTGCTCGACGAGTGGGCAAGCGTCTGGCCGATCGTGCTCGTGATCTCGGCGGGCGGACTCTTCGCCGCCTATGTCGTGGTCATGCTCGCCGGCGCCGCGTTCGCGGTGACGGCACGCCGTCAGCAGAGGTCGCTCGCCGTCGCCGCGAGCGTCGGAGCGAATCGCGGCGATCTGTCGCGGATCGTCCTCCTCCAGGGCACGACGCTCGGCGCACTCGGCGGCGTCACCGGCCTCATCCTCGGCGTCGGGACAGCCGCTCTCGTCGTCGCGCTCACCGCGGACGGGAGCGCCACGCAGTACTGGGGCTTCCATGTGCCCTGGCCGGGGCTCGCCGCCATCTTCGTGTTCGCGGCCGTGGTGGGCACCGTCGCAGCCCTGGTCCCGGCCCGCACCGTCGCGAGGACCGACGTCCTCCACGCGCTGAGCGGCGCTCGGCGCCCGCAGAAGCCCGGAGTGGTGCGGCCTGTGTGGGGATCCGTGGTGCTGCTCGTCGGTGTCGCGATGACGATCACGTGCGCCGTCGTGGTCGCCGCGGTGAACGTCTCCGATCTGCCGGGCGACTCCCCGCTGAGATACCTCCCCGCGCTCGGCATCGTCGTCGGCCCGATCCTCACCCAGGTGGGCATCCTCATGTCGGGCCGCTGGCTCCTGTGGACGACGTCCCGCTTCCTCTCCCGCGTCGGGCTCGCGGCCAGGATCGCGTCGCGGGATGCCGCGGCCAACGCGGGCCGCACGGTGCCGGCGTTCGCGGCCATCGCCGCGACCGTGTTCATCGGGGTGTTCGCGGTCGGACAGTCCTCGATGCAGACGGCTCAGAATGCGCGCACCTGGTACTACGCCGCGCCGCCCGGGAGTCTCTCGATCAGCATCTGGCCGGGTGCCGGCAGCACGACGGGGGTGGTAGACCTCGTCGCGGCGGAGAGCGGCAGGGCGGCCGCGGTGGACGTCGCGGAGGGTGCGGGCGCCACCGAGCTCGCCGTCGTCGCGCGGCAGCAGCCGAGTCAGTGGAGCTTCGGCTCGCCCGAGGAGGTGCCGGACGAGCTCACCCTCGCGATCGCGCTGCTTCCTCCGCAGCACCTGCTCGATCCTGAGCGGGACGACAGCTTCACCTCGAACGGCCAGGATCCCGACAATCCGCTGTCGGTGGTGGAACCCGACGATCTGGAGACGGCGCTCGGCATCACGCTGACGCCGGGCCAGCGTGCCGCCTACCGCGACGGTGCGGCGATCGTCGCGGACCGCCGCTTCGTCACCGACGGCGAGATCTCGATCGCGGCATGGTCAGGCGGCGACCTGATCGATGGGATGCCGAGCAACGTCTGGATCCCGTGGTCCGACCAGCGAATCGCCGACCCGGCGTGGAAGGAGCAGGTCGACGCGATCGTCGTCGACGCGCCCCGGCAGCCGACCGCGATCGCGATCGCCCCGGCCACGGCGGATCGGCTCGGCATCGTCGCCGTCCCCGAACGTGTGATCGCCTCGCTCGAGGTGCCCCTGTCGACGCAGGAGCGCGATCGCCTGCAGGCTCAGGTCGAGCTTGCGAGCGGTGAGGACTTCACCCTCGCGCAGACGGTCGAGACGGGGCCACCGAGCGACGCCGCCTGGATCGTCCCCCTGCTGTCGGTCGTGACCGTCCTCGTGCTGGGGGCGAGCGCCGTCGCCCTGGGGTTGGCCCGCTTCGAACGGCGGCCCGACGACGCGACGCTCGCCGCCGTCGGCGGCACGCCGGTGCTGCGCCGGAGCATCGGATTCTGGCAGGGACTCATCATCGCGGGCTTCGGCACGATGGCGGGCGCAATCGCCGGCATCCTTCCGCCCATCGGCTTCTCGATCCAGTCGCAGGGCACGCTTCTGCTCGCCGACATCCCCTGGCAGGTATTGGGCCTCTTCTGTCTCGGCCTGCCGCTCGCGATCGCACTCGTCAACTGGCTGGTTCCACCGCGGCGTCCCGACCTCACGCGCCGCACCGCGATCACGTGACGGGACTCATCCCGCGTTGGTACGGAGCCGGCGGATGCCGCGTCGTAGACGAGCGGCCCCGCATCCTCAGGCGACGCCGAGCGGCAGCGTCCTGTCGTCTCCCAGGCGGGTCCCGCTACGCTTAACTGTGCACACAGACGCCGATCAGATCGAAGTCGAGGCTCAGACCGAGCCCGCAGCGATGACCTTCTCCGACCTCGGGCTCAGCCAGCCCGTCCTCAAGGCGCTGAAGGGCATCGGCTACGAGACGCCTTCGGCGATCCAGGCGGCGACCATCCCGACGCTGCTCGGCGGGCGCGATGTCGTGGGCATGGCGCAGACCGGAACGGGCAAGACCGCCGCGTTCGCGCTGCCGATCATCGACCGGCTCGACCTGTCGCAGAAGACCCCTCAGGCGCTCGTGCTCGCACCCACGCGTGAGCTCGCGTTGCAGGTCTGCGAGGCGTTCGAGAAGTACGCCGGCCACCTGAAGGACGTGCACGTCCTCCCCGTCTACGGCGGCCAGGGCTACGGCGTCCAGCTGTCCGCTCTCCGACGCGGCGTGCACATCGTCGTCGGAACGCCGGGCCGCATCATCGACCACCTCGAGAAGGGCACTCTCGACCTCTCTGCCCTGCAGTACCTGGTCCTCGATGAGGCCGACGAGATGCTGAAGATGGGCTTCGCCGAGGACGTCGAGACCATCCTCGCGGAGACTCCCGCCACCAAGCAGGTCGCCCTGTTCTCTGCGACCATGCCCGCTCAGATCCGGCGCATCGCGTCACAGTACCTTCGCGACCCCGAAGAGATCACGGTCAAGTCCAAGACCCAGACCTCGGCGAACATCTCGCAGCGCTACCTCATCACGGCGTGGCAGCAGAAGATGGACGCCCTCACGCGCATCCTCGAGGTCGAGAACTTCGACGGCATGATCGTCTTCGGCCGTACGCGCAGCGTCACCGAGGAGATCGCCGAGAAGCTCCGCGCACGCGGCTACTCCGCCGCCGCCATCAACGGCGACATCGCCCAGCCGCAGCGCGAGAAGACGGTCAACCAGCTGAAGTCGGGCAAGCTCGACATCCTGGTCGCGACCGACGTCGCCGCCCGTGGCCTCGACGTCGAGCGCGTCTCGCACGTCGTCAACTACGACATCCCGACGGATGCCGAGTCCTACGTCCACCGCATCGGCCGCACCGGTCGTGCCGGCCGCACCGGCGACGCCATCAGCTTCGTCACGCCGCGCGAGCGCGGCCTGGTCAAGATGATCGAGCGCGCCACCCGTCAGCAGCTCACCGAGATCCCGCTGCCGAGCGTCGACGAGGTCAACGTGACCCGCCTCTCGCGCTTCGACGACCGCATCACCGCCGCCCTCGGCGAGGCCGAGCGCATCGAGGCCTTCCGCGACATCGTGGCCCACTACGTGCGCAATCACGACGTGCCCGAGGCCGACGTGGCCGCCGCCCTCGCCGTGGTGGCGCAGGGCGACACGCCTCTTCTCCTGGAGCCCGACGCCGAGCCTTCGCCCACGCGTGAGCGCGCGGACCGCGGCGAACGGCCGGATCGTGGCGACCGTCCCGAGCGCGGCGAGCGCCGGGCCCCGCGTGAAGGCTTCGCGACGTACCGCATCGCCGTCGGCAAGCGCCAGCGCGTGGAGCCGCGTCAGATCGTGGGCGCACTGGCGAACGAGGGTGGCCTCCGCCGCGACGACTTCGGCGCGATCAAGATCATGCCGGACTTCTCGCTGGTCGAGCTTCCCGCGAACCTCTCGCGCGACGCCCTCGACCGGCTCGCCGACACCCGCATCTCGGGGCAGCTCATCGAGCTGCGCCCCGACAGCGGGCGCCCGCAGCGCCGGACGGACGGCGCCTCCCGCCCCCGCCGCGACGACCGCGCTTCGGGCGGTCGCGGCTACGGCGACTCGACCGCGCGCGGCTCGTACGACGACCGGCCGGCGCGCAAGCCGCGGCACAAGCGCTCCGACGGCTGAGACAGCGCTCCGCCGTACGTGACGGCGCGCCGGGCCTCACTCACCCGGCGCGCGGCCACGCTGTGCGCGAACATTCCTCACTGCGGCCCGCTCGCATCAGCTCGCTCTCAGCGGCCCCCGTAGGATCGATCCATGGCCGGATTCTGGGGCAGACGCAAGCGCGAGCAGGAAGAGCTGAACACGCAGGACGCCGATCTGGCGCGCCGCGCACAGCAGGCGCTGGTGGCAGCCGACGAGCGCCTGCGGCTCACCACTGACGAGCTCGCATTCGCCGACGCCGAACTCGGCGCCGGTCCGACCACGGAGCTGCGCGAGGCGGTGGAGTCGGTGCGCACGCACATGCAGGAGGCGTTCCACCTGCACCAGCTGAATCACGACGAGATCCCCGACACGCCTGAAGAGCTTCGCACCCGCAACGCGCGCATCGTGCAGCTGTGCGAGTGGGCCGAGGATCTGCTCGACGACCGCACCCAGGCGCTCGCGGCGGCGATCGAGCGGGCGCGTCGCGCTCCCGAGGTCATCGCGCGGGTGCGAGCGGATGCCGCTCGGCTCCGACTGCGCCTCCCCGACGCCCGTTCGACCGTCGACCGGCTGGCCGTCCGGTACTCGGCGCACGCTCTCTCGCAGATCGAGGCGAACCCCGCCGAGGCGGAGCAGCTGCTCGGGTTCGCCGAGCACAGCGCCGGCGTGGCCGAGCGCCGCCGCGAGGCCGGGCAGCGCGAGCAGGCGAACATGGCGCTCGAGGCATCGACCGAGTCGGTCCGTCGCGCCGAGACGCTGCTCGACGCGGTGGAGACCTTCGAGGTCGAGGCGCTGCGCGCCGAGTCCACGCTCGCCGCGATCGTCGAGGACTCGCGGGGCGACCTCGTGGTCGCCCTCCGAGAGCCCCAGTCCCCCGCCGTCACCGCCGCGATCGCCGAGCTGCAGGACGCTCTGGCCGCCCTCCCGGCCGCCGGCGTCAACACCGATCCGTTCGAGCAGCTCACGCGCCTGCGCGAGGCGAACGCCGGGCTGGATGCCGCGATCGCGGCGGCCCGGGAGCGCGCCGCCCGTCCGATCCCCCCGCTCGAGCACGTCCGGCACGCGATCGACGACGCCGACCGGCAGCTGGCCGTCTCCCGTGACGTCATCGCCGGCCACCGCGGTTGGATCGGCGCCGACGCGCGGACGCGCTTCGCCGAGGCCGAGCGCGTGCGCCTCGACCTCGACCGCTACCTCGGCGCGTCGGCTGCCGCGGTCACCACGATCGACGAGGACCACCGCGAGCAGGCGTTCGCCATGGCCCGCCGCGCCGCCTTCCTGGCGAGCGAGGCGCTGCAGCTCGCCCAGCGCGACATCGACGCCGCCCGACCGCAGCCCGAGCAGTGGGGCGGGCCGGGCTACGGCCAGCAGGGCGGCTGGGGCGGCGGTCGCCGCAGCGGCGGCAGCGACCTCATGGGCGGCATCCTCGGCGGCCTGGTGATCGGCAGCATCCTCGACGGCTTCATCGACTGACGGTCGCCCCGCCCGCTCCACCGGGCGCCGGTATCCGCTCGTGGTGAACGGCGGCGGAAGCGTGCGATGCTGCGATGGCAGGGCGCGGGAGTGCCTCACCCCCGCACCGCGCCGGCTCGAGGCATCCGCTCAGCCGGTCAGCGCGCACGGCCGCCCCGTTGTCAGATCCCGAGGACACGGAGCCCGTCCGCGACGATGCGGCCGTCGTGGATGACCGTGCGATCGACGCCCCGGTCCATCACCGCGCTCGCCGGTGTCTCGCCGTCCACGAGTACGAGATCGGCGCGGTCGCCGACGGCGACGCCGGGACGATCCCCCACTCCCGCGACCCTCGGAGATTGACGGCTCATGAGGGAGGCACCGCCCATCGTGGCGACCGCGAGCGCGAGTTCGATGTGGTCATCGCGGCGGAAGCCGTTGACGAACGCGAGCTGCCACGTGCGGTCGAGCATGTCGCAGTTGCCGTAGGGGCTCCAATAGTCGCGCTGGCCGTCCTCACCCAACCCGACCCGGACGCCGGCCTCGACCAGATCGATGAGCCGCAGGTGCCCCGTCGTCGATGGGGCGACCGTCGCCATCGCGACATCCAGTTCCGCGAACTCGTCGATGAGTCGGCGGCTCACCGCCTCCGACACCGAGCCGAGGTCGTAGGCGTGCGAGATCGTGACTTTTCCCTGCATGCCGAGCGCACGCGTGCGTTCGAGGATGAGCTCGGTGCTGAACACGCCGAGTGCGCCCGGCTCGTGCAGGTGGATGTCGACCTCGACCTGATACTTCTCCGCGAGCCCGAACACGATGTCCAGGTGCCGCGCCGGATCGCGGTCGAGCTGGCTCGGGTCGATGCCGCCCATGACATCGGCGCCCTGCTTGAGCGACTCCTCGAGGTACCCCACCGTGCCGGCCTCGCGGAGGATCCCCGCCTGCGGGAACGTCATGATCTGCACGTCGGCGTGGCCCCGGAACTTCTCCTTCGCCGCGAGGACGGAGTCGAACTTCTCGAGCTTGCAGTCGACATCGACCTGCGCATAGGAGCGGACGCGGGTCGTCCCCTTCGCGATCATCTGCTCGAGCGTGCCCGCCACGATCTCGGCATGCGGCACCTCGGTGTCGCGCCAGTTGTTCCGGTCGTTGAGCATCATCCCCCACACGCCGGGTGCGCCGGTGTGGGGACGGAACGGCAGCCCGATCCGGGACGAGTCCAGGTGCACGTGCACGTCGCTGAAAGACGGGAAGACCAGTCGTCCGCGCCCGTCCACGTCGTCCGCGCCCGGCGCCCGCGTCGCGTCGTGCGGTGCGATCGCGGCGATCCTCTCGCTCTCGATGTGGATGTCGGCGGCGTCGGCGCCCCAGGGGCGCACGTTGCGGATGATCACGAGGGTCCTTCCGGATGGGGATGCCGCCGCGCGGCGTGCCGGGACCGGAAGCACGCGCGGAGACAGATGAAGGGTGCGGCCGAGACGGCCGCACCCTTCATTCTCTGCCAGGCTGCCGCCTGTCAGAACGACGTGTGCCGATTCAGGACGCCAGCTCTTCCGGCTGCGCCTGCGTGGTCAGCGAGATGACGCCGTAGTCCCAGCCCTTGCGGCGGTAGACGACGCTCGGGTGGTCGGTGCGGACGTCGATGAACAGGAAGAAGTCGTGGCCGACCAGCTCCATGCGATCGACGGCCTCCTCCACCGACATCCATTCGGGGTGGAACTCCTTCGTCCGGATGACGACGGGCGTGTAGCCCTCTTCCTCCTCGTTGCCGGTGACGATCGGGATCTCCCCGGTCGCGACGGCGCGGAGCACGTCGACGGACGCCGGCTGGACATCGATCCCCTGGATCGCGCCGCTGCCCTTCTCGAACTTGGCTCCGCGCGGGTGGTTGCGCGCGTCGACGCGCTTGTCCTTCGCGCGACGCAGCTGCTCGCACAGCTTGTCGACGGCGAGGTCCAGAGCGGTGAACTTGTCTCCGTCCGTGGCTTCGGCCCTGATCACAGGTCCTTTGCCGTTGACCGTGAGCTCGACGGTCTCATCCTCTACGCGGCCGTTGTGATAGGCGCGGTGCGTGACCTTGACATCCACGCGTTGAGCGCGCGGAGCGAGGTTCTCGATGCGGGCGGCCTTCTCCTCGACGACTCCGCGGAAGCGATCCGTGATCCCCACTCCCACGCCGACGATGCTGGTTTCCATCCCTGCCTCCTTGTTCCGGTCCGCCCGGCCAAGGGCGGACCATCAGTCGCCTTGTCACCCCCACGGTAGCCCGGCGTCCGGACTCTGTCACCTGTGAGTTTCGAATGCGACGGGTCCCGTTCATCCGGGTGTGCCACGCCGTCTTGGAGTCGCCGCGACGGTCACCGCCGCCACGACCTCCACGCCTGCCGCGCGCATCGCACGGACCGCCTCGGCGAGACTGGCGCCCGTCGTCACGACGTCGTCGACCACCACCACTCTCAGGCCTGCAGCCGACCCGACGGCGCCCGAACCGCCTCGCCGCGCCCCCGCCTCGGGTGCGGGCGCAGCAGGCATCGACGCGATGATGCTGCCCGTGACGTTGCGGCGGCGCGCGTCGCGATCGAGCCCGCGCTGGTCGTCCGTCCGCCGCGCGAGGCGGAGGATCCGTCGCCCCCGCCGCCCCGCACGGCGGAGGAGCAGCTCCGGCATCCGGAACCCGCGCCGTCGGTATGCGGCCCGTGACGTGGGCATCGGGACGAGCACGCAGCCGGCGGCGCCGGCCCGGTCCAGAGCGGCTGCGAGCGCCGGCGCGAGGGCCGTGGCGAGCCGGGTTCGCCCGTCCTCCTTGATCGCACGCAGCACCCGTGCGGCCACGCCCTCGAATGCGAGCCCGCTCCACACCTCCACGCCGCCGCCAGGTGCGTCGACGATCCGGCACCGCGGGTCGGGTCGCAATGCCACCGCGCACCGCTCGCAGAGCGCGATGTCAGGCTCGTCGCACCCCGCGCACCAGACCGGCAGGAGCAGCGCGAGCGCATCTGCGCACGCCTCGCGCAGCACGGTCGCGGTCTCCCTCATCACGGCCACAGCCTGGCCGACGTCGGACGTCTGACGAGGGCCGTGGCGCAGACTCGTGGAGAAACAGAGCGAACGTCCCTCGGTGGAGGAACGCTACTGCGGCGCCCCCTGCTGGGTCGCCAGGACGATGATCCCCGTCGCGGTCGGCTGCCAGGCGGTGCCGCGCTTGACGTAGAGCGTGCCGTCCTCCGCGCGCAGCCGCAGGCTCGAGATGCCGCTGCCGCCTGCGATGGACGCCATGTCGGACGCGCCCGTCGAGACGGACGTCGGTCCGCCGACGACCTGCTCCAGAACGGTGGTCTCCGCGTCGCCGCTGCTGAGCACCCCGACGGACGCCTCGTCGATCCACGTGACGCCGATCCGCGTGACGCCGACCACCGCGCCCCCGACCACCGCCAGCTGCGGGACGGGCGTGCCGAGCCGGATGGGCACACCGTCCTCGTCGCGCACCACCCCCGCCACCCACAGCGCCGTGCGGCCACCGGCGCTGACGACGGCGGCGATGCGCGCGCCATCGCGCGACAGCGCCATGCCCGCGATCGCGGTCGCCCCGCTCCACGCGTCAGCGACCTCCACCATGTCTCCGCCGGGCAGGTAGGCATGCAGTGCACTCGGGTCGTCGCGTGGGACGCTCCAGACCGTCCCGTACCCGTCGATCGTCGGGTCCACGAGGCCGCTGCGCGTGTCGAGGCTCTCGGGGTCGGTGCCGGCGGAGCTCAGCCGCACCACGGCGCCCGAGTCGAGTCTCGCCGCTGCGAGGTCGCGCTCGGGGCCGACCTGGACGCTGACGGCCGGCACGCTCTCGACCGCAGCCGAGAGCCCGGGGATCTTGTCGACCTCATCGCCGGTGAGGAAGCCGAAACCCGCCTCCGTGAGCACCAGCGGCGCCGCAGGCACCCGCGTCGAACGGACTGCCACCGGCTCCGCGTCGATCGGTATGGACTCGACGGTCATCACGACCTCGGTCACTCCGGCAGTCCTCAGGCTCTCCTCGAGCTGCGTGAGCATGCGGTCGAGCGCTTCCCTGTTCGCGCCCAGCACACCGTCCGACAGTGCGACCTCGGCCACTCCGTCGTCATCGACGAGAACCGACGGCACCGCCGTCACACCGTCGGGGAAGGCGGTGTAGACCGAATCCACCAGCCACTCGCTCGGGGTCTTGTTCACGAGGGCGTCGGCGATGCTCCCGGCCGCCTTGGTCACGGGGAACCAGCGGACATCCGGCACCAGATACTGCACCGAAGTATCGAAATACATGAGCGGATAGCGATGGAACACGGTGGGGAACTGCGCCTCGTCGAGCCAGATGCCGTCGGGCGTCTCGGTGATGCGCCACTCGCCGTCCGACTGCTTCTCGAGGCGGAACGGCCAGCTGCCCGGTGACAGGTCAGCGCGCTCGTACGCACCCTTGTCGTCGACGCTGGCAACCACTTCCGAGGCGAAATCGACGACGCCCTCCTGGGTCTCGACATAATCCCTCTCGGCGCGCTCGTCGACGATGACGCCGGCCTCGGGCGCCCAGTCGTCGGCGATCGAAGGCGCCAGGAACTCCCGGGCGACGTCCCAGTTGCCCGTGACGCCCGGCCCCGAGCCGGCGTCGATGAAGCCCTCGACGATCTGCTGCGGCGTGGCACCGGGCTGCGGCCGGTTCGGGATGAAGGCCACATTCTGCGAGCCGTCGCCTGTTCCGCCGTTCTGCATCCCGTACTCGGGGGGACCGTCCGTCGGGAACCCGGCGCACCCGGTGACGACCACCGCGCACAGCGCCAGGAGGAGGGCGAGGATGCTGCGTGCCCGGGTCATGCGGTTCCTCCCTGCGGCGCGGACGCGCCGTGACCCGATCCGCCGCCCGGCGCTCCCGCGCCCGATGCAGGGGGCACGTCGATCGGGGCGGTCAGCCCGAGGTCTTCCAGCGGTGCGACGGCGTCGTCGCCCGGATCGACCGGGATGGGCGACGCGCCGTTCAGGGGCGCGCCCTGTCGCGGAAGCGTGAGCACGAAGTTGGTTCCCCGGCCGGGCTCCGACCACAGTGCGAGCTCGCCGCCGTGCAGCTTGGCGTCTCCCAGCGCGATCGACAGCCCGAGGCCGGTGCCGCCGATGGTCCGCTTGCGGGAGGGGTCGGCACGCCAGAAGCGGTCGAAGACGTGCTCGACGTCCTCCGGCTTCATGCCCATGCCGAAGTCGCGCACCCCGATGGCGACGGCCTGCTGGTCGCTGTCGACGGTGACCACGATCGGGCGGCCCTCGCCGTGCTCGATCGCGTTGCCGAGCAGATTGCGCACCACGCGCCGCACCCGCCGCGGGTCCATCTCGACCGGGGAGTATCCGCCCGGCGCCACCAGGCGCACGTCGGTGCCGTGCTGCTCGGCCAGCTGCTGCATCGAGCCGATGACGTCTTCCGCCAGGTGCGCGAGGCTCGTCGGTTCGAGCTCGAGCTGCACCGATCCCGCGTCGTAGCGGCTGATCTCGAGCAGATCGGTCAGCAGCGTCTCGAACCGCTGCACCTGGGCGTTCAGCAGTTCGGCCGCCCGCGCGGTGGCAGGGTCGAAGTCGGCACGCTGGTCGTTGATCATGTCGGCCGCGAGGCGGATGGTGGTCATCGGCGTGCGCAGCTCGTGCGAGACGTCTGAGACGAAGCGCTGCTGCACGAGAGAGAGCTCGGCGAGCTCCTTGATCTGCGACTCGATGCTGTCGGCCATCGCATTGAAGGAGCGGCCGAGAGTGGCCAGCTCGTCCTCGCCGTGAACCTGCAGTCTCACGTCGAGCCGTCCGGCCGCGAGCATGGCGCTGGTGTCGGCGGCCTCGCTGATCGGTGCCGTGACCGATCGCAGCACGAACCAGGCGATGCCGCTGATGAGCAGCACCAACCCGATGCCGACGACCCAGAGAGTGCGCTGCACGAACGTCAGGGTCTGCGGCGCGTTCGCGAGATCGTAGGCCAGGTAGAGCTCGTACGAGGCGACGCCCTCGATGGCGAGCTGCTGGCCCACCATGATGCCGGGGACGCTGGTGTCGGCACCGTCGGGCAGCGCGATGGGCTGCCAGATCTGCTGATCGGGATTGGTGCGCACGAGCGCGCGCATGGACGTCGTCAGGAGGCCGGGCATCACGGCCTCGGCCGTGCTGAAGTCCTGAGGCGCGTTCGGCACGGGCGGCCCGATGCGGTAGGCGGCGACCATCTCGGCCGACGACTGGCCGCGCAGCGTATTGAACGCGAGAGTCATGACGTTCTGCATCGGCACGGCGTCGCTCTGCACGGCGGCATCGAGCGTGCGCTGCGCCGCGGCGCGCGCCTGCTCCGCATCGACGAGGACTTGGTCCTTGCGCGAGGCGAAGAGATCGTTCTGGATCGCGAGCCCCATCCACACGCACGCGACGACGACCGCGAGCGCGGTGAGGCCGATCGTCACGAGCAGGGTGCGGAACCGCAGCGAACGCCGCCAGAGGCCGGCGATGTCACCCGGCCAGGCTCGCCACAGACGCCACCACGCGACGCGCGCACGGGTCGGGGCCACGCCCGTGATCGGCGCTGTCATGGGGACCTCAGACCACGGCGCCGGCGCGGTATCCGACGCCGCGCACCGTCGTGACGATCTTGGGGTTGTCCGGGTCCTTCTCGACCTTCGCGCGCAGACGCTGAACGTGCACGTTCACGAGGCGTGTGTCGGCCTTGTAGTGGTAGCCCCAGACCTGCTCGAGCAGCATCTCGCGCGAGAACACCTGCTGCGGCTTCGACGCGAGCGCGACCAGCAGCTCGAATTCGAGAGGCGTGAGCGCGATCGGCCCGTCGCCGCGGCGCACCTCATGCGCGGCGACATCGACGGTCAGATCACCGATGCGCAGCGAGTCGTTCGCCTGCTGGCTCGCCGGGCGCAGCCGCGTGCGGATGCGGGCGACCAGCTCCTTCGGGTTGAAGGGTTTGACGATGTAGTCGTCGGCTCCGGACTCGAGTCCCTTCACCACGTCGGCCGTGTCGGTACGCGCGGTGAGCATGATGATCGGGATGCCGGACTCGGCGCGGATCCGGGTGCAGATCTCGATGCCGTCCATGCCGGGCAGCATCAGGTCGAGGAGGATCAGGTCGGGGCGCTCGGTGCGCCAGACGTCGACGGCCTCGGCGCCGTCGGCGCAGAACACCGTCTCGAATCCCTCCGTGCGCAGCACGATGCCGATCATCTCGGCGAGGGCGGTGTCATCGTCGACCACCAGGATGCGTGAAGTCATCGCGCGCGTTCGTTCCTTCTCTCCAGGCACAGACGGCACGCGCCGTCCCCATGCGCTTCACACAGAGTAGTCGACACGGCCTGTGGAGCGGCCGAGCCTCGCCCGAGCGGGCGCCGAGAGACACCCGAGCCCGGCGGGTGCGGCATCCGGTCGATGTGGAACGATAGGGACCAAGCCGACCCGCGCCGTCACCGACGTCGGGCCGCTGACGGAAAGGGGAAACCGTGACCGCGTACCCGGCCTGGACGCCGGCGTCCCGCCCCGGGATCATCCCGCTGCACCCGCTGTCGTTCGGGACGATCCTGGGCCGCTCCTTCGCGGCACTGCGCCAGAACCCGCGCGTGCTCCTCGGCTTCGCCCTGGTAGTGCAGACGCTGGCCTACGTCGTCGTGCTCGCCGGTGTGCTCGGTGTCATGTGGGCCACATTCTCACGCTTGAACACACTGCAGCCCGGCAGCGACGAGTACGAGACGGTCATGGCCGGTTCGATCGCCCTGACCGCCGTGGCGGGCATCGTGCTGTCGCTGGCCGCCGGCGCCCTGAGCGTGATCGTGCAGGGCATCGTCGTCGTGGAGGTGACGCACGCCGGCCTCGCCGAGAAGCTCACCCTGGGCGCGCTGTGGCGGCAGGTCAAGCCGATCGCCTGGCGGCTGATCGGGTACTCCCTCCTGGTGATCCTCGCGGTCGCGGCTCTCGTCACCGTCGTCGTCCTTGCGATCGTCGGCATCGCCATCGCCGCACCCCCGGCGGCCATCGCCCTCACGATCGTGGTCATCCTCGCCGCCATCCCGCTGACCTGGTGGCTGATGATCAAGCTGCTGCTCGTACCCGCCGCGATCATCGTCGAGCACGCGACGATCCTGCAGGCGCTGTCGCGCTCGTGGACGCTCACGCGCGGCCGCTTCTGGCCGGCGCTCGGCGTGATCATCGTGATCAGCGTCATCTTCGCGGCCGTGGCGCAGGTCGTGAGCCTGCCTATGAGCTTCCTGTCGATGGGGCTGACGACGATCATCGCGCCGACCGGCGCCCCCGAGCCGACCGCCATCATCGGCTTCATCGCAGCGGCCCTGCTCACCCAGGTGCTCACGCTCCTGCTGCAGGCGGTCGCGGTCGTCGTGCAGTCCACCGCGACGGCGCTCATCTACATCGACTGCCGCATGCGCCGCGAAGGGCTCGACCTCGACCTGCTGGCGTATGTGGAGCGACGGGATGCCGGAGCGACCGACCTGGCCGATCCGTACCGCGAGCACATCGGACGCGCGATCGCACCCCGTGGCGTGGCGGCTGCGTACCCGGCCCCGGGGTATCCGGCGTACCCGCCGGGATACGCGGCTCCGGCGTACGCCGGGCAGCAGCCCGTATACGGGGCCCAGCCCGGCTACGGAGCGCCCCCCGCGTACGCCGCACCGCCGGCGTACGGCGCACCGCCGGCGTACGGCGCACCGCCGGCGTACAGCGCACCTTCGCAGTACGACGCGCCGGCCGGCCACCCGGCCCATGCCGCTCCCGCGCAGCCGGCGGCATATCCGGCAGCGGTCGCGCCGCCTCCGTACCCGCCGGCGGCGAACCCCGGTGCCGCACCGCGGACTGCTTCCCCGGCCACGGACGCCCCGGGCGATGTCGCACCCGAGGACGCCACCCCGGCGACGGCCTGGACGGCGCCCGGAGCCGCGCCCGACGGCACGGACCGCGACTCGCCGTGGGCCTGACCACCGCCCTCACGCAGGCGTTCGCGCGTGCCGCCGACGCCGTGCCACCGCTCACCGCCGACGGTGACGAGGCGCGGCGCTGGGCGGAGCAGGAGCTGTCCGATCCGGCCTACGACGTCGCCGAGCCCACCCCGTTCGACCGCATCGCGCGGGCGATCGGCGACTTCATCGCCTCGCTGCTGAATCCCGACCTCTCCGGCGGCTGGGGATCCACCTTCGCGCTGGTCGCGGCCGTCGTCGTCGTCGTCATCATCGTCGCCGCCTTCCTCGTGTGGGGCGTGCCGCGAGTGACCCGCCGCGCGGCAGCGCGCCCGCCGCTGCTCTTCGGTGAGGCGGAGCGTCGCTCGGCCGCCGAACTGCGGGCCGCCGCCGCCGAGCGCGCGGGGGCGGCCGACTGGGAGGCGGCGATCGTGCTGCGCTTCCGGGCGCTCGCCCGCGGGTGCCTCGAGCGCGGCGTGGTCGACCCGCCGCCGGGCGCGACGGTGCACGCCTTCGCCCGCGGCGCCGGTCGCTCCTTCCCTACGCTCGCATCGCAGCTGGAGGACGCCGCGACGGCGTTCGACGACGTCCGCTACCTGCGGCGTCCCGGCACCGCGGAGCTCTATCGCCTCGTCGCCGCTGTCGACGACGCGGTCGCCGCGGCGCGGCCGGCTGCGCGCGAGGAGGTGCCGGCGTGACCGCGACAGCCGCTCCCCCGCGGCGGGAGGCCCCTGCCATCCCCGCGACAGCCGGCCGGCGCCGCCGCGTCGCAGCCTGGATCGCCATCGGGCTCGCACTGCTCGTCGTTGGCGGGATCGGCGGGGCCATCTCGGCTGCGAACCAGTGGGCGCAGCGCGGCGCACTGGACCCCGATTCCACCGGCCCCGCGGGCACGCGGGCGATCGCCGAGATCCTGCGCGAACACGGCGTCGACGTGGTCGTCGTGCGGGATCGGGCTGCAGCGGCGGATGCGCTCGCGACCGCGGAGGCGACCCTCGTCCTGCCCGATGCACCGGCGCTGTCCGACGACGCGGTGACCGCTCTCGCCGAGGCCGCCGCCGACGTCGTGCTCATCGAACCGCGCGCCCGGACGCTCGACCTGCTCGTCGCCGGCTCGGCGCCCGCGGGCGTCGCGCCCGACGAGAGCGTCGACCCCGATTGCGAGGTGGAGGACGCCGTCCGCGCCGGAGCTCTCGCTCCCGGCGGGGTGTACAGCGCCGGCGACGGCACGTCCCCTTGCTATCCGGCCGCCGGCGGCTTCGGACTGCTCGTCAACCCCACCGACGACGGCCGGGTCGCCGCGGTCGACGGTCGGGCCCTCTTCACGAACGAGCACCTCGCCGACGACGGCAACGCGGCGCTGGCGGTCAACCTCATGGGGCGGCATGCGCTCGTCGTCTGGTACATGCCGGGCGCGGGCGACACCGACCTCGCCGACGCCGACCCCTCGCTGGGCGAGCTCACGCCACCGTGGGTGAGTCCCGTGATCGTGCTGCTGCTGGTCGCGGGGGTCGCCGCCGGCATCTGGCGCGGCCGCCGGTTCGGCCCGCTCGTGGCCGAGCGGCTCCCGGTGACCGTCCGGGCATCCGAGACGACGGAGGGCCGGGCGCGCCTGTACGCGCGCGCCAGCGACCCGTTGCATGCCGCGGACCGCCTCCGGATCGGCGCGCTGCGTCGACTTGCCACGCTGCTCGGGCTCGCCGCGAACGCAGCCGCCCCCGAGATCGCCGACGCCGCGGCGGGCCGCACCGGCATCGACCGCCGCGCGGTGCGCGGCATCCTGCTCGATGAGACCCCGCGAAATGACGCCGAGCTCGTCGCCCTGAGCACACGCCTGAGAGACCTGGAGGACGCCGTACGCGCGGCCGTCCGCCCCGAAAGGAGCCCCCGATGACGGATTCGCCTGTGGCACCGAGCGCGACCGCGTCCGACGCGGTCGACCGCCCGACCGCACCCCCCGACGATGCCGCGCTGCGCGAGGCGATGAACCGCGTGCGCCTCGAAGTGGGCAAGGCCGTCATCGGCCAGGACGGCACCGTGACGGGCCTGCTGATCGCCCTGCTGGCGCGCGGGCACGTGCTGCTCGAGGGTGTGCCGGGGGTCGCGAAGACGCTGCTCGTGAGGTCGTTCTCGACGGCGCTCGGCCTCGACACCACGCGGATCCAGTTCACCCCCGACCTCATGCCGGGCGACGTGTCGGGCTCGCTGGTCTACGACGCGAAGACCGGAGAGTTCGAGTTCCGCGAGGGGCCCGTGTTCACGAACGTGGTCCTCGCCGACGAGATCAACCGCACGCCGCCCAAGACGCAGGCCGCGCTGCTCGAGGCGATGGAGGAGCGTCAGGTCTCGACCGACGGCGTGACACGGTCGCTTCCCGACCCGTTCCTCGTCGCCGCGACGCAGAACCCCATCGAGCACGAGGGCACCTACACCCTGCCCGAGGCGCAGCTGGACCGGTTCCTGCTCAAGCTGATCGTCGACGTGCCGGCTCGGGATGCCGAGCTCGCGGTGCTGCGCCGCCATGCAAGCGGCTTCGATCCCCGGGATCTGGCGGGGGCAGGCCTGCGCCGCGCCGCGACGGCCGAGGAGATCCGCGCTGCGCAGCGGGCCGCGGCATCCGTCACCGTCTCGGACGACGTGCTCGGCTACATCGTCGACCTCGCGCAGGCCACGCGACGCAGCCCTTCGGTGCAGCTCGGCGTCAGTCCCCGTGCGGCGACCGCCCTGCTGGCGGCGTCGAAGGCGTGGGCGTGGCTGGGCGCCTACCCCGCCATCACACCGGACCACGTGCAGACGATGCTGCTGCCGACGTGGCGGCACCGCATCCGCCTGCGCCCCGACGCCGAGCTCGAGGGCGTGTCGGTCGACGCCGTGCTCGGCTCGGTGCTGCAGCAGACCCGCGTCCCCATCTGACGCGGGACGATCGCCGCGACCGCCGACGACGTCGATGCGGCCCGGGTGAAGATCGAAGCGAGATCGAAGGAGAACATGTACCTGACCGGCCGCCTGCCGCTGCTCCTCGCCGTAGGAGCGGTGCCCGTGGTGCTGCTCTCGGCGGCAGGTCTCGACCCGTGGCTCGCGGCGGCGGGGTGGATCCTGCTGTGCCTGATCGCCGCGCTGAGCGACGCGGCGGCGGCACCGGATCCGCGCCGGATGACGGTCGAGCGGCGCCTTCCGAGCCGCGTGCTGCTCGGCCAGGCGGTACGCGCCGAGCTCGTGCTGCGCAACACCGGCGATCGCACCGTCCGCGGTCGCGTGCGCGATGCCTGGCAGCCCACCGCAGGTGCGCCGGCGGAGCGCCCGGCCGTCGACATCCCGCCCGGCGAGTCCCGGGCGATCGGAATCCCGCTCCTTCCCCGTCGACGTGGCGAGCTGCGATCCCGATTCGTCGTGGTGCGATCCGACGGTCCGCTGCGTCTCGCCGGACGCCAGACACGGCTCGACGAGCCGGGCGCGCTGCGCGTGCTCCCGCCGTTCACCGCGCGACGGCACCTCCCCTCGCGGCTCGCACGGCTGCGAGAGCTCGACGGCAACACGAGCATCCAGGTACGCGGTCAGGGCACCGAGTTCGACGCCCTGCGCGAGTACGTCCGCGGCGACGACGTGCGCTCCATCGACTGGCGCGCGACGGCGCGCTCGAGCACGACAATGCTGCGGACGTGGCGCCCGGAGCGCGACCGGCACGTCGTGATCGTGATCGACACCGGACGCACGGCGGCTGCGCGCGTCGGCGACGGCGTTCGGATGGATGCCGCGATGGAGGCGGCGCTGCTGCTCGCCGCACTCGCGACCCGGGCCGGCGACCACGTGCACCTGCTGATGTTCGACCGCACGATCCGCGCCCGCGTCACCCGCGTCGACGGCCCGGGACTGCTGCCCGCGATGGTCGACGCGATGGCGCCGGTCGAACCGCAGCTCATCGACACCGAGTGGGACGCCGCGTTCGCCCAGGTGCGCGCGCTCACGTCACGCCCGTCGCTGGTCGTGCTCCTCACGGCTCAAGACGCCCCCGAGGCCGCGCGCGGATTCCTGGGGTCGCTGCCCGCGCTCTCCCGCGGGGCGCACGTGCTGGTCGGCGCGGTGACCGATGAGCAGGAGCCCCTTCCCGAGCGCCCCGACGCCGCCGACGTCTATCGCGCCGCCGCGATGGAGCGGAGCGCGCACGACGCGGCCGTCGTGGCAGCGGCGATCGGTCGCGCGGGCGGAGAGGCGATCGCCGCCACCCCGGAGGACCTGCCGCCCCGCATCGCCGACCGCTACCTCGCACTTAAAGCCGCCGGCCGGCTCTGAACCCCAGCTTCGGGCAAGGTCGTGCGCCGGCTCTGGCGCGGATCTCGGGGCGCGGCATCCGTCAGCCGAACGGATGAGAACGAACCCCTGAATACGAGGGGAAACCTCACGAGATCACCCGTCACAGTGAGACACTCCGCGCGCGGTTCCTGGGAATCCGCTGGGCGTAGCGCTAGCCTCACGACGAGGAAAGGAGTCCGCCATGTCGGATACCACCATCCCGCCCACCACGGTGAACAGGCTCGTCGCGGAGGCTCTGGGAACGTTTCTGCTCGTCTTCGGCGGTGTGGGCGCGGCCCTGTTCGCAGCCAACTTCCCGGCCGACTCGGAGAGCAACCCGCTGGGCATCGCCTTCGTCGGCGTCTCTCTCGCCTTCGGTCTGACCGTCGTCGCCGGCGCCTATGCCTGGGGACCGATCTCGGGCGGACACTTCAACCCCGCGATCACCCTCGGACTCGCCGCGGCGGGGCGTTTCGAGTGGAAGAAGACGATCGGCTACATCATCGCCCAGGTGATCGGCGGGGCCCTCGGCACGACCCTCATCGTGCTGATCGGCATCTTCGGGACCGACAACTGGCTGGCGAACGCTCAGGACGGCGGTTTCGCGTCGAACGGCTACGGCACCGGCGACTTCGGGTCCCCCGGTGGCTTCGAACTGGGTGCGGCGATCATCGCCGAGGTGGTGCTGACGGCGATCTTCGTGCTCATCATCCTCGGCGTGACGCACTCGACGCGCGGCACCGCAGCGCTCGCGCCCCTGGCGATCGGTCTCACGCTGACCCTCATCCACCTCATCTCGATCCCGATCGACAACACCTCGGTGAACCCGGCCCGCTCGATCGCCGCGGCGATCTACGGCGGCCCCGGTCCCCTCTCGCAGCTGTGGGTCTTCATCGTGTTCCCGATCGTCGGCGGCCTGCTCGCCGGCGTCCTGCACCGCGCGCTGTTCGAGCCCAAGGGCACGCTGCCGCCGGTCCAGGCCGAGGCACGCGTCAAGTAGACACGGACGCATCAGACGAAAGAGCGGCCCGCCCCCTCGCCGGGACGGGCCGTTCTTTCGTGCGTCGCGAGGTCAGACGAGGTCGAACCGGTCGAGCTCGGTGACCTTGCCCCACGCCTTGACGAAGTCGCGCACGAACTTCTCGTTCGCGTCGTCCGACGCGTACACCTCGGCGACGGCGCGCAGCTCCGAGTTCGAGGCGAACAGCAGGTCGACGCGCGTGCCGATGCCGACCGGCTCACCCGAGCCGTCCTTCGAGCCCGAGAACGCGTGCGCGCCGGGGTCCAGCGGCTTCCAGGTCGTGCCGAGGTCGAGCAGGTTCACGAAGAAGTCGTTCGTGAGCACGCCCTTGCGGTCGGTGAAGACGCCGTAGTCCGAGCCGTCCCAGTTCGCACCGAGCACGCGCAGACCGCCCACGAGGACCGTCAGCTCCGGGGCGCTCAGCGTGAGCAGGTTCGCCCGGTCGATGAGGTGGTGCTCCTCGGGCATGAACGCCCGCGGCCCGTAGTAATTGCGGAATCCGTCGGTGATCGGCTCGAGGAACGCGAACGACTCCACGTCGGTCTGCTCCTGCGTCGCGTCGGTGCGGCCCGGGTGGAACACCACCTCTGCGTCGACCCCCGCGTCCTGGGCGGCCTTCTCGACCGCCGCGTTGCCGGCGAGCACGATGAGGTCGGCCAGCGACACCTTCTTGCCGTCGGTGCGGCCGTCGTTGAACGAGGCCTGGATCTGCTCGAGCTTCGCGAGCACCGTGGCGAGCTGGGCGGGCTTGTTGACCTCCCAGTCCTTCTGGGGTGCGAGGCGGATGCGGGCGCCGTTGACGCCGCCGCGCTTGTCGCTGCCGCGGAACGAGGATGCCGCGGCCCACGTCGTCTCGACGAGCTCCGAGACCGTGAGGCCCGCGTCGAGAATCTGAGCCTTCAGCGCCGCAGCGTCCGCCGCGTCGATGAGCTCGTGGTCGACGGCCGGCACGCGGTCCTGCCACAGCAGCTCCTCGGCCGGGACCTCGGGGCCGAGGTAGCGGTCGATCGGGCCCATGTCGCGGTGCGTGAGCTTGAACCACGCCCGCGCGAACGCGTCGGCGAACGCCTCGGGGTCGTCCTTGAAGCGGCGCGAGATGGCGTCGTACGCCGGGTCGGTGCGCAGCGCCAGGTCGCTGGTCAGCATGCGCGGCTCGCGACGGCCGTTCGAGTGCGCCAGCGGCACCATGTCGGCGCCGCCGCCGTTGATCGGACGCCACTGGTGGCCGCCGCCCGGGCTGCGCATGAGCTCCCACTCGTACGCGTAGAGGATGTGGAAGAACTCGTTGTCCCAGCGGGTGGGGTGGTAGGTCCACGTGACCTCGAGGCCCGACGTGATGGTGTCATCGCCGTGCCCGGTGCCGTGGTTGTTCTTCCAGCCGAGGCCCTGCTGCTCGAGTCCGGCGGCCTCGGGGTTGTGCTCGATGTTGGTGTCGGGCGCGGCGCCGTGCGTCTTGCCGAACGTGTGGCCGCCCGCGATGAGCGCGACGGTCTCCTCGTCGTCCATCGCCATGCGGCCGAAGGTCTCGCGGATGTCGCGGGCGGACGCCAGCGGGTCGGGGTTGCCGTTGGGGCCCTCGGGGTTCACGTAGATGAGGCCCATCTGCACGGCAGCGAGGGGCTTCTCGAGCTCGCGGTCGCCCGAGTACCGCTCGTCGTCGAGCCAGGTGGTCTCGGGGCCCCAGTACACGTCGGCGTCGGGCTCCCACACGTCGGGGCGGCCACCGGCGTAGCCGAACGTCTTGAAGCCCATCGACTCGAGCGCCACGTTGCCGGCGAGGATCATCAGATCGGCCCACGAGAGGGACTGGCCGTACTTCTTCTTGACGGGCCAGAGGAGACGGCGAGCCTTGTCGAGGTTGACGTTGTCGGGCCAGCTGTTCAGCGGCGCGAAGCGCTGCTGACCGGCACCGCCACCACCACGGCCGTCGGTCACGCGATAGGTGCCGGCGCTGTGCCACGCCATGCGGATCATGAGCGGACCGTAGTTGCCGAAGTCGGCGGGCCACCAGTCCTGCGACGTCGTGAGGGTCTCGGCGATGTCGGCCTTGACCGCGGCGAGGTCGAGCGACTCGAAGGCCGCCTTGTAGTCGAAGTCCTCGCCGAGCGGGTTGGCGACGGCGGGGTTCTTCGCGAGGATCTTGAGGTTCAGCTGGTTGGGCCACCACACGCTGTTGGCGTTGCCGGTGGTCGGGTGCGGCTGGCCGCCGTGGATCACCGGGCAGCCCTCAGACTCGTTCGGGCGCGGGCGGCTCTCGCCGTCCTCGCGCTCGTCGACCGGCGTGTCGATCGGGGTGACCGCCTGATCGGCGTCGGTGGGGTTCTCGCCGATCTCCGGGATCGTGTCGTTGGTGTCGGTCATGAGCTTCCTTCCAATCGGGATGGGCTATCAGAGGTCGGACAGGATGTCAGGGGCGAGCGGCGGTGGCCGGCTCGGCGGTGCTCGCCCCGGCCGTCGCGCAGGCGGGGCACACTCCCCAGAACGTCACCTCGGCCGCCTGCACCGCGTAGCCGTGCGCGTCGGACGGCGTCAGGCAGGGCGCTTCCCCCACGACGCAGTCGACGTCCTGCACGGCGCCGCACTCGGAGCAGATGAGGTGGTGGTGGTTGTCGTCGACACGCAGCTCGAACAGACCGGGCCGGCCCGCCGGCTCGATGCGGCGTGCGAGCCCCGCATCGACGAAGTCGCCGAGCGCGTTGTACACCGACTGCAGGCTCGTGCCCGGCACCGAGCGCGCCACGATGCCGAACAGCTCGTCGGCGCTGGCGTGCGGGCGCTCCTTGAGCGCCTCGACGACCGCGCGCCGGGAGTCGGTCACCCGCAGCCCCGCCGCCCGCAGTCGTGCCGCGGTGTCGACGACATGCGTGTCGACGACTGTGTGCGGGTGCATGCCGTCAGCTTACCGTTGTTTTGATCCATTCAAAACAGTGGTATGCGGCATCCGCCCTCTCCTTCACCGCCACTCGGAACGGGGAAGCTCGGCGGGCGGGGTCAGCCGACGACGAGGGTCGGGGTGCCGGCTTCGTACTCGGTGAGGTCGCCGCTCTCCCCCAGGCGGTGCGCCCGGCGCCCGACCACGAGCATGTAGACCAGGAACAGGCCGAGCGCTGCCGCGCCGATGCCGATCTTGACCGGCCACGGCCAGGGCTGCGCTGTGACGAAGCCCTCGATGATCCCCGAGAAGCCGAGCGCGATCACCAGTCCGATCGCGATCGTTGCGAGAGAGCGCCCGGCTGCGGCCAGCGACTCGCCGCGTGAGCGCGGGCCCGGGGCGACCCATGCCCAGAAGATCTGCAGGCCCGCCGCTCCGGCTACGAAGATGCAGGTGAGCTCGAGCATCCCGTGCGGGAGGATGTACAGCACGAAGACGTCGCCGCGGTCGAACGCCGCCATGATGGCCGCCGCCGTGCCGACGCCGACCGCGTTCTGAACCAGCACCATGATCGGCCACACACCGGTGATGCCGAAGAGCACGCACTGGGCCGCGATCCAGGCGTTGTTGGTCCACACCGTGCCCGCGAACACCGCGGCGGGGTTCTCGCTGTAGTACTCGGTGAACTGGTTCTCGGCGTAGTGCTCGAGCTGCGCCTGGCTGCCCAGGCTCGCCACCAGCGCCGGGTCACCCGACACCCACAGAGCGACGACGGTGACGACGGCCACGAAGCCCAGCGCGATGGCGAGGGTCGTCCAGCGCACGCGGTACAAGGCAGCAGGGAGCTGCAGCGCGAAGAAGCGCGGGATCTGGCGCATGACGTTCTCGGGTGCGCCCGTGAGCCGCAGCCGCGCACGCCCGAGCATCGTCGAGATGTGATCGCCCTGCAGACTGCGTCCGGCGGACGTCTTCGCGTCGGCGAGATCGGCGGATGCCGCTCGGTACCGCGTCACGAGCTCGTCGACCTCCGCGCCGGAGAGGTGCCGGCGCCGGCTGAGTTCGTCGAGCCGCGCCCATTCCTCGCGCCGAGCGGCCGTGAGCGCGTCGAGGTCCATGTGTTTCACTGTAGCCATGACCGCTGAGCGCCCCGCGATCGTCGACATCCATCAAGACGAGGTGCTCACCGGCGAGGCCGTCGCACTGGACGTGCAGCCGCTCGGCTACTTCCTGCGGGCGCTCGGCGTGCTCATCGACATGCTGCTCGGCGTCGCGGTGCTGCTGCTGTTCGCGTGGGGGCTCAGCTGGCTGCTCGGCCTGGGCGCGATCGACCCGGCGGTGGTGCCCATCCTGACGATCGTCGTCCTGGTCCTCGTGATGATCGTCATCCCGACGGTGGTCGAGACGACCACGCGGGGGCGCAGCCTCGGACGTCTCGCGGTCGGCGGGCGCATCGTCCGCGCCGACGGCGGTGCCGCAGGATTCCGGCATGCGTTCATCCGGGCACTCGTCGGCGTCTTCGAGCTGTGGTTCACGGTCGGCGCGGTCGCTGCCCTCGTCGGAGCCTTCACCCCCCGTTCGCAAAGGCTCGGCGACCTGCTCGCCGGCACTTACTCGGAACGCACGCGCACCCCTCGTCTGCCCGACGCGCAGCTCGGCATCCCACCCGTCCTCGCGGAGTGGGCGGCCGTGGCCGACGTCGCGCGCCTGCCGGAACGGCTGTCTCGACGCCTCGCGCAGTTCGCACGCTCGGCCGCCAACATGGAGCCGACGGCGCGTGCCCGGGTGGCGGCATCCCTCGCCCGGGAGACGGCCGTGCACGTCTCGCCGGTGCCGGCCGTCGACCACGAGACCTTCCTCATCGGCGTCGCGGCCGTGCGGCGCGAGCGCGAGCTGCGCGCGCTGCGTCTGGAGACCGCGCGCGCCGACGCGCTCGCGGCTCCGGTCTCTGTGCCGCCCCGCGGCTTCCCCGAGCGCTGATCCCGGAAAAGCCGCGTTCTCCCCGTTCGTTCCTCACATATGTATGCGGAAATCGCGGGCGATCTCGAGTGGATGACGAACGAACATCAGCGGCGGGGCGGGACGAATGCCGCTGCCGGCGTGCGATCCGGGGCTCAGGTATGAGGTCGGCGCTGCCGATATCGACCAGACGACCGGCACGGTCGGCCGCGGGACAGATTTCATCTGCGGGCGTGGGTGCGGTTGCCGGTCCGGTGCGCGCGACGGGTTATCCTGGACCGAGCTCGAGGCAGTAGAGGGCCGAGCAAGGCGTAGCGGGGAGGCCTCGCGCAGACTGAAAGGTTCATCGGCACGCGCGATGGCGACACCGCACACACAGACCGTCTCCGCACTGACTCCTGATGCGCCGCGCATTCCGACACTGCGGATCTGGCTCTCCTCTTTCATCCTGTTCTCCGTACTGTCGGGTCTGTGGGCGCTCGCGAGCCCGATCTTCTCCGTCCCGGACGAGAACGCCCACGCCGTGAAGGCGATCGGGCAGCTGCAGGGTCAGGTCTTCGGGCGCACGGTGGAGGGAGTACGCCACCTCGTCGTGGACCTCGCGCCTGAGGACCAGTACACGCAAGACCTTCTCTGCTACGCGACGCACCCCGAAGTCCCCGCTTCTTGCGACGCCGAGCTCGGCGATCCGGGCGGCCAGATGTGGTTCAACACGTGGGTAGGCACCTACAACCCGCTGTACTACTACATCGTCGGATGGCCGACCGTGTTCCTAGATGGCAACGCCGGGGTCTACGCGATGCGTCTGGTGAGCGCGCTCGTGGGCTCGGCGTTCCTGGCGAGCGCATTCGTCTTCGCCGTCGCGGGGCGCCGCTCCCGGTGGATGCCGTTGGGCGTCGCGTTCGCGGCGGTGCCGATGAACCTGTATCTGATGGGCGCGGTCAATCCGAACGGGCTCGAGATCGCGGGATCCGTCGCCCTGTGGGTGGGTGTGTTGAGGCTGCTCGAGACTTTCGACCGCGAGCACGCAGACGCGCCGACTCTGGACCGCGCGCCGCTGTGGGCGCTGGTCACGGTGTCGGCGATCGTGGTCGCGAACGTGCGCGCCCTCGGCCCGCTGTGGGTCGTCGTGATCGTCGCGCTCGCCGCGATCACCGCCGGGTGGAAGCCCGTACGCCGGCTGTTCACAACCCGCGCGAGCTGGGGGTGGCTCACCGCCATCGCTGCGGGCGCCGTGTTCTCGGTCGCGTGGACTCTCGGCGGCGGCTCGCTGTCGGGTCGGGCTCAGCCAGGCGATGCACCCCTGGTGGGGGCGAGCCTGCTCCGCGGCGCCGCGTACATGGTGCGCACGACACCGGACTTCCTTCAGCAGGCGGCAGGATGGTTCGGCTGGTTTGACACCGTGCTCCCCACATGGGCGTACTGGCCGCTCGTGGCGGCTGTCGCGGTGCCCCTGACGCTTGCTCTGAGTGCCCTGCGGCGACGCGCCACGATGGTGATGGCAGCGGTGCTCGCCGCTGCCTTCCTCGTGCCTGTGGTCGTGCAGGCGCGAAGCGTCGCGCAGACGGGCATCATCTGGCAGGGGCGCTATGGCCTGTTCCTCTATCTCGGCGTGGTGATCGTCGCGGCGTGGCTGCTCTCTGGTCGTGACGGGCGGCGCATCGCGCACCTCTCGGTGCGGATCACGGCGATCGCCGCGACGCTCGTCGCGGCGTTCGGGCTGTACGCGTTCTGGTTCGCTCTTGTGCGCTACGTCGTGGGCATGGAACAGCCGCTCAGCGCGATGTGGCGGGATCCGCAATGGCAACCGCCGCTCGGCTGGCCCGCCCTCACGCTCGTGTTCACGGCCGCATCCGCGGCGTACGTCGTCTTCGTGGCGTGGCTCGCGAGGGGCGCGGCGCGGCGCGAGGCGGACCCGCAGCCCGAGCAGCCTGCTCCCGAGGCAGAGCGCGTCGATGCGCGCGACTGAGCCGCGGATCGCGATCGCGTACGACTGCTTCTTTCCTCTGCAGACCGGTGGCGGCGAGCGCGTCTACCGCCGCATGGCCGAACTGCTCGTCGAACGTGGCGCACACGTCACGTACGTGACCCGCTCCGAATGGGAGACGGATGCCGCACCTCCCGCGCCGTTCGACCTGCACGGCGTCTGGCGGGGCGAGATCTACGACGCGAACGGCACCCGCACGACTTCGAGCGCGGTGGCGTTCGCGTTTGCGCTCTTCAGCCACTTCGTGCGCCGGCGTGATGCCTACGACGCGGTCGTGGTCGCGGCGCTGCCGGTGCTGAACGTCTTCGCGGTTCGCCTCGCCCTGCTCGGCAGCGGCACGCGGCTGGTCGTGGACTGGCTCGAGGTCTGGTCCGCGCGCAAGTGGCGCGCGTACGGGGGCGTGCTCACCGGGACGATCGCCTGGCTGCTCCAGTCGCTCGCGATCCGGATCGGCGATGTCGCCACCGTAAACAGCGGATTCACGCGGAACCGGCTGCGGGTGTATCGGCCCAGGGCGCAGCCTATCGTCCTGGGGCTGGTCGACTTGGTCGGGTCGGAGCCCGAAGCCTCGGTCGTGCCGTCCGCGCCGCCCATCCTGCTGTTCGTGGGTCGCCATATCCCTGACAAGCGGCTCGACGCATTGCCGGGAGCCCTCGCGCACGCACGGCGGGAAATCCCCGAACTCGTCGCGCAGATCGCGGGGCGCGGCCCCGAGACCCAGCGGGTACGTGCGGCCGCGGCAGCGGCGGGCGTCGCCCATGCCATCGAGTTCGTGGGTCGCATCGACGACGACGATCTGCGCCGCCGCTATCGCGCCGCCGCCGCGCTCGTGAACCCGTCCGCCCGCGAGGGCTTCGGGCTCGTGGTCGCCGAGGCGGCCGCGGCCGCAACCCCGAGCGTCGTCGTAGCGGGGGACGACAACGCGGCCGCCGAGCTCGTCGAGCCGGGGGTGAACGGCGCGATCGCGGTTGATGCGTCGGCTGCCACGCTCGGCGACGCCATCGTGCGTGTGGTGAACGCGGGTAAGCCACTGCGTGCATCGACGCTGGCTTGGTTCGAACGCGAGCGCGTCGAGCGCGGGCTCGCGCGGTCGGTGGACGAGCTGCTGCGGCGGCTCGGGTACTGACGCGGGCTCAACCCTCGAGCGCGCGTAGGAGCGCCGTACGCGTCGCCCGGGCTGTGGCATCCCAGGAGAACGTTGCGGCGCGTGCGAGACCGGCATCCGCCATCCGCGCGCGCCGTGCGGGGGAATCACGCAACGCCCGGATCGCGGCGGCGATCGCCTCGGCGTCCGCCGGATCGACATAGACCGCCGCGTCGCCGGCGATCTCGCGCACGACGGGAATGTCGGACGCGATGACTGGGCAGCCGCGCGCCATCGCCTCCAGCGGCGGTAGGCCGAATCCCTCGAAGCGCGTCGGGAACACGAGAGCCGTCGCTTGGGCGTAGAGCTCGTCTAGCTCTTCGCGGCCCAGCCACCCACGCAACTGGACGGATGCCTCCAGCCCGAGTCGTTTCACGATCGGGGCGAGCGGGTCCTCGCCGTGGCTCCCGGTGATCACGAGCGTCGGCCGCTCGTCCGGTGCGATGCGGGCGAGGGCGTCGAGCAGAGTTTCGAATCCCTTGTGCGGCATCCTGTTGCCTACTGCGAGGAGCAGGTCGTCCCGGCGGGCGGGGCGCGCTCCACTGTCAAAAGGTGCGTGCGCCGACCCGGCGAGCGGAGTCACGTCGATGCCGCCGGGAGGGACGCCGAGAAGGCGCACGATGTCATCGCGCGATGCGCCGCTCACCGTGACGACGCGTCGGGCGGCCCGCGCGGCGCAGCGGATCATCATGCGCAGCACCCGTGCGTATGGTCCAGGGACGTACTCCGGATGCCGGAACGCGATCAGATCGTGAATCGTGAGCACGACTGGCACGCGCGAGCGCAGTGGGCCGAAGTTCGCTGGGCAGTGCACGAGCGCCGCGCCGTGCGTGCGAGCCGCGCGGGCCACGCCGAACAGCTCGCCGCATGCCCACGCGGCCCGGTCATCGCCGCGGACGCTCGACGCGATCACTGTTCCCGGGAACCACGACGTGTCAGACGCTGCGAGCTCGCGCGAGACATACGCGACGTACTCAAGTTCGGGGTCGTGGGGCGAGAGCCGCGAGTAGACCTCGCGCGCGTACGACTCCATGCCGCCCTTGGTTCCGGTGAAGAACTGCAGGTCCACGAGGACGCGGCGCCGAGTCATGCGTCCTCCGCGTCGGCGTCGAGGGTGGTGGTCTCGCGGTGGCTCGCGGCGGCACGGCGCCTTCGGGCCACCTCGTAGAAAAAGGCCGACAGTAGTTCGGCAAGCAGGAGCCCGAAGAACACGGTCGGCAGGCTCTGTAGCGCCAGCCCCAGCGCCGCCAGAGCGAAGGTGAGCGCCGATGAGATCGCGCGTAAGCCCGTAAGCAAACGCACTTCGCCCATGCGACGCAGACTCGTGAAGGGGAGCGTGGTCGCCAGCGACGCGGCGCGCCAGCCACACGCGAGCAGCAGGGGGAGCAGCGTGGCTGACCCGGTCCACGCCGTGCCGAACAGGAATCCGAAAATGCCAGTGAACTCGAGGACGAGCAGTGCGACCACTGCGGCGAGGACTGATGCCGCCGACAGCACGACATCGGCGCGCGAGTGCTCCTTCAGAAGCCGCAGTCGCATGAAGTTCAGCGGGATCGCGAGCAGTCCAGACACCGTCGCGATCGAGGCGAACAGCACAGCGTCGGCCGAGCCGAGAAACGCGAGGATCATCGAGTTCAAGAGGGGATACACGACGCCGGTGATGGCGGTGTCGGCGATCACCCAGCCCATCACAGCTGGGTGTGGGCGGCTCGCCCGGTGCTGCACCGGCAGCGAGCGCACGCACGTCGCGAACGCGATGCCGAGCACGAGCGGAATCAGCGCCCACTGCAGGCTCGCGAAGCCGGCGAGCACGCCGATCAGGGCGCCCGCGCCGACCGCGATCGATGCGGCGATCTCACGACGGTCGAGGCGCTCGGCGACCGAAACCCCGCGCCCGACCTCCAGAGCCGCGAGCAGGATCGGCAGGGCGACGGCGAGCAGAACTGCGTTCGGCGGCACGATCGAGACCACCAGCGCAGTCACGACCGCGATCGATGCGAGCCATAGCGGGAAGACGACGCGCCGCTCGCTAACCACCGAGCTGAGGCGCGACTCCACCACAACGGCGAATGTGATTTGCCCGGTGAACGTCGCCACCAGTACGGCGACCGCCAGCAGGCCCTGCTCGGGCACCGTGAAGAGGCGAGACGAGATGGAGATCGTGGCAGCGGGGATCACCGCCAGCGACACGCCGCCGAGCAGCGTAATCAGGCTCATCGCGGCGCCGCGCAGCCGGATGGGGGCCGGTAGGCCGTCGCCTGCGGGTCCGCCCGCGAGGTCGGTCATCGCGACACCGCCGTACGCGCGGTGCCGATGGTGCGCCCGAGTGCGCCCTCGGCGCGGCCGAGGAACACCCATCCGCCGTCGGCGACGACATTCGTCGCGCGATGACGGAGGCCGAAGGCCAGTCCCCCGCCCACGAACGCGCACCGCCACCACCAAGGGTATGGATGTCGCATCACGAGGCGACCGAGACCGCGCCCATACGCGCGCAGCTTGCGGCGACGCTCCGGCGTGCTGAGGCCGCGCGCATCGGCCACGCCGCCCACGGCGACATCGTCGGGTAGCCAGCGGAATCGCTCGGCGAGATCGGGCCTGCGCGCGAGAAGACGCAGCAGCAAGTCCGTTGCTTCGCCCGCCTGCCATGGAGTCTGCGCGCCGGTACCGATGCCGGAATCGAATCCGCCGAGCTCGTCGAACACCGTGCGGCGCAACAAGAGACCCATCTCGATCACGCTCCACACGTTCCAGCGGTCCAACGGGGTCTCCGGGGCAGGCAGCTTGAACTTCGGACCGTTCTCGTCGATGACAGTGAGTGCACCGACTTCCGTGTCGTCCGCGTACTCCCGCAGAGCGGCGATCGATCCGCCGGGGAACCACGTGGTGTCGTTCGGGAAGAGCAGCAGGAACTCGCCCGCCGGGAGGTGCGCGACGCCGGTGTTGCGTCCGAGCGAGGCCCCTCGCTCGGACGCCGTGACTGTGATCGCGAAGTCAGGGCCGCGGTACGCGGCCGCGAGGGCTTCGACTTCGGGTGCGCGCTCCTGCGCGACGATCACGAGGCGGTCGCCGGCCTCGAGCTGGCCGACAAGGGACCCGAGAAGTCGTTTCAGAGGGTCAACCCGACCGAGCGTTGTCACCACGAGTCCGAGATCCACCCGCACCATTCTGTACGATTAAGTGCCCACCCGCGCACCGTCAGGAACCCCCCTCGCATGTCAACTTCTACCGAGACGATTGAGCTGTCGATCGTCATGCCGTGCCTCAACGAGGCCGAGACGCTTGCCGTCTGCATCGACAAAGCCCAGCGGTATCTCGCCCGCAGCGGTGTTGTCGGCGAAGTCGTGATCGCTGACAACGGCAGCAACGACGGGTCGCAGGAGATCGCGCGCGCCCACGGCGCCCGTGTCGTCGACGTTCCCGCGAAGGGATACGGCAGCGCGCTCATGGGCGGAATCGACGCCGCGCGTGGGGAGTACGTGATTATGGGCGACGCGGATGACAGCTACGACTTCTCGCAGCTCGACCCTTTCGTGGAGCGCCTGCGCGCAGGCGATCAACTCGTGATGGGCAATCGGTTTCAGGGCGGGATCGCCGAGGGCGCGATGCCGCCGCTGCACAAGTACCTCGGGAACCCAGTGTTGTCGTGGATCGGACGGGCACTGTTCCGATCACCGATCGGTGACTTCCACTGCGGACTTCGCGGTTTCGACCGACGCGCGATCCTCGATCTGCACCTGCAGACGACGGGCATGGAGTTCGCGAGCGAAGTCGTTGTCAAGTCCACACTCGGCGGGCTGCGCGTCTCGGAGGTGCCGACGACGCTGTCTAAGGATGGCCGCAGCCGTCCACCACACCTGCGCAGCTGGCGGGACGGCTGGCGTCACCTGCGGTTCCTGCTGATCTTCAGCCCGCGGTGGCTGTTCCTGATTCCAGGAGCGACTGCGTTCTTCCTCGGGCTGCTGGGCACGATCTTCCTCGCGATCGGCCCCATCGAGATCGGCGGCCTCGGGCTCGACACCATCAGCCAGGTCTACCTCGCCGCGCTGTGCGTCGTCGGCTACCAGTCGGTAATCTTCGCGATTCTGACCAAGATCTATGCCCAGCACGAAGGTTTCCGCATCCCACGCTCCCGCAACTTCGAGCGCCTCGAGCGGCGCATCAGCCTCGAGAGCGGTGCGCTCGCCGGTCTCGCGCTGTTCCTGGTGGGACTCGTGATCGCAATCTGGCAGTTCGCCGCGTGGGCGGCGCTGGGTTTCGGGGCACTCGATCTCGCACCAACGCTGCGGATTTCCGTGCCGGCCACACTCCTGATGATCCTCGGTGCGCAGACGATCATGTCGGGCATGTTTCTGGGGGTTTTGAACGTGGGCCTCAGGCGCGAGCGCTGAGCACGCGCGCACCCTTGCGCGACGGGGCGGCTCGACCTGTCTGCCGGCCCCTCCTGATCTTCTCTCGCCGGGTGTGAACGCGTATTCCACGGCGACTTCGTGTGGTGTCTGGCGAACGAACGCGGAAGATGCTCCGCGCGACTGGGCGCGGACGGATGGTGCCTGCCTCAGTAGCGGTAGTGGTCGAGCTTGTAGGGGCCCTTGACCGGGACCCCGATGTACGACGCCTGCTCGGAGGTGAGCTCGGTGAGCTGTACGCCGAGCGCGTCGAGGTGGAGGCGCGCGACCTTCTCGTCGAGGTGCTTGGGCAGCGTGTACACGGCGATCGGGTACTCGTCGCGCTTCGTGAACAGCTCGATCTGCGCGAGCACCTGGTTCGTGAACGAGGCGCTCATGACGAACGACGGATGCCCCGTGGCATTGCCGAGATTCAGCAGGCGGCCTTCACTCAGCACGAGCACGCTGCGTCCGTTCGGGAGCCGCCATTCGTGCACCTGGGGCTTGATCTCCACCTTCTCGACCTCGGGCAGCGCCTCGAGTCCCGCCATGTCGATCTCGTTGTCGAAGTGGCCCACGTTGCCGACGATCGCGAGGTGCTTGAGCTTCAGCAGGTCCGCGATGGTGACGACGTCCTTGTTCCCCGTGCCCGTGATGACGATGTCCACCTGACCGGCGATGTCGGCGAGGCGCGCCACCTGATAGCCGTCCATCGCGGCCTGCAGCGCGCAGATCGGGTCGACCTCGCTGACGATGACGCGGGCGCCCTGACCGCGCAGGGCCTCGGCGGCACCCTTGCCCACGTCGCCGTAGCCGCAGACGAAGGCGACCTTGCCGCCCATCAGCACGTCGGTCGCGCGGTTGATGCCGTCAGGCAGCGAGTGGCGGATGCCGTACTTGTTGTCGAACTTCGACTTGGTCACCGAATCGTTCACATTGATGGCCGGGAAGAGCAGGTCGCCGGCCGCCGCCAGCTCGTACAGCCGGTGGACGCCCGTGGTCGTCTCCTCGGTGACGCCGAGCAGGTCCTCCGCCATCCGCGTGAAACGCTGCGGGTCGCGCGCGAGGCTGGCGCGGAGCGTGTCGAGGATGATCCCGTACTCCGCGGAGTCGTCGGCCGCGGCATCCGGAACCGATCCTGCCTTCTCGAACTCGACGCCCTTGTGCACGAGGAGAGTCGCGTCACCGCCGTCGTCGAGGATCATGTTCGGACCGTCGAAGCCCTCCGCCGACCAGTCGAAGATGCGGTCGGCGAGACGCCAGTACTCCTCGAGGGTCTCGCCCTTCCACGCGAAGACGGGGACGCCGGCGGGTGCGTCGACCGTGCCCGTCGGACCGACCACGACGGCCGCGGCGGCTTCGTCCTGCGTGGAGAAGATGTTGCAGCTCGCCCAGCGCACCTGTGCGCCGAGCGCGACGAGCGTCTCGATGAGCACCGCGGTCTGCACCGTCATGTGCAGCGAGCCGGCGATGCGCGCACCCTTCAGAGGCTGCGACGGGCCGAACTCATCGCGCAGCGCCATGAGGCCGGGCATCTCGTTCTCGGCGAGGCGCAGCTGATGGCGGCCCGCTTCGGCCAGCGAAAGGTCGGCGACCTCGTACTCGAACCCCTCAGCGAGCTCTGAGACCGCAGGGGTGGAAGGCGTGGCGACGGGCGTGTGGGTCGGCATCCGCCCATTCTCCCACGCAAGGACCCGAGCCCGCCGCTTCTCGCGCACGTATGCTGGCAGGACCTCGAGCGACGGAGCAAAGAGTTGACCATGCCCTTGGCGTCACGACGAGCACCGATGATGGACCAGAGCGCTTTCTGGTTGCGGCCGACCTCGTACTGGCTGCCGGTCCAATTCCCGGTGAGTGCGTGGAACACGCACGCACCCTTCGCTGCGTGGCTCATCGACGTTTTGCGTCCGGCATCGGTCGTGGAACTCGGGACGCACAACGGATTCTCATGCTTCGCCTTCGCGGAGGCCGCCGCGCGTCTTGGTCACACGATGGTCATCAGCGCACTCGACAGCTGGCAGGGGGACGACCACGCCGGGTTCTACGGTGAGGAGGTCCTGGAGTCAGTTCGGTTAATCGCCGAGCGCGACTATCCGGGCTCGGTCAGGCTCGTGCGCGGGTGGTTCACCGAGTCCCGCCCGCTCTTCGAAGACGCCTCCGCGGATCTGCTCCACATCGACGGCCGGCACGGGTATGAGGACGCGGTCGAGGACTACGAGGAGTGGCGGAGCGTCGTTCGCGAAGGCGGTGTCATCCTGTTCCATGACATCGCGGAGCGAGACCGAGGATTCGGCGTCTGGCGGCTCTGGGAGCGACTCGAGAGGGAGCACCGGACGTTCGTCTTCCATCACGGCCACGGGCTCGGCGTGCTTTCGGTCGGCGATGTGAAGGTCGACGCACTCCAACGGCTGTTCTCGGCGGACGAGGCGACTGCCCAACGCATCCGCAACGACTTTGAGCGCCTGGGTGCAGAGGTCGAGTTACGAAGCCGCCTTGCCCCGTTACCCGAGGAACTTCGTCACACGGAGCTTCATGCAACCCAACTCGAGGACAAGGTCGCGTGGCTGGTACGCGAGGCAGAGGCCTTACGGCAGGCCGTCTCCGAACGGGATCAGCGCATCAGTGAGCTGGAATCGAGTACGAGCTGGCGGGTGACCGCGCCATTGCGGGCGGTAGGCCGCATGTTGCCCCACCGCGATTGATGACGTCTGCGCCGGCTCAGGCGCGGAGGGTCTCGTGCCGCACGACCACCCAGCCCTTGGGCACCGACAGCCGGTCGGTGTGGATGGCGCACAGGTCGTGCGCGTGAGGATCGCCGCCGGCGCCGAGCGGACCGAGTGCCGCCATCTGGTCGCCGTAGTCGTAGGTGAGCGTCGACACCGCCTCACGGGCGCAGCCGACCTTGGAGCAGACTCTCTCGCGCATCGGGTCGACGCTACCGCGCGCCGGGCACATGCCGACGGATGCCGCGCCGCGCCGTCTCAGCCGCGCCGGCGTTCGCAACGCCCGCACCACCTCCTCGGGAAGCGGAGCCGGGCCGCCACCCCGTTCTAGGATGGGCGTATGGCGTGGCGGCGTACCCGGACGAGCGAGCGCGCGCAGCCGCGCGCGTCCCGCCATGGACGGCACGGCCGCGAGGGCCGCAGCCCCGTGGTGCGTCCTCCCCTCCCGCCGCTGGACACCCGTGTCGACCGCTTCGACCTGTCCGTCGGCACCGCGGCGGAGTTCCTCCGCTCGGCCTGGCCCGAGCTCCGTGACGTGCGGTTCGAGGTCGCCGACATGCCCGCCGCGACCGACGACGACGGCATCCCCCGCTGGACGGTGCTTCCCGACGCGGGCCGCATCATCCTCTATCGGCTGCCGATCGAGCGGCTCAGCCACCTGCACCGCGACGACGAGCTGCATCGGCGCATGCTCGTCGAGGGCGCCGTCTTCCGGGCCGCGGCGGAGTATCTGGACCGCGACCCGTGGGATCTCGGCCCGGAGCGGTTCCGCTACTTCTGACGCCAGACGGGTCGATGCCCTGCCGTGCGCATCGTCAGGGGTAGACGACGATCTCGGACGTCGCGACGTCGGCCGGCCACAGCGGCACGCCCGCGAGCGCACCGTCTCCCGCGAACGACAGGCCGGCGCGCACGGGCGCCTCGGGCTCGAACCGGTACACCGTGCGCGCCGCCAGTCGCACGGCGACGGAGCCGTTCGCCGGGATCGTGAGATCGAGCGGGGATCCGCCGTCGACCGCCGTGACGGCGACCGCGACCGGTTCGCTCGACGGGTTCACCACCGAGAGCGACGGGGTCGGTCCTCCCGGCGTCGCGAAGAGGGATGCCACCCCCACCTCGGGCGCCGGGGTGTACCACGCGAAGTCGTCGCCCTCGCCGACACCGGTCGCCTGCCACACCGCCGCCACGACGGGCGTGTCCGCGTCGATCGTCACCGAATACGAGCCGGCGGTCAGGCCGTCCAGCGCAAGCTCGAGTGGCTTGCCGGCCTCGAGCGCCACCTCCTGCGGCTCGCGCACCGGTTCGCCGCCGCCGACCGAGGTGACGGTCACCCGCGCGGTCGCCGGGGCAGCGGGGGCCAGCATCCGCAGCACGGTCACCTCGTCCGTCGCGCCGTCCGCGGCTGTCGCGCGCGTCACGGTGACGCCGGTGATGACCTCTGTCGTCTCGGCCTGGGCCACAGGACCGACCTGGTCCACGCCGCCCGGCGTCAGCGTGCGCGTGATGCTCGCCTGCAGCGACGCCCGGATCGGGGCGCCGACAGCCGACACCCGCACGACCGGGGTCTCTTCGCCCAGCGCGATGCCGGCGAGCGGCACGACGCGCTGGGTGCCGGGCGGGACGACGAGGTCGACGCCGCCCGGAGGCGCTTGCGGCCCCGCAGCCCCGAAGACGGTCAGCTGCACCGTCGCGGGGACGGTGCCCGGGTTCGCGAGCAGCACGAGGTCGGAGGCGCCGGTGGCACCGGAACCGCCGACGAGCCATGAGTCCAGCAGCGGCGGGCGGCACGCCGAGGCGGCGAACCCCGAGAGGTCTTCGGCCGACGCGGTCGCCGCACCCGTGGCCGCCACGTCGACCGCCTGACCGTCGCGCGGCGGAGCCGTGTAGGCCAGCGGGCCGGGCCCGACGTCGGTGGTGTCGAGTCGCTGCTCCGCAGGCGGTTCGCCGTCCGCCACGCCGACGACGACCGATTGCGGCGCGACAACGGTGACGGCGTCGGCGGCCGTGGGGTTGCGGCCGATCGACAGCAGCGCGCCGTCGCAGGCGATCACGGACGCCGCGGGCGCCGGTGTGGCCGGCACGCTGAGCGGCTCGCGCACGACCGTCGGCCACGGCACCGAGACGGCGGTGACGACGGCGACCGCGGCGACGATCGACACGGCCGTGCCGATCAGCAGGCGGGCGCTCGTCGTCGCCCAGCGGAACACCCGTCGGTCGCTCATCGACCCTCCTGCCAGTGAGGTCCCACCACGCGTGGTGTGCGCCGGGCCTCGCGGATCGACGTCGCCGTCGGCAGCGCGAGGAGCAGGGCGATGCCCAGGACGGCGAACTGACCGAATGCGATCCATCGTGCGAGGGCCGACACGGATGCCGCTTCCGTCGGACGCGGCGCGATCTCATCGACGACGCGCCAGAGCTCGCCTTTGGCGGTGTCGCCCACGACGACGAGCGTGTCGCGCTGGCCGAGCGCCGTCATCGCCGACAGCCGCATCGTCCGGGCGGCATCGGTCTCGGGCGGCGTCGTCGGCGCCAGCAGGATGAACCCGATACCGCGGTCGGCGAGTTCGGCGACGACATCCTCCGACGACGGGGTGACCAGATCGGCGGCGAGAGACGCCAGTTGTTGATCCTGAGGACTCGCCTGGGTGCGGGTCGACAGCAGTGTGGTCTGACCGCCGACGGTCTCGCTCGCACCCCAGACCACCTGGGCAGCGACGCCGGCGTCGGCCTGCGGCGTGAGCACGATGGTGCCGACGTCCGGGTCGTCGCGCCCTTCAGCCGCGACGAAGGCGGGAAGCGTGCTGGCCGGTCCATTGGCGATCGTCGCCGTGCCCCGGGTGAAGGCGGTGAGCGACGGCACGGCGAGCATCACGGCGGCGACGAAGACCAGCGTGGCCGCCAGCCCGCGCGCCAGCGCGACGCGCGGGGCGAGACCGGCGTCCAGGGCGACCAGCGCGCCTCCGAGCGCTCCGAGCCACGCGAGGCTCAGCCCGGTACCAGGCCACAGCGGGACGGTGAGCGACTGCACGAACGACACCGACACCCCGACCGCGGCGAACGCCGTGCCGAGACCGAGCGCCGTCACCACGAGCAGCACGATTCCGGCGGCCCAGCGCTGAGTCAACGGCGCCGCCAGAGCGAGCAGAGCCAGCGGCACGCTGAGCAGGGGCACCCACCACGTCGGCCCCTCCGGCAGGAGAGTCGCCCAGCCGGCGAGATCGGGGGTGGGGATGCCGGCCGCCAGAAGCGCGCGGCCGGCGGCGTCGGCCGCGACCTGCGGTCCTGCCCAGGGCACGCCCGGGTCGGCGACGAGTCCCCACGCCCGTCCGTGTGTCAGCGCGTTCCATACGAGCGGGGCCGCGAGCGCGAGCGACGGCACGAGGGTCCACACCGTCCGCGCGACGCCGCGGCCGGCGCGGACGACGATGCCGAGCACGACGGCACCGAACCACAGCAGCGCCATCGCCGGCGCCAGGGACGGCGCCGCCGCCAGCACGGCGGCGAGCAGCAGCGAGGCCGCTCCGGCACCTGCCCACGACCGATGCGCGACCGCCCCGGCATAGAACAGCCACGGCAGCAGCAGGTGCACGAGCACCCCGGTGGGCCGGCCCTGGGTGAGTGCGACGAGCAGCGTCGGCGACAGCGCCCACACCGCGCCGCCGAGGAGCCGCAGGCTCGCCCGTTCGGTGACCCGCGTCGCGGCGAACCAGCCGCCGAGCGCGGCGAGCGGCAGCGCGAGGATCCAGAGCAGTACGAGTGCCCGCGACGGCGCCCACGGCCAGAGCGAGCCGAGCACCGCGATCACGGCCGAGAACGGATCCGCGGGACCGATCGTGTCGAGTCCGAGCGCCCGCTGTCCGTATGCCGCGTCATCCCACAGCTGACCGACGGTGTTCGCCAGGGGCTGGAGCGCTCCCCCGCCCAGCACCGGCCACGCCAGCAGCGCGGGAAAGGCGGCGACCGAGACCGTGAGCGCGGCGAGGACCAGCCACGCCCCGCCGCCGGCGAAGAACCTGAGGTCGCTGCGCCGGTGGCCGCCGATCGCGACTTCGGGGTCGTCGTCGAGCCGTTCGCGGAGGTCGGCCTGCGTCGTCCGCAGGGGCGCAACCTGCGCCCAGGACGCCGCACGTGCGCGCGCGATGCGACGACGTGCGCGCCAGACCGGCACGATCGCGACGAACGCCACTGCCGCCGCGCCCCACTCGGAAGCGATCCGCCCCGGCTGCTTGCGCACCAGATCGACGACGGTGCGCCAGAGCGCGAGCGGCAGCACCGACAGCCAGTGCAGCGGTGTCGCGACGGCCGGCGCGTACGCCAGCCGTCGGCGCAGCTGCGCGACGCGCTCGGCGTAGACGGCTCGACGTCGGCGCTGCGGGGTCAGCGGCACGGGCAGACCCGCGACGCCGTCTCCGGCCGTGGCGACGAGCGCTGCCGGGACCAGCGACACGCGCCCTCCGGCCAGTCGCGCCCTCACCCCGAGGTCGAGTCCCTCGTCGGCGCCCGCGAGTCCGCGATCGAGACCGCCGAGCCGGGCCCACGCATCGGAGCGGACCAGGATCCCGCGCACGTCGGCACCGAGCACGTCCTCCTGCGCATCGTGCTGCCCTTGATCGAGCTCGTCGTCGGCGAGGCCCACGGTGCGGCCGAACCGTGTCATGCTCACGCCGAGGGAGACGATCTCGGAGCGGTCGTCCCAGCGCACGAGCTTGGGTGCCACGAACGCGACCGACGGCGACAACTCGAGGGCTCCCGCCAGCCGGGCGAGCGCGTCGGGCTCGGGCGCGGTGTCCTGGGCGAGCAGCCACAGGGCGTCGCCCTCGACGCTCTCGCGGCCGCGCGGAGACGCGAGCGCGGTCGCCGCAGCGAAACCGGTGGATGCCGGGGCCTTCACGACGGACTCGGCTTCCGCGGCATCCACGACCTCGAAGAGGTGGTCGTCACCGCCGCAGACCACGATCGTCAGGGCATCGACGGGCCGCGTCTGCTCCGCGAGCGCCGCGAGGGTGCGTCGCAGGTGGAAGGCGGCGGGCGTGCGACCGTCGGGACGCACGACCAGAACGGCGTGTATCCGGTTCGACGCGGAGGCGCCCGGCAACGCGGAGTCCGAGGGGGCAGCGTTCGTCAGCGCAGTGTTCGACGGGACACCGTCCGACGACGGAGTGGTCGGCGGCACAGGGGTCGGCGAAACGGTGGGCATGTCCTGGTCAGCCTAGGTCGCGCTCCATCGTCACCTCGGGCGAACGCGCCGGGTCGGCCGGATCGAACCGGCCGACCGGCGTGCGTTTCAGCCCGCTCGACGCTTCAGCTTGCGACGCTCGCGCTCGCTGAGACCGCCCCAGATGCCGAATCGCTCGTCGTTCTGCAGCGCATATTCGAGGCATTCGCCTCGCACGTCGCACGACGTGCAGATGCGCTTCGCATCACGCGTGGAGCCGCCCTTCTCAGGGAAGAACGCCTCCGGATCGGTCTGCGCACACAGTGCGTCGGTCTGCCATGCGAGCGGATTGTCCTCTTCCGCGTCGATGTTGCGGCGAACCCCCGGTACCCCCAGTTGAACCGGATCGACGAACCAGTCGTCGGGAACGCCGGAACGGTATTGAGAAACCGTCATGTCGTTCTCACCCCCCGTGATCCTGCTCCACGCTGGTGCGTGTACGCATAATTACACCCGTGTAGTTCACCGAGGTCAAGTCGCAGATAGTAAACGCTCAACCACCTCTTGAACCTTCACGACGCGCCGACGGCGTGTCGCGCTGAGGTAACGGTCCGATGAGAAACCGATGAGCCGGCGGTGTCAGCGTCCCGGGAGGGCGATGAAGAGCTCGCCTTCACCGACCACGCGGAGCCCGCCTTCGTCGGGAGTGACGAGCACCGCCGCCCCGGGGACGAGAGCCGACGCCGCGCCGGAGACCAGTCCCACGACCTCCGGCGACCCGGCGGTGGCCACCGCGATCGCCGGGCCCGCCAGGGGGACCTCGACCCCCTCCCGCGTCGGGGTGACAGCGAGGAGCGCGAAGTCCGGGACCGGCACGTCGTACTGGCCGATGCCCTCCCCGAGCGCACGCGCCCGGATCACCGGCGGCAGACCCGGCGTCGGGTCGAGCACGCTCACGAGCTCGGCCGCGTCGACGTGCTTCGGCGTCAGACCGCCGCGCAGCACGTTGTCGCTCGCGGCCATGAGCTCGACGCCCAGTCCGTCGAGGTAGGCGTGCAGGACGCCGGCCGGCACGAACAGTCCTTCGCCGCGATGCAGGGTCACGAGGTTCATCAACAGGGCCACGACGATGCCCGGATCGCCGGGGAAGGCGGCATCCAGCGTGCGCGCGAGGTCCAGTTCGGCGGCGAACTCGTCGGACTCGGCGGAGACCGCGGCGGCGATGACGTCGCGAGCGGCGTCGGCCCCGTCCGACAGGAGCCAGCCGATGACGGCCGAGAGCGAGTCATCGGCGTCCAGCCGCTGTGCGAGCGGTGCACCACCGGGTCCGAGCGCGGCGACGAGCCGGCGGGTGGCGTCGAGCTCGCGCAGGCCCGCGAGCGCCCGGAAGGTGTCGCTGAGCGCCACGATCAGCTCGGGCTTGTGATTGGCGTCGCGATACGTGCGGTCGGCGGCGTCGCGCGGGATCCCCGCGGCCTCCTCGCGCGCGAACCCCGCCTCGGCCTGCGCCTTTGACGGGTGCGCCTGGATGGAGAGGGCGGATGCCGCCGCGAGCAGCTTCAGCAGATACGGCAGCGGCGCATCGATTCCGACCGACGCACCGTCCTCGGCGATCCAGCGGTCGAGCGTTCGGCCGTCGGGGGTCGCGGAAGGGTCGCCCGGGTGATCCCCGAACCACACCTCCGCCTCGGCGCGGCCGGACGCCTCGCGTCCCTCGAGTTCGGCGAGCAGGGACAGGGAGCCCCACGCGTAGTCACGGGGGTCGTTGGCAAGCGGGATCAGCACCCGATCAGCCTAGCGACGCGGCCGTCGCAGACCCCGCCCGCCGGCCCGCTGATCGGGCGGCCCGCCGGGGTACGCTGTGAGGCGATGGCCGTCCACTCCAAGCACCCGGCGTCGGCGCCGCCGGGCCCGCCGGTCCGCGAGAAGACCGGCCACCTCATGCTGCGCGGCTGGTGCATCTTCGTCCTGTTCATGTCGCTGTCGGGAACCGCCTGGGTGCACGCGTTCGGCGAACTCACCGCCACGGTCGTCACGATCGCCGGAGGCGTGCTGTCGGCGGTGCTGTGGATCGTCCTGCGCCCACCCGTCCAGTGGCGCCGCCTGCCCTGGTTCGTCGTCGCCTACGTCGTCTGGGCGACGCTTTCTCTCGCATGGTCGGCCTGGCCGCAGGCGACGGCGCTCACGCTGCTGCTCCTGTACATCACCACCCTTCAGGCGCTGTTCGTCGGCAGCGTGCTCACCTGGCGGGAGCTCGTCCGCGCCGTCGCCTCGGCGCTCAAGTGGGTCCTGGCGCTGTCCATCCTCTTCGAGCTGTGGGTGGCCGTGTTCATCGGCCAGCCGGTCCTGCCTGGATTCGTGGTCGAGAAGGCGGACGACCCGATCGAATACTGGTCCCGCGACAACCTGTTCGACTTCCCGGGCCGGCTCCAGGGCATCATGGGCAACGCGAACCTGCTCGCGCCGGTCGCCCTGCTCGCCATCGTCGTCTTCGCGATCCGGCTGGCGTCGGGTGCGCCGCGCCGCACGTTCCTGTGGATCTGGATGGCGCTGTCGGCATACCTCTTCGTCCGCGCATCGTCGGCGACCGCCTATCTCGCGGCCGCCGCGGTCGCCGTGGTCCTCGTCACGGTCCTCCTCATGCGGCGCGCGACGAGACCGGGCGAGCGCACCAAGTACTACGTCGCGTACGCCGCCGTCGGCGTCGGGGGCCTCCTCGGGCTGTGGGTGCTGCGGGATGCGATCTTCACCGCCCTCGGCCGCAGCGCGGACCTCACCGGACGGGAGGGCATCTGGGAGAAGGTGCTGGCTCGCGCCGCGGAGCGCCCGTGGGTCGGCTGGGGCTACTCGACCCCGTGGGTGCCTTCGGATCCGGCTTTCGACGAGTGGATCATCGACCACGGCCAGACCGTGCTGCAGGCCCACAACATGTGGGTCGATGTCGCGATGCAGCTCGGCATCATCGGGGTGGTGCTGCTGGCATTCCTCTACTTCGCGTTCGTGTGGCGGGCGTGGTTCTTCGCCGTCGACCGGCCGCGGTGGGACCTCCGCGCCGACCGTCCGTATTCTCCGCTGACCCTGCTGCCCACGCTCGTGGGGGCGATCCTGCTCGTGCAGGGCCTTGCCGAGTCCACCCCCCTCCTGCTCTGGGGCTGGCTCTTTGTCGTCATGCTCGGCGCGAAGATCAAGCAGTCGCCGCACGTCGGCGTCGGCCCCGCTGAGCAGAGCGAGGCCATCGAGCGCGGCGACGCCGTCGAGCGGGACGAGCCCACGGGACGGCGGCTCCCGGCACGGCCGCCCCGACGGCGCGCGCCCCGTTCCGAGACGAGCCCGGCCGCAGCGGGCGACCCTGCGGGATCCGGCGCGTGACCGACACGCCGCGGTCCGCATCGCCCGGCTGGCTGGGCGCGCTGCTGGACTCGGCATCGTTCGCCCGCGCCTTCACCCTCGTCGTCTTCGCCACCGTCTTCTCGGCATTCGCGATCGAGCGGATCGCCGGACAGGTGACCTACGTGACCATCGTGGCCGGGCTCTGCATCCTCGGTCTGTCGGTCATGGTGGCGCGCCGGCGGGAGATCTCGCTGCTGCGGCTGGTGCCGACGACGGTGCTGATCTTCATCGGGTGGGCGTTCGCCAGCATCGTCTGGAGCAGTGAGACCACAGCGTCATTCTGGAGCTGGGTCTCGATGGCAGCGCTCGCGTTCCTCGCCGTGGTCATCGGGCACGTGCGCGACACCCTGCAGACAGTCCGCGCGCTCGGCGACGTGCTCCGCGTGCTTCTGGGCGTCTCACTGGCGCTCGAGGTGCTGTCGGGGGTCCTCCTCGACGTGCCGTTCGCCTTCCTCGGCATCCAGGGCAACCTCGCCCAGCTCGGCCCGGTGCAGGGCATCTTCGGCACGCGCAACCTGCTCGGCTTCGTCGCCGTCATCGCGCTCATCACCTTCCTCATCGAGTACCGGACGCAGTCGGTCCGCCCCGGGGTGTCAGTGGCTTCCGTCGTACTGGCCGGAGGCCTCGCCGCACTGAGCGACTCCCCCACCGTGGTCGTGCTCGCCCTCGGCGTCGGGCTCGCCGTCGGTGCCCTCGCCCTCGTGCGCCACGCTCGACCGGAACGCCGCGCAGGCCTGCAGCTCGCACTCGGAGCGCTCGTCGTCGTCGGGGTGTTCGTGGGCTATGCGGCGCGGCATCCGATCATCGCGCTGCTCGGGGCCGGCACCGACTTCTCGATGCGCGTCGAGCTGTGGAACTTCATGGTCGACATCCTCCGCCAGAAGCCCGTGCAGGGGTTCGGCTGGTTCGGCGTCTGGGACCAGCAGGAGTACCCGTTCAACGCGATCAACTTCTGGCTCGACACGAAGCACGCCAGCGGCCTCAACGCCTACTTCGACGTCGCGCTGCAGCTCGGCTGGGTCGGCCTCGTGCTCTTCCTGGCACTGGCGGCGCTCGCGCTGGCGCGTTCGTGGCTCGTCGCCGGCGAGCGCCGCTCGGTCGTCTACGCCTGGACGCCGCTCATCCTCGTCACACTCCTCATCGACTCCATGTTCGAGAGCTTCGCGCTCACCGGCCTCGGGTGGCTCATGCTCGTGCTGTGCGCCGTGAGAGCGGGCCAGTCCCGCTCGTGGCGCGAGAACCTCGACAGTGGACCGGATGCCGGTCGCGGCGCCGCGGAGGGCTCGGGGCTGCCCCACGCCCAGGGAGAGCAGGGGACAGCAGGGTAGGCTTCTCTCCGGCCCGACGTCTCGGCGCCCGCCGCCTTTTTTCGGAGATCAGCCCCGTGACCCACGATCCGTCCGCCTCCGCGCAGTTCGATCCGACCACCGCAACGATCGCCGTCGTGACATACAACCGCTCGGGACTTCTCACCCGCCTGCTGACGAGCATCACCGAGATGGATCCGAAGCCAGGCCAAATCGTCGTGATCGACAACGCATCGACCGACGACACGACCGACGTCGTCGAGTCGTTCCGTGAGCGCCTCGAGCCCGCGACGCTCGTGTACCGCCGCATGGAGACCAACACTGGCGGATCCGGCGGGTTCAGCGAAGGAATGCGCGTCGCGTACGAACTCGGCTCGCAGTGGATCTGGCTGATGGACGACGATGTCGAGGTGCTTCCAGACGGGCTCGCCAAGATGGGCAAATGGGCGCCCCGCTTCAAGAGCATCCAGGGTCGCCGTTACGACTACGACGGCAGCGCGTTCTACTGGCAGTACCGTGTCGCCGAGCCGCTGGCCATCCCGATCCCGTTCGCCCCCGCGGAGTTCGACGAATCCGGCTACAAGCCGATGAACTCCGGATGCTTCGAGGGCATGTTCATCCACCGCGACATCGTCCAGCAGATCGGTCTGCCGGACCCCCGGTTCTTCATCTACTGGGACGACCAGATGTACGGCTGGCTCGCCTCGCGCAAGACCAAGTCGGTCATCGTCGACGAGTTCGTGCTGCGGCGCACGCGCGAGATCAAGCAGTGGGACATGGGCATCCGCCACATGAACGCGTCGAGCAACGCCTACCGCTACTACATCATGCGCAACCGGGCATACATCAAGAAGTACTACCGCACGATCGGCGTTTACAACCCGGTGCTGTTCGGGGTGGGCACGAGCCTGACGTTCGGCAAGGAGCTGATCCGCCTGCTGTTCGTCGAGCGCACCGTGCGTGGCACGTCGAACCTGTTCCGCGGCCTGCGTGACGGGCGGAAGATCGCGAAGGACGCCTCGTGGCAGCCGATGCCGCCGCTCGAGGCGGCCAAGGCGCCGACCGACTGAGACGCTGACAACGGCGCGGCACGTCGCCACGCGACGAGACCCCCAGCAGCATGAAGGAAAGGATTGACATGCACGAAGCATTCGTCACCGTGGATGTGGACTGGGCCCCGGACTGGGCCATGCAACGGCTTCTCGCCGCGCTCGTCGAAAACGACATCCGCTCGACATGGTTTGTCACTCACGAGACGCCAGTGCTCGACGACCTGCGCGCACGCCCCGACCTCGTCGAGCTCGGAATCCATCCGAACTTCCAACCGGCATCGAGTCACGGCAACACCCCCTCGGAAGTGCTGACCGAGTGCCTGCGCATCGTCCCAGAGGCCAGGACCATGCGTACACATTGCCTGGTCCAGTCGACCCCTATCCTTCAGACCGTCGTGGATCAGAGCGAGATCGCAGTAGACAGCAGCATCTACCTGCGGGACGCGACCGACGTGCGAGTCTCCGAACTCGCGCTGGACCGTGACCGTTCGATTGCCCGCGTCCCCTACGTGTGGGAGGACGATCTCGAGTTCTTTTGCCGCCAGCCGCGATGGGACGCAATGGCGTTCCTCAGGGACCGCGATTCAGAACGCGAGATCACAGTCATGGATGTCCATCCGATCCACTTTGTGCTCAACAGCGCCGATGTGAAGCCGTACCAAGCATTGAAGTCGAGTATCGGTGACACACGCCTGGTGACCGAGGAACAAGTCCGACCGTTCGTCCATGCCGGGGGTGGGACCGCTGGATTCATCGCATCGCTCGCCGCGGCGCGGCGGCAGCTCGACATCGAGTTCGGCACGCCACTGGGCGAGCTGTCCAGCCGGATCAACCTCGTCAGATCGTGATAGCGCTCGGGGAGCGGGTCTGATGAGGGTCCTTGACGCTGGTCCGCCTAGATCCACACGCCCGCGGTCGCGACCAGCCCCACCACCCCGATGACGGCAAGGACGATCGCGAACGCTTGGCGACGCACCAGCAGCAACGCGAGCAGAACGAGCAGCGGGGCGAACGCCATCGAGTACCTTGCGACGATCCCGAAGTCGACACCGAAGTTCAACGCATTCGACACCCGCAGGGCCGCGGGGTAGAGGATGATCGTGAGCAGCGTTCCGGCCGCCAACATGCGATGCGCGTCGAACGTCCGGGGGGCGCGCTTCGAGAAAGGCACGACTCGGGTGCCTGCGGCGGCGGTGCTGTTCACGAGGGCGCTCGCGCGGGCGGCGGTGATGATCCCGAAGATGGCGAGCACAAGCGATCCGACGACGACCACGGTGATCCACAGGGGCACGCCAACGGCGGCGGCTCGCAACAGCATCGACGCCGTGCCGCCAGTCGCAGGCATGCCCATGTTCCAATCCGTCCATGGACTGTGGAATGCGAACAGCTCTTGCACAGCGCCCACGATGACCGGCCGCCACCCCTGCAATTGATAGGGACCATAGACTTCGGCGTTCGTCGCAGTCGCCGTCGCGGCGATGTACCGTCCCCAGGCGATGACAGGCGCGACCACGATCGCGGAGAGCACCAAGCCTTGCCACAGTCGTGGCTGCCAAGGCCCTTCGAACTCCCACTTCGCAGCACGAGCGATCGAGGCGGCGAAGATCAGCAGGATGAAGCCCCCCACCGGGAGCGAGCTGATCACGACAAGACAGGACGCGAACACAGAGGACAACGCGAGCCAGATGAATCCGCGTCCTCGTTTGATCCAGAGAAGTCCCGTTCCCGCCACCAGAGCGCCCGCCAGGATCGCTGTTGAGTTGGGAGTCACCATTGTCGCCATGACCAGAATGCTCGTCGCTGCCGCAGGCAACGTGACCGCGGCGACGAGGCCCCACCGCCTGATACCCAGAGCAAACGCGAAAACACCGCACAGAGCGACGCCAAGCCACATGAGAACCGCGCTGAAGAGGCGGTATACGCTCAGGTCGAAGTGCTGCCCGAACAGAGCATCGACGCCAGCTCGGAACATCTCGGCCACGATGAAGTAGGTCGGGTAGTGGATGTACCCACTCGTGTATTGGCCAGATGTGACATCGCGAACGTTTAGGAGCGGGTCACCGCAGCCGTGGACGAGACCCCCCGCCTGATGACCGACACCGCACGCCCACTCGTGGACCACTTCCTCCTCGTAAAGGGCACCGCGGTGCGAGAGTTCCCCTTCGTGCATCTTCAAGGCAGTGTCGTAGTGAACATGCTCATCGAGGAATGACATCGCGTGACCATCGGTCGCCATCACGGCCATCGAGACGCCGAGGAAGACGAGGATGACGGCCGAGGCCCACACGAACAATGCCTGCTGGTGGCGGCTCGCCCAAACACCTACCGCTCGATGCGCTTTCACGGGCCGTGCACTCCTTCGACTGGCCACGCGTGGCATGGAGATCGGATGTAGGACCGCGAGATGCGATCGAGGGGCTTCCTCATCCTAACGGTGCCCTTTCCTCGGACCTGACGCTTTCCCGTGAGGGCGAGCACCGCTCGACGACCTCACCATGCGAAGAACGCAGCTGTCTAGAATCGACGCGTGATCACCCAAGAAGACCTGAGCCGTGCGACCGGCTGGCGCGGCGACGCGGAGTTCTCCGTATCGACTCTCGATCTCGCCGGCAATAATCCCGGAAGCGCGATACTCGGATTCCTCGACGATGGGCGTTTTCTGCCCGGGGCCGCCCGGAACCCTGCCCTGAGCGCGGTGCTGGTTTCGGAACAGCTGGAAGTTGAAGCACGGCGCCGCCTCGGTCGCGACATCACGATCGTCGTCGTGGACGACCCTCGCTGGCACTTCTACACGCTTCACAACGAGATCGCATTGGCCGGCCCCCTCGAGAACGAACCCACCGTCGTCCACCCGGATGCCGTCATCCATCCGGGAGCGTTCATCGACGGCGTCGGCGTCCACATCGCAGCGCGCGCCGTGGTCGAGCCGAACGCGACTGTGCTGCGGTCGGCTCGGATCGGCGAGGGAGCAGTCGTACGCGCGGGGTCAGTCATCGGAACCCCAGGCTTCGAACACAAGCGAACTAGCAGGGGCATCCTGAGCGTGACGCACGACGGAGAAACGCGCATTGGGGCCCGCACCGAGGTGGGCTCATTGACGACGGTCGCCCGAGGGTTCGCGCGCCGCCACACTGAGCTGGGCGCTGATTGCCGGATCGACAGCAATGTGATGATCGCACACGGCAGCCACCTCGGTGATCGCGTGTTCGTGGCAGGGGGGACGGTGATCAGCGGAAGCACTGACATTGGTGACGATGTCTGGATCGGTCCCGGAGCGACCTTGATCGATCGAGTCAAGGTAGGGGTGGGGGCCCGCGTAGCCATCGGAAGCGTGGTTTTCACCAAGGTGGCCCCGGGCGCCCGCGTCGCAGGCAATCCGGCTCGTGCGTCCCGCGCCTCCAATCCGCGGCCACGGAGCATCGAGAATCCAGACGACTGATCGGTCATCTGTAGCGGCGGGGCGTGCGCCGCGCACTCGCCGCTGCGAGCGGATTACCAGGTGACGACGAGGCCACCCCAGGACAATCCCACGCCGAATCCGAGCAGCATCACTTTCATGCCATCGCGCAGCGCGCCTTGCCGCACGGCCTCCGTCAAGGCGATGGGAATGGTAGACGACACCGTGTTTCCGAAGCCCTCGAGCGCCACGAAGAACTTCTCGCTCGGCACGCCGAGCTTCTTGCGCAGATGCTCGAGCATGAATGCGTTCGCCTGATGGAAGACGTAGAGGTCGATGTCGTCCGCGGTCAGCGAGGACTTCCTGAGAATCGCATCTACCGAAGCGGGAACAACCTCGAGGGTGAAGTTGAAGATGTCCGGGCCATCCATGTACAGGTCGTAGCCCGTGGGCTCAAGTGACCTGGCCCGCGCGTCGGACTTGGGCTGAAGCGCCTCCCCCGGACGCAGCCCGCCCTGCGGCACGATGAGACTCTTCGCCCCCGCGCCATTCGTGCCGTAGGTGATGCCCGTGATCGCGGTGGCCTCCCCAGCGTCGGTGACAAGCGTGGCTGCGGCACCGTCGCCGAAGATCGTTCGTACGGACTTGTCCTCCGGGTTGATGAACTTCGTGTACGTGTCTGCGGTGATCACCAACACGTTCGAGACCTGTCCCGACTCGATGAGCCCCTTTGCCAGCCCGAGCGCATAAATGTATCCGGAGCACCCCAAAGTGATGTCGGTGGCACCCGTCGTCGTGGGCAGGCCGAGGCGTTCTTGCACAAGGCATGCCGTCGAGGGCAGGTAGTAGTCGGGGCTCTGCGTGCACACGATGAGGTACTCGATCGAGTGCGGATCGATCCCGTGATTCGCGAAGAGCGCCTCACCCGCGGCGGTCGCCAGGTCCGACGAGAACTCGTCCGGACCAGAGATATGACGCCGATCGATTCCGGTCTTGGCGGCGATCTTCTCGACGCTCCACTCAGGGAATTGGGCGGCCAGATCTTCGTTGGTCAAGACCGCTGGAGGGAGGAAATAGTCGACGGCGGCGATGCGAGCGCTCATGCACCGAGCTTACTCGAGCCGCGTCTCCTCACCTCGCGGTATAGCCGCCGTCGACCACCAGCGCCGTGCCCGTCACCCACCGGGAGGCTGGGGACAGGAGATAGAGCGCGGCGTTCGCGACGTCCTCCGCGGAACCCAACCCGAGGGGATGAGCCGACTCGATAGCGGACCACGCCGATTGGCCGACTTTATGCCGAATCCCTTCGGTGAGCGGTGTCTCGACGACACCTGCGGCGATGCAATTCACACGGATGCCCTCGCGGGCAAGTTCCAGGCCGAGCGATTTGGAGAACGACGCGATCGCGGCCTTCGTCGCCGCATACACACTCACACCCGCCTCGCCGACGATCCCGACCGCGGAGGACATCAGCACGATGCTCGGCGCGGCGCCACGAACCTTCGCATGGCGAAATGCCTTAGCGATCATCACTGCACTGGTGACGTTGACGTTGAACAGACGCGCGACCTGCTCGTCGGAGACCGCCCTCAGGGGGGTCGCATCGTGGATGCCCGCCGCGTGGACGACTCCGTCCAGCGGACCCACCTCGGCGACCACGTCGCGAAGCATGGCCGGAATGAGCGAAAAGTCTGTGACGTCGAAAACCACTGCGAGATGCCCGTCACCAGCGAGCTCCTCCAACACCCGATCCAGCGCGTCCTCACGGCGTGCTACGCACACGACGCGAGCTCCCGCACGCGACGCCGCTACGGCCGTGGCTCTTCCGATACCCGAAGTCGCCCCCGTTACAAGGACGACAGTGCCGGTCAGGCCCAGAAAGTCAGAGGCTTCACGCACCAGCGTTCACGAGTGCCTGGAGGTCGCTCACCTTGGCCGCTTCGGCCAGGGCGTCCGCGTCGATGGTGATGCCTGCGACGGTGTCGACCTCGGCGATGAAGCTGATGTTCGACAAGGAATCCCAGCCGATCGCGTCGAGTTCATCGGTCAAGGAGACCTCCTCGACATCGACTTCGAGAATCTCCGCGACGATCTTCAGCAAGGCGTTTTCATCCATACGCCAACCCTACCCCCGCACTTGAGACGCGGTCCTTCAAGCCGTCCGCCCGATACCACGGCCAGAGCGCTGCCGTTTCTCCGCCATCTCAGTCAGCACCTCGAGGTGGCGTTCAGCGACGCGCCCGATCGTGAAGTGATTCTCGATAAGCAGCTGTGCGTTCGCAGCGACTTGGTCTCGCGCCCCCACCGGGTCCTCCAGCACCCGCAGCAGAACGCCTGCGAGAGCGCTCGGATCCGCTCGGGGGTCGGTGCTGCTCACCGGCGGGGCGATGAAGAGTTCACGGCCGTCATGGACGATGATGTCCAAGAAGTTGTCGGGCTCGATCGCCGCGATCACCGGTGTGCCCGCGGCGAGCGCCTCCAGGCTCGCCGTGCCGAACCCGAGTCCCTCCAATTCATGCACCTCCGCGTCTGCTGCAGCGAGGAAGTCGGGGATGCGGTTCTGCGGAAGAACACCCGTGGTCACAATGGCGTGTTCGACGCCGAGCTCCTTCGCCAAGTGAAGGAACTCATCGTGATACACACCACCGATGACGACCACGACGAGGTCCGGGAAACGTTCCAGGACCAGTGGCAGTGCCTTGACGAGCGCGATCCGGCTGCGCTGCGGAATAACGTGACCTATCGAAACGACGACGCGGCGGCCGTCGAGTTGCAAGGATTCCAACACACCTTGTCGATCGCCGCCTCGAAGGGCTTCCGGCTCGATGCCGACGGGAATCGCAACCTTGCCGCTGATCACGTGCCGATACCGCTTGTCGATGTAGCGGTCCATCAGGATGTCCATCACGACGAGCTTCGGACGGTGCAGACGCATAAGCGGAGCGACCAGCAGGCGGTCGGCCATCATATAGACGAAGTCGTTGAACCGACTCAGCGGAGTCTCGAGGCGAGTGTGAATGCTCAACAGTGTGGGGATCCGCCGTTTGCGAGCCCACCACCCCGACAGCCACGTGAGATCGAAGAACTGCCCGTGCTGGTGAACCACATCAGGCGAGAAATCGTCAAGAAGCTCAAACACGCGGCGCTTCGCCTTCGGCGAAGAAGTGAACCCGATATCGAAGTTCGCCGCAAATCGATTCTTCGGGAGCGTCCAGGCATGAATGCGGACGATTCGCACACCATCGCGTACCTCTTCAGCCGGTGAGTCGCCGTAGGTGGCTGTCAGCACCAGCACCTCGTGTCCGGCTTCGGCATACTTGTGCGCAAGGTGCTGAGAGAGGTGAGCAGATCCACCCGGTCTCGGGGGGTAGAAGTTGTTTACGACTGCGATTCTCATTGACCAACCGATCGGCGACTCAGACGACGCTCTCGCGCATCGGACCAGCCTAGCAATCCGGCGACTCCGGCTACGCGTAGTCCGCGTTGTAGCGGTCAAGCACCTCGCCAATGGGTGCATCCATCGCGAGCCGATGCTTGTCGAGATAGAGCCCCCGTGAACAGAAGCGGCGCAGGTCCCGCTCGCTGTGCGACACGAAGAAGAGTGTGCGCCCGTCGGCGAGCAGTTCGTCGATGCGCGCGTAGCACTTCTCACGGAACGCCTTGTCGCCCACCGCAAGCACCTCGTCGACGAGGAGGACGGGCTCCTCTAGTTGCGAGACGACCGAGAACGCCAGCCGCACCTTCATCCCGTTGCTCAGGTGCTTGTATGGCGTGTCGACGAACTCCCCGAGCTCCGCGAAATCGATGATGCCGTCGAAGCGGCGTGTGACCTCTGCCTTCGACATCCCGTGAAGGCCGGACGTCAGCCGGACGTTCTCCCGGACCGTGAGATCGCCTACGAATCCGCCGGTGATCTCGATGAGGGGCGCGACCCCCCCGTTGACTGAGACGGAGCCCTCATCAGGCAGCAGCACGCCGGCGACGAGCTTGAGGAGCGTGGACTTGCCCTGGCCATTGCGACCGACAACGCCGATCGACTCGCCTGGCTTCACATCGAAGGAGACATCGCGCAGTGCCCAGAACTCGCCGGGCTTGGACCGCCGCGATGAGTCGGAGAAGAGGTCCTTGATGCTTCTGCGTCCGCGCCGGTTGCGGCGGAAGCGCACGCCAAGGCCCTGCACCTCGATCGCGAGACCGGATGCCGTCATCACAGCTCCTTCAGCATGGGAGGCTCGAGCCGACGGAACACGTAGATTCCGAGGGCGAGGAAGAGGAACGACATGACTGCGCCGATCCCGATGACCCAGGGATCCCACTCCTCCGCGAAGAACCCGACGCGATACAGCGCAAAAATGCCCGACAGAGGATTGAACGCCGCGAGCGTCTCGAACGCACCGGGCAGATCCTCCACCCCATAGATGACCGGGGACGCATAGAACAGTGCCCGCAGAATGAGCTTCGTCGTGCGTTCGAGGTCGTTCCACAGCACGCACAGCGGCGCCACGAGCAGGCCGAGCCCTACGAGCAGGACCGTCTGCAGAACGATCGCGACCGGAACCCAGAGCAGACCCCAATTGAGCTGCGCCGGCGTTTCCGAGAATTCGGAGATGATGACGAAGATCGCGAGGACCGGGAGCGAGCAGAGAAACTCGACGCCCTTGCCGAGGACGATCCGGTTGACCCAGATGGATCGGGGAATCGCGGTGGAACGCACGAGGCGCGCGTCTTTATTGAACGCACGAGTGAAGTCCGACACCGACGAGTTAAACCAGACCCAGGGCAGCAGCGCGGTAATGAGGAACACGATGTACGGCTCATGCCCCACCGTGCGCTGGAACACCTGCGTGAAGACGAACCAGTAGATCGCGCTCATGACAAGCGGGTCGAGGATCGACCATAAATATCCGAGAGCGCTCGTGGCGTAGCGCACCTTCAGGTCGCGCGCCGACAGCAGCCACAGCGAGTGGAGGTAGCGCCGGGGGGAGCCGGGGGCGCCGACGGCGGCTGTGGTCACGCTGACGAGTCTATGCGGAGGCCGAACCGGCGCGCGGTGCACCGAGGTAGTGGTCGATGACGTATTCGGCGATGGCGATCGAGCTGGTGGCGGCGGGCGAGGGGGCGTTGCGCAGCAGCGTGACGGGCCCGACCTGGTCGACAACGAAGTCGTCGAGGAGCTCGCCGGCGCGTCCCCATGCCTGCGCCCGCACTCCGGCGCCGTGCTTGTGGGTCAGGTCGGACGAGCGCAGCTCGGGGATGAAGCGGCGCGCCCTGCGGTAGTACAGCGGTTTGATCAGCGACCCGGAGATCTCGTCGACGCCCATACGCCAGTGCTGCTTCGCCAGCGGCCACGCACCCGGCCACCGCAACGACTCGACCGTGTCCTTGGCCGACCACTGCAGCCAGTTGTAGCCCTCGCGGGCGAGCGCGGGCACCGCGTTCGGTCCGACGTGCACGTTGTCGTACACACCACGGGTGAAATGTACGCCGAGGAACGGGAACCGTGGGTCGGGCACCGGGTAGATCATGCTCTTCACCAAGCCGGTGCGCTCGGGCGCGAGTTCCCAGTACTCGCCGCGAAACGGCAGGATCTTGGGCGACGGGTCGGCGCCGACGAACCGCGCGACCACGTCGGACTGCAGGCCGGCGCACACGATCACCCTGTCGAACACGTCCTCCGACACCGGGGTCACCACCCGAACCCGGCCGTTTTCTAGCGCCATCGCGGTGACCTCGTGTCCCAGCCGGATCGTGCCGCCCGCGGCGCGGACGTCCTGAGCCATCGCCTCGGTGATCGACGCGTAGTCGACCACCGCCGTGTGCGGCGAGTGCACCGCGGCGACCCCGGCGACGTGCGGCTCGATCTCACGCAGCCGTGCCACATCGTCGATGCGGGCCACGTCGGGCACGCCGTTCTCCAGCGAACGCCGCTCGATCTCGGCCAGCGCCGCCAGCTCGGACTTGTCCACCGCGACCACGAGCTTGCCGACCTCCCGGTACGGCAGCCCCTTCTCTTCGCAGAACTCGCGGATCGACACCCGCCCAGCCGCGCACAGCGTCGCTTTCAGCGACCCCGGCTTGTAGTACAGCCCGGCATGCACCACACCCGAGTTGTGCCCGGTCTGATGCTGCGACAGCCGTGCCTCCTTCTCGAGCACCGTGACGTCGTCACCGCGGGCGCTGAGCGCCCGCGCCAAAGCCACCCCGACGATGCCCCCGCCGATGATCCCGACGAGATCAGTCACGCATTTCCCTTCGCTTCTGTCGCGCAAGTCACGCGAGGTGGTTCTTCCACATCGACAGCGCCGCACCGATCGCCATGTGCATGTCGAGGTACTGATAGGTGCCGAGCCTGCCACCGAACCGAACGTCCGGCTGTTCCAGGGTCATGGCGCGGTACGCAAGCAGCTTCTTGCGATCAGCTGGCGTGTTGACCGGGTAGTAGGGCTCGTCACCGCGCGAGGCGAACCGCGAGAATTCCCGCATGATGACGGTGCGATCAGTCGGGTAACGCCCCGCGCGTTCGGGATGGAAGTGTTTGAACTCGTGGATGCGGGTGAACGGCACATCCGCGTCGGCGTAGTTCATGACGGACGTGCCCTGAAAGTCGGTGACCTCTATCACTTCCTGCTCGAAGTCGAGCGTGCGCCACGATAACGGGCCTTCGGCGTAATCGAAGTACCGATCCACTGGCCCCGTGTAGACAACGGGTACGTGTCCGACCGTCGCCCGCCGATGGAACGGCTGGGCATCATCGAAGAAGTCGGTGTTCAGCCTCACCTCGATGTTGTGATGATCGGCCATCCGCTCCAGCCACGCGGTGTAGCCGTCCACGGGTAGCCCTTCCCAAGTGTCGTTGAAGTACCGGTTGTCGTAGTTGTAACGGACCGGGAGACGACTGATGACGTCTGCGGGCAGCTCCTTCGGATCCGTCTGCCACTGCTTCGCCGTGTAGTCGCGGATAAACGCCTCATAGAGCGGGCGACCGATGAGTGCGATCCCCTTCTCCTCCAGGTTCGCCGCATGGTTCGCATCGAACTCGCCGGCCTGGTCGTGCACGAGTGCGCGTGCTGAGCTGGGCGAATACGCGGCGTTGAAGAACTGGTTGATGGTACCGAGGTTGATGGGCAACGGGTACACGACGCCCCTGTGTGTGGTGTACACGCGGTGCACATAGTTCGTGAAAGACGTGAACCGGTTGGCGTACTCCCACACTCCGGGGTTCGACGTGTGGAAGAGGTGGGCACCGTAACGGTGTACCTCGATTCCCGTCGTCGGCTCGGGTTCGCTGAACGCGTTGCCGCCGATGTGCGGTCGGCGATCGATGACCGTCACTCTGCGACCCGATGCGGCGGCCCGCTCTGCAATGGTCAGGCCGAAGAATCCCGCGCCGACGATGAGGAGATCCGTGTGAGACATTTCAGACTCAGGCACTCGCTGCTGCGAGCAGTCGTGCGACCTCAGCCGGAAGCTTCACGCGGGCGAGGTCATGTTCCGACGACGTCCTGTACGCGGTGTCAATCAGATCGACGGCAGCGGCACTGACACCCCGCCGCTCCAGGCCGACTCGGTTGGCTCCCCGGACCCGTGCGGGCGCGCCGTACACCATCGCAAAAGGTGGGACGTCTCTTGTCACGATGGAACCCATTCCCACCATTGCGACTGCGCCGATCGACCGGAACTGATGAACCTTCGCCCCGAGACCGAGGTTTGCGCCAGCGCCGACGTGGACGTGACCCGCCAACAGGACACTTGATGCCATCGTCACCGCATCGCCCACGTCGCCGTCGTGCGCGACGTATACCTGATTCATCAGGAAGCAGCCGTCGCCCACCCTCGTCGGAGCGAAGAGCCCGCCGTGGATCTGCGCGCTCTCGCGGATAACATTGGCGGAGCCGACGACGACGCCGTGCCCCATCGCGTCCCCGGGCTTTCGTGGATGTTCGAACGAGCGCACTTCGGGCGGGGCGCCGATGACGACGCCTGCGCCGATCCAGTTGTCGTCGCCGATCTCCACATCGCCCATCAGGACGGCGAAGGGGCCGATGGCGTTACCACGGCCGAGTCGCACACGGTCGCCTATGACGGCGGTCGGATGGATGTCGTTCACGGAGTCCCCCTCTCCACATTTGCCTCGCGCTCCCACTCTTCGTCATACGGCGCTCGCTCGACGTTGACGGACCCCTCGGCCGCCAGCCGCCGTCTCATGACCATGACCGCGATCGCGGCAGCACCTGCGGCCGCGATGTCCGCCAGCGTGATCATCATTCGGGAGACGACCGTCATGGCCACCGCTTCCGGTACCGTCAGCAGCAGCGTCATCGCGGCGATGAGGACGGCTTCCCGCGCTCCTAGGCCAGATGGGAGCAGAAAGGCGACCAGTCCCGCCGTAAATCCGATCGCCATCGCTCCGGTCAGCAAGATGAAGGTGCCGAAGTCGGGGTCCACAAGCGAATTGACCAACAGGAACAGGTGCACGCCGTAGCAGAGGTACGAGGCCAGAGCGGCCCCCAATGCGCCGGCCACGACCCCGAAAGAGACCTCGTGATCCAGAGGCGGCCGGCGGAAGATCTTCAGCACCAGGGAAGCGAGCCAGGTCATGACCTTGGGATGCAAGCAGACGAGACCGATCGGCAGTAACACGTACAGCCAAAGAAGCTCAGGGTGTTCCTGGACGATGATCGGCAGCGCGAACGAACCGAGGATGAGCGACGCAACGACGCCAACACCTGCCGCATACAGGGAAGTGATCAAAACTCTTGGTCGTGCGACGCCATACTGTCGCCCGAGCTCCATCTGCATCACGTAGGACCACACAGATCCGGGCACGTACTTGCCGAGCTGACCGACGAGCAGGATCTGCGCGCCTCGCAGGACGGGCACGCGCGAACCCAACCCGTTCAAGATGATGATCCACGATAAGGTGCCGAAGCCGAGCCCTGCGGCCACCATCACCATCGACAGGACGATCGACGCGGGGGCGATGACCTTCACCGCCTGAGAGACCTCGTCCCACTGAGAGATGAGGTAGTAGACAGCGAAACCGATGACGGTTACGAGCAGCGCATAGCGCAGGATGGTCAGCGCCCACGACCGTGGACTTCTCTTGGAAGAGATGGGATCAGCCTCTCTGCGTTTCCACCGACGATCGACGCCGGAGGCCGGTCGATCTCGCAAGTATGCTTGTGTGGTTCGCACCAAAACTTGAATGAGTAGGTTCATGATACCCATCACCGTCGTGGAGTTCGGCAGCGAAGAGGAGCAGCTCGTCCTCGAGGTGCTCCGCTCGGGACGCGTAGCGCAGGGACCTCTTGTGGCAAGATTCGAGCAGATGTTCGCCGAGATGACGGGTGTCAAGCACGCGATCGCAGTGAACAACGGCACGACTTCGCTCGTGGCCGCACTGCAATCGTTCGACCTCGAACCAGGTGACGAGGTGATCACGAGTCCGTTCACGTTCGCCGCCACGCTCAACGCCATCCTTGAGGCGGGGGCAACGGCACGATTCGCCGACATCTCCGAGGCCGACTTCAACGTGGACCCCGATTCCGTAGCTTCGAGGATCTCCAACCGGACGCGCGTGCTCATGCCGGTCCACTTGTACGGACAGGTCGCCGACATGGAACGGCTCATGCCCATCGCACGCCGGCATGATCTGCTCGTTCTCGAGGATGCCGCACAGGCGCACGGCAGCACGCAGTCCGGCAAAGCCGCCGGCAGCTTCGGCGTCGGCTCGTTCTCGTTCTACGCGACGAAGAACATCACGACAGGTGAGGGCGGAATCATCACCACGGATGACGACGAGTTCGCGGATAGATTGCGTGTCCTCCGCAATCAAGGCATGCGTGCTCGCTACGAGTACGTGATGCGCGGGCACAACTATCGCATGACCGATCTGCAGGCAGCCCTCGGCATACCGCAGATCTCCCGATACGACGCAACGGTTTCGCAGCGAGCGAAGAACGCGGCGTATCTGTCGGCAGGGCTGAATGGGATCCCCGGCCTCATCACGCCGAAGGAACTGGTCGGCCGACGCCACGTTTGGCACCAGTACACCGTGAGGATCACCGAGGAAGCGGCGGTTTCCCGCGACGAATTCGCGGAAAAGATCACGGCGGCTGGCGTCGGTGCCGGCGTCTACTACCCGCGCCTCGTGTTCGACTACGACGCGTACCGCGATCGGAGCGATGTCGTGATCGAGCCGACTCCCGTCGCCAACCGCATCGCGCGCGAGGCGGTCTCCCTTCCCGTCCACACGCACCTCAGTCGTGTCGAACTTGATGAAATCATTGCAACCACTCGACGGATACTGGGCGCGAAGTGATGCTGAACGTCGCTTTGATCGGTGCCGGCACGATGGGCTCATACCACGCGCGAGTAGTCTCCTCATCCGGCCGTGCGCGGCTCGCACGCGTGGTGGATGCTTATGAACCATCGGGCACGTCCGTCGCCGAGCGGTACGGTGCCCGATGGACCGACTCACTGGGCGACCTCGACGGCGTGGACGCGGTCATCGTCGCTGCCTCCACGGAGGCCCATTACGGGCTGGCCAAGGAGGTCATCGCCGCCGGCGTTCCGCTGCTGGTGGAGAAGCCCGTCGTCAACGACTACGAGCGGTCGCGGGAGATCGTCGAATTGTCCGCGGCAGCGCGGGTTCCGCTGCTGTGCGGGCTCCTCGAGCGCTTCAATCCGGCGGTGCTCACTGCACGTCACATGATCGATGCACCGGTCCACATCACGTCCACGCGTCATTCACCGTACGCGCCGCGCATCAAGACCGGTGTCGCTTGGGACCTCCTGATCCACGACGTCGACCTCGCGATCGGGTTCTTCGGATCAGCCCCTGTCAGCAGTTCCGGTGGGTTCGGCTATTTCCACCCTTCGTCTGTGAGCCAGGCGGAGGACGTCGCCTCAGCGACGCTGTTGTTCGGCGACGGTCAAATGGCACAGGCTTCGGCGAGCCGTATCGGCCAGAAGAAGGATCGCACGATGACCGTGCACGAGCTGGATAGGCTCATCGAGATCGACCTGCTACGACGGGATGTGACGATCTATCGCCACGTGTCGGCAACGACGACCACAGACGATGGGAGGGGCTACCGTCAACAGACGTCGATCGAGATCCCCGAGATCACCAACGCGCGCGAGCCGCTCGCCGCGCAGTTCGATCACTTCGTCGATCTCATCCAGGGCGAAGCGGACGTTGATGCCGAGCGGGAGTCGATCCTCGGCTCACACCGTGTCATCGCAGGGCTGCTCGCTCAAGAGTGAGGCCGATGGGCTGGCTGGCGAGAGAGCTGCCGGCCCGCCCATTGACCTGAGCTGCGGGTCTCCTGGGTCGGACAGATCGACGGTGCCGATCACCCGCCCAGGTACTCCCGCGACGATCGACCGAGCGGGAACGTCCTTCGTGACCACCGCGCCGGCACCGATGACTGCCTCGGGGCCGATCGTGACCCCCATGTTGATGACGGCATTGGCGCCGATGAAGACCCGATCGCCGATCACGACAGCTGCACGATCGACCACCCCGTACGATCGTCCCGAGACGCATCGGCGAGCGCTCGAGTGCGTGTAGATGTGGACCCCGGACGAGATGTCGCAACCCGTCCCGATCGTCAGGCCTCCCGAACCATCGATGACCGTGAACGCACCGATCCATGTACCGTGCCCGATATCGGGCTCACCAATCACCCAAGCGTGCTCGTTGTAGGGATTGCCCGGAAGACCGCCTGTCATGATGTTCCCTTCACCTGCCGCGCGGGGAGCGATCCGCGCACGGCAGGCGTTCTGCGTCAGGAGTTGTGAACGAGACGCGTCATGCCGTCGTTGACGTCGACGAGCGCCTCGAAACCGAGCACCTCTTTGGCGCGTGTGATGTCGGCAGCCCGGCGGGAGACCAGGACGTCGCGCGGGTTGAACTCGGGCTCGACGTCGGACCCCACCGCAGCGATGAGGATTCGCGCGAGTTGTTCGACCGTCGTGTCGATGCCAGTGCCGACGTTGATCGGCACGTTCGCCTGTTCGGAAGTGAGCGAGAGAACCACGGCGCGAGCGATGTCGGTGACGTGGATGAAGTCCATCGACTGCTTGCCCTCGCCATCGATGACAGGAGCCTCGCCGCGCTTCAGCCTGTTGACAAAGTGGTTGATGACGGACGTGTAGTACGCGGTCGTCTTCTGGCCCTCGCCGTAGACGTTGAAAAAGCGAAGAGCGATCCAGGAGAGACCGGAACGGCGCTGGTAATATCCCAGGATGTCCTCACCGGTGCGCTTTCCGATGCAGTACGGCGTGAGCGGATTTAGCCGGTCGTCCTCGTGCATCGGAAGCTTCTCGGGGTCCCCGTACACGGAAGCGCTCGACGCGTAGACGACGCGTTTGACACCGAGCGCCGCGGCCGCGGCGACCACATTGTGGGTGCCGACCACGTTGATGTCGAACGACGAGTACGGGTCCGCGACGCTCTTGTTGATCGAATCGGCCGCGAGGTTGATGACGTAGTCGTAACCCTTCATGGCCGCGAGCACAGCCGCACCGTTGCGAATGTCCTGATCGACCACGTCCACTCGACCGGTGGCCACCAGGGCGTTGGCACGATCGCGATCACCGCGGACCATGTTGTCGAAGATGCGGACTGTCCACCCCTCGTCGAGCAGACGATCTACGACGTGGAGTCCGATGAAGCCGGCACCGCCGACGACGAAGACCTTCTTCTCAGACATACTTCACGAACCTCTTTCTGTTGCTTTCTTGTAGACGTCAGCGCGCCACGGTTACCGAATCGCTCAGAACCTCGACGACGCGATCGACATCGGCTTCGGTGAGATTCGCATGCATGGGGATCGCGAGATGGCGTGTCCACAGGTCGGCCGAAACGGGCAGCTGGCCATCGAACTGATACACGGGCTGGACGTGCGATGCGTACGTTCCGAAGTTGCATTGCACACCGTTCGAACGCATGTGGTGAGCGACTCGACCGCGATCGACGCCTGGCGCGAGCGTTATCACGTATGACTGCCAGGGGTGCACACGATCCTCGAGCGCGACCGGAGCGGTAACTCCTTCGATCTGCTTCAAGCGGTCGGCGTAGAGTGCGGCGATCTCCCCCCGATGCGAAACGAGCGAGGTCAGACGGTCCAGCTGAGCAAGCATGATTCCCGCGGCTATATCTGACATGCGGAAGTTGTAACCCGCCTCATCGAAAGAGGGAATCGGCAGATCAGTGCTGCCTTCTCGCGTCAGCGCTGGCGCGATTCCATAGGTGTGCAACTTGCGTGCGTGGTCTGCCCACAGCAGGTTATCGGTGGTCAGGGCACCGCCCTCGCCCGCCGTGATGCCCTTGCGTCCGTGGAAGCTGAATGTGGCAATGTCGGCCAGGCTGCCCGCCGGGCGGCCCTTGTACGAGGCTCCCGCTGAGCACGCGGCATCTTCCACGAGCCAGAGCCCGTGCCGATCGGCGATGGCGCGCAACTCATCGAAGTCGGCCGGTTGGCCGAAGACATCGACAGCGATGATTCCCACGGTCCGCGGCGTGATGGCCGCCTCTACCGCCGCCGGGTCCACAGTCCAAATGTCAGCACGGATGTCGGCGAAAACGGGCGTCGCACCAGTCCACATCACGGAGTGCCCAGTAGCGGGGAACGTGTAGTCGCCCACGATGACCTCGTCACCAGGGCCAGCGCCCAGAACGGAAAGCGCCAGGTGGAGGGCGGAACCGCAATTGCTGGTCGTCAACACGTGCTGCGTGCCCGCCGTCTCGGCGAACCGCGACTCGAACTCCCGGCAGGTAGGCCCTGCACCAGAAAGCCACCCCGACTCGAACACGCGCCTCACCGCGTCGAGTTCCGCCTCTCCGACGGTGGGTTCGCCGAGCGCGACCGTGTGCGGCATGAAACGCCTTTCATGAAGGGGAGGATTCGTGTCGGCAGCGGCATGCGCGATCTTCGACTGCTCCAGTCTATCCGACCACAACGCCAGCCGAAGGCGAGCGGACCTCGCCCACAGCGCTGGACCGTGCGACGTCGTGCCGCGCTCTCCGACACTATTGGCGGATCACCGATCTGAATCAAGGCCTCGGTAACGGAGGCCGTCGCGGAGACCGCGGAGGAATGCCCCGAGCTTGGCGGCACGATCACGCTCGCAGAACAGCACCTTCGCCCAGGCTTTGGTCGCAAAGCGGATGTCGTCCCGCAGCCACCGGCCGTAACCGAATCGCCGTGCCACGATGACGCGGTTACGTGACGTGTAATAGTGCCGCATCGGCGAGTAGTTCGAAAGGTACACCTGTCGCCAGAGGAAGCGGGCGGGCTGCGAGTCGCCGAACCGGTGATCGAGAAGCGTGTCGAACACCTTGAGATTCGTGTAGCCGGCGCGTCCCGCGCGCAGCGAGATGTCGTGGTCGACATAGTCGATGAACAACGCTTCGTCGTGTAAGCCGATGTCGTCGAGCAGCGGCCGTGAGAAAAGCGCTCCCGACGAGATGAGCGCTTCGATGGGCGCACTCCCCTGCCCACGGTCAGCGTCGTAGACGTTGCCCGTCTCGGCCGCGCGTAACGCCGGTCCAACGATCCCTACCTTGAGATCGGTGCGTGCCTGCGCTCTGAGCAGGGCATCCAGCATCCCATCGGCGACGGTGCTGTCCTGATCGAAGATCCAGACGAAGTCGAACCCGGCGTCGAGCGCCGCCCGCATTCCTGCATTGAAGCCGGCCGCAACTCCGACGTTGCCCGCCTGCTCGAGGACCTCGACGCGTTCTGCGCCGAGTTCTGCGAGCAGGCCGCGAGACGCGGCATCCGGTGAGTTGTTCACGACGTAGACCCGCGGCACCTGGGTCAGCAGGCGCGCGACATTCTCGCGGATCTCCTCGGTCGGATGATAGGCCAGGACGACCCCGGCCGTGCGATCGGCAGCGTCAGTCACGGTCAGTGCTACCGGCGCTGTCGACGGTCACCGCGGCGGCCACGCTGCCGAACGTCGGGTGTTCGCTCGTGACGGTGAACAGCGCACCCTGCATGAGCCCGTGACTGCTCTCCTCGCTGACACCGGCCGCGTTGGCGTTGACGTAGTACTGTCCCGGCCCGAGGTGGACCTGCTCGATGTGCAGATCCACGTGCACCGGGCCCGAGATCGGGGCCAGGCGCACGCCCAGCACCTCCGTGTTGCTCGCCAGCGCCATGTGGCCCAGCGGAGTGTCGATGCTGAAGCCGAGCTCCCACCGCTCGATCGGCCGCAGAGAATCAACGTGCACGCGGATCGTGAGAGGCGCGCCGGCCGTCACGGTGCGAGTCGGCTCTCCGTCGGTGTCGAGGAGCTCGATGCGCTTGACCTGGATGGGGTGCATCGTGCCCTCCGGCGGCGCCTCCCCCACGCGACGACCGTCCAGCACATCGCGAAGCGCGCCGATCGCCGCGTTCGTATCGCCGTCGAAGACGACTTTGCCGTCACTGAGCACGATGCCGCGATCGCAGAGCTCCGCCACCTGCTGGGCGGAGTGGCTGACCAGGATGATCGTGCGGCCCTCCTCACGGAACTGTGCGATGCGCTCCATGCACTTGCGCTGGAACGCTTCGTCGCCGACCGCGAGCACCTCGTCGACCAGCAGGATGTCGGGGTCGGTGTGCACCGCGACGGCGAACGCGAGGCGCACGTACATACCGGACGAGTAGAACTTCACCGCCGTGTCGATGAAGTCTCCGATGCCGCTGAACGCGACGATCGCATCGAACTGCTCGTCGATCTGGTCGCGCGTCAGACCAAGGATCGAGGCATTGAGGTAGACGTTCTCGCGGCCGCTGAGGTCCGGGTGGAATCCGGCACCGAGCTCCAACAGCGCCGCCATGCGACCGCGGGTCTCGATCTTGCCGGAGGACGGCGAGACGATACCGCCGATGAGCTTGAGCAAAGTGCTCTTACCCGAACCGTTGGCACCCATGAGGCCCACGGTCGTACCGGCCTCGATCGACAGCGACACATCGTCTACCGCGATGAAGTCCTGACGGTGAGTATTCCCCAGGCGACCGAAGTAGACGATGCGGTCCTTGAGGTTGTTGTCTTTGCGTACAACGAAGTGCTTGCTGACGTCGGTGAGGCGGACGAGGTCGGGACGCGGAGTGGTGGCGCGCATCAGAGCTCCTGAGCGAAGTTGCCCTGCATGCGGACGAACGCACGATGGGAGATGACGAGGAACACGAGACCGACCACGCCGGCGATCGCCATCCGCAGACCGAGGTTGTCGGGATAGTCGGCCGGAGTCCCGGCGTTCCAGAACGCCTTGTGGAAGCCGAGGACACCGATCGTGATCGGGTTCGCCGCGTAGACCTCGAGAACCCACGCAGGCAGCGAGGAGCGCGCGATGGAATCGCTCACCATCTGCCACGAGTACACGATCGGCGACCCCCACATCGCGAGCATCATGACGACCTCGGTCAAGTACTGGATGTCTCGGAGGTAGACGTTCAGCGCGGCCAGAAGAAGCCCGATCGCGAGCCCCCACACAAGGATGAGACCCACGGACGGAAAGAACCACAGCATCTGCACCGGATCGGGCAGCGCGCTCAGGACAAGTGCCGCCACGAAGAGGATCACCAGCTGCACGAAGAACATGAAGGATGCCGCACCGACGCTCGCGAGCGGGAAGATCTCCCTCGGAAGATAGATCTTCTTGACCAGTCCAGCGTTGCCGATGATCGATCCCGTGGCTCCGAAGACCATGTCGCTGAAGAAAGCGAACAGCGTGAGTCCTGAGAACAAGTAGATCGCGAACTGATCGATGCCACGAGCGGCACCGAGGAACTGCCCCAGGACGATGTAGTACATCAGGAACTGGATGAGCGGACGGATCACGGTCCATAGGAAGCCGAGCGCGCTGTCGCGGTAGCGCGCCTGCAGATCACGGCGGACGAGGAGATTGAGAAGCTCGCGGCGCGAGAAGATCTCGCCGAGCTTGCCGCCGCGCCCGCGGGGGCGATGACCGCGGGTGTCGACGACGGTGAACGGCTCAGCCGCAAGCCGTGCGAATCGTGCAGAAGTGTCCAAGGGGGTGCTCACTATCGGGTCGACCAGAGAACTATAGCCGCACGATTGCGCGCGGCAGACGCGGGGTTCATCGCCTTCGGCGCAGCGCCCCCGCGAAGGCGTTGCGCGGGTGACGCAGGCGGCGCGCCCAGCGACCGAAGAAGCGGTCCGGTTCGAACGCCCCGAGGATCCTGCCCTCCGCACCGGGGTGGTTGAGGCGCAGATACATCCGCAGGAAGTCACGCGCGCGCCCCTGGCCGACATATCCTGCCCGGCGGATGAAGCGGATCTGTTCGTATGTGTAACCGGGCGTCGTGGCGGAGAGCTCGTCGAAATTGAACTCGAACGCGGTATGCGAGATAGAGGTGTATTCGGTGGTAGCAGCCGTGCGGGTGTGGAATCCGAGCTCTGCCGCCGCATACGACGGCATTCGCTCCAGGATGTGAGCGAGGCCGCCATCGCGGTAGGCCTCCGCACCGCCGAACTCGTCGTAGCGCCACTCGCGCTCAACCAGCGGTCGCAGGGCCTCCGGACGCGCGATGTACATGGATCCGTATGGCGCGAGCGGCGAGATGTCGTCGAGCGGGACACGGATGCCGAGTTCCGCGGCCAGCTTCTCGAAGCCGGGCTTGTTCGACCACCAGCCACGCCCCATCGACGGGTAGCCGATGTGGATCATCGGCGGATAGACGAGGCCGAGTCCAGACTCCCGCTGGAACAGTGCGAGCAGGTTGGCGGCATAGCCGGGGCTCGCGAGCAGGTTGTCGAATTGCTGTGATTTGAAGTGCCGGCCCACGTTGAAGCCGTCCTGGGGCGTCTTCTTTGAGTGCAGCTTGACGACGAGGTCGTAGCGGTCGCTGAGGAGCACGTCGCGGCATCCGATCAAGAAGGCGCTCTGGTCGCGGCCATCGTTGATCACCACGCGCACGTCGACCTCGCCACGAGACGGGCGCTGGGCGATGATCCGACCGATCGCTTCGGCCTTCTCGGCCGTCGGCGTGGTCACGACGAGGTCGTACCCGCCGGGCAGGCTGTCCGCGAGGTCCAGGATCTCGTCGGTCATCTCCTCGTAGAAGACGTGCGCGGTGACGACGATCCGGAATGGTCGCTCCGCGTCGTACGAGACGTCGATGTCGGGGAGCACATCGAACAGACCTGCGTCGGCGTTGAGGTCACGAGGAGCGACGTTGCGGGCGAGATGCCGCAGCGCGAGCTCGACGGGGTAGCCACGGTTTGCCGCCCTGGCCAGGGTCCACCGACCGATGACCGAGTGCCGGTCCAGGAAGGGCGGCCACTCGACGAACGGGCGACGACGAAGCACTGGGCAGCCTGCGTCGATCAGAGCTTCGGCCGCCAACAGCGACGGGTTCGTGAAGCCGTAGTTGGCGCTGGTGTAGGCGACGTCGACGGTGTAGCCACGCTCCGTGAAGTGCTCCGTGAACATCGCCTCGTGCTTGAGCACC
>NZ_JAVFWO010000003.1:720011-722055 GCF_031085295.1 Microbacterium psychrotolerans | reverse complement strand
TGGCGCTGGTGTAGGCGACGTCGACGGTGTAGCCACGCTCCGTGAAGTGCTCCGTGAACATCGCCTCGTGCTTGAGCACCGCATCGAAATACGACGGCATCTGCGGAAGGTCACGCCAATACGACGCCCACTCCTGCGACAGGAACATCTCCCGCCGCACCGCGATCCAGAACGACTGCAGGTGATACGGCAGCACACCCTTGCCCGTGAACGGATTCGGCTCCTCCCGGGCATGATCGGTCATCCCCCAGAAGTGGACCGCACGCTCGCCCATCCGCTCGAACACCGGACCATACGGACGCACCGGACCGAACCACGTGTCATTGGTCAGCAGTACCTCGTCGAACTCCGCCAACCCGGCACCCACATGATCGAGCGCCACCTTGTGCGCCCAGATGTCGAAACCCTCGTTGTCGCGGACCAGGATCTCATCCGACACCGGCTCCAACGCCGCCCGGCCCTGATCGGTCAACTTTCCGTTGACCACCACCAGCACCCGAGCGGCATGCTCCCGCAATCCCGCCAACGCCACCGGGATGTAATCATCCACATCCCCACGACGATCGAACACCACGTACACCACAAGGCGACGACCACCCACAGGAAAAACACCCGGTGCGGCCACCGATCGGCTGGCGATCTCGACTGCGTCCGTCACTGCTCCACCTTCGTCTCCGGGATACCGCGGACCCTGCGCGCGACCGCCTTACCTCGGCGCATCACACCTCGCGCGATCCTTCCGGCCGGTGAGAGCACGGGATCGAGGACCCGCATGGTGCGCGGATGGTTCACCCGCATGTACATGCGGGTGATGGCGACCATTCCTCCCGCACCCATCCAGCCGGCACGATGCAGGTATTGGATCTGCTCGACGGGATACCCCGGTGTCGTCGAGGACAGCTGATCGACCTTGTACTCGAGCGAGACATGGCTGATCGCCGCGTGCTCGGGACTGAGCACCGTGCGGGTGTGGTACCCCAGCTCTCCTGCGGCCAGCGGCACCATCCGCTCGAGGACCTTGCTCAGCTCCGCCCCGCCCCTGGGAGGCTTGATGAAGTCGTCATACGTCCAGTCGGTGTCGATGAGCAGCCGCAGCGCTTCTGTGCGCGCGATCCACATGCCACCCAGCGGTGCCAGCGGGGAGATGCCGTCGAACGGCACCTCGATTCCCAGCCGTTCGGCGATCTCCTTGCCGCGGTCGCGATAGGCATGCCAGCCGCGACCGGGTGTCGCGTAGCCGATGTGCATCGGCGGCGGGAAGACGACTCCCAGGCCCTGTTCGCGCTGGAACAGAGCCAGGATGTTGGCGACGTGGCCGGGGCCGGGAATCAGGTTGCCGAGCTGGTACCGGCGGAAGTACTGCGCGGCGTTCGGGTTGCGCTTGCTCGGCGTGCGCCCGTGGACTTTGATGACCAGGTCGTGTTCCCCGGCGCGCAGGACGTCGCGCCATCCGATGAAGAACGCGCTCATGTCACGTCCGCGACGCGGAGGGGTCAGACGCACCTCGCGACGACCCGCGAGCGGCAGCTCCGCAGCGGCCACGAGGTCCTCGACGCCGACCAGGTCGGAGCGTTCTACGATCGACACGAACAGGTCGAACGGCACGGGGATCGCTGCCACGTCGCCGAGCACGCGGAGAACGGCGGCGGCGGAGCCAGCGTGGACCATCACCGCGATGCGGAACGGACGCCCGGAATCGTACGAGACGTCGACGTCGGGAAGCACCTCCAGCATTCCCGCGTCGGCGTTGAGCGTCTTCGGCGCCACGTTGCGGGCGAGATTCTGCAGGATCACGTCGACGGGGTAGCCGTGCTCGGCCACGCGCACCAGGTTCTGTCGTCCGATGACCGCATGACGGTCGAGGAACGGCGGGTAGTGGAAGAACGGTCGACGCTTGAGCACGGGGCATCCGTCGTCCATCAGGAGATCAGGATTGAACAGCGCCGGGTGGTCGGTGGGGTAGTCGGCGCTGGTGTAGGCGACGTCGACGGTGTAGCCACGCTCCGTGAAGTGCTCCGTGAACATCGCCTCGTGCTTGAGCACC
>NZ_JAVFWO010000003.1:0-720004 GCF_031085295.1 Microbacterium psychrotolerans | reverse complement strand
CGGCGCTGGTGTAGGCGACGTCGACGGTGTAGCCACGCTCCGTGAAGTGCTCCGTGAACATCGCCTCGTGCTTGAGCACCGCATCGAAATACGACGGCATCTGCGGAAGGTCACGCCAATACGACGCCCACTCCTGCGACAGGAACATCTCCCGCCGCACCGCGATCCAGAACGACTGCAGGTGATACGGCAGCACACCCTTGCCCGTGAACGGATTCGGCTCCTCCCGGGCATGATCGGTCATCCCCCAGAAGTGGACCGCACGCTCGCCCATCCGCTCGAACACCGGACCATACGGACGCACCGGACCGAACCACGTGTCATTGGTCAGCAGTACCTCGTCGAACTCCGCCAACCCGGCACCCACATGATCGAGCGCCACCTTGTGCGCCCAGATGTCGAAACCCTCGTTGTCGCGGACCAGGATCTCATCCGACACCGGCTCCAACGCCGCCCGGCCCTGATCGGTCAACTTGCCGTTGACCACCACCAGCACCCGAGCGGCATGCTCCCGCAATCCCGCCAACGCCACCGGGATGTAATCATCCACATCCCCACGACGATCGAACACCACGTACACCACAAGGCGACGACCACCCACAGGAAAAACACCCGGTGCGGCCACCGATCGGCTGGCGATCTCGACTGCGTCTGTCATGCGTGCGTATTCTCCACCGTCGATCGCTGCTTCGCGGCGCGATCGAGCGCCGCGGCCGGAGTCGATCTTAGACCGCGGGCTGGTTGGATCCCTGGGCGAGTGCCTTGAGCAGGTACGCGCCATATCCGCTCTTCACCAGAGGCTCCGCACGCTCGCGCAGTTCGTCGTCGGTGAGGAAACCCATGCGCCAGGCGACCTCCTCGGGGCAGCCGATCGACAAGCCTTGGCGCTTCTCGACCGTACGGATGAAGTCCGTCGCCTCGCTGAGCGAGTCGAATGTGCCCGTGTCGAGCCAAGCCGTTCCGCGCGGCAGGAGCTCGACCTTGAGATCGCCGCGAGCGAGGTACACCTTGTTGACGTCGGTGATCTCGAGTTCACCACGTGGCGACGGCTGCAAGCCCTTCGCGATCTCGACCACGTCGTTGTCGAAGAAGTAGAGGCCGGGCACGGCATAGTTGCTCTTGGGCTGGGAGGGCTTCTCCTCGAGCGACACAACGTTGCCTGCATCGTCGAACTCGACCACGCCGTAGGCGGTCGGGTCGTCCACCCAGTAGCCGAACACGACCCCGCCCGTGAGGTCGGTGTACTGGCGGAGCCGGGTGCCCATCCCCTGGCCGTAGAAGATGTTGTCGCCCAGCACCAGCGCAGCCGAGTCCGAGCCGAGGTGGTCCTCGCCGAGGATGAAGGCCTGCGCGAGACCGTCAGGCGATGGCTGCGACTTGTACGTGATCGAGACCCCGAAACGACTGCCGTCACCAAGTAGCCGCTGGAACTGGTCCGAGTCCTGAGGAGTCGTGATGATGAGGATGTCTTGGATGCCCGCGAGGATCAGCGTCGAGAGCGGATAGTAGATCATCGGCTTGTCGTAGACCGGGACCAGCTGCTTGGAGATTCCAAGGGTGATCGGGTGAAGGCGCGAGCCGGTGCCGCCTGCCAGGATGATTCCACGCATGCGTCTAGTCTCGGGTATACCCAGGGGTGCACCAAACCTCGGCGAGCACGCCTGCCCGGTATCCTGGAACGATGCGCAGACTCCTGGTCACTGGCGGTGCCGGTTTCATCGGCTCGAACTTCGTCCACCACGTCCTCGAGCACACCGACGACCACGTCACGGTCCTCGACAAGCTGACGTACGCGGGAAACCTGGCATCCCTCGATGGATTGCCCTCGGACCGGTTCGCGTTCATCCAGGGCGACATCGCCGATGCGGGTCTCGTCGACGAACTCTTCTCGCGGGCGGATGCTGTCATTCACTATGCAGCTGAGTCGCACAACGACAATTCGCTCCACGACCCGCGACCGTTCCTCGACACGAACATCATCGGGACATACACACTCCTCGAGGCCGCCCGCAAGCACGGCACGCGCCTGCACCACATCTCAACCGACGAGGTCTACGGCGACCTTGAGTTGGACGATCCGACGCGGTTCTCGGAATCGACGCCGTACAACCCCTCCAGCCCTTACTCGTCCACCAAAGCCGGCAGCGACCTGCTCGTGCGCGCGTGGGTGAGATCCTTCGGGGTGCGCGCCACGATCTCCAATTGCTCGAACAATTACGGTCCGTACCAGCACGTCGAGAAGTTCATCCCTCGGCAGATTACGAACGTCATCCGGGGCATACGGCCGAAGCTCTATGGTGCGGGCGAGAACGTCCGCGACTGGATCCATGCCGATGACCACTCGTCCGCCGTGCTCACCATCCTCGACAAGGGTGAGATCGGCGAGACCTACCTCATCGGCGCGGACGGCGAGAAGAACAATAAGGAGGTCGTCGAACTGATCCTGGCGCTGATGGGCGAGGCGAAGGACGCATATGACCACGTCACGGACCGGGCAGGCCACGACCTTCGGTACGCCATCGATTCCACAAAGCTCCGCAGCGAGCTCGGCTGGAAGCCGTCTTATGGGGACTTCGAGGCCGGCCTTGCGGCGACCATCCAGTGGTACCGAGACAACGAGCAGTGGTGGGCGCCGGCCAAGGACGGCGTCGAGGCTTTCTACGCGTCGAAGGGTCAATGACCGTGGCCGGTGGCGACGACATCGAGTTCGGCAAGGCACTGACGCGGATCGAGACCCCGATCCCTGGGCTCGTGGTGTTCGAGCTCCCTGTGCACGGCGACGCGAGGGGCTGGTTCAAGGAGAACTGGCAGCGCGAGAAGATGACGGGGGCAGGACTCCCGGATTTCGGGCCGGTGCAGAACAATGTCTCGTTCAACGACGCGGTCGGAACGACGCGGGGAATCCACGCCGAGCCATGGGACAAGTGGGTTTCGGTCGCGACCGGCCGGATCTTCGGTGCGTGGGTCGACTTGCGCGAAGGGCCCACCTTCGGTCACGTGTTCACGACGGAGATCGACCCGTCTCGCGCGATCTTCGTGCCGCGCGGTGTCGGCAATTCTTATCAGACTCTCGAACCCGACACCGCCTATACCTATCTCGTCAACGACCACTGGTCACCGGAGGCGTCGTACAGCTTCCTCAACCTCGCCGATGAGACGGCCGCGATCGCCTGGCCGATTCCACTCGCCGACGTCGAGATCTCGGCGAAGGATCGCGAGCACCCGCGTCTCGTGGACGTGACGCCGGTCCCGCCGAAGAAGACCTTGGTGGTCGGTGCAGCAGGTCAGCTGGGGCTTGCGCTGCGCCAGGCGCTCGGCGGGTCCGCTCACGTGGAGTACGTGACGCGGGCCGACCTCGACGTGACGGACCCGGGACTGGACAACGCTCGACGCTGGCGCGACTACGGGGTCATCGTGAACGCTGCGGCATACACCGCCGTCGACCTCGCGGAGACCCCCGACGGCCGCCAGGAGGCCTGGGCCGCGAACGTTACGGGCGTCGCCGCGCTCGCCCGCATCGCTGCTTCCCACGGGATCACGCTCGTGCATGTGTCGAGCGACTACGTGTTCGACGGCACGCTGGACCGCCCGTACCGTGAGGACGACGCGGTGCGTCCGCTGGGCGTCTACGGCCAGACGAAGGCCGCCGGAGATGCCGTGGTGGCCACCGTCCCTCGCCACTACATCGTCCGAACCTCCTGGGTGATCGGCGAGGGAAAGAACTTCGTCCGCACGATGGCCTCCCTCGCCGAGCGCGGCGTGGACCCCCGTGTCGTGGACGATCAGGTCGGGAGGTTGACCTTCACAAGCGACCTCGCGCGGGTCATCAGCTATCTTCTGCGGTCGCCGCACCCATATGGCGTCTACAACGCCACGAGCGCGGGTGCGGCGACATCGTGGGCCGACATCGCGCGCAGCGTGTTCCGGCTCACCGGCAACGACCCTGCACGCGTGCAGGGAATCTCGACCGACGAGTACTTCGCGGCGGCCAGTTCGCCGGTGGCCCCGCGGCCGCGGAACAGCGTGCTCGATCTCTCGAAGATCGAGCGCACCGGCTTCCGTCTCAGCGACGGTCCGACGGCGCTGGCCGCGTACCTCAGCTAGGCCGACCCGCTCCGCGCCCAGGCACAAGCTGGCAGGGTCACCCGGTCGCCGTCACAGTTCCGCCCTCGAACGTCTGACTGCACGTGCCTGCAGAGCAGGACATCGGCGAAGTAGGCCACCCGTACGGACCAGCCGCGCCGCCGGCGGCGAAGTAGGAGGCTCTAACCGACCCCGTCACTGCGAAGGCTCCGCGGGCCGGCTTGTAGAAGATCGCACCGTTAGCGAACCCCTCAGCGAACCCTCCCCCGTTATACGGGTATGCAGCGAACGTGGCGAGACGATCGCCGAGAACGCCCCCGGTGCCGCCAGATGCTGCATACGCATCGTCAATGGCCGGATCGCCGAGGCGGGTCGAGTTCGGCGCAGTCCAGATGATCCATCCTCCCTCGAACTGCTGCCGGCACGACGACGATGTTGCGCAGGCCTGATCGCTTTTCGGCCAACCCAGCGTGCCGCCGGCGCCACCGCGGGCAAAATAGGCGTCTCGTATCGATCCGAACACTCCGAACGCACCGAGCGACGGCTTATAGAACACTGCGCCGTTGGCGAACCCCTCCGCGAGCCCCCCGCCGTTGTACGGGTAGCTGACAAAGGCACCTGTTCGGGGTCCGAGTACTCCCTGCGCCCCGCCGAGACGGGCGTATGCGTCGTCGATCGCGGGATCACCGAGCCTCGCGGCGCCCTCGCTCCACATCAGCCAACCAGTCTCGAACTTTTGTCGGCACGCTGCTGCGGTCGAGCAGACCTGATCGGAAGCGGGCCAACCGAGCGCCCCCGCCGCGCCGCCCCTTGCAAAGTATGCGTCCTTGAGCGCTCCCACCACGGCGAAAGCACCCACACCCGGCTTGTAATAGATGACTCCGTTCACGAAGCCCTCCGCGAACCCTCCGCCGTTGGCGCCGTAGTAGGCGAATGCCCCCGTGCGTGCCCCGAGTACCGCCGCGCGCGCGGCGTACGCCGCATCGATGGTGGGGTCGCCGACACGGGCGCCCCCGGCTGACGTCCATAGAATCCAGCCGAACTGGAACTGCTGACGGCACGACGACACCGTGTCACACGACATCGAGCTGACTGGGAATCCCAGGACCCCAGCCGCTCCGCCCAGCGCGAAGTACCGATCGCGAATCGCCCCGGTGACGAAGTACGGGACGCCATCCGAGCGCCAGTACGCCGAACCGTTCGCGAACGCCTGGCCCGAACCTCCGCCGAAGTAGGGCAGGGCCGTCGGCCCGGTCAGCGGAGCCCCCCACGTTCCGGTAGGCCCACCTGCGGTCTGAAATGCCGCCGCCGTGGCCCCGACAACGGGGAAGGCCCCCGCGGCGGACGCGACGACAACGCCTTGCTGGAACGGCTGGCTGCACAGAGAGGCCGCGCAGGTCTGATCCGCGGTGGGCCATCCCATCGGTCCAGCGGCACCAGTGAGCGTGAAGTACGCCGACCTCAAGGGTTCCCTGACGATGTACGTTCCAAGAGCGCTGGAGTACAGCGAGCCGCCCGAGAAGAGTTGTCCCGTGCCGGAGACCGCGATCCCCGAGATCAGTTGATAGTTCAGGACCGGCCAGCCCATGTCACCGTCAGCGCCGCCGCGCGCGAAGTAGTAATCGCGGAGTGATCCCTGCTTTACCGTTTTGGCTCCATACTCATAGCTCCAGTAGATGGACCCGAGCGTGTAAGCACGCCCGAAGCCCCCTCCGTTCTTGTAGAGCGGAAGAACCTCGGTCAAGGGCGCGCCGAGTCCCGATGCACCTCCCTGAGCGCGATACTCCGATTCGATCTCTCCAGCTACGTCGCGCTGGGTGGGGCCGAACCAGTCAGTGAAGTACTGGTAGAAGTTTCGATTGCCGTAGCTCGAGCAGCCGTCTCCTTCCCCGTAGCCGGCCGCCAGCGCCGCCGCGTTCGGCTGGTACGGGGTGTAGTAGTAGAGGTTGGCGGTCGCCTGGTTCTGGATGAACACCGGGGATGAGCCGCAGCCGGCGTTCGGGTGCCAGCGAACATTCCATGTCTTTCCTGGTGCATACCACGTGAAGTACTGACTGGTGCCGGAGGGGTTCGCGTATCGCTTCAGCTGCCAAGCGGCCCCATAGACCTGGTTGAAGAAGCCGTAATATCTGGTGTCGCAGGCCGCGGTGTCGGGACAGCCCTGCCCCATCGCGATGGTGTAGCGCCAGTCGCTCGGCCACACATGCGTGACTAGGCCCTGCTCCTTCTGCAGCATGACGAGTATCACCTGAGGGTTGATGCCGCATGCTTGCGCGACCTTATAGATGATCCGCGAAGCGCGCTCACGGACACCGCCTGAGTACCCGCCGCACATCATGTCTTGAGATGTCGTGCGTGAAGTGTCATACCAATCCTTGAGGCAGATGTAGCCGGTTCGGCAGGCCGGCACCTTGGCTTCGAGAAACGCCTGTATCTGCTGTTCGCTCATCGTGTTGCGGTTGAAGAACACAGCGTCGCCGATGATGTTGCCCGCCTGGAACTTGGAAAGGTCAGCTGCCTTCACGATGCTCGAGGCGACCAGCGGTGATACGTCGGCGGATGCAGCCGCAACGCCGGCGGTCGCCAGAGCTGCGCCGACGCTACCGGTGAGGCTGCCCGCGACGATAGCTGCGCTCGTGAGCACGCTCGCCAGAAATCTCCGCGCCGACGCGCGATCACCATGCTTCAAAGCCCCCGCCATGGGAACAGTGTGACGGAAGTGGCCAATGAGTACAAGAAAGGCCAGATGGCGGTACGTCACAGCTCGGCGTGCAGCATCCAGACCTTGTCCGCGGCCTCGCTCCACGAGAACGCACGCCCGCGGTCCCCCGCGAGCACGCCCAGCCTCTCCGCCGCCGCGGCGGAGGCGAGCCCCGAAGCCAACGCGGCTCCGAGCCCTTCCGAGAGCTCCGTCACACTCGACGACGGCACCAGCACTCCCCCGTCGAACACGACCTCGTCGTGTACGGCCGACGCTGCGGCCACCACCGGGACGCCGAGCGTCAGGGCGTCGACGACGCGCCAGGGGAACGCGGCGCGACGCGACGGAGCCACGAAGGCCACGGCCGCGCCGAACACCGCGGCACGGTCGGTGGCAGACAGCACACCGCGCACGTGCACCATCCGTTCGGGGATTCCGGCTGCGGACGCGAGATCGGCCACGGCGGGTTCGTGCCCCTCTTCGACGTCGATCACGACGATGGGCAGGTCCACGCGGGATGCCGCCACCGCGGCGAGTCCGGCATCCAATCCCTCGGAGCCGAGCGGCCCGCCTGCCAAGAGGATGAACCCCTCGGGCAGACCCAGCTCGCGACGACGGCCCACTTCATCCACCGGCACCGCGAACCCGAGCGGTGACGCACCGGCGATGACCCGCACGCGATCGCCCAACGGAGCGATCTCCAGCAGCCGGGCCGCCAGCGAATGCGTCGGCACCACGACCGCATCGGCATGCTTGACGGCGCGCTTGAGCATCGCCTTGTGCCAGGCGACGACGGCGCGGGGCAGTTCGGCGGGCGCTTCCCACGGGCGGAGATCCCACACGGTCACCACGGTCTGGTCGTGGTCGTGCACCCGGTCGTGGCGCACGAGCGGCGCGAAGAGCGACGGCGAGTGGATCATTCCTCCGCCGATGCCCGTGCCGACGCCCAGCTGCAACGCGGCCGCGAGCTCCCGCCGGGGCAGGGCCGTGCGACGCACGTTCGCCAGACCGCCGACCGCGTCCAGTGCATCGTCCGCGCCCCCGGCCGGGGCGATCGCCTCGACCTCACAGCCGGACGGGGCACCGAGCACGAGCGCCCGCGCGAGCTCGCGCGAGGCCTCGGCGATCTGCGGCTCGGTCGGCGCGACGAGCTGGTCGAGCACGACACGCAGCGTGGCGACCACGACTCAGCCCTCGGGCGTGGGGGTCGGCGGGTGGAGCGTCGTCTGCATCAGATCGGCGATGTAGGCGTAGTCGGGCTCGAACTCGTCGATCCCCTCAGCGGGGGTGAGCTCGACCGTCTGCACCGGCTGCTCCTTCGCCTTGAGCGCGAGGTCGACGAGCGTCGGGATCAGCGACTGCGGCAGGTCCGTCTTGACGATGTCGGCGCCCGCGGCCGCGACATCCTGGAATCGCGTGAGCACGACCTGCGGCGTGAACTGCGCCAGGATCGCCTGCTGCAGCTCCCGCTGGCGCCGCATGCGGTCGAAGTCGCTCGTCGTGTACCGCGAGCGTGCGTACCACTGCGCGGTATCGCCGTCCATGTGCTGCTGGCCGGCCTCGATCCAGCCGATGGCCCAGCTGTCGACGTCGTGCGGGTCGACTCCGTCGGGCGGACCGCCCTTGGGAAGGCGCTCGATCACATTGATGTCGACGCCGCCCAATGCGTCGACGAGCGAGGCGAACCCGTGCATGTCGACGAACACGTAGTACGGGATCTTGATTCCGAGGATGCCTTCGGCGGCGTCCTTGGTGGCCTCGATGCCAGGCTCCGAGCCGTTCGCCTCCGCGTCCGGGTACAGGTCCGCGCCGTTCTGGCACACCTCGACCTCGGTGCGCAGTTGGTTGATGCCGCTCCCCCAGCCGCAGTTGGAGTCGGCGTGACCCTCGTGGCCGTCGGGGTAGCGATCCTGCATCGGTCCTTCCGCGAACGGGAAGTGCGGCATGTCGCGTGGGATGCCGGTGATCGTCGTTGCGCCCGTCTCGGCGTTGACCGACACCACCGAGATGCTGTCGAACCGCATGGAGTCGCGTCCTTCGCCACTGTCTGCGCCCAGCAGCAGGATGTTGTAGTACCCGTCGTCCGGCGGCACCGTGGGACCGCTGGCCCCGAAGATCGTGCTGATCGTGGCTCGGGTCGTTCCTACGTACTCGGCCGCCTTCGCGGCGGTGCCGCCGGCCACCACCATGAGCGCGACGGCGACGATCGCGATGGCGAACCGCGCCCAGGGCCCCGTCTTCACCAGCCGCACCAGGCGCAATGTGTCGATGCCCAGCACGATCCACAGCACGGCATACCCGATGAGCAGCCCCTGCGCGATGAGCAGCGGCAGGGGACGAAGCAGCCCGAGCCAGTCGGGCAGCCACGCGCTCGTCACGATACTCAGTCCCGCGGTGGGCGCGAGCAGCGCGAACAGCAGCGCGACCACGAGGAGCACCCACATCAACAGCGTCGCGCCGATGCCGAATCGGCCGAGTCTACGGTTGCCCGCGAGGACCTGCGCAGACCCGGGTATGAGGAAGTTCAGCCCGACCAGCCACCACCCGCGGCGCGTCATGACCGCCCGCGACGAGGCATCCGGGTGCCGCATCGGGCGCTCTTCGACCACGCCCGGTCGGACCGGACGTGCCTTGGCACTCGGCGGGGTCATCACGCTCACAGCGACTCCTTGAGCCGCCGGTTCTTCTCCTCGACCTGCGCTTCGAGATCGCGGGCGTACGCCTCGACGCGGTCCGCGATGGCGTCGTCCGAGGCACCGAGGATCCGCGCGGCGAGGAGCCCGGCATTCTTCGCCCCGTTGATCGAGACGGTCGCGACCGGGATGCCGGCGGGCATCTGCACGATGCTGAGCAGCGAGTCCATGCCGTCGAGCGTCGCGAGCTGCACCGGCACGCCGATGACCGGGAGTGCGGTGACCGACGCGAGCATGCCGGGAAGGTGCGCGGCTCCGCCGGCGCCGGCGATGATCGCCCGCAGCCCGCGGGAGCGGGCCTCACGCCCGTAGCGCATGAGCTTGTCGGGTGTGCGATGCGCCGACACGACCTCGACCTCGTGCGGGATCCCGAAGTCCGTGAGCGCCTGCGAGGCGTCGCTCATGACCCGCCAGTCGGAGTCGGAGCCCATGACGACGCCGACGAGCGGCGCCTCGGAGGAATGAAGGGGCGCAGTCACTCGTCAAGGCTAGGGGCGAAGGCTGGAAGATCCCCGCAACGGCGCGGTCCCTTCACCAAGCCAGGAGGGACCCGACCGGTGGCCTCGTCCGCGTGGCGGGCTCAGTCCAGGAAGAAGGATGCCGCGGCTCGCGCCTGGTAGGCCACGTCGTCGAGGTCGTCGCCGACGACGTTGACGTGCCCGACCTTGCGCCCCGGGCGCGGTGCCTTGCCATACGTGTGGACCTTGGCCTGCGGGTGCTCCTCCATCGCGGCGGCGAACCGGGCGTCGAGCGCGTCGTCCGCTGGTCCGCCGAGGATGTTCACCATCACCGCCCACCCCGCGACCGGATCGGTGTCGCCGAGGGGCAGATCGAGCACGGCGCGCAGGTGCTGCTCGAACTGGCTGGTCACCGCCCCGTCCTGGCTCCAGTGACCGCTGTTGTGCGGGCGCATGGCCAGCTCGTTCACCAACAAGCGCTCGTCGGTGGTCTCGAAGAGCTCGACCGCCAGCATCCCGGTCACGCCCAGTCCTTCGGCGATCGAGACGCCGATGTCGGACGCCACCTGCTGCAGTCGCTCATTGGAGTGCGGAGCCGGTGCGATCACCTCGGCGCACACACCGTCGCGCTGGACCGTCTCGACGACGGGGTACGCCTTCACGCCGCCCGAGGGGCGGCGTGCGACCTGCTGCGCGAGCTCTCGCGTGAAGTCGACGAGCTCCTCGACGAGGAGGGCGCCGCCACGGGCGTCCTCGGCGAGCGTCGCGAACCAGTCCTCGGCCTCGGTCCCGGCCGAGACCACGCGGACGCCCTTGCCGTCGTACCCGCCACGGGGGGTCTTCACGACCGCGCGCCCGCCGTGGTCGTCGATGAAGGCCTGCAGCTCCTCCGTATCGGTGACGGCCGCCCAGTCGGGCTGCGGCATCCCGAGCTCCTGAAGGCGCGCCCGCATGACGAGCTTGTCCTGCGCGAACTTCAGGGCATCGGGGCCGGGGTGAACGGCGATGCCCTCATCGACGAGGGCGGCCAGGACGTCCTGCGGCACGTGCTCGTGGTCGAACGTCACGACATCGACGTCGCGTGCGAACGCGAGCACGGTCGCGGCGTCGCGGTAGTCGCCGACGGCAGTGGCGGCGAGGGATGCCGACATCCCCTCGTCTTCGGCGAGCACCCGCAGCTCGACCCCGAGCTCGACCGCCGGCGCGATCATCATGCGGGCCAGCTGGCCACCTCCGACGACTCCGACTCGCAGCGCCATACCACTTCCTCTCGCCTCAAGACTCCCTCCATCATCCCGCACACCGGGATGACGGACGAGCCGGGTCAGGCCTGTGGAAGGGGCGGCCGAGGCGGAACGCCGGGCGGCAGCGGCTGAGCGTCGCGGTGGGCGAGGATCTGATTGACCTCGACCTGGTCCACGAGCGCCTCGTGCACGAGCTCGGCGCTGGGGATGTTGGCCAGCCGCAAGGGCTCGTCGACGCCGTTGGCGAGGGTTATCGTGCCCGCACCCCACATGCGCTGCAGCAGGCCGCGATGAACCTTCAGCGTGTATCCGCGGACGTGGGCGAGCTCCCTGCGCTTCGCCGAGAACACTCCGCGACGCTCCATCACGCGTCGCGTCGTGATCGTGTACACGTGCCCTGCCCACGCGAGGTACGGGAGCACCACGAGCAGAAGCACCACGGCGGCGGCCGCGGCCAGCAGCATCCAGTTCTCGAACGGCGCCGGGAGGTTGCCGTAGAAGTACCCGCACGCACCGGCTATGGCGATCAGTACGAGGGCCGACCACGCGAGCCTGCGCGCGTGGGGTCTGAAGCGAGCGACGAGCAGCTCCGGGGTGGGCGCGCCGGGGGCCGGCGTCAGCGGCCTGCCACCGTAGCTCGTCGGCTGCGTCATGTCCCCATTGTGCGGCGAGCCGCCGACAGTCCGGGGTGAACCCGCCGTTTTACGTCATCCGCGCTGAGCGCCGCCAGGCATCCGAGCCCTCACAAGCGCCGGCTCTCGAGCCCTCACGAGCGGGGGCGGCTCCGCACGTGCACGACGTCGCCGGCCGACACGACGCTCTCGTACTCGCCGTCCTGCACGACGACCAGACGGCCGTCGGGGTCGACACGCTGCGCCCGGCCCCAGAGCGTCTGGCCGTCGGGCAGCGACACCGCGACGTCGCTTCCCAGCGTGCTGCAGAGCGCCTCCACCTCGGCCAGCACGCCCGCGGCAGCGGCATCCCCGCCGGCTGCGGCGAGCGCGGTCAGCTGTTCGTCGAGAGCGGCGAGGTAGTCCGCCAGCAGGCGATCCTCGTCGCACGTCAGTCCGACCGCGGCGAACGAGGTCGCGGTGTCGACGGGGAGGTCGGCCCGCGGCATCCGCGTGTTCACCCCCGATCCGACGACGACGACATCGGAGTGCCCCGGCACGACCTCGGCGAGGATGCCGCAGACCTTCCCGCCGTCGATGAGCACGTCGTTCGGCCACTTGAGCGTCGCGGTATGGGCGGAGCCCGCGAGCTGCGCGCCGACCGCACGCGTCATCGCGGCGCCTGCCACCAGCGGGATCCAGCCGCGGGCCGCCGCCGGGATCGCCGCGGCGTCGATCACGACCGACACGGCGAGCGCGGTTCCGGGTGGCGTCACCCACGTGCGGTCCAGGCGCCCACGCCCTGCGCGCTGGTCCCCGGTCAGCAGCAACGACAAGTGCGGCCATTCGTGCGGGGCCTCGGCGATGTGGCGCACGACGTCGGCATTGGTCGAGTCGGTGGTCTCCACGACCTGGACGCGCGGGCTCACGGCGGCTGCGAGCGGGAACCCCTCGGACGAGTACGACATGATGCTCACCGTACGCCCGCCGGTGCCTGCGGAACTCTCCCCTTTCGCGATTCCGGAGCGCGGAATCGCGAGAGGGTGCAGTTCCGCGGACGGAGACTCCCGTGGACCCACAGCGGATGCCGCGACCCCTTGTGTGAACCCTCCAACAGATCCCCCGAGCCCGCCGATAGGGTGGAATCCGTGACCGATCAGCCCGACCTCTCCACGACCGCCGGCAAGATCGCCGACCTCCGCGCACGATTCCAGGAGGCCGTCCTCGATCCCGAGGAGGTCGCCAAGGAGAAGCAGCACGCGAAGGGCAAGGGCACCGCGCGTGAGCGCATCGACATGCTCCTCGACACCGGCAGCTTCGTCGAACTGGACGAGTACGTGCGTCACCGCACCACCGCGTTCGGGATGGACCGTTCCCGCCCCTACGGCGACTCCGTCGTCAGCGGAGTCGGCACGATCCACGGCCGCACGGTGGCGGTGTACTCGCAGGACTTCTCTACCTTCGGCGGATCTCTCGGCGAGGTCGCCGGCGAGAAGATCATCAAGGTCATGGAGTTCGCCCTGCGCTCCGGCATCCCGATCGTGGGAATCCTGGACTCGGGCGGCGCCCGGATCCAGGAGGGCGTCGTCGCCCTCGGCAAGTACGGCGAGATCTTCCGCCTCAACACGCGGGCGTCGGGCGTCATCCCGCAGATCTCGATCATCATGGGCCCGGCCGCGGGTGGCGCCGTGTACTCCCCCGCGCTCACCGACTTCGTCGTCATGGTCGACAAGACCAGCCAGATGTTCGTCACCGGCCCCGACGTCATCAAGACCGTGACCGGCGAGGACGTCGGCATGGAGGAGCTCGGCGGCGCCTATACGCACAACACCCGCTCGGGCGTCGCGCACTACCTCGCCGAAGACGAGGACGACGCGATCGACTACGTCCGCTCGATGCTCGGCTTCCTCCCCGACAACAACATGGCGGAGCTGCCGGTCTACGAAAGCGGCTTCGAGTTCGAGACGACGGATGCCGACCGCGCGCTGAACGCGATCATCCCCGACTCGCCGAACCAGCCGTACGACATCCACCAGGTGATCCGCGGCATCGTCGACGCCGAGGACTTCCTCGAGGTGCAGCCGCTGTTCGCACCGAACATCGTCATCGGCTTCGGCCGCATCGAGGGCCGCTCGGTGGGCATCATCGCCAACCAGCCCTCGCAGATGGCGGGCACGCTGAACATCGAGGCGGGCGAGAAGGCCAGCCGCTTCGTGCGCTTCTGCGACGCCTTCTCGATTCCGATCGTCACCCTCGTCGACGTTCCCGGCTACCTGCCGGGCACCGACCAGGAATGGACCGGCGTCATCCGGCGCGGCGCGAAGCTGCTCTACGCGTACGCCGAGGCGACCGTGCCGCTGGTGACCGTGATCCTCCGCAAGGCCTACGGCGGCGCTTACATCGTCATGGGTTCCAAGCAGCTGGGCGCTGACGTGAACCTGGCGTGGCCGACGGCCGAGATCGCCGTCATGGGCGGCCAGGGCGCCGTGAACATCCTCTACCGGGGCGAGATCAAGCGCGCGGAAGAGGCCGGCGAAGACGTGGCCGCCGTGCGGACACGCCTGGCCAACGAGTACACGTACAACGTGGCCTCTCCCTTCCTCGCCGCCGAGCGCGGCGAGCTGGACGGCATCATCGAGCCGGCGCAGACGCGGGTCTCCATCGCGAAGGCCCTGCGGGCGCTGCGCGGCAAGCGCGCCAGTCTGCCCCCCAAGAAGCACGGGAACATCCCGCTGTGAGCCGCGCGGACGACCAGACGGTCCCCGCCGAAGCCGGCGGGGAATCAGCCGCGCGCGAAAGCGTCACCATCGACGTGCGCCGCGGAACGCCCACGGAGGAGGAGCTCGCAGCGCTCATCGCCGTCGTGAGCGAGGCCTACACCGGCGAGGCGGCGGAGGCCGTAGCCGAGGAGCGCGTTCGCCGCACCGGCTGGGAACTCTCCCAGCGCGCCCTGCGGCAGCCGCTCGACCGCGACCTGGGCTGGGGCCGCTTCGGCTGATCACGCCGTCCGGGTCGGAGGCCCCGGAGCGCCTGAACCGGTCCGGCCGGCTTGTCCCCCGAAATACCTACAGACACACCCCTTGCGTCCTGGAGATACTTGATCCGCTGGAACGCTTCTGCGTTCGGCCGGTCCGACACCGCACTGCGGTATCCCCGGATCTGGCCATGCGGACGGTTTTCGGGTAACCGTTCGCGCAGGCGAGGGGCGGGCGGCTTCGCCGCCCCTCGCCTCCTTCTTCCCCGCTCCCCGCCTGGTTCCCCTCCCCCTCCCGGCGGGGAGCGAGTACGTCCCAGGGCTCGCCCCCTGCGCGACGGCTCGCCACCTGTGCGACGGCTCGCCCCCTGTGCGACGGCTCGCCACCGCGCTGGGCCACCTGCTTCGCGAGGCACCTGCTTCGCGGGGCTCGTTCGGGTGAGGCAGCGGCACCCCTCCCGCTCAGAGCTGGTCGATCAGCGCCATCCGTGTCCACAGATCCGGAAGGGCCGTCGCGATCGAGCGGCCTCCAGCGTCAGGCTCGACCGGGGTGCGGGATCTCGAGCCACAGGTCGACGGAGTCCTCGTCGCTGGGTCCGCCGACGGACGGCGAGCGTCCGACGACCGTGACGGCCACCCGCTCGTCGGGCGAGGTGCGGATGTAGAGCCGGTCCGAGGCCGCCGACCGCAGCGCGTCGGCCAGCTGCGCGCGGATGACGCCCAGCTGCTCGTCGTCGACGTCGTCGAGCCCGCCCTCATCGAGGACCGTCACGTTGGCCCCGCGACGCCGGGCACGTTCGAGCTCGGCGCGTACCTCGTCATCGAGCAGACGCGGTCCGCGCATCTCGTCGCGGAGCTTTCCCTCGGCGATCCGCGCCTCCAGGCGGTCGGCGTCGGTGAGCACGCCCGCGTGCGCGACCGTGCGTGTGAGCACCGGCCCCGCGACCGCGAGCGCCTTCTGCACCTGCACCCGCCGCTCCCGCTGGCGCACGACCTGCGACGTCTGCCATCCCGTCGCCGCACGCTGCAGCCGCGTAAGGCGGGAGGTGTCGCGCGCCGCCCGGTCCATCGAGAACACCAGCAGCTGCGCGCACGTCACCCAGACGATCGAGCCGACGAGTCCGAGTGCGAGCGCATTCAGCGGCCCCATCCAGAGCATCGACGCGATGGTGAGCGCGACGATTCCCGTCCACGCGGTCCACGGGCGGCGGCGCACCATGACGATGGTCATGAGCGCGCCGATCCCACCCAGGTACCAGGTCGCGAAGGGGGCCGTTCGGGATGCCTCCCCCACCGCGACCGAGATCGCGCTGGGCACGATGACCGCGCACGCGAGCGCCAGGATCTGAGCGATCGGCGGGAGCCGGACAGGACCGCGGATGCCGTCGACGGCCGTCTTCGCGTCATCGTCCGCGGGTGCACCGATGGCGGGCGCCGCGGGAGGAGTGGACGACGATCGCGTCGATGCGGGTTCCCAGAAGATGCAGAGCCACGTGGTCGCGAGATAGAACGCCAGGGTGACCACGACGACGAGAGGCTGCGTGATCGGTAAGGTCCACGAAAGGCCGCGCGCGGCGAGGTACGCCGTGAACGCGACGGCGAGCACGACCAGGACGTTCTTGACGCTGATCATGCGGCGGACTCCTGCCAGGTGAGGCGCACGACGGTGCCGTGCGGTCCGGTCTCGAGATCCGCATGCCCGCCCACGGCGGCGACACGCGCCATGATCGACGCGCGGATGCCCAGCCGGTCGTCCGGGACGGCATCCAGGTCGAAGCCTTCGCCGGCGTCGTGCACCTCGACACGCACGCGGCCATGCGTCTCCATCACGGCGACGCCGAGCCCCGCGCCACCGGCGTGCTGGAGGGCGTTCGCCACCGCCTGCGTCGCGGCGAGCGCGAGCGCGCGCGCCACGCGGCCCGGGATGAGCGACGCCGCGTCGTCGAACTCGCGCTGCACGTCGACGTCAACGCCCAGCTCTGCGGCGGCCGCGTCGATCTCGGCGGCGAGGGCCGCAACCTCCCACGGCTCGTCTGTGCCCTCGTGCGCGTCCTGCTCGGTGTTGGCCAGCCGCGTGAGCGCCTCGCGCGCCATGGACGCCGCGAGCGTTCGCTCGCGCGGTGTGCTCGCCCGCTCTGCCGCGATGAGCGCCGCCAGCACGCTGTCGTGCATGAGCGCGGCGACCGCGACGCGCTCCTGCTCCGCGGCATCCGCCGCCGCTGCCTGCGCGTAGGAGGCGACCGCGCGGGCACGCGTCTCGTCGACGTTGACGGCGATCGAACGGAACAGCCAGCCCAGCGTGAGGATGACACCGCCGAGGATGAGGGCGAACGACACGTCCAATCCGACGGTCATCCAGTAGTCGCTGTCGAAGCCGACCTGCATCAGCCGCACCAGCCCGAAGAGGACGGGCGCGAGGATCGTCCAGCCGATCTGCAGCGGGAAGGGGAAGGCCAGCACTGCGGCGAGGGTCGCCAGGTTGACGAGGTACCAGATCCACGGCTCGTCGACGGTCGTCGGCATCACTCCCGCGGTCGCGATCGGCCAGGCGACCAGCGCGAGCACGTAGACGAGGGCGAACACACCCGCGGCCACCCGCACGCCGCGCCCGATGACGCACGCGAGGATCATCACGGCGAGTGTGCCGAACACCGAGATCATCAGGGCTTCGTGCCATCCGGGCCGCTCGTCGGTCGAGCCCAGCGCCGCCAGGAACGCCTGGAGGCCGAGGATCAGCGATCCGAACGCGCCGCCGACGAGCGAGATGATCCGTTCCACGCGTGAGCGCGTGAACGACCCGATGCCCGCAGTGGCCTGCGGCGAGTGGGGAATCTGGCCCCACGCCGTGTCGAGCACGCCGGTCTGCGCGTCAACGGCCACGCGCACTGTCTCCCGGGTCGGCGGACGGCTCGACGAGGATGCCGTCTTCGACGGCGCGGTGCAGCAGGTCGATCTTGGTCGGAGCGGGTCGCCCGACCTCGACGTACTTCACGCGGATGCGCGTGATGTTCTCCTTGGCCGTCGAGTAGGCGACGCCGAGGCGGTCGGCGACGACCTTCAGCGGGAGGCCGGCGGCGTAGAGCCGCAGCACGTCGCGCTCGCGCGCCGACAGCTGCGCGTCGGCGAACGCGCGGTCGCCCTCGACGGCGCTGGCCCACTCGACGTTGTTGAGCGGCTCGCCGCGCGCCACCGTGCGCACCGCCGCGATCACATCGCCGATGGGCGAGGACTTGCTGACGACGCCGGCCGCGCCGGCGGCCAGGGCTTCGCGAACCGCTGCCGGGCGGTCGGCGACGCTGTGGATGATGACGCTCGACCCGTCGAGCACCAGCCGCCGCACGTTCTCGGTGACCGTCGTGCCGTCGCCGAGCGTCAGATCGAGCACCACGACGTCCGCCGGAAGCTGGCGCGACCGTGCGCGCCACTCCACGTACTCGGTGACGGTGCTGCCCGAGAAGGCGACGTTCATCGCGTCGGCGCGGACGCACGCCGCTTCCAGCCCGAGCCGTACCGACTCGTGGTCGTCGATGAAGGCCACCCGCGTCATTCCGCCAGCCTAGCCACGTGCGTCACCCGCGGGTGAGAACCGCCACGGCTTCGACGTGATGCGAGTTCGGGAAAAGATCCAGGGCGTCGACGCCTGCCAGGTCGTAGCCGCCGGCCCGGAAGGTGGCGATGTCGCGGGCGAGCGCCACGGGATCGCACGCCACGTAGACGACCGTCTGGGGCGAGAGCGCCGTGATGTGCTCGACGACCTCGCGTCCTGCGCCCGACCGCGGGGGGTCGAGCAGGACGACTCCCCGTGACAGGCGCTCCCGTTCAGAGGCGGAGGCCTCGGCGCTGAGCCGCGCCAGCCAGCGGTCGACCCGGGCGGTCTCGGCGCGGGCGCCGACCCAGTCCACGAGATTCTCGCCCGCGTGCTCGGTGGCCCGCGCGTCGGATTCGACGCTCGTCACCCGCGTCGATGGGCCGCCGAGCTCGCCGAGCGTCGCAGCGAAGAGCCCCACTCCCCCGTAGAGATCCAGATGCCACGCGTCGGGGTCGACGGCACGAGCGTCTCCCGGGAGGCTGCTCAATGCTCCCGACACGGCCGTCGTCAGCGTGTGCGCCGCAAGGCGGTGCACCTGCCAGAACCCTCCGGCGTCGACGCGGAATTCCCGGCCGCCGACCCGCTCGACCACGACCTCGTGTGAGGGCGCCTTGCCGGAACGCCGCCCGGGTGCCGGGCGGCCGCCGCGCCCGCGCCGGGCAGCGGCATCCCGATTCGTCTGGGGCCGCGGCAGCACCCGCACGCGACCGTCCGCCGGCTGTACGAGATCGATGCGGCCGGGCTCGCCGCCGCGCAGCTCCAGCGCGGTGCGCTCGACCGCCGCGGTCGCGAGGGGCAGGTCCTCGAGCGGCACCACGCGATGGCTGCGCGCCGCGTACTGCCCGACGTTGCCGTCGTCGTCGACGTGCAGGCTCACCCGCGTCCGCCATGCCGTGCCGTCGACGGTCTCGCCGTCGGCCTCCTCCCCGCCGTCCGCCGTCGGCGGAGCGGAGACGGCGCTCATCGTCGCGGCGGGCGCGGCGATGCCGCCGAAGCGCTGCAGCGCGTCGAGCAGCACCTCGCGCTTGAGGCTGCGCTGGTGTGCGAGCTCGATGTGGCCGAAGTCGGCGCCGCCGGGCCGCTGCTCGGGCGGCACGTCGACGTCGGCCTGCCGCCACACGTGCAGCTGGCGGTGCGGGGACGCCTCGAGGACCTCGAGCGTCTCGGCGCGCCAGAACGACGACTTGGCCGTGTCGGTGAGCCGCACGCGTACGCGCTCCCCCGGAACCGTGTCGGGCACGAACACGACTCGCCCTTCGTGGCGGGCGACGAAGACGCCGCCGTGGGCGACGCCCGTGATGTCGAGGTCGAGGAGGTCGCCGGTTCCGCTCATCCGTCGAGCCTACGGCCCGGCCGCGTACCGTGGGATCATGCGCGTCTGCCTCGCCTCGACCTCGCCCGCCCGGCTCATGCTGCTGGGGCAGTTCGGCATCCGTCCCCTCACGATCGCCCCCGACGTCAACGAAGAGGCCGTGATCGCCACGGTCGAGGCGGCAGAGGCGCGCACGCTGGCTCCGGATGAGCACGTCCTGCTGCTCGCTCGGCGCAAAGCGGCCGACGTGGCCGCGCGGCTGCGCGACGACATCCCCGGCTTCGACGGCATCGTCATCGGAGGCGACTCGATGTTCGAGCTCGACGGCGAGGTGCTCGGCAAGCCCTACACGCCCGAGAACGCCGCGGCCCGCTGGCAGGCGATGCGCGGCCGTACCGGCGTGCTGCATTCGGGTCACGCCGTCGTGCGCATCCAGCCCGGCGAGGCGCCGCGCGAGGTGCACGCGACGGCCGCGGCATCCGTCTCCTTCGTGGAAGACGTGACGGATGCCGAGATCGAGGCTTACGTCGCGACCGGCGAGCCTCTCCACGTGGCAGGCGCGTTCACCGTCGACAGCCTCGGCGGGGCCTTCATCGAGCGCGTCGACGGCGACCCCTCGACGGTCGTCGGCATGTCGGTGTCGACGCTGCGCCTGCTCGTGCGGGAGCTCGGCGTCGAGTGGACCGCGCTGTGGAACACGACGGATCCGTCGCTCGGACCGTCGGAGACCGATCCCGTCACGCTGTAGCGCAGGCACTGCCGACGGCCGACCGGCGTTGTAGTAGGAATCCCACGTTTCTCGTCGGTTCTTGTATGAACCGGTCAAAAGCCCTCGTGATGCCGTCGGTAGGCTGGCATCCATGCCCCAGATCGCCAAGGTTCTCATTGCCAACCGCGGCGAGATCGCCGTCCGCGTCATCCGCGCCGCCCGCGATGCGGGGAAGTCGTCTGTCGCCGTCTACGCCGACCAGGACCGCGACGCCATGCACGCCCGCCTCGCCGACGAGGCGTACGCGCTCGAAGGCTCGACCAGCGCCGAGACGTACCTGTCGATCGACAAGATCCTGTCGGTGGCACGCCGCTCGGGCGCCGACGCCGTTCACCCGGGCTACGGATTCCTCGCCGAGAACGCCGACTTCGCCCGCGCCGTGATCGCGGCCGGCCTGGTCTGGATCGGCCCGTCGCCCGAGGCGATCGAGGCCCTGGGCGACAAGGTGACCGCCCGCGCGGTCGCCGAGAAGGTCGGAGCTCCCCTCGCACCCGGCACCCCCGGCCCCGTGGCCGGCGCCGACGAGGTCATCGCGTTCGCCGAAGAGGTCGGTCTGCCCATCGCCATCAAGGCGGCGTACGGCGGCGGCGGGCGAGGCCTCAAGGTGGCCCGCACGATCGACGAGGTCCCCGAGATGTTCGAGTCGGCGACGCGCGAGGCGATCACGGCGTTCGGCCGCGGCGAGTGCTTCGTCGAGAAGTACCTCGACAAGCCGCGCCACGTCGAGACGCAGTGCCTCGCGGATGCCGCGGGCAACGTCGTCGTGATCTCGACGCGCGACTGCTCGCTCCAGCGCCGTCACCAGAAGCTCGTGGAGGAGGCGCCCGCGCCGTTCCTCTCGGACGAGCAGAACACGATTCTCTACGACGCATCGAAGGCCATCCTCAAGGAGGTCGGCTACGTCGGTGCCGGCACGTGCGAGTTCCTCATCGGCGCCGACGGCACGATCTCCTTCCTCGAGGTCAACACGCGCCTCCAGGTCGAGCACCCCGTGTCGGAGGAGGTCACCGGCATCGACCTCGTGCGGGAGCAGTTCCGCCTCGCCGAGGGCGAGGAGCTGGGCTACGACGACCCGATCGCCGACGGCCATTCGATCGAGTTCCGCATCAACGGCGAAGACCCGGGGCGTGGCTTCCTCCCCCAGCCCGGGCCCATCCACGTCTTCAAGACGTTCGGCGGCCCCGGCATCCGCCTCGACTCCGGCGTCACCGCCGGCGACAGCGTGTCGGGAGCCTTCGACTCGCTGCTCGCCAAGATCATCGTCACCGGCCGCGACCGCGCCGAGGCGCTCGAACGCTCGCGCCGTGCCCTCGACGAGTTCGAGGTGTCGGGGCTTCCCACCGTCCTCCCGTTCCACCGTGCGGTGGTCCGCGAGCCCGCGTTCGTCGCGGAAGACGGCCGGTTCGGCGTCTACACCCGCTGGATCGAGACCGAGTTCGTCAACGACATCGCGCCGTGGGACGGCGAGCTCGACGCGCCGGCGCCCGCCGAGGCGCGGCACACCGTGGTCGTCGAGGTCGCAGGCAAGCGCCTCGAGGTGAGCCTGCCCGACCGCGTGGTCACCGCGCCCGGTGTCGCCGGTCGCCCCGCCGCCGTGCCGCCGTCGCGACGCTCGCACGCCCCCACCGTCGTCGCGGGCGCTTCGGGGGACGCCGTGAAGTCGCCCATGCAGGCCACCATCGTCAAGGTCGCCGTCGAGGAGGGCCAGCAGGTCGTCAAGGGCGACCTGGTCGTGGTCCTCGAGGCGATGAAGATGGAGCAGCCGATCCAGGCCCACAAGGACGGCGTGATCGGCGCGATCAACGCGAACCCCGGCACCACGGTGTCGGCCGGTCACCAGCTGCTGACGATCTCCTGACGCGCGTTCCCTCGGGCTCGGGCCGGGGGCAGGATGGCGGGATGGTTGCGTCACCCATCTCTCCCGAAGTGTCCGCAGCGGCGATCAACGTCGTGATCCCGCCCGAGCTGCGCTGGCACGACACTCGCCGCGGCGAGGAGTTCGAGCTGCAGACCCTGACAGTGCGGCTGCTGCCCGACGGCAGCCTGGCGGTGAAGGCCTACGGCCGTCCTGTCGCCGGCGGGCGCGGGGCGTACGTCTCGTTCGCGATGCCCGACCGGCCCGAACTGCGCGCCCTCGTCGACGCCGGCGCGAACCGGGCCGCGGAACTGTGGCGCGCGAACACCGGGCTCGGCTGACGGCGGGATGACGGATGCCGCTGCGGCGGCATCCGTCGGCCTCGGGTCAGCCGCCGTAGACGTTGTGGTCGACGACGTGCATGGCGCGCGCGGCGTCGGTGATGCTGCCCGACAGCGACGGGTAGACCGCGAAGACGCGGGAGACCTGGTCGACCGTGAGGCGGCGCTCGACCGCGATCGCGATCGGGTAGATGAGCTCCGAGGCGCGGGGGGCGACGATCACGCCCCCGATCACGGTGCCGCTGCCCTCGCGGGCGATGATCTTCACGAAACCGTCCTTGATGCCCATCATCTTGGCGCGCGGGTTGGCGGCCAGCGGGAGCTTGTGCACGACGCCGTTGATATGGCCGTCCTCGATGTCCTTCTCCTGCCAGCCGATCGTCGCGATCTCGGGGGCGGTGAAGATGTTCGACGTGATGCGGCGGCGCTCGAGCGGGATGACGACGTCGCCCAGCGCGTGGAAGATGGCGGTGCGGCCCTGCATCGAGGCGACCGAGGCGAGCGGCACGAAGGTCGTGCAGTCACCGGCGGCGTAGATGTTTGGCACGGACGTGCGCGCCACGCGGTTGACCTGGATGTTGCCCGACTCGGTCATCTGGATGCCCGCCTCTTCGAGGCCGATGCCCGCTGTGTTCGGGACGGAGCCGACGGCCATGAGGCAGTGGCTGCCTTCGACGGTGCGACCGTCCGACAGCGTCACGACGACCGCGTCGCCGGTGTTCTCGACCTTCGCGGCCCGCGACTTCGACAGCAGCTTCATGCCGCCGCGCTTGAAGACGCGCTCCAGGACGGCGGCGGCATCCTTGTCTTCGCCGGGCAGCACCTGGTCGCGGCTGGACACGAGCGTCACCTTCGCGCCCAGGTTCATATAGGCGCCGGCGAACTCGGCGCCGGTCACACCGGAGCCGACGACGATGAGGTGCTCGGGCAGGGCGCTCATGTTGTACAGCTGCGTCCAGGTGAGGATGCGGTCGCCGTCCGGCTTGGCGCTCGCGAGCTCGCGCGGCGACGAGCCGGTCGAGACGACGAGGGTGTCGGCCTCGATGCGGTCGAAGTCGGTGCCGCCGGGGCCGGTCGACACCACGACGGCGTGGTCGCCTTCCAGCCGCCCGTGCCCGGAGATGATGCGGACGCCCGCCTCGACCAGCGACGCGCGCATGTCATCCGACTGCTGCCGCGCGAGCGTCAGCAGGCGCTTGTTCACGGCGCTCAGATTGATCGCGATCTCGGGTTTGAGGGGCTTGCCGTCCTTGCCCTTCGCGAAGAGCTGCACACCCAGGTCGCCGGCGCCGGCGATCGCCACAGCGGCGTCGGCGGTGGCGATGAGCGACTTGGAGGGGACGACGTCGGTGATGACCGCCGAGCCGCCGATGCCTGCCCGTTCGACCACCGTCACCTCGGCTCCGAGCTGGGCGGCGGCCAGCGCCGCTTCGTAGCCTCCGGGTCCGCCGCCGAGGATGGCGACGCTCTGGGTGGTCTCGAAGCTGATCGACATGGATTCCATTCTCCCCTGCCGGATGCCGCGCCGACGACACACACGGCGACACTCCCGAGGACGCGACGCAGCGCCCTCGCTGGCTCTTGTGCCCGCCGGTTCCTAAAGTGGTGGCATGTCAGACACCACCGGCAATCCTCTCGACGACCCCACGGCAGACCCTTTCGAGGTCGCCGCCGCCGCCGCGGAGGACATCGCCCGCATCACCCGCGTCGAGCGTCACGACATCGCGCTGACCCTCGGCAGCGGCTGGGGCAAGGCCGCGGAGCTGCTCGGCGAGACGACCGCGACGTTCCCCGCGACCCAGGTGACCGGCTTCAGCGCGCCCGCGCTCAGCGGTCACGTCGGGACGCTGCGGAGCATCGTCACGCCCAAGGGCCGTCGCGTGCTGGTGATCGGCGCCCGCACGCACTACTACGAGGGCTACGGCGTGCGACGGGTGGTGCACAGCGTGCGCACGGCCGCCGCTGCCGGAGCGCGCACGATGGTGCTGACCAATGGCGCCGGGGGCATCAAGCACACGTGGACGCCGGGTCGCCCGGTGCTGATCAGCGACCACATCAACCTCACCGGCGACTCGCCGCTCGAGGGCGCGACGTTCATCGACCTCACCGACCTCTACTCGCTCCGCCTGCGCGACCTGGCGCGATCCATCGATCCGAGCCTCGATGAGGGCGTGTACTGCCAGTTCCGCGGCCCCCAGTACGAGACACCGGCCGAGGTGCAGATGGCGAAGGCGATCGGCGGGCACATCGTCGGCATGTCGACGGCGCTCGAGGCCATCGCCGCGCGGCAGGCGGGCATGGAGATCCTCGGCTTCTCACTGATCACCAACATGGCCGCCGGCATCCAGAAGACGCCGCTCAGCCACCAGGAGGTGCTCGACGCCGGCCGCGAGGCCGAGCCCGTCATCTCCTCACTCCTCGCCCGCGTGATCGGCGCGCTGTGAGCGGCCCGGAGGTCCCGGCCGCAAGCCCGGACAGGCAGGAGCCCGCTCCCGACAAGGTCCCCACCGGGGCGGACGCGGGAGCCGAAGTGCTCGAGCGCGCACGCGCGTGGCTCGCGCAGGACCCCGACGGCATGACGCGCAGCGAGCTGCGCGCGCTCATCGAGGCCGCAGAGGCCGGCGACACGGCAGCGGCGGACGAGCTCGCCGACCGCTTCTCGGCGCGCCTCGCGTTCGGCACCGCGGGCCTGCGCGGCGCGCTCGGAGCCGGCAGCAACCGCATGAACCGCGTGCTCGTCGCCCAGGCGGCCGCAGGGCTCGCCGCCTATGTCCGTGAGCAGGCCGGGCTTCCACCCCTGGCCGGCGCCGTGTCGGCGCACGCCGACACCGATGCGGATGCCGACGGAGGCGTAGCGGCGCAGGACGCGTCGCCGCACGCGGAGCACACCGACGCGACCGCCGACCAAGGCACCCCCCACGCACCCGCGGAGCGCGCAGCGGATGCCGGCGCCGAGGATGCAGCGGAGACACCGGGTGCCGCTGCAGAGGTCGAGGCCGAGACTCGGGACGCCGCTGACGCGGCGACGATGCCCGACGCGCCGGAGCTCACCGAGCCGCCGTCCACCGATGCCCTGGAGGCGGAGGGGCCGGAGGTCCCCGGCATCCTCGACCAGGCCCCGATCGTCGTGATCGGGTACGACGGTCGTCGCAATTCCGACGTGTTCGCGCGCGACTCCGCCGAGATCTTCGCCGGCGCGGGCTTGCGCGCGATCCTGCTCCCCCGCCTGCTGCCGACCCCCGTGCTCGCCTTCGCGGTGCGGCGCTTCGGCGCGGCAGCAGGCGTCATGGTGACCGCGAGCCACAATCCGCCCGACGACAACGGCTACAAGGTGTACCTCGGCGGCGAGGACGACGGCTCGCAGATCGTCTCACCCGCCGACGCGGAGATCGCCGCGCACATCGCGCAGGTGGCGGAGGTCGGCGACATCAGCACCCTCCCCCGCTCGCTCGCCTTCGAGGTGGCCACCGAGAGCGTGGTCGACGACTACGTCGCGGCGACCGCCGCCGTCGCCCCGGCACCTGCCGGAGCCGACGGCCTCACCTGGGTGTACACCGCGATGCACGGCGTCGGGTGGGAGACGCTGTCGCGCATCCTCGAGACTGCCGGCTACCCTGCGCCCGTGCCGGTTTCGGCGCAGCTCGAGCCCGACGGCACCTTCCCGACGGTCGCGTTCCCGAACCCCGAGGAACCCGGCGCGATGGACCTCGCCTTCGAGGCCGCCCGCGATGCCGGCGCCGAGCTCGTGATCGCCAACGATCCCGACGCCGACCGGCTCGCCGTCGCACTGCCCGACGACTCCGCCGAGGGCGGCTGGCGGCGGCTGACCGGCAACGAGATCGGGCTGCTGCTGGGGTGGCGCGCCGCGCAGCTCGCGACGGCTGACGGCCCCGCCCCCGAGGGCGCCTCGCTGGCCTGCTCGCTGGTCTCATCCCCCGGCCTGCAGGCCGTCGCCGAGCACTACGGCCTCGACTTCCACGCCACCTTGACCGGCTTCAAGTGGATCTCGCGCGCGCCTGGCATCGTGTTCGGGTTCGAGGAGGCGCTCGGCTACCTCGTGAACCCGGGCACCGTGCGCGACAAGGACGGCATCTCGGCCGCCGTGGCGATCCTCGGCATGGTGACCGAGGCGCGCGGTCGCGGGGCGACGCTGGCCGATCTCCTCGCCGAGTTCCAGGAGCAGTTCGGGGCCTTCGCGAGCGACCAGGTGTCGATCCGCGTCGACGACGTGTCGCAGATCTCGGGCATCATGGCGGCGCTGCGGGCGCGGCATCCGGAATCCATCGGAGATGTCGCGGTGGACCGCGTCGACGACCTGCAGGATGGGTTCGACGACCTGCCGCCGGGCGATGTCCTGCGGCTCTGGTTCGCGGACGGGTCGCGCGTGATCGTGCGGCCGAGCGGCACGGAGCCCAAGCTCAAGCTCTACCTCGATGTGCGGGGCGAGTCCCGCGACGACGCAGCCGCGCGGGCCGCCGCGCTCGCGCACGGCGCCCGGGCGCTGCTCGTCGAGTACGGCGGCTGACCCGCACGACGGTGGGATGACGGATGCCGCGGGCAGCGGCATCCGTCAGTCCATCGTCAGCGGAGCACGAAGTGGCCGGGCGCGATCTCGGCGAGCGCGGTGCCGTCGGGCTCGACGCCGACCGGCTCCGGCCGCGTGGAGATCCGCTCCAGACGGCGTCGCGCCTGCACCGGGTCGGTCGACAGCGCAGCATCGAGGAGATGGCGCGTGTAGGGATGCTGCGGCGACGCGAACACCTCGGCGGTGGGGCCGAGCTCGACGATGCGACCGCGGTTCATCACCGCGGTGCGCGTCGCGATCTCGCGCACGACCGACAGATCGTGCGAGATGAACAGGTACGTCAGCTCGAGCTCGCGCTGCAGACGCAGCAGCAGTTCGGTGACCTGCGCCTGGATCGACATGTCGAGTGCTGAGAGCGGCTCGTCGCAGACCACGAACCCCGGACGAACCGCGATCGCGCGCGCGATGACGATGCGCTGACGCTGGCCGCCCGAGAACGCGCGCGGACGCCGATGGACGGCGTCGCCGTCGATCCCGACCGCGGCGAGCGCCTCGATCGCCTGCGCGCGCGGGTCCGCGTCGGGGGCGAGCACGGTGAGCGGCTCCATGACGTTCTGGAGTGCCGTGCGGTGCGGGTTCAGCGACGAGAACGGGTCTTGGAAGATGACCTGCATCGACCGGTGGTAGGGCGCACGGCGGGCGCGGGCGAGCGTCGTGAGGTCGACGCCGTCGTACGTGACGGTGCCGCTGGTCGGCTCGTCCATCTGCAGGATGCAGCGCCCCAAGGTGGACTTCCCGCTCCCCGACTCGCCCACCACGGCGAGCGTCTCGCCGCGTCGGACGGTGAGGTCGACGCCGTCGACGGCGCGGACCGTGCCGGTCGTACGGCCCCAGGCGTTGCGCAGCGGGAAGGTCTTCACGAGGCCCTCGACCCGCACGAGCTCGTCGGTCGGCTGGCCGGTCATGACTTCTCCTCACCGGTCGAGGGCGCGGCGGGCGCGGCATCCAGCAGTTCCCGGGTGTAGGCATGCTGCGGCTCGCGGAAGACGCGGTCGACCTCGCCGGACTCCACGATGCGGCCGTCCTTCATCACCAGGACCTCGTCGCAGACGGCGGCGACCACGGCGAGATCGTGCGTCACGATGAGCACCGTCAGCGAGCGCTCGGCCTGCAGGGTGCGCAGCAGCGCGAGGATCTGCGCCTGGATCGTGGCGTCGAGCGCCGTCGTCGGCTCGTCCGCCAGCAGCAGCTCCGGCCGCGCGAGGAGGGCCATGGCGATCATCGCGCGCTGACGCATGCCGCCCGAGAGCTCGTGCGGGTACCGCGACAGCACACGGTCGGGGTCGGGGATGCGCACCGCGACGAGCGCCTCGCGTGCGAGCGCCGTAGCCTGGCGTCGTCCCACCCGCTGGAACCGCTGCGCCACCTCGGTGAGATGCGCGCCGATTCGCACGAGCGGGTTGAAGGAGGTCATCGGGTCCTGGAAGACCATCGCCGCCGGCAGCCGCTCGCGCGACATCGCGGTAGTCACGTCGCGCCCGTCGAGGAGCACCTGACGCCACTCGCGCGTGGCGCCCTCGGGAAGGATGCCCATGAGCGCACGCAGCAGCATCGTCTTGCCCGACCCGGACTCTCCGACGATCCCGACGACGCGTCCTCGCGGCACCCGGAACGAGACGTCGTCGAGCACGCGCACGCGGCCGCCCGTGCGGCCGGAGAGTTCGACGTCGAGGCCCTCGACGCTCAGCAGCACGTCGGCGGCCGTCGAGGCGGTGCTCGACGTGGCGGCGGGTCCGACGCCACCCCACGCCTCGCGCTGCCCGCCGGCAGCGGAAGTGGGCACCGTCATGACGCTCCTCCTTCGCTGACCGTCTGCCGCAGCGCATCGCCGAGCACATTGAACGAGAGCACGGTGAGGAGGATCAGGATGCCGGGGATCAGGGCCAGGTACGGCGCCGTCTGCAGACTTCCCTGCGCGGATTCGAGGAGGCTTCCCCACGACGCCATCGGCGGCTGGATGCCGAGTCCGAGGAAGCTCAGCGCCGACTCGGTGAGGATCGCGGTCGAGATGCTCGCCGTCGCGGCGACGATGATCGTCGGCGCGGCGTCGGGCACGACGTGCCGCCACATCACGAGCTCGCGCCGCACGCCGATGTAGCGCGCGTAGCGCACGAACGCGCGTTCGCGGAGTGTCAGCGTCTCGGCCCGCACGAGGCGGGCGGTCGCCATCCACGAGAACGCTCCGATGACGAAGATGATCGTCCAGAGCCCTGGCTTGAGGAACACGCTCGCGACGATCACGAGCACCATCCACGGGATCGACGACAGGAAGTCGACGAACCGCATCAGGAGGTCGTCGATCCGGCTGCCGGCATATCCCGCGACGAGACCCACGACGACGCCGATCGCTGTGGCTGCGATCATCGCCAGGATGCCCACGGTCAGCGAGATGCGCCCGCCGTAGACGACGCGCGAGAAGTAGTCCCGGCCGAGCTCGTCGGTGCCGAACCAGTGGGCGGCGCTCGGGGGCTGCCAGCGGATGGAGAGGTCGGTCGAGGTGGGATCCAGCGGCAGGAGCGGAGCGAGCAGCGACACCGCACCGACGACGACGAGGAACGCGATGGCCAGCAGGGCCGCGACCGAGCCGAACGACCGCGTGCGGTGCACCAGGGTGTTCGCGTCGATCGCGGCGGCGACGTTGGGAGTGGTGGCGGTCATGAGCCCGCTCCGATCCGGATGCGCGGGTCGACCACGACGTAGAGGATGTCGGCGACGAGGTTGCCGACGATGACGAGCACGGCGGACAGCAGCAGCACCGCGAGCACGACCGGGTAATCGAGGCTTCGCGTCGCCGTGAGGAAGTAGGGGCCGATCCCTGGCCAGCCGAAGATCGACTCGGTCACGATGGCGCCGGTGACGAGGATCGGCAACGCGAGACCCAGCTGCGTGATGATCGGCAGCATCACGTTGCGGCCGACATGGCGGGTCAGCACCTGACGGCGTGAGGCGCCGAACCCGCGCTGCACGAGCACGTAGTCCTGCGAGAGCTGGCTGATGGTGGCGGAGCGCACGTACCGGGCGAGCTCGGGGAAGAACGCGACGACCAGCACCAGGAACGGCATCACGAAGTGCATCAGGAAGTCGACCGGGTCGCCCTGCTTTCCCACGGAGTGCATGCCGATGATCGGGAACCATCGCAGCTGGTAGCCGAACACGTAGATGACGAGGAGCGCGAACCAGAACGACGGTGTCGCGATACCGATGCCGGCGAGCCCGTCGATCGTCTTGTCGACGACAGTGCCGCGACGGGAGCCGGCGATCAGGCCGAGCACCACGGCGATGATCAGGGCGACGATATACGCCGGAGCCACCAGCATGACCGTGTTGGGGATGCGGGCGGCGAGCTCTCCGGCGATCGAATGCCGGCTCACGAGCGAGTAGCCCAGGTCGCCTTGCAGCACGCCTGCCAGCCAGAGCCCGTACTGGACGACGATCGGCTGGTCGAGGCCGTAGCGGGCGCGCATCGCCGCCTGGGTCTCCTCCGACATCTGCGGCGTCGTGATGGCGTCGACCACGTCGTAGGGCGCCGCGTGCAGCAGCAGGAACACCACGAAGGTCACCAGCAGCAGCATCGGGACGACCTGCAGCAGGCGTCGCAGGATGTAGACCGCCATCGTTCTCCTTTCCGGGCGATGGGCAACGGATGCTCGGCTCAGGGAGACCGCCGGGCGGATCCTCCGCCGAACACGACGACGTCACGGGCACCCGCAGTGGATGCCCGTGACGTCGGTCGGTCACTGCTCGGTGAGAAGCCCGAAGTTCTCGAGAGTGTAGATCGGGACGAGCTTGGCGTCCTCGACGCCGCCGATCCGCGGATTCACGGCGAGGATCTTGAGGTTGTCGGCGAGCGGGAACACCACCGCGTCCTCCGCGATCTGCGCCTGCAGGTCGGCGTAGATCGACGCGCGCGCGTCAGGGTCGAGCTCCACAGCACCCTGATCGAACAGCGCGTCCGTCGCCGGGTTCGAGTACGAGAAGTAATTCGCCGACGCGCCCGTGCGGTACAGCAGGCTGTAGGCGTCGGGGTCCTGGCCCATGATGTAGCCGCCGAGGAACGCGTCGTACTGCGAGTCGGCGCCCTTCTGGATCTCCTCGAAGACCGCCGCCGGCTCGATGCCCGCGAGCTCCACCGTGATGCCGGCGTCCTGCAGCTGCTGCTGGATCAGCGTCGCCTCGGTCGTCTGCGCGGAGTCGGAGTTGGCGTAGGCCAGCGTGAGTGTGAGGTCGGACACGCCGGCCTCCTCGAGAAGGGCTGCCGAGGCATCCGCGTCCTGCTCGTACTTCTCCACGTCCTCGGTGGCGTAGGCGTTGCTCGGCGGGAGGATCGTGTAGGCGCTCTCGTAATAGTCCTCGCTGAGGAACGCGCCGGTGTTGATCTCGTCACGGTCGAGGGCGAAGAAGATCGCCTGGCGCACCTTCGGGTCGGTGAGCTTCGCCGCGTTGAGACCGAGGTAGGCGACGCGGCCCTCCGCGTACGGGTTCACGTTCAGTCCGGCGCCCTCGAGCTCGGTGACCTGGTCGGGGGTCGCGAACGAGGCGTCCACCTCACCGGTCTGCAGCGCGGTCTTCACGGTGTCGGGGTCCGACACGATGCGCAGCGTCACCTCGGGGATCTTCGGCGCCTCGCCGTAGTAGTTCTCGTTCGCCTCGAACGTGAGGTACTGGCCACGCTCGTACTCGGCGAGCTTGTACGGGCCGGAGCCGACGGCGATCGGGTCGAGTTCCGAGACCGAGAAGTCGGTGACGTCGCCGTACACGTGCTCGGGGATGATGTACGTCTCGGTGGCGATGTTGCTCAGGGCCGCCGCGCTGACGGTGGGCAGGTGGAAGACCACGGTGCGCTCGTCGGTGGCCTCGGCGGTGATCGGCTGATCGCCGATCCACAGCAGGTCGGCGTTGCCGTTCTCACGGACCGCCTTGTTCGTGTAGGTGAAGACGACGTCGTCGGCCGTGAGCGGCTCGCCGTCGGACCACTTCAGGCCGTCCTTCAGGATGACGGTGACCGAGAGGCCGTCGTCGGCGGGCTCGATGGACTCGGCCAGCTCGTTGACGACCGTGCCGTCGCCTTCGACGCGCGCGAGCGGCGAGTACACGAGGTTCGTGACCGTGAGGCCCCAGCGGTCTCCGACGTTGATCGGGTTGAGCGATGTCGGGTCGCTCGCGATCGCGTAGGTGAACTGTCCGGTCGCCTCGGCGCTGCTCGTCTCGGGTGCCGCTTCGCCCTGCCCGCAGGCCGCCAGTCCGATGGTCGCCGCCAGTGCCAGTGCGATGGGGGCGATCACTCGCCTCTTCGTCTTCATCGTGGTTCGAGTCCTCTTCGCTGTGCATGCGCCCGAATGGACGCACCGTTCGAGCCTAGGTCGGCCCCCGAGAGGGAGGCTCCGATCGGCCGAACAATTGCGAAGTATGTCGACGCGGCGACATGCACATCGAGCCCTAGGCTCAGAGGATGCTGCTCACCCTGCCCATCGCGCTGGAGAACGCGTACGTGCGCCTCGAACCGCTCGCGCCCGAGCACGAAGCCGACCTCGCCGCGGCGGCGGTCGGCCTGGAGCACACCTGGTACACGTCCGTGCCGCGTCCCGACGGCATCGCCGCCGACATCGCGCAGCGGCTGGCGTGGCGCGATGAGGGCCACATGAACCCGTGGGCCGTCCGGCGCCTCGACACCGGGCGCGTGGTGGGCACCACCACCTTCTGCAACATCGACCAGCCGAACCGCCACGTCGAGATCGGGCACACCTGGATCGGGCGGGAGGCGCAGCGCACGGCCGTCAACACGGCGTCGAAGCTGCTGCTGCTGGGCCACGCGTTCGAGGCGTGCGACGCGATCGCGGTCGAGTTCCGCACGCACTGGCACAACCGCCAGTCCCGCGCCGCGATCGCCCGGCTCGGCGCCCGGCAGGACGGCGTGCTGCGCAACCACCGGCTCGGCCCCGACGGCACGCTCCGCGACACCGTGGTGTTCTCGATCCTCCCCCACGAGTGGCCCGCGGTGCGCCTCGACCTCACCGAGCGCCTCGCCCGCGGCTGACCCGGCACCCCGGCCTCCGTCGGCGAGACGCGCAGACTCCGTCCACCTCCGGCCCGGGCTCAGCCGTCGATGACGGCGACGAGCTCGTCGAGGAAGGCGTTGAAGTCGGTGCCGCGGCGCACGATCCGCTGCACGCTGTCGCGCTCGCTGAACACCTCGACGAACTGCTCGAACACCGTCTGGAACGCCTCGCGGTCGGTCTCCGAGAACGCGACGAGCGCGACGACCTGCACGCGCCCGTCGCCCCACGCGATCGAGGGGTCGGCGATCCCGATCGCGATGGCCGTGCGGGACGCGGTCATCTCGAGGGCGTGCGGCACCGCCAGCGCATCGGTGAACGCGGTGGACGAGAGCCGTTCGCGCTCGATGGTGCGCTCGACGTACGCGGCGTCGATCACGCCGCGCTCGAGGAGCAGCGCCCCCAGCGCACGGATCACCCCCTCCTCGCCGGCCGCCGCGACGTCGTCGAGCCCACGCAGGAAGGCGGACGGCTCGAAGTAGCGCTCGAGCTCGGCACGCAGCCTCGCGAGCCGCCGGGAGCGACGGATGCGGCCTGCCGCGGCCTGCACGCGCTCGACGTCCGCGTCGGTGAGGAAGGGCTGGATGCGCACGATCCGCTCCTTCGTCACGGGCGGGTCGATGGTGGTGAGCACGAGGTCGGTGTCGATCGACGCCCAGTCGGGATCGACGCGCGTCTCGACGCCGACCACCTCGATGGCCTGCCCGAGCGAGCGGTCGACGCTCGAGCGCAGCAGCTCGTGCAGGTCGTAGTAGCCCGGGCACACGATGGTCGCGGTCAGCAGCTGGTCGGCACGCCGGCTGCGCTCCAGGCGTCCGCCGACGTGCATCGCGATGTAGGCGATCTCGTCGTCGGGCAGCGGGATGCCGAGGCGCTGCTGCAGGCGGCTCGCGATGAACACCGCCACCTCGAAGATCATCGGATACGTCGACTTGAGCGAGCGCGTGAGCGGATTGCGCGACCACGCCTGCTCCCGCGCGCGGTGCAGCAGGTTCTGCACGTGCAGCGCGAGCCGGACCACGAAGTCGTCGTGGGCGATGTCGACCAGGAACTCCTCGGCGGCGGCGGTCACGACGTCGCGCACCGCCGCTTCCACCTCGGGGTCGAGGGTGGACGGTGCGGTCACGGATGCGGCTCCCGCGAGCCCGTCGGGCGCGACGACGCGGGTGAGCACGAGGGTCGCCAGGTGCTGCAGGTCCCCGCTGCCGAGCCGCACGCCGAGGTGCCGCTCCGAGAGTTCCTCGATGATGGCGGCCACCTGGGTCTGCGTGGGCCGGTCGCCGGCGTCCGAGCCGATCGCGTCGAGGGGCCGGTCACGGGCGGTGCGGTCCGCGGCGATCGCGATGTGCATGACGACGTCGGCGATGCCGATCTCGTTGACGAACCACCCGAGCTCGCCCAGGCGCGCGACCAGCTCGGTCTTGAACGGGCCGAAGGCCTCGGCCCCGACCGAACCCTCACCGAGCGTGCGCCGGAGGGCGGCGAGATCGAAGGATCCGGCATCCATCTCGTCATGGGCGAGCTTGCTGAGCAGCCGACGCTGCGCGCCCTCGGTGCCGCGCAGGCGGGCACGGGAGGCGGAGCGCTCGAGGGTGAGCTCGGTGCCGCCGAGCAGCCCGCGGACTCGCGCGAGGTCGGCGTCGAGCGTCGCCGGTGAGACGTGCAGCGCGTCGGCGGTCTCGAAGACGTCGATGCCGTCGGGGGCGTCGAGGAGCGCACGCACCAGCGTGTGGAGCCGGTCGCGCGGCGTGCCGGCATCGCTGCCTGCACGCAAGGCGGCCGCGGCCTCGGAGCCTGCCCGATAGCCCTGCGGGCCGGATTCGACCGCCGTGCCCGGCGCAACGCGCGCGTTGGCCGCGGTCACGTATGAGCGGATGCTGCGCGGAGTCACGCCGAGGGCGTCGGCGAGGGCCGATGCCGTCACCCAGTCGCCGTCGCGCAGGAGCAGTCCGAGCACGCGATCTTGCCGGGCCCGGGTCACCTGCCCAGTCAACCACGCCCGCCCCACTCGGGCGCGGGAGCGGGGCGCAATGCGCCGTCGCGCACCGCGGCGTTTCCGCCCCTGCGGAAGAAGGAGTGGTTGTCCCCTCTCAGCGTTCTCACAAGAATGGCCAGTGAGGAGGCGGGTCGATGAGGATCCTTGTGGTCTGCGGAGCGGGTGCCTCGAGCACCTTCGTCGCTCAGCGCGTGCGTCACGCGGCACACGCCGAAGGGCTCGACTACTCCGCCTTCGCCGGCACCGAGCAGTCGCTGCCCATCGATCTCGATGCCGCGGACGTCGTCCTGGTCGGACCGCATCTCGCGCACGCGCTGGAGCGCATCGAGCGGGATGCCGCCGCACGGGGCACGACCGTGGTGCTGCTGCCGTCCGACATCTTCGGAGATCGCGACGGAACCCGCACCCTCGCGCTGGTCCGCGCCGCGACCGGAAGCCCCGGGGGGCCGCTTCCGGCCGCGGACGCGGGCGCGCACGACACCCCGGCTGACCGACCCCGAACCGCGAGCTCATGACAGAGCAGTCCTGAACGAGATCCAGAAGAACTCCTGAACCAGATCCAAGAAAAGGGGTCACGACATGCCACCCATCTCCCGCACCGTCCGGATCGGATCGGCGCACGGGCTGCACGCGCGCCCTGCGAAGCTCTTCGCGCAGGCGGCGAAGGATGCCGGCATCCCGATCACGATCGCGAAGGATGCCGGCGGCCCGGTCAATGCGGCCAGCATCCTCGGCGTGATCGCGCTGGGCGTGGAGCAGGGCGACTACGTGACCCTCACGGCTGACGGCGACAACGCCGACGCCACGCTCGACACCCTCGCCGAGCTGCTCACCACCGACCACGACGCGGAGGCCTGACATGTCCGAACTGCGTGGTGTCGGAATCGGCCTGGGCGTCGCCCAGGGACCTGTCGCGCGCATGGCGGAGCCCGCGCCCGCCCCGGCCGACGCGCCCAGCACGCTGAGCGTCGACGAAGAGAAGGCGCGGGTGACGGATGCCGTGGCCGCCGTCGCCCGTGAGCTCGAAGCCCGCGGAATCCAGGCGGGCGGCGCCGCACAGGAGGTGCTCGAGGCGCAGGCGATGATGGCCGAGGATCCGACTCTCGCCGACGAGGTCGACGCCCGGCTGGCCCAGGGGCGGACGGGCGAGTTCGCCGTGTTCGACGCGTTCGCGTCGTTCCGCGACCAGCTCACCGCGCTCGGCGGCTACCTCGGCGAGCGTGCGGCCGACCTCGACGACGTCGCCCAGCGGGTCATCGCCCGGCTGCGCGGCGAGCCGGCGCCCGGCGTGCCCGACCCCGGGCATCCGTTCGTCCTCGTCGCCAAGGATCTCGCACCGGCCGACACCGCCCTGCTCGACCTCGACAAGGTGCTCGCGCTCGTGACGACCGAGGGCGGCCCCACGTCGCACACCGCGATCCTCGCCCGCGAGAAGTCGATCGTGGCCATCGTCGGCGCGGTCGATGCCAAGGACCTCCGCGACGGCGAGACCGTGATCGTGGATGCCGCCGCCGGCGTCGTCACGACGGCGCCGACGCCCGACGAGCTCGAGCGGGCGCTGCGCCGCGCCGAGGACCGGGCATCCGCGTCGTCCGCGCCGATCACCGACGGTGCCCTCGCCGACGGCACGCCGGTGCCGCTGCTCGCGAACCTCGGCAAGCCGGAGGGCGCGATCGACGCGGTGGCGCTGGGCGCCGAGGGGGTCGGGCTCTTCCGCACCGAGTTCCTGTTCCTGAGCTCGGCGCAGGCTCCCACCGTCGAGCAGCAGCGCGAGGCCTATACGAAGCTGCTGTCGGAGTTCCCCGGCAAGAAGGTGGTCGTGCGCGTGCTCGACGCCGGGGCCGACAAGCCGCTGGCGTTCCTCAACGACGCGCACGAGGAGAACCCGGCGCTCGGGCTCCGCGGCATCCGGGCGCTGCGCGCGAGCGAGGACATCCTGCGCGAACAGCTCACCGCACTGGCCGAGGCGGATGCCGCGACCGACGCCGACCTCTGGGTCATGGCGCCGATGGTGGCGACCGTCGAGGAATCGGAGTACTTCACCGACATCGCCCGTGACTACGGCATCAAGACGGCCGGGGTCATGGTCGAGGTGCCCTCCTCCGCGCTGCTGGCCGACCGGATCCTGTCGTACACCGACTTCGCGTCGATCGGCACCAACGACCTCACGCAGTACACGATGGCCGCCGACCGGCTGCTCGGCTCGGTCGCCTCGCTCCAGGACCCATGGCACCCCGCGGTGCTCCGGCTCATCCGGGAGGTCGGCGACGCCGGCCGGGCGCACGGCAAGCCCGTCGGCATCTGCGGCGAGGCGGCAGCCGATCCGCTCCTGGCCGTGGTGCTCGTGGGCCTCGGCGCGACGAGCCTGTCGATGGCGCCCACGGCGCTCGCCGACGTGCGCGCCACGCTGCTGAAGCACACCATCGAACAGGCGCGCGACATCGCTGCAGCCGCCCTCGCCGCGTCCGACGCGGCATCCGCTCGGACAGCGGCGCAACAGGCCGCGGCCGGCAGCGCAAGGACAGCCGCCCAGACGGCGGCCACCACCCGATAGGCCGCCCGCAGCTGCGGCAGAACCAGAAGAAGGAGACAGCAAGATGACAACGGCGTCTGTGCCCGCATCGGGCACCAGCAAGGCACGGGTCGGAGTCCAGCGCTTCGGCACGTTCCTGTCGGGCATGATCATGCCCAACATCCCGGCCCTGATCGCGTGGGGCATCTTCACGGCGTTCTTCATCGCGGTCGGCTGGACCCCGGTGCCCGCACTGGCAACGCTCGTGGGGCCCTTCATCCACTACCTGCTGCCGATTCTCATCGCGTACACGGGCGGCAACATCATCTACGGCGTGCGCGGAGGTGTCGTCGCGTCGATCGGCACATTCGGCGCGATCGCCGGGTCGGACTACCTGATCGCCCAGATCAACGCCGACCTCCCGGCAGACAACCAGCTCGGCCAGGTGCACATGTTCATCGGCGCGATGATCATGGCCCCCATCTGCGCCTACTCGATGAAGTGGCTCGACAGCCTGTGGGAGGGCAAGATCAAGGCGGGCTTCGAGATGCTCGTCAACATGTTCTCCGCGGGCATCTGGGGCTTCGTGCTCGCCATCATCGGCTTCTACCCGATCGCGTGGGTTGTCAACGGCGTCATGCAGATCCTGAGCAACGCGGTGGACTGGCTCGTCTCCATGAACCTGCTGCCTCTCACGAGCATCATCATCGAGCCCGCGAAGGTCTTCTTCCTGAACAACGCCATCAACCATGGGGTGCTGACCCCGCTCGGCATCCAGGAGTCGGCCGACACCGGATCGTCGATCCTGTTCCTCCTCGAGGCCAACCCCGGGCCTGGCGTGGGACTGCTCCTCGCGTTCACCTTCTTCGGGATCGGCGCTGCTCGCGCCTCCGCCCCCGGAGCCGCGGTTATCCAGTTCTTCGGCGGCATCCACGAGGTCTACTTCCCGTACGCGCTGATGAAGCCGATGCTCATCCTCGCACTGATCGCGGGCGGCATGACGGGCGTCACGACGAACATGCTCCTCGGGGGCGCGTTGCGAGCCCCGGCGGCACCAGGCAGCATCTTCGCGGTCATCGCCCAGGTCGCCAACAACTCGTACGTCGCGGTGCTCCTGTCCGTCGTACTCGCTGCTACGGTGACGTTCTTGATCTCGTGGGTCATCCTGCGCGCCTCCCGCAAGCGCGACCTCGAGGCGATGGCAGCGACCGACGACGCCTTCGGCGCGGCGATCACGCAGACCGAGGCGGCCAAGGGCAAGTCCTCCGACGCGCTCTCGGGCCTGCGGGGCGGCGCCGCCACCGGAGCCGACGGCGGCATCGAGCCGGCGACCATGACCGAGCGCGAGATCAAGAACATCGTGTTCGCGTGCGACGCGGGCATGGGCTCGTCGGCGATGGGCGCGAGCGTGCTGCGCAACAAGATCAAGAAGGCAGGCATCGAGGACGTCACGGTCGTCAACAAGGCGATCGCCGCGCTGGACGGCTCGGCCGACCTGGTCATCACGCAGAACCAGCTCACCGACCGGGCGCGGCAGAAGACGCCGAACTCGGTGCACGTGTCGGTGGACAACTTCATGAACTCGCCGAGATACGACGAGGTCGTGGACCTGGTGCGCTCGCAGCATGAGGATGGTGCGTAGCTGAGACCGCGGTGGGGCCGGGCGGGCGCTTCATGCCCTCGGCCCCATCGCCTCGCTCCGGTCGCGCACACGCCGCGGCCGGCGTGAACGCCGGGGGCGGCATCCGTCCCGCAGGCAGGACGAGTGACGACGACAGACGAGACAACGGCGAAAGGCGAAGACATGGCACGCGAGGTTCTGAGCATCGGCCAGGTGCGCATCCACTCCGGAAGCGCGACGCGCAATGAGGCGATGAAGGAGGCCGCCGACATCCTGCAGGCCGCCGGCGCCGTCACCGGCGCGTACTACGACGCCATGCTGCAGCGCGAGCAGACCGTGTCGACGTACATGGGCAACGAGCTGGCGATCCCGCACGGTACGAACGAGACCAAGGGCGAGATCCTCGAGTCCGCGCTGTCGGTCGTGCGCTACGACGGCGGCGTCGACTGGGACGGCAACCCCGTGACGTTCGTGGTCGGCATCGCCGGAAAGGGGGACGAACACCTCGAGATCCTCTCCCAGATCGCCATCCTCTTCTCCGACGAAGACGACGTCGCCCGCCTGAAGCAGGCCCAGACGCCCGAGGAGCTGTTCGGCCTGGTCTCTGCGGCGGGCGTCTGATGAAGGCCGTCCACTTCGGCGCCGGCAACATCGGCCGCGGCTTCGTAGGCCTCCTCTTGCACGAGGGCGGATACGAGCTCGTGTTCTCGGATGTCGCCGCACCGCTCGTCGACGCGATCAACCACGTGTCCCGGTACACGGTGCACGAGGTGGGCGAAGGCGGCCGCGACACGGTCGTCACCGGGTTCCGGGCGATCAACAGCGCCGAGCATCCTGAGCTCGTCGTGGAGGAGATCGCGGGCGCCAACGTCGTCACGACCGCCGTCGGGCCGACGATCCTGAAGTTCGTCGCTCCGCATATCGTCGGGGGGCTGGCGCTGCGCGATCCGTCCAGTCCGCCGCTGCAGATCATGGCGTGCGAGAACGCCATCAACGCCACCGATCTGCTCCGCGACGAGATCAAGGCGCTCGCGGGCGATGCCTGGGACGCACTCGCCTCACGCGCGGTGTTCGCGAACACCGCCGTCGACCGCATCGTGCCCGGCCAGCCCGAGGGCGGAGGCGTGGACGTCACCGTCGAGCCGTTCTTCGAGTGGGCGATCGAGCGGCCGCCGTTCGGCGACGACCCTCCCCGCATCCCCGGCGCCCACTTCGTCGACGACCTCGAGCCGTACATCGAGCGCAAGCTCTTCACGGTGAACACCGGGCACGCCGCGACGGCGTACTTCGGCGCGCAGGCAGGGATCGAAGGGATCGCGCAGGCGCTCTCCGACCCCGCGCTGGCGGCACGCGTGGAGGCGGCGCTCGAAGAGACCTCGGCACTTCTCGAGGCCAAGCACGGACTCGATGCCGAGTCCCTGGCGGCGTACCGCGCCACGATCCTGAGCCGCTTCCGCAACACCGCGCTCCCCGACACGGTGTGGCGCGTGGGTCGTCAGCCGCTGCGCAAGCTGTCGCGACACGAGCGGTTCGTCGGACCCGCCGCCGAAGCCGCCGAACGAGGTCTCGGCGTCGATGCACTCGTCGCCGCGATGGGCGCGGCGCTGGCCTTCGACGACACCGAGGACGCCCAGTCGGTGGACCTGCAGCGGATGCTGCGCGAGCAGGATGCCGCCGGCTTCACGGCATCCGTCACGGGCCTCGAGCCGGAGCATCCGCTGTTCCCGAAGGTGCAGGCTGTCGTCGCGGCACGCCAGGCCGAGCTCGCGGGCTGACCGGGTTCGCAGGTTGCGCCGCTCGCGCCGGTCTACGCTCATCCCGTGACCCCGAACGCCCCCTCCGCCGAGCCCAGCCGCGACGCCGAGAGGGGAGCGGCCGCGATCGCCTCACCGACGCCGAAGCCTCGCCCGCGGGGCCTGCGCGTCCTGTGGTGGATCCTCGGATCGCTGGTGGCGGTCATCGTGCTCGGCGTCGTCGGCATCCTGATCTGGAGCCAGGTCGGCGTCATGGCCGCCGAGCCGGAGCCCCTCGCCGAGGTGCGGTCGAACACCGCCATCGAGATCACCGACACCGACGCGGGCATCGTGCTCTCCCCCGCCGGCGAGTCGGCCGACGTCGGCCTCGTGTACGTGCCCGGGGCGAAGGTCGACCCCTGGGCCTACGCCAACAAGCTCTCGGGACTCGTCGCCGAGGACGGCGTCACGGTGGTCATCACGAAGCCCTGGCTGAACCTCGCGTTCTTCGACCTGCGGCCGCTCTCGTCCTTCACCGACCTCGCGCCCGGCATCGACACCTGGCTCGCCGGCGGGCACTCGCTCGGCGGCGTGCGCGCCTGCCAGCTGGCGACGGATGCCGACGGCCTCGCCCTCTTCGGCTCCTACTGCGCGAACGACCTGTCCACGTCCGGCCTGCCGGTGATCAGCCTGTCCGGCAGCGAGGACGGGCTGTCGACGCCGGAGAAGATCGCCGACGCGCGGCCCCTCCTCCCCGCCGACGCCGAGATGCACGAGATCGAGGGCGCGAGCCACGCGTCGTTCGGCGATTACGGCCCGCAGCCGGGTGACGGCACCCCGACCATCTCGGACGACGACATGCGCGATCAGCTCACCGACCTCGTCGGCCCCTTCGCCCTCACCACCGCCGGTCGCTGACCGCACGGCCCCGGCGCCCGACGGCGCGGTGGACGGCCGACGGCGGCCGGGGCCGCCGGGTCCGCCGCCTAGGCTGGACTCCCGTGACCGTCATCCTCGCGGCGATCGCGGCCTTCGTCGCTGCGGTCATCCAGCGCATCACCGGGCTCGGCTTCGTGCTGGTGCTCGTCGGCCCCATCGTCCTCCTCTACGGAGCGGTGGAGGGCGTCACACTCGGCGTGATGCTGGCGCTCGTCGCGTCGCTGACCGCGATCCCGCTCGTGTGGCGACAGATCGACTGGGCGCGCTCGTGGTGGCTCATCTGGCCCGGAATCGTGGCGGCGCCGTTCGGCGCACTGCTCGTGCGCCTCCTCCCCGATGCCGCCCTGCTTCTGCTCATCTCCGCGATGGCGTATCTCGCACTGCTGGCGGGGCGCATCTCCGCGCTCTCCGCGTCGCTGACCGGGCGCATGGGCGCCGTGGTGTCCGGCTCCGCCGCCGGCTTCATGCACGTCGCGAGTGGATTGTCGGGTCCACCCTTGGCCGCGTACGCGGTGGGCGACCGCTGGCCGCAGCGCAGCTTCGCGGCCAGCGCGCAGCTGATCTTCGCCGTGTTCGGTGTGGTCTCGGTGGCGCTGCGGGGGCTTCCCGCCTCCCCGGTCGAGGATGTGGGGACCCTCGTCATCGCGACCATCGCCGGCATCGCGATCGGCACGATCCTCTCCCGCAACGTCGCACCGCGCATCGCCCGGGCGGCCATGCTGGCGCTCGCCTGGGCAGGAGCGACGGTGGTGCTCGTGCGCGGCATCCTGGCAGTGTTCATGTGACGGCTGCCGACGCCCGTCGGTCGCCGGATGCGCCTGAGCGCCGGGGTCGTACAACCGATTTCGGTTAATGCCGCTTCACGCTTAGTGTTCTGTCGGCGGAATCGTCACGCCGGCACGAGGACGTGCGCATCGACGAACGTGAGGACCAATGAGCGACCACCGATACGCCATCATCGGCGCCGGGCCATCGGGGCTGTCGGCGGCCCGCGCCCTGCAGAAGGCCGGGATCGACTTCGACGGCTTCGAGGCGTCACGGGGTGTCGGTGGCCTCTGGGACATCGAGAACCCGCGCTCGACGATGTACGACTCGGCGCACCTCATCTCGTCGCGCACCACGACGGAGTTCGCCGAGTTCCCCATGCGCACCAGGGCGGACTACCCGAGCCACCGTGAGCTGGTCACGTACTTCCGCGATTTTGCCGACCATTTCGGGCTGACCGAGCGCTTTCGCTTCGACACGAAGGTCACGTCCCTCGAACGCACGGAAGACGGCGGCTGGATGCTGCGGTCCGGCGGCGTCGCGGGCGACGCCGGCGAGCCGACGGAGCAGCGCTACGACGGCGTGATCCTCGCGAACGGCACGCTCGCAGAGCCGAACGTCCCGGCGTTCCGCGGCGAGTTCACCGGCGAGCTCCTGCACACCAGCGCCTACAAGTCCGCGACCCAGCTGACCGGCAAGCGGGTGCTCATCATCGGCGCCGGCAACTCCGGATGCGACATCGCCGTCGACGCCGTGCACCACGCGGCATCCGTCGACATGAGCGTGCGACGCGGCTACTACTTCGTGCCGCGGTATCTCTTCGGCAAGCCGTCCGACACGCTCAACCAGGGGCGGCCGCTGCCCGCTCGCCTGAAGCAGTTCGTCGACACGCGGGTGCTCCGCGCCTTCACCGGCGACCCGGTGCGGTTCGGCTTCCCCAAGCCCGACTACAAGATCTACGAGTCGCACCCGATCGTCAACACGCTCATCCTCAACCACCTCGGTCAGGGCGATCTGCGGATCGTGCCCGACATCGACCGCTTCGACGGCCGCACCGTCTGCTTCCGCGACGGCTCATCGGGCGAGTACGACACGGTGCTCCTCGCGACCGGCTACAAGCTGGACTACCCGTTCGTCGATCGCAGCGAGCTCGCCTGGAGCGGCATGGCGCCGCGCCTCTTCCTCAACGCGTTCACCCCGTCGTTCAACGGCCTGTACGTGATGGGCATGATCGAGGCATCCGGAATCGGCTGGCAGGGGCGCTACGAGCAGGCCGAACTCATCGCGGCCTACCTCGTGGCGCTCGAGCGTCACCCCGATCGCGCCGCGGCCTTCCGCACCAGAGTGACGAGCGAGCCCTGGCCGGACCTGACCGGCGGGTACCACTACCTCGGCCTCGAACGCATGTCGTACTACGTCAACAAGGACGCCTACCGCAGCGCCGTCCGCGCTGCCACGCAGGCCTTGAGGACGGATGCCGCTTCCCGCCCGTCGCGGCGGAGCCGCCTGGTCCGCACGCGCGCCGGCGTGCCGGGCAGCGGGTCGCATGCCGCCGGGAAAGCCGCCGAGAAGAAGGTGACGGCATGAACCCGGACGACGTCGTCCTCAGCTTCAATCCCGGCACTCTCGTCATCCTCAACGTGGTGCTCGGGCTCATCATGTTCGGCATCGCGCTCGACACCACGCTCGACGACTTCAAGGTCGTCGCCCGCAAGCCCAAGCCCTTCGTCATCGCGATCCTGGCTCAGCTCGTCGTGCTGCCGGCGGTGACGTTCGGGCTCACCCTGATCCTGCCGGTCACCCCGTCGATGGCGCTCGGCATGATCCTCGTCGCCTGCTGCCCGCCCGGCAACATCTCCCAGGTGCTCACGCACCGCTCCGGCGGCAACGTCGCGTTGTCGGTGTCGATGACGGCGGTGTCCAACCTCATCTACATCTTCGTGCTGCCCCTCTCCATCGCCTTCTGGGGCTCGCTGCACCCGACGGCGCGCGACCTGCTGGTCGCGGTCGAGCTCAACCCCTGGTCGATGCTGGTCGACATCCTGCTCATCATCGGCGTGCCGTTCGCCCTCGGCCTGTTCATCCGCAACCGGTTCCCGGTCTTCGCGGGCAGGGTGCAGCCGTGGGTGAAGTGGTTCTCGCTGATCGCGCTGGTCGGGTTCATCGTGGCCGCGCTCGCGGGGAACTGGACCTACTTCGTGGCGTTCCTCGGCATCATCGTCCTCGTCGTCACCATCCACGACGCCGTGGCGCTGAGCATCGGGTACTCGACCGCCGTCATCGGCGGGCTCGGCACGCGGGAGCGCAAGGCGATGACGTTCGAGGTCGGCATCCGCAATGCGGGTCTCGGCCTCGGCCTCGTCTTCGCGTTCTTCGGCGGCCTCGGCGGCATGGCCATCGTGGCCGGCTGGTGGGGCATCTGGGACATCATCGCCGGTCTCGTCGTCGCCGCCCTCTGGGCGCGGCACACGAAGCGCCGTACGGGCTCGACCAAGGGCGACGCGTCCCGTCACGCGCGGCGCAGCGCGAACGGCGGGTCGGGCGTGGGCGGTGCATCCGCCGCGCGCGGCGATTCCGGCCCGGGCGGCGCGACCGGCGCCACGGGGGCGGACGACGCAGCCGGTGGCCGGAGGCGCGGCGCCACCGGCGCGGACGACGCAGCCGGCCGGAGGTCCAGCGCTTCGGGCGCCGCGGAACCCGGCCCCTCGGCGGGAGCACCGGAGTGAGCCGCGCAGGCCACACCGGCGCAGCGCGCGCTGCCGCCGCGCTGAGCAGCCTCTCGACGCAGCCGATCACCGTGACCGATCCCGCCGCGCTCGACGTCCGTCACGAGCGTGTGCGGGTGCTGGTCACGGGCGGTGCCGGATTCCTCGGATCGCACGTGACCGCCGCGCTCGTCGCGCACCCCGACGTGGATCTGGTGGTGGCTGGCGACGTGCGACCGCCCGAGCATCCGATGGAGGGGGTCGTCTACGACGACTGCGACGTGACGCGTGCCGCCGGGCTGGTGCCGCTGCTCGAGCGTCACCGCATCGACGTCGTGGTGCACCTCGCGGCCATCGTCAACCCGGGCCGCGACCACGACCTCGAGTACCGCGTCGACGTCGACGGCTCGCGCCACGTGCTCGAGGCCTGCGTCGAGGCGGGAGTGCGCCGCGTCGTGGTGTCTTCGTCAGGAGCGGCCTACGGCTACCACGCCGACAATCCCGAGTGGCTGCGCGAGTCCGACCCTGTGCGCGGCAACGACGAGTTCCCCTACTCCAAGCACAAGCGCCTCGTCGAGCAGCTGCTCGCCGGCTACCGCACCGCGCACCCCGAGCTCGAGCAGGTGGTGTTCCGCATCGGCACGATCCTCGGGCCTACCGTTCAGAACCAGATCACCGCCCTCTGGGACGGCCCGGCGCTGCTCAAGGTGCGCGGCTCGGAGTCGCCGTTCGTCTTCGTCTGGGTCGACGACGTCGCCGCCGCGATGGCGCGCGCGGCGACCGACGGACCTCCCGGGGTCTACAACGTCGCCGGCGACGGCCGCGTCACGGTGCCGGAGATCGCGCAGCGCCTGGGCAAGCCGGTCGTGACGGTGCCGGCCGGTGTGCTCGGCGCCGGCCTGCGTCTGGGGCGGATGCTGCGGCTCACGGTCCACGGGCCCGAGCAGGTCGGCTTCCTGCGCTACCGCCCCGTGCTCGCCAACCGCTCCCTCAAGCAGGACTTCGGCTACACGCCCGGCAAGACCTCGGCCGAGGCGTTCGAGGCCTACCTCGCGACACACCCCGGCGTCGCTCGCCGCTGACCGGCCCAGACGTCGCAGAATCTCCCGAACTTCGCAGCTTCACGCCCGAATCCTGCGAGCTCCGCGCGAATCTGCGAAGCCTGAGAACTCGGCACACGGCACCGCGCCGCTGACCGCGCGACGCGGCTAGGCGTCGAAGCCTTCGGCGATGAGGTCGATGAGTTCCTCGCGCTCCTCCACGGGGAGGAAGGCGCCGGCGGCCGCGTTGAGCTGGAACGCCTCGAGGTCGTCGAGCCCGTACTCGAACGTCTCGACGAGCAGCGCGAGCTCGCGCGTCAGCGACGTGCGGCTCATGGTGCGGTTGTCGACGTTCACGGTCACCGAGAAGCCGAGCTGGTACAGAAGGTCGAAGGGGTGGTCCTCCATCGTCGTGCCCCAGCGCTCGATCGCGCCGGTCTGCAGGTTCGACGACGGCGACAGCTCGAGCGGGATCTCACGGTCGCGCACCCAGCGGGCGAGGTCGCCGAACTGCACCAGCACCTCTTCGCCAGCGCGTGAGACGACCTCGAGGTCCTCGGCGATGCGCACGCCGTGGCCGAGCCGCAGCGCGCGGCCGTCGATGAGCGCCGAGCGGATGGACTCGAGCCCGGCGGCCTCTCCGGCATGGACGGTCGCGGGGAAGAACTCCGACGCCAGGTAGTCGAAGGCGTCGCGGTGGTTCGAGGCGGGGAAGCCGTCCTCGGGACCGGCGATGTCGAAGCCGACCGCGCCGCGGTTGCGCCACTCGACGGCGAGGCGAGCGATCTCGAGCGAGCGGTCGGTGTGACGCATCGCCGTGATCAGCTGGCCCACGCGGATGTCGTGGCCCCGGCGTTCGGCGGCATCCTCACCCTCCTCGATGCCCTCCTGCACGGCGGCGACGACCTCGTCGAGCGACAGCCCGCGCGCGAGGTGCTGCTCCGGCGCCCACCGCACCTCGCCGTAGATCACTCCGTCGGCGGCGAGGTCCTCGACGAACTCGCGCGCGACGCGCGTGAGGCCCTCGCGGGTCTGCATCACGGCGGTCGTGAGGTCGAACGTCTTCAGGTACTCGACGAGGGAACCCGAGTCGCTCTTCTCCGCGAACCAGTCCGCCAGGTCGTCCGGCTCGGACTCGGGGACGTCGAGCCCGATCGCGTCGGCCAGCTCGATGATCGTCGCCGGTCGCACGCCTCCGTCGAGGTGATCGTGCAGCGACACCTTGGGGAGGCTCCGGAGCGACAGACCGTCGAGAATGGCGTCGCCGTGCTGGTCGATGGGCATGGATTTCTCCTCGATTGCGATCGCGAGTGGGGTGATGGACGGATGCCGCGACCCGGCGCCGCGCCGGATCCTCGGCGCGGGACTGACCCAGCCTAGGCGGTGATGCGTTCCAGGACGAGAGGAGCGGCAGCCGGCGCTGCGGCGCCGATCTGCAACGCGCCGTCGACTGCTTCGAGGGCGCGTTCGAAGCGCGAGTCATCCTCGCCGAGCAGGGTGAACAGCGGCTGGCCGGCAGCCACCTGATCGCCCGGCTTGACGTGGAGGTCGATGCCGGCGGCATGCAGCACCGGGTCCTGTGCCCGCGCACGACCGGCACCCAGGCGCCACGCGGCGATGCCGAACGGCAGGGCCTCCATGCCCGTGACGTATCCGGACTGAGCGGCGGTGACCGTGTGCGTCTCGTTCGGAGCGGGCAGCGCGGCATCCGGATCGCCGTCCTGCGCGAGGATCATGGCGCGCCAGGCGTCCATGGCGCGGCCGTCCCGGAGGGCCGCCTCGACGTCCGCATCCGGCTGCCCCGCTAGTGCGAGCATCTCGCGGGCGAGCGCGATCGTCAGTTCGACCACGTCGGCGGGACCACCGCCGGCGAGCACCTCGACGGACTCGCGCACCTCGTTCGCGTTGCCGATGGCGAGGCCGAGCGGCGTGTTCATGTCGGTGAGGAGCGCGGTGGTCGCGACGCCCGAGTCGGTGCCGAGCGCCACCATCGTGCGCGCAAGCTCGCGAGCGCGGTCGACGTCGCGCATGAACGCCCCCGAGCCGAACTTCACGTCGAGCACGAGCGAGTCGGTGCCCTCGGCGATCTTCTTCGACATGATGCTCGACGCGATGAGGGGGATCGCCTCGACGGTGCCGGTGACGTCCCGCAGGGCGTAGAGCTTCTTGTCGGCGGGTGCGAGCCCCGAGCCGGCGGCGCAGATGACCGCCCCGACGTCGCGCAGCTGCGCGAACATCTCGTCGTTCGACAGCGCCGCGCGCCAGCCCGGGATCGACTCGAGCTTGTCGAGCGTGCCGCCGGTGTGACCGAGCCCGCGGCCCGAGAGCTGCGGGACCGCCACGCCGAACGAGGCGACCAGCGGCGCGAGCGGCAGCGTGATCTTGTCGCCGACGCCGCCCGTGGAGTGCTTGTCGACGGTGGGCTTGCCGAGGCCGGCGAAGCTCATGCGCTCCCCCGACGCGATCATCGCGTCGGTCATGACGCGGATCTCGTCGCGCGTCATGCCGTTGAGGAGCACCGCCATCGCGAACGCGGCCATCTGCGAGTCGGCGACGTAGCCGCGTGTGTATGCGTCCACCATCCAGCGGAGCGCCGGCTCCGGCACGGAGCCGCCGTCCCGCTTGCCGCGGATGACGTCGACCGCGTCGAAGGGCTCGACGGCCGCAGCACCCGTACCCGGCTGTTCGACAGGTGCGCCGGTCATCGTGCCGCCTCCTCGAGATCCCTGGGGCCGAACGCGTCGGGGAGCACCTCGTCGATCGTGCGGATGCCCGACACGGTCTCCAGGAGCATGCCGGGAATGGCGAACTCGTTCAGCAGCTGGCGGCAGCGACCGCACGGCATGATCGTGTCGCCGTGGCCGTTGACGCACACGAAGGCCACGAGGCCTCCCCCGCCCGACATCTGCAGCTCGCTGACAAGGCCGCACTCCGCGCAGAGCCCGACGCCGTACGACGCGTTCTCGACGTTGCAGCCGGTCACGATGCGCCCGTCGGTCACGAGCGCGGCCGCACCCACCTTGTAGCGGGAGTACGGTGCGTACGCGCGCTGCATGGCGGCGGTGGCGGCGGCGCGCAGCTCGTCCCAGTCGATATCGGTCACTTCAGGACTCCGTTCACGGTGAGGGAAAGCGTCACAGGGGTCCGCTGCCGTTCCGTCGAGCCCGTCGGTGCATGCGTCCGACTGTCCAGGTATCCGGAGGGTCGGCGGCGGCGGGTCCGGATGCCGCGGCTCGGCATCCGTCGCTCGTCACGGTCGCGGCGGGCACGGTCACCCCTTTATGTATGGCTTGCCCGCGGCGGCGGGGCCGCGGATCTGCCCGGCGAAGCCGGCGACGGCGAGGATCGTGACGATGTATGGGAGCATCGCCATGAACTCGACGGGAATGGGCGTCTCGAGCACGGACAGCAGGTTGCGCAGGTTCGTCGCGAAGCCGAACAGCAGGGCGGCGAACGTGGCGCGGATCGGGTCCCACCGGCCGAAGATGACGGCCGCGAGGGCGATGAAGCCGAGACCGGCGGTCATGTCCTTCGTGAACTGCGGGACCGACACCAGCGTGAAGTACGCGCCGCCGATGCCCGCGATCGCGCCGGCGAGCGAGACGTTCCAGAAGCGGGTGGTGTTGACCCGGATGCCGACGGTGTCGGCGGCCTGCGGGTGCTCGCCGACCGCGCGCAGGCGCAGTCCCCAGCGCGTGCGATACAGCCCCCACGCGACCAGCGCGACCGTGACGTACATCAGGTAGCCGATGAAGGTCTGGTTGAACAGCACCGGGCCGATGATCGGGATGTCGCCGAGCAGCGGGATCTTCCAGCGCTCGAAGACGACGGCGCTGTTGAGCGCCTGCTCGTTCGGCACCAGCAGCGCGCCGTAGAGGAACCCGGTGAGGCCCGCGACGAGCACGTTGAGCACGACACCGACGATCACCTGGTCGACGAGGTACTTGATCGAGAACGCCGCCAGCACGAAGGCGACCAGCACACCGCCGATCATCGCGCCGATGAGACCGACGAACGGGTTGTGCGTGATGCTCGACAGCAGCGCGGCGACGAACGCGCCGAACAGGAACTGACCCTCGATCGCGACGTTGACGACGCCCGAGCGCTCGCCGATCACGCCACCGAGCGCGCCGAAGATGAGCGGGATCGACAGCGATACAGCACCGAAGAGCAGACCGGTCACGGGGACGAGCCCGTCGGCGGCGGCCCACACGAGAAACGCGAAGATGCCGAGCAGTCCGTAGACGATGGGAAGCCACGCGCCCGGACGGCGGTAGGTGTAGGCGGCCCACAGCGCGTACAGCGTCAGGAGCAGCAGGATGACCCAGACGGCCCAGCTGGTGGCCGCGGTCGGCACCGAGACGGTCGGCAGGTCGAGCACGGATCGCGCGTCGCCGAGGCGGAACCGGCTCTCACCGGTGCGCGGCGCGAGCAGGAACAGGAGTGCGAGCAGCACCGTCACGATGGACAGCGAGATCGCCAGCTTGAAGTGGCGGATCTTCACCGGCGCCGCGGTGGATGCGGCCGGTGCGGTCACGAGGGTCGCGCTCATGATGCCGACACCGCCTTCTCGTTCGCGGGCTGGGGCGGATCAGCGGGAGGGCTGGGCCGCTTGGCCGCCTTGGCGCGGGCCTTGGCCGCCTTCTCGGCATCCGTCTTGGGAAGGAAGAAGATCGTGCGCACGAGCGGCGGCGCCGCGATGAAGAGCACGATGAGCGACTGCACGACGAGCACGATGTCGACCGGGATGCCCTGCGACGCCTGCATCGTGAAGCTGCCCGCCTTGAGGGCGCCGAACAGGATGCCGGCAGCGAAGGTACCCCACGCGCGGCTGCGGCCGAGGAGGGCCACCGTGATGGCGTCGAAGCCGATGCCGGCATCGATGTGCGAATCGAAACCGGTGACGACCGAGCCCTGGATCTGGTTCATCGCGGCGAGGCCCGAAAGACCACCGGCGAACAGCATCGCGTAGATGTACATGCGCGACACGGAGATGCCGGCCGCGCGAGCCGCGTGCGGGTTCTCGCCGACCGCGCGGAGCCGGAAGCCGAGGCTCGAGCGCTCGATGAGCCACCAGACGAAGACGGTCGCCGCGATCACGATCACGAAGCCCCAGTCGAGCAACGGGAAGCGGGGCCCGAGCAGGTCGGGGAACTGCGCGCTCGGCGGCGTCGGGCCCGAGATCGGCTGGTTGCTGTTGGACTGCTGCAGCAGACCGGGGGTGCGCACGAGCCACATCACGAAGTACAGCGCGACGTAGTTGAGCATGATCGTGAGGATCACCTCGTGTGCGCCGGTGCGCGCCTTGAGGAGACCCACGATGCCACCCCAGATCGCACCGCCCGCGATACCGGCGGCGAGCGTGAGCGGCAGCTGGATGAACATCGGCAGATCGAGCTGGAAGGTGACCAGCGCCGCCGTCGCGGCGGCGATCAGCATCTGCCCGCGGCCGCCGATGTTGAACAGGCCGACGCGGAACGCCAGTGCGACACCGAGGCCGGCGGCGATCAGCGGGGCGGCGAATCCGAGCGTGTTGGTCAGCGGCCGGATCTGCGTGGCGAAGTCATTGGCGCGGGCGTTGAAGATCGACCCGCGGAAGAGCGCCTCGTAGCCGCCGTAGACGGAGTTCCAGATGGCGACGAACGTGTCGCCCGGACGGGCGAAGAAATACACGGATGCCGTGCGCACATCCTCGTTGGTGAACGCCATCAGGATGCCGCCGACGATCATCGCCGCGACGATCGCGAGGATCGTCGTGACGGCGCTGCCGCGCAGCAGCTCCTTGATGAACACGTTCTGGCGCGGCGGCGGCGGCACCTCACCGTCGACCGCGCCGGGCGCCTCGGGCGTCGGTGCGGGCAGGCCCGGTGATCCGGTGAGCGGCCCCGAGACGGGAGGCAGCTGCTCGGGCGGCAGGCCTCGGGTCGGCTCGGAGGCTCCGGAGGCCGGTGCCGGGGACTGGTCGTTCACGCAGCCGCTCCGCTCTCGGGCGACTCGCCCGCCATCATGAGGCCCAGGACGTCTCGAGGCGTGTCGCTGGGCACGATGCCGACGATCCCGCCGCGGTACATGACCGCGATCCGGTCGGCGAGGGCGACGACCTCGTCCAGCTCGGTGGACACCACGAGCACCGGCACCCCGGCATCCCGTGTCTCGACGATGCGGTGGTGGATGAACTCGATCGATCCGACGTCGACACCGCGCGTCGGCTGCGACGCGACGAGGAGCTTGAGCTCGCGGCTCATCTCGCGGGCGATGACCACCTTCTGCTGGTTGCCGCCCGACAGGGTGCCGGCGGGCACGTCAGCACCCTGGGTGCGGATGTCGTACTCGGTGATGCGGGCCTTCGCGAAGTCCTCGAGCTCTCCGCGGCGGATGGTGCCGGCGCGTACGAAGTCGGAGTCGCCGGAGCGGTCGAGGATGAGGTTCTCGGCGACGGTGAACGTTCCGACGAGGCCGTCCTCGGTGCGGTCCTCCGGCACGAACCCGACGCCTTCGTCGAGGATCGCGCGAATGCTCTTGCCGACGAGCTCGACGCCGTCGAGCGAGACCGAGCCGCTGACACGGTCGCCGAGTCCGACGATGGCCTCGACGAGTTCGGTCTGTCCGTTGCCCTGGACGCCGGCGACGGCGAGCACCTCGCCGGGGCGGACCGTGAAGCTGACGTCGTCGACGACGACGGCGCCTTCGGCGGTGATGACGCGGAGGCCGTCGACCGCGAGGCCGCCCTCGCCGATCTTCGGCGGGTTCTTGTGGACGGTGAGCTCGACGGCGCGGCCGACCATGAGCGAGGCGAGCTCGGTGTTGGAGGCGGTGGGCGACGCCTCGCCGACGACCTTGCCGAGCCGGATGACGGTGATGCGGTCGGCGACGGCGCGCACCTCGCGGAGCTTGTGGGTGATGAAGACGATCGAGGTGCCCTCATCGCGGAGCTGTCTCATGATCACCATGAGCTCGTCGGTCTCCTGCGGGGTGAGCACCGCGGTGGGCTCGTCGAAGACGAGCACCTTGGCATCGCGCGCGAGCGCCTTGATGATCTCGACGCGCTGCTGCACGCCGACCGGGAGCTCGCCGACGAGGGCGTCGGGATCGACCTCGAACCCGAAGCGGGCGGCGACGTCGCGCACGTGCTGGCGGGCGGCGGCGAGGTCGAGCGCGCCGAGCGCCTTCGTGCTCTCGTGGCCCAGCATGACGTTCTCGGCGACGGTGAAGACGGGGATGAGCATGAAGTGCTGGTGCACCATGCCGATGCCCGCGGCCATGGCGTCGCCCGGGCCGCGGAAGTGCTGGACCCGATCGTCCAGCAGGATGTCGCCCTCGTCGGCCTGGTAGAGGCCGTACAGCACGTTCATCAGGGTGGACTTGCCGGCGCCGTTCTCCCCCAGGAGAGCGTGGATCTCACCGGGTCGGACCACGAGATCGATGTGGTCGTTCGCGACGAGAGACCCGAACCGCTTCGTGATTCCACGGAGCTCGAGCTTCATACTGTGCACCTTAGCGATTGAGGCAGCGGGCGAGGAAGGACCGCGGCCGGGCGGATATGGCATCCACCCGGCCGCGGCATGTCTGCGCTCGGATTACGGCGAGCTGGGCGAGGTCACCTCGAGGTCGCCCGAGATGATCTGCTCCTTCAGAGCGTCGAGCTCGTCGAGGAGGCCGTCCGGCAGCTGCGACTCGAACGAGCCGAAGCCGGAGAGGCCGACGCCGTCGTTGTCGAGCGTGCCGACGTACGGAGCGACGTCGAACTCGTCCGCGGCGGCCTGCATGGTCGCCTCGTAGACCGCGCTGTCGATGCGCTTCATGATCGAGACCAGCACCAGGTCGGCGACCGACGGGTCGGCGACGGCCAGGTCGGAGTCGACGCCCAGCATCACGGCGCCGTTGTCGGTGTCGCGGATGGCCTGTGCGGCGCTCTGGTAGATCGGGCCGCCGACGGGCAGGAGCACGTCGACGCCCTGGTCGAGCGCGGTCTGCATGGCCTGCTTCGAGTCGTCGTTCGCCTCGAAGTTGAACGTGAACTGGCCGGTCTGGGCAGCGACATCCCAGCCGTACGTGGCGACGGAGGCGCCCTTGTCCTCGTTGTACTTCTCGACGCCGTCGACGAAGCCGTCCATGAAGATCGTCACGGGCGGGATCGGGATGCCGCCGACGGTGCCGACGTTGTTCACGCCGGACTGCGCCGACCATGCGGCCGCGGCGTAGCCGCCGAGGTACGCGGCCTGCACCGTGTCGAACATGAGGGGCTTGATGTTCGGCGCGTCGGTCTCGCCGTCGCCGGTGTCCTTGCCGTCGTCGCCGGTGGCGCCGGTGTTGTCGGCCCAGTCGTCGATGATCGCGTACTCGAGGTCGGGGTTCGCCAGCGCCGAGGCCACGGTGTCGGCGGAGAGCTTGAAGCCGACCGAGACGATGAACGTGCAGCCTTCCGAGACCAGGTTCTCGAGGTTCGGCGCGTAGTCGTTCTGCGACGACGACTCGACGTCGATGAGTTCGACGCCCAGCTCGTCGGCAGCCTTCTGCATGCCTTCGAGTGCCGACTGGTTGAACGACTTGTCGTTGAAGCCACCGTCGTCGGAGACGATGCACGGGGTGAAGCCCTCGACGGCGGGCCCGGCGTCCCCACCCTCGGTCGGGCTCGTCTCGGGCGCGGAGCCGCAGCCCGCGAGGGCCAGCAGAATGCCCGCGGCGGCTGTGACGCCGACAAGCTTCTTGGTGCGTGAGATGGTCAACTCAGCCTCCACTACATTCCCCCGCGTCCTTCACGGGGACTGCACAAAGTTACCCACTGTGACGGCGCGGTTGCATACTCCATGGGCCCCTGTTCGCGAAAGGTTACAAAGACGCAATACGCGGCGCCATGAGGAGAGCGGATGCCGCCGCCGGCGGCGAGCCGGCGGGTCCCTTGCCACGCCCGGCGCGACGGGTCGCGTGGCCGGCTGCGCGGCGCGTCAGAGGACTTCGCCGCGCCCGCTCAGCTTGAGCGCGTCGACCACGCCCTTCACGCGCTGCGCGTGCTCGCTCGTCGTCACCAAGAGCGCGTCCTCGGTGTCGACCACGACGATGTCGCGCACGCCGATCAGGCTGATGACGCGTCGCGTCTGGCTGACCACGATGCCGCTGGCGGCGTCGGAGAGGATGCGGGCGTTCTCGCCGAGGATGGCGAGGTCGTTCTTGCGGCCGTGCGAGTTGAGCTTGGCCAGGCTCGCGAAGTCTCCGACGTCGTCCCAGTCGAAGTGGCCGGGGATGACCGCGAGGCGACCCTTCGCGGCCGCAGGCTCGGCGACCGTGTAGTCGATCGCGATCTTCTTGAGCGTCGGCCACACCCGGTCGACGACGGGCCCGCGCTCATCGCGGTCGTCCCATGCCTCGGCCAGATCCATGAGTCCCGCATACAGCTGCGGCTCGTTCTCGGCGATCTCGCCGAGGAGCACGTCGGCGCGCGAGATGAACATGCCCGCGTTCCAGAGGTAGTTGCGGTCGGCGAAGTACTCCTTCGCCGTATCGAGGTCGGGCTTCTCGACGAAGCTCTCCACCAGCGCGGCCTCGGGCGCGCCGTCGATCGACAGCGCGTCGCTCTTCTTGATGTAACCGAAGCCCACCGACGGCTCGGACGGCTGGATGCCGATGGTGCAGATGTACCCTTCGCGCGCAGTGGCGACCGCCTGGTTCACCGCCCACTCGAACAGCTGCGGCACGCGGATGACGTGATCCGCGGCGAACGAGCCGATGATGACGTCGGGCTCCCGGCGCGAGAGGATCGCTGCTGCGAGGCCGATCGCCGCCGTCGAGTCACGAGGCTCGGATTCCAGGAAGACGTTCTTGTCGGCGATGCCGGGGAGTTCCCGCTCCACCGCCGCGCGGTGCGCGCGGCCCGTCACGACGGAGATGCGATCGGGGCCGGCGAGCGGCTCGAGCCGGTCCCAGGTGTCGCGCAGCAGGGTCTGCCCCGAGCCGGTGAGGTCGTGGAGGAACTTCGGCGCGTCGGCACGCGACAGCGGCCACAGCCGGCTGCCGATGCCGCCTGCGGGAATCACGGCGTAGAAGTCGTCGATGGGTCCTGGCATGTCTCTGAGGCTACCGCCAACCCGCGCGCGCGACGGCGGCCGACCTCGCGGCCGGCCGCCGTCGCACCCGGTTCAGCCGTGACGCGGAGAGGTGCCCGGCGTCGCCTCGCGCAGGGACTCGAGCATCGCGTCGAACGCGGGCTTCGGCGAGTAGTCGTCCTCGAGGATCGTCGCCCAGCCCTCACCCGGGAACACGTCGGGAACCCAGGAGTTGGCGTCCGGGAAGCCCCACACCGTGAACGACGAGCAGGCGGTCACGTTCAGGCACGCCTCCAGCATGGCGTCGTAGCGCTCGGCCTGCACGGCGACCTGCTCGGGCGTCGGGCCGGTCTCACCCGCCTGCAGCGGGATGCGGACGTCCGCCTCCGTCACCGCCACCTGCAGTCCCAGCGCGGCGAAGCGCTCGAAGTTCGCCTGGATCGAGGTGTCGAAGCCGTACAGCAGGCTCAGGTGGCCCTGGGCGCCGAAACCGCCCAGCGGCACGCCGTCGGCCAGCATCCGCTGTGCGAGCGCGTAGTAGGCGTCGGTCTTCTCGTTGATGCCCTCGGCGTTGTAGTCGTTGAGGAACAGCACCGCCTCGGGGTCGGCCTCGTGCGCCCAGCGGAACGCGTCCTCGAGGAGCGCGATCGGGTCCGCGGCGCAGGCCTTGAGGAACGGGTTCGCCTCGGTGCGCAGCCGCACCCCGCCGTTGTCCCACGTGTCCTGGAAGATCTCGTTCGCGACATCCCACTCGTAGATCTCGCCCTTGAAGTGGCCGACCACGGTGCGGATGTGGTCCTCGAGCACGGCACGCGCCTGGTCGCACGTCCACGTCTGGCTCGCCGCGGTCACCCAGGCCGGGTTCTGGCTGTGCCACAGCAGCGTGTGGCCGCGCACCTGCTGGTGGTTCGCCTTCGCGAAGGCGACCAGTGCGTCGGCGGACGAGAAGTCGTACACGTCCGGAGCCGGGTGGACGGCATCCCACTTCATGTCGTTCTCGGGAGTCAGCGACGAGAACTGGGCGCTCAGGACCTGCTGGTACTCGGTGGGGGCGCTGCGGTCGTAGTCGACGAGGTCCCGTTTGCCCCAGACGGCACTGCCGATGGCGAGGTCGCGCGGCGCCTGGTTGCGCAGGGTGTCCTTGTCGGCGTGGCTGTATCCGGGCGGCTCGGCATTCGCTGCGGTCGCGCCCCAGAGGGGCAGTACCAGGGCAGCGGCGGCGGTGGCCACCACGAGTGATCGGAGAGATCGGCGCATTGGGGAACTCCTGACATCGTTGTCGGTCATACGCGTCGCCTGAGCGGCACATATGTTTTTGCGTACAACAAACGCTAGGCGGCACTTTCGGACAGGGCAAAGGGTTTCGGAGTGTTTTCCACGGGACCGGCGATGCGCTCCGAGATCTCTCGACGTCGAGAGAAGTTAGGGCCACCTAATCCCCCACCGCATCGCGACGGGAATAGGATGGTCGCAGCGCCCGCGTGACGCCGACGGCCCGAAGCGCACCGCTACGGGCCCTCTTCGGGGGCCGTCCTCGCAGTCAGAGGTCAGCCCCACCGTGTTTCGATCCAAGGAGGACGGCCGTGTCTGCACCAGCACGCGTCACACCGTCGGTATCCGAGACCACTTCCCGAGTCCCCCGCGGCACGCTGTATCGCGGGAACGAAGGCATGTGGTCGTGGGTGCTGCACCGCATCACCGGCGTCGCGATCTTCTTCTTCCTGCTCGTCCATGTCCTCGACACGGCCCTCATCCGGGTCTCCCCCGAGGCGTACGACGCGGTCATCGGCACCTACAAGAACTGGGTGATGGCCCTCGGCGAGGTCGCACTCGTGGGCGCCATCGCGTACCACGCCTACAACGGTCTGCGCATCATCCTGGTCGACTTCTGGTCGTGGGCGACCCGCCACCAGCGCCAGCTGTGGTGGGGCGTCCTCGGGCTGTGGGTCGTGACGATGCTCGGCTTCGCGCCGCGTCATCTCATGCTCGCCTTCGCTCCGGGAGGAGGTCACTGATGACCGCGATCGCCGACCCCCGCACCCCGTACTCGCCCGTCCGGCGAAAGGGCCCCAACCTCGAGAAGTGGGGCTGGATCTACATGCGCGCCTCAGGCGTGCTGCTCGTGGTCCTCATCTTCGGCCACCTCTTCGTGAACCTCATGCTCGGCGAGGGCATCCACGGCATCGACTTCGCCTTCGTTGCGGGCAAGTACGCCTCGCCGTTCTGGCAGTGGTGGGACGTGCTGATGCTGTGGCTCGCGCTGATCCACGGCGCCAACGGCATGCGCACGATCGTCAACGACTACGTCACGCACCCGACGACGCGTCGCGTGCTGGTGTGGGTGCTGTGGCTCGCCGCGGCGTTCCTCATCGTGCTGGGCACGCTGGTCGTGTTCACCTTCGACCCGTGCATCGGCTTCGACGCCGACACCGCGTCCGACCTCATCATCGGAATCTGCGCATAGCGTTCGGGCGCCCCCCGAGCATCGACCACCGAAAGCATCCAGCGTGAGCACTGAGACCCCTGCCGGCACCGAGAACACTGCGAGCTACGTCAAAGACGGCGTCCACTACCACCAGTTCGACATCGTCATCGTGGGAGCCGGCGGCGCCGGCATGCGCGCGGCCATCGAGGCCGGGCCGGGTGCGAGGACGGCAGTCATCTCGAAGCTGTACCCCACGCGCTCGCACACCGGTGCGGCGCAGGGAGGCATGGCGGCAGCGCTGGCCAACGTCGAAGAGGACTCGTGGGAGTGGCACACCTTCGACACCGTCAAGGGCGGTGACTACCTCGTCGACCAGGATGCGGCCGAGATCCTCGCCAAGGAGGCCATCGACGCGGTCATCGACCTCGAGAACATGGGCCTGCCGTTCAACCGGACGCCCGAGGGCAAGATCGACCAGCGGCGCTTCGGCGGCCACACCGCCGACCACGGCAAGACCCCCGTGCGTCGCGCGTGCTACGCCGCCGACCGCACGGGGCACATGATCCTGCAGACGCTGTTCCAGAACTGCGTGAAGCTGGGCATCAACTTCTTCAACGAGTTCTACGTGCTCGACCTGATCACGGTCGGCGAGGGCAAGGACAAGCAGATCGCCGGCGTCGTGGCGTACGAGCTCGCGACCGGCGAGCTGCACGTCTTCCAGGCGAAGGCCGTGATCTTCGCGACCGGCGGCTTCGGCAAGATCTTCAAGACGACCTCGAACGCGCACACCCTCACCGGCGACGGTGTGGGCATCATCTGGCGCAAGGGCCTCCCGCTGGAAGACATGGAGTTCTTCCAGTTCCACCCGACCGGCCTTGCCGGGCTCGGCATCCTCCTCACGGAGGGCGCCCGCGGTGAGGGAGCGATCCTGCGCAACGTCTCGGGCGAGCGCTTCATGGAGCGCTACGCCCCCACCATCAAGGACCTCGCGCCGCGCGACATCGTCAGTCGCTGCATGGTGCAGGAGGTCGCCGAAGGCCGGGGCGCTGGCCCGCACCGCGACTACGTCCTCCTGGACTGCACCCACCTGGGCGCCGAGGTGCTCGAGACGAAGCTCCCCGACATCACCGAGTTCGCCCGGACCTACCTCGGCGTCGACCCCGTCGTCGAGCCCGTGCCGGTCATGCCGACCGCGCACTACGCGATGGGCGGCATCCCGACCAACAACGACGCGCAGGTGCTGAACGACAACACCACCGTCGTGCCGGGCCTGTACGCCGCCGGCGAGTGCGCCTGCGTGTCGGTGCACGGCTCGAACCGCCTGGGCACCAACTCGCTGCTCGACATCAACGTGTTCGGCAAGCGCGCCGGCCGCAACGCCGTCGAGTACGTCAAGACCGCCGACTTCGTGCCGCTCCCCGAGGACCCCGCCGCCGAGGTGCGCGGACTCATCGAAGGCCTGCGCAACAACCAGGGCACCGAGCGCATCGCCGTGCTCCGCAAGACGCTGCAGGACGAGATGGACCGCAAGGCCCAGGTGTTCCGCACCGACGAGTCGCTCGGCGAGGTCCTCGAGGTCATCGAGGAGCTGCGCGAGCGCTTCAAGAACATCCACGTCGACGACAAGGGCAAGCGGTACAACACCGACCTGCTCGAGGCCGTGGAGCTCGGATTCCTCCTCGACATCGCCGAGGTGGTCGTCGTGACCGCGCGCAACCGCAAGGAGAGCCGCGGCGGCCACATGCGCGACGACTATCCCAAGCGCGACGACGAGAACTACATGCAGCACACCATGGCGTATCTGTCGGGTGACCCGCACTCCTCGAGCGCCGAGGACCACATCCGCCTGGGGTGGAAGCCCGTCGTCTTCACGAAGAACGAGAAGGGCGAGTTGAACTACCCGCCGATGGAGAGGAAGTACTGATGTCGACCTCGGTCACGGACGTCATCGAGCGCACCGACGCGGACGCACCCGCCCGCGCGGAGGAGGCCGCCAACGACACCGGCATCCAGTCGTTCCTGGTGACCTTCATCATCCGCCGCTTCAACCCGGAGGTCGACGAGGAGCCGCGCTGGGTCGACTACGACGTCGAGCTGTACTCGACCGACCGCGTGCTGGACGCCCTCCACAAGATCAAGTGGGAGGTCGACGGCTCGCTGACGTTCCGCCGCTCCTGCGCGCACGGCATCTGCGGCTCGGACGCGATGCGCATCAACGGACGCAATCGGCTCGCATGCAAGACCCTCATCAAGGATCTCGACATCTCGCAGCCGATCTACGTCGAGGCGATCAAGGGCCTGCCCCTCGAGAAGGACCTCGTCGTCGACATGGAGCCGTTCTTCGCGTCGTACCGCGAGGTGCAGCCGTTCCTCATCGCCAACTCGAAGCCCGAGCCCGGCAAGGAGCGCATCCAGTCGATCGTCGACCGCGAGGTCTTCGACGACACCACGAAGTGCATCCTGTGCGCGGCATGCACGTCGTCGTGCCCGGTGTTCTGGACCGACGGGCAGTACTTCGGCCCCGCCGCGATCGTCAATGCGCACCGCTTCATCTTCGACTCGCGCGACGACGCCGGCGACGTGCGCCTCGACATCCTCAACGACAAGGAAGGCGTGTGGCGCTGCCGCACCACCTTCAACTGCACCGAGGCATGCCCCCGCGGCATCGAGGTGACGAAGGCGATCGCCGAGGTCAAGCAGGCCGTCCTGCGCGGACGCGCGTAGACGCTCTCCCCGATTCGCCGGGCGGATGCCGCCACGCGGCGCGGTGCGGCATCCGGCAGTCGATACTCTGGCTTCCGTGAGCCAACGGGACGACGCGCGCAGACGGGATCGTGCGCGTGCGAAGGAGCACGACGAGGCCCGCGATCAGGCGGATGCCGCGCAACGCGAAGAGGAGTCGCTCCGGGAGCGCTGGGAGGCGACGCAGGAGAACCTGCGCGAGCGGTTCGACCAGCCCCTCAGCAGAGCGACCGCGCTGACGCAGCGCACCCTGGCGTGGTTCCCGGTGCGGGTGTGGCGTCACTTCCTGCAGCACAACGGCTTCCTGCTCGCCGCGGGAGTCAGCTACCAGGCGCTGTTCGCGACCTTCGCCGCCATCTACGTCGCGTTCGCGATCACGGGGCTCTGGCTCGGCGGCAGTGCGGATGCCGTCGATGGGCTGATCAACCTGATCAACCTCTACGTCCCCGGCCTCATCGCCGACGAAGGCGGGCTCTTCACTCCCGATCAGGTGACCGAGATCGCGACCAGCAACGCCGGCGTCCTCGGCATCACGGGCATCATCGCCCTCGGCACGCTGATCTGGACCGCCATCGGCTTTGTCACGTTCGCCCGTCGCGCCGTGCGCGACATCTTCGGGCTGCCCCCCGACCTGCGCAGTTACTTCTACCTCAAGGCGCGCGATCTCGTGGGCGCCGGCCTGTTCGCACTCGCGCTGGTCCTCGGTTTCGCAGCCACGTCGATCGGCACGTGGGCGCTCAGCTGGGTGTTCGACTTCTTCGGCTGGACGAACGCATCGAGCTGGGTCAACGCGACCGCGAGCGCCGGCACGATCGTGATCTCGTTCGCGATCTACAGCGCGGCTCTCGGGGGGCTCATCCGCTTCCTCACCGGGACGAAGCTGCCGTGGCGCCGGATCTGGCCCGGGGCCCTCCTCGGCGGCGGCGCGATCACCGTGCTGCAGCTGTTCACCGGCTGGCTGTTCATCTATACGCCCACGAACGCCCTGCTGGCGACGTTCGCGATCTTCGTCGGCCTGCTGCTGTGGTTCCGCCTCATCGGCATCATCATGCTTGTCGCCGCGGCGTGGATCGCGGTCGCGGCGAAGGACGAGGAGATCCCGCTGCTGCCGCAGACGGAGGCCGAGCGGCTCGCCGCGGAGCACGCGGCGCTGCTCGTGGCGGCGCGGGTGCGACTGCGCACCGCGCAGGAGTCGCGCGACACCGCCCCCTGGTACCGGCGATGGGCGGCCGACCGCGCACTGCGAGACGCGGAGGAGGAGCTCGCCCAGGTCGAGGCCGCCGCCCCGGCCGCTCCGGCGAAGAAGCCCGGCAGCCTGTTCGAATGAGTGTCGGCGGCGCCGGATAGTCTTGCCGTCGTGTCTCGCCGTGTTCGCATCGCCTCTGTCAACGTCAATGGAATCCGCGCCGCCACACGGAAGGGCATGATCGACTGGCTCGATGCCGCCGACATCGACGTGATGGCCCTGCAGGAGGTGCGCGCCACCGAAGAGGAGCTGCGCGCGGCGCTCCCGGGCTGGGAGATCGTCAACGACGAGGCCCTGTCCAAGGGCCGTGCCGGCGTGGCGGTCGCAAGCCGCGTCCCCTCGATCGAGGTGCGACGCGTTCTCGGCCCGGCCGCCGACGACGCCGCCGAGGTGCTCGACAGCGCGGGCCGCTGGATCGAGGCCGACTTCGACATCGACGGCGAGCGGCTCATCGTGGTGAGCGCCTACGTGCACACCGGCGAGGCCGACACTCCGAAGCAGGACGCGAAGTGGGCCTTCCTCGACGCGATGGAGAAGCGGATGCCGCAGCTGAAGGCCGCGTCGCCGCTCGCGCTCGTGATGGGCGACCTGAACGTCGGCCACCGCGAGCTCGACATCCGCAACTGGAAGGGCAACGTCAAGAAGGCCGGCTTCCTCCCGCGCGAGCGTGCGTACTTCGACCGTTTCTTCGGAGAAGAGGGCGCCGAGGTGACCGGTGCCGACGGGTCGCGGGGACCGGGCCTCGGCTGGGTCGACATCGGGCGTCGCTTCCACGGCGACGTCGACGGCCCGTACACCTGGTGGTCGATGCGCGGGCGCGCGTTCGACAACGACGCCGGGTGGCGGATCGACTACCACCTCGCGACGCCCGCGCTCGGGGACCGGGTCGTGGACTACCGCGTCGTGCGCGCGCCGTCGTGGGACACCCGGTGGAGCGATCACTCCCCCGTCGTCGCGGACTACACGCTCGGGCGCTGAGCGCTGAGCGGCCGTGCAAGCCGCGCCCGCAGGACGACGCGCCGGCCGCGAGGCCTCACGAGGGATCCGCGAGGGTGACGATCACGTTCCCGCGCTTGTGCCCGCCGTCGACGTAGGCGTGCGCCTCGCGGATCCGGTCGAGCGGGTACACGCGGTCGATCACCGGGCGCACGTCGCCGGCCGCGGCGAGCCGAGCGAACTCGGCGAGGTGAGTGCCGGTCACCGCGCCGGTGTCCTGCACGCGACGGATGCCGTGGCGCACGGGTCGCAGCTTCGAGCCGACTATCCCGGCGAGGTCGGCGATGACTAGCAGGAGCACTCCCCCACGACGGATCGCGCGACGCGCACGCCGATACGGCGCGTTGCCGACGCACTCCACGACAGCGTCGTATCGTGCGCCCGATGACGTGAAGTCCTCGCGGGCGTAGTCGATGACGCGCTCCGCGCCGAGGTCGCGGACCAGCTCGGCGTTGCCTGCGCTGCACACGCCGGTCACGCGCGCCCCGCGGCGCTTCGCGAGCTGGACCGCGGCCGACCCCACCGCACCCGACGCGCCGTTCACGAGCACGTCGTCGCCCTGCGCGATGCCGCCCGCTTCCAGGAACACCTGCGCGGTGCCGAAGCCGAACGGCAGAGCCGCGGCGTCGACGAACGTGAGCTCATCGGGGATCCGTGCGACCGCGCCGGCGGCACGGACCACGGCGTACTCGGCGTGGCAGCCGAACGCGGCACCACGCAGAAGGACCACGCGATCCCCGACGGCGAAGTCGGCGACGCCGGCACCGACCGCCTCGACGACGCCGGCGCCGTCCATCCCGAGGACGCGATGCGTCGGCCGACGCCAGCCGAGCGCGAACATCGTGGGCAGTCGCAGCCCCCGGGGCACGTCGCGCGCACGCACCCGGTGGTCGGCGACGCTCACGCTCGCGGCGTGCAGGCGGACGAGCAGCTGATCGTCGGCGGGAGTGGGGCGCGGCATCCGCTCGACCGACACGACGTCGGGTCCGCCGAAGCGGTCGTACACGGCAGCGCGCATGGTCGTGGCGTCGCCTGCGACGCCCCCGGCGGACCCCTCGGTGCGGGGCGCCGTCTTCTCGGTCGTGTTCATGTGTCGTCCTCCCTCTGCCCAGCCTTACACTGTATGACTTACGACGTAAGGTACCGGGATCCGCGTGTGCTGTCCAGACCCTGCGTGATCTCCACCGCTCGGGCGTCCGGGCGGTAGCGTGGTCCCAGGAGGTGGCAGATGACGACGGTCGCGACGGCTTCCCGCCGGGAGCCCCTGTCACGCGAACGGGTACTGCGCGAGGCGATCCGCCTCGCCGACGACGGCGGCATCGATGCGCTGACCATGCGCCGGCTCGCGCAGCAGCTCGGCGTCGAGCCGATGTCGATCTACTACCACGTGCGCGGCAAGGACGCCGTGGTCACCGGTGCTCTCGACCTCGTCTTCGAAGACGTCGCGCGCCATGCCGCAGCGGCGACCACTCCGCCTCCGTCGTCGTGGCGCGAGCACCTGCGCGCGCGCATCCTCGCCGCCCGTGAGGTGCTGCTGCAGCATCCGTGGGCGCCGCGCGCTCTCGAGTCCCGCGGCACGATGACGCCGGCTTTCGCCGGCTGGGTCGACACGAACGTCGGCGTCATGAGGTCGGGCGGGCTGTCGTGGGATCTCATCCACCACGCCATGCACACGCTCGGGAGCCGCCAGTTCGGCTTCTCTCAGGAGCTCATCCTCGACGATCCGCAGGGTGCGGACGGCGAGCCCGACGCCACCGCCGCTGCCGAGCTCGGCGGGCTCATGCCGAACGTGCAGGCCATGCTGCAGGACGTCGTCCACGACGACGAGGTCGGCACGCTCGGCTGGTGCGACGACCGCACCGAGTTCGAGTTCGCCCTCGACATCCTGCTCGAAGGGCTCGAACGCCGGGCCGGCTGAGCCGCCTTCCGGCCCGACGTGCGCCGGAACGGCAGGCGGGGACCGCCGGCCGCGCAGGGGTGCGGCATCCGCTTTATAGACTTGCCGGATGAGCAAACCGCGCCTGTACTCCGGCATGCAGCCCTCCGCCGACTCGCTCCAGATCGGCAACTACATCGGGGCCCTCATGCAGTGGCGCGATCTGCAGGAGTCGTACGACGCGTTCTTCTCGGTGGTCGACCTCCACGCGCTCACGCAGCCGAACGATCCGGCGGAGCTCCGCGAGAAGACCCGCCGCACCGCAGCGCAGTACATCGCCGCCGGCATCGAGCCGTCGAAGTCGGCGCTGTACGTGCAGTCGCACGTGCCGGCCCACGCGGAGCTCGCGTGGATCCTGTCCACGGTCACCGGTTTCGGCGAGGCCGGGCGCATGACGCAGTTCAAGGACAAGTCGCAGCGCTACGGCTCGGAGGTCACCTCGGTCGGGCTCTTCACGTACCCGGTGCTGATGGCCGCCGACATCCTGCTGTACCAGACCGACATCGTCCCGGTCGGCGACGACCAGAAGCAGCACGTCGAGCTCACGCGCGACCTCGCCGAGCGCTTCAACAGCCGCTACGGACAGACGTTCGCCGTTCCGATGCCGGTGATCCAGCAGGAGACGGCGCGCATCTACGACCTGCAGAACCCCACGGCGAAGATGTCGAAGTCGGCGGAGTCGGATGCCGGTGTCCTGTGGATGCTGGACGACCCGGCCGTGTCGGCGAAGAAGATCATGCGCGCCGTCACCGATTCCGAGGGGTCGGTGCGCTACGACCGTGAGGCCAAGCCGGGCGTCTCGAACCTGCTGGTGATCTATGCCGCCCTGACGGGCCGTCAGATCCCGGCGATCGAGGACGAGTACGCGGGCCGCGGCTACGGCGACTTCAAGAAGGGCCTCGCCGAGGTCGTGGTGAACGAGTTCGGGCCCGTGCGGCAGCGCGCGCTCGAGCTGCTCGACGATCCCGCCGAGCTCGATCGCGTGCTCGCCGCGAATGCCGCGAAGGCCGAGGCAGTCGCGAACCGCACCCTCGCCGACGTCTACGACAAGGTCGGCCTCCTCCGCCGCACTCGCTGATCGCTGGACCGGTGCAGCTGACCAGGCCAGGCTGCGTCAACGGCAGGCGTGCGCCGTGTCGTGACTCCGCCCGCTTCGGCCCGGCCGCCGTCCCAGAGAGGGTCGGCACGGATTCTGGCGGAGTTGTTGCCCGGAGAGGCGCAACTTCAGTTCCTCGGCGGCGGCTTTCGACGGCCCGCCCCGAGCATCCCGCGCAGAGCCGCGAGCACATCGTCGGGTTGATGGAGGATCTGCGCAGCTGTGAAGCGCAGGGTCACGTAGCCGAGCTTGGCGAGTTCCAGGTCGCGAGCGCGGTCCTTGACCTGCTGTGCCCAGTCCGAGTGGAAGGCTCTGCTGTCGCATTCGACGACGAGCCAGCCGTCGACGACGAGGTCGACGAAGCCGAACCGCGCAAAGTGCACCTGTGGAACAGCCTCATGACCGAGCCCCCGCACCATGAGACGCATCAGGGTCTCCGTTCCCGCCTGGGCTCTTCCATCGATCAGTGATCGGAGCACGCGGTACTTCCGCGGCAGCAGGGCGAAGAGATCCTCTACGTCCGCGAACCCGATGAGGCCTTTGTTCAGCGCGCTGTCGAGGGTCGCGATCGCCTGACGCGGGGGCTGGCACCGCACCGCATGGGCGAGTGCGTCGACGATGCCGGTGCACGCCGAGTGAGCGGGCGGCGTCGCACTGAGCGGCCACCAGTGCAAGCGCGCCCTCCGCCGGCCCCGTGCGCCGAGCGGCTTCGCAACGGACTCCGGTGAACGCAGACGCGAGGCGCCGCGCGGTATGTGCACGTGGACCACATCATTCGCGAAGACGAAGACGCCGAGCAGCTGAAGAAGGGACAGGCAGGTGACTCGGCCCCCGATGCGCACCGCTTGCACCACTGCGGAGGGTGCTGCCGCCGAGACGTACTGGTCGCGGCGGGCACGCACGATGACGCCCTCGTTCAGGGCGCGCACGAGGCCGCGCCTGCTCAGCCCACCGGCCATGAGCTGCGCCCGCGTCAGCACCTCGCGCTCTCCGATCACGTCGGCATCCTCTGGCACCGGCGCCGGCTGGTCGGCGGGCCCACGAGAATCTGTGGACGCGCCGCTCGCATCCGCTGCTGAGGAGGAGGGGTGACAGCGGGGCTCCCCGAGCCACAACTCCGCCATCGGCGTCGACGGCAGGCCCACCTGACGCCTGCGCCCAGCTCCGGGTGGAGTTGTGACGCGGCGCTGACCGCCAGCCGGCGGATCGGAAGCGGCGCAGTAGGGTGACCGCGTGGAGCCGGTCATCCTTCGTACGCCCCGCCTCGAGCTGTCGCTGCCACGGCAGGAGGACGTCGACGCGATCCATCGGGCGTGCCAGGATGCCGACATCCAGCGCTATACGCCCGTGCCCGTGCCGTACGAGAGACGGCATGCGGTCGAATTCGTGGCGCGGATCCCCGGAGAGTGGGAGGCCGGTCAGCACCTCACCTGGGCCATCCGCGACGGCGGGCGCCTCGTCGGGACAATCGGCTTCTACCGGGTCGACGGCAGGGGCGCCGGTGAGATCGGGTATTGGATGGCGCCGGAGGCGCGTGGGGCTGGTCGCCTCCGGGAGGCGGCCAAGGCCGCGATCGAGTGGGGATTCTCCGCCGAAGGACTCGCCCTGGACCGCATCGAATGGCGCGCCGTGGCAGGCAACGTCGCTTCGGCGAAAGCCGCCATGGCCCTGGGATTCCGCTACGAGGGGCTGCTACGCCAAGCGCTCATGAGCTCCCACGGCCGCGACGACGGCTGGATCGCGAGCCTGCTCTCCTCAGACGACAGGCGTCCGCAGCCGTGGCCGGTGCTTCCCGCCTGAGGCAACCGCCCACGTGTCGCCGCTGCGTGGCAGGATGAGCGCATGCCCGAGATGCCCGAGGTGCAGGGACTCGTCGACTTCCTCCGCGAGCGCCTCACCGGTGTGCGCATCGCGCGCGCGACGGTCGCGAACATCGCGGCGCTGAAGACGTACGACCCGCCGATCGACTCCCTCCATGGGCTGGAGATCACCGGCGCCTCACGCCACGGCAAATTCGTCGACCTGTCGACGACCGGTCCCCACCTCGTCTTCCATCTCGCCAAGGCGGGCTGGCTGCGCTGGTACGACGAGCTGCCGAAGACCGTCATCCGGCCGGGCAAGACGCCGATCGCGCTGCGGGTCGCCCTGTCGGACGGTGCAGGATTCGACCTCACCGAAGCGGGCACCAAGAAGTCGCTGGCGGTGTACGTCGTGCGCGACCCCGCGGACGTGCCCGGCATCGCGCGGCTCGGCCCCGACCCGCTCGAGCCCTCGTTCACGCGCGACGTCTTCGCCTCGCTCCTCGAGGGCCGGCGCACCCAGATCAAAGGCGTGCTGCGCGACCAGGCGATCATCGCGGGCGTCGGCAACGCCTACTCCGACGAGATCCTGCACGCGGCGAAGATGTCGCCCTACGCGCTGGCCTCCTCCCTCGGCGACGACGACATCACCCGCCTGTTCGACGCGATGACCGAGACGCTGACGGATGCCGTCGCCGAGGCGTCCGGCAAGCCGCCGGCCGAGCTCAAGGACGCCAAGCGGCGGGGCATGCAGGTGCACGGACGCCGCGGGGAGACGTGCCCGGTGTGCGGTGACGAGGTGCGCAGCGTGTTCTTCGCCGACAACTCCCTCGAGTACTGCCCGACTTGCCAGACCGGCGGCAAGATCCTCGCCGACCGGCGGCTGTCACGGCTGCTGAAGTAGCGCCTCAGCTCCCGGTCGTGCCCATGAGCAGACGCGCGTCGTCGTCGACCCAGTCCAGCGACTTCGACACGGCCTTGCGCCACTGGCGGTAGCGCCGCTCGCGCTCGTCCTCCGGCATCCGCGGCTCGAAGCGCACGTCTTCGCGCCAGTGCGTCCGCAGCTCGTCCAGCCCGCTCCATACGCCGGTCGCGAGCCCGGCCGCGTAGGCGGCGCCGAGCGCCGTCGTCTCGACGACCTCGGGGCGCACGACGGGGATGCCGAGGATGTCGGCCTGGAACTGCATGAGCAGGTCGTCGCGGGTCATGCCGCCGTCCACGCGCAGCTCGTCGAGCGTCCGGCCCGTGTCCTCGACCACGGCTTCGATGACGTCGCGGGTCTGGAAGGCGGTCGACTCCAGCGCGGCACGGGCGATGTGCGCCTTGTTGACGTATCGGGTCAGTCCGACGAGCGCGCCCCGCGCGTCGGGCCGCCAGTACGGGGCGAACAGTCCGGAGAACGCGGGCACGAAGTAGGCTCCGCCGTTGTCGTCGACGCTGGCGGCCAACGTCTCGACGTCCTCCGAGCGGTGGATGATGCCGAGGTTGTCGCGCAGCCACTGCACGAGCGAGCCCGTGACCGCGATCGACCCCTCGAGCGCGTACCGTGCCGGCTCGTCGCCGATGCGGTAGCCGACGGTCGTGATGAGGCCGTTGGCCGAGCGCACGATCTCTGTCCCGGTGTTCACGAGGAGGAAGTTGCCGGTGCCGTACGTGTTCTTGGACTCCCCTGCGTCGAAGGCGGCCTGCCCGAACGTCGCCGCCTGCTGGTCGCCGAGGATGCCGGCGATCGGCACGCCGTCGAGGACCGACGGCAGCTGCGAGTGCCCGACGACCTCGGACGACGACCGGATGGCGGGCATCATGGCCCGCGGGATGCGCCAGGTGGCCAGGAGGTCGTCGGACCAGTCGAGCGTGCGCAGGTCCATCAGGAGCGTCCGCGACGCGTTGGTCACGTCCGTCACGTGGATGCCGCCCCGCGCACCGCCGGTGAGGTTCCACACCACCCAGGTGTCAGGAGTGCCGAACAGCAGCTCCCCGGCCTCCGCGGCTGCGCGGGCGCCCGGAACATTGTCCAGGATCCACGCCACCTTCGACGCGGAGAAGTAGGTGGCCAGCGGCAGCCCGGTCGTATCGGCGAACCGGTCGGCGCCGTCCTCCTTCGTCATCTCGTCGATGCGCGGCTGAGTGCGCGTGTCCTGCCAGACGAGCGCGTTGTGCACAGGCCGGCCGGTCCGCTTCTCCCAGACGATGGCGGTCTCGCGCTGGTTCGTCACGCCGATGGCGGCCACCTGGGCGGCACCGATCCCGGCACGCGTCAGGCACGACGCGATCACCCACTCGGTGCTGGTCCAGATCTCCACCGGGTCGTGCTCGACCCACCCCGCACGGGGGAAGATCTGCTCGTGCTCGCGCTGCGACACGGCCACCACCGCGCCCTCGGCGTCGAACACGATCGCACGTGTCGAAGTCGTGCCCTGATCGATGGACAGCACGTGGTCGGGCAACGTCGTCTCCTTCGTCGGTGGGCGGCATCGCCCTCGGTGCCGCGGGCTGCGCCCGGGTGCGGTCAGGCTATCGCGCCGGCGCCGGCGCCCAGGTCGGATCGGCGGCATGGACGCGCGCGAGCCCGCGTGCGACCTCCACGGCCGAGCGCGCAGCATCCCAGCCGAGCACCGGGGCGATCGCTGCTGCGACCTCCGCCACCGCCTCGTCCGTGGCGGCGCCGATGAAGGCGATGCTGGTGCGCCGCAGGAGGACGTCATCCAGGTGCGCCACATCCTCTGTCGCCGCGAGGTGTCGCAGCTCCCCAGAGCTGTAGCCCGGCAGGTGCTCCAGCTCGGCATCCTCGGGATCGGCGGCGATCGCGTCGACCACGGCCTCGGCCACCGTGCCGTAGCGGTCGAGCAGCGTCGCGACACGCGCGGCCGGCACATCGACGGCGTGCGCGGCGATCCATTGCTGACGCGCGCGCTCGGTCGTTGGGAAGCCCCGGCCGCCGCCGATCGGAACACCCCGGGTCGAGCGGCGGCGCGGCAGGGCGAGCGCCTCCAGAACGAGGTCGGCCAGGTGCTCGGCCGACGCGCGGAAGGTCGTCCACTTGCCGCCGACGAGGCTGAGCACCGTGGTGTCGCCGCCGACGAGCGGTGCCGACTCGACGCGGTAGTCACGCGAGACGAACCCCGGTGAGACATCGCCGTGCCCCGGCAGCGGACGCACGCCCGCGAACCGGTAGACGATCTGCGAGCGCTCCACCGCGATCGAGGGGAGAACCTGGCCGATCAGCTCGATGAAGTAGTCGACCTCGGCCTCGGTGCACACGATCGGGTCGCCCATGTCGTGCTCGAGGTCGGTCGTGCCGACGAGGACCCGGCCCTTGAGCGGATAGATGAGCACGATGCGACCGTCTTCGTTCTCGAAGAACAGCTCCCTGCCGCCGGTCGCCGCGAGCAGCTGCGGGTGGTCGAGCACGATGTGGGACCCCTTCGTGCCGCCCATGTAGCGGGTCGGATCCCCCAGCGCGAGGTTGGTCTGATCCGTCCAGGGGCCGCTCGCGTTCACCACGACGGATGCCGTGAACGGAGTCTCCGCGCCCGTGGCGGCGTCGCGCAGCACCACCCGTCCCGCATCGACGCCCACGGCAGCGGTGTAGTTCGCGGCGCGCGCCCGGTCGCCGCCCGCGGCCCGACCGTCGCGCAGCACGTCGAGGGCGAGCCGTTCCGGATCGTGCAGGGACGCGTCCCAATAGGTCGCCGTGTACTTGACGTCGGGGTTCAGCAGCGGCAGCTGGGCGAGCGACCGCTTGCGTCCGTGGAAGGTGTGGCGCGGCACGGTTCCGCCGCCGAACACTCCCCCGCCCCGCGAGAACGAGTCGTAGATCACGAGCCCGATCTTGATGAGGGCGGCACCCCGCTCTCGCGGCTTGCCCCCGCCGTGCCGCAGGAACCGCAGCGGCGCCGAAAGCACGCCCGAGAACGTGGAGAAGATCGGGATCGTCGTCTGCAGCGGTCGCACGTAGTGCGGGGCGATGCGCATCAGCGCGTTGCGCTCGGTCACCGCCTCATGCACGAGCCGGAACTCGCCGTTCTCGAGATAGCGGATGCCGCCGTGGATCATGTGCGATGACGCCGCCGACGCGCCGCTGACGAAGTCGTCCCGCTCCACGAGCGCGACGTCGACGCCCTGCATGGCGAGGTCGCGGAACGTCGCGAGCCCGTTGATCCCGCCGCCGATGATTAGCACGTCCGCATAAGGCCGCGCTGCCAGTTCCTCGAATGCCCGCATCGATCCCGCCGTGTTCATCGCCTCTCCATCCCCCTCCCAGGCTACGTCGGCGGCGGGACATCGGGCCGAGCGACGCCCGGTGCGCACGGGGCCGCAGTTCATGCGAAGACATGGAATGAATGGCCGGATGTCGCGTTGACTACACTCGAGAGCATCAACGTGCTCCGGGGTCGGTGAGAATCCGAACCGGCGGTGACAGTCCGCGAGCCAAGGCTTCAGCATCCGTTACGGATGACGCCGCGGCCGATCCGGTGGAATTCCGGAACCGACGGTGATGCGACAGGGTTCCTTCGGGAGCGCGGTCGCTAGTCCGGATGGGAGGCAGCACACCAGCGACGCCACAGGCGTCGCCGCTTCCCCTGCCCCGGAGCGTCGAGAACGACGAGACGAGGGGCGGGATGGCGAGCACGGCGGAACACGACGCGATGCGTCGGGCACTGGCGATCGCACAGCGCGGTCCGCGCGGTGTGAACCCGCAGGTGGGCGCTGTGCTGCTCGGCCGCGACGGCTCGATCATCGCTGAGGGCTGGCACCGCGGCGCGGGCACGCCGCACGCCGAGGTGGACGCCCTCTCGAAGCTCGCGCCGGGCGAGGCGCGCGGAGCGACGGCGATCGTCACGCTCGAGCCCTGCAACCACACCGGCCGCACCGGCCCCTGCTCCGAGGCGCTCATCGCCGCCGGCGTGACGCGTGTGGTGTACGCCATCGCGGATCCGGGCGACCACTCCTCCGGGGGCGGCACCCGGCTGCGCGCCGCGGGCGTCGACGTCGAGGCGGGCCTCCTCGCCGACGAGGCGACGGCGCTCCTCGAGTCGTGGCTCACGGTCCAGCGCCTCGGCCGCCCGCACGTCACCGTCAAGTGGGCGCAGAGCCTCGACGGCCGGGCGGCGGCATCCGACGGCACCAGCCAGTGGATCACCGGACCGGCGGCACGCGCCGACGTCCACCGCCGCCGCGCCGCGGCCGACGCGATCGTCGCCGGCACGGGCACCGTGCTGGCCGACGACCCGGCGCTCACCGCGCGCGCCGAGGACGGGACGCTCCTCCCCCACCAGCCGGTTCCGGTCATCGTCGGCGCGCGGCCGGTGCCCGAGGACGCCGCCCTGCGCCGGCATCCGCACCCGTTCCTGCAGTACCCGGGCGACGGCGCGTCGGGTGGCCTCGCGGCGGCGCTCGAAGACCTGCGCACACGCGGCGTCCAGCGTGTCTTCGTCGAGGGCGGGCCCGCTGTCGCCGCCTCGTTCCTGCGTGAGCGGCTCGCCGACGAGCTGCTCGTGTACGTCGCGCCGGTGCTGCTGGGCGGCGACCGCCTGGCGCTGCACGACATCGGCGTGACGACCATCGGCGAGGCGAAGCGCCTGGCCGTGGCATCCGTCACCCCCCTCGGCGACGATCTGCTGTACGTCGCCCACCCCACGCCGCCCGCCGCCGCTGACGCGTTGCGAGCATCCGCGCGCGTGGACCAACCGTCGTCGGAAGGAGACGAGTGATGTTCACCGGAATCGTCGAGGAGATCGGCGAGGTCACCGCCGTGGAGCCCTCGGGCGACGGCGTGCGCCTGACCGTGCGCGGGCCGAAGGCCGTGTCGGATGCCGGGCACGGCGACTCGATCTCGGTCAGCGGGGTCTGCCTCACCGTCGTCGGCCAGGGAGACGACTGGTTCACCGCCGACGTCATGAAGCAGACGCTCGACATGTCGACGCTCGACGGCGTCGCCGCCGGTCGGCCCGTGAACCTCGAGCGCGCGACCGCGGCCCACGGGCGCCTCGGCGGGCACATCGTGCAGGGTCACATCGACGGCACCGGCACGGTGCTGGAGGTGCGCCCCGGCGCGCAGTGGCAGGTGCTGCGCATCTCGCTTCCGGCGGAGCTCGCGCCCCTCGTCGTCGACAAGGGCTCGATCGCGGTCGACGGCGTCTCGCTCACGGTCAGCGCCGCGAGCCCCGCCCCCGAGGCTGAGGCATGGTTCGAGGTGTCGCTCATCCCCGAGACGCTCGCGGCCACGACGCTCGGCGCCCGCGTGCCGGGCGACCGCGTCAACCTCGAGACCGACATCCTGGCGCGCCACGTGCAGCGACTGCTCTCTTTCGCGGCTCCGGCCGCACCCGCGCCCCGCGAGGGCGCTTTCGCGGCTCCGGCTGCCGCACCCGAACTCCCCGCGGACGCGTCCGCACCGACGGAAGGAGGCTCGAAATGAGCCTTTCCACGATCCCCGAGGCCCTCGCGGCGCTGCGCGCCGGGCGGCCGGTCATCGTCGCCGACGATGAGAACCGCGAGAACGAGGGCGACGTCATCCTGTCGGCCCAGCTCGCCACCCCCGAGTGGGTCGCCTGGACGGTCCGCTGGACGAGCGGCTTCCTGTGCGCCCCCATGCCCGCCGACTGGGCCGATCGACTCGATCTGCCACCGATGGTGGAGAACAACCAGGACGCGCGCGGCACCGCCTACACGGTGAGCGTCGACGCCGCCGACCGCATCTCGACCGGCATCAGCGCCGTCGACCGCGCCCACACGCTCAACGTGCTCGCCGACCCCGAGTCGACGCCGGCCAGCGTCATCCGGCCGGGCCACATCCTGCCCCTGCGCGCCGTCGACGGCGGCGTGCGCGAGCGCGCCGGTCACACCGAGGCCGCTGTCGAGCTCATGAAGCTCGCGGAGCTCGCACCGGTGGGCGTGATCGGCGAGGTCGTCGCCGACGACGGCAGCATGATGCGGCTACCGGCGCTGCAGGAGCTGGGCGCCGAGTACGACATCCCGGTCATCACCATCGAACTGCTCATCGCCTACCTCGACGAGAACGCTCCCTGCGACCCGGCGATCCGCAACGCCCACAAGCGCCGCGTGAGCCTGCGCGCCGAGGCGAACGTCCCCACCTCGCACGGCGCGTTCCGGTTCCTGGCGTACAAGGACCGCGTCACCGGCACCGACCACATCGCCGTCGTCTCGGGCGAGCTCGGCGACGCGCCGCTCGTGCGCGTGCATTCCGAGTGCCTGACCGGCGAGGCCTTCGGGTCGCTCAAATGCGAGTGCGGCCCGCAGCTCGAGGCCGCGCTCGACGCCATCGAGCAGGACGGCGGCGTCGTGATCTACATGCGCGGTCACGAAGGACGCGGCATCGGACTCATCAACAAGCTCCGCGCGTACTCGCTGCAGGAGCGGGGTCTCGACACGGTCGACGCCAACCTGGCGCTCGGGCTTCCGGCCGACGCGCGCGACTACGCAGCCGCCGCCGGCATCCTGTCGGATCTCGGCATCGAGCGCGTACGCCTGCTGACCAACAACTCCGACAAGGTGAACCAGCTGCGCGAACTGGGTCTCGACATCGTCGAGCAGGTGCCGCTGCTGGTCGGCGTCGGCCCGAACAACCACCAGTACCTGGCGACCAAGCGCGACCGCATGGGTCACATCATCGCCGAGGCGGACCTCGCCGACGCACTCGCCCAGATGCACGAAGGAGCAGAACGATGAGCGGCAAGGGCGCACCCCTGGTCACCGGAACGGTCGACGGCACGGGGCTCGATGTCGTCGTCGTCGCAGGGACGTGGCACGAGACGATCACCGACGGCCTCATCGCCGGCGCCGAGCGCGCCGTGACGGCCGCCGGCGCCTCGCACCGCCTCGTGCGGGTGCCCGGCTCGTTCGAGCTGCCGGTCGTCGCGAAGGCCGCGCTGGATGCCGGGGCCGACGCGGTCGTGGCTCTCGGCGTCATCATCCGCGGCGGGACGCCCCACTTCGAGTTCGTCTCGAACGCGGCGACGGACGGGCTCACGCGCGTGGCGCTCGACACGGGCAGGCCGGTCGGATTCGGCGTGCTCACGCTCGACGACGAGGCGCAGGGGATCGCCCGCGCAGGTCTTGAAGGCTCGGTGGAGGACAAGGGCTTCGAGGCGGCGGATGCGGCGATCCGCACGGCACTCGTGCTGCGGGAGCTTCGGGGCTGACGCCGTCCGAACGGGATCAGAGCCCGCGTCGACCGGACGCCGTCCGGTCGTCGCGGGCTCTCCTGTTTCCGCGGATCTCCTGGTGGCGGCCGGGCGACCTTCAGCTAGACTGATGGCATGGAAATTCTCCGTCACGTCGTCGTGCTCGTCCACCTCGTCGGCTTCGCCGTGCTGTTCGGCGCCTGGGTGGTGGAGGCGGTGAACGGCAAGCGGCGATTCACCCGCGTCATGGACTGGGGCCTCGCGATCGCCGCGGTCGCCGGACTGATCCTCGCCGCGCCGTGGGGCATCGAGTACGAGCTCAACTACGTCAAGCTCGGCGTGAAGCTGGTGATCCTGCTCGTCATCGGCGCCCTCCTCGGCATCGGCCGCGGCCGCCAGCGCAAGACCGGGTCGCTTCCGCCGGCGATGTTCTGGGCGGTCGGCGTGCTGACGCTCACCAACGCGGCGATCGCGGTGATCTGGCGCTGACGCCCTCAGGACTTCGATGGCGGATGCCGCGGCTTCGGTCGCGGCATCCGCTTTCCCGTATCCGCGCCCCGGTGCCTGGGCGCGGGAGTAGGCTGGTTCTTCGTGCCGGGCGACACCGTCCGCGCTCACGGTGATCCAGTGCAGTGCCGCCTGACGCGTCACCCTGCGCCATGCGGACGCCCACCGCCGCATCCCACCAGGATGCCCCGCTCCGCGCATGCCCAGGTGAAAATTGACCTCCCCCACCACCGCCGCGATCCCCGCGGTCCCCGCAAATCCCCGTTCCCGCGTCATCCTCGCCAGCCTCGTCGGCACGACGATCGAGTTCTACGACTTCTACGTCTACGCGACCGCCGCCGTCCTGGTCTTCCCCATCCTCTTCTTCCCCACCGGCAACGACACCACGTCGCTGCTGCTGTCGTTCAGCGTGTTCGGCGCCGCCATGGTGGCCCGCCCGTTGGGCGCGATCGTGTTCGGCCACTTCGGCGACCGCTTCGGCCGCAAGGCCACCCTCGTGGCGTCGCTGCTCACGATGGGCATCGCGACCTTCCTCATCGGGTGCCTGCCGACGTACAACGAGATCGGCGTGTGGGCGGCCGTGCTGCTGCTGGTGGTGCGGCTCGCGCAGGGCTTCGCACTCGGCGGCGAGTGGTCGGGCGCGGCGCTCGTCGCGACCGAGAACGCCCCGAAGGGCAAGCGTGCCTGGTACGGCACGTTCCCCCAGCTGGGTGCGCCGCTCGGCTTCATCATCGCCAACTCGGTGTTCCTCGCGATCAACTACCTGCTCCCCCACCCCGACGGCGCCGGTCAGCGGTCGGAGGAGTTCCTCGCCTGGGGCTGGCGCGTGCCGTTCCTGTTCTCGGCCGTCATGGTCATCATCGGCCTGTGGGTGCGACTGCGACTCGTCGAGTCCGAGACGTTCGTGAAGGCCGAGGAGAAGGGCGCGATCCGCAAGTTCCCCCTCGGCACCGTTCTTCGCCACCACTGGTGGCACCTGATCCTCGGCACGTTCATCATGCTGGCGACCTACGTGCTGTTCTATCTGATGACCAACTTCACGCTCTCGTACGGCACGAAGGCGGCCGACCTCGAGACGGCTTCGGCCGCCGCGCAGGCCGCCGCCGAAGCCGCGGGCAACCCGTTCGACGCCACCGCCTTCGCCGCGCAGTTCTACCCTGGTCTGGGCTTCGGCTACACCGACTTCGTGGTGATGCAGATCATCGGCGTCGTGTTCTTCGGCATCTTCACGCTGCTGTCGGGACCGATCGCCGACGCGATCGGTCGTCGACGGCTGCTGCTGTGGGTGACCGGGCTCATCATCGTGTTCGGTCTGACGTTCAACATCTTCCTGCTGCCGCAGGTCGACCCGAAGTTCACCGGAGCCCTGGTGCAGGCGTTCCTCGTCTTCGGCTTCATGCTCATGGGGTCGACCTTCGGGCCGATGGGCGCCGTGCTCCCGGAGCTGTTCCCGACGAACGTGCGGTACTCCGGCTCGGCGATCTCGTACAACGTGTCGTCGATCCTCGGCGCGGCGCTCGCGCCGATCGTCGCGGTGTGGCTGTGGGCCTCCGCCGGCGGCAGCCCGGTACTGGTCGGCCTCTACCTCTCGGCGATGAGCGTTCTCACCTTCATCGCGCTGCTCCTGGCGCCGGAGACGAAGGACATCGACTACGACGCCGACCTCGGCGTCGGGGCGACCGGGTCGCTCTGACCTGGGTACTCGAGACGGCGGATGCCGCAGCCCGCGTGGGCTGCGGCATCAGTCGTTCGCGGTCGTGCCTCAGTCGAGGAACAGCGCGCGCAGACGCTTCGTGGTGAACACGAGGCCGATCGCGATCATGACGACGTAGTACAGCACGTGCCACCACATCTCGGGCGTGAGGATGCCGGTGGTCAGCCCGCGCACCAGCTCGACGCCGTGCCACAGCGGGAACGCCATGATGATGTGCTGCACCCACTCCGGGTAGATCGTGATCGGGTAGAGCGTCGCGGAGAACAGGAACATCGGCAGCAGCACGAAGTTGATCCAGTCCATCTGCTGGAAGGTCTTCATGTAGCTCGTGACCGCCATGCCGAGGCTCGCGAAGCCGAAGGCGATGAGGAGCACGGCCGGCAGGGCGAGGATCGCCGTCCACGCCAGATTCAGCCCGAGGATCTGCATGATGATCATGAAGCCGGTGGCGTAGAGCAGGCCGCGCAGCAGCGCGTAGAGGATCTCGCCGAGGGCGACGTCGAGCGGGCCCAGAGAGGTCGCCAGCATGCCCTCGTAGAGCTTGCCGTAGTTGAGCTTGAAGAACACGTTCCAGGTCGAGTCGTAGATCGCGCCGTTCATCGCCGAGACGGCGAGGAGCGCCGGAGCGATGAAGGCCGCGTACGGCACCTCGATGCCGCTGGAGGTCTGCACATCGCCGATGAGGGAGCCGAGGCCGATCCCCATCGAGGCGAGGTAGAACACCGGCTCGAAGAAGCCCGACAGCACAACTGCCCAGCTCGACGAGCGCGCCGCGATGAGACCGCGCTGCACGACCGACTGCGGGTTGCCGGCCCACAGCGCCCGCACGCCGCCGGTGCGCGCGACCGCTGTCTCGGTTCCGGTCGCGACGGTCATGCGCCGAGCCTCCTCTGGAAGATGCGCCGGCCGATGGCGTAGCCGCCGATCGACAGCAGCAGCAGATACCCGACGTGGATCACGATCGCGAACGGATCGACCGGCAGGCCGTACGTGGCGACGCGGCCGAGTTCGGTCGCGTGCCACAGCGGCGAGACCCACCCGACCCACTGCAGCCACAGCGGCAGGGTGGCCAGCGGGTAGAAGGTGCCCGAGAAGAGGAACATCGGCATGAAGATGAAGCGCTGCACGAGCGCGACCTGGCCCTTGTCGTCCGTGATCGACGCGGCGTATGCCATGTACGGGATGCCGAAGGCGAGGCCCGCGAGCAGTCCGATCGGGATCGTGAGCCAGCCCGTCGCCGGGTCGGGCACCGCCTGGAAGAGCCACAGGAACAGGTAGTACGCCACCACCACGACGATGATGCGCGCCGACGCACCGGCGACGACGCCGCCCGCGATCTGCCCTGGCGAGAGTCCGGTCGCGCTGAAGCCGAAGAAGTACCGACGCCACTTGAATCCGGCCATCACCGGGTACGAGAACTCCTCCGACGCGACCGAGATCGCCGCGGTCATGAGCAGCGCCGGCGCGACGAACACGAGGTACGAGACCTCCACGCCGTTCTGCGTGATGGGTGCGTCGATGAGGGCGGCGAGTCCCACCGCGAGGCCGAGCAAGTACAGGATCGGCTGCCCGAGGGCGCCGACGATGATGGTCCAGCCGTACGCGCGCATCGCGCGCACCATGTGCTCGGTGACGTACCACGTGCCGAATGCGCGAGGCCTGCGGCCCCACTGCATCGCCTCTGCGCGCAGTTCGTCGAGCGACAGCTGTGTGGCGGTGGCGGACGGCGCACCGCCGGGCGGCACGCGCGACTCGCCGGACCCGCCGGCGGGCTGAGCGTCTTCGGGAACGGAGGTCATTCGATCAGCGACCTTCCGGTGAGGCGCAGGAACACATCCTCGAGGCTGGAGCGCCGCACGAGCGACGTGATCGGCGTCAGACCACGGTGCGTGACCGCCTCGAGCGCCGCCTCGCCGTCGTGGGCGTAGACCAGGATGCGGTCGGGCAGCACCTCGACGCGTTCGCCGATGCCCTCGAGCTGCGGGGCGACCTGCTCGTTGCGCTCCGAGCCGAAGCGCACCTCGAGCACCTCGCGACTGGAGTGCTCGCGGATGAGCGAGGCGGGAGTGCCCTCGGCCATGATGCGGCCCTTGTCCACGACGATGAGCCGGTCGCAGAGCTGCTCCGCCTCGTCCATGTAATGCGTCGTGAGCACCAGCGTCGTGCCTCGCTCCTTGAGGCGGAAGAGGCGGTCCCACAGCACGTGGCGCGCCTGCGGGTCCAGACCCGTGGTCGGCTCGTCGAGCAGCAGGATGCGCGGATCGTTGATGAGTCCTCGCGCGATCGTGAGGCGGCGCTTCATACCGCCGGAGAGCTGCTCGACCTTGCTCTTCGCCTTGTCTTCGAGCTGGGCGAACGCCAGCAGCTCGTCGGCCTTCTGGTGGCAGACCTTGCCGGGCAGCCCGAAGTAGCGGCCGTAGATGTAGAGGTTCTCGCGAGCGTTGAGCTCACCGTCGAGGTTGTCCTGCTGCGGCACCACTCCCAGTCGCGAGCGGATCTCGGGTCCGTAGCGGTCGGGATCGAGCCCCAGGATCGACAGCTCGCCGCCCGAACGGGTCGAGACCGCGCCGACCATCTTCATCGTCGTGGACTTGCCCGCGCCGTTCGGGCCGAGCAGGCCGAACGACTCACCGGACGCGACCTCGAACGACAGGCCGTCGACGGCGAGGAAGTCGGGCTTGCCTTTGACCTTGTAGGCCTTGACGAGGTTCTCAGCGGTGATCACGGGGGCAGGCACCGCACCACACTAACCCTCCGCTCCGACACCGCACAGCGCCGGACGCAGCGTAGGGCGTCAATGCGAGTTGACACACCTGCGAGTGTCAACTACGGTTGACGACGGATGCCGCCTCCCGCGGCATCCGCGATCCGACAGCTCATCCTCCGATGGGCGGCCACCACGAGAGGTGACGCGATGAGCGGTGACGACCTGCGCACCCTGATCGGCGCGGCGGACGCGCGCGAGCCGCTCGCCGAGCTGCACCGTCTCGCCGAGGTGCGCCGCGAGCTCGCTCGCGCCGAAGAGGTGCAGGTGCGCAAGGCCCGCAACCTCGGGTTCTCCTGGCAGGCGATCGCAAGCGCCCTGGGCGTGAGCCGACAGGCCGTCCACAAGAAGTACGGTCGAAGGTAAGCCCCCTTCACGAACGAGGTACACCCATGCCCTCCGCCGAACTCGACGAAGCCCCCGCCGCCGCGGCACCTGCGGCGTCTGCTCCTCGCGCCCCGCGCGGCCGCGGACGTCGCGGCAAGCCCGACGAGGGTCCCCGCGCCAGCTTCGGACAGCTGCTCCCCTATCTCTTCGAGCACAAGCGCACGCTGGCCGTGGTGGTCGTGCTCAGCATCCTGAGCGCGGGCACGTCGCTGGTTCAGCCGCTGCTGGTCGGTGAAGTCATCACGCGGGTGCAGGAGAACCTCGACCTCGGCCTGCTGATCTGGGCGCTCGTCGGGTTCGTGCTGCTCTCGTCGCTCATCTCGGGATGGCAGCACTACCTGCTGCAGCGCACCGGCACCGCCGTCGTGTACTCGAGCCGTCGCCGGCTCATCGCCCGCATCCTGCACCTGCCGATCAGCGAGTTCGACGCGCGTCGCACCGGCGACATCGTCTCGCGCGTCGGGAGCGACACCACCCTCCTCTACGCCGCGCTCACCCAGGGCCTCGCCGACTCGATCGGCAACGCTCTGCTGTTCGCCGGCGCCCTCATCGCGATGGCTGTCATCGACCCGGTGCTGCTCGGGATCATCGTGCTCGTGATCGGCATCTCGGTGCTCGGAGTCGTGACCCTGAGCGGCCGCATCCGCACCGCGTCCACCGAGCAGCAGGAGAAGGTGGGCGCACTCGCCTCGGGCGTCGAGCGCGCGGTGGGATCGATCCGCACCGTGCGCGCGTCGGGCGCGACGGAGCGAGAGGTCCAGTCGGTCACCGCGCAGGCGACGGATGCCTACACCGTGGGCGTCCGCATCGCGAAGGTGTCGGCGCTCGTCGTGCCGATCGCCGGCATCGCGCTGCAGGTCTCGCTGCTCGTCGTCATCGGCCTGGGCGGCTTCCGCGTCGCGACCGGCGCGCTGACGATCGCCAGCCTCGTGACCTTCATCATGTTCCTGTTCATGCTGATCGCTCCCCTCGGCTCGTTCTTCGGCGCGATCACGTCGGTGAGCCAGGCGCTCGGCGCCCTCGGCCGCATCCAGGAGGTGCTCGACCTGCCGACCGAGTCGCAGAGCGACGCCGAGACGGCCGCCCGCGTCCGCGGGGCCGGCACGCCGTCGGGCTCGGAGACCGCCCCGGAGGCCGCGATCGAGTTCCGCGACGTGAGGTTCCGTTACCCGGAGAACGTCGTCGAGGCGCGCCGCAAGGCGGAGTCCGAGGCCCGGGCGGTGCTCGAGAGCGCCCACGTCGACACGTCCACGATCGCGCTCGGCGACGAGCCCGCCGCCGCTCCGGCGGGCGGGCGGGCGGATGCTTCGGCATCCGCCTCCGCCGATGGCGACGTGCTGCGAGGCGTGTCGTTCTCGGTGCCGCGGGGTGCGCGCGTCGCGCTCGTCGGTCCGTCGGGCGCCGGGAAGAGCACGACCCTCGCGCTCATCGAGCGCTTCTACGACCCGACCGGCGGCGCGATCCTGCTCGACGGCACCGACGTGCGGGCGCTCGACCGCGACGCGCTGCGCGCGCAGCTCGGCTACGTCGAGCAGGACGCCCCGACCCTCGCCGGGACGATCGGCGACAACCTGCGGCTGGCGTCGCCCGAGGCGTCGGATGCCGAGTGCGAAGCGGTGCTGCGCGCCGTGAACCTCGGCGACGTGCTCGACCGCAACCCGCTCGGCGTCGACGCCCCGGTGGGCGAGTCGGGCGTCATGCTCTCGGGCGGCGAGCGCCAGCGTCTCGCGATCGCGCGGGCGCTGCTCGCCGCTCCCCCGATCCTGCTGCTCGACGAGTCGACCTCGTCGCTCGACGGGCTCAACGAGCAGCGCATGCGCGAGGCGATCGACGCGGTCGCCGCCGGTCGCACGCTCATCGTGATCGCGCATCGTCTCTCGACCGTCGTCGACAGCGACCACATCGTCGTGATGGACCACGGCCAGGTCGTCGGGCAGGGCACGCACTCCGAGCTGGTGCAGACCACGCCGCTCTACCGCGACCTCGCGAAGCACCAGCTGCTGGTCTGAGCGTCAGCGTACGCGCCATCCTGCCACCGCCGTCGCGACCGGGCGGTCACCGTCCCCGGCGGGAGTGCGGGAACGAAGGATGCCCCGGCCACCGCACAGGTGGGGCCGGGGCATCCGCTCTTCGTGTACGCGGGAGTCCGCCGCGGTCACGCGCGCTGGAGGCGGTACCGCAGTGCGGCGAGCTCGGCCCACAGCGGAGCGGGCACGCGTCCCTCGAAGGTGCGGTAGAACTCCTCGGTGAGGTCGGCCTCCTGCAGCCACAGCTGGGGGTCGACGGCGAAGAGCTCGTCGAGGTCGGCCTGCGTCACGTCGGTGCCCTCGAGGTCGAGGTCCTCGGCGCGCGGGAGGCGGCCGATCGGGCTCTCGACGGCGCCGACCTCGCCCTCGATGCGCCGGATGATCCAGTCGATGACGCGCGAGTTGTCGCCGAAGCCCGGCCACAGGAAGCGTCCGTCCGCGCCCTTGCGGAACCAGTTCACCTGGAACACGCGCGGCGCGCGATCGAACCGCAGCTTCTGCCCGACCTTCAGCCAGTGGGCGAAGTAGTCGGCCATGTTGTAGCCGCAGAACGGGAGCATGGCGAACGGGTCGCGGCGCAGTTCGCCGACGGTTCCCTCGGCCGCGGCGGTGCGCTCGGACGAGACGTTCGAGCCCATGAACACGCCGTGCGTCCAGTCGGTCGCCTCGACCACGAGCGGCACGTTGGTGGCGCGGCGCCCGCCGAAGAGGATGGCGTCGAGAGGCACGCCCTGCGGCGCGTCCCAGTCGTCGGCGATCTGCGGGCACTGGGCGGCGGCCACGGTGAAACGCGAGTTCGGGTGGGCGGCGGGGCGACCGGATGCCGGAGTCCAAGGGTTCCCCTCCCAGTCGGTGAGCTCTGCCGGCGGCTCTTCGGTCAGGCCCTCCCACCAGACGTCGCCGTCGGGACGCAGCGCGACGTTCGTGAAGATGGTGTTGCCCCAGAGCGTCTCGACCGCCGTCACGTTGGTGGCGGCGCCGGTGCCCGGCGCGACGCCGAAGAAGCCCGCCTCGGGGTTGATCGCCCAGAGGCGGCCGTCCTCACCCGGACGCAGCCACGCGATGTCGTCGCCGAGGGTCTCGACGCGCCAGCCGGGGATCGTCGGGCGGAGCATCGCGAGGTTCGTCTTGCCGCACGCCGACGGGAAGGCTGCGGCGAGGTGGTACGCGCGGCCGGCGGGGTCGATCACACGGATGAGCAGCATGTGCTCAGCGAGCCAGCCCTCGTCGCGGCCGATCACCGAGGCGATGCGCAGGGCGAAGCACTTCTTGGCGAGGATCGCGTTGCCGCCGTAGCCCGACCCGTACGACCAGACCTCGAGGGTGTCGGGGAAGTGCACGATGTACTTCTCGTCGTTGCAGGGCCACGCGACGTCGGTCTGGCCCGGCTGCAACGGCGCGCCCACCGAGTGCACCGTCTTGACCCAGGGGGCGCCGCCGGCGATCTCACGCAGCACGTCGGTGCCCACCCGGGTCATGATGCCGATCGAGGTGACGGCGTAGGCGCTGTCGGTGACCTGCACGCCGATGTGCGAGAGCGGACCGCCGACGGGGCCCATCGAGAACGGCACGACGTACATCGTGCGCCCGACCATCGATCCCTCGAACAGCGGCGTGATCGTGGCGCGGATCTCGTCGGGCGCGGCCCAGTTGTTTGTGGGGCCGGCGTCCTCCTCGCGCTCGGAGGCGATGAAGGTGCGCGCCTCGGTCCGAGCGACGTCGCTGGGGTGCGAGCGTGCGAGGTAGGAGCCCGGGCGCCACTCGGGGTTCAGCTTGATGAGCTTGCCCTCGTCGACCATCTCGCGCAGCAGCGCGTCGTTCTCGGCACGGGAGCCGTCGACCCAGTGCACGCGCGCAGGCCGGGTGAGCGTGGCGATCTCGTCGACCCAGGCGCGCAGTGCGACCATGCCCTCACCCTGAACGGTCGGCAGTTCGCCATACGTCCGCGTGGTGCCGGTCGTCGTGGCAGCGGGGCGCACGGGGGCGGAGCCTTCGGTTCGAGTGAAGATGTCGGCAAGGGCCATGGTGTCGCTCCTCGTTGATTCGACCGTCAGATGGTTTCGACGATGCAGATTCGTGCTCTTCCTCTACTTTCGACCGTGATGGATGCCTCTTCCCACGAAATCTCGTGTCAAGAGTTGCGATTCTTTCGCTAGCATCAAGGAATGCCCCCCACCTCCCTGGAACTGTCGACCCTGGGCCACCGCATCCGTCATCAGCGCCTGGCCCATGGCTACACCCTGGACGAGCTCGGAGCCCTGGTCGGCGTCGCCGGAAGCCAGCTCAGTCTCATCGAGAACGGGAAGCGCGAGCCGAAGCTCTCGCTGCTCCAGGCGATCGCGACCGCCACCGGCGTCGACGTGGCCGAGCTCCTGTCGACCGAGCCGCCGAACCGGCGGGCGGCGCTCGAGATCGAGCTCGAGCGCGCCCAGACCAGCTCCGTCTTCCGCCAGCTGGGCGTGCCGCCGATCAAGGTGTCGAAGGGCATGAGCGACGACACGCTCGAGTCGATCCTGGGCCTGCACCGCGAGCTGCAGCGCCGGGAGCGCGAGGCCATCGCCACACCCGAGGAGGCGCGTCGCGCCAACACCGAGCTGCGGCTCATGATGCGCGAGCGCGACAACTACCTGCCCGACATCGAGAAGCTCGCCGAGAAGCAGCTGAAGTCGGCCGGGCACGTCTCGGGCGCGCTCACGCACCGCACGGTCAGCATCATGGCCGAGAAGCTCGGCTTCGAGCTCATCTACGTCAACGACCTGCCGCATTCGACCCGCTCGGTGACCGACCTCGAGCACGGCCGCATCTATCTGCCTCCGGCATCCATCCCCGGCGGTCATGGTCTGCGGTCGATGGCGCTGCAGGCGATGGCACACCGCCTGCTCGGCCACAAGCGTCCGACGGACTACGCCGACTTCCTGCAGCAGCGACTCGAGATCAACTACTACGCGGCGTGCTGCCTCATGCCCGAGACGGCGTCGGTCGCCTTCCTGCAGCAGGCGAAGAAGGACCGCAACCTCGCGGTCGAGGATTTCCGCGACGCGTTCGGCGTCACCCACGAGGCGGCGGGCATGCGCCTGACCAACCTCGCGACCCACCACCTGGGGATCAAGCTGCACTTCCTCCGCGTCGACGGGTCGGGTGCCATCACCCGCGTCTACGAGAACGACGACCTGCCCCTTCCGATGGACGTCACCGGCGCCGTGGACGGGCAGATCGCGTGCCGCAAGTTCTCGGCGCGCGCCGCATTCTCGGAGCAGAACCGCACCACCGAGCACTACCAGTACACCGACACTCCCGCGGGCACGTACTGGTGCTCGACCCAGACCGGCACGACGTCGGAGGGCGAGTTCTCGATCACCGTGGGCGTGCCGTTCGACGACGCGCGGTGGTTCCGCGGGCGCGAGACGCAGAAGCGGGCGACCTCGACGTGCCCCGACGAGTCGTGCTGCCGACGTGTCGCCTCAGACGTGTCGGAGCGCTGGTCGGGCAAGGCGTGGCCGAGCGCGCGCGTGCACATGCAGATGTTCTCTCCGCTCCCCCGGGGCGCGTTCCCCGGTGTCGACGACAACGAGGTCTACGACTTCCTCGACCGCCACGCCTGACCCGGCGTGCGTGGTCCCGCTCGTTCCTCGCCCGACGACCCGTCCCCAGCCCTTGCCGAGCGCGCGCGGGGAGACGAAGCCAGCTAGGCGGTGATGAAGTCGCGGTAGCGGTCGAGTGCGGCCGCGACTTCCTCGTCGGTCGACAGCGCGGCCGTGAACAGCTCGGGGATCGGATCGTCGGCGTGACGGCCGACGGCGACCGAGTGCGTCCAGACGCCCACGATCTGACCCCGCGCCACGATGATCGGCCGCACGATCCCGTTCATGCTCGGACCGATCGCAGTCAGGAACTCCGGCGCGCACGGGACGGTTCGATCGGCGTACGAGATGTAGTACTCCTCGAACGGCGGGAGCGCGACGACCTCGGGTGCGGTCGGCACGAGCCGCGGTCGCTCGCCCGCGACGATGTACTGGGGCTCGGGTTCCTCACCGACGACGACCAGGCGATCGGATGCCGCTTCCGCCGCACTGCGGGCGGTCCCGAGTGGCAGCGACGACCACCACGCGAAGTCCCGGGCGCCTGCCGGCCCGTGCGAGGCGATGAAGCGGAAGAAGTACTCGGCGAGCGGATCCGCCGGCGTCGCAGGCGCATGCACCCACTCGTCGACGAGAACGAGGTACTGCTCGCGGGTCGGGCCGGTCTCGCGTGGCACGACAGGTCCCTGGCACACCACCCCGCGCAGCGACAGCGCGACCAGCAGGTGGTAGCCGCGCTGCTTGGCGGTCGACACACCCGCGAGCTCGAGCACCTCGAAGAGCTCCTTGCGCGTCAGGCGGTTGCCGCCGCCGAGCGCGGCGCGCACGGCGACCTCGGCGCGATCGAGCTCCGGCGCGTCGATACCTTCGGCCCGGTGCACGCCCGCCGCCTGCCGACGCTGCCGCTCCCCTGTGATCGACAGCACCCACGCGAGGTCCTCGCCGGGGATGACGTGGATCGTCCCGCGCATGGTCCATGACCGGACGATCGCGCCGCGATCGAATGCGGCGTCGACGTCGCGGATCGTGGTCCTGCCGCTCGTGCGGGCGGCGAGGGCCCAACGCCCGCCCCAGAACTCCTGGCCCTGGGTCGCCAGCATGTGCCGGGCGGCGTCGGCGACGCTCGGCGCGGGAGCGCTCAGCCGATGGGACCGGAGCCGTGCGTCGCGCGTGGTGGAGGCTGCGTCCATGCGCCCATCATGGCGCAGCCCGCGGACGTGCGGTGTCCGCGATCGCGGGGTCAGCGCTGATGTGCGTCGTCGTAGGCCGCGCGGGATCGCTCGATGCTCGGCTGGTTCTCGATGGCCCAGTCGGCGAGCGCCATAGCGAGCTGGATGAGCGTGCCGCCGAGTTCGGTGAGCTCGTACTCGACGCGCGGCGGCACCTCGGCGTGGACGGTGCGTGTGATGAGGCCGTCCCGCTCGAGCTGGCGGAGCGTGAGCGTCAGCATGCGCTGCGAGATGCCCGGGATGTGGCGCTGGAGCTCGGTGAAGCGCAGACGCTCGCCGCGCAGCGTTCCGATGACGAGCAGCGACCATTTGTCGCCGATGCGGTCGAGGACGTGGCGGATCGCGCGTCCGTGATCGGTGCCCGACGGGTCCCCCTCGCACGAACGCTCGTACCCGGTGAGCGCGGGCGCACCCGCGACTTCGACGGTGAGTGCCTTCGCCATCCGATGTCACCTACTTACATCCGTGTGCCTTTTGTACGCCTCTTTCGAGTGACGCATCATGGGGTTGCTTACAAACAGTAACAGACCCCACGATCCCTTCCTGGAGTACCACATGACCATCGCCCTCTGGATCCTCAACGGCCTGCTCGCTCTCGCGTTCATCGCGGCGGGTTCGATGAAGATCGCCCGCCCGAAGACCGCCCTCGTCGCGAGCGGCATGAGCTGGGCGGACGATTTCGCCGACCCGACCGTCAAGCTCATCGGCGCAGCCGAACTCATCGGAGGCATCGGCCTGATCCTCCCTCTGCTCACGGGCATCGCGCCGGTCCTCACTCCGATCGCCGCGACTGCGCTCACCGTCGTCATGGTCGGCGCGATCGTCGTTCACGCCCGTCGCAAGGAGAACGCGACGCCCTCGATCGTCCTCGCCGTGCTCTCGGCAGCGAGTGCGGTACTGGGCTTCCTCGTGGTGCTCTGACCCCTCGTGACATGCAGGAGAGCGGATGCCGCGGCTGCGGCATCCGCTCTGCTCGCTGTGGATAAGCGCCCGGCGTCAGCCGAGTTTGCCGAAAGTGGCATCGATGTCGGCCATCTCCATCGCCGCCGTGGCTTCGATGAGCGCCATCAGCTCCGGGTCGGCGCCGGGAGAGAACTCCTCGGGGCGCTCGGGTGCGATCTGGATGGGCACGCCCTCGGGTGCCTGCTCGGTGGCGTCGAGCTGGGTGCCGTCGTCCGAGGGCGATATGCCCTGGAAGATCCTCCCCGCCTCGGACTGGTCGCCGAGATCGAACGAGTACTGCTTGCTCTGCAGGCCCAGGTCGAGCAGCCGCTTCACCTCGGGGAACCGCTCGGCGCTGGTCTTGGGGATGGGCAGAGCGGTCCTCCAGTTGACGCCGAGCGTTTCGAGGGCCCTGGCGTAGGCGTTCTCGTGCGCCTGGTCTCGCACGATCAGGTACGAGATCGTGGATCGAGCGGTCTTGTTGTCGGTCATCTCATACAGCCGGCATTTCTGGAGGCGACCGGTGGATTCGAGCATGAGGTTGTAGAGCAGGTCGAGGACGAGGTTGCCGGAGTTGTAGACGTAGCTGCCGCTCCAGGGGTTTCCGACCGCGTCCACCGGCAGTGCACCCTGAGCCCCCACCAGATAGTGATGGATGTTGCCGTGGTCCAGCGCGATGTTCAGAGGGGTCGCTCCCCGTGCGCCCGGGAGATCGACCGGGTCGTCCGGCTTGCCCCGATACTCGGGGGACCCATCCAGCAGGCGCGCGATCGTCGTCCCGATCAGCTCGACGTGACTGATCTCCTCGGTGCCGATGCCCTGGATGAGGTCCTTGTACGGCTTCGCGTTGGCGCCGCGGAAGTTGATGCTCTGGAACAGGTACTGCATCATCGTGCGCATCTCGCCGAACTGACCACCCAGGCCTTCCTGCAACGCGTTCGCCGCGGCGGGATCCGGCTCATCCTGCTCGATGGGGTTGATCAGGTTCTGGAGGTGAAAGTACATGAGGTTCCTTCCGATGTGGATGTGGCCTCTACGTTGTGGTCCCGATCAGGGCGATGGCACCGGGATGGACACGGCCGGCCACGGCGCGTACTATCGCGCAGCCTCACTCCGACGTTCATCGAGCGCGATCGCGATCGCCACGGCATGCGGGAACGCCGAGCCGGCGCGGCCGAGCAGACCGGGAACGGCATCGATGGCAGCCGTGAGGTCACGGCGGCGAGCACGTATCAGTCGAAGGTGTCGGTCCAGGACGCGATGTCGACGCCGTGGTTGTCCGGAGACGCGAGAGACCACCACGCGGGTGCGTGCGCGTCGTCGACGAGTCTGCCGCCGGCGGCGAGCGCGGCATCCACTCGCGTGCGGGCCTGGTCGGCCGGCACGAAGACGTCGAAGTGCGTCCGGCCCCTCGCCGGGGAGTCGCCGCTGATGGGATTGAAGGCGAGCTGCGGCCCGCAGCGCAGCGGGTCGACGGCATCCGTGTCTCCGAAGGCGTCGTAGCCGAGCGCGGCGGTGAAGAACGGTCGCACATCGGCCTGCGAGTGCTGGGCGACGTAGATGCCGATCGACTGCGCGAGCGAGGGATCCGGCGTCAGCTGCAGCTGGGCCGCGGCTCGGGAGACGGCAGCGGCGAACGCCGTGGCGGCCGCGGGGATGCCCTCCGGGCTGCGGTAGGGGATGCGCACCACGACTGCCTCGGGACGCACGTCGACATCGGGCAGTACGCCGAATCGCTCGGCGGCGGTGATGACCGGCGCGAGGAGGCCGGCCGCATGCGACAGCGATGTCGAGGTGAACACGGCCTGCGGGCCCGTACCGGTGACACGCCAGTCGGAGACCCCCGCCGCCCGGTGGAACTCGGCCGCGGAGATCCAGCCCGAACCGCTCGTCGACTCGCCCATGAGAGCTCCTTCGCTCGCTTGCGCCCAGAGTAGTGGGAGGCCGGACACGAGGGAGGCCTGAGCGGCATCCGATCTTCACTTCCACGCCACGAAGCGGAACAGAGAGATGAGCGGATGCCCCCTCCCGGGGCACCCGCTCATCTCATTTCTTCGATTCAGGCGCGGTTCAGAACGGGTTCGGCGTGAGGGTGTACTTCGTCTGCAGGTACTCGTGGATGCCCTCGGCGCCGCCCTCGCGGCCGAGACCCGACATCTTCCAGCCGCCGAACGGGGCCGCGGCGTTCGAGACGACGCCCATGTTCAGCCCCATCATGCCGGTCTCGAGGCGCTCGATCATGCGCTGACCGCGGGCGAGGCTCTCGGTGAAGACGTAGGAGACGAGGCCGTACTCGGTGTCGTTGGCGAGGCGCACGGCGTCGTCCTCGGTGTCGAACGGGATGATGGCGAGCACCGGTCCGAAGATCTCCTCGCGGAGGATGTCGGACCCCGGCTGCACGTCGGTGACGACGGTCGGCTCGTAGAACGTCCCCGGCCCGTCGATCTCGTTGCCGCCGGTGGCGACCTTCGCCCCGCGCGAGACGGCATCCTGCACCAGCTGCGACGCCTTGGCGACGGCGCGGTCGTCGATGAGCGGGCCGATGGTGACGCCCTCCTCGGTGCCGCGGCCGACGGTGAAGCCGTTGACGCGCTCGGTGACGCGGCGGGCGAACTCGTCCGCGACCGAGCGGTGCACGATGAACCGGTTAGCGGCCGTGCACGCCTGGCCGATGTTGCGGAACTTCGCGAGCATCGCGCCGTCCACCGCCTTGTCGAGGTCGGCGTCGTCGAAGACCACGAACGGCGCGTTGCCGCCGAGCTCCATCGACGTGCGCAGCACCCCCTGGGCGGCCTGCTCGAGCAGGCGCTGACCGACCTGCGTCGACCCGGTGAACGAGAGCTTGCGCAGTCGCGGGTCGCGGATGATCGGCTCCGACACGGCGCCCGAGGTCGAGGTCGTGAACACGTTGACGACGCCCTTCGGCAGGCCCGCGTCCTCGAGGAGCTTCGCGAAGAACAGCGTGGTCAGCGGCGTGAGCTCGGCGGGCTTGATCACCACGGTGCAGCCTGCTGCCAGCGCCGGCGCGATCTTGCGGGTCGCCATCGCGAGCGGGAAGTTCCACGGCGTGATCAGGAAGCACGGACCGACAGGGTGCTGCGACACGATCATGCGGCCGGTGCCCTCGGGGTTGGCGCCGTAGCGGCCCTGCACGCGAGCCGTCTCCTCGCTGAACCAGCGCAGGAACTCGCCGCCGTACGCGACTTCGCCGCGCGCCTCTGCCAGCGGCTTGCCCATCTCGATTGTCATCAGCAGCGCGAAGTCCTCCTTGCGCTCCTGCAGCAGGTCGAACGCGCGACGCAGGATCTCGGCGCGTTCGCGCGCCGGCGTCGCCGCCCATGCGGGGAACGCCTCCACCGCCGCATCGAGCGCGGCCTTGCCGTCCTCGGGCGACGCGTTCGCGATCTCCTTGACGACCTCGCCGTTGGAGGGGTCGTAGACCTTCAGCGTCTTGTCGCCGGATGCCGCGCGCCACTGCCCGCCGATGAACAGCCCGTCGGGCACGGACGCCAGCAGCTCGGACTCACGGGTTTCGGTGATCGTCGTGGTCACGGGGACTCCCTTGTCGGTTCACGGATGCCGCTCGTACACGGCATCCGTTCTGTCGATGTCTACCGGGCCAATTCTGCCCGCCGCCGCCGAAGCGGCCGATATACGCGATGTACAGCTCTGTGTGTTGTTTCGCCGCCGGGGACCGGCTCAGCCGACGACCGCCGCCGGCTGGTGCTGGGGGAGGAACACCTGGGAGAAGAAGGTGTCGAGCTCATCGGTCGCCTGGAGCGGGAGCACCGCGGCGACGTACTGGTCGGGCCGCACGACGACCACGACGCCGTCGCGCGACAGGCCGCGCTCGTCGAAGATGTCGGTCGTCGTCCAGGCGCTGGGCGCTGCGGCGTAGACCTTCTCCCAGTCGATCAGTCCGAGCGGTCCCGTCCGCGGCAGGAACAGCTCGGGCACCCGGGCGATGTCGACGTCGTCGAAGCCCTGCTGGTAGACGACCTTCACATCGAAGACGGCGTCGATGTCGGCGCCCTCCGGCGTGAAGCGGTGCACGGGCGACTGGGGCGATGCCATGAACTCCGCCCAGTCGGCGAGGACGGATGCCTCTCCCGCCGCCGGCGCGTCGGCGAAGGCGTAGACGCGCCACCGGCCGTCGGCCTTGGCGTGATGCCCGAGGTGTACGGCGTTGCCGTCGCACACGCGGACCACCTCGACCGACTTGAAGCGCTTGCCCAGCGGGAAGCCCTCGGCGAGGGCCTGGTGCGCGGCATCCGTCACGATCATCGAGGGGCCGTACTGCGTCATGAATCCGGACGGGAACTCGGCTGTGCCGAGGTAGAACGTGGCGAGCTCCTGCGGGTCGGAGATCTCCTCGGGCTTGCGGGCCATGAGCGCCGACCATTCGCGATCGAAGTCGATGAGCTGCTGGGCGACGGGCTGGCGCTCGGCCGAGTAGGTCGAGAGCAGCGACGCGGGGCTGAGGCCGGTGAGGACGTGCCCGAGCTTCCAACCGAGGTTGAAGCCGTCCTGCATCGAGACGTTCATGCCCTGCCCGGCCTTGGCGCTGTGGGTGTGGCAGGCGTCGCCGGTGAGGAAGACACGGGGGTCGTGGCCCTGGTCGACGTCGACGTCGTCGAACTTGTCGGTGACGCGGTGGCCCACCTCGTACACGCTGTGCCACGCGACCTGCTTCACGTCGATCGAGTACGGGTGGAGGATCTCGTTCGCCCTGCGGATGACCTCCTCGATCGGCGTCTGCCGCACGCGGTGATCGTCGTCGGCCGCGACCTCGCCGAGGTCGATGTACATCCGGCTCAGATACCCGCCCTCGCGCGGGATGTGGAGGATGTTGCCGGCGGTGGAGTTGATCGCGCATTTGGTGCGCCAGTCGGGGAAGTCGGTGTTGACGAGCACGTCCATGACGCCCCACGCGTGGGCGGCGAAGGCGCCGACGTGGCGGCGCCCGATCGCCTCGCGCACGCCGCTGCGGGCCCCATCGGAGCCGACCACGTACTTGGCGCGGATGGTGCGCTCCTCGCCGGCGCGCTCCCCCGCCGTGTACCGCAGGCGGACCTCGACCGGGTGCGCGTCGGCTCCGTTGCCGGCGCTGTCGCCCACGTCGTCGCCGGCGCCGTCGTGCACGGTGAGACCGACGAACTCGACGCCGTAGTCGGGGACGATGCGGCCGGGGCCGTGCGCGGCGGCCTCGGCGAAGTAGTCGAGCACGCGCGCCTGGTTCACGATGAGGTGCGGGAACTCGCTGATCTTGAACGCGTAGTCCTCGGTGCGCGCGGTGCGGATGATGTTGCGCGGGTTCTCGGGGTCGGGACCCCAGAAGTTCATGTAGGCGATGTTGTACGCCTCGGCGATGATGCGCTCGGCGAATCCGAACGCCTGGAACGTCTCGACGCTGCGCGGCTGGATGCCGTCGGCCTGGCCCAGCACGAGGCGTCCCTCGCGGCGCTCGATGATGCGCGTCGTGACGCCCGGGAACTGCGACATCTGCGCGGCGAGCAGCATGCCGGCGGGACCTGATCCGACGATGAGCAGATCCACCTCGTCGGGCAGTTCGGCGGGGCGATCGACGCCGGTGCCGGCGGCATCCTGCACCCGCGGGTCGGCGGAGACGTAACCGTGGTGGTGGAACTGCATCGGTGTCCTCCTCGGACGACGGTGTCGAGGGCTTGTGGCCGGGGGCTTGTTTCGATCCTCCGCGTGTTCTATATTCGAACACGCCGTTCTACTATTGAACAGATCGTATACGACCCGCGTCGACGCGGCAAGACCGCCGTGCGACGAGACAGCGAGCCTCGTGTCCTCTGCCCCCTCCTCCGCTCCCGCTTCGCAGACGCTGAGCCGCGGCATCCGGATCCTCGAAGTGCTCGCCGAGGCGCGCGGCCCGCTGTCGATCGACGAGATCGCCCAGCGCCTCGACGTGCACCGCTCGGTCGCCTACCGGCTGCTGCGCACGCTCGAGGACCACGGGCTGGTCGAGCGCGACCCCGCCGGCCGCGTCGAACTCGGCGCGCGGATGGCCGCCCTCGCCGCGGGCGTGGCGCACGATCTCCAAGCCGAGGCCCTCCCCGAGCTCACCGCGGTCGCCGGCGATCTGGGTGTGACGTGCTTCCTCGCCGTGCTCGACCACGACGAGTGCGTGACGCTCTCGAGCGTCGAGCCGCGGCACGCCGTGAACCCCGTCGCGCAGCGGCCGGGGACGCGGCATCCGATCACGCGCGGCGCACCGGGCAAGGCGATCCTGTCGCTGCTGCCCGAGCCCTCGTGGCCCGGCGAGGTGTCGGACGCGCTCGCAGCGGAGGTGAGGGATGCCGCGGCCCGCGGCTTCGCGACCAGCCACGACGAGGTCATCCCGAGCCTGCGCGCCGTCGCTGTGCCGCTCGTCGTGCGCGGGCGCGGCCCGGCGGCGATCGCCGTCGTGTTCGTGGCCAGCGCGCACAGCGACGACGAGATCGCGGTGCGCCTGACGGAGTCGGCCACCGCGATCCGCGACGCTCTCGGAGGCTGATGCCGGCGGAGCAGTCCGCGCGGCGGCGCTGCCACACCTCCTCGGATCTGGCGCCCGGAGCCCGCCGGATCCGCTGCCACGCGGCTGCCGCCGGAAACCTGAGGAGGCGGTGTCGTCAGGCCCCGGTCGGGTACTCGGTCACCAGGCGGATGTTGTACTCCGCGACCCGCTGCGGCACGCCCGCGAAGGCCTCTGCGCGCGCCTCGGAGCCCAGGTACTCCTGCTCGAGGGCCACGAAGTCGTCGGCGTCGCCCTCGGCGCTGACCGCCCACACGAACTCGTTGGTCTCGGGCAGCCCGTAGGCGAACTCGATGGCGAAGCCCGCGGCGGGTCGCACCTTCGGCATCCATTCGTTCCACCAGGCGACGAAGGCGTCGTACTCCCCGTCGACGAGCGTGTACCGGCGCAGCTGGATCGTCTTCATGACTCCCATCTTGGCGGAAGACCTATACTCGACACGTCCGGCGGCATCGACGCCCGCCGGTGCTCGAAAAATGGGCACGCAGCGCGCACGCGCGAGACATATACGGCCTCGTCATCCGTTCCGTCTCGAAAGGCATCGCCATGCCCGCCACCCCTGCCATGAGCACCGTCTCGGCCCACGTCGCCCTCACCCTCGCCCGTCACATCGACCACGTCTTCGGCGTCATGGGCAACGGCAACGCCTACTTCCTCGACGCGCTCGAGCGCTCCACCGACGTGCACTTCACGGCCGTGCGCCACGAGGCCGGCGGCGTCGTGGCAGCTGACGCGTACCACCGCGCCTCGGGACGGCTCGCGGCGGCGACCGCTACGTACGGCGCCGGATTCACCAACACCCTCACCGCCCTCGCCGAGGCGGTGCAGGCCCACGTGCCGCTCGTGCTCGTCGTCGGCGACGAGCCGACGTCGGGTCCGCGCCCCTGGGACGTCGACCAGATCGCCCTCGCGTCCGCCGTCGGCGCGCGGACCTACACCGTCGGGCGAGCGGATGCCGCAGCCACGACGGTGATCGCGATCGAGCACGCCCTCACCTACCGCGTGCCGACCGTGCTGGCGATCCCGTACGACGTCGCGGCGCGCGACGCGGGACCGGTGCCCGAGGCTCCGGAGCCCCGCCTTCCCGGACCGCTGCTGCCGACCGGACCGTTCGCCGAGGCCGCCGTCGAGCGGATCGTCGAGGCACTGGCGTCGGCCGAGCGCCCGTTCCTGCTCGCCGGCCACGGCGCGTGGATCTCTGGCGCGGGCGAGGCGCTGGGCGCGGTCGCCGATGCGGTCGGCGCGATCACCGCTTCGACCGCCCTCGGGCGAGGCATCTTCCCGCGCAGCGAGTTCGACCTCGGCGTGACCGGAGGCTTCGGCGCCGAGGGCGCGATGGAACTCGTGCGCGACGCCGACGTCGCGGTCGTCTTCGGGGCATCGCTCAACCAGTTCACGATGCGGTTCGGCGACCTCTTCGCGCCCGGCACGCGCGTGTTCCAGGTTGATGTGGCGCCGGCTGCTACCCACCCCCACGTGGGCGGATATATCCGCGGAGATGCGGCGAGGGTCGCACGGGCGGTCGCGGACGGACTGCACGAGCGCGGCGCCGGCGCGAGCGGCTGGCGCGAGGCGGTGGACCTCATGCCGCTGCGTGCCTACGACCCCGGCGAGGGCGTAGCGCCCGACGGACGGCTCGATCCCCGGTCGGTGGCGACGCGGATCGGCGAACTGCTGCCCGCGGACCGCGTGGTGGTATCGGATGGCGGACACTTCATCGGCTGGGCGAACATGTACTGGCCGGTCGCCTCCCCCGACCGGATGATCATGGTCGGGACGGCGTTCCAGTCGATCGGCCTGGGCTGGCCGTCGGTGCCCGGCGCAGCGCTCGCCAAGCCGTCGTCCACGGTCGTGCTCACCACCGGCGACGGCGGCGGGCTCATGGCGCTGGCCGACCTCGAGACGGCGGTGCGGGTCGCGGGCGGCCGGGGCCTCGCGGTCGTATGGAACGACGCCGCGTACGGCGCCGAGGTCAACCTCTACGGGCTCAAAGGCCTCGCGCAGGAGCCCATGCTCATCCCCGAGGTCGACTTCGCGGCTCTCGCGGCGGGCGTCGGCGCCGAGGGCGTCGTCGTGCGGACGCTGAGCGACCTCGACCGGCTCGCCTCGTGGAGCGCCGAGCCCGCGGCATCCCGCCCCTTCCTCGTGCTGGACTGCCGCATCTCGGGCACCGTCGTGGCGCCGTATCAGCGCGAGATCATCCGCGTGAACTCCTGAGCGCTGCTGCTGCGGGCGGCACGCCCCCGGCCCAGGTGTCACGACACGCGGCATCGCGCCCCGCGAACCCACGCAACGCGACCACCGAACGCGCGATGCCGCGGATCACTCGCCTTTGAAGTCGGGGCGGCGCTTCTGCTGGAAGGCCTGGAACCCCTCGCGGTAGTCCGCAGTGGTGCGCAGCGCCTCTTGTCCGCGCGCTTCCTCGGCGACGGCATCCCACAGGCGTTCCCCGCGAAGACGCGCGATGAGGCGCTTCGACGCGACGAAGGCGGCGGTGGGGCCGGATGCCGCGACCGCCGCCCGCTGCTCCGTGAAGTCGAACACCTCCTCGACGGGCATGGCCCGGCTGAAGAGCCCGGCCGCGACGGCCTCGGCGCCGGTCAGGAGCTCGCCGGTGTAGATCAGGTCGAGCGCGCGGTGCGCACCGAGCCGCTCGTAGAGGAGAGCGTGACCGCCCGAGTCGAGCATCGCGCCGAGGCTCGCGAACGGCGAGCCGATCTTGGCGTCGTCGGCGACGTAGACGACATCGGTCGCGATCGCGAGCCCGAGCCCGACGCCGAGGCACGCGCCGTGGACCGCCGCGAACGTGGGGGCGGGGAATCCGGCGATGCGCCGCATCAGCGTCTCGACGCCCGTGAGGTACTCGGGCACATCGTCGGTCAGCGGATCGACGCCCGCGATGTCGCGACCCGCGCAGAACGCACGCCCCTCGCCGCGCAGCACCAGCGCCCGCACGCCGGCTTCCTCGGCCGTGCGGTACGCGGCATCCATCTCTCCCAGCTCGCGCAGCGACAAGGCGTTGAGCTTCTCGGGAGAATTGAGCACGACCTCGGCAACATCTGCGGCGATGGACAGCTCGATCAACTCGTCCTCCTAGACGTCGTAGTCGACCACGACGGTATCGGTGGTCGGGTGTGACTGACAGGTGAGCACATACCCGCGCTCGAGCTCGTCGGGCTCCAGCGCGTAGTTCTCGGTCATCGTCACCGAGCCCTGCAGAAGCCGGGCGCGGCACGTGCCGCAGACGCCGCCCGCGCAGGCGAACGGCACGTCCGGACGCACCCGCAGCGCCGCATTGAGGATGGACTCGTGCGCCGCGACGGGGCTGTCGACCGCCTGCGACTGGCCGTCGAGTGTGAACTCGATGCGACGCACCGGCTCGTCCTCGGCGACGACCACCGGCCGTCCCGCCGCAGGCTCGGCCCGCTCCCCCTCGCCGGTCGTGAACAGCTCGTAGCGCACGTGCGCGTGGTCCACCCCGATGTCGGCGAGCGTGTCGCGGCAGAGCTGGACGAGCTCGAACGGCCCGCACAGGAACCACTCGTCGACGGTGTCGGGCAGCACGAGCTCGTCGAGGATGCGCCGCAGCCGCGGTTCGTCGATGCGGCCCGACAGCAACGGAGCCGTGCGCTGCTCGCGCGACAGCACATGGTGCAGGGCGAGCCGCGTCGGGTAGCGGTCCTTCAGGTCGGAGAGCTCGTCGAGGAACATGACGTCGAGGCTCGAGCGGTTCGTGTAGACGAGGGTGAACCGCGACGTGTCGGACCGCGCGAGCACCGTGGCGGCCAGCGCCATCAACGGCGTGATGCCCGACCCGGCCGCGATGCCCGCGACGTGCGCGCCGTCGAGATCGGCGAGCTTCGAGGTGAACGTGCCCTGCGGGCTCATCACGTCGATCTCGTCTCCCGCGTGCAGCTCGGTCTGCGCCCACGTCGAGAAGCGTCCGCCGAGGTCGCGCTTGATCGCGACGCTGATCGTGCGCGGGCCATCGCCCCCGCCCCCGGCATCCTCCGCTCGGCACAGCGAGTACGAGCGGCGCAGCTCGTGACCGTCGAGCATCGTGCGCAGCGCCACGTGCTGGCCCGCCAGGTAGTCGAACTCGCCGCGCACCGCTTCAGGGATCGCGAACGTCACCTCGACCGAGGCGTCGGTGAGCGGCCGGACCGCCGCCACCCGCAGCGTGTGGAACCGCGCGCGGTGGCGGCTGCCACGCGGTCCTCCCACGGCGGTCGTGAGCAGCGTCTCGGCGATGCGCTGATTCTCCCCCGCCGCGACCTCGGCGTTCGGCTTGCGTGCGCCGTCGCGCTCCATCAATGCACCTTGAAGTGGTCGAAGGGCTCGAGGCAGGCGCGGCACTCGTACAGCGCCTTGCAGGACGTGGAGCCGAAGCGGGCGAGCTCGCGGGTGTCGAGCGAGCCGCAGCGCGGGCACCGCACCGACAGCGCCAGGCGGATGGGGCCGGTGACCCCGGCGCGCCCGGTCGGCGGCGCGATGCCGTAGTCGACGAGCTTGCGCTTACCGGCATCCGTCATCCAGTCCGTCGTCCAGGCGGGCGCGAGCACGAGCCGCACGTCGACGTCGTCGAATCCGGCCGCGGTCAGGGCGAGCACGACGTCGTCGCGGATCGCGTCCATCGCCGGGCATCCCGAGTACGTCGGCGTGATCGTCACGGTGGCGTGCGCGCCGTCGACCGCGACGTCGCGGAGCACGCCGAGATCCTCGATGGTGAGCACCGGCAGTTCGGGATCGGGAACGGATGCCGCAGCCCGCCACGCACGCCGAGTCGCCGCATCCGCCGCCACAGGCGGCTGCGCTGCCCCCACCGGTTGCTGAGCCTGTCGAAGCATCACCACGTCGCCCCCGGATGCTGTCGCGCGAGCACCTGCATCTCGGCGAGCAGGTACCCCAGAGTCGGGAAGTGCGAGCCGTGGCGACCGCCGGCCGACGACATCGGCCCGGAGGGGACCTCGAGCTCCGCCTCCGCGAACACCGCTGCGATGACGGCGTCGAACGGCGGCTGCAGGGTCGAGGGCCGCACCGCGGCGTCCTCGAGCCGGTCGATCAGCGGCTCGTCGCGGAACAGCTCGCCGACGTACGGCCAGACGTCGCCCACCGCGCGGACCATGCGGCGGCGGGACTCGTCGGTGCCGCGGGCGAGCCGCAGCGTCCACTGCACGGCGTGGTCGCGGTGGTACTCCACTTCCTTGACTGCCTTGGCCGCGATCGCGGCGAGCGTCTCATCGGACGATCCCTGCAGCGCAGTGTAGAGCTCGAAGAGGTAGACGGATGCCGCCAGCTGACGCGCGATCGTCTGCGCGAAGTCTCCGTTGGGCTGCTGGAACAGCCAGGCGCAGCGGAACTCCGCCTCTTCGCGCCAGTAGGCGAGGTCGTCTTCGGTGCGGTCGTCGTACGTGCCCGCATAGCGCAGGAACGAGCGCGCGTGTCCGAGCAGGTCGAGCGCGATGTTGGCGAGTGCGACGTCCTCTTCGAGTTCGGGTGCCCGCGCGATCCATGCGCCCAGCTGCTGCGAGAGGATCAGCGCGTCGTCGCCCAGCCAGAGCGCGTATTCGGCGACATCGGCTGTCGCAGCGCGACCCTCGCCGCCGGCGAGTTCGGCCGACAGCTCCACGCGCTCGACGGTGACCACTCCGTGGGGGTCGGACGCCGCTGCGGGTCCGTGAGATCGTCGAGTGGTCACAGGTGCGGCACCCCCTCCGACGCCGTGTAGTACGTGGCGTGTCGGTAGTTCTTGCCGGCGGGGCTCTCGAAGAACGCACCCTTGGAGTCGGGGTCGCTCGTCGTGATCGCATCGGCCGGCACGACCCAGATCGACGTTCCCTCGCTCCGGCGGGTGTAGACGTCGCGTGCGTTGCGCAGGGCGAAGTCGGCATCGGGTGCATGCAGCGAGCCCGCGTGCACGTGGCTGAGGCCGCGTCCGGCGCGGACGAACACCTCCCACAGCGGCCAGGTCTCGCGCGGCGAGGCGCCTGAGGTCGTCATGATGCGGCCTCCATCCCGGCGCCGGCATGTGCGTCGGCGCTGTGCTCGCTCAGCGACCGGATGCCCGCCTGCTTCCGGGCGTACTCCGCGGCCGCCTCGCGCACCCAGGCGCCGTCCTCGTGCGCGGTGCGGCGGTGCCGGATGCGCTCGACGTTCATCGGACCGCGGCCGGCGAGAACCTCGTGGAACTCGGTCCAGTCGATCTCGCTCGTGTGCCAGCGCTGCGCCTCGTCGTCCCAGCGCAGCTCGGGGTCGGGAAGCGTCACACCCAGCACCTCGGCCTGGGGCACCAGCATCCCGATGAACCGCTGGCGCAGGTCGTCGTTCGAGAAGCGCTTGATCTTCCAGGCCATCGACTGGGCCGAGTTGGGCGATTCGTCGTCGGGGGGCCCGAACATCATGAGACTCGGCCAGTACCAGCGGTCGACGGCATCCTGTGCCATGCGCTGCTGCGCGGGACTGCCCTGCATGAGCGTCAGCAGGATCTCGAATCCCTGCCGCTGGTGGAACGACTCCTCCTTGCAGATGCGCACCATCGCGCGCCCGTACGGACCGTACGAGGCACGACAGAGCGGCACCTGATTGCAGATCGCGGCGCCGTCCACGAGCCAGCCGATCGCTCCCATGTCGGCCCACGTCGGTGTGGGGTAGTTGAAGATCGACGAGTACCGCGCCCGGCCGGCGATGAGCTGCTCGGTCATCTCGTCGCGCGTGATGCCGAGCGTCTGTGCGGCGCTGTACAGATAGAGCCCGTGACCGGCTTCGTCCTGCACCTTGGCCATCAGGATCGCCTTGCGCTTCAGGCTCGGCGCCCGGGTGATCCAGTTGCCCTCGGGCTGCATGCCGATGATCTCGGAGTGCGCGTGCTGCGAGATCTGCCGGATCAGCGTCTTGCGGTAGGCCTCCGGCATCCAGTCACGCGGCTCGATGCGGGAATCGGCCTCGATGATCGCGTCGAACGCCGCCTGTTCGGCGGCTTCGTCGATCAGCACATCGGTCGTCATCGTCGACTCCGTTCCGGTTCCTGAGCCTGTCGAAGGATTACAGACCGTTCGTTCAGTAAGTCTAGACCACGACGGATGCCGCGGCCACCGTCAGCCGGCCGCGTCGCCGCCGCCGCGGCGCGTGGTGAAGGAGCGCCCGCGGAATTCCGCGACGACGTCACCGGTCTCGTCGGTCACCGTCACGTCGTACAGACCGCTGCGCCCCGCGAGCGCGCGGCGGCGGGCATGGGCGGTCAGCGTCTGCCCGGCGCGTGTCGCCTTGAGGAAGGAGATGTCGGCTCCGGCGGCCACCGTGATGTCGGCATCCGTGTCCCCTTCTCCCGGCGCGACGGCGTTGCACGCCATCGCGAATGCCGTGTCGGCGAGCGCGAACACCATTCCGCCGTGCGTGATCGCGAAGCCGTTCGTCATGTCGTCGCGCACGCGCATCGACACGACGGCTTCGCCCGGTTCGTCACGCTCGACGATCATGCCCAGCGCCGCCGACGCGCGGTCGCGCCGCAGCATGCGGCGCTGCCCGGCGAAATGGTGGGCGGGGTCGCTCATGCGCCGGCCTCTGCCGACACCGGACCTGCGGCCGCCGCGGCCGACTCCGTGGTCTTGGCGACCAGCGTGAGCACGTCGTAGGTCGCGACGATCTCATCGCGCTGGTTGAGGATCACGGCGTCCCACCGCACCTCGCCGTAGTCGTCGGTCTCGCGCGGGGTGATCTGCTTCGCCGTCAGCACGACGCGGATCTCGTCGTCGGGCGACACCGGCGTCATGAAGCGCAGGTTCTCGAGCCCGTAGTTCGCGAGCACCGGACCGGGATCCGGATCCACGAAGAGCCCCGCCGCCCACGACACCAGCAGGTAGCCGTGTGCAACGCGACCAGGGAAGAACGGGTTCGCGGCGGCGGCCTCCTCGTCCATGTGGGCGTAGAAGCGGTCGCCCGTGAAGTTCGCGAACGTCTCGATGTCGTCGAGGGTGACCGCACGCGACGGCGACGCGAGCTGGTCGCCGATCGCGAGCTCGGCGAGCGACTTACGGAACGGGTGGCGGTCGGAGCGGGATGCCGCGCCCTGATGCCAGACGCCGGTCAGTGCCGTCAGCATCGCCGGCGAGCCCTGCACCGCGGTGCGCTGCATGTGGTGGAGCACCGCACGGATGCCACCGAGCTCCTCCCCTCCACCGGCGCGGCCCGGTCCGCCGTGGACGAGGTGCGGCACCGGCGCGCCGTGGCCGGTCGAGGTGCGGGCGTCGTCGCGGTCGAGGAACAGCAGTCGCCCGTTGTAGGCGGCGGTGCGCGCGAGGAGGGTCGCGGCGACGCCGGGGTCAGACGTCGCGACGCTCGTCACGAGCGATCCGCCGCCGCGGCCGACGAGGTCGGCGGCCTCCTCCACCGTCCGGTACGCGAGCACGCTCGCCACCGGGCCGAACGCCTCGACGTCGTGGACGGCATCGGGCAGCGAGGCCGCTTCGCCGTCGAACCCGACGAGGATCGGGCCGATGAACGCGCCCTCGCCGGCGGGCCCCGTGGTGCCGTCCGCCTGCGTGACGTCGGGGGCGTCCGTCGTTCCCAGCACGATCCGCCCGCCGGCGGCCTCGAGCGCGCCGACGGCGCGCAGCACCTCGTCGCGCTGTGCGAGCGAGACGAGCGGCCCCATCGTGACGGACTCGGCGTGTGGATCGCCGACGACGACGCGCTCGGCGATCTTCTGCCGCAGCGCCTCGACGAGCGGGGCGACCGCATCGGATGGGACGATGGCCCGGCGGATCGCGGTGCACTTCTGGCCGGCCTTGGTCGTGAGCTCGACCATGAGCTGCTTGACGTACGCGTCGAACTCCGGCGTGCCCGGCACCGCGTCGGGCCCGAGCACGGACGCGTTGATCGAGTCGGTCTCGCTCGTGAACCGCAGGCCAGGCGCGGCCTGCGCACGCAGCCGCTCAGCCGTCGATGCGCTGCCCGTGAAACCGACGAGGTCGCCCAGCCCGAGCTGCTCGAACAGGCCGGGCACCGCACCGCTCACCAGCTGCAGCGACCCGGCGGGGAGGAGTCCCGTCTCGACGAGGATGCGTACCCACGCCTCGGCGACGTACGCGGTCGGCGACGCGGGCTTCACGATCGTCGGCACGCCGGCGAGGAAGGCCGGGGCGAACTTCTCGAGCGCTCCCCACATCGGGAAGTTGAAGGCGTTGATCTGCACAGCGACGCCGGGCAGCCGCGTGTAGACGTGGCGGCCGAGGAACGAGCCGTCCTTCGACAGCGACTCGACCGGGCCGTCGAGGTACACCTGCGCGTTGGGCAGCTCGCGGCGCCCCTTCGACGAATACGTGAACAGCACGCCGATGCCGCCGTCGATGTCGTTGAGCGAGTCGCGCACCGTGGCGCCGGCGCGCTTCGACAGCTCGTAGAGCTCCTCCTTGCGCGCGGTCAGCGCGAGGCCGAACTGCTTGAGCAGGAGCGCCCGCTGGTGGAACGTCAGTCCGCCGAGACTCGTCTGCCCCACCGTGCGGGCGTGGGCGATCGCGCCTGCGAGATCGACGCCCTGCGTGCTCAGATAGGTGACCACCTCGCCCGTCGATGCATCGAGCACCGGGGTGGCGTCGTCGCCGGTGTCCGGAGTCCACCACTCGTCGCGGAGGTAGCTGGGAAGGATGCCCGTCCGGGACGGCTCGAGGGCGCCCGGCTGCTCGATGGTCCCTGTCTGCTCGATCATCGCTGTTCACTCCATTCGTAGAAGCCGCGGCCGCTCTTGCGGCCGAGGTGTCCGTCGGCGACGAGGCGCCGCAGCAGCAGCGGAGGCGCGAACCGCTCCCCCAGCTGCCGGTGCAGCTCTTCGGCGATCCCGAGCCGCACGTCGAGTCCGACCAGGTCGGTCGTGCGCAGCGGCCCGACCGGATGCCGGTAGCCGAGCTCCATCGCCGCGTCGATGTCGGCGGCCGAGGCGACGCCCTCCTCGAGCATGCGGATCGCCTCCAGCCCCAGGGCGACGCCCAGGCGGCTCGACGCGAAGCCCGGGCTGTCGCGGACGACGACCGGCGTCTTGCCGAGCGCTCCGATCCACATCGTCGCGTCGTCGACGAGCCCCGGCTCGGTGGCGGCTCCGGTCACGACCTCCACGAGCTGCGAGGCGGGCACGGGGTTGAAGAAGTGCAGCCCGAGAAAGCGCTCCGGTCGCGCCAGCGCCGACGCGAGGTCGTCGATCGAGATCGACGACGTATTGGTCGCGAGCGCGGCATCGGGCGAGAGAACCCGCTCCGCGCGCGTGAGGGCCGCGATCTTCGCGTCGCGCTCCTCGGGCACCGCCTCGACGACGAGCCGGCAGCCGGCGAGAGCTGCGGCATCCGTCGCCGTCTCGATCGCCGAGGCGAGCGCGTCGATGTCGCGGTCCGTCGCGCCGCGCTCGACGCTGCGCCGCACCGTCTCCCGCAGGCGAGCGGATGCCGCGGCCGCCGCCTCCGCGTCGCGCTCGACCACGATGACCGCGGCGCCGGCGAGCAGGAACGCGTGCGCGATGCCCGCGCCCATGCGACCGCCGCCGATGACGCCGACGCGTTCCGGCACGCTCATCGCTTGCGGCTCTCGAGGAACGCCGCCATGCGCCGCTCCTTCTCCGGGCTCTCGAAGAGCTTCGCCTGCAGTTCGAGCTCGATCTCAGGGTGCGCGGTGCGCGGCGCGAGCAATGCCGTCTTCGTGTAGCGCGTCGCGAGCGGATCGTTGCGTGCGATGCGGTCGGCGATCGCGTGGGCGGCGGCGAGCAGATCGGCGGGCTCGTACAGCGACGACACGAGTCCCCAGGCGACGGCGGTAGCGGCATCCAGGATCCGTCCGGTCAGCAGCATCTCGGCCGCCCGCGCCTCCCCCACGATCTCGGGAAGGCGCCACGTGGCGCCCGCGGCGGCGATGATGCCGAGGCCGGTCTCGGGATTGCCGATCTGCAGTGCGGGCGTGCCGATGCGGATGTCGGCCGCGTAGGCGAGCTCGGCCCCGCCGCCCAGCGCGTAGCCGTCGATCGCGGCGATCACGGGCATCGGGAGGCCGCGCACCCGCTGGAACGCGCGGGTGTTGATGCCACGGCGGGCGTCGGCGGCGCGGCGCTCGCGCAGCTGTGCGATGTCGGCGCCCGAGGCGAACACACCGTCGGAGCCGGTCAGGATGAGGGTCCTGGGTTCGCGCTCCAGTTCGTCGCAGAGCTCGTGCAGCCGGTCGATCGTGTCCTGATCGATGGCGTTGCGCACCTCGGGCCGCGTCAGCGTGGCGACGACGCGGTCCGCGCGCCGCTTGATCTGCAACGGCCCTGCACTCGACGCTGGCATCGGCATCCTCTCGATCCGCTCCGTCGCGGTCGCGACCATAATACTTGACCGATCGTTCAGTAATATCCCCCGAGTTGCGCGGATCCTCCGCCGAGCGGTGCCAGACTGGGCGCATGTCCGCGAGCGCAGAGCCCCTTCCCGCCCGCCGCGGGCGCCCGGGGTACGACCGCGAACAGGTGCTGACGGTCGCCGTGACGCTGTTCAACGAGCAGGGCTACGACGCCACCTCCGTCGCCGACCTGGCCTCGCGGCTCGGCCTCACGAAGTCGGCGCTGTACCACCACTTCGACTCGAAGGAGCAGCTGCTCGCACTGGCGCTCGACGAGGCCCTCGACGGGCTCGAGGGAGTGCTCGATGCACCCGATGCAGCCGTCGCCGATCCCGCCGAACGCCTCGGCGCAGTGCTGCGCGGCGCGGTCCGGGTGCTCGTCGACAAGCTGCCCCACGTCACCCTGCTGCTCCGCGTCCGCGGCAACAGCGACGTGGAGCGCGCCGCGCTCGAGCGGCGGCGCGCGTTCGACCACCGGGTCACCGCGCTCGTCGTCGAGGCCCAGCGCGCCGGGCAGGTGCGCACCGACGTCGACGGCGCCGTCGCCACCCGCCTGCTGTTCGGCATGGTCAACTCCATCGTCGAGTGGTACCGCCCCACCGGCCCCGTCGACCGCGACCGCCTCGCGCACGACGTCGTCGCCGTGGCGCTCGACGGCATGCGCACGCGCTGACGCCCCGGCGGAACCTCGGATGCCGCGACGCCGAGCCCCTGAGGGGCCCGGCTTCGCGGCATCGTTGACGAAGGAGTCAGGCCTTCGCCATCCCGTAGATCGGGCTGACCGACTGCTCCGCCTCATGGTCGGGGCCGAGCGGGATGCCGGAGCGATCACGCAGCAGCAGCGTGGCGATCAGGCCGACGACGGTCATGCCGGCGAGGTACCACGTGACCGACAGCGTCGAGCCGGTCGCCTGCACGAGCGCCGTCGCGATGGTCGGGGCGAACGCGCCGCCCAGGATCGCGCCGATCGCGTACGAGATCGAGACGCCCGAGAAGCGGATGGATGCCGGGAACAGCTCGGAGTACAGCGCCGCCTGGGGTCCGTACGTGAAGCCGAGGCCGAACGTGAGGATCGCGAGGCCGAGGAACAGCAGCCAGATGTTCCCGGTGTTGACGAGCGGGAACAGCAGGAAGACGCCGACGAGCTGCAGGATCCAGCCGATGATGTACGTCGTGCGACGGCCGATGCGGTCGGACACGAAGCCGGCGGCCAGCGTCGACAGCAGCCACGTCACCGCGGAGCCGGCAACGGCCCAGAGCACCGGACCCCGCTCGAGGGCGAGAGGACCCTCGGGGTTGGTCGAGTAGCCCTGGATGTAGCCGCCGGTCGTCATGTAGCCGACCGCGTTGTTGCCCGCGAACACGAGCGCGGCGATGAAGACGAGCAGCGCGTGCTTGCGGAAGAGCGTGACGATCGGCATCCGCGCCTTCTCCTTGCGCTCGGCGAGCTCGGCGAACACGGGGCTCTCCTCGACACGGCGCCGCACGTAGTAGCCGACGAGGATCAGCACGACGCTGAGGAGGAACGGCACACGCCAGCCCCACACGAGGAACGCGTCGCCGGGCGCGATCATCGCCATGAGCGCCATGACACCCGAGGCGAGCAGCAGGCCGAGGGGCACGCCGATCTGCGGCGACGCGCCGAACGCGCCGCGGCGCGTGCGCGGGGCGTGCTCGACCGCCATGAGCACCGCGCCGCCCCACTCGCCGCCCGCCGAGATGCCCTGCAGGATGCGCAGCAGCACGAGCAGGATCGGAGCCCAGATGCCGATGGCCTCGTAGGTCGGCAGCACGCCGATGAGCGCAGTCGAGGCGCCCATCAGGATCAGCGTCCACATGAGCACGACCTTGCGGCCGTACTTGTCGCCGAAGTGTCCGGCGAGGAAGGCGCCGAGCGGGCGGAACAGGAAGCTCACGCCGACGGTGGCGAACGCCACGATCGCGCTGTTCGCACCCAGCGGCGCGAAGAACAGCTGACCGAAGACCAGGCCGACGGCCGTGGCGTAGATGAAGAAGTCGTACCACTCGACCGTGGTGCCGACGACGGTCGCGAAGACGACCCGGCGGCGGTCGGCGGACGCGGCGATGGTTCCGGTGGGGGTGAAGCCCGCCTCGGGTTGCGATGTGCTCATGGTGACTCCTGTGTCGGGGGCTGACGTCGTCGTCTCCGGCCGTCTTTCGGGGTTGGTTGCCGGATGCTGCACGATCATATACGATTTCGGATACGACGCAAGAGTGAGGGAGCTCGAATGGACGAGATCACGGATGCCGCCCCGTCGGCGACGGCCGGTCCCCCGACGGACCCGCGATTCGCGGCCCTCCCCGCACGCCCCGGCAAGATCGTCGCCGTCCACCTCAGCTATGCCTCGCGCGCCGACCAGCGCGGGCGCCGGCCGCAGCATCCGTCGTACTTCTTCAAGCCGTCCAGTTCCGTCGCCGCGTCCGGCGACACCATCGAGCGTCCCGCCGGCACCGAGCTGCTCGCGTTCGAGGGCGAGATCGCGCTCGTGATCGGCGCGGCGGCCCGTCGCGTGACGCTCGCCGACGCCTGGTCGCATGTGGCCGCGGTCACCGCGGCCGACGACTTCGGCCTCTACGACCTGCGCGCCAACGACAAGGGCTCGAACGTCCGGTCGAAGGGCGGCGATGGCTACACACCGATCGGCCCTGCCCTCATCGACGCCCGCCTCGTCCACCCGGACGCCCTCCGGGTGCGTACCTGGCTCAACGGCGACCTCGTCCAGGACGACACGTCGGCGGGCATGATCTTCCCGCTGGCGCAACTCGTCGCCGACCTGTCGCAGCACTTCACCCTCGAACCCGGCGACGTGATCCTCACCGGCACGCCCGCCGGCTCTTCGGTGGCGCAGCCGGGCGACGTGGTCGAGGTGGAGGTCGACGTCCCGGGCGGGCCGTCCTCCGGCCGACTCGTGACGACCGTCGTGCAAGGCGCCGCTGATTTCGACGGCGACCTCGGCTCGCTCCCCCAGGCCGACGACCTGCAGCGCACCGACGCGTGGGGTTCGCGCGAGGCCGCCGGGCTGCCCGCGGAGGGATCGCCCGCGACAGGTGATCCGGCGAGCGCAGCAGCGTCGGCGGCAGAATCTCCTGCGTCCGCCGGAGCACCTCTTCTGAGCGACGAGCTGCGCGCGAAGCTCGCCGCCGTTCCCGTCGCCGGGCTGTCGGCGCAGCTGCGCAAGCGCGGGCTGGACAACGTGCACATCGACGGCGTGCGGCCCCTGCACCCGGAATCCAAGCTGGTCGGCACTGCGCGCACGCTGCGCTTCGTCCCCAACCGCGAAGACCTGTTCGTCTCCCACGGCGCCGGCTACAACGCACAGAAGCGTGTCTTCGACGCCGTCGGCGACGGCGAGGTCGTCGTGATCGAGGCGCGCGGCGAGGCCGGGTCGGGCACGCTGGGCGACATCCTGGCGATCCGTGCGCATGCGCAGGGCGCCGCCGGCATCGTCACCGACGGCGGGGTCAGGGATGCCGCGGCCGTCGCGGCGGTCGGCATCCCGGTGTATTCATCCGGCGCACACCCGGCCGTGCTCGGCCGCAAGCACGTGCCGTGGGACGCCGACCTCACGATCGCGTGCGGCGGCACGACCGTGCAGCCCGGCGACGTCATCGTCGGCGACGCCGACGGGGTCGTCGTGATCCCGCCCGCCCTCGTCGAGGAGGTCGTGGACGCGGCGCTCGCCCAGGAGGACGAGGACGCGTGGATCGCGGAGCGCGTCGCGGAGGGGCATCCGGTCGACGGGCTCTTCCCGATGAACGCCGCGTGGCGGGCGCAGTTCGAGGCGTCGCGCGAGCCCGGCGCCGCAGTCGACGGCGAACGCCCGGCGACCCGGGCGCAGTGGCCGCAGCACACTGCAGCGCCCGAGGACGGGCAGGCCGGACGATGACCCCCGACACGTCCACGACGCTCAGCAAGTCGCAGCTCGCGTACCGATGGGTCAAGGAGCGCATCGCCAACCAGGAGTTCACCCCGGGCTACCGGCTGGTGCTCGGCAGCATCGCGGGCGAACTCGACATGAGCGTCGTGCCGGTCCGCGAGGCCATCCGCCAGCTCGAGGCCGAGGGACTCGTCACGTTCGAGCGCAACGTCGGCGCGCGGGTGTCGATGGTGGACGACTCGCAGTATCGGTTCAGCATGCAGGCGCTGTCGATCCTCGAGGGAGCGGCAACCGCGCTCGCGGCACGCAGGCTCACCGCCGACGACATCCGCGCGGCGCGGCGCATCAACGAGCTCATGATCGAGACCCTCGAGCATTTCGACCCGCGGGCGTTCACCGGGCTCAACCAGGAGTTCCACGCGGCGCTGTTCACGAAGTGCGCGAACCCGCGGATGCTCGAGCTCGTCGACGCCGAGTGGGGCCGACTGGGACACCTGCGCGACTCGACGTTCAGCTTCGTACCGGGCCGCGCCGCCGAGTCGGTGCGCGAGCACGAGAACATCCTGCAGCTGATCGAGACCGGAGCCCCCCTCGGCGAGATCGAGAAGGCAGCGCGACGGCACCGCTCGGCGACCCTCGACGCCTACATGATCCACGAGCACCCCGACGAGGCCCTCGGCCTCCCAGCGTTCTGAACATTCCGGATGCCGGAACTCCGGCAGCAGGACCACGACCTCCGACGAAGGAGCAGCAATGACCGACACCACCGCCCGCACCGCAAGCGAAGCGGCTGACGACGCCGCGGCGACGCGGCACGTGCCCGCGGGCCTCCCCACCCGCATCCAGCACTACATCGACGGCGAGTTCGTCGATTCGCTGGACGGCGACACGTTCGACGTGCTCGATCCCGTGACGAACGAGACCTACGTCCAGGCCGCTGCCGGCAAGAATGCCGACATCGACCGGGCCGTCGCCGCCGCACGGCGCGCGTTCACCGAGGGACCCTGGCCTCGGATGCTGCCCCGCGAGCGCTCGCGCGTCCTGCACCGCATCGCCGACATCGTCGAGTCCCGCGACGCCCGCCTGGCCGAGCTCGAGTCGTTCGACTCGGGCCTGCCGATCACCCAGGCCCTCGGCCAGGCGCGTCGCGCCGCCGAGAACTTCCGGTTCTTCGCCGACCTGATCGTCGCCCAGGCGGACGACGCCTACAAGGTGCCCGGCCGTCAGATGAACTACGTCAACCGCAAGCCGATCGGCGTCGCCGGCCTCATCACGCCGTGGAACACGCCGTTCATGCTCGAGTCGTGGAAGCTCGGCCCCGCGCTCGCGACGGGCAACACCGTCGTGCTGAAGCCCGCGGAGTTCACGCCCCTGTCGGCCTCGCTGTGGGCGGGCATCTTCGAGGAGGCCGGGCTGCCGCAGGGTGTCTTCAACCTCGTGAACGGCCTCGGCGAGGACGCCGGCGACGCGCTGGTGAAGCATCCCGATGTCCCGCTCATCTCGTTCACCGGCGAGAGTCGTACCGGGCAGCTCATCTTCGGCAACGCCGCCCCCTTCCTGAAGGGCCTGTCGATGGAGCTCGGCGGCAAGAGCCCGGCGGTCGTGTTCGCCGACGCCGACCTGGAGGCCGCGATCGACGCCACCATCTTCGGCGTCTTCTCGCTCAACGGCGAGCGCTGCACGGCGGGCTCGCGCATCCTCGTGGAGCGGTCCGTGTACGACGAGTTCGTCGAGCGCTACGCGGCGCAGGCCGAGCGCGTCATCGTCGGGTACCCGCACGACCCCGCCACCGAGGTCGGCGCCCTCGTGCACCCCGAGCACTACGACAAGGTGATGAGCTACATCGAGATCGGCAAGGGTGAGGCGCGGCTGGTCGCCGGCGGCGGCCGTCCCGACGGATTCGACGCGGGCAACTTCGTGCGCCCGACCGTGTTCGCCGACGTCGCACCCGACGCCCGCATCTTCCAGGAGGAGATCTTCGGCCCGGTCGTCGCGATCACGCCGTTCGACTCCGACGAGGAGGCGCTCGAGCTCGCCAACGGCGTCAAGTACGGCCTCGCCGCCTACGTGTGGACGAACGACCTCAAGCGCGCCCACAACTTCTCGCAGGCGATCGAGGCAGGCATGGTCTGGCTCAACTCGAACAACGTCCGCGACCTGCGCACCCCGTTCGGCGGCGTCAAGGCCTCCGGCCTGGGGCACGAGGGCGGCTACCGCTCGATCGACTTCTACACCGACCAGCAGGCCGTGCACATCACCCTCGGCCCCGCCCACAACCCGACCTTCGGCAAGGCGGATGCCGTCGGCCACTGAGGCTGCGGCATCCATCCCCTCAAATCCCACGCAAGGACGCGACATGACCCACCGTGATGACATGACCCTCACCTCCTCAGGCTTCTACGTGAGCCAGGAGGCGCCCATCCACACCGACAACCCTGTGCCGACCCCTGTCAGCCCCGCGCCCGACATCCTGCGCTGCGCCTACATGGAGCTCGTCGTGACCGATCTCGCGGCGTCGCGCACGTTCTACGTCGACGTGCTCGGGCTCTACGTCACCGAGGAGGACGACGAGGCGATCTACCTGCGCTCGACCGAGGAGTTCATCCACCACAACCTCGTGCTGCGTCAGGGCCCCGTCGCGGCCGTCGCCGCGTTCTCATACCGTGTGCGCACCCCGGAGGACCTCGACCGGGCGGTCGCGTTCTACGAGGAGCTCGGATGCCGGGTCGAGCGTCGGCCCGAGGGTTTCGTGAAGGGCATCGGCGACGCCGTGCGCGTGACCGACCCGCTCGGATTCCCGTACGAGTTCTTCTTCCAGACCGAGCACGTCGAGCGTCTCTCGTGGCGCTACGACCTGCACACCCCGGGTGAGCTGGTGCGGCTGGACCACTTCAACCAGGTCACCCCCGACGTGCCGCGCGCGGTGAACTTCATGCAGTCGCTGGGCTTCCGCGTCACGGAAGACATCCAGGACGAGGGCGGCACCGTCTACGCCGCCTGGATGCGCCGCAAGCCGACGGTGCACGACACCGCCATGACCGGCGGCGACGGCCCGCGCATGCACCATGTCGCATTCGCCACCCATGAGAAGCACAACATCCTCGCGATCTGCGACAAGCTCGGCGCCCTCCGCCGCTCGGACGCGATCGAGCGCGGACCCGGCCGCCACGGCGTCTCGAACGCGTTCTACCTGTACCTGCGCGACCCCGACGGCCACCGCGTCGAGATCTACACGCAGGACTACTACACCGGCGATCCCGACAACCCCGTCATCACCTGGGACGTGCACGACAACCAGCGCCGCGACTGGTGGGGCAACCCGGTGGTGCCGTCCTGGTACACCGAGGCCTCGCTGGTGCTCGACCTCGACGGCAACCCGCAGCCCGTCGTCGCCCGCACGGACGAGTCCGAGATGGCGGTGACCATCGGCGCCGACGGGTTCTCGTACACCCGCCCCGACGAGAAGGACGAGGAGCTGCCCAGCTGGAAGCAGGGCGAGTACAAGCTCGGCCACCAGCTCTAGCCGCAGCATCCGTCCGCTCCGCCCCCTCAGGAGCGCGCATGTCCCGATTCCGCTCGATCGTGTCCCCCTTTCGGTCGTCACCGCCGCGTGGAACGACCGAAAGTGGGACATGCAGATCACGACGCCCGCAGCGAAGACGAAAGGAAGACCGATGCTCCCATCCGAGGTGATCCGGCGGCTCGCCGACGAGCTGGCCGAGGCCGGCCGCACCCACGGCGTGATCCCGCGCATCACGGCGCGGTACCCCGACGCGACCGTCGCGGACTCCTATGCGATCCAGGGGGTCTGGCGCGATGCGAACATCGCCGCCGGCCGCAGGCTCGTCGGACGCAAGATCGGTCTCACGTCGAAGGCGATGCAGCAGGCGACGGGCATCACCGAACCCGACTACGGCGTCATGTTCGACGACACCGTGTACGAATCCGGCGCGGAGATCCCGGTCGACGCCTTCTCGAACGTCCGGATCGAGGTCGAGCTCGCGTTCGTGCTCAAGACGCCGCTCGAAGGCCCCGACTGCACGCTCGACGACGCACTCGCGGCGATCGACTACGCCGTCCCCGCGCTCGAGGTGCTCAACTCGCACATCGAGCTGGAGGGCCGGACGATCGTCGACACGATCGCCGACAACGCCGCCTACGGCGCGATGGTGCTGGGCACCGTGCACAAGCGCCCCGACGAGATCGACCTGCGCTGGGTTCCCGGTGTGCTCTCGCGCAACGGCGAGATCGAAGAGACCGGCGTCGCCGCGGGCGTACTCGGCCACCCGGCGACGGGCGTCGCGTGGCTCGCGAACAAGTTCCACCAGCACGGCGCGCACCTCGAGGCCGGCGAGATCATCCTCGCCGGATCGTTCACGCGCCCCATGTGGGTGTCGCGAGGCGATAGCGTGCTGTGCGACTACGGACCGATGGGAGTCATCGAATGCCGCTTCGTCTGACCCCGACCTTCCGCGACGCGCTCACCGACGCCGGCCGTCCCCTGGCAGGCATGTGGGTCTGCACCGGCTCACCGCTCGTGGCGGAGATCTGCGCCGGCGCGGGCCTGGACTGGCTGCTGATCGACATGGAGCATTCCCCCAACGGGCTCGAGTCGGTGCTCGCGCAGCTGCAGGCCGTCGCCGCGTACCCGGTGACGCCGGTGGTGCGCGTGCCCATCGGCGACGTCGTGACCATCAAGCAGGTGCTCGATCTCGGGGCCCAGAACCTCCTGGTGCCGATGGTGTCGTCGAGAGCGGATGCCGAGGCCGTCGTGGCCGCCGTGCGCTATCCCCCTCGCGGCACGCGCGGGGTGGGCTCCGCACTCGCGCGCTCGGCGCGCTGGAACCGTGTCGACCGGTACCTGCAGGACGCCGACGCCCACGTGTCGCTGTTCGTGCAGATCGAGACGACGGCCGGTGTCGACGCCGCGGCGGAGATCGCCGCGGTCGACGGCGTCGACGGCGTCTTCGTCGGGCCGTCCGACCTCGCCGCGTCGATGGGGGTGCTCGGCCAGCAGACCCACCCGGATGTCGTCGCCGCCGCCCGTCGCGCATTCGACGCCGTGCGCGCAGCGGGCAAGCCGGTCGGGGTCAACGCGTTCGACCCGGCCGCGGCGGACGCCTACGTCGAGGCGGGGGCGGCGTTCGTGCTCGTCGGCGCCGATGTCGCGCTCCTGGCCCGCGGCTCGGAGGCCCTCGCCGCCCGGTTCGTCCGCACCGACCGCAGCGACGCAGCCGGCGAGCGCCAGTCGTACTGAGGCGCCGGCCGCGGCATCCCGTCGCCTCGCGGGTGTGGCGCAACTCCTCAAGAACGCACCCTGCGCACCCGACGCTCCGCGTGATTCCGTGGGCACGCGAGGTCTGCCTCGCGGTGAAGGAGGAGTTGTGGCCCACTGAGCGCCGACGGACTGCAGCGCGACGACGCGGCATCCATTCGACCGTCACTGCCTGACATGGCACAGTGAACGCATGAAGAAGTGGGTCGTGCGGTTCGCGTCGCTGCTCGTGTTCAACATCCTCGTTCTGCTCGTCGTCGGCTGGCTCACGCCGGCGCGCGTGGGCTGGGCGGCGCTGTGGGCGGGCATCGTCCTGACCGCACTCGTCATCTGGATCAAGCCGCTCGTAGAGAAGTGGTTCCGCTCGATGGCGGCCAGATCCGCCGGGCAGCGCACCAAGGCCGGCGAGAAGCTGGTCGAGTTCTTCCTGGCGTTCGCCGTCGCCTTCCTCGTGTGGATCGCCACCGTGCTGTTCACCGGCGTCTCGATCGGCGGCGGCATCTTCGGCGCCTTCTGGGGCTGGGTGCTGCCTCCGGTGTTCCTCCTCATCGGCTGGGCGATCTACGGCGCGGTCGACGACAAGGTCGAGGGCCATGCGGGAACCCTCTACGACAGGGCGACGGGGACGAAGACCGTCGGATCGGATGCCGCGTCCTCGGCAGCCGGAGTCCCGAGCCCCCGCGCCACCTATCCCGGTGCACCGGCACCCGCGACGGACGCGGGTCGCCGCGAGCTCGACGACGGGCTCACCGACGAGCAGCGGCGCATGCTGGATGAGCTCGGAAACGGCTGATTCCCCCGGGCTGTCGATCGGCGACGGCGGAGATCGTCATACGGGTGTCGCAATCCACCAGAAAGGACGACGCCATGCGGTACGCACTGCTCCTCCACTACCCCGAGATGACCCCTGAGGACCTCGGTCCCGAAGCGCTGGCCGAAGGCATGCGCGAGTTCGACGAGTACGCCAAGGCGCTCGACGACGCCGGCGTGCTGATCTCCGCCGAGGTGCTCCAGCCCTCCGCGGTGACCACGACCGTGACCGCGGCAGACGGGACGCTCCGCGTGCAGGACGGCCCCTTCGCCGACACGAAGGAGCAGCTCGGCGGCACCTTCGTCATCGAGGTCGACGACCTCGACGCCGCGATCGCGTGGGCCGGCCGGGCCCCGTCCGCCGGCTGGGGTGCTGTCGAGGTGCGGCCGAGCGCGACGCACTTCCGTGACGGCGCCTGGACGACGTTCGCGCGCTGATGCCGACGGACCGCACTCCCCCTCCGCACAGCGCCGATCCGCTGCAGGGAGCACCAAGGAGCGCGGACCCCGACGACGCCGCACGCCAAGACGCCCGCGCGGTCGCCGAGCGCGCCGCGCGGGCGTCGTACGGCCGCATCCTGTCGATCCTCGCGGCCTCCACGAACGGACCTCGCCCTCGCCGAGGACTCCCTCGCCGACGCGTTCGAGCGTGCGCTGCGCGCGTGGCCGGATGCCGGCATCCCCGCCAATCCCGAAGGGTGGCTGGTCACCGTGGCCCGCAACCGCCTGCGCGATGCCCTGGGCTCCGCATCGCACCGCCGCGGTGTTCCGCTCGATGACGGAGTCGCCGCCGCGCTGGCCGACGAGCACGCCGTCGATGCGCTCACGGCGCTCGAGCAGAGCGAGGCGATCCCCGACAGGCGGCTGGAGCTGCTCTTCGTGTGCGCGCACCCGGCGATCGACCCCGCCGTCCGTACCCCGCTGATGCTGCAGTCCGTACTCGGCTTCGACGCCGCCGCCATCGCGGGCGCGTTCGGGGTCGAGCAGTCTGCGATGGCGCAGCGGCTCGTGCGTGCAAAGCGCCGCATCCGCGACGCCGGCATCCCGTTCCGGATTCCGACGCGCACCGACATGCCCGCACGGCTGCCCGCCGTGCTGGAGGCGATCTACGGCGCCTACGCGATCGGCTGGCTGGATCAGGGCGACGAGCCGCGGGAGTCGCTCGCCGACGAGGCGCGCTGGCTCGCGGTGCTCACTGCGACACTCCTCGGCGACGAGCCCGAGGCATGGGGGCTCGCCGCGCTTCTCACCTACGCGCAGTCCCGGGCGCCCGCGCGAGCCGAGGCGCCCCGGCCACCGCTCGACGAGCAGGACCCGGCGCTCTGGGACCGCGCGCTCATCGCAGAGGGAGCCGCCCTGCTGCGGCGAGCCTCCGCGCTCGGGCGCCCGCTCGGGCGCTTCCAGCTCGAGGCGGCCATCCAAGCCGTGCACTGCGACCGTGCCCGCACCGGCGAGCTCGACATCGAGACGCTGGTGAAGCTCTACCAGGGGCTCGTCGTCGTCGCACCGACCGATGGTGCACGGGCCGCGCTGGCCGCGGCGGAGGCTCGGCGAGCGGGCGCGACACCGTGAACGCCCGCGGGAAGGATGCCGCGTCCCCGGCATCCGTCTGTCCCGCCGCGTAACAAAGCGACCCGTTCGATCCGTCGGACGGCGCTCTCGCCAAGATGGAGGGATCGGCGCCGCGACAGCACGCGGAGCCGGCCACCCGACTCCTGGAGGCACCATGTCGCGTCGCTCGCACCCGCTCCGTCTCGCCGCCGCCGGCATCGCCGTCGCGGCTCTCGCGCTCAGCGGCTGCGCCTCGAGCGGCACGCCGAGCGCCTCGGAGTCCGGTTCCGACGAAGGCTGGGTCACGCCCGGCAAGATCACCATCGCCACCGGCGAGCCCGCGTACTACCCGTGGGTCATCGACGACGACCCCGAGTCGGGCGAGGGGTTCGAGGCCGCCGTGGCCTACGCCGTCGCCGAGCAGCTCGGCTTCGAGGCCGACGACGTCGTCTGGGTGCGCACCACTTTCGACGAGGCCATCGCGCCCGGGCCGAAGGACTTCGACGTCAACCTGCAGCAGTTCTCGATCACCGACGAGCGCAAGGAGTCGGTCGACTTCAGCTCGCCGTACTACGAGACGACGCAGGTCGTGGTGACCACGGCTGCCTCCCCCGCCGCCGACGCGACGTCGATCGCCGACCTCAAGGACCTGCTGATCGGCGCCCAGACGGGCACCACCAGCTACACCACCATCGAGTCGGTGATCCAGCCGACGCAGGGTGCGCAGGCGTTCAACAGCAACGACGACGCGAAGCTCGCGCTCGAGAACGGGCAGGTCGACGCGATCGTCGTCGACCTGCCGACGGCGTTCTACATCTCGGGCGTCGAGCTGACCGACGGCGTGCTCGTCGGTCAGCTGCCCACGCCCGACGGCGAGACGGGCGACCAGTTCGGCCTGGTGCTCGCGAAGGACTCCCCGCTGACCGAGCAGGTGACGGCTGCGGTCGATGCCCTCCGCGAGGACGGCACGCTCGACGAGCTCGCGAGCGAGTGGCTGGGTGGCGAGGGACAGGCGCCGCTGCTGAAGTGACTCCGACCGCCGTTACCCTGGCCGGATGACCCCCGCACCCGGCAGTGCCGCCGCCGACCGCGCCCGCGCGGCGGCCGGCACCGGTTCACCACCGCACGAGCCCCGGCAGGTCAGCGACGTCGAGCTCGCACGCCGCGCGTTCCGCAAACGGCAGGGGGCGGCATCCGTCGCCGTCAGCATCGCCTCGACACTCGTCGTCGCCGTCCTCGCGTGGCTGCTGATCATCAACACGCCCGGCTGGGCTCGCGTTCAGCAGCAGTTCTTCGACCCCGAGATCGCACTCGCGTCGCTCCCCCGCGTCTGGGACGGGTTCCTGCTCAACCTCCGGGTGCTCGCGATGTCTGCGGTGCTGGTGCTCGTGTTCGGACTGCTGCTGGCGACGCTGCGCACGCTCCGCGGGCCGGTGTGGCTGCCGCTGCGGGCTCTCGCGGCGGCGTACACGGACGTCTTCCGCGGCATCCCGCTCATCATCGTCCTGTATCTCGTGGGCTTCGGCATCCCGGGGCTGCAGCTGATCCCGGTGCGGATGCCGACCGAGTTCTGGGGGACGATCGCGATTACGCTGACGTACTCCGCGTACGTGTCGGAGGTGTTCCGCGCGGGCATCGAGGCAGTGCATCCTTCGCAGCGGCATGCCGCGCGATCCCTCGGCTTGAGCCACGGTCAGTCGATGCGACTCGTCGTCGTGCCGCAGGCGTTCCGCAAAGTGACACCCGCCCTGATGAACGACTTCGTCGCGATGCAGAAAGACGTCGGCCTCATCTCGCTGCTCGGCGCGGTCGACGCCGTGCGCGCGGCGCAGATCGAGACAGCGGCGTACTTCAACTTCACGCCGTACGTCGTCGCGGCGCTGCTGTTCGTGCTGCTGGCGATCCCGACGATCCGTCTGACGGACTGGTACACGGCGCGCGTGCGCGCCCGCGAGCAGATCGGCGGGATCGTATGAGCGCCGTGCTGCGCCTCGAGGACGTCTGGAAGTCCTTCGGCGACCACGACGTGCTGCGCGGCATCCGCCTCGAAGTCTCGCCCGGCGAAGTCGTCGCGCTCATCGGCGCCAGCGGGTCGGGCAAGTCGACCCTGCTGCGCACCGTGAACCTGCTCGAGCCGATCGACGACGGCCGCATCTGGCTGCGCGACGTCGACATCAGCGAGCCGCGGGTCGATGTGGACGATGTGCGCGCCCGGATCGGGGTGGTGTTCCAGCAGTACAACCTGTTCCCCCACCTGACCGTGCAGCGCAACATCACGCTCGCGCTGCGGCACGTGCACCGCATGAAGAAGGGCGAAGCGGATGCCGCCGCCACGGCGCTGCTGGAGCGCGTCGGTCTCGCCGACAAGGCGGACGCACACCCCGACCGGCTCTCGGGCGGGCAGCAGCAGCGCGTGGCGATCGCTCGGGCCGTCGCGACCTCGCCGGAGTTGCTGCTCCTGGACGAGGTGACATCCGCCCTCGACCCGGAACTCGTCGGCGAGGTGCTGGACCTCGTCCGCAACCTGGCCGCCGACGGCATGACCATCGTCATGGCCACCCATGAGATGGCGTTCGCGCGCGACGTCGCCGACCGCGTGGTCTTCCTCGACGAGGGTCGCATCCTCGAGTCCGGCCCGCCCGCTCAGGTGTTCGGCGCACCGCGCGAAGACCGCACCCGCGAGTTCCTCGCGCGCTTCACCGCTTGAGGGCCGTCCGTTCGCCCGACCGTCGGGGCCGCGTGGTCCGTTCGCCCGACCGTCGGAGTCGAACGCGGAAGCGGCAGGCGGTGCGGCATCCGTCTCCGGAATGTCGCGCCACCTGCCGCCTCGACAGGATGGATGCCTCAGCCCGCGGCGCGCTCCGCGGCCTCGACCACATTGGTCATGAGCAGGGCGACCGTCATGGGGCCGACGCCGCCGGGGTTGGGCGACAGGTACCCGGCGACCTCTGCGACGTCGCGGTGCACGTCGCCGAACACCTTGGACTTGCCGGTCTCGGGATCTTCCTCGCGTGTGACGCCGACGTCGAGCACCGCCGCGCCGGGCTTGACGTCCTCGGCGCGCACGATGTGCTTGACGCCGGCGGCCGCCACGATCACGTCGGCCTGGCGCAGGTGATGCGAGAGGTCGGTCGTGCCGGTGTGGGTCAACGTCACGGTCGCGTTGATCTCACGGCGTGTGAGCAGCAGGCCGATCGAGCGCCCGATGGTGACGCCGCGGCCCACGACCACGACGTCCTTGCCCTTGAGGTCGTAGTCGTTGCGCAGCAGCAGCTCGATCACGCCGCGCGGCGTGCACGGCAGCGGCGTGGTGATCGGTCCGTTGACGTTGAGCACCAGCCGGCCGAGGTTGGTCGGATGCAGGCCGTCGGCGTCCTTCGCGGGGTCGATGCGCTCGAGGATCGCGTCGGTGTCGATGTGCTTCGGCAGCGGCAGCTGCACGATGTAGCCGTGGCACTCGGGGTCGGCGTTGAGCTCGTCGATCAGCGCCTCGACGTCGGCCTGAGTGGCGTCGGCGGGCAGCTCACGCTGGATCGAGTTCATGCCGATGGCCTCGGACTCGCGATGCTTCATGCCGACGTAGAGCTGCGAGGCCGGGTCGGCGCCGACGAGCACGGTCGCGATGCCGGGCGTGATGCCCTGAGCCTTCAGCGCCGCCACCCGCTCGCGGAGCTCCTCCTTGATCCGCGCCGCCGCGGCGCGCCCGTCGAGCTTCTGCGCGGTCACTGCTCGAGCCCCGGGTAGAGCGGGAAGGCGGCGGTCAGCGCGGCGACCCGTGCGCGCAGCGCCTCAACGTCGGCGTTCGGCAGGAGCGCGAGGGCGATGACATCCGCGACCTCGGTGAACTCCGCGTCGCCGAAGCCGCGCGTTGCGAGCGCCGGCGTGCCGATGCGCAGGCCCGAGGTGACCATGGGCGGTCGCGGGTCGTTCGGCACCGCATTGCGGTTGACGGTGATGTGGATCTCGTGGAGGAGGTCTTCGGCCTGCTTGCCGTCGATCTCGGCGTTGCGGAGGTCGACGAGCACGAGGTGCACGTCGGTGCCGCCCGAGCGCACCGAGATGCCGGCATCCTTCACGTCCTGCTGCGACAGGCGCTCGGCGATGATGTGCGCGCCGCGCAGGACGCGCTCCTGGCGCTCCTTGAACTCGGGGGTCCCGGCGAGCTTGAACGCCGTCGCCTTCGCGGCGATCACGTGCATGAGCGGGCCGCCCTGCTGGCCCGGGAACACCGCCGTGTTGAGCTTCTTTGCGAGGTCGGCGTCGTTGGTGAGGATGAAGCCGGAGCGGGGTCCGCCGATCGTCTTGTGCACCGTCGACGAGACGACGTGGGCGTGCGGCACCGGGCTCGGGTGCAGGCCGGCGGCCACGAGGCCGGCGAAGTGCGCCATGTCGACCCACAGCAGCGCGCCGACCTCGTCGGCGATCGCGCGGAAGGCGGCGAAGTCGAGCTGACGCGGGTAGGCGGACCAGCCGGCGATGATCACCTTGGGCTGGTGTTCGATCGCGAGGCGACGGACCTCGTCCATGTCGATGGTCGAGGTCTCGGGGTCGACGCCGTACGCGACGATGTTGTAGAGGCGGCCCGAGAAGTTGATCTTCATGCCGTGCGTGAGGTGGCCGCCCTGGTCGAGCGAGAGCCCGAGCAGCGTGTCGCCGGGGCGCGCGATCGCGTGCAGCACGGCGGCGTTGGCCGTGGCGCCCGAGTGCGGCTGGACGTTGGCGAACTCGGCGCCGAACAGCGCCTTCGCGCGCTGGATGGCAAGCTCCTCGGCGACGTCGACCTCTTCGCAGCCGCCGTAGTAGCGGCGACCAGGGTAGCCCTCGGCGTACTTGTTGGTGAGCACCGAGCCCTGCGACTGCAGCACCGAGACGGGCACGAAGTTCTCGGAGGCGATCATCTCGAGGTAGCCGCGCTGGCGCTCGAGCTCACGTTCGAGCACCTGGGCGATCTCGGGATCGACCTCCGAGAGAGGGGCGTTGAAGAACTGATCGGTCATGCGATCTCCTGACGACGGCTTGCGGAAGAATCCCCGGGGCGGGGTCACATCGGCCCAGGCGTGCGGTCGAATGCCGTAGTCGGTCGCTCCCCGGTGGTGTCCCACCTCAACGCCAGTCGCGACACCCCGAGCATAACGGACGCCGGGTGACGCCCGCATCAGAGGTTCCGGTAGGCTGAACCTCATCCTTTTTGTTAGGACTCTTTACATGAATCGTCGACGTGGACGGGCTGCCATGGCAGCGGCCCTCGTCGTCGCGCTGCTGGCCGGCTGCACGCCGGTCGCCCAGAATGGAGACACCGTGTCGCTTCCCGCCGTCGTCCCCGCGCCCGCCTCGATCGAGGCGGGGTCCGGTGCGCCGTTCCGGCTGTCGTCCGCCACGACGGTGGCGGGTGAATCGGATGCCGCCGCCACCCTCGCCGAGATCGTCCAGGCCCGCGCCGGACTGGCGCCGGCCTCCGCCGACGACGGCGCCGACATCGAGCTGCGGATCGACCGCTCGGCGGGCTCGGGCGCCGAGTCGTACCGCATCGCTGTCGACGAGGGATCCGTGGTCGTCACCGGGGCCGACGCGGCGGGACTGTTCTACGGCGTGCAGACGCTCGGCCAGCTGATCGCCCGCGACGGCGGCGAGTGGATCGTGCCCGCCGTCACGATCGAGGACGCGCCGCGCTTCGCGTACCGCGGCGTCATGCTCGACGTCGCACGCCACTTCCACCCGGTCGAGACCGTCAAGGGGTACCTCGACCGCGCGGCCTCGCTGAAGCTGAACGCACTGCACCTCCACCTCACCGACGACCAGGGCTGGCGCATCCACCTCGACTCGCGTCCTGAGCTGACCGCGCGCGCCTCGGCCACCGCTGTCGGCGGAGACACCGGCGGGTTCTACTCGAAGGACGACTACCGCGAGATCGTCGAGTATGCGGCATCCCGGCACATGATCGTGGTGCCCGAGGTCGACATGCCGGGGCACACGCACGCCGTCGGCCTGGCCTACCCGGAACTCGCCGAGGACCCGACGATCAGCGAGCACATGCGCGACATCATCCGGGACTACGGCGGCGAGGAGCCCCGTGCCGGCGTGCCGTACGAGGGCATGGCCGTCGGCTTCTCCTCGGTGAAGGTGCACGAGGAGGCGACCTACGACTTCGTCGCCGACGTCTTCGGCGAACTCGCCGCGATGACGCCGGGACCCTACCTCCACTTCGGCGGCGACGAGTCGCTCTCGACCAGCGACGAGGACTTCGCGGCCTTCGTCGCGCGCGCGAGCGCCATCATCGCCGACCTGGGCAAGACGCCGGTCGCGTGGCACGAGGCCGGCGCCGCAGCGGACATCGCCGACACCACCGTCGGCCAGTACTGGGGCTACCGCACACCGCAGGAGGGCATGGCCGAGAAAGCGCGTGCCTTCGCCGACAACGGCGCGCAGCTCATCCTGTCCCCCGCCGACGCCGTCTACCTCGACATGAAGTACCCCACCGGTCCCGAGCTCGGCCTCACGTGGGCGAACGGTCCGACGAGCGTCGAACGCGCGTACTCGTGGGAGCCCTCGGACGTGATCCCCGGGATCGACGACTCCGGCATCCTCGGCATCGAGGCGCCGCTGTGGACAGAGACGATCCGCACCGCCGCCGACATCGACACCATGGCCTTCCCGCGAGCGGCCGCGGCGGCCGAAGCCGCCTGGTCGCCGGCGACGGGGACGAGCGAGCTGCGCACCTGGGCATCCTTCCGCGAGCGCGTCGGCACGCTCGGGCCGCTGTGGACGAGCATGGGCATCGGCTTCCACCCGTCCGAGGAGATCCCCTGGGCCACCGAATGACCCGCATCCGCACGAACGCCGCCCATTGACCGGGAGGACCGCATGAGCACCCTCGTCCACTCCGTACGCCTGCTGGGCTCCGCCGCGGTCGACTGCGGTCGCGACGACGCCTGGGCGCTGTTCGACGGCGAACGGGTCGTCGCGGCGGGCGCCGGCGGCGAACTCCCCCGCGCCGACGAGACGGTTGACGGCGGGGGCGGATGCCTCGTTCCGGGCTTCGTCGACATCCACGGCCACGGCGGTGGCGGCGCCGGCTTCGACGACGGCCTGGACGCCATCGCCGCGGCCCGCGCCATCCACCGAGCGCATGGGACGACGCGCGCCGTCCTGTCGCTCATCACCGCGCCGATCGCCGAGCTCGCGGCGCGCGTGGCGATGGTGGCCGACCTCTGCGACGCCGATCCCACGATCCTCGGCTCCCACCTCGAGGGTCCTTTCCTCGACCCCGGCCACAAGGGCGCGCACACGGAGGCCCTGCTGCGTGCGCCGGATGCGGCATCCGTCGATCGCCTCATCGAGGCGGGCCGCGGGACCATCCGGCAGGTGACGCTGGCCCCCGAACGGCCGGGTGCGTTCGACGCGATCCGGCGCTTCGTCGACGCCGGCGTAGCCGTCGCCGTCGGCCACACCGACGCGGATGCCGCCACGACGCGCCGCGCCTTCGACGCCGGCGCGACGCTGCTGACGCACGCGTTCAACGCGATGCCCGGCATCCACCACCGCGCGCCGGGGCCGGTGGTCTCCGCGCTCCGCGACGAACGGGTCACGCTCGAGGTCATCGCGGACGGCGTGCACGTGGACCTCGAACTGATCGCGACGCTCTTCACGGTAGCCGGCGACAGGATCGCCCTCATCACCGACGCCATGGCGGCCGCCGGCTCGCAGGACGGCCGGTACGAGCTCGGCGGTCTGGCCGTGCGCGTCACCGACGGAGTGGCCCGGCTGGAGGAGGGCGGCGCGATCGCCGGCTCGACCCTCACCCAGGATGCCGCCCTGCGCCACGTCGCGGGCGCGGGCGTTCCCCTCGATGTCGTCGTGCACGCGCTCGCCGCCCAGCCGGCGCGCGCGATCGGCCGCCCCGACCTCGGAACCCTCGACATCGGCGCACTGGCCGACGCGGTGCTGCTCGACGAGGGCCTCACGGTGCGCCGGGTGTGGGTCGCGGGCAGCGCCGCCTGACGCCCGCGCCTGAGAGGCGTCCGCGGGTGATCGCCGGCCGTCGCCGCCCCATCACCAGCGACCGCCGTGCAGACGAATGCAGGCGGGGCCGAAGGGCCCTCCCCCGAGATCCCTTCGAGCCCCGCCATGTCCGCGACTACGCCGCGGGGGGCGGCCGCCGTCATGCCCCACACAAGGGCGGCCAGCCACTCTGACGAAAGAGACCGCGCGGCGGGCGATCTATTACGCGACTTCCTGAGAATTTCTCGGCGCCGCCGTTCTCGCGCGTGAAGAGCAGACGTCACCGCGCCGGCCGACCACGGCCGACCACTGGTCAAATCGCCTCACGGCGACGACAATGGAGCGAGTTGCGCCGCTGATGGCGTCGCGAACCCGGGATGCACGAAGATCGCCGTGCGCCCACGGGACTGGGGGCACTATGGATCACGATGAAGTGCGCGAGCACCAACCCGACGTCGTCGCAGACACCGACCTGGTGTCGCGGACGCGCTCGGGCGACGCCTCGGCATTCGCCGAGCTGTGGCGGCGCCACTATCGTGCCGGGGTCACGGTCGCCCGCAATATGACGTCCAGCCTCGATGCCGACGATCTCGTGCAAGAGGCCTACACGCGCATCTACCACTCCATCGTGAACGGCGGGGGGCCCACGGGATCCTTCCGCGCCTACCTCTTCACCAGCATCCGCAACACCGCGGCAGCGTGGGGTCGCGCACGGCGCGAGACGCCGTACGAAGAACTCGACGGCGTCGAAGACGCCTCGGCCGCCGAGCACGAGAGCGAGGCGGCACTCGACCGCAGCCTCACGCACCAGGCGTTCCGCAGTCTGCCCACTCGTTGGCAGGAAGTGCTCTGGTACTCCGAGATCGAGCGGATGAAGCCCGCCGAGATCGCGCCGCTCCTCGGCATGAAGGCGACCGCGGTCGCCCAGTTGACCTTCCGTGCGCGCGAAGGGCTCCGCGAGGCGTGGATCCAAGCCCACCTGCGCTCCGTGGCCGACGGGTCGGACTGCCAATGGACGATCGAGCGCCTCGGCGCCTACGCCCGCCGCAATCTCGGTCGCCGTGACCACATGAAGGTCGAACGGCACCTCGCGGGCTGCGTGCGGTGCTCGATCGTCGCCAGCGAGGCCAAGGAGGTCTCGAGCCGGCTGGCACTGGTGCTCCTCCCGCTCGCCCTGGGCGCGGTCGGCACCACCGGCTACCTCGCGACGATGCAGGGCGGCGGCGCATCGCTGGTCGCACTGGCCTCGATGCCGTCCAGCGTCGTCCAGGGCGGCGTGTCCGCCGGCCCGGTCGGCGTGACCGGTGCGGCCGCCGGATCCACCGGGGCGGCAGGATCGACGAGCGCCGCCGCGACCACCACCGGCGCGGCGGTCAGTGCCGCCGGAGGATCGGCGACCGCCGGCAGCGGGCTGGGCGCCGGCGCCGCCGCGGTCAGCTCGGGCGCCGGCGCCGCCGGTGCGGCCACCGCGGTCGGAACGTCAACCGCCGTGGCGGTGGGCGCCGCCGGCGGATCCGTCGCCGTCGGCATCGGGGCCGCATCCGGGCTCGCCGCGGCAAGCCTCGTCGTCGTCGGCGGCGTCGTGGCGGCAGCCGTCGGGCTTCCGCCGGCTGCGCCCGCACCCGCACCGACGAGCGTCGTCGACTCGACCGTCCTCACCCCCGCGGAGGAGACCGAGGATGAGGCGGAGGCCAAGGACGGCATCCTGCAGCTGCCGGCGCCCGGCCCGGATCCGTCGGACCTCCCTGTGATCGCGGAGGTCGGCACGGCGGAGGAAGGGCAGGCCGGCAGCGGAACATCTCCCCTCAACGGCGGCGCCTCGGACAGCGGCGACAGCACGGGCACCGGGACGCCCCCTCACGAGGGCACCAGTGGCGCAGGCAACGGCAACGCCGGCACCGGGAACGGCAACACCGGCAATGGCAACGGAGGCACCGGCAACGGCAGTGCCGAGAACGGCGCCGGCAACGGAGCCCCGGGTGAGAACGGCACCGGCAACGGCAACGGCGGCACCACCGGGAACGGCGGCACGACGGGGAACGGCACCCCCACGAACGGCACCGGCAACGGCAACGGCGGAAACACCGGTGAGGGGAACGGCGCAGAGAACGGCAGGCCGAACTCCTCGAGGTCTCTGAACGGCAAGGCGAACGCCTACGTCATGGCCTCCGCGCACGACGCGGCCCCCTCCGGGACGTCCGCCGACACCGAGGTGCTCGCGGGAACGTCCGGATCGACCGCGCCGCGATCCGGTCACGGTGGGCGTGCCGCAGCCCAGTCGTCGGCACCCTCGACGCCGGCGAGCTCGGTTCCAGCGGCTGCCGCACCCGCGGCGCCCGCCGCCGGAACCGCAGCGGCGACGCCGATTCTGCCGACGCCCGCCGAGTCCGCCGCGAGCACGACGGCGACGTCGGTCGCGCCGTAGCCCCGCCGTCTTCGCGGGCCGAGCACCGCGGCGCAGCCCACAGCCCAGGCGGCTGCGCCCGAGCCCCGGCCGTAGACTGGAGGTCATGTCCGACACGCCGAACGTCACGCCCGCACCGCCCGCCGAACCGGCGCCGGGAACCCGCGCGCCGCTCTCGGCGATCGACCTGGTCGCGTTCGTGTGCGAGATCTTCGCCTTCGGCACGCTCGCGCTGTGGGGCTTCACGATGTGGCCGTTCCCGTGGAACATCGTCGCGGGCATCGCTGCACCCGCCGTGGCGATCCTCCTGTGGGCTCTGTTCGTGTCGCCGCGGGCCGTGTTCGCGGTGCACCCGTTCGTCCGCGCGATCGTGGAGCTCCTCGTGTACGCCTCGGCGACGATCGCGTGGTGGTCGATGGGCAATGCGTGGATCGGGCTCGCCTTCGGCGTCGTCGCGGTCACCGCGGGGGTCATCGCCGGCCGCCGGCGTCTGTCGTGACCCGGGGCGCGGACGCACTCGCGCTGCTGAGGGCGGAACTCGGCGACCGCGTCGACACCGCGCCTGAGTCGCTCGCCGCCGCACGCGCCGACAAATCGGGACATGCGGCATCCGGTCAGCCGATCGCCGTGGTGCACGCGCGCAGCGTGGCGGACGTCCAGCAGACCCTCCGCATCGCCACGCGCACCGGCACCCCCGTCGTCACGCGCGGCGCCGGCACCGGCCTCGCAGGCGGCGCCAACGCCGGACAGGGCGAGATCGCCCTCTCGGTGCGCGGGATGGACCGCATCCTCGAAGTGCGCCCCGACGATCTGCTGGCCGTCGTCGAGCCCGGCATCCTGAACGCCGACCTCAACGCCGCCCTCGAGCCGTACGGGCTCTGGTGGGCGCCGGACCCCGCGAGTCGGGCCATCTCGACCGTCGGCGGCAACATCGCCACGGGCGCCGGCGGTCTGCTGTGCGCCAAATACGGCGTCGTGCGCGACGCCGTTCTGGGCGTCGACCTCGTGCTCGCCGACGGGCGCCTGCTGCAGCTCGGCCACCGCACCGTCAAGGGAGTGACCGGCCTCGACCTGACGTCGCTGGTCATCGGCTCCGAGGGGACGCTCGGCGTCGTGGTCGGCGCCACGCTCAAGCTCCGTCGGCTCGTGCCGGGCGAGGTCTGCACGATCGCGGCCACCTTCCCCGACGTGCGGAGGGCTGCCGAGGCGTCCGCCGCCGTCACCGCATCCGGCGCGCAGCCCGCGATCATGGAGCTGATGGATGCCGCCTCTCTGGCGGCCGTGCACGCGCTCCTGTCGCTCGACCCGCCCACGCCCGGGGCCGCGCAGCTCACGATCCAGACCGACGGACCCGCTGCCGCGGCGGAGGCCGACGCGATCGCCGCGGTCCTGCGCATCGCCGGCGGCAACGTCGCCCTCTCGCACGACCGTGCCGAGGGCGAGCGGCTGCTCGCGATCCGCCGGTCGATGCATCCGGCCATGGAGTCGCTCGGCACGGCGCTCATCGAAGACGTCTCGGTGCCCCGCAGCGCCCTTCCGGCCATGTTCGACGAGATCGCGCGCGTCGAGCGCGAGCACGGGATCGTCATTCCGACGGTCGCCCACGCCGGCGACGGCAACCTGCACCCGAACTTCATCTTCGCCGGCGAGCCCGACGAGTTCGGCGTGATCGAGGCGCCCGAGCATGTCTGGGCGGCCGCCGACGACCTCTTCCGCGCCGCGCTGCGCCTCGGCGGCACGCTCACCGGCGAGCACGGCGTCGGTGTGCTGAAGCGCCGCTGGCTCGCCGACGAGCTCGGCGACGACCAGTGGGAGCTGCAGCGGCAGATCGCGCGCGTCTTCGACCCGCTGGGCATCCTCAACCCCGGCAAGGTCTTCGCCACCTGAGACCGCACCCGCCGGCACACCTGTTCCGGCAACACCGTGAAGGGCCGATGGCCGCGGCCCCGGGCTCAGATGCCCTGCCAGTCGGGCTTGTTGTCGTACGCGTAGCGGTAGTAGTCCGCACGGGCGAGCTGCGAAGCGGCCGCCTCGTCGACGACCACCGTCGCACGCGGGTGCAGCTGGATCGCGGAGCCCGGCAGCGACGCCGACAGGGGGCCTTCGACGGCACCTGCGACGGCCGCCGCCTTGCCCTCGCCGAACGCCAGCAGGACGAGGTGCCGCGCGCGGAGGATCGTGCCGAGACCCTGCGTGATGCAGTGCATGGGCACGTCGTCGACCGACGCGAAGAAGCGCGCGTTGTCGCGACGCGTCTGCTCGGTCAGGGTCTTCACCCGCGTGTGCGAGGCGAACGACGAGCCGGGCTCGTTGAAGCCGATGTGACCGTCGGTGCCGATCCCGAGGATCTGCAGGTCGATGCCGCCCGCCTCGCGGATGGCGGCCTCGTACTCCTCGCCGTGGTGCTCGATGCCCTCGGGCGTGCCGTCCGGCGTGCGGATGCGCGACGGGTCGAGCCCGAGCGGCTCGACGACTTCGCGCGTGATGACCGAGCGGTAGCTCTCGGGGTGCGCGGGGTCGATGCCGACGTACTCGTCGAGCGCGAACCCGCGCACGCGCGACACGTCGACGCCCTCCAGCCGCGTGCGCAGCGCCTCGTAGACGGGCAGGGGCGTCGACCCGGTCGCAAGCCCGAGGACGGTCTCGGGGTTCGCGCGCAGAAGACCGGCGATGTGGTCGGCGACGAGCGACCCGGCCGCCGCCTTGTCTCGGACGATGACGATCTCAGCCATGGACCAGTGCCTCCTCGGCGTCGTGTGTGGCATCGCCGTCCGCACCGACCAGAGCCGCGCCGAGAGCGGCGGCCGGTGACCCCGGCGGCAGCAGCTCGACCCGTTCGGTCAGATGCAGCGAGCGCATGAACGGGGATGCCTCGGCGCTGGCCGACAGCTCGGCTGCGACATCCGCCATCAGTCGATCGCCCAAAGCCGTCACACCCCCTCCGAGCACCACGATATCGACGTCGGCCGTCAGCACCAGTACCCTCACCGCCGCCGCGACGCCGCGGGCCAGCCCGGCACGCAGCTGGCGTGCCGACGGGTCGCCCCCGTCGGCGGCGTCGAAGACGTCGCGCACCGGCAGCGCCGAGCGCTTCGCCCACCGCTCGGCGATCGCGCCACCGCCCGCGAAGGCCTCGATGCAGCCGCGCTGACCGCACCGGCAGAGCGGGCCGTTCGGGTCGACGGAGATGTGGCCGACCTCGCCGGCCGTTCCGCGCGCGCCGCGCCACAGCACGCCGTCCGACACGATGCCCGCAGCGATGCCGGTGCCCAGATTGAGATAGGCCATCGAGCCCGGCGCGGGCGAGCCGTTGCGCGTGTGCAGCGCGTGGGCGCCGAGCGCGGCGGCCTTCACGTCGTTCTCGACCTGCACCGGTGCGCCCAGCTGCGGGGCGACGAGCCTCAGCTGCGGCGCCACCATGGTGGCGAGGTCGAGCTCGTCGACGCCGAGGTTCACCGCATGTACCACGCGACCTGTCCCCGGCTCGATCTGCCCCGGGATGCCGACCCCGACCGACCGCACGGCAGAGAGGTCCACGGCGGCCTCCGCTCCCAGGGCGCGGACGGCGTCCACGACCGTCTGCGCCACGGCATCCGGGCCCCAGCCGGTCGCCATGCGGATGCGCCCGGCGATCGCTCCTGCGGAGTCCACCGCAACGGCGTCGGTCTTGGTGCCGCCCACGTCCAGCCCGACCTTCATCGTCCGGCCTCCCCGCGGAAGGCCGTGTCGTCCTGCGCGCGCATCAGCCCTTGACCGCCCCCGCGACGAGTCCGCTGGTCATACGACCCTGGACGATCACGAAGAACACGATCACGGGGATCGCGACGATGGAGGAGGCCGCCATCACCTCGCCCCAGTCGATCGCCCGGCTCGAGCTCTGCTGCACGAAGCCGCGCAGCCACAGCGGCAGGGTCTGGTTCTCGGCGTTCATGATCACCAGGGCGACCGTGAACTCGTTCCAGCACTGCAGGAACGCGAAGACGCCGGAGGCGACGAGCCCGGGGGCGAGCAGCGGCAGGGTGATCCGCATGAACGCCTGGGTGCGGCTGAGGCCGTCCACCATCGCCGCCTCCTCGAGCTCGGCGGGGACGCCGACCACGAAGCCGCGCAGCATCCACACGGTGAACGGCACGACGGCCGCGATGTACAGCAGGCTGAGGCCGAAGATGTTCGAGAGCAGCCCCAGTTCGCTCATCATCTTGTACTGCGCGATGAACAGGCCTTCGGCGGGCAGCATCTGGATGACGAGGATCGCCAGGATGAACGAGACGCGGCCGCGGAAGCGGAACCGGCTGATCGCCACCGAGGCGAGGAACGCGAACAGCAGGCAGAAGAACACCGCGATGATCGTGACCGAAAGACTGATGCCCAGCGCGCTGAAGAACGAGCCGTCGATCACGCCGCGGTAGTTGGCGAACGAGCCGCCGAACGGCACGAAGGTCGGCGTGAACGATTCCAGCGTCGCCGACGACAGCATCGACGAGTTGAACATCCAGTAGACGGGGAACACCCAGATCAGGGCGATGAGGATCGCCAGGATGCTCCAGCCCCAGGTCGCGGCCGATCCGCGCCGGCGGCGCTTGGGGGCGGGCGCCGAGGGGCGGGCGGATCCCGACCGGGGCGGCGCCGGCGTGGGCGCGAGTTGTGCGGACGCGGACATCAGACCTGGTCCTCCTTCAAGAGACTGCGGATGTAGAACCAGCTGAGGACGATCGTGAGGGCGAGGACGAAGATCGCCATCGCCGCGCCCTGACCGAAGTTGAGGCCGGCGACGCCCATCTTGTAGATGTACGTGCCCAGCAGGTCGTAGTCGCTCGAGTTCGAGCCGGCGTCCTGCAGCATCGTGATCTGCGTGAAGACCCGCAGATCCCAGATGAGGTTGAGCAGCAGCACGATCATGATCACGGGGCGGATGATCGGCAGCACGATGTACTGCAGACGCTGCCAGCCGGTCGCGCCGTCGAGCTGGCTGGCCTCGACCATCTCGGTCGAGACCTGCGTGAGGCCGGCGTAGGCGGAGAAGGCGACGAAGGGCACCGACATCCACGTCACGATGATCGACGCGACGATGAAGAAGACGAACGGCTCGCCCCCGATCCAGTTGAACTGGTTCATGTCGACGCCCGGAATCAGGTCGAGAAGGTAATTGACGACGCCGCGCCGGCGGTCGAAGAGCCAGATCCACACCGTCATCGCGGCGACGACGGGCATGGCCCAGGCCAGCAGCAGCGCGATCTGCAGGGTGATGCGCACGCCCGACGGGACGCGGGTCATCAGGAGGGCGAGCGCCATGCCGATGACGACCGTGACCAGCGCCGTGACGAGACAGAAGATCACGGAGCGCACCGCGACCTCCCAGAACGTGGGGCTCGTGGCGACCGCGATGTAGTTCTCGAGTCCCACGAAGTCGGGGGCCTTGCCGCCGAGCTGCTGCAGCGCGCCGTACTTCTGGAAGGACGTGATGACCTGCCACACGACGGGATAGCCCATGCCGAACAGCAGGATCGCGATCGCGGGGATGAGCAGAGCGTAGGGAACGGGTGAGCGGCGACGGCCGACGGATGCGTCGGCGTCTGCATCGCGACCGTGGCCGCGCTTGCCGGTCGCTTTCAGTGTGGTGGGGGCAGGAACCGCCATGCCCGCCTCCTTCAGGGGTATCGCAGGGGACCGGGGTCGCGGACGCGTGTCCGCGACCCCGGGGTTGGTGAAGGTCTCAGCCGTTGATGATGGCGTCGATCTTCTCGTCGTACTCCGCGGCGAGCTCCGGGATGTCGCCGCCCGCTGCGACCTTGCCGAAGAACTCCTCGAGGATCTTCTGGCCCTCGACAGCGGCCCAGCCGGGTGCGGCCGGCGTGAGCTTCGAGTTCAGCGCCGAGTCGATGAGCGCCGAGGCGAAGATGTCGTCACCCAGCGAGTCGACGAACTTCGTGTTGGCCGGGCCGAGGCCGTTCTCGCCCAGCATCTGCTGGTACTCGTCGGAGAAGATGATGCGCATCAGCTCCTTGGCGCCCGCCTGCTTCTCGCTCTTGGCCGAGATGCCGATGTTCGAGCCGCCGGCGAAGACGGGGGCCGCCTCACCCGCGGTCGTGCCCGGGAGGGGGAAGACGCCGAAGGTGTCGTCGTTCCACTCGCGGACCTCCGACACGGTGCCGTCGTCAGCGGTCTTCTCCTCGACGAAGTCGCCGATCGACCAGTGCGCCCAGCCGGGTGCGATGATCGTGGCGGCCGTCGGCGGGTTGCCGTTCTTGTCGTTGTTGATGTTGACCCACGGGGTGCTGTCGTCCTCGGTCGCCGGAGCGTTGGAGGCGTTCGTGAACAGGTCCTGGAACTGCTCGAGGCCCGTGATGGTCTTCTCGTCGCTCAGCGTCGAGACCCACTTGTCGCCGTCCTGCTCAGCGAGCTCGCCGCCGTTGGCGAAGATCCACGAGACGCCGTTGCGCCAGTCCTCGCCGCCGATGTAGAAGCCCGACTGGTCGGCCGTGCGCAGCGTCTTGACGTCCTCGTTGAACTCTTCGAGGGTCGTGGGCACCTCGAGGCCTGCGGCCTCCCAGATGTCCTTGCGGTAGGTGATGTACCGCGAGCCGAAGTAGTACGGCAGCGCGTACTGCGCGCCGTCGACGGTGCCGACGTCGACGAACGACTGGAGCAGGTCGGACCCGCCGAGTTCGTCGTAGATCTCACTGAGGTCGCTGAACGCGCCCGAGGTGGTGAACGTCGGCGACCACGTGTTGCCGATCTCGGTCACATCGGGGGTGTTCTTCGCATCGGGCAGCTGGTTGGCCAGCTTGGTCAGCGCGTCGCCCCACGACTGCTCCTCGATCGTGAGGGTGCCGCCGGTCGCCTTGCTGTACTCGTCCTTCAGGTACTCGCGCAGCTCATCGGGGGTGTCTCCGCCCATGACCCAGAACGTGATGTCCTGGTTCTTGGCGCCGTCGGGGTCGAACCCCGAGGCGTCGTCCGATCCACCGGGGGTGGTCCCGCCGGCGCAGCCGGCGAGCACCAGTGCCGAGGCGCCGATGAGCGCCACGGCTCCAAGCGTCTTCTTCATGGTGTCTTCCTTCGTGTGTTCTCTTGGTGTTCGGGTGGGCCGGGTGACCCATCCGGGGGGAACCGGGGTTCCGGGATTGACCCGGAGGTGGGACCGGAGTTCCGTGGGGAGCCTCCGGAGGGACAGCGTTGTGTCAGGACACCCCGAGTTGTCCTGACAGGACCATGACGGCCGCGCCGCGCAGGACGATGTCCTGGCCTTGCTCCGTCATCCGCACTCGCACGCCTTCGTCCACGGACGGCGCGAGCGTGCGCGCGCGGAGGGTCTCGACGGCTTGTTCCGCGAGGGAGCCGCCGAGAAGTTCAGGGGGACCGGACAGCACGATCTCCGACACGTCCAGCGCACCCACGACGGGAGCGAGCGCGATGCCCAGCCGCTCCCCCGCGTCGCGCAGGATGCCCTCGTGCGCCTCGGAATCGGATGCCGCGCTCAGCCGCGACGACAGCGAGGGCACCGACAGCCACGCCTCGAGGCATCCGACCTTGCCGCACGCGCACTGCGGGCCGCCGTCGGTGCCGACCGTGACGTGGCCGATCTCGCCCGCGGCGAAACGGCTGCCGCGCATGGGCTGACCGGCCAGCAGGAGCCCCGATCCGACGCCTCGCCCGACCTTGACCAGCAGCACGTCGTCGGGGGCGCCGCCGAACGTGTACTCGGCGAGCACGGCGGCGTTGGCGTCGTTGGCTACCAGGACGGGAACTCCGAGCGCGCTGCGCAGCGCACCCTCGAGATCGAAACCGGCCCAGCCGAAGTTCGGCGCCGTGAGGATCACACCCTGGTCGTCGACCACACCGGGCGTGCCGACGCCGATGCCGAGCACGGGTGCGTGGGACTCCGCGACGAGTGCACGCGCCAGCTCGACGACCGTGGCGACGACGTCCTCGTCGGCAGGGAGGGCGACTTCACGACGCGCGACGATGCTGCCGTCGAGCGTCAGCACCGCACCGATGAAGGTGTCGCTGCCGGAGAGGTCGAGCCCGACGATGCGGTGCCCTGCGTGGTCGAGGTCGACCAGGATCGCCGGCTTGCCCGGACCGGACGCCTCACGCACGCCCATCTCCGCGACGAAGCCGTCGGCGATGAGCTCGCCGACCAGATCGGAGATGGTGACGCGGGTGAGGCCGGTCTCGCGGGAGAGGTCGGCCCGGCTCATCGCGCCCTGGTGGAACAGGGTCTGCAGCACGAGCGCGCGGTTGTGACCGCGGGCGTGCTCGGGGAGTACCTTTGTCCCCTGTCGCAGCGTGCGGCCGGGTACGAAGGCGCGAGCGTTCGCGGTGCTCTGCGGCGCGTCGGCGAGGGAAGGGCCGCGCTGCGCTTCCGTGTTGGGCATGTTTGTTAGTAGACCTTACGAACCTGCATTCCGCAAGTCCGTGAGGCGTATTTGCGCGGATGCTTTACAAAACCGTGACCTACCGGACATCACCGGCATCCGCGGGCCCCGCCGGTTTCCGCCTGTGACCGGCGATTCGTCCGTGATGAGGCCGTGACCATGCCAGGGGTTCGCGTCGCTTACCATAAGGGGAAGCGTTGATCACAGTCGGGGGTGTGGCGTGACAGATCTGGCGACCCAGCCGCATGCCGGAAAGGCGTCCGGGGACGACGCCGTCGAGGGCGAGCAGGGCGTCGACAGCGAGGCAACGGCCACGGCCGATTCCGCGCCGTCGTCCGCCATGGACGAGAAGGATGCCGTGACCCAGTCGGATGTCGTGACGGAGGACGTTGTCGCGCCCGCGGCGGGGTCCGAGGATTCCGCCGCCGGAGAGGCGGACAGCGCGGAGGCGCAGGAGACGGATGCCGTCGCTGAGGCGCAGGATGCGGACGGCGAGGCACCCGAAGCCGACGGCGAGGTGCTCGAGCCCGATGTACCTGAGGCACAGGAGACGGACGCCGAGACCGACCTGCCTGAGGCTGCGGACGAGACCGAGGCGCCTGAGGCCGACGCGGAGACCGCACCCGCCGGGCCCGAGGCCGAAACCGACGTGTCGGACGAGGTCGAACCCACCACCGACGCCGAACCGGAAGACGACAGCACGATCGAGCTGGCCTCGGCCCGTGAGGCGGAGGTCGCCACCGACACCGCAGCTGACACCGCCGTCCATTCCGGTGCCGACCTCGAGACCGTCGCCGTCGCGACCGCCGTGCTCGCACCTCCCGCCGTCACCCCCTCCCCCGCCACGACTCCCACCGAGACCGCAGCCGACGGTTCGGTGTACGCGTGGGCGCCCGAGGAGCCGAAGGCGAAGAAGAAGCACACCGCTCTCTGGATCAGCGCCGCCGCCGGTGTCGCCGTGGTCGGACTCGTCGTCTCTTCGCTCGTGCTCATCGCGCCGGGCACTGCCGTCGCCGGAGTGCCCGTCGGCTGGCTCACCCCGGGCGCCGCCGCCGAGGCGATCGAACAGCGCCTCGCCGAGACCACGGTCGTACTGACCGGCACGGGCGAGGACGCCGAGCTCACAGGCGCCGAGCTGGGCGCGACGGTGGACGCGCAGGCCCTGGCGGATGCCGCCTTCGCCGCCCATCCGATGTGGAACCCGACCGCGTGGTTCGCGACGACCGACGCCGAGATCGAGCTCGAGGCCTCGGCCGCTTCCGACGCCCTGCGCGACGCTGCGCCGCAGCTGTACACCGACCCCGTCGATGCGACGCTGGCATTCGACCCCGCCACGGCGTCGTACGTCGCCACGCCTGCGGTCGAGGGCGTGGGCATCGACGTCGCGACCGTCCAGGCCGCGATCCAGGCGGCGTTCGAAGCCGGGCAGACGCGCGTCGAGGTGGACCCCGTCACCGCCGCGATCCCGGCCGAGATCTCGACCGAGACCGCCGACGCCACCGTCGCGCAGCTGAACGGCATGCTCGACACGGCCGGCTTCTACGTGGGAGACGAGCGCACCGTGCCGATCGACCGCGCGGTCGCGGCATCCTGGCTCTCGATCGCTCCCGAGGGCGACGAGTTCGCCATCACCGCCGACCCCGCGGCCATCCAGCCTGTCGTCGACACGCTTGCGCCCGCGGTGGACCGCGCCCCCGAGAACGCCGTCGTCATCACCGACACCGGCGGCAAGGTGCTGCAGACGATGGCGGCCGGTCAGTCGGGGCGTCAGCTCGGCGACACGGCGGGCATCGCGGCGGCCTTCGCGGACCAGCTCGCGTCGGGCGACGCGGTCTACAAGCTGCCCGTCGACGAGGTGCCGGTGAGCACGACCACGCTGGCCCGCAACATCGTCGTCGACCTCAGCGAGCAGCGCACCTACATCTACGAGAACGGGCAGGTGGTCAACAGCTTCCTCATCTCGTCGGGCACGGCAGCCACCCCCACGCACACGGGAAGCTTCCGCATCAACTCGCACGTCCGGGTGCAGGACATGGGCGCTCTCTGCTACAACCCCAACGCCGTGAACAGCTACTGCACCGAGGACGTGCCGTGGGTGATGTACTTCAACGGCGACCAGGGCTTCCACGGCACGTACTGGCACAGCAACTTCGGCAATCGGATGAGCCACGGCTGCGTCAACCTGCCGCTCGGCACGGCGGAGTTCCTCTACTCATGGGCGCCCAACGGCACCGAGGTGCGCGTACAGTCCTGACCCGCGTCATCCCGACCGCATGAGAAGAGGGGGGGGCCCCGGGCCGGGGCATCCGCTCTTCTCGTGTGTCCGCTCAGAGAGCGTCGATCACCGCATTGAACGTGGCGGACGGGCGCATCACGCCGGCGACGAGCTCGGCGTCGGGACGGTAGTACCCGCCGATGTCGACGGGCGAGCCCTGCACGGCGATGAGCTCGCCGACGATCTGCTCCTCACTGGCGGCCAGCGCCTCGGCCACAGGGGCGAACGCCGCCGCGAGCTCGGGGTCGGCCTGCTGCTTCGCCAGCTCCTGCGTCCAGTACAGGGTCAGGTAGAAGTGGCTGCCGCGGTTGTCGATGGTGCCGAGCGCGCGCCCCGGCGACTTGTCGTTCTCGAGGAACGTGCCGGTCGCGGCATCCAGCGTGTCGGCCAGCACCTGCGCCTTCACGTTGCCGGTGAAGTCGGCGAGGTGCTCGAGCGACGCCGCGAGGGCGAAGAACTCTCCGAGCGAGTCCCAGCGGAGGTAGTCCTCCTCCAGGAGCTGCTGCACGTGCTTGGGAGCGGAGCCGCCGGCGCCGGTCTCGAACAGGCCGCCGCCCGCGAGGAGCGGGACGATCGAGAGCATCTTGGCGCTCGTGCCGACCTCGAGGATGGGGAAGAGGTCGGTGAGGTAGTCGCGCAGCACGTTGCCGGTGACCGAGATGGTGTCCTCGCCCTTGCGCAGCCGGTCGAGCGAGTACTGCGTGGCGTCGGCCGGCGCGAGGATCTCGATAGTGAGGCCCTCGGTGTCGTGGGCCTGCAGGTACTCCCTCACCTTCGCGATGAGCGCCGCGTCGTGCGAGCGGTTCTCGTCCAGCCAGAAGACGGCGGGGGCGCCGGTGGCACGGGCGCGCGTGACGGCCAGCTTCACCCAGTCGCGGATGGCGACGTCCTTGGTCTGCGTCGCACGCCAGATGTCACCCGACTGCACGGAGTGCTCGAGCAGCACGTCGCCCGCCTGGTTCACGACCTGGACGGTGCCGGCGGCCTGCAGCTCGAACGTCTTATCGTGGCTGCCGTACTCCTCGGCGGCCTGCGCCATGAGGCCGACGTTCGGCACGGTGCCGATCTTGGCCGGGTCGAGCGGGCCATGCGCGATGACGTCGTCGATCACTGTCTGGTAGACGCTCGCGTAGGAGGAGTCGGGGATGACGGCCAGGGTGTCGGCCTCGCCGCCGTCGGCGCCCCACAGCTTTCCGCCGTTGCGGACGAGCGCCGGCATCGACGCGTCCACGATGACGTCGGACGGCACGTGGAGGTTCGTGATGCCCTTGTCGGAGTTGACGTACGACAGGCGCGGGGAGTCGGTCGCCGCGGCGATGGCTGCGGCGATCTCGTCGCCGCCGTCGATGTCGCCGAGGCCGGCGAGGATCGCACCGAGTCCGTCGTTGGGGGTGAGGCCCGCCTCGGCGATCCGGTCGCCATAGCGGTCGAAGACGTCGGCATAGTACGCCTTCACGACGTGGCCGAAGATGATCGGGTCGCTGACCTTCATCATGGTGGCCTTGAGGTGCACCGAGTAGAGCACGTCGTCGGCCTTCGCCGTCTCGAGCGTCTCGGCGAGGAACGCGTCCAGCGCCGCCGCCGAGAGGAACGTGCTGTCGATGATCTCGCCGGGCAGCACCTTGATGCCGGTCTTCAGCGAGGTGACCGTGCCGTCTGCGGCGACATGCTGGATCGACAGCACGTCGTCGGCGGGGATCACCGTGGTCTTCTCGTTGGACTTGAAGTCGTCGTGGCCGAGAGTGGCGACGCGGGTCTTCGAGCCCTCGGCGAACGGCTTGTTGCGGTGCGGGTGCTTGCGCGCGTAGTTCTTGACCGAGAGCGGCGCACGACGGTCGCTGTTGCCCTCGCGCAGCACGGGGTTGACGGCGGAGCCCTTGATGCGGTCGTACCGCGCGCGGACGTCCTTGTCTTCGAGCGACTGCGCCTCGTCCGGATAGTCGGGGACGTCGTAGCCCTGCGACTGGAGCTCGGCGATCGCAGCCTTCAGCTGGGGGATCGATGCCGAGATGTTGGGAAGCTTGATGATGTTGGCCTCGGGCAGTGTCGCCAGGCCACCGAGCTCGGCAAGGGCGTCGCCCACCTGCTGCTCGGGTGTCAGGTTCTGCGGGAACGCCGCGAGGATGCGGCCGGCGAGCGAGATGTCACGCGTCTCGACGTCCACCCCCGCCTGGCGGGTGACGGCCTGCACGATCGGCAGGAACGATGCGGTCGCGAGGGCCGGTGCCTCGTCGGTATAGGTGTAGATGATGGTCGAATCGGTCACCAGTCACGTCCTTCTTGCGGGTCGGCCATCAGCCTATCGCAAGCACCCGAGATATCTCGATGTCAAGAGATCTTCGCCTGCCGTGACACCGTGTTTCCGGGGTTCCAGCCGCAGGCCCACCTCTGCGACCGCGGCGACATCGCGTGTGAACACCGCGTTAATCCGCTGCCCGCAGAGTGCCGGATGTCGTCATCCGGGCTAGCCTGGGCCCATGGGTGATCTGCGACTCGTCGAACTGTCCGCTGCGACCATCGTGGCGGTCAACAATCTGTCGCTCAAGCCCGGCCAGGAGGAGTACCTCTCGCCCGTGAGCTACGGCATCGCGGCGACCGTGGTGAATCCGCAGACGGCGTGGCAGCGCGTCGTGCTCGACGGCGATGAAGTGGTCGCCTTCGTGAGCGCCAACTTCGATCCGGACGACCCGGTGGAGCACTTCCGCTCTGTGCTGTGGCGCATCAACGTCGACGCCGACGACCAGGGCCGCGGCGTCGGGCGCTTCGCCGTGAAGGGCCTCATCGAAGAGGCTCGCAACCGCGGCATGGACCACGTCTGCGTCATCTACGAAGCCGGCGAAGGGGGTCCGCAGCAGTTCTTCGAGCGTGTGGGCTTCACACCGGTCGGTGAGACCGAGTACGGTGAGGTCATCGCAGAGATCCGTCTCTGACGCACAGCCGCCCGAATCCCCCGGCAGACTTTCCCCACACCGCGCCCACCGGGCGCGCCAGAGACCGGCGGCGGGGCCTCGAATACCCCTCCCCCATCGAGGCCTCGTCGCCTTCTCGAAGCTCGTCGAAACGCTTGCGCGCGACGCACTAGGGTAAGTCCGTGCCGAGATTCGATCTGTCCCCCGCGGAGCTCGCGGACTACGTGCCCGAGGTTCGCGAACCCGCCGATTTCGACGACTTCTGGAATGCCACGATCGCGGCGTCGCGACAGTGGGATGCCGCACCCGAGGTCACGCTGCTCGACACGCCGTACACGCTGGTCGACATCTTCGATGTGACGTTCCCCGGCTTCGGGGGCGACCCGGTCAAGGCGTGGCTCACGCTCCCGGCGGGCGCCACCGGCCCTCTGCCGGCCGTCGTCGAGTACCAGGGCTACGGCGGAGGCCGTGGCCTGCCCGGCGAGCGCATCGGCTGGGCCGCCGCCGGGTACGCGCACCTCTTCATGGACACGCGTGGCCAGGGCTCGATGTGGGGCTCGGGCGGCGACACGCTGGATCCGCACGGCACCGGTCCCTCGTCATCCGGCTTCATGACGCGCGGCATCGAGGACCCCGCGACGTACTACTACCGCCGGGTCTTCACGGATGCCGTGCGCGCGGTGGACGCCGTGCGCACGCTCCCGCAGGTGGACGCCGACCGGGTGGCGGTGTGCGGCGCGAGCCAGGGCGGCGGCATCGCCATCGCCGCGGCGGGCCTGTCCGACGGCCTCGTGGCCGTCATGCCGGACGTGCCCTTCCTCTGCCACTTCGAGCGCGCCGTCGGCCTCACCGGCGACGACCCCTACCAGGAGGTCGTGCGCTACCTGGCCGTGCACCGCGGCGCCGACAAGCGCGTGTTCGAGACCCTGTCGTACTTCGACGGTGTGAACATGGCGAAGCGGGCGGATGCCGCGGCCCTGTACTCGGTCGCCCTGATGGATACGATCTGCCCGCCGTCGACCGTCTACGCCGCGTTCAACCGGCACGACACGGCCGACAAGCGCATCGAGGTCTACACGCACAACGGCCATGAGGGCGGTCAGGCGTTCCAGTTCCCGAAGCAGGCCCGCTTCCTCGGCGCCCTCCTCTGACGCGTCGCGGGGGTGACTCAGCCGCCGGCGGGGGGCCAACCCTCACACGGTCATCGAGCGAGCCTGCGACACGAAGCGCGGGTCAGAGCGCCTCGAGGTGCAGGACGAACGCCTGCAGCGGCCACAGCGTCGGCAGCTGCAGACCCACCTCCGCGAGGAGCGACCCCGGCAGCTCGATCTCGCCCTCGGTGAACCACTCCGGCGCGATCCACCCGTACTCGGCGGCGCCGATCTCTCGGCGCACGCGGACGCGATAGCGCCGGTCGGGATCGAGCCCGGCCAACCGTAGTCGCTCGGCGCGGGCGTCTTCGAGACTGGCCACCGTCGCGACGACGACCACGGCTGCGTCCGCTCCGACGAAGGCGGTGACGCGCCAGGCCGGATCCCGCAACTCGGGGTGCAGCACGCGCCCGCTGTGGACGATGTGGCGCAGCTCCTTGTAGAGGGCTGCGAAGCGCGTGATCGTGGCGGCCTCATCCGCATCGCACGACAGGATGTCCCATTCGAACCCCGCCGAGCCCATGAGGCTCGTCGCCATCCGGTACGACAGCGCAGTGGTGCGGCCCGAGGAGTGCGAGGTCGTCGGACCGACGTGCGCGCCGACGAGCTCGGGCGGCAGCAGCAGACCGGTCCAGCGCTGGATGTCCTGCCGTTCGACCGGATCGTTCGAGTCGCTCGCCCACACCCGGTCGGTGACGTCGAGGATGCCGAGGTCGGTGCGTGCGCCCCCGCTCGAGCACGACTCGATCTCGAGCGACGGGTGCGCGGACTTCAGGGCGGCGAGCAGGGCGTACACCGCCGTCGTCTGCGCGTGTCCGCCGGGGCGCCCGGCGTGCACGCTCTCGACGAGGTCGCGGTTGTGGTCCCACTTGATGAAGTCGATGCCGAGCTCGGTGACCAGCGCGTCGATCTGGCTGAAGACATGCGCGTAGGCATCCGGATTCGCCAGGTCCATGACGTACTGCCCCCGCCACGACAGCGCGACGTCGTGGTCCAGGTGCCGCGGATTGTGCAGCAGCCAGTCGGGGTGGGCTCGGGCGACGTCGGAGTCGAGACTGATCATCTCGGGCTCGAACCACAGCCCGAACTGCAGGCCGAGCTCGTGCACGCGGTCGGCGAGCGGGCCGAGGCCCTCGGGCCACACAGACCGGTCGACGGTCCAGTCTCCGAGGCTCGTCGAGTCGTCGCGGCGCCCCTGGAACCAGCCGTCGTCGAGCACGAACCGCTCGATCCCGACCCCGGCCGCGCGCTCGGCGAGCGCGGCGAGGCGCGCCGGATCGTGGTCGAAGTACACGGCTTCCCAGGTGTTGAGGACGAGCGGGCGCGGTGCGGACGGATGCTGCGGCCGGGCGCGGAGCCACGTGTGGACGCGGTGCGCGAAACCGTCCAGCCCCGCGGTCGTGTGGACGAAGGCCGCTCGGGGCGCGAGGTACTCGTCCCCGGGCGTGAGCCGGACCTCGCCCGGGCGCAGCAGCTCCCCCGCGCCGATGAGGGTCACGGCGTCGGTGACGCGGTCGACGCGGGTCGTGAGGTCGCTGGACCAGGCGAGATGGACGCCCCACAGCGCACCGTCGTCCCAGCGCGGCGCGCCGATCGCTGCGATCGCGGCGACGGGACTGTCGTGCCCGGGGCGACCTCGCCGCGACTGCCGCACGGTGGCACCGGCGGGCATCGGCGTCACGACAGGGCGCTTCTCGCGGGTCCACCGGCCGTCGAAGGTCAGCAGCGTGTCGGTCGTCGACGGCACGGGAAGTGTCGCCTCGAGCCAGTCGACGTCGACGGCCTCGGCATCCGACTCGCCCTCATGCGTGAGAGCGTGCTGCACCCAGACGACCCCGCCGCGCTCGATGCGGATCGTGACCGACAGCCGCAGGGCGGATGCCGCGTCCTGTGCGGACACACTCAGGGAGGTGTCGTCTGCCTCGACGCCGGTGACCACCCAACGCGCGTGGTGCACCACCCCGTCACGGCGCAGCTGCATTCCGGGCCGCCCGCTCCAGCCGTCCGCCTCCTGCGGCGACAGCGACAGCTGCCCGGCGGCGTCCAGCGTGCCGGGAGGGGTCTGCCTGCTCAGCGCCCGGGCGAGGGCCTCGGCATCGGCATCCGTGATCCGTCCCACCGCGGCACCCCAGTGCAGCACGCGCGGCAGTCCCGCACCGCGGGCGTCGACGATCACGCCGACGCCCTCGTTCTCGAGACGGATGAAGCCGGAAGTCATGCAGAGGTCCTTTCAGCAGGGGGTCGCTCGCCGGTGCCGCGCGGTACCAGCCACGTGGGCATCTCGAGCTGACGCGTGAAGCCGGCCGGGTCCTGCATGCGCTCGATGGCGAGCGTCGCAGCGGCGCGACCGAGCGCCAGCGGGTCGTAGTTGATGACGGTCACGCCGAGCACATCGGCGGTGTCGAAGTCGTCGAAGCCGATGAGTGCGGTGCTCCGGTCGTCGCGGTCGCGCAGCACGCGCAGCGCCGCGACCGTCACGCGGTTGTTGCCGGTGATGATGGCCGTCGGCGCGTCGTCCTGCGCGAGCAGGTCTGCGATGAACCCGTCGGCCGGTGTCGCGAGATCGTCGGCGAGGCGCTCCCACGGCGACGAGTCGTCGATGCCGTAGGCGGCGAGCGCGTCACGGTAGCCCCGCAGGCGCTCGGCCTGCGTGTACACGGATGCCGGATTGCAGATGTAGCCGATGCGGCGATGGCCACGCTCGAGGAGGCGGGTCGTGGCCTCGAACACGCCGCGATGGTTCTCGAGGACGATCGAGTCGGCGACGAGGTTGCGCGCCGGGCGGTCGATCGCGATGACGGGCGTGCCGAGGTGTCGCTCGCCCTCGAGATACGACTGGTCCTCCGCCACCGGGATGAGCAGGAGCGCGCCGAGCCGCTGACTGAGCAGGGTGTCGGCGACACGCTCCTCGCCCTCTGCGGTGTCGTCGGTGGTCGCCACGACGAGCGAGTACCCGTTGGCGGCGAGCTCACGCTCGATGCCGGCGGCGAGCTTGTAGTAGAACGGGTTGCTCAGCTCGCCCATGATGAAGCCGATGGTGTTCGTCGGTCCCCCGCGCCGCAGGTTGCGCGCGAGCGGGTTGGGACGGAACCGCAGCCGCTTGGCCGCGGCGAGCACGCGTTCGACCGTGTCGGGCGCGACCAGCTCGCGGTGCGTGAAGACCCGCGACACCGTCTTGGAGCTCACGCCCGCAAGACGGGCGACGTCTTCGAGGGTCGCGCGCTGCTGAACGGTCATCGGGGCCTCCTTGCCGGGCGCTTCACGCTAGCACCCTGATGACCGGAATGTCTACGTGGGACATTGAAGAGACATTCATCGATTGCATCGCGGAAGCGAGCGAAATTAAGCCCGGGTGAAGCGGAGTTTCTGTCAGCCGTTCGCCCACAGGACAAGACAAGACAGCGCTGACATGCGAAGGTTGCGGAACCGTTTCGAATGTGCCTAATCTGACGCCGCGACGACACGGTGCGATGACGCGCACCGGCAGTTCAAGGGCGAACCTGACAAGGAGACATCACATGGCGAAGAAGGCATTCGCGGGCATCGCGCTGCTGGCCACGGCCGCGGTCGCGATGAGCGGCTGCGCCGGCGGCGGCGCGAGCGACGCGGACAACACGATCGACGGCGAGGTCAAGGGCGACATCAAGGTCGTCACCTGGCGCACCGACCTCGTCGAGGACGGCACGTTCGAGAAGTACGCCGAGGAGTTCAACAAGGAGTACCCCGACGTCAAGGTCACGTTCGAGGGCATCACCGACTACGCAGGCGAGATGCTCACCCGCATGAGCACGACGAACTACGGCGACGTCATCGGCATCCCGGCCATCAAGCCCGACCAGTACGAGCAGTTCCTCGAGCCGCTCGGCGAGACGGCCGACTTCGAGGACACGTATCGCTTCCTTCCGGCCGCGAGCTACGACGGCACGCAGTACGGCATCGCGTGGGGCGGCAACGCCAACGGCGTCGTCTACAACAAGAAGATCTTCGAGGAGGCGGGTGTCACCGCGCTCCCCACCAGCCACGACGAGTGGCTGGACGCGCTGCAGAAGGTCAAGGACAACACCGACGCCATCCCGATGTACACCAACTACAAGGACGGCTGGCCGCTCACGCAGAGCTTCGGCAACCTGGGCGCCATCACCGACGATCCCGATGCGCCGATCACGATGGCGGAAGACCCGGCTCCCTGGACCGAGGGCACGGACGTCTACGCGATCGACGGCCTGCTGTACGACACCGTCGCCGCCGGCCTGACCGAGGACGACCCGCTCACCACCAACTGGGAGCAGTCGAAGGTCGACCTCGGCACCGGCAAGATCGCCACCATGCCGCTCGGTTCGTGGGCCATCTCGCAGATGCAGGCCGCCGCCGAGGAGAACGGCGGATCGGCGGACGACATCGGCTACATGGCGTTCCCCGCCAACGTGGACGGCACGCAGCTCGCCGTCATCGGCGGCGACTACAACCTGGCCGTGAGCAAGCACTCCAAGGCCAAGGCCGCCGCGTGGGCGTGGATCCAGTGGGTCGTCGAGGACTCGGGCTACACCGAGGCGCAGGGCATGATCTCGCCGGTGCTCGACAAGCCGCTTCCCGAGAACCTGCAGGGCTTCGAAGAGGCGGGGGTCGAACTGATGGAGATCAACCCCGCCCCGGCGGGCAAGGAAGGCCTCATCAACAACATCGCCGATGACTCGCAGATCGACCTTTACGGCCCGATCTACCGCCAGAAGCTCGTCGACATCGCCCGCGGCGCCGCCGACGGCGACAAGGAGAGCTACTTCGCCGAGCTGAACGAGCGCTGGGGCGCCTCGGTCGAGAAGCTCGCAGGCTGACCGGGAGGACGGCAGAGACATGGCCATCGCAACTCCGGGAGCGGCACCGGCGGATGCCCCTGCCGTCCTCTCGGCCCCCGCGCGGGCGCGTCGGTTCGGCGGGCCGTCCCGCCGGACCGACCGCCGGCGTGGCGGCTCCGCAGGACGCAACGTCCTGCAGCACCTCACCCCGTGGTTCTTCCTGGCCGCGGCGGTCGGACTGCTGCTCCTGTTCACCTACTGGCCGGCGCTGAACCTCTTCTACTTCAGCGTCACGGACTGGGACGGCATCGATCTCCAGAAGAACTTCGTCGGACTCGACAACTACGTGCAGGTGTTCACGGACCCGCGCATCTTCTCGGTGTTCGGCGTCAGCCTGTACTACTTCTTCGCGTCGTTCGCGCAGATGGCGATCGCGCTGTACTTCGCCACGCTCCTCAGCTTCTCGACGCGCTTCTCGAACCTGTTCCGCGGCATCCTGTTCTTCCCGTATCTCATCAACGGCGTCGCGATCGGCTTCGTCTTCCTCTACCTGTTCCAGCCCGGCGGCACGCTCGACACGGTGCTCAGCTGGTTCGGCGTGGCGGACCCGCCGCAGTGGCTCGGCAACCCCGACGTGGTCAACTGGTCACTGGCCGGCACTTCGGTGTGGCGCTACACCGGAATGAACTTCGTGCTCTTCCTCGGTGCGATCCAGTCGATTCCGCACGAGCTGTACGAGGCGGCGGATCTGGACGGCGCGAGCCGCTGGCAGCAGTTCTGGGCCATCATCTTCCCCGGCATCCGGCGTGTGATCGGCCTCTCGTTCATCCTCGCGATCGCCGGCAGCCTCAGCGTCTTCGAGATCCCCTTCATCATGACCGGCGGCGCCAACGGATCGGCGACGTTCGTCATCCAGACGCTGCAGACCGCCTTCAGCTTCCGGCAGGTCGGCCTCGCCTCCGCGATGGCCGTCGTGCTGCTGGCGATCGTGCTGGTGATCACGTGGATCCAGCGCAAGGTGTTCCCCGACGAGAAGGTCGACCTGACATGACCACCACCGAACCACAGCGCACGATGCCGTTGCGCACCACGCCCCCGCGCACGATCAAGGGCCGCTCCCTCGGCGAGCGCCTCCGCGGCGTCAGCGCGACCACGGCGAAGTACCTCAGCCTGATCATCGCGTCGGTGCTGACGCTGCTGCCCCTGTCGGTGCTGCTGTTCGCGAGCCTCAAGACCGCACCCGAGTACGCCCAGACGGGCCCGTTCGACCCGCCCGAGAACTGGCTCAACTTCGACAACTTCGTCACCGCGTTCACGAGCGGCGAGATGCTGGAGGGCTTCGTCAACACCGCGATCGTGCTCGGGGTGTCGCTGGCGGGCACCATCTTCATCGGCACCATGGCCGCCTATGCGCTCGACCGGTTCGCGTTCCGCGGCAAGAAGCTCGTGTTCAGCCTGTTCCTCGTCGCCACCCTGATCCCCAGCGTGACGAGCCAGGTCGCGACCTTCCAGCTCATCAACGGGCTCGGGCTCTACGACACCAAGGCCGCGCTGATCCTGCTCTTCATGGGCACCGACATCATCGCGATCTACCTGTTCATCCAGTTCATGCAGTCGATCCCGGTCTCCCTCGACGAGGCGGCGATGATCGACGGCGCGAACCGGTGGACGATCTACTGGCGCATCGTGCTGCCCCTGCTGCGACCCGCCATCGCGACGGTCGTCATCATCAAGGGCATCGCGGTGTACAACGAGTTCTACGCACCATTCCTCTATCTGCCGTCCGAAGGACTGATCTCCACGTCGCTGTTCCGGTTCAAGGGACCGTTCGGCGCCCAGTGGGAGGTCATCTCGGCCGGCACCGTCCTCGTCATCATCCCGACCCTCGTCGCCTTCCTGCTGCTGCAGCGATGGATCTACAAGGGCCTCACCGCAGGAGCCGTCAAGTGACCACCGCCCTCTCGTTCCGTCCGCTCGACTCGGGCTGGACCCTCCGCGCCGCCGCCGGACCGGTACCGGACGGGCTCGCCGGCGACGTCGCCGCCACGGTGCCCGGCTGCGTGCACACCGACCTGCTCGCCGCCGGCCTCATCCCCGACCCCTTCCTCGACGACAACGAGTCCGCGCTCGCGTGGATCGGGCTGGTCGACTGGACATACGAGACGTCGTTCACGTGGACGCCGGACGGCGCCGACCGCACCGATCTGGTCTTCGAGGGCCTCGACACCGTGACCACGATCCTGCTCAACGGCAAGGAGATCGGGGCGACGGCCAACCAGCACCGCTCCTACCGGTTCGACGTTCGCGATGCGCTCGTCGAGGGCGACAACGACCTCGTCGTGCGCTTCCGCTCGCCCATCAAGTACGCCAACGAGCAGAGTGCCCTGCTCGGAGTACGGCAGCGGCCGTACCCGCTCCCCTACGACGCCATCCGCAAGTCGGCGTGCAGCTTCGGCTGGGACTGGGGCATCGCGACCTACACCAGCGGCATCGTCAAGCCGGTCGGTCTGGAGTCCTGGTCGGTCGCGCGCCTGGCGCAGACCCGTGTGGTCGCGACGCCGGCGGGCGACGGCGGCACGATCACCGTCGACGTGGAGGTCGAGCGGGCGGCCGAGGCATCGCTCCCCCTCTCCGTGAGCGTCGCGGTGAACGGGCCGGGGTTGGGCGACGGGTCGCTTCCGGGCGCGGTCGTCGAACTCGAGGGTGGTCGTGCGCACGTGCGACTGGAGCTGCCTGACGTGCAGCGCTGGTGGCCTGCGGGCTACGGCGAGCAGCCGCTCTACGTCGTCGACGTCCGTCTGCAGGGTGGCGACGGCCCGGATCCGCTGGATGCCACGCACCGCGTCGTCGGGTTCCGCGACGTGCGGTGGGACATGACTCCCGATGAGTCGGGCACGCCGTTCACGCTGGTCGTCAACGACCAGCCCGTGTTCGTGAAGGGCGTGAACTGGATCCCCGACGACGCCCTCACGGTCCGCGTCACCCGCGACCGGCTGCGGCGCCGCTTCGAACAGGCGCTCGACGCCAACCTCAACCTGATCCGCGTGTGGGGCGGCGGGCTCTACGAGTCCGACGACTTCTACGAGCTCGCCGACGAGCTGGGCCTGCTGGTATGGCAGGACTTCCTGTTCGCGTGCGCCGCATACGCCGAGGAGGAGCCGCTGCGCTCCGAGGTCGAGGCGGAGGCACGCGAGAACATCGTGCGGCTCGGCCACCATGCCTCGCTCGTGCTGCTCACCGGCAACAACGAGAACCTGTGGGGGTACGAGGACTGGGGCTGGAAGCAGCGCCTGGACGGCAAGACCTGGGGCGCGCACTACTACTACGAGCTGTTCCCCGCGCTGGTCGCCGAGCTCGCCCCGCACGTGCCGTACGCGCCCGGAAGCCCGTTCAGCCCCGGCATGGGCTGGGACGGCACGGCGCAGACCGGGCCGCACCCCAACGACGAGCAGCACGGCTCCATGCACCTGTGGGAGCAGTGGAACCGGCTCGACTGGACGACGTACCGCGACCACAAGCCCCGGTTCGTGGCCGAGTTCGGCTGGCAGGGTCCGCCGGCGTGGAGCACGCTCGTGCGCTCGATCAGCGACGACCCGCTCACCCCTGAATCGCCCGGCATGATCGTGCACCAGAAGGCGATGGAGGGCAACACCAAGCTCACGAGCGGCCTGATCCCCCACTTCCGGATGCCGGAGGCCATGGAGGACTGGCACTGGGCGATGCAACTCAACCAGGCACTGGCCGTGCGCACCGCGCTCGAGCACTTCCGCTCGTGGGCGCCGCACACCCAGGGCGCGATCGTCTGGCAGCTGAACGACTGCTGGCCGGTGACGTCGTGGGCGGCCATCGACGGCGACGAGCGCCCGAAGCCCCTGTACTACGGGCTGAAGAACGCGTTCGCCCCGCGTCTGGCGACCGTGCAGCCGCGCGACGGCGGACTCGCCGCCGTTCTCGTGAACGACACCGCCGAGACCTGGGAGGGCGAGCTCCTGGCGCGTCGCGTCGGCTTCGGGGGCGACGAAATCGCCCGGTTCGCCGCGCCGGTCTCGCTCGCGCCGCGCGAGACGATCACCGTTCCTCTCTCTGCCGACATCGCCACGGCCCGCGAGGCGGCGAGCGAGCTCGTGGTCGCCGGCGTCGACGACGTGCGCGGTCACTGGTTCTTCGCTGAGCCGCGCGAGTCGGCGCTCGCCGCCGCCGAGGTCGAGCTCCGCACCGAGCCGGCTGCGGGGGGCACGCTGGTCTCGCTCACCGCCGGCTCCCTCGTGCGCGATCTCACCCTGCTGGTCGACAAGGTGGATCCCGCCGCCGTCGCGTCAGACGGCCTCGTGACGCTGCTGCCCGGCGAGAGCACGACGCTGCTCGTGCGACACGCCGGCGACGCACTCGCGGCATCCGCGCTGTCCGATCCTCGGGTGCTGCGCACGGCCAACGAGCTGGTCGCGTCGTGACCGTCGAGACCACCCAGGCGCTCGGGCCGTACGTGGCCGGAATGACCTGGGGCTGGACCGGCGTGCGCGGCACGTGGGCGACGCCCTCGGCGTCCCACTCCCTGCGGGCCATGGCCGATCACGGCGTCAACTGGACCGCGATCGCGTACTCGGCCCTGCAGGAGACCGCGCAGTCGACCGATGTGCGCTTCCGCGAGGCGCCGACGGTGACCGACGACGAGGTGGTGTGGGCCATTCGCGAGGCCAAGGGGCTCGGGCTGAAGGTGTGCCTCAAGCCGGTCGTCAACGTCGCCGACGGCACGTGGCGCGCCTACATCGGCTTCTTCGACCGGGACGTCCCCGGAGAGCCGACGTGGGGCGAGTGGTTCGCCTCGTACCGCGAGTTCATCCTGCACGCGGCCCGCATCGCCGAGTCGGAGGGCTGCGAGATGCTCTGCATCGGCTGCGAGATGGTGCGTGCCGACGCCCGTGAGGACGAGTGGCGTGCGCTGATCGCCGCCGTGCGCGCGGTGTACTCAGGCGTCGTCACCTACAACTGCGACAAGTATCAGGAGGACCGCCTCTCCTGGTGGGACGCGGTGGACGTCGTCACCTCCAGCGGCTACTACCCGATCGACCGATGGGATGCCGAGCTCGACCGCATCGAGAATGCGGTGGCCGCGGCGGGCAAGCCGTTCTTCTTCATGGAGGCCGGATGCCCCTCTCGCGAGGGCTCGCCGGATCGCCCCAACGACTGGTCGCTGGCCGGCGCCCCGTCCGGCGCGGCGCAGCTGCGCTACTACGAGGCCATGTTCGCCGCGTGCGACGCGCGCCCCTGGGTGCGCGGTTTCATGCTGTGGGACTGGCCGCCCCGCCTCTATGCGGACGATGAGGCGGCCGCGAACGACGACTACTGCCCGTACGGCAAGCCGGCCGGCGAGTTCCTCCGCGAGGCGTACGGTCTGCGCGCGGCCGACGCAGAGATGTCGCAGCAGCCATGACCGAACGCACGGCGACAGGGGTATCCGCGGAAGCCCCGTCAGGTGGAGCATCATCCTGGGATGACGCGACGGCCGGCAGCGGTCGGCAGGGGGCGAACGGGGCCCACGAGACCCCGGCGGCCGGCGGAAGCGCTCGCGCCGGAGCGACCGACTCGGCGGGAAGAAGGGGCGACAGCCGTATGGGCACAGTACTGGCGATCGATGCCGGGCAGACCGGCATCAAGGTGCGCGTGCGGGAGCACGACCTGGTCTTCCCCGGCATCCGCACCCACGAGCCGCTGCTGCCGCAGCTCGCCGCCGTCGCGCACGCCGCGATCGAGCGCACCGGCGCCGAGGTGTCGGTCGTGAGCGCGGGCGTGTCGGGGCTGACGACGAAGGAGGCGGATGCCGCGGAGTTCCTCGCCCGCATCGCCGACCCGACGGTGCGCGAGGTGATCCTGGCGCACGACTCGACCACCTCGTTCCTTGGAGCGCTCGGCGACACCCGGGGCTCGGTGGTCGCCGCGGGCACCGGCGTGGTCACCCTCGCCGTGGGCGCCGAGCGCGTGGCCCGCGTGGACGGGTGGGGCTACCTCATGGGCGACGCCGGCAGCGGCTACTGGATCGGGCGCGAGGCGCTCGACGCCGTGATGCGCGAGTTCGACGGTCGCGGCCCGGCGACGCGGCTCCGCGAGGTCGCGGAGGAGCGGTGGCCCGACCTCGGGCAGGCGTACATCCACCTGCAGTCCGCCGACGACCGGGTGAGCGTGGTCGCCTCGTTCGCCGAGCACGTCGCACGTCTGGCGTCCGACGGCGACGCGGTGTCGCAGAACATCACGGTGCGGGCCGGCGGGGAGCTCGCCCACAGTGTCGAGACGTCGCTGCGGCGGGTCCGCTCCGACGACGCCGGCGAGCGCTTCGCGGCATGCGCCATCGGCGGCGTGTTCCGCTCGCCGCAGCTGCTCGAGGCGTTCGCCTCGCACATCGCGGCGAGCGAGCTGGACGTGACGCTCGTCGAGCCGCGCGGCCACGGCATCGACGGCGCCGCTGCCCTCGCGGGCCTGGCGCCGCAGCATCCGCTCGCCCACGCGGTGTCGATCGCCCGCGCCTGATACCCCGGAACAAGCGGATGCCCCGGCCCTGTGTGGACAGGTGGGCCGGGGCATCCGGATCTCGCGCAGACCGGTGGTCAGACCAGCGACTCCCGCCATGCGCTGTGGAGCTGGGCGAACTTGCCGTCGCCGCCGATCAGCGCGTCGGGGGCGTCGTCCTCGATGATGCGGCCGTGCTCCATGACCAGCACGCGGTCCGCGATCGCGACCGTCGACAGACGGTGCGCGATGATGATCGCGGTGCGGTCGGCGAGCAGGGTCTGCAGGGCATCCTGGATCTGCCGCTCGGACGGCATGTCGAGCGACGCGGTCGCCTCGTCGAGGATGAGCACCGCCGGGTTCGCGAGGAAGGCGCGCGCGAACGAGACCAGCTGACGCTGTCCCGCCGACACGCGGCCGCCGCGCTTGTTCACGTCGGTGTCGTAGCCGTCCGGCAGGGCCTCGATGAAGGCGTCCGCCCCCACCGCCCTCGCGGCGGCCTTGATCTCGTCGAGCGTCGCGTCGGGCTTGCCGAGCGCGATGTTGTCGGCGACCGTGCCGCTGAAGAGGTACGCCTCCTGCGTGACCATGACGATCGCGCGGCGCAGATCCTTGGGGTGCAGCGACCGCAGGTCCACGTCGTCGAGCGTCACCGCGCCCTTCGTCGGGTCGTAGAACCGCGACACGAGCTTGGCGAGCGTCGACTTGCCGGCGCCCGTCGTGCCGACGAGGGCGATCGTCTGCCCGGCGGGGATGTCGAGCGAGAAGTCCGGCAGGATCGTGCGCCCGTTGCCGTACCCGAACTCCACGTTGCGGAACTCGAGGTGGCCCTTCGCCGACCAGAGGTCGACCGGGTGCTTCGGATCGGGAACCGTGGGCTCCTCCTCGAGCACGCCCGACACCTTCTCGAGCGCCGCCGTCGCGGACTGGTACGAGTTCAGGAAGAACGCGACCTCCTGCAGCGGAGAGAAGAAGTTGCGGACGTACAGCACGGCCGACAGCAGGAACCCGATCTCCATCGCGCCGTCGACGACACGGATGCCGCCCCACGCGATCACGACCGCGAGGGTCACGGACGCCACGGCCATGAGTCCCGGCTCGAACGTGCCGAACAGGCGGATCGAGCGCATGTTCACGTCGCGGTAGTCCATCGCCACGGCGCCGAACTCCTCGTCGTTGCGGTCCTCCTTGCGGAAGGCCTTGACGGCGCGGATGCCGGTCATCGTCTCGACGAACTTGACGATCACCTTGGCGCTGATGACGCGCGACTCCCGGTACACCAGCTGCGAGCGCGAGTAGAACCAGCGCATGAGCAGGTACAGCGGAATGCCCATGACGGTCAGGATCACACCGGACTGCCAGTCGACGATGTACAGCGCAGCCAGTGTGAAGGCGCCGTACAGGATGCCGGAGACGAGCTCGTTGAGGCCGCCGTCGAGCAGCTCGCGGATCGTGTCGAGGTCGCTCGTCTGACGCGAGATGATGCGGCCCGACGTGTACGACTCGTGGAACTCCAGGCTGAGTCGCTGCGTGTGCAGGAAGATGCGCTTGCGCAGGTCGAGCATGATCGCCTGCGTGAGGCGCGCGGCCACCACGACGTACCAGCCGATGAGGGCGGCACCGCCGAGCGCCGTCACCAGGTAGACCAGCACGACGAGGATCGTCGGCATCCAGTCCATCCGCTCCACCGCAGCGGGCAGCGCGTTGTTGATGCCGAGGCCGATCAGCCATGGGCCCGCGACCCGCAGCGCGGTCGAGACCACCAGCACGACGCCGGCGAGGATCAGCTGGCCACGGACAGGTGTGATGAGCGAGCCGAGCAGGCGCAGCGAGCGCTTGCGGATCTCCTTGCTCTCTGCGCGCGTGTAGTCGGAGCGGTCTTCGCCGCTGGTTCCGGTCACTGTGGTGCTCACAGGGTCACCTCCCCCATCGTCTCCTGAGCTTGTCGAGCGGCCTGCATGCGTGCTTCCTCGACCTCGAGACTCGAGATCACATGTCGGTAGTGGCTGCTGGTGCGCAGCAGTTCGGAGTGGGTGCCGGCCGCCGTCACGCGGCCGGCCTCGAGCAGCGCCACGCGATCGGCGAGCATGACGGTCGAGGGCCGGTGCGCCACGACGAGCGCGGTCGTCTCATGCAGGACCTGCCGAAGAGCGTCTTCGACGAGGGCCTCGGTGTCGACGTCGAGCGCCGACAGGGGGTCGTCGAGCACGAGCACGGCCGGCCGGGCGGCGACGGCGCGCGCGAGCGCGAGCCGCTGGCGCTGCCCACCGGAGAGGGACAGGCCCTCTTCGCCGATGATCGTGTCGACGCCGTCGGGCAGCTCGTCGACGAAGCCCGCCTGGGCGACGTCGAGCGCCTCGCGCAGCACGCGCTCGGCCTCGTCGCTGCCGGGCACGAGGTCCTCGCGGCCCAGCAGCACGTTGTCCCTCACGCTCTGGGAGAAGAGGGTCGCGTCCTCGAACGCCATGCTGATGTGCCGACGCAGCTCCTTGAGGGTCAGGTCGCGCACGTCGACGCCGTCCAGCGTCACCCGACCGCCGGTCACGTCGTACAGACGGGTGGGCAGGGTCGTGAGCGTCGTCTTGCCCGAGCCCGTGAGACCGACGAGTGCCATGGTCTCGCCCGGGCGGACGGCGAGGTCGATCCCGTCGAGCAGATCGCGTTCGTGGGAGGCGGCATCCTGGTAGCGGAAATGGGCGCCCTCGAAGACGAGTTCGCCGCGCGGGCGCTCGATCGTGACGGGCTCGACGGGGTCGATGATCGTGTTCTCCTCGTCGAACACCTCGAAGAGGCGGTCGGTCGCGGTGCGCGCGTCGAGGAGGAACGAGAACAGGAAGCCGATCGACTCCATCGGCCAGCGCAGCACGGTGGCCATAGCGAAGAACGCGATGAGCTCTGCGCCCTGCAGCTGGCCCATGGCCGTGAGGTAGATGCCCGCACCCAGGCACAGCGCGAACGCGATGTCGGGCAGCAGCACCAGCCAGAACCAGATCCAGCCGACCGCGCGTGCCTTGCGCAGCTCGGTCTCGCGCAGGGTCTCGGCCTGCCGGGTGAAGCGCTGGAGCGCGTGCTTGCCGCGGCCGAACGCCTTGAGGACGCGGATGCCGTGGACGCTCTCCTCGACGGAGGTCGCGAGATCGCCGGCCTGATCCTGGGACTGCCGGGCGAGCGTTCCGTACGTCTTCTCGAACCGATACCCCGCGTACCACAGCGGCGCGGAGGTGACGAGGAAGATCGTTCCGAGCAGCCAGTGCCAGCGGAACAGCAGCGCCGTGCCGACGGCGATCGTGAGGACGTTCACGACGAGCAGCACGAGACCGAAGGCGAGCCAGCGGCGCAGCATGCTGATGTCCTGCATCATGCGGCTGAGCAGCTGACCCGACTGCCAGCGGTCGTGGAAGGCGACCGGCAGCCGCTGCAGGCGCGAGTAGAAGGTCTGGCGCAGGTCGTACTCGACGAGGGTGGCGGGCGCCAGCACGAACCAGCGCCGCAGCCAGACCATGCCGGCTTCGGCGAGGCCGAGGAGCAGGATCGCTCCGGCACCCCACCAGATCGCGGTGACGTCGCCCGAGGCGATGGGGCCCTGGACGATCTGCTCGAGCACGAGCGGGATGGCGAGCGCGAGGAGGCTGGCGAAGAGCGCACTGACGGCACCCATCGTCAGTCGCGGCAGCACGGGTTTGGCGAAGGGAAGAAGGCGCGCGAGCGCGCGTGGAGTGGAGAGTCTCTCAGCGGAAGACGTAGTCATGATCCTTGGCGAGTGGTGTGGCGGGGGTGTTTCGATGCCGCGGGAACGGCGGGGACGGCGCAGCGCACAGACAGCGTGCGGGGTCGCCGGAGAGGCGTCCTGTGTGCCAGAACGCGGGAGCTGGTGATCCTATGCCGCGCGGCGTTGCGAGCGGCGGCGCCGCGGATGCGGCGGATCGGCGGAGGTCGGCCCGGGGTTTATCCCTCGAGGGCGACGCGCGGCGTCCCGGGAACAGGCAGGAAGACAATCGGCTTCGTGGTGACGACGGCCTGAGACATGGCTTCCTCCTTGTTCGCGGGACATGGGCTGGGTGCCGCCGAAACGACACGCCAGCCCTCCAGCCTATACCTGAGAATTCCCTGGGCGCAACAAGCGCTTTCCGCCTCCCCGGAAATTCCTCGCGGGTCTCCACGGAGACGCCGCCCACCCCGGACCGTCCTGGGACGATCCGGGGTGGCTGGGTCTCACGCGATCAGCGCGGGAACCGCCGCCTCCCGGTCGAGCAGCCGCTGCTTGACCGGGAGTCCCCAGGCGAACCCGCCCAGGCTCCCGTCGGTGCGGAGCACGCGATGGCAGGGCACGAACAGTGCAGGGGCGTTGCGGGCGCAGATGGACGCCGCAGCACGCACAGCGCTCGGGGAGCCGAGCTCGGCCGCGAACTCGCTGTACGTCAGCGGGCGACCGGGGGCGATGCGGCGCAGCGCCGCCCAGCCGGCGAGCTGCATCGCGGTGCCGTGCTGCGCGACCTCGACGTCGTCGATGGCGGCGAGGTCGCCGTCGTAGTAGGCCGCCACGGCGGCTGCGGCATCCGTCTCGCCGGTCTCGACGGTCGAGGGGCGCACGCGCTCCGGCAGGCGGGCCAGGATCGCCGCAGGGTCTGCGGTCCAGCCGGAGGCGAGCACGCGCCCCGCGTCGTCGGCGAGGAGCGTGAAGGCGCCGTCGGGGGTCTCGAGGGTCTGGATGGTCGCGGTGGTCATGACATGCCTCCGGTGATCGATGCGGACGGAGTGGATGGGGCGGACGACTCGGATCGCGCCTCGCGGGGCGCGCGTTCGGCACGTGCTCTTGCGGGCGCCCTCGGCGGGACCGCGTTCCACAGGTGGGCGGTCAGGTAGCTGCGCCACGGCGCGGTGCGCGCAGCCCAGTCGTCGAGCGCGCGCGGCTCGGCGGGGAGCCCGAGAGCGGCGGCGCCCGCGCGGACGGCGACGTCGCCCGGCAGGAAGACGTCGGGGTCGGCGAGCACGCGCATGCGCACGTAGTCGGCCGTCCAGGGTCCGATGCCCGGCATCGCCAGCAAGGCCGCGCGCTGCTCGACGGCGTCGTCGCCCGGGGTGAGGGTGAGCGTTCCATCGGCGAGGGCGGCAGCGGCTCCCGTGATGGCACGGATGCGGGCGGCAGGCCCCCGCAGCACCTCTCCCCCGTGCTCGGCGATCGCGGACATCGTCGGGAACAGCCGGACCGACGCGGGCGCCCCCATCGAACCGGCATCCGTCGAGTCGGCTTCCGCTCCCCCACGTGCCGGCGGATGAGCCCGCGAGAGCATGCCCGCGAAAGCCGGCACCTCCTCGCCGAGCGCCGCGGTCAGCGCCGTGAGCGCCGTTCGTGCGGCGACGACGGTGATCTGCTGGCCCACCATGGCCCGGATGAGCATCTCATGCGGATCGGCAGCGCCGGGGACGCGTATGCCCGGCAGAGCCTCGACGAGCGGAGCGAGCTGCGGATGCCGCGCCAGCGCGTCGTCGACGGCGACCGGGTCGGCGTCGAGGTCGAACAGACGCCGGGCGCGCGTGACGAGGGTCGACAGATCCGCGAGGTTGGTCAGCGCCGCGCGCAGCCGCACACGGCCGAGGTCGTCGAGGCGGAGCTCGAACCACGCGGGACCGTGGGGAAGACGGAGCGTGCGGGCGAACGTCGAGGCGGTGGCCGCCTCTGTCCCCGGCACGGCGCGCGCGGCCATCCACGCGAACAGTCCCGCGGCATCGAGCGCGCCTCGATGCGGGAGCGCGAGGTCGATCATGACACCTGGGGCGCCCGATGCGGGTGCGGCCCCCTGCCGCTCGCCGGGCCGCGACAGCCGGCGCCGGGCGCGCAGCTCGAGCGGCGGCATGCCGAACACCTCGCGGATGGTGTCGTTGAACTGCCGCACGCTGGCGAACCCCGACGAGAAGGCGACGTCGGCGGCCGGCAGGTCGGTGCCCACGAGCAGCATGCGGGCCGTCTGCGCCCGGTGTGCGCGGCTGAGGGCCAGTGGTCCGGCGCCGAGCTCGGCGGTGAGGAGCCGCGTCAGATGCCGCGGGGAATAGCCCAGCCGGCGCGCGAGTCCGGGAACGCCCTCGCGCTCGACGACGCCGTCGGCGATGAGCCGCATGGCGCGCCCCGCGGTGTCGCCCCGGAGGTTCCACTGCGGTGAGCCCGGTGCCGCTTCGGGCAGACAGCGCTTGCACGCGCGGTAGCCGGCCTCGTGGGCGGCGGCGCTCGTCGGATAGAACGTGACGTTCGACGGCTTGGGGGTGCGCGCGGGGCAGCTCGGCCGGCAGTAGATGCCCGTGGAGCGCACCGCCGTGACGAACTGCCCGTCGAAGCGCGCGTCGCGCGAGTCGATGGCGCGATAGCGCTCGTCGAATGACATGGCGCCGAGATGTGCGCCGGGTGTCATGGTGAGGCTCATGCCCCTAGCCTGACACGCTCCCCCGACAGCCGCTCGCGGAAATCGGACACGGCTGTGCCGCGCGCCGAATCGTGCCTGTCCCCAGCGAAGTGCGAAGCCGGAGCGGATGCGGTGCTGAAGCGGAAGGCCCTCGGCGACCGCACGCCCGTCATCGCATTCCCTCCGAAACGGCCTGACCGGAGGCCGCTGCGCGCGGCGCTCCGGTCAGACTCTCGAGCTTTGTGACGTGAGCGGGGTTCAGCCGCCGGCGAGCTGCTGGTCGAGGTCCTGGATCGCGCGCATCATGCCCAGCAGCGACTCCGACATGTCGTTGATGCCGTCCACCGCACCCTTCAGACCCGTCGTCAGCTCCGTGTAACCCTCACCGAACTTGCCCGAAGCGTGCTGCGTCTTGAAGTCCTCACCCAGCAGCGTGTCCACCTGGCTCTTCAGCGAATCCAACTGGCCCTGGATGTCATCACGAGCCTGCGACAGCGACGACGCCACCTGCTCCATCTCCGCATACGAAGCACCGAAATCGGCCATCGTCAACTCCCTCACTCAGAATCCCGACCCACCCCGGGCCGACGACTCCACGCTAACCGGCATGACGCGATCAGCCCATGGGGACCATTCCCCATGCAGCGATTCAGGCCTGATCAGGGCGGTAGTAGGCGGAGCCCGCCTCCGGCGCGAGCGTGAGCGCCAGCCACCCCGGCGCGGTCGCACGCGCCTCTGCCCCGACGTCGGCGGGGATCTTGCCGCGCGCCACGAGCAGGTCGATCGCGGCATCCCGCTCGGCCATGATCCCGCTCAGCGTGGACGGCGGGATCTCCTTGATGCTCTGATCGACGTTGTCGTGGGGGTTCTGCGGGCCGTCCTTGATCGTCACGCCCCGCACGAGGATGGCCGCGTAGACCACCACGTCGGCCAGGATGACGACGAGCCAGACCCAAGTGCCGTCGCCGAGCAGCTCGCGCCCGGCAGTGATGGCGATGAGCGCCGTGAACAGGCCGGGCACGATGTGCATCAGCGTGGTCGTGCGGATCCCCGACTGTGAGACGGCGCGGGGATGACGGAAGCGCTGGTACTCGCTCCACGCCGTCGCGAGGAACGAGATGAGCGTGAGCACGCCGGCGAACGCGAGGGGGAAGTCGAACGCGCTCCCGCCGACGACCCACCGGAGCATGGCCGCCGCACCGACGAGCGGAGCGACCAGCAGGAACATGTACGCGAGGGACTGCAGGCAGCTTCCCGCACGGACGCCGCGATGCTCCGCGCGCACCGCCTCCTTCGGGGCCAGCACGACGAGGGCATGCTGCGCGTAGGGGGTCGTGACGAACGAGCGCAGCTCGAGCCGCCACCAGTCGACGGGACCCCACTCGTCGACCTCGTCGACGAGGCTCGTCAGCGTGCGATCGCTCACAGCGGCCAGTCCTCTCCCGCCCGCACCACGGCGGCATCGAGCGCTTCGACCCGCGTACGGTCCTCGGAGGGCAGGAAGCCCTCGAGGACCGAATCGTGCAGGATGCCGCCCGCGACGCCCTCCACGAAGGCCAGGCCATACGGAGCGACGGGGCCGAGCACGGCGCCGAGTGTGGCGTTCTGTCCGACGAAGAGCCAGCGGCGGAAGCCGTAATCGTGGTCGCCGTGACGCTCGAGCAGGGTGACGGAGATCCCGGCACCCAGCTGCGCCGACTCCACCACCTCGGTGGTCGGCGGCAGCAGCGCCGAGGCCGACCACAGGAAGGCGGCCTGCTCGGGCTCGGCCAGCGGCTCGGATGCCGCGAACACCGTGAACGGCGCCAGCACGCGGCCGTCCGCCCCCACGAGGAGCAGGTTGCGGTGGTCGTCTCCGGTCGCGCCGGCGATGTCGTTCAGGGCCGCGGTGATGCGCTCCGCCGTGGCGTCGTCGAATCCCTCGCGTGCGGCGTAGGCGTAGGCGGTCTCGCGCGCCCAGAGTGCGCGCTCGTCTTCGGAGCGCTCGACGTGCGGGACGGGGAGACTGCGCTCGGGGTCGTGTCGAAGGTTGATCTGCATGTCAGCGCGTGCTCCACGTGAAGGTGGCGACGTGATGGTCGAAGAGCGCGACCCACGCCAGCAGCACGGGGTCGTCCTCCGCCATGTCGGCGGCATGGGCGACGGTCGCCGTCCATTGCACGGCCTGGGTCCGCCGGGTGCCGGGAATCGGGATGAGGAAGTTGATGAGGAACGAGACGGCCGCGACGCCCTCGAGCATGACCGGGCGACGTTCGGTCCAGCGCACCATGCGGTGCCCTTCGCCGATCGCGATGCCGCCGCGGTTGCGGACCGCGTCCTCGACGACGGCGTCCAGCGGGATCTCGGGGGTGGACTTGCGCCGGAGCCCCACGAGACTGGCCGCCCCGAGGGCCCAGGACGGCGCCGTCTCGCCGGCCAGTGCGAATGCGAACGCGTCCTGGGCGCGGAGGCTGCGCATGGCATCCCCCACCTGGACGGCGAGGCCGGACGCGAGATCCGGTCGGCCGGCCTGTGCGAGACGCGTCCGCGCCGCGCCGAGCAGGTCCCGCTCGGTATCGGCGGTCACGTCGTACGACTGCCACCCCAGCGGCAGCAGCATCCGGTACTGCGGGACGGCAGGGGCGACCGTGCCCCTCAATTCAGCGCGCAGGTCACTCACCCGACAAGTCTCCCATCCCCGACTCCCCGGTCCGCGCCGTGCGATGCCGCACGGTGCGCGTCACGAGAACGGGTTCTGGTCGGGGTCGAACGAGCCGGAGAAGGAACCGGTGCTCGCGTCCTTGATCTGGCCGAGGATCTGGAACTGCGCCACCCAGACGGTGCCGACCGTGGCGAGCGCGTCGCGCCCGGTCGAGCCCATGCGTGCCCAGTCGTCGATGTTCTTGCCCGAGAACAGCGCCGCCGAGAAGTCAGCCGCCTTGTCGGCGAAGGTCGTGCCGCGCAGCGCGTTGAGACCCGACGCCCAGTCGTCGAAGGAGGCGGCGTTCATGCCGGTCAGCCGCAGGGCGTCGTCGCCGAAGGCCGTCCCGAGCGCGCGCCATCCGGATGCCGAGCCCAGGCCGCGGATCGTGCGGGCCGCGGGCCCGATGAACGGGATGACGCCGATCACGCCGAAGGCGACATCCCACCAGCTGCCGTCATCGAAGGCGAGCTTGCGGGTGAGCGCGACGGCGAGGGTCGCGACCGCCACGATGGCCGCGAGCGCCATGATGATGGGACCGCCCACCACGATGGCGAGGACGGCGAGGACGATTCCCGCCACCGCCAGGACGTTCGCCAGGAAGTCGAGCGCGCCCCGGAGATCGTCTTTCCAATCGTCCTCGATCTTGCCGCTGACGCCCTCGCGGATGTTCTTGGCGGCGGTGTCGAAGGCCTCGAACCAGCTGTCCCAGGCGGTGTCGTACTCCCCCGCCTTCTCGACCCAATCCGCATGCTTGGCGGTGGCCAGACCCCGCTTCTCGTCGGCGTTCGCCGAGGCGGTGTCGTACGCCGACTGCTCGTCCGCGTCCGCGTCGTCGTCGGGCTCGTTCGGCACCGCCCCCTCTGCGGTGTCGGCGGTGCGGCTGAGGTTGTAGTACTCCTCCCACAGATCCAGCAGATCCGCGACCAGCGGGTCGATGACGCCCTTCGACGTCTCGAGCTCCTTGCCGTACGTCAGGATGTGGGGTCCGACGGCGTCGTACAGCTCGGCCGCCTCGGACAGATCGCTGCTGACCTTGCCGCACAGCTCGCGGAGCTTCTCGATCGACTTCCCCTCCATGTCGGCGCCGTCATCGACGAGCCGGGAGATGAGGTTCCATGCGCTGGACATGTCGCTTGCGAGGTCGACGATCTGCTGGCCGCGCGTCTGGACGTCTCCGGCGTCGCCGCGCAGCTTCTCGATCAGGGTGCCTGCCGGCGTGTGCGACGGCATGTAAGGCGTGGTCATTCCGTCATCCGTTCTCTGACTTGCGTGCCGCGTCTTCGTCGAAGTCCTTGAAGGCGGCGATCACGCCGTCGAGGTGCTCGGCGACGCCCTTGCAGTTGTCCATGAGCCGCTTGCGACGGTCGTCCCAGCGGCCCTCGAAGTCGTGGGCCGCGTCCTTCAGATCGTCCTTGTCGTACGGCGTGTCGACAGCGTCCTCGAGATCCCGTCGCCTGCTGCCCGCGCTCTCGAACTCGTCGATGATGTGCTTGAGCTGCGTGCTCAGGTCGCCGAGATCGTCATAGCTGACCTTGACCCCCACCGTCACTCCTCAAATTGTCGTGCGCCGCCGTCACCGTCGCCGTGCGGCGGGCAGGCGCGAAGCCCGCCGCACCGGCGATGGAGATGGTTCAGCCGCCGGCGAGCTGCTGGTCGAGGTCCTGGATCGCGCGCATCATGCCCAGCAGCGACTCCGACATGTCGTTGATGCCGTCCACCGCACCCTTCAGACCCGTCGTCAGCTCCGTGTAACCCTCACCGAACTTGCCCGAAGCGTGCTGCGTCTTGAAGTCCTCACCCAGCAGCGTGTCCACCTGGCTCTTCAGCGAATCCAACTGGCCCTGGATGTCATCACGAGCCTGCGACAGCGACGACGCCACCTGCTCCATCTCCGCATACGAAGCACCGAAATCGGCCATCGTCAACTCCCTCACTCAGAATCCCGACCCACCCCGGGCCGACCACCCCACGCTAACGAAACCCCGCCTCACACCACGATGGGGACCATTCCCCATGCCCGAGTGGCGCTACGCGAAGCGGATCGAACAGAAGACCCGCTCGAGCTCCCCCTGCACGGCGTCGACGACGAGGGGGTTGTCGTGCAGCAGATCGAGCAGGAAGACGAAACCGTCGCGTACACCCAGATGCCGCAGCCCATACACCTCGGCCTGTTCCGCACCCGACACCACGACCGCGCTGATCGCGGAATCGAAGGCCGTCCTCTCCAGGGATCCCCAGGTCTGGACGACTCCCCCGACACCGGCACGCGCCAGCTGCACGAGATCCTCGGCGGTCGCGGCATCCGAATCGGTGATGTACAGATGCGCGACGATCGTCTCACCGCCGACGAACTCGGTGCGCCAGAACCGCTCCATCGCCCCGGGAAGGGGTCCCGACATGGCCTGCAGGTGGAGTGCGGTCGCTCGCAGCCGGTCACGCGCCTCGTCGTCGACACCGGTGTCGGCCAGCAGGCTGTCGGTGAGCACGGTGGCCCAATCGTCGGGCCGGGCGAACGTCCCCCACGGAAACCGCAGCGGCACGGGCAGCCACGTCGATTCGAGCGAGAGCGTGTACATCGGGGCTATCGCCATCGGAATGTCTCCATGATCGAGTCCACGAGCTCGGTCGCCCCCTCGACGAGGACCGGATCCGCGTCGTCGGCATACGGGATGCTGGCGAGGAAGACGAGTCCGCGCCGCCCGTCCGCACCCGGTAGGGCGAATCCGTAGCCGACGGCTCGGGTCGTGATCCCGGCGTTGTCGTCGCTGCCGATCGTCTCGGACTGCCAGCGCTGAATCGGGCCGATCGCGGTGTCGAACGTCTCGATGGCGGCCCGCGTGAGGCCGCCGAGGCCGTCGGCGAACGCAGCCCCAGACGGCGCGACATGCTGTCGCACGGCCAGTGAGATCGGCAGGTGAGCGAGTCCTTCGACTTCGCGATCCGGGAAATAGACGCTGTGAGTCCCCGTCTGCTCGAGTCGACGCCACTGCGCGTTCGCCAGCATCCGCAGCTTGACGTCGAGCTCAGGATCGCCGATCTGCTTCATCCGCGCCGACAGCTTCGCGAAGAACTGCTTGCGTCCGTCCTCGTCGACTCGGTAGCGAGACCAGCCCGGCGGGAGCAGCAGGCGAAAGCCCGAGAGCGCCGTCATCGGGCGGTGCTCTGGCGGTCCTCTGACCGCGTGCGCGCCACGGCGATGCCGACGAGCAGGATGATGAGGGCCACGCTGCTGACGACCGCTGCCTGCCACTGGTCGCCGAACGTGACATCGCCGGTACGAGTGCCGCCGTCGGGAGCGAGGAGCGCGAATCCGACGGCCGCGACGATCGAGGCGGCCGTCGGTCCGAGCAGCCCTCGCAGCCCCGGCACATCCGCCTCACGTGCGGTGGCGGCCAGGATGATGGCCAGCACGACCAGCACCGCTCCGAGAGCCACGAGCAGAACCGTGGGGACGACGAACAGCGGATACGCCCAGACGATCCCCCACTTCGGCTCCATCGTGGCGCTGACCTGCCCGCCCGAGAAGAACAGCGACCCCACGAGGAACACGATCAGGATCGCCGGGGGAAGGACGGCGACGACCGCGTACGCCACACGGGCGACGGACTGCACCGAGCGGGGCTTCGTGCGACTGGGGCTCACTGTCTCAGCCTATGCGCACGTCGCGAAGGCCCGGGATCTCGGGCTGCGCGTCCGCGAGCCCCAGCAGGTCCACGACGGAGAACCCGCTCCACGACACGATGTTCGCACCCTGCAGGAAACCTCCCGGCAGCGAGCCCGCGGTCGACGAGATGAACTGAGCCACCCCGGGGCTCGTCGCCCACGGCGTGCTGCGCATGGTGTTCAGGAACGATGTGATCTGCGCGGTCTCCGCACCGCCCAGGCGGAGTGCCGTCAGCGGGTTGGTGAACAGGCCAGGCTTCGGAAGCGCGAGCCAAGCCCTCGCCGGCGCGAAGAGCGACTGCAGCGGCGCTGCCCAGGTCGTGGGGCGCAAGAGCGAGAACTGCGGGAGGCTGCTGCGGATGGCGGCCGTGACGACGCCGCGGCCACCCTGGACCACTGTGCCGAGGGCGGGAACTCCACGCGAGAGGATCTTGCCGACGCCGAAGGGCAGGAGTCCGACCGCGCTCCAGGCGACATCGCTCAGGCTGGCCCGTCCGTAGGCGAATTTCAGGGCTGTGAGCAGGAACGACGCTGCGGCGAGAGCGAAGATGATGCCCGCGAGCAGGCCTGTCAGGGGCGCGCCGATGATGAGCGCGATCACACTCAGCACGACGAGGACGATCGCGATGACGTCCAGGACGTCGTCGATGAACTCCCAGAAGCCGTCGTTGTTGTCGGCACTCTCGATCGCGTTCTCGATGCCGTCGACGGCGTCGTCATACGCATCGGACCACGTGCCGAACACGTCCTCGAACTCCTCCCACAGCTCGTCGCGGAGCGCTTGAGCCGTGGTCAGTGCGTCCTGCGCGGAGTCCGCATCCGTTTCGGCGCGGTCGGCGGCACGGGTGAGTGCGTCGTCCTCCGCCCCGGACGCGGTCGTGAGGGCGAGTGTCTCGGCGTAGTCCGCTTCCGATTTCGCGACGAGCGCCGCCTGGTAGGCGTTCTCTGCGTCTTCGACATCGCTGAGGTTGGCACGCAGCCACGACTGCGCCGTCTCCAGCGCTTCGCCGTACGAGGCGAGGCTCTGGCCGGTTCCGCGGTATCGCACCGCCGCGTCGGAGAGGTCGGCGTGGCTCTCGTTGGCCATCTCGGCGAGCTTGTCGGTGCCCTTGCTCCTGTGAACCGACGAGTCACCGATCGCCTTGAGCTGGACGGAGGTGTTCTCCATCGTCGTCGCGAGCGTCTTCAGCTGCTGGGCGCGGGTGGAGATGTCCGTCGCATTGCCCTCCAGCTGCTCGAGGGCGTAGCCCTTGTTCGGCGAGCGCATCAGGTGGCCCTCGTCGAGGTGAGCTCAGTGGTCGTCGTCGACCCCTCGAGATCCCGTGCCGTCGTGGTGTCCCACTCATCCCAGCCGTCGATGATCGAGGTCAGCTGCTTCTTGATGTTCTCGAGGTTCTCCTTGAGCTTGCCGCGCTTGTCACGCCAGGCCACCTCGAAGTCGATCACCTGGTTCAGCAGATCCCCACGTCCGTCGGGGCGACCCACCGCGTCCTCGAGGTCGTCGTTCGTGTCGGACGCTGCCTCGAACTCCGATATCGACGACGCGAGCCCGGACTGGGCGGCCCTGAGCTGCTCGAGGTCCAGCATGATGTCCACGTTCGGCCTCCTCCGTGGGGTTGTGGGCAGGCTGAGGGAGCCGACGGCTTGCCGGCTCCCTCACGCGGGAACGATCGGGGTTCAGCCGCCGGCGAGCTGCTGGTCGAGGTCCTGGATCGCGCGCATCATGCCCAGCAGCGACTCCGACATGTCGTTGATGCCGTCCACCGCACCCTTCAGACCCGTCGTCAGCTCCGTGTAACCCTCACCGAACTTGCCCGAAGCGTGCTGCGTCTTGAAGTCCTCACCCAGCAGCGTGTCCACCTGGCTCTTCAGCGAATCCAACTGGCCCTGGATGTCATCACGAGCCTGCGACAGCGACGACGCCACCTGCTCCATCTCCGCATACGAAGCACCGAAATCGGCCATCGTCAACTCCCTCACTCAGAATCCCGACCCACCCCGGGCCGACCACTCCACGCTAACCGGCATGACGCGATCAGCCCATGGGGACCATTCCCCATGCAGCCCCCGGGTCATCGCTGGACCGCGGTCTGCGGCACCTCCAGCGTGGATCCCTCGACGAGCGGCATCTGCACCGTGACCGCGCGTCCCGACTGGACGAAGATGCCGCGGCCCTCGGGGAAGTCCGAGCGCTTGACCTTCGGGAACGGCACCTTGAAGATCGCGTCGCCGTCGAACGCGTCCGGACGCAGCACGATGCCCTTGCGGCCGCCCTTGAAGTCGCCGATGAGCCCGAACCCGCTGGCGATCTGGCTGACGTCGGCATCGCCGATCAGCAGGTGCTCGCTGCGGTTGACCGCCTGGAAGAGCGCCTTCAGCGGCCGCTCGGCCGGCGTATCGGCGAACTGCGGGACGTCCTCGATGACGATCAGCAGCCTCGCCTCGAGCGATTCGTCGCCGACCAGCTCGGCGAGCTCGGTCGCGAGGTCCTTCGCCTCGTCGGGAGTCGTCGCGCTGCGCATCCACGGCGCGAACTCCTTGAGCTGCGACCGGCGGCCGCCGAAGTGGAACAGCCGCACGCCCGGGTCGAAGCGCGTCATCGAGGTGATGAGCGCCTTCATCGCGTTCGTCTTGCCCGACAGCGGCGGTCCCGTCACCACGAAGGTGCCGATGGGATCGAAGTCGCGCGCCGCGAGGGTGTCCTCGGCGACGCCGAGCGCGGGGAAGTCGCCGATGCGATCCGGCATGGCGGTGGACTGCAGCCGCGTGGGGAGCGACCCGATCTCCTCCACCTCTCGGGCGCCTGCGGCACGCAGATCCTGCGCCCACTGAGTGAGCAGCTTGGTCTGCTCCGCCACGTTCGGCGTGCCGCCCAGCACGGCGATCTGCGTCTCGAAGCCGTCCACGATCGCGCGCCCCGGCGCCGATCGCTCGTCGAGGACGTCCTTCGGCGCGTTGAGCAGGGCGTAGGCGTTCTCGTCCGACAGTCGCAGCACGACCCGGCGCGACACGTTCGAGCTGATCGCGGTCGGGACCGACCCGGACCGGTCGGCGGTGGCGACGACGTGCACGCCGAGGGGGCGGCCTTCTCCGAGGATGCGCATGAACGCCTGGTAGAACGGCATCCGTGCGGTCGTGGACTCCCATTCCGCGCGGAACTGCGGCAGACCGTCCAGGAGCATGATGATGCGGGCCTCGTCGCGACCCGTCAGCTCGCGGTACTCGGCGATGCTCGACGCGTTGGCGGCGCTGAACCGCTTGCCCCGGTCGTCGAGGATGGCGCCCAGCGAGCGCATGATGCGCTGCACGCGCTCGGCGTCGTCCCCGGGGATGATCGAGCCGACGTGCGGCAGCACTTCGAGGCTCTTCAGCGCGCCGGCGCCGAAATCGAGACCGTACACGGCGACGTTCTCGGGCCGACGGCCCGTCGCCGCCGCGATCGCGACGGTGCGCAGCACCGTCGACTTGCCCGAACCGCTGGTGCCGTACACAAGGAGCGACCCGTCGCGGTCGGGCTCGAAGTACACCGGCTCCTGCAGCTGGCGCTCGGGGACGTCGCGCTTGCCGAGCAGGATGAACCCGGAGCGCCCGGCACGCAGCTGGCGGATGTCGACGGTGCTCTCGAGGTCGTCGAGCCACGGGCGGCGCGGCGCGGGGATGCGGGCCATGTCGGCGGCCGCCACGAGCGTCGCGACGATGCGCTTCTGGTCGTTGGGCCCGGGGTCGACGTCGTGCGAGTCGGACTCGCCGGAGTCGGGCAGCTCCCACCGTTGCACCGACCCGAACCGCAGCTGGGCGACGGCGACGTCCGCCGCGGGCGCCTGGTCGCTGCTCCATCCGCCGGCGTAGGCGGACTGGAACGAGACGAGGCGACCCGGTCCGGTCTTGGCGATTCCGCGACCGGGGATGCCCGGATCGAAGCGCGCCGCCACGGGATCGCCGACGACGTCCTTCGAGTCGGACTCGTCGGCCATGCGCAGGGCGACCCGCAGGTTGGTGTTGGCGCGCAGGTTGTCCTTGATCACGCCGGCGGGGCGCTGGGTGGCCATGATCAGGTGGATGCCGAGCGATCGGCCGCGCTGGGCGATGTCGACGACGCCGTCGACGAACTCCGGCACCTCCCCCGCGAGGGCGGCGAACTCGTCGATGACGAGCACGAGCGCCGGCGGGGTGTCGGGATCGCGCCGCTTCTCGAGCTCGAGGAGGTCCTTGGCCTTCTTGCGGTTGAAGAGGTGCTCGCGGTGGTGCAGCTCGGCGCGGAGGCTGGTCAGCGCGCGGCGGACGAGGTGCGGACTCAGGTCGGTCACGAGGCCGACGCAGTGCGGCAGATCGACGCAGTCGGCGAACGCTGAGCCGCCCTTGTAGTCGACGAACAGGAACGTGACCCGGTCGGGGCTGTGGGCCGCCGCCATGCCGAGCACCCACGCCTGCAGGAACTCCGACTTGCCGGCTCCGGTGGTGCCGCCCACGAGAGCGTGCGGGCCCTGGGTCCGCAGGTCGAGCGCCATCGCGTCGGTGGCGCCCTGGCCGACGATCGCGCGCAGCGTGCCCGCCTTCTTCAGTCGCGGGAGGACCGCGCCCGACCGATCCAGGATGGTGTTGTTCTCGCGCCAGCGCTCGATCGCGAAAGAGGGCTCCGAGGCCATCTCCGATCCGACGAGGGAGAGGAACATCACGGAGTTCGGGATGTCGGACGAGTCCTCGATCACGGTGCTGGAGTCCACCACCGGCGCGAGCCGCTTCGCGAGGACCGTCATCAGCTCGTTCGAGACGCCCTCCACCGCCGTGTCGGGATAGTCGACGCCGCTGCGGACGGTGCCGGCACGCGCCCGCTCGAGCCCGTTCGTGACATCGAGGAAGCTGCGGCACACGGCGGGCAGCGCGTCGACCATGGGGGCGACGAACAGTCCGTACACGCCGACGTCGGCGCCGCGCTCGAGCACCTGGGTCAGGCGGGCCCGGTCGACGGGCGCGTCCGCGGTGACGATGACGACGACCGCCGTCTGGCCGGGGAACGTTGCCTCCTCGGCGGCGCGGCGCACGTCCGTGCCGTAGCGCATCGGATCCCAGTCGTCGGCGAGGGGCGGTCGTGGCGACGACGCGGCCTTCGACCGCTGCATCACCAGTTCCTCCAGGCCCGACAGCAGCGCCGCGCCGGTCGACGCCGAGTCCGACAGCGGCATGTCGCGGAACGGGCTGCGCTCGCTGGAGGTGTGAGGCAGCCACTTCAGCCACTCGAGCTGCGTCGCCCAGCGGGGCTCGGTCAGCGCGATGGCGACGAGCTCGTTCGGAGAGTGCAGGCCGAACAGCTGCACGCACAGGCCGCGCAGCGCATCGGCGGCCTCACGGTCGCCGCCGGCGACGCCGATCACGCCCACGCTCTGCAGCGACTCGAGCACCGGGACGCCGTCGATGGCGCGGTAGCGGTCCCGCAGCCGGTCGACGCGGTCGACGAACTCCTGCAGGGCCTCGGGGGTCTCGGACCGCTTCACCGTCGTCCGCGACGGCGCCTCGGTGATGCCCAGCCGCACCGAGAGGAAGTTCCAGTGCTCGGGACGCCGTGTCCACAGCATCGGACCGAGCCGCATCGCCTCTTCGAACACCACCGCCACGGGCGGGGCCTCGGCGTTGCGGATCTCGCGCTCGCGCGGGCGCTCCCGGTAGAGCGTCTCTTCGAGCTCCTCGAACGTGCGCTCGAAGATCTCCGTCTCCTTGCGGGCGCGCTGGCCCACCTGGGTGCGCTGCGAGACGAAGTTGCCGAGCAGCATCAGCGGCGACATGATGACGACGATCAGCGACCGGGGGTTGCCGTTCATCGCGAACAGCGCCATGCCCAGGATGAGCGGTGCGACCAGCATCGGCCACGGGAACAGCCGCGTGACCGGGTCCTTCGGCATCCGAGGCTCGGGGAGCTCTTCCCCGATGTAGCGCGGCTCGACGCGCGGGCTGCGGTTGAACAGCAGCGATCCGCCGCGCTCGAGCACCGGGTCCTGCTCGACGGGGGCGAAGTCCTGGACCATGCGGACGACCACGTCGGTGTCGCCGAGCGAGAAGCGCTGCCCCGGGATGACGCGGAGGCGCTGGACCAGGCCGCCGTCGACCACGATGCCGTTGGCCGAGTTCAGGTCGACGAGCTCGACCGAGCCGCCGACCTCGATGCGGGCATGCACCTTGGAGATGAGCGGATCGTCGAGCACGATGTCGTTGCCGGCGGCCCGCCCGATGGTGAAGTGGCCGCGCGGCATGGGGAACTCGCGTCCGACGAGCGGGCCGCCGACGACCGAGAGGATGGCGGCGGGCGGGCCGCCGACCGCGCGGGACGCCACATAGTCCTCACCGAGGTTCACGATCGACGCGACGAAGCCCGAGCCGACCGCGGCATCGCTGATCAGCATGTCGGGCGCGAGCATGGTGAAGGTGGAGGAGGTGGGCGGTGCCACCTTGAGCGTCAGCACATCGCGCGGGGACGCCGACGTCTCGCGGGCCGGGTCGGTGTCGACGATGTGCCGGGCCACATCCTGCACCGTCGCCGTGGTGTCGGAGGTGACGACGATGTCGATCTGCTGCGCGTCTCGCCGCTGGAGTGTGAGTCTGAGTCTCATGCGTTGTCCTCGGGGTCTGCGTCAGCCGATGCGGATGAGGGCGCGCCGGTCGCCCAGCAGGAGGGTGTCGCCGCTGCGGACCGTGACCCCCTGCCCGGGCGGGAGGGAATGCTCCGCGCCGTCGCGGATCAGCGCGCTGCCGTTCGTCGACGCACGGTCGACGGCGATGATGGCGCCGCCCGTGCGCAGCAGCGCGAGGTGGGTCTTCGAGATCGACTTCGTGGGATCCTCGATCGGCACGAGGGTGAGTCCGTTGTCGCCCGGCGCGGGAGAGGGATCGCGTCCGATCAGGATGCCGGCGCCGGGAAGGGCGATGCGCGTGCCGGTGTCGAACTCCAGCACGACGGCCGGGGACGACGCATCGGCGACCGGGGGCGCGGCGACGGCCGGCGCGCCGGGGCGTGCCGGCGCGGCAGGACGGGACGCAACGGGCAGCGGCGGTCCGGCGGGCGGCGCCGCGTCCGGCAGCAGTCGCGGCGGCGTCCACGGGATGCCGGGGCCCGCCGGCGCCATCGACGAGGCGACGGAGGGATGGACCGGCTCGCGCGGCCCTGATGCCGGAGCGCCGGCCGGGTGGCCGGCGGGATCCACAGCCGCTCCGCCCGGTGCGACGACCGCGGCATCGGCGCCGCCCGGCGCGGCGCTCGCGGTGTACGTCTCTCCGCGGGGCGCACCGACGACTCCCCCGCTGCTGCGTGTCACGGGGATGTAGGCGCCCGAGCCGGGGGCCGCCGCGGAGGTCGCAAGGGACGGCAGCTCGCTGCGCTCGTCGGCGAGATCCGTCGCCGCCGTCTTGCGGGCGATCCGCATGCGCTTCACGTCGTAGGGGTTGAGGCCGTTCCGCACGTCCACGAACCAGGTGGCGCCCGCCATGTCGGCCCAGCCGCGGCCTCGGCGCTCCGGGTCGAACAGCGGGGAGCAGGCGATCACGAGGACGGGGCCGATGAGAGGGACGAGGAAGCTGGCCCCGAGCACCAGGTACCGCACGACCGCGCCGCGCCAGAATCCGGGCCGCTCGAGCGTGCGCACGTTGACCGAGCGGATGCCGGCCGCCGCCTTGCCCACCGTGGTGCCCTTGCGGCCGTGCAGGATCAGCTGCAGGACGACGAAGGCGGTCGTCAAGGCCGATGACGCGGCCGCGCACGCGATCACGATGCCGAGGTTGCCGGCATCCGTGAGCGCTGCGGCCGGATCGGCGGAGGCGGCGGCGTTGAGGAGAACCGGCAGCGAGACGAGCAGCAGCGGCAGCTGGAGCACCACGAGGATGCCGAGCTCGATCGACGTCGCCAGCACGCGCCGCCCGAAGGGCGCCATGCGCAGCCCGAGGGACGCGGCGTACTCCGGCCTCGGCCGACCGCGTCCGTCGAGGCCCTCGACGGCGTGTGTCGAGTCGTCGATCTCCCAAATCACCGGATCCTCCTGGCGAACGCTCCGCATCGACCCTATCCGGCCGACAGCGCCGCACCCGGCCGGAGTGGGGAGATGGGGAAATGGACCCATGCCGCCGCGCCGGCGGCGCCGTGCCCTGCCCGGGCGGCGGCGGCGGTCTCAGTGGAAGAAGTGGCGCTCTCCCGTGAAGAACATGGTGACGTTCGCCGCCTGGGCGGCGGCGATCACCTCGTCGTCGCGCACCGAGCCACCGGGCTGGATGATCGCCGAGATGCCGGCATCGAGGAGGATCTGCGGCCCGTCGGCGAAGGGGAAGAACGCGTCGGATGCCGCGACCGAACCGGCGGCCCGGTCACCGGCGCGCTCGACGGCGAGCCGGCAGGAGTCGACGCGGTTGACCTGGCCCATGCCGATGCCGACCGTCGCGGAGCCCTTGGCGAGGACGATCGCGTTGGACTTGACGGCGCGGCACGCCTTCCACGCGAAGATGAGGTTCGTCATGTCATCGTCGGCCGGACGCTCGCCCGACACGAGCTGCCAGTCCTTCGCGACCGACTCGATGTCGTCGGGGAACCGGTCGGCGTCCTGCAGCAGCAGGCCGCCCGAGACGAGGCGCACGTCCATGCGCTCCTGCTGCCAGTCCTGCGGGAGCTGCAGCAGTCGCAGGTTCTTCTTCGCCTTGAAGACCTCGAGCGCCTCGGGCTCGAACGAGGGCGCCACGATGACCTCGGTGAAGATGTCCTTGAGGTTCTCGGCCATCTTGAGGGTCACCGTGCCGTTGGCGGCGATGACGCCGCCGTAGGCCGACACCGGGTCGCACTCGTGGGCGCGCAGATGGGCGCTGGCGATCGGGTCGAGCGCGTTGGGCGCCGTGACGGCGATGCCGCAGGGGTTGGCGTGCTTGATGATCGCGACGGCGGGCTTGACCATGTCGAACGCGGCCCGGAGCGCGGCATCCGCGTCGACGTAGTTGTTGTACGACATCTCCTTGCCCTGCAGCTGGGTCGCCTGGGCGATGCCGTGGCCGCCGTTGCGCGTGTAGATCGCTGCGCGCTGGTGCGAGTTCTCGCCGTAGCGGAGGGTCGCGAGGCGCTCGGCCTTGATCGTGAGGTGCGCGGGCAGGTCCTCTTCGGTGAGCGTCCCCTCCGAGAACCAGGTGGCGACCGCGCGGTCGTACTCGGCGGTGTGCGCGAACGCCCGTGCGGCGAGTTCGCGGCGCTGCGCGAGGCTCGTGCCGCCGGCGCGGACCGCCTCGATCACGGCCGGGTACGACGAGGGCGAGACGACGATCGCGACGTTGGCGTAGTTCTTCGCCGACGCGCGCACCATGGCGGGGCCGCCGATGTCGATCTGCTCGACGACGTCGTCGCCCTGCGCGCCCGAGCGCACGGTCTCCACGAACGGATAGAGGTTCACGACGACCAGCTCGAAGGGCGCGATGTGGAGCTCGTCGAGCTGACGCTCGTGGTCCTCGAGGCGCAGATCCGCGAGGAGGCCGGCGTGCACGCTGGGGTGGAGCGTCTTGACGCGGCCGTCGAGCGACTCGGGGAACCCGGTGACGCTCGACACGTCGGTCACGGTGTGACCGGCCTCACGCAGCAGCGTGGCGGAACCGCCCGTCGACACGATCTCGACGCCCGCCGCGGCGAGCGCTTCGCCCAGGGCGAGCAGATCGGTCTTGTCGCTCACCGATACGAGGGCCCGGCGGACCGGGACGACGTCGCGGGTGCGATACAGGGCGGGGTCGTGGCTCGGTCCGGCCATGGCGGATCTCCTCGGTGGGGATAGGGGTCAGAGCTGGGCGCTCGCGGACACCGCCGCGAGGTCGAGGTCGCCGGTGGCGACGCGGCGCACCACGTCGATCAGCAGGCGGCGCTCGACGGGCTTGATGCGCTCGTGCAGGGCGTGCTCGTCGTCGCCGGGGAGCACGGGGACGCGCTCCTGCGCGAGGATCGGCCCCGAGTCGACCCCGTTGTCGACGATGATCACGCTCGCCCCCGTCTGCGCGACGTCCGCGGCGAGCGCGTCGCGCACGCCGTGCGCGCCGGGGAACTCCGGCAGGTACGCCGGGTGGGTGTTGATGATGCGCGGAGACCACGCGTCGACGAGGTCGGCGGGCAGCAGCCGCATGAGGCCGCTCAGCACGACGAGGTCGGGCCGCCAGACGTCGAGCTGGGCGCCGAGCTCGGCGCCCCACTCCTCACGGCTGGCGAACTGCGCGAACGGGACCATGAAGGTCGGGATGCCGTACTCCTCGGCGTGCGCGAACCCTTCGGCCTCGCGATCGGCGCCGACCACGACCACGCGGGCGGGGAACTCGGGCTCGGCCGCCGCGTCGAGCAGAGCGCGCAGGTTCGACCCTGTGCCCGAGATGAGGACGGCGACCGTGAGCACCCGATCAGCTTACTCGGAACCGTTCCTGTCGCCGGGCGGGCCCTGCCGGGGCAGGTCGATGGGCTCGGTCGTGGTCTCCGTGCCGGAGGGCGTCCGGCCCGGCGCGCGGCGAGGCGAGAGGAGCAGGATCGCCGCACCCAGCAGCACCTCGAGCCCGACGGCGAGCGCGACGGGACCGGGTTCGGGGCCGAGCTGCACGAGCCGTCCGGGCCCGAGTGAGCCCGAGGCGACGAAGGAGAGGAGTGCGGCGGCGCCTCCCGCGGCGATCGCGATGCCCGCGGTGACCACCAGGCGGGCGCCGATCGGATCCTCGGCCGCGCCGGCCTCCGGCTCCTCGCGCTCCGCGGCGCTCGCGCCGTGCGAGCTCGCGAGCAGACCGGTCAATGCGGCGGTCTTGGCCGCGTCCGTCCACGCGGACGCCGGGGCGGCCTGTGGCGTGCGTGCCGAGCGAGCGGCTGCACCGGGCGTGCGTGCTGCGCGCGTGCCGTCGCCCACGTGGAGAAGCCTCGAGCGTGCGATCCACCCCGCAAGGGCGCCGATCGCGACCGGCAGCAGCGCGAGCAGCAGCAGCCAGGACGTGGTGGAATCCGGCACGGCGCCGAGCACCGGCAACCCCGGAACGACTCCGACCTGCGTGCCGGCAGGAGAGACGGCGGTGCCCTCCCCCACCGTGAATCCGGGTCCGGCGACGAAGCTCAGACCCCACACGGCGAGCGTCGGGACGTAGGCGAGCTGCGCGATGGTGATCACCGCGGCACCGAGCGCGTCGACGTCGCCGGCCTGGAAGAGCGCCACGATCTGTCCGGCACGTGCGAACAGCGCCACGGCGGCGACCGCGGCGCCTACTCCGATGAGACCCACCACGACCACGGCGGAGCCGCGGGCGACGAGCGCCGGCACGTCGCCCCACCCGTGGGGCAGATCCTCCGCGCGATCCCGCAGCCGCGCGACCGCGCCGGATCCCGCCTCCGACCACTCGGTGACGACCGCCGCGACGAGCGCGGGCAGGGCGAACACGAGCGTCGGGATCAGGATCGCCTGCCAGGTCTCGACGTGCGCGACGTCGTTCGCGCCGGTGAGCGCGGCGCTCGTCGCCAGCGCGGCGAAGACGACGGTCGAGGTCAGGACGCCGGTGAGCCAGGCGTCCGCGTGCGAGGCGCGCGCGCCCGAGCGTGCCGCGAAGATCGCCGTGAACGATGCGAACGCCAGCGGCGCAAGGGACAGGACGAAGGATGCCGCATCGGTGTCGATTCCCGTGGCCGCCAGGTACTCGGGCGGCAGGGCGATGTGCAGCGGCACCAGGTTGCCGAACTGCCACACCGAGACGGCGGACGTCCACAGCACTCCCCAGTCCGCGCCTCCGCCGAACCCGAAGACCCAGAGGAGCGTGAGCGGAGCGAGGGTCGCGGCAAGGCCGACGGCGACCGCGATGGCGGCGTCGACGGTGGCAAGGAGGGCGACGATGAGGCGATGCATGCGCCATCGACCCTACTTCGAGGGGCGCGGGCGTCCCGGGTGCGTCCGCGCCGTGGTGCGGCATCCGTCCAGGGAATCCTCAGGTTCGGGCGCGAACGACTACCCTTTCAGGTCGGAGGTCCCATCCATGAGCACAGCACCGTCCGCGGCACCGAACACCCCCGCAGCGCCCGACGACGTCGAGACACCCGAGCCGAAGAACGGCTTCGACAGATTCTTCGAGATCACCCGTCGCGGCTCGACCATCGGCACCGAGGTCCGCGGCGGCGTGGTGACCTTCGTGACGATGGCGTACATCGTCATCCTGAACCCGATCATCCTCTCCAGTGGTGTCGACGTCGACGGCAACACCCTCGGCTTCACCCAGGTCGCCGCCACCACCGCCCTCACCGCGGGTGTGATGACGGTGCTGTTCGGTCTGGTCACGCGTCTGCCGTTCGCGTTCGCGGCGGGCCTGGGCATCAACTCGTTCCTCGCCGTGTCGGTCGTGGGCCAGGTGACCTGGCCGGAGGCGATGGGCCTCGTCGTCATCAACGGTCTGATCATCGTGCTGCTCGCAGCGACGGGCCTCAGGCGCATGATCTTCGACGCCGTCCCCATCCAGCTGAAGCTTGCCATCACGGTCGGCATCGGCCTCTTCATCGCATTCATCGGCTTCGTCGACGCCGGCTTCGTCACCTCGACCGGCGCCTCCTCTCCCCCGGTCGGCCTCGGCGTGAACGGGTCCGTCGCCACCGTGCCGACGCTGATCTTCGTCTTCACCCTGCTGCTCACCGGCATCCTGGTCGCCCGCAAGGTCAAGGGCGGCATCCTCATCGGCCTGGTCACCGGCACCGTGGTCGCGCTGATCGTCGAGGCCATCTGGAACATCGGCCCCAAGTTCGACGGCGACGAGGTCAACCCCGGCGGCTGGGGCCTCTCGGTGCCCGAGCTGCCGTCGTCGCTCGTCAGCGTGCCCGACCTGTCGCTGGTCGGCCAGGTCTCGTTCGGCTCGTTCGAACGCATCGGCGTGCTCGCCGCGCTGATGCTCGTCTTCACACTCGTGTTCACGAACTTCTTCGACGCGATGGGCACCATGACGGGCCTGTCGAAAGAGGCGGGCCTGGCGAACGAGAAGGGCGACTTCCCGCGCATCAAGTCGGCGCTCATCGTCGAGGGTGTCGGCGCGGTCGCGGGTGGATTCACGTCGAGCTCGTCGAACACGGTGTTCATCGAGTCCGGCGCGGGAATCGGCGAGGGTGCCCGCACCGGGTTCGCGAACGTCGTGACGGGTGCGCTGTTCCTCATCGCGATGTTCTTCACGCCGCTCGTCTCGATCGTCCCGACCGAGGTCGCGGCCTCCGCGCTGGTGATCGTCGGCGCGCTGATGATGTCGCAGATCCGCTTCATCGACTTCTCGGACTTCTCGATCCTGCTGCCCGTGTTCCTCGCGATCACCGTGATGCCGCTGACGTACTCGATCGCCAACGGCATCGGCGCGGGCTTCATCGCCTGGGTGGTGGTGCGCTCGCTGTCGGGCAAGGCGCGAGAGATCAGCCCGCTGCTGTGGATCGTCGCGGCCGGCTTCGTGCTGTACTTCGCCCGCGGACCCCTCGAGGCCGTGCTGGGCTGAGACATCGAAGGGGACGGATGCCGCGCGCGAGCGGCATCCGTCCCCTTCGGCGTCTCCGGGGGTCAGCGCAGCGGGGTCCAGCCGGGTGGCAGCGGCCCGTCGAAGGCCGCGCGCTCTGCGTCGGCCTGCGCCGACCAGCCCTGGGCGGCCTCCGTCCCGTCGAAGCCGCCGCGCGCGACGCGGAAGCCGACGTCGTCGTGGTGCATGCGCGGTGCGCCGCCGCGGCGGGTCGAGGCGCGCACGCTCCACGCGTCGTCGGCGAAGCCGCCGCCGCGGAACACCCGGTAATCGGCATACCGGGCGGGATCGAGCAGATCCCAGCACCACTCCCACACGTTGCCGAGCGTGTCGAACAGGCCGTTGAGATTCGGCAGCTTGCCGCCCACGTTCTGCGGGGCGGTCACGCCGTCAGCGCTCGTCCATGCGATCTCGGCCAGCGGCCCGTACTGCGGGCCGTTGGAGCCGGCGCGGCACGCGTGCTCCCACTCGGCCTCGGTGGGCAGGCGGAACCCGTCGGCATCGACGTGCCAGGTGACGTCCTCGCCGTCGAACGTGTACGCCGGGTCCAGCCCTTCCCACTCCGACGCCGCATTGCAGAACCGGATCGCACGCAGCCAGCTCACGTCGGTGGCCGGGCGTCGCGGATGCGGGCCCGGCTCGCCCAGCAGCTCGGTGAGCTGCTCCTGCGTGACCGCGTAGACCCCGATCTCGAACGGCTCGAGGTCGACGCTCCAGCGCCCCTTCCGGCGGGCGTCGTGGAGGGTCACCGTGCCGCCCGCGATGCGGGCGAGCTCGATGTCGGTCACCCGTCGAGCGGCTCGAGGACGAAGATCGCGATCTGGCGATCGGTGCGCTTCTGGTAGTTGTCGTAGTCGGGCCAGACGGCCGTCGCCCGCGCCCACCATTCGACGCGCTCGTCGCCCGACAGCTCGCGCGCCGTGTAGTCGCGGCGGACGTCGCCGTCCTGCAGCTCGACGTGAGGCTGGCGCCGCATGTTCTCGGCCCACCTGGGCTCATCGGGTGCGCCGCCCTTCGACGCGACGACGGCGTAGCGGCCGTTGTGCTCGACCCGCATGAGCGCGGTCTTGCGGAGGGCCCCGCTCTTCGCGCCGACCGTCGTCAGCACGATGATCGGCACACCCCGCAGCGTGTTCGCCTTCTCGCCGTTCGACGCCTCGTAGGCCTCGGCCTGCTTGCGGGCCCAGTCGGACGTGGACGGCTTGTACTCTCCGGTCAGCGGCATGGCACCAGCGTAAAGCCGCCGCGATGAGCTTCGGGTCGTAGGGCCCTATCGTCGAGGTATGCCGAACATGAGAGTCGAACTCCTTCCCGGGCGCACCGTCGACCAGCGCCGCCGCTTCGCCGAACTGGTGACCGACGCCGCCGTCGAGGCGCTCGGCGCCCGCCGGCAGGATGTGCGCATCATGTTCGAGGAGGTCGCTGCCGACTTCGTCGCGAACGGCGGCGTGCTCGCCAGCGAAGACGCCGACCGCGCCGGCCAGGTGTCGCGCTTCGGCGGCACCCCCGCCGACTGACGCCCACCTGCGCGCGGGCGTCAGTCCTGACGGCAGCGACGCCCGTCAGGCGTGACTGCGGCGACGCGCGTCAGGCCTGACGGCGGCGACGCGCGACGAGGAGCAGCAGGCCGAGGAGGAGGAGGCCGAGGCCCGACAGCATCCAGCCGCTGAGGCCGTCGAGGCCGGTCGCGGCCAGGGCGCCGTTGCTTCCTCCCGCCGAAGCTCCCGGCTGACCCGTGCCGCCGGGCTGCCCCGGCTCCTCCGGCTCGCCGGGCTCCTCGGGCTCGTCCGGCGGGTCGGCGGGCAGGTTGATGTAGACGTTGCGCGCCGCAGCGCCGTCGTACAGCGAGTCGTCGCTGACCACGGTGTGACTGACGGTCTCGACCACCGTGCCCGGGCCCGGCTCGTTGCTCGGAGCTGCCGTGAGCAGCGACGGGAACGGGTGCGGATCGGTCGTCGGCAGCAGCCGGACGATGACCGTCTTGGGCCCTGTCTCCCCGATCTCGAAGATCAGCACCACCTGGTCGTGGAAGGTGAGGCCGCCGTCGATCGAGACCTGCGCGTACGGGATGCCGCCGCCGTACGCGGCCGAGATCGTGATGTGGACGCGGGCCGTCGGCGGCGTCGACAGGGCGATCGTGTAGCTGTCGGTCTCCTTGACTCCGCTCTGCAGCGTGGTCGTGCCGTCCGATTCGACGATGACGACCTCGCCGGTGCCCGGCACCGCCGGCGGCACCGGGATGACGAGCGGCGCCGGGGGCGCGGCATCCTCCGCCGTCAGCACCACGGGTGCGGGCAGCACCACCGGCGCGATCACGAGCGCCGGCAGCGGCACGTGGTACAGCTTCACCAGAAGCCCTGCCCCGAGGATGGCCCTGAGCGCGACGGCCAGTTCCGGCGTGGCGGCCGTCGCCAGCACCTGCACCGTCGGCGTGCCCGCACCGCCGTCGAGCGAGAGGAAGCCGTTCGTCCGATAGCCGCCGGCGAGGAGACGCACCGCGAGGAGGCGGAAGAGGTCGGCCCCGGTCGTGCCCTCGATGCGCAGCTCGGCGCGATGACCGTTGATGACGAAGCGGTCGGCGCCCTCTCCGCCGTACAGCACCGCGGGGAAGCTGACGCCGGCGCTGGCGTTGCCGAACTCGGTCTCGAGCGTCGCGAACGCACTGCCCGGCTGCACGTTCGGCTCGATCCGCGGCGTGGCGAAGAACTGCCCGACCACGAACGTGTCGTCGCCGTCGCCGCCGTACACCGTGGTGATGGCGCTGTTGTCGTCGAACGCGAACACGTCGTCGCCGTCGTAGCCGTTGACGGTCAGCCGCGCGTTGACGCCCTCGTCGTACGCGATGGTCTCGGCTGTGCCTGCCGCGAGGTTCAGCTGGGCGACGAACGCCGCGCGGCGCGCATCCGCGTGCTCGGCGATGCCCGCCAGCGCGCGGAACAGGAACAGGTCGGCGGCATCCGTCCCGTCGATCGTGAGGGTGTTGAGACCGGTGCGCGCCCCGCCGCCGCGCACGACGATGCGGTAGTCGTGGCCGATGGCATCGTCGCCGCCCCAGGTCTGGATGCGGAAGTCGTTGTCGCCGCCGTGACCCCACAGCACCAATGCGTCGCGCACCTCGGTGCCGGCGAAATCGTCGCCGGGCGCCGCGATGTGCGTGCCGGTCATGGTCAGCAGCCACCACACCTGGAACGTGTCGTCGCCCTGCAGCGCGAGCGGGTCGGTCGGGTCGTCGCCGAACGCCTCGGTGTGACCGCCGAGCAGGGTCTCGAGGAAGAAGAAGCCGTCGTCGCCGGCCGCGCCGAAGACCTGCATCGGCCCGTTCACCAGGGCGTGATCGAAGGCGAAGAGATCGTCGCCCGCGTCGCCGTGGACGAAGATCGGGCCGTTCACGACGGTGGCGTCGAACGAGAAGACGTCGTCGCCGAGACCGCCGAACATCCGGGTCGGTGCGCCCGTGACGGTGCCGCCGAAGTAGAGGAGCGACCCGCCGTCGAGGGCCGACGTCTTGCCGAACGAGGCGCGGATGGTCACCGTCGAGCCCGCGATGAGGGTGCCGAGCGGTGCGATCACGTCCTGGCCGACCAGCAGCGTGACGTCGTCGCCGGCGACGACGCGCCCCTCGCTCATGGTCACGAGCTCGTCGATGGTCCGGCCTTCGGTGAGGAGGAAGAGGCTCTCGTCGTCGCCGCCGGCGGCGAACGGCACCGTGAGGCGCACATCGCCGGTGGGCGCCTCGGCGCGGAGTACGAGGAGGGATCCGGACGCCTCGGTCACGTAGATGCCCGTCGGCGGCACGAAGATCACCGCGTCGCCCGGCAGCGACAGCGCGTAGAGCCGCGAGCCGGTGCCCGTGTCGACCACGAGGTCCGCGGAGCGATCAGGGCTGTCCGCTCCGACGGCGCCGCCGACCGCGATGAGGTCGATGTCGTGGCCTGCCACCCGCACCGCCCCCGTCGGCGCATCCGCCTGGATGCCGCCTGCGCGAGTGCGCAGCGCGACGTCGGCGGTCAGGGACTGGGCGAGCGCGACGAACAGCGTGCCTGCCACCTGGTCGAGGAGGATGTCGCCCCCGGCGAGCGCGATCAGCGATCCCCGCGCCGAGAGAGAGGAGCGGATCTCGAGGAAGTCGGGCGCCGTATCGGTCGGGTCGGAGTCGGTGGGATCGATGTCGGGTCCGCCGATCCGGCCCGACACGAGACCTGCGATCATCACGATGCTCCGGCCCGCGACGCGCGGCGTGCCGTCGTCGATGCTGCCCTCGTCGAGGATCGACGCCGTGTCCTGCATCGTCTGCAGGTAGACGTCGTCCGCGGTCGAGGTGATGGTGCCGACGCGAAGGTCGGCGATCGTCTCGTAGTCCTCGACGAAGCCGTTGGTGTACAGGGTGATCTCGCCGTCGCCGTTCTGCGTCGAGTACAGCTGCGCAGGGAACCGCATGCTGAAGAGCGTCGCATCCACGTTCGAGTAGACGACGAACGAGATGTCGGTGGCGATGGACGGATGCCGCACCACGATGTCGTCGCCCGCGCTCAGGTCGCTGAACGTGTAGACGCTGTCGTGAAGCTCGTTCACCGTGCCCCAGGCCACCAGCACCGGGTCGTCGAACCCGCCCCACGGACCCGGGTCGGGGTGGAAGTAGGTGTGGTACTGCCCCGTCGGCGGGACGGTCGTGTTCGACGGCGGATGCGTGACGTTCACCTGCACCCAGTACGACGACATGGCCGGCACGTCGGAGCCGTAGAGCGAGTCGTGAACGAGGAGGTCGATGTCGTCACCGGCGTGGATCGGTCCCAGGATGGGTTGGAAGGCGGTGCCGGCGTAGGGCGATCCGACAGGCATCCGCGCGACGTAGGTGAGGTCAAGGACCACGTCGTCGCGGGCGTCGGCGACGAGCTCCACGGGGCGCGTGGGGTCGACGTCGTCGACGAGGTAGTCGCTCTGGACCAGCACGACGGGGATCGGGAGGCGCACGGGGATGCCGAACAGCGTGAAGCTCGCGCCGATGGTGCCCTGGTTCGCGTGCAGCTGCGCGATGTTCGTGCGGATGCTGCCCGCGCCCTGCGCCCAGATGTCGCCGTGCTCGTTGATCACCCGCGTCGTGCCGATGGGGTTGTCGATGTAGCCGGCGAGGACGATGTCGGGCGTGCCCGGGCCTGCCCAGTCGGCGATGTCGACGAAGGTCGGGATGAAGATGGGCCGGCCGATGTGGAAGCGGAACGCCGACGAGTCCTCGGCCTGCACGTTGACCGTGGCCCCGACGTCGTCGAGGTTGACGACGCTGATCCCGTTGACGCGCAGCAGGCGGCTCGAGTGGTTGTGCAGGCGGACGAAGTCGAACGTGTTCTGCACCTGCAGCGTGCCCCGGTCGCCCGTGAGGGTGCCGACCTGCGAGCCAGCCGGGTTGTTGATAAAGTACGTCGCCGATCCGCCGCCGTTGTTCTCGATCGGGTCGACGACGATCTCCCGGCCCTCCGGGATCGTCTGACCCAGGATGTACACCGTGCCGAGGTCGTCGCGCACGGTCACGGCGTACTTCTTGACGATCTTGCCGGTGCTGTCGACGACGAGCGTCGGGTTCGGCGCGTGCAGCACGACATCGGCGTTCCAGTCGATCCAGCGGTGCCTGTTGTCGTCGGCGCTGTCGTCGTCGCCGCCGAAGTCGATGAAGCCGCCGCCTGTCGACGCGCGCGGATCGACGACGACCTGCAGGTGCAGCGCCTCGACGCGGAGCGTCGCGGTGCGGATGCGGACGCCGGCCTCGCCCGTCACCGAGGAGGTCGCGTTGTACCGGACGATCGCGTCGGCGTCACTGTCGCCGCCGAAGCAGCCGCACGTCGCGCGGGCATCGGCGACGAGGCGCAGGTCGAGGTGCTGCGCGCGGACGGTGACCGTCTGGTAGCCGATGATCTTCGCGCCGCTGACGAGGTGCACGTGCGCGTTCGAGGTGAGGGTGACCTCGGAGCGGGCGTCCGAGTCCTCGAACGCGCCGTCGCCGTTGGAGCGGTTGTGGTCGAGGAGATCGGTCGTGATCATCTGCGCCTCGAGGGTGACGTTGTCGGCCTCGAGGTGCGCCGCCCCGCCGACGGTCAGCGTCGTGTCGTTGTTCGCGACGATGTGGCAGGGGTCGCCGCCGCAGTCGCCGGAGGTCGAGCTGCCGGCGAAGGATCCGCCCGAGGCACCGGCACGGAGCTCGGACTGCATGGCCGTCGACGACGACGCGGCGATGTCGTTCCACGCGGTGATGCGGCCGTCGAGGGTGACATGCGACGTGGTGCCGAGGTCGGCGCGCGTCTGGGCCTCGGTGCCGTGGCCGAAGCCTCCGGCGCTCGAGTAGGCGTACGCGTTGCCGCTCGCGAGCGTGAGCGGATCGATGGTGACGCTGCCCCCCGCACTCGACAGGTCGGTTCCGGGGCGAACCGAGACCGTCGTCGTGGCCTGGGCACTGACCACCGCGCGAGCGTGAGTGATCGAGATGAAGCCGAGGCCGCCGGAGGTGCCGTCCGCGACGGCGGCGGCCGTGTTCAGCGCATGCACGCCGATCTCGCCGCCGGCGGCGATCCGGGCGCCGTCGCCGATCGTCAGGTCGAGGGTGGCGTCGACGGCGACCCGGGGGCGCGTCGCGCCGACCTGGATGAACCCGCCGCCCTCGCCGGCGACCTTCGCCTCGGAGTAGATTCCCGACGGCAGCGAGGGCGCCATCGTGGCGACCTGCAGGTGCTGCGTGCCGGTGCCCGTCGCCGTCAGGTCGACCACGAGCTTTCCACCCCCCAGCGCCGGGCCCAGGTCGACGACGGCCGGGACGAACCGGCTCGTGCCCACGCTGCCGTTCGCGCCGAGCGGACGGGTGAAGCAGACGCCCAGGACCTCGATGAGCTTGAGGCCGAACGAGGTGGCGGTGGCGTTGCAGACCTCGTACACGCCGCCGTTCTGCAATCCGGCGATGGGCTGCTGCCCGGGTGCGAACAGCTGGTGGATGACGCTGCGACCGGTCTCGGAGATGTCGGGCGCAAGACCGAGCGCGGTGATCGGGATGAGCCCGCCGCCGCCGTCGTCGCACGTGCCCAGCGCGTGGCACTGGCTGTCGGCGAGCTGGATGCGGTTGCCGTCGATGCGGATGACCCAGTACGTGGTGTCCTGCGACAGGCCGCCGAGCGGGCCGCCGGTCGCCCGGTATACGACCACGTCGCCGGTCTGCAGTCCGTGCTCGCGGACCGCGATGACGTTGTTGTCCTCGATCTGGAACGTCGGCGGGCTGCCGACCTGGACGGGGCTTCCCTGGGCGTCCACGACGATGTCCACACGCGTGCTGTAGAACGACGCGCGCGCGGCCGGTGCGAGGTACTGCACCATCTGTCCGTCGGTGTACGAGTTGGGTGCGTTGATCAGACCGTTCGCCTCGTCGACGTCGCCGCCGTCGAACTCCACCGGCGCCGACGGGGTGTCGGCGTCGATGAGCTGCACGCGGAAGTCGTCGAGGACGCGGACCCGGTAGGCGTGCCCGTTCACGAGTCCGGCCACGCCGAACCCCGACGCGGTGTAGAAGACGCGCTGGCCGTCGACGAAGCCGTGCTGCCGCGTGAACGTGATCACGTCGTTCGCGGGATCGACCTGGGCCGCTTCGAACGCGGCGCCCAGCTGGATCTGCGTGGGCGAGACGACGATCACGCCGTACTTCGCGCCGTCGGTCAGGCCGCCGACGGCGGTGCCGCCGCTGCGGTCGTAGCGCACGGTGGCCGAGTCGTCGAGCGTGTGGGCTCCCGAGAGCGTGATCGTGTTCGTGCCGAGGTCCACGCCGCTGACCGCGTCGAAGGCGTAGACCGGCAGCGGCGGCGGGGTCGCCGAGTTCTGGTGCGCCGTGAGCGTCACCGCTCCCCCGGCCCACAGCGTCGTGCCGTTCGCGACCGACATTCTCACGGTGGGGAACGTCTCGGCCAGCGCGCTGTTGGACGACACCGCGAGCGCCGCGGCAGAGAAGTTCTCGGCGAACGACCGAGACACCGGCTGGGCGGCCGCCCGCACGTCGATGTCGCCCGAGACCACGATCGGCGTTCCGACTCCGACGATCGCCTCGGCGACGGGGCGCACCCGCGCCCACGCGGCGCCGGAGTCGATGGTGATCGCGCCGATGGCGGTGCTCGAGAGCTTCGCGGTCGCGGTGTCGGATGTCGTCGCGTGGACGCCGAGAGACGCGGCCGTGGGCACCGTGGCGGCGAAGAGGGCCAGCGTCGAGGAGTCCACGAGCGCCTTCGGCTCGGCCACGCCGACGGTGATGGCGCCCCCGTTGACGCCGCCGCCTGCGGCGGTGGCGGCGTTGGTCGCGGTCGCGTCGACCGTCAGCGCGGCTGCGGGCGCGTGCACCGTGGCGCCGTCGTGCACGCGCGCCCGGGTGACCGCGGCGTCGGTGATGAGCGCCTCGGCACTGGAGATGCTGACGGCGATCACGCCGAGCGCGAGGCTTCCCGAGGTGGCCGAGACGGCGCGGTTCGCGGTCGCTCGGACGGCGAGCGACGTGCCGCCGACCTGACGCGGCGCGGCGTCTGCCACGGCTGCCGCGGCGATGCGGGCCGTCGGCACCGACACGCCGACCACGAGCAGGCCGCCCGAGACCAGGTCGCTCTTGGCGGTCGCCGCGGCCGTCAGCACGGTCTCGACGAGGACGCCCCCCGAGGTCGCCAGCATCCCGGTGCCGTAGCGGGACGAGACGGCGGCCGAGCCGTACACCTCGGCGTCGACGACCGAGCCCGTGATGCCGACGAGCGAGATCCCGACCGCCTCGATCGTCGCGTCGGCCTTCGCGTGGCCGAGGGCGCGGACCGAGACGCCGGTCGAGCCGATGATCGTCCCGTCGAACGCTGCCGTGACCGGCGCCCCGATGGTCGCCTGCGCGACGACGACGCCCGCCTTGACCGCTCCGCCGCCGGCGCTGTCGATGCCGGCGAGGACGTGCGTGCCGTCGCGGCTCTCGGCGAGGAGCGACACCGCGCCGGATGCGGCGAGCATGACGCCTGCGGCGACGGATGCCGTCGTCGCAGCGGATTCGGCGATCGTCGCGGCGGCCACCGTGCCGCTCACCCCGATGATCGCGATGGAGGTGAGCTCGGCGGTGGCGTCGACGGCGTTGCGCGACGATGCCGTCACCCCGAACGACGTGGAGGTGGCAGGACCCGCGGCGAACGCGGCGCGCGTCGCGGCGGCGACGGTCGCCCGCGGGAGGAGCCCGTTGATGTCGAGCCCGGCGACGGTGATCTTCTTCATGTCGGTCGCCGCGGTGTTCTCGGACCACGCTGTCACCGCGACGGCGCCGCTGCCGCCGCGCACGTCGGCCGTGCCCGCGGCGACCTCGGCGGTGATGCCCGCGGCGTCGGTGACGATGGCCAGCGCCGAGCCGAAGCCGCCGTTGTACAGCCCGGCCTCGATGTATGCGGCCGATGCCGTCGCGAGATTGGTTCCGCGCGCCTCGACGGTGAGCCCGTTGCCGACGAGTCCGGCGCGCAGCTCGGCGCGGGTGGCGGCGGCGATCGTTGCGCTGATGATACGGACGTTGGCGTTGATGAGACCGATGGTCGCGGCATCCGAATCGACGTCCGCCGTGTTGTTCGCCTGCGCGACCACCGTGGTCGCGCCGTTGGACCACACCGGCGAGAAGATCGACGCGCGGGTGGCCGCGGACGCGGCGATCTCGGACTCGGCGTACGCCACGCTCACCTGGAGGATGCCACCGAAGCCGGCGGTGAAGGTCTCGGCCGCGGCGCGGTTGGTGGCGGTGCTGCGCACCTCTGCCGAGCCCGACCCGCCGATGACGCTGTACACCTCGGCCGTGGTCGCGCCGCGCAGGAACGCCGTCGCGACGTACCCGCCGCCGGAGACCAGACCGCCGGAGCCCGCCGTGACGATGGCGCTAGCCAGGTTGCCCGATCCGCCGTCGGTGAGGATGCGCGCGCGGGCGGCGACGAGGCCGGTCGAGAACACGGTGCCGAGCTCGATGACGGCGCGCACGAGCGCCGCCGCGGTCACCTCGGCGCTCGCCTCGACGCCCTGGCCGCTGCCGAGGAGTCCGATGCCGATCACGAAGGCCTCCGCGAGCACCTGGTTCTGTCCCTCGGCGTCGACGGTGAGCGAGCCGGAGGCCGCGACATCCGCCCGGAAGACGGCCTCGGTGCGGCCGGTGATCAGCGCCTCGGGGTTCATGAAGCTGGCGGAGATCGCCGAGAGGCTGCCACCGGGGGTGTAGGCGTCGGCCCGGTTGCGCGAGGTGGCCCGCATCGCGATCGCGCCGCCGGCCGAGATCCACGAGCCGTCGACGGCGGTCGCGGTGGTCTCGCGCGCGATGGTGGCGTGGGCGAGCGTGACGCCGATCGCGACGGCCCCCACCTGTACGTTCACCGTGTCGGCGTCGATGACGTTGCGGGCGTCGGCGGTGATCGTCGCCCCGCCGCTGAGGAACGCGATGCCGGCGAACTCGGCGGCGGTGCTGCCGGTGATGTCGGCGATCGCACCGGCGCCGGTGCCGCTTCCGGCGAGGCCGACCGACACCGAGAACGCGGTGACCGGCACCGAGATGTCGGAGACCGCCGTGACGCGCAGGCCTCCGGCCGGTGCGGCTGCGGTGCCGATGGCGACGGCCCCCACGCGTCCGACGGTGTCGCCGCGGACGTCGGCGGTCGCGACCGATGCACCTGCCGCGGCGAGCGCGATGGCCAGGCCCAGCGACAGCGGGCGGACGTCGCGGTCCGCCGCGGCATCCGCCGAGACGATGCCGCCGGCGACCGGGATGACCACGCCGTCGTCGATGTGCGCCGTCTGGCGGGCGTCGGTGTCGAGCACGAGGATCTGGCCGCCGACCGATACCGCTCCGATCTGGCCGGTGAAAGCGATCGCCTCGGTGGCCTCCCCGTACGTGGCCCGCGTGGCGACGTCGCCGCCCGCCCGTACGGTCGTGCCAGTCGCGATGCCGGCGTCGACCGTGGAGCGCAGCGTCGCCACGAGCACGGATGCCCCGACCGCGACGATGCCGCCCGTCGCCGAACCGGCCAGTCCGAAGTAGCTGTCGCGCGCGTCGGCCGTGACCGCGACCGAGCCGCCGGTCAGGATGAACGCGCCGACGCCGATGCGGCTCGTCGTGCCGCGCAGCGGAGGGGGCGATGAGAACGCGCTCGAGGCGAGCGACGTGCCCGGCGCGGCGCCGGCGACCCCCGCGGCTGCGGCGTCGATGCCCGCCTGCTTGCGCTGGGCGGTGTTCGTGCCCGACGAGTCGTTCGCGCCGCCGAGGATCGACAGGTACCCGTTGGCGCCCGTGCCCGACGCGTGCTGGTCGGCCTGGTTCTGCGGCGTGCCGTCGGATGACGAGAGCGCGTCCTTCGGGCCGCTGCCGTCGTCGTAGGCGCCGGTGGGCTGGCCGCCCGCCGTCCACACCGAGACCGACGCCGTGACGCCGACCGCGCCGCCGCCCGCGCTCACCGCGTACGTCTGAATGTGACGCACTGACAGCGCCTGCACCCGCAGGTGCGAGCTCGCCTGGATCGACGCGTAGTCGCCGACCAGGGCGTTGGCGGCGACGTCCACGACGCCGATGTCGATTCCACCCGCGACGCCGACGAAGCCGCCCGCGACGCCACCGCCGATGGTGAAGGTGTCGGTGAGATCGGTCGCCGTGACCGAGACGCTCTGCAGGGCACCCGCACCGGCCCGGTCGCTGTTCACGAAGGTGCGGTCTGCGGATGTGCTCTCGATCGCGGCGACCGTCGTGCCGCGGATCAGCGTGACGTTGACGGCGCCCGAGACGCCGACGAAGCCGGCACCGCCCGAGATCGCCATGCCGAAGACGTGCTGGGCCGACGAGGCGAGCAGGGCGAGGCCCGACTGGCCGGCGGCGGGGAACGTGTCGCCGCTGATCGTGCCGAGCGGGATGCCGCCGAGCACCCAGCCGCGGGCCGCACGCGCGTCGACGATGCTGCCCGCGCCGATCGTCGCGGCGGTGTCCTTCACGGCCGACACGACCGCGACACCGGCACCGACGCCGACGAAGCCGACGCCCAGACCGCCCGACACGACGGTGAAGCCGGTGCGGTCGTCGGCGGCCACGAGGATGTTGTTGCCCGCGTCGAGCGTGACGTGACGCCCGACCCGGCCGTGGGTATGCGTGTCGAGGACGACGGCGGCGACCGCTGCCGCGACCCCCGCGACGCCGGCGCCGAGTGCCGCCGCGATCGCCGTGATCTCCTGGCTGCCGACCGCCGACAGGAGGATGTCACCCGCGGCGCGGACGATCGCGTCGTCGGCGATGGTGGCGTCGACGTCGAGCGTCACGATGTCGACCGTCGCGTTCGTGGCGACACCGGCCATGCCGCCGCCGACCGCGGCCGAGACCATGAGCTGACGGAACGCGCCACCGGCGGCGACGGTGACGGACTGCCAGGGCGCCGCGCCGGTGTTGTCGTCGTTCACACGGGCCAGGCGGCCGACGAAGGCGTCGGTGTCGGCGGTCACCACGTTGACGTTGCCCGCTACGCCGACCCCGGCGGTGGCCGCGACGGCGGCACTCGCGCCGACGGCGAGGATCTCGTCGCTGTTGTTGGCGACGACCGCGACCCCGTACATCGCGCCGGTGCGCGGCGTGAGGACGCGGATGCCGGTGATCTTCGCGGGGTCGCCGGGCGACTGCATCCCCTGCCGCACGAAGCTGTGGGCGCGGCCGGTGGCCGTCGCCGGGTTCAGGTCGATGAGCGCGAACGGGGTGCCGCTGCAGCCCGACGCCGTCGGGTCGGCCTGGCACTTGGTGCGCGCCAGCTGGAAGCTGTGGGCTCCGGTGACGACCACGTAGTAGGTCTCACCGTCGACGAGGCCGCCGATCGGCGCTCCCCCGTTGGCCGTGTACGTCACGGCGTCGCCGGTGACCAAGGGCGTGGCGGAGTTGTCGGCCTTGTCCTTGGGCATGTCGTACGGCAGGTTCACCGTGTCGGACCCGCCGTCGACGTCGCTCGCCGGCGTCAGGTACGGCGCGATGCGCTCGGGCACGGTTGCCTGGTCGGTCGGGAAGATGCGGTGCGACTGACCGGGCCGGGCGGGCGACGCGAGCGCGATCGGGGCACCGCCCGAGGTCGCCGTCAGGCGCAGGCGGGTCGGGAACGCCGCGTCGACGATCGCGAAGTACGCGGCACCCGGGGTCAGCCCCACGATCGCCTGGCCGCCGCCGGTCTCGTACGAGACGCGCTGACCGTTCTCGATGCCGTGCACGTAGCCGAGCTCGAGCTGGTTGCCTCCGATGATGGCCGTCTGCGGGTTGAAGCGGGTGTCGATGTAGTGGACGTCGTAGCCCCCGAGCGTACCCATGAGCCCCGAGCCGCCGGCCAGCGCGGTCACCCGCGACAGATCGCCGATGAAGGCGGTCGTGGTCTTCTTCAGCACCGGCACCGCGGCCGTGAGGCCGACCGACGCCGTGCCGCTGACGGCGACCGAACCTGCGACGATGTCCATCGACAGCACCTCGTTGGCCGAGATGCGCGCGCTCCCGCCGGCGACGACGACGGCACGGGATGCCGCGCATGCGCCTTCGCTCGCGACCGCGGCCCCGCACACCTCGCCGACGAACGCCTTGGTCACGATCGTGTACACCGACACCGTGGCGTTGGCCGAGACGGCGGCGGTCCCGCCGACGCTGCCGCCGGCGGCGACGCTCGTGACCGTCTCACTCGACGTGGCGTCGACGGTCGCGTCGCCGCTCACCGTGACGAGCGTCTGCGGTGCGATCCAGGCCTGCGTGGACTTGTTCACGACCTGCACGTCGGCGCCGAGCCCGACGCCCGCGGTGCCACCGACAGCGAGCTGGCCGGCGATGCCGCGCAGCGTCGTGTCGTCGGATGCCGCGATCCGCAGGCCCGCGGATCCCCCTGCGGCCACGCCGTCCACGGTGACGCTGCGGTCGAGGTGGGCGTGCGTCGTGTTGTTCTGGACGCCGACGGTCGCCGCCCCCGCGAGACCGGCCGTGCCGCCCACGCCTCCGCCGACGGCGACGAGCCACAGATCCTCGCTCTGCGTGGCCGCCAGCGAGAGGCCGAGGCCGCCGCGGGCCCACAGCTCGGCCTCGGCCCCGGCGAACGCGTCGACGATGCCGGTGCGGACGAAGACGACCGACGAGAGTCCCAGGCCGGCGGTGCTCGCGGCGCCGATCGCACCGGCGAACAGGGTCATCGTGACCGGGTCGGCCGCGGCGATGGTCATCGAGCCGCGGGCGCGGAGAGCGGTCGGCGTCTCGGCGGTGCTGTCGACGTAGGCCCGTGTGCCCGGCGCACCGGACCCCTGATTGACGACGAGTACGACGAACGAACCCGCGATGCCGGCATCCGACGCGACGCCCCCGCCGGCCACGATCTGCGTGAAGGTCTCCCCCGCGGTCGCCAGCAGCCACGCCGAGCCGCCGAGGTCGGCGGTGACGCCGCGGCCGACGTAGGCCCGCACGTCCTTGTTGTGCACGCCGACGATGAGCGCGAACCCGACGCCTGCGCTGCCGGTGCTCGCGCCGAGCGAGCCCGCGACGTCGGCGAACTCGGTCTGGTCGGACGCGGTGAACGAGAGGTCCTGGGCCGCGGCCGTCGGGATGCCCTGGTTGACCGAGGCGGCATCGCCGAGCCACGCCCGCGTCGCGCGGTTCACGACGTTGACGACCAGCGATCCGCCGACGCCGGCATCGCCCCCGCCGAGCGCCGCGCCGAGCGCGACGCCGGTGAACGCCGGCAGCTGGATGAGCGGAACCTCGGGTGCCGCGAGCGGGACGAGGGATGCGGACGCCCGGCCGATGATCGCTCCGCCTGCCTCGATCGTGGTCGGGCGCGCGAAGGTCGAGTCGATGTGGGCGAGCGTGGTCGACTCCACGAACTGCACCACGATGCCGGCGCCGACGCCGCTGCCGTTCGTCGTCAGCGCCGCGGAGGCGGCGAGACCCTGCAGGCCCATCGGGTGGGAGGCGTCGAGTGAGATGCCGTCCGTGACGACGAGGGTGGAGCCGTCGCCGATGACCGCCTCGTTGACGAGGACGAGCACCTGCACCGCGACCGACCCGGCGACGGCCGCGTCGCCCTGTCCTGCCGCCGCGGCGATCGCCCACGCCTGGAAGTCGTTGCGCGCATTCACGGGAGTCAGCCCCGTGATCGCGACGGAGCCGGCCGTGACGTCCGCGCCGGCGCCGATGGAGCCGCGGTTCGTGACCGTCGCGACGTTCAGGGCGACGGCGGCGCCCACGGTGTTCGTGTCGCTCTCGATGCTCCACGAGGTGCCGAGCGCCTTGGCCGCGGCATCCGTCTCGTTCGAGGCGAGCACCGCGAAGACGCCGTCGACCACGATCGTGAGGTCGGGCGCGACGGTCGCCAGGCTGTCGACCGTGACCCAGTCGACCGCGACGGCCGCGGCGACGCCGACGCCGTCGCTCGACTGGCCGGACTGCCCGCTCGCCTGGCCGTTGCCCTGCGAGACGCTGTCGCTCGACGACGGGAGGCTGCCGCCGAAGCCGCTCGTCGCCGGCGTGCCCTCGAGCTGCTGCTGCGCCTGCTGGTCGGCGTTCTCGGCATCGCCGCCGCTCTCGGAGCCGCCGAGCGTGCCGCGTGCGCTGGCCTTGGCGGAGGCGCTCGCGTGCAGCTCGGTCGCGGCGATGAGCCAGAGTGCGCCGGCGGTGATGTCGCGGACGACCGTCGCCCGCACGTCGATGTCCACCACGTTGACGACGATGATCGCGCCGATCGCGACGCTGCCACCGGCGGCGTCCGCATCGCCCTCGACCGTCACCGATCCGGAGTGCGTCGCCCGCACCATCACCGTGCCGGTCGCGACGAACGGTCGCGGACCGGGGGTGCCGATGCGCGCCAGCACCACCGGGAGCACGACGTTGATGCCGACCGCGGGGCTGACCGCGGTGCCGCCCTCGGAACCGGCGGTCACCTCGTTGAGCACGGCGTCGGTGTGGTCGGCGCGCACGGTGACGTTGGCGCCGCCGGTGACGTCGGCGCCGTCCTCGATCTCGGCGCGCGTGACGTCGTCGGAGATGACGTTGATCGCGACGGATGCCCCGACCCCGGTGCTCGAGCCCCCGCCGGTTGCATCGGCCTTCGCCTTGGCGGTGTCGGTGCGGCGGTTCTCGCCCGCGACCAGCACATCGCCGGTGCCGAAGTCGACGCGGGCGCTGGACGGGATCCACGCCTCGGTGCTGTCGAACACGATGTTCAGCGCGACGGCGCCCGCAACGCCCACGTCGTCGGATCCGGCGCCTGCGTTCGCGATCGCCGAGAAGTCGTGCGTGGTGTCGGAGCCGACCGTCGTCATGAGCGCCGCAGCGGTGAAGCCATCGGCCGCGATGACGGCGTGGTCGCCGACCCACGCGTTGTTGACGAGGAAGACGAGGTTGAGCGCGACTGCGGCACCGACGCCCGCGTCGTCCTGCGCCAGCGCGGTGCCGCTCGCCTCGGCCTTGCCGTCGACCTGCGCCGACGAGGTGAGCCAGACATGGCCGCCGGCCGTCAGCACCAGGGTGTCGGGCAGCCATGCGGTGAAGCTGACGTCCGAGATCGTGAGCGCGACCGCGCCGGCGACCGACACGCCGCCGTCGCTCGTCGACGCCGACGGGCTCTCGCTGTTCTGGACGCCCGCGCCGCCCTGGCCGAGGCTGGCGGTGTTCGCGTAGTCCCGCTGATCCTGCACCTGGCCGTCGACGCCGCCCGAGGGGGCGTCGCCGCTGGACTCGCCGGGAGCGCCGCTCGCCGAAGCCGTCGCGGTCGCGCCGTTGAGGGAGGACCCCGTCGTCGAGAACGCCATCCAGCCACCCGACGTGATGCTGCGGCGCGTCGTCGCGAAGACGCTGTCGAACGCGAAGTTCAGCGCGATCGCGACGCCCACGGCGGCGTCCCCGGCGTCGGTCGCCACCGCGCCGGCCGTCGTGTGCGCGGCGGTGTGCTGCATGGCCGAGACGAGCACGTTGCCGGTGACCGCGATCGGCCCCGAGGCGAGCGAGCCGATGACGGCGGTGGTGCTCACGTCCGAGACGGTGATCGCGATCGACGGTGTGACGGTGATGTCGCCGCCCTTGGCGCCCATGCTGGCCTCGGTCGTGGTGCGGCTCACCGACGAGGCCGCGACCGTGAGATCCTCGGCGCCGGTGAGCGAGACCTCGTCGTCGAGACGCGCGTGCGTGTCGCTGGTGACGAGCGCGAGAGCGAAGGATGCCCCGACCCCCGCGTCGCCGGTGGCCACGACGCCTTCGCCCGCGGCGAGCGCCTTGACCGTGGTGTCGATCTCGCTGCCCGCGCCGAGCGTGGCGTCGCCGCCGGTGAGGATCACGGTGCCGGAGACGGCGGCCAGGGTGTCGAACCACACCAGGCCGAGCGCCACCGATCCGGCCACGGACACCTTGCCGCCGCCCGCGCCCGAGGACGCCACGGCGCGGATCGTGGAGGTGTCGTCGGCGCCGTCCATCGTGATCGTGGCGAGCACGGCGAGCGCGTGCGCGCGGAGCGTCAGGGCGGCCGGCACGATCGAGCGGTTCACCACGTCGACGTACGTGATCGCGACGCCGGCGCCGATCGCCGCGTCGCCGCCGCGAGACGCCGAGCCGTCGCCGCCGGAGGCGGCATCGGTGTTCTGCGACGACGAGAGCGTGGCCGTGCCGGTCGCCGTGACCGCCGACACCTGGGACTCGACGATCGAGCGGGCGCGGACGGTGGCGATGACGATGCCGATCGCGGCGGCGACGTTGACCGGACCCGAGCTGGTCTCGGCGTTGGGCGTCTGGGTGTCACCCGAACCCTCGACGCCGTAGTCGCCGGCGACCTCATCGGCGTAGTCGCGCTGGCCGCCGACCTGCTCGTCGACGCCGGTGCCGGCGGCACCGCCCTCGGTCGCGGGGTCGCCGGTGCCGGCGTCCTCGTCGTTCTCCGGGGCCCCGGCCGCGGAGGCGGCCGCCAGTGCGCTCGAGCGCGACCAGCTGAATGCCTGCATCGTCAAGTCGCCGCCGGCCGTGGTGTCGCGGCCGAGCATCGCCGTCACCGTGTGGTTGGCGATGGTGAGTGCCAGGCCGACGCCGACCGCCGCGTCATCGGTCGCGACGGCGGCGGCAGACGCCGAGTTCTCGGCCGAGGCGTGCTGCGTGGCGCGGATCAGCACGTCGCCGCCGGCCGCGAGCACGCCGGTGCCGATCCGCGCGAGGGTCGTGACGTTGGAGAGGACGATGGCGACGGCGGGCGCGATGGCGACGCCGCCGCCTTTGGCGCCCATGCGGGCCTCGGTCGTCGTGGCGTCGCGGGCCTCCGCGGCCAGGCTCAGGTCGTGCGCCCCGGTCACCGACACGTCATCTCCGATGAGCGCGGTGGTGCGGTGCGTGTCGAGCGTGAGCGCGAAGGATGCCCCGACTCCGGCGTCGCCGGTGCCGCTCGCGCCGTCGCCCACCGGGAGTGCGGTGACGGTGCCGGCGACGGCGCTCCGCGCCAGGAGGGTGACATCACCGCCGGTGACGATCAACGTGCCGAGGACCGCGGCGAGCGTGTCGGTGGTGACGATGGCGATGGCGACCGAGCCGGCGACCGACACGTTGCCGCCCGCCGCACCCGAGGAGGCGGCGGCTCCGAACGTCGAGGTGACATCGGCGCCGTCGGCCGTGACTGTGGCCGACAGTGTGATGTCGTGCGCCGTCACCGTGAGGTACGCGGGAACCGTCGCCCGGTTCGTCGTGGTCGAGAAGGTGAGCGCGACGCCGGCGCCGATCGTGGCGTCGCCGTCACCGGCGGCCGATCCATCGCCTCCCGAGCGGGCGTCGGTGTTGACGCTCGTCGCCAGCACGACGGCACCCGCCGCGGTGATCGAGCCCACCGTCGGCTCGACGACCGTCTCGGCGCGGACTGTCGAGACCGCGATGCCCACGGCTGCCGCGACGCTGACGGGTCCCTCGCTCGTCTCGGCGCTCGGGTTGTCGGTCGTTCCGGAGTCCTCGCCGCCGTTGGCGGTCGAGACGTCGTCGGCGTGGTCCCGCTCGCGCTGCGCCAGCTGGTCGACGCCGGTGCCCGAGCCGCCTCCCGGGTTGCCCGGGTCGCCGGAGTCCTCGTTCTCGGGCGCGCCGGCCGCCGACGCCGCCGCGAGGGCGCTCGACGCCGAGATGCCGGCTGCGCGCAGCACGACGTCCGCGCCGGCGGTGACGTTGCGCGCGAGGGCGCTGGTGGCGCCGTGGTTGGCGATGGTGAGGGCCAGCGCGACGCCGATCGCGGCATCCGCGGCGTCCAGCACGGCCGACGATGCCGTCGTGGCCGCCCGGGCGGTCTGCGTGGCCACCATCGTGAGGCTGCCCGTGACGCTCAGGATCCCGGTGCCCATGCGGGTCCACGTCGTGACGTTCGAGAGGGTCACGGCGACTGCCGGCGCGAGCGCGACATCACCGCCCTTCGCACCCATGCGTGCTTCGGTGACGGCGACGTCGGTCGCCGTGGCCGTGGCCGTGACGTTGCGTGCGCCGGTGAGGCCGACGCCGTCGGAGATCTCGGCACTCGTGCGGTCGGTGACGAGGTTGAGTGCGACGGATGCGCCGATGCCGGCGTCGCCGGTGGCGACGACGCCGTCGTCGTGCGGCAGCGCTTTCACCGTGCTCGACACCGAGCTGGTCGCGGTGAGGGCGGCATCGCCGCCGGTGAGGATGACCGTGCCGTCGATGCCGGCGCGGGTGGTGTGGTTGACCACCGCGAGCGCGAACGAGCCGGCGACCGAGATCTTGCCGCCGCCGGCGCCCGAGACGGCCTGGGCGCCCATCGTCGCGGTGGTGTCGGCACCGGCCGCCGTGACGGTGGCGCTCACGATGAGGTCGTGCGCGCGCAGCGTGAGAGTGGCGGGCACGTCGGCCGCGTTCGCCACGTCGGCGAGCGTGAGGGCGACCGCCGCGCCGATCGTCGCGTCGCCGTCGCCGGCCGCCGACCCGTCGGCGGAAGACGCCGCGTCGGTGTTGGCGCTCGTCGCGAGGGCGACGGTGCCCGCCGCCGTGACCGCGGTCACCGCCGGTTCGATGATCGTGCGCGCCCGCACCGTCGACAGCGTGATGGCGATCGCCGCCGCGACGTTGACCGGCCCGTCGCTCGATTCGGCCTCGGGAGCGGCCTGGTCGCCGGAGTCGTCGCCGCCGTTGGCCGTCGCGACCGAGTCGGCGTGCGCACGCTCGCTCGCGGCGAGCTCGTTGACGCCGGTTCCCGACGCCCCGCCGGGGTTGGCCGGGTCGCCGGAGTCCGCGTCGTTCTCGGGCGCGCCCGCGGCGGAGGCCGCGGCGGTCGCCGACGACGCCGAGACGCTCGACGCCCTCAGCGACACGTCGGCGCCCGCCGTGACGCCGCGTCCGAGCGCGCTGGTCACGAAGTGGTTGGCGACGGTGAGCGCGAGCGAGACGCCGATCGCGGCATCCGATGCTCCCAACACCGACGATGAGGACGTCGTCGCCGCCGCAGCCGTCTGGGTCGCCGACATCGTCAGGCTGCCGCCGATGCTGAGCGTGCCGGTGCCGATGCGCGTCGACGTGGTGACGTTCGACAGTGTGATCGCGACCGCGGGCGCCAAGGCGACGTCTCCGCCTGCGGCGCCCATGCGCGCTTCGGTCACCGCGGCGTCGGTCGCCGTCGCCGCGAGCGTGACATGACGCGCACCCGTCAGGCTGACGCCGTCGGCGATGTCGGCCGTGGTCTTGTCGGTGATGAGGTTGAGCGCGACGGACGCCCCGAACCCGAGGTCGCCGGCCCCGGTCACGCCCTCGCCGGCCGGCAGGGCCTTGACCGTGCTCGAGACTGCGCTGGTGGCGGTGAGCGCGGCGTCGCCGCCGGTGAGGACGACGGCGCCGTCGACGCCCGCGCGCGTCGCGTGGTTGACCACGGCCAGCGCGAATGCGCCGGCGACCGAGACGTCGCCGCCGCCCGCTCCGGCGACCGACTGCGCCGAGAAGGTCGACGTCTGATCCGCACCGTTCGGGGTGACGGCAGCCGACACGATGAGGTCGTGAGCGGTGATGGTGAGGGTGGCCGGGACCGTCGCACGGTTGACGACGTCGGCGAGCGTGATCGCGACCGCCGCGCCGATCGTCGCGTCGGTTCCCTGCGATGCCGACCCGTCCCCCGACGACGAGGCGTCGGTGTTCGCCGAGCTCGCGAACGCCGCTGTTCCCCCGGCCTGGACCGATGAGACGCCCGGCTCGACGATCGTCTCGGCGCGCACCGTCGCAAGCGTGATGGCCACGCCGGCCGCGGCGTTGACCTCGCCCTGCGACGACTCGGGGGCGGGCGTCGAGGCCGACCCGGCGCCGTCGCCCCCGTTCGCGGTCGAGGCAGCCCCGGCGTGGCTTCGCTCGGCCTCGACGGCGTCGGTGACGCCCGAGCCCGAGCTTCCGCCGCCGCCCGCGGACTCCGGTGCGCCGGCGGCCGACGCGGCCGCCGACGACGCCGACGTCGAGGTACCGCTCGCGCGCAGCGAGACGTCAGCTTCGGCCGTCACGTTGCGCGCGAGCGAGCTTGTCACCGTGTGGTTCGCGATCGTGAGCGCGAGCGCGACGCCGATCGCGGCATCCGCTGCGGCCGACACGGCCGACGTGGCCGTCGACGTGGCCGACGCCGTCTGCGTCGCGATCATCGTGAGGCTGCCGGTGAGGTTCAGCGCTCCACTGCCGACGCGGGTCGACGTCGTGACGTTCGACAGGGTGACCGCGACCGCGGGTGCGAGCGCGACGTCGCCGCCCTTCGCGCCCATCCGCGCCTCGGTGAGGCCGGTGTCGGTGGCTGTCGCCGACAGGGTGAGGTGATGCGCGCCGGTCAAGGTGCCGCCGTCTGCGACCTCGGCGCTGGTCTCGTCGGTGATGAGGTTCAGCGCGACCGATGCCCCGAATCCGAAGTCGCCGGCGGCCGTCACACCCTCGCCGGCGGGCAGCGCCTTGACCGTGCTCGACACCGCGCCGGCCGCGGTGATCGCCGCGTCACCGCCGGTGAGCACGACGGTGCCGTCGATCGCCGCCCGCGTGAGGTGGGTGACCACGGCGAGCGCGAACGACCCGGCGACCGAGACATCGCCGCCGCCGGCGCCCGAGACGGACTGCGCGGAGATCGTCGACGTCTGGTCGGCGCCGTCGACCGCGACCGTGGACGAGACGATCAGATCGCGGGCGGTGACGGTCACGCCGCTCGGCACGTCCGCGCGGTTGCTCACGTCGGCGAGCGTGATGGCGACCGCCGCACCGATGGTCGCGTCGGCGCCCTGCGAGGCCGAGCCGTTCGCAGACGATGCGGCGTCGGTGTTCGCCGCGCTCGCGAACATCGCGGTACCGCCGGCGGTGACGGCGATCGCCGGACCCACGACGGTCGCTGCACGCACTGTGGCGAGCGTGATCGCCACTGCTGCGGCGACGTTCACGCCGCCCTGCGAGGATTCGGCCTTCGGAGCGGTGGCCGTGCCGGCGCCCTGGCCGCCGTTCGCGGTCGAGGTGGAGTCGGCGTGCGTGCGCTCAGCCGCGATCGCCTGGTCGACGCCCGCGCCTGAGCCGCCGCCCCCGCCGCTGTTGCCGGGGGCGCCCGCCGCCGAGGCCGCCGCGCTCGCGGCGGACGACGAGACGCCCGACGCCTTCAGCGCGACGTCGGCGCCCGCCGTGAGGCTGCGGCGCAGCTCCGCGAATGCCGAGTGGTTCGCGATCGTCAGGGCGAGGCCGACGCCGACGCCAGCGTCTGCGGCCCCCAGTACGGCGGCCGAGGCCGTCGTGGCAGCGGAGGCCTTCTGCGTGGCGGTGGCCGTGAGCGAGCCGCTCAGCGACAGCAGCCCGCCGGTGCCGATGCGCGCCGAGGCGGTGACGTTCGAGAGCGTCACCGCGACCGCCGGCGACAGCGCCACATCTCCTCCGGCAGCGCCCATGCGCGCCTCGGTGACGGCCGTGTCGGCGGCGGTGGCGCCCAGCGTCAGGTGCCGCGCGCCGGTGAGGGTCGCCCCGTCGGCGACCTCTGCGAGCGACGTGTCGGTGACGAGGTCGAGAGCGACGGATGCCCCGAAGCCGACGTCTCCCGCGTCGGTGACTCCGGCTCCCGCCGGGAGCGCCTTCACGGTGCTCGACACGGCGCTCGCCGCGGTCAGAGCCGCGTCGCCGCCGGTGAGCGCCACCGTGCCGTCCAGCCCGGCGCGCGTGGAGTGGTTCACGACGGCGAGCGCGAACGATCCTGCTACCGAGACGTCGCCGCCGCCGGCTCCGGCGACCGACTGCGCCGACACGGTCGAGGTCTGATCGGCGCCGTCCGTCGTGACGGTCGCCGACACGATGAGGTTCCGTGCGGTGACCATGACGCCGGCGGGAACCGCGGCGCGGTTGACGATGTTCGCGAGCGTGATCGCGACGGCCGCGCCGATGGTGGCGTCGGCTCCCTGCGAGGCCGAGCCGTCGGCAGCCGACGCGGCATCCGTGTTCGCGCTCGAGGCGAGCATCGCCGTCCCACCGGCCGTGAGCAACACGCCGGAGGCGATGGACGTCTCCGCGGTGACCGTCGCGAGGGCCACCGCGACCGCCGCCGCGGCGTTCACTCCGCCCTGCGACGACTCCGCGGCGGGAGCCGAGGAGCCTGCGGCGGCCGCACCGCCGTTCGCGGCGGACGTCGACGACGCGTGGGAGCGCTCGGCTTCGACGGCCTGGTCGACGCCTGAGCCGGCACCTCCCCCGCCGCCGGAGTTCTCGGGTGCTCCCGCGGCTGACGCGGAGGCCGTCGACGACGAAGACGACACGCCGAACGCCCGCAGGCTCGCATCGACGGCGGCCGTGACGTTGCGGGCGAGGAGCGCGGTGACGGTGTGGCCGCTGATCGTCAGCGCGAGGCCGACTCCGATGCCCGCATCGCCGACGCCGAGCACGGCGGCCGATGCCGTGGTCGCCGCGCGGGCCTTCTGGGCGGCGGTGGCCGAGAGGCTCCGCGACAGGCCGATCGGCGCCCCGGCGCCGAGCACGACGGCGGTCGTGACGGTCGACAGGGTCACCGCGACGGCCGGCGACAGCGCGACGTCGCCGCCGGCGGCGCCCATGCGCGCCTCGGTCAGGGCACCCGAGTCGGCGGTGGACGCGAGGGTGAGGTCGCGCGCACCCGTGACGGTCGCGCCGGAGGACACCTGCGCGGTGGTGCGGTCGGTGATGAGGTTCATTGCGACGGATGCCCCGACACCGAGATCGCCCGCATCCGTGACGCCCGCGCCGGCCGGCAGGGCCGTCACCGTCGAGGTCACGGCGCTCGCCGCGCTCACCGTGGCGTCGCCGCCCGTCAGCACGGCGGCGCCGTCGAGCGCGGAGAGTGTCGTGTGCGTCACGACCGCCAGCGCGAACGAGCCCGCGACCGAGACCTTTCCACCACCGGCGCCGGCGACCGACCGGGCGCCGAACGCCGACACCGTGTCGGCACCCGAGGGCTGGACGCCCGTCTGCAGGGTCAGATCATGGGCTGCCACCGACGCACCGGCCGGCACGATCGCACGGTTCACGACGTCGGCGAGAGTGAGCGCCACCGCGGCGCCGATGGTCGCGTCGGCGCCCTGCGAGGCAGAGCCGTCGGCCGCCGAGGTGGCGTCGACGTTCGCGAGCGAGGCGAGCGAGACCAGCCCGGTCGAGGTGACCGTCGTCCCCGCCGCGAGGCGCGACTCCGCGCGTGCGGTGGCGAGCGTGACCGCGACGGCCGCCGCTGCGTTCACGCCGCCCTGCGACGACTCCGCCTGCGGCGTGGTGGCGGCACCGCTGGCCGACCCGCCGTTCGCGGTGGCGACCCCGTCGGCGTGGGCGCGCTCGGCGGCGACCGCCTGATCGACGCCGGTCCCGGCCGCGCCGCCGGGGTTGCCGGCGTCGCCGGAGTCCGCCGGGTTCTCGGGAGCGCCGGCCGCCGAGGCGGTCGCGGTGGACGTCGACGTCGAGGTGAGGAATGTCGCCAGTGTCACCGCACCGGCGGCGGTGACGCTCCGGGCGAGCTCGCTGAGCGACGAGTGGTTCGCGATCGCCAGCGCCACACCGAGCCCGACGGCCGCGTCCGAGGCGCCCAGCGCCGAGGACGAGGCGGTCGCTGTCACGGCGGCCTCGACCACCGCGTCGAGGTCGACGGTGCCGCCGACCGTGACGAGCGCACCGGTGCCGATGCGCGCCGTCGACACCACCGTCGAGAGCGCCACGGCGACGGCGGGAGACAGCGCGACGTCGCCCCCCGCAGCGCCCATGCGGGCCTCGGCCGACGTGGTGCTGCGCCCCGAGGCGAGCAGCGTCGCAGAGCCGGCGCCGGTGACCGTCGCCCCGTCCGCGATCTCGGCGACCGTGCGCGACGTGACGATCGCGAGCGCCACGGAGGCCCCGAACCCGAGGTCTCCGGCATCCGTCACGCCCGCCCCGGCCGGCAGCGCGGCGACGGTGGTCGCGGTGCGCTCGACGGCGTTCGCGGTCAGCGCGCCGCCGGTGAGAGCCGCGGTGCCTTCGACTCCGGCGTGCACGGTGTGATTGACGACGGCCAGCGCGAACGAGCCGGCGACCGAGACGCTGCCCCCGCCGGCACCGGCGACCGAGCGTGCGCCGAACGTCGACACGTCGTCGCCGTCCGTCACGGCCGTCGCCGTGGTGGTGAGCGCCCGGGCGGCGACCGTGGCGTCGACGGGGACGACGGCGCGGTTGACGACGTCGGCCAGGGTGAGCGCGACGGCCGCGCCGATCGTGGCGTCGGCGCCCTGCGATGCGGAACCGTCGGCCGACGACGAGGCATCGGTGTTGGTGCCGGTGAGAAGACTGACCGTGCCTCCCGAGGTCAGCGCCACGCCGGCCGCCAGCACGGACTCCGCGCGGACATCGGCGAGCGTGACCGCGACGGCTGCGGCGGCGTTCACACCGCCCTGCGACGACGACGCGTTCGGCGCCGTCGTGCTGCCGGCGCCGGCCCCGCCGTTCGCGGCGGATGTGGTCGAGGCGTGATCCCGTTCGGCCGCGACGGCCTGGTCGACGCCGTTGCCGGCTCCGCCGCCGCTGGAGTTCTCGGGGGCACCCGCGGCGGACGCCGACGCGGTGGAGGTCGATGTGGAGACGCTCGTGGCCTGCAGCTGCGCGGCGACGGATGCCGACGCGCTGCGTGCGAGCACCGCGGTCACCGTGTGCTGCGAGATGGCGAGAGCGAGCGAGAGCCCGATGCCGGCGTCGCCGGCGGACAGCACCTGCGACGAGGCGAGCGCGGTCGACGTCGCCCGCTGCGTCGCCGTCGCGCTGAGCGAACCGGTGAGGGCGAGCGGCCCGCCGGTTCCCAGCCGAGCGGTCGTCGTCGCCGTGGACAGCGTGACGGCGACCGAGGGTGCCAGGGCGACGTCGCCGCCGCGCGCGCCCATGCGCGCCTCGGTGCCGGCGTCGCTCCGGCCATCGGCGGAGACGGTGAGATCACGCGCACCAGACAGCATCGCGCCGTCCGACAGCTCGGCGAGCGTCGACTGCGTCACGAGCGCGAGGGCCACTGATGCGCCGACGCCCAGGTCGCCGGCGTCGGTCACGCCGATCCCCGCCGGCAGGGCCGCCGCCGTGGTCGCGGTGCGGCTGCCGGCGACCACGGTGGCGTCGCCGGCCGCCAGGGTCGCCGAACCGGCGATGGCCGCGCGGGTGGTGTGGGTGACCAGGGCCAAGGCGAGCGCGCCGGCGACCGACACCTTGCCGCCGCCGGCACCGGCCACCGACCGTGAGTCATAGGTCGAGATGCCGTCGCCGCCGGGCGCCGATGCGTCCGCGCGCACCTGCAGGCTCGCGGCCGAGACAGCGGCGCCTGCGCCGAGGTCGGCGAGGTTGTGGACCGTGGCGAGCGTGATGGCCACGGCGGCGCCGATCGTCGCATCGGCGCCCTGCGACGCCGAGCCGTCCGCGGACGACGAGGCGTCGGTGTCGGCGCGGGCGAGGAGCGTCACGGCGCCGGGCGACGAGACGACCACTCCGGGGCTCAGCAGGACGCTGTTGGCGATCGTCGCGAGCGTGACCGCGATGGCGGCCGCCGCGTTGACGCCGCCCTGCGAGGAGGCGGCACTCGGTGTCGCTGCGGCACCCGTGCCCGCGCCGCCGTGGGCGGTCGAGGTGGCGCCGGCGTGGGCGCGTTCGGCGGCCACCGCGTCGTCGACGCCCGAGCCCGCCGCGCCGCCCGGGTTGCCCGGGTCGGGCGAGTCGGCGCCGTTCTCGGGCGCACCGCTCGCGGAGGCGGTGGCCGTCGAGCTCGTCGTCGAGAGCATCCGCGTCTCGAGGACGACGCTGGCCGCCGTCACGCTGCGGGCGAGCATCACCGAGCCGGTGACCCCGGCGATCACCAGTGCGAGCGAGACGCCGACGCCGGCGGTGCCCGCACCGAGGACGATCGCGCCGGCGGTCGCCGCGGCGACGGAGCGCTGCGATGCGAAGAGCGAGAGCGCTCCGGTCACGGTCATCGCCGTGCCGGTGCCGATGCGGGCGACGGTGGTCGGCGTCGCCATCGTGACGGCGACGGCGGGCGCCAGCGCGACCTTCCCTCCTGCGGCGCCCATCCGTGCTTCGCTGCGCACCTCGAGGTCGCCCACCGCCATGACGGTGAGATCGGTGGCTCCGGTGAGGATCGCATCGTCGGCGACCTCGGCGTGCGTCGTGGCGGTGACGGCGGCGAGCGCGAACGATGCCCCGAGGCCCAGGTCGCCGGCTTCCGTCACTCCCTGGCCGGCAGGCAGCGCCTTCACCGAGGCCGCCAGGCTGCCGGCGGCGCTGATCGCGGTGGCACCGCCCACCGTCGCCGCGCCTTCGAGCGCGGCGCGCACATCGTGCGTGGCGAGGAGGATCGCCACTGAGCCGGCCACCGAGACCTTGCCGCCGCCGGCGCCCGCCACCGACTCCACCGAGAGGCGCGACACCGGGTCGCCCGGCTCTGCGAGGGCGCGCGCGGCGAGGGTGAGCTGCCCGGCGACGATCGTCACGCCGGCGGGCACGACCGCGGTCGCGTCCACGTCGACGAGTGCGAGCGCGACAGCCGCGCCGATCGTGGCATCGGCGCCCTGCGAGGCCGAGCCGTCGGCGCGGACGGTCACATCGGTGTCGGTGGCGGTGTCCAGTCGCAAGAGCTGAACGGCCGTCACGGTGATGCCCGACGCGAGATCGACCCCGGCTCCGATCGTCGCGACGACGAGCGCGACGGCGGCGGCGGCGTTCACTCCGCCCTGCGACGTCTCGGCGCTCGGTGCGGCGGCGCCACCGGTGCCGGCGCCTCCGTGAGCGGTCGAGACGGCGTCGGCGTTGTCGCGCTCGGCGCTGACCGCGGCATCCACCCCGCCGCCGCCGGCGCCGCCCGGGTTCGACGCGTCGCCCGAGTCGGCGCCGTTCTCGGGCGCGCCGGCCGTCGAGGCGGTGGCGTGCGCCGTCGCGTCGGACGCGGCGTGGGCCAGCAGATCGACCTGCTGGGCGGTGAGGCTCCGTGCGAGCGCGGTGCGCGTCGAGTGGTTCGCGAACGTCAGCGCGACGGCCGCGCCGATGCCGGCATCGCCCGCGCCCACGATGATCGCTCCCGCGGTCGAGCCGGCCGTCGCCTTCTGGACGGCTGCGGCCTGCACCGCGCCGCTCGCCGTGACGAGCGTCCCCGAGCCGATCCGGGCGAGGGTCGACACGTCCGAGAGCGTCACGGCGACCGCGGGCACCACGGCGACACCGCCGCCGGACGCCCCCATGCGCGCCTCCGTCGTCGATGTGCTCGCGGAGTTCGCCAGGATGGTGAGCGCAGTCAGCCCGGGCAGTGCCGCGCCGTCGCCGACGCCCGCGATCACCGCGACCGTGACGAGCGCGAGCGCGACGGACGCGCCGAGGCCGAGGTCGCCCGCGTCCGTGACCCCCTGCCCCGCGGGAAGGGCTGCGACGGTCGTGGTGGCGTCCGCCTCGGACGCGATGGTCACCGCGCCGCCGCCGGCCGATCCGTCGACGGTGGCGATCGTCGCGCGATCCACGATCGCCAGCGCCAGGCTGCCGGCCACCGAGACCTTGCCGTCCCCCGCTCCGGCGACCGAGCGCGCGCTGGTCGTCGAGGTGGTATCGGGACCGTCGGCCACCGTCGCGGACCGCACCGTCGTCGACGGTGCGGTCACGCTCGCGCCGGCCGCGATGGTGGCGCGGTGCGTGAGCGTCGACAGGGTGAGGGCGACGGCCGCGCCGATCGTCGCGTCACTCCCCTGCGACGCCGAGCCGTTCGCGTCGGAGGCGGCATCCGTGTTCTCGCCCACGGTGATCGTGACGGCCCCGCCTGCCGTGAGGGCGGCGCCCGGCAGGACGGATGCCTCGACCGACGCCGTGACGATGGTCACGGCCACAGCGGCGGCGGCGTTGATCTGGCCCTGCGAGGTGGCGGCGCTCGGAGCGGCCGCGGTGCCCGCACCCGAGCCGCCCGCGGCGGTCGCGATGTCGTCGGCGTGGTCGCGCGCCCCACCGACGGCCGCGTCCACGCCGCCGCCCGCGGCGCCGCCGGGGTTCGAGGCATCCCCCGAGTCCGCCGGGTTCTCGGGTGCACCGGCCGCCGATGCCGCGGCGGTCGAGGACGAGGACGAGACCGAGCCGGCGCCGAGCGTGACCGCTCCGGCGGCCGTCGCCGCGCGTCCGAGCGTCGCGCGCACCGTGTGGGTGGACACGGTGATCGCCAGTCCGAGACCGACAGCCGTGCCCGCCGACGTCCCGGTCGCGGCGCGCGCCTCGGTCGATGCGGTCGCGCGCTGCGCGGCGCTGACCAGCAGCGCGCCGGTCAGCACGATCGCGCTGCCTGCGCCGATGCCCGCTGTGGTCGACACCGTCGAGAGGGTGACCGCGACGAACGGTGCGACCGCGGTGTCCGCTCCGCGCGCCGACCCCTGTGCGACGGCCGATGCGGCATCCGCCGTGCTCGCCGTCACGTTCACGTCGTCCGCGCCGGTGACGGTCGCACCGTCACCGATGGCGGATCGGGTGTGGTGGTCGACGCTGGTGAGGGCGAACGACGCACCGATGCCCGTGGTCGGCGTGCCCGCTCCGGCATCGGCGAGCAGTGCGCGCGTCGTGGTCTGCCCGGCCGACGAGGCCGAGATCGTGAGCGATCGATCGGCGCCGGCGAGAGTCACGGCCGAGCCGGTGGCCAGTCCTGCGGATGTCGTGAGGACGACGACGGAGATGGCGACGGATCCGGCGACCCCGAGGTCGCCCCCGGATCCCTGCCCGGCGGTGGCGGTGGTGGTGAAGCGGTGCGAGGCGTCGGATGCGCCTGCCGCGTTCTGCGGGGCGATGCCCGCGATGAGCTGGAGTGTGTCTGCGGTGATGCTGGTGGAGGGGCCGACCTCGGCGCGGACGGTGACATCCGCCAGGGTGATCGCGACGGCCGCTGCGATCGTGGCGCCGCTCGGGGGTCCGCGCGTCGCGGGCGAGCCGGTCGCGGTCGACGAGGCCGACAGGTTGCCGAGCGCCTCGAGCCGCACCGTCGGCGCGACGAGCGCGATGCCCGACACCGACACGTCGGCGTTCAGCTGGTGGATGGTGAGCGCGAACGCGGCGGTGACCGTCACCTCGCCCTGCGGGGTGCTCGGCGTCGGGATCGGCGTCGAGCCGCTGCCGCCGGTCCCGTCGCCGGCGGCGCCGGCTGCGGGCGCGACGCCGTCGGCCCAGGTGCGGGCGTCGGTCGCCTGGGCGGCCGGAGTCTGGGCGGCCGGCGAGCCGTCGGCGGGAGCGCCGGTCGCCGACGCGGACGCGGTCGTCGCGGACGACGCCATGCCGGTGGCGTTCAGCGTGATCGCCGCCGCCGTCAGGTCGCGGGCGAGTTCGGAGCGCACCGCGTGGTCGGCGAAGGTCAGTGCGATCACCGCCGAGACGGCGGCCCCGTCCTCGGCGCTGACGTTGCCGGTGGCGGTCGTGACGACGGGAGCGATCTGGTTGGCGGTCGACGTGTAGGTTCCGGTCAGCGTGAGCGGGGATCCGGTGCCGAGCCGCGCCAGCGTGGTGACGTTCGAGATGTTGACGGCCATGACCGTCGAGATCGCCGCCTCCGACGCCACCCCGCCCTGCGCCTCGGCGGTGGCCGGCGACGTGGATCGCGCGGAGAGGCTCAGGTCGGCGGCGCCCGTGAGGGTCGCGCCGTCGCCCACCTCGGCGATCGCCCGATCGTTGGCGATGTTGAGAGCGATGCTGGCACCGATGCCGGTCGTCGCACCGGCGAGGGTTCCGGGCAGCGCACGGGCGATGGTGTCGTTGTCGCCGGTCGCGGCGAACGCCAGGTCGGCTCCGGGTGCGGTCACCGTGACGCCGCTCAGGATCGCCGCACGGGTGAGGAAGCTCGCGATGTTGACGGCGAGCGCACCGGCAGCGCCGACCATCGACGCGCCGCCGGCGCCCGACACGGACTGCGCACGGTACTCGTTCACGCCGGCAGCGGTGCGCGGCGCGGCGGTGGCGGATGCGGTGACCCCCGTCGCGGTGAACGCGACGTTGCCGATGCGGGCCTCGGTGCGGGCGTTCGCGAGGTTGACCGCGACGCCGACGCCGACGCCCGCGGCTGATCCGCCGACCGCCGAGCCGTCGGCCTCGGTCACGGCCGAGCCGGACGAGACCGCGGAGACGGCGACGCCCCTGCCACCCGCCGTCACCGCAAGGGGCGAGGCGCTGCCGACCGAGGCGACGGTCTCCTGATCGAGGTCCGAGAAGGCCAGCGCGCCGGCCACGCCGATCGCGCCGCCCGGCGCCGAGGCGAAGCCGCCCGGCTGGGACGCCGTCGCGGTGGTGGCGCCCGGCGATGTGCCGTTCGCCGTCGATCCGCCGGGGCTCGCCGTCGCCTTCGTGAGGAGAGTGTGGGTCGAGTCGGCCATGACCGTGAGGGCCCCACCGGCGACGATGCCCGCGGGCGACGTGCTGTCGATGATGGCCGCCGTCCGGGTCTTCGCCGTCGTCGTCGCGATGGCAGCCCCCGCGGTGGCGGCGGTGGCGTCGGCGGTGGTCGTCGCGGTCGTGACGGTGGTCGCCGAGATGCTCACTGCTCCCGCCGCCTGCACCGAGGCGGTGTCGGTGATCTCGGCCACCGCCGAGTTGTCGATGGTCGCGTGGGCGACCGCGGCATCGACCGCGGCATCCGCTCCGGTTCCCGTCGAGGTGGTGACCAGCGTCGCGGTCGACGAGCTCGCCAGCGACACCGTGCCCTGCGCCTCGATGCGCGAGCTGCCCGCCAGTTGCACGAGCGCCGACGCGACGCTCTCGCCGACGGCGAGTCCGACGGTGGCTCCCGGGTCGGCGGTGTTGACCGCGGTGGCGGTCGCCTCGACGTTGCCGCCGCGCACGATCGCGTCGGTCAGGATGACCTCGGCGATCGCGGGCGTGTCGTCGGTCGTGGTGGCGGTCGCGGCCAGGGTGACGTCGGCGGCGCCGGCGTCGAGAACGCCGCCCGGGCCGACCACGACGCGCGTCGCCTCGAAGCGGAAGGTCACGCCGTGGAACGTCAGGGTTCCGACGATGCGGATCGTCGCGCCCTTGCCGGTGCTCTTGAGGACGAACGAGTCCAGCGGGCGGACCGAGTGGGACTCGAACGCGTTGGCGAGGCTGCGCACCAGGATGTAGCCGATGTTGACGGCATCGGGCGCCACCTCGATGGTGTCGTCGTCGGTCGCGTCGGCGAAATCGAAGTCGGTGACGTCGGCGGGTCCGATGGGCTCGAGGCCGTCGTAGGCGAGGGTGGTGCCGCCGACGATCAGCGTGCCGGACTGCGAGCCGCTCGGGCGCGAGGTCACGGCGCCGTGCGCCCCGCTGAACCGCAGCACGTCGTAGCCGCCGGCACCGCCGTCGACTCGGCCGATGCGTCCGCCCGGAGCGACGACGAAGTCGTCTCGATTGCCTGCCGCCCCCTGGAGCACGTCGAAGCCCGAGAAGCGCTGGCCGGCGACGCTGCCCGTACGCTCCCCGTCGATCTGCCACGTCGTGTCGGCTGCGGGACCGCGCAGCACGTGACCGCCGCCGACGGCGACCAGCTGGCCGACGCCCGAGAAGGCCGTCGCGCCGACGGATCCGCTGCCGGACCCGTCGCTGTTCCAGATGACGCCGGCTCCGCTGACGGCGAGGGCAGATGCCGAGGTGACGGTGACGGCGATGCCGAGCGAGGCCGGGAGGCTGACACGGCCGCCCGCTGAGATCGTGAGGGTGGTGACGGATGCCGCAGCCCGCCGGGTGGTCACGCCGTCGGCGACGATCACCAGGTCGGTGCCGTCGAGCGAGACCGACACGTCGCCCGCCGCCGTCAGCTGCCACGGGCCCGGCTGCTCCGCAATCGGTTCGGCCGAGTCGGCCGGGTCGGCCGGTGTCGCGGCCGGGTCGGACTCCGTCGGCGTGTGCTCCGTCGCGGTCTCGTCGACGACCGGCGCGGTCGCAGGCTGCTCGGCCGGCGTCGACGACTCGGTCTCGGGCGCCGCGGGCTGCTCTGTGGCCGCCGGTCCGGCCGGCTGCTCGGCGGGTTGCGGGGCGGCGTCGGTGCTCGATGTGCTGCTGTCGCCGGTCGCACCGGCGCCGGCGTCATCGGCCGGTGCCTCCGCGGTCGTGGTCTCGGCCTCCGATGCGGTCGCATCGAACGGGCGCACCGCCAGCATCGCGGGCGCGCCGTATATCGCACCGCCGGCCGCCTCGGGCTGGTTCTGCGTCGGCGTCGGGTCGGGCGTCGGCTCCGGGCTCGGCGTGGGCGCCGGCGTCGGCGTCGGCGTGGGGGTCGGGATCGGCGGCGTCGGCGGCTCGGGCGGATCCGGCGGCTCGGGCGGCGTCGGAAGACCCGGGATCGTCGGCGTCGGCGGGGTCGCCGGGCCGCTTCCGATCGTGCCGGGGTTCACGGTGCCGGGACCGCACGTGAGGCTCGTCGAGCTGGTGCTCGTCGTGGACGAGTTCGTCGTGCCGCCGCCGGCCTGCGGGGTCGAACCGGTCGACACCTGCTGGCAGTTGGGTCCGAACGGGGATGCCGGCGCGGCCGGGGTGGCCGGGGGCACGACGACGACGGCGATCGTCGTCCGGGTGCGCGGCGGCGTCACGGTCACCGGGGCGGAGGGAGCGGCCGGGAGCACCTGCTCGACCGGCGCGAGTTGGGGAGCCGGCTCCTCGCCGAGGTCGACGGGGCCGATGAAACGCGGGGCCTCGAGGGGCGCGACCACGTTCATTGCGGGTTCGATCGGGGCGGCGACCGCAGGAGAAGCCCAGGTCAGCTGCGAAAGCACGAGCGCAGACGCGACGATGGCGACGACCGCGGTCCTGTACCGGCCGTGCGCCATTGACACCGCCGTGCCCGAGACACGGCGCTGTTCTCGCGAAACCCCGAAACCGGGGGATTTCCGACTCATGGGGCCCCTTCTGCCCATTCGTGCTACAGAAATCCCCACCCCTTACGCACCGCCAGACAACCCGGTGCGCATCCGAGAGGGAATGTAACTGCTCGAAACGACATCCACAAGAGAAGAGTCGGATTCCGGTTCCGGAATACATCGCCGGCGAAAGAAGAGAAGGCCCCGCCGAAGCGGGGCCTTCTGTCCTGATGACGCGGGAAATCAGAGCGAGGCGATGATCTCGCGCATCAGCGCGGCCGTCTCGGACGGCGTCTTGCCGACCTTGACGCCGGCGGCCTCGAGGGCCTCCTTCTTGGCCTGGGCCGTGCCCGCCGAGCCCGAGACGATGGCGCCGGCGTGGCCCATGGTCTTGCCCTCGGGAGCGGTGAAGCCGGCGACGTAGCCGACGACCGGCTTGGTCACGTTCGCCTTGATGAAGTCGGCCGCACGCTCCTCGGCGTCGCCCCCGATCTCGCCGATCATGACGATGGCCTTGGTCTCGGGGTCCGCTTCGAACGCCGCGAGCGCGTCGATGTGCGTGGTGCCGATGATCGGGTCGCCGCCGATGCCGATGGCCGTCGAGAAGCCGATCTCGCGGAGCTCGTACATCATCTGGTAGGTCAGGGTGCCCGACTTCGACACGAGGCCGATCGGCCCCTTGCCGGTGATGTTGGCGGGCGTGATGCCGACCAGCGACTCGCCCGGCGTGATGATGCCGGGGCAGTTCGGGCCGATGATGCGGGTCTTGTTCCCCTTCGACTGCGCGTAGGCCCACGCCTCGGCGGTGTCGCCGACGGGCACGCCCTCGGTGATCACGACGAGGAGCGGGATCTCGGCGTCGATGGCCTCGACCATGGCGTCCTTCGTGAACGCCGGGGGCACGAACGCGATGGAGACGTCGGCGCCGGTGGCGGCGATGGCCTCTTCGACCGACGCGAAAACGGGCAGCTCGACGGGGGTGCCGTCGGCGTCGGTGTGGAGCACCGTGGTGCCGGCCTTGCGGGCGTTCACGCCGCCGACGACCTGCGTGCCGGCCTTGAGCATGAGGGCGGTGTGCTTAGTGCCCTCGCCGCCGGTGATGCCCTGGACGATGACCTTGGAGTCCTTGTTGAGGAAGATCGACATTTCTCTGCTGTTTCCTTGTCCGGTGTCGAAGCGTCAGGCGTTGGCGAGCTCGGCGGCCTTGTCGGCGCCCTCGTCCATCGTCTCGGCCAGGGTCACGAGGGGGTGGTTCGCGTCGCGGAGGATCGCACGCCCCTCCTCCACCTTGTTGCCGTCGAGGCGCACGACCAGCGGCTTGGAGGCGCTGGATCCGAGCTCCGCGAGCGCGCCGACGATGCCCTTGGCGACCGCGTCGCACGCGGTGATGCCGCCGAAGACGTTGACGAACACGCTCTTGACCTGCGGGTCGCCGAGGATGACGTCCAGGCCTGCGGCCATGACCTCGGCCGAGGCGCCGCCGCCGATGTCGAGGAAGTTCGCGGGCTTCACGCCGCCGTGGTTCTCACCGGCGTAGGCGACGACGTCGAGCGTCGACATCACCAGGCCGGCGCCGTTGCCGATCACGCCCACCTCGCCGTCGAGCTTGACGTAGTTGAGGTCGTTGGCCTTCGCCTTCGCCTCGAGCGGGTCGGCCGCCGCCTTGTCCTCGAGCAGCGCGTGCCCGGCGTGGCGGAAGTCGGCGTTCTCGTCGAGCGAGACCTTGCCGTCGAGGGCGATGACCTCGCCGTCCTCGGTGAGCACGAGCGGGTTGACCTCGACGAGCGTCGCGTCCTCGCCCTTGTAGACGGCGAAGAGCTTGACGAAGACATCGCTCACCTTGTCGACGAGCTCGGGGGCGAAGCCTGCGGCCTCGGCGATCTCGACGGCCTTCTGCTTGTCGATGCCCTGCAGCGGGTCGACCGCTACGCGCGCGAGCGCCTCGGGACGCTCGACAGCGAGCTCCTCGATCTCCATGCCGCCCTCGACGCTGGCCAGCGACAGGTAGGAGCGGTTGGCGCGGTCCAGCAGCACCGAGAAGTAGTACTCCTTGTCGATGCGCGCGCCCTGGGCGACCATCACGCGCTTGACGACGTGGCCCTTGATGTCGAGGCCGAGGATGGCCTTCGCCGCCTCGTAGGCCTCATCGGGGGTCTTGGCGACCTTGACGCCACCCGCCTTGCCGCGCCCGCCGGTCTTGACCTGGGCCTTGACGACGACGACTCCGCCGATCTTCTCGGCCGCGGCCCGCACCTCCTCCGGCGTGTCCGCGACGATGCCGGCGAGCACCGGCACCTCGTACTTCTCGAAAAGGTCACGTGCCTGGTACTCGTACAGATCCACAGTGCATTCCTTCGCAGGTGGCGAATGGGGGTGGGGACGACGCGAAAAGCGTCTCGACGTCGAGATATCGACCAGTCCCCCAGCCTACTACCGGTCTCCGTCCGGTTCGGACCGCAGCGACGCGCCCTCGGTTCCGCACCGGATGAGCGATCGCACGTGCCTTCGCGGGAATCAGCGCGCCGACGTCGCCCGATGAGCGGATGCCGTGGGGTCGGGGTCCTCGATCTCCTCGCCCGGTACACGGGGCAGCCGGGTGAGATCGCACAGCGCGGGACCCTCGATGCGCACCCCGCTCGCCGTGAAGCGCGAGGCGTGCAGCGGGCAGTCCCATGACCGTTCGGCGTCGTTCCAGCGCAGCACGCCGCCGAGGTGCGGGCACACCGCGCTCACGGCGCGCGTCACACCGTCGACGGTGGAGATGCCGACAGGGTGGCCCCCGCGGTTCGCGACCACGCCGTCGCCCTCGGCGGGCCGGCGGACGGGCGCCGGCACGGCCTGCGCTCCCAGCCAGCCGGATGCCGCCTCCCAGCCGACGCGCACGTTCTCGACTCCGCCGCGAGCGAGGTCTGCGGGAACCGTGAAGCGGGTGGAGATCACGTTCATCCAGTCCGGTCGCTCGCGCCGCGGCACCTTGCCGATCTCGGCCACGATACGCAGGGCCGCGGCGGGGGCGTTGGACAGTCCCCACTTCGCATAGCCGGTGGCGAACCGCACCCTCCCGAGCCCGCGCGGCATCGCCCCGACGAACGGGATCAGGTCGTGCGACTGATAGTCCTGGGCCGACCACGCCGCGACCGGCTCGGCGCCCGGGAAGTGCTCCTGCGTCCAGGCGACGAGATCGTCGCGACAGGTTCGGGGAGACGGCGAACGGCCGACCGGGAATCCGTTGCCGCCGACGATGAGCTGCGCCGCACCGGCGGGTCCGTCCGCGGGAGTGATGGATCGGATGGACTTGGTCGCGCCGTCGACGGAGAGGTACAGCCCCTCGGGCAGCGGGTCGTCCGTGGCGAAGGCAACGCAGGTCGAGCGCAGCCCCCGCGTCTTGGCGAAGTACAGGCCGCGGTCGATGATCGGCGTCGCGGTCGCGAGCACCACCTGATCGGCGGCCGCGAACCCGGCCGAAGTCTCGACGCCGGCATGCGGCACGATGTGCGCGTGGGTCACGCGGACCCCGGTGTGGAGCACGCCTCCGGCTTCCAGGTACGCCCGCGCCATCGCGGCGAGGAGCTGCTGTGGGTCGATGGCGACCTGACGATCGAGCGCGACCGCGTCCACGATCGGGAACGGCGACTGCGCGAGCAGATCCGGCTCCACCCGGCGCACCGGCAGTCCGGCTTCCCGGGCGGCCTCCAGCTCCGCCGCGACCGTCTCCGCGCCGTCCGGGGTCTGCGCATACGAATAGGCCGTGCGCCGGGAGTAGGGAACGCCGAGCTCGTCGGCCAGGGACGTCAGCCACTGCGCTCCGTCGGCATTCGCCTCGACGTACGCCTTCACCAGGCGCGCCGGATGGTGACGGCGCATCGTCGAGAGGGTGGAGCCCTGCAGGAGGGACAGCTTGCCGGTGTTGGCGCCCGACGCGAGCTCGCCGACCTCACCCGCTTCGATGACGGCGACGTCGCGGCCCTGCCGGGCGAGCATGAGGGCGGTGGCCAGGCCCGTGAGGCCGGCACCGACGACGACGACTTCGCGGTGCCGACCCGGCTCGAAGGGCGTGCCGGTCACGCGGAACGGATCGAGCTTCCAGATCGGCGTCATCTTCACAGTGAAGCCGCACGCCGCGGGATCCTCCACCGGGTTGACAGGCACTGGACGCAGTGACAGCGCCGCACGCGTGACGGATGCCGCACCGGACGCGGGGGCCGCGCATTAGGCTCTCCCCGAGATGTCCGACACCGCCGCCGCCTCCGCCGCCCCGAGTTCCGCAGCCGCTCAGGGCGCCTCCCGCGCGGCCGTCGTCGCCGCCGCGCTCGAGCTGTTCGCCGAGCAGGGATTCGACCAGACCTCCGTGGAGCAGATCGCGCAGGCCGCGGGCGTCTCGCGCTCGACGTTCTTCCGGCAGTTCGGCGGCAAGGACGACGTGGTCTTCACCGACCATGAGGTGCTGCTGGATCGCCTGCGCGAGTTCCTGGCGCAACCGCACCGGGACCCGTGGGCTGCCGTGTGCGAGGCATCCCTGTTCGTCTATGCGCACTTCGCGGCCGATCCCGAGCTCGCCCGGCGGCGCTATGCGGTCGTCCGGGGCGTGCCCGCGCTCCGCGACCGCGAGATCGTGACCGTGTTCCGCTACGAGCGGCTGTTCGACGAGTACCTGCGCGCGTCGCTGCCGGGCCTCGATCCGCTCGACGCGGTGGGCTTCTCGGCGCTGGTCACGGCGATCCACAACCACGTGCTGCGGCGTCTCATCCGTGGACCGAAGAAGGTGCCGGTGTCGGTGCTGCGCACGGCTCTGGACCAGGCACGCCGTCGGTTCGGCGTCCTGCCGGACGGCGAGGTGGATCCTGCCGCCGACCAGGTCGTCGTCGCGGTCTTCCCGCGCGCGATGCCGACGGCGGAACTGGCACGGCGACTGCGCGCGCAGCTCGACGGCTGACCGCCCCGGCGCGCCGGTCGATTCCTCTGTTCTGCGGCCGTACCACGGCGGTATGTTCAAGCCATGAGCGCCGTGGAGACCGCCGCCGGAACGCCCGCGGAGACCGCCTGGTACAGCCAGGAGCCGGATGCCGTCGTCGCCGCATTCCGCAGCGATCGCGACCGCGGGCTGACCGCCGCCGACGCCGCGCAGCGGCTCGCCGAGCACGGTCCCAACTCGATCGCCGCCGAGAAGCCGCCGTCGACGTGGCAGGTCGCCCTGCAGCAGCTCGCCGACCCCATGAACGTCATGCTGGTCGCCGTCGCGATCATCAGCCTCTTCATCAATCAGGTCAGCGTCGGCATCCTCGTCGGCGCGCTCGTGGTGCTGAACATCGTGCTGGGCACCCGGCAGGAACTCAAGGCGAAGGCATCCGTCGACGCCCTGGCGAAGATGCAGATCCCGCAGGCGAAGGTCATCCGCGACGGCACCCTGCTGCAGGTCGGCGCGACCACCCTCGTGCCGGGCGACATCGTGACCCTCGAGGCGGGCGACCTCGTGCCCGCCGACGGGCGCATCATCCGCTCGGCGACGCTCGAGACGCAGGAGGCGGCGCTCACGGGTGAGAGCGCGCCGATCCCGAAGGATGCCGGAACCCTCGCCGATCCCGACACTGCTCTCGGCGACCGCACCGACATGGTGTTCCAGAACACCCAGGTGACGCGCGGCACGGCCACGGTGGTCATCACGGGCACCGGCATGCAGACGCAGATGGGTCAGATCGCCTCGATGCTGTCGTCCGTGAAGCCGGGGAAGTCGCCGCTGCAGCGTGAGCTCGACTCGCTCACGGGAGTGCTGGGCTGGATCGCGTGGGGCGCCGTCGCCATCATCATCGTGACGGGCCTGCTGCGCGGTCAGGAGATCGCATCGGTCATCCTGCTCGGCATCTCGATGGCGATCTCGGCGATCCCGACCGGCATGCCGTCGTTCGTCCAGGCCATGCTCTCGTACGGCTCGCGCCAGCTCGCCGAGCACAAGGCCGTCGTCAAGAATCTGACCGACGTCGAGACGCTGGGTGCCACCAGCGCGATCAACTCCGACAAGACCGGCACTCTCACGATGAACGAGATGACGGTCGAGACGTTGTACTACCGCGGCGAGTGGTTCTCGGTCGCCGGCAGCGGCTACGAGAAGGTCGGCGAGGTGCGCCACACGGCGGGTCTGCCGGTGCCGCAGTTCACCCAGCTGGCACTCGGGCTGACGCTCTGCAGCGACGCCACCGTGTCCGACGACGGCGCCGTCATCGGCGACCCGACCGAAGCCGCCCTGGTCGTGCTGGCCGCCAAGCTGGGCGCGGATGCCGAGCTGACGCGCAGCGCGTTCGCGCGGGTCGCGGAGGTGCCCTTCGACTCGGCGTACAAGTTCATGGGGACGTTCCACCGGATCCCGGTCGACGGCACCGAACTGCTCGTCGGCTATGTCAAGGGCGGCCCGGACGTGGTGCTCGACCGCTGCAGCTCCGTCGCGACCATGGAGGGCGTCGTGCCGATCGCAGATCGCCGCGACGAGATCCTCGAGGCCAACCGCACGCTCTCGGAGCAGGGGCTGCGGGTGCTCGCCTTCGCGTTCCGCCGGTTCGCCCCCGATGCCCCGGTGGCGCAGGACCCGATGGCGGCGATCGCCGATCTGACGTTCGTCGGCCTCGTCGGCATCATCGACCCGCTCCGCCCGTCCTCGAAGGAGGCCGTGCGCATCGCTCGCGAGGCCGGCATCGAGGTCCGCATGATCACCGGCGACCACGCGATCACCGCCGCTGCGATCGGTGCGAAGCTCGGGCTCGGCGAAGGATCGGCGAGCGGCGCCGAGATCCAGGAGATGAGCGACGACGAGCTGAAGGCGGCGCTGCCGCGTCTGCACATGTTCGGCCGCGTCACCCCCGAGGACAAGCTGCGCCTCGCCCGTCTGATGCAGGAGGACGGCGCCGTCGTCGCGATGACCGGTGACGCCGTGAACGATGCGGCCGCACTCAAGCAGGCCGACATCGGCGTCGCGATGGGCTCGGGCAGCGACGTCACGAAGCAGGCGGGGAAGATGATCCTCGTCGACGACAACTTCGGCACGCTCGTCACCGCCGTCCGGCTCGGGCGCGGGATCTACGAGAAGATCGTCAGCTACGTCCGCTTCCAGATGTCGCAGCTGTTCTCGCTGGTGCTGCTGTTCCTCGTCGCGAGCATCTTCGGCATCAACGACGGCGTACCGCTCACGCCGATCATGGTGCTGTTCCTGAACTTCTTCATCGCGATCTTCCCGGTGGTCGTGATCCTCCTCGACCCGGTGCCCGACGGCATCATGCTGAAGCCGCCGCGCGACCCGAAGAAGACGATCGCCAACCGCGGCGCGGTGACGCTGTGGTTCGTGTACGGCAGCCTCATCTTCCTCACGACGCTCGTGCCCCTGCTGATCTACCCCGACGAGCTCAGCTCCACCGAGCCCAACGTGCCGGTGACGATGGCGTTCGTGGTCTGCGCGCTCGGCTCGATCTTCGGCGGCCTGGTCATGCGCCGCGACCCCGAGTCGGGACTCTCCGCCCCCATCCTCGCCGCCGTGAAGTGGCTGTCGATCCCGCTGGCGCTCACCGTCGTCGCCGTCGAGGTCGGCTTCATGCAGCGCCTCATCGGCACGACGAGTCTCTCGGGAGACGAGTGGCTGACCGCGCTCGGCCTGGCGCTGCTCGTGCCGGTGCTGATCGAGATCGAGAAGTGGATCCGCCGCGCGCGCATCAGGCGTCGCGCCCCCCTCGTCTGACCCGCAGGACACCGAACGCGCGCCGCCCGACATCGGGCGGCGCGCGTCTCTTCTTGGACGCGACCATACCGCGCGGTCGGTATGCTTGTCACCCACCGCCCTCCTGCGATTCGCGAGAGGCTGGTGTTCCGCCGCCGATGTGCCGGTGGCGTCACGACGAGGAGGTCGGATGAAGATCACCGGAGCGGTGCTCGAGATCTCGGGCGCGCAGCCGCCCTTCGCGCGGAGCCGCCCTTTCACAGTGGGCGAGCTCGAGCTCGACGAGCCCGGTGCCGGCGAGCTGCTCGTGCGCATCGAGGCGGCCGGCGTCTGCCACTCCGACCTCAGCGTCGTCGACGGCAACCGTGTGCGCCCGGTCCCGATGCTGCTCGGCCACGAGGCCGCCGGCATCGTGGAGCAGGTCGGGGGCGGTGTCGACGACATCACGGTCGGCGATCGCGTCGTCATGACGTTCCTCCCCCGCTGCGGGGCGTGCGACGGATGCCGTACCGACGGCCGCCTGCCCTGTGCCCCGGGCACGGCCGCGAACAACGCGGGAACACTGCTCGGCGGCGGTATCCGGCTGCATCGCGGTGCGGAGCGCTCGGCGACCCAGGACGTGCGCCACCACCTGGGAGTCTCGGCATTCGCGACCCACGCGGTGGTGAGCCGGGCATCGGTCGTGCCGGTGGAACCCGACGTGCCGGCCGAGATCGCGGCCCTGCTCGGCTGCGCCGTGCTCACGGGCGGCGGCGCGGTCGTCAATGCCGGGCAGCCCGCGCCGGGTGATCGCGTCGTCGTGGTCGGACTCGGCGGGGTGGGCATGGCGGCGCTCCTCGTCGCCGTGGCACTCGGGCACGAGGTGATCGGCGTCGACAACGTGCCCGGCAAGCTCGCGCATGCGCTCGCATGCGGCGCCGCAGAGGCGCTGACGCCGGCGGAGGCCGTGGACCGCGGCATCCGCGCCCCCGTCGTCGTCGAAGCCGCCGGAGCGGTGCGCGCGTTCGAGACCGCCGTGGCGCTCACGGCGCCGGGCGGCACCACCGTCACGGTGGGTCTTCCCGCACCCGAAGCCCGGGCGAGCGTCTCACCGCTCGTGCTCACCGCCGAGGCGCGCACGATCGTCGGCAGCTATCTCGGATCCGCGGTGCCCAGCCGCGACATCCCCCGTTACGTCGAGCTGTGGCGCGCGGGACGCCTCCCGCTCGAGCGACTCGTCTCGTCCCGTATCGGCCTCGACGACCTCGACGCCGCGATGGACCGGCTCGCCGCAGGCGGCGAGCTGCGCCAGTTGATCACCTTCGAAGGGAACCACGCATGACCAGAACCGCCATCGTCACCGGCGCCGCGCGCGGCATCGGAGCCGCCACGGCCAAGCGCCTCGCCGCCGACGGCAACGCCGTCGCGGTGCTCGACCTCGACGAGGCGCAGTGCGCCGAGACCGTGGGTGCGATCACGGATGCCGGGGGCCGCGCCCTCGCCGTCGGCGCGAACGTCGCCGACGCGGCGTCGGTCGAGCGCGCTGTCGCGCACATCGCCGAAGAGCTCGGGGCGCCGACGATCCTCGTCAACAACGCCGGGATCATCCGCGACAACCTGCTGTTCAAGATGACCGAGGACGACTGGGATGCCGTGCTCGCGGTGCACCTGCGGGGCGCATTCCTGATGTCGCGCGCGGTGCAGGACCACCAGGTGAAGGCGGGCTGGGGCCGCGTGGTGAACCTCTCCAGCACGTCGGCGCTGGGCAACCGCGGCCAGGCGAACTACGCCGCCGCGAAAGCGGGCATGCAGGGATTCACCAAGACTCTCGCGATCGAGCTCGGCCGGTTCGGCGTCACGGCCAATGCCGTCGCCCCCGGCTTCATCGTGACCGACATGACGCGGGCGACCGCTGAGCGCATCGGAGTCTCCTTCGAGGACTTCATCGCGCACAACGCCGCCGAGATCCCGGTCGGCCGGGCGGGTGAGCCCGACGACATCGCCGCTGCCGTCTCGTTCTTCTGCTCCGAGGAGGCCGGCTTCGTCTCGGGCCAGGTGCTGTACGTGGCCGGAGGGCCGCGCGCATGAGCATCGTCCTCGACTCCCCCGCAGCCCTCGCCGACGCCGTCGGCAGCACCGCCGTCGGCGAATGGTTCCCGATCGATCAGCGGCGCATCCAGGCGTTCGCCGATGCCACCGAGGACTGGCAGTGGATCCACCTCGACGCCGACCGCGCGGCATCCGGTCCCTTCGGCGCCACCATCGCCCACGGCTACCTGACGCTGTCGCTCCTCCCCCGGCTCACCCAGGGGCTGCTCGCGGTCGACGGCGCGGCGATGGTGGTCAACTACGGCCTCGACAAGGTGCGGTTCCTGCAGCCGGTGGTCGTGGACTCCCGCGTGCGGGCAGTGACCGAGATCGCCTCGGCCGAGCCGTCGCCGCAGGGCTACCGGGTGGGTCTGCGGACGACGGTCGAGCTGGAGGGCTCCGACCGTCCCGCACTGGTGGCCGAGACCGTGGCACTCTTCGTCCCCGAGGCCTGAGCGTCCGAGATTCGACGGCCCGCGGCTCACCGCCCTCAGGGACGCTCGCCACCGAGCGGACCGGCGTCGAGGCCGTGGCCCGGTGCGCGGCTGCCGCCCGCACCGGGCGGCGGCCCGAGGTGGAGCGGTGAGACGATGAAGAGCGCCGCGAGGAGCAGCGCGAGCAGGGTGGTGACGACGCACATCCGCGTCAGCACCGCTCTGGCCCTGCCGCCGAGGCCGAGGCGCGTGACGGCGACGATCGCGAGTCCGGTCAGCCCGCCGGCGGTGTTGACCACGACGTCGGTGACGTCGGTGCTTCCGATCGCCAGGATGAACTGCGTCACCTCGAGCGCCAGGCTCGCCCCGGCAAGGACGAGGGCGATTCTCCACCACCGCCACGACGGCGCCAGAAGGCCGAGGCACAGGCCGAACGGGATGAACAGCAGGAAGTTGATGACGACCTCGGCGGGATTGCTCGAGCCTTGACCGGCCGTGGCGACGAAGGGGACGAGCTTGACGACGCGATCCATGCCGCCGACCCACGGGAGTTCGAGCTTCCAGAGCACGATCCAGACCAGCAGCGCGAGGTAGAGCACGAACGCGGCGATCGGACGGGCCGGGGCCGGGTCCTTCCGAGCCGGCGCCCGGTGGTGCGGCCGCGTGGTGGTCGTCATGGCGTCCCGGTCTCCGGATCTGATCGGGGCGCGAAGCCCGTCGAACATCCCTTCTCGGCGAGGAGGGGCGATTCCAGTGGACGACATCGGATGTTGCGTCCGCGTATGCGAATCCGCATACCGCGCCGAGACGAGGGCGCGCGGGGACGGCTCGGCTACGACGGGCTCGCGGCATCCCATTCGCGTCGCAGGTATCTCGGCGCCTGCACGCGCCACGCCTCCGTCAACAGCTCGGCGAGGTGGTCGACATCGATCCCCGCCATCCGGAAGGCGATCTTCGGTTCGCCCCACCGCGTCGTGGTGCCCAGGAACACGTCGGGCGCCATCTCGCGGAGCGCGAGCGCGTCGATCGGATCCGCGATCTTCACGCCCACCACGAGCTCGGTCGCGATGATCGCACGCATGTCGTCCGGGACGCTGGGCCACGGGTGGCACTCCCACGCGTAGAGCTTGCCGCGCACGAACCAGGCGGCCCCGCCGGTCGTCGCCCGCTCTTCGCTTCCGGGCAGCACGTCGGCGGTGCGGCGCAGGTCGTCGAGGGTGGCCACGCACCCACACTAGGCTTCGCCTCCGACACGGCACGCCCCCTATGCGCACCGTCCGCCGGCATCGCCGATGGGGCCCTCCCCTCCCTGTCGGGAGGTGGGCCCGCGAACTAGGGTGGTCGCGTGAAGCGGATCTGGCCTTATCTCGTGCCCGGCGTGTTGCTGACCGCGATCGGGCTGATCTGGACCCTGCAGGGCTTCGGCGTGCTCGGAGGGTCGGTGATGAGCGGCTCCCCCGTGTGGGCGACGATCGGCCCTATCGTGTTGCTGGTCGGTCTGGGTCTCATCGGCGTCGCGATCGTCATCGCCCGGCGCCGCCGCGGAGCGAAGTGACCGGCGAGGGCACAGCCGGCCGGGCAGGGCGTCAGACGCGCTCGAGCACCATCGCCATCCCCTGACCTCCGCCCACGCACATCGTCTCGAGGCCGTACCTGCCGCCGGTGGCGGCCAGGCCGTTGATGAGCGTGGAGGTGATGCGCGCACCGGTCATGCCGAAGGGGTGCCCGACGGCGATCGCACCGCCGTGCACGTTCAGGCGGCCCGGGTCGACGCCGAGCTCGCGCGCCGACGGGATCACCTGCGCCGCGAACGCCTCGTTGATCTCGACGAGGTCCATGTCGTCGACCGAGAGCCCCGCGAGCGCCAGGGCGCGACGCGACGCCTCCACCGGCCCGAGCCCCATCACCTCCGGCGACAGCCCCGAGACGCCCGTCGACACGATGCGCGCGAGCGGCTCGAGGCCGAGCTCGTCGACAACCCGGTCCGAGACCACGACGACAGCGGCCGCGCCGTCGTTGAGCGGGCAGCAGTTGCCCGCGGTCACCGTGCCGTCGGGTCGGAAGACCGGGTCGAGACCAGCCAGGCCCGCCACGGTCACCCCTGCCCGTGGTCCGTCGTCCGTCGCGACGACCGTGCCGTCCGCGAGCGTGACGGGCATGATGTCGCGTGCCCAGAATCCGGAGGCGATCGCCGCCTCGGCCCGCTGCTGCGAGCGGGCGGCGAACTCGTCCTGCTCCTCGCGCGTCACGCCCCGCAGCTGTGCGACGTTCTCGGCCGTCTGCCCCATCGCGATGTAGGGATCGGGCAGCGCTCCGTCGGCACGCGGATCCGTCCACGCCGACGCGCCGGCCGCCGACCCGGCGGCCGTGCGGGCGATCGACGGCGCGAACGCCGGGTTCACGGCATCCGGAAGGTCCGATGCCCCCGCCCCGTACCGGGACACCGACTCGACGCCGGCGGAGACGAAGACGTCGCCCTCGCCCGCCTTGATCGCGTGGAACGCCATGCGCGTCGTCTGCAGCGACGACGAGCAGTAGCGGTTGACGGTAGCGCCGGGCACGGCATCCCATCCCAGGAGCACCGCCACGATGCGTGCGAGGTTGAAGCCCTGCTCGCCGGCCGGCTGACCGCAGCCGAGCAGCAGGTCGTCGATGCGCGCCGGATCCAGCGCGGGAAGCTTCTCGAGCGCGGCGCCGACCATGCGCGCCGCCAGGTCGTCGGGTCGCACGTCGACGAGCGATCCCTTGCGCGCGCGCCCGATCGGCGAGCGCGCGGTGGCCACGATGTAGGCCTCGGTCATGGTTCTCCTCAGGATGGATGCCGCCGCATCCAGGTTCTGGATCCGTGCTCAGACGAATGCGGCGATGCCGGTGATGGCGCGGCCCACGATGAGGGAGTTCATGTCGTAGGTCCCCTCGAACGTGTACACCGCCTCGGCGTCGGCGAAGTAGCGTGCGATGCCGTAGCCGGCGGGGATGCCGAGCTGCTCCTGCCCGCCGAGCTGCACCCCGTTGCCGCCGCAGATCTCGCGGCAGAGCGCCACGGTCTCGCGGACGCGCGCGCTGACGAAGGCCTTCGCCATGGCCGAGTGGTGGTCCTTCTGCACGCCCTCGTCCTGCAGCTGCGAGACGCGCACGCACATGCCGATGCACGCGGTGATGTTGGCGAGTGCGTCGGCCAGCTTCTGCTGGACGAGCTGGAACGACGCGATGGGCTTGCCGAACTGCACGCGGGCCTTCGCATAGGCGACCGCGCACTCGTACGCGCCGACCGCGACGCCGAGAGCCTGCCAGGCGACCTGCGCGCGGGTGAGACGCAGCACGACGGCGAGGTCGCGGAACCCGTCGATGCGCTGCAGCCGGTCGCTCTCGGGGACCACGACGTCGGTGAGCACGATGTCGGCGTTCTCGACGGTCCGCAGCGACTGCTTGCGCTCGATCTTCGTGGCCTCGAAGCCCACCGAGGGCGTGCGCACGAGGAAGCCCTTGACCTGGTCGTCCGCGACGTCGCGCGCCCAGATCACGACGACGTCGGCGAACGCGCCGTTGCCGATCCAGCGCTTGGCGCCGTTGAGCACCCACTCGTCGCCGCGGCGCTCTGCGATCGTCTCGAGGCCTTTCGCCGTGTCGGAGCCGTGGCCCGGCTCGGTGAGCCCGAAGCACGCGATCTGCTCGCCGCGCGCGAGCACGGGCAGCCATTCTGCCCGCTGCTCGTCCGACCCGCCCACCGCGATCGAGGTCATCGCGAGTCCGCTGTGCACCCCGATGAACGTGGCCGTCGAAGGGTCGGCGCGAGAGATCTCCATGGCGACCCAGCCGCGGAAGACGTTGCTGTTCTCGAAGCTGCGCGTCTCGCGGAACGCCTCGCCGTACAGCCCGAGCTCGGCGATGCGCGGGACGAGATGACGGGGGCTCTCGGCGCGGTCCCAGTGGTCGTCGGCGAACGGCCGCACCTCGGTCTCGAGGAACTCACGGATCTCTCGCAGGGCCCGCTGCTCGGCATCCGTGAGAAGGTTCTGGAACGCGTAGAAGTCGGCGTCGAGCACATCCGCGCGGGCGCCGGAGGCCGTCTCGTCCGCCTGCGGCTCGGTCAAGGTGAACGTCATCGTCACTCCTTCGGTGGTCGTCCGATGAGTATGCATCACATTTGAGAATGTTGCACAACACTTTCAGAAACGTTGCAGGATTCCGCGACCCGGCGGGTAGAGTTCCCGCATGAGCTCACCGGCAGCCGCAGTTCCGACGAGGACCGCACCCGCGACCATCTCCCGCGTGGGGACGGATGCCGCCCCTTCGTGGTTGTCGGAACGCCTCGCCGGCGGCACCCACCCCGATGCGCAGCGGGCGTTCGATGCGGCGCGCGCCACGCTGATCGGCGGACGTCGCATCGACATGAGCGCGCTGGCCGGCGACCTGGGGGTCGACCGCACTTCTCTGTTCCGCTGGGTCGGCAATCGCGACGCGCTGCTGAGCGAGGTGCTGTGGTCGCTGGCGATCCCGACACTCGTGCAGGCCGAGCACGCGTGCCGCTCCCTCACCGGTGGCGAGCGGGTCGCCGGCATCCTCACGCACTTCGTCGACGACCTCATCACGGCCGAGTACTTCCGATCGTTCCTGCGCCGTGAGCCGGCGCGCGCGCTGCGACTGCTCACCACGAAGGAGAGCCCGATCCAGCGCCGGTACGTCGCCACCGCGGACTGGCTCGTGCGCCGCGACCTCGGCGAGGCGCCGCTCGGCGGAGCGATCAGCCCCGCCGAGCTCGCGTACATCCTGGTGCGGCTGTCGGAGTCGTTCACGTATGCCGACCTCATCTCGGGCGACACCCCGAGCGCCGATCGGGCCCGCGTCGCCTTCCGCCTCATGCTGCGGGTCGGCGAATGAGCGCCGCCTACCCGGTGCGCGAGCCGTTCCCGACCCGCTGGAACGACAACGACCAGTACGGGCACCTCAACAACACCGTGTACTACGCGGCGATGGACACGGCGGTCAACGCCTTCATGATCCGCGAAGGCGGCCTGACCCCGCTCGGCGGCGACGCGATCGCACTGTGCGCGGCGTCGTCGTGCGAGTTCCTCGCATCCGCCCGCTTCCCGGACGCCCTCGAGGTCGGGATCGGTGTCGAGCGCCTCGGAACGACGAGCGTCACCTGGTCGCTCGGCATCCTCCGTGCCGGCGAGGACGAGCCGATCGCGACCGGACGCTTCGTGCACGTGTTCGTGGACGCCGAGACCCGACGCCCGACTCCGGTGCCGGCCCCGATTCGCTCCGCGATCCAGTCCCGGCTCCTCGCAAGCCGGTGATCGCGCCGCGCCTCAGCCGCGCTGGGAAGGACAAGTTCGACGCGTTCGCCCGACAAACCGACCATCCGGTATGCTGAGTTCACCACCCCGCTGACGGGGACGGGGAAGGGGTCGAGGATGACCGGAGTTCCGGGACTGGATGTCGCCGGGTTGACCGCGTGGCTGCACGAGGCGCACCCGGACCTCGCTGGCGGGGAGCTCACCGCCGAGGTGATCGCCGGGGGGCGCAGCAACCTGACGTACGCGATCGACGGAGCCCGCATCCCGCTCATCGTGCGTCGCCCTCCCCTCGGGCACGTGCTGTCCAGCGCGCATGACATGCGCCGCGAGCACCGCGTCATCTCGGCGCTGGCAGGCACCGCCGTGCCGGTTCCGCGGGCCATCGACGTGGTCGACGACACCGAGCCCGGAAAGGTCACCGGCACCGTCTTCTTCGTGATGGAGCGCGCTGCGGGCCGGGTCCTGGCTCGACGCGAGCAGAACGCCGAGTACACGGCCGACGGCGTGCGGCGGTTGAGCCTCGACCTCGCCCGGCATCTCGCCGACCTCCACGCCGTGGATGCCGCCGCCGTCGGACTCGGCGATTTCGGCCGCCCCGACGGCTACCTCGAGCGCCAGCTCGCGACGTGGCGCCGCCAGCTCGATGCCTCGCGCTCCCGCCAGACGCCGGTGCTCGACGCGCTGCAGTCGAGCCTCGCCGACGGCGTCCCCGTCTCCGCTCGGTCCGGGATCGTGCACGGCGACTATCGCCTGGACAACGCGCTGGTCGTCGGCGAGCCGGATGAACCGCGGATCTCGGCGATCCTCGACTGGGAGATGGCGACGATCGGCGACCCGCTCGTCGACCTCGGCATCTTCGCCCTGTACTGGAACATCGGCGAGCTGCCCGGCGGAGGCGGCGTCGTGCCCAGCGCCGTCGATACGGCCGCCGGCTACCCGTCCTTCGAGGAGCTCGCCGACGCCTACGCCGAGCGCGCCGGCATCGCCGTGCCCGACCTGCGGTGGTACCGCGCGTTCGCCGCGTACAAGCTGGCCGTGATCCTCGAGGGCATCCACTTCCGGTATCAGGCCGGCGACACGGTGGGCGAAGGCTTCGATCGCATGGGCGCGCTCGTCGAACCCCTCGCCCGCACAGGCCTCGGCGCGACCGGGGCCGGCACACAGGAGGTGCACTGATGGACTTCGCCCCCGATGCGACCACCCGCGACTACACCGACCGGGCACGAGCATTCCTCGAGGGGCAGGTGCTCCCCGCCGAGCCCGTCCTCGACGAGCAGCTGGCTGCCACACCCGACGACTGGACCGTTCGCCCGGTGGTGCGCGAGCTCCAGCAGAAGGCCCGCGCACAGGGCCTCTGGAACCTCTTCCTTCCGGGCGACCACGGTGGAGCCGGGCTCACGAACCTGCAGTACGCGCCCGTCGCCGAGATCACGGGGTGGAGCCCGCGCCTCGCGCCGGCCGCCTTCAACTGCGCCGCGCCCGACACCGGCAACATGGAGGTGCTCAACGACTTCGGCACGCCCGCGCAGAAGGAGCGCTGGCTGGAGCCGCTGCTGGACGCCCGCATCCGTTCGGCGTTCTGCATGACCGAGCCCGAGGTCGCGTCATCCGATGCGACGAACATCGGCACCCTCATCCGCCGGGACGGCGACCACTACGTGATCACCGGCCGCAAGTGGTGGTCGACCGGCGCGATGAATCCCGACGCCGCGGTCTTCATCGTCATGGGCAAGACCGATCCGGATGCCGCGCGGCACCGTCAGCAATCCATGATCCTGGTCCCCCGCGACGCCGCGGGAGTGCGGATCGTGCGCCCGCTGAGCGTGTTCGGCTACGACGACCGCGACCACGGCGGCCATGCCGAGGTCGCCTTCGACGAGGTGCGCGTGCCCGTCGAGAACCTCATCGCCGGCGAAGGCGACGGGTTCGCCATCGCGCAGGCGCGGCTCGGTCCCGGCCGCATCCACCACTGCATGCGTGCGCTCGGCATGGGCGAGCGCGCCCTCGCGCTCATGATCGAACGGGCGTCCGCGAGGCACGCCTTCGGGCGCCCGCTCGCCGACCAGGGCGTGGTGCGCGAGTGGATCGCCGAGGCCCGCATCCAGCTCGAGGCCCTGCGCCTGCTGGTGCTGAAGACCGCATGGCTCATGGACACCGTGGGCAACCGGCACGCGATGACCGAGATCCAGGCGATCAAGATCGCCGTGCCGCGAGCGGTGCAGCAGATCGTGGACCGCGCCATCCAGCTCCATGGCGGCGCGGGGGTCTCGTCCGACACCCCACTGGCGGAGCTGTACGCCGGGGTCCGGTCGCTGCGCATCGCGGACGGCCCCGACGAGGTGCACCTCGCGAGCCTCGGCCGCGCACAGCTGCGCGACTGACCCCGCGGGACCGGCGGCATCCGGTCACTCCCCAACCGATCAACGACGACGGAAGGCCCGACATGACCACCCATCCCCTCGACCCGGCCATCGACGGCGCGGGCTACGCGACCCTGTCGGTCGCGAGCATCCTCGCGGAGTCGGCCGTCCGCCACGCGGACCGCACCGCCTTCCACTTCGCCGGCACGCGCACGACGTACCGCGAGCTGTGGGACCAGACCCGCGCCTACGCTGGAGCGCTGCGCGCACGCGGCATCGGCCGGGGCGACCGGGTCGCGATGCTGGTGCCGAACGTGCCGGACTTCGCCCGCGTCTATTACGCCGCGCTGTCGCTCGGCGCGATCGTGGTGCCGGTGCACCTTCTCTTCAAGGCCGACGAGATCGCCTACGTGCTCCGCGACGCGAGCGCGGACCTCCTCGTGGTCGCCGCCCCGCTGCTGGGCGAGGCGGTGCCTGCCGCGGCCGCGGCCGGCGTGCCGCTGGTCACCGTGCTGCTGCCGGCCGACTCCGGCGCCGACCTCCCCCGGCTCGAGGCCGAGGCCGCCGCGGCGGAGCCCATCCCCCGCCACGACTCGGTCGGCCCGATCGACGCGGCGACCATCCTGTACACGAGCGGCACCACCGGCACGCCCAAGGGCGCCGTCGGGTCGCACCTGTCGATCGTCGAACAGGTGCACACGACGCTCATCGACGCGTTCGACCTGCGCGCCGACGACGTCGTGTTCGGCGGGCTGCCGCTCTTCCACACCTTCGGGCAGACCGCCGTGATGAACATCGCGCTGCGGGTCGGGGCATCCGTCATCCTGCTGCCGCGGTTCGACGCCGACGAGGCGCTGGCGCTCACCGCCGACCTCGGCGCGACGGTGTTCACCGCGGTCCCGACGATGTACGTCGGAATGCTGGAGGCCGCCCGTCGCTCGTCCGCCCGCCCTCCGCTGCGCTACGCCGTCTCGGGCGGGGCCGCACTGCCGGTCGCCGTGCTCGAGGCCTTCCGCGATGCCTTCGGCGCCGATGTGCACGAGGGGTACGGCCTCACCGAGACCGCACCGACCGTGTCGTCGAACCCGCTGCGCGAGCCGATCCGGCCCGGCACCGTCGGCCGCGCGCTGTGGGGCGTCGACGTCGCCATCGCCGACCCCGACGTCGACGAGACGGTCGTGCTGCTCGACGCGCAGGATGCCCTCGGCGAGATCGTCGTGCGCGGGCACAACCTGTTCAAGGGCTACCTCGGACGGGCGGATGCCTCGGCCGCCGCCGTCGTCGACGGCTGGTTCCGCACCGGCGACCTGGGCACGTGCACCGACGGGGTGCTCACCATCGTCGATCGCAAGAAGGACATGATCGTGCGGTCGGGGTACAACGTCTATCCGACCGAGGTGGAGGCCGTGCTCGCTCGGCACCCCGGCATCGCCGTCGCTGCTGTGTTCGGCGTCGAAGACGACGTCCGCGGTCAGGAGGTGCACGCCGCGGTCGTCGCGCACGACGGCGTCGAGCTCGACCCCGACGAGGTCGTGGTGTTCGTGCGCGATCGCATCGCCGCCTACAAGTACCCGCGGGTCGTGCACCTCGTGCCGTCACTGCCGCTGGGCTCGAGCGGCAAGGTACTCAAGCGCGAGCTGGTCGCACAGTTCTCACCCGTGCGGTGACGCCGCTCAGCCCTCGCCGGTTGCGCGAGACCTCACTGGGCGGACGAGACCGTGGGAAACGCCCACGGTCTCGTCCACCCACTGGACTCTCGCCGGGCGATGGATGCGCAGGCGCCGAGCGCCGACGCCGACGACGCCGACGGCCCGGACCCGAAGGGGCCCGGGCCGTTGGTGGCGGCGATCAGGAGCCGGGAACGCCCTCGCCCGAGAGCGCGACGGGCGACGGGTCGACCGCGGTGACGGTGCCGCCGTCGACCGCGTAGGTCGCACCGACGTAGTCCTGCACGCCCTGGTCGACGGCGGTGATGCCGACGCCCAGGTACGCCGCGTGGCTGTCCTCGCCGAACGAGAGCGGGAGGATGCCGTTGCCGGCGAGATCGCCCGAGCCCACGGCGTCGACCAGCGACTCCCGCGTCGGGTTCTCGCCCGCAGCTTCGAGGGCCTCGGCGAACAGGTAGGCGACGCTCATGCCGTAGATGGTGTTGCCGTCGAACGGCGCCCCGTCGTTGTACTCCTCGTTGATCTGCTGGAACAGGGTGACCCACTCCGAGTCGCCGCCCGCCGACGGCAGGTAGTTGGTGCCGACGAGGCCCTGCAGGAGCTTCGGTCCGACGTCGGCGCCCAGGTACCCGACGAGCGTCTCGTAGTCGGCGCCCGACGACGACGAGAACCACATCGGGAACCAGCCCATCTGCGCGGCGGTCCCGACCGCGAGCGCGGTGAACCCGTTGATGGTCGCGAGGATGTTGATCTCGCAGCCCGCCGCCTTGAGGGCGCCGATCTGCGCCGCGACGTCCTGGTTCGAGACCGAGTACCGCTCCACCTGGGCGAGCCCGTCGGCGCCGAGGGCGAGCTCAGCGCCCTCGATCATCTCGTCGCCGAAGTCGTCGTCCTGGCCGAGCAGGCACACCACCTTGTCGGGGTGCTCGTCGGCGGCGTACTGTGCGAGCGCCGCGCCCTCGACGACGTAATCGGCGCTGAACCCGAACGTGTACGGGTACTTCTCCGGCTGGTTCCAGCTGGTCGAACCCGACGCCACGAACAGGTCGGGCACCTCGTTCTGGGTGAGGTAGTCGAGGACCGCGGTGTGCGTCGGCGTGCCGAGGCCGTTCACGATCGCGAACACCTCGTCCTCCTGCACGAGCTCACGCACCACGGTCTGCGTGTTCGCGGGGTTGTAGCCGTCGTCCTTGACGATGTACTCGATCTCGCGGCCGTGGACGCCGCCGTTCTCGTTCAGATAGGCGAAATACGCCGTCGCGGCCGCCGAGATCGACGAGTAGCCGGCGGCGGCCGGCCCGGTCAGCGGCGTGTGCGTGCCGATCGTCACGGTGTCGTCGCTGACGCCGGGGACGGCCTCGTCGGCGCCGCCCGGGGCGGCGGGCGTGCTGCAGCCGGCGAGCGCGACGGCGACGGCCGATGCGCCGACCAGCGCCGCGACGCGGCGCGTGAGGGAGTGCTGTGACATGGTCACCTCTTTCTGTGTGGTGCGGTTGGGGAGTTGGGTGCGGAGGAGAAGACGGGTTCCGGATGCCGCGCCCCGGCGTCCTCGGGCTGGCGATCCGTGCCGGGCGCCCCGGCGTCCCGAGAGCGCGAAAGAGCATGTTTCTGCGCATCGGGAGTCCGGGAAGGCACCCGGTCGCGGTTCCTGGCACTCGAGCGTCCGCGGCGGCGGAGGCTCGCCAGGCCGCCCGGCCACGCGAGCATGACCACGATCAGGAGCACGCCGAACACGAGGATCGAGAGGTTGCCCGACAAGCGCTGCGCGACCTCGACCGGCAGCGGAAGCGCGGCCGTCGCGGCCCCGAGCAGCCACGGCAGCAGCACGATGAGCGCCGAGCCGATCGCCGCGCCGCCGATGCTGCCGAGGCCGCCCAGCACGACCGCGACGACGAGCAGCAGCGAGAACGCGAGGGTGTACGCGCCCGGGCTCACGGACTGCGTCACGAAGCAGAGCACCGCGCCGCCGGCGCCGGCGGCCACCGAGCTGACGGTGAACGCGGTCACCTTCACGCCGCCGGAGCGCACGCCGTTGAGGCGTGCGGCGGTCTCGTCGTCGCGCACGGCCCGCATCCGCAGTCCGAGGCGTCCGCCGGCGAAGGCAGCGAGCGCGGTGACGACGACGCCCGCGACGAGGATCGCGACCCACGCCTGCCACTGCTCGACGGCGATGAGCCGGTCGAGCGCGGGCGGCACGCCGTCGTAGGCGATCTGGACGCCCTGGTCGCCCCGCAGCACGCCTGAGAACACGGCCGCGACGGCGGGGACGGCGATCACGAGCGTGAGCGTCACGCCGGCGAGGTACGGTCCGCGCAGGCGCGCTGCGGCGAGTCCGAGCAGCCAGCCCAGTGCGGCCGACACGACCACCGCGACCAGCATCCCGGTGAGAAATCGCGGGATGCCGGTGATCCCGGCATCCGTCATCGCATTCGTCGTAAGTGCGTAGCCGTAGCCGCCTGCGGCCATGAGCGCGGCCTGCCCCAGCGAGAGCTGTCCGCTCTGCCCGATGAGCAGGGTGAGCCCCGCGGTCGCGCAGAAGTAGGCCGCCACCGTGGCGAGCTGGAAGTTGCGATAGGGGTCGAGCAGGAACGTGCCGCCGATGGCGATCAGCGTGAGCACGGCGCCGAACACGAGCACGCGGGGGACGCCGCGCAGCGACGGAAGCAGGCGGGTCATGCGCTCCTCGCCTCCCGCAGCGAGAAGATGCCCCCGGGTCGCACGAGCAGCACCCCGACCAGCAGCACCAGCACGCCGATCGGGGCGACCGTCGCGCCGAGGTACCCCGTCACCAGCGTCATCGCCACACCCACGACGAGCCCGCCGACAAGCGCGCCCACGGGCGAGTCCAGCCCGCCGACCACCGCCACCGCGAAGGCGTAGACGAACAGCATGTCGGTGGCGTGCGGGTTGAGGCCCAGTTCGGTCGGCACGAGCAGCATGGCGGCGAGCGCGGCGACCGCGGCCGACAGCATCCAGCCGATCGTGACCATGCGGCCCACCCGCACGCCGAGCACGCGCGACACCTCCGGGGCGAAGGCCGAGGCGCGCAGCTGGAGCCCGAGCGAGGTGCGGGTGAACAGCAGAGCCAGCACCGCCATTACCACCAACGCGACGACGAGCACGAACGCGTCGTACGGCGACAGCAGCGGCACGCCGCCGATCGTGATCGGGCTGTCGTCGAACGGCGCGCGCATCGGACGGTACTGCGCCCCGAACAGGATGCCGAGCAGCGACTGCAGCACCATCACCAGCCCGATCGCCACGATCACTCCCGACAGCGGGCTGCTGTGCGGGGCGAAGCGCATGAGGCCGCGCTCCGCGCCGAGGCCGATGGCGGCGCCGGCGATGAGGCCGGACGCCAGGCCCGCCCAGTACGAGCCGGTGAGGCCGGTCACCGCGAACGCGGCGTACGTCGCGACGAGCGCCATCGCGCCCTGCGCGAAGTTCACGATGCGCGCGGCCCGCCAGATCAGCACCAGTGACAGTGCGAACAGTGCGAAGATCGCGCCGCGCGCGAGGCCGGTGGCCAGGAGGAAGAGCAGTCGGTCCATCAGAATCCCAGGTAGGCGTGTCGGAGGGTCTCATCGGCGGCGAGCGCGGCGGCCGGCGCGTCGGCCGCGACGCGGCCGAGGTCGAGCACGACGCCGCGGTCGGCGATCGACAGGGCGCTGGTGACGTTCTGCTCGGCGAGCAGCACGGTCAGGCCACGGCTGGCGGCGGCATCCCGCAGCGTCCCCATCAGCTGCGCGACGACGAGGGGCGCGAGCCCCAGCGACGGCTCGTCGAGCGCGAGGAGCACGGGATCGGCGATCAGCGCGCGCCCGACGGCGAGCATCTGCCGCTCCCCGCCGGACAGCTGGTGCCCCGCGCTCGTGCGGCGACGGGCGAGCGGCTCGAACACGTCGTAGATCTCCGCGACGGCGCGCTCCCGTGCGGCCCCACGGTGCCGCCAGAGCGCACCGAGTCGCAGATTCTCGTCGACCGTGAGCTCGCCGACCACGCTCTGCCCGTCGGGCACGAGGGCGAGTCCCCGTCGGGCGCGGTCCTCGGTGCGGAAGTTCGCGAGGTCGTCGCCATCGAGGACGAGGGTGCCGGATGCCGCAGGCACCAGCCCGGCCAGCGTGCGCAGGAGCGTAGTCTTGCCGGCGCCGTTCGCTCCCAGGAGCGCCACGATCTCGCCCGGGGCGAGCGCGAAGCCGACGCCGTGGAGCACAGGTGCTCCGCCGTATCCCACGGTGAGGGACTGGATCTCGACCGCGCCGCGGGTCCTGGTCGATGCGGGGGCGCTCATGCGGTCGCCTTCACACCGAGGTACGCCTCTTCGACGCGCGGATCCGTGCGCACCTCGTCCGGGGTGCCGCGCGCGATCACGCGGCCGAAGTCGAGGACGACGATGCGGTCGGCCAGACCCATCACGAAGTCGACGTGGTGCTCGACGAGGAGCACCGCGCAGCCCCCTCCCGCGACACCGCGCACCACCTCGCCGAGCGCGGCGATGTCGTCAGCGCCGAGTCCCCCCGCCGGCTCGTCGAGGAGCAGCAGCCGCGGTCGGGTCACCAGCGCCCGCGCGAGCGCGACGCGCTTGCGGTCGGGGTACGACAGCGCGGCGACCGGCCGGTCGGCGAGCGCGTCGAGGTCGAGTTCGCGCAACTGCGTGGCCACGAGCGCATCGGCATCGCGCCGCCCGGCGACCGGGAGCAGCACGTTCTCGCGAACGGTCAGTCCGGTGAAGAGACCGAGGCCCTGCAGCGTGCGGCTCACTCCACGGGCTGTGAGTCCAGCCGTGCGGCGCGGGGCCGACGCCCCGTCGACGCGCACTTCGCCGCGGCGCCGTACGAGCCCGCACACCCCGTTGAAGACGGTCGTCTTGCCGGCGCCGTTGGGCCCGATGAGCGCGACGACCTCCCCCGGGCGAACGTCGAACGACACGCCGTCGACGGCGGTAAGACCGCCGAACGCGACGGTGAGGCCGGCGACCTCCAGTCGCGGGACGACGCCCGCGGCGGCATCCGTTTCCCCCATCGCCGCCGGCGCGGCAACGGGTGCTGAGTTCGGTCGTGCGGAGTGCGCGTCGGCGTCCGCGGGTGAATCGACCGGGGGGTCGGCGTGGGGGTTCATCGGCACCTCTTCGTGTCGGGTGCGCTCACCTTATCGCAGAAACCGACCGGGCGGTATGTACTTGTTGCACGATTGTGACGCTCCATCGGCGACGACGGCCCGATGTCGTCGGGTCCGTTCTCGGCTCGACACGAAGCAGCGACCGCGGCGTTCGATGGCACTGTCGTCGCCGTTCGTCAACCCCCGCGCCGAGCGACCTCGGGGGACATAGCGTCCACGACATGACTGACCGCGACCAGCACAACACCCAGGGCGTGCCAGGCGAGAACGCTGACGCCGACACCGCCTCGGGCGGTGCGCCCGAGTCCCCCGACACCACCGACGACGAGCGACATGCCCGTCAACAACCCTCTGGAGAATGACCATGCAGAAGCCCTACATCTTGGCCGCCGTGCTCGGATTGGCGGCCGCCGCCGTCGCGTATGTGATCGGCGCGAAAGCCGGTGCGAGTCGATTCCGTGAACTCAGCGGTATCGCCACGGACGTCTGGAACGATCCCGCGGTGGCGAAGGTCCGAGACCGCGCCTTCCGCAGGATCGAGTCGACGGCGACACGTGTAGCCGGCAAGGCCTGACCGGGAGGTCACCGGCCCGGACGCCTGTGGAGCCGGCCGGCGTCGCGGCTCAGACGCGAGGCGTCGGAGCTCATCGGCTCGCGCTGCCCCGCGCCGCGGCTACTTGTGCGGGATGCCGGCGATCATGCCGCCGTCGACGACGAACTCGGCACCGCTCGTGAACGACGAGGCGTCGGAGGCGAGGAAGACGATGGTGCCGGCGAGATCCGACGGCTCACCCGGCCGCCCGAGCGGGATGTCCAGATGCGCGGGGTCGATCCGCGTCGTCATCTGCGTGTTGATGAAGCCGGGGTGCACCGAGTTCACCCGGATGCCGAACGGGCCGAGCTCGACGGCGAGCGACTGCGACAGTCCGCGCACGCCGAACTTGGCGGCGGTGTAGCCGTGCAGCCCCGGGCTTCCCCGCATGCCCTCGACCGACGAGATGTTGATGATGGAGCCGCGCCCTCGCGCCTTCATGATCGGCACGACGGCGCGGCAGCCGAAGAAGACGCCGGTGAGATTCACCGCGATGACGGCATTCCACTTCTCGGTCGTCAGGTGCTCGATGGGAGCCGCGTTGGCGATGCCGGCGTTGTTCACCAGGACGTCGACGGCGCCGAACGCGTCGACGGCCGCCTGGACCGCGGCATCCCAGTCCCCCTCGTCGGTCACGTCGAGGTGCGCGAACAGCGCACGATCGCCGAGCTCAGCGGCGAGCGCCGCTCCGTCGTCATCGAGGATGTCGGCGATCACGACGCGCGCCCCGGACTCGTGCAGCCCGTGCACATACGCCGCGCCGATGCCGCGGACGCCGCCGGTGACGAGCGCGACCCGGCCCTCGAGCCCGAACCGATCCGCGGTCACGACGACACCGAGATGACGACGCGCCCGACCGTGGTGCCCGACGCCAGCGCCGTCAGCGCCCGCGGCGCCTCGGCGAAGGGCACGACGTGGTCCACCACGGGGCGGATCCGCCCCTCGTCGGCCGACCGCGTCAGGGCGGCGCGGGCCTCGTCGATGAGGTCGGGGCGCACGCGTGGGTACAGCCCCCAGTGCAGCCCCACCACCGAGTAGTTCTTGACGAGCACGTGCCCGGCGGGCACGGTCGGGATCGTGCCGCCGGCGAAGCCGACCACCACGATCCGCCCCTCGAACGCGATGCACTTCGTCGATGCGTCGAACGCGGCGCCGCCGACTGGGTCGAACACGACGTCGGCGCCGTGGCCGCCGGTCGCGGACTTGACCGCGGCGACGAGGTCGTCGACCCCGCGCACCAGCACGATCTCGGCGCCCGCTTCCCGTGCCGCGGCGGCCTTGGCCTCCGAGCCCACGACGCCGATGACGCGGGCGCCTGCCGCGACGCCGAGCTGCACCGCGGCGATTCCGACACCGCCGGCGGCGGCGTGCACCAGCAGCCACTCGCCCCGCTGCAGCGCCGCACGCCGGTGGAGCCCGAACCACGCGGTCTGGTAGGCGACCGTCAGTCCCGCAGCCTCGGCATCCGAGAGCGAGGACGGAGCCGCCCACACATCGGATGCCGGGAGCACCGCGTACTCCGACAGCATGCCGATCTTCGATCCCACCACGCGCTCGCCGATCGCGACCGAGGAGGCCCCGTCGCCGAGCGCGGCGACCGTGCCGACGAACTCGATGCCGGGGCTGAACGGCAGCTCGGGCTTCACCTGGTACTCGCCCCGGCACAGCAGCACGTCGGGGAAGTTGGCCGCGACGGCAGCGACCTTCACGAGCACCTCGCCGGCGGCGGGTACGGGCACGGGAACGGTGTCCAGCGACAGCGCCTCGGCGGGCTCACCCAGCCGTGTCACGCGCCACGCGCGCATCGACGAAGGCGGAGCAGCGGCGGCATCGGGCCTCACGGCCTCGTCAGGTTGCGGCATCCGTTCTCCTCAGACTGGTCAGGAACAGGTCGGTCAGCTGCTCGGCGACGAGCGTCTTGTCTTCGGGACCCTCGGGCGAGTACCAGTGCGATAGGTAGTGCACGTCGCTGAAGAAGTGGGCGACGAGCATCGCGAGCGGGATGTCGGTGCGGTACAGGCCCTCGGACTGCCCGCGCGAGATCAGCTCGGCGAACTCGTCGTGGTAAGCGCGCCGGCGGCGTGTGACCTCCTGCTGCCGGGGCGCCGACAGCATGTTGAGGCTGCGGAAGAACACCGCCCCCTCCTCCATGGAGTCGATCGAGGTCTCGAGCACGTCGACGCAGACCGCGCGCAGCACCTCGTCGACGGTGCCGCCGCGGGCGATGATCCGGTCGAGGTGCGCCTTCTGGAGGTTCAGCAGGCGCTCATAGATGCCGAAGAGCAGATCGTCCTTGGACTCGAAGTAGTGGTACATCGCGCCCTTGGTGACGCCGGCGGCCTCGACGATCTGCTGCACGCTCGTGTTGGCGTACCCCTGGCGGGCGAACAGCTCGACGGCGGCGCGGGTGACGTCGTCGGCGACGTGGGAATCCTTCATGCCTTCATCCTTCACCCGAACCGGCGGCGCTCCCCGTCAGACGAGCGGACGGATGCCGGCGCCGCCGTCGATCGCGACCGTCTGGCCGGTGATCCACGCGGCGTCGTCCGAGAGCAGGAACGCGACCGGGCCGGCGACGTCGGCCGGCTCGCCGAGCCGCGCCAGCGGATAGGCGGCGGCGGCCTCGGCTTCGTGCCCTTCGTACAGGGCCCGCGCGAATGCGGTCTTGATCACGGCCGGCGCGACGGCGTTCACCCGGATGCCGGGCGCCAGCTCGTAGGCGAGCTGCGCGGTGAGGTTGATGAGCGCGGCCTTCGAGATGCCGTAGAACGCGATGCCGGGGCTGGCGCCGAGACCTGCGACCGAGGCGATGTTGACGACGGAGCGGGCGAGCCCGGCGGCGAGCGCGGCGCGCGTCCAGTCGAGTGTCGCGACCACGTTGACCTCGAGGATCTTGCGCGCGGCCTCGGCGTCGATGTCGACGATCGGGCCGTACACGGGGTTGATGCCGGTGTTGTTGACCAGGTGATCGAGCCGGCCGTGCCGCTGCGTGATGTGCGCGAACACGGCGGCGCGGTGTTCGGCGTCGTCGGCGCGACCGGCGACCGCCGAGGCGGTGTCGCCGAGTTCCGCGACGGCGGCGTCGAGTGCGTCCTGCTTGCGGCCCGTCAGCACGACCGTCCCGCCCTCGCCGACGATGCGCTGGGCGATCGCGAAGCCGATGCCGCGGCTGGAGCCCGTCACGAGCGAGACTGTGCCCTCGAAGCGACGGGTGTGGTCGACATGGGTCATGGCGCCTCCTTGCGACATACCGGCTGGTCGGTTTTCCCACCGTAGCACAGCAGGAGGCCCACTCCGCCTTCGCGGACCCGGAGGGGCAAGCCCAGGAGAACGACCGCCGACACGAAACCCGGTGGGACTGAGTACGATGTGTCGTGGGATTCAGTTCCATCCGAACCGGATGCCGCACCACCCGTCAGCACGCGTCAGGAGTCCGATCGTGACCGACTTCCAGCCCCGCCCCGGTCAGAGCGTCGAAGGCTACGACGTCACCGCGCGCCGCGGCACCGACTACTACGCGGTGTTCGCCGACATCCCCGCCGCCGACCGTGAGGCGTGGGAGCGCGCCGAGGCGTACATCGACGAGGTCGGCACGCGCATGCTCGACGCGTGGGACAGCGCGGAGTATCCGCTCGACATCGCGATGCGGATGGGCGGGCTCGACCTCTTCAACGACGGCATCGTGCACCCGGCGCTCACGCGCCTCTCTCCCCTGGCGGCGGGCCTGGTCAACATGGAGATCTCGCGCGGCGACGGATCGCTGGGCACCGTGCTCGCTGTCCAGGGCGGCCTTGCCCTGCGCACTCTCGCGCTGTTCGGCAGCGACGCGCAGCAGGAGCGCTGGCTGGTGCCGGTAGCCCGGGGCGAGGTCCCTGCATCCTTCGCGCTCACCGAGCCCGACCACGGATCCGACTCCGTATCGCTCGAGACCGTCGCCCGGCGCGCGGGTGACGAGTGGGTCCTCGACGGCGCCAAGAAGTGGATCGGCAACGGCGCCTCGGGCGGCATCACTTTCGTGTGGGCGCGCGTCGAGTCCCCCGGCGACGAGTTCCACGGCGCGGTGCGCTGCTTCCTCGTCGAGCAGAAGACGCCGGGCTATGTCGGCACGGTGATCCAGGGAAAGGCGTCGCTGCGCGGCATCCATCAGGCCCACATCGTGCTCGACGGCGTGCGCGTGCCGTCGGATGCCGTCCTTCCCGGAACGAAGAGCTTCAAGGACGCCTCGACCGTCCTCTACTCGACACGGTCGGGCGTCGCATGGTCGGCGCTCGGCCACGCCACGGCCTGCTACGAGGCCGCCCTCGCCTACTCGCAGCAGCGCGTCCAGTTCGGCAAGCCCCTCGCGAAGTTCCAGATGGTGCAGGAGCGCCTGGCGAACATGCTCGAAGAGCTCACCGCGATGCAGCTCTATTGCCGGTGGATGGCCGACCTCGAGGAGCGCGGCGAACTTCGGCCCACCCAGGCGTCGCTGGCGAAGTACCACAACACCCGCGCCGCGCGCCGGATCGCGTCGACGGCGCGCGACATGCTCGGCGGCAACGGCATCCTGCTCGAGAACGGCGTCATGCAGCACATGGCCGACATCGAGGCGATCCACACCTACGAGGGCACCGAGAGCGTGCAGGCGCTGTTGATCGGCCGCGACATCACCGGGATGAGCGCGTTCGCATAGTCCGCCCGCGCCACGCGCGCAACCCGCACGCCCCGGCTGCCGCCTGCCAATACCCTCGGCGCATGGGACTGTTCCGGAACGACCCCCAGCGCGTCGTCGTCGAATCGCACGACGTGGAGCCGCGCGCGACCCGCGCACCCTGGAGCCTGTGGGCCGACGGCTTCGGCAAGCTCGGCATCCGGGCGATCCAGATCATCGTGGTCGTCACGGTGGCCGCGGCCATCTTCTTCGCGATCCAGTCGCTCACCCTCGTCACGATCCCGCTCGTCATCGCACTGATCCTCGCGTGCGCGTTCAACCCGGTGATGAGCTGGATGCGGCGGCGCGGCATCCCATCGATCCTCGCGACAGTGATCACGCTGCTCGCCATCGTCGTGATCCTGGGCCTCCTGGGCTGGCTCATCGTGTGGGCGGTGCGCGACCAGTGGGACGACTTGTACGCGCAGGCCGAAGACGGCTTCCAGCGTCTGCTCGCCTGGATGCAGTCGCTGCCGTTCGACTTCGTGCAGCCTGATCAGATCGACGAGTGGGTGAAGACGCTCACCGACTTCGTCACAAGCGCGCAGTTCGGCTCCGGCGCGCTCGCCGGCGTGGGGGCGGTCGCGAACTTCGTGACCGGGCTCGTGCTCATGGTGACGATCCTGTTCTTCTTCCTCAAGGACGGTCCGCAGATGTGGGAGTTCATGCTGCGGCCGTTCCGCGGGGAGAACTATCTGCGCGCGCGCCGCATCGGCGACAAGACCACGACGGTGCTGGGCTCGTACGTGCGCGGCACGGCGACCGTCGCCGCCGTCGATGCCATCGGCATCCTGATCGGTCTGCTCATCCTTCAGGTGCCGCTGGCGATCCCCCTCTCGGTGCTCGTCTTCCTGCTCGCCTTCATCCCCATCGTGGGCGCGACGGTGGCCGGCATCGTGGCGGCGCTCGTCGCACTCGTCGCGAACGGGCCGATCAACGCCCTCCTGGTCGTCGGGGTGGTCGTGCTCGTCAACCAGCTCGAGGGCAACTTCCTGCAGCCCGTGCTCATGGGCCGGTCGATGAAGCTGCACGCGTTCGTCATCCTGGTCGCCCTGACCGTCGGCACGGTCCTCGGCGGCATCGTCGGAGCGGTGCTCGCGGTGCCCATCACCGCCGCGGCCTGGGGCGTCATCCAGGTCTGGGACGGCCCCGACCTCCCCGCGCGCTGGGCGCGGCCGAAGCGGCCCGTCGCGCGCTGAGCCCACGGCCCGTCGCGGGGCCGAGGCCTGACGCGGCCCTGGTCGCGGCTCGCCGCCTTAGTCCGCGGCGCGGTCGGTCTAAGGCACCCCGGCCGTCAAGACAAGGCGATCGCCCGATGGGGCGGACCCGCCTTAGCGAGGACAGTCGTACCTGTCAGCACAACCGGAACCCTCCGACGTTCCGCCGCAGACAGGAGAGACTCATGAACGACACCACCTTCACCGGCTACATCCTCGACCACCACCGCGCGGCCGACCTCGCTCGCGAGAACGAGCTGATGGTCGCGCAGCGCGAGCAGGGCCGCTCGGCCGAGCGCCCGCACGGTCGTGCGCTCGTGGCGTGGTTCCGCGCCGCGATCCACCGCGACCCGCGCACCGCCGCCGTCGCGTAGCCGCATCGCCTGCTCCGACTTCTGGCGGGGATGCGCACCCGGACCTGTGACCCGGGGTGCGCCGAAGGGAGCGGAGCCGACCGACTCCGCTCCCTTCGTCCGTCCGGCGACCGCCGCCCGATCTGAGACCGCGGATGCCGCAGATAAGGCATCCGCCCGATGGCCGCCCGGCCCCTTAGAGACGAGAGTCGACCTCGTACGGAGCCCGCCCGCCGCGAGCCGCCCGACAGGAGACGCACATGAACGACACGACGTACACCGCTTCGATCCTCGAGGCCCACCGCGCCGACGACCTGCGGCGAGAGGTCGCGCTGCGCGCCCAGCGCGCCGAGCGCGACGCCGACGCCCAGTGCCGGGTGGACGGCACCGCGGACGGCGGATCGCGCCCGGCGGTGGCCTCCGCCGCTCACGCCCGCCGAGGCTCCTGGCGGCGCCGCTCCGGCCGGCGGCCGTCGTCGCTCGCGACCCGGTGAGGCTCCGCCCGCGCGCAGGAGGTGCCACCATATGACCATGCCCGCACTCCACTCGAGCCCGCGCATGGTCGGCCGGCATGCCGAGCTGGCCGCGCTGCTCGAGGCGTTCGACGACGGCGTCGCCGGCGCCCCGCGCACCGTCGTCGTGCGCGGCGAGGCGGGGGTCGGCAAGACGCGACTGGTCCAGGAGTTCCTCGCTCTGGTCACTGCGGACCCGCTCGGCGCCCGCACGGCACCGGGCGAAGCGCCCGTCGTCGCCTTCGGCCAATGCGTCGACCTCGGGCCGATCGGCGCGCCGTTCGGCCCGATCCGTCGCGTGCTGCGCGACCTGCACGCCGCTGTGGGCACGGACGCCCTGCGCGACGCCGCGGGATCTGCCGCGGCGATCGCGAGCCTCGCAGCGCTCGTTCCCGGCATCGGCGACGAGCCCACGGAATCCGACGAGCCCGCGGGCCAGTTCGCGGAGGCGATCGAGGTGCTCCTCGAGCAGCTCTCGCGGCGCCGGCACGTCGTCGTCGTGCTCGAAGACCTGCAGTGGGCGGATGCCGCGACCATGGCGCTGCTGAAGACCCTGGCCAGCACGCTCCGCGGCCGGCGCCTCACCATCGTCGCGACGTATCGCTCCGATGACATCGACCGCTTCCACCCGCTGCGGCCGGTGCTCGCCGAGCTCGACCGCACCCGCTCGGTCGTGCGCGTCGAAGTGACGCCGCTCTCGCCCGACGAAGTGGCCGAGCAGGTCGCCCAGCTGGCCGGCGGTGTGGACCCGCGCGTGGTGGAAGCGCTCGCGGAGCGCAGCGGCGGCATCCCGTTCCTCGTCGAGGAGCTGGTCGACCTCGGCGACCGCGCCCTGCCCGACACCCTGCGCGAGCTCGTCCTCGCGCGTTACGCCCGCCTCGGCGCAGACGCGCAGCAGGTCGTGCGCACGATGGCCGCCGGCGGCGTGCACGTCGACGACGACGTGCTGGCGGCCGTGGCGTCGCTCGACGAGCGCGCGTTCGACCTGGCCGTGCGCGAGGCCATCGACACCCGCGTGATCGCCGCGGACGGCGCGGGGTACGTGTTCCGCCACGCACTCACCCGGGAGGCGGTTGAGAGCGAGATCCTGCCGAGCGAGCGGGTGCGCGTGCACCGCCGCTACGCCGAGCACCTTCGCGACCATCGCGGCGATTCGCCCGACGACGCGTCCGCCGTCGCCGAGCACTGGCTCGCCGCCCGCGACCTTCCGGCCGCGTTCGACGCGACCGTGGCTGCGCTCCAGCAGTCCCGGTCGAGGTTCTCGCCCGCGACCTCGGCGAAGCTTGCCGAGCGCCTCGCGGAGCTCTGGGACCAGGTTCCGGATGCCGAGACCAGGGCGGGCACGAGCCTGCCGGCCCTGCACCTCGCGGCGGCCCAGGCGTGGCACGACCTCGGCGACCCCGAGCGTTCGCTGAGGTCGGCCAACGAGGGGCTGGCCGTGTGCCCGGACGACCCGCTCATGCGCGCGGGTCTCCTGCGGCAGCGGTTCGTCGAGACCTTCAACCTCGAGCACCACGGCCGGCAGGAGGATCTCGACGAGGCCGTCTCGTTGCTCGAAGGCCTCGACGATCCCCGAGCGCGCATCCTGCTGTCGCGCGTGCTCACCAACATGGCGATCGACGAACACGGCGCCCAGGCCGCGGAGCACGCCGCGCGGGCGATCGCCCTCGCCGAGGAGGCCGGCGACGACGCCGCCCTGGCGGTGGCGCTGACGGTGGAGGCGTGGCGCATCTCCGGCGACGAGGACGACCAGCTGGGCGCACTCGTGCCGCTCGAGCGGGCGGTGACGCTCAAGCTGGACCCGTCGCTGCGGGCGTATGCGGGTTCCGCGCTGACCGGCCTGCTGCTGCAGGTGGGTCGCTTCGATCAGGCCGTGGTCGTCGGAACGCAGCACTATGGAGACGTCGCACGTGCCGGCATCGAACGCGGCTCAGGCGCGTCGATCGCGCATTCGCTCGCGTTCGCGCTGTTCGCGACAGGGCAGCCGGATGCCGCTCTCCGGTACGTGCAGCGCGCGCGACGGCTCATGACCCCGGTCGACGGCGCCTCGGTCGTGCGCCTCGTGGCGTCGCACCTCGCGTGGGACGACCGGGCGAGCGAGCGCGACGACCTGCTCACGACCGAGCGCGGCCGGATCGACGAGTACCGGCGCCTCTACCCCGAGAAGGGCGAGTGGTGGGCGATCGAGCACGCGGAGGCAGCGCTGACCCTGCACGGCGGGGATGCGCAGACGGATGCCGCGGCCGAAGTGCTCGCCGGCGCCGAAGCCGACGCGGGCACGCGCGGGACGCGGCGCTACGCGCTGGTGACCGCGGCGCTGCTGATGCTCGCGCCGGGTCGCCGCAACGACCCTGCAGTGCGGGCGCGCATCGGCGCGGCACTCGAAGGCTGGCCCGACAACGCGCTCGCGCGGCTGATGGAGCGGTTCGTCCGGGCGGTGCTCGCCGACGCCGACGCCGAACCGGCAGCCGGGCGGGTTGAGGCGTGGCGCGGGATCGTCGACGAGCTGGCGGACGGCGGCATGCCGGTCTGGTACCTGCAGACCGCACGCTGCCGGCTGGCATGGGCCCTCATCGACGCCGGCGAGCGCGACGAGGCCGCCGCACTGCTGACCGCCATCGCGGCCGAGGCGCCGGCGCTGGGCGTCGCGCGCGTCGGGCGCTGGGCCACCGAGCTCGCGACGCGGGCCCGTCTCGCGACGAGCGGGAACGGCGCCGAAGCGGGCGCAGGGATCGTCGCGACGCTCACGCCGCGGGAGCTCCAGGTGCTCGAGCTCATCGCCGAGGGGCTCACCAACCCGCAGATCGGTCAGCGCCTGTTCATCAGCCCCAAGACGGCGTCGGTGCACGTGTCGGCGATCCTCGCGAAGATCGGCGCCGCGAACCGTGCCGAGGCCGCAGCGCTGTACGCCGCGGCGGCTTCCGCGTCCGCCTCGGCCTGAACCGGCCGCATTGCGGCTGCGGCATCCGGCTCCGGGTCAGCACTGTCGGGTGTCGGCGGACCACGGCAGGATGGTGCGCATGCCGTACGAGATCCCCGCGCCGATGCTCGCGAAGTCCGTGCCCGACGTCCCCGATGCGGCGAAGGTGCCGGCCGGGCTCAGCTACGAGCCGAAGTGGGACGGGTTCCGCGCGCTCGTGTCGTGGGACGGCGAGAACGTCGAGATCGGCTCGCGCGGGGCGAAGCCGCTGACGCGCTACTTCCCCGAGCTCGTCGAGGCGTTCGCCCGGGTCCTGCCCGAGCCATGCCTGCTCGACGGTGAGATCGTCGTGCCGGTCGACCGCGACGGCCGGCGCCGGCTCGACTGGGAGTCGCTGTCGCAGCGCATCCACCCCGCGGCATCCCGCGTCAATATGCTCGCCGAGCAGACGCCGGCGATGTTCATCGCGTTCGATCTGCTGGCCGTCGGCGACCGCGATCTGCAGAACGAGCCGTTCGCGACCCGGCGCGAGACCCTCGTCGACCTGCTGAGGCACGTGCCCGATCCCGTCCACATCACGCGCACCACCGACGACCCCGATCTCGCGCGGCGCTGGCTCGCCGAGTTCGAGGGTGCCGGGCTGGACGGCGTCGTCGCCAAGCCGCTCGACCAGCCGTACGCACCAGGCAAGCGCACCATGTTCAAGATCAAGCACGCCCGCACGGCGGATGTCGTGGCGATGGGCTACCGCATCCACAAGTCCGGCGAGGGCGTCGGCTCGCTGCTGGTCGGCCTCTACGGCGAAGACGGCACGCTGCTTCCCGTCGGCGGCGTCGCCGCCTGGAGCAACGCGCGCAGGCTCGAGCTCATCGACGAGCTGGCTCCGCTGGTCGAGCGCGATGCCGAGGGCCAGGCGCTGCGCGGCGAGGGCGAGAAGTCGCGCTTCCAAGCCGATCGCGCGGACTCGTCGTTCGTGCGGCTGCGCCCCGAGCGCGTGCTCGAGGTGCGCTACGACCAGCTCGAGGGCTGGCGCTTCCGCCACACGGTGCAGTTCGAGCGGTGGCGTCCCGACCGCGACCCTCGCTCGTGCACGTACGAGCAGCTCGAAGTCGTCGCCGCCTACGACCTGGCCGACGTCCTGGTCTGAGCCGACGATGGCCGGTGCTCGCTCCCCCTCGTTCGTCGTGACCGGTGCGAGCGGCGGCGTCGGCGCCGTCATCGCCGAGCACCTCTCGTCGATCGGACACGTGGTCAATCTCGACCCGGCGCCCGCTGCGGAGGCGAGTTCGCGAGTCCATCACCTCCCCGGCGACGCAGGCGATGCTGCCGCGGCCGCGGCTGCCGCCGACCTTGCCGAGACGCACGGCGAGCTGAGCGGCTGGGTCAACAACGCCGCCGTCTTCCGCGACGCAGGCCTCGCCACGGCCTCCGCCGACGAGATCGGCGCCCTCGTCACGCTCAACCTCAGCCTCGCCCTCGTCGGGTGCCACACCGCGGTGCAGCACTTCCTCACCCACGAGCGGCCGGGCTCGATCGTGAACGTGTCGTCCCACCAGGCGCAGCGTCCGGTCCGCGGCGCGTTGCCGTACGCCACCGCGAAGGCGGCCGTCGAGGGGCTCACGCGCGCAGCTGCCGTCGACCACGGCCCGCACGGCATCCGCGTCAATGCGGTCGCGCTGGGCTCGATCACGACCGAGCGCTACGAGGAGTACCGGCGTGCGCATTCGGATGCCGACGAGCAGATGGCCGCGCTGCACCCGCTCGGGCGCATCGGCCGGCCTCTCGACGTCGCCCGCGCGGTCGCCTTCCTGCTGTCGTCCGAGTCGGACTTCATCACCGGAGCGGTCATCCCCGTCGACGGCGGACGCGCCGCCCTCGGCTTCGACCCTGAAAGCACCTAGCTCTCAACGCCGAGCGGCGGGACGACCGCGAGGATCGGTGAGGCCTTCACTCATCCTTCGGCCAGTTCTCGGGGTTGATGCGGCTCGGCTGCACGCGCGGCGGCTCACCCGGCATCTTCGGGAAGTCGGGCGGGAAGGGCAGCTCGCCGAGTCCCTCGCCGAGGTCGCGCTGCCACCACTCGAGCAGCGTGTCGATGCGTCCCGGCTTCGCCAGCAGGTCGGCCCACGGGTCGCCGATCTCGGCGAGGCGCTCCGGCACGGTACGCACCGTGAAAGCGGTCGGGTCGACGCCCGCCTCGAGCTCGTCCCACGTGAGGGGCGTCGACACGGTGGCCGCGGGCAGCGCCCGCGGGCTGTAGGCACCCGCCATCGTCCGGTCGCGGTTCGCCTGGTTGAAGTCGATGAAGATGCGCTCGCCGCGCTCTTCCTTCCACCAGTTCATCGTCACCTTGTCGGGCAGGCGCCTCTCCAGCTCACGCCCGGCGGCGATGACGGCGTGGCGCACGTCGAGGAACTCCCACTCGGGCTCGATCGGGCAGAACACGTGGATGCCGCGGTTGCCGCTCGTCTTGAGGAACGCCGTCAGACCCGCCTCGGCGAGCACGTCGCGCATGGCGGGCGCGACGGCGGCGGCATCCGCGAAATCCGTGCCGGGCTGCGGATCGAGATCGATGCGCAGCTCTACGGGGTTATCGGTGTTCGCCGTCAGCGACGCCCAGGGGTGGAACACGATGGTGTTCATCTGGACCGCCCAGACCGCCGCAGCGATCTCGGTGAGGATGATCTGCGGATGCCGTCGCCCGCTGTTGTAGGTGACCGTCTGCGCTTCGACGAAGCCGGGCGCCCCCTTCGGCGGGTTCTTGGAGTAGAACCGCTCGCCGTCCACCCCCTCGGGGAAGCGCTCGAGCGACACCGGCCGGTCGCCGTTCGCGGCGAGGAACGGGCCGCTCACGGCGATGAGGTACTCGGCCAGCTCCTGCTTGGTGATCCCCAGCTCCGGCCAGATCACGCGGCGGGGATTCGAGATCCCGACCTCGCGGTCGCCGTCCGGACCGGGAACGGTGAGGGTGATGCGCTCCGACGCCATGGTCCGACGCTAGCGGGCAGCTGCGACAGAGGCCACCCGCCCGGGGGGGGTGGCGACCGCCACCGCGCGCTCGCCTACCGCTCGACGGGGAACACCATGTGCGTGACCCGGGTGCTGGGGATGATCGTCGTAGGGTCGCCCAGCCGCGCGGCGGCGGGGTCGACGTCGGCGAAGTAGCGGTGACCGCTGCCGAGCACGACCGGCACGAGGTCGACGGCGACCTCATCGACGAGGCCGGCGGCCAGTGCCTGGCCGGCCACCGTGCCCGCCGCGAGGGCGACCGTGCGGTCCCCGGCGATCTCCTGCGCCCGGGCGATCGCCGCCTCGATGCCGTCGGTCACGAAGTGGGCGTTGCCGGTGTGGGCGTGGGCCCAGTCCGTCGGTGCCGCGTGGGTGAGGACGACGAACGGCACGCCGAGCGGATGCTCACCCTTCCAGCCGTCGGTGATGTCGAACAGCAGCCGTCCGACGACGAGACAGCCGATCTGGCCGACCCAGTCCCGCCAGTAGTCGGCACTCGTCGGGGTGAGGTGGAACGCCGCGGGCTCGCTCGCGGTGACGACCTCGACGTCTCCGGCCTCGTACCAGTCGAACAGCCGCCCGGGGTCGTTGTCCTCGTGGGCGACGAAGCCGTCGAGCGACATGGATGCGGAGCAGACGACCTTGCCCATGGCTCAGCTCTCCGCGGCGAGCAGCTCGTCGAGCTTCTCGTAGCCTTCGCGCATGCCGCGCTCCATGCCCTCGGACTGCATGGCCTCGAGCGCCTCGATGCTCGAGAACACGCTGTGGTCGGCGATCCGCGAGCGGCCGCCCTCGAGCGACTCGAAGCGGATGGCGTCGATGCTCACCTGGTCCGGCCAGCCCTCGTACTCGAACGTCTGGATGATCAGCTCGTTCTCGCGGATGGTGTGGAACACCCCGCGGAAGGCGTACTCGCCGTTGCCGTCGCGCTGCACGAAGCGGTACCCGCCGCCCGTGCGGAAGTCCCAGTGGGTGATCTCGGTGCGCTCCTCGCCCGGGCCGATCCACTGCCGGAACAGCTCCGGATCGGCGTGGGCGCGGAACAGGGCCTCGACCGGCGCGTCGAATTCGCGCGTGATGTCGGCGTACGAGGTGCCGGGAACGGCCTCGATGATGAGCGGGTTGCTCATGATTCCTTCTCCTTCTTCGTGTCGGTCGTGCGAGGGGTCCGTGAGGGAGGTGACGCGGGGACGGTCCCCGCGGCCGCCAGCACCGCGTCGAGCCGCCGGTAGGCACGCTCAGCGTCGAGCCGGTAGCGGTCGATCCACGCCGTGAGCTGCTCCAGGGCGGCCGCCTCCAGATGCACGGGGCGGCGCTGCGCGTCGCGAGACCTCGTGACGAGGCCGGCGTCTTCGAGCACCTTGATGTGGCGAGAGACGGCCTGCATGGTGATCGGGAACGGCTCGGCCAGCTGGCCCACCGTGGCGGGGCCCCGGCTCAGGCGTGCGATCATCGCGCGGCGCACGGGGTCTCCCAGTGCGACGAACGCCCGATCCAGCTCCTGATCGTCCATTGATCAACTCATCCCTTTATCAACGTCTATGTTGAATAGGTTACGCCCGGACGCGCGCGTGTCAACCCCCGGAGGCGGCGCCGGACCGAACCGTCGGCAGTGAGCCGGGACAGGTGAGCGCGCCGGAACAGGCGAGCGAGCCGTCAGGCGGTCAGGGCGAGCACCGGGGCGAGCTCGTCACGGGTGACGCGGATCCACGGACCCGCCGGGTCCACGACGACGCCGGTGATTGCTGCGTCGCCGCGCAGCGCGCGGGAGAGCTGGGCGCCGGTGATCGGTGCGGCGTTGTCGCCGCGGCCCATGACGGCGACCTCGAGCGGGTGCGAGTACACCTCGAGGTACCGCGCCCCGTCGGCGTCACGACCCTCAGCGAGACCCGGTACTCCGCCTTCCGCCGTGCCGACGGCGACCCACAGCGGCACGTGCGTCAGAGCCTCCGCCACCTTGCCGGCGACCTCGGGCGTACGCTCGGCGGCGAGCAGCGTCTTGACGGTGAGCTTCGGGTCGGCCTGATCGACGGCGCGCTGCAGCAGCTCCTTCGGCAGCACGGCACGCGACGGCGAGGACGCGGGGTCGATGATGATCCCGTCGTACGAGCTCTCGAGGACGTGCCGCAGCACGGTGAGCACCGGCTGACCCATGGCCGAGGTGTCGGTGTCGCCGTCGGCCTTGAGGCTGGCCTGCAGCGCTGCGCCGCTCGAGTACACGAGGGCGAAGGTGCGTTCGCCGGCGTTCGCGACGGCGAGCGGCAGTCCCTTGCCCTCGGCGAGAAGCGTGCGCGCGTCGCCCTTGACGCGCAGGAAGACGTGCCCCTGCAGCAGCTGGCGCGCGACGTCCAGCAGCGCCTGCGACGCGGGCGCATCTCCGACGCGGCCGAGCGCCGCCCGCAGCAGGACGTTGTCACGGAGACCCGGAACGGTCTCGGTCTGCTCCGGTGCCGTGCGCATCCACTCCCGCGTGCCGAGTCGCGGACGCGGGCCGGACGGCATCGGCTGGTCGCTCTCGGCCGGTTCGTGCGGTGCCGCGGGCCGAGTGGCGGCAGGCGTCACGCCGAGACCGCCGAACGACGAGACCGAGATCGACACGCCGGCCGCAGCATCCGCATCCCCGCCCGCGACGGGTGGGGTCGCGTCGCCGCCGCCGCCGGGGGTGGCCTGCTCGCCCCCCGCGGTCGCCGCGTCCGCGGACTCGCCGCCGGATGCCTGCTCGCTCACCGTGGGAGCCTCGGGAGCGGGGCTCGCGTCGCCGGCCGCCGCCTCGGCCGGCGACGGCTCGGGTGAGGACGTCGACTGCTCGGCGGGCTTCTTCGGACGGCGCGAGAACAAGGCCATTGTGCGAGCCTAACCCTCCGCCGCGAGGCCCATCGCCGGTTCCCAGCGCAGGCTCAGCCCAGTGCCGAGACCCCCGCGACGATCACGCCGACCCCGACCGCCAGAAGGGATGCCGCGAGCACGACGACTCCCGCCCACAGCAGTGCGATCGCGCGCCCGGGCCGCTCCGGGTCGCGCCCGAGCACCGAGAGGAAGAACCCGCCCGGAATGAGGATCGCGCTGACCAGCACCCCGACCGACGCCCACTGCCAGACGAGCGCCGCGCCGGCGGCCGAGGTGAGCAGCAGGCTCACCAACCCGAGCAGCACGAGCACGCCGGCGTGGGCGTGACCCGCGCGGAAGAAGGTTTTCTGCAGCCCGTTGAACGGGAGACCGCCCGAGGCGATCCGCAGCAGGAAGGTGCCGCCCGACATGACGCCGATGACGGTGAGGATCGTCGCGCCGGCGACGATCGTGAGGATCGGGTCCATCGTGACCTCCGTTGGATAGTTACGATCTCCAATATTAGATAGCTATAGTATCCACCACAAGCGTCGGGAGGGCCGTGATGAAGATCTCTGAGCTGTCGGAGCGGAGCGGTGTCCCCGTGGCGACCGTGAAGTTCTACATCCGCGAGGGCATGCTGCCGCGCGGACAGACTCTGTCGGCGACGCGCGCCGAGTACGGCGAGGAGCACCTTGCCCGCCTGCGGCTCATCGCGGCGCTCGCCGACGTGCGCGGCCTGCCCCTGGTGCGGGTGCGCGAAGTGCTCGACCTCGTCGATTCCCCGCTCGACGACCCGATGGAGACGCTCGGACGCGCCGTCGGCGCGCTTCCGCCCTACGTCGAAGGCGGGCGCGACGACTACCCGCGTGCCCGCGAGGCGATCGCAGCCCTCGACCTCACCTACGACGCCGACTTCACCGCGGTGGCTCAGCTCGACGAGGCGCTGCGCGCGCTGGATGCGGCGGGATTGGATGCCTCCCCCGCCGTGCTCGGCCGCTACGGCGACGCGATGCGCAAGGTCGCGGCCCAGGAGGTCGCACCGATCGCGGGCATGTCGCCCGCCGACGCGGTGACCTACGCCGTGCTGGGCACGGCGATGTACGAGCCGGTCATGCTCGCGCTGCGCCGCCTCGCGCACCACCACCTCCTGGTGGAGCGGAGCGCCTCAGCACCCGGTCGGTGAGCGAGCGGAGCGAGACCGAACGCGCACGGAGAACCGCCGAGGGCCGACCTCTCCTCGGAGAAGCCGGCCCCTGGTCGCCGATGAGCGCTCTAGCGCGTTGCGACGGGCACGGTCGGCGCCGACGTCTTCATGACGATCTGGTATCCCGGCAGCGATCCGGTCACGACGACGGTGAGGCGCGCGCCCGCCAGCTCAGGCGTGATCTCGAGCGACGCGCCGGTCTCGTTCGTGATGGGTTCTCCGTCCGCGAGCCACTGGAACGCGAACTGCGTGCCGTCGGTCCACCCGCGAGGATGAGCCTTGACGACAGCGCCGACGCGCAGCGCACCGGTGATCTTCGGAGTCGACGAGTCCAGCACCGGAAGGGCGGCTGACCCGAGGACGGCGTCGATCCCGCTGCGCTGCTCGGCGTTCGCAAGCCGGATCGGGGTCGCCGAGTCGGAGTCCGCCGCGTCCTCCCACCATTCCGTGACGAGCAGGCCGTCGATCTCGGCGGAGAACGACACCCGGTAGGTGCCCGCGGGCAGCGACGTCATCGACCATGCTCCGCTGGCATCGGTCTGTCCGCCTCCTCCCCACGTGCCGGCGTCGACGGATACGCTGACGCCTTCGAGCGGATTCCCCGCCACATCGGTGACAACGCCAGAAAGCGATGCGGAGTTCGTCTCGAGCACGGAGCCATCCTCGACCGAGAGGACCGCGTCGATCCCCGCCAGTGTTGCCCCCGCGACAGTGACGAGGTCGTCGGCGGATGCGAGGTCGGGCGCGTTGTTCCACCACTCGCTCAGGAACGCCTGCTCACCCACCTGGGTCCGGAATTCCAGGCGGTACGAGCCGGCATCGAGCCCCTGGAAGCGGTACGAGCCGTCGGGTCCCGTCCACGCGTTCGCGAGCCAGGTGCCGTCGACGGCGTGCAAGGTCACCTGAGCGTCGGTCAGCGGCGCTCCGCTGCCATCACGAACGACTCCACTGATCCCTGCTCCCGGCGAGAGCACAGGACTGACCCCTTCGAAGACCTCGCCTGCCTCGAGCGTCAGCACTGTCGCTGCCGCCTCCGTCTTCGCCTCGTCCCACCACTCGCCAGCGACGTTCGTCGCGGCCTGGTCCGTCTCGAACTGCACGCGATACTCGCCGGGCGCGAGACCGCTCAGCGAGTAGGTGCCGTCCGGCGAGGTGCTCACCCCGGTCGGGAAGCCTGTTCCATCGCTGGTGGCCGGGCGCGCCCAGACCGAGACGTTCCCCACCGGCTGCCCCGCCTCATCGGTGACGACGCCGGCGATCGTCGCCCCCACCGTGAGTTCGCCGTCGACGGACGTTGTCGATCCGGCTTCCACCGTCACGGAAGTAGCCGACCAGACGTCGGCCGCATCGTCGTACCACTCTGCGAGTAGCGATCCCCAACTCGAGAACTGCACCTTGTACTCACCAAAGGCGAGCCCCGTCACGCTGTAAGCACCCGATGCATCGGTTGCTGCCGAACCGACCCAATCGCCGATACCATCGCTGCTCGCGCGGTAGACACCGATGTACACGTTCGGCGCCGGAGTGCCTGTCGTGTCGGTCACGACACCGGAGATGGACCCGGCCGCCGCGAGCACGGCGTCGATTCCCGACACCGAGCCAGCGCTGGAGACGGTGACGACTTCCGCGTCCGCGCGAGAGGCGGCATCGTCCCACCACTCGCCGGCGACCGGACCGCTCACGCCGAGCGGAGCGAACTCGATCGCGTAACCGCCGGCCTTCAAGCCGGTCAGTTCGTAGACGCCCGCTGCGTCGGTGTTCGTGTAACTGCGCCAGCTCCCTGAGGCCGGATCCAGCGCCCGAACGGACACGCCCGGCACTGGTGCACCGGACTCATCGGTCACCGTGCCGCTGATCGTGGCGCCGGGGCTGAGGCTCGCACTGATGCCGGTGATCACTGTGCCGTCAGCCACGGTGAGGGTCGTCGCCGACCAGACGTCCGCGGCATCCTCCCACCACTCGGGCGTCAGGCTCGCCGACGCGTAACCGGTCTGGAACTCGAGCCGGTACTCACCGTCGCGAAGTCCGGCGAGGGAGTAGGCGCCGTCCGCGCCGGCGGGTGCCGACGACTCCCACATCCACGTGCTCCAGTCCGCCCGGTAGCGGTGGGCGACCACCTGCACACCCGCGGCCGGCTCGCCGGCTTCGGTCGTCACGACGCCCGAGATCGAACCGCTCGCGGTCGACGGCTCGGGCGGCGGATCGGATTCCAGGCCCCACGCCGGCTGGCCGCCGATCAGTCCGGCCACGATCGCGCCTGTGAGCGCGACGATCGACCAGGTGCGGGCGGCGGGCGCGAACGCCCGGCTCGGCGAGGGAGCGGTCATCGGTCCTTCTTTCTTTTTCGGCTGCCACGCTCTGACCTTTCCCCGGCCAGGACGGGAGCGCTTGCGGTGTCCACCGGTCATCCGGGCGCACCTGAACATGTTGTTGTGTGAGCGACTCGGATCCTGACGCCCCAGCGTCACGATTCGATAACGGCGTCCGCGCATTCTCCATACGCCACGAGCGTCCGGTGCGGCAGGGCCGATGTGTTGTGCGTACGCTGATCGCTCAGCCGTAAGGACCTCGAGTGACCGATTCCCCCGACTCGACGGCGACCGTGGAGTCGCTGTTCGCAGCGCACTATCCGTCGTTGGTGCGGTTCGTGTTCCGCCGGGTCGGCGATCGGCAGCTCTCCGAGGACCTCGCCGCCGAGTGCTACGTGCGGGCGCTCGGTCAGTCGCACCGCACCACCATCAACGCAGGATGGCTGTACGGGACCGCGCGCAACCTGATCGGCGACGCCTACCGCCGACGGGATCGCGAACAGCGCCTGCTCCAGACGCTCTCGACGGCGGTCGCGGAGTCGCCCGAGACCGACCACTCGGCGCTGGTCGACGCACTGGCGGAGCTCACCGCGCACGACCGCGAGCTGCTGGTCATGCTGCATATCGACGATCTGCCGCCCGCCGACGTCGCGACTGCTCTCGGCGTCTCGCTGCCGACGGTCTGGAAGCGCGGCAGCCGTGCGCGAGAACGCCTCCGTACCCTCCTGATGCGTGCCGGACACCGGCCGTCCGAAGGGAGAGTGATCCCCGTTGAGGTGGAGTGATGAGCAGATCGCGGCCGAGCTTCGCGCCCTCGACCCGGCGAGCGATCTCACCGACGACCGCATCGATGTCGCGCGCGCACGGGCGAAGATCGCGGCTGCGGCTGCGGCTGCCGCGCCCGCTCGGCGCTCCCGGCCCGCTCGTCGGCGCACGATCCTCGTGTCGACGCTGGCGGTCGCCTCTGTCGCCGCCATCGCGATCGTCGTCCCCCTGTTCGGCGTGCACGCCCCTCCGGCGGCGGCCGACGGCCCGCCACCCCTCCCGTTCGAGCCGCTCGACGCCACGGTCGCGGAGGTGGTCGACGACGCGATCGCGACACAGCACGAGGATCCCTCCGGCGTCTCTGCGCCGCTGCGCGAGGCGAGCTCGATCGGCTGGTTCGCCGACATCTACATGAACGCCGGCAGCAACGGCCTCAAGACGATCCGCCCCGAGAATCGCCACCTCGTGTGGTCCGAGGACCTGTCCGGCGAGCTCACCGTCACGGCCGGCACTGCGTATGGTCCCGACGGGTCGCCGATTCCGGACTCGAAGCCGACCGCCGGCACCGTGATGGAGCAGGAGCGCTTCGACCCCGGAGAGTTCGCTCCCCGCGACGCCACGGCGCCCGACACCGACCCGACCCGGCTCACGACACTCCTCAACACGTTCTCGAACGGTGAGACCACGACCGGAGCGGCGGACCACCTCACGGGCGTCACCACGCTGCTGGACACCTGGACCGTTCCGGACGACGTCCACGCCGCGATGCTGGAGGTGCTCCAGCAAGACGGTGATCTCACCGTCGAAGGCACGACGACCGACCGCGCGGGACGGCCCGCCATCGGGCTGCGGGCGACGTCGCAGGCGGCGCCCTGGTTCGACAGCATCGTGCTCATCTCCACTGAGACCGGTCGGATCATCGGCATCGAAGGCGTCTACACCGGACTGGCCGATCAGCTCCCGATCCCGACGGGGACCGTCACCAACTACACGCTCTGGGAGGCCGCACCATGAGGCGTCTGCTCCTCGTCGCCGCGGTCTCCGCGGCGCTGACCCTCTCGCCGACGGCGGCAGCGACGGCCGCCGAGCCCGACCTCGACCCCGACGTCGCGCATGCCCTCGACGCCCTGCCCGGCGGGGTGCTCGTCGACGAGTCGACCGTGCAGTGGCCGCGACTGGGCATGACCCTGACCGTCGCCGCCGAGTCCGTCCTCAGCGTCGGCACCTGCAGCACCGGCTACGTCTGCGCCTACTCGGGTTCCAACCGTTCCGGAAGCCGGCTCAGCTTCGCGGGATGCTCGGTGTGGTCCACAGCGGCTCTGCCCAGCGTGGGCTCCGTCGCGAACGCCCGCACCAGCGGCTGGGTCACCGCACGCAACGCGTCGGGCGCGAGCATCGCGTACGCCGGCTACGGCATGTCGGTGAACACGCCCGCCGGCGTGACCAGCATCGCCTGTGCCGGCGACGGCGTCACGTTCTGACGCACCGGAGGATCAGAGCTTCGAGATCGGCGCGATCTTGATCAGCAGCTTCTTGGGCCCCGCCACGTCGAAGCGGACGTGCGCCACGCGCTTCGCGCCCTCGCCCGTGACGGCATCCACTCGACCCTCGCCGAAGTCGTCGTGCCGGATGCGGTCACCCGGCGCCAGCTCGAGATCGCCGTTGTCGCGCACCTTGGAGGGGATCTTGTTCGCGAAGCGCTCGAGATTGCCGGTCGGTTCGCGGCGCGCCAGCGGCACGAGATCGTCGCCGTAGCGTTTGCCTGAGCCAGACCCCGACCCTCCGAAGCCGCCGCGGCGGGCGTTGAGCGCGCGCGACTGGGTGCCGCCGCGGGAGTTGACGTCGCCCGGCGACTGTCGCCAGTGCAGCAGCTCGAGCGGGATCTCCTGCAGGAAGCGGCTGGGCATCGCGACCGTGACCTCGCCGAACTGGGCGCGGGTCATCGCCAGTGAGAGGTAGAGACGCTGACGAGCGCGGGTGATGCCGACGTAGAAGAGCCGCCGTTCCTCCTGCGGCCCGCCCGGCTCCCCCGCCGAGATGCGGTGCGGGATGAGGTCCTCCTCGACACCGGTGACGAACACCGCGTCGTATTCGAGGCCCTTGGCGGTGTGCAGGGTCATCAGCGACACCGAGCCCGAGGCGTCCTCGAGGTCATCGGCATCCGACACGAGCGCCACCTCGGTGAGGAAGTCCAGGAGCGTGCCCTCGGGGTTGTTGCGCGCGAACTCACGCGCCACGGCGACCATCTCGTCGAGGTTCTCGATGCGGGCCTCGTCCTGCGCGTCCTTGCTGGCACGCAGCGCGTCGTAGTAGCCGCTCTTGTTCAGCAGCAGCTGCAGGCCGTCGGCGACGGCGGTCGGCGGCGCGAGCTCGCCCGACGCGGGCAGCATGATCTCCGTCGCCTCGGCGAGGACGGCGTCGAGATGCGCGATCGCCGCCTGGATCTTGGGGCCGACGCCGAGCGCCGACGAGTTGGCCAGCGCGTCGCGGAACGTGATCTGCTGATCGACGGCGTATCGCGAGATGGTCTCGATGGTCACATCGCCGATGCCACGTCGAGGCCGGTTGATGATGCGGCGCATCGCCATCTCGTCGGCGGGATTGGCGACCGCCACGAGGTACGCGAGCGCGTCCTTGATCTCGGCGCGCTCGTAGAACTTGGTGCCGCCCATGATCTTGTACGGCAGCGCGGAGCGGATGAAGATCTCCTCCAGCGCACGGGACTGCGAGTTGGTGCGGTAGAACACCGCCATCTGCGAGTAGTCCACGCCCGCCCGCCGCAGCGCCTCGATCTCGTCGGCGACGAACTGCGCCTCGTCGTGCTGCGAGTAGCCGGTGAAGCCGATGATCTTCTCGCCCTCGCCGACGTCGGTCCACAGACGCTTGTCCTTGCGGTCGAAGTTGTGGCTGATGACGGCGTTGGCGGCCGACAGGATGTTCTGCGTCGAGCGGTAGTTCTGCTCGAGCAGCACGACCTTGGCGCCCGGATAGTCCTTCTCGAACTCGCTGATGTTGCGGATGTCGGCGCCACGGAACGCGTAGATCGACTGGTCGGAGTCGCCGACGACCGTGAGCGACGCGCCGTCCTCGGCGGCCGGCTCGGCCTCGAAGATCATCATGCCGCCGGATCCGGCGAGGGGTGCGGCATCCGACCCGGGCGGGCGGGTGAGCTCGTGGATCAGCGCGTACTGCGCGTGGTTGGTGTCCTGGTACTCGTCGACGAGCACGTGCCGGAACCGCCGTCGGTACACGTCCGCCACCTGCGGGAAGGCGCGGAACAGGAACACCGTCTGTGCGATGAGGTCGTCGAAGTCGAACGCGTTCGCCCGCTGCAGCTCGCGCTGGTAGGCGGCGAACAGCTCGACGAAGACCCGCTCGGCGGGATCGCTCATGTTCGCGGTGCGGGCGTAGGACTCGGCATCCGCCAGCTCGTTCTTCAACTTCGAGATCTTGCCCTGCGTCGCGGCCGGCGTGAGCCCGAAGGCGTCGGCCTCGTGCTCCTTGACGAGCCGCTTGATGAGCGCACGGGAGTCGCCCGAGTCGTAGATCGTGAACGACTTCGTGAACCCGAACTGCTCGGCCTCACGGCGAAGGATGCGCACGCACGCCGAGTGGAAGGTCGAGATCCACATGCCGCGCGCCGAGTCGCCGACCAGGTGCTCGACGCGCTCGCGCATCTCGCCCGCGGCCTTGTTCGTGAAGGTGATGGCCAGGATCTGGCTGGGCCATGCCTCGCGGTTGCGCAGCAGCGACGCGATGCGCCGCGTGAGCACACTGGTCTTGCCCGAGCCGGCACCGGCCACGATGAGCAGCGCCTGCCCGCGGTAGGTGACGGCTTCGCGCTGCTGCGGGTTGAGTCCGTCGAGCAGGTCCTCGTCGGCGCGCGCGCCGGGGCGCGGCGCAGCGCCGCCGTCGAGAACGATCGGACCTATGGTCCCCGCAACGGGCGCGGTGGGAGTGGCGTCGGTCATGTCCCACCAAGTCTAGGTCGCCCGGCCGACACCGGCCGGGCGGGCTGCCGGCCCCGCATCCGCAGACGTGAGCCGCCCTATCTCACGGAAGGCGGGATGCCGCGGCCTTCAGTCGCCGCATCGCCTGCGGGACCTCGTCGAGGCGTTGCGCGGCCTCCTCCCTGGCCACCTCGGCGATCCTGTCGTAGGCGTGCGACAGCTCCCCCGCGCGTCCGGCGAGGACTGCCTCGTGCTCGACCCGCTGCGCGAGCAGCGTGGTGTCGCGGTGCGCCCCGAGAGCATCGTGGATGTCGTCGCCGGCCTCGACGAGTGCCTCGATCTCGTTCGTGCCCAGCCCAGGAGCGGCATCCGTGACGGATTCCGCCACGTAGCGCATGCGACGTGCGGCCTTGCGGAGGTCGTGGTATCGCGCATCCGTGCCGTCGAGGCGGGACTCGGCCTTCTCCACGCGACGCGCCTGTCTCGCGACCGCTGCGACCAGCACCTCCGCGGCCTCGCGATGGGGCTCGACGGGATTCGCCGCTTCCACGAACTCGCGCAGCAGTCGAGCGCGCTCCTCGGCGCGCGGAGAGGCTGCGAGCTCCACGAGCCGCCGATGAGCCACCGCGTACGCCTCCTGCTCGCTGCCGACGAGCCGCCGCTGCACATCCGGATCGTCGACCCCCGCCCGCGCGATCATCTCGCCCGCGACCTCGGCGCGCACCTCGATGTCGCGCACGACGCCGAGCTCGCGGCCCCACTCCGCGTAGGCCACGCGCACCCGCTCGGCGGCGCGGGCATCGAGCGCGTCCCGGAAGCCGCCGAGCACGCTGCGCAGGCGCCTCACCCGCACGCGGTGCTGATGCACACCGTCGGGCTCGTCGGCGACGGCGGCCGGCAACGTCGCATCGACCTCGTCCGCGGCGCGGCGCACGATCTCCCCGAGCACCTCGCCGAGCGTCGGACTCCCCTGCGGTCTTCGCACGTCCCGAGCCTAGAGATGCCGGCCACGTCGCGCGATCCTCACCTTCTCCGACGAGTGACCATGCTCCGAACCAGCGGCCGGCGTCAGAGTCGGACACCCGATGCCGATCCGCAGCGGAGTGGTGGCCGCGTAGACGCGGCCGCGCAGATGGCTGCCGAGCCCTTCCGCGCGGCTTTCCACAGGCCCGGAACACTGCGGGTCAAATCCGACAGGATGAGACCGTGGATCTCCCGTCATACTCGCGGACGACGCTCGCCAGCGGCGTACCTGTGATCAGCATCGACGCGCCGACCCAGTTCGCGGCGGCACTCGTCTTCGGAGTCGGGAGACGGGATGAAGCCCCGCGAATCGCAGGGGTGGCGCACCTGGTCGAGCATGTCGTGATGTCTCGCGTGAGACGCGTCGGCGCCTTCACGAACGCGATGACGACCGATAACGCGATCGTGTTCTTCGCGCAGGGCGAGCAGTCGCAAGTCTGCGACTTCCTCGGTCAGATCGCTCAAGCCTTGCGGGGTCTCGATGCCGTAACGGTCGAGGAGGTGGAGGCGCAACGTCGCATCATCGCGGCGGAGCTCGGAGAACTCGACGAATACCCGGGCAGAGGGCATCTCCTCGATCGCTTCGGATCTCGCGGACTCGGCCTCATCGATCTCGGGTCTCCTGCTCATCGGTCTCACACCCGGGAGATGATTCTGGAGTTCGCGGGTACATGGCTGCATTCGCAGAACGCAACACTGACGGCCTCAGCGCCACTTCCCAAGGGCTTCGATCTGGCGCTCCCCCAGCCCACATCAGCGCTCGGCGACCGTGACGCCGGCGACATAGGTCAGACCGGTTGGGCGGTCAGTCCGGGACTGCCCATCGGCATCTCGATGGTGCTGCGCAGCCATCATCGAAGCTCTCTTGTGGCCTCGGTGGCGGTCCTGGGAGAAGCGCTGACTCAGGTTCTCCGCACAGACCGCAAGATGATCTACAGTGTCACGCCGTACGTCGTCGACATCGATCCGAGTTCGCGGCTGGTGCTGTTCGCGCTCGACCCGCCATCCGACGACATCCTGGGCGCCGCCGTGGCGGCGATGGACGTCGTGCGATCACTCGCCGCCGACGGTCCGGATCCGGAGCTGCTGAGAGTCGTGCTGGCCGATTGGCAGACGGTCGTCGCCGACCCGCAGGCCCACGTCGAGGCACTGGTGGACGTGGCGGCTTCCGTGCTCCGCGGCTACCGCGATCCGGATGACATGATCGTGCCGGACGTGAGATCCCTCACGGGCTCCGACATCGCTGAGACGATCCGGACCGCGCTGCCCACGATTCTCCTGACTATCGGAGAAGTCGCCGACCCGCGGGCAACGCTGGAAACACTCTCGGAGACGCTCGGACTGGACCCGGTCGCGCAGACGGAAGGGCACTACGCGCGAATGAACCGGACTCGCATGGCGCGGGCGCTCCTGCAGCGTGATGTCGACCTGGTCAGTCCGAAGCCGTTCCGGGGACTGCGGGGCCATCAACTGATCCTGGACGCCGAACGAGTCACGTACGTGATATCCGGGCAGAGCATGGTGGAAGCACGCCTGGACGAGGTGGTGTTGGCAGGCGTGAACCAGACGACCGGCGCATGGGACCTCACAACCGCGAACGGAGGAGGCATGGGGATCGTCCCTCGCGACTGGCGTGGCGGTAAGAGAGTGACCGAGCGTCTTACGGCGGCCATCCCCGCCCACCTTCGGTATCCGGTCGCGATGAAGTCAACCGAACCGGATGAGGCCGATCGGGTGGTGGCGGCAGCCTACTGAGCGGGGCACAGGGGCGGGGCGACCTTTCACTCGCGCATCGCGATCGGCAGACTACGCGGAGATGGATGCCGCGGGCGCGCGCCGTCGGGGTCAGAGCAGGCGACGCTCCGATGCCCACGCCGTCAGCTCGTAGCGCGACGACAGCTGCAGCTTGCGCAGCACGGCCGATACGTGCGACTCGACCGTCTTCATCGAGATGAACAGCTCGGCCGCCACCTCCTTGTAGGCGTAGCCGCGGGCGATCAGCCGCATCACCTCCTGCTCGCGCGCCGACAGGCGGTCGAGCTCGTCGCTGGTCGCGGCGGTCTCGCCGACGGCGGCGCCGAAGGCGTCGAGCACGAAGCCCGCGAGGCGCGGCGAGAAGACGGCGTCGCCCTCGGCGATGGCGCGGACGGCGCGGCTGACCTCGGCTCCGGACGACCCCTTCGTGATGTAGCCGCGGGCGCCGGCGCGGATGACCCGCACCACGTCTTCCGCGGCATCCGACACGCTCAGCGCCAGGAAGCGTGTCGTCGGCAGCACGGGTCCGGCAGCGCGGATCACCGCTTCACCGCCCGCCGCGTCGGGACCGGACGCCGCGGCCCCCTGTCCAGACGGCAGGTGCACGTCGAGCAGCACGACGTCGGGCCGGGTCGCCTCGATCACCGACACGGCGGAGGCGGCATCCCCCGCCTCGCCGACGACCTCGATCGAATCGTCGAGGTCGGCGCGCAGGCCGGACCGGAAGATCGAGTGGTCGTCCACGATCACGACCCGCACCGGTGCCTCAGCCATGCGCCTCCTCCGCTCCCGCTTCAGAATCCGCGGTGCTCACGCGGGCAGTCGCTGCGCCGGGCGCGCCGGCCGCTGCCGCAAAGGGGACAGGAGCGGTGACGAATCGCAGGTGCACCTCGGTGCCTCCACTCACTCCGCGGCGCACGGTCGCGGATCCCCCGGCGCGCCGCATCCGGCCGAGGATCGATTGACGGATGCCGAGCCTGTCGGCCGGAACATCGTCGAGGTCGAAGCCCGGACCGCGATCGCGGACGTACACGTCTACGGCGTTCTCGTTGCCCTCGATGTACACCGATACGTCGCCACCGGCGTGGCGGGCGGCGTTCAGCATCGCCTCGCGCGATGCGGCTGCGACCTCGCCGCTCGCGCGCTCCGCCGGCAGTCCCGCCGAGACGACGTCTATGCGCACGGGGTAGTCGAGCTCGAGGGCGGCGGCGTAATCACGCAGATCGGTGGCGAGATCGCTGTCGGCGGGCGCGTCGCCGTCGTAGAGCCACGCGCGCAGCTCGCGCTCCTGCGCGCGGGCGAGGCGGGCGACCTCGCTCGAGGCGCCCGCGCGGTTCTGGATGAGGGCGAGGGTCTGCAGCACCGAGTCGTGCAGGTGAGCGGCCATCTCGGCGCGCTGCTCCTCGCGGATGCGACGCACGCGCTCCCCCGACAGCTCGCGCCATTTGTCCACCAGCATCGAGGAATACACCAGCACGATCCCCACGAGCGGCATCAGCGCGTAGACGAAGCCGGCCACTCCGACCTGCTGGAGCGTCGAGAGCTGCGCGAGCAGCAGCACGATCAGCACCACGGTCACCGCGGCACGCACGGCGTTCTCGTGCCGCGGACCCCGCGTCGGGTCGCGCCGATCGACCAGGGTGGCCCAGCTGCCTGCCGCGACCGCCAGCGCCGTCGCGACGAACACGCCGCCGATCCACCCGGGCAGCGAGGCGCCGACGACGCCGTTCCCGGCGAACACGGCGATGGCCGCGACGGTCGCCAGCGTGGCGACGATGGACCCGGCCGTGAGGATCCACGCCACCGGCGCACGGCGCGTCGGCACCTGCGGGCCGTACGCCTTGACGGCGGGGTCACCGGTTGCGACGTCGTCCCACGGCATGAAGAGCCACAGCCACGCGTACAGCAGCACTCCGGCGCCCGAGACGAGCGTGAGCGCCAGGAAAGCGGTGCGCACCAGCCAGACGGGCCAGCCGAGATGCCGGGCGAGCCCGGCGGAGACGCCCGAGACCACGCAGTCCCGTGGCCGACGCAGGGCGGGACGCTCGAACGCCGCGTGCACCGCGGGGGCGGTGACAGTCGCGTTCGAGGGCATGCCGCCATCCAATCACCGCCCGCCGCCCCCGACCACACCGGGGCACCAGGATCAGGGAAGGGTCAGGGGATCACCCCATAGCGGGCACCGTCTCGCCGCCGCCAGGGTGGAAGCATGACCGACACCACCTCCGCTCCCCCCGCCGATCCGGGACCACCGCCGACCGCGCCTCCCGGCGCGCAGACAGGCTCCGACCGGTTCTTCGCGTGGGTACGAGGCCTCGGCATCGTCCGCGGCGACGCATGGCTGGGCGGTGTCTGCGGCGGCCTCGCGGCCCGCCTCCGGATCGACCCCCTCATCGTGCGCGGCATCTTCGTCGTCGTAGCGCTGCTCGGGTTCCCGGCACTGCTGGTCTATGCGATCGCCTGGGCGCTGCTGCCCGACACGGACGGCCGCATCCACCTCCGCGAGCTGTTCCACGGCCGCTACGACCCGGCGATGACCGGCATCTTCATCCTCACCGCCGTCGGCTTCATCCCGGTGGTGCCGTGGCTGCGGAACCTGCTGCTGTGGCCCGTGTGGGCGGCGTTCGGCGGCGGGTATCCGTCATCGATCTGGGACGTCGGATCGCCCCTCGGCGGCTTCGGGGTCATCATCGCGCTGGCCCTCATCGGGCTCGCCACCTACTTCATCGTCCGGTCGGCCCGCGCCGATCGCTCCCCGTGGGCGGGTGCGCAGACGGCTTCCGCGCAGCCCGCCCCCACCGTCGCGTCTCATTCGGGTGACGACGCGACCTCTCCCCTCGCGGCAGCTGCCGCGGGCGTCGTGGACTCGGCCGGTCGGGCGCCGGCCGAGTCCGCGACGGAAGCCACGGGCACCGACGACCCGCAGGTCGCCGATTGGCGCGCCCGGCAGGAGGCGTGGCGCACCGAGCACCACACGTGGCAGCGCAGCCAGCAGGACGCCGCCCGCGCGGCCCGCGAGCAGGCGCGTCGCGAACGTGAGAGCGCGGGAACGGCCTTCGCCCGAGAGGCCGAGGAGCGTCGGCGCATCCGTCAGGCCACGCGACCGCGCACGAGCTTCGTCTTCGTGCTCACCGTGCTCGGGGCGGCGCTCGTCGCCGGCGCCCTCGCCGTCCTCGCCGCCGTCTCCACTCCTTTCGCCGGAGCCATCGGCGTCTTCACCGCGGCCCTGGTCACGGCCCTGGCGATGGTCGTCGCCGGCGTGGCCCGCCGCCGCAGCGGCTTCCTGACCGCCGTGACGATCGTGCTCCTCGTGGTCGGCGGTTCGGTGGCCGCGGCATCCGGTCACGACCGTCTCGTGGTCGGCAACGTCGATCTCGGCACCGCCAGCTACGACCAGGCCGTCGTGCAGCCGTTCGGCAGCACGACGCTCTCCGTCTCGCCGCTGTCCGGCAGCCGAGACGTCCGGGCAGGCGACGTCGTCGTGACCAAGGGCTACGGCTACACCTACATCGAGGTGTATCCGGGCACAGCGCTCGAGCTCGACGCGACGCTGGGCAGCGGCGCGCTGGAGTACAGCCGCGTGCCGGGAGGCGACGGCGCCGACGTCGAATCGGGCACCGTGGAACCCGGCAGCGACGGGAACCTCAGCTGGAGCGTCCGCAGCGAAAACTCCGCCACCGATGCCGTCACGACCCAGCACATCACCCTCGACCAGCGCAGCGGCTCGGTCGAGGTCACCGTCTACGAGAAATGAGGCCCGCCATGAGCACTCCTGAGACTCCGGATGCCGCACGCGGCGCCGACGCGACCACCCCGGTCGACGACCTCACCCCGCCCCCGCCGGAGTCGCCGGAGTCGCCCAGCGTCCTCCCGCCGGCGTTCACCGGGACCCTGCCACCCGCGTGGGAGCCGCCGACGGCGGCGTCCGACCGCTTGGGAACCGCGGAATCCGACCCGCCTGGGGCCGCGGCATCCGTCGCCCTCTCCCGTCCGCGGGTCCGCTGGGCGGGCATCGTGTGGGGCCTGGTCCTCGCCACGATCGCCGCCGGCGCGGTCTGGTTCCTCACCGACCCTGCCCGCCAGGATGCGCTCGCGTCCTGGCTGGTGTCGCTCAGCCCCGCCACCACGATCGCCATCGGCGTGCTCGTGCTCGGCGGGTTCGCCCTCATCACGGGCGTCGTGGGCATCGCGCGCCGCGCGCAGCGCGGCATCGAGCAGCGACGCACCTCCGCGTCAGCCGCCGGTCTGCGCTGACCCGCGGGCCGAGGTCTCGCGCGACCTCGGCCCGCGCCGCCGAAGCGGCGCGCCTACTCCCCCGGCAGCCAGGCCTCGATGGCCTCGACGACCTCGGGAGCGTCGGGCTTGGTCTGCGGCGAGAACCGCTTCACCTCACCCGACGGGCTGACCAGGAACTTCTCGAAGTTCCATGTGATGCGGCCCTTCTTGCCGTCGACGTCGGGCGTGCCGGTCAGCTCCTGGTAGAGCGGGTGGGCGTTGCGGCCGTTGACGCGTACCTTCTCGGCCATCGGGAAGGTGACGCCCCACGTGGTCGAGCAGTACTCCGCGACCGCCTCTTCGGTCGAGAGCTCCTGCAGGAACTGGTTGCTCGGAAAGCCGATCACGGTGAAGCCGCGGTCGGCATACGCCTTCTGCAGCGCCTCGAGCTGTTCGTACTGCGGAGCCAGCCCGCACCGCGATGCGACGTTGACGACGAGGGCGAGCCGTCCGTCGGCGAGCTCGCCGAAGGTGGTGCTCTCTCCGTGGATCGTGGTGACGGGGATCTCTTCGAGGGTCATGCGTTTCCTTCCTTGCCGTTCATGAGGCGATGGATGCCGCGCGCGCGTCGTACTCGCGCATCGAGGTGCGCAGCGACCGGAGCGTTCCGATGACGGACTCTGCGTCCGCGGGCGTGACCTGCATGGCCTCCGCGACGCAGCGCTCGATGTGGCCCAGCTCGCCGCGCACGGCGAGGGCGTGCGCGGTGGCGGTGATCCGCACCGAGCGGCGGTCGGTGGACCGGTGCTCACGCTCGAGGTAGCCCATGCGCTCGAGCCGTCCGACGAGGCCCGACACGCTGCTCGCATCGAGACAGAGCGCCTCAGCGAGCTGGCCCGGCGACACCTCGTCGCGCTCCCACACGACCGCGAGCACCATGAGCTGCTGATAGGTCAGCCCCCACGGCTCCAGCAGTTCGCGGTAGAGCTGCAGGGTCGTCTGCATCGACGTGTACAGCGCGAAGCACACCGACGATTCGAGCGGCGTGGCGGTCGTCGTCATCGCCAAAGCTTTGCATACAAACTATTGGCATACAAGGTACTTGCTCCCTGCACGAGGGCCGCATGCAGACGCACTCCCGCACAAAAGCGTTCGCGCCGCGCGCCCCGAGGCACACGGCGCGAACGCGGTGGATCCGGCGCCGCCGCAGGCCGGCGACGCCGTGGGATCACTCGGCGACGAGGCTGCTGCAGCCCTCGTCACCCGAGCCCACGCAGACCACGAGGGTCTCGGCGTCGACGAGCGCCTCGGGCACCTGGAAGCTCCACACGAACGTGTAGGACTTCTCCGGCGTCATGGGCACGTCGACCGAGCGCTGCGACAGGGCGTCGGCCGAGAAGGACTCGTCCTCGGTCGAGCGCAGGACGGGCGCGACGTCGACGTCCGAGAGGTCCTCGTCGGTGACCCACTGGGCGACGTTGACGGTGACCCACTGGTTGCCGGCTTCCGGCTCGTCCAGGACGGCAGCAGCGCTCTCGTCGGGGACGATGCTGCTCCACACCTCGAGCTCGTTGCCGTCCGCGCCGACGCGCTCGCCGGCGGCCGCCGGCTCGGTGACCGACGACTCGACGACCGATGACGCGGCCGACGTAGGCGTGGCCTCGGGCTCGGCGGTCGACGCGCAACCGGCGAGGAGCAGGCCGGAAACGGCGGCGATGGACAGGAGTGCTGTGCTTCGTGAGCGCATGGGGAATACCTCTTCGAATCGTTTCGGGGGATGCTTCCAAAATACTCCTCCGAAACGAATGGTCGAGAACGGCGGGTACGCCACCCCCTCCTTCAGGAGGGGGTGGTCGGGCGGGCGCCTTCTCAGCGCGCCGCCGACGCGTCGCCGCGGGCCTCGGCGAGCGTGGATCCCGTGACGCGACGGCGTCGCCAGGGCAGCGCCAGCGCGACCCCCACCACGAGCAGTACGGCCGCGAACGCGGCGGCCGCCCATGCCGTGGCATCGGGGATCTCGAGGTAGGTCGTGATGCCGAGGATCCGCGCGAGGCCCCAGGGCAGCAGGCCCATCTCGTCGTTCCAGAGCGTGAGCGCCGATTCGAGACCGACCACGCCGACGGCGGCGGACGGCACCAGCAGCCCGGCGCCCACGGCGGCCAGCACGTACCCGGTGGCCCGGCGGGCACCGACCTGCGCGGCGAGGGCCCAGCCGGCGGCGACGAACACCCAGACGAAGAGTGCGAACGCCACTGTGATGTACACGGTGCGCAGCACGGGATCGGTCCAGAACGCGAACCAGTAGCCGCCCGGCCCCGTGAACGACAGAGCGAACAGCGTGAGGATGCATCGCAGCATCACGACGCCGCCGACCGCGGCGATGACCGGCCACGGCGACCGCTGCCAGACGAACAGCCGCACGACGAGGGCGAACACCGCCCACGCCCCGATGGTGACGGCCAGGTGCGTCCACGACAGGAACGACGTCTGCACCGCCCGTGTGGCGACGAGCAGCGCTGTCGGCACGATCAGCAGCAGCCACCGGTCGAGCTCGAGCATGCCGAGCGTCGACTCGCGCGCACGCCACGGACGGGTGGAGGCGATCCAGGTCGCGCGGGCAGCGGCGGCACCGGGCTTGGCGACCAGCCGCGTGCGCGCGGCGAGCATGCCGATCACGACCCATGCGATCGCGAGCAGCAGCAGGCCGCGTGCGAGCCACGCCATCGTGAGGTCGCGCTCGGCCCTCTCCACGCCGAGCTGAGCCGCGGTGAGGTTGAACGCCGGGTAGTCGAGGCTGCCCTCGTACCGCTCGAGGTGCGTGACGGCGAGTGCCTCGTAGGCGGCGCGGTCGGCATCCCATTCCGCGTACGACTCGGGTGAGAGCGTGTCGTGCCACTCGCCCTGGTGCAGGATCATCGCCCGGTACGCCTCGAGCAGCCGCAGGGTGTCGAGCTCGTAGTCGAGGGTGTCCATGAAGGCCTCGCGCATGTCGGCGGAGTGCCAGGTCTCGGCATCCGTTCCGGTCACGAGATCGCGCATCTGCTCGACGGCGGCGACTGCCTGCTCGCCGTCGGCGATCGCCGCGGCGATGCCGGCCGTCGACGACCCTCCGGAGGCGTCCGCCCCCGACAGTGCGCTGTCTCGCACGATCGCATAGAGGACGTCGAGCACGGCGGAGTCGCCGGTGAGGATGTCCCACTCGAAGATCCACATCATGGGCGGGGGTTCGAGCCCGATCGCGAACACGCGCTGGTCGGCGAACTGCTCGATGTACATCCCCTGGGCGATCGCATCGCGCGAGAGGGCCATGGCCCCGGCGATGGCCTGAACCGTCGCGGGGTCGTCCGAGAACCACTGCCGCGCCCAGTCGGCGGTCACCTCGGCGACATCGGTCTCGGGATCCTGCGCGAGCGCGGCGGCCATCAGCGTGTTCAGCTCGTACAGCTGCCAGAAGCCCGACTTCAGGTACAGCGACATGGGTCCGGCGCGCCAGGGACCGCCGTCCTGCGTCCACACCCAGACACCCTCGATGCGGTCGTTCGCGGCGAGCAGCTGCTGCAGCGCCGCTTGATACTGCGGGCCGAGGTCGTTGGGGAAGGCGCCGAAGTTCTCGAACTCGCGGCGGCTCTGGAACTCCACGATGCGCCGCTGATCGCCCTGCTCGAGCGTGTGGTTCAGCGGCAGCCACGTGTAGAAGTCGCCGAGGGTGTACTTCGTCGACACGATGAGCGCGGGCGAGTCGATGCCGTCGAGCACGGCCTCGTACGACGCGTCGTTCGTGTGCATGTCGCCGACGGCGCCGACGCCCACGCTCCATGTGCGGAAGATGACTTCGCGATCGGATGCCTCGGCCTGCACCGTGAACGCCCCGAGCATCGTCCGCACGGCGTCGACGGTGGTCACTTCGAGCGCGGAGTAGTAGTCCCATCCGCCGACGTCGTACACGGGACCCGCCTCGCCGATGCGGATGAGGACGCCGTCGAGCGCGGGAACCGCCTGGTACAGCTCGTCGAGGCCGGCGGCGTAGACGTCCCAGAACTCGGGATCCTCGGTGTCGAGTGAGCCGAACCGGTCGATCAGGTAGCGCTCGAGCGGTCCGGTGAGGGCGAGCATGTCGGTGCGCAGGAACACCTTCACGCCGAGCTCGTCGGCACGCTCCCAGAACGGCGCGAACGCCTCCCGCAGGGCGAGCGCCTTGTCGCGGTGGTCGTCGCCGCCCGCATAGACGGCGCCGCCCGGCACGTCGTCGAACGTGACGAACTCGACGAACCCGGGGAAGGCGACGGCGTTGATGCCGTTGGCGAGCGAGTGGCGCAGGAACCCGTCGAAGTCCTCGTACGCCGCGGCGAGCGCGGTCTGGTCGATGTACGGCGGCTCGGGCTGCACGACCGCGGCGAACGCCTTCGACGCGTGGGAGTAATCGTCCCCGCTCTCCCACTCGGCCGGGTCGGGGGTCACTCCGACCGCCCCGAGATCGCTCATCCGCAGCGGAAGACGGGATGCCGGGTGCTCACCGAGCAGGTCGGTGAGCGGCTGTGCCGCCCGCACCCGGGCGGCGAGGTCGTAGATCCCTCGTGTCGCGCCGTCTTCGTCGCCGGCTCGGACGAGCAGGGCAGCCGCGTCGCCCTCCAGCGTGTACGCGTCGTCTGTCGCGGCGAAGGTGGGGTCGATCCGGACGCGGAGTGCGGCTTCGCCGGATGTTCCGGATGCCGCAGCCGCGGCATCCGCCAACTCCTCCAGCGCGACCGACACGCGCTCGGAGTCGGGCGCATCTATCGTCGTGAAGTCAGGCGGCAGGACCGGCTCCGCGACATCGGGAACGACGGGGGCCGCCAGGTCCATCTGCGCGGACGGCTCGGTGCGGATGCCGAGCGCGTCGCCGACGGCGAACGCGACCCCGGCGCCGAGCGCCAGGAGGATGATCGCGGTGACGACAGCGAGGATTCCTCGCCGTCGCGCCGTCGTCATCCTCTGATCCTAGGTCCGGCCCGAGTGCGCCCTTACACCACCGGAGGGAACCGTTGCACACCCGTTGCGGGGAGCCATGCCGGACCAGCCCCGGGGGTCCCACGGGACGGGTAACCCGCCCCGGCAGGGCCGGCGGAAGCACGAATCCGCGCGGAAAGCAAGGCTTGGCCGTCTCGGTGGAGAATTCGGCCGTTTCTCTATACTTTTCTCGTCGCAGGTGGAGCAGGAGGATCGCGATGGCGTTTCGGAATCTGGAGACGTTGGAGTCTTGGCTCACCGAGTACCGAGCACTGGGAAAGCCGCTGGGCGATTCGGCACGCGTGATGGTGCAGGACGGCGACGGTGGGGCCGACACCGGCCTGGTGGCCTTCCGACTGGGTCACGCTCCGACCGGCGTCTTCATCCAGCCGACCCCGCAGGACGCCTCCAGCTGGGTCGCCACGATGGAACCGCGCGAAGAGAACCTGGTCCTCGATGCGGACGGCCTTCGGGAGTTGTCGACCGAGCTGGCCGCAGTCTCTGAACTCTGCGCGTTCCTCGAGGCGAAGTCGCAGGCCCATCAGGGCGCTGACATCGCCTGATCGGCGATCAGTTGCGGGCGCCCACCGTTGCGGCTGTCAACGACTCCAGCAGGGCGGCGGAGTGACCCACCAGCACCTGGTCGGCAGCGCCCACGGCCACGTCGAAGTCGTCGTCGAAACGGTTGAGGGCCGACCACGGATCTTCAGCGATGTCGATCGTGGCGGTGATGCGGTTCACCCGCCTGTCGTCCGGGTCGACGTCGCGCCGAACGAGTGAGCGTCCCACCAGGCGGTCGATGAGCGTCGTCACGCCGGCCGAGGTGATCCCGAGATACTCACGCAGGGCCGTCGGGCGCGTGCCCGGATTACCCACGATGAACAGGAGCGCCCGAGCGTCGGTGTCGCTGATGCCGAGGCTGGCGCGCGCCGCCAGCATCGCTGCGTTGCGCGCGTCGAGGTACTGGCGCAGCGCTTGCCCGAGGCTCAGCGCCGGTGTGTCGTTCGCCATGCCGCCATTCTCCCTCAGCCAGTCCGATTGCAATATAGCTAACCGATCTAATATTCAAGAATTCTAGTTAAGTTCGCGAAGCATCGGGTAAGTTGGGCCCAATGGCCGACCCGACCCCCCACGCCGTCTCGCCACCCCTCACCGCCTCGGCGCTGAAGCTAGGAGGCACTCGTGACCGACCGAAGAACTCCGATCGGCTGCTGCTCCCGTTCGACCCTCCGCGACGCGAGCATTCCGTGTTAGGTCTCGCCGTCTGCGGACTGATCGCCGTCGATCGGCACTCCGTGATCCTCGACGCCAACCCCCAGGTCCTGACGTGGCTCGACTGCGACCGCGAGGCGGTCATCGGGCGGCCGCTTGAAACGCTGCTGACCCTGCGGATGCCGCTGGCCGGCGCTGACGGACAGCGCCCCACCGATGCCACCCTGCACGGCGTGTCGGGAGTCGTCCGCCCCGTCGTCGTCGGCTCTCTCGGCCAAGACCAGTGCGGGGTCGAACGCCTCGCCGTCTACGACGTGTCGACGCGGTCCGCCTTCAGTCTCGGGTTCCAGGGCGCAGAGGCGAAGACCGAACGTGGTCGGCAGCGGCTGCAGATCCTCCTGAACGCTGCGGTCGGCTTCGGCAACGTCAGAACCGAGATCGATGCGGCAGAGCTGCTGGTGGATGTGGCGAAGCGGGCGTTCGCGGCGAGCGCGGTCAGCGTGCAGCTGGCGGGTGCAGAAGGCCTCTTCCACGCCGCCGGGGTGAATCCCCTCGCCGCGCACTGGCCGACGGGTCTCCGGCCCGCCGGGACGGTGACCATGCTCGGCGGAGAAGTCCTGATCGTGCGTTCCCCCGACGAGGCCGACTCGCACCTCCCGGGGGTTGGCGTGAGCGACATCTATCGTGCGGGCGGAGTCCACGCAGCGATCGCCTCACCGATGCGGTCCCATGGCGACGCGGTCGGTTCGATGATCTGCTTCTTCGATCACCCCCGGGAGTTCGACGAAGAGGCGGTGCCGCTCGCCGAAGCGCTCTCGAATCAAGCGGCGCAGGCGATCGCGCGCATCCGTCTTGAAGACACGCTTCGCCGCGCAGCGATGCACGATGAGGTGACCGGGCTGCCGAACCGGCGGCTGATCGAGGAAGACGTCACGCGCACCATACTCCAGGGGTACTCCGCGCTGACCGTCATCTTCATCGATCTCGATGGCTTCAAGGCCGTCAACGATCTCCTCGGTCACGCCGCCGGAGACGCGCTGCTGCGCGAGATCGGTCAGCGTCTACGCGGTGTGATCCGCGAGACGGACGTGCTCGGCCGGTTCGGCGGAGACGAGTTCATCGCGGTCGCGGCGGTGGACAGCGTGGGCGACGCCGCAGTTCTCGCCGACCGCATCCGCGCCTCGATCGCCGAGCCGTACGACGAGCTTCCGAGCGTGCTGTCGATCACGGCGAGTGTCGGCGTGGTCACGGTCGGGAACGACGGCGCCCCGGTGATGGATCAGCTCATCCGCGCGGCCGACCACGCCATGTACGAGGCGAAGATGGCCGGCGGAGACCGGGTAGCACTCGCCCGCGCCGAGACGGCTCCCGTCCCCGTCGGGCTTCCGGTCGTGGAGCAGAGCGCGCTCTAGCGCGCGACGAAACGCCCCGGACGTTCCGCGACGGTCCGGGGCGTTTCGTCTCGTTTCGCGCGCTCAACGACCGGGTCGCCGGCGCCGGGTGCGACTCAGCTGCTCTTGCGCATGGCGCGGATGCCGACGGCCAGGCCGAGGATTGCGAGGGCGACCGCCGCGACCCAGCCCCAGAGGACGGTGATGTTCCCGAGGTCGCCGGCGAACAGCGCCCGCTCCGCCTGCACGACCCAGTTGATCGGGTTGACGGTGGCGACCGCGCGCATCCACGCGGGCGCATCGTCGAGGGGCAGCAGCATGCCCGACAGGATCAGCAGCGGGAAGATGAGCGTCTGCTGCACGCCCCAGAACAGCCACTCGCGATCCTTGGTCTTCAGCGCCAGCGTGTACGACAGCGCCCCGAGCCCGATGCCGAACACCGCGAGCAGGGCGAGCCCGATCACCAGCCCCGGCACGTTGATCGTGAAGCCGAACGGCCACGCGATGAGCACGATGATGAGTGCCTGCACGACGATCGGCGCGATCTCCTTCAGCGCGCGACCGACCAGCAGCGACGAGCGCGCGAGAGGCGCGACCAGGGTGCGCTCGTGCGAGCCCGTCATCATCTCGTACTGCAGGTTCGAGCCGGTCGCCCCGGTGCCGAACAGCACGATCATCACGAGCACGCCGGGTACGAACCACTGCAGGGTCTCCCCCACCGGCTGGCCCGACGAACCCACGAGGAGCGGTGCGAAGAGCCCCAGGAACACCAGCGGCTGCACCAGGCTGAAGATCAGCGTGAACGGGTCGCGCACGACCGGCTTCAGCTCGCGCGTGAGCACGTTCCACGTATCGCGCGCCGGGTTCGCCCGCACCGCGGTGTCGGGCCGGGTCTGGGTCTGGGTCTGGGCGGTCATCGGTTCGCTCCTGTCTTCTCGGCCGCGGGTTCGGCGGTTCGGGATGCCGCGTCCGCGGCGCCTGCACTCTTGTCTGCGTCCTCATCGGGCTCGCCCTCGCCCTCGCCCGCCTCGCGCAGCGTGCGGCCGGTGAGGGCGAGGAAGACGTCGTCCAGCGTCGGCGGAACGCCGGTCGCGGTGCGGACGGCGAGTCCCGCGGCGTCCAGCGCGCGGACGGCCGCGGGCAGCAGCGCATCGCCCTCGGGTGCCGTGACCGTCACGAACGTCTGCGCGGCGTCCTCGGCCGCATCTCCCGCCGTCCGGCGCACCTCGCGATCGGTCAGCCCCTGAACGACGGCGACCGCGGCTGCGGCATCCGCCTGCGTCGCGAAGCCGAACGTGAGCACGTCGCCTGCGAGCTCGGCCTTGAGCCGCGTTGCGGTGTCGTCGGCGATCACGCGGCCGCGGTCCATGACCATGACGCGTTCGGCGTAGCGGTCGGCCTCCTCGAGGTAGTGCGTGGTGAGGAAGACCGTGGTGCCGTGCTGCGCGCGCAGGTCGATGATGTGCTGCCACAGGTTGGCGCGGCTCTGCGGGTCGAGTCCGGTCGACGGCTCGTCGAGGAAGAGGAGCGGCGGCGCGTGCATAAGGCCGAGCGCGATGTCGAGCCGGCGCTTCTGCCCGCCCGACAGCTGCTGCACCGACCGCGTCGCGAAGCCGGCGAGGTCCAGCGACTCGATGAGCTCGTCGGCACGCGCGCGCGCCGCGGCCTTCGACATGCCGTAGAACGCCCCCTGACTCAGCAGTTCGTCACGCGCGCGCTGCGAGAAACTGCCGCTCGTGAGCTGGCCGACGTACCCGATGCGGGCGCGGACGTCGGCCGGCTGCTTCAGGATGTCGAAGCCGACGACCCTCGCCGTGCCCGCCGTCGGGGGAATGAGGGTCGTGAGCATGCGCAGGCTCGTCGATTTGCCGGCGCCGTTGGGTCCGAGGAACGCGACGAGTTCGCCGCGCGCCACCTCGAACGTGAGGTCGGTGACGGCCTCGACCGTCTTGCCTTTCACGGTGAAACGCTTGGTGAGTCCCTGCGCTTGGATGATCGATTCGTTCGCCATGACCTCAAGCTAGGAACGAATGCGGACAGTTCCGGTCCGCAATCTAGGGCAATCTTGAGTCATGTCCGATACGACGACGCGCGCCCTCTCGCTGCTGAACCTGCTCCAGACGCACCGGCACTGGCCGGGCTCCGAGCTGGCGGATCGCCTGGGCGTGACCGAGCGCACCGTCCGGCGCGACGTCGAGCGGCTGCGCGATCTCGGCTATCGCATCGAGTCGTCGCCGGGCGCCGCCGGCGGCTACCGCCTCGAGGCCGGCAGCGCGGTGCCGCCGCTGCTGCTCACGGACGAGGAGGCCGTGGCCATGGCGATCGGTCTGCGCGTCGCCGCATCGCAGCGCCTCGTCAGCGGTCCCGAAACGACCATCACGGCGCTTGCGAAGCTCGAGCAGGTGCTCCCGGCTCCGCTGCGCCGCCGCGTCACCGCGCTGGCCGAAGCCGTGCAGCCGGCAGGCCTCAACGCCGGCGCGGCGGTCTCGGGCGAGGTGCTCGGCGAGCTCGCCCTCGCCACCCGCGACCACGAGCGCGTGCGCTTCATCTATACGGCGGCATCCGGCGAGGTCACGCACCGCCGCGTCGAACCGCACGCCCTGGCACCGGCCGACCGGCACTGGTACCTGCTCTGCTGGGACATCGAGAAGGAGGACTGGCGCACGTTCCGCGTCGACCGTCTGGCTTCGGTCGAGCACACGCGTGTGCTGTTCGAGCCGAAGCCGCTCACGCCCGAGCAGATCGAGGAGTTCATCTTCGTGGCGCGATCGTGGGTGCGTCAGTCTGTGGAGGCGGACGCGGTGATGGAGCTGCCGCTCGAGGCGATGCGCGACTACTTCGGCCAGTGGGGCCAGGGCGCGACCGCCGAGGACGACGCGCACACGCGGTGGCCGGTCGGCGGTGGCGACTTCCGCGAGACGATGTACGGGCTCTCGTGGATCCCTGCCGGTGTCGAGTACACGACGGACTTGGGTTCGCCCGCACGCGAGCAGTTGCGCGAGACTCTCGAGCGGATGCTGCGCGCCCTGGACGCGCCCGCGCCGCCGCTTCCGCCCGAGCGGGCGCTGGCGCGCGAGCGGCGGCTGCCGGCGTAGCGGGCGCTGGGCGCGCGAGCGGCAATTGCCGGCGCAGGCACTCGCCACGCAGCCCGACCTCCCCCTCCGGCCGGGTCGCGGAACGACGTGAGCGTGGGAGCCTCCTACGCGGACCTCGCACGCCTGAGTTCAGCGAGCAGGAGCCGGTTGGGCTCTCGCCAGCGTCGTTGCGGGTCGACCCAGCCGGGTGGTCGCACCTGCGGCATGCCGTCGACCATGCGGATCTCCCATCCGCTGGTCTCGATGCCGCGATGATGAGCCAACAGAGCAGAACGCCGTTGTCGACGGAGGTCGGGCCGCCCTTCGCCCAGTCGATGACGTGGCACCTCGCACCAGGCGGCGGCTACGGCGCAGCCCGGGATGACACAGCCACCGTCGCGGGCGCCGATCGCCTTGCGCTGCCAGTGGTTGAACACGGTCCTCGACCTGGAGTGCCTTGATCGCGCCGTTCGCCGAAACGGTGAGCCGGTGGATCGTCCCGTGGCAGCCGATGTGCCGGGCGAGCGACGCCGGAACCGCCACCGGCCCGGCGGCGCTCTCGACGAACGCGACACCGTTCGGCTCAGCCAGATCCTGCTCCATGGCCGTGACGATCAGGGTCGGCGCGGCACCGCCTAGGGTCGGAGTCTCTGCCGCGCGCGCCGCTGCGGACAGGATGGACGCGAACGCATCGTGCCGCTTCTGATCGATGGTGCGCGGATCGGGCACGCAGTCGTCTGGCGCCCCTTCGGACGCAGCATCTACGAACCGCGGCCCGCGGTCCTGCGCACGCGGGTTGAGATGCGCGTCGACGAGTCGGTAGAACTGCGCCGCGACGTCGTCCGTGACGTCGCCATAGATCCGGCGCAGACCGCGGCGCGACCGCCGGCTGACGCGGATCCCGCGCATCCGCTCTGCGTACTCCTCATCGGGGAGAGTGCCATCCGGGTCGAGGAACAACGCCCACGTGGTTGCCATGACCTTCAATTCATGGATGCCGCAGGCCGGCGCCTCGGCAGCACCCACCGCCGCCCCCCACAAGCTCGAACTCAGCAGCGTCGAGCTCATCGACCGAACAGCGCCCGAGCAGCGGTCGCAGTGCGTCGACGATCGTGGTCAGCGCATCGGCACTGAGCCGCCCGGAAGCCAACGCCGCCCGCGCATGCTCGAGCGGCGCCGGACGCGTCTGCCCGGTCAACGTCACCCTGCGGGTGATCGCCTTCGCATCGCGCAGCCGAGCCCGCGCCGTTGCGCCCGACACCAATGTCGCGCGCTCCACGAGTTCCTGCGCCGACACGCAGCCGAACTGCGCGGTGATGGCATCGTCTCCGAACTCGGAGTCAGCGCGTCGCCCGACCTCACCGCCGAACGCGATGCGAGCGGCATCCGTGATCCGTCCCATCCGTTCGATGACGCCCAAGGCGTCGACCAGCTCGCGGTGCGATAAGGCCCGATGCGCCTCACTGCCGAGTGCCGAACCGAGCGTGTCGCCGAGCAGATCGGCGGCACCGGTGAGGTCGGCGAGTGGGAAGTTCATACCCCGATTCTGGCGAGGGGCTCCGACATCCGTGAGCCGCAAAAGCGCTGGTCAGCGCCGGTTCTGTGGACAACATCGAATCAGCCCGCGAAACCACTGCCTGGGGAGGAATCCCCGCCACAACGCCGCGCTGCCGGGATCGCCCCCCAAGCTCCCGGCCCGTCACAGAGGGCGAATCGATCGAGCCGACCTCGGACAGTAGGTAGGTTCGTCCCATGACCGACGACATCGCCGCCCAGCTCGCCCGCGTCCAGGCCGACGAGGCCGAGCTGGTGCTCCCTCGCTTCGATCTGACGGATGCCTGGGCTCTCGGCACTCGGATGCGCGGGGCCGCCGCGGCGGCGGGGCTCCCGATCGTCATCGGCATCACGCTCGGCGAGGCGCGGGTGTTCCACACGGCGCTGCCCGGCTCGAGTGCCGACAACGACGGGTGGCTGGAGCGCAAGTCGCGCGTCGCCCGGCGGTACAGCCGGTCGTCGTTCGGGGTCGGGCTGTCATTCCGGGCCGTGGGCAGGAACTTCGACACCGATGCGCGCCTCGACACGGCCCGGTACGCGGCGCACGGAGGCGTCTTCCCGATCACGATCGAGGGCGTCGGCGTCGTCGGGACGGTCGGCGTCTCGGGCCTGCCGCAGGCCGACGACCACGCGTTCGTCGTCGAGCAGCTGCGAGCGTGGCTGGCCGACGCGTCATAGACGACGCTCGCGCGGTCGCTGAGCAACGGCCTTCGATGCACTCCTTCGTCGCCCGTCAGCATCCGCCGCGGCGACTGAGACGGACGCGCCGAATCCGCCCAAGAGCTCGTCAGACCTGCTGCTGCCCGAGGGTGACCGATACCGGGTCGCCCAGCGAGCCATCGGGCTGCGGAATCTGGTGCGTCATCGTGACAGACGCGAAGCCCAGCGAGGTCTGCACGACCGGATCGTCGCCCGGATGGGTGGTGCTGACGGTGGTCACGACCGCGTCGCTCAGGCGCAGGGTGAGATAGTCGCCGATCATCCCCTGCCGGCGAACGGACAGCAGAGCCTCGCCGAACCGCTTGCCGCGCGCACAGGCGTCGAACAGGAGCGGAGTGGCCGAGTCGAGGCGGAGCACCACCATGATGTCGGACAGCTCCGCTCTGCCTACCCTGCCTCCCCCACCCGGCCCGCCGGAAGACGCGTGGGAGACGAGCCAGCTCCAGTTCAGCACCTCGATCGACCCCGGATGGCGATCGTCTCTCACCTCACCCGGAATCGAGGGAACGGTGAGGAATTGCTCGTCGGACATCGGACGGTCCTTTCGCCGGTCGCCCCCGCGGCGGCATCCTCGGGACTTCGACGATTCCACGCGACGGGACGCACCTCAAGGGCGTGGATGAGACCTGCGCGCCGTGAGCCCGCGCCTCACCCGAGCGCCGACATCGCCTCGCGCCACAGCCCGCGAAGCCGCCGGTTCGACTCGGGCGCGACGCGGTTTCCGGAGCGGAACTGAAACCGCCACGCCACCTCCGGTACGACGACCTCGAGCACGTCCCGCGGCACGCGGTCGGCCTCGACGACCAGCTCGTCGAACGCGACGTCGACGAAGCTCGCCGTGCGCCGCGGGTCGGCGAAGTGCACGTCCTCGTACGGTTGCGTCAGCACAGTGCCGTGCCCGATGAGCCCGTACGACCCGCCCTGCCGTAGCAGCCACGCGTCGGTCCCCGGCTCCACCTCCTTGCGGGCCCCCACCGACCACTGCGTCACGAACGGAGTCCCGGTCGCGACGCCCGCCACGACACCCGCATAGGTGCCAGGCCACTGGTCCCACAGCTTCGGATTCCAGCCCATGATGATGCCGGCGTCGCGCCAGTGATCGGATGCCTCGGCCATGGGCCCGACCCTAACCCGCTGCGACGCGACCTCGGGTCGAAGCATCCGCGTCTCCCGTCCCGAAGGAGGATCGTCGGGCGCCGTGAAGCGTCCGTCCCCGAACATCACGCGACGCGCTTCCAGGCATGGGCGTCGTCATTCGACGGAGACGGCGATGCCGCAACCCGCGGTATCCGCCGCGCCTTTCTCGCCGTCATCCACAGAAGAACGCCGGTGGCGCAGTATCCGTCTCCGGCTCTGGGATGATGTCGCGGGGCCCCGCAGAAAGGCGACTCGTTGGCAGCTTCCACGGTATTCCGACCCGAACGCGGAATGACGATCATGAACCTCCTGGCAAGTGCCGTTCTGGCGGGCGGCGGCGTCGCACTGGCACTGGCTGCAGTCGAGGCCGGCACGACCTGGCTGCTCGTTCTTTCCGCCGCATTGGCCGCAGCCGGGCTCTGGATGATGGCTCGGTCCGCGATGATGCGGATCTCGTACGACTCCGAGACGCTGCGCGTCGTGGGGCTGTTCCGCAGTCACCGCATTCCGCGTACCGCGGTGCTCGAGATCGAGCGATGGGATCTCGAACGGCCCATGGTTCGCTGGGTCCTGCCAGGCTCGGCCGATCAGTGGACCGCGCTATCGCCGCTGGCGCTGAAGTCGAGCCCGTTCCTCCCCCGCTCGATGTACCTGCGCAGGCACCGGTTCCTGGCGCAGTTGCGCCTCTGGGCACCGGATGCCTCGACTGACGACGTACGGCCGGGTTTTCGCACGCGGTCCATCGCAGCTATCGGCCGCGTCGCGGTGGCGGTATGGGAATCGCCAGCGCTGCGGGTCGTGTTGGCGCTCGCGCTGACGGCCACTGCGGCAGCGTCCTGGCTGTTGGGGTGGAACGAGACGATGGCAGTGGTTGAGGGCCGCGCAGGATTCTCCCGCGGAGTTGTGCTGGGGGTTTTCTTCGCCGGGTTTGCTCTCGAAGGCGCGTACCTGCTGCTGCCACTGAAGCGCCGCCGTCCGCGGGTGTGGCACGTGATCCTCGGGGCGATCCTCGCTCCCCTCGTGGCGCTGCTTCTTATCGCCGTCTTCGGCTAGACCCGCGCACGCGCCCCCTGGTAGGCCGGCGGAATGCGCCATATCATTCGCGTAATCGGCGGTGTTGCCCGAGTCGTGGACCGCCGGAACGTGCGGCACGGAGGGGGATGCTGTGACGTCAGCGACTCCCCCGGATCTTCGGCTGAACGATCCTTGGACGGCACTCAACGTGACGACCTATGCCGCAGGCGTCGTCTATCTGCTGTTCCTCGCCCCGTTGCCCCGCATCCTGTGGATCTTCGCCAGCGAGATCGGCCTGAGTATCGCTGTGACGACGGCCTGGCGTGTCGGCAAGCCATTCTGGCTCGAGGCGATCTTCGTCGTGGTGACGGTCGTGCTGATCGAGGTCTTGCGCGCGGTCTCGCTGACCGTTGTGCGGCGGCCGGGCGTTCTGCGGAGGCTGAGCGGCCGGCCGGCCTTCAAGGACCTCGAGCTGATGCCGCTCTCGCAGTTCAAGTTCCTGCTGCGGTGCATCGGTGGACTGACGTTCACGTTCGATGCCGAGGGGGAAGCGCTGATGCGCGCCATCGGCACCAGCGACGAGATGGTGTTCCACGACACCCTGAAGCGACAGTACGTCGCGAAGTACGGCGACGAGGGGTGGCCAGACGCCTGGGATCAGATTCGCAACGCCTCGGTCGGCGGGACGACATTCGCCACGGCTCTGAAGTCCGGACTGCTCGGCATCATCGGCCTCAAGAGGCGCAGCCTCAGCGACATTCTGGTCGTGCCGGTGCTGCTGTACTTCTCCCTGGCGTTCCTGCTGCTTTCCGATGCACTGATTCGCAACGACGCGCTGATCCTCCTGCAGGCCACGCTGGTCGGCGGCTTGATGGTGTCGGGGCTGTCCTTCGCGCTGATGACCGTGATGCTGCGTCAGGTGACGGTGCTCGACCCCGACGAGCAGATCCTCACCCAGACGGAAGCGCTGCTCATCTCCGATGACGATCGCGCACGGATGGACGAGGCAAGTGAGGCGATGCGCGCGACGGAGGCGTACGCCGCACTCAAGAGCCACGCGGGAGCAGTCTTCCTGCCGACCGTCGAGATACGCCCGCTCTACATCTCCAGCGTCCGCGCTCTGGTCGTGCAGCTGGTCTTCTTCCTCGCGCTGGGCGCCGCGCTGGTCTGCGTCCCGCTCCTGCTCCTGCAGTGGGTAGGCGGGCTCGCTATCTCGGAATGGCCGCCCGAACGCCTCGCGGTGTGGAGCGGCTGGATGCTGCTCGGCACGGCACTGCTTCCCCTCGGAATGTCACTGGCTGTCCTGTTCGGCTTCTGGCTGTTCACGCAGTTCAACAGGTTCCTCGCGCTGGCGATGGCCGCGATTCTCACCGCCATCGTCCCGTCCGTTCTCGCCTACGCGCTGGGCGTCGAATCGGCGCGGACGGTTGCGATCACCGCGCTCGTCACCGCCGCAGTCGGCAGTATCCCGATCGCTGTGGCGGAGCTGATCAAGAAGCAGCCGGCCGCGACTGTTCCGACCCAGATGGCGTCTCCCCCGGCCTCCGACCCACCGATGGCAGTCCCTCCCGACGCAGTTGTCCGCGAGCGGGTCGAAACCCTCCGAACTCCTCGGTCGCGGAGCGAGGAGCGCACGAGACGACAGACTCTCGATCCACGATCGGGGAGCGAGCGAGCAGCGAGCGAGTCGGAACGCTCCGAGCCGACGCCTCCTCCACAACGCCCCTCGCGCCCGATTCGCCGACGCCCGCCCTCGACTCCGGCGTGACAGGTCGATCGCGCTCAGCGGCTCCGACGCCCCCCGTTTCCGTGTACCGCAGGCCCATCGCGCCGAGGATGAGCGCGCCGGCGGTCGCGTCATTGCGACGACGAGCCGCCGCCGGCTCAGTCGTCGAAGATCCCCACCGACTCCGACAGGCGGGTGACCTCGTCGGCGCTGAGCTCGAGGTTCGCCGCCTGAGCCGAGTCGGTGATGGATGCCGCGCGCCGCGCGCCCGGAATCGGAATGACGTGCGACCCCAGCGCCAGTTCCCAGGCGAGCACCGCCTGCTGCGGACTGACACCGTGCGCCTCGCCCACCTCGCGGAACGCCGAGAACCGATCGCCGACCCGGCGCGCTCCCCCGCCGGTGCCACCCAGCGGACTCCAGGGCAGGAACGCGATGTCGCGCTCGCCGCAGAAGCGCAGCTCGTCGATGCTTCCCGGATGCTTCGGCGAGAACTCGTTCTGCACGCTGGCGAGGTTGCCCTCGCCGAGCACATCGATCGCGATCTGGATCTCTTCGACGCTCGCGTTCGAGATTCCGACCGCACGAACGAGGCCGTCGTCCTGCAGCGTCTTCAGACCCGCGATGATGTCGGCGTACACGCGCGAGCGGTCGGGGCGGTGGTACTGGTACAGCTCGATCTGGTCGACACCGAGGATGTCGAGCGACTTCTCGACCGCCGAGCGCAGATACGCCTCCGACCCGTCACGGCCCTTGACGCCGCCTTCGCCGAGCCTGATCCCGCCCTTCGTCGCGACGAAGATGCTCGACGCGTCGCCGTCCCAGGTGCGCAGCGCCTCGGCGACGATGCGCTCGTTGTGCCCCATCTCCTCACCGTCCGGCGCGTAGATGTCGGCGGTGTCGATGAGGGTGACGCCGGCGTCGAGCGCGGCGTGCACAGTGGCCACGGCATCCTCGAACGACGGATACTCCTTGTCGTTGTTCATCGACAGCGGCATGGCCCCGAGCCCGATCGCCGAAACCTGTCGTCCCGCCAGCGTGCGCTGCTTCATCGCATCTCCTTCTCGCATGCGCTCAGCCTGCCAGGGCGGTGCGGCAGGGAGCAGGGACTGGACAACACCGTGCCGAGGCCGTAGAGCGCGCATGCTCGCATGGCGATTCCTCTCGGGTCATCGCGAAGCCGAGCGAGCGAGCGGGCGGCTGACCTGTTCTCGTCGCCCCTCGAGCTCGCGACGCCTACGGGAACACGATCTCCGAATCCGGATGCCGGATGAGGAAGCCCTGCGCACGATCGCAGCCGAGCTGCACCGCGATGTCGAGATGGCTCAGAGTCTCGATCCCTTCGGCGACCACTCGCAGCCCGTGTGCGTGCGCGACCTGGACGCTGTCGCGCAGCGCATCCAATGCGGGTCCCGCTGCCGACCGCACCAGCTCTCCCGGGAGCTTCACCTCCGTCAAGGGCGCACTCCGAAGATGATCCAGCGACGACGAGCTCGCGCCGTATCCTGCCAGAGAGATCTCCGCTCCGACCTCGCGGAGCATCCGCAGCTGCGGCAGCACGACGCGTTCATCGACCGGGTGGGAGTCCTGCGTCAGCTCGAGGACGAGCGCCCCAGGGGCGAACTCACGCCGCCCGAGTTCGGCGGCGACGTGATGTGCGAAGGATTCGTCCGAGAACTGCATCGGCGAGACGTTGACGGCGACGGCCCAGTCGCGGCCCGTCTCGCGCCACCCGGCAAGCGTGTCGAGACAATCGTCGAGCATCCTCCGGCCGAGCGCATGGATCGCGCCGCTGCGTTCTGCGACACCGATCATCGTCGCGGGATCGATGTCACCGAGCCGCGGGTGCCGCCAGCGGCACAGTGCCTCAGCGGCCACGATCGACCCGCTCTCCAGCGACACCTGCGGCTGGTAGACGGCGAAGACGTCGGCACCGCGTACGGCCGTCGCCAGATCATCCGCGAGGTCGTCGGTCGTGGGCATTGCTCAAGTCCACCCTGTCCGGCGATGCCGTTGCAAACCGGCGATGCGACAGGCGGCCATCAGCTAGAGTCCGCTCTGCAACGGTCACCGAGAGGCCCGCGGCATCCCATCCGATTCCCCACCCGCACCGAAGACCCTTCACAGCCGGCAGATCGCCGCGCTGAGAAAGAGAGGTCTCTCATGGGATCGTCACCGAACCGCATCGTCGCCACGGTCTTCGGCGCCGTCTACCTCCTCGTCGGCCTTCTCGGCTTCGCCTTCACGGGAGGCGTCGGCTTCATCGCCACCGAGGGCGGACTGCTCCTGGGCATCTTCGAGGTCAACCCGCTGCACAACATCGCGCACCTCCTGATCGGAGCCGCGCTGCTGATCGCCGGGATCGCGGGGCCGCGACCCGCCAAGATCGTGAACATCACGGTCGGCGCCGCGTACCTGCTGCTTGGTGTGGTCGGCTTCTTCCTCGTCGGCACCGCGGCGAACATCCTCGCCCTGAACACGCCCGACCACTTCCTGCACCTCGGCAGCGCGATCGTGCTGCTGGGCGTCGGACTGGCGGCCGAGCGGACGTCGCGGGTCGCGACGGCGTGACCATGATGGCCGCGGCATCCACGGCGGAGCGCGTCAGCCGCGCTTCGTCGTGGGTGCCCGTCGCCGCGTGGGGGCTGGGTCTCGTCGACATCGCTCTCGGAGCCGCGGCCCTGGTGGGGGTCCAGGCCGACGGGCTGTCGCGAGCCCTCGGCGTGCTCGCCGTCGTCCAGGGCGTCGCGGCCCTGGCATGGGGTGCGGCGAGCCTGGCCCTCGGCCGGACGCCGCTGCCGCGTGCGGCGGTGGCCGGAGCGGCGGCCGCGGTCGCCATCGCCGTGGCGCTCCTCGCCACGGCACCCGGTCGCGCAGGCATCCTCGCGATCATGGCGGCCACCGGCCTGGGGGTGGCAGTCGCCTGCGGGATCGTGCGGGGAACACGGCGTCCGTCGCGCCGGACGAGCCTGTGGAGCCTCATGGCCGCAGCCGCGGTCGTGACGCTCGTCGTGGTGCCGGCGCTCGGGGCGTGCCAGGGGGCGGCGCTCCTCGACGCCGACGGCACGGTCCTTCCTGTGGTCACACACGAAGGACACTGACGGATGCCGCAGCCGCCGCGCCGGCTGCGGCATCCGTCATTCATGGGTGAGGCCGCGCCGGATCGGCGCACGGCGACCCGCTCGATGACAGGTCGTCACGTCGCGCCGCGTCAGCTGAACTCGAGCTCGCCGCGCACGATCGAGTCGCCGGAGTGGGTGGGATCGCCGTCGAGCGGCTCCTGTGAGACGTCGACGAGCACGTAGTCGCGCAGGTCGACGTCAGCGGGGACGACGAACGTGCCCTTCCTCCCGTCGAGCTCGCCGAGACTCACCAGCGCCGAGGCGTCCGCCGTGATGAGCCAGACCTCCCGGAACCCGTCGCCGTCGTCGGAGTCGTCGAGACTCACGGTCAGCGTGCGCTCTCCGTCGGAGAGCTCGGTCACCAGCGCCGTCCCCTTGGCACCGGGGTGATCGGGGAACGCGGCGAGGGTCGCCGACGCGATCTCGACCGACTGCGGCGGTCTGACGAAGCTCCAAACGCCGACGATCGCGAGGACGGCGGCGATGCCCGCCGCCAGGGCGAACATCAGCCGTCCGCCTCCCCGTGCGCGGCGCCGCTCCGGCTGCTGGTCGGCGACCGGCACCGGAGCGACCGCGGGAGTGGCCGCGATCTCGTCGGATGCCGCGGGAGTGGCCGCGATCTCGCCGGATGCCGCGGACTGCTGCGACCTGACCTCATCGAGAATGCGATCCCAGACCCGCTCCGGCGGCGCCTCGAGTTCACCCAGCGTCACCGTGGACCGGCCGACCGCCACGGTGTGCTCGAGCTCTGCCAGCTCGAGGGAGCAGGCGTCGCACGTCGCGAGGTGCTCATGCTCGGCATCCGTCACCGCTTCTCCGACGGCGACCAGCGCAAGACGCTCGGGGTCAAGGTGCGACATGAGACACCTCCAATCGGTCGCGCAAGCGGGTGAGACTTCGGCGGATGTGACTCTTCACCGTACCCAGCGGCATGTCGAGGCGCGTCGCGATCTGCTGGTGGGTGAGGTCGTCGTAGAACGCGAGCCGCACCACGCGCTGCGCGTCGGGCTCGAGGCGCTCGATCTCGTCGGCGAGCAGCAGCCGGTCTCCGAGATCGATGTCGGACGAGATCTCCTCGTCGGTCACCGCGAACCGCTGCAGCTTCTCCTGCAGCTCGCGCACGCGCCGACGAGCCTCCAGGGTGTCGGCGATGCGGCGGCGGGTGATCGTGACGAGCCACGTCGACAGCCTGCCCTTGGCCGGGTCGTACGACGCCCGCGAGGTCCACGCCGAGACGAACGCCTTCTGGGTCACGTCCTCGGCGTCCCCTCTGTCGCCGAGCACCCGCAGCGCGAGGGTGAAGACGATCGGCGACCATCGTCGGTAGATCTGCTCGAGGGCGCGCTCGTCACCGGCGGCGAAACGGCCGCACAGCTCGCGCTCTTCCTCGTCGTCCACGCTGGTTCCCCTCTGGTCGTCCGGCGCCATCGCCGGCTCACGTGATCGGGGTCGCGATGGCGACCACGTTATCCGCGTACCGGCCGGTGCGGGAGTCGAACTGCCCGCCGCACGTGATCAGTACGAGTGTTCGCGTGCCCGATCGGGCGAACAGCTCGTCGACCGGCAGGTCCGCCTTCGGGTAGTAGGTCACGCTCTGCACCTGGTAGCGGCGGACATCGCCCGCGGCATCCGTCACCTCCACGACCTCGCCCGCGGGGAGGTCGCGCAGCCGGCTGAGCGGGCCGATCGGATACTGCGGCGCATCGATGTGGGCCGAGATCACGACATTGCCGTCGGATGCCGCCGGGTCGGAGCCGAAGCGGTACCACCCGCCGATCGCGGGGTCGACCGGGAGCTCCATGAACCCCCCGGCCTCGACGCCCACGGGCACCACCGGCATGTCGACGTCGATGGAGGCGGCGACCACCCTGACCGGCGGCACAGGAAGCCGGGTGGGAGACGGGGTGGCCGCCGCGATCGGCACCTCGACGGCGGGCGTCGGGCGTACCGTCGCCGTCGCAGATGGTGCCGGCGCTGACGGGGCGGCCACTGGGGGCGAGCCGCACGCCGTCAGCGCAAGGGCGATCGCAAGAGATGCTCCGACTCCTGCGACCGCCCTGCTCATGGTCCGCGACGTCAGCGGCGTGCCCGGCTGCGCACGACGACGAGGGCGGATGCCGCCACCGCTGCCGCGACGACCAGACCGCCGATCGCCCACATCGACTGCTGGAACAGATCGCGCTGCGCGAGCTGGCCACCGGTTCCCGAGTTCACGCCGTCCGGCGCCGAGTGGAGGCCCGTGATCGTCTGCACCGCGAGCGCGAGGTTGTCGTCCTCGAGGCTGCCCCACGCGTACGCGATGGTGAGCACGCCCTCCTGCACGTCGACTGGCGCCGGCCCGATCACGGGATCGGTGGTGCCGGCCGCGGCCACGGAGGCCTCGATGGTTCCGGCGGGCAGATTCAGGGTCGCCTCTTCGGGATTGGCGAGGCCGCTGATGACCGCCGTCCCGCCCGCGAGCACATCGACGGCGGGTGCGGCCGCGTCGTGCCGCACGGTCAGGCGTCCCTCCCCCGCCGCCGTCGGCGACGTGTCGTTGACGTACGGAGTCACGGTCGGCGAGCCGGATTCGTTGAAGTGCGCGACCGCCGTGTAGTTCTTGCCGGCCTCGAGTGTGAGCGTCACCGGGCCGAGCACGGGCGAGCTGTCGTCCGCGGCGTCCGTCGCGGTGAGGGCGACCTCATAGGCGCCCGCGGGCAGATCGAGGGGGCCCGCCAAGTCTCCCGGCTGGAAGTCGTCGAGCGTGAGTGCGCCGTTGACGTACACGTCGACGGGCGTTTCGGGTATGCCGTGCAGTACCGAGAGCACGGCGTTGCTGTTCGTGGCCGCGTTTGCGGGGATGCCCACACTGAGTGCGGCGACAATGCCGGCGGCGATTCCCGCGAGAACCTTCTTGCGCACAGTCTTCCTCCTTCTCTGAGCGGCCGGTCGCCGCCTGTTGAAGAGTGATTCCTGCGGAAGGGGAGATTCGGATGCAGGAGGGCGCGAAGTTTCTCGATGAGCGGCGTCCACCGTCACATCTCTTCATCACCGGACACGCTCCGTCACCCTCGCGCACCTCGAGCCGAGGGCGTCTACGGTGGTGTCATCGCGGCGATCCGGGCGGTCCCGGGCTCCGGTTCATACCCGGCAGCGTTGCGGGTTCGACTCCCGCCGTCGCGTCCACGACTCGCTCGGATAAGCGAGCGATCTCGTAGCGCCCGGCATCCTCGGAGTATTCAAGCCGCATCTGCACGCGCGCCTTCTCACCCTGCTCGAGGGCGCCTATCTCGTGCTGGCCGGCGACCAGGTCGGCCTCGATGATCGGCTTGAGGGAGACCCCGGGCGGGACGAGGGTGCTGCGGCCGGAGAGCGTGATGGACTTCGCCATCCGGCCATGATGCGCACGATGCGTACTAATGACTTGAGTACGCAACTCGCTGGATCGTCAGCCCAGTGCGCGCGCCATCGCGGCGATGGTTGACGGCCCAATGCGACAGCATCCACCGATGAAGTGCGCGCCCGCCTCGGCCCACGCCGTCGTGAGCGCCAGGTCGAATTCCGGGTCGCCAATCCATCGACGTGCTGCGCCGTCCCACGTCTCGCCCGAGTTGGAGTAGGCGATGGCGGGTTTGCCGCTCGCGGCGGTCGCCGCCCGCACCGCCGGCAGCACATCGTCGGGTGCGCAGCAGTTCACCCCGACGGCCACGATGGAATTATGGCCGGCGGCGAGGGCGAACGCTTCGACTGCCGGCCGTCCGTCGCGAAGTCGATCCCCGGAGACCGTGCACGACAACCAGGCGGGGATCGCGAACTCGTCAGCGAGCTCCAGGAGCGCCGAGACCTCGTCGAGGTCGGGGATCGTCTCGAAGGCGAGCATGTCGGGTCCCGCGCTCGCAAGGAGTTCCATTCGCGGGGCGTGGAAGTCGCGAAGCGCTGCGCGGCTCAACCCGTACCGGCCGCGGTACTCGGATCCGTCGGCGAGCACCGCTCCGTAGGGGCCTACGGATGCCGCCACCAGACGCACTACGTCGTCATCGGCTGACTCGGCGACGTCGTCGCGCACCTCGCGGGCGATCGTCACACTCCGTGTGATGAGGTTCTCCGCCTCGGTGCGCGTCATGCCGCTGTGCACGAATCCGGCGACACTCGCCTGATAGCTGGCGGTCGTGGCGATCTGCGCGCCCGCGTCGAAGTACGCGCGGTGTACGGCAGCCAACTCGCCCGGAGCGTCGCGCAGCAGTCGTGCTGTCCAGAGTTCGTCGGTGAGATCGTGGCCACGTTCGGCGAGCGCATTGGAGAGTCCGCCGTCGAGCACGATCACGGGAGGTGTCGTCGGGTTCGTCACCTGCTCATCCTCTCCGAGCGGGTCAGGGCGGAGTCTGCCGCACGAGGCGCGACGAGGTACCCCGACGACGGGAACGTCGCGTCGAGGGCTGCGTCGAGATCTGCGAGCAGGTCGGAGGTCTCTTCGATGCCGACCGAGAGGCGCAGGTGACCGAACGTGCGGAAGGGCAGCGGGTAGGTGGCGACGCGACCGCCCTCGGTTCCGGTGTGCACGATCAGCGAGTCGTCGTGCCCGAGAGAGAAGCCCGACGTGATGAGCCGGAGGTTGGCGACGAACCGGTTCTGTGTGTCGGGATCGCCGGCGACGGCGAAGGCGATCATTCCGCCGTACCCGCGACCGCCGAATTGCCGCGTCGCCAGGTCGTGTTCGGGGTGTGACGGCAGGCCGGGATAGTAGACGTACTCCACTCGGGGGTCGCCCTCAAGGAACCCGGCGACGGCGAGCGCCGACGCCATGTGCTGCCGGAGGCGCAGCGGGAGGGTGACCGAGCCGCGGTGGATCTGCCAGGCGTTGAAAGGCGAGATCACTCCCCCGACATCGACCATGGCGTCGGCCTTGATCGGCTCGATGAGCTCGCGAGAGCCGATGACCGCGCCGCCCATGGCGTCACCGTGACCATTGATGTACTTCGTCAGGGAGTGGACGACGAGATCCGCGCCGTCGGCGAGCGGACGGTAGAAGGGCGGCGGCGTGAAGGTCGAGTCCACCATCAGGATCGCACCGGCGGTATGGGTGATTTCCGCGATCGCACTGACGTCCGCGACCTTGGTGGTGGGGTTCGCGATCGCCTCGACGCAGACGAGTCGGGTGTTCGGGCGGAAGGCGGCGCGCAGCGCGTCCAGATCGCCGACGTCGACGAAGGTCGCCTCGATGCCGTACCGCCGCGGCAGGAGTTCGGTCCAGAGCCTCCAGGTCGCCTCGTACGTGACGTCGCTCACGATGACGTGGTCGCCGACACGGACGTGCGTGAAGAAGACGGCGTGCAGGGCGGCGACCCCGGATGCGAGCGCGACGGCGTCTTCGCCGCCGTCGAGGGCGGCGAGCTTGTCTTGGAGGCCGGCCTGGTTGACGCCCGTGTTGCGGGTGTACAGCCCCGGTGCGGAGGCGGACCAGCTGATGTCGCTCGGATCGTCGGGAAGCTCGTACGAGTTCGCCATCACCAGCGGCGTGCGCAGCGCCTTCGTGGAGTCGAGGCGATTGCCGCCGTGCACAGCGAGAGTGAGGTCCGACAGGGTCTCAGCCCGTCGGCGGTCCGGTCGTTGCGACATTGCGTTCCCTACTTTCCAGCGAAGAGACGTAGCCCCTGGGCGGGCCGTTTGATGCGGCATCCTCGATCTACGGTAGTGTGTGCCATTGACACTTGCAATTGCCAATCGTGCACGGAGGCATCGTGGCCGCATCGCACCTGGACGACATCGACCAGCAGCTGCTCGCAGCGTTGACCGCGGACGCGAGGTTGCCGATGGTCGCCTTGGCCAACAAGGTGCATCTGTCGCGCAATGCGGTGCGGCAGCGCATCGAGCGCATGGAGCGCGACGGCGTCATCGCCGGCTACAGCGTCATCAGGGGAACCGCGTCGCGGCCACGCGTGACCGCGATGGTCATGGTTTATCGCGTCGACAGGATGCGGGACGATCGGGTGATCGCCGCGCTGCGGGGCATCCCGGAGGTCACTCGCTGCGACGTGCTGTCGGGGGCGTACGACCTCTTCGTGACGCTGGAAGCCGACTCGATGGATCGCGTGGGTCAGATCTGGGAGCAGATCGCCGCCCTGCCCGGCGTGGCCGACACCGTGACCGCGGTCTCGCTGTCGCGCGCGATCGATCGCCGGTGACGCTGCCGCCCGGGCAACCGGGCGGCAGCGCCTCAGTGCGCGAGGAGCGCTGCCGCCTCTTCTCGAGAGAGCTCCGTGTGCTGCGCCACCGCGTCGGCGATCGGGATGCCGGTGCGAAGCGCGTACTGAGCCGCGTGAGCGGCCGCCTCGTAGCCGATGGACGGCACCAGGGCCGTCACCGTACCGACGGACGAAGCGACGTAGCGCGCAAGCACGGTGTCGTTGGCTTCGATGCCCTCGACGCAGAACCGGCGCAGCGCCGCGACGCCGTTGGTCACCCAGCTCAGCGACTGCAGGAGCGAGTGCGCCATGATCGGCTCGAAGGCGTTCAGCTGCAGCTGGCCGCTTTCGGCGGCGACGCCGATCGTCACGTCGGCGCCCATGACCGCGAAAGCGATCTGGTTCATGACCTCGGGGATCACCGGGTTCACCTTGCCCGGCATGATCGACGAGCCGGGTTGCCTGGCCGGCAGGCGGATCTCACCCAGCCCGGCCTGCGGACCGCTGGCGAGCAGCCGCAGATCGTTGCTGATCTTCGACAGCTTGATCGCGCTGCGCCGGAGCATCGCGGACGACTGCAGGAAGGCGCTGGCATCCCAGCTCGCCTCGAACAGGTGCGCCGCCGGGGTCATCGGGAGCCCGGAACGCTCGCGGAGCCGTTCCAGAACGACATCGCGATAGCCGGCCGGAGCGGTCACTCCGGTTCCCACCGCGGTCCCGCCCAGACTGCACTCCAGCAGCAGCGGCACCGTGTCGCCGATGCGCGTCACGTCTTCGCGAATGGCGACGGCGAACGCGCCGAACTCGTCGCCGAGCGTCATCGGCACGGCGTCCTGCAGCTGAGTGCGGCCGATCTTGACGATCGAGCCGAACGCCACGCTTCGCTCCTCGAACGCCGCGGCGAGCTCCTCCAGCCCGGGCATCAGCCGCAGAAGGCCCTTCGCCACGGCGATCTTGACCGCGGTCGGGTAGACGTCGTTGGTCGACTGGCTCCGGTTCACATCATCGATGGGGTGAACCAGGTCGTAGCGGCCGCGCGGCATCCCCAGGTGCTCCAGGGCGGCGTTGGCGATCACCTCGTTGGCGTTCATGTTCGTACTGGTGCCCGCACCGCCCTGCAGCACGTCGACACAGAACTGGTCGTGCAGCTCGCCGTCGCGCACCCTGCGGCAGGCGACGCCGATGGCGTCCGCCACGCCTGCCGGCAGCAGCCCGAGCTCATGGTTGGCGGCGGCAGCAGCATCCTTCACGGTGACGAGCGCGTCGATGAGATCGGGATGCTGTGAGATCGGCGTGCTGCTGATCGTGAAGTTCTCGCGGGCCCGGGCCGTGTGGATGCCCCAGTAGGCGTCGGCAGGCACCGCCAGCTCGCCGAGCGCATCACGCTCGAGTCGGGTTTCGAGGCGGTTCATGTGTTGATGCAGACGACCTTGGGCTGGGTCATCTCCTCGTACGCGAATCGCACGCCCTCGCGACCCATGCTGCCGTACTTCGAGCCGCCGAACGGCATGCTGTCCACGCGGTAGTCGGAGGAGTCGTTGATCATCACGCCGCCGGCGTCGAGCTGCTCCGACACGCGCAGCGCACGTGTGATGTCGCGGGTGAAGGTGGCGGCGTGCAGCGCGTAGTCGACATCGTTCGCCTGCGCGATCGCCTGCTCCTCGGTCTCGAACGGCGACAGCACGACCACCGGCGCGAACGCCTCGTCAGCCCACAGTTCGCATGAGAACGGCACTCCCTCGACGACGGTCGGCCAATACACACCCCCCTCTCGGCGGTGCCCCGCGAGCACGCGCGCTCCCGCCGTAACGGCATCCTCCACGAGCCGCTCAGCGGCCTCGGCGGACGCGATGGAGATCATCGGGCCCACATCGGTGGTTTCGTCTCGTGGGTCGCCGGCCTTCAGGGCGATGGTCTGCGCCGCGAAGCGGTCGCGGAACTCCTCGTACACCTCGCGCTGCACCAGGATGCGCTGAGCGCCCACGCAGTTCTGCCCGGCAGCCCAGAACGCGCCCGACACGCACGCCTCGACCGCGGCGGGAATGTCGGCGTCCGCGAACACGATGACCGGGGCGTTGCCGCCCAGTTCCATCGCGAGCTTCTTCAGACCGGCGTTGCGCGCGATCGCCTCCCCTGTCGCGAATCCTCCCGTGAAGGAGACCATGCGCACCTCGCGGGCCGAGATGAGCGCCTGCGCCAGTTCACGGTCGCCGTGCACCACGGTGATGATCTCGTCGGGCAGGCCCGCGTCGATGAGCAGGTCGACGAGGAACCGCGCGGCCAGCGGGGTCAGCTGCGACGGCTTGAGCACGACGGCGTTGCCGCCGGCGATGGCCGGCCCCAGCTTGTGCGCGACGAGGTTCAACGCGTCGTTGTAGGGGGTGATGGCGACGATGACGCCGAGCGGCTCGCGGGTGAACCACCCGCGGCGGTTCTCGGACCCCTGGAACGCATCGAAGGGGACGACCTCTCCGGCATCGGAGCGGGCCGCGTCGGCCGACAGCGAGAGCGTCATCACCGCGCGAGACACCTCTTTCCGCGCCTGCCGGACGGTCTTTCCCGCCTCACGCACGATCAGGTCGGCGGCGATCTCGGCGCGCTCGCGCAGCAGCGCCGACGCCCGCTGGAGAATCTCGTGCCGCGCGAACCGCGACAACGACCGCGACAGCTGGAACCCGGTGCGAGCACGCTGCAGAATCTGCTCGAGCTGGGCCGGACCGTTCTGCGGGACGGCGCCGATCACCTCGCCATCGAACGGACTCGTGACGATCAGGTCGGGGTACCCGGAGATGATGGACTGCGTGTCCTCCACGATGCTCACCGGCCGGCCTCGACGCGAGCACGCTGGTGCGCGTCGATCGCGATGATGTCGGACAGCAGGGCGTAGGCGGTCTCGATGCGCCCCGCACCGGGGCCCGAGACGGTCACGGTGCCAAGCAGATCGGTGTCGAACGACACCGCGTTCGTCGGGCCGGTGACGCTGGCCAGCGGGTGCGTCAGCGGCAGCGCCACCGGCTCGACCTTGGCGGTGACCGTCCCGGCGGCGTTGCGGAACGCCGACCCGATCAGCTTGTAACGCTTGCCCTGCGCCGCCGCGTCGATGATGTCGGCGGCCGAGACCTCGGAGATCCCCCGCCGGGTCACGTCGGCCGTGGTGATGTCGGCACCGAGGAGCTCGTTGGCGAGGATCACGACCTTCAGCTGCACGTCGGAGCCCTCGATATCGGCCGTCGGATCAGCTTCCGCGTAACCGAGCGACTGAGCCTCTGCCACCGCGACGTCCAGCGTCATGCCCGACTCCATCTGGCCGAGCACGTAGTTGCTGGTGCCGTTGAGGATGCCCTCGACCGCGTTGATGCGCAGCCCTTGAAGCGTCTCGGACGCGAACCGCAGGATCGGCGTGCCGCTGACCACCGAGCCCTCGTACTGGAATGTGACGCCGTTCGCAGCCGCGAGGCGGTTCAGCTCGAGCCCGGCCAGCGCGACCGGGCCCTTGTTCGTCGTGGTGACGCTCTTCCCGCTCTCCAGCGCAGCACGCACGTGCGAGATCCCCGGCTCCCCGTCGATGGGGTTGGTGAAGGTGGCTTCGACGACGATGTCTGCCGTGCTGTTGCGGATCACGTAGTCGTTCTGCGGCGCCGCCGTTCCCCCCGGCCGGCCGACGAAGGTCTCACCGTCGGACATGGCGAACACGTCAGCCAGGTCGATGCCGTCGGCCTGCATGAGCGATCCCAGACGGAGGTCCGTGATCGCCACGACGCGCAGAGCGAAGCCGAGGTCGGCGGCGAGTTCGTCGCCACGGTCGAGGATGATCTGCGCCAGCGCACGGTTCACGCCGCCGAAGCCGATCAGCGCAATGTCATGACGGTCCACGTCGGGCTCCTTCAAGAGAATCGGGAAGAGGTTCGACTCAGCATCCCCAGCGGTCGCGTCAGCCCGCGCCTGTCGGATCGCTCGCACAGGATGTCAAACTGACCACCGCGGGGAAGGTCTGCCCGAATCGCCCTTGCACGCCGCGAATTCCCGCGGATGTCTTGTGCACCGACCCCCGCGCCCCGTAATCTGCCCGACACGCGCATCGTGCATCATAGACACATGGTTGTGATGATGTAGCACGGCGCCATCCCAACACCGACTGCCGACTCGAATGCGAGAAGTCATGAGCCCGCTGCCCCAACAGAGTGCGCTTCCGAACGCACTGCCACACACCACCGCAACACAGGTGCCGCTGCGACGACTGCAGCGCTCGATGGACGCCCGACACCTGATCATGATCGCCCTCGGCGGGGTGATCGGCTCCGGACTCTTCTTGAGTTCGGGCTACACCATCAGCCAGGCCGGCCCGCTGGGCGCGATCATCGCCTACCTCATCGGCGCGTTCGTGGTCTGGCTGGTGATGGCCTGCCTCGGCGAACTGGCGCTGGCCTATCCCGTCTCGGGCGCGTTCCACATCTACGCGGCACGGTCGATCGGTCCCGCCACCGGCTTCACCACCGCGTGGCTGTACTGGCTGTGCTGGGTCGTCGCCCTCGGCTCGGAGTTCACAGCATCCGGCATCCTGATGCAGCGCTGGTTCCCCGGCGTCGACGTGTGGGTGTGGTGCCTGATCTTCGCGTTGGCGCTGTTCACCATCAACGCGATCTCGGCGAGGGTCTTCGGTGAGACCGAGTTCTGGTTCTCGCTGATCAAAGTGGTCGCGATCGTCGCGCTCATCGTGTTCGGCGGTATGGCGATCTTCGGCTTCACACCGCTCTCGGCCGAGCACCCCGCTGCTCCGCTGTTCAGCAACTTCGTCACTCCTGATGGCCTGTTCCCCAACGGCGTCGCCGGCGTCGTCGTCACCGCCCTCGCCGTCTTCTACGCGTTCAGCGGTTCCGAGCTGATCGGCGTCGCCGCCGGTGAGACCAAGGATCCCGGCAAGAACATCCCCCGAGCCATCCGGTCGACGGTCCTGCGACTGCTGATCCTGTTCGTGGGGTCGATCACGGTGATCGCCGCGCTTCTCCCCTACGAGGATGCGGGTCTGACCAGCAGCCCGTTCGTGGACGTTTTCGAGTACGTCGGCATCCCCTACGCCGCCGACATCATGAACTTCGTCATCATCACCGCGCTGCTGTCGGCCGGCAACAGCGGCCTGTTCTCGTGCGCCCGCATGCTGTTCTCCCTCGCCGAGGAAGGGCACGCGCCGCGGGTGCTGCAGCGCCTCACCCGCCGCGGCATCCCGCTCGTCGCTCTCACCGTCAGCCTCGGGCTGGGTCTGGTTTCGCTGATCTCCAGCGTTATCGCGCCACAGACCGTGTACCTGGTGCTGGTGTCGATCGCAGGATTCGCCGTGGTCGCCGTGTGGATGTCGATCGTGGCGTCGCAGTTCTTCCACCGCCGCCGGTTCGTGCGCGAAGGCGGCGACATCACGACGCTGCCGTACCGAACCCCGCTGTACCCGGTGCTGCCCATCCTGGCGTTCGTGCTGCTGTCGATCTCGCTGGTGGCCATCGCGTTCGACCCGAACCAGGTCGCCGCCCTGTACTTCGGGGTTCCGTTCGTGGGGCTGTGCTACCTGTTCTTCTGGTGGCGCTACGGACGCCGCGGCGCGCGCCCGGTCGTCGCCGTGTCGGAGGAAGCTCCCGTCGACCTGGCCGACGACCCCGTCGCCGAAGAGCCCCTCCGTCAGCCCCGCGGGTAAACCGCGCCGACCACGCCACCGCCACGCATGAACACCACGAGTCCCGTCTGGGTCGAGATCGACGCCGGCGCCATCGCCCACAACCTCGACGTCGTACGAGGCGAGGTCAGCATCGCGACGCGGCTCTGCGGGGTGGTGAAGGCGGACGCCTATGGCCACGGCATCCCGGTCGTCCTGCCGATCCTGATGGCGGCCGGTATCGACACAATCGGGATCACGTCCAACAAGGAGGCCGGGGAGGCACGGCGGCTGGGATTCTCGGGACGCGTCATCCGCCTCCGCGCGGCGCTGCGCGACGAGATCCAGGAGGGTGGCCTCCTCGATATCGAAGAGTGGGTGGGCGGCGGCGATCACACGCGTGTCGTGACTGCCGCCGCCCGCTCGCTCGGGTGCCGCGCTCTACGCCGACACGTCGGCCGCGGTCCCTGGGTTGCGTCCGGCTATGAGGCTGGTGTCGCGCATCGCGGCGATCAACCCGTACCCGGCGGGCAGCACGGTCGGATACGACAGGGCCGCACGCATCGATCGCGACAGCCGGCGGGCCGTCATACCCGCCGGCTACGCCGACGGGTACCCCCGCACGCTGGACGGCCGGGCGCACGTTCTTGTCCACGGCGCCTTCGCGCCGGTGATCGACCGGCTGGCCATGAACAGTCTGGTGATCGACGTGACCCAGGTGCCGTCGGCTCAGGTCGGCGACGAAGTGGTACTTTACGGGCGGCAGGGATCCGCACTGCTCCGTTCCGCCGACATCGAACGGGCAAGCGGAACCATCGCCGCCGGCTCGTACACCGCGTGGGCCCGGCTGAACCGGCGCGTCGTCGTCGACGTGCCGGCTTCCAAAACGGCCCCCACCGGGTGACCGGCCCCTCGTCCATCGGCCCAGAAAGCACCCCAGATCATGAGCGCCCCGTCCTCACTCCTGCAGGGTCTCGCGCTGCTTGACGCGGCGGTGGCGCAGGAGCGATCGGGAAGGCAAGGGCACAACGCCTCACGCCTAGCCGAGACCACCGGCATCGAGCGCAGTCGCGTCTCGCGCCTTACACGCGAGCTGCGAGAACTGGGCTACCTCGATCGCGACAACGCTGCGGTGCTCAAGGCGGGCGACGGCTACTTCCGGGCCGCCGCGGCCCTGAGCCGGCCGTGGCTCCGAGCGGCACGCGAGAGTCTGCGCGTGCTCGCCTCCACGTTGGGGGTTTCGGCGCAACTGGTCGCCGCCGAGGGGCCGGGCGCGATCCTGCTCCGTTCCGAGAAGGGCCCGGGCGTCTCCGCGGACTACCTGCGCCCCGGCATCCTGACCCCCATCTGGTGCACCGGACCCGGCCGGGCCCTCCTTTGGGAACACACGCGCGATGACCTCGAAGCCCTCCTCGCCGACGTGCAATTCGTCGGAGTCGGCGGTCCGGGCGCGGCAAGATCGGTCGATCAGCTCCATCAGCTGCTCGAGCGGGACCGCAAGCTCGGCATGGTGGATGCCCGCGAGGAATACGTCGAAGGCGTGCGGGACTTCGCACTGCCGATCCGCGATCAGCGCGGCATCGTGGTCTCCATCGGCATCAGCAGCGGCGGGCTCTGGGAGCGCCGCACACGCGAAGCCCAGAGTGCGCTTCGCGACGCCTGCGCACGGCTGAGCCAGCTCATCCAGGAGTCGTGAGCAGCCCGCTCCGAGTCACTCGCCCCGAGCCTCGCCCGCGCCGAGCATCGCCGACAGACGCTGCGCAGCGTCGACACACGCCGCTCCCAGAGCCTCCGACCTCGACTCCAGGCGATGCCGTTCCCCCACGATCTGCAGGCCGGCGATGACTTCGCCCCGGAAGTCCCACACCGGCGCCGAGACCGAGTACAGGCCCGGCTCGGCCTCCTCCGCCACGATCGCGTAGCCCCTGGCCCGCGACTCCTTCAGGCGCACGAGGAACTCATCGACCGATGCGGCGGCGTTGGGACCGGCGCTGCGGAAGCTCGTGCGGCTGAACACACCGCGAACCTCCTCATCGGAGGCATCCCACAACACCGCCTGACCCGCGTCACTGCAGAACGCCGGATACGCTCGCCCGATCCACGAACCGATCAAGCGGGCGGCAGGCGGCACGCTCTCGACGATCGTGACCGTCGCATCACCCTCGAGGACTCCGAGGAAGCACGCCTCTCCCACGTCCGCTGACAGCTCGTCCAGAATCGTGAGGCCCTCGCTGCGCAGACGCCTTTCGACCAGCAGCTCCGCGGAGGCGTACCAGGCCCACGCCAGTCGGTAGCGACCGTCGGGACCTCGCGACACCAACCGCTCCTCCGCCAGCGCAGCAAGAGTGCGAGAGACCTGCGACCGGTCGCGCTGCAGCGCTCGCGCAATGGTCTGCACGGATACGCCCTGCCCGCTCGCTGCGGACATCTCAGCTACGCAGGACACCACGTCCATCCCACGGCCCATACTGGTCCGCTCGGGAGCGACATCGTCACGCAGGGTCACAAGGAGAGGATATCGAGGTGGGCCGTTGCGGCTCGGCTCACCAGGCGGGTGACGAGCGCGGAAGTGGGATGCCGCGCAGGCCGGATCTCGTATGGCTGTTGTTGTCCGTTATGTCGATAGTCAAGACCGCGGGTCGCCTACCCGCTTGCACGACTTGATGCGAGTTGCCATGAACGGCGGGCGCGCCCCTACTGGTACGTTCGGCCTCGTGACGCTGGAGCTGGGGCCAGACGACAAGCGCATGCGGCTGCGGTACGCCGGAACGTGCCGCCTCTGCGGCCAGGCGCTCGCGGCTGGCGTGGAGGCGATCTACGAGCGCGAAATGAAGACCGTGCGCTGCATCGACTGCACAGCTATCAAGGCTGCTCCCGAGCCGGGCACCGCCGGCGGATCCGCCCGCCGCGAGTACGAACGCCGCAAGGACAGTCGGGAGCAGCGGATCCGGACGAACCACCCGAAACTGGGCGGGCTGATACTCGCTTTGTCAGACGATCCGCAGAGCACGAAGGCCTGGGAACGCGGTGCCGTGGGCGAAGAGCTCATGGCCCGGCGCCTGGCCGATCTGCCCGACACCTTTCGGGTGCTGCACGACCGCCGCATCCCCGGTACTCGCGCGAACATCGACCACATCGCGATCGGCCCATCCGGCGTGTGGGTGATCGACGCCAAGCGGTACGTGGACAAGCGCCCAGCACTGCAGGTCGAAGGCGGTCTGTTCCGACCGCGGGTCGAATCGCTCCGCATCGGTGGCCGGGACGGGACGAAGCTGGTGCAAGGCGTGCAGTCCCAGGTTGCGCGAGTCGCCGCGGCTCTCGGCGACGAACTGCCACTCGTCACCGGCGTCCTCTGCTTTCTCGAAGCCGACCGGCCTCTCATCGGGGGCTCGTTCACAGTCGCCGGCGTCCAAGTCTTGTGGCCCCGGCTGCTCGTCAAGCGGATGGTTGAAGCGCCGCCCCAGACGATCGATGTCGACAGTATCCACTCCCGCCTCGCAACGGCGTTCCCGAGCGCCTGACGTCGCAACGCCTCCGATAGGGTGCTGAGGTGCTTCCCCCAGACACGGCAAGACTTCGATTTCGCCAGATGCTGCCAGCGGACCTCGACGAGATGACGGGCCTCTTGGGCGACCCCGATGTCATGCGGTTCTACCCCGCGCCGAAGACCCGCGAGCAAGCCGCGGCATGGATCGAGTGGAACCAGCGCAACTACGCAGAGCACGGTTACGGGCTCTGGATCATCGAGACACACGAGGGCGACTTCGTCGGAGACTGCGGCCTCACCTGGCAGGCAGTCAACGGGATCAAGAAGCTCGAGGTGGGGTACCACGTCGGCACACAATGGCAAGGCCAGGGCTTCGCATCCGAGGCCGCAGCGGCGTGCCGCGACTTCGCGCGCGAATACGTCGAGGCGCGGGAGCTGGTTGCCATCATCCATCCAGACAATCGCGCCTCCGAGCGAGTGGCCGCGAAGATCGGGATGCACCGCGTCGAGGACGATCAGCCGGCGAACGGTTCACGCCGAATCGTCCTGAGCATGCCCCTCTAGCAAACCCGACGGTGCTCTAGTTCAGCCCACACCACCTCAAACAGCGCAGCCGACGGGGATGCCCAGCGCCGTCGTCAGACCGCCAGCTCGCGGATGGTGAGACCGCGGAAGGTCGCCGAGCCGTCGTTGGCGTAGAGCCGGATGCGGTTGTCGCCCTCGAGCGGGAAGACCCGGTGCGAGTGCACCACGCGGCCGTCGCCTACGAAGAACTCCACGCTCGTGCGATCGACGAGGATCCGTACGTCCAGGCGCCCCGTCGACGGATCGATCGGCGTCTGCGACTCGCCCCCGGTGGGGTTGATCGTCGGGCGGCGGTTCACGTAGGTGAACGGCCCGTTCAGGAACGCACCGGCGGCGACGTGACGGCCCCCGCCCGGCGCGCGACAGACCTCGAATCCGATGTTGGAGGGCGCTGCCGCCGGGTCCCAGACCAGTTCGCACGAAAGGTCGTAGGCGAGCGAGCGCAGCTCGAGGTCACGCACGCCGGCGACGGTGACGTCGCCCAGGCGGTGCGTCTTCTTGGCGTACTGCTCGAGGGCCGCCGTCGGCGCGGAGGCGAGGTAGTAGCCGCCGTCGCCCGCGGTGAGCCGCAGATCGCGCACGATCATGTCGTCGCCGTTGTAGCCGTCGGTCGCAAGCGTGGGTGTGTTGTGGGGGTAGTCCCAGAAGTTCGCCCATCCGATTGCACGGCGCAGCGTCGGGTCTTCCGCGCCCGATGCATCGTGGTTCGGGTAGGTCACGGCGCCGTAGAAGTCGAACCCGTAGTCGAGCCAGCGCGGCTCGCCGTGGTCGGGAACGAACGACGCTCCGTCGAACGCGCCGGTCCAGTACGCGTACGTCGCCGGCAGCCCCCGCCCCTTGCCGTTGGCGCTGATGCCGAGGATCCAGTGCGCCGTGCCGTCGCCCGCGGTCATGCGGAAGATGTCGGGGCACTCGATCAGCCCCAGGTCGGTCCGCACGAACTCGCCGACGCGCCGCCACGAGCGCAGGTCGGCGGAGACGTAGAACCCGACCCGCTGCCCTTCCGCGTTCGCCATGAACCATCGACCGCGGTCGGCGTCCCAGATGACCTTGGGGTCGCGGAAGTCCGGCACGCCGGGGTTCGGAAGCACCGGTGCGTCGCCTCCGGGGCGGAACGTCCGCCCACGATCCGTGGAGTACCAGAGGTACTGCGCCTGCCTGCCCTGCGGCGCCTGCGTCACGAGCGCGATTACCGCGCCCGCGCCGTAGCCGGCGGTGTTCCGCTCATCGACGACCAGGCACCCCGACCAGCAGTCGCCGTTCCCGTTGCTGAACTTCGGGATGGCGATGCCCCGATCGCGGAACGACACATGGTCGCGCGTCGTGGCGCGCCGCCATGCGGTGCCCGCACCGCCCTCGTTGTAGTCCGCGTTGTAGAGGTAGTAGTAGTGGTACTCGCCGTCGATGTAGACGGGTCGCTGGGGGTCGTTCTTCCAGTTGTCGGGAACGCTGACGTGGTAGGCGGGGCGCATGCGAGTGCGTCCTTTCGAGGTCGTGCCGAGGACGGATGCCGCATCCGCCGCGGCGGCGGGCGCGCCTCCTCCTGCCAGGGTCAGTGTGCCCGCGAGAGCGGCGGTGCCGGCGCCGGCGAAGAGCGCGCGGCGTGAGACTGCAGTCGATTCCTCCATGGATGGCCTTTCATCTGAGGCAGCGTCGATGCTGCCTATGGGGGGTGGGTGGTGGGTGGCGTCAGTCCACGGACGCCATGCGCCACACACGGAGCGTCGCGGCGGCGCCGTCGATGTCGACCGAGACGTCCAGGGCGTCCTCGCGCGTCGGATATGCGCGGGCGGCGAGCGGGATGCCGTTCGCGAACGCCTCCAGGGCGGAGTGGTCCACCACGAGGCGCAGACGCACGGTGTCGCCGGCGAGGCCGACGACGCCTGCGAGCGGCTTCGCGTCGACGGTGTCGTCGAGGCTGGACCGGCTGCGGTCGAGCGAGAGCTCGATCTCATCCCCGGCGCGGCGCAGGCGGTACACGGTGCGCTCCGCGCGGTCCGCGGTCGCGCGCACGGCGAGCTCGATCGAGGCGCCTGGTGGAAGCGTCGCGTCGAGTTCGATGTCGAGCTGGTCGCCGCCGACATCCGCCGCGCCGACCTCGCCGGCCGGGCCGTCGTAAAGCAGCTCGGCGCGCAGTGCATCGACCTCGGGCGCCGGCGCCTGATGCAGCGAGCCGTCGGGGCGCCCGGTCACGACGCGCGGCAGCGACATCACCCCGGACCAGCCGGCCGCGACTGCCGCGGCATCCGTTCGTCCTTCCTGCATCCACCCGAACATGAGCCGTCTGCCGGTCGCGTCTCGCATCGACTGCGGCGCGTAGAAGAACCGTCCGCCCAGGTCGAGCCGGTGCAGCGCCAGGGGTTCGAATCGGTCGCCCTGGTACCGGCCGGACCAGTAGAGCGGGTGGTGGGTCACCCCGTCGTCCCATGCGGAGAACACCAGGACGTCCGCGCCGTCTACGGCGAACAGGTCGACGCACTCCCACATCGTTCCGGTCCAGTCCGGAGCCGTCCGCGGCCGGCCCGCCGCGTCGCCGACGAGGAGCGGACCGAGATAGTTCCACGAACGCAGGTCGTCCGATTCGTAGAGCAGTGCCGTGCCGCCGACGCCGCGGATGCCGGCGCCGATGATCTGCCGCCATCGGCCGGTTCCCTCCGCGGCCTGCTCACGCCACACGCAGTGGTCCCGGAAGGCGACGATGTCGAGATCCCCGGGCGGTGCCGAGATGACCGGGTTCCCCGGTTCCTTCGTCCATTCGACGAGGTCATCGGACCCCGTGGCGACGCAGGGCAGCTCGACCTCGGCGTGGCGCCCCGAGTAGACCAGCGTGGGCACTCCCCCGTCGTCGACGAAGACGCCGGACCAGCATCCGTCGACGTCGGGACCGGGGGTCGGCTCGAGCGCGATCGGCAGGTGCTCCCAGTGCACGAGGTCGGTGCTGCGCGCATGGCCCCAGTGGATGCGGTCGTGCACGGGCGCGTAGGGGTTGTACTGGTAGAAGAGGTGGTACCAGCCGTCCCTCTGCGTGAGCCCGTTGGGGTCGTTGAGCCAGCCGGCGGGCGAGACGAAGTGGAACGCGGGCCGGTGCGGGTCCGCGGCAGCGAGCTCCAGGAGACCGGATGCGGTCCGGCTCGGAGTGGTCATCGGATGCGTCGTCATGCGGCGTTGTTCTCCTGATCGTGTGCGGGCTGTTCCAGGGCGGTTCCCGGGGCATCCGACGGGGGTGCGTAGAGTCCGCAGCGCACCCAGTGCTCCGGCTGCTCACTCAGCCGGTGGAACACGGCACGTTCGTTCGAGCAGGGCTCCGTCGTCTGCCCGGACCAGCGACAGACGGTCGGATGCAGCACCTCGCGACGCAGTTGCGCACGTTCGACGGAATCGAACGGGTCGGTGCGCTTGGGGTCCGGTACGGCAGAGATGAGCAGGCGAGTGTAGGGGTGGGACGGGTTGGCCAGCAATTCCATGGCATCGCCGCCCTCGACGAACTCGCCGGCGAACATCACGACGATGCGATCGGCGAGGTACCGCGCCGACGCGAGGTCGTGCGTGATGTAGAGCATCGAAATGCCCTGCTCCTCGCAGAGCGTGCGCATGAGGTTGAGCACCCCGATCCGCACCGAGACATCGAGCATCGACGTGGGTTCGTCGGCGAGGATCAGCCGCGGGTTCACCGCGAGGGCGCGGGCGATCGCGATGCGCTGCCGCTGGCCGCCGGAGAGTTCGTGCGGGTAGCGGTCCAGCATCTCGTCCGGAAGACCGACCTTCTCCATCAGCCGCCGCTTGGCGTGTTCCAGCGCGGCACGGCCCGATGCGGCACCGTGGATGCGCAGCGGACGCTCGAGGAAGTGACCGATCCGGTGGACGGGATTCAGCGACCCGAAGGGGTCCTGGAAGATCATCTGCACCGCTGAGCGGTACTCGCGGGTCGCGCGCCGCTTGGAGGTGGCGATGATGTCTTCGCCCTCGAAGAGGAAGGTGCCGGCCGACGGCTGCTCGAGGCGGGCGATGCAGCGCGCCAGTGTGGACTTTCCGCTGCCGGACTCGCCGACGAGCGCGACGACCTCGCCGTGGGCGATGTCGAGGTCGACGCCGCCGAGGGCGCGGACCCGCTTGCGGGAGAATGCGCCGCCGATGGTGAATGTCTTCTGCAGCCCTCGTGTCGAGAGCACGGGGGTCTCGGGTGCGGTCATGAGATGGTCTCCGTGATCAGGGAGTCGTCGTCGCTGGGCGCCACCCAGTGGGTGGGCGTGATCGGTTCGAGATCGGGGATGTCGTGGAACCTCACACCTTCGCCGAGGCCCTGCAGTCGGGTGCGAGGACCGGACATGGGCGGGAAGGCGTTCATGAGGGCGCGGGTGTAGGGGTGCTGCGGCGTGTCGAAGATCTCCTCGGACCGTGCGGTCTCGACGAAGCGCCCCGCGTACATCACGGCCATCCGGTCGGAGAGCTCGACCATGAGCGACATGTCGTGGGTGATGAAGAGGATCGCGAACCCCAGCTCGCGCTGCAGGTCCTTGATCTGCGCCATGATCTCCTGCTGCACGACGACGTCGAGCGCCGTGGTGGGCTCATCCATGATGAGCAGTGGAGGTCGCAGTGCCGTCGCCATCGCGATGACGACTCGCTGCCGCATCCCGCCCGAAAGCTGGTGCGGGTACGAGCGCAGTCGATCCCGCGGGATGCCCACGAGATCGAGCAGTTCGCCGGCGCGCGCGAGCGCGGTCTTCTTCGATACGCCGTCATGGGTGGTGTAGATGTCGACGATCTGGTCGCCGATCGTCATCACGGGGTTCAGCGCGTTCATGGCGCTCTGGAAGACCATGGCCACCTTGCGCCAGCGGAACTCGCGGAGCTCCTCGGCGTTCAGTGCCAGCACATCGGTGCCGGCGAAGCGGACGGACCCACCGGAGATAACGGCGGGGTCCCGCAGCAGCCGCAGGATCGCGTTGGCGATCGTCGACTTCCCGCAGCCGGACTCCCCCGCGAGGCCGAACACCTCGCGCTCGGCGATCGAGAAGGACACTCGATCGACAGCGCGCACCGTGCGGGCCTCGGTGACGTATTCGACGGAGAGATCCTGGATCTCGAGCAGCCGGGCGGTCATCGCGCCGTCTCCTTGCGTGTGCGGGGGGCGACACGCGTCGGCGCGTCGGGGGTGGTGCGGCGGCGCGGCCGACGCAGGCGGGGGTTTGTCGTCTCGTCGACCCCGTAGTTGACGAGCGCGAGCGCGAAGGCGACGAGCGCGATGCACACGCCCGGAGGAACGAACACCCACCAGGCTCCCGTCAGCAGGGCGCCGTCGTTGCTCGCCCAGTACAGGTTCGTACCCCAGCTGATGGTGCTGATGTCGCCGAGACCGAGGAACTCGAGGCCGGCCTGCGCCCCGATGCCGAAGATCACGCAGGCGAGGAACGTGCTCATGACGATCGACGCCATGTTCGGCAGCATCTCGCGGAACATGATGCGCAAACCGCCCTCGCCGGTGACCTGCGAGGCGGCGACGAAATCCTTGCCGCGGATCGACATGGCCTGCGAGCGCAGCACGCGGGCGGACCCCGCCCAGCCGGTGATGACGAGCACCAGGATGACGGTTCCAAGACCCTGCGGCAGGAACGCCGCGAGGATCACGAGCAGCGGCAGGCCGGGAAGGAGCAGGAACACGTTCGTGACGAGCGACAGGACGTTGTCGATCGTGCGTCCGAGGTACGCCGACGCGAGGCCGACGAGAAGTCCGACGAACGTGGCGAGGATGCCGACGGTGAAGCCCACGAACAGAGACGACCGCGAACCCCAGATGTTCAGCGCCAGCACGTCCTGCCCCTTGGCGGTCGTTCCCAGCCAGTGCTCGGCCGACGGCGGCTGCGAGCCGAAGCCCTGGATGAGCGTGGGATCCCCGGGAGCGAGGACCGGAGCGAAGACCGCCATCAGCACGAAGAGGATGAGGATGACCAGGCCCGACGCCGCCTTCGCGTTGCCGAGCAGGCCTCCCAGGAGTCCGCCTCCGCCGCGGCGGCGACGCGGAGGCGTCGGCGTGGTCGTGACCTGCCCATCGGGGCCGGGCGGGCTGCCGAGTTCCAGCTCGGCCATGGCGCGGGGGTCTTGCGCGAGTGACATCACACCCTCCGTTCAGCTCACGCGCACGCGCGGATCGAGGCGCACGTACACGATGTCGACGAGGAAGTTGGCGATCAGCACGGCCGTGGTGATCGTGAGGAAGAGTCCCTGCATGAGCGGGTAGTCGAGGTTCTGCACCGCGGCGAGCAGGGTGTAGCCGATGCCCGGGTAGGCGAAGACGACCTCCGTGAGCAGTGCGCCGCCGACGACGAAGCCCAGCGACATGCCGAATGCCGTGACCGACGGGAGCAACGCGTTGCGGGCGGCGTACTGCATCATCACGCGGTTCGCGCGCAGGCCCTTGGCTTCGGCCATCACGATGTAGTCCTCGGCATTGGTGGCGATCATCGTGTTGCGCATGCCCAGCATCCAGCCGCCGACCGAGACCAGCACGATCGACGTGGCGGGGAGGATGAGGTGGTACGCGACGTCGCCGAGGAACGCCAGGGAGAACTCCGGGGCGGTGCCCACCTCGTACGCGTGGCGCAACGGGAACCATCCGAGCGTGACGCCGAAGAGGTACAGCAGCCCCATCGCCAGCCAGAAGTACGGGAACGAGCCGATGAAGATGAGCAGCGGCGGCACGAAGGAGTCGAGGACGCCTCCACGCCGCCACGCGGCGAGGATGCCGAGCACGTTGCCGATGACGACGGCGATGATCAGCGACACGAAGCCCAGGAGGAAGGTCCAGCCGATGACGCTGGAGATGACGTCGATGACGGGGGTCGGGAACCGCGAGATCGAGAAGCCCAGGTTGCCGGTGAAGATCTGGCCGAGGTAGCGCAGATACTGCTCCCACAGCGGAGCGTCGCTGAGTCCGAAGGACTCCTTGAGCGCCTCGATCTGGTCGGGGCGGATCTGCCCCTGCAGCCGTGCGACCATGCGCGACACCGGGTCACCCGGCATGAAACGAGGAAGGAAGAAGTTGAGGGTGATCGACACCCAGAACGCCACGAGATAGAACCCGAAGCGCCGCAGCATGTAGCCCATGATGTGTCTCCTCGGCCGTTCTGCTGCGCCGCGACGGCGACGCAGCAGAACGGCACGATGGGTCAGTCGGTGACGACGGGTTCGAGGCTGGTGAGGACGAGCACCGTCGTCCGCGAGCGCGTCGAGAGCGTTGCGTACGGGTCGTCTTCGGTCGGCCAGCCGGTGAATCGTGCGGTGCTCGCGGCACCCCACTCCGGGCCGGGGAAGAGCGGCGCAACCGGTGCGACGTCGGCGAAGAGAGCCTGCAGCTGGTTCATGATGTCGTGCTGCGCGGCTTCGTCGGATGCCGCGGCGAACTGCGCCAGAAGGGCATCGGCCTCCGCGCTGCCGAACCGGTGGTAGTTGTCGAACGTCTGCTCGCCGACGGGCTTGACCGTCTCGGTCGACATCACGCCGCGGTAGAACTGGTACGGCGTCGGTGCGTTCGCGCTCCAGACGATGCCCGAGTCGAAGGTGCCGTTCTCATACCCCGCGACGACATCGCCCCAGTCCTTCGCGGCGACGGTGACAGTCACCCCGAGCTCGGCGAGGTTCTGCGCGATGACATTGCCCACCGACACCCAGTCGCTCGAGGTCGAGCCCACTGAGAAGTCGAAGGCGAACGGCGACCCGTCGGGAAGGACGCGCTTGCCGTCTGCGCCGAGGGTGATGCCCGCGGCATCCAGGAGCTCTCCCGCGCCCTCGAGGTCACGTTCGGTCCACTCGCACGAGTCCGCCACGGCGTCGTCGCGCCACGTGTCGTACGAGCCGGTCAGGCCCGTGCAGTCGGCGGGGAACGTGTAGCCCTGCATGCCGATCTCGGTGACCTGCTTGCGGTCGACAGCCATCGACAGAGCCTTGCGCACGTTGACGTCGTCGAACGGGGCTTTGGTCGTGTTGAACTGCCAGTTGATCATCGACCCGGTCGGCGGGAACCAGTAGAACCGGTTGTCGGGGTCCTTCGCGACGTAGGCCTCGTCGATGTTCGGGATGAACTGCGGCGCCCAGTCGACGTCGCCGTTCGCGGCGGCGAGGTTGGCACCGTCGTTGCCGGAGAACGCGAGCATGCGGATGCCCTCGATCTGCTGCTTCTCAGGCTGCCAGTAGTTCGGGTTCTTGCCGAGGTCGAACGACTGGGCCTGGAAGTTGGTGACCTCGGTGTAAGGCCCCGTGCCCACGGGCTCTTCATTGGCGAACTTGGTCGGGTCGTCGACATCGGTCCAGATGTGGGCGGGCGCGATCACCTGCTGGCCGATGTCGAGCAGCGCAGGAGAGAACGGCTGGTTGAAGTCGAACTGCACCGTGAGCGGGTCGACCGCCGTCACGGACTCGATGTAGTCGAATCCGCCGCGAACCTCTCGCTGCAGGTCGAACGACAATACGACGTCGTCGGCGACGAAAGGCTCGCCATCCGACCACTTCACTCCGTCGCGCAGGTGGTAGGTGATGCCCGTGCTGTCGGGCGCGACCTCCCACTCGGTCGCCAGCCACGGGGTCGTGGAGCCGTCGGCGGGGTTGTAGACGAGCATCGATTCGTAGATCGCCTGCTGCGTCATCGGGAACTCGGGATTGGCGAACGGGTTGAAGTTGCGGTCGAAGGTCCCCATGTCTTCACGGGGGATCGTCAGCAGCTGGGTGCCGTCGAGCGAGTCCGCGGACTCGCCTCCGCCGGCGCTGCAGCCCGACAGCACGAGCGCGGCGGTCGCCGCCACCGTGGCGGCGATGAGCGCCGCTTTGCGGTGAACTGTCATGATGAGTGTGTTCCTTTCTTCTTCGTTGAAGCCGAAGGGGCTGCGCGTCGGACGAGATGTCCAGTCACACCGACGCGCGTTCTAGGAGCGGGCAGTCGACCGTCACGGTTCCCGTGCCGGTCGACTGACCCGCGATGATCGCGGCGAGAAGATCCACGCCGCGGGCGCCCATCTGTTCGAAGGGCAGTGCCACCGTCGTCAGGCCCGGTCTCAGGTAGGCCGCGATGAGCTCCTGATTGTCGAATCCGATGACGGCGATGTCCTGGGGGATGCGCAGGCCACGTTCCTTGATCGCGTCGTATGCGCCCATCGCCATACGGTCGTTTGCGCAGAAGATCGCGGTGGGCGGGTCGGCGAGATCCAGAAGAGCGGATGCTGCGGTGTACCCGCCGTCGGCCGTCGCGTGTCCCGAGATCTCGAGCTTCTCGTCGGGTGCGACACCCGCCTCCCGAAGCACCTCGTGGTAGCCGACGAGCCGGCCGACCGCTGCGGGGATGTCGGGATCGAGGTTGATGAAGCCGATGCGGCGGTGACCGGCCGCGAGGAGGCGCTCTGTCGCTCGACGTCCGCCCGTGCGCTCGTCGGGGACGATGGCGGGATACCGGCCCTCGGCGTCGAAGCAGTTGACGAGGACGGTCGGCACTTCACGTGCGATCTCGGGAATCTCGACGGCGCGATGCCACGTCGCGGCATAGAGGAGTCCTTCGACGCGCTGCTCGAGCAGCCGCTCGATCGCCGCCGTCTCTGCGGCGGGGTCGGACTCGGTGGACGCGATCAGCAGGTACTTCTCATCGACGAGGGCGCGATCCTGCGCTCCCTTGATGATGTCCACGGCGAAGGGTGCCGTCACGATCTCCGTGACGAGGCCGTACCAGTCGCTCTGCTTCTTCGCGAGTGCGCGCGCTCCCGCGTTCGGCCGATAGCCGAGTTCGGCCGCGGCTGCCAGCACGCGATCGCGGGTGTCTTCGGCGATGCTGACCGAGCGTCGGTCGTTGAGCACGAACGAGACGGCTGAACGGGACACGCCGGCGTGACGCGCGACATCCGCCATCGTCACCGGGCGTCGGGTCGTCTCTGACATTCTGCGGTTCCTTCATCGGATGCGCGGGCTGACTAACGCGCGTGAGTTCGAAGCGATCTGAGACTAACGCGAGTTAGCGGTGCGCGCAACTCTCTTGTCGAGTCCGACCCCCGCCGTCGCATTCCATTTCTCGCGGGGGGCACCTGCGATCACCCGTGCCGCGGCAGGCGCAGCCCGGAGAGCCACACTCGCGGGCGCGGCTAAGCTCCAGGGTTGGAGGCGATTGCACATGCGCACATCCTCGACTCTGCCGTTGGTCTTCACCCTGGTCGCCGCACAGTTCGTGGTGATGCTGGACTCCAGCATCCTGAACGTCGCGCTGCCGTCGATCGCGGCCGACCTCGGCCTCAGCCCGGTCGGAACCGCCTGGGTCCTGAACGCGTACTTCCTGACTTTCGGGGGACTGCTCCTGATCTCCGGCCGCGCGGCGGACGTCTTCGGGCGCCGCCGGATGTTCCTGCTCGGAGCCGGCGTGCTGGTCGTCGGCTCTGTGATCGGCGGCTTCTCGACGACCGAGACGATGCTGATCGCGGCCCGTCTCGTCCAAGGAGTAGGCGCGGCGATGCTGAGCCCGGCGGCCATGTCGGTGATCCTCGCCACCTTCACCGGCCCGCCGCGGGTGCGGGCGATGAGCGGATGGGGCGCCGCTTCCACCGTCGGTGGTGCGGCCGGCGTCACCGTGGGCGGACTCCTCACGGCTGCGTTCGGCTGGCAGAGCGTTCTCTTCGTGACGGGGGCGGTCGCAGCCATCATCGGGGTGGCCGGCTGGGCGATCCTCCCCGCAGGAAAGGGCACGGCGGGGCGCCCGTTCGACGCGGCCGGCGCGTCCCTCCTCACCGGCGCAGCGGTCGCCATCGTGTTCGGAGTGCTCTCCGCGCCGCACAGCGGGCTCGTCTCGGTGGAGGTCATCGGCGCGACGATCGTCGCCGTCCTCTGCCTCGTCGCATTCGGCCTCGTCGAGAAGCGAGCCGCGGACCCGGTGCTGCCCTCACCGGTCCTGCGGGACGCCCGGGTGAGCGGTGGGATCGTGGTCAACCTCCTCGGCGGGGGCGCTCGCGTCGCCTGCTTCGTGCTCGTCGCGTTGCTGTTGCAGCAGGTCCTCGAGTACGACCCCGCCGTCGCGGGCCTCGCCATGCTTCCGACATCGCTCGCGGGCTTCGCTGTCAGCATCCTCGTCCTGCCGAAGGCGCTCAACAGCCTCGGACCCCAGCGCGTCGCGGCCATCGGGCTCGTGCTTCTCGTCGTTGCTCATCTCCTGCTCGCCGCGGTCGACAACGGCGATTCGTACCTGCTGCGCGTCCTCCCGGCGCTCATCGTCGCCGCGACCGGCGTCGCATTCAGCTTCACGCCCACGACACTCGTCATCGCCGAAGGCATCGCGGCCCGCAACTCAGGCGTCAGCTCAGGCCTCGCGTCCGCGACGGCTCAGATCGGCGGAGCCATCGGGATCGCTGTGTTCGGCGCGGTCGATGCCGCCAGGCGCGCGACCACGCTCGATGCGGGTGGAACCTCACTGGCAGCCGCAGAAGCCGGACTGCAGGCTGCCAACCTCGCGGCTGCCGTCGCCGCCGGCGCGGCGGTCGTCGTCGCAGTCCTCACCTTCCCTTCATTGCGGTCAGCGCTGACAGGTCGACCACGCCCCGTCGAAGCGGATGCCGCAAGCTAGCCGATCCCCCGCGACAGTCGATGGCCGTACGCGTACGGCGCTCCTCTCGACAGACCGGACCTCTGCGCTATGTGACGGGCCAGCTCCTCAGTTCGGCGGTGAGTCGATCAAGATACTCGGGTGGACCGGCTTCCGAGAACCACAGCCAGAGCTCGGCGGCGTGTATCGCATTCCACGCCCTCACCGCAGTGGGATCAGCGCCATACCCCTCGACCATGACGTCGAATGACCGCGGGTCTTTCCGTGATGCCGCCCATGCGGCCCGGGACAACTCCCTGAGAGGGTCGCCCAGGTGCGCTCTCTCCCAATCGACGATCGCCGTGAGGCGACCCCCAGATGCGAGGAGATTTCCATCCGTCCAGTCGCCATGACAGAAGGCTGCCTCGGTGGCAGCCGGAATGGTCAGAGGAAGCGGTGGACCACCGGCGCCCAGATAGCGCTCGATGATCGAAGCATCGTCGGGCGGCGGCCCGAGCCCGCGCAGAGGCGACACTTCGTGCAGACGACGCAGAAGGGCGGCTGATTCGCGGAGTAGATCGAGCCGCTCATCGAGCTCCACCTCGTCCAGTCGGTCTCCCGGCATGAGTGTCATGAGAATCGCGCCCGGGCGAACATCGACGACCTCCGGCACCGGCATGCCTGCGGAGGCGAGATACCGCAGCGCGAGCACCTCGGTCTCTTGCCGTGCGGGATCTGTCATCTGCTTCTCGACGACCGTGTGCCCGCGATGCTCCACCAGCCGCACGTGACCCACCGCCCCCTGTCGCATCGGGCAATCCTGTCACCCCGAGCACCAGAGAAGCTCGCATTCGGGTTCCGGTTCCATCCGCTGCGAAGACCACATTCACTCGTGACGGCGCGTTGGTCTCGCTGAGCCACGACCAGGTGAAGTCCGTCTCACGCGGTATCGGAAAGCAGCAGATCAGCGGAGGCCCCGCGTCCCCACGCGAGTGCCGGCCTCCGGCCGCTCGCGCACTCACCCACCATCCGAGTCATCGGCCACCCGTGGCGGCATGGAACGCGCGCCGAGTGCCGCACCGGCTGACGCCCCGACGATGCAGAGCACGGCGGCCCATTGCGCCGGCGACAGCGACTCCCCCAGCACGACCAGCCCGACGACCGCCGCGGCGGCGGGTTCCAGGCTCATGAGGATCCCGAACAGCTGCGGCGGCAACCGGCGCAGGGCCTCGAGGTCGAGCGAGTAGGGGATGACGGATGACAGCATCGCCACGCCCAGCCCCACCGCCATGACCCCCGGATGGACCAGCGCCGCTCCGCTCTCGTAGAGGCCGACGGGTGCAGCCACGATCGCCGCGACCGCCATCCCCAGTGCCAGTCCGTTCCCCTCCGTCGTGTGGCGGCCGAGCCCAGCGCTGGCGATGATGTACAAGCCCCAGCACGCCCCGGCCCCGACAGCGAACAGCACCCCGAGCAAGTCGAGGTCTCCGCCGCCATCCGTCAGCAGCACGACGCCCGCCGCAGCGAGCAGCGCCCAGCCGGCATCGCGCCATCGCCTCGAGCCCCCGAGCGCGACGGCGAGCGGGCCCAGCAGTTCGATGCTCACGGCGATGCCGAGCGGAATCCGGGCGAGCGCCAGATAGAAGAGCAGATTCATGAGCGCGAGCACCGCTCCGTAGACGATCACGCTCCCCCACGCGCGACGCGTCATCCGCAACGGCGGGCGCCACACGAGAAGCAGAATGACCGCCGCGAAGAACAGACGCAGCGTCACGGTCCCGAAACTGCCGACGGCGCCGAAGAGGCCCTTGGCGAGCGCGGAGCCCAGTTGAACACTGAGGATGCCCAGCAGCACGAGTCCTGTCGGTGGGACGCGGCCGAAGAGCCGCCCACCCCACGACGTCAGGGGTCATCACGTCGGCATGCGCCGCGTATGGTCCTGTCGACAGAGGTCAAGGTCATGCGGTCCAGTCTTGACCATTTCGCACCGGCTGTCACCCCGTCTGCCGCGCCGCCGCTCCCCGCGCTGTCAGAGCGAAGGAAGATGACGGGGCGAGGCGATCTTCTTCGTCTTCATTGCGCGAGAGCGCTCTCAGAACCGGTACCGTGAAGCTCCCCGCCCCCACCCCAGAGAAAGAGAAGCAGTGTCTGAATCCCTCACCGTCGTGCTCGTCCATGGCGCCTTCGCCGAGTCCTCCAGCTGGACGGGCGTCCTTGCGAACCTCCACGCCCGCGGCGTCGCCGCCATCGCCACCCCGAACCAGCTGCGCAGTGTCACGACCGACGCCGACAACGTGCGTCGCGCGGTCGAGTCGGTCGGAGGCCCCGTGCTGCTCGTCGGCCACTCCTACGGCGGGGCCGTCATCACCGAGGCCGCCGTGGGCGCCGACGCGGTGAAGGGGCTCGTGTATGTCGCGGCGTTCGCTCCCGAGCACGGCGAGACCGCGCTCGGCCTCACCGGCCAGTTCCCCGGCAGCACGCTGGGCGAGACGGTGCGGGCGATCCCCCTCGGCGACGGAACGAACGACCTCATCGTCGACCGCGAACTGTTCCCGAACCAGTTCGCCGGCGACGTTCCGCTCGCCGACGCGCAGATCGCCGCGGCGACCCAGCGCGCCATCCGCGACTTCGCCCTCAACGAGCCGCAGCCGGCAGAGACGTCCGCCTGGAAGACGCTGCCGTCGTGGTTCGTGTACGGCACCGGCGACAAGAACATCCCCGCCGAGGGCCTGCGGTTCATGGCCGAGCGGGCCGGGTCGCTGAAGACGGTCGAGATTCCGGATGCCTCGCACTCGGTGATGGTCTCGCACCCTGACGCGGTCGCCGATCTGATCGTCGGCGCCCTCGCCTACCTGGCCTGATCGCCGGAGAAGCAGGCCGGGCGTCACCTTCGGGTGGCGCCCGGTTTCCGTCACGCCAGGCGTCAGCTCTTCCTGAACCGGTCCAGAAGGCCGGGGACCGAACGCTGCTGCTCGCCCTGCTGAGCGCCGAGGACGATGAGCAGCGCCGTGACCGCGGGAACAACCCATTGCAGCACCCGCTGCTGCGTCTGCGCGGATGCAAGCTCCTGCGACACGCCTGCGGCAGGCTCGGTGACACCCTCGCCGCCCTCGTCGGCACGCTTGGACATCTTCATCCCGAGGATCCCCGAGTACAGGGTGGCTCCGCCGGCGACGGCCGTCAGCACGAGCTTCACGATGGTGTTGGTCCGCGCCTCGGGCTGAGATGCGAGGCGTTCACGGTTGGCCAGGATCAAGGCGGCGCCGCCGACCCCGTGGACGATGATCGCGGCGAGCTGCACGGGTGCCCACTTCGCCCATCCCGCAGAGGAGAGGCGCAGGCGCTGCGCAGGATCATCGGCCTTCGCGGTGCCGCCGTTCAGTCCGACTGCCCCCATCAGGGTGCCGCCGAACCAGGCAGCAAGCCCGAGGTCGTGCATTGCGCGCACGATGGTGTTCTGACGAGACATGGTGCCGTCCTTTCGATGTGTGGCGTTCCACCCTGCGCCCGACCACCACCGATCGAAGCGGGGGTTGCCAGCAGACCGCGACTGTGTAGCAGCGGCGGTCATGGCGAGGCCGCCGGGCGAGGAACGATTCCTCCCCCGGCGGCCGACCTTCCGCGCGCTGCCACCACTCGCCCCGCATCGACCCGGACGACATGATCCGCCGCGTCGATGACCGCGTTATCGTGACTGACGCACACCACGGCGACGCCGCGATCCGCCTCCGCCCGCATCGCACGGACGATCCGCTCCGCGCTCTCGAGGTCGAGGGCGGTCGTGGGTTCGTCGAGCAGCAATGTCTCAGCGCGTCGCGCCAATCCCTGTGCGAGGAGGGCCCGCTGCTGCTGACCGCCGGACAGGACGCCGAAAGGGGCTCGCTGCAGAGTCGTGAGGTCGAGGTGCTCGAGGGCGGCATCCACCGCCTCCCGCGACGCGCGATCGAGTCGGCGCCACGGGCCGACCCTGCCCCACGCTCCCACGGTGACGACGTCACGCACCGTGAGCGGCAGGGCCGGCGAGATCGCCGTGCGCTGCGGCACGAATGCCCGTGACGACGCGCGGATCGCGACGCTGCCCGCGCGCGGGGTGATGGTTCCCGCGAGCACCTCGAGGAGCGTCGACTTGCCGGCGCCGTTCGGTCCCGCGATCACGGTGAGCGAGCCGGCGGCGGCGTCGAAGTCGACACCGCTTAGGGCAGGCGTCCCGGCGTAGTCCACGGAGACTCCGCGCAAGGACAGGGCGGTGATCGACGAGGTTTGGACAGGCACGAGCACAGCCTAATCGATTTTGAGAATCGTTCTCATTAACGCTACCGTCGTCGCTCGTGCCCCTGATCACCGATCCGTTCGCGCTGGAGTTCGTCCAGCGCGCCCTCCTGGGCGGCAGCCTCGTGGCCGTGCTGTGCGGGGTCGTCGGCACCTGGGTCGTCGCCCGCGGCATGGCGTTCCTGGGCGAGGCGCTCGGCCACGGCATGCTCCCCGGCGTCGCCGTGGCGACGCTGCTCGGTGTTCCCGTGCTGCTGGGCGCGGGCGTCAGCGCGGTCGCCATGAGTCTGGGGATCGGGGCTCTGCAGCGGCGCGGCCGGCTGTCGTACGACTCCAGCATCGGCCTGCTCTTCGTGGCCATGCTCGCTGCCGGTGTGATCGTCATCTCGCACTCGGGAAGCTTCGCCACGGATGCCACGGCCATCCTCTTCGGCGACATCCTGGCGATTTCGGCCGAAGATCTCGCGATCCTCGGATGGGCGACGGGGATCGGTGTGGTGATCGCGGCGACCGCACACCGCTCACTCGTGGCGCTGGCGATCGACGCGAGAGTCGCGGCGGTGCTCGGGCTCCGGCCGAGGCTCGCTCAGGCGGCGCTGGTCGGCCTGGTCACACTCGCGGTCGTCGCGTCGTACCAGGCCGTCGGCTCGCTCCTCGTGGTTGGCCTGCTCATCGCACCGGCGGTTGCCGCCGGCCACTGGACTCGTCGGCTGCCGTCTGCGATGGCCCTAGCGTGCGTCTTCGGCGTCGCGGCCGTCGTGCTCGGCCTGCTGCTGTCGTGGCACGCGGGCACCGCCGCGGGCGCCTCCATCGCGCTGACCGCAATCCTCCTCGCGGCCGCTTCATGGGCCGGCCGCGCCGCCCGGGCCCGCATGCGGGCGTCCCAGGCGACGTACGCATGACGAGACCCGTGAGTGGCCCAGCTAGCGCCCCCACCACCCGACAAAGGATTGAAGACTCCGTGTTCCACCGCTCCTCCACCCTCGCCGCGATGCTCACCCTTGCCGGTCTCGCCCTCGTCGGCTGCGCGAGTGCCGAAGCCCGCCCGCCCGCCGCGAGCCCGGCATCCGGCGGACACGGCGCCGTCGACGGCGCGAGCGAGATGGACGAACCGCCCCTCGCCGTCGTGACGATCGACCCGGACGGCCTCGTGCGTCAGCTCGACCTCCTCGACGGGACCGTTGCCGAACTCGGGCAGGTGCCGGTGGCCTCGCGGGCGAGCACCGACGGCCGCTACGTCTTCACCGACGGCGGCGAGGGCGTCACGGTCGTCGACAGCGGCCGGTGGACGTGGGATCACGTCGACCACTTCCACTACTACCTCGCCGAACCCGCGATGCTCGGCGAGGTGCCCGGTCGCGGACCGGCCGCCGTGGCGACGACCTCGTCCTCCAGCACCGGCAGCACCGGCGTCTTCTTCGCCGGCAGCGGTGAAGCGGTGCTCCTCGACACCGCGGCGATGTCGAGGGGCGAGCTCGTCGAGCGTTTCCGTCACGAGACCGACCCGCACGACGGGATGGTCGTGCCGATCGGCTCGTACGCGCTCGTGACCCAGCCGCAGGACGGGGTCGCGACGTCCGTCTCGATCCTCGACGAGGAGGGGATGCCGGTGTCTGCCGCCGTCGACTGCGCCCACGCCCGCGGCACCATCATGACCCGCGTCGGTGCGGTCATCGGCTGCGCCGACGGCGCACTGCTCGCTACCCTCGTGGACGGTGCGGTGGAGCTCGAGCGCATCCCCTACCCCGAGGGCACGACCGCTCCCCCGGCCACGACGTTCCAGGGACGCGGCGGCCGCCCCACCGTCGCCGGGCTTGCGGGCGACCAGGCGATCTGGCTGCTCGACACCCGCGAGCGCACGTGGACGCTGCTCCCGGTCGATCGGCCGATGGTGCAGGCGACCGCGGTCGACGACGAAGCCCAGCATGTGCTCGCGCTCGCCGCGGACGGACGGATGCTGGTGATCGACGGGGCGACCGGGGCGCTTCTCTCGCAGACCGAACCGCTGGTCGCCGAGTCGCTGGCGACGGGCGCCGGCCGTCCGACGCTCGTCGCCGACCAGCCCCGCGCCTACCTCAACGGGCCGGCGGAGCACGTCGTCTACGAGATCGACTTCGCCGACACCGCCCGCATCTCGAGGACGTTCGAGACGCCGACACCGCCCGCCCTGCTCGCGGAGACCGGCCGATGATCAGCCGGCGCCACGCAGCACTCGCCGCGCTGCTGACGGCCGTTGCAACGGCATCCGTCCTCTCCGCGTGCACGCCGGCGGCCGCCGATCGCCCGCTCGTCGTGGTGTCGACGAACATCCTCGGTGATGTCGTGGACCAGCTGGTGGGCGACGACGTGGAGGTGATGACGCTCATGCGACCCGACGCCGATCCGCATTCGTTCGAGATCTCAGCACAGGATGCCGCGCGCCTGCGCACCGCCGACCTGCTGGTGTCGAACGGCCTGGGCCTCGAAGAAGGGCTGCAGCAGCACCTCGACGCCGCCGTGGCCGAAGGTGTCGACAGCTTCGTCGCGGGCGAGTCGATCGACGTGCTCGAGTACGCCACCGGTGATGCCGCCGGCACCCTCGACCCGCACTTCTGGACCGACCCGGCTCGCATGATCGATGTGGTCGAGGAGCTGGCCCCGCGTCTGTCCGACCTCCCGGGTGTGGATGAAGCCGACGTCGACGCGCACGTCGATGCCTACCTGGCCGAGCTCAGGCGCCTCGACGACGACATGGCGGCGGCGTTCGAGACGATTCCCGCCCAGCGACGGGCGCTCGTCACCAACCACCACGTCTTCGGGTATCTCGCTGAGCGCTTCGGCTTCCGCATCGTGGGCGCCGCGATCCCGGGCAGCACGACCCTGGCCGCGCCGAGTGCGTCCGACCTCGCCGATCTGGTGTCGGCGATCGAAGAGAACGGCGTACCCGCCGTCTTCGCGGAGTCGTCGTCGCCGGACCGCCTGATGCACGCCTTGGCACAGGAGACCGACACGCACGTCGAGGTGATCGAGCTGTTCCCCGAGTCGCTCACCGCCGCGGGCGGCGGCGCCGAGGACTACCTGACCATGATGCGCGAGAACACGCAGCGCATCGTCACCGGGCTCGCGCCATGAGCCCCACCAAGAAAGAGGAACACCCATGCGCACACGCACACTGCGTCGCGCCGGCCTGATCGCCGTCGCCGCCGGTGCCGTCGCGACACTCGCGGCCTGCTCGTCGGCACCGTCGGCGTCCACCGGGACCGGCGCGGAGACGCCCTCGGCCACCGAAGCGGGGTCGCGGATCGCCGTCTCATACGAAGGCGGCATCCTCGTGCTCGACGCCGAGACCTTGGAGCCGGTCGACGATTTCCCCGCAGAGGAGTTCACCCGGCTCAACCCCGCCGGCGACGGACGCCACGTGCTCGTGACGATGAGCGAAGGCTTCCAGGTGCTCGACACGGCGGCGGGAAGCGCGGACCAGCCCGAGCTGACGGATCTGATCTTCGAAGCCGAAGCGGCCGGCCATGTCGTCCGCCACGGCGGCAAGACGATCCTCTACGCCGACGGCACGAGCGACACGACGATCTTCGACACCGACGCGCTGCGCGCCGCCTCGGGTGAGCTGCCCGAGACCGAGACGATTCCGGGCGTGGAGGCCCACCACGGCGTCTCCGTGGTGCTCGAGGACGGCACCTTCCTCACGACAGTCGGCGACGCCGACGGACGCACCGGCATCTCGGCGAGCGACGACTCAGGCGAGGTGATCGCCACGAGCGACGCCTGCCCCGGCGTGCACGGCGAGGGGACCGCGGCCGACGAAGCCGTCGTCTTCGGCTGCGAGAACGGCGCGCTGCTCTACCGCGAGGGCGAGATCCTCAAGCTCGACGCCCCCGACCAGCCGTACGGACGTATGGGAAACGCGTACGTGAGCGAGACGAGCCCCCTCGTCGTCGGAGACTACAAGATCGACCCGGATGCCGAGGGCTACCTCCTCGGTGCGGTCACCGTCATCGACACCGAGGCCGGCACGCTCGAAGTCGTCGATCTTCCGGAAGGCGTCGAATACACGTTCCGCGACATCGCCCGCGGACCCGAGAACCTCGCGTACATCCTCGCGAGCGACGGATCCATCCACGTCTTCGACCCCGCGACCGGCGAGATCACCGACGCGTTTCCCGTCGTCGACGCATGGGAAGGTCCCGCTGAATGGCAGGATCCTCACCCCGCGATCGTCGTCGATGGCGACATCGCCTACGTGACCGAGCCCGCCGCCGACGCGATCCACGCCGTGGATCTCACCACGGGCGAGATCATGGCGTCGACCACGCTCGACATCACGCCCAACGAGATCGCCGTCGCCGCCGGCTGATGGCACATCGAGGGCGGGCCCGAGAGCCCGCCTCTTCCGGCAACGGCGGTAATGCCGCAGCCGCCGGGCGAGGAACGAATCCTCCCCCGGCGGCCGCGGCGCGTTCGACTAGTCGAACGGGTCGAAGTAGGCGACCGTCGCTGCATCGATGTTGCTGTCGAGCCCGACCGAGTCGTACGCGGTGGTGCTCGCCCCGGTGACGAACACGCGTCGCGAACCGTCGGCCCTCTGATCGAGCGCCACGCCGTTCGCTCCGTCGCTGGCGCCGGTCGCGTCGTAACTGCCCGACCAGATCTGCTCGCCGGTGCTCATGTCGTACGCGATCGTGACGTAGTCCCAAGCCGTCTCGGCGTTCCGGGACTCGCCGGCCACCACGGCACGGGTGCCGTCCTCGGTGAGCGCGACGTCGTAGGCGACGTCGAGCCCGTGAGCGGTGCCGTCGTACCGCATCGCCCACAGCTGCTCGCCGTCGGCCAGGTCGTAGGCGACCGTGGCGTAGTCCATGTCGGCTCCGCCTTCCACGTTGCCGACCACGACGACGGTGCCGCCGTCAGGGCTCACGGCGAGCGACTGCGGCACATCGGTGAGCGCCTCGCCGTACCCGGTTGCCCAGCGCTCCTCGCCGGTCGCCAGGTCGTACGCCACGGTCTCCCAGTCCACCTGACGGTCGGTGTTGCTGACGACGCCCGCGACGATCACGGTGTCACCCGTCACGGCGATGTTCTCCGCGATGTCGATCTGGCCTTCCGAGCCGTTGCGCAGGACCTGCCAGAGCTCCTCACCGGTGGCGGCGTCATAGGCGACAGTCCCCCAGTCGGTGAGTCCGGTGCCGTCACCCTGGCTCTGCCCGGTGATCACGACAGTCTTGCCGTCGTCGCTCACCGCGATGCCCCGCGCGTCGTCGGTGCCGCTCACCGGATCGTCGTACCGCGCGATCCAGCGCTGCGCACCGGTCGCCGCGTCGTACGCCACGGTGGCGTAGTCGAGCTGCGGCCCGCCCATGTTCTGGTACCCGGTGACGTAGACGGTCGAGCCGTCCGGGCTGACGACGAGGTCGTTGACGAAATCACCGGCCTCACCCGGGCCGTCGAGGCGCGTGGTCCACCGCTTCTCCCCCGTCGCACCGTCGTAGGCGACGGTCAGGTAGTCGCCACCGCTGGTCCCCGCGACGTAGACGGTGTCGCCGTCGGGGCTCATCCCGAAGCCCGCCGGCTCATCGGAGCCGCCGTCGGAGGCATCCCACTGGTCCTCCCAGAGCGTGTCACCGGTCTCGGGGTCGTACGCGGCGGTGAGGAAGTCGCTCACCAGCCCGCCGGCCGCCGGCGGTCGGCTGTAGCCGCTCAGGTAGACGCGCTGACCGTCGGGGTGGACGAGGAGCTCGTTGCCGGCATCCGACGAGGGCCCGAACTGCCCGCCCGCGCCGTCGTACCGAGCGGCCCAGTCCTCCTCACCCGGCTGCTTCGCCCGGAGCACGATCGGCGACCGCACCGTGTGGCTGCCGTCCGTCCACGAGAGCTGACCCGCGAGATAGTCGAACAGCTCGGTCTCGTCACCGACCGTGAAGGTCACCGCGTACGACGCGGTCTCCCCCGGCGCGACGGTGAGCGTGCTCGGCTCGACGGTGACGCCGACTCCCGTGAGACCGCTCACCGACGCGGTGTAGGTCGCGGACTCGTCGTCGACGTTGGTCACCGTGCGGGTGACCGTCTGGGTGCCGTCGAGCAGGCCGATGCCGATCGACGGCGTGTTGAGGTCGCTGGGATCCAGCGAGCGCCCGTCCGCCTCGAGGTCGTCACAGGTGGCGGCCGGCACGCTGCGGGTGGAGCCGCACAGGAACGCCAGCCACTCGTCGACACCGCTCTCGTAGACCAGGCCGGGATCGGCCGCGCTGGTGGGCTGCACGTGCCCGGCGCCCTGCTTGAAGATCAGGTTCGGGTCGTTGGAGGACTCGCCGTCCAGGACGTCCGACCCCGTGGTCATGAGCGCCGACTTGATCGCCATCGGCGACCACTCCGGGTGCAGGTCTCGCAGCAGCGCGGCGAGTCCCGTGACGTGCGGTGCCGACATCGACGTGCCGCTCATCAGGTTGAAGTCCATGCCGCCCTGACCGGGAGGCGCCACCGCCGCCAGGATGTCCTGTCCGGGGGCGATCACGTCGGGCTTCAGCACATCGCCGTTGCCGGCGACGAGCGGTCCGCGAGACGAGAACGCCGCCGTGTAGGGTGCGGCACCGCCGCTCGCGATGACGGCCTTCTCGATGCTGGCGGTCGCTCCGGCCGTAGTCGCGTAGGCGCTGATGGCAGGCCCCTCGGTGTCGGGCAGGTGCACCGTGGGCACGGAGTGGAAGTCGGCGTTGAGCGAGTTCTCGAAGGCGTTCACGAAGATCATGCCGACACCGCCGGCCTCGGCGACCGCGCGCGACGAGTCGACGCGCGCGATGTCGCCGCCGCGCTCGCAGAGCACGATCTTGCCGGTGACCTTGGCGGGATCCAGAGCCGGTTTGCCGTTGTTGGCACTCGCCGGATAGCAGCGCACCGCGGCGCCGGCCGAGGCACCCGCTGCGCGCGCGGCGGCTCCGGTGATCAGCGGGACGGGACCGACCGCCGAGTTGCTGACCGAGACCCCTTCGTAGCGCGCGCCGTTGCCCAGCACCACGGCCCCCGTCGTCGTACGGTCGTGCGTGCCCGCGGCGACGGTGGTCAGCCAGGGCCCGGGGTGGGCGACCGTGCCCGCATCGGGGCCGGAGTTGCCCGCGGATGCCGAGACGAAGATGCCGGCCGCGGCAGCGTTGAGGAACGCCGCCTCGGTGGGCTCGAGGAAGTCCGTGCTGGATCCCGACACGGAGTAGTTGATGACGTCGACGCCGTCGGCGACGGCCTTGTCGATGGCAGCCACCATGTCGGACGTGTAGCCGTTCGCGGTGGAGCCGTCCTCGATGGACCACAGCGCCTTGTACGACGCGATGCGGGCCCGCGGTGCGATGCCCGAGATCTCACCGAACGCGGCGGCCGGGCCGGTCACGTCGACGCCATGGTTGCCCCCGGCGGTCGAGGCGGTGTGGGTGCCGTGTCCGTTGTAGTCGCGGGGCGAGAGGAACTCCCACGGCAGCTGCTGGGCGACGCCCTCGTTCCCGCCCCAGGCCGCGTTGAAGTACTGCGCGGTGACCAGCTTGTTGTTGCAGAGGTTGGCGTCCCACGAGTCGTCACCGACGTTCTCGGCCGACGCGCACGTGCCGCGGAAGCCCTCCGGCTTGCCCTGGTACACGAGCTTGTTCGACTCGTTCCGGTCGGAGAAGCTGCCGACCTCGGGCCAGATGCCGCTGTCGATCACGCCGATGACGATGTCCTCACCCGCACCCGGCGTCTTCTTTCCGCCGGTCGGACCGCCGAGCCGGCTCCACAGGCCGTTCTCGCCGTCCAGTCCCAGGAAGCTCGGCGTCGACGACGTGTCCGTCTCGACCAGCTCATCCGGATGCACGGACACCACGTCGGGCTGCGCTTCCAGCTCGGCGGCCTGCGCGGGGGTGAGGTCGGCGGCGAACCCGTTGAAGCTGTAGACGTAGCTGTACGACGGCCCGCCGCCGTTCACCTTCGCCAGAGCAGCCCGCTGCTGCCCCTTGAGGTGCTTGCTGTACGCCTCGACAGCCGGGTCGGCCGGATCCACCTTGGCGCCGCCGCGGGGCTTCGTCGCCTTCAGCCCAGCCTCACCGCCGTCGTATGCGACGACGGGCGCCAGGGCCATCTGGACCACATAGGTCTCGGGCTCGCCCGCTGCTGCCGCGTCGGCTTGCGCGTCGTCGGGTCGCGTCACCTCGACGCCCCAGCTGCCCTCCCCGATGTCCTCCGCGGCAGCCGGCGCCGGCGGCGCAGCGAAGGCGCCGGCCGGTGTCGCCGTCGCCACCAGGGCGACGGCGGTGGCCAGCGCGATCGTCAGTCGCGGGGGTGTGAATCGCCGCTGTCGTTGTCTCAGGTACCTGGTCACAGTCTCTCCTCGCGCGCGGATGATTCGATTCACTCGTTGCGTTGCAGGTTACGGACGGGTGAACGGCGCCGGCATCCGTGACCTACACTGACTTTTGCTCGCGCCCCACCCGAGGGAATGGCAGTCATGCCTCAGCAATCCGCTCCACCCGCAGGCGGGGTGTCGCCCGTGCTGGTCGGTCGCCACACCGAGTTCACCGCGCTGACAGCTGCTGTTTCGGCTCCTCCCGCGCTGATCGTCATCCAAGGGGAAGCCGGGATCGGCAAGAGCCGACTGGTCCGCGAGCTTCTCACCGCCGCTTCCGGCACTGCTGCGGTGCTGATCGGTCACTGTCAGCAGCTTCACGACCCGTTCCCGCTGGGGCCGGTCCTCGACGCGTTCCAGCACCACGGCGACCTCATCCAGGTCGACGGGCTCAGCCCCGTCGTGGGCAGCCTGGCGCCGCTCGTGCCGGAGATCGCCGATCGCCTTCCTGCTCCGCCGGAGCGACCCGCGGACCAGCGTGAGGCGCGGCATCAGATCTTCCGCGCGGCGACGGAGCTGCTCGAGCACCTGTCCCCCGCGGTGCTGGTCCTCGAGGATCTGCACTGGGCCGACACGGTCACCTTCGACTTCCTGACGTATCTCATCGCGCACCAGCCGCCGAAGCTCACCATCATCGTCACCAGTCGCACCGACCTCGGGACGACTCCTGTCGGTGAGGCGTTCGCCCGCGCACCGGCGGGCCGAACGCGCAGGGTGCGGCTCGCGCCGCTCGACGTCGCCGAGGTCCGTGAGCTCTCGCGGCATCTGCTGGGCATCGACCTCCCCGATCCGATCGCGTCGGGGCTGTACGACGTCACCGGCGGCGTCCCCTTCGTCGTCGAAGAGGTGCTGCGGACCCTGCTCGCGCGACTGCCCGCCGAGGAGATCCCGAGTCATCCGGATGCCCTTGCCGCATTGTCCGTCTCCACCGCTCTTCGCGACGTCGTCGTGCAGCGGCTGACCACTCTCGACGCGACGGCCCGCGAGGTCATCGATGCGGCGGCCGTGATCGATCTCTCCATCGATCCCGCCCTCATCGCGGAGGTCACCGAGCACGGCCCACGGCAGGTGGCGACCGCTCTGACGTCGGCCCACGCCGCGGGGCTCCTGCACGATCACGACGGCCGCATCCGCTTCCGCCACGTCCTCGCCCAGCAGATCGTCTACGAGGCGACGCCGCTGCCCACGCGGCAGTGGTGGCACGCTCGCGTCGCCCGGGTGCTGGAGGAGCGGCGCGATCCGATGCTCTCGGCGCGGATCGCGCACCACTACCAGCGGGCCGGCCGGGTCAGGGAGTTCGTGCGCTGGGCGGAGGCCGCGGCCGACGAGGCTGTGCGCCACGGCAACGAGTCGGCGGCGGCCGAGTTCCTGCGCGAGGCGACCGTCGACATGGCGGACCTCCCGATCGATGACCGGGTGCGCGTCGCGACGAAACTCGGGCGCGTGGCTGTGGACGGGCTGGCTCACGCCGAAGCCGCGCCGATCCTCACGCGGCTGCTGGACAGCCAGCAACTGACGCAGGCCGCGCGCGGCGAACTCCGCTTCGCACTCGGCAGGCTGTACCGCCAGCAGGGCTTCGCGCGCGACGGCTACGGCGAGATCGAGCGCGCGATCGATGACCTCTACGACCGCCCCGACCTCCAGGCGCGCGCGCTCGCGGTGCTGGCGGCTCCCGAGACCGTCGTCGACGTGTCGCTCGAGGTGCATCTCGCGCGGTCCGTTCAGGCCGAACAGGCGGCGAGCCGAGCCGGATCGCCGGAGGTCGAACTCGGTGTGCGGATCGCGCGGGCATCGCTCCTCTTGGAGCAGGGCGATCCCTCCGCGTGGCGGCTCATCGAGTCCGCCCGTCGCGACACCGTCCTTCTCACCCAGCCGCGCGAGCACGCGCGAGCGGCGATCAACTGGGCGCAAGGCGCGCTGCACATCGGCTACGTGAGCCGCGCCGACGAGCTGCTGAGCGAGGGACGAGCGATCGCCGAGCGATCGGGTTCACCCCGGCTGCTGGAGGTGTACGAACTCGTCGGCGCCATGATGGACCACGCCGCCGGCCGGTGGGACGGTCTCGCGGAACGCACGCACGACCTGGCCTCGCGCGCGTTCGGATTCGGCGCGGCATCCTTCGAAGCCCGGTATCTCGACTGCCTCATGCTCGGCTCTCTCGGCAGCACCGTCGAGGCAGCCGATCGTCTGACGGAGCTCATCCGCGACTGCGAGAAGGTGGGGACGGCGTGGCCGTTGATCCCCGCGCGCGCGGCCCTCGCGCGGCTCCGGCTGACCCTGGGCGATGCACGAGGCGCCTTCGACGAAGCCGAGGCCGCCCTCGACCAGATCCAGCGCAAGGGTATGTGGACCTGGGCGGCTGATGCCCTCATCTGCCTGGTGGATGCCGCTTCGGCGCTGGGAAGAACGGGCGAAGCACGTCCCCGGGTAGCGGCGATCAGCGCACGCGTTCGTCATGTCGAGGCGCCCGCGATCTCGGTGGCAGTGACCATGTGCGACGCGGTCATCGCGTACGTCGACGGCGACACTGAGAATGCGGAGCGTCTGATGTCCGACGCCCGGACCACCGCGCATGCGGCCGGCCTGGTCCAGGTGGCCGCGCAGACGACCGAGCGGCTGGGCGACTGGCGCTGCGCGCGCGGTGCCGCCGACGGACCCAGCCTGCTCATCGAGGCGCTGACCGCGTACGGCCGGCTCTCTGCACGGCAGGACATCGCCCGAGTCACCCGGACGATGCGCGGGCACGGAGTGCCCGTCCCGTACCCCTGGCGCGGAGGGCGCCCGGCGCACGGCAACGATCTTTCCCGTCGCGAGCGGGAGGTCGTCGGACGAGCGGCCGCGGGACGGACGAATCGCGAGATCGCCGCCGAGATGTTCCTGTCACCGCGCACCGTGGAGACGCACATGTCCAACGCGCTCCGCAAACTCGGGCTGCGCTCCCGTGACGAGCTCGATGCCGACGTCCTCGAGGCCGGAGCACCCGGCTGACGATCGGAACGCGGTTCTCGCCGATCGGATGTCACGCCCTCCGCCGTGCGCGGATCAGGCGCGCTCCTCGGCGTCGCCCTCGGGCAGGGGGCCGGTTCCGACCGACTCGGGCAGCTCGCCCGGGCGGAACCTCGGCAGGCGGCTCGCCGGCACGATCGCGAGCGCGCTGACGCCGGAGAGGATCAGCAGGCCGATCTTGAGCGCGCTCAGGCGGGCTTCCTCGTTGAGCGCCACCGCGGCGTCGACCTGTTCAGGGGTTGCGTCGGTCTGCTCGGTGAGCGTCGCTTCGAGACGGTCGTTGCTGATGAAGTTGACGTTGTCGAGATCGACCTGCGAGACGAGCTCGGGCGACAGCTCCGGGTGCTCGACCAGTGAGGCGACGACGTTGAGGCTCAGGATGCCGACGAGGAGCGCACCCGAGACGGCCGTTCCCACCGCGGAGGCGAGATTCTGTGTGGTGCCGCGCACCGACCCGACGTCGCCCGCCAGCTCCTTGGGAGAGGCCGTGACGAGCACGTTGAAGACGAGAGTGACCAGCGCCCCCTGACCGACGCCGAAGACGAACAGGCCGAGGATCGTGGGCAGTGTCTCCCAGTTGTTGGTCACGACGATCGACAGCCAGACGAGGGCGATCGTGGTGAGTCCGAACGAGAACATGCCGATCGTCCGCGGCGTGAAGCGCCGGTAGAAGCGCACCACCAGCATGGCTGTGAAGAACACGGTCAGGTTGAAGGGCAGCATGGCCAGGGACGTGTCGAACGGCGTCCGGCCCTGGACGATCTGGATGTACAGGGGGATCGTGAAGTTGAGCGCCGCCTCCAGGCTCACCACGATGAACATCGCGTAGACGGCGGCCCGCTCACGCGACGACCCGAAGACCGAGAGGCTGACGAGCGGAACCTTCCCAGCCCTCGTCCGGCGCCGCGTCCAGAGGAAGAACAACTGGACCAGAACCACGCCGATGAGGATCAGCACGGGTGCCGGCGAGACCCCGGCGATGTCGAACGGGGCCGCCGGGCGCGCGAGCAGGAGCCCCCAGTTGTTGAGGTTGTTGACCCCCAGCGTGAGCGCGACGATACCGAGGCCGATCAGCACCGCGGCGACAACGTCGATCTTGATCGCCGGGTTGCCCGGCAATCCGCGCAGCCAGAAGCTCAGCACGAAGACAGCCACCGCGAGGATCAGCACCACGATGAACACCTGCCGCCACCCCACGAGGGTCGCCAGTGTGCCTCCGATGAGGAAGGCGCTGACGCCGGCGAGGGCACGGGCCGAGCCGAGCGAGCCGATCGCCGTCTCCTGCTGTCCGCCGCGATAGTTCTCGGCGATGAGTGCCACCAGAGACGGCACGATGATCGCGGCCGATGCGCCGGCGAGGGCCTGGGCGAAGATCACGTAGCCGACCGATGGGCCGAAGATCATGACGAGCGCCGAGACGGCGAACAGCGCTACGACGATGCGGAACACGGTCACCCAGCCCACGCGCTGACCGATCTTGGCGCCCACCATGACGAGAGCCGCCACGACCAGCCCGTAGGTCACGATCGCGGTGCTCACGTCGGTGGGCGGGACGCCGAACGTCTCGACCATGCCGCCGAGTGAGACGGGGAGCGCCGCGACGTTGTACGACATCAGGATCTGAGCGAGGAAGAGCCCGATCATCGGCACCCAGGAGGTGCGAGCGGCATCCACGGTGGTGGTGGCGTTCTGCGAAGTGGTCATGACGAGGTTCCTCCTGAGAAGTGCGAGCTCGAGGCGAAGATGTTCAGGCCCAATGCGCGCGACAGATAGGCGGTGGCCACCTGCCCGCGCACGCTGTTCCCTGCGGAGTCGAGCGGCGGCGAGTAGGTCCCGATGCCCACCTTGCCGGGGGCGACGGTCACCAGTCCTCCCGCGACGCCGGACTTGCCCGGCAGGCCGATCTCGAAGAGCCACTCCCCAGACCTCTCGTAGAGGCCGGTGGCTGCGAGGACGGCGAGCAGATCGCGGCAGACCGAAGCGGACACCACTCGTTCACCGGTGAGCGGATTGACGCCGCCGTCGGCGAGTGTGGCGCCCATCACCGCGAGGTCGCGCGCGTCGACGAGCAGGGCGCACTGGCGGGTGTACACGTCGACGACCTCGAGCGGGTCGACGCGAATGCGGCCGTAGCTCTCGAGGAGCTGCGCAATCGCTCGATTGCGGTGGTTGGTCTCGGCCTCCGACCGGTAGACATCCTCGTCGACGACCAGCTCGCGACCCGCGAAGCGCGAGAGACCGGACCGAACAGCTTCCCACTTGTCTTCCGCGGTGCCTCCGGGCACCAGTGCCGTCGCCGCGAGAGCGCCCGCATTGACCATGGGGTTCATCGGGTGACCGTCGTTGAGCTCGATCGCGACGACGGAGTTGAACGGGAGTCCGGTGTTGTTGACGCCGATCACGTCGAAGGCCTGCTCGTGTCCGAGCGCGTCGCAGACCAGCGCGTAGACGAACGCCTTCGAGATCGACTGGATGGAGAACGGGACGCGGGTGTCGCCGATCTCGTGAAGTCCGCCGTCGACGTCCGCCACGCACACCCCGAATGCCTCGGGGTCCGCCTCAGCGAGGATCGGGATGTAGTCCGCGACGACGCCGTCCCCATGGGAGCTGGCCCGGCGGTGCGCGGCCGCGACGAGCTCGTCTATGCGATCGCCGGGCGGAAGGGGCCCCGTCGCAGCGTGCTGCTCGACATCGGCTACGTCCAGATCGCTCTCCCGCACAGAGCCCACAGTAGGGCGCCTCGGCTGGTCAGCGGTGTCAACCCCTCCCGTCGCGCCGGCTGCAGTGCTTCAATCGGCGCTGTACCCGCCAACCGCGGGGCGAACGGAGAGGTCGTCCGCATGATCCTCGAACCACATCCGGCGGCGCTCCACCACGAGCCCTCCCGCGTCGTCGACCGGCTGTTCCTGCCGGGCGAGGAGACGCGCACCGCCCATTCGCGGATGCTGCCCATCATCGAGCGCGTCCGCGCGGTGCCCCGTGAAGAAGTGAGCGCTCTCGCCGAGGCGATCGTCGCCGATTTCGCGACGAGGCAGCCGGAGGCGGCATCCATCCTTCTGTCGAACGCCCACGCGCTGGTGGCCCGCGTGGATGCCGAGCATGATCTGACCGACGCGCAGCTGCTCGTCGTCGGGTCGGCGTTCACCGCCCAGTACGCCGTCGAGGGCGCGGCGCTGTGCAACCCGAGCGCGGTCGAGCATCCGTCACAGGCCGGGCTCGGCGACGGCGAGCTGCGGGTCGCGGTGTCGCTGCGCTGCATCGGAGAGGGGCATACGTCGTCGATCGGCTTCGCGGAGGCCGTCATCGGGGCGGACGACACCTGGGTCTTCGGCGAGCGCGCCACTCCGCCGACGCGGGCGGATGTCGCGATCGGCACGTGGTCGCGGGCGGACTTCGCGCGGACGCTCGACGTCGCCGATCGGCTCGACGATCTGGCTGGCGCGGTCCTGGCCGCGCTGCCGGATCGCTTCACCGGCAACGAGCTGGAGGCGGCGATCGAGGCTCTGCCGACGAAGCTGGCGATGCGGCCGACCAGCCGCCGACCGATGCATGCGCTCCGCGACGTGGCGGCGTCGAGGTACCGTCTGGGGTTCGACGCGGACGTGGAGCTGTCGGCGCGCACCATCATGCCGGTGCTGCCCGAGGAGGACCGCGGCGTCGAGGACGCGCGTTTCGTGCGCTTCATCGGCGGCGACGGCGGCGTCGAGTATCGCGGAACGTACACCGCGTACGACGGACGCACCGTAGGTCCGCGCCTGCTGACCTCGCCGGATCTCGTGTCGTTCGAGTCGCAGCGGCTCGGCGGATCGGGCGCGCGCGGCAAGGGCATGGCGCTGTTCCCTCGTCTCGTCGACGGGCGCCACCTCGCGATAGCGCGCGGCGACGGCGAGAACATCGGGCTGTCCAGTTCGGACGACGGCGTGCTGTGGGATGACCTCGGGGTGATCCATGCGCCGACCGAGGTGTGGGAGCTGATCCAGCTCGGGAACTGCGGCTCCCCTATCGAGACGTCGCGCGGCTGGCTCCTGCTCACGCACGGCGTCGGCCCGTTACGCACCTACTCGCTCGGCGCGCTGCTGCTCGACCTCGACGACCCGTCGCGCATCCTGGCCCGCACGCGAGAGCCGCTGCTCACGCCCGAGGGCGACATGGTGGACGGCTACGTGCCGCGCGTCGTCTATTCGTGCGGCGGCATCGTGCATCGCGAACGGCTGTGGGTCCCCACCGGCATCGGCGACTCGCGCATCCGGATGTACTCGGCACCGCTCGACCGGGTGTGGGACGCGATGAGCTAGCGGATGACCGCCCGTGGCGGAGGCAGTGACGGCGCAGCGTGGCGCCGGTCACCACCACCAGGATCGACCGTGCAGCATGTCGCCGAAGTCCTCGGGTGACCCGCGCCCCGTGTGCCGCGAGCCGAGGTAGCTGTCCACGACGGCCCGGCCGAGGTCGTCGAGCTCGGGGGCCACGACCTGCCCACCGGCGCGCCGCGCGAGGGCGTCGATGAACCGGGCGAGGCCGGGATCCTCGCCGAGCCGGAAGAAAGTCGTCTGCGCTCCGAGCCGCTGCACGGTATCGAGCTCCCGCACCGTGACGGCGACCGTGCGGGCGTCCGGCGGATACGCGAAGTGCACATGGCCGTCGGGGCGCAGGTGCGCCGTCGGCTCGCCGTCGGTGACGATGAGCAGGACGGGCTGTGCCGTGGGGTTGCGGCGGAAGTGCCGCTGGGCGAGCAGCAGCCCGTGCTGCAGATTGGTGCCCTTGTCCCACACGGCGTCCTTCGCCGTCAGCTGCTCGATGTCGATCACCTCGGCGTGGCGGGCGAACGCGATGAGCTGGAGGCTGTCCCCGCGGAAGCGCGTCGAGATGAGGTGATGAAGGGCCAGCGCGGTGCGCTTCATGGGGACCCAGCGGCCGTCGAGCGCCATGGAGAACGACGTGTCGACGAGGAGGGCGACCGCGGCCTGCGTGCGCTGCTCGGTCTCGACGACCTCGACATCGCGCGTGTCGAGACGCACGCCCGTCGAGACGTCGCCCCCGTCGAGCACGGTCCTCAGCACGGCATTCGACACCGTGCGGGGGATGTCCCACGGCTCGGTGTCGCCGAACGCCCACTCGCGGGTCGAGCCGGTGCGGTCGCCGGCGGCACCGGCGTGGCGCGTCTCGCGGCGGCCGGTGCGACCCGACTGCCGCGTCGCGATGTCGCGCAGAAGGGCTCGCCCCAGCTGGCGCATGGCCCGCGGGGTCAGCCGCAGCTGCCCGTCGGATGCGCGCTGCAGCATCCCGGTGTCCCTCAGCTCCTGCTCGAGGTCGCGCAGGGTGCGGGCGTTGACGGCGGCGTCCTCGCCGACCAGCCGCTGGAGCGCCTCGAGATCGATGTCGTCCATGCGCGCACCGGGATACGTCTGGCTGAGCTGATCGGTCAGCGCGTCGAGGTCGGAGAGGTCCTGCATGATGCCCGTCGCCTCACCGAGGCCGGTCGGCTCCTCTCCCGAGAAGGATGCCGAGCCCGTCCAATCCTCGCCGGGCCGGAGCGAGCGGAGATTGTCGTCGAGTCGCGACAGGGACTGCATGAGGTCGGGTGAGCCGAACGCCTGCTCGGCGAGGCCCAGCAGCTCGTCCCGCTGCTCGGGCGTCATGGAGTTGAGCATCCGCTGCGCCGCCGCGGATCGCTCTGCGAGCGTGTCGAGGAGCTCGTCGAGGTTCTGCGGGTTCTCCGGGAACTGATCCCCGTGCTTGCGCATGAACTCGTCGAAGTCCTCCTGCGTGTCGTCGCCCAGCCGGCGCTTCTCCAGCAGGTCGTTGAGGTCGTTCAGCATGTCGCGGATCGCCTGCCGGTCGGCATCCGTCGCGTTCTCGAGCGCGTTCTTCATTCCGGCGAATCGCTGGTCGAGGAGCTCCCGGCCGAGCAGTTCGCGGATGCGGTCGTAGTCCGCCCGTGCGCTCGGGCTCTGCCAGTCGTAGTCCGCGAGCTCGTTGACGGCCGCGGCGGTGCTGGGCGGCAGGTTCTCGAGGCGCATCTCGGAGAACGCGCGGGCGTCGTCGTCGAGCTGCACGTCGCGCACGAGATGCTTGCGCTCCTCGAGCACCGCGCGGTCCAGCAGCTTGCGGACCTCCTCGAGCGTGCCGTCGAGCCGGTGCCGACTCACCAGCTCCGCCCGGCGCTCGCGGACCCGCCGGGCGAGGTCGTCGAGCCCCTCCCGGTTGCGGTCGCCACGCCGCAGATATTCGCGCATCGCCCGCTCGGCCGAGGTCCCCGCCATGACGTCCTGCCCGATCGCCTCGAGCGCCGACTGCACCTCGACCGGCGGCGCGAGCGGATCGCCGCCGGTGTACCGTCCGTATCGCGCCGTGTGCGCAGGCGTGCGGTGGAAGCTGCGGGGCATTACCGGATGCCTCCTCCTGGCGTCGCGCGCGAAGCGTGGCGCTCCGATCGGCTCAGCGACCGGGGTGGGGTGCTCAGCCGCCGGGGCGGGGTGCTCGAAGTCCGGGACTCATCCATAGACGGTCTCCCCGTCGGCGCTGTCCTTGCCGATCCGCTTCTCGAGATACAGCGACTCGAGCAGCAGCTCGAGCGCACCGGCGCGCTCGCCCGCGGTGCGGGCCTCGAGCCGCTCCGCCACCTGGTCGTAGAGATCGGACTCGCCGAGCACGGGCATCGCCGCGAGGACGTCGGCCGCCGTGACCTGTTCGCCCGTCATGACGGTCGCGCCGTCGTGGAGGGCGTCGGCGAGCACGCGGGCGTCGAGCCCGCGCAGGTGGGCGCGGGCGGTCTCGGCGACCGCAGTACGCAGCAGGTGCTCGAGGATGGCGCGCTCCCGGCCCTCCTCCCCTGTCTCGAACTCGATCTTGCCGCCGAGCACGTCGACGGCGGTCTCGAGATCCACCGGGCGGGCGACCGCGACCTGCTCGTGCTGGCGCGTCGCGCGATGCAGCGCCGCCGCCGCGATCGTCTCGGCGCCGGCGATCGCGAACCGGGCCGACACTCCCGCGCGCTGGTCGACGGCATCCGACTCCCGCAGGTTGCGGGTGAATCGCGCGAGCACCTCGAGCAGGTGTGCGGGCACCTCGGCGACCAGGTCGGCCTCCTGACGGATGACGGCGATCTCCTCGTCGATCGTCTGGGGATAGTGCGTGCGGATCTCGGCGCCGAAGCGGTCCTGCAACGGCGTGATGATCCGGCCGCGATTCGTGTAGTCCTCGGGGTTCGCGGTGGCGACCACGAGCACGTCCAGGTCGAGGCGCAGCACGTACCCGCGGATCTGGATGTCGCGCTCCTCCATGACGTTGAGCAGCGACACCTGGATGCGCTCGGCGAGGTCGGGCAGCTCGTTGATGGCCACGATGCCGCCGTTGCTGCGCGGCACGAGCCCGTAGTGGATCGTCTCGGGGTCGCCCAGCGACCGGCCCTCCGCGACCTTGATGGGGTCGACGTCGCCGATGAGATCGGCCACCGATGTGTCGGGGGTGGCGAGCTTCTCGGCGTACCGCTCGCTGCGATGGCGCCACGCGACGGGCAGATCGTCCCCCCGTTCGCCTGCACGGCGGACGGATGCCGGCGTGATCGGGTGGAACGGATGCTCGCCGAGCTCCGACCCCTCGATGACCGGAGACCATTCGTCGAGCAGGCCCACGAGGCTGCGCAGCAGCCGCGTCTTGCCCTGCCCGCGCTCGCCCAGCAGCACGATGTCGTGGCCGGCGAGGATGGCGCGCTCGAGCTGCGGGATGACCGTGGTGTCGAATCCGTGGATGCCGGGCCACGGATCGGTCCCCTCGGCGAGCGCCGCGAGGAGGTTCTCGCGCAGCTCGACCCGCACCGGGCGGTAGGTGTGACCCGATGCGCGCAGCTGCCCGGCGGTGGTGATCCCGGAAGGCGATGGTGTCATGACGAGAGGGTAGGTCCGCTCCGGGACCACGAGGGCCGGATCGGCGAAATTCCTCGGCATCCGATGATCGCTCCGCGCCGGCGGTCGCCGCACGGCCACCCATACACGTGGGCGCCCCGCCGGTCGTACTCTGAGCGCATGGGTGTCATCGAGTTCGAGCTGACCCGCACCGTCGCTGCCCGCATCGACGCGGTGTTCGCTCGCCTCGCCGATATCGAGGGATACAACGAGTGGATGCCCGGAAAGGGGAGCATGCTGCGACGCACCACGCAGACCTCGCCAGGCGCCCCGGCCGTCGGCACGACCTTTCTCGACGACACGTCCTTCGGCCCGACCCCGGGTGAGATCGCAGAGTTCCAGCCGCCGCACACGCTCGTCTACCACTGGTGGGACAAGACGAAGGCGGGCAAGCTCAAGCTGGAGGGCTGGCCCGCGTACCGGCTCGAGGATGCCGGCGACGAGACGACGCTCGTGCACCATCACGCCGAGGTGCGCACATACGGCATGTACCGGCTGGCGACGCCCTTCCTGCGCAGGATCGCGATGAAGGAACGCAGCGCCACGCTCGTGGCGCTCGCAGCGTCCTTCGAGCCGCGCGGGCCCGCCGTCGGCTGACGGCGCCTGACCCGAGCGCTCTGGCTCAATGCGATTCGCGCGTGACCCGTGATCCGCTGGAGCCGACGAGGAAGTCGAGATCGGCTCCGGTGTCGGCCTGCATGACGTGATCGACGTAGAGGCGCTCCCAGCCGCGTTGCGGGTTCGCGAAGCCTTGCACGGTCGCGTCGTTGACGCCGCGCGCCGCGAGTTCGGCGGCGGGGACCTCGACGTCGAGGCGGCGGTTGCGGACATCGAGGCTGATCCAGTCGCCGGTCTGCACCCGGGCGAGCGGTCCCCCTGCGGCGGCCTCTGGTGTCACATGCAGGATGACGGTCCCGTACGCGGTGCCCGACATCCGCCCGTCGCAGATGCGCACCATGTCGCGCACGCCCTTCTCCAGCAGCTTCTTCGGCAGCGGCATGTTCGACACCTCGGGCATGCCGGGGTAGCCCATCGGGCCGCAGCCGCGGAGGATCATCACGGAGTCCTCGTCGATGTCGAGCTCGGGGTCGTCGATGCGGGCGTGGAAGTCCTCGATCGAGTCGAACACGACCGCGCGGCCCCGATGCTTCAAGAGGTGAGGCGATGCGGCGGCGGGCTTGATGATCGCTCCACCCGGCGCAAGCGAGCCGCGGAGCACGCTGATCCCCGCGGCGGGGATCAGCGGCTGGGTGCGCGGCGCGATCACGTCGGCATCCCAGATCCGCGCGTCGTCGAGGTGGTCCACGAGCGGGCTGCCGGTGATCGTGAGCGCCGTCGGGTCCAGCAGGTCCTTCACCTCGCGGAGCACGGCGAGGAAGCCGCCGGCACGGTAGAGGTCGTCCATGAGGTAGCGGCCGGCCGGCTGCAAATTCACAAGGAGCGGCACGTCGGCGCCGATGCGGTCGAAGTCGTCGATGGTCAGATCGATCCCGAGCCGTCCGGCGATGGCGAGCAGGTGCACGACCGCGTTCGTCGAACCGCCGATGGCGGCGAGCGCGACGATGGCGTTGTGGAAGCTCGCCTTCGTGAGGAACGTCGACGGGCGGCGCTCGGCTGCGACCAGCTCCACCGCCAGGCGTCCGGTCTGGTGCGACGCCTCCAGCAGCCTGCTGTCGGGTGCGGGGGTCCCGGCGAGGCCAGGGACGATCGTTCCCAGGGCCTCGGCGACGAGCGCCATCGTGGAGGCGGTCCCCATCGTGTTGCAGTGCCCCGTGGACCGGATCATCGACGACTCGGACTTCTCGAACAGCGCTTCGCCGAGCGTGCCGGCGCGTACCTCTTCGCTCAGCCGCCACACGTCGGTTCCGCACCCGAGCGCCTCACCGCGGAAGTGGCCGGTGAGCATGGGCCCGCCCGGAATCACGACGGCGGGAAGATCGACGGATGCCGCGGCCATGAGCAGGGCCGGAATCGTCTTGTCGCACCCGCCCAGCAGCACCACGCCGTCGATCGGGTTGGCGCGCAGCATCTCCTCGGTCGCCATCGCCATCATGTTGCGCCACAGCATCGCGGTGGGTCGTACCTGCGTCTCACCGAGGGAGACGACCGGCAGATTCAGCGGAATCCCCCCTGCCTCGTAGATGCCGTTCTTGACCGACTGCGCGACCTCGTCGAGGTGGGCGTTGCAGGGGGTGAGGTCGGAAGCGGTGTTGGCGATCGCGATCTGCGGTCTGCCGCGGAACGCGGTGTCGGGCACGCCCCGCCGCATCCACGCCCGATGGATGTAGGCGTTCCGGTCGTCTCCGGAGTACCACTCCGAACTCCTGAGGTGGGACGCCATCGTTTACCAACTTTCGGAAATTACGTCAGATCGACGGAATATGACTATCGTAGGCGCGTCGGACCGCGACGACGCGGGCGCACGGTCGCGACCCACCGTCCACCGGCGAAGGAGATGCGCTGATGACTGCCACCGACTCGGTGATCCTGGCGAATCCGACGACCTGCGAACTCGGCGAAGGTCCGGTGTGGGATCCCATCCGCGAGGTCGTGCACTGGGTCGACATCCGGCGGGGCGTCGTCTTCTCGGGCCGACTCGACGATCACGGTCGCGTGACGCTGGTCGACCACGTGTCGTTCCCCGGCACGGTCGGCGCGGTCGCGGTCGCCGAGGACGGGTCCTGGATCGTCGCCGGCTCGCACACTCTGACCCTGCACCCGACGTCCGGATCGACGCGCGAACTGGCGCGCGTCATCCCCACCGGACGACCGCGGCGGACGAACGACGGCAAACCCGACCCCGCCGGGCGCTTCCTCATCGGCACGCTGAGCCTGGACGACGACTCCGAGCACGAGGTGCTGACCCGCCTCGACGACGACGGCACGCTCACGACCATCGACGACGACCTCACCCTCTCGAACGGCCTCGCGTGGAGCCCGGACGGATCGATCATGTACTCCGTCGACACGGTGCGGCGCGTGGTCTACGCACGGTCGTACGACGCGGCGACGGGCGCCACAGGCGATCGCCGCGCGCACATCGCCTTCGACGAGGGCTACCCCGACGGCATGTGCAGCGACGCAGCCGGCTACCTCTGGATCGCGATGTGGGGTCGCGGCGAAGTCCGCCGGTACACGCCCGCCGGAGATCTCGAGCAGACCCTCCGCGTGCCTGCCCCGAACGTCTCCAGCGTCGCCTTCGCCGGCGCGGAGCTGGACACCCTCATCATCACGACCGCGACGCAGGATCTGACCGAGGACCAGCTCGCCGCCGCTCCCCTCTCGGGGAAGCTGTTCAGCGCGCGGCCCGCCGTCCCGGGGCTGCCCGTCCCACTGTGGCGAGGCATCCCCGCAAAGCCGAAGGAGAACCCGTGAGACTCGCCCGCAAGGTCCTCGCACCCCGATGAAGGCGTTCGTGATCACCGGCCCCGGCCAGGCCGGGGTGCAGGATGTCGAGCCGCCGTCGGCTGCCGCCGGCGAGGTCGTCGTCGACGTGGCGCGCGCAGGCGTCTGCGGGACGGACGTCGAGTTCTACACCGGTGAGATGCAGTACCTCCACGAGAGCCACGCCGCGTATCCGATGCGGATCGGTCACGAGTGGATGGGCACGGTGTCGGGGGTCGGCAGCGGCGTTGATCCCGCGTGGATCGGCCGGCGCGTCACCGGCGACACGATGCTCGGCTGTCAGCGCTGCGAGCGCTGCCGCGCAGGCTTCCACCACGTGTGCGCCTTCCGTGACGAGCTCGGAGTCCGCAACGGCCGCCCGGGCGCCCTCGCGGAACAGGTCGCCATCCCCGCATGGGCTCTGCACGCGCTCCCCGACACCGTCGACGACGTCGCCGGTGCGATGGTCGAGCCCGGCGGCAATGCCTGGCGGTCGGTGGATGCCGCGAATCTGCGCGCCGGCGACCGGGTGCTCATCCTCGGCCCGGGGACGATCGGGCTGCTCTGCGCCCTGTTCGCCCGCGCGGCCGGAGCGGAGGTCCATCTGCTGGGCCGCACCGGCCGCTCCCTGGAGTTCGCGAGGACGTTCGGGTTCGACGGCGTCTGGACCGAGTCGGAGCTGCCCGAGCTCGCCTGGCATGCGGTGATCGACTCCTCCAACGCCCCGCACCTGCCCGCCCGCGCCCTCGAGCTCGTCGAACCGGGCCGGCGCATCGTCCACGTCGGGCTCGCCGGCAGCCCCAGCCTGATCGACACGCGCATGCTCGCACTCGGCGACGTCACCGCCGTCGGCATCCTCGGCGCCTCGGCGGGTCTGGACCCGACGATCGCCGCCTACGGCGACGGGTCCGTAGATCCTCGGCCGCTCGTCGCCGCGACCGTCGAGCTCGAGGACCTCGCCGCGATCCTCGCCGGCACCCGGCCGGAGCACGCCGGCGCGGGACCCAAGATCCACGTCGAGATCGCTGAGCAGACCTCCCCCCGACAGGAAGGACCATGAAGCGCGCACTCATCACCGGCGGAGCCCGCGGCCTCGGGGCCGCCACGGCCTCCCGCCTCCGTGCCGACGGTGTCGAGGTGATCACGGTGGATCTCGCCGGCGACGTCGACGAGATCCTCGACATCACCGACGAGCAGGCGGTCACCGCCCTCGCATCGCGCGTCGGCGCAGTCGACATCCTGATCAACTCGGCGGGGATCGTCGGGCCCAACATGCCTCTCGTCGAGACGACCGCCCCCGATTGGCGTACGACCCTCGAGGTGAACGTGCTCGGCACGGTCGGCATGATGCGGGCCTTCGTCCCCGGGATGGTGGAGCGCGGGTGGGGGCGGGTCGTCAACTTCGCGAGCATGGCAGGCAAGGACGGCAATCCGAACCTGGCGGCCTACTCGGCTTCCAAAGCGGCCGTCATCGCGCTGACGAAGTCCGCCGGCAAGGAGCTGGCGACGACGGGGGTGCTGGTCAACGCGATCGCGCCCGCGGTCATCGCCACCCCCATGAACGACTCGACGGCGCCCGAGGTGCTCGCGCACATCACCAGCCTCATACCGATGAAGCGGGTCGGTGAGGCATCCGAAGTCGCGGAGCTCGTCGTCTGGCTGGCCTCCGAGAAGGTCAGCTTCTCGACGGGCGCGGTCTACGACATCAGCGGCGGGCGCGCCACCTACTGAGTCGTCGGCACCGGCTCGCGCCGGACGATCGCGCGAATGGCCGGCAGTTCGGCGACGAGTTGCGGCAGCGGGATGCGGAACGCCAGCGCGCTGACGCTGATCGCACCCGTCGGAGAGGTGTGCTCCTCACTCTGAACGGGCACGGCGACGCAGTTGACGCCGACCTCGTTCTCCTGATCATCGACGGCGTACCCGCGCTCCTTCGAGAGCCGCAGCTCGTCCCACAGCCGGCCGAGATCCGTGATCGTGCGGGGCGTCCGCTGCTCGAGCGCCCCGGCGCCGAGGAGGTCTCGAAGCTCGTCCCGATCGCCCACCCGGTAGCTGAGCAGGAGCTTGCCGACCGCGGTCCGGTACGCCGGATTGCGCCCTCCGACGACGGAAGTCAGACGAACGGCACCACCCGGCGGGTCCACCTTGGCGCGGTAGACGACCTCCGGTCCGTCCAGCACGGCGTAGTGCGTGGTCTCGCCGAAGCGCGCGGCCAGCTCCTCGAGAACCGGCGTGATCCGCACCGCCTCCGGTCGCTCGGCATAGTTGTGGAACGCCAGCCGGAAGAACTCGTCGCCGAGGACATAGGTCCCCCGGCTGATCTGCGCCGCCAGCCCGGCCTTGCGCAGCGATGCGAGAGCGCGGTGCACGGTCGATTTCGGGCTGCGCATGGCCGCCGCGAGGTCGTCGAGGCTCACCCCGCGCGGGTGGGCGCCCAGCTCAATCAGCACCGCCAGCACCCTGTCCGAGCCGACGACGCGCGCGTCGTCGGCGGCGGCATCCGTGGCGACCACAGCGCTCCCCTCGATCCGACTATCGGCATACTAGTCCGACATCGTGAAAAGCAGGCGCGGGGAGGCCGTCACCCGAAGTGTTCCGCGTCGCTCGCTGCCCGGCTCGGCGGCGGCGGCGACGCCACCGTCAGCGGTTGTCGCCTGTCACGTCGATGAGCACCTTGCCCACAGCGCCCTGCTCGACGGCGTCGTGGGCGGCGGCCGTGGCGTCCAGCGGGAACCACGTCAGCGGCAACCCCGCCTGCTCGCCGACGGGGAGTGCGCCGTCGCGCAGCGCCGCGGTGATGTCTTCGGCGGCCGCGGTCAGGGCGGGCTCCCCCACCGTGTACAGCAGCAGCCCCTGGATCCGCACGTTCTTCGCGAAGGTCGGCCGCACCGGGATGGTGGCCTGGTCGCCGCCGTTGTCGGCGTAGTACGCGATCGATCCGTGGTTCGCGACCACCTGGCCGTCGAGGTCGGCGTTCTGCGCGAGAGACACCTCGACGACGTGGTCGACGCCACCCGGCGCGATCGCGGTGATCTGGTCGGCGGGGTCGCCCCGTCGGTAGTTCACGACGTGGTGGGCACCCGCGGCGAGCGCGAGAGCGGCCTTCTCGTCGCTCGAGATGGTGGCGATCACCGTCGCGCCGCCCCAGGCGGCGAGCTGGATGGCGGCGTGGCCGACGGCGCCCGCTCCACCGGCGACGAGCACGACGCGGCCCTCGAGCGCGCCCGGCGACAGCCGTGCCGGTCCGAACTCGTGAACGGTGAGCGCCCGGTGCGCCGTCATCGCGGGAACCCCGAGGCTGGCCGCGACGTCGAAGCCGACGCCCTCGGGGAGCTTCACCGCCCGCGCCGCGGGTACGACGGTGTACTCCTGCGCCGTCCCGGTCGGCCGCTGGTGCTGAGCGAGGTACAGCCAGACGCGATCGCCGACGGCGAGGTCGGTCACGCCATCGCCTACGGCGTCGACCACTCCCGCCCCGTCCTGATTGGGCACGATCTCATCGAACGCCAGGGCCGCGCCGGATCCCGCGCGCGCCTTCCAGTCCGTCGGATTGACGCCCGACACGGCGATCTTCACGCGCACCTCTCCGCGGCCGGGCTGCCCGGGTTCACGCTCCGCCAGCGAGAGGACGGACGACGTTCCGGGGCGGGAGTAGACGATCGATCGCATGCGAGAGGGCAACGCGCGCGAGGCGGCGGGCATTTCCCCGACCGCCGACCGCTTCCCCCCTTGCGGGTCCGGCGTGCGGGGAGTATCTGTGAGGTGGTCGTGCGCGTGTTCGCGCGATCGGGGGAATCGCGGAAACGGACGGGGGGCGCAGCATGGCGTCCGACGAGTTACGCGCATATGTGGATCGGCTGCGGGCGACCTTGATGAGCCTCGGCGTCGACGCCGGGCCTCTCACCGCCCTCGCCGACGCCGCGCAGGGCATCGCCGAACTCATCGATCACCCCGAGACCGCCACCGAGGCGGCCTGGCGGACAGCGGCCACCCAGTGGGAGAGCGCCCGCGCGGCAGTGCTCGACGGGCTCCGCAGGGCCACGCTCGGCACGTTGGCCGAGATCCCGCTGCTGGATGAGCTGACGGATGCCGCGTCCTTCGCGACGAACGGCATCAACGCGGATCTCGACATCGGCCCTGTCCACGTCGCCGTGCGCACCGCGGTGCTGTACGTGGACCCTCCCGTCATCCCCGGCGTCGACCTTCCGCCGGTGCCGATCGGCCCCTTCGCACTCGGCGCGGTCGAGGCATCCCTCACCCCGCCGAGCTCGGGGGGCGGCCCCTCGCTCCCGGGCGGCGGATCGCTGGTGCGCCTGCCACCGAACGCGGGCGGCGCGCTCGAGCGCGGCTGGGGCGGATCGCTCTCGGTGCCGGTGCCGCCGGTGCTCGTGACCGCCTCGGCGATCCTCTCGGTCGACGGCGACGACCCGAGCTTCCTCGCCGTGCTCGGCATCCAGTTCATCCCTCCCATCCAGCTGTCGTTCGGCTTCGCGCTCGACCGGGTCGGCGGCATCGTCGGCGTCAATCGCGGCATGGACACCGACGCGCTGCGTGTCGCGGTGCGCACGGGCGCTGCGGGCGACGCGCTGCTGCAGGTGCGACCGCCGGACGACCCGCTCACCGTCGCCGGCACCCTCGACCGCATCTTCCCGCGGCGCACCGGGACGCACATCTTCGGGCCTTCGCTCCGGCTGACATGGCTGTCACTGGGCCCGACGGGGAGCATGGTGTCGCTCGACCTCGCCGTGGTCGTGCAGATCCCGGACGGCAGGGTGGCGATCCTCGGCGTCGCGCGCATCGGCATCCCGAGCCTCCCCCAGGTGCTGAACCTCCGCGTCGACATGCTGGGACTCATCGACCCGGTCGAGAAGCTCGTGGCGATCGACGCCAGCCTCGTCGACAGCCACGTGCTCGGGGTGTTCGAGATCTACGGCGACGCCGCCCTGCGACTCAGCTGGGGCAGCGAGGCCTACGTCGTCGTGTCGATCGGCGGGTTCTTCCCCGGGTTCGACCCGAAGCCGGCGAAGCTGCCGGCCCTGCGCCGGGTCGGCATGTCGCAGTCGGTGCCCGGCAGCGGCATCACGCTGCGCGTCGAAGGCTACTTCGCCGTCACCGCCAACACGGTGCAGCTCGGTGGCCGCATCGAAGCGGGGATCGACGTCTCGGTGCTGGCCGCGCACGGCTTCATCGAGACGGACGCGATCCTGCAACTGCGGCCGTTCCGCTTCCAGGCGCGCGTAGCGGCCGGCTTCTCGGTCTCGGCCGGCGGCTTCGACTTCGCCTCGGTGCAGCTGTCGGGGCAGATCTCGGGACCCGGGCCGGTCGTCGTGCAGGGATCACTGTCGGTGTCCGTGTTCCTGTTCGAGGTGGAGTTCGACCAGACCTTCAGGCTGGGCAGCGGCCCGGCCGACGCCCTGCCCGTCGCCGAGCCGATCCTCGACGTCCTCGCAGCCGAAGTGGCGAAGAAGGAGAATCTCCACGCCGAGAGCACGGCCGACCGGCTCGTCGCGCTGACGCCCCGCAAGCCGGTGCCGGGCAAGGCGCTGGTCCCCCCGACCGGGACGCTCGTGGTGCAGCAGAAGATCCTGCCGCTCGGGATCCCGATCTCGCGCCTCAAGGGCGTGCCGTTGCCGGCGACCGCCGGCGCGCGCATCACGGGCACCGGGCCGGACGTGCGTGACTCCTTCGCTCCCGGCGTCTTCCTCACGCTGAACGATGCCGAGCTGGTGAACCGGCCGCCGTTCGATGTGCTTCCCGCCGGCAAGGTGCTCACGCCCCCGCAGCCGGCGCTGAGCACGTTCCCGCACGCCGACGAGGAGCGCACGCTCGAGCAGATCGTGATCGACACCCGGACCGGCGGGAAGCGCACGATCACCGCATCACCGCCCATCGACCTGCTCGCCGCGTTCGCGATGGTGTCGGCGGCCCGCTCCGAGCCGGCGCTGTCGGACCGCACCCCGGTGCTCTCGGCCGTCGCCGAGCAGTGGACCGTCGTGGGCGTCGGGCAGGTGCACGAATCCGCGACCGAGGCCCACGAATGGGCGCGGGCCATCGGCACCGTCGCGGTGCCCAGCGCCGACCTCGCGGCCGCTGTTCCTCTGGCGGGGGTCCTGTAGCGATGGCGATCACAGGCCAGTACTTCGGCAGGTTCGATCGGCCGCTGCGGGTGAAGGCGGGAGCGGCGGAAGGCGGCCGGCTGTCGGCGAAGGTCGACATCGGAATCGCGAACCTCGACGGGTCGGACCCGCGGACGGTTCAGGCGGAGTTCCAGCTCATGGGACCCGGGGACGTCGCCCGGCTCACCCCGGGCGCCATCGTCAGGCGCTATCCGTCTCCCGGCGCCGACGACGCCGAGTCCGAGAAACTCGCCCACGTGGAGTTCGCAGAGAGCGACCTCCCGTGGCGCTATACGCCGCAGCATCCGTCCGGCGAACAGCTGGCCCCGTGGCTGGCGCTGGTCGTGGGAGTGCAAGGCGCCGAGGGCATCTCGGCCCGTCCCGACGGCTCGGTGCGTCTCTCACCCGGCGTGCAGGCCGCGCACGGGCTCGACGGCTCGTGGGCGTGGGCGCACGTGCACACCGTCGGCGCGTTCGAGCGCTCGCGCCTGATGTGCCCCGCCCAGCTGTCTCCCGACACGTCCTACCTGGCAGTGGTCGTTCCCGCGTTCGCCGCGGACGGATCCGCCGCCTGGTCGGGAGCTGCGGCCGTCACCCTGCCGTGCTACGACCGCTGGGAGTTCCGCACCGGCCCGGAGGGCGACTTCCCCGGCCTGGCGAAGAAGCTCCGCAAGGCGGATCTGGCCGAGCTGGCCCGCCGCGGCGGCCGCCCGTTCGGACGAGCCGACCTCGAGTACCGTCCGCGCACCGGCGATCCCGTCGTCGTGCTCTCGGCGGCCGGCGCCCTCCGCGTGCCGGCAGACCCTCCTCCCGACCCCGCCGACGCACCGCCTCCGCCCGAGGTCGCGGCCGACGTCGCCGCGCTGCAGACCCCGATCGTCTCGCCGGACGGACGCGACGTCATCACAGCGCCGGACTATCCGCGGGCGTTCCGGCCGCTCGAGGCGGCTCCCGCCCCGGCAGGAAGCTGGCCGGTGCAGCTGACCGAAGACCCCCGCCTGCGCGGCGCCGCGGGGCTCGGCGCGTGGACGGCGATCGCCTGGCAGGACCGCATCGCCGAGGCCGCAGCCGTCAGGCTCGGCGACACGACCTCGGCGGCGGAGCGCATCCGCGCCCTCGCACTCGGCGTGTGGGCGAGCCGATCACTGTGGCGCCGACGTGTGCCCGCCGATCCCGCGCAGGCGCTCGCGCTGCTCGCGCCGGCGCTCGGGCGCCTCCCGGCCGGGGGCGTCGGCAGCACGACGGTTCTCGGCGCAGTCGGGGTGCGCCACTTCGACGACCCCGGTCGTCCCACTTCGCCGCAGTTCGCGCCCGCGCTGTTCTCGTCGGCCGCGCGGCGCGCGCTGCGGCAGGGCACCGCACGGTCCGCACTCGCCGCGCCCGGACAATCGGGAGTCGCCATCCTGGTCTCCGTCGCCGCCGGCTGCCCCGACGCGACGGATCCGGAGGATGCGCTCGGGCGGCAGCATCCGGATCCCGAACCCGACCCTCTGCGCCACGCGAGGCAGGCGATCCATGCGGCGACGGACGATCCGGGCTTCGCCGAGAGCATCATCGACCGGCTGCTCGACGACGGGGTGGTCGATCCCGCCGGCCTCGCCGCCGTGCTGTTCGCGATGCAGCCCGGGCCCGATGGACGGGTCGACGAAGAGCTGCTGAACCGGCTGCTCGACTCACGGGACTTCCCGACGCTGCCGGAGCCTGACGGCGCGTGGGAGGAGACGCCCGACGATTTCGCGCCCCGGTGCGAACCCGTCGACGTGGGCCGGCTGGGAGGACTGGTGGCCGGCGCGATCGATCCCACCGTGCCCGAGCCGCCCGCCGCGATCAGGGTCTACGCGACACTGCCCGGCGTGCGCTCGATGCGCCCGCTCGAGGTCGAGCCCGAGCTCGACATCCCGCTGTGGAGCTTCCTCTCGACGGCCTCGCCCGACTGGATGCTGCCTGGCATCGGCGACCTCGCGAAGCACGAGGTGATCGCCGTCGAGACCAACCCGCTGTTCGTCGAGGCCCTCCTCGTCGGCGCGAACCGCCAGGCCGCTCAGGAGCTGCGGTGGCGCAACGTCCCGATGCGGCCCCGAAGCTCGCCGCTGCGTCGCTTCTGGCAGCGCGCGGATCGCACCCCGGGCGGCGACCCGGACGCCGTGCACGACATCCGTCCCATCCGCCAGTGGCCCGACGCGTCTGCGCTCGGCGACCCGGGACTGACGCCGAGCGGCCGCACCAGTGAAGCGGTCGTGGTGTTCCGCTCGCCCATCTTCACGCGGTACCCGACGACAGTCGTCTACCTCTACGACGCCCGCACAGCGCCCGGCGGTGCACCGGACTGGGACGACCCGCCCGACGAGAACGTCACGCTGGCCAAGCCCCGCCGCGTCGACTTCACCTTCACCGGGACGATCGGGCCGGAGGTCACGTTCTTCGGATTCCCCGTGCCCATCGCCGAGCTCGCCCACCACTGGGTCGTGCTCGAAGAGCCGCCGGCCGGCTATCGATTCGCCCACGCTCCTTCCCCCGTCATCGCCGCGACGGAGGACCACAGCGGCGACTTCGCCCACCGACGCTTCGCACTTCCGGTGCGCGTGCTGATCGGACCTCTCGCATGACGCGCGTCGAAGTCCTCACCCCCCTGCGCCTCGAGACGAGGTTCCAAGACGACGGTGCCGGCGGCTGGATCATGCGGCTGCGGGTGTATCCCGACGACATCGCGCTCGCGCGACCGCCGGCGGCGCCCCTCGGCGAGGAGCTCGACATCCTCCAAGACGCGCTCGCGGCCATCGACCCCGCGGCCGATCCGGCGCGTGCCGCCGACGCGGCCTTCCGATCCGTCGCGGCCTCACTGGGCGGGCGGCGTGCCTGGTGGCTGTGGCGCACGGCGACGACCGTGGAGGCCGGACCGGACGGCGTTCCGCGCCGCGTCGCGGATCGCGCCGCACAGGCGCCGGCGAGGACGGCCGAGGCGCGAACGCCGCTCGGGCTGCCCGAGGCGCTGGACGTGTGGCTGGTCCTCGACGGCGGCGCCAGGCTGGCCGACACGCTCGCGGTGGACCGGGCGGAGATCGCGGCCGAGCTGGGCTTCGGCCCCCTTCAGCCGCGGGATCGCACGCTGCCCCGCCTGTGGTGGCTCGACTACGAGCGCGCCAGGGATGTCGGCCTCGCGACCGAGCTCTCGCTGACCCAGAACGAGGTCGACACGCTGAGGGCCCTCGTCGTCGTGGGCGCAGGCGACACGCCCGCCCCGGATCTCCTCGCGTCGCACGCGGCGGCCGGGCGACTCGGCGTGGTGCCGCAGGGCACGCCGACGAATACGGTCGCGGGAGCGGCCGCGGCGCCGCTCGCCGACGACCCCGAGACGTGGCTCTCGCTGCTCGACGTCGACGGCACGGAGCAGCCGGGCACGCTCGACGTGCTCCGCGCGTTCGGGGTGGACACCGCAGCCGGAGCACCGGCACTCCCCCTCCCCGGTGGAGAGGCCGGGCACGGCCGGGTGGCCGCTCTCGCAGTGCGAGGTCTCTGGCCCGTGCTCTGGGGCCGCACCATCCGCGACGTCGTCGGGACGATCGCCGGCTCGACGTCCGAGCCCGACCTGGCGGATTGGGCCGCGCGCACGCTCGCTGTGCAGGGCCCGTGGCCGGCGGTCCGCGTCGGCGATCAGCCGTACGGGCTGCTCCCGACATCGGACTTCGGCGACGCCGACCTGCCCGGCCCCGGAGACCTCGACGTGCGCTGGCAGGATGCCCCGGGCGACGATCCCGTGGCCGGCGACGTCGAGCGCTCGGTCGTGCAGTGGGCGGTGCCCTGGCGGGACGGGGCGGCGCGCGCCACCGCGGCGGCGACGACCGTTCCGGATGCCTCACCCGTCGTCGGTGCGGATGCCGCCACCCTGCTCGGGCTGCACGGGCGCCACGCACCGTCGATGTTCTGGCGGATCCGCCGCGTCGACGACCTGCCGACCGTGCAGGCGCAGCAGATCGCGCAGGGCTTCGTCGTGAGCCATGCGACCGCCTACGACCGGTCGACGGCGCGTGCGTGGCACGGTTCGCCGTTCGCGTTCTCGCCCCTCACCGCCGCGGGCGCACGACGGCACCTGCCCGCTCCGCCGCGGGACGAGGAACCCGACCCTGATCGCCTCTTCGAGATGCTCGACGAGCACCCCGAATCGCTCTACTTCGGCGAGCACGTCGAGTTCGGGCTCCTCGGTCACCTCATGCGCGAGTCGCTCATCATCGCCCGCGCCACGGTGGGCCGCGCGGCGCTCGACCTCGATCTCGGGATCACCCCCGACCCCGGTCGGCGGATTGCGCTGGACGACGAATATCCGAACACGGTCATGGCCGGGTCGGACGATGCGATCGGGTTTGTCGCCGGGTCGGGTCGCGAGGGCGAGCTGATCGTCCGCCGGTTCGACCAGGTGCGGGAAGCGCTGAAGGAACTCATCGAGGAGTACCGCAACAATCCCGCCGACACGCTCCGCGGCATCAAGGCCGCTCTCGACGCAGCCTCGTTCCGCGCCGACCCGTGGCTGATGAGCATGGCGGCACGGCGTGCCGCGCTCATGGCGGGGGCGGGGGTGCCGTTCCTCCTCGGCGCCTACGGTTGGGTGGATCGCCCGCAGCCGTGGTCGCCGGCACGCCCGGGTCTGCCACCGGGCCCGACCGAGGCCGGTCTGCTGCACGCCCCCTCGTTCGCCCAGGCGCAGGTCGCCGCCGTGCTGCGCGATGCGGCGGTGCGCACGAAGAGCGAAGGCCGCTGGGATCTGACGCTGAGCGCCGACAAGGTGCGCGCCGCCATCCGGCTCAATGACCGCGTGCGGCTCGGCGTGCACCCGTTCGAGGCGCTCGGTCTCGAGGTCGAGGCGGTGGCAGGCGACCCGAACGACGTGCGGGTGCTGCGGCGCGCGTTCCCGACGACCGGCGAGACGGCCGGGACCGACGACGTGACCCGCCGCGTCTGCAACGGCGCGGCGGTGCTGGACGCCGTGCGGGCGAACGCGCTCCCGCCCGGCCTTCCGGCCGACCTCGGAGACCGGCTCGCACCGCTGGACGACGTGCTCGATGCCTACGCCGATCTGCTTCTCGTCGACGGCGTGCACGCTCTCGTCACGCGCAGCCCGGAAGCCGGCGGCGCGGCCATGGAGGCTGCCGCCGGACTCGCGACGCCGGTGGAGCTGCTCGGCATCCGCACTCCGCGCGAGGCGACGACGGTCCCCGTCGCGTGCTGGCTCGTGCTGGCGGCGGGTCAGCCTGCGGCTCCCGACACGGATCCCGTCGCCATCGCCGACCCGGTCTTCCACGCGCTCGCGGCCGACGCGATCGACGATCTCGGCGCCCCCGCCGTCTCGGCCGCACTCCGGCTCCTGGGCGGGTCGGAAGCGGCGCCCGACGGAATGGACGACCATCCCGCTCTCGTGCCCGCGATGGTGCAGAGCCTGAAGGATCGGCGTGCCGAGCTCCTCGACCGCGCCGAAGCCCTGCGGGCGGCGCTCACCGATGAAGGGAATGTCGTGACGGATGCCGCGGTCACTGCGCTCGACGAGCGGTGGAAGCTCGGGCTGCACGACGTGGCGGAGGACTGGACGGCCGACGACCGGCGGGCGGAGGCCGCCGCGGCCCTCGCCGCACGGATCGACGAGACGGACGAGGAGCCCGCGTCGATCCCGGCGCTGCAGGATCAGCTCCGCACCCTCGTAGGGCGGCGGCATCTGCCCGTCGTCCCCGTGGTCGATCGTGGACTGCTGCCGCCGTGGGTCGTGGTGGCCGACGGCAGGCTCGACGCCGAGTGGCTCGAGATCGTCGCGGCCGTCCGGCCCCGGGTCGCGACGCTCGAGGCGCACCAGCTCACCGCCGCGGAGCCGTGGCCCGCGGCGATCGACGCTCCCGCGGGCGAGCCGTGGGGCACGACCGGGCCCGTGCGCATCGCCTACGGCCCCGAGGTGAGCGGAGCCTCGGCACGCGTCGGCCTCGCACTGCTGGATCGCTGGGTGGACTCGGTGCCGTCACAGCACCACGTCACGCAGGCGGCGTTCGGCTTCAACGCCCCCAAGACCCGCGCTCCGAACGCCGTGCTGGTCGCGGTGCCGCCCGATCCCGATCGTCCCCTCGAAGGCGAGGCGCTGCTGCGCGTCGTCATGCAGGTGCGACGGCTCGCGCTGGCGCGCGCCGCGCGTCCCACCGATCGCGACGGGCTTCCGTGGGCGACGCCTTCGCCGATCGTGCAGGCCGAGCCGCCGGTCGACATCAGGCAGGGGTGGCCGACATGACGAACCTCCGGCGAGCCTGGTTCGAACCCGGCCGCACCGACCCCGAGATCGGGCTCCGGGCCGAGGTCGCGGACCCGGTGTGGTTCCTCGCGCGGCAGTGGGAGCTCGGCGAGTTCCAGGGGGAGGATGCCTCCTCCCCCGTCCGGGTGACGCTCACCCCGCAGCAGATCCCGCTCCGCTACGACACCGCACGGCCCCACCTCGATCCGACGGTGATCCCCGGCGAGGCCCTCATCGAGGCCGAGCCCGGCGAGTGGTGGACCATCGGAAGACGTGCACGGGCCGGCCGCGCCGCCGCGCCGCTGCTGGCGCCGGAGGATCTCGACGGCTTCCGCTTCGGCCCGCTCGCGGCACCCTATGAAGGCCTCTCGGGTGCCGTGGACGGCCAGGCGGTCTTCGAGTCGGGAGTCCTCGCCGGTGACGCGGTCTGGGGCGAGCTCGGCGTGCCCTCGCCGCCACCCGACCGCTTCTCGCGACGCGACCTGTCGTACAGCGCGACCTTCTCGGCCGGTGACACGGGACTCGAGGTGCGCGAGCACCGCGGGGGCGACGTCGACTGGTTCAGCGTCGACGTCGGCAAGGGCGCAGGGGTCCCCGTCGGGCAAGCGCCGCTGGAGGCGGAGGTCGTTCCCACGCGTCTCACCTTCCCCGGTGCGCCGCATCCGCGCTGGTGGCAGATCGAGGATGCCGCCGTCGATCTCGGGGCGTTCGCCCCCGACCGCTCGCATCTGGCGACCATGCTCCTGTCGGATCTCGCGGTCTCGGATGCGGAGGACTGGTTCGTGTTCCCCGTGCCGGCCGGATCCGCCCCGATCGACGGCACCGCGCCGCCGACCGCCGGCGTGCTCGCAAGCCTCGGAGCCGTCGTCCGGGTGACGGATTCGTTCGGCGAGACGCACGATCTCGCCGCCCCGCCGACCGAGGGGCCCGGCGAGTGGTCGCTGTACTTCGTCCGAGGTCTTGCCGCGACCGACCTGGTCGTGTGGCCCGTCGCCGTTGCGGCGCACGGAGGACCACCGCTCGACGACATCGTGCTCGGCGTCGATGAAGACGCCGACCTGGCGTGGGCGGCGGAGCTGCGGGCCGATGGCGCCGAACTGCTCGCCGACACGTCGACCGCTCAGGCCGTCGCCGAGACGACGCGCACCGGTACGCGGCAGTTCCGTTACGAGCCGATGACCACGTTGCCGCCGCACTGGCATCCTTACACCCGGTCGCAGGACTGGCGGCAGGCGATCCTCGCCGATCTGACCGGGCCGGTGCCGCAGCCGCGACCTGGACCGGTGTCGCGCCTCATCGGCGGCCCCTCGGGCGCGGGGGCGGGCAGCGGTCATGAACTCGACATCCGGGCCATTCCGAGCGCGGGCGTCCGGGTACGCCGCCGCGCCCGGCTCGCCCGCGACACGAACGGCGCCCCCGTCCTCTGGGTCGAGCGCAGTGCGCTGCCCGCGGCCGGCCCGCCGGTCTCACACCTGCGCTGGGACGTCATGGTCGAGGCCCCGAAGCCGGACCCCAACGGGTGACGGCCGGGGCTTCGCAGAGGAGCCCTCGACGCGACCGTCAGTCGCCCCACGTCGCGCGGACCTCCTGCGGCGACCGCCCTTCGGGCTGGCGTGGGCGCGGGCCGGAATCGCTCCGCGGCGGGGTGGCCAGCCTCACCGGCGACCCGGGTTCGAGGTCCACATCGTCGCCGAAGTGCCGGATGCGCAGCGTGCGACCGTCGACGAGCGTGTAGGTCGTCGCGTCCATCCCGACGTCGACGCGGAGCACGCATCCGCCGACGCGGATGCCGAAGGCCAGTCGCGTGAGGGGAGCCTCCAGCCGAGGCGCGAACTCCACGCCGCGGCATCCGTCCCTCATCCCGCCGAGTCCCGACACGACCGCCGTCCAGACGCCGGCGAGCGCGGCCACGTGCAGGCCGTCGTCGATGTCGTCGCGCAGATCCTCGAGGTCGATCGTGGCGGCCTCACGGAGGTACTCGATCGCGAGGTCGAGGTGACCGACCCGCGCCGCGACGACCGACTGCGACGACGCCGAGAGCGACGAATCCCGGACGGTGAGCTCCTCGTAGTAGGCGAAGGCGCGCGCCGTCTCGTCGTCCGAGAACTCCTCGTGGAAGAAGTGGAGCGCCAGCACCAGGTCGGCCTGCTTCACCACCTGCTTGCGATACAGGTCGAAGTAGGGGAAGTGGTCCTGCAGCGGGTACTGGTCCTGCGACGTGGATTCGAAGTCCCAGCGCTCGAGGTCGGTGAAGCCGGCCGACTGCTGATGCACGCCGCGCTCCTCGTCGATCGGCACGGCCATCGCGTCGGCGATGCTCTCCCACGCGCCCAGCTCGTCGTCTGTCACGCCGAGCCGGCGGGCGTCGTCGGGGTGCCGGCGCGCGGCCTCGGCGGCGCCGCGCAGGTTCCGTCGGGCGGCGAGGTTGGTGAACGTGTTGTCGTCCACGAGCGCCGAGTACTCGTCGGGGCCGGTGATCCCGTCGATGTGGAACGCCCCGTCGCGACCGAGGTGCCCGAGCGACACCCACAGCCGCGCGGTCTCGACGAGGATCTCGAGCGCCACCTCGCGCTCGAAGTCCGCGTCGCCGGTGACCCGCACGTGCCGCAGGAGCGCGACCGCGATGTCGGCGTTGATGTGGAACGCGACCGTGCCGGCTGGCCAGTAGCCGGAGCACTCCCGTCCGCTGACCGTCCGCCACGGGAACGCCGCACCGGCCAGATGCAGCTGCTTCGCCCGCTCCCGCGCCAGGTCGAGCGTCGAGTGACGCCAGCGCAGGGCGTGGGCCGCGGCATCCGGAATCGTGTAGGTGAGCACCGGCAGCAGGAACGCCTCGGCGTCCCAGAAGGTGTGTCCCTCGTAGCCGGGGCCGGTGAGCCCCTTTCCGGGAATCGAGCGCACCTCGGTGCGCGCGGCGGACTGCAGCACCTGGAAGAGCGCGAACCTCACCGCCTGCTGCAGGCGCGCGTCGCCCTCGAGCACGACATCGGCGGCGTCCCAGAAGTGGTCCAGGTACTCGCGCTGCTCGCGGGCCAGCCCATCCCAGCCGAGCTGCGTCGCGGTCGCGACCGAGGCCTGCACGCGGTCGCGCAGTGCGGCATCGGTGAGGGCATCGGACCATTCGTGGGCGACGATCTTCACGAGACGGATGCTGTCGCCCGCAGCGAGACGGGTCGTGACGGTGGTGCGGGCCACATCCTCGGATGCCTCGGTGTCGACGGAGCAGTCGGCGCCCTCCATCACGTGGTCCATCGCCACCGCGACACCGATCCCACTGCGTCGCGTGCGGAGCAGGAGGGTGGCCCGGGTCGTGTCGGCGAACTGCTCGACGGGCTCGAGCGGGTGCTCGAGGGGGGCCATCACGCGGTCGTCGGGGTGCACGCGGGGCAGCGGCTCGTCCGCCACGATCTCCGAGAGCACGGTGAGGTCGAGCGGTCCGGAGACGGCGGTCACCCGGTAGTCGATCGCGGCGACCGGGCGATGCGCGAGCGACACCAGCCGGGTGGACTCGACGTGCACGGTGTCCCCGGCGGGTGACGTCCAGCGCAATTCTCGCCGCAGCGTCCCCGACCGGAAGTCGAGGTGCTGCTCATGGTGCTCGAGCCGCCCCTGCCGGATGTCGAGCGGCTCATCTGCGACCAGCAGCCGGATCACTTTGCCGTCGGGGGCGTTGATCAGCGTCTCGCCATGCTCGGGGTAGGCGTATCCGTCCTCGGCGTACGGCATCGGATGCTCTTCGAAGAGCCCGTTCAGGTAGGCGCCGGGCACCTCGCACGGGTCGCCTTCGTCCAGGGTGCCGCGCCAGCCGATGTGGCCGTTCGACAGCGAGAACACCGACTCCCGCCGCGCCTGGCGCTGCGGGTCCCACCCCGACCAGCCGATCCCCCACGGCGAGACGTCGAAACCGGTGCTGTCAGGCATGCGGCCAGTCTGCGGGTGCGCCATTGGGCTCGCGAAGGCCTTGCAATCAGCGCGGCCGCCCGGTATCGCGGGCGTTGCGCCCTGAGCGAATCGGCCGGGTCGGGGCTGCTCGACGACATCCTCGCGCTGTCGGCGCCGAGATCGCGTGACGTCAGTCGGCGGTAGGGGTGGGGAGGGAGCGCGCGAGGGACGTGAGCCGGTCGGCGTCCTCCGGCGCGAGGTGCGCCCAGCGGGTCTCGAGCTCCTCCCAGATCCGGCGCACCGGCTCTTCAAGGGCGCGGCCGGCGTCCGTCAGCCGGACGAGGGTCACGCGGCCGTCGGCGGCCGAGCGCTCGCGGCGGACGAGGCCGGCCTTCTCCAGGCGCTGCACCGACTTGGCGATCGTGGAATGGTCGAGGCCCAGCAGGCAGCGCAGCTCTTTCTGCGAACGCCCGTCGACGGTCCAGAGGTGCGCCAGCACGAGCTCCTGGCCGGGGAAGAGCCCGAGAGTGGCGAGCCGCTGTGCGGCCAGGGCACGCTGCGTATGCGCGAGCTGCATGACCGCCCAGCTCACGGGCGCGACGTCGGCGAGCACGGACCGGTGCTCATCGGGGTCGGGCGTCGTGGGCTGGGCGGCCATGGTTCCTCGTCAGGTCGAGATGCTCGCGAGCGCCGGGTAGTCGGTGTAGCCGGCGGCACCTCCACCGTAGAACGTCGCGGGGTCGGCGTCGTTCAGCGGCGCACCCGCGCGGATCCGATCGACGAGATCCGGGTTAGCCAGCGCCCACCGCGCGACCGGCACGACATCTGCCACCCCGGCCTCGATGTCGTCCGCGACCGACTCGAGGGATCGGCCCGCGCGCAGGACCAGGAGCGCACCCGGCCACAGCCCACGCAGGTCACGGAGGAGCGCCTCGTCCGACGACTGCACGACATGAAGATAGGCGAGGCCGAGCGGGGCCAGCTCACCGACGAGGTGCCGATACTGGTCCGCGGCATCCGGTCCCTCGTCGATGCCGCCGATCAGCAGACCGGGCGAGATCCGGATGCCGACCCTGTCGGCGCCGATCTCGTCGGCGACGGCGACGGCGACCTCGATCGCGAAGCGCGAGCGCGCGGGGATCGATCCGCCGTAGCCGTCGGTGCGCAGGTTGGCGTTGGGCGAGAGGAACTGGTGCAGCAGGTACCCGTTGGCCGCGTGGATCTCGACACCGTCGGCGCCGGCTTCGACCGCCTTGGCCGCGGCGTGACGGAACTCCGCCACCGTACGGCGGATGTCGTCGCTCGTCATCGCGCGGGGCCGAGGAGCCGGCCGGCGCCCGCTGGGCGTGAACATCTCGACGCCGGCCGAGACCGCCGACGGTGCCAGCGACTGCCGATGGTGGGGCGTGTTGTCGGGGTGCGACATCCGTCCGACGTGCATGAGCTGCAGCACAAGATGGCCCCTGCGGTCATGCACCGCGTCGGCGATCGTGCGCCACCCCTCTACGTGGGCGGGCCGGTAGATGCCCGGCGTGTTCAGGTAGCCCTGGCCGTCGTCGGACGGCTGGACCCCCTCGGTGATGAGCAGGCCCAGAGCGGCGCGCTGGGCGTAGTACTCGGCGGCAAGGGGGCCCGGCGTACCGTCGGGAAGGGCGCGACTGCGCGTCATGGGGGCAAGCGCGAGGCGGTGCGGCAGCTGCATCCGGCCCACCGTGGTGGGCTCCCACAGGACGCTCATGCGTGGGCTCCCGGGATGTCGGCGACCCTCACGAGCAGCTTGCCGCGCAGATGGCCGCGTTCGCTGCGACGGTGCGCCTCGGCGATGCCGTCGAAGGGCAGCACCGCGGCGATCTCGGTGGCGAACCGCCCCGCCGCGGCGAGGTCGAGCACCGCCGGGAGCGAGCGTGCGTTCACTTCGAACGGGTCGCCCGCAGCGATCCGCACGCCCTGGGCTGCGGCCGCGAAGTCGACGATCGTCACGATCCGCGACGGGTCGACCAGCGGAAGCATCTGCTCCGCGAACCCGCGACCGCCGGCGTCGAAGGCGGCATCCACCCCGTCGGGGGCGACCTGATCGAGGTCGGCGAGCAGGTGCTCGCCATAGCGCACCGGGGTCGCGCCCAGCGACCGCAGGTAGCCGTGGTTGGTCCCGGAGGCCGTGCCGATGACCCGCGCGCCCGCCGCGACGAGCAGCTGCACCGCAGCGCTTCCGACGGACCCGGCCGCTGCGTTCACCACGACAGTCTCACCGGACCGCACGTCCAGGAGTGCCAGCGCCCGCTGCGCCGTCTCGGCGGCGGTGGGTAGGGTCGCCGCCTGCGTGAGCGGCAGCGCGTCGGGCACGCGGACGAGCCGATCGGGCGTCGTCACGACGAGCTCGGCATAGCCGCCGGAGGGCGCGAATCCCGCGACGCGCTCCCCCACCGATAGATCCGACACGCCGTCGCCGACCGCCTCGACCACGCCGGCGATCTCGTTGCCGAGCACCGCGGGGAAGTCGATGGGGAACATCGACGCCAGGGCGCCGGCGCGGATCTTCGCGTCGAGCGGGTTCACGGCGGCCACCGCGACTCGCACGAGAACCTGTCCCGGGCCCGCAGCGGGCGAGTCCACCTCGCCGTACTCGAAGACCTCCGGATCTCCGAACCGAGTGATGACCTGAGCTTTCATGACCGTCTCCTTCATTCATGTGGTCGGCAACACGAATGACGATAGCGCGATATATGTGGTCGGCAACCTTTGTTCGACGACAGCGAACATCCCGTTGCCGCGGAGGTCGGATGCCGCATCCCTGGCGCATGTCGGCGGCCCGTGGTTGGCTGACGCCATGCGCACCGCGACCTCTGCCGACGGCACACCCATCGCGTACGAAGAGACCGGCGACGGCCCCACCGTGGTCATCGTCAATGGCGCCATGTCGACGGCCGCCGATGCCGCGGGGCTGGCGGAGGCGCTGGCGGATGCCGGCTTCCGGGCGGTCACGTGGGACCGCCGCGCCCGCGGCTCGAGCGGTGACGCGCGGGGCTCGACGCCCGACCGCGAGGTCGAGGATCTCGCAGCCGTGATCGGCGCGGCCGGCGGCGATGCGGCCGTGCTCGGGCACTCGTCCGGCGCGGTGCTGGCCCTGGTCGCGGCATCCCGCGGCGTGCCGGTCCGCGCGCTGTTCCTGTCCGAGCCGCCGTTGCGGTTCGGCGTCGACGAGCCCGCCGACGACCTCGCCGACCGCCTGCAGCAGGACGTCGACGCGGGCCGCTTCGACGACGCGATCGTCACCTTCCAGCTCGAGGGCGTCGGACTCCCGCGCGAGATGGTCGAGGGCATCCGCGCGAGCGACCAGTTCGCCGCCCTGCTTCCGCTCGCTCAATCCACGGTCTACGACACCAACCTCGTCCGCGAAGCCTCGATCCCGACCGACGAGATGCTCGGCGTCAGGGCGCCGGTGACGGTGCTGCGCGGCGAGCAGACCTTCCCGATCCTGCTCACCGCGGCCGATCGCCTCATCGACGCCATGGACGGCGCAGAGCTCGTGGTCGTTCCCGAGTCGGTGATGCATCGTCCCGATCCCGTGGCCACGGCCCGCGTGATCCAGGAGCGCCTCGGATAGACGCGGTCAGTCGTTCAGCCGGTCGAGCAGGTCGACGGCCGCGCGCGCGTACTCCCCGATCCAGCGATCGTGGATGCGCTTGATCGGCACCGGCGCCAGCGCGAGGTGACGCTCGCGGCCGATCCTGCGGCCCGTGACGAGCTCGGCCCGCTCGAGCACGCGGAGGTGCTGCAGCACCGTCGTCCGATCCACCTCGGGAAAACGTGCACAGAGCGCACCGGTCGTGAGCGGCTCGTCCTTCAACGCGTCGAGCATGCGCCGGCGCAGCGGCGCGGCCAGCGCCTTGAACACCAGGTCGTCGTCACCGGACCCCTTGTGCTCGGCATCCGTCATGTTATAAAACTACAACATGTCTGATGAACTGACCGCGCTCTCGTTCACCGTGTCGGGGCGCGTCTCACGGCCGCCGGCCGAGGTCTACGAGGCCGTCGCCGATCCCGAGCAGCTGTCGCGCTACTTCACCACGGGCGGCGCGCGCGGCCGGCTCGAGCAGGGCGCCGAGGTCACCTGGGACTTCGCGGACTTCCCCGGCCGGTTCCCGGTCACGGTCGTGGAATCCGACCCGCCGCGCAAGCTGGTCATCCGCTGGGAGGCGCGCGCCGGGGTCGAGTCGGAGACCACGACCACCTTCGAGTTCGAGCCGGTCGACGACGGCGCACGCACCCTCGTGACGATCACCGAGTCGGCGTGGGAGGTCAGCCCCGACGGCGCGAAGAACGCATTCGGCAACTGCGCGGGCTGGACGGGCATGCTCGCCGCGCTGAAGGTGTGGGTCGAGCACGGGATCAACCTGCGCGACGGCTTCTACGCCTGACGAGCGCCGGCGTCGCCTCGAGGTCAGGCGATGCGGGTGCCCGACGGCAGGCGACCGGCCGGGGTGCGGGTGCGCGCCCAGGCCCACCACATCAGCCCTGCCGCGAGCAGCAGCTGCAGAGCCATGCCGACGAACCAGATCGGCGCCGACCGGTCGATGACCTCCTCGGGCGTCGGCTGGTCGCTCTGCAGCTCCGGGGCGCAGTCGTCCCAGCGCTGATCGAGGTCGGGCGGCTGCTGGGCCGCCCGCACGCCGAACTTGATCTGGCCGAAGAGGTCGTTCGGATTGCCGTAGTCGTCGAACTGCGTCGGTGTGGCATCGGCGAGGATCACGAAGGGGTTCGCGGCCAGCAGCCACCACACACGGTCGAACCGGGGCACCTCGTACGTCGAGGTCTGCCACTCGCCGCAGCGCACCTCGGCATCCTCGTCGCAGGGGTAGTCGTCGCTCGACTCCTCCCCCGGCATGCACGGGAACGTATCGCCGGAGTACTCGCCGTACTCGAACGACCGGTAGCTGCTGATCGTCTCCGACCGGATCGAGAAGCCCACGAGGGCGAACGCGATGAGCGTGCCGATCACGAGCGCCGCGACGACGAGGTACGTGCTCGCCACCGAGAACAGCGGGCGCGACAGGATGCCGCTGAGCGCCACTCCGATCGCCGCGATGATTCCCACCTCGAACGTGAGCACGAGCAGCGACACCGCGATGGTCGCCGGCGCTCCCCCGCCGGACAGCGTGGCCACCGCCAGGAACGGGATCGAGACCGCCACGAAGGCGAGGCCGGTGACCCACGCGGCGAGGAACTTCCCGATGAGGATCTCGGCCGTCGTCGCCAGGGTGATCTGCACCGGCGCGAGCGTCGCGGCATCCCGATCGCCGTTGATCGCATTGCCGCTCAGCGTCGGAGAGACGAGCACCACGAGCAGCAGCGTGATGTAGACGATCGTCGAGTAGATCGCGCCGCCGGGCCGGTACGCGGCCCCCCACGCCAGGAACGAGAGCGCCGTGACGATGACCAGCAGCAGCGCGAAGACGCCGAGAAGCACGTACCACGCCACGCTCCGCGTGCGCTGCGTCAGCTCGAGGCCGACGATGGTGCCCAGTCGCTGACCGTTCACGAGGTCGCCTCGCTCTCGCCCGCGTCGCCGGCGGGTGGTGCGGTCGCCGGACGCGGAGGCGCCGGAGGCGCGGATGCGGGAGGCGGCTGCGGCGCGCCGGCCGAAGGCGTCGGCGCCTGAGGAGGCCGCCCCTCACCCAGGTCGAGGAAGGTGCGCTCGAGCGCGCCCTGCGCGGCGGCGAACTCGATCACGTCGAGCCCGGCCAAGATCAGGTCGCGCAGGGCCGCGGCCGCGGCATCCTCCGATTCGAAGGACATCACGACGTCCCGGCGATCGACGCCGAGGCTCTCCACCGGAACGCGCAGCGCACCGGCAACGCGGTCGAGGGTCTCGGCGGACGGCTCGGCTCCGGCCAGCCTCACCCGCCACGGGCGGGCGCGGCGCGACGCCGCCTCGACCCTCGCCGGATCGACGGTCACTCCCGACATCAGGAAAACGGCGTCGTCGACGACCTCTTCGAGCTCCGAGAGGATGTGGCTCGACACGAGCACCGTGCGTCCCTCTGCCGCGAACCGCCGCAGCAGCAGCCGCAGCTCGATGCGCGCCTGGGGGTCGAGTCCCGACGCCGGCTCATCGAGCAGCAGCACGCGCGGGTCGTGGACGAGGGCGCGCGCGAGTCCCAGGCGCTGCTTCTGCCCGCGTGAGAGGACGCGGGCCGGGGCGTCCGCGAGTTCGACGAGGCCGACCTCGTGAAGGAGGGCGTCGGCGCGGGCGGATGCCGCGGCCGTCGGCATCCCGTACAGCCGTGCCGTCACGGCGAGCGTCTCACGCGAGGTGAGCGAGTTCCAGGCTCCGAGCGCGTCGGGCATCCAGCCGAGCACGGCACGCGCCGCCTGGGGATCGGTGACCGGATCGATGCCGTCGATGCGGATGGAGCCTGCGTCGGGAGCGAGCAGCGACGCGAGCATGAGCAGCAGCGTGGTCTTGCCCGAGCCGTTCGGGCCGACGAGTCCCGTGACCCTGCCGGCGTGCGCGCGCAGCGTCACGTTGCGCACGGCCTGCACCTGACCGAACGAGCGCCGCACGCCCTGGACGATGATGCCGGGCTCGGCCGCGATGCCTGCTGCGGCGGGGCCCTGTGGCAGCGGGCTCTGGGTGGTCACGCGCTCACTCTATCCACCGGGTGCGTCGCCCTCGTCGACCCATGCGCTCAGGGGTCGCAACGGGCGGCACCGCCGCGGACGAAGCCCCGGTTCGCGTCACCTCAACGGGGGGCGCCTCAAGAGCGGAAGAACGCGACGGCGAGATCGGGGTGGTCGACGAACACGCCATCGACCCCGCTGTCGCGGATCATGCCCCACTCGGCCTCCCAGTCGCCGAACGCCGACGGACCGCCGCGGGTGCGGAACTGGCCGATCAGGAAGCGGTTCTCGGGCCGGCACGTCCACGTGAAGACGCGCAGGCCGCGGGCATGCGCATCGGCCACGACGGGTGACGGCCCGCTGGTGCGCCCGAGCTTGTCGGGGGCGAGGATCGCCCGCTTGTCGACGCTGATCCCGTCGACCCGCCCGACGAGGGAGTCCAGGCCCGCCGGCGCGGCGGTCTGCCGGTACGTCAGCGCGGCCTTGCCGTGCGCGGCGAACAGGTCGAACGGCCGGCCGGACGCCTCCAGCAGATACACGTACGCCGCGCGGATGCCGCGCTCCCTCAGTGCGTACAGCACCGTCGACTCGAACGCCTCGATGGTGAGGGGCAGCTCGCCTGCGGCCCATCCGGCCTCGCGCAGCTCGGCGTCGACGAGCGCTGCGATGTCCCACCCGCCTGCGGCGCCGAGGCACGTCGCGAAGTAGGTCGCGTGCTTGATCTCGAGGACGACGCCGATCTCACGGCCCTGCTCGAGCGAGGCGTCGCGCACGGCGTCGAGCACGTCGCGCAGCCGCAGCACCGGCTGCTCGTCGTCGAAGCTCGCGCTCGAGGGCCGCAGCTGCGGGATCCGCTCACGGCACCGGAGCGTCGCGAGCTCGTCCCACGTGAAGTCCTCGGTGAACCATCCGGTGTGCTCCACGCCGTCCACCGTCTTGGTGGTGCGGCGATCCGCGAACTCCGGCCGGTCGGCGACGTCCGTCGTGCCCGAGATCTCGTTCTCGTGACGCACGACCAGCACGCCGTCGCGCGAGACCACGACGTCGGGCTCGACCGCATCGACGCCCATCGCGAATGCGAGGGCGTACGACGACCGGGAGTGCTCGGGGCGGTACCCGGGCGCGCCCCGGTGGCCGATGACGAGCGGTCTGCGACGGGGCACGGTCTCAGCGTAACTTCACGGTCGTAGAGCGGCCGAGCAGGCCCGTTCGCGGCATCCGTTCTAAGCCGTCTCACAGCGCTCACCCGTGCCGCCCGCGCACCCGTCGGATAGTGTTGATCAACAGCATCGTGCTGGGATTCCCTTGACATTGGAGTGTGAGAGAGCAGTGGCCCTCAACAACCCCGCGTTCAACAGCCCGGCCTTCCAGGACCCGAAGGCCGTGCAGACCTACCCCGGCGGTTCGCAGGCGGCGAACCTGGGCTCACAGACGCAGTTCGCGACGGCGCAGCGCGCAGGAACGGATGCCGCCTCCCAGGCCCACCTCGAGGGCATGTACGCCGCCCCGCCGGCCGGCTCCGTCGAGACGGGCCGCATGACCGTCGAGGACACCGTCTGGAAGACGCTCGGACTGTTCGCGGTCCTCATCGTCGGCGCCGTCGCCGGCTGGGTGTGGACCATGGCGGGCGTCACGCCGGCCAACCCGAACCCCTCGATCGCCCCGTGGGCGATCGGCGCGCTCGGCGGCTTCGTCCTCTCGCTGGTCGTCATCTTCACGTCGCGCAAGAAGATCCGCCCCGCGCTGATCTTCGGCTACGCCGCCTTCGAGGGCCTCTTCGTAGGCGGCATCTCGGCCTTCTTCGAGATGATGTTCGAGGGCATCGTGCTGCAGGCGACCCTCGCGACGCTCTCGGTCGTCGGCGTCACGCTCGCCCTGTTCGCCAGCGGCAAGATCCGCGCGTCGAAGCGTGCGACGAAGATCTTCCTCATCGCGATGGTCGGCTACCTCGTGTTCTCGCTCGTGAACATCGGACTCATGCTGTTCAACGCGCCCATCGCGGGCGGAGCGTTCGGCATGCTGAGCAATCAGAGCCCGCTCTTCGGCATCCCGTGGGGCGTCCTGATCGGCGTCTTCGTCGTCATCATGGCGGCGTACTCGCTCGTGCTGGACTTCGACAGCATCCAGCAGGGGGTGCGCAACGGCGCTCCCCGACAGTACGGGTGGCTCGGTGGCTTCGGCATCATGGTCACCGTCGTGTGGCTCTACGTCGAGATCCTCCGCATCATCGCGATCGCGCGCAGCAGCAGCTGACACACCTCGCTCACGAACGGCCGCCCGGATTCCGGGCGGCCGTTCGGCGTTTCGCCTCGTGCGCCCGGCAGCCGGGAGCCTGCCGTGCATCGCGTCGAGACGCTATCCGCGCCCGCAGACCACGCCTAGGCTGAAGCCGATTCGAGGAGTGACATGTCATGGCCCGGCGTTCTGCGATTCTCGGCATCGCCGTGCTGCTGTGCCTCACCGGCTGCGCAGGAGGACCGATGACCGAGCCGACACCCTCCGAGCCCACGTCCTCCGAGCCGACGCCCTCGGCGCACACCCGTCCACCCTTCGCAACGACGCCGCGCGGCCCGATCGCCCCCACCGGTGAACCCGCCATCGTTCCGCCCGCCCGCTGGGACGCGATCGTCGCGGATCTCGCCGCACGAGGCGTGACGGGGACTCCGGAACTCAAGTCCGCGCACGCGGTCACCTGGAACAACGGCGCCCTTGGCTGCCCGTCGCCCGGCGTCTCGTACACGCAGGCGCTCGTCGACGGCATGCGCGTCGTCGTCTCCGTCGACGGCACGACCTACGACTACCGCTTCGGCACCTCGGACAGCCCCAAGCTCTGCACGCGGTGACGCCTGGGCGCACCGCTGAGGGCGCCTCACGGTCAGCGCTGCGCCGATGGATGCCGCGGCACCGGCATCGGGCATCCGTCCCGGCGGCACGCACGAAGTGGCGCCCCGCCTTTCGACGGGACGCCACTTCTGATCGTGCTGCGCGGGCTACTTGGCCTTAACCAGGATCGCCTCGTCCTTGCCTGCCGCGTTGTCGGTCACGACGACCATGACGCCCAGCGGGTTCTGCTCGGCGAACGCCGCGGCGCTCACGTCGACCGGCACCGGGACAGTGCCGCCGACGGGCACCGACACGAACTGCCCGTTCGTGAGAGCCGGGGCCCACGGGTCGTAGGTCGCGGTGCCGTCGATGGCGTCCGAGCCGTCGTTGACCGACGAGAAGCTCTGCACCGTGTAGTCGAACGCTCCGGCCGCGAGGCCGAGGTCGCTCGCGACCACCGGCAGCAGGATGGTGCTGCTGTCGGTCGGCGCCGAGGCGTTGAATCCCGTCGCGAGGGTCTCGCCGGTCGCCACCTCGTAGGCGAACACCTGCGAGATGCCGTTCGCGTCGCCGGCCGTGACGAGCCCGCCGTCGGCCGAGAACACGATCCACTCCGGCTCGCCGTCCCGGTTCGTGTCGATGACGACGTCGAACTCGTTCGCTGCCGCGTTCGACCATCGGTTGTGCGTGCTGACCGCGAACACCAGCAGCTGGTCGCCGCCGATGTCGAACGACTGCACGCCGGCGGCACGCAGGTCGTAGCCGGTGTCGGTGAACGACTTCGGCGCGTCCTTCTTGTCCTCCAGGCCCCACGTGTAGAAGTCGGCATCGGCGGCCATGGCGCCGGCCCGGTTCTTGAGCGTGACCTGCACCTGGCCGTCGACCGGTTCGCCCCTCTTCGTGACCTTGAGGTCACCCGCGGCCGAGACGTCGCTCGTCGCGCGAGGCACGAGCAGGTACGGGACCCGCAGCGTGTCCGCCGCCGACGACGAGAACAGCACGTCGCCCGAGAACTCGTAGAACGCGAAGCCGCCCGCGGTCGAGCTGCCGACAGCGGTCGCGGGAGCGGTCAAGGTGACGGTCACCTTGGCGGTGCGACCCGCCGGGACGGTGACCGAGCTCGGACTGACGTTGACCGTCGCGGCCTCCGACTGCGCGGATGCCTCGACGCCGACGTTGTACGTCACCGGCTCGGTGCCGTAGTTCGTCAGCAGGACCGTCTTCTTGCCGTCGAACGTGCGCGAGCTCTCCTGGAAGCCGAAGCTCAGCGCGGCCTCGCGGAGTCGACCGTTCTCGGTCTTGAACGCGTCACCGGTCGCGGTGACCTGCTGGTTCACGACCTGAGCGGGGTCGACCAGACCCACACCGCCGCGCACCAGGTTCTGGCCCACGACCTCTTCGGGGTCGGCCGTCGACACGATCACCGAAGCGACCTCGCTGGCCTTCCACGTCGGGTGCGCCTGGACGGCGAGCGCCGCGACGCCTGCCACGTGGGGAGCCGCCATCGACGTGCCCGAGATGGTCGCGGATCCGCTGCCGGTCCCGACGCCCGTCGAGACGATCGAGACGCCCGGAGCGGCGACGTCCACGCCGAGGGCGCTGTCACCGCTGCGCGGACCGCTCGAGCTGAACGACGCGTACCCGCGGAAGCCGGGGTTCGCGAGGTCCGCAGGCGTCACCGTCGCCGGCGCGCCGTCGACGAGCTTCGGGCCGTCGGACGCCCGGACGCCGAGGAACGGAATGGTCACCACGTACTCCTCGCCCGTGTCGGGGTTGGAGGTGATCTCGCCCTCGAACGGCGGGTAGTCGTTCGTGGTGTTGATCATCACGGCAGCCGCCGCTCCGGCCTGCTGGGCGAAGATCGCCTTCGCGACACGGGCGCAGACACCGCGCGTCGAGACCGCGAGCTGGTTGCCGCCTGCGGTCACGCCGGCGTGCTGATACGCCTCGACCGAGCAGCCCAGCGCCTCGTTCTCATCCGCGGTGGCGGGGTCGTCGGTCAGACGGACCACCGTCATGCCCGGCAGGCCGGTCAGGACCGCGCCGTTGGCGTTGATCGCGGGGATCGCGACTCCGTTCACGGTGATCTCGGCACCCGGGAAGGACTCCGTGCTGTCGACCGCCGATACCGAGATGGCACCGTCACCGTTGCCGGCGAGGTACGGGCTCGGGCCCTCGTTGCCCGCGGACTTCACGACGATCACGCCGGCGCCGATGGCGTTCGAGACCGCCACCTCGTCGGGGTCGTCAGCGCGGCCGAACGGCGAGCCGAGCGACATGTTGATGACGTCCATGCCGTTCTCGACGGCCCAGTCGATGGCGGGCACGACCACGTCGGTCGAGCCGCCGCAGCCGAAGACGCGGAGCGCGTAGACATCGGCCTGCGGCGCGACGCCCGGGCCGATCGTCCACTCGGCCGACGCCGTCGACGCGTCGTACGGACCGGTGTAGGTCTCACCGTCGGCGGTGACGCCGCTGCCGGCAGCCGTGCCGGCGACGTGACTGCCGTGCCCGTTGCAGTCGAGCGGGTTGGCGTCGGGCATCGGGACCGGCTGGTAGTCCTCGGATGCCGGGTCCGCGTTGTACGAGTCGCCGACGAAGTCGTAGCCGCCCTTGACGCGGGGCGCGTTCGGACCGAACTGCGCCGGGTCGGCGGGCTGCGCTTCGGCGGCGTTGGCCGCGGCGTATGCCTCGGGCGTTCCGACGCCGCCGAAGTTGGCGTGGGTGTAGTCGACGCCGGTGTCGATCACCGCCACCTTGATGTTCTCGCCGGTGTAGCCCGTGTCCTGCCACACCTGCGGAACGCCGAGGAAGGGCACCGACACGGCGTTGTCGAGCGTGTAGGTCTTCACGGCGTGAACAGCGACGACGTTGGGCAGGGCCGCCACGGCGTCGACCTGATCGGCGGGGAGGGTCGCCTGGATGCCGTTGTAGGCGGACTGCATCGTCGCCGCGACGTCGCCGTCCTTGCTCTCGATGGATCCGACCACCGCGTCCTGCGCGGACTTGAGCGTGTTCTTGATCGCTTTGCGCTCGGCCGCGGAGAGGTCGCTGCCCTTCTTCGCCTGGGCGACGGCCACCGGGTCGCCTGCCATCTCGACGATGACGGTGACGCGCCCGTCGGCGCCCACGCTCATCGGGCGAACGGTCGTTCCGACCGCGCCCTTCGTGTCTGATTTCTCGAATCTCGACGATGGATCGTCGTCTGGAGTGGCAGCCATCGCTGCGGTTGGTGTGGCGATCGCCAGCGCGAGCGCGCCGACAACCGCCAGAGAGCGTCGGATCACGGGGGAGCCTTCTTTCTGCATGCACGAGAAAAATCGCGGTACGGGCGGCACGCTATGTGCGAATTCTCAAAAGGTCAACAGAAAGCTCTCAGGATGAGCAGACCGCGCAGTGGCGGGGGTCCGGCGCTCACGAAAACAGCTCATCATCCCGCACCGCGAGCCGACCGACCGCGCGGACGCCCGCAGGACCGGTGGAGAGGTCGCCCGTTCTGCTCTGAGCGGAACACCGTCGAGCGCTCCGCGCGCGCGTTCTATCGTGAGCGCATGGCCGAGATCATCCCGCTGCCGACGAAGGCGCGTCCCTCTCGTGAGCCCGAGCCGCTCTGGCGCGACGCGCTGGGCGAGCGCCTCCGCCGCCTCCGGAATGAGCGCGGCGAACGCCTCGCCGACACCGCCGATCGCGCCGGAGTCTCGCCCCAGTACCTCTCCGAGATCGAGCGCGGCCTCAAGGAGCCGTCGAGCGAGATGATCGCGGCCGTCGCCGGGGCTCTCGAGGTGACGCTGATCGAGCTGACGGCGGGCGTCGTGGACGATCTCCGCTCGCGCGCCGCCGAGCGTGCGGTGGTCGGATGCCGCGCCACCTACGCCCTCGCCGCCTGAGTCGTCCCCCTCTCCCCTGGCCGATGTCCCGGGGCGTCGCTAGCCTGGCCGGGTGACGCCCGCGAAGTCCGAAGCCGAGACCCTCGAGATCGAGGGGCACGAGGTGCGCATCTCGAGTCCGGCCAAGATCGTCTTTCCCGCGCAGGGGATCACCAAGCTCGACATCGTCCGGTACTACCTGGCCGTGGCCGAGGGTGCGCTCCGTGGCGCGGGCGGCCGGCCGATGGTGCTCAAACGCTTCCCCAAGGGGATCGACGCCGAGCCGTTCTTCCAGAAGCGCGTCCCCGACAACCACCCCGACTTCATCGACACCGCGACCCTCCAGTACGCGCGGGGCACCTCCGCTGAAGAGGCCGTGATCCGGGATGCCGCGGGCCTCGCGTGGGTGATCAACCTCGGGTGCCTCGACCTCAACCCGCACCCCATCCGGGCCGAGGATCTCGACCACCCCGACGAGCTGCGCATCGACCTCGACCCGATGCCGGGCGTGGACTGGTCGCAGATCGTCGACGTCGCGTTCGTCGCCCGCGAGGTGCTCGACGACGTGGGACTCGTCGGCTGGCCGAAGACGAGCGGATCCCGTGGCATGCACATCCTGGTGCGCATCGCGCCGCAGTGGGACTACAAGCAGGTGCGGACCGCGGCCGAGACGCTCGCGCGCGAGGTCGAGAATCGCGCACCCGGGCTGGCGACCGCGCGCTGGTGGAAGGAGGAGCGCGGCGAGAGCGTCTTCGTGGACTTCAACCAGAACGCCAAGGACCGCACGGTGGCCTCCGCGTATTCGATCCGTCCGCTGCCCGACGCGCGGGTGTCGACGCCACTCGACTGGGACGAGGTCCGAGAGCGCCGGCCCGACGAGTTCACCGTGCTCACGGTGCCGCAGCGGTTCGCCGATCTCGGCGACCCGCACGCCGGCATCGACGACGCCGTCGGGACCCTCGACGGACTGCTGCGCCTCGCCGACGAACTAGGTCCCGCCGAGAAGCCCCCGCGCGGCGGCGACGGCTCGGGCCGGCGCCAGTCCACGATGCCGCTCATCGAGATCGCCCGCACGAAGGCGAAGTCGGAGTCGATCGCCGCCCTCGATGAGTGGACCAAGCGGTACCCCACTGTCGCCGCGCAGCTGCATCCCGCCGATGTGCTCATCGACGGGATGCGCGGCTCGAGCTCGCTCTGGTACCGCGTGCGGGTGAACCTTCAGCACGTACCCGAGGCCGAGCGCCCACCTCAGGAGGACCTGATCGCCGACTACGACCCGTGGGAGGGAAAGGTCTGGCCCGGCTTGCAGTGACGGCGCATGCTCACCTGCCGACCCGCTCGAGCACGTGGTCGGCGAGACCGTAGGCGACGGCATCCGTCGCCGTGAAGACACGGTCGCGATCGGTGTCGACCCGCAGTCTGGCGGCATCCTGTCCGGTGTGGCGGGCCAGGATCTCCTCGACCTCGCCGCGCACGCGCACGAGCTCGTCGGCCTGGAGGATGAGGTCGGGTATCGCGCCCCTCCCCTGCCCCGCCGGCTGGTGCAGCACGATGCGCGCGTGCGGCAGCACCGAGCGCTTCCCCGGCGCGCCCGCGGCCAGCATCACGGCGCCGACGCCGATGGCCTGCCCGACGACCGTGGTCGCGACATCGGGCCGCACGTGCTGCATCGTGTCGTACACCGCCAGCATGGCGGCAGGGTCACCGCCTTCGCAGTTGATGTAGAGCTGGATGTCGCGCTCGGGACTGTCGGCGTCGAGGTGCAGCAGCTGCGCGATCAGGGCGTTCGCGACGCCGGCGTCGATTCCGGTGCCGAGGTAGACGACGCGCTCGGTGAGCAGCTGCGAGTAGACGTCCATGATGCGATCGCCGCGCGGATGCTGGGCGACCACGTTCGGGATCGTGTACGAGCTCATGCCGCCACCTCCCTCGTCGCCGTCGCCTCTGCTCCCACGCCGAGGCCCGCGGGCCGACGGCGTCGCGGGACGACCTGGGCGAAGTCCTCGACGATCCCGTCGATGAACCCGTAGTCCTGCGCCTCGGCGGCCGTGTACCACCGGTCGTGCAACGAGTCGTCGAAGATGCGGTCGATGCTCTGCCCGGTGTCCTGTGCGATCAGGCCGAGCACGGTGTCGCGCATGTGCCGCAGGTCATCTGCCTGCACCTCGACCTCGACGGCCGACCCGCCGATGCCGGCGGAGCCCTGATGCATGAGGATGCGGGCATGGGGCAGCGCGCGCCGCTTGCCCTTGGCGCCTGCCGACAGCAGGAACTGCCCCGCGCTGCACGCGAGTCCGAGCGCGAGGGTCGCGACGTCGTTGGGGATCAGGTTCATGACGTCGCGGATGGCGAGCATCGAAGGCACCGAGCCTCCTGGTGAATGGATCCACAGGGCGATATCGGATGCCTCGTCCTCGGCCGCGAGCGCAAGCAGCTGCGTCGCGATCAGGGTGCCGTTGTCGTCGTCGAGGGGACCGTCGAGCACGAGCACGCGCTGGTGGAACAGCTCGCGACGCGCCTCGGCCCCGAACTGGGGAATCTTGCCTTCGTCTGCCATGACCCCAGCCTGCGCGGCCGCGTGAGCGCCGGCATCCGTTTCCGCTCGCGGCGGCTCTGCCGTCAGCGGAGCGCGTGGGGGCCCAGTAGTCCCTGAGCCATCGTCGACGTGGGCTGGATGCAGGCGGCGCGCCGGGCGTGCCGCACGTAGAGCGCACGTCAGCCGGGGTGGGATGACCCTCTGGTGCGACGGGACGGCCTCTCCACCGCCGAACGCAGCGCGGCGACCAGCGCCGGCCGCACCGCGTCCGCGGTGAAGGCAGCGGCCGCGGCACGCGCCCGCGACGACAGTTCGGCGCGGCGTGCGTCGTCCTGTAGGAGCGCGATCACTGCCTCAGCCAACGCGTCGACGTCCGCGGGGGGCACAAGGATCCCGGCGTCGCCGACCGCCTCCCTCGGTCCGTACCGGACGTCGGTCGACACCACCGGCAGCCCGCGCGCGAGCGCCTCGGCGATCGACAGGCCCTGTCCTTCGAACGCGGTCGAGGTGGCGAAGAGCGCGGCGCGGTCGAAGATCGCGTCGCGGTCGGCCGTCGCGCCGTGGAGGGTCACCGACGCCGCGAGACTCAGCTCCTCGATCAGCCCCTGCAGCTCCTCCCGCAGCGGACCGTCGCCGTAGACGTCGAGGCGGGCGTCGGGCAGCGCCGCCGCCACCCGCGCCCAGGCGCGGATCGCGAGGTCGACGCGCTTCTGCGGTGCCAGGCGGTTGAGCATCACGACCCGGCGCGGATCGCGGGACGCCGCAGCGGGAGGTTCCGTGCCGAGCTCGATCGTGTTCGGGACGACGTGGAAGGTGCCCGGGTCGCCGAACCGCTCGGCGACCTCGTCGCGCTGCGCGGCCGTCGGGAACAGGACGGCGTCATAGCGGTCGACCGTCGAGAGCCAGCGCTGCCACATGCCGGTCACCGGTGCGTCGGGGTCGTCGTGGGGGGCCGGCAGGTGGGAGTTGTGGACGGTGTGCACGAGCCGGACGCGCGGGTCGTCCCACTCGGTCATCGCCTCGCCGATCTGACGCGACTCGAAGATCACGACCAGCATCCGCTCGGGATCCCCGGCGGCCGTGCGCCGCTCCTCGGCGAGGTGGGTCAGCCACGCGGCGTACAGGCTGCGGAACCCGCGGAGGACGCGCTCGCCGCTCGGCGCGTGCGCGATGATCGCGGCATCCGAGAGATGCCATGTCGGGTCGTCCCGGAACACCGGCAGCGACACGATCGGCCCGCATGAGGGTGAGGTCACCTCTCGATACTCGACGCCCGGCTCGCGAGCGCCGTCTTCGGCGGGCTCACCGGCCGCGAAGAGCCAGGAGGGATCCGCGACGATGTCGTCGAAGAGGTTGCGGGCCGACGCGGTGCGCTCGAGCAGACCCGCGTCGACGAACGCCTGCCGCTGGGCGGCGTGCACCTCCGGTGAGGCCCCGTCGACGCTCAGCTGAAGCGGGTCCCGCGCCCCTGCGGATGCCAGCAGCCGCAGCCGGGTCGGGACGGCGACGGCGAAGCCGCCGTCCAGCCCCAGCGCGACGCGGCTGCCGACCAGCACGTAGTCGGCATCGGGCAGCGTGTCGTCGGGGGCGGCAGTCACGCGTCCATCCTCGCGCACGTGTCCGAAGAGCCGGCGCCCGTACGGCCGGGAGAATGCAGTGACGCCCCGGACCCGAAGGTCCGAGGCGCCCGCTGGATCACTCCCACTCGATGGTCCCCGGCGGCTTCGAGGTCACATCGAGAACGACACGGTTGATCTCCCGCACCTCGTTGGTGATGCGGTTCGAGATCTTCGAGAGCACGTCGTAGGGCAGACGCGTCCAATCCGCCGTCATCGCGTCTTCGGACGACACCGGACGCAGCACGATCGGGTGGCCGTACGTGCGGCCGTCGCCCTGGACGCCGACCGAGCGCACGTCGGCGAGCAGCACGACGGGGCACTGCCAGATCTCGCCGTCGAGGCCCGCCTTGGTCAGCTCTTCCCGGGCGATGGCGTCGGCATCGCGCAGAATCTCGAGACGGTCAGCGGTGACCTCACCCACGATCCGGATGCCGAGGCCGGGGCCCGGAAACGGCTGGCGGGCCACGATCGCCTCGGGAAGGCCGAGCTCGCGGCCGATGGCGCGCACCTCGTCCTTGAACAGGGTGCGCAGCGGCTCGACGAGCTCGAACTGCAGGTCTTCGGGGAGGCCGCCGACGTTGTGGTGCGACTTGATGTTCGCGGTGCCGGTGCCGCCGCCCGACTCGACCACGTCGGGGTACAGCGTGCCCTGCACGAGGAAGCGGATGGGCTCGCCGTCGGCAGCCGCCTCGGCGACGAGGTCGCGCTCGGCCGCCTCGAACGCACGGATGAACTCGCGGCCGATGATCTTGCGCTTCTGCTCGGGGTCGCTCACGCCCTCGAGTGCCGACAGGAACTGCTCGCGCGCGTCGATCGTGATGAGGCGCACGCCGGTCGATGCGACGTAGTCGTTCTCGACCTGCTCCCGCTCGCCCTTACGCAGCAGACCGTGGTCGACGAAGATCGCCGTCAGCTGGTCGCCGACGGCCTCGTGGACGAGCGCGGTCGACACAGCGGAATCCACGCCGCCCGAGAGGGCCGAGATCACGCGGCCCGAGCCGATCTGCGCGCGGATGCGCTCGACCTGCTCGGCGATGACGTTGCCGCTGTTCCAGTCGGCGGCGAGGCCCGCGGCCTTGTGGAGGAAGTTCTCGATGACGTTCTGCCCGTAGTCGGAGTGCTTCACCTCGGGATGCCATTGCACGCCGTAGAGGCGGCGCTCGTCGCTGCCGAACGCCGCCACCGGGGTGGCGCTCGTCGATGCGAGGACGTCGAAGCCCTCCGGCGCCTTGGCGACCTGGTCGCCGTGGCTCATCCACACGTTCTGCTCGACCGGCTGGCCGCCCAGCAGCACGCCGCCGTCGCCGGTGACCGCGGCATCCGTCGCCCCGTACTCGCGGAGTCCGGTGTGGGCGACCTCGCCGCCCAGCGCCTGTGCCATCACCTGGAAGCCGTAGCAGATGCCCAGTGTCGGCAGCCCGAGGTCGAAGACGCCCGTGTCGAGCGCCGGTGCCCCCTCTTCGTACACCGACGAGGGACCGCCCGACAGGATGATGCCGACCGGGTTCTTCGCGGCGATGTCGGCCGCGCTCGCGGTGTGGGGAACGATCTCGCTGTAGACGCCCGCCTCGCGCACGCGGCGTGCGATCAGCTGCGCGTACTGAGCGCCGAAGTCGACGACGAGGACGGGACGCTGCTCGGTGGCCGCAGCCGGCTCAGAGGAGGTCTGGGCCTCGGCCGCGGCAGAGGATGGCAGTTCGGTCAACGCTTGTTCTCCGTCGGGATCGCTTGAGTGAGGGACGAGTGCTCGGCGCGCGAGTGCAGCTCAGCGGCTTCGCGCTCGTACAGGTAGGTCTTCACCTCGCGCGCGACGCGTGCCTCCATGAAGAAGGACAGCAGCGGCACGATGCCGCCGGCGGCCAGCATGGCCAGGCGGCCGAGGTTCCAGCGCATGAGGCTCCACACGCGGAAGCACGAGACCAGGTAGACGACATAGAACCAGCCGTGGGCGACGAGGATGCCGAGCGACAGGTTGAAGCCGTCGCCCGTCGACTCGAGGCCCGAGGCGGTCTCGACGACCGGCGCGAACCACAGGAACCCGCCGGAGCCACCCAGGAAGAGCTCGTAGCCGACCGCGTACTTGGCGATCATCTCGGCCACCAGCAGGAGCAGCATCGTGCCCGTGATGATGGAGCAGACCTGGTAGAACTTCAGGGCTCCGCGGATCGCCGGAAAGGAAGCGAGCTTCGGGGCGCGGGGCATGACCCCAGTCTACCCGCGGGATTCCGCCGCGACCGTCGGGGCCGGGAGCCGCCCGGGCGCGCGCGGACCGGGCAGCTGTGAAGTCAGGATGCCGAGGGCTCCGGCTCGTCGCCCGGCTCGCGGCGAGCATCCTCGAAGTCCTCGATCTCCTTCTCCCAGGCATCCTTCGCCAGGCGGTACCAGAGATAGAACGCGAATCCGGCGAACACCGCCCACTCGAGCGCGTAGAAGATGTTGAGCCAGTTGATGCCCGACCCGTCCGCGGGCGCCGGAGAGGAGATCGCGTCGAGGCCGGCGGGGGCGTCCACGGACGCCAGGTACGGTCGGTACACGAAGAGCCCCGAGACGTCGTGCCACTGCCCCAGCAGCGCGGCGGGCGACATCCGTGTCAGCGTCTGCGGGTCGGCGCCGCGCGGCGGCAGCACCGGTCCCTCGTCCGAGATCAGGCGTCCCGTCACCTCGATGGTGTCACCCGCGGCCGCCCCGGTCTCGAGATTCTCGATGGCCGCGCGGGCGTCTTCCTCGGTGGCGGCCCACCCCAGCGCCACCGCGATCGATGTCGGGGCGGAGGTCTCGGTGCGCGTCGGGTCGATGCGCAGCTGACCGGTCACCCAGTAGCCCTCGACGCCGTCGTTGAACCGGGACGTGACGATGACGAAATCCTCGGGCACCCATCGCCCCGCGGTCTCGACCCGCTGACCCACGAGCGGCTCGGGGAGGTACTCGCCGGGTGCTGCGACGTCGGCGAGCTCCTGGACCTCTTCGGTCGCACCGGGCGGCAGCGGATTCGTCTGCACCGCCCGACCCAGCTGCCACTGCCCGAGCCACGCGAACACGGCCGCGACGACCAGGCACAGCAGCAGCATCCCGATCCATCGCGGGCGCAGCATCACCTCGCGCAGCGTCGGCGGGAAGACCTCGGGCGCGAGGTCCGCCGCACCGTCCGGGCCCTGGCCGCCGTCGCGAGATTCGGGCCGCTCGGTCATGGCATCCGTCATCCCGCGGCGTACGGCGCGACGACGACCTCGACGCGCTGGAACTCCTTGAGGTCGGAGTATCCCGTCGTGGCCATCGACTTGCGCAGCGCGCCGATGAGGTTCGCGGTGCCGTCCGCGACCGGTGCGGGCCCGTACAGGACCTCCTCCAGCGAGGCCACCTGGTCGACCTTCACGCGGCGCCCGCGGGGCAGCTTGGCGTGATGCGCCTCGGGGCCCCAGTGGAAGCCCCGGCCCGGGGCGTCCGTGGCGCGCGCGAGCGCGACGCCCAGCATGACGGCATCAGCGCCCATCGCGATCGCCTTGACGATGTCGCCCGAGGTTCCCACGCCGCCGTCCGCGATGACGTGCACGTAGCGTCCGCCCGACTCGTCGAGGTAGTCGCGGCGCGCTCCGGCGACATCGGCGACCGCGGTGGCCATGGGGGCGTGCAGGCCCAGGGTGGCACGCGTGGTCGACGCCGCTCCCCCGCCGAAGCCGACCAGCACGCCGGCGGCGCCGGTGCGCATCAGGTGCAGCGCGGCGGTGTAGGTCGACGCCCCGCCGACGATGACCGGCACATCGAGGTCGTAGATGAACTTCTTGAGGTTGAGCGGCTGATCGACGCTCGACACGTGCTCCGCCGACACCGTCGTGCCGCGGATGACGAACAGGTCGACGCCGGCAGCGACGACCGTCTCGTACAGCTCCTGCGTGCGCTGCGGCGTGAGCGCGCCGGCCACGGTCACGCCGGCGGCGCGGATCTCGGCCAGGCGGTCGCGCACGAGCTCTGGCTTGACCGGCTCGGCGTAGAGCTCCTGCATGCGGCGGGTCGCGGCGGTCTTGTCGAGCCCGGCGATCTCGGCCAGCAGCGGCTCCGGGTCGTCGTAGCGCGTCCAGAGACCTTCGAGGTCGAGCACGCCGAGCCCGCCGAGCTGACCCAGCATGATCGCCGTGCGCGGGCTGACGACCGAGTCCATGGGTGCGCCCAGCACCGGGATGTCGAAGCTGAACGCGTCGATCGTCCACGTGGTCGAGACGTCCTCAGGGTTGCGCGTGCGCCGCGAGGGCACCACCGCGATGTCGTCGAACGTGTAGGCGCGACGCGCGCGCTTGGCCCGGCCGAGCTCGATGTCCATGCTCACCCGACCAGCCTACCCGGCGGGCTTCGCGCGGCCGGATCCCACCAGATGCGTACGGTTTCCGGGGTTTTGGCGTACCGCGTTCGTCTGGGGCGCATGCGATGCGCCCCAACCGGGCCCGATGCGCCCCGAACGCGGCAGAGGGAGAGACGGGGTGGGGACGGATGCCGCGGGCCGGCGGCATCCGCCACCCCTAGCGCGCCCGCGCGACGCGGGTCTCGTCCCAGACCGGCTCGCCGGACTCGAACACCCGGCCGTCGGAGCCGAACACCAGGAAGCGGTCGAAGGACTTCGCGAGCCACCGGTCGTGGGTGACGGCGAGCACGGTCCCCTCGAAGCGGGCGAGCGCGTCCTGCAGCGCCTCCGCAGAGACGAGGTCGAGGTTGTCGGTCGGCTCGTCCAGGAGCAGCAGGGTCGCGCCCGAGAGCTCGAGCAGCAGGATCTGGAACCGCGCCTGCTGGCCGCCCGACAGGCTGTCGAACGTCTGCTCGGCCTGGCCGACGAGGCCGTAGCGATCGAGCGCGCTGCTCGCCGCCTCGCGCGGCAAGCCGGAGCGTGCGTCCTCGCCGCGGTGCAGGATGTCGAGCAGCGTCTTGCCGTCGAACTCGGGATGGCGGTGGGTCTGCGCGAACCAGCCGGGCACCACACGCGCGCCGAGGATCGCCCGCCCGGTGTGCGCGACCGGATCGAGCCCCGCACCCGTCGTCGTCAGGTGCCCCAGCCGACCGTCCGGATCGGTGCCGCCGCGCGCGAGCAGCCGCAGGAAGTGCGACTTGCCGGAGCCGTTGGAGCCGAGCACCGCCACCCGGTCGCCGAACCACACCTCGACGTCGAAGGGCCGCATCAGGCCGGTGAGCTCGAGCTGCTCGGCGACGACCGCGCGCCGCCCGGTGCGCGCGCCGCGCAGGCGCACGTCGAGGTCCTGCTCCCTCGGCCGCTCCTGCGGCGGGCCCGCCTCCTCGAACTTGCGCAGGCGCGTCTGGGCCGCGCGATAGCGCGACGTGAACGTGTCGTTCGCGGTGGCCTTCACCTTGAGCGTCGCAACGAGCTCTTTGAGCTTGACATGCTGCTCGTCCCAGCGCCGGCGCAGCTCGTCGAGTCGCGCCATGCGGTCGTCACGAGCACGGTGATAGGTGCCGAACCCGCCGCCGTGCACCCACGCGGTGCTGCCTGCGCCGCCGACCTCGAGCGTCACGATGCGGTCGGCGGCGCGCGCCAGCAGCTCGCGGTCGTGCGACACGAGCAGCACGGTCTTCTGCGTCTCGCGCAGGCGCTCCTCCAGCCACCGCTTGCCCGGCACGTCGAGGTAGTTGTCGGGCTCGTCCAGCAGCAGCACCTGGTCGGGTCCGCGCAGCAGCGCCTCGAGCGCGAGCCGCTTCTGCTCCCCACCCGACAGCGTCGTCAGCTCGCGGAACCGGGCACGCGAGAACGGGATGCCGAGCGCCGCCGTGGTGCAGGTGTCCCAGACGGTCTCGTACTCGTAGCCGCCCGCCTCGGCGTAGTCGGCGAGCGCCCCGGCGTACCGCATCTGCGTGTCGAGGTCGTCGCGCTCGATGATGGCCGCCTCGGCGTCCTCCAGCTCGCGCGCGGCGCGGCGCACGCGATCGGGTGCGACGGCGATCAGCAGATCGTGGACGGTCTGTCCCGGCCCGCCGTGGCCCACGAACTGGTCCATGACCCCGAGTCCGCCGTCGATCTGCACGACTCCGCCGTGCGCCGAGATCTCGTCGCGGATGATCCGCAGCAGGGTGGTCTTGCCGGCCCCGTTCTGCCCGATCAGCGCGGTCGTCGAGCCCTCGCCGACGCGGAACGAGACCTCGTCGAGGAGCGGCCGGCCGTCCGGCAGCGCATACGAGACGGCGGCGATGTCGATATAGCCCACGGTGTTCCCTGTCTGCTCCGGTGCGGCATCCGTCGCCGATCAGGGAGCCGACCAGCCTATCTCAACCCAGGCGCAGGGAAGACGGGTGACGCGCTCAGGCGGCCGGGGCGGCGTACCGGCCCGACCTGATCGCCCGCTCCCGCGCCTTCGCCGCCTCGACCTCGCGGTTCTTGGGCGGCGCCGTCGCGACGAGGTCGTCGAGCAGGTGCTGCGTGATGTGGGCGATCTCGTGGACGGCGCGGTCGAACGCCTCCTGGTTCGCCTTCGAGGGCTTCGTGGTGCCCGCGATCTTGCGCACGTACTGGAGGGCGGCCGCGTGCACCTCGTCGGAGCTCGCCGCGGGCTCGAAGTTGTGGAGCGTGTGGATGTTCCGGCACATGCCCCCGACGATACGCCGCGGCTCTGACGGCGGCCAGATGCGGCATCCGTCCCCCGCTGTCACCAGCGTTCGTCGCCCCGGGGGAGGACATCGAGCACGTGCGGAAGCTCGCTGGGGAAGCAGGAGCGGAAGAGCTCGGTGATCTGCGGGTCCGATCCGTAGTCGTCGACGATGCGCAGCCCGATCATCGTGCTGATCAGCATGCCCTCGGCCATGAAGGCGCGGGCCTCGTCGGCGTCGATCCCCATCTCCTCGCGGAAGAACCGCCACACCGCCGCGAACCCGCGGCGCGCGGCTGCGCCGATCACCGGGTTGCTGCCCAGGAGGTACGCGTGCGCGAGGGTCTGGTGCAGACCCCGCACCTCGATGAGGTCGACGTAGGCCTGGCCGATGCGCTTGGCGGCCGTGAGGCCGTCGTCCTCTTCCGCGGCGAGCGCGGCCCGGAACGCCGCGAGCAGCCGCGTCAGGGCGTCCTCGATCGTCGCGAGGAAGAGGTTCTCCTTGGAGCCGAACAGCCGGACGACGTACGGCTGGCTGACGCCGGCGGCGCGGGCGACCTCATCGGTCGTCGCGCCCTCGTATCCGCGGGTGCCGAAGACGGCGAGCGCGGCCACCAGGATCTGCCGGCGCCGCTCGTCGGACGACAGGCGCTTGCCGGTCTCGGCCGGTTCGTCGAGGGCGGTGGCGCCGCTGCCGTCCCGCTGCACAGAAGTCATGCCACGAGGTTATCAGCGAATGACTTGACTTTGTAATCAGTCGATTACTACATTGTGGTAATCATTCGATTACAACCGGAGCTTCTCATGACCGACACCTCCCTCGCCCCGCGCACGCGGCGACCTCGCCCGTTCGCGCTCGTGGTGGCCGCGGCATCCCTTCCGATGTTCATGGCCACGCTCGACAACCTCGTCATGACCAACGCCCTGCCCGTCCTGCACAGCGAGATGGGGGCGAGCGTCGAAGAGCTGCAGTGGTTCGTGAACGCGTACACGCTCGCGTTCGCCGGTGCGATCCTCATCGCCTCGGCACTCGGCGACCGCTTCGGCCGCCGCACGCTGTTCGCCATCGGCATCGCCGTCTTCGGCGCAGGCTCGGTGCTGGCCGCGCTCAGCACCGACCCCGGCCAGCTCATCGCCGCCCGCGCCGTGCAGGGCCTCGGGGCGGCGGGCGTGATGCCGCTGTCGCTGGCGCTCCTGAGCGGTGCTGTCCCGCCATCCCGACGGCCGCTCGCCATCGGGATCTGGGGCGGCGTCTCAGGCCTCGGCGTGGCCGTCGGTCCCCTTGTCGGAGGCGCGATCATGGAGGGCTGGAACTGGCAGGCGATCTTCTGGATCAATGTGCCCGTCGCCCTCATCGCGATTCCGCTCGCACTGGTCGTGCTCAACAACGACTTCGGCGCGCGCGCCCGCATCGACGTTCCCGGAGCCCTGCTCGCAGCGGCGGGCGTGCTGGCGCTCGTCCACGCGATCGTGCGCGGAAACGACGACGGCTGGGACTCGCCCGGCGTCATCGTCGAGATCGTCGCCGGCGCACTCCTGATCGCCGCGTTCCTGGTGTGGCAGATGCGGGCCAAGGCGCCGCTGATGCCGCTGCGGCTGTTCCGCGACCGCTCATTCTCGATCACGAACATCGTCGGCTTCGCGTTCAGCTTCGGCACCTTCGGCTCGGTGTTCATCCTCATCCAGTACCTGCAGCTCGTGCAGGGCTCCACCCCGCTCGAGGCCGCGGTGCAGACCACGCCGTGGACGCTCGCGCCGATGATCGTGGCGCCGATCGCCGGCATCCTCGCCCCCCGCGTCGGCACCCGGGTGCTGCTGGTGCTCGGCCTCGCCCTTCAGGGCGTCGCACTCACCTGGATCGCAGCGATCATGTCGACCGACCTCGACTACCCGGCGCTCATCGTCCCGTTCGTGATGGCAGGCGTCGGCATGGCGCTCGTGTTCGCCCCGTCGGCGACCGCCCTGCTCGCCACGCTCGGGCTCGTCGACCACGCGAAGGCGTCCGGCGTGAACTCCACCGTCCGCGAACTGGGCGTCGCACTCGGCACCGCCGTCATGACCGCCATCTTCGTGAGCGCCGGCGGCGAGCTCATGCCCGATCTCTACGTCGACGCGGCGCGTCCGGCGGTGTTCACGGGCGCGGCAGTGCTGTTCGCCGCGACCGTCGTGGCGCTGTGGCTCCCGTCCGGCAGGGCGACGGATGCCGTCACCGCCGGCACCGCGGACGATGGCGCCGCCGAGACCGACGCGGACGTGCTCGAGCCGGCCGTCGCTCGCTGAAGCCACGTGCCCGTCCACGTCGTGTGCTCTCGCCGAAACCACATGCTCCGCGCGTCGCAGACATGTGCACTCGGCGAGAGCACACGATCTCGTCTCCGGCGGGGCACCCCGGCCGACGGCATCCGCCCGCTCAGGCGCCCTTGCCGCGCAGCGCGCGCGTGAAGACGCCGTCGAACAGGAACAGCACGAACGCGATCGACCCGATCCACGGCGACAGGATGACCACGACGCCGCTGATCAGCAGGGCGCTGAGTGAGCCGCGACCATACGCGGCGGCATCCGCGGCACTCATGTCGGGCAGCATGGTCTCGCGATGGCGGACCGCCCACTGCCACTGCACCCAGCTGAACAGGATGGCGAGGAAGAACGTCACCGGCATCGCGAGCCGGCCCGCGTAGTACTCCTGGTACTCCGTCATCAGGCCGGTGGCGAACGGCACCAGCACGATGAACAGCAGCCGCGCGTTGTTGAGCCACATCATCATCGCGTCCACCCGGGCGATGTGCTCGAACTGCTGCACATGCACCATCCACAGGATGCACAGCAGCACGAAGCTGAGCACGAAGTTGATGAACAGCTCGTACATGCCGCCGAACGCCGCCCACATGCTCGCGTCGGAGTCCACCTTGCCGAACGTGTGCGTCGTCAGGTCGAGCACCAGAAGTGTCGCCGCGATCGCGAACACGCCGTCGGTGAACGCCTCGAGGCGCGTGGTGCGCTGTGTCGCCGCAGGATGCTGGCGCTGCCTGATCATGGCGCCAGGGTAGCGACACACGGCCGCCCATGCGGGGATCGCCGGACGTCATACTCCGACTCCCTGCCGGGCCTCCCCGTGCGCTGCGCGAGGATGGAGGACGGATGCCGCTGCCCGCGCCTGCGACCCGCTCCGCGTGGGGCCGCCGGCCGGGCCCGAGACCCGTGGAGGACCGCCCGTGACCGAGCACGTTCCGTATGTCGTCGTCGGCGCGGGCGCCATGGGGCTCGCGACGACCTGGCAGCTCGCCCGACGCGGTCACCGGGTGCTCGCCCTCGAGCGGTTCGCGCGCGGCCACTCGCACGGGGCGTCGCACGGCGCGACCCGCAACTTCAACAACGCCTACACCGCTGCGCACTACCTGGACCTCCTGGCCCTCGCACGCGCCGAGTGGGACGAGCTCTCGCGCACGACCGGAGAGCCGCTGCTGCGGCTGCACGGGCTGCTCACCCACGGCGACGATGCGGTGGTCGCGCAGGTGCACGACGCATTGGTCGCACGCGGCGAGCGCGCCGAGGTGCTCGGGGCGGTGGAGGCCGCGCGCCGCTGGAGCGGGATGCGGTTCGGCGGCGACGTGCTGTTCACCCCGGACGCGGGCGTGGTGCGGGCCGCGGCGGCCCTCGATGCCCTCGAGGTCGGCGCGCGACGCCACGGCGCCGACGTCCGTTACGGCCAGCGCGTCGTCGCCCTCGAAGAGCGCGGCGACGGCGTCTCGCTCACGATCGACGACGGCGAGCGCCGCTACGACGTCGTGGCCGACACGGCGGTGGTCACGTCGGGCGCCTGGACCCCCGGCATCCTGCCCCCGTCGTTCCCGCTCCCCCGGCTGACGGTGACCGAAGAGAGCCCGGCGCACTTCTCCCCGGTCTCACCCGACGCCCGGTGGCCGTCGTTCAACCATCTCGTGGCTCGCGGGACCTACCCGGGTCCGACGTACGGCATGCCGACGCCGGGCGAGGGCGTGAAGGTGGGCTTCCACCACGTCGGACCGGTCGTCGACCCCGACCACCGGACCTTCCGACCGGTGCCCGAGCTCGCAGCGGCGCTGCACGACTACGTCGCCGAGTGGTTCCCCGGGCTCGAGCCGGATTCGGCCGAGCCGATCAGCTGCACGTACACGTCGACGGATTCCGAGGACTTCGTGCTCGATCGCCGCGGCCGCATCGTCGTCGGAGCCGGCTTCTCCGGCCACGGGTTCAAGTTCACCCCGGCGGTCGGCTCGGTGCTCGCCGACCTCGCGACCGACGACACCGCCCGAGCCGCCGAGGCGTTCTGGATCCGCTGACCCTGCGCCGCGGGGTGTCCCGGCGACGGGCAGCCTGCTGGTCGGCGACGGCAGCCGGTGTGTCACGCTCGCAGAATCGCGCGAGCTTCGCAGGATCGGGGGCGGATGCTGCGAAATCGACGCGATGCTGCGAATCCTGTGAACCCGAGTCGCCGGGCTCTTCTCCATGCCGTGCGCGTGTCCGGCGCGAGCCGGCCCGCCCACGAACGTCGCAGAATCGCGCCAACCTCGCAGGATCCGGGGGCGGATGCTGCGAGATCGACGCGATGCTGCGAATCCTGTGAGCCGAGACCTGCCCGTCAACCCGCGCAGTGAAGTCCAGCGCCCACGGCCCTCCGAACGGTGCGCTCCACGAAGGGCCATTCGTGCACGATCTGCGCGTAGCTGAAACGCAGCACCGTATAGCCGCGCAGCCGCAGCTCGGCGTCGTGGGCGATGTCCTTCGCGCGCTGCGCGCTCGAGGAGTGGAATTCGTACCCGTCGATCTGGACGACGAGGCGGTCTCCGACGAGCACGTCGACGAGGTGCCCGGCGATGTTGACCTGCTGCCGCACCCGCAGACCCCACCGTCGCAGGGGCGTCACCATGAGCGTCTCGAGACCGGAGTCGGACAGGCCGGTGACCGCGTGAGCGAGCTCGCGTGCGACACGCGACGTCCAGCGGATCGCGCGGAGGGTCTCCGGAGCGATGCGCTCTGTGCGGGCCGCCGATTCCCAGAGCACGAGCGCGGTGTCGCGGTCGAGGCACGCCGCGATATGGAGCAATGCGTCCTCGACCGTTCCGATGAGTGAGCGCCCGGCCGGCACGAGGGGTTTCGTCCAATGCGTCACGCCGTTCCAGGCATTGTCGAGTCCCGTGGGCGCAGACCCCGGCCGGAGATGGAGGTGCAGCTGGGTGCCGACGACCTCTGGCATCCACCACCCCCGACGTCGTGCGAGCGAGGTGCAGCTGATCCGACCGCCGGCAAGCGCCGCGGTGCGGAGGTCTCGCGGGCCGTCAGGGAGGGCGAGCCACACGCGACGAACGAGCTCGGCATGGCCTTCCCGCACGAAGGTGCGGATGAGCGCGATCCCGAATCCGGAGCGCAGGGCCTCATCCCTGTGGGCGATCTCGCCCTGCGCGATGAGCCATTCCCGCAGTTGCTCGAGGGTCCTTTTCGTCACTGCCATCGCGCCAGCGTGCTGAGCTGACGGGTTCGCCAGATGCACGCGGGGCGCGAATGTGGACAGCCTGGGTACGCGCCGCACTGTGGAGGACTCGCATCCGGCACAGGCTTCGCAGACCTGTGTGAAGCTCGCAGGGAAGCGGCCAGACTCTGCGAACTTGACGCGGGTCTGCGAACTCTGGAGGAACGAAGCGGATGCCGCCACCCTCGCTCGCGCGTAGGGTGCGGCATCCGCTCGCGGGGCCTGACGGGGAGGGCTACTTCTTGTAGTTGGGCGCCTCGACGACGATCTGGACGTCGTGCGGGTGCGATTCCTTGAGACCGGCGGCGGTGATGCGCACGAACTTGCCCTTGGCCTTGAGCTCGTCGATCGTGCGGGCGCCGACGTAGAACATCGACTGGCGCAGGCCGCCGACGAGCTGGTACGCGACTGCCGAGACGGGGCCGCGGTACGCGACCTGTCCCTCGATGCCCTCGGGGATGAGCTTGTCGTCGCTCGGGACGTCGGCCTGGAAGTAGCGGTCCTTGGAGTAGGACGTCTTCTTGCCGCGCGTCTGCAGGGCGCCGAGCGAGCCCATGCCGCGGTACTGCTTGAACTGCTTGCCGCCCTGGAAGACGATCTCGCCCGGCGACTCGTCGGTGCCGGCGAGGAGCGAGCCGAGCATGACGGTGTCGGCACCCGCGACGAGCGCCTTGGCGATGTCGCCCGAGTACTGCAGGCCGCCGTCGGCGATCACGGGCACACCCGCTTCGCGAGCGGCCAGGTACGCCTCGTACACCGCGGTCACCTGCGGCACGCCGACACCCGCGACGACGCGGGTGGTGCAGATCGAGCCCGGTCCGACGCCGACCTTGACGGCGTCGACGCCCGCGTCGATGAGCGCCTGCGCGCCCTCGCGGGTCGCGACGTTGCCCCCGATGATGTCGATGTGGTCGAAGCTGGCATCGGCCTTGAGGCGGCGGACGATGTCGATGACTCCGGCCGACTGGCCGTTGGCCGTGTCCACGACGAGCACGTCGACGCCGGCGTCGCGGAGCGCCTCGGCGCGCTGCCACGCGTCGCCGAAGAAGCCGATCGCCGCGCCGACGCGGAGGCGGCCCTGCTCGTCCTTGGTCGCGAGGGGGTACTTCTCGCTCTTGTCGAAGTCCTTGATGGTGATGAGACCCGCCAGGGTGCCGTCCTCGTCGATGAGCGGCAGCTTCTCGACCCGGTGCTGGGCGAACAGGGCGATGACCTCACCCGCGCTGATGCCGACGCGGCCGGTGACCAGGCCCTCGGTCGTCATCACGTCGCGCACCTTGGTGGTCTGGCGCTCGAAGCCCGAGACGAAGCGCATGTCGCGGTTGGTCACGATGCCGACCAGGCGGTTGTCGTCGTCGATGACGGGCAGGCCCGAGATGCGGTACTGCGAGCAGAGGGAGTCGACCTCTTCGATCGTCGCGTCGGGAGTGGTCGTGATGGGGTCGGTGATCATCCCGGACTCGCTGCGCTTGACGCGGTCGACCATCGAGGCCTGGTCCTGGATGGAGAGGTTGCGGTGGATGATGCCGAGACCCCCTTCGCGGGCGATGGCGATCGCCATGCGCGACTCGGTCACGGTGTCCATCGCGCTCGAGATGAGCGGCGTGGCGACGGTGATGCGTCGCGTCACGCGGGACGACGTGTCGGCCTCACTGGGGATCACGTCGGTGTGGCCGGGCAGCAGCAGCACATCGTCGTAGGTCAGTCCGACGAAGCCGAAGGGGTCGTTGTGCTCCATGGGGTCTCCTCGCGCGGCGCGCGCGTGCTCTCGGGGGTGGACGGCGACGGCCGGTGCGCTCGTGACGCTCCGTACTCGATTCTAAGCGTCGGGCGGGGCCGTTTGTTCCCGCAGTAAACGGCACGCGCGGGCGCGCGACCCGGTGAGCCGTGCCCGGTTGCGATCGGGTCACTTATCCACATCGCACCGTATGCGAAACAGCGGCGACACATTACAGTCGTAGCGTCGTTCATCACGGCCGATGCGACCCGAGCTTCGGTGTCCGCGTGGTGCCGAACTGGAGGTTCTGTGGGTCCTACGACTGCTATCCCGAGACGCGTCCGAGCGCGTGTGGCAGCCGCTCTCTTCGCTCTGTTTCTCGTGGCACTGGGACTGTTCGCCACTGCGACGCCCGCTTCAGCCGCTGAAGACGATCCCTATCGGATCAGTGGCAACGTACAGCTCGATGGCGAGCCTCTGGAGGGCGTGACCCTCACCGTCGACGGCCCCGGCGGCCTCCAAGAGGTGGAGACCGACGAGAACGGCCAATGGCGGGTGGGCGTCCCCGAGCGGGGCGAGACCTACGTCGTGACGCTCGACGAAGACACCCTCCCCGAGGGCATCGCCGTCGTCGACCCCGAAGACGACACCCCGAACGTCAAAGAGGTCGAGGTGGGGCAGGGCGGGCGCGTGAGCGTCAACTTCTTCATCGGCGAAGGCGAGCGCAACGTCACGAGCTTCTTCGACCAGCTCGTCCAGCGCATCATCCAAGGCCTCAGCTTCGGCCTGATGCTGGCCCTCGCCGCGATCGGCCTCTCGCTGGTGTTCGGCACCACCGGCATCTCGAACTTCGCCCACGGCGAGATGGTGACCTTCGGCGCCATCGCCGCCTTCATGCTCGTCGGACCAGCGAGCCTCGCACTGCCGTGGTGGCTCGGCTATCCGGTCGCGGTGGTGCTCAGCGCGCTCTTCGGGCTCTTCCTCGACGTCATCCTGTGGCGGCCGCTGCGCCGGCGCCGGGTCGGCGTCGTGCAGCTGATGATCGTCAGCATCGGCCTCTCGCTCGCGCTGCGCTACACCTTCCAGCTGTTCATCGGCGGTGGCACGCTCCAGCTCCCGGGCTCGTCGGAGTCCAAGATCTCGCTGTTCGGCTCCGTCCAGTTGAGCGTCATCGACATGGTGTCGCTGGCGATCTCGATCGTGGTGATCGTCGCGTTCGCGCTGTGGCTCACGCGTTCGCGCACCGGCAAGGCGACGCGTGCGATCTCCGACAACGCCTCGCTGGCTGCGGCATCGGGCATCGACGTCGACGCCGTCGTGCGCGTCGTATGGGTCGTCGCGGGTGCGCTGGCCGGCCTCGCCGGCATCCTGTACGCCTACTACCGACCCGGCATCAAGTGGGACATGGGCGCGCAGATCCTGCTGCTCATGTTCGCCGCGGTCGTGCTCGGCGGACTCGGCACCGCCTACGGCGCCCTCGTCGGTGCGCTGATCGTCGGAATCCTGGTGGAGGTGTCGAGCCTGTGGATCCCGGCCGACCTCAAGTACGCCAGCGCTTTGTTCATCCTCATCGTCATCCTGCTCTTCCGACCACAGGGGATCCTGGGCCGACGCGAGCGGATTGGTTAGGGACACACTCATGGACTGGTTGCAGATACTCTCCAACACCCTCTCGTCGATCCTCAGCCCGGCGACGATGGGCTACGCCCTGGCGGCTCTCGGACTCGCCGTGCACTTCGGTTACTCCGGCCTGATCAACATGGGCATCGCGGGCTTCATGGCCATGGGCGCCTACGGCTACGCGATCTCGATCCTGTCGTTCGGCCTTCCCTGGTGGGCGGGTGCCCTGATCGGGCTCGGGGCGGCCGCGATCTTCGCGCTGATCCTCGGCATCCCGACCCTTCGCCTTCGCGGCGACTACCTCGCGATCGTGACGATCGCCGCGGCCGAGGTGCTGCGACTGATGTTCCTCACGACGGCGTTCGACGACGTGACCGGCTCGGCGGACGGGCTCAGCGGCTACCACACCAGCTTCCGGGCCTCGAACCCCATCCCGCAGGGCGAGTACGGTTTCGGGCCCTGGGTCTACAACGAGACCGGGTGGTGGGTGCGCATCATGGGCATCATCACGATCGGCATCGCGGTGCTCGTCGTGTGGATGCTGATGCGCAGCCCGTGGGGACGCACGCTCAAGGGCATCCGCGAGGACGAGGACGCCGTGCGCTCGCTCGGCAAGAACGTCTTCTCGTACAAGATGCAGGCCCTCGTGCTCGGCGGTGTCCTCGCGGCCGCGGGCGGGATCGTCTACGCCCTGCCCTCCGCGGTCAGCCCGGGCGTCTACGTGACGTCGCTGACCTTCTTCGTCTGGACGGCGCTCCTCCTCGGTGGAGCCGCGACCGTGTTCGGTCCGCTGCTGGGCTCGCTGATCTTCTGGGCGCTCCAGACATTCCTCTCGAATGTCCTGCCGGCGATGGCCGAAGCCGGCTGGCTGTTCGGTCTGTCGCAGATCCAGGCGGGCACGCTGCGCTTCATCCTCGTCGGCGTCGCGCTCATGCTGCTCGTGATCTTCATGCCTCAGGGACTCCTGGGCAACAAGAAGGAGCTGACCTTTGTCAAGTGAAAGCGCCCCGGTCACCGGCGCCGCGCCGGTCGCCCGGCCGAAGACCACCGGGCTCCATGTCGGCGAAGCGGTCCCCGGCGTTCCGAAGGTGGACCCGATCATCATCGCCGACGACGTGCGCCGATCGTTCGGCGGCGTGAACGCGGTCGACGTCGCGCACCTCGAGATCCCGCGCAACGCGATCACGGCCCTGATCGGGCCCAACGGCGCCGGCAAGACGACGCTGTTCAACCTGCTCACCGGCTTCGATCGCCCGGATCAGGGCACCTGGACCTTCGACGGCAAGTCGCTGTCGGGCGTGCCCGCCTACAAGGTGGCCCGCATGGGACTGGTCCGCACGTTCCAGCTCACCAAGGCCCTGGGCCTGTTGACGGTGATGGAGAACATGAAGCTCGGCGCGAAGAACCAGCGCGGCGAGAAATTCTGGGGCAGCCTGATCCCCGCCCTCTGGCGCTCGCAGGATGCCGAGTTCGAAGACCGCGCGATGGTGCTGCTCGAGAAGTTCAAGCTCGACGCGAAGGCGGACGACTTCGCAGCCAGCCTGTCGGGCGGACAGCGCAAGCTGCTCGAGATGGCACGGTCGCTCATGACCGAGCCGACGCTCGTCATGCTCGACGAGCCGATGGCAGGCGTCAACCCCGCCCTCACGCAGTCGCTGCTCGACCACATCCTCGATCTCAAGGATCTCGGCATGACCGTCCTGTTCGTCGAGCACGACATGCACATGGTGCGCCACATCGCCGACTGGGTCATCGTCATGGCCGAGGGAAAGATCGTCGCCGAGGGCGACCCCACGACGGTCATGAACAACCCCGCGGTGATCGACGCCTACCTCGGCGCCCACCAGGAGCTGGATCTGGGCGTCGTGACCGGCCGCATCGATGTCGTCGAGGCCGATCCGACGACGGACGCCTCCGCGTCCGCCGCGGCCGACGCGGCCGCACTCGTCGACCAGGGCGTGGCGGAGGAAGAAGTACAAGAAGAGGAGGACGGCAGATGACCGCTCCCATCGCGACGGGCACACCCGTCGTCGTCGTCGACGATGTCCACGCCGGCTACCTGCCCGGGGTGAACATCCTCAACGGCTGCAGCCTCGTCGCTCACGAGGGCGAGCTGATCGGCATCATCGGCCCGAACGGCGCCGGCAAGTCGACGCTGCTGAAGGCGATCTTCGGGCAGGTGAACGTGCGCAGCGGCTCGATCACCCTCGAGGGCGACGACATCACCGGCCTTCGCGCCAACAAGCTGGTCGCACGCGGCGTCGGCTTCATCCCGCAGAACAACAACGTGTTCCCGAGCCTCACCATCGAAGAGAACCTGCAGATGGGGCTCTACCAGCGCCCGAGCGCCTACAAGGAGCGACTGGAGTTCGTCACCGGGATCTTCTCCGAGCTCGGCAAGCGCCTCAAGCAGCGCGCGGGATCGCTCTCGGGCGGGGAGCGCCAGATGGTGGCGATGAGCCGCGCGCTCATGATGGATCCCAAGGTGCTGCTGCTCGACGAGCCGTCGGCCGGCCTCTCCCCCGTCCGCCAGGACGAGGCGTTCATCCGCGTCTCCGAGATCAACAAGGCCGGCGTCACCTGCATCATGGTCGAGCAGAACGCACGGCGCTGCCTGCAGATCTGCGACCGCGGCTACGTGCTCGACCAGGGTCGCGACGCGTACACCGGGTCCGGCCGCGAGCTGCTGAACGACCCCAAGGTCACCGAGCTGTACCTGGGCACACTGGGCAAGTAGCTCCCCACACCTCTCACGACGGGGGACGGATGCCGCGGCATCCGTCCCCCGTTCTGTATGTGTGTGCCGTCCCGTCGGCTCCGCGCGGCTCGTCCGCCGTCCGCCCACGCAGCGCCCGCAACGCCGAACGGCCCCGGGTCCGAGGACCCGGGGCCGTTCGCGTCAGGAGACGATCAGCCTTCGTAGGCCGCGTAGGTGTTGTCGTCGCCGAACTGGTAGATGCCGATCGACGCCTCGGTCGGGTCGCCGACCTCGTCGAACGTGATCGGGCCCGAGATGCCGTCGTAGTCGGCCGTGCCGCCACCGACGATGATCTCGGCGCACTCGGCGTACGTGGTGCACTTCTCACCGTCGCCCGAACCGCCCGACACCTCGATGAGCTTCTCGGCCATCGCGGTTCCGTCGGTCGAGCCTGCGGCGAGCGCCGCCAGCGCGAGCAGGATCGTCGCGTCGTACGACTCGGCTGCGTAGGTGAACTCCGTCAGCGGCTCGTTGCCCTCATCGGTGTTGAAGGTCTGGAGCGCGTCGGTGAAGTCCGTGATCGTGTCGAGCGACAGACCGGGGAACGTGCCCTTCGCACCCGTCAGCGAACCCGCCGGGAACTGGTCGCCGAAGTTGGCCAGGTTGCCGTCGACGAAGTAGAGGTTCTCGGCGGGGTACTGACCGAACAGGCTCGGGAGGATCGTCTTGACCTCTTCGAACGTGATCAGGGCGATCGCGTCCGGGTCGGCCGCGAGGACCTCGGAGATCTGCGCGTCGAAGCTCGTGTCACCCGTGTTGTAGGTGGGAGCTGCGACGACCTCGCCGCCGGCGGCCTCGAACGCCTCGGTGACGTACTTGGCGAGGCCGGTGCCGTAGGAGTCGTTCAGCACGATCATGCCGAGCGTCTGGTGGCCGTCCTCGGCGATCAGGTTGCCGAGCACCTCGCCCTGGAGGACGTCCGACGGCGCGGTGCGGAAGTACAGACCGTTGTCGTCGTAGGTCGTGAACGCGTCGGACGTGTTCGCCGGCGAGAACTGGATGACGCCGGCACCGGTGACCTGGTCGATGAACTGCAGCGACGTGCTCGACGACGCGGCGCCGATGATGGCCGAGACGTCCTCGCCGAGCAGACGCGGGATCTCGGTCTCGTACGCCTTGTTGTCGGTGTCGCCCGAGTCGCCGAAGACGACGTCGAGGTCGAGCCCGGTGTCGGCGGTCGCCTCGTTGATCTGCGACATGGCGTACGCCACGCCGGCCTCCTCGGGCGGGCCGAGGAATGCCAGGTTGCCGGTCTGCGGCAGAGCCGTGCCGACCTTGAGGCTGAGCTCGTCGACGGGCCCCGCACTCTCAGTGGGTTCGTCACCGCCGGTGCCGCCGCCGGAGCATCCGGCGAGGACGAGGGCGCTGGCGCCGATGAGCGCGATGCCACCGAGGACGGTGGACGTGCGCGAGCGGGTGAAGACGCTCATGTTGCTCCTTGCTGTGTGATGGCAAACGGGAACGGCTCGGGCGCCGACCCAGTGCACTAAACCTAATCGCCGTCGGGCTCGTGCAATGTTGCCTTTCGTTAACGATCTGTAACAGCTTGAAATCCGTGATCGGCGCGCAATTCCGCAGCTCCAGCACGCGCCTCTCCTGTGGACGGATCGGGCCGGTGTCCGCCTCGCCGGGCGGCGTCCGCCAGATCCCATCCGATCGGGCCTGCATACCCCTCGCCGGTATACACTGGTCCACGAGGTACCCCTCAGGGGTATGCCACCCTACGACGCGAGGAGAAGACATGGTTCAGGCCGAGTACAAGGTGACGGGAATGAGTTGCGGGCACTGCGAGGCCTCCGTGCGAGGCGAGGTGTCCAAGCTCGCGGGCGTCGAAGACGTTCGGGTGAGCGCCGCGTCCGGCACCCTCACGATCGTCGCCTCGACGGAACTGGCCGACGACGCCGTCATCGCAGCCGTCGACGAGGCCGGCTACAGCGCGGTCCGCGCCTGATGGCCGCGGCCTCGACTCCCGCCCGGGTCGAACTCGAGATCGGCGGGATGACGTGCGCGTCGTGCGCCGCGCGGATCGAGAAGCGGCTCAACCGGCTGGACGGGGTCGAGGCATCCGTCAACTACGCCACGGAGAAGGCGTCGGTGAGCGTTCCGGCGGGACTGGGCCTGCAGGCGCTCATCGACGAGGTCGTGAAGACCGGCTACACCGCTGCCCTTCCGGCCCCGCCTGCCGCCGAGGCCGCCACCGACGCGGCGGATCCCGAGCTCACCAGCCTGCGCCATCGGCTCATCGGGTCGATCGTGCTGACGACACCCGTCATCCTGCTCGCGATGATCCCGGCGCTGCAGTTCACGTACTGGCAGTGGGCATCGCTGGCTCTCGCCGCGCCGGTCGTGGTGTGGGGCGCCTGGCCGTTCCACCGGGCTGCGTGGATCAACCTCCGCCACGGCGCCGCCACGATGGACACGCTCATCTCACTGGGCGTCTCGGCCGCATTCCTGTGGTCGCTCTACGCCCTGTTCCTGGGCCACGCAGGCATGCCCGGCATGACCCACGCGTTCGAGTGGTCGGTGACCCCGAGCGACGGGGCCGGCGACATCTACCTCGAAGTGGCGGCCGGGGTCACCACGTTCGTGCTCGCGGGCCGGTACTTCGAGCAGCGGTCCAAGCGCCGCGCCGGCGCCGCGCTGCGCGCGCTCCTGGAGATCGGCGCCAAGGACGTGGCGGTGCTGCGGCCGACGGGTGACGAGGTCCGTGTGCCCATCGCCGACCTGCTCGTCGGCGACGAGTTCGTCGTGCGGCCCGGCGAGAAGATCGCGACCGACGGCGTCGTGGCCTCGGGCACGTCGGCGGTCGATGCCTCGATGGTGACGGGCGAGTCCGTGCCCGTCGAGGTCGCCCCGGGTGACGGGGTCGTCGGCGCAACCGTCAACGTCGGCGGGCACCTCGTGGTGCGCGCGACCCGCGTGGGCGACGACACCCAGCTGGCCCAGATGGCACGACTCGTCGAGGAAGCGCAGTCGGGCAAGGCGCAGGTGCAGCGGCTCGCGGACCGGATCTCGGGCATCTTCGTGCCCATCGTCCTGCTGATCGCCCTGGCCACGCTCGTGGGGTGGCTGCTCACCGGCGCCTCCGCGTCGATGGCGTTCACCGCGGCCGTCGCGGTGCTGATCATCGCGTGCCCCTGCGCGCTCGGCCTCGCCACTCCGACTGCGCTGCTCGTCGGCACCGGCCGCGGCGCGCAGCTCGGCATCCTGATCAAGGGTCCGGAAGTACTCGAGTCGACGCGCACCATCGACACGGTGGTGCTCGACAAGACCGGCACCGTCACCACCGGCCGCATGACCCTCATCGACGTCGTGCTCCCCGGCGGCGACGCCGTGACGGCGGCTGCCGCAGCCGGCGCCCGTGCCGAGCTGCTGCGTCTCGCGGGAGCCCTCGAGCACGCCTCCGAGCACCCCATCGCGCAGGCGATCGCACGCGGCGCCGACGACGAGACCGGACCGCTCCCCTCGGCCGAGTCGTTCCAGAATGTTCCGGGCAAGGGCGTATCGGGCATCGTCGAGGGGCACGCCGTGATCGTCGGGCGCGAGTCGCTGCTCTCCGACTGGGCGCTGGCGGTCCCTGCGAAGCTCGCCGCCGCGAAGGCGTCGGCCGAAGCGCGGGGGCGCACCGCGGTGCTGGCCGCGTGGGACGGCGAGGTGCGAGGGCTCTTCATCGTCGCCGACCAGGTGAAGCCCACCAGCGCCGAGGCGGTGGCCCAGCTGCGGGCGCTCGGGCTCACGCCGGTGCTGCTCACCGGCGACAACGCCGCCGCGGCACGCGCGATCGCCGACGAGGTGGGCATCGAACGGGTGATCGCCGAGGTGCTGCCAGAGGACAAGGTCGCCGTCATCTCGGAGCTGCAGTCCGAGGGGCGCGTCGTCGCCATGGTCGGCGACGGCGTGAACGACGCCGCCGCTCTCGCGCAGGCCGACCTGGGCCTCGCGATGGGAACGGGGACGGATGCCGCCATCGAGGCATCCGACATCACGCTGGTGCGTGGCGACCTGCGCAGCGCGGCCGACGCGATCCGTCTGTCGCGGGCGACGCTCGGCACGATCAAGGTCAACCTGTTCTGGGCGTTCGCCTACAACGTGGCGGCTCTGCCGCTCGCGGCCCTCGGCCTGCTGAACCCTATGATCGCGGGAGCGGCCATGGCATTCTCGAGCGTGTTCGTGGTGGGCAACAGCCTGCGGCTTCGGCGGTTCCGCAGCCACTCCGGCGGCCGTCCCGACCCCTCGCGGACGAAGGCGCCGGCTGCAGCGGAGGCGATCCCGGCCTCCTAGCCGGGTTGCGACGACCCCCCGGCTCCCGCCCACATACATAGAGAACGCTGTTCACGACGAAGGACTCACAGACATGACGCTCGACACACACAGTGAGACGGCCCTCGACCACGCGGCTTCGCCGGAGGGCGACGCCTCGCACCACGGCTACATCACCGACAAGGACAAGTACCTCAATCGCATGAAGCGCATCGAGGGCCAGGCTCGCGGCATCCACAAGATGGTGGAGGACGAGAAGTACTGCATCGACATCCTGACGCAGATCAGCGCGCTGACCTCCGCGCTCGAAGCCGTCGCGGTCGGCCTGCTCGACGACCACCTGCGCCACTGCGTGGTGGATGCGGCACGCCTGGGCGGCGAGGCCGCTGACGCGAAGATCACCGAGGCGACGCAGGCCATCGCCCGACTGGTGCGCTGACCTCAGGCGCCGGCGCGCGAGCGCCGTGCGTGCAGCACCGAGTCGACGGTGAGCACCATCAGCGCCACCCACACGAGCGCGAAGCCGACCCAGCGCTCGAGGGGCATCGGCTCGCCGAGCACGAGCCAGCCGATCAGGAACTGCAGGATCGGCGCCACGAACTGCAGCAGCCCGATCGTGGTGAGCGACACGCGGCGGGCCCCCGAGGCGAAGAGCAGCAGCGGCACGGCGGTGATGACGCCGGTCAGGCTCAGCAGCACGGTGTGCTGCCATCCGCTCGACCCCATCGTGAGGCCCTCCGTCGCTCCCACGATCGCCAGTACGACGACCGCGATCGGCGTCAGCCACAGCGTCTCGAGGGTGAGCCCGCTCACGGCGTCGACCGACGGACCGACCTTCTTCTTCACCAGGCCGTAGACGCCGAACGACGCCGCGAGGGTGAGGGCGATCCACGGGAATGCGCCGTAGCCGACGACGATCACGGCCACCGCCGCTGCGGCGATGCCGATGGCGACCCACTGCGTCGGGCGCAGGCGCTCGTGCAGAACGAGAACGGCGAGCAGCACCGTCGCGATCGGATTGATGAAGTAGCCGAGGCTGGTCTCGATGACCTGGTCGCTCAGGGCGCCGTAGATGAAGACCTGCCAGTTGACGTAGATGAGCAAGCCGGCGATCACGGTGAGCCCCAGCACGCGGGGCTGCCGGAGGATCGCCGCCAGCCGGGGCCACGTCCGCGTCACCGTGAGCAGCAGCGCGCAGAACGCGAGCGACAGCAGGATGCGCCACGCCACGATCTCCCACGGGCCGGTCGGCGCCAGCAGCAGGAAGTAGAGCGGCAGGAAGCCCCAGAGCAGGTACGCGCTGAACGCGTATACGCCTCCGAGCGTGCGCTCGCGCGCCGCGGCGGCGGCATCCGCGACCCGACGGCTGCCCGTCGTCACACCGAGGTCGAGTGCGGTCGAGGGGTCGAGCCCGTCCACGGCGCCGCGTTCCGACGGGGAGGACTGCTCGCGACTCACCGAGTCAGCCTACGCCCGCCCTGCGCGGTGCCGGCCCGCTGCGCCGTGCCCGTGGCATCCGTTCTCTGCCGTCCGTGGCCGGATTCCTGCCACGCGGAGCCAGGCCGAAGTCCCCGCACATGACGAGAGGGCCGGATGCCGAAGCATCCGACCCTCTCGGTACGCGCAGTGCGCGGAACTCAGCGAACGACGACCGCCAGGACGTCGCGAGCCGACAGGACGAGGAGCTCGTCACCGCCGAACTTCACCTCGGTTCCGCCGTACTTGCTGTAGATCACGCGGTCGCCGACGGCGACGTCGAGCGGGATGCGGTTGCCGTTGTCATCGATACGACCAGGGCCCACCGCCACGACCTCGCCCTCCTGGGGCTTCTCCTTGGCGGTGTCGGGGATGACCAGACCGCTGGACGTGGTCTGCTCGGCCTCGACCTGCTTGATGACGATGCGGTCCTCGAGCGGCTTGATGGAAACCGACACGGTCTACCTCTTCTTTCTTGAGACTAAGACTCGTTAGCACTCTGACGTTGAGAGTGCTGATGACAGTCTAGGCAACCGTCTGGCACTCATGCAACGTGAGTGCCAATCGCAGCGTCACACTCAGCACGGCGCACACCTGGCCGAAACACGACTGTTACATACCCTTGAGGCTTTGTGCGGTCGCGGCGTATCATCGGCGCAGCGGCTCACTCTCTTGGGGAGAGTGATCGCTGCGAGTTCGGGGGAGCTCGCACACGATGTGGGGGCATGCTTCAACATGGGTGAGCGGTATTTCCTGGCTGTGGATCTCGGGACCAGCCGGCTTGGGGCGGCGACAGCGCGCGTCGGTTCGGACGGCAGCATCACGTCTGCGGCGTTTCCACTCGGGCGTCGTGGTGACAGCGTCGCAACGGTGGTCTTCGTCGCTGAGGACGGTGATCTTCTCTTCGGGGATGCTGCGGAACGCCGCGGCGTCGGCGCGCCCGAGCGACTGATCCGCGAGTTCAAGCGGAGCATCGGCGACGACGTGCCGCTGGTCGTGGGCGATCAGTCGATCCCTGCCGAGCAGCTGTACGCGAGAACGGTGGCGGGCGTCATCGACGCCGTGACCGAACGCGAGGGTGGCGAGCCGGCAGGTGTCATCATCACGCACCCCGCGATGTGGGGGCCGCACCGTGTAGGAACGATCAGCTCGGCGCTCGCAGCCCTCGGCATCCGCGACGTGGAGTTCATCACCGAGCCCGAAGCCGCGGCGCGGCACTACGAGGCGTCACGGGTGCTCGAGCCGGGAGAGACGCTCGCCGTCTACGATCTGGGCGGCGGCACGTTCGACTGCGTGTTGCTGCGCAAGACCGAGACCTCGTTCGAGCTCCTGGGAGAGCCGATGGGGCTCGACAATCTGGGCGGAGCCGACTTCGACGACGCCGTGGTGCGCCACGTGCTGCGCTCTGCGGAGGTGTCCCCTGAGGCGCTGGACGACTCGTCCGCCGACGCGCGGGTCGCACTGTCGCAGCTTCGTCGCGAATGCGTCGACGCCAAGGAGGCGTTGTCGTTCGACTCCGATGTCGTCGTCCCGGTCCTGCTGCCGGCCGGCCGCTCGAGCGTGCGACTGACGCGCGCCGAGTTCGAGGACATGATCGATCCGTACGTCACGCAGACGGTCGACGTGCTCGAGGATGCCCTCGAAGCGGCCGACGTCGAGCCCGAGCAGCTCGAGTCCGTGCTGCTCATCGGCGGATCGTCGCGGATCCCACTGGTCACGCAGCGGATCTCCGAACGCCTGGACCGCCCGACCGCGATCGACGCGGATCCGAAGGCGTCCATCGCGCTCGGCGCGGCCTACACGGCTCTCATCCGCGCGATGGATCGCGAGATCGCCGCTCCGGGAGAGCTCGTCGTCTATGAAGGCGTCTCGGCCGGCGGGCTGGAGCTCGCCGTCCCCGCCGCCGCGGGGCTCGCTGCACCGGTCGCACCAGTCGCCGCATCGTCGGCCCACGGCGCGCGCCACTACATCGCCATCTCGGCGGCGGCCGCTCTCGTCGCCGCGGCGATCGTCTTCGGCAGCACGATGACGCTCGGCAACGGGAGCGGCACGTTCCTCTCACTGTCGGGCTGGGACCCGGCCGCTCCCGCACCCGCCGAGGTCGAGGCCGAGGCCGCCGCTCAGGTGGAGCCGGCCGCTGACGCGAACCCACCCGAGACGGCGACTGCGCCGGAGGCGGACACGGGGTCCGGTGGCACGGTGAACCCGAAGGCCGGGAAGCCGAAGTCGCGGAGCGACGCTCCGACCTCGAAGGCTGGGCCGGACCGGACCACCACGACCACCACGACGGCCACGACGAAGGAAGGCACGTCTACGCAGCCGGCCGCCGGATCGTCGGGCACCACGCCCACGTCGAGCGGCGACGACACGCCGGGGCAGACGACGCAGCCGCAACCCGACCCGACCACGCAGCCGGAGCCCGAGCCGACGACGCAGCCGGAGCCGGAGCCGGAACCGGAACCGACCACCCAGCCGGAGCCCGAGCCGGAGCAGGAGCCGGAGCCGCAACCCGAGCCCGAGCCGGAGACCACGACTCCCCCGGCCGACCCCGCGCCGGAGCCGGTCCCCGCTGATCTGCAGCCGGCCCCTGAGACCTCACCCGCTCCCGAGATCGTCCCCTGACGCCGGGATCGCCTGGGGAATCCCATGTCAACGCCGACTGCCGCATCGGCAGCGTTCTTCGACGCCGCCGACTTCACAGGATCGCGACACGCGCATCCTCTCATCGACGCGCTCACCACGCGCGAGACGCCGCCTCGCATGCTCATCTCGGGCAACGCCGGATCGGGCAAGTCGACGATCCTGCGCGGCGCGCAGCGATTCCTCACCCGCAGCCGTGTGCCGCTCCACCTGCTCGGCCCCGACACCGACGTGACGAGTGTTCCCGCCGCCAGCGTGCTGCTCGTCGACGACCTGCATCTGCTGCCGCCGGCGCAGATCGAGGGCCTCGTCGTGCGGTCCGCGGATCCGGATGCCGCGCTCGTCGTGACGAGCAGGCCCTGGTCGAGCTCGCACGAACTGGCGAGCATCGCACGACATCTGGAGCGCAGCCGCCCCGCGGTCGTCCTCGGACACGTGACGCGCTCTGACGTCCTGGATTACCTCGCGGGAACCGGTCGCGACATCCCGGCGCCGTGCCTGGATCACATCCTCGAGATCACGGGCGGCGTCTCATGGCTCGTGTCGGCGGCCCTGTCTGCACACGACGAGCGGGACTGCGCGGACGACATCGACCACTCAGCGCTCGGACGCATGCTCGAGCAGAGCGTCGCACACCGACTCGGGGTGGTGGACACCGACGTCAGACGGGCGGTCGAAGCGGCCAGCGTGGCGGCGGCCGAGGACAATGCTCTCGCATCCGAGGGGCGGGGCGACCCGGACGGGGTCGTCGTCCAGGCATATGCCGACGGCCTGCTCCTGCGCAACGGGCGACCGGTGCCCGTCGTCCGCGCCGCCGTCCGCGCAAGTCTTCCCACGCGCCGGCTCGTCGAACTCCTGACAACCCATCCCGGGGGCGTGGGCCCCGCCGGCCAGCAGGGAACCGACTGGCTGTCGGACGTGTCCGACCCTCGTCTGGGGGCTGCGCTCATCGGGCGCGGAGACCAGTTGATCGACGCGGATCCGGTACGCGCCGGCAGCTTCTACCGCGCCGCCGCCGAGGCGGGCGCATCGTCCGCCGACCTGCATGCGAAGCGGGCGCAGGTGGCCTGGGCGACCGGAGACGTCGACGGTGCGGCGCATCTGATCGACGAGGCCATGGCCTGCGGCGAGCGAGACGCCGGGGTGGACGCCCGGCTCGCCGACGTCGCCGCGGCGACCTGGTCGATGCGGGGGATGCTTCAGACCGGGTGCACCGTCTACGACGCGCTCCCTCCCGCTTCGGCCGAGGCATCCGCTCGTGAGTACATCGCCCGGATCGGCGTCGGGGACCCTCGGACGCAGGATGACGACGACCACACGACATCGGCCGCGCTCGCGGCGCCCTCGACCCTGACCGTCGCGATGAAGCTCGTCCATCGAGGTCTGCGTGCATCGCTGCAGGCAGACCGGGCCGACGCCGCCCTCGCCGACCTCGTTCGCGGATCTCACCTGTACACCGCCTCCCGGTCCTCGGCGCCGCTCCCGGAGCTTCCCGCCGTGATCGCCGTGGTCGCCGCGATCAGCTCCGGCGATCTTTCGACGGCGCGATCGGTCATCGACGCGGCCATCGATGGTCACACGGGAACACCGTGGATGCTCTCTCGGCTGTTGCTGTGGCGCGCGTGGATCGCGCTCGGTCTTGCCCAGGGCGGGAAAGCGCGCGAGGACCTCGACGCCGCCCTCGCCCTCGCACCGACGCCCGTGCCGCGGGACGACCTGCTGGCGCAGGCCATCCGCGTCGGTCTCGCGCGGCGGTACGAGGACTCCGCGGGCCTCGCCGCGGCATGGGAGTCCGGGCGCGACAGCCTGCTGGACGCCGACGTCGATCTCTACACCCTGCTTCCGGTCGCGGAACTCGTGACCGCCGGTGCACGCGTCGGCGACGAGTCGGCGACCCAGCCCCTGTTCGCACATGCCCTGCGCATCGTGGAGTCGCTGGGTTCGCCGCCGGTCTGGGCCGCGCACCTGAGGTGGGCCGGCATCCAGCGCGGGATCCTGCTGGACCACCCCGACTATCTCGGCCCGCACGCGCACGCACTCGTCGACGCCGCGCCCGGCAGCCGTGTCGCGGCGACGATGGCCGCTGCCGGACGTCTGTGGACGTCGGTGCTCGCGGGGACCGTGGATGCCGACGCCGTCGAAGCGTCTGCGCAGGGGCTCGGCGCCATCGGGCTGAGGTGGGACGCTGCACGTCTCGCGCGACACGGCGCCAACCGCTCGGACGACCGGAAGGTCTCCGCCCGCCTGCTCGCGTGCGCGCGCGAACTGCACCCGCAGGAGACCCGCGCGACCGACGCGTCGGTGGAGAATTCCCCGGCGTCGCGCGCGAGCGCAGCCGCCGGACTCAGTGAGCGCGAGACGGATGTCGCGCGCCTGGTCGTGCAGGGCAAGACGTACGCCGAGATCGGCGAGACGATCTTCATCTCACCCCGCACGGCCGAGCATCACATCGCGAGCATCCGGCGCCGACTCGGAGCGACGTCGCGCTCGGATCTGATCGCCAAGCTGCGTGTCGCGCTGAGCCCGACCGGCCCTACCTCGGACGGGGACAGCTGATGTCCTCGCCCGTACGCGCAGATCCCCGTGCCGCCCCCCGCCGGCATCGGGGAAACCCCCGATTCACCGAATACACCCACCACCTACTCTCGAGAATGAGCCTCGAAGTGACAGGAGCCGAGACATGACAACACCGCTCGCAACAATCGCCGACGCACTGATCGAGTTCATCCTCAGTCTGCTCAATGACCCCGCGGCAGCCGCGGAGTTCGAGGAGGACCCGCAGGGCACGCTGGCCCGCAACGGGCTCAGTGATGCCTGCGTCGACGACGTCCGGGCCGTCGCGCCGGTCATCGTGGACCGTCCCGACGTATATCCGAAGCCGGCGGGACCCCCGGCTCCTCCCGGACCTCCGAAGCCGACGACCGTCGAGAAGGAGATCACGAACATCACCCAGTCGTTCTCGATCGACAACCGGGCGACCATCGTCGACCAGTCGGTCAACCAGAACATCTGGGCGGACGGCGACGTCAACCAGATCTTCGACCAGGAGGCTGTGGTCAACAGCGGTGACAACGGCGCCGCCGCCGGCGAGGACGCCAGCGTGGACAACTCGAACGACACGACGACCGTCGGCGACGTGAACATCGGCAACGAGGACACGACGACGAACATCGACGGCTCGTTCAACGACGGTTCGACCAACACCGAGACAGACATCGAGGTCGGCGTCGAAGACTCCGTGAACGACAACTCGACCGACGTGGCGGTCGACGTCGAGGTGGAGGACTCGTTCAACGACACCACCACGACGGAGACGGCGACCGACGTCGACGTGTCGAACGAGGGCAATTACGAGTCCGAGGACGCGACGGCCATCTCCATCGACGAGACCTACATCGAGCCGGAGTCCGAGGAGGAGTTCTGAGGCCCGACGTGTCCGATCCGGAAGACGACGACCGCTCGCGCGCCTTGGCACACCCAAGGCGCGCGAGCGCACGCCCGAAGCCGCAACCGCCGAGCTTCGGAGATCCGCCGCCGGCGGCCACCGGCACGGCGATCGGTCGTGTGCCTGTGGCGAAGGTGCCCGCCTCCGAGGTGCCGGATCCGGCGCCGAGCCCGTCGCGCGACCGGACTCCGCCGCCACCTCCGCCGCGACAGGGACGTGAAGCGCCGGAACGTCCGCCGACGGCGAGCCCGAACGCCCCTCCCGTCTTGACGAAGCTTCCTCCGCCGTTCACGGTGCGCCTCAGTCAGTTCCTGTGGGTGCTGAGCCTTCTCGCCGGCGGCGTCGCAGTCGTCTACCTCTTCGTGATCCGCGAAGACCAGGTGCCGCTCATCACGGAGGTCGTGAAAGGCGTCGCGGAGGGGCGCAGCGAGGAGACCTATACGGCGGCCGCCGACATCGTCTTCTGGTCCGTCTTCGCCGTGGCGGTCACCCTGCTGCTGATCCAGATCGTGCTGCTGGTGTCGTTCTCGAATCGCAAGCCGAACGCCCGGTGGTGGCAGCTCGCGACGGTCGTGGGCCAGATCGGGCTCTTCCTGTTGTCGTCCGAATTCTTCGCCACCGGTGAGCACGGCCCCGTCCTTCGCCAGGTGCTCTTCGCACAGTGGTCGCTAGCCCTCCTGGCTCTCCTCTTCAGCTCGTTCCGCGGCGCTCTGCAGTGGACCGCCCGCAAGTACGACGTCCGTCGGGCCGGGAGTGGAGAGGGCGACTTCTGACGCCACCTCTTCGAGGCTCCGGATCACCTGACGGGCCACCTCCACCGTCGCCCGCTCCGCGATCGGAGACGCGCTGAGCCGTCGCCAGCGCGCCAGCAGCTCCTCGACCTTCTCGCGCAGCTCCGACTGCGTCGCCGAATCCGGCAGCCCGAGGCGGGCCGATGCGGACGGACCCTCCCCGCCGATGATCCGCTCCGCTTCCGTGGCGTCGGACCGGCTCAACGGCAGATCGGACGATCGCGCTCGGGCCAGGAGCGACAGCTCGCGCAGTGTGTGCGCGGAGGCGTAGATCCGCTCTACTCCCCCGACGATCGTCTCGGTGCCGGGCCGCGGGCTGTCGCGCAGCAGGGTCTGGAGAGCGTCGAGCACGCCTCGTACCTTGAGCGCCGCCGCTCGCGTACGGAACTGCAGGCGGATGAACTGCTGGAGCTCGTTCAGCCCGCTCTGCTGCACGAGCTGCTCCGACAGCTGTGTGGAGTCCGTGGCGCCGGTACGGATCAGCGCGCTCGCGAGACGCACGCCGAAGATGCCGAAGCGGCTCAGGAGTCGACGGCGAACGTCTTCGCTCAGCGACGTGGAATCGGCTGGTCGCACGAACCGATCGGCAGAGATCATGAGGGCCTCTCGTGCCTTGCGGTCGAGGGAGGCGAGCTCTTGGAAGGAACTGAACTCGTCCTCGCGCATCGTCCGTGCGCTCTCGGCGAGCAGTCCGGCGACCGGGACCACCCCGAGCGACAGCGCCGCCAGCTCGCCGTCCCTCTCGTAGCGCCGTGCGACCTTACCGGCCGACAGCAGGGAGTCGATGCGGCCGGCGCCGATCTCGTCGGCTCGGGACAGCACGGCCACGGCGTTGACGGTCTGTGAAGCTCCTGCTGCGGTGTCGCGGAAAGACTCCAGGAACTTGAGGTCGGACGCGTGCATATGGCGCATGAGGTACACGATCGCGTCGGCCGACGACGGCTCGGTCTCGGGAACGAGGAATTCCGTGGAGCGCGCCGAGACGTCCTTCGAGAGCGATGCGATGCCGGGCGTATCGATGAGGATGAGGTCGCGCAACCCGGTCGACGGCCACCCCACATCGATCCACGCGGTCTCCTCCGGTGAGATGTCGCCGAGCTCGAGGACGAGGCGTCCCTCCTCACGATGGATCGGCATGCGCCGCGGCGGACCGTCGTAGGGGTGGAGCGTGATGGTGGGTGTCGCCGAGTACCGGTACCACGTGACCACCCGGGTGCACTCTCCGGCGTCCGTCGGCGCGAGGCGCTCGCCCAGCATCGCGTTCAGGAGTGTGGACTTCCCGGCCTTCACCATTCCCGCGATGGCCAGACGCAGCGGCTCCCGGAGCCGCCGATCCAGGTCGGACAGCACGTCCATCGCAGCGGGGTCGTCGATATAGAGCTCCGACGCGGCGCGGATCAGAGCGGCCGTATCGTCTTGGGTGGTGGTCCTCACCGCTTCGCCGCCTCCACGGCCCGCGCCGGGGGCAGCGCGGGGATCCTGGCCCTGAGTGCCTCGAGCTGCTGCACCTGGGCGTTCAGTTCCTTCACACGCTTCTCGCTCTCGCCGGCATAGGCGCCGGCCGCCTGCTTGGCGGCCAGCACCGCATCGGACAACGAGCGGTGGATCTCATCGGCCATGCTGCCGAAGTGGTCGCGCGCCGCCCGCTGGACCAGGCGCAGGCGGTCTTTCAGCTGCTTGCCCACCTGGAACTGCACCTCGTCGAGGTACTTGCGGACGAGTGACTTCGCCTCGAACCGTCGGCGGGACAACCGCGAGCTCATGTCTTCGCGATACGCCCGGCGGCCGACGAGCACGCCGGCGAGGAGCGAGAGCGGATTGATGAGGGTCAAGCCGATGAGGCCGGTCGCGAGGCCCACCATGAGCACGCCGCCATAGGAGCCGCGGACGCCGATGAAGATCTTCTCGGCCGCGCCCATCTGACGATGGCCGAGGTCGGACAGACCCTCGACCGGGTCCAACACGCCCTCGGTGTCGCCCACGTCGATGATCGGGAGGCCGGCCTCACCTTCGCTGAACAGCTCAGCGACCTCTTCCGACAGCCACCGTGACCGCTCGTCGGTCCACACGAACGTCTCCGAGACAGCCGCCGACACCCGCTGATCGAGCCATTCGGTGATCTGGTCCCAGATGGGGCCGGGGTCGCCCTCGTCGATCGCATCCTCTGCCTCGCGCTGCACCTTGCGGAGTCTGTCGCGAAGGTCGTGCTCCATGTCGGAGATGAGGTCCGCGACGCCGTCGTTCAGCGTGATCTGCCACTTGGAAGAGCGACCGCGGAACTCGTCGGCGCGCGCTTTCGCATCCTCGAGCTGCGCGATGAGCCTCGGGGTGTCCTCCGGGTGGAGGATCGCCTCGAGTTCGGAGGTCAGCGACATCTTCAGCTGTTCGACCACCGACACCAGGTCGTGCACGGCGCTGCGGGCGTGGATGATCTCCGCGCGGCCGAGCACATCCTGCCGGAGGTGCGCCACGAGCGCGGGGAACCCGGACTCGCTGTTGAGCTCGCGGTCCTGCTCCTCGGCGGCGACGAGGCGCAGATCGCTGGAGACCGCGAAGATCGGGACATCCCCGATGTCGCCGAGATGGGCGCGATCGATGCGCTCGATGTCGCGCCACTGGGGGTACATGTCGGTCTTGGCGAGCACTGCGGCCACGTTCGGCGACACGCGCATGGCGTGCTTGAGGAACTGCACCTCCGGCTCGGTGTACTCCTGCGAGGCATCGGACACGAGCAGGACGGCGTGCGCAGATGACAGCGCCGCCAGAGTGGCGAGAGCGTTCGTCGAGTCGAGGCCACCCACACCGGGTGAGTCCACCAGTCTCAGTCCGCCCTTGAGCAGCTCGCGGGGGAGCACGACCTCGGCGCCGACGACTCTGCGCTCATTGGCGGGATTGCCACGCTCCGACACGAACTGCGCGATGTCTTCCAGTGGGATCTGCTGACGCACCGGCGCCGCCGACTCGTCCGCGGACTGGAGGGTCACCCATGCGTCGGGGGTTGCGGCATAGCCGACGGAGGTCGGGACGCTCGTGGCCACGTCATCATCGACGGGGCATACGGGGGCGTTCACGAGGGCGTTGATGAGCTTGCTCTTGCCCTGCTTGAATTCCCCGACGACGATGACCCGCACGTTGGGGTCCTGGAGTCGTTCGTGGGTCTGCTCCAGACGCCGCGCCAGGTCGGAGCGCCCCGTCGATGACGCGAATCGACCGACATTGTCGACGATCGTGACGAGCGTCTTGCTCGTCGAGCGTTCCACCGCGGACGGCACCACCGGCTCGGCATCCGCCTGGCTCGGCTTCTTGACGGCTGCAGCTTCAGACACCTGTGTCCCCCTCGACGCATCTCCCCGGCACCACGCTACGACATCGAAGCGGAGCTGGGGCCGCGGACCGGACGATCGATCCGCATCGCAAATTGGTCTTGCCCGGCCGCCTCGAGAGAGGCGACCGGGCAAGGGTTTGAGAGGGATCAGAGATCGATGAGGTTGTCGCCTGCGACGTCCCCACCAGGGCTGAAGTAGTTGCCGCTGTTCTCCCACTCGAAGTCGTTCTCGACCTCGGTGTTGAACTCCTCGTTGAAGGCGTCCTCGATCTCGACCTCGACGTTGGTGTGGTCGGAGTAGTCGTTGAACGAGTCGTCGATCTCGACCTCGAACTCGTTCCACTCGTTGGTCGAGTTGTCCTGGAACGAGTCGGTGATGTGCGTCTCGATCCAGGTGTTGCCGATCGAGACGTCGCCGACCTCGGTGTTGGTCCACGAGTTGTCGACGGTTGCGTCGTCGCCCGCAGCGGCACCGGCGTCACCCGAGTTGACGACGGCCTCCTGGCCGAACCCCTGGTTGACGTCGTCGCCCGCCACGATGGACTGGCTGACCGACTGGTCGACCACCGTCGCACGGTTGTCGAGCTCGAGGTGGAGCGCACCCGCACCCGCAGCCGCGGCCGCAGCGCCGCCGCCCAGGACACCGCCGATGTTCAGGTCGCCGCCGACGCCGGTGTTGTACTGGCGCACACCGACGGTGACGGAGTCGTCGTTCAGCGTGGTCTCGTTGAAGGAGTCCGTGATGTCGACGTCGATGTCCGTCTCGTTGTACGAGTCCTCGTTGCCGACGTCTTCGATGTCGACGTCGGTCTCGTTGTACGAGTCCTCGTTGCCCGAGTCCTCGATGTCGACGTCGGTCTCGTTGCCCGAGTCCTCGATGTCGACGTCGGTGTCGTTGTACGAGTCCTCGTTGCCCGAGTCCTCGATGTCGACCTCGAGGTCGTTCTCCGTCGAGTTGTCGGTGTTGCCCGAGAAGTTGCCGTTGCCCGAGTCGTCGATGTCGGTGGCGTCGCCACCCACGTTGTCGGAGAAGTTGCCGTTCCCCGAGTCCTCGACGTCGACGTCGGTGTTGCCGATCTCGTTGTCGGAAGCGATGTCGTTGCCGACGGCGCTGTTCACGTTGTTGTCGTCGTTGCCGACCGCGCTGTTGACGTTGTTGTCCTCGACATCGACGTCCGTGTCGTTGCCGACCACGTTCCCGTCGTTGCCGACAACGTTGTCCTCGACCTCGACGTCGGTGTTGCCGACCTCGTTGTTGGAGAGGACGTCTTCGATGTTCGTCTGAACACCCAGCACGTTGGTGTTGTCGTCAGCCATGATTGATCCTTTTCTCGCTGAGCCAGGTTGGCGGTGTATGAAGAGTCTCGGCCCGAGCGGTCGCGGCCACATCCGGAGGTTCCCCGCACTTCCCCCCCGCGCGGAGGGGGATCCGGTGGGGGTTTCGGGGATGCACCCCGTGGTCCCCCCGTAGGCTCGGCGGGTGGAACTCTCCGAATTCGAGGCGCTCCTGACGCCCGAGGGACTCCGGCTGCTCGACGCCATGCCGCCGGTCGACTCGTCCGACGACGTTGCGCGGGCGGTGACGCGGCTGCGTCGCGACGGTCACTCCCCCGACCTTGTGTCGGCGGTCGTCGGGCAGGCACGCCTGCGCACGCGGGCACGGCAGAAATTCGGCGAACTGGCCGAGCGGATGCTGTTCACGCGGGCAGGGCTCGAGCAGGCCACCCGCCTGCCCATCGCCGCGCGCCACGCGGCGCGCTTCCGGGACGCCGGCTTCACGCACATCGCCGATCTCGGCTGCGGCATCGGCGGCGATGCCCTCGGCCTCGCTGGGCTCGGGCTGCGCGTCACCGCCGTCGACGCCGACGAGGTCACCGCCGGGATCGCCGCGTACAACCTCGCCCCGTTCGGCGGCGACGTCGACGTGCGCCTCGGCACGGCCGAGACCACCGACCTCGACGGCATCGACGCCGTCTGGCTCGACCCCGCGCGGCGCACGGCCGGGCACACGGAGACGGCCCGCACCCGGCCGGAGGACTGGTCGCCGCCCCTGGAATGGGTCTTCGACCTCGCACGCCGGCTGCCGGCAGGTGTCAAGCTCGGACCCGGGCTCGACCGCGACGTCATCCCCGACGACGTCGAGGCGCAGTGGGTGAGCGCCGACGGCTCCACCGTCGAGCTCGTGCTGTGGTCCGGCGCGCTCGCGCGGGAGGGCGTGGGCCGAGCCGCCCTCGTCATCCGCGATGACAGGGCGCACGAGCTGACTGCGGAGTCGGATGCCGCGGACGAGCCCGCTCGCGAACTCGGCGCCTACGTGCACGAGCCCGACGGCGCGGTCATCCGCGCGCGGCTCATCGGCGACGTCGCGCGCAGCCTCGAGGCCGGCATGCTCGACGAGCACATCGCGTACCTCACGTCGGATGCCGCCCTCACGTCGCCGTTCGTGTCGACCTTCCGCGTGCGGGAGGTGCTGCCGGTGGAGGTGAAGGCGCTCGGCAAGGCCCTCCGCGAGCGCGACATCGGGCGCCTGGAGATCAAGAAGCGCGGGGTGGATGTCGACCCCGCGGCGCTGCGCACCCGCCTGAAGCTCCGCGGGACAGCGTCCGCCACCCTGCTGCTCACGCGCATCGGCAACCGGCGCACCGCGATCCTCGCCGACCGCGTCTGACGAGGCTGCCGACAGGAGTCAGCCGAAGAGGTCGGCCCGCATCGCGGTGTAGAGCAGCCAGCCCGCGCTGTACAGGATGGACAGCGTCCCGAGGGCGATGGCCCAGATCGCCACGGCGCGGTTCTCGAGCGGGCGACGCAGCGCGATGATCGCCGACACCACTGCGACCAGTCCGATGGGGAAACCCCAGCCGACGAACATCGACACGAGCAGGCCGACGACCGCGAACGCGAGCGCCCACCCTGCGAGACCGCTGTGGAAGGCGGAATCGGTCGCCTGCCACGAAGTGGCGTCGGGCGTGAACTCACCGCCGGGCTCAGCGGGAGCCGTCTCGACGGTGACCGCGACCGGCGCGGTCGGCAGGCGCTGGAACCCTCCGCGATGCGCCCCGGGAAGCGGCGAGGCGTCCTGCGCGATGTCGACGTCGGGCGAGACCGAGGTCACCGTCGGCTCGGCCGGACGCGGCGGCACCGTCGTGTCAGCCGGCGTTGCCACGTCGGCGGATGCCGGCGCTGCGGCGGGGGCATCGGGCGGCACCGTCGTGTCAGCCGGGCGCGGCTTCGCCGCGCCGGCGGGCTCGGGGGTCTCGTCGTCGCCGGGCACCGGCATCCGCTCGTCGGTCATCGCGACTCCGCGACCTGGATCTCGGTGACGGGCAGCGTCGAGTCGGCGCCGAACTCGAGCGTCGATGGCGCACGGCCCGACATGATGAGCTCGGACGTGAGGGCGGCGATCATCGCGCCGTTGTCGGTGCACAGCGACAACGGTGGGATGCGCACCGTCACGCCCTCCGCCTCGGCGCGCTCGAGCGCCACGTCGCGCAGACGCCGGTTGGCGATCACACCGCCGCCGAGCAGCAGCCGCGGCACGCCGTGGTCGCGGCACGCGGCGAGCGCCTTCGTCACGAGCACGTCGACGACGGCCTCGCGGAAGCTCGCCGCGACGTCGCCGACCGGAACCGGCTCCCCCGCCGCCTCACGCAGCTCGACCCAGCGGGCGACCGCCGTCTTCAGCCCCGAGAACGAGAAGTCGTAGCGGTGCGCCGCCATGTCGGACGCACGGGACAGTCCTCGCGGGAAGGGGATCGCCTTCTGATCTCCGGATGCCGCCGCCCGGTCGATCTCGGGACCCCCGGGGTACGGCAGCCCGAGCAGTCGTGCGACCTTGTCGAACGCCTCGCCGGCGGCGTCGTCCATCGTCTCGCCGAGAAGCTCGACGTCGGTGGTGAGATCGCGGACGAGGAGCAGTGACGTGTGGCCGCCGCTCACCAGCAGGGCCACGGTCGGGTACTCCAGCGGAGGCGCGTCGGTGTCGAGGATGTCGGCGGCGATGTGGCCGACGAGGTGGTTGACGGCGTAGAGGGGTTTCTCGAGCGACACTGCGAGCGCCTTGGCCGCGCCGATTCCGACCATGAGCGCTCCGGCGAGGCCGGGCCCGCTCGTGACGGCGACGGCATCGAGATCTGTGAGCGCGACGCCCGACTCGGTGAGCGCCGCCTCGATCGACGGCTGCAGCGCCTCGAGGTGCGCGCGAGCGGCGACCTCCGGCACGACGCCGCCGTAGCGGGCGTGCTCGTCCATCGAGCTCGCGATCGTGTTCGACAGCAGCGTGCGGCCGCGGACGATCCCGATGCCGGTCTCGTCGCAGCTCGTCTCGATGCCGAGCACCAGCGGTTCGGCGCGGTTCACGTGCACACCCCTCCGTCCCACGCGGGCGCTGCGCCGTCACCGGCAGTCGGGCCGCCGGCCGAGCCCGCGTCGGTCGCCCCGCCGGCACCGGGCACCGAAGCGGCACCGGTCGCTGACCTCGTCGACGCGCCGTGCCAGCCCCGGACGTCGAGCTTCATCACCACGGCGTCGACGTCGTCGGGCTGGTAGTACCGGGGTTTGCGGCCGATCTCGGCGAAGCCCTCCGAGGTGTACAGCGCCTGCGCGACCGGGTTGTCGGCGCGCACCTCGAGGAAGACGTGGCCGACGCTGCGACGCGCGGCCTCTTCGAGCAGCGCCCGCAGGATCGACCGACCGCGACCCCGCCCCCGGGACGCGTCGGCGATGGCGATGGTCTGGATGTCGGCATCCTTCGCTCCGGCCACCGCCCGCAGTCCGGCGTAGCCGACGAGTCGGCCGGCCTCGTCGTCCACGACGTACCAGCCGTGGGGCGAGTCGAGCTCTTGGCGCATCATCGCCTCCGACCACGCGTCGGTGGGGAAGGATGCGCGTTCGAGCGCCATGATGGCGGCGAGGTCGTCGCCGGTCGCCCTCCGGATGCTCATGCGTCGCCCCGCTGTCGCGGTGCCGGCGCCCGGCCGCCCGACCGTTCCGCCGACGCGGCGAGGTTGACCCGCTTCGGCGCGTGCGGCAGCGTGACGTCGGGCGCCCGCAGGTACAGCGCGTCGACCGAGCCGATGCTCCGCCCCGCGGCGAGTGAGCGTGCGGCCGCGAGCGCGAGCATCGCGGCGGGGATGCGGTCGGCATCGCGACGTTCGGCCGACGCCTGCACGAGCGCGGCTTCGAGGTCGTCGCGCGGGACGAGTGCCGGCTCCGCCACGCGGACCGGGAGCCCGTCGTCGTCGAGTCCGCGGTAGAGCGTGTACGCGAACTCGCGCCGGCGCGCGTCGGTCACGACCGCGAACGTCTCATCGTCGGGGTTCGCGTAGCCACCGGCCGAACCCCAGTCGGCCGTCAGCGCGCTGTGGAGGAGCAGCTCCAGCGCGACAGCGTCATGGCTGACGACGGGGATGACCGGCACGCCCCGGCCGAGCGCGAACGTGCGAGCCGCCGCGATGCCGACGCGCAGTCCGGTGAAGGGGCCGGGGCCCATTCCGGCGGCGACATGGGTGATGTCGGAAGGCTTCACGGATGCCTCGACGAGCGCCCGCTCGAGCAGCGTGCCGATGACCTCGGCGTGCCCGCGAGGATCGGGGCTGGAGGCTTCGGATCGGATGACGCCGTCGGGCTCGACCACCGCCACTGCGGAGCCGAGCGACGTGTCGATGCCGAGGATCACCCTTCCAGGGTAGTCGGCGCGTCGTGGCGTGAGATCTTCACGAGGCGGGGGGCTTCTGCGTCGAGCTCTGCCTCGTGCGCGACGCCGTAGCACGCGTCATCCTGCCCACGCCCGTGCCATTCGCGGTCGAGCTCCACCTCCCACCAGTGGTCGCGGATGCCGTCGACGAGGCCCCGCCCCCATTCGACGATCACGACGGAGCCGTCGAAGTCGATGTCGAGGTCGTCCAGCTCGGCGGCCGAGCCCAGCCGGTAGGCGTCGACGTGCACGAGGGGCGCGCCGCCGACGAGCGACGGGTGCGTGCGGGCGAGCACGAACGTCGGGCTCTGGATGGGGCCGCGCACGTCGAGCCCGCGGCCGATGCCTCGCGTGAGGGTGGTCTTCCCTGCGCCGAGCGGTCCGGTGAGAACCACCATGTCGCCGGGGCGCAGCATCCGTCCCATCTCCTCGCCGAGCGCCTCCATGGCGTCGGGTGAGGTGATCTCACGCGTTCCGACGAGTGCGTCGATCCCTTGCGTGCCGGTGTTCGAGGTCGCGGTATCCACGACCTGTTCAACAACGTCGGCGTCGTCGGCGTTCCCGCTCATTGGGCGACCTGCCGCCGGACGACGCGAGGGCCGACGCGCGTGACGATCTCGTAGTTGATCGTGCCCGCGGCATCCGCCCATTCCGTCGCAGCGGGCACACCAAGGGTCGGATCACCGAAGAGAACGGCCTCGTCCCCGACCACGACGGGCGCATCGCCCACGTCGACGACGAACTGATCCATCGCGATGCGCCCCGCGACGGTGAACCGGCGCCCGCCGATCATGACGGGACCCGCCCCCGAGGCCTGCCTCGGCACGCCGTCGGCGTAGCCGAGGGGCACGAGCGCGAGGGTCGTGTCGCGCTCGGTGCGGTAGTCGTACCCGTACGACACGCCCTTGCCGGCGGGCACGCGCCGGACGGCGGCGACGGCGCCGCGCAGGGTCATCGCCGGGCGAAGGCCCAGGTCTGCCGACGTGCGGTCGGCGAACGGCGAGAGACCGTAGATCCCGATGCCGATGCGCACGCACCCGAGCCGTGACTCTGGCAGGTCGATCGCGGCGTGCGTCGCCGCAAGATGCCGCAGCGGCGGCGCGAGTCCGAGCGAGGCGGCGACGCCGATGCCCTCCTCGAAGGCGCGCAGGGCCGCGCGGTCGTCCTCGACCGAGGCATTGGAGAGGTGGCTGAACAGCGCGATGACGCGCACCCGTCCGATCCGCTCCAGCCGCGCGGCCTCGGCGAACACCACACGGTAGTCGTCGGGCGCGATCCCGTTGCGCGACAGCCCGGTCTCGAGCTTGAGGTGCACTCCGACAGGACGGTCGGCGGATGCCGCAGCCGCCGCCCTCTGCAGCTGGTCGAGGTTCGAGATACCGAGCTCGATGCCGCGGGCGGCCGCCTCGGCGAAGTCCACGCCGGGGGCGTGCAGCCACGCGACGATGGGTGCGTCGATGCCGGCACGGCGGAGCGCGAGAGCCTCGGTGACGTCCGAGACGCCCAGTCGGGAGGCGCCGCCGGCGAGCGCGGCGACCGCCGAACGCACCGCCCCGTGCCCGTAGCCGTCGGCCTTGACGACGGCGATCACCTCCGAGTCGGTGAGCCGGCGCAGATGCCGCACGTTGTCCTCGATGGCGCCGACGTCGACCGTCGCCTCGCGCAGGGTGCCGGCGGGCAGACGGCTCATGCGATTCCCTCCGGGATGATCGCGGGTGCGCCGAGCTGCGCCGGTACTTCGGATGCCGGGTCCGCTTCGGCGACGACGTACGCCGTCGCGAGGCCGGCGTCGTGCGACATCGAGAGGTGCAGCGCCGTGATCCCCCGGCCCGCGACGACGGCGGCCGTCGATCCGCACAGCGAGAAGAGCGGCCGGCCGGATGCTTCGGAGGCGATCTCGATCTCGGTCCAGTGCACGCCGTCCGAGCCGCCGAGCGCCTTGATGAGCGCCTCCTTCGCGGCGTACCGCGCCGCCAGCGAGTGCGGCTTGAGGCGGCGCTCCGCCTCGGAGAAGAGACGCTCGAGGAGCCGCGGCGTGCGCGCGATGGTTCGCTCGAAACGCGGGATGTCGACGAGGTCGACGCCGATTCCGACGATCACGTGAACCTCCTGCCGCGCCGCGCGCGCGGCCTCCGACAGACTATCGCGCGGTCACCGCTACTCGACGGTGACCGACTTCGCGAGGTTGCGGGGCTGGTCGACGTCGAGTCCCTTGGCCGTGGCGAGGCCCATCGCGAAGATGTGCAGCGGCACGACGGCCAGGAGCGGCTCGAAGAAGGGCCCGGCGAGCGGGATGCGCAGCACCTCGTCGGCCTTGGGCAGCACGGCGGCGTCGCCCTCCTCCGCGATCGCGATGACGCGGGCCCCGCGCGCGCGGATCTCCTCGATGCTCGAGATGACCTTCTTGTGCATCTCCGCCGACTTGCGCGGCGACGGCACAATCACGAACACCGGCTGGCCGGGCTCGATGAGGGCGATGGGGCCATGCTTGAGCTCGCCCGCGGCGAAGCCCTCGGCGTGGATGTACGCGAGCTCCTTGAGCTTGAGCGCCCCTTCGAGAGCGATCGGGTAACCGACGTGCCGACCGAGGAACAGCACCGAGCGGGTGTCGGCCATCCAATGGGCGAACTGCTCGACACGCGGCTGCTCCCGCTCGAGGATCTGAGCGATCTTGCCCGGGATCGCCTCGAGCTCGCGCACGTGGTCGGCGGCGTCGGCCGGGGCGATCGCGCCACGGACGCGGCCGATGTGCAGGCCCATGAGGTACAGCGCGGTGATCTGCGCGACGAACGCCTTGGTCGAGGCGACGGCCACCTCGGGTCCGGCGTGCGTGTAGACGATCGCATCGGACTCGCGAGGGATGGTGGCGCCCTGCGTGTTGCAGATCGAGAGCGTCTTCGCGCCGCGCTCTCTCGCGTACTTGACCGCCATCAGCGTGTCCATCGTCTCACCCGACTGGCTGATCGACACGACGAGGGTGTCGGTCCCGATCACCGGATCGCGGTAGCGGAACTCGTGCGCGAGCTCGACGTCGACCGGGATGCGGGTCCACTGCTCGATCGCGTACTTGCCGACCTGACCGGCGTAGGCGGCGGTGCCGCATGCGATCACGATGATGCGCGAGATGCCGAGGAAGAGGTCGTCGAGGCCGTCGAGCTCGGGGATCACGACCTCGCCGTCGCGGACCCTACCGCGCAGCGTGTTGGCCACGGCGTCCGGTTCCTCCGAGACCTCCTTGGCCATGAACGACGACCAGCCGCCCTTCTCGGCGGCGGCGGCATCCCACGTCACCTCGAAGGGCTCCACCTCGACGGCGTTGCCCGAGAAGTCCGTGACCGTCACAGCCTCTGGGGTGATCGCGACGATCTGGTCCTGGCCGATCGCGAGGGCGTTGCGGGTGTGCTCGACGAACGCCGCCACATCGGAGCCGAGGAAGTTCTCCCCGTCGCCCAGGCCGATCACGAGGGGCGAGTTGCGGCGCGCGCCGACGACGAGGCCGGGCTGCTCCTGGTGCATCGCGAGCAGCGTGAACGCGCCCTCGAGTCGCGAGACGACGGCGCGGAAGGCGTCGACGAGATCGCCGGTCCGGTCGTACTCACGGCCGAGCAGGACGGCGGCGACCTCGGTGTCGGTCTCGCTGCGGAAGGTGAAGCCGTCCGCGAGGAGCTCGTCCTTGAGCTCGGCGAAGTTCTCGATGATCCCGTTGTGGATGACGGCGAGCTTGTCGTCGTCGGCGAGGTGCGGGTGCGCGTTGCCGTCGGTGGGGCCGCCGTGCGTCGCCCACCGGGTGTGGCCGATGCCGGTGGTGCCGTCGGCGAGCGGCCGGGCGGCGAGGTCGTCGCGGAGCACCTTGAGCTTGCCGGCACGCTTGCGCATGCCCAGGTCGCCGTTCGCATCGATCACGGCGATGCCCGCCGAGTCGTAGCCGCGGTACTCGAGCCGCGAGAGCCCTGAGATCAGGACGGCCTGGCTCTGCCGCGGGCCCACGTATCCGACGATTCCACACATGCCGACAATGGTAGGCGGGGGTTTTCGCAAGGAGCCCTTACGAATACGGATGCCGCGGCCGCTAGAGCTTGCGGAGCAGAACCGTCTCGACCGTGTGGTCCGCGCCCTTCTGCAGCACGAGGTCGGCGCGGTGGCGCGTGGGAAGCACGTTCTCCTGCAGGTTCGGCAGGTTGATCGTGTTCCAGTAGCCGAGCGCCCGCTCCACGGCCTCCTCGTCGGAGAGCTGGGCGAACACGTTGAAGAACGAGTTCGGGTTGCTGAAGGCCGCGCGGCGCAGGGCGAGGAACCGGTCCACGTACCACTGCGCGATGTGTCCGGCATCCGCGTCCACGAAGATCGAGAAGTCGAACAGATCGCTCACCGCCACGTCGTTGGGGGTGGGCGGCGGCTGCAGCACGTTGAGGCCCTCGACGATGACGATGTCGGGGCGGCGCACGGTGACGACCGCGTCGGGGACGATGTCGTACCGCATGTGCGAGTAGAAGGGTGCCCGCACCTCGGGGGCGCCGCTCTTCACCTCGGTGAGGAACGACACGAGGGCCCGGCGGTCGTACGACTCGGGGAAGCCCTTGCGGTCCATGAGGCCGCGTCGCTCGAGCTCGGCGTTCGGGTAGAGGAAGCCGTCCGTCGTGACGAGCTCGACGCGGGGCGTGCCCGGCCACCGACTGGTGAGCTCGCGCAGCAGACGCGCGATCGTGGACTTGCCGACCGCGACCGAGCCGGCCACCCCGACGATGAACGGCGTCGTCGTGTCGGCCTCGCCGAGGAACGCGGACTCCTCCGCGCCGAGCCGCTTCGTGGACTCGGCGTACAGCGAGAGCAGCCGCGACAGCGGCACGTACACCTGTGCGACCTCGGCCATGTCGAGTCGATCGCCGAGACCTCGGATCTGGACGATCTCGGTCTCGCTCAGCGGCTGCGTCAGACCGGACGCGAGCCGTGCCCAGTCCGCTCGATCGATCTCGCGATACAGCGAGAGGACTGGGGTGACCGCGCCCAGGTCATAGGTGGTCGCTTCGTCGGCGGACATCGCGCCCATCGTAACCGCTCTCGACCGCTAGCCTGAGACGCGTGCGCCTCGGAGTCCTCGACATCGGCTCGAACACCGTCCACCTGCTGGTCGCCGACGTCCGCCCCGGTGGCCGGCCGCTCGCGACGACGAGCCAGCGCACGGTGCTGCGGCTCATGCGCTACCTGGCGCCGGACGGCTCGATCACCGACGAGGGCGTCACGGCGCTCGTCGCCGCGGTGACCGAGGCGCGGAAGGTCGCCGCAGCCGAACGCGTCGACGAGCTGCTCGCGACGGCCACCTCGGCCGTCCGCGAGGCGAAGAACGGCCCCGAGGTCATCGCCCTCATCGAAGAGGCGCTGGGTCAGCCGCTCCAGGTGCTCGGCGGCGAGACCGAGGCGCGGTACACCTTCCTGGCGGTCCGCCGCTGGTTCGGCTGGGCCGCGGGGCAGATCCTGCTCTTCGACATCGGCGGCGGCTCGCTCGAGATCGCGGCCGGGCCCGACGAGCTGCCCGAGGCGGCGGCGTCCGTCCCCCTCGGCGCCGGGCGCATGACGATCCAGTTCCTTCCCGACGACCCGCCGGGCGAGGCGGCGGTCGAGCAGCTCCGTGCGCACGCTCGGACGACGCTCGCCCCGGTCGCCGGATCGTTCGGCCGGCTGGCGCGCCCGGATCACGTGGTCGGCTCGTCGAAGGCGATCCGCTCGCTCGCGAAGCTCGTCGGATACCCCGCTCCGGGATGGTCGGGCATCGAACGGATGCTGCTCCCCCGCGCCGCGCTCGGCTCGTGGATCCCGCGGCTCGCGCGCATCCCCGCGTCGGCCCGCCAGGAGCTGCCGGGGATCACACCCGACCGGACGTTCCAGATCGTCGCCGGTGCGGTCGTGCTGCACGAGGCGATGCGCGCTCTCGACGTCGACGAGCTCGAGGTCTCACCCTGGGCGCTGCGCGAGGGCGTGCTGCTGCGCTACATCGAATCGCTCAGCTGGAGCGCGCCGGCGGCCTGAGGGCAGCCGGCGGACCCTGCCCGCGCGACACCTCGCCACGCCGCTCGCTCACCGGGCTCGATCTCGACCCTTTGCGCCACGGCCCACCGAGCGCGAGGATCACTGTATGGATGGCGCGAAGCGACCGATTCGCACGCCCGATCAGCGCATCCGGGTCTTCATCAGCTCGACGCTGAAGGAGCTCGAACCCGAGCGTCGGGCGGTACGCGAAGCCGTCGAGCGCCTGCATCTCGCACCGGTGATGTTCGAGCTGGGTGCGCGGCCCCATCCGCCCCGCGAGCTGTACCGGTCGTACCTCGAGCAGAGCGACATCTTCGTGGGGCTCTACTGGGAGCGTTACGGATGGGTCGCACCGGGCGAGACGATGTCGGGGCTCGAGGACGAATATCGCCTGTCCGGCTCGCTTCCGCTGCTGATCTACATCAAGGAGCCCGCGCCGGAGCGTGAAGCGCGGCTGACCGAGCTGCTCGCGGCGATCCGCGGCGACGACCGCTCCTCGTACAAGACCTTCTCCCAATCCGAGGACCTCGCGGAGTTGGTGCTCTCGGATATCGCGACACTGCTCGCCGAACGCTTCGACGCCTCCATCACCTCGACGACACCAGCCGCGGCATCCGGTCGCGCCGTTGCGGGCGCAGGCATCCCCGCGCCGTACACCAGCCTGGTCGGGAGGCAGCGCGAGCTCACCGAGATCGCCGCCCTGCTGGCGCGTCACGACGTTCGCATCCTCTCGATCGTCGGACCGGGAGGCGTCGGCAAGTCGCGGCTGGCGATCGAGGTCGCGATGGATGCCGCGGCCACGGGGCGGGAGGTCGCCTTCGCCACGCTCGAGTCGGTGTCGCAGCCGGAACGCGTCATCACCGCGTTGGCCCGTGCACTCGGGGTACGCGACACCGGCGATGGTCCGCTCGACGACAAGGTCATCGAGGCGATCGCCGATCGGGACCTGCTGTTGGTCGTCGACAACATGGAGCACCTGCTCACCGCTGCGAGCCTTCTGGTTCGACTCGTCACAGAGTGCTCACGACTGCAGCTTCTCGTCACGAGCCGCTCGCCGCTGCGAGTACGCGCCGAGCGCGTGTTCACGCTGCCTCCGCTCGAGGTGCCGGCGACGGACGTCGATGCCGACTTCATCACGCAGGCGTCGGCGGTCGAGCTCTTTCAGCAGCGAGCCGTCGCGGTGAATCCGGCCTTCCAGCTGACTCCCGAGAACACCGCGGCGGTCGCCGCCATCTGCCGCGCCCTCGACGGCATGCCCTTGGCGATCGAACTCGCCGCGGCGCGCGTGCGCACGCTCTCGCCGGCGCAGATCCTCGCGAGGCTGGACTCCGCGCTCACGCTGCTGGTCGGCGGCGCACGGGATCTGCCCGAGCGTCAGCGCGCGCTCAGTCGGACGATCCAGTGGAGCGTCGACCTGCTCGACGCCGAGACCAGGCGTGCGCTCGCCCTGCTCTCCGTCTTCTCGGGGACGTTCGGCTTCGCATCGGCGGAGCGGGTGCTGAACGAGGCGGGGATCGGCGATCCGTCCGGTGCGCTCGAGGCCCTCGTCGACGCGAGCCTGCTCGGCCGCGATGAGCGCGGTCCCACACCGGCGTTCCGGCTGCTCTCCCTCGTCCGCGCGTACGCGGCGACCCTGCTCAGCGACCAGGAACACGCCCGGGCCATCGCCGCCTGGGTCGACGGCTATCGCGATCTCGGCGCGCGCGCCGCGGGCGGCCTGCGCGGCGCGGCGCAGTTGGAGTGGCTGGAGCGCCTCGAGTTGGAGACCGAGAACCTCGCGAGTGTGATGCGGGCGCTCCTCGACAGGCGGGAGCTGGACGAGGCGGCGGAGTACGCGTGGTCGCTGTACCTCTACCTCTGGATCGGCGGGTACCTGGGCCTCGTCCAATCGTGGATGAGCGAGCTGCTCACGACAGCGGCCTCCGGCGCGACGATCGAGCCCCACTCGCGAGCGATCGCCCTGTACTACGTCAACGCCGTCCGGTTCTGGCAGGACCCCGACTATGACCCGGTCCCCGGGCTCGCGTCGTCGCGGGACCTGTTCCTCGCGACCGACGACGACTTCGGCGCCGCACTGGCGAGCGTCTCTCTCGCGCTCGCGTATCTCGCACATGGAGATCGGCCCGACTTTCCTGCGGCCATCCAGTCGCTCGAGCACGGCCTCGACGATTTCCGGACCGCGCACGACGCCTGGGGCGAGGCGATGGCGCTGGTCATGCTGGGGCGAATCGACCTGCTCGCCGGTGACATCACGGCGGCGCTGCAGCGCTTCGAAGCCAGCTGCGCGCTCGCGACCGCGCAGGGCGAACGCCTGGGCATCGTCATCGCGCAGAACCACCGTGGATGGGCGAAGTTCCTCGCCGGCGACATAGCAGGCGGCATAGGCGACTTCGCGGACGGTCTCGACATCTCGCTCGCACTCGGCCACGACGAAGGAGTCGCCTACGGCCTGGAGGCATTCGTCGGAGTCCGCGCCGCGCAGGGCGATGCGGCCGCCGCGGGGCGTCTGCTCGGAGCCGCGCTGCGCCTGCGCAGACGAAAGGGCATCGTCAACCCGGGGGCCTTCGAGTTCTACATGGTGCCGTTACAGGCTCTGCGTGATGCCGGCCGCGGCGAAGAGATCGAACGGGCGACACTCGAAGGGCTCGAGCTCCCCGTCGAGGCGGTGCTGAACGATGCACGCACGCGATGACGGAGAGGATCCTGCGCCGTCCACTCTCCAGAGGACGCCGAGCGGCTACGACCGTGTGTTCGCGACGACTCGGTGGGTCGCCGTCGCGATCCTGCCCTTCCTGGCGATCGCCGCGTTCCTGCTGTTCGCATTCCCGACGCGTACCGGTGAGCTGTTCGCGTGGCCGATCAGTCCGCCGTTGTCGGCGTACCTGCTCGCGTCGGCGTACGTGGGCGGGATCTGGTTCTTCCTCCGGGTGGCAACAGCGCGGCGCTGGCACCACGTGAAGCACGGATTCCCGGCGGTCGTCGTCTTCGCCGGCGCACTGCTGCTGGCGACCCTGACGCACCTGGACCGGTTCTCATCCAACCTGTCGTTCTGGACGTGGATCGTGCTGTACGCCACGACGCCGTTCGTCGTCGCGGGGCTGGCGGTCGCGCAGCGCCGCGAGGATCCGGGCACGGCGGACGCCCCGGACTGCCGCATCCCGGGACCGATTCGCGGCGCGCTCGTCGCGATCGGTGCGAGCGCCTTCGCGTTCGGGGCGGCCGTGTTCGTGGCGCCGGGCGCCGCGACCGAGTTCTGGGCCTGGCAGCTCACTCCCCTGACCGCGCAGGTGACGGGCGCCGTGCTCAGCCTCACGGGCGTCGTGAATGTCGCGTTGGCGTGGGATACGCGCTGGAGCGCCTTCCGAGTGCTGTTCCAGGCTCAATGTCTGAGTCTGGCCGCGATCGTGGTGTCGCTCATCGCCCGACGGGATGACCTGCTGTGGGAGCGAGCGCTCACGCCCTTGTTCGTGAGCTTGGTCGGCGTGGCCTTCGTGCTCTACGTCGCGTTCACCGTGTGGTGCGAAAGGCGCACGCGGATGGCCGGCTGACTCGGTGGAGGCGCCGCGCCGAGCGCTCAGTCCGACGAGCTGTCGCCGATCTCGGTGAATGCCGAATAGATCCCCGCGACCGCGATGCCGGCGAGATGCCAATCGCCCGCGTCCTCCTCGCCGAGCGCGACCGTGCGCGGGGCGTCGATCATCCCGGGATTGATGCGGCGGTGGTCGCCCATCCCGTCGACCATCGCCATCACGGCGACGGCGAGGTCCTGCTCGGTGAGGCCCGCACGCATGCGCAGCCCGAACGCGGCATTGAGTCCCCGGTAGACCTCGGCCATGCGATCGAGGTACCTGCCGACGATCTCGGCGAGCTGCGCGCGGATGTCCTCCCCGCCCTGCGTCCCGTCGCCGCTCGAGAGCGCCGCCGAGATCGTGCGGTAGACGCGCCACGCGACCGTGCCCTCCACGGACGCCATGTTGTGTGCCACGGCGACGCGCAGGACTTCGCGCAGTGCGGCCTGCCGCCCCGCCGCCGTGTTCGCGGCATCGGGGCTCTCCGCAAGTGCGCGCTCGATGAGCTGCATCGTCTCGCCGTCGAAGCCGGTGTCGAAGCCGGGGTCCGCCTCGAACAGAGCACGGACGAGATCCACGACGAAGGCCGCTCGGTCGGGCCAGATACGGAAGACCGTGGACCGCGGTACGCCGGCGGCGCGGATCAGGTCCTCGAGCTCGATGTTCGCGTAGTCGAGCTGAAGGCCCTCCTCCTTGACGCGCTCGACGGCGGCGGCGAGCATGAGCACCCGCGTCTCACCCGCGGGTCGGCGTGATCGGGGTCCGGGATCCTGCACCCTTCGATTATCGCTGGCCCGCGGCGGCTTGTGGGCTCCGCCAGCGCGCGGAGGATCGCGGTGCCGGGTCCCCACAACCCGGCACCGACCTGGTCCTCCGCCCGACGACATGGGGCCGCCGACGGATCGCCGTGCTCGTTCCCCCCAGGGTTGAGCACGTGGCCACTCTAGAGACTCTGAGTCTCATGTCTCAAGTCGGCGTGTCAATCGCTGAGGAGGATCTGATCCACCATGAGGTGCCCCCACTCGCCCGTGGCGTCGTCGAGGATCTGGATCTGCGCGGTCCGTCCGGCGAACTCCCGCACATCCCACTCCACTGGGCGCAGGCGCGCCGAGTCGTCGCCCGTCGCGGTCCGGACCGGCTGGCCGTCGACGAGCAGCTGCACCGACGTGGCCGGCTCGACGCCCAGCGGATGATCGCCACCGCCGAGCAGCAGGTGGAGGAAGTTCCGGTCGACGGTGAAGGCCGGCGACGTGATGACGCCGGTCGCCGGGTCTCCCCCACCTGCGAAGGTGTCGGCGACCTGCGCTCCGACCTGCCCGATCAAGCTCGAGGGGCTGGGCGCGGCCGCGACGAAGCTGCCGGTCGCCGTCCATCCCGCTCCCCACGAGGTCCCCTCGAAGTCGCCGATGATCCGCGCCGGTCGCTGTACGACGCTGCCGAACTCGGTGATCGTCAGGTCGTGGAACATGGCCGGTCCGCCCGCCGAGTACAGCGCGACGCCGTCGTCGCCCGGAGGCGCGAACACCTGGCTCGAGTGCACATAGCGGCCGTCGTCGAGGAACACCTCGATCGTGGTCCGGTCCACGAGTATCCGAAGGTGCACACGGCCGTCGTCGGCCGAGAAGGGCGTGCGACTCTCGGACTTCCACGTGCCGGCCGGGTAGCCGGTCTGGCCGCGGTTGAGGTACGCGTAGGTGTCCGTCACGCCGACGTCTGCGTGGCGGCTTCCGTCCGCGGATCGTCGCAGCTGCAGTCCGATGTTGGATGCGGTCTGCCAGGTCACGTCCGTGTCCACCTGGTAGGCGTCCCCTTCGTAGGCAAGGGGGAGGAACCCGTCCACGGTGACATCGCCGAGGTCGGCGCGCGTCGTGGCGATGGCCGCCAGTGCGGCGACCGGCTGCGACACCAGACTGAAGGTCGAGCCGTAGCGCGTGAGCCGGATCTCGCGCGTGATGGAGTCCGTGCCGTTGAATCCGTCGGATCCCCACGTCGGCGTCGAGTGCGCGTAGTCCCAGTTGTTCATCCACCCGACGGCGTACCGCCGATCGAGCGGAGCCGTCGGGTCCTCCCACGTCACCGCCCCGTACCAGTCGAATCCGTGGTCGAGCCACTGCGGGGCATCGTGGTCGAATGCGAACGACGTGCCGTCGAACGAGCCCGTCCAGTACGCGAAGGTCGCCGGCTCGTTCGTCGCGTATCCGTTCGCGCTGACGCCGAACACCCACTTGATCGAGCCGTCGTCGGCCCGGATCCGGAACAGGTCCGGGCACTCGATCGTGCCGATGCCCGGATTCACGTACTCCCAGACGCGCGACCAGGTCTTCAGATCCGGCGAGGTGTAGAAGCTCACCCGATCGCGCTCCGCGATCAGCGCCACCCAGCGGCCCCGTTCGGCGTCCCAGATGATCTTCGGATCCCGGAAGTCCGCCCGACCTTCGTTGGGGATGACGGGCGCCTCGCCGTACGGCCGGAAGTTCCGGCCGCCGTCCGTCGAGTACCAGAGGAACTGCGCCTGAGGGCCGGACGCGTTCGCCTGCTGGGCGAGGGTCGGATGATCCATCTGCGTGGCGAGCATCACCACCGCGCCCGATCCGAAGCCGGCGGTGTTCGCGTGATCCACGACCGCCGACCCCGACCAGAGGTCGTAGTTGGCGTTGGTCTGCTTGGGCGCGGCAACGCCTTGATCGGCGAAGACGACGCCGTCGTAGGAGGTCGCCAGCCGCCACTCCGTCCCGAAGTTCGCTGTCGGATCAGCGTTGTAGTCGCCGTTGTAGAGGTAGTAGTAGTGGAACTTGCCGTCGATGAAGACCGGCCGCTGCGGGTCGTTCTTCCAGTGATCCGGCACCGTGAAGTGATACTGCGCGCGGTATTCGCCATCCGGATCCGCGGCCCGGGCGGCGTCGCCCTGGGCCCCGCCCATGAGACCGCCCGCCACACCGACACCCATCACGGCGAGCGCGCCGGCGGCCAGCCGCATCCGCCTGCGTCCTGCATCTGACACCATCGTCATCCCTTCTCCGTGCGGGCTGTGCACCCCGCAGTCGCGGGCGGGGCCGGCACCCGCCCGCGGGGTGCCGGCCCGACCGGTGTCAGGCGCTCGCCACCGCCTCGGCGGCGAGCTGCACGAGCCGTCCTCCTCGCCACTCCACTCGCATCGGATCCGTGATGCCTCCGACGAACGCACCGTCCTCGCCCGCGTTCCGGAAGGCGAAGAGGAGCCACTGGCCGTCCGAGCGACGGCGCAGCAGACGCCCGACGTAGAGCCGCTCGTCCGTCAAGGGGTAGGCGGCGTCCACGTCGAACGGGCCGAGCAGGCTCTCCGCCGGCACCGCCCACGTGCCTCCGCCGGCGTCGCGCCGCGCATCCGTGGCGTGCTCGGCGAGACACGAGAAGATCAGCACCGGTCGCCCGTCCACGACCTCCGCCTGCAGCACTTCCAGCTGGCCGAACCCGTGCTCGCTCGGCGCGGTCAGCGGTGCCCGCAGCTCCCACGTGCGCAGGTCGGGCGACCAGGCGTGCCCCACCACGCCGCGGCCGGCGACCGGTCCCTCCGGTGCGCGGGCGGTGAGCAGCATGTGCCAGCCGTCGCCGTCCGGGTCGGCGAACACCCAGGGGTCGCGGAAGGCCTCGTCGTGCCAGGCGCCGCTCGCGAGCTTCTCGTACCAGGGCTCGCGTGCTTCGAGCACCGGCCCGTCGGCTTTGGTCCAGATGAGGAGGTCGGACGACGTGGCATAGCCGATCCGCTGCACGTTCCGGCCGTCGGCCGTGAGTGAGGCACCCGTGTAGAACATGAACCACGTCCCGTCCGGATGCCGCACCACCGACCCCGTCCAGGTGGCGAGCTCGTCGAAGGCCGGAGCATCGCTGTGCACAAGGGCGTCCGCGACCTGCGTCCACTCGACGAGGTCGGTCGAGACCGCGTGGCCGATCGCCGCGCGGTGGTGGCGGGCATCCGGATCATGGAGCGCCCGCGAGGCGTAGAGGAAGAACAGGTGGTAGCGGTCGCCGTCGTCGGCGAACCAGAAGTCCCATACCCAGGAGCCGGGGAGGTCGAACAAGGGAGAAGCCTTTCGAGTCGGGCGCGATAGGGCGCGCCGGCTGAGATGGGCCGGCTGGAGAGCCGGAGACAGATCGTCGCGGATACGAGCAGCGGTCCGCGTCACGCGGTCCGCGCGAGCAGTTCCTCCCGCCGCGGCGGATCGGCGCCCGGTCGCGACACCGTGATCGCGGCAGCTGCTGCAGAGCGCCGCAGGAGCGCCTCGAGTTCGTCGGGACGGATGCCGCGACCCGGCGTCCGCACGCCGACACCCTCCTCGCGAGCGAGAAGGCCGTCGATCAGGGCGCCCATGAACGTGTCACCGGCACCCACCGTGTCGACGACGTCGGTGGCCACTGCGGGAACCACGACTTCGGCGTCAGCGCTGACCGCGATCGCCCCCTCCGCGCCGCGCGTGACCACGACCAGGGCTGGACCGCCGAGCACCCACTCGCGCGCGACCTCGATCGCATCCCGGCCGGGGTGCAGCCACTGCACATCTTCGTCGCTGGTCTTGACGACATCGGCGATGCCGATGAACTCCGCCACCCGCGCGCGGACCCCGTGCGGGTCGCGCACGAGCGACGGGCGGATGTTGGGGTCGTAGGTGATGATCGCGCGGCCGTGCACCGCGCGCACGAGTGCGGCGACCTGGCCCGCGCCGGGTTCGAGGAACGCGGCGACCGAGCCGATGTGCACGAGGTCGGCCGAGGCCGGCACGTCCTCTGCGAGGCGGGCGACGTCGTCGCCGAGATCCCACTCAAGGTCGAAGGTGTACGTCGCGGCACCGCTCGCATCGAGGACCGCGGTGGCGGTCGACGTCCGCGGTGCAGCGATGGCGTCGACGGCCACCCCGGACTGCTCGAGCCAGCGGCGCACGCGGCGCCCTCGGTCGTCGTCGGCGAGTCGTGTGACGAGGATCGGCGCGCGGCCGAGGCGTCCGAGCGTCAGGGCGACGTTCGCGGGACTGCCGCCAGGCGCCTCATCGACCGCCCCGCCGGCGCGGTGCACGATGTCGACCAGCGACTCGCCGACCACGACGACGCGCGTCGCGGCATCCGTGCTCATCCCTTCACCCCGCTCGCCGCGATGCTGCTCACGAATGCCCGCTGGAAGATGAGGAACACGATCAGCACCGGGATGGTGATGAGCGACGTGTACGCCATCACCTCGCCCCAGGCGGTGTTGAGCTGGAAGAAGTACTGCATGCCGACCATGACGGGTCGCAGCTCCTCCTTCTGCACCACCATGAGCGGCCACAGGTACTGGTTCCACGCCGGCAGGAAGGTGAGGATCGCGACCGTCGCGAATGCAGGTCCCGACAGCGGCACCAGGATGCGGCGGTAGATGGTGAACCAGCTGGCGCCGTCGATCCGAGCCGCCTCGTCGAGCGACTTCGGAATCGTCGAGAAGTACTGCGTGAACAGGAAGATCGAGAACGCGTTCGCGATGAACGGCACGATCTGCACCTCGTAGGTGTTGAGCCAGCCGAAGTCGTACTTGAGCACCCCGCCCTCGATCACGAGGGTCGGCAGCTGCGCGACCCAGTAGACCATCGGCACCGCGATCGTCTCGAACGGCACGATCAGCGTGGCGATCACCAGCGCGAGGACGACGATGCGCCCCTTCCACTGCAGTCGCGACAGCGCGAAGCCCGCCATCGAGTTCACGATGAGACCGAGTCCGACGGTGAGGACGGTGACGAACACGGAGTTGAAGAGGAACTGCGCGACGGGCACGCGATCGAAGACGCCGAAGTAGTTGTCGAGGCTGATGTCGCCGACCGGCAGGAACGCCATCGGCGAGTCGATGTCCTGCAGGATCTGGCTGTCGGGCTTGAGGCTCGACACGAACATGAAGACCAGCGGGAACAGGAAGATGACGCCGAACAGTGACATCGCGACGTAGAGGAGGATCTTCCCGCGGAGCCGGTGCTTCTTCTCGCTGCGGACAGGCTGTGCGGGCGCCGACGAGCGCCGCGATGCAGGCGCCGTGGTGAGCGTTCTGGTGGCGGTCATGTCAGTCCTTCTCTCGGGTGAGCCGGCGCTGGATGAGCGCGATCGCGAGCACCGCGACGAAGAAGATCAGCGAGATCGCCGCGGCATAGCCGATCTCCTGCTGCTCGTAGCCCTTGCGCACGGCGTGGAAGACGATCGTCGACGTCGAGTTGACCGGGCCGCCCTGCGTCATGACATCCACCTGCACGAACAGCCCGAGCGCCGCGATCGTGATGGTCACGAGCACGAAGACCATCGTGGGTCGCAGGCCCGGCCAGGTGACGTTGGTGAACTGGCGCCAGGGGCTCGCGCCGTCCATCTTCGCGGCCTCGTACAGCTCCTCGGGGATCGTCTGGAGTCCGGAGAGCCAGATGATCATGTGGAACCCGACGGCCTGCCAGATGGAGAGGACGATGATGGCGCCCAAGGCCGTCTTGGGGTCGTTGAGCCAGTCGACGCCCGACCACGCCCCGAAGGTCAGCGCATCGATCATCGAGTTGATCAGGCCGTCCTTCTGGTACATGAACTTCCACAGGATCGACACCACGACGATCGAGGTGACGACCGGGATGAAGAAGATCACGCGGAACGCGGTGACTCCTCGCATGCGGCGGTTCACGAGGACCGCCAGCAGCAGCCCGAGTCCCGCCTGCACGGGCACGACCACGAGCGCGAAGACGGCGGTGTTGCCCACGGACTGCACGAACACCGGGTCGGCGGTGAAGGCGCGGATGAAGTTGTCGAAGCCGACGAACCGCGGCGGGTTCGGCGAGATCAGCCGCGCGTTGGTGAACGACAGCGTGAAGGCGAGGATCACGGGGACGATGAGGAACAGGACGAGGAGGATGCCAGCAGGGGCGATCATGCCCAGTCCGGCCCAGGTCTCGCGTCCCTTGATGGAGCGGAAGCGACGGTAGGCGCGCCGAGGTTCTTCGGCGGCGACCGTCGGTGGAGTGACAGTCATGGCAGGTCTCTCTGAAGATGCGCCGGCGAGGGCTTCACGCCCTCGCCGGCGCGGGGATCACTGGAAGCCGTACCCGTCGTTCGACGCGATGTTCGCGTCGATCTCCGACACGGCGCGGTCGAGCGTCTCCTGCACGTCCGCGCCGTTCATGATGTCCTTGGCGGCGGTCTCGAACGTCGTCGAGATCACGGCGTAGGCGGGAGTCTCGGGGCGGAGCACGGCGTACTCCTGCGAGAACTCGACGAACGGGCGCAGCACGCCGTCATCCCCGAAGTACTCGGACGCCTGCGCGGCGGCATCCGTCGCCGGGATCACGACCTGCTTGTCGGCGAACTCGGTGATGTACTTGTCCTGGAAGCTGAACTCGAGGTACTCGCGAGCGCCGTCGGCGTCGTTGCACTCGGACGAGATCGCCCACTGCCACGAGCCGCCACCGATCTTGGGACCGGTGCCGAGGTCCGGCGGGGGCAGGATCAGCAGGTCGTCGCCGACCGCATCGAGTGCTGTGACCGCGTTCCAGACGCCCGTGTAGCTGAGCGCGACCTCGTCGTCGACGAACTCCTGGTTGCCGACCGTGCCGCTGTTGCCGGCATACCCGTCCGCGAACAGGCCCGCGAACCACTCGCCCCATGCGGTGGCCTCGGGGCCGTTGAGCGCGCCGTCGGCCGAGAGCATCGTCGAACGGTCGATCAGGTCGCCGCCGAAGCTCTGCAGGAACGGCGAGTACGCGTAGGGCCACCACTCGCCGGTGTCTTCGGCGCCGATGTCGATCGGGGTCTCGTAGCCGGCCGCCTTCAGCGTGGCCAGCGCGCCGTCGAACTCATCCTTGGTCCACGGCTCCTCGACCGTCGGGATCCGGATGCCGTTGCCTTCGAGCACCGATTCGCGGGCGAAGATCGCGAGCGCGGCATCCCAGTACCCGGCGGAGTAGATCTCGCCGTCCCACTTGCCGACCGCGGTGGGCAGCAGCGAGTCGGTGAGCTCGGTCGGCAGCTCGAGCGGCTGCAGATAGCCCGCCCACGCCCAGTTGGGCATGATCGGCCCGTCGAGATCGAGGAGGCAGGGAAGATCGCCGGATGCCGCGGCCGCGACGATCGCGTCGTTGTAAGCGCCCTGCGGGAACGACTCGTGGACGACCTCGTACTCGTCCTGCGAGTCGTTGAAGTCGGAGATGATCTGCTCGTAGACCTCCAGCTCGGCGGGGTTTCCCGCCGAGTGGGTCCACATCGTCAACTGTGTGCGGCCGTCCGCGGTGGTGGCGTCTCCTTGACCGGCCTGCCCGCAGCCGGTCAAGGCGATCGCCGTGACCAGCCCTGCGGACACGAGGATCGGGGTCCTTGTGCGCATTGTTGTGGTTTCCTTTTCTTGGTGACTCACGCCCGCGTGGGTCACCGATCGGTGGCCGCCTCCGGCGGCCTCTCGGTGTGTGAAGCCCGTCGCCGGTTCGGTTTGGCGACTTGCGCCGGCGGCGGGCCAACGGAGTCTCGTCGGATGACGGGACACTCCATGAGGTGCGTGGCGTCCTCGTCCCCCTCTGCGCGGACGCCGAGCGCGACCTCCATCGCCCAGCGGCCCATGTCGTAATGGGGCAGGGCGATGGTGGTGAGGGGGGGATCCTGTTCCGCGGCGACGAGCTGCTGGTCGTCGTAGCCGACGATCGAGAGGTCCCGCGGGATGTCGAGACCGCGACGGTGCGCGGCGATGTACACGCCGGCCGCCATGCGGTCGTTGAAGCAGAAGATCGCGGTGGGGCGCTGCTCCTCGGGGAGCTCGAGGAGCTGCTCGAAGGCGGCGCGACCGCCGCGGGCGGTGGTCTCGCCCTGCACGTGGAGCGCCGGATCGACCGGGATGCCGTGCTCAGCCAGCACTTCGAGGTAGCCCTCGTGGCGCAGATTGGACGCGATGGGAGTGTCGTCGGTGTCGATGTAGGCGATGCGCCGATGCCCGGCGGCGACCAGTTCCCGCACGGCCGCCGCTCCCCCGGCGCGATCGTCGGGGACGACGGAGCGGTACCCCCCGTTCTCGGGCCGGCAGTCGAGGAAGACCGCTCCCGCGGGCAGTCCGGCCGGAGCCGGGACCACCTGATGCCACATGCACGCGTAGATGAGCGCGTCGACCTGCTGAGCGGTGAGCGCGCGGATCGCGTCCGCTTCGATCGCACTGTCGCCGCCGGTGTCGATGAGGAAGACGAGGTAGCCGTTCTCTCGCGCCGCGTCCTGCGCGCCGGCGAGCATGTCCCCGGCGAACGGGGTCGTCGCGATCTGGTCGGAGATGAGGCCCACAGTGCGGGTCTGCTGCGTACGCAACCCGCGGGCGACGGAGCTCGGAGCGTATCCGATCGCTCGCGCGGCCTCGCGGACGCGCGTGCGTGTCTCCTCGGAGATCCGCGACTCCACATCGTTCATGACGAGCGACACGGTGGTCACCGAGACGCCGGCTGCCGCCGCCACGTCTGAGATCCGGGCCCTCGCCATGTGTCGCACTCCATCGTGATAAATCGATTTATCGGACGGGATCGATTATGAACCGACGAGCGGCGCCGCGTCAAGCGGGACATCCGGCACGCCCTGTCCCCCGAACGGCCGACATGCGCGATCCCCGGGTCCGTGTCACTATGGATAGGCGATGCAAATCGATTTGCATCGCCTGATCTCGAAGGAGCTCCAGGAATGAACACTCCCCCGAAGCACGTCAGGCGTATCCTGACCGGCGCCGTCACCGCCGCCGCCGTGGCGGCGTCGGCACTGGTCGGCCTACCGGCCGCTGCCGCTGTCACGCCGGCCCCCGCGGTGGCGTTGCCCGATCTGCAGGACGGCCCCGAGCCGACCGTCCACACCCAGCAGGCGTACGCCCCCGAGGACGACTTCACCGCCAAGTGGACCCGCGCGGACGCGCGGCAGCTGAAGCGCCTGTCCGATCCCACCGCCGGCTCGAAGCAGAACTCGATGCCCGCCGAGCTCACGATGCCCGCGGTCCCGCAGGACTTCCCCGACATGAGCAACGAGGAGGTCTGGGTCTGGGACTCCTGGCCGCTGACCGATGAGGACGCCAATCAGTACAGCGTCAACGGCCAGGAGATCATCTTCTCGCTCGTGGCCGACCGCAACCTCGTGTTCGACGAGCGGCACGTGTTCGCGAAGATCGGCTACTTCTACCGCCCTGCAGGCATCCCCGCGGACGAGCGCCCGGAGAACGGCGGCTGGACATACGGCGGCCTGGTCTTCGACGAGGGCGTGACCGGCAAGATCTTCCCCGACCAGTCGTACAGCCACCAGACCCAGTGGTCGGGTTCGGCGCGCATCTCGAAGGGCGGCGAGATCAAGCTGTTCTTCACGGATGTCGCTTTCTACCGCAACGAGGACGGCAGCAACCGCAAGCCCTACGACCCGCGCATCGCGCTGAGCGTGGGCAAGGTGCACGCCAACAAGAACGGTGTGAAGCTGACGGGGTTCGACGAGGTCACCGACCTGCTGCAGGCCGATGGCACGTACTACCAGACCGGTGCGCAGAACGAGTTCTTCAACTTCCGCGACCCGTTCACCTTCGAGGACCCGGCCCACCCCGGTGAGACCTTCATGGTCTTCGAAGGCAACTCCGCCATGCCCCGCGAGAGCGCGACGTGCAACGAGGAGGACCTCGGCTACCGCGAGGGGGATCCCTTCGCAGAGACGATCGAGCAGGTGAACGCTTCGGGCGCCACGTACCAGATCGGCAATGTCGGCCTCGCCAAGGCGAAGAACAAGGAGCTCACCGAGTGGGAGTTCCTGCCGCCGATCCTGTCGGCGAACTGCGTCACGGACCAGACCGAGCGTCCGCAGATCTATATGAAGGACGGCAAGTACTACCTCTTCACCATCAGCCACCGTGGCACGTTCGCGAACGGCATCGATGGCCCTGAGGGCGTCTACGGCTTCGTCGGCGACGGCATCCGCAGCGACTACCAGCCGATGAACGCCGGCTCGGGCCTCGCCCTCGGCAACCCGACGAACCTGAACTTCGCGGGCGGACAGCCGTTCGCCCCGGACTTCAACCAGCCGATCGGGCACTTCCAGGCGTACTCGCACTACGTGATGCCCGGCGGACTGGTGCAGTCGTTCATCGACACGGTCGGCACGGAGGGCGACTTCCGCCGCGGCGGCACTCTCGCCCCGACCGTCAAGATCGACATCGACGGCGCCTCGTCGGCGGTCGACTACTCGTACGGCGATGGCGGGCTCGGCGGCTACGCCGACATCCCGGCGAACATCAACGTCAACCCCGGCGGCAACGAGAAGACCCTGCGCTGACCGCAGCGACAGAGCAACGGATGCCTCGGCACGGCCTCGTGCCGGGGCATCCGTCCGCCGCATCCCCACACGACCGACAACGCCCACTCGACCGACAACGGAAGGATCCGTCATGCCCGCGGACGACACCCGCTTCACGACCCGCCACCGCCGCTCGCTCCTGATCGCCGTGGTGGCGATCGCGGTGCTCGTCGTCGCCGCGGTGACCGTACTGGCGGTCGGCGTGCCGTCTCACCGGGACGCCGGGCCGAGCCCGTCGCCGACGGAGCCGTCGGCCGGCGCGTCCGAGCGGCCGGCTGGCTGGTCGCCGCATCGGCCGGGGATCCACATCACGCCCGGCGAGAACTGGATGAACGATCCGCAGAAGCCGTTCCTCCTGGACGGCGTGTGGCACTACTACTACCTGTACAACGCGGACTACCCCGACGGGAACGGCACCGCGTGGTTTCACGCGACCTCGACCGACCTCGTGCACTGGCAGGATCAGGGCGTCGCGATCGAGAAGTACGCCAACGGGCTCGGTGACATCTGGACAGGCACCGCCGTGGTCGACGAGCACGGGACCGCCGGGTTCGGCGCCGGCGCGGTCATCGCGATCGTCACCCAGCAGGTGGACGGCGTGCAGCGACAGTCGCTCTTCTTCTCACGCGACGGCGGCTACAGCTTCGAGTCGTACGACGGCAACCCGGTGATGGACAACCCCGGCGTCGCCGATTGGCGCGACCCGCGCGTGTTCTGGGACGAAACGGCCGGGCATTGGGTGATGGCGCTGGCCGAGCACGACCGGATCGGCTTCTACACCTCGCCGGACCTGCGCGAGTGGACGTACGTCTCGGACTTCACGACGACGGGACTCGGAGTGCTCGAATGCCCCGACCTGTTCCCCCTCTCGGTGGACGGGGATGCTGACGACGTGCGATGGGTGCTCGTCGCCGGCGCCAACGGCGGGGCGGAGGGCATGACCACCGGCACCGCGTACTGGGTGGGTCAGTGGGACGGCGAGCGCTTCACGGCCGACGGAACCGGGCACCAGTGGCTGGACCATGGTCCCGACTACTACGCGGCCGTCACGTGGGACGACCCCCGGCTCGAGGGCGGCGACCGTCTGGCGTCGCGGTACGGCATCGGCTGGATGAACAACTGGGCCTACGCCGACCGCCTCCCCGGCGAAGACTGGCACGGCGGATCGGACACCCTCGTTCGCACGATCTCCCTGCGCGCGAACGGGGCGGGCGCCACGCTGCATTCGACGCCGGCCGCGGAGCTGGACGCACTGGCCGGCGAGCGCCGGCCGCTCGCGGACGGGCGGGTCGACGGCGACACGGCGTTCGAGGTCGACGTGCCGGCGTCGGGCGCCTATCGGCTGAGGCTCACCGCGTCTGAGGCTGTCGCAGACACCGGCGAACTCCGCGTCAAAGTGCTCACCGGGGACGGCACCTTCGCGACCGTCGGCTACGACTTCGCCGCGGAAGTCGCGTTCGTGACGCGCGACGCGGATGCCGTCGCCGACGGGATGCCCGAGGCGTACCGCGAGGTGCGCACGGCGAGGGTCGTACCGACGGATGGGCGGGTCGATCTCGACATCGTCGTGGATGCCGCGTCGGTGGAGGTCTTCGCCGGCGATGGCGCCGTGGCGCTGACCATGGCGACCTACGGGTCGGCCGGCGAGCGCGGGCTGCGCATCGAGGGCGCGGACGGCGCGGTGAGCGTCACCGATGCGAGCCTCACTCCTCTGAGCGTCGCCCCCGTCGATCGGATGGGGCGCCGCTAGGCGGCACGCGGCTCAGCGGGCGGCGGGCGCGGCGACGGAGCCGCGCTCGACGAGCCAGCCCCGCAGCTGGTGCACGCCCTCGCCGACAGGCGGTGCGGTGCCGTCGATGCGATCCAGCAGCCGCGTCATCCCCCACCGTCCGATCTCGTCGTGCGGAAGCGCGACCGTCGTGAGTCCGGGATCGAGGGCATCGGCGACCGGATGCAGGTCGTCGATGCCGACCACCGACAGCCCAGCGGGCACGGCGATCGCGCGCCGCGCCGCGGCCTGCATCACCCCCATCGCGATCTGGTCGTTGAAGCAGATGATCGCGGTCGGCGGACGCGACTGGTCGAGCAGGCGCCCGCCGGCCTCGCGGCCCCCGACGGCGTCCGAGGTGCAGAACTCGAGCCTGCCGTCGTCGATGGCGATGCCGGCATCCCCCAGAGCCGAGCGCACCCCGATCAGGCGGCCGCGAGCCGCCCGCGACTCATCGGTCGTGCCGACGTAGGCGATCTCGCGGTGCCCCTCCCGCGTGAGCCGCTCGCACGCCAGCGTCGCGATCTGCGCCTCGTCGGGCACGACGGCATCCACATGCCATCCCGGCTCGGGAGCCGCATCGACGAGCACCACCGGCACATCGTCGGGGACGGCGGGACGATCCACGCGCTGGTGGTACATGCGGGCGATGAGGAGGCCGTCGACACGCTGCGCGAGGAATCGCGAGACGAGGTCGCTCTCGGCGGCGGCGTCACCTCCGCTCTCGCCCACCATCAGCAGCACGTCGCGCTCGAGCCCGGCGCGACGGGCGCCCTCGATGATGCGCCCCGCGAACGGCGTCGCGGCGAGGTCGTCGCCGATCAGGCCGACGACCCCGGTGCGCCGTCGGCGCAGGCCGCTCGCCACCCGGTCGGGCACGTACCCGAGCTCGCGCGCCACCGCGAGGATCCGCTCCTTGGTCTCGGCGTTGACGGCGCGCGCGCCACTGAGGGCGTGCGAGACCGTCGTCGGCGAGACGCCTGCGGCCGCCGCCACATCGCTGACGCGCGGGCGTCCGCCTCCGGTCGTCGAGCGGTTCGCCATTGCTCCAGGTTAGGCCGAGCGGCGCTCCCTCCGAGTGCGCGGCGCCGAGGTTCAGCGCACGACGGCCGTGACGGTCGCAAGCCTGCCCAGCACGTCCTGGCTGACCGAGCCGAGCAGGAAGCGTGCCAGCGCGCCACGTCCGTGCGACCCGACCACCGCGAGTCGCGCCGAGGAGGCGAGGTCGTTGATGATCTGCGACGGATACCCCCGCTCGACGCGACGATCGATCTCGAGGTCGGGGTACCGGGAGCGGAGTCCGGCGAGCGACAGGCCGAGGGCTTCGGCGGTGAGCTTCTCCATGTTCTCGAGATACTCCGCCGGGTAGACGGCCATGTTCCGCGGCACCTCGAGCGGGGTCCACGCGGCCACGGCGATCAGCGGCTCACCGAGACGATCGGCCTCGGCGGCCGCGAACGCGATCGCCTTCTCCGAAGCCGGTGAGCCGTCGACGCCCACCACCACCCCGCTGCGCTTCGACACGTCCACGTCCGGCACGACCACGACAGGGCACCGCGCCCCGGCGGCGATCCGCTGCCCGTGCGCACCGCGCCGTCCCCCGGATCCGTCCTGGTGATCGCTTCCGATCACCAGCAGCGACGCGTGGGCCGAGGCATCCGTGAGCACGGCGACCGGGTTGCCGCGATCGACCCGCATGTACACCTTCAGCCCGAGGCGAGGCAGAGCGGATGCCGTGGCCTCGACGCGTTCACGGGCTGCCGCGACCGCGCGTTCGATGACCTCATCCTCGCCGATCGCGCCGACCGCGCCCCCCACGACCTCGATGAGCTTGAGGGGAAGACGATGGGCCGACGCGCGTTTCACCGCCCACTCCACCGCCCGGAGCGCGGCGGGGGCGTCTGTGATTCCGACGACGATGGGTTCGGTCACGATGTCTCCTGTCGAGATGCGCTCAGAGTGGCGCTGACGAGGTGCAGGGAAGGGGCGCCGCCTCAGCCCTGCCAGGGTGGCCACGGCCCCCAGGGCCATCCATCGCGAGGCCCGGGGTCTGGTTGCGGTTCCGGGTCCGGGTCAGGGTCCGGCTGCGGGTCGGGCCCGGGTTGCGGGCCGGGCTCGGGCTGCGGCGGGGGCTGCGGCGACGGGGCCGACGGAGTCTGCGGCGCAGAACCCTGGTCCGGCGCGGGTGCCGGATCCGACGTCTGCTCTGGGGACTGCTGCGACCGCGGCCGCTGCGCCGCGCGTTGCTGCTCCAGCTCGTGGAGTCGCTGCTGCTCGGCGGCGATCCGATCCTGTTCGCCGCGCAGCGCCGCCACCGCGCCGGCGTACGAGCCCATCGCCGCGAGGGCGTCGGCGTTCTCGCGTGCCGCAGCGGCCGCCGCCGCTGCGGTGAGCACCGCGTCTCGCAGCTCGGCCGCCGGCAGCGGGTTCTCGGCGGCGATCCGATCCGCGGAGGCCGGCAGCGACGCACCGAGCGCGAGGACGGCCGCGCGCAGCGCCTCGATCCGAGCCTCGAGCGCCGCGGAGGCGGTGCGAACATCGGATGCCGCCGCGACGAGGTCGGCGCGGACGCCATCGGCGTCATGCGTGGCAGCGGCGACGGCCTCGACATCCGCCGTGTCCACGGTTGTCCGCGTACCTGCGTCCGGGCGGGTGACGGGCGCTGCGCCGGCCGCTGCGATCAGCTCATCGACCGCTACCTGCGCTTCCTGAAGCGCAGCGTCGTCGCTGATCCCGGCGAGCTGGGCGAGCACGGGTTCGGCTGCGGCGACGGCGGCATCACTGTCCGCGCCGAGCGCGGCATCCTCGACGATCGCGGCGTCGAGGTCGGCTTGTGCCGCGACGACGCCGGCCGCGGCTTCATCGAGCTGAGCGACCGCGGCCGCCAGTCGGTCGCGGGCCATGGCCGACTGCACCGTGACGGTTCCGGTGGTGACGAGAGCTCCGACGACGATGACGGATGCCGCCACCAGCCCCCAGCGCGCCGCCGCACTCCGTCGCGCAGGGCGGCTGGTGCGCGGCGCGGTCTCGGCCGTGTTCGGCGATGCCGGCCGCTGCGCCTCGACGAGCAGTGCGACCTCGAGCGGTGCCGTGCGCGGAGGCAGGACCTGATGACCGACGGGGGTGGGCGCGCCCTCAGCGACCGTCGCGGCGAGCGCGCGGGGACTGTCCCCTGATCCGGGCGCGCTCGCCGCGGGTCCCCCAGTGGCGAGGGAATCGTCGCCGGCTTCGGCGAGTTCGGCAGTGGCCGCGGCTGACCCTGCTGGCAGGTTCGCAGCGACGACGGTGGAGGGAATCGGCGGAGCCGGCTTCGTCGGCCGAGGGATCGGCGCCTCGGGCGACGCCGGGACGGCCGCAGCCGGCGCGGGAACGGTGACACGGGCCGGCGGGACGGACAGCAGCGCGGCAACCGTCGGTGCGGTCGCCGGAACCGATGCCGCGGCGGCACCGTGGTGCGCCATGATGCGGGCGCTGGCAGCGGCGACAGCGGTCGGCTGCTGCCGTTCCCCCACGAGCAGCGGACCGAACAGTCCGGCGAGCGCCGCTTCTCGCTCGCGTTCCGCCTCGAGGTCGTCGTCGTGCTCGTCGCGTGGCCGCGGCGGACCGCCCTGTGGTGCGCCGGTCTTCCCCCGAAGTCCCATGCCCAGCTCCGTCCTCATCGCTGAGAAGACGGCCAGTGTACGTCGGCGACGGGGAGGGCGTCATGGGGGATTTCCCCTGGTCAGCGCGGTCACCGGATCGGGCCGGGTACCCTGTGCGGGGTCGGCCGCCCACCGCCGGCGCCGCCTCCGCCGCGCGAACCGAACCGCCGCGGTTACAGCGCGAGGCGCTTGCGCACGACGCCGGCGAGCTCGTCGGCGTGGCGGCGCGCTTCGTCCTCCGACGACGCCTCCACCATCACCCGCACGAGCTGCTCGGTGCCGGACGGACGCAGCAGCACACGGCCCGACAGGCCGAGCTGGGCGCTCGCGCGAGCCACGGCATCCTGAACACCCTCGTCGCTCGCCGCACGCGACCGGTCGACGTCCTTCACGTTCACGAGCACCTGCGGGTACACCGTCATGATCGAAGCCAGCTCGGCGAGCGTCTTGCCCGTTCGCGCCATCTCGGCGACCAGGTGCAGGCCGGTGAGCAGGCCGTCACCCGTCGTCGCGTAGTCGCTCATGATGACGTGGCCGGACTGCTCGCCGCCGAGCGAGTAGCCGCCCTCGTTCATGCGCTCGAGCACATAGCGGTCGCCGACCGCGGTCGTCTCGACGTGGATGCCGTGGGCCGACATCGCGCGGTGCAGGCCGAGGTTGCTCATCACGGTGGCGACGAGCGTGTCGTCCTTGAGGCGGCCGCGGTTCTTCATGGAGACCGCGAGGATCGCCATGATCTGGTCGCCGTCGACGACCTTGCCGGTCGCGTCGACCGCGAGGCAGCGGTCGGCATCGCCGTCGTGCGCGATGCCGACGTCGGCACCGTGCTCGAGAACGGCCTTCGACAGCACGTCGAGGTGCGTCGAGCCGACGCCGTCGTTGATGTTGAGGCCGTCGGGGTCGGCGCCGATGACGGTGACGCGGGCGCCGGCATCCTTGAAGGTCTCAGGAGAGACTCCGGATGCCGCACCGTGCGCACAGTCGAGCACGACGTGCAGGCCGTCCAGGCGGTGGGGCAGCGAGCCGAGCAGGTGCACGACGTACCGGTCTTCGGCGTCGGCGAACCGGCGGATGCGGCCGATGGCGCCGCCGGTGGGCAGCAGCTTCGGGCCCGACATCGCGCTCTCGATGCGCTCCTCGACGACGTCGGGCAGCTTCACGCCACCTCGCGCGAAGATCTTGATGCCGTTGTCGGGAGCGGGATTGTGGGATGCCGAGACCATGACGCCGAAGTCGGCATCGATATCGGCGATCAGGAACGCGGCCGCCGGGGTGGGCAGCACGCCGGCATCGAAGACGTCGACGCCCGACGAGGCGAGGCCCGCCTCGACTGCGGCGGAGAGGAACTCGCCCGAGACGCGCGGATCGCGCGCGACGACGGCGGTGAGGCGCTTGCCGGCGGCGCGGCGCGCCTCGGCAGTACGACCCTGGCCCAGGACGACGGCGGTCGCCTGGGCCAGGGACAGTGCGAGATCGGCGGTGAGGGGGCCGTTGGCCAGCCCCCTCACCCCGTCCGTGCCAAAGATCGGCATACGGAGATGACGCCGATCAGCGCTTCGAGTACTGAGGCGCCTTGCGGGCCTTCTTGAGACCGGCCTTCTTGCGCTCGATGACGCGGGCGTCACGCGAGAGGAAGCCGGCCTTCTTCAGGGTCGGACGGTTGTTCTCGGTGTCGATCTCGTTCAGCGCACGAGCGATGCCGAGGCGCAGCGCGCCGGCCTGGCCCGAGGGGCCACCGCCCGAGATGCGCACGATGACGTCGTACGCGTCCGTGAGGTTGAGCACCGTGAACGGGTCGGTGATGAGCTGCTGGTGCAGCTTGTTCGGGAAGTAGTCCTCGAACGCACGGCCGTTGACGGTGATGGTGCCCGAGCCGGGGATGACGCGCACGCGGGCGATGGCCTGCTTGCGGCGACCGACGGCCGCACCCGACACCGAGAGCACGGGGCGCTCGACGGGGGTCACGGTCTCGTCGAGCGGGGTCTCGGTCGAGTAGTTGGTGGTTTCTTCTTCGATGTTCGCCATCAGTGTGTCCTTGTCTCTGCGGCGCTTACTGGGCGACCTGGTCGAAAACGTACGCGGTGGGCTTCTGCGCGGCGTGCGGGTGCTCGGCACCGCGGTACACCTTGAGCTTCGACAGCTGGTCGCGGCCGAGCGAGTTCTTCGGGAGCATGCCGCGGACGGCCTTCTCCACGGCGCGGACCGGGTTCTTCTCGAGGAGCTCCGAGTAGGTGACCGACTTCAGGCCGCCCGGGTAACCCGAGTGACGGTACGCCTTCTTCTGCTCGAGCTTCTGGCCCGTCAGCGCGACCTTCTCGGCGTTGATGATGATGACGAAGTCGCCCTGGTCGACGTGCGGTGCGAACGTCGGCTTGTGCTTGCCACGGAGGAGGGTGGCGGCGTGCGAGGCGAGGCGGCCGAGAACGACGTCGGTCGCGTCGATGACCAGCCACTCGCGCTGGATTTCGCCAGCCTTGGGGGTGTAAGTGCGCGTCACAGTAGTGCTGCTTTCTTGATTCGAACGGAGGAGTTCGTGAATCCCACTCCGGGGTGGTTCTGCTCCGGATCGGAGGCGGAACACGCCAGTGGAGGGCTCACGTTCGTGGTGCCGGGTCAGCTGAGCCGCACACCAAAGATCAATACTACGCGACGCGGATGCCTCGGCCAAACCGGCGCATTACCCGCAGACCTCGTCACGTCGGGAGCGCCACGCCGTGCGCCTCACGCGCCGGCTCGTTCCCGCGACACATCGTGCGACATCTGTCACACCTCGTTTACACGATGTCTCTAACCTTCTTCTCATGAATGCACCGTCGATCAAAGCCGTGATCCCCGCCGCAGGCTTGGGTACGCGCTTCCTCCCTGCCACCAAGGCGATGCCGAAGGAGATGCTCCCCGTCGTCGACAAGCCCGCCATTCAGTACGTCGTCGAAGAGGCGGTGGCCGCGGGCATCGACGATGTGCTCGTCATCATCGGACGCAACAAGAACGCGCTCGCCAACCACTTCGACCGCGTGACCGAGCTCGAGGACACGCTTCACCGCAAGGGCGACATGACGAAGCTCGAGCGGGTCATGCATTCCAGTTCGCTCGCGGACGTCCATTTCGTCCGCCAAGGCGACCCGCGCGGTCTCGGTCACGCGGTGCTGCGCGCCCGCAAGCACGTCGGCAACGAGACCTTCGCCGTTCTCCTCGGCGATGACCTCATCGACGCCCGCGACCCGCTGCTCTCCCGCATGATCGAAGTCTCGCAGGGCCAGTCGGCGACGGTCGTCGCGCTCATGGAAGTGGATCCGAGCCAGATCCACCTGTACGGGTGCGCCGACGTCGAGACCACCGACGAAGTCGACATCGTGAGAATCAAGGCTCTGGTCGAGAAGCCGTCGGCCGACGAGGCACCGAGCAACCTGGCGATCATCGGTCGCTACGTGCTCAAGCCTGAGATCTTCGACGTGCTCGAGCGCACCGATCCCGGCAAGGGTGGCGAGATCCAGCTGACGGATGCCCTCGAGGTGCTCGCCGATGACGAGCAGATCGCCGGACCGGTGCTCGGTGTCGTGTTCGATGGTCGCCGCTATGACACCGGCGATCGCCTCGACTACCTCAAGTCGAGCATCCGGCTCGCCCTCGACCGGGAGGACCTCGGCCCGGAATTGGCCCAGTGGATCAAGGAACTCGCACCGCAGCTCGACTGAGCCGGACGCAGTGAGCACGGACACTGCCGGCTCGGATGCCGACTCAGGTGCCGGTTCTCAGTCCGCCGCCCCTGGCATGCCCCACGGGGTGTGACCCTTCGTGGGTCCACGCGCCCGGGCTGCGATCGCCCTATATAAGAGGAACGGATGCTGCGCCCCGCGGCCTCACCAGATCAGCAGCGCCGCCCCGACCGCGTTGAAGACGACGTGCGCCGTCAAGGCCCCGGCGAGCCTGCCGGTCAGCAGCGTCAGCACGCCGCACCCCAGCCCCACAGCCACGGTGCCGAGCAGCAGGCCGACGGGGACGAACGGTCCTACCGCAAGTGCGTGCAGTCCCGCGAACAGCGCCGTCGAGAAGAGCACGGACACCGGACCGGCGACCCACCGCCCCGCGCCCGCAAGCGCATCGGCCAACGAGCGCTGGAGCAATCCGCGGAAGAACAGCTCCTCTATCAAGGGAGTGACGAGAACGGCGCCTGCCAGGGTGACGATCATCGCGGCCATCACGCTCGAGTCATCCGGGATCAGCCCGCCCCCGAGGCCACCGGTGGAGGGCGCGACGAGCTCCACGAGCGCTCGCGCGACGAGCCCGACGCCCAGCCCCGCGACGACGTCGATCCACGAGAATCCGCGCAACCCCGTGGCCACAGTCAACCGCTCCTGTGTCACCCGGGCGGCCACGATGACCGCGCCGAGCAGCGGAGCCGACAGCAGCACCAGGTCGACGAGCGCGACCAGGATCAGCGGCCAGGCCCAGATCACCGCGCGCACCGACGGGAGCCAGAGGATGACCGCCGCGGCGAGCAATGCGCCGACGGCCGCCACCGCCAGTGCCACCCATGGATGTCGCCACGCGCGCCGGTGGCCCGGCGCATCCACCGACACATCGGCCCCGTCGTTCACCATCGCACCCTTCGTGCTGCGGAAAAGACGAAGACCCCGGGCCGGAGCCCGGGGTCTTCGTGATGTCGTAGGTCAGCGGGTGGCAGCCGCGCGACGACGGGCGACCGCAGCCGCGACGGCGATGCCGCCGAGGCCGATGGCGCCGACGCCGAGCCAGATGAACGCACCCGGAACCTCGCCACCCGTGGCGGGCAGCTGGGCCGAGCCACCGCCGGCAGCGGCCGTCCCGACGGTGAGCGTCTGCGTGGCAACCACGTTGCCCTGGCCGTCCACGGCGGTGACGACGTAGGTGCCGGTCTGGCTGGCCGTGAACTGGACCGAAGCCGAGCCGTCGACGACCTGCTTCTCCACCCCGCCGCTACCCGCGGCGTGGACCAGCGATGCGAGGGTGACGCCCTGGCCGGGGGTGACCGTGATGCGGACGAAGGGGACGTTCAGGTTGTTGAACGTGATGGTGATGGTCTGACCCACAGCCGGCGTGGTGTCGCTCACGACAACCGTCGGGGGGTCAGGCGTGTAGTCGGCGGATGCCGCACCGGCGCCGCCGAGAACCAGCAGGCCGGCGACAGCAATCGCGGCGAAAGTCTTCTTGAACATGGCAGAGATCTCCCGAGTAATTTGCACGTCATCGGCTGGGGGGATTTGTGTCGGGCAAGCGCTCCCCGGTCGCCCGACGTGTCACACGCTATCGCATTCTGAGAGTTTGGCGAGAGGGCCCAGGTTTCCAGAAAGTAACAAATTGTCGCACCTGTCCCCCGAACGGAGGACAAAACACAAACTGCGTGTCCCCCACAAGGGCGACAAAACGATCCAAGATGTCCCAATGTCCCCCTTTCGGGGGACATATTGAAGGCGAGATGCGAAATGTCCCCCATTCGGGGGACAAATTGAGCCCGCGCGAAATACCCAAAGACCTAGGTCATTGCGCCTACGAGCAGGCCCAAACCCACGTACGAGGCGTTGTAGACCGCGTGCACGAGCACGGCTCCCCAGATGCGCCCGGTCAGCAGCACCAGCAGCGCACACACCATCCCCAGAAGCGAGAGCGACACCACGCCGCTCGCATCGCCGTCGCCCGAGATGCCGTGCACCAGCACGAACAACGCCGTCGAGGCGAGCGCTGCCACCAGCCCGGCGGTGAGCTTGCCGAACGGGCGCCGCAGCACGGTGTAGAGAGCGACGAGCACCACGGCACGGAAGAAGAACTCCTCGACGAGCGGCGCGACCACGACGGGCGCCACGACGTCGAGTGCGACCGTCGAGAACGCCCATGAGCCGTCGACCTGCAGCAGGGTCGGGAGGGTCGCCGCGTTCCCGTCGAGCCCCTCGATCCATCCCTGGGTCGTGCGCAGGAGTGCGCCCAAGACCAGCCCGTAGAGCAGATCGATGGCGCGCAACCGCAGCAGGCCGATCGGTCGCGACCGGGTGAACGCCCAGACGATCGGGCCAAGCATCCCGATCCACAGGATGGCGGTGGCGGATGCCGCAGCCCAGGGCGAATCCCACACCGCGGCGACGAGCGACCCGAGAAGCACGGCGGCGCCGAGCGACACCAGGGCCACGGCGAGCAGGGCCTCGCGCCACCGCAGCACGGTGCGGCCACCCAGGCGCCAGTCGGTGCGAGCCTCGTGCGGGGAGCGCCGGGAGCGCTGCGGGGCCGGCTCGCCCACAACGGCGTCGCCGCCGTTCGCGTCCGCGGTCGCGGCGGCCGGTGGCTGGATCGCCCACACGTCGACCGTGGGCGTGGCGTCGCTAGGCTGGTCAGGCACGCGCCTACGTTACCCGCCCCGTGGAGGCATCCCCTTGTTCGCGATCCTCACGGTCTGCACGGGCAACATCTGCCGTTCGCCGCTTGCCGAGCAGCTGCTGCGCACGCGTCTCGCGGACCTCGACCCTTATGTCGCGAGCGCCGGCACGCGCGGTCTCCCCGCGGCCCCGATGACGGTCGAGGCGGCGCATATCGCCCGGGCGCTCGGCGTCCCCGACGCCGACACGGACGCACACCGCTCGCGGTTCCTCACCGAGCAGCACCTCGACACGCCCGACCTGATCCTCGCGATGACTCGCGAGCACCGCCGGGCCATCGCCGAGCTGGCGCCCTCCCGCCTGCGTTCGACGTTCACCATCCGTGAGTTCGCGCGACTGGCCGCGGCCGTTCCCGCCGACGAGGTGCGTGCGGCGGCAGATGCCGCCGCGGCACCGTCCGAGAAGCTGCGGGCCGCGGCATCCGTCGTCGCTTCGTACCGCGGTCTCGTCCCGTCGCCGGAGGATCCCGCCGACGACGACGTGGTCGACCCGTACCGGCAGCCCTGGGAGACATACCTGCTGTCGGCGCAGCAGCTCGAGCCGGCCGTCACGGCGGTCGCGGCGACCGTGCGCGCTGCGCTGACGTAACCCGTTCCGGGCCTCGACCTGGCCCTGTGTAAGAATTCACGGACCACACCGGCACCCCGCGAGAGGCGACATGGAGCTCACCGACTACATCCGGATCCTCCGCAAGAACTGGGTCATCATCGTCGTGGCGACCCTCTTGGGCCTCGGCATCGCCGGAGCCTGGTCGCTTACCCGCACCCCGCAGTACGAGGCGCAGAGCACGGTATTCGTGTCGACCCAGTCAGGTTCGACGATCCAGGATCTGCAGCAGGGATCGAACTTCACGCAGTCCCGCGTGCAGACCTACACGAACCTCGTCACGACGCCGATCGTGATGAACCCGGTGATCGCCGAACTCGGGCTCGGCATGACCGCGAGCGAGCTCTCCGCCGAGGTCGAAGCATCCGCCGCTCTGAACACGACCCTCATCACGATCACGGTGACGGGTGCGGATCCGGTGCAAGCGGCCGACGTCGCGAACGCCCTCGGCGCGTCGCTCAAGTCGACGGTCGAGCGGCTCGAGACGCCGAACGGCACCGATACCAGCCCCGTGCGCGTCGAGCGCGTGAAGGACGCCCTGCCGCCACTCAAGCCGTCGAGCCCGAACGTTCCCCTCAACCTCGCGCTGGGCGCGCTCGTGGGTCTCGCGCTCGGCATCGGCGTGGCGGTGCTCCGTGCCGTGCTCGACACGCGCATCCGCACGCCGCGCGATGTGGAGCAGGTCACCGACCGCCCGCTCATCGGCGCGATCGCCTTCGATCCGAAGGCGAAAGAACGCCCGCTCATCGTCCACGCGGATCCGCTCAGCCCGCGCTCGGAGTCGTTCCGTGCGATGCGCACGAACCTCCAGTTCCTCGAGACCGACGGCCGCGCGTCGTACGTGATCACCTCGAGCGTGCCGAGCGAGGGCAAGTCGACCACGACCATCAACCTCGCCATCGCACTGGCCGACGCCGGCAAGCGCGTGGCCCTGCTCGACACCGACCTGCGCAAGCCGAAGGTCGCCGAGTACCTCGGCATCGAGGGCGGTGCCGGACTCACCGACGTGCTGATCGGCCGGGCACGCCTGAGCGACGTGATGCTCCCCTGGGGCAACCGCAGCCTCTACGTGCTCCCCGCCGGCAAGATCCCGCCGAACCCCAGCGAGCTGCTCGGCTCGAAGAGCATGCGACAGCTGCTCGAGGCGCTCGAGCGCGACGTCGACATCGTGCTCTGCGACGCTCCGCCCCTCCTTCCCGTGACGGATGCCGCGATCCTCGCGAACGCGACCAGCGGGGCGATCCTCGTGGTGTCGGCCGGCCGCACCAACCGCCACCAGCTGTCGGGCGCGGTCGACGCGCTGAACACCGCAGGTGCGCACATCGCGGGCGTCGCGATGACGATGGTTCCGACGCGCGGCCCCGACTCGTACGCCTACGGCTACGGGTACGGGTCGTACGGGTATGGCTACACACAGGCCCAGGACAAGCCCGCCAAGAAGTCGAAGCGCGCGAAGGCGGAGCGCGCGAGGGCGGAGCAGGCCGCTCCCACGCCGTCAGGTGCGCCCGCTGCTGCGGCAGCCGCGCCGACGAGGCCGGCGACCGCCGACACGGCCACGCCCCCCGCGCGCGCCACCGCCACGGCCGAGCCGGTGCGGTCCATCCCAGCGCCCACCGAGCAGGCTCGCGCGACTGAGGCCGCACCCGGCCCCGGGCTGACGATCGACGACATCGTCCGTCAGGCGGGCGGAGCGTCGACGTCGCCGGGGCGCAACGACCCCCTGCCCTGAGCCACCGGCAGCATGCAACGGTTCGGCGCGGCGAGGTGGCTCGCCATTACCGGAGTGCTCGCGCTCGTCGTCGTGGTGACGGTGCTCGCGTGGGCTGCGTACCAGCACGCCAATCCTGACGCCCCACGCGGCGAGGCCCAGCCGGTGCCGACCTTCTCGCCGGGAGTCCAGACCCGGGCGCCGACAGCGACGCCCACGGCGAGCACCGTGGACCCTGCGCAGGCCCGTATGCTCGCGATCGGCTCCGAGGTCTGGTGGCGCGCGACCACCGGCTCGTGCAGCGGCCCCGCACCCGTCGTCGAGCGCTCGTACGACCAGGGCGCGACGTGGACCGACGTGACGCCCGCCTATCTCGGCATCGCTCAGGTGCAGACGCTCGAGGCCTTCTCGGGCCGTGACGCCGAGCTGGTCGGTGCCACGGCCGGCTGCGAGCCTCAGGCGCTGCGCACCTACACCCGCGGCGAATTCTGGGACTCCTACCCCGACGTGCTCGCCGCCTCGCGCTACGTCGACCCTCGCGACGCCGGGTCGGTGCAGCTGCCTTCGGGTCCCGTTCCCGCGCCATGCCCGGCCGCGTTCGGGCTCCACGCGTCCGGCGACGTCGTCGCGCTGGTGTGCGACGGGCGTGCGTGGTCATGGTCGGGCGAACAGTGGGCTCTGCTTGCCCCCGAGCGCGCGCTGGCGGTGGCGGTCGACGGTTCCGACATCCTGGTGGCGCATCACGCCGACGACTGCGCCGGCATCGCGATCGTGCGCCTGGCCGCCGACCCGTCCGGTGTCGCATCGGCGGTGGGCTGCGCGGCGGGAACGGATGCTTCGGGCTCCGTCGCGATCGCGGCCCGGGGTGATGGCGTCGTTGCGTGGATCGGTGATGCCCTCGTCGGCATCCCTTGACGTGACCGCCATCAGGCACGGATATATCCCCCATCCGGCATAGCTCCGGCCGGGTTGCGTTGTCCGGTTGTCGAGCGGCATCGTCGGACCCGGTCGAACCTCAAGATCACCTCGGTTTCTCCTCAAGTCGCGTAATGGACTTGAACCGTTTCGAACGGCACCCCTAGGTTCGAGAACGTCGCGTTTTCGCCGCGACGCCGGGTACCCGAAGTTCACCGGCGGTCTCGCGAAACACGACATCTCTGAGGGCAGAGCCCGTGCGCCGTGGGGGCACATCGGGTTTGGGGCTGCCTTCTTTAGCGATGCCTCTGGGGGGCACCGATATGAACAACGACGCTTCATCGCGCCGGGAAGTGCGCCAGCACGCCCGCAACCGCCGCCGTACGCGGCGCTCGGCAGCTGCGGTCGCCGCCACTGTGCTGTCGGCGGGGCTCGTGCTCGGAGGCCTCGCGCCCGCTCTCGCCGTGCCGTCGGCGGCGCCGGCGACGTCCGTCGACACGGCCGTCCAGGCGATCACGCCGCTCGCGGCGCCCTCGATCCCGTCCACCGGCGCAGCCGTCACGGTGAACCTGCGCACCCTGCGCGCTGCGTCGAGCGGACAGACGACGACGTCGGCCACCGCGGGCATCACGCTCGAGCTGCGCAACGAGGTCACCGTCGACAGCGGCGCGACGTACGGCAGCACGGTCGTCGCGACCTGCACGACCGACGCCGACGGCGACTGCAGCTTCGTGCTCACCAATGTCCCCACTTCCAACGGCTCGCGCTACTGGGTGGTGCCGACGGCGACCACCGGCCCCGACGCCTTCCTCAGTCAGTACCTCGTCACCGGCGACAACACCGACTCGGCGGGCGACAACGACCGCTTCGCCACGACGCCGTACGCGTTCCGCACGCCGGCGATCACCCGCTCGCAGACGCCGTACCAGGTACCCACCTCCGGCACCGGCAACATGCCCGGCAGCTCACGCGTCGGCAATCCGGGCGTGCCGCTGTCCCGCACCGTGTCGACCTCCAACCGGTGGAACCACTACGGCACCGAGATGGTCGCCACCATCGACAACCCGCGTTTCGCGCCGACCTGCACGCCGGGCCTCAAGGTCGCGCTGATCGTCGACACGTCGACCTCGATGACCTACAACGGCAACGAGGGTCTGAACGGGGCTCGCACCGCCTCCAGGGCCTTCGCAACGGCGTTCGCGAACAAGGGCGTGTCGCTGGGCATCTACCAGTTCGGCAACGACGCGGCGACGGTGATGACCCCGACCGTCGTGACCAGCGCCAACCTCTCGAGCGTCACGTCCAAGATCAACGGCATCTCGGTGTCGGGCACGCAGTACACCAACTGGGATCGCGGCATCGAGCAGGTCGCCGGCGCCGACTACGACATCGCCGTCATGCTGACCGATGGCAACCCGACCCGCTACCGCAGCAACTCGGGCAACGGCTCGTGGACCGACCTGCGCGGCATCGAAGAGGCCATCCTCTCGGCCAACCTCGTCAAGGCGCAGGGCACGCAGATGATCACGTTCGGCGTCGGCGACTACCTCAACCCGAACACGCCGTACAACCTCGCGTCGGTCACCGGCCCCGTGCAGTGGACCGCGAACGGCGGCATCCCGATCGGCCAGGCCGATTTCGCGATTCCGACCAGCTGGGACGTCGTCGCGACCCAGCTCGGCAACCTGGCCTCGTCGCTCACGTGCGAGGCGACGGTGCAGGTGCGCAAGCAGGAGCGCGCGGGCAACGGAGCACTGACGGATGCTGCGGGCTGGACGTTCACGCCCACGAAGACCGGTGCGGGCACGATGACGCCGGCGGGCGCGCAGACGACGGCGACAGGCGGCTCTCTTCCGCAGCCGTGGCGCATCGCCTTCACGGCCGCGAACCAGACCGCGAACGTCTCGATCACGGAGACGGCAAAGCCCGGCTGGTCGGTGGAGAGCGTGACGTGCCTGAAGAACGGCGCCCCGCTCTCCGGCATCCCGAGCGCCGCGACGTTCTCGTTGACCGGCCTCGTCGTCGGCGACGCCGTGGTCTGCACCGTCGTCAACGGCCAGGCCGCCACCGTGCAGGCGAACAAGACCTGGGTCGTGAAGGACTCGGCAGGCACCACCGTCGGCACGTACCACCAGCGCGGCAATGCGGGCGACGCGGCTGTGCCGGCAGGCCTCGCCGCGACGCCGGGGCTCGGCGCGACGCCGTCGGCGAAGTGGGGCACCGTGTACAGCGCGTTCTCGATCGGTCAGCAGCTCGCCCTGCGCGAGACCTCGACGATCGACGCCCAGCTGCTGCCGGGCTGTGTGCTGACGTCGCAGCAGCTGACGGCGGGCAACGGCCTGTCGACCGGACTGCCGTTCGATCTGACGAAGGGCGACTATATCGCGACCCTCGTGGGCGGCGCGAACGTCTTCGAGTTCACGAACACCGTGACCTGCACGCAGACGCTCGAGCTCGTGAAGGTCGTCGCGGCGCCCGGCACTGAGAAGACGTCGGCGTGGACGCTCGAGGCGAAGGCTCCGTCCGGCGCGCTCACCGGACCGAAGGGGACGTACAGCGCTTCGACGCCCGTGACCGCCAGCGTCTCGCCCGCCGCCGCCTACACGCTGTCGGAGTCGGGTGGGCCCGACACGTACGTCCCGGCATCCGCCGGCTGGCAGTGCGTGCTCACCGGCACGACCACCGCCGTCGGGGTGTCGAACGCCAAGGTCACGGTGCCGCTCGGCCAGAAGGTGACGTGCACGATCACGAACACCACCGCCACACTCACGCTGCTGAAGAAGACGGCCGACGGCTCGGGTCTGGCGCCCGCCGACTTCACGCTGACCGGCACGCCGGCGTCGGGTTTCACTCTGGCCGTGCTGCAGACGCCCGGCGCGACCGCGGCGAACGCGGGCAACTCGTTCGAGGTGCGTCCCGCGCACACGTATACGCTGGCAGAGACCGACGACTCGGGCACGATCGCCTACCGCAACCTCGGGCTGCAGAAGCTGAAGCCGGGCACCGACCCCGCCCTCGACGCGAACTGGGAGAACGTCGCGTCCGCCGAGGTCCAGGTCGCCGCCGGCGAGCAGGCGATCTACCGATTCGTCAACGACAAGGTGCCCGCGGTCGTGCTGCCGCTCACCGGCGGCACCGCGTCGGACGCCTTCCTGCTCCTGGGTGGGGCCATCGTCTCGGCGGTCGTCGCCGTGGCCGCGTGGCGAGCCGCCCGCCGAATGAAGCGAGGCACCGCCTGACCACAGCGTGACCCGACGACCCGAACCCATCCATCCATCCGAAGCACCATTTGACCAACTTCTGGGGAAGTAGATCAACATGAACACGTCCATTTCGAAGCGAGTGACCGCCGCCATCGGCGCACTCGCACTGGGGATCCTCGGGGCCGTCGCCGTGACGGCTCCCGCATCGGCGACCACGCCCAACGGCATCGGTGAGATCACCGGCCAGTCGGGCTCGCTGACCATTCACAAGTACGAGCGCACGGCCGACAGCCCGCTCGACCCTGGCACCGGCGAGAAGATCCCGGGCTTCACCGGCATCGGTCTCGACGGCGTCGAGTTCACCATCCAGAAGGTGAACACGCCGGCGCTCACCACGACGGCAGGCTGGGATGCCGTCGAGGCGATCGCCGACGCGGCCGACCCGGTCGCCGCCGCCACCACCGCCGGCCTCACGTCCGTCACCACCGTGACGACGGCGAACGGCGGCGTCGCCACGGCGACCCTGCCGTACGCGCTGTACCTCGTCACCGAGACGAAGTCGCCCTCGACGGTGACCGACGCGGCCGAGCCCTTCCTCGTGACGATCCCGTTCCCGACCGGTCCCGACGCCGAGAACCCGAACGAGTGGATCTACGACGTCCACGTCTACCCGAAGAACGCCGTGACCGACCTGCAGAAGACGGTCGTCGCACCCACCGCCGCTGAGCTCGCCTACGGCGACCTCGTGCGCTGGCAGATCGTCGCCGACGTGCCCGTGCTCGCCGACGGCGAGGAGCTCTCGGAGTTCGTCGTGCGCGACCAGGTCGACCCGGCGCAGCTCGGGTTCGTCACCGACGCGCAGGCCACGGCCTTCGGCGTCGCGCCCAGTGCGGTCACCGCGACCACCGCCGCCGACGCTCCGGTCGCGCTCGTCGCGGCCGACTACTCGATCGCCCCGGTCGGCGCGAACGAGTACGCCGTCACCTTCACCGAGGCGGGCCTCACCAAGCTCGCCGGCGCGCAGGGCGGGGCCGTCACGTTCACCGTACTCACGCAGGTCAAGGCGATCCCCGCGAACGGCGTCATCGAGAACGACGCGATCAGCGTGGTCAACGACAGCGAGCTGACGACGTCGACCACGACGACCGTGGGCCAGCTGCGCGTGCTCAAGTACGCCAAGACCGACACGAACCCCGAGGTGCCGCTCAAGGGCGCGAAGTTCAAGCTGTTCCTCGACGAAGCCGGCACCAAGCCCGTGACTGTCGCGGGTGCGAGCGAGTGGACCACTGCCGACGGCGGTCAGCTCACCATCCCGGCGCTGCGCCCGGGCACGTACTGGCTGGTCGAGACCGCGGCCCCCGCGGGCTACGTGCTCGACGGTGCGGCGCGTCAGGTCCAGGTCGCGGCCGGTCGGGCCACCACGACGGTCAACATCGTCAAGGTCGAGAACGAGCAGGTTCCCGCGTGGGAGCTGCCGCTCACCGGTGGTGACGGCGCCCTGTGGTTCGGCGTCGGCGGCGCGGCTCTCGTGGCCATCACTGTCGGGGCGGCGGCGCTCATCGCCCGTCGCGCGAAGGCGAACGCCTGACCCGATTCACCGCCGTCCCCCGACGGCGGTGAACCGGACGGTGGCGGGCCCCCTCCCCTTTGCGCCCGCCACCGTCCACCTCACCCGAAAGAACCGAGTGACCCTCCTCACCGAGCACCCGACGCGACCGGAACCGCCTCTGCGCGACCGGTCGCGTCGGCGTGCGCGCCGCCGCTTTCCCTGGTCGGCTGCCGCCCTCGCCCTGGGCTTTCTGCTCGGCATCGCCGTGCTGCTCTACCCGGCAACGGCGGCGTGGTTCACGCAGTTTCAGCAGTCTCAGCGCATCGACGCTCTCTCAGAGACGGTGCGAGATCTCACGGTCGAGTCGCGTCATGCCGCGATCAAGGATGCCGCGGCATACAACGACGCGCTCGTCGACGGCACGTCTGTGGTCGCCGCCGGCGAGAACAAGCCCGTCGCCGACCCGAGTGCCGACACAGGATACGAGCAGCTGCTCCACGCCGACGACACCGGCCTCATGGCCCGCATCAAGATCCCCTCGATCGACGTCGACCTGCCGATCTACCACGGCACCACCGACGAGACCCTCGCGAAGGGCGTCGGCCACCTCGAGGGCACCGCCCTCCCGATCGGCGGCCCGAGCACGCACTCCGTGCTGACCGGTCACCGCGGCCTCGCCGACGCCGAGCTCTTCACCAACCTCGACAAGGTCGCCGTCGGCGACACCTTCACGATCGAGGTCTTCGGTGAGGTGCTGACCTACCAGGTGACCGACACGAAGGTCGTCGAGCCCGAGCAGACCGAGACCCTCTACCCGCAGCGCGGCGCCGACCTCGTCACCCTCGTCACCTGCACTCCCCTCGGCATCAACACGCATCGCATCCTCGTGACCGGCGAACGCGTCCTCCCCACTCCAGTACGGGACATGGATGCCGCAGGCCAGCGCCCCGACATTCCCGCTTTCCCCTGGTGGGCGTTGGGGCTGGGTGGCTCCATGCTGGTGGCCGGCGCGTACGTGGTCTTCTCGGCGCGCCGTCGCGCTGCACGCTGACCCCGCCCCCGCCCTTCCGCCCCTTCCGGTCGTTGAGCGAGCGAGGAACGAGCGAGTCGAAACGCCCCGAGCCGCCGAGCTCCTCTTCCGGTCGTTGAGCGAGCTTGCGAGTCGAAACGCAGCCCCGAAACGCCGGCGATTCGCGTGTGGTCACAATCGCGGGCGCGTGAATATCACACGCCGCGAACCTGCGCAAATCGACCAACCGGGGAGGCGCATGGTGACCAACGACACCGACCGCCACCCCACGGCCTTGAGCGAATCCTGAGCCAGAGCGCCACGCAGCGAAACATGGACATGAGCAGGATGAGAGGGCTCTAATAATGGAGTCGGCGTTCTCCCCTCCCCCAAGGATGCGAATGCCGATTTCAGCTATTCGGCCGAAACAAACACCTGATACCCTGCCCGTGGTGGCCGGGTAATCCACCACAAAGCGAGAAGACATAGTGACGTCGAATCCCCACATCGACGCGCCAACGGAGACGCCGCCCAATCCCCAGGCACGGGCAGCCGCGCCTTCATCGAGCCTCGGCGCCGCCGTTCCCATCATCGCTGAGCGGGCGATGAGCACTCCGCCGGTCGGTGAGCGAACGACAAGCACTTTCCCGGTCGGTGAGCGAACGAGGAACGAGCGAGGCCAAGCGCCCCGCCGCACCCCGTGGCGCCGCGACTACGCAGCCCGTCTCTGGTTCAGCGACCTCTTCGTGCTCATCTGGGCGGTGTACGGTACCCAGCTGCTGTGGTTCGGGTGGGGCAACGCCCAGGTCGCGATCCGTGAGGACTCGCGCTTCAATGAGTTCTCTTACTGGGCCTTCTCAGCGGTTCTCGTGATCGCCTGGATGTGGGCTCTGTCACTCATCGACTCGCGCGACCACCGCATCATCGGCGCGGGTCCAACCGAGTATGTACGCGTCGCCCGAGCGAGCTTCACGTTCTTCGGCGCCATCGCGATCCTTGCGTTCCTTCTCCGGGTTGACGTCGCCCGAGGATATCTCCTGATCACGCTGCCGCTCGGCATCTTCGTCCTTCTGCTCGAACGCTGGCTCTGGCGCCAGTGGCTCATCGCGCAACGCTCGCTCGGGCGGTACTCGGCGAGAGTCCTCCTCGTCGGCTCGGAGGATTCGGTCGCCGCGATCGCGCGCGAGCTCCACCGCTCGCCGACTGCGGGGTACAAGGTGGTCGGCGCCTGCGTCCCCTCGGGCAGGATTGCCGACACGATTACCGGCACCTCCGTCCCGGTCATGGGCAGTGTCGACAACGTGGAACGCGCGATCGCTGCCACCGGCGCGGACACGGTCGCCGTGACCAGCACCGACGACCTGCCGACGATGAAGGTCAAGCAGATCTCGTGGGCGCTCGAGGCCGGCCGACAGCATCTCGTGCTGGCGCCGAGCATCGCCGACATCGCCGGTCCGCGCATACATACCCGTCCGGTCGCCGGGCTACCGCTGATCCACGTTGAGACTCCGAAGTTCAGCCGTGGGCAGCGCATCGCAAAGCGCACGATGGATCTTCTGATTTCTGTCGTGGGAGTGCTCCTCATCAGCCCGCTGCTCGCCTTCCTGGCGATCAGCGTCCGGCTGACGTCTGAAGGGCCGGTCCTCTTCCGCCAGGAGCGAATCGGCCTGAAGGGCCGCGAGTTCGAGATGCTCAAGTTTCGCTCGATGGTGGTCAACGCCGAGGAACTCCTCGCCGATCTCCGCGAGAAGCAGGACTCCGGCAACGAGGTGCTCTTCAAGATGGCCGATGACCCGCGCGTGACGCAGGTCGGCAAGTTCATGCGCAAGTACAGCCTGGATGAGCTCCCCCAGTTGTTCAACGTCATCGCAGGCAGCATGTCACTCGTCGGTCCGCGACCTCCGCTTTCCAGCGAAGTCGCGCAGTACGCCGAGCACGTGCACCGCCGATTCCTTATGAAGCCTGGAATCACCGGCGCTTGGCAAGTGGGCGGTCGGTCAGCTTTGTCGTGGGAGGACTCCGTCCGACTGGATCTCGCCTATGTCGAGAACTGGTCGCTGTTGAGCGACATAGTGATCGTCCTGAAGACGGGCAAGGCCGCACTCGCCCCAGGCGAAACGGCTCACTGATGCAAGCAAACGTTAGGCATCAAGCCGACACATATCGTGCCTTGAGCGATCGGGGATCCACACCGGCACTCGTCTCGGACACGTCGCCCCCTTCGAGATTCCGGTCGACCGGCGTAAACGCATGTGAGAGCCGCGTGGCGTTCACTCCGGTACTGGACGCACGTTCATCGAACCGCTCGAGCCGACCCACGAATTGAGGACCAGCCATCCGCACATTACATGTTGCCGGCGTGCCGTTCGAGTGCACGACCATGACTCACGCCGTAGAACGTCTGCTCGCCTCGGGCCGCGGCGATCGCCCGCCTGAGGAGTTCAGGCTTGCGAATGCATACTGTGTGGCGCTTGCTAACACGGAAGATTCCTATGGCACGCTCCTCCGAGGTCAAGGCGTGAACTTTCCGGATGGTCAGCCTGTGGCGCTGGTGCTAAAGGCGAGTGCCGGCAGCGCGTCCCCGCAACGAGTGCGTGGACCCTCATTCTTTCAAGCAGCCCTCCAACAGAGCGAGACTGACCCGAGCATTCGACACTTCTTTGTAGGCAGCACGGATGCAACTCTCACGAAGCTCCTCGACGAGGTCAAGCGTAGGCATCCGAACCTGACAATCGCTGGCTCTTACTCACCGCCGTTCGCGCCCCTCAGCCCGACGTACATGGAAGATCTACTTGCTCATATTCGCCCCGCGGAACCCAGCATCGTATGGGTAGGCATGGGCACTCCCAAGCAAGACTTCGTCAGTGCTGCGATCGTTGAGCACCTCGGCATATCTTCCGCCGGGGTGGGCGCGGCGTTTGACTTCGTGGCAGGGACAGTACGCGAGGCCCCACTGTGGGTTCAGAGGAGTGGGACGGAGTGGATCTATCGCTTGGTCCAAGAACCTCAGCGCCTCTGGAAGAGATACCTCATCGGCAACGCACAGTTCGTTCACTATGTCGTCAAGCATGCCCTCCTCCCAGAGCGACAGGCTGTCGAAGCGTGAGCCTGAAGCCCAATGACCAGCCGACTGTCAACCGAGCGTCAGTCAGCTGCGTCATTCCTACACACAATCGACCGATTGAACTTCATCGGGCGCTCGATTCCGCGCTCCTGCAATCCGTTCCGCTGCGAGAGATCGTCGTCGTCGACGATGCGGCTTCGGCTGAGGTGGCGAAGCTCGTCGACTTACAACAAGCCAAGACTCACGTTCGCATCATCCTGATCACTCTGTCTGAGAGCGAAAAGGGTGGAGCAAGCCGCTCCAGGAATGCAGGCGTCGAGCACGTCACAGCGGAGTTCGTAGCGTTCCTGGACGATGATGACTATTGGGACCCGGACTTCATCGCGCGAACTCTCCCAGATCCAACGCAGCACGATATCGGCTTCAGCTGGATGGACGTCCGCACTGAAGCGGGCGTAGTACTCTCCGAACGGCGCGGGTTTGCACCAACGGTAGCTCAGCAGATTGTCACGCGAAATCCTGGTTTCACAGGAAGCAATTTCATTATCCGACGAGATTGCTTCCACGGTCTCGACGGATTCGACGAGGACCTTCGCGCCTACAACGACATTGATTTTCTTGTCAGGGCAGTATCGCGTGGGCACCGGATCCATGTCGCTGAGGCCGTCCTCGTGCACCAAATGATTGGCGAAGGCGAGCATCTCTCGTCACGCAGCAAGCGGCGAGCGAAGGCCATCCGCGCGTACGCAAGAAAGCATGATTCTCTTCTTGACGGCGCGGACCGGCGCAGACTTCGGCGAGACTACCACCTCTCCCTCCGGGGATCGGACGCGTCGAGAGTCGAACGAGCGATGCACTTTGTGCTGATGTGGATGAATTCGACTCCAGTCGATCTTTCCCGCACATGGAATCAGCGTGCAGCCGGCGCAAAGCGGGCGTACGGATGATCGCCGGCGTCACTCACAGGTGTGAGGATGAGCGACTATGACAAATCTGCCCAAGCCGTCGTCGGTGCGCGGAAATGGCATCTGGGACGCCGCCCAACAAGGCATTAGCACGCTCGCAAACGCGGTCATTTCGTTGTTGGTTGTAACCGCACTGTCGATGGAAGACTACGGAGCCTACTCGTACGCGATCGCGGTGACCGGAATCGCGATGTCGATCATGAACGCCGGATTGGGCGGGTTGGTTGTTCGCTACCTCGTCGAGCACCGCAGCCAAAACCGGGCGCTGGTAACCGCGATGCTGATTTCACGATCAGCGCTGGCGTGTGCTGGCTACGCCTGCGCGGCGCTGCTTGCATTGACTGCGGGCAACGAGGTTGTTCTCGTGGCGACACTTGTTGCGCTCGTCGCTCTTTTTGGTAAGGCACTTGAGGGTCCCGAAGCATGGTTCCTCTCACAGCTCAGAAGCCGGCGCACAGCAACACTGCGCGTATCAGTGACGCTGGTGGCCTTTTCTGCACGATTGGCCGCGATCATCTTCTTTCCGAGCCTCTTGGTATTCGTGGCCCTGTTTGTGCTCGAAGCCATACTTTCGGGCATAGCTATACTCGTGGCTTACCTGAGGGAACCCGATTCCCCCGGTCTATCCCGTCCGGATATACGGACTTCGGCCGAACTGATCCGGGAATCTCTTCCGCTTCTGCTGTCAGGCGTCGCTAATCAGGTCACGTTGAAGGCCAATGTCATCATCGTGCAGGCTCTTCTCGGGGCGACCAGCGTCGCAGTATTCTCCGTCGCTGCGCGTATAAGTGAACTCGCGTACTTTCTGCCGGTTGTGTTTATGAATTCGCTCTTGCCCCACTTGATGAGCCTAAGATTTGAGTCTGAGGATCCTTCAGCCTACAAAGCGATGATGAAGAAGGCGTACGGTCGCGCGCTCTGGGCAGGTATAGGGGTCGGCCTCGTCGTCGGCGTGGTCAGCGCGTTTGCTATCCCCTGGATATTTGGACCCGAATACGGCGATTCGGTTCCGGTTCTGGCAATATATCTGTGCGCTACGCCGTTCGTCTTTATGGCTGCCGTCTACTCCAAGTGGATTATCGTCGAGAAGGTCCTGTGGGCCTCGCTTGTTCGGCATTGCATTGGCGCGATCGTTAGCATCGGGGCGAGCATTGCTCTCGTTCCAGTCGCCGGGGTTACGGGAGCCGCTGCAGCGACCGTGCTGGCCTATGTTTCGGCATCGTACGTTGCAGCCTTCTTTTCACGCCTGACCAGGGGTCAGGCCATTCTTATGTCGTCCGCTTGGCTTTACCCGTTGACGCTTATTGGCAGGCGGAGAGCTGGCGGCATGCAGCACCGAGGAGGACGCAGTTGACTGCAAAAGCTTTGATCCGAACCACCCTCGGCCGCGCGCGTCAGGCATGGCTTCGGCGTCGACAGGTCACGCTCATCTCGAGCGCGATGGTGCGGGAGCATCGTGCGGTCCGAGCGGGGCACGCCGCGTTCTCTAGGGATGACCGCCGACGCTACCTACTACGGCGGAATATCCACATGATTGAGAAGGGTCTCACAATGCGCCCGCGGCGAGAGACATTCGCGGCGGACTACATCACGGAGACATTGAGTGCGGCAGAGTTCGGTTTGCGCTTCCTTGAGGCCGAAGAAGCGGAATGGGTCATAAGCGTTCTGACAGAGTATTTCGCTGCCACCAGGAACTCCGACTCACCACAGATTCGTGAGGCGCATCGCGTCTTCATTTCTCTGGAAACGGCCGCACCCACTAGTCGTGCACGTGGTCCGCAACCTGCCTCGACCCCCAACCATCCGGGCGATATCGAAGTCCTCAGCCGTATCGCCAACGGCCGCCGGTCGGTGCGCTGGTTTAGCGATGAACCGGTCGACCGGCGGGCAGTCGACCGGGCAGTTGGTATTGCCTTGGAATCGCCCACCGCGTGCAACCGTTCGCCGTACCGCTTTGAAATCTTCGACGAACCTAGCGACGTGCGTCGAGTCGCCGACCTCGCTATGGGTACCCGCGGGTACTCGCACCAAATAAAGGGCCTGGTAGTGGTAGTTGGACTCTTGAACGCGTTCTTCGACGAGCGGGATAGGCACCTCATCTACATCGACTCTTCCCTTGCCGCGATGTCGTTCGTCCTAGGCCTGGAGAGCCAGGGTATTGCGTCTTGCATCATCAACTGGCCCGATATCCCTGAGCGCGAACTGAAAATGCGCAGGCTTCTGCAGCTATCCGCCGCCGAGAAGGTGGTGATGCTGATCGCGTACGGCCATCCGCTCGAAGGATCATTGGCGCCGTACTCAGGGAAGCAATCGGTGACTGAGGCGCGTCAGTTCCGCAATCTTGAGGGAGCGAAATGAGCAAGAATAGATTTGTCCTCATCACTGGGGTGGAGTTTACAAATCAGGGCGCGTTCCTAATGATGCGCGCCGCAATGCAGGAAGTCCGAGAGCGGCTTGGAGCGGTTCCTGTACTGGATTATCGTGTCGGGACTGCGGAAGAACGCGAAGCCGTCGGAGCGAGGACGTTCGTCCCCGTCCGACTGGAGCGCGTGGCCGGGCTTCCCGGCATTGGGCCCGCGATGAGCACGGCGACGCAGTGGATACACCCGCGCCAACTCACCGCCGTGCTTGATGCATCGGGGTACAGGTACGGGGATGCTTGGACTTCGCTCGATCTCAATTCGTCAGTGCTCCGCTACCGTCGATTTGCGGATCTAAACATCCCCGTCTATGTGCTGCCGCAAGCGCTTGGCCCTTTCGAAGAGACTCGCTCGGTCGCAGTGAGCATCCTTGGCACGTCACGACTGGTGTTCGCGCGGGATCCAGACTCATACCGGGCGATCGTTGACGTCGCACCCGCGTCCGCCCTGGACAGGCTCCGACAGTCGCCGGACTTCACCGGCGGGGTGAAAGGCGCGGAACCAGTTCCTTCTTGGGCCGAGGCTGGGAACGCGCCATTAGTTCCGAACTGGAACATTGCCGAGCGAGCGCAGAGCGTGGCCGCTCGGGATCAGTACATTCAGAATCTCGCTGATCTCGCGGTGGAACTACACCGCCGCGGGTTCGCCCCGTATGGCCTGAGTCACGAAGGCGCTCGTGACACGAGGCTTCTTCATGAAGTCCGCGAACGAGTTGACGAAGTGGACTTTCCCGTGGTGGGCGGCTTCAACGGTCTCGAGCTCAAGTGGATAATCGGGCGATCGGGGATCCTCGTCTCGGGGCGCTACCACGCGTTGGCGAGCGCGCTCTCACAGGATGTCCCCGTCGTCGCACACGGATGGAGCCACAAATATCGCTGGCTTCTCGAGGAGCACGGGTGCGCAAGCACACTCGTCGATCCCTACTCCCCTCGCGGCTCACAGTTTGCGGCACTCGACACGGCGCTTTCGATGGACCGCGCGACGATCTCGGCTGGCGCCGACGGCTACCGAGAAGCAAACCGGCGGATGTGGGATTCCATTTCCGCCGATCTAGAGATGGTTCAGACAGGATGAATGCTCCGACGCTCGCTCTTCGAATCAAGCGGTTTGCACGACATTGCAGAAACTCGCCCAACCCGGCGATGAAGATGCTGGGAGTTATCGCGTCGGTTTCGTACCGATCATTCGCATTGTACGTCCTAGGTATGGACATTCCGACATCTACGCGGATCGACGGCAACCCCATCGTGCATCATCCGGTCGGGCTCGTTATAAGCGACAACGCGCATATCGAGAACAATGTACAGCTACGACAGAACACCACAATTGGGGTACGCCGTTCTGGTGGCCCCGCGCCAAGACTGTGTGAAGGCGCCGATATCGGCGCGAACGTAGTGATCCTCGGGGGGGTTACGGTCGGCGAGCGCGCAACTGTTGGTGCGGGAAGCGTGGTGCTCATCGACATTCCCCCAGGAGCGATCGCGGTGGGGAACCCCGCACGTATCGTTCGGAAGGATCAGTAGTCATGCCCGGCCAGGTGACCGTCATCATGCCTGTGGCAGACTCCGGCAAGACCATTGAGGCGGCAGTCAGGACGACTCTGCTCTCGCTTGACCGGGAGGGTGTCGTGCTGGTCTATGACGACGCCAGTTCTGATGACACGGTGGACAAACTCAAGCGCATCATGTCGCGCGATCGCCGCGTGCGCCTCATTCGCGGCCAAACCCGAGTGGGTGTAGCTGTCGCGCTGAACGCGCTCCTATCTGAGACGACGACCGATCTGGTCGCACGAATGGACGGCGACGATCTGGTACTACCGGGGCGTTTCCGCCGACAAGTGCATGAACTCACCACCTCCCGGGTCGATGTAACGTTCACCTCCCGTATCAACTTCGGAAGCAACCTGAGACACTACCGACCGTATCTTCAGCGACGGATATCTCCCGACCGAATGCCGTGGTTGATGCTGAGTTCTAATCCCGTCCCGCACAGTTCGATGCTCGGCAGAACCCGCGTCCTGACGGGCGCAGGCGGGTATCGGCAGTCGGTCGCGGAGGATTACGATCTCTGGCTGCGCCTTCTCTCGTCGGGGCACCGATTGTCTTCGTCGGCGATCCCTGGAATCGCGTACCGTATGCACCCTAATCAGGTCACGCGAAGCGCTGAGTGGCTAGTCAGGTTCGAGAAGGATGAAGTACTCAGGGCGAGCTACAACCAGCTTGCGATCACTCTTGGCTTGGATGGCGACGCATGGGAACTTCGCCGTGCCCGCCCCGACGTTGCGGCAAACCGCATCAAGGCGGGGCTGAGATCTGGACGCCAGCCCGTCGTTCATGATTCCGCCGGAGGCACTGCCCTGTGAGCGCGCCCATCGTTGTGATCGAGCACCTCGACCCGCAAGACCTCGTCCCATCAGGTATCGATACGATCGTCAATGACGTCATTCAGTTCGCTCCTGACCGTGAGGTCTCAGTTGTAGGCATCACAGCCTCCGATATTCCCGTCGGTGTCTGGAGGCGAGTCAGCGTAGGCGACAGGGCAATCCAGTTTCTTCCCGTCGCTCGCTTTGATCGGCGGGCCCGGCGAAAGCTCGTGCCCCATTCGATCCGCTTCATTGCGGGGCTCTTCAGCCATCGCGTAGCGATCCGGAGTGCGCTTCTCGGAGCAGAGGTGCACACACATCGCCTCGAAACGGGTCAGGCAGCCTGGTTGTTCGGGTTCGGGGCCCCCGTGCAGTTCATCCACAACGCTGCTGCGAGCTTGACCGGGGACAACTCCGACTCCGTCTGGCGATTTGCCGGCCCCCTCTACCACGCGCTGGAACGGGCAGCGGTCCGGGGCGTGAGGGCTCTGGTCGTATTCAACCGCCGCGAGGCGGAGCGACTGACAGTGCTCGCACCGGGCCGATGCGTATCTGCCCGCACATGGTACGATCCCGCAGTTTTCCGTCCAATGGGCGCTACTCAATCCATAGAGAAAAACGGGATCGTGTGGGTCGGGAGGCTGGAAGAACAGAAGAACCCGCTGCTGGCGATTGACGTCGCGGCTGCCCTACGCGATCGTGGCTTCGACGCACATCTCTCGATGATTGGCGATGGCTCCCTTCGCCCGAACGTCGAACGAGCAATTGAGCGGCAGGGTTTGTCCGACCGGGTATCTCTCGTCGGCGCCCTAAGCAGGGAGGGAGTGGCCAACGAGCTGCAACAGTCGGCTCTGCTGCTCATGACATCGCACTACGAGGGGTCGCCGACAGCTCTTATTGAGGCGCTCGCTTGCGGCACCAAGGTCGTTGCCACAACGGCTAGCGACCAGGATGACCTATTGACAGACTCGTCGCGCGGCGCGACAGCGCCAGCAGACGTTGATGCGCTCGCATCAGCGGTCACCGAGCACTATCGGACGGAGATTGCCCCCGACCTGGCTATTTCAAGCCGGGCGGCACCAATTGCTGTCCCCCGACTGCTGAACCAAATCGACGCGATTGTCCGCTAATGCCGGCTGAACTACTACTGTTCATCGCTCCTGTTCTCCTTCTCGGCCTGCTCCTCCTGCGGGACCTCCCCGTTTTTGGCCTCCTTGCCTGCCTTATCCTGGCGCGTGCCGCGTTTGACGGCCCCTTCAACCTACAGGTCGCGGGAAATCCGCTAAGCGGCGTACTCGGGATCTTGATTCTCGGGCTGGGGATTGCCTCGGGCATCCGTGGATGGCGGGGATTCATCCCGGTGCTCGCTCTGGGTGGGGTGCTTTTCGTGTCTAGCCAATCAGCGCTGCTCTTCGACGCCGATGCGATAAGCGAGTACATCCGCCTGATGTCTGTGATCGCTGTCTTCGTGATTGTCGCGAACCTCCGGAGTCGTCCAGGCCCGCGCGCGGTCGTAACAGTCATCCAATTGACAGCGCTTACATCAGCGGTCTTTTCTTTGATTCAATTCGCGACGGGTGGCGGGTTGGTTGTTGACGGAGTACTCCGAGCCACGGGCACCATGGCGCATCCAAACTCGGCCGCACTGCTTTATTGCATGGCTATCTCCGCGTCGGTGATCGCATACTTCGAGCTGGGACGCCGGCGCCTCGACTTGGTAGTCGCAGCCGTGCTGTTTGTCGCGCTATTGAGCACGGGAAGCGTGGGAGGCATCGTAGCCCTTGCCGCGATGCTCTGCGCTTACATCCTGCTGTCTCCCCGCGTTGCGAGGAACGTTCGAATCGGGGTGCCAGTTCTGGCAGCGGCTGGCGTCATCGGATTCCTTCTCTCGCCTCTCGGTGCCGAGCGGGTATCCGAGTTCGTGAGTCTCGACTTGTCAGGAGCGTCCGGAGAGCGCAATTCGCTCGAATGGCGGATTGGCCGATGGCAGGATGTACTTACCTACTGGGAGCAGTCCCCAATTTTTGGCGTTGGCTACGGCGCGGCCGCGGGCGGAGCACTGCTGAACGGTTATCCGCCTCATAACGAATATGTGCGCGCGATCGTCGAACTGGGGCTGCTAGGCATTGTGGTGATCGCAATCCTCATTGTCGCGACGCTTCGCGCGCTTCGCCGGGTCGCACGGACGGGGGAGGCGGCGGGCGCCCTCGCGACGCTGGGGATCGCAATGCTTGGCGGCATGCTCGTGAATGCCATCGCGGAGAACACGTTCATGTACTCAGTACCTGGATACTTGCTCGCGGTCACTATTGCCTCTGCTCTTTGGCGCCCGCTGCGTTCAACGTCGGGAGCCTCACTTCAATCAATGAAAACCTACGAGAGGAAGTCTCACTTTGCCTAAGCGTGCGCTTATCACCGGTATCACCGGCCAGGACGGCTCCTACCTTGCAGAGCTCTTGCTGTCCAAGGGTTACGAGGTTCACGGGCTGATCCGTCGTGCCTCCACCTTCAATACCCACCGGATCGATCACCTGTATGTGGACCCGCATGACCCGAAGGCGAAGCTGTTCCTCCACTACGGCGACCTGAGCGACGGCGCGCGCTTGGTGACGTTGATGGCTGAGATCAAACCGGATGAGGTGTACAACCTGGCGGCGCAGTCGCATGTGCGGGTGTCGTTCGATGAGCCGGAGCACACGGCCGACACGACTGGCACCGGCACGATCCGCCTGTTGGAGGCGGTGCGGCTGTCGGGCATCGACACGAAGTTCTATCAGGCATCGACGTCGGAGTTGTATGGCGCGACGCCGCCGCCGCAGTCGGAGACCACACCGTTCTATCCGCGCTCGCCGTATGCGGCAGCCAAGCTCTACAGCTACTGGATCACCAAGAACTATCGCGAGGCTTACAACCTGTTCGCGGTCAACGGCATTCTCTTCAATCACGAATCCCCTCGACGTGGCGAGACGTTCGTGACGCGCAAGATCACACGCGCGGTCGCTCGAATCAAGGCCGGGGTTCAGAAGGACCTCTATCTAGGCAACATCGACTCCATCCGGGACTGGGGCTACGCCGCGGAGTACGTCGAAGGTATGTGGCGGATGCTGCAGGTCGACGAGCCGGAGGACTTCGTGCTCGCCACGGGCGTCGGCTACACGATCCGTGACTTCCTCGACACGTCGTTCGGGCACGTCGGCCTGGACTGGCAGGAGTTCGTCAAGTTCGACGAGCGCTACCTGCGCCCGACCGAGGTCGACGCCCTCATCGGGGACCCGACGAAGGCGGGCGAGAAGCTCGGATGGACCCCGACGATCGATGGAAAGGAACTCGCGAAGCTGATGGTGGACGCCGACGTGACGGCGTTGGAAGAGGGTCCGGAATGGATCGACGCAGTCGACCTCGCCTCCTGGACGACCGAGCCCTCGCTGGCGCTGCGGTGAGCACGGCGATCGACGGCGTCCAGTACACCCCGGCCGAGCTGGATCGGGATGCGACGTTCTACGTCGCCGGGCATCGCGGGCTGGTCGGTTCGGCGATCGTGCGCCGACTCGAGAGCGCCGGTTTCACCAACATCGTCGGCAAGACGTCGGCGGAACTGGATCTGAAGGACCGCGACGCGGTCTTCGACTACCTCCGTGAGATCAAGCCGAAGTATCTGGTGCTGGCGGCAGCGAAGGTCGGTGGGATCCTGGCGAACAGCACCTATCCCGTGGATTTCCTCAGCGACAATCTCCGCATCCAGTCCAACGTCCTGGACGCGGCGGTCGCGAACGAGGTCGAGCGGGTCGCGTTCCTGGGATCGTCGTGCATCTACCCGAAGTTCGCGGAGCAGCCAATCCGTGAGGATTCGCTGCTCACCGGGCACCTGGAACCGACAAACGACGCGTACGCGATCGCCAAGATCGCCGGCATTCTTAATGTCCAGGCGGTGCGCCGCCAGTACGGGCTGCCGTGGATCTCTGCGATGCCGACGAACCTGTACGGACCGAACGACAACTTCTCCCCCGAGGGCTCGCATGTGCTGCCCGCGCTGATCCGCCGGTATGACGAGGCGGCGAAGTCGAGCGCGGAGTCAGTGACGAACTGGGGCACCGGCACCCCGCGGCGGGAGTTCCTTCATTCGGACGACATGGCCGACGCTGTGCTGCACCTGCTCGAGCACTACGACGGACCGGAGCAGGTCAATGTCGGCACCGGTAGTGACGTCACGATCCGCGAGATCGCCGAGACCATCGCCGGCGTCGTCGGCTTCGAGGGCGAGACTGAATGGGACACAAGCAAGCCCGACGGGACCCCGCAGAAGCTTCTCGACGTGTCCAAGCTCGCCGACGCCGGCTGGACAGCGAAGATCGGCCTCGAAGACGGCCTCGACCGCACCGTCGCTTGGTACCGTGACCACGTCGACACCATCCGCGAGTAACCGATGACGTTCCGTCATATCGTGCTCTTCCGCGTGCACGATGATGTCGACATCGAGCTCCTCGACCGCACGGTTGAGGAGCTCGATCAGTTCGCGCATCATCCGGGCGTGGTGTCGTGGATCATCCGGCGCTCACTCGACGAACGAAAAGGTCGTGTGATCGTCGAAGATGCGACATTCGAGAACCAGGTAGCGTTCGAGAGATTTCGCACCGACCCGGCGCACGTCATGGCCGGGCGACGAATGTCGCAGATCTCGGACTGGTGGGTGGGCGACTACCTCACCGAGATCGGCGAGTGAGTTCTGCGATCAGTTCCGCCGACCCTGGCCAGATCCGATCGGGAAGCGCGCCGGCCACGACATAGCGAAAATCGAGAGCCTCATTGCGTGGGACTGGCTCACCGTCGATCTCGACAAGGAACGACAGCCCGATCGCGTGCTTACGCGGGTCTTTGCCGTGGGCGGTGCCGTCGTGCGGAGCCACGGCCGGCGGGAACCACTGGTAAACAAAGTCGGGCTGAGGGTCGTGATCGACAATCGCCGGTATTCCTAGTGTGTCCACCGCATGGCGGTCGATGGCCTGGCGGAGGGTTTCGCCGTGGAGAACGCGACCGCCGAGGTGGCACCACACCTGGCCGAAGGGCGATTCGCGGAGAATCAACCCGACCTCGAGACCGTGATCGCTGCGACGAATCGGGACGAAATCCACACATGCGATAGGGATCGATGCCTCGATCGTCGCGTACAGGTCGGCGGGAAGAAAACTCACCTTCTCATTCTCACGCGCGCGACGCCGGTCGGCGTCGCGCACCCAGACGCCGTGCGACGCCACCGCGAGCGTGGCGCTGACGTGATTGGCGCAGCATCCGTCCTTCATAAATGGCGTCCCGTTCGTACCCACACGGCGCCGCGGAACCATCGGCAAGAAGCCTAAGCTTGATGGGCACTCCCACCTCGCCCATTCGTCCCGGAGCCTCGCCCCCACCGTGATCCGAGTCATCGTCACCGTCACCCTCGCGCTCGTCGCGGTCGCCGCCACCGCGGCCGTCACGCTCTACGCGCTCCTCGTCATCGACTCGCGGGAATCCGTGCGCCACTACTACGGCGACACCTCGGCACCCCAAACTCCTGAACACGGGGCTTAACCGAGACGAAACGCGACAGTAACCCCCCGCCGGCCGGATCGCCGTAGCGTGGCACCTAGATGGGGCACTGCCGCCCGGAGCCGGAAGGGAACGGCCCCGGGCGTTCTCTTTGGGCTTGGGGAGCACAATGTACAGAGGCAGACGAGTCACAATCCTGGCAACCGCGATCACCCTCGGCCTCGGCGGAGGCGCACTCGCCGCCGTCCACGCAGCGTCGGCCGAGAGCAGCGGGATCATCGGCGAGGCGAGCGTGGTGATCGACTTCACGACGCCGGGCGAGGTGGACATCTCGGTGTACACGCGCAACCTGTCGTCCGTCACCGCGTGGGGCGCCGCGCGCGTCACCGCTCCCGGCGGCGAGGTGTACACCTGGGGGCCGAGCCGCTACGAACCGGGCGAGGTGCGCAACTACGACGCGACCGTGACCGGGTACACCTGCGACGACCTCGACGACGCGTCCGCGATTGCTTACGGGTACGCCGCCCGTGACGACGCCGAGCCGTCGTGGACCACCGGGATCGTCACGCATCCGAGCCCGCTCGTCACCGTCATCGGCTGCGCAATCACGCCGACGCCGACTCCCACGCCGACCCCCACGCCCACGCCCACCCAGACGGCGACGCCGACACCCACCCCGACGGCAACCGCTACGGCGACTCCCACACCGACCCAGACGGCGACGCCTGTGCCGTCGGCAGCCACGACCCCTGCGTCAGCCGCTGCCGACGACGCCCTTGCAGCCACCGGCGCCGCCGTCGGCTGGACCGTCGCCGCGACCCTCGCCGCCGTGGCGGCCATCACCGGCGGCATCGCGCTGAGCCGGCGACGGAGAACCTGAGCACGCCGAAGCTCGGAGACTGATGGCAGCGGTCGAGAAGTCGCGCATCGAATGGATGGACGTCCTCCGCGGGACGTCGATCATCCTCGTGGTGTTCAACCACGCCGTGCTCTTCGCGAGCTCCTCCCCTCTCGGCGCACCCGAGGTCGCGTGGGTGCTGAACACGGCGTTCTCCCCCGTGCGCATGCCGCTGATGGTGTTCCTCTCGGGACTGCTCGTCAGCGCCTCGCTCGCCCGCGGCCCGCGTGCCTACGTCACCGGCAAGGTGCGCCGCGTGCTGTACCCGTACCTCGTGTGGTCGGTCATCGCGCTCGCGCTGCTGTACACGTTCGGCATCCGTGAAGGGATCGTCGGCGGCGTCACCGCGCACGTCGTCACCGCCTGGGACCTGCTGCTGCCGCTGTACGACCCGGTCGAGCACCTGTGGTTCCTGTACGACCTGTTCCTCTTCTATATGGTCGCGCTCGTCACACCCCGTGTGCCGCCGCTCTGGATCGCCGGCGGCGCGCTCGTGGCCGCCGCGCTCGTGCCCGACTTCGGCGCCCGGCGATTCTTCCTGCTGCTGGTGTTCTTCATGATCGGCGTCTGGTTCTCGCAGCACGTCGGCGCCCTCGAGCGCACCCTCGCGCGCCGCTGGGTCATCTGGGCCTGCACGGCGCTCGCCCTCGCCACCGTCGCCGCGGCGGCGGTGGGCGTCGGTCTGCGGTACACCGCCGTGTCGGCGCCGTTCGCCGCCGGCGGCATCGGCATCGCGATCGTGATCGCGCGCCGCATCGGATCGGCACGGATGCTGCGACCCCTGCGCGCCGTCGGGCGCGACTCGCTGGTGTACTACATCGTGCACTGGTGGCCGACGAGCGCCGGCGTCGCCCTCGGCGCCCTCACGGGGAACGCCTGGATCGCCCTCGCCGTCGGCTTCGCGTTCGGGCTCGGCGCGGGCGTCGTCATGGTGCGACTGCTGCGCCTGCTGCCCGCTCTCGACCTGCTGTTCGCGTGGCCCGCCCGCCGGGTGAGCACCGCTTCGTCCTCCGGATCGCTGTCCACCTCCGACGGAAGGCCCTCACGATGAACACCGACCCGATCAGCCGCCGGTCCTTCGTCCGGCTGCTCGCCGTCGCCGCCCCCGCGGCGGCCACCGCAATGTGCGCACCCGCCCAGACCGCGGCGTCGCCGTCGGCGACGGCATCCGTCCCCTCCGCATCCTCCGTTCCGACCGCCGCGCCCGCGGCCATCGTGGGCACTGCTCGCCCCGCGGTGATTCGCTCGTTCGGACCCAACGGCACCCACTGGCCCGCCCACACGCCCTGGATCGGCGACGCCGTCACGACGGTCGAGGTCGACTGCACCTGGGCGGCCATCCGCACGGCGCTGCTGGCGGTCACCGCATCGAAGGCTGCCGCGGGTGTGCACATCAAGGTGCGTCCGGGCACCCTTCCCGGCTTGGGCGCGTCGTCGGGATCGAAGGCGGTGCTGCAGGGTCTGGGCAGCGCCCAGTGGAGCAAGAACGTGCTCGTCTCGCCGCGCGACGGCTGGGGCTCGGTCGTCATCACCGAACCGGCGCGCCTGCGCGAGGTCTACGGCGTCACCTTCGCCCGCATCAACGGCGTCGACGTGCTGCTGACCAACTGCACGCGCAGCGCCTGGGCGCAGTCGACCATGTCGGACGGCCTCAGCATGGCGTCGTCATACGGGGCGACCACGCGCGAGTGCGGCGCCTACGAGATCGTCATGAGCAACGCGAAGTCCGACATCTCGGACCCGCTCGGCTACGCCGCCGGCGCCGACTGCGTGCTCATCGACAGCGTGTGGGACGGATGCTACTCGGCACCGGTGTTCCGCCCCACGGGCGCCACCGACCACGTCGACACGATCCAGATGTACGGGTCGGGCTGGTACCGCGGGCTCACTGTGCGCGACACGACCTTCTTCGGCTCGCTCAACTGCGCCCTGCAGATCGGTGGCATGCGCAGCGACGACCCGAACAAGGGCACGCCGTTCCTCGTGCTGGACCACAGCATCATCACATCGCAGGCCACCGCGATCAATGCCCGCTACCCCAAGCCCGCCGATGCCGACACTCCGCAGCTCGCGCAGGCCATCAACGGGATCGGCGAGGACTTCCAGCTGTACGCCAAGGACTCGTACATCTTCGGCTCCATGTACCGCAGCAAGTGGGGCGGCGTCTCGAACACCAAGGTCTCGTACGCCGAGGCGACCACCCGCAACCCTGTCGCGTCGGGCCGCTGGACCTACGACAGCTCGATGGCTTCGTGGGGCACCAGCCAGTTCGACGCCCTGGTGCCCAGTCCCACCGACGCGTACCTGAAGTCGATCTGGAAATGACCGACCTCGCTCACCGCGCGTCGCGCGGCATCGTCGTGACCATGGGCGGGATGTGGGGAAAGACCCTCATCCAGATGGCCGCGATCGTGCTGCTCGGCCGCCTGTTGAGCCCCGAGGACTTCGGTCTGGTCGCGATGGTCACGGCGATCTCGGGAATCATCGACCTCGTCCGCGACTTCGGCCTCACCGGTGCGATCATCCAGGCGCGCGAGATCTCGGAGCGCGCCTGGCGGAGCCTCTTCTGGCTCGCACTGGGCCTGGGCGTGGTGCTGGGCGGCATCCTCGCGGCGTGCGCGCCACTCATCGCGAATCTCTACGGCGAGCCCCAGCTCGTGCTCATCACGCTCGTGATCGCGCCGAGCCTCATCGTCAACGGGCTCACCATGCCGCTGCAGGCCCGCGCGACCCGCGAGCTGAAGTTCGCGCTGCTGGCCCGCATAGACGTGGTCTCGATGGTGGGCGGCGTCGCGGCAGCGATCACCGCGGGCCTGCTCGGGTGGGGATACTGGGCGCTCATCCTCATGGTCGGCACCGGGCTGGTCGTTCGGCTCGTGATGCTGTGGCTCGCGATGCACCCCCGGCCCGGCTGGCCGCGCATCCACCGTGACGTGCTGCCCCTCGTCACGCGCGGCGGGAGCATCTTCGGCGCCGAGCTGCTCAACTACGTCGAACGCAACGCCGACACCGTGATCATCGGCCAGCAGCTCGGACCCGCCGTGCTCGGCCAGTACTCGCGCGCGTATGCGCTCTTCCTCATGCCGCTGCAGCAGCTCAACGGGCCGATCGGGCGGGTCGCCCTGCCCGTGCTCAGCAAGCTGCAGGATGACGGCGACCGCTACCGCCGCTACATCCGCGGCGCCCTGCTCGTGATCGGCTATCTCACGCTGCCCACCTACGCGATCCTCGCGACGGTTTCGGAGCCCCTCTTCGCGATCCTGCTCGGCCCCGGCTGGGAACAGGCAGGTGTGCTGTTCAGCATCCTCGCCATCGCGGGCATCGCGCAGGGCATCGGCAAAGTGCGCGGCTGGCTGTTCATCACCATGGGCCGCTCCCACCAGCAGCTCCTCTACGACCTCGTCGCGCGGCCGCTCGTGGTCGTCGGATTCTTCGTCGGGATCTGGTGGGGCGGGATCTACGGGCTCGCCCTGACCTACGGCATCCTGTCGGCACTGCTGCTGATCCCCGGCTTCGCGTTCGCCATCCGCGGCACCTTCGTGCGCGGCAGCGACATCGTCTACCCCGTGCTGCGGCCACTGCTGTTCGCGTTGCTCGCCTTCGGCTCGGCTTTCGCCGCGACGCGGGCCGTCGACCTCGTCCCGATCTTCGAGATCATCGTCGGGGGCGCCGCGGGCGCGCTCGTGCTGGCGCCCCTGCTGCTGATCCCCGCCTACCGGCGCGACGTGGCCCAGATCATGGGCTTCGTGAAGCAGATGCGCAAGCCGAAGGACCGCGCAGCCGCGCCGGAAGCCTCGGCCGTGGCGTACGAGGATGTGCTGCTGGAAGACGCCGCGACTCCCGGCGATGTGCTCGACGCCGAGATCGCGAAGAAGCAGCTCGAGCAGAACCGCTGACGCCGGCCCGACGTTGCCCCTTCCTCCGATCGTTGAGGGAGCGAGGAACGAGCGAGTCGAACGCGCCGCACCCGCGGGCCCCGGTCAGTTGAGCAGCGTCAGCGAGATCGTCGGGCTGTACCCTGTGTTGCCGGCGGCATCCACCGCCCGCGCATGCACGGGATAGGTCGCGTTCGGGTAGCTGCGCGACGACAGCGTGCCGCCCCACGAGCCGTCGGACTGCTTCGTCAGCGTGCCGAGCTTGGTCGCACCGGACCACAGCGTCACCCCGGTGACCGCCACGTTGTCGGTGGCGACCACCCGCACCGTGACGGTGCCCGAGACGGTCGATCCTGCCGCGGGCGCGGTGATCGTCGCATTGGGCGCCTGCGTGTCAGGGGTCGGCGTGGGAGTCGGCGTGGGCGTCGCCGTCGGCGTCGGGGTCGGCGTCGGGGTCGGGGTCGGCGTCGGGGTCGGGGTTGGAGTGGGAGTTGGGGTGATGCCCGTCGGCACAGTCGACGCCAGCCAGCCGGAGTACCGCCCGGAGATCGGGCTGAGCGGGTCGCCGGCGTAGCGCTTGCCGCGCGTGGTCGCGGCCGCCTGTGCCTGCGCCTCGAGGATCTCGAACACCTCCCGCGGCGTACGACCGTCGCACGAGCCCTCTTCGAAGCACGCCAGCACCACGCCCGACATGACCGCCGCCGACATGCTCGTGCCCGACGCGATGTAGCCGTACCGGTTGCCCTTCTTCGTCGTGTACGGGCACGTGCCCGGAGCCGCGATCGTGTGCGCGCGATCGGCCGCACTCACCGCCCAGTTGCTCTTCGGGTTGACTGTGTCGTCGACCGGAGCCGACGACTCGGTGCACAGCTTCGCGGCGCGCGAGCCCGACTTGCCGTCGTAGTCGGCGACATTCGTGACGGTGATCACCTCGTCGAAGTTGCCCGGCGAGTACTGCGCCAGGTCGCGCGTCGAGTTGCCCGCCGCCGCGACCACGACCACGCCATCGTCGACGAGCGCGCAGATCGCCTGGTGGATGACATCGCCGTTGGTGTAGCCGCAGTTGCCGTCGTCCGCCTGCCCGAACTGCATGCTCATGTTCATCACGGCGATGTCGTAGCGCTCGTGGTTGTCCATCACCCACTCGAGGCCGCACATGAGGGTCGCGAGCGTCCCCTGCATCTTGCTGTCGAGCACGCGTACCGATGTGATGGGCGCACCCGGTGCGATGCCGACCAGCCCCACGCTGTTGTTGATCGCCGCCGCGGCGCCGGCGACTCCCGTGCCGTGCCCGTTCGCGTCGGTGCCGTCGCCGCTGCCGAAGCAGTTGATCTGGCGGGCGACGTTGAGATCCGAGTGCACGCTCACGCCCGAGTCGATGATGGCGAGCCCGGGGCCGTCCCACGCTGCCGCCGACGTGACGCTCGTCGGCGGGAGATCTGCCTCCACCGTTCCCACCGCCGGCGTCACCGTCTGCGCGGCGCCCGTCACCACCTTGTTCGGCGAGATCCCCCGCACTGTCGGCGAGACCCGCAGCAGCGCGACCTCGTCGGCCGTGAGGTATCCCGTGAAGCCCTTCACGACACTGTCGTAGACGGCGTCGGGCTCTGCCGCGATGCCCGTGAGCGCGGCATCCAGCCCGTTCGTCGATCTGAAGCTGACGGTGTACACGCCCGCCGTCTCGCCGGCGGCGAACGATGCCGACGCCACCCCGCCGCCGATGAGCGACGCCACGACGGCGGTCCCCACCGCCAGCCCCGCGAACCGCATCGTCCGTGCCGAGTGCTTCCTCCCGTGCGCCGAAGACCTGGCGCTACTGCTGAGCTTCCCCACTGCTCATCCCCACTTTCTGGCCGGATGGCCTCTCGCCGATGACGCGCGCCGGAACCCCTCCGACGATCGAGAACGCCGGAACGTCCTTCGTCACCACTGCCCCCGCGGCGACGACGGCGCCCTCGCCGATCGTCACGCCCGCCAGCACCACCACGTTCGCGCCGAGCCACGAGCCCGCGCCGATCACGACATCGCTCTCGATCTTCGGCTGATCCATGATCGGCACCGGCCCGCGCTCGACGCCGTAGTTCGACGCCGTCACCATCACGTGCGGGGCGAACAGGCACTTCTCGCCGATGTCGATCCGGCCGGTCTGGTTGCCCGCCCAGATCAGGCTGAACTCCCCGATGTGCGTGCCGGCGCCGATCGAGATGCGCTCCCCGTTGCGGAACGAGACGTTCGGCGCCATCGACACCCCCGGCCCCATCCGGATCAGCGGCACCTGCCGCACGAACGAGTAGCCGTGGAAGTGCGCCAGGCGCAGGCCGTGCACCAGCGTGCGCGGGTCGAACACCGACGCGAGCGCGCTCCGGAGCCGGCTCATCACGACATCCCCGCGGCCGGGCCCACGCCGGCCGAAGCGCCGTTCGGGGCGCCGTTCGGCACGCCGGCGGCGACCGGCGCCGGCGCCAGCAGCTCGCGGTAGACCGCCATCAGCGCGGGCAGGTCGACCGACGAGCGCGCGGTGACGCTGACCACGAGCTCGCGACGATACGAGCACGCCAGGCACGCCACCTCGTCGCGCGGATCGCCCGCCGGCCAGCCGGTCACCGTCTCGACGGGGGCGGTGCCGAAGAACCGGTCGTCGCGCCCCCATGTCACAGAGGTGGCATAGCCCACCCAGTCCTCGGCACCCTCGACCACCGAGCCGCCGGAATCCACCGCGGCCTGCACCTGAGCACGCACGCTGGGCACGATCTGATCAAGTGGGGCGGATGCCGCCACCACCACCTTGACGACGCTGATGTCGTTGCGCACCACGCCGTCGCCCGCTCCGCGCCGCGAGATCGGCACGAGGATCGACAAGGTCTCGGCGTCGGGTCGCTGGCGCGCCATCGCGACGAGTGTCGCCGCCGTGACCAGGTCGTTCACCGTGCCGCCGAGCTTGTACGCGCGGCGGGTGGCCGCCGCGAGGTCGACCGCCTCGTAGGCGGAGCGGCGTCCTTCGCGCACGTCGGCGAGCAGCCCCGTCCGCGCGATGCGCGCGTTCTTGACCGGGCGCAGCAGGCGCCCGCCCCACCGGCGCAGCCGCATGCGGAACGACTTGCGCCAGTACGCCCGCCACGCCTGCCGCACACCGGGTTGCCGCGAGCGCCACTGCGCGAACGCAAGGGCGAGCACCTCGACACCGTTGCGGGGCGGGATGCCGAGTTCGAGGTACTGCTGCTCCCCCGGCTCGGGCGGCTCGGTCATCGCCGCAGTGCCGGCGATCACGTCGCCGATCCGCAGACCGTACATCGCATCGCCGACCACATGGTGGTAGCGCATGACGATCGCCACGCGCCCGGAGTCCAGCTCGACGAACTCGAAGTCCCACAGCGGGCGCGTCGGATCCATGGTCGGGCTCAGCCGCCCCGTGAACCGCTCCACGCGGGCCGGGTCGTCGGGCTCGACGCGGTCGGCGAACCGCACGTGATAGTCGAGGTCGAGACTCGTCACCGGCACCCACGCCGGCGTCGTGAGACGCAGCGGGGTCGGCACCAGGCGCTGCCGCATCGCCGGCGCGAACCAGCTCAGCCGCTCGACCCGCCGGCGGATCGCGGCGCGATCCAGTGCGCCGTCGGGTCCGCGCAGCGGAGCGCCGTCGACGATCATCGTGCCCGCCGCGTGCATCGCCGCGAACGTGACCGCATTCGACACGTACTTCTCGTCGAGCGAGCTGATCAGCTCGGCCCGGCGTGGGAGATCGGTGTGCGCGCTCATGAGTCGTCGCCTCCTCTGCGTGTCGCGACCCCGAGCGAGATCGGGGCCGGCGGGTCGCCGTCGACGAACACGCGCCCGTCGAGCGCGAAGCGCACGGCGATGAAGAAGCCCCCGAGGAATCCGCGGAACAGTGCGAGGTCGGCATCGCGTCGCCGGGGTTCCCGCCGATTGCGCACCGCGCGCGACAGCGTGCGCTTGGTCGCCACGGCGAACAGCCGCACCCCGACGACCGCGCGCAGGCGCACCCACTTCGCCGTGAGCGCCCCGAGCCCCAGCCCGTACCCGTGGTGCAGCACGGTGTAGGCGTCGTCCGCGCGGGTGTGCACGTGGTGCACGACGCAGGAGGGGTCGTAGACGATGTGCGCGCCGTCATCGAGGATGCGGCAGAACATGTCGAGGTCCTCCGCGCCGGCGAGCCGGCGCCCCGCGCCCAGCACGGGATCGAAGCCCCCCAGCGCGACGAGCCGCTCGCGCCGGAACGCCATGATCGCGCCGTGTCCGGCGTCGATGCCCTCGATCGTGCGGGTGAAGCGCCGGGGCGGCGGAGACGGCTGCGTGCCGACGAGCGTGTGGTCCAGCATCCGGCCCGTCACCGCTCCGACGGCGGGCGCCTCGAAGCCCTCGAGGATCGGCGCCATCCAGCCGTCGACGGCGGCGCAGTCGTCGTCGGTGAACACGATGATCGGGCGCCGACTCGTCGCCAGCGCCAGGTTGCGGGCGATCGACAGCCCCTTGATATCGCTGCGCACGTAGTCGACGCCCGCCGCCTCCGCCACGCTCCAGGTCGCGGCCGTCGTCGACGCCGAATCGACGACGAGGATCTGCACTCCCGGCGGAGTGACCGCCGTGAACGAGGCGAGCGCCGCTGTCAGCATCTCGGGCCGTTCGCGCGTGCAGATCGCCAGGGTCACATCTTCAGGCCGCGGCATGCGACGACCTCCCCATCAGGCGCGCTGCCTCGCGGTACGCCGCGAGGGTCGCCTGGATCGCCGCCGCCCAGCTCAGCTCGTCCGCACGCGCCATCGCGGCGCGCGACATCCGGGCGAGCATCTCGGGTCGCGCAGCCAGCAGGTCGAGCTGCTCCGTCAGAGCGTCGAGGTCGCCGACGCGGTGCGTCAGCCCGGTCACGCCCTCGTCGATCACCGCGCCCGCGGCGGTCGAGACGAGTGGCACGCACCCGGCCACCTGCGCCTCGTAGGTGACGAGGGCGCTGCCCTCCTCCACCGTCGGGAGCAGCAGCACATCCGCCGCAGCCAGCACGCTCATCGGCTCGGGCGTGACGCCGCGCACCTCGACGCTCGGGTGTGCGAGCAGCGGCGCCAGGAACGCCGCGTAGTCATCGTCGAGGAGGCCGTACACGAGGAAGCGACCGCCGGCGGCCGCCCGCGACGCGGTCCACGCCTGCAGCGCGGTATGCAGGCCCTTGCGGGGAGACCCGCGGCCGAGGAACACCGCGGTGAACGGCCTGCCGCCGTCGCCGCGGGCAGGTGGCGCGGTCACCGTGCAGCCGTAGCGGTGCCGCAGCAGCCGGTCGTTCTCGAATCCGCGATCCAGGAAGGATCCCGCGACGGCCTCGCTCGGCACCAGCAGCCCGACCGCGGCAGCGTACTCGCTCTCTTCGGTCGCCAGTCGTCTCGCGTCGCCGGTATGACTGCCCCCGCGCGGGGGCTCGAGGCCGAGCGCCGCATACTCACGCGCCACGACCTCGTACGCGTGCGCCGTGTGGGTGTTGGGCACTTCGCGCACACCCGGGATGCCGCGCCGCCGCGCGGCTCGCAGCGTGCGGGCCGACGCGAGCGGCCATGCGTGCACGACGTCGTCCGCGCTCCCGTCGAGCAGCCGGCCGACGAGCCTCGCGGTGACGGCGTCGTGGATGCGCATCGCGCGGTCGCGGCCGATCGCGCGATGCGGCACGCGCCGGCCGCGCACGGTGAGGGTCGTACGCACGGATGCCGCACCTTCGATCGGCTTCTCGACCGACGCGACGACGATGTGGACGTCGACTCCGGCGCGCACCAGTTCGTTCGCCTGGTTCCAAGCGGTGAAGCCGATGCCCGGCGCGCCGAGCGCAAACGGGAAGCTGTACAGGACTGCCAGAACGCCACCTCCCCCAGGATGCGGCCCGCCTCCATCGGAGCCGTGCCGGGCTCTCGCTGACCACTCTGTGGGAGCCGTCAAGACGGACACAACCCGGGCTGGCGAATGTCGCCCAGTCTTTACACCCGTGCAACAAACGCACAGGGCGCCGTTAACAATGCGGGGCGACTATGGCAGAGCAAGTCTTGTCGCGACACCACATCTGGGACCCGGTGCGCGACGTGGACGGCCCGATGGCGTGCTGGGGGTTCGGACGGTCTACGTCCGGAAGCACACGGAGAGAGGGTGTCTCATGGAGACTCCGAAGTATCTGCAAGTCCTCTGGAACTACAAGTGGGTGCTGGCATTCGGTGCGCTCGTCGCCGCCGTGGCCGCGTTCTTCGCCGGCTTCGCGATCGTCGAAGGGCAGGTCGTCTCGCGCGCGCAGCAGACGTGGACGGCCGCCACGACGATGCTGCTCACCAGCGAATCCGACCGGCTCTACCAGTCGCAGGTGCCGGGTGTCCCCATCGAGCAGGGGACGTCCGACCCGCAGGTCATCGACATGGCCTCGACCGCGCTCGTGTACGCGTACATCCTGTCGAGCGACATGATCCAGGACACGGTCGAAGCCGAGATCGGTCCGCTCGACCCCGACACCGAGTCGATCACGGCGCTGCGACGCACGACGCAGCCCACCGGAGACGAACGCTTCCCCGGTCGCTACGACCTGCCCGTGCTGGAGGCCGTCGGCACCGCCGGGACCGCCGCGCGCGCCGAGGAGATCTCGCGCGCTGCCGCAACCGCCTTCACGGCCTACGTCGTCGCCCAGCAGGACGCGCAGGAGATCGCACCCGAGTTGCGTGTGCTCATCGAGCCGCTCGGCGCGAGCGACGCCGTCGAGGGCGACTCCTCGAACCCGGCGATCCCCGTCGTCGTCACTTTCGTGGGCGTGTTCCTGGCCTTCGTGGTGCTGGTGTTCATCATCGCCGGACTGCGCTCGCGCTCCGCCCGGCGCAAGGCCGCACGCACGAAGGCGGCCGGCGACGCGGCAGAAGAGCCGGCGAGCGGAACGGATGCCGCCCCCGGCGTCGCCGCATCCGACCCCACCGGCATCGCGCTCGATGCCGAGGTCGGCGAGCTCGTGGGCGCCGGCCCGCCCTCGCGCCGATCCGGGCGCGCCGTCAACGAGAACGAGACCGCGTAGGCGTCGGCCCGGGTTCGGAGCCACGACATGTCGTCCGGAAGCGCACCGCCCGTCACACCCGCCGACAAGACCGACGCTCCACCCGCTGAGGTCGCGCCCGGCGACGGAGCACGGCCCCGGTGGGCCACCGTCGCCGGGATCGCGATCCTGTTCGCCGCGATCGTGATCGCCGGGGTGATCCTGCTCCCGCCCATCGCGGTGGGCGCCGCCCTCCTCGGCATCGCGCTGATCGTGCTGCTGCGTCGCATCCTGTTCACGTGGCCGGCGCTGCTGTTCCTGCTCGCGGCGACCATCATGTTCATCCCGGCCCGCCGCTACGCGCTGCCGATCCCCCTGCCGTTCGCGCTCGAGGCATACCGCCTCATGATCTTCGTCGCGATCGCCGCGCTCGGGCTCGCGTTCCTGTTCGACCGGTCGCGGCGCTGGCGGCCCGTCGCCTTCGGCTGGCCCATCGGCATCTTCCTCGCGACCCTGCTGGTGTCGTTCATCGCGAACGGCACGCGGCTGGTGAACGAGGGGCTGGCCACCACGGCGCTGTCGGGCTTCTTCCAGCTCGGCGTCCTGCTGTCGGTGTTCTTCTCGGTGCGCCAGCTGCTGACCAGCGAGCGCATGGTGATGGGCTTCCTCATGGTGCTCACGTGGATGGCCGTGATCGTGGCCTTCTTCGCGATCCTGGAGCGCGTAGCGCGCACCAATGTGTTCCTGATGCTCGCGAACTTCCTGCCGTTGGTGGTGCTTCGTGACGACGGCGGCGACGCCACCCGGGCAGGGGTGAACCGCGCGTACGGCTCGGCGCAGCATCCGATCGCCCTCGCGGTCATGCTGTGCATGTTCCTGCCCATCCTCATCTACCTGGCCAAGTACGCCATCTGGCCGCGCAACGTGTGGAACCGGCGCATCGCCTACGGGATCGGCACGGTCCTCGTGTTCGGCGGCATCATCGCCGCCATCTCGCGCACGGCCGTCGTGGTGATGGGCGTGATGTTCCTGCTCACCCTGGTGCTGCGCCCCAAGGTCGCGCTGCTGCTGGCGGCGTTCGCGGTGCCGGCGCTGCTGCTCGCGATGTTCCTCGTGCCGGCCCAGGTCGAGTCCATGCTGCTGTCGTTCCTCGACGTCGACACGCTCATCGCGTCGCAGTACACATCGGCGGGGATGACGGGTGCGGGGCGTCTCGCCGACCTGGAACCCGCCTTCGTCGAAGTGCGCCAGTACCCCTTCTTCGGTCAGGGCTTCGGCAGTCGCATCGTCGTCGGCGACGACGCGAACTCGTTCATCCTCGACAACCAGGTGCTCAGCGTCCTGATGGAAGGCGGCGCCCTCGGCGTGATCGGCTACGCGGTCTTCATGCTCGCGCCGGTCGTGATGCTCCTCGTCTACGCTCTCCGCTGGGCGGCCGAGCCGCGGCACGCGCTGCTCGCCTTCGCCCTCGCCGTCTCGATCGCCGGCTACAGCGCGGCGCTGTTCTTCTTCGACGCGTTCGGCTTCTTCCAGTCGTTCCTCGTGCACATGATGCTGCTCGCGGTCGCCGCGTGGGTCGTCACCGAGGGATCGCGCACGGCCGCGGCGCCGAAGCCGGCATGGACCCCGGAGGCCGGCCGATGACCGCGCGCCTGAGCATCGTCATCCCCGCGCACGACGAGGGCGCGGTGATCGACCGCATCCTCGGCGTGCTGTGCGCGTCGGAGCGGCGGGACGAGTTCGAGATCGTCGTCGCGGCGAACGGATGCACCGACGACACCGCCGCCCGCGCACGCGCGTACGACGGCGTCCAGGTCGTCGAAACGCCGGAGGCCTCGAAGATCGGGGCGCTGCAGGCCGGTGACGACGCCGCGTCCGTCTTCCCCCGCGCCTACGTCGACGCCGACGTGCGGATCGGCCCCGACGCCCTGCTGGCACTCGCCGACGCCCTCGACGCGCCCGGCATCGAGGTCGCATCTCCTCGCCTGCACGTCGACACCTCCGGAGCGTCGTGGCTCGTGCGTCAGCATTACCGCATCTGGGAACTCAGCGACTACCGCCGCAGCGACCACATCGGCTCGGGGGTGTACGCGCTGACGCGGGCCGGCCGCGCCAGGTTCGACGCGTGGCCCGACGTCGTCGCCGACGACCGGTTCGTGCAGCAGCTCTTCGCCCCCGCCGAGCGCGCGATGCTCGTGGACCACTCGTTCAGTGTGCGCTCGGCGGCCGACATGCGCGCGCACCTGCGCCGCTCGGTCCGCATCGCCCGTGGCAACCGCGAGCTGCCCGACCGGATGCAGCACGAGGACGCCGCACGGCCCTCGGCCGCCTCCCGCGGCGGGCTCGCACGACGGGTCGCGGCACGGCCGGGCCTCTGGGTGTCCTTCGCCGTGTACTGCGTGAGCTGGACGCTGCCCAACGTGCTCGCCCGTCGCGACATCGCTCGCGCGCGCACACGGACCTGGAACCGAGACGACACGAGCCGGGTGATGGCATGAGAAGACCAGCCGCGACGACCGCCGCGATCGCACTCCTCCTGGCGGTGCTCACCGCCTGCGCGGGGGCGCCCGCACCCGAGCCGGTCGACCTCGACGAGCTCGAGTCGAGTCCCACGCTCTCGCAAGTCGCCACGATCGGCGCGCTGGGAGACTCGATGACCCTGGGCGTGAACGCCTGTGCCGAGCCCGGGCGCTGCACCGCCGCGAGCTGGGCCACCGGCGACGAACCCGCCGTCGGCTCTGTCGCGATGCGCATCGGCGCAGCCAACGGCAGCGTTCCCGACACCGTCAACGCCGCGAAGGACGGCGGCACGGTCGCGGACGCGGTCGCGCGCGTCGACGAGGTGGTCGCGGCCGGGCCCGAACTCGTGCTGGTGCTGCTGGGCGGCAACGACGTCTGCGCCGCCGACGTCGACGGCATGACGAGCGTCGAGGACTTCCGGGCGTCGTACACAGCCCTGCTTGCCGCACTGAGCGAGGGCCTGCCCGACGCGCGCGTGCTCGCGCTGTCGATACCCGACCTCCACCGGCTGTGGGAGGTCGGCCGCGACGACGAGGGGACCCGTCAGATCTGGGACAGCAGTCCGTCCTGCAGCAACCTGCTCGGCGACGCCGCCGCGACCGACGCGGCCGCCACCGAGCGGCGCGACGCCGTCGCCGCGCGCACCGACGAGCTCAATGCCGTCATCGCCGAGGTGTGCGCTGCCGACAGCGCCTGCGTCTCGGACGGCGGCGCCGTCTTCGCCTATGAGTTCTCGCCCGCCGAGATCTCGTCCATCGACCACTTCCACCCCTCGGTGGCGGGCCAGCAGGTGATCGCCGAGATCGCCTGGAACACCCTCGTGGAGGCCGCATCATGACCACGCTCCTCGTCGCGATCTCAGGCGGCCACCTCACGCAGCTGACCATGCTCGCCCCCCGCGTCGCCGACGGTGACGACGTCGTCTGGCTCACCGACGACACCGCGCAGAGCCGGTCGCTGCTGGAGGGCCAGACGGTCTACCACGTGCCCACCCGGCCGCCGCGCGACTACTCCGGTGTCATGCGCGACACCGGGATCGCGCTGCAGGCGATGCGGGATCATCGCGTCGACCGCGTCATCAGCACAGGCGCCCAGATCGCGCTGTCGGCGCTCGTGCCCGCGTCGGCGCGGCGCGTGCCGTTCACCTACATCGAGAGTGCGACGCGCGTCACCGGGATCTCGGCGACCGGCAAGGTGATGGAGCGGGTGCCGTGGGTCGACCGCTACGTGCAGTACCCGCACGCGGTGAACGCCCGGTGGCGGTACGCGCTGTCGGTGTTCGACGGCTTCCACGTCGAACCCGTCGACGACCCCGCGCCGATCCGCCGCGCCGTGGTCACCGTCGGCGGGAACGGCGACTTCGGCTACCGACGGCTCGTGGACGGCGCCCGCGCCGCTCTCAGCGACCTCGACGGCGACGTCGAGGTGCTGTGGCAGGTCGGCGCCACGGACGTGTCGGACCTTCCGATCACGGCGGTCTCGTCGCTGCCCTCGAGTGAGCTCGGCGCGGCGCTGCGGCGCTCCGACGTGATCATCGGGCACGCCGGCACCGGCACCGCCCTGGCCGCGCTCTCCGCCGGCAAGGTGCCGGTGCTCGCGCCGCGCTCGGTCGAGCACGGCGAGCATGTCGACGCGCACCAGCAGGAGCTCGCGCGGTTCCTGGGCGACCGCGGGCTCGCCATCGTGTGCGAGCCCACCTCGCTGCGTGCTTCCACCCTCGACACCGCGCGGCGCTGGCGCGCCGTGAGCTCGCAAGACCTCGCCCCCGTGCCGCTCTGAGCACCGGCATCCGCCGCGACAGCCGTTTGGAGAACCGCCCGTGCAGACCCCGGCCACCGACGTCACCGTCGTCATCGTGAACTACGAGACCCGCGACGACACGGTCGCGTGCGTCGGCTCGGTGCTCTCGTACCTCGGCGGTGTCGACGCGCAGGTGGTCGTGGTCGACAACGGATCGCGGGACGGCAGTGCGGCCGCGCTGCGGGCGGCGCACCCGGGCATCGATGTGATCGAGGCCGGCGAGAATCTCGGCTTCGCCCGCGCGGTCAACCGTGGAGCCGCCCTCGCCCGCGGCGAGTTCGTCCTGCTGCTCAATCCCGACGCGCTCATGCTCGAGCACTCGCTCCCCCGGCTGATCCGCTTCGCCCGCGAGAATCCGCAGTACCGCATCGTCGGCGGGCGCACGCTGCGCGCCGACCTCACGCTCGAGCCCTCGTCGTGCTGGGGCGCGCCGACGCTCTGGTCGCTCAGCATGTACGCGACGATGCTGTCGACCGTCTTCCGGCGCTCCCGCCTGTTCGACCCCGAGTCGCTGGGCACGTGGTCGCGCGACACGATCCGCGAGGTCCCGATCATCACCGGGTGCCTGCTGCTCATCCGCCGCGACGACTTCATCGCACTGGGTGGCATGGACGAGGACTTCTTCCTCTACGGCGAGGACGCCGAGTTCAGCATGCGGGCGGCCGCACGGGGCATGGCGCGGGTCGTCTATCCGCCGGCGGCGATCATCCACACCGTTGGCGGGTCGTCGGCAGGCAGCTCGAAGGGCTCGATGGTGCTCGCAGGCAAGGTCACGTACCTCGAGAAGACCTGGTCGCCGCGACGAGCTGCCGTCGGCGTGCTGCTGCTCAAGACCGGTGTCGCCGTGCGCGCCACCCTCGAGACCGTGACACGCCGGGCGAACCGGCCGTGGACGACCGTCTGGCGGCGTCGCGCCGACTGGGCGTCGGGCTACCCGCACGCCGAGGCGGCGCTGTTCGGCCGGCCCCTCCCCGAGCCTGCCGCCGCCTGACCCGACCCGGCGCGCTAAGCCGACGCCCGCATCGCGGCGGATCCCATGGACGCCGAACCCGTCCGCGGCCCGGAGGCTGCGGCATCCGTCGCGCCCTCGCCCAGCACCCACGTCCGCACCTCGGCGACGAAGCGCGAGATGTCGAACTCCGCGGCGCGTTCCCGCGCGGCGGCCGGGTCGATGCGGTCCAGGCCCGCCACCGCCGCGGCGAGCTCGACCGGGTCGTCCGGATCGACCGTGAAGCCGGTCACGCCGTCGATCACCGACTCGGCGGCGCCGCCCACGCGATTCACGATGACGGGGCATCCTGCCGCCATCGCTTCGACGGGGATGATGCCGAAGTCCTCGACCGGCGGGAACACGAAGGCGAGCGCGCGCTGGAACAGCGCCCGCATGAGAGCGTCCGACACGAACCCCAGCATGTGCACGGGCACCGACGCCGACGCGGCGAGCACCTTCAGGTGGTCGCGTGCGGGCCCGGTGCCCGCCACGACCACCGGCACGCCCAGCCGATCGCCCATCCGGATCACCGCGTCGTGGCGCTTGTACGGCACCAGTCGCGACGCCGCCATGAGGTAGCCGCGCTCGGGGAGCGCCTCGAGCACCGCCTGCTCCTCGCCGGTGAGCGCGTCGGCCCAGTCCCCGCCCTCGATGATCTCGCGGGCCTTCACCGGCGGGTGGATCACCCGCGCGTCGCGCTCCCACGCGCGGAGGATCCGTCGGCGCACGAACTCGCTGTTCGCCGCCAGATCGCCGGCGCGCGCCGCCGCTGCGCGGTCCACGCGCTTGAGCACGCTCCGCGCGGCGGCGAGCGCCGCGGAGCTTCCGCGCCCGTCGAGCTCGGGCTCCCACAGATAGCGCGCGGGCGAGTGCACGTATGAGAACTTGGGCACACCGTCGCGCCGCGTGCCGAAGTCGCAGTGGTGGGCGAAGACGTAACTGCTCGTGAGCACCCAGTCCGGCAGCGAGCCCACCGTCGCCGCCCGCCACGTCGCCGGCATGAGGGGCAGCCCCATCGCCTTGTGGCGGCGCAGCGGCGTGCGGGCCATCCACGACTCGTGCACCGTGCTGCGGGGGAACCGCTCGCCGTCATCGCTCCACAGCGCGAACATCCGTGAGTCGGGCAACGCCAGCCGGAAGGCGTCCAGCACCTGTTCGGCGCCGCCCGAGCGTTCTATCCACTCCTGGACGATGAGACCTGACATGATTCCTACGACCTCTCGGGTGGTTCAGTAGGCGCCGTCGCGGTGAAGGACGGCTTTGGCGGTCTTCGCGAGGACGACGATGTCGCCGGTGATCGACCAGTTCTCGACGTAGTACAGATCCAGCCGCACGCTGTCCTCCCACGAGAGGTTCGACCGGCCGTTGACCTGCCAGAGTCCGGTGATCCCCGGGCGGGTGAGAAGTCGGCGGCTCACGGGGCCCTCGTACTGCTCCACCTCGCTCGGCAGCGGCGGACGCGGGCCGACCAGGCTCATGTCGCCACGCAGGACGTTCCACAGCTGCGGCAGCTCGTCGAGCGAGTAGGCACGCAGGAATCGGCCGGCGCGGGTGACCCTCGGGTCGTCCTTCAGCTTGAACAGCACGCCGTTGCCCTCGTCGAGCGCGCGCAGCTGCGCCAGACGCGCCTCAGCGTCGACCACCATCGAGCGGAACTTGAGCATTGTGAACCGCGCGCCGTGGGCGCCGACCCGCTCCTGCCGGAAGATCACAGGACCCGGGCTGCCGAGGCGGACGGCCACAGCGATGGCGGCGAACACCGGCGAGAACAGCACGAGCGCGACCGTGACGACCGACACGTCGAACAGCCGTTTGACCGCGTGGCTGTACCCCGAGTACCGCGGCAGGTCGACATGCACCATGGGAAGGCCGTTGATGGGCCGCATATGGATGCGTGGGCCGGCGACGTCGGTGAGCCGCGACATGAGGATCAGCTCGACCTGCGAGTTCTCGAGCTCCCATCCGAGCCGCCGGATCGCATCGTTGCCGCCGGGCAGGCTCCCCGCCACGATGACCGCACGCGCCCGTCGGCTCTTCGAGACCCGTGCGACCTCGTCGAGCGGCACGAACGGCAGCACCTCAGTCGCTTCCTCGACCGGGCCCGCGTGCGGCGAGCCCGGCGTGCTCACGGCGATCGCGCGGTAGCCGATGCGGTAGTGGCTGCGCAGCTGCGACACGACGCGCAGCACGTCGTCCTGCTCGCCGACGACGATGGCGCCCGTCATGCACCGTCCCGCGCGCCGCAGCGCGTGCAGATACGTGCGCCACACGCCGCGCCCCACGATCAGCAGCATGAGCCCCAAGGGCAGCGCGATCGCCAGGTAGCCGCGCGCCGGCTGCAGCTGGAACAGGTAGGCGACGACAGCGAAGGCGCCGAAGGTGAGCAGCGTCGACTGCAGCACGCGCTGGTACTCCACCATGCCGGTGCCCGTGTTGCGCAGCAGCCTGCTGCGTGTCGCGGCGAGCGCGACCAGCCAGACCACGATGAGCGCGATGCTGATGAGCCCGTACGCGACGTCCGCCGTCGAGACGGCACCGGCGCGAACCGGGTCGCCGAACCTCAGGAGCTGCGCGGTGAACACGGCGATCGCGATGGCCGCGGCATCCGTCGCGATCATGCCCCAGGCGAGACGGCGACGCCAGCCCAGCCTGCGCGGCTGCGGAGCGATCTCGGCGACCGTCGAGAACAGCTCGACGGGAGACGCCGGTCGAGCCGTCGAACGAAGATCGAGAAAAGCAGATGACACGGGCGCACCCCCAAAGAACGCAACCGACACGCATAACGAGGCCATCGGCCCCAGTGCCCGTCGATGCGATCCCCGCTCGCGAAGGCCACGCTAGCGGCGCCGCCACGGCGATACCAGCGAGGTCACCACCTGTTTACACAGCCTTCGGGCGCGCGTGACACGCGCGAAACACCGGGGGCGTCAGCAGCCGCGGGCGAGGGCGATGATCCGCTCGTGGCGCGCGGTCCACGAGTTCGCCTCGACGAAGGCGACCCGCGCCGCCTCGTCTGCCGGTCCCGCCTGCAGGGCGTCGTCCACCACGTCGACGAAGTCCGAGACGGCAGGCGTCAGCCATACGCGGTCGCTGATGTCGCGCACGGGCGGCAGATCGATCGACAGCACGGGCAGACCAGCGGCAAGGTACTCATACAGCTTCAGCGGGCTCATCGCCTCGGTCAGCGGCGTCCGCCGGTGCGCGACAAGGGCCAGATCGCAGTTGCGCAGCGTCGCGATCAGCTCCCGGCGGCCGACGCTGCCGTGCACATGCACGTTGGCCAGCGCCCGCAGCGGCGCGATGTACGCCGCGTCGGGCAGCGGACCGAGCAGGACGGTGTGCACGTCAGGCCGGGCACGCGCGAAATCGGCGATCCCCTCCACGTCGAGCCGGCTGTCGAGCGTGCCGACGTACACGGCCCGCGATCGCGGCACGCGGGCGAGCCACTCGGGCTCCGGCGGCGGCACCTGCAGCCATTCCGCGGGCTCGACGCCGTTGGGGACCACCTCGTGGGGCCCGGTCGGCTCGATGCGCTCGAGGATCTGCGCCGAGACGGCGACCACGCCGCGACCCGACGCCGAGATACGACGGTAGGCCTCCCGGAAGGCCGGCCAGTACTCGCTGCGACCCGGCGAGCTCAGCCAGTCGTCGCGCGCGAAGAACGTGGTCTGACGAGTCCACTCGAAGGGCGAGAAGCCGGCGACGAGCGGATTGCAGGTCAGCGCCACCGGTTCGCTGAGCCCGCGCCGCTCCGCCTCGCGACGCAGCGACGCGTCATACTCCGCGTACTCGGCGGCGACCTCCGTCGGATCGAGACGGTCGGCGCGCCGCCGGCGGGCGGGTGAGTGGAGCCAGATCCGATCGGATGCCGGAAACCGGGCGTCCCGGTCGAGCACCGGCGACATCGTCACCCGGGGCAGCCAGCGGAACGGGTTCGCCACCACCATGCGGCCGACGTTCGAGCTGCGCATGAGGCTGGAGACGATGCGATCCGGCGGTCGCATCATGCCGCGACGCACGGCGTCGGCGTAGGTCTCGAAGGAGAAGGTGAAGACGAAGTCGTCGGTGCCTTCGGCTGTGCTTCGGGCGGCCGTGCGGTGGATGCGCGAGTCCGCTTCCGTCACCCGGGCACCAGCTCTCGCACCACGCGTGCCGGCGCGCCGACGGCGACCGTTCGCGGCGGGATGTCGCGGGTGACGACCGCGTTCGCGCCGACGACCACCCCCTCCCCGATCGTGACGCCGGGCATCACCACGACGTTCTGGCCGAGCCACGCGCCGCGGCAGATCCGCACCGGGCGCGCTTCGGTCAGGGGCTGGTCGCGGATCGGCACGTCCACGAGGTCGAAGCCGTGGCTGTGGTCGGAGATGTAGACCCCCGCCGCGATGCCCACGGCCTCCTCGATGACGACGCTGCGCACCGCCGAGATCGATGTTCCCCGCATACGCACCCGGTCGTGGAGCTCGATCACAGGCCCGGGCTCGTCGCGCGAGGGGACCATCAGCCATGAGCCCGCGCCGATGAGCACGCCGGCGCCGACGGAGATCCGGTCGGGGTTCGCGATGCGCGCGGGCAGCATGATGCGCGAGCCCGCACCGAACGACTGGAAGCCGCCTGCGACGAGCCGGCTGTACGCCGAGTCCCGCAGCCGCTGCGCCCCCAGCAGCACCCCATACCCATTGATCCGCCCCACGCCGCTCAGATTAGCCGCCGCGATCGGCACCACGAGGACGGTGCCGGAGAGTTAACGCGCGTGTAACAGCGGCGTCGCCTGCATCGGTCAGTCTGTACCACGAGGGTGCCGCAGTGTCGCCGCTGGATCCGTCGGCTGGTATGGCTGTGGGGAGTGGACGGAACTCGCGGGGTGCGAAGGCGTCAGGACCGAGGGGAGTCCGCGATGACCGAGAGTGAAGTGCACGTGCCACGGGGCGTGGCGCCCGCGAGGGAGGGCGGCGCGGCAGAGATCGGGACCGAGTTCGTGCGCAGGCTGCGCCGGTCGTCGATGGATGCCGCGGGCCGCGGCATCCGCTTCTATCGCTCCCCCGTCGACGTCGCCGAGGTGTCGTACGTCGACCTCGACGCCGATGCGCGGGCCCGCGCCGTCGAGCTCGTCCGAGCCGGACTCGTGCCCGGCGACGTCGTGATCCTCGCATTCGAGCCGGGCCTTCCGTTCGTGCGTGCGCTGCTCGCATGCCTCTACGCGGGCGTCGCGGCAGCCCCGGTGCCGATCACCGCGATGCGGAATGCGGATGCCGTGCACCAGCGCCTGCTCGCGATCCTCGAGGACGCCGGGGCGAAGGCCGTGCTCACCGAGACAGGGGCCCTGGACGGACTCGGCCTCCGCGGCGAGACGTCGATCGCCGACGCCGCCGTGATCGCCGTCGACGGACCTGCCGCAGCCTCTCCGGAGGACTGGAGCATGCCCGACATCGACGAGTCGGCGCTCGCGATCCTGCAGTACACGTCAGGATCGACCGGTCTGCCCAAGGGCGTCATGGTGTCGCACGCGAACCTGTACGCGAACCAGCAGGCGATCGGCGACATCGTCGGCCTGACGGCGGAATCCGTCACCGTCGGCTGGCTGCCGCACTACCACGACATGGGCCTCATCGGACAGATCCTGCAACCCATCTTCGCCGGCGGCACGCTGCACATGACGTCGCCGTCGCAGTTCCTGCGCCGGCCGGTGCTGTGGCTGCGCCTGATCAGCGAGCACAAGGCGACCCACACCGTCGGGCCGGACTTCGCCTTCGCCCTGTGCAGCCGCCTCGTGACGGACGATCAGCTCGCCGAACTCGATCTGTCATCGCTGCAGACGGTGATCACCGGCGCGGAGCCGGTCCGGATGGACACGCTCGACGCGTTCACCGCGCGGTTCGCCCCGGCCGGGTTCCGCGGCGAGGCGTTCGTGCCGGCATTCGGCATGGCCGAGACGACGCTGCTCATCACCGCGCATCGCGACACCGTGCCGCCACGGGCGATCGTCGTCAGCGCCGATGCGCTCGAGCGCGACGAGATCGCGCCGGCGAGCCCCGGCGAGCGCACCGCCGAGCTGGTGCCGTGCGGCCGGCCCGGTGCGGGCATGGACATCGCGATCGTCGATCCCGCCGCGGCGGCGGAGCTCCGCGACGGAAGGATCGGCGAGATCTGGGTGCGCGGCACGAGTGTGACGCAGGGCTACTGGCGCCGGCCAGACGAGACGGCGGCGGAATTCGGCGCGACCCTCGCCGGCGTCGCCGACGAGGTGTACCTGCGTACCGGCGACCTCGGCGCGATGGTCGACGGCGAGCTCGTCATCACCGGCCGCCTCAAAGACCTCATCATCGTCCGCGGGCGCAACATCTATCCCCAGGACCTCGAGCACAGCGCGGCGGAGCTGCTGGGCGCGGGATGCCTCAGCGCGGCGTTCGAACGCCCCGGCGCGGCGCCCGAGGTGGGCATCGTCGCGGAGGTGGATCCCTCGGCGACCGCCGAAGACCTCGATGCGCTCGCTACGGCGCTGCGCGCCCGGGTCGCGACGGAGTTCACGCTGCCCGCCCTGGGCGTGGCGTTGATCCGCAAGGGCACGCTGCCGCGGACCACCAGCGGCAAGGTGCAGCGCGCACTCACGCGCCGGCTTCTCCACCAGCAAAGACTGCAGCTCGTCCACCTCGACGGGTTCGAAACGGTTCCGGCATGACCGCGGTCGCGGTCGGCGCGGACGCCGGCACGCTCGCCCCCGTGCGCGCGTTCGACGCGTTCCTCGGGGACCCCGCCGACGACGAGGCAGTCGTCTCGACGAGACGATCGGTGCTGCTCGACGAGAGGTCGGCTTTTCCGGAGGACGAGATCGCGGCCGTCACCGCGTTCGGGCTGCAGCAGTGGTACGTGCCCGCGGCTCACGGCGGGATGCTCGGCGACGCACTCGTGCCGCTGCTCATGATCCGCCACCTCGCCCGGCGCGACTTCACCGTCGCCGCCGTGCACGGCAAGACGTTCCTCGGGGCGATCAGCGCGTGGGTCGCGGGCGGCGAGATCGCGACCCGCATGGCGGGCCTCGTCGACACCGGGCAGCCGGTGTCGTGGGGGCTCACCGAACGCGGCCGGGGCTCGGACCTCTCGCGATCGGCCACGTCCGTGCGGATCGGCCCCGGAAGCGTACGCGTCGACGGCGGGAAGTGGCCGATCAACAACGCTGTCCGCTGCCGGGCGATGACCGTGCTCGCCCGCTCCGACGAACGGCCCGGGCCGCGCTCGCTGTCGCTCGTGCTGGTCGACAAGGACGAGGCCGACCCTGCCACGATCGGGTACGAAGCCAAGGTCGCCTCGCACGGCCTGCGCGGCGCGAACCTCGCCGGCATCCGGTTCGATGGGTCCGTGGTCGGTGCGGACGCCCTCGTCGGGCCCGCCGGGCACGGACTCGAGATCGTGCTGAAGAGCCTGCAGCTGACCCGCCCGTTCACGACGGGCCTGTCGATGGGAGCCGTCGATCGCGCGCTGCATACGGCGCTGGACGCCGCCGCGCTGCCGGACGGCGCCCGCGGCCGCCTGCTCGACTCGCCCGCGTCCCGGCGTGCGCTGGGCATCGCCGTCGCCGACGCCCTCCTGGTCGAGTGCCTGATGCTGGTCGGCGTGCGTTCGGCGCACGCCGTCCCCGCAGAGATGGCGCTCGTGAGCGCGCTGGTGAAGTTCCTCGGCCCCGACACCGCCGACCTGCTCTTCCGCGACCTCACCCGTCTGCTGGGGCCGAGAGCCATCGTCGTCGGCTCGGAGGGTTCGGACGGCCTGCATCCGTCCGCCTTCGGCGCATTCCAGAAGGCCGCGCGCGACAGCCGCGTCGTCGGGATCTTCGACGGCAACTCGGTGGTCAACCTCAACATGATCATCAACGAGCTGCCCAACCAGCTGCGTCCGGCAACACCGCCGCCGCTGGCGGAGGTGCTCGCGCCGCTCCGCACGGACGTGCCCCACGGCGCGCTCGACACGGCGTCGCTGCGCCTGGTCACCCGGCACGGCTCACGTCTGCTGCGTTCGCTGCCGGCGCTCGTCGACGCGGTGGACGACGGTCGCACCTCCCGTGCCGTGGTGGACGCGGCGCGCTGGATCCGCGACGAATACACCGCGCTGCTCGACGAGGCCCGCGACCTACCCCGGCAGTCGCAGCCCGATCCGCTCGCCTTCCACCTCGCCGAACGATTCGCGCTCGGCTTCGGGGCCGCGTGCGCCTTGGCCGTCCATCTCGCACGGGCGGGCGCGATCCCGGGTCCGCTGGGGGAGAGCGACGCGTGGCTCGCGGCCGTGCTGCAGCGCGTGGCGTACCGGCTCGGGGCGGATCCCGTCGACACCGCGGTCGCGGACGCCCTCCTCGACGCCGCGCTGCGCGCGCATGCCGGCGGAAGCGGCGCGGTCACGCTGCTGCCCGCGTGGACGGAGCGAACGTGAGCATCGCCGAGAGTGTGGAGCACGCGCGTCCCGCCTTCCAGCGCGACGTCTCGGCCGGACTCGACGCGCTCGAGCCGCTCACAGGACGCCTCGCCGTCGGGCATCCCATCTCCGACGGCGACCACGTGGTGACGAGCGCGCTCCGGAACTATCGGTTCGACGCGCCGCACGCCCCGGCATCCGACATCCTCCCGATGGATGGTGTCGCCCGAACCCTGGCCATCCGGGCCGCCGTGCCGGCGGCTGCGCTCGGGGCGCTCGACGCCGCGCTGCGCGAGTCCGTGCACTACGCCCGCAGCCGTCAGCTCTACGGCGGGACCGTACTCGACATCCCGCATGCCCGCTCGCTGCTGGCGGCGGCTCTGGCGGACGCCCTCACCGCCGACGCGCTCAGCAGCGCCGCCGTGTGCCTGGCGGACGCGCACGCGCCGGGCGCCCCCGTCGCGGTCGCGTTGAGCGCGCACCTGTCGTGCCTGCTGCTGACCGAGGCGGCACAGCAGGTGTCGGTGCTTGCCGGCTCGACGTTCTACGCGCGGATCGCCCCGTTCGAGCTCATCGAGCAGCATGTGCGCGACCTCGCCGCACTGCCCACCCTCGTAGCCGAGCTCGCCGACGCGCTGCCGTCGGCATCCGCCGGAGTGGAGGCCTGGGGCGACGACACGGGCGCCACGGCGCCGCGCGCGCTCCTTCGTCCGGATGTTGCCGCAGCGATCGCTTCCGACTTCCCCGGCGCCGCCGAGGTGCACGCCGCGCTGGCAGCCCTGGCGGTCGAGACGCTCACCCGGCCGGCAGCGGGCGGCCGCGCGGGGGCAGACCCGCACCAGACGCTCGAGCTGGCGCATCGAGTCGCGCTGCTCACCGCGGCCGCAGCCGTCATCGACGGCTGGAGGCAGGCGCGCGGCTCAGACGCGATCGCGGCCGACCCCCTCGCGATGGAGGCGTGTCTCCGACGCATCCGGGGACGTGTGGTGCGACGACAGCCTCCGCTTCCCACCGACCTCGTGGCGCGGCTCGTCGCCCACGCCGAAGCCTGCGCCGCACGCGGCGAGGAGATGGCGATCGGTCCCGCACGCGCGACCGTGACGCCCCTGTGACCAGCGAAAGGACGACGCCATGCCCGCACAGCTGACCGCCACCGAGATCGAGCAGTGGCTCGCGGGACGCGTCGTCGCCTATGGCAAGATGCAGGCAGACGACTTCACCGTCGACACGCCGCTCGCCGAACTCGGGCTCGACTCGGTCTACGCCCTCACGCTCTGCGGAGACATCGAGGATGAATTCGAGCTCGAGGTCGACCCGACGATCGTCTGGGATCACCCCACCATCCGCGAACTCGCCGAGGGAATCCGCCAGCGTGTCGACGAGTGACCCCGCGAGCGGTGCACGCCGAAGTCTCGTCTCGGCGCGGGGGGTGCACGTCGTGGTGGGCCGCGTCCCCTCGCGCGACGACCTCGAGCACGACCCCGAGGACGCCGCCCACCTCCTCGGGGCGGATGCCGCAACCCTCGGTTCGCTCGACGAGTCACGAGTCGCCTCCTACCTGACCGCGAGGAGGTGGGTGCGCGACATCGTCACCGGGCGACTGGGGCGCGCCTGGCGCGGGTTCGAGGCGACTCCGCGCGGCGTCAAGCCACGACTCGAGGGCTCGACGCTGGACGTCAGCATCGCCCACGCCGGTGACCGGCTCGTGGTCGGCGTCGTCGAGCACGGCCGCATCGGCGTGGACGTCGAGCTCGTCGCACCGGTATTCGACCAGCCCGCGCTGGTGCGTCGCCTCTGCACGCCGACGGAACGCCGGCACGCCGACGGCCTGGAGTCCACAGGCCGGAGGGCCTGGCTCACCCAGCTGTGGGCGGTGAAGGAGTCCTACGCCAAGGCGGTCGGCGCGGGTCTCGCACTGGATTTCCGGGAGCTCGCGGTCGCCGATCTGCGTCACAACCACGCCGTTCGCGGTGTGCTGACTCCCGCATCGGGCGTCACTCATGCGAGGATCGCTGTCAGCTGGGTCACCGCCGCCCCTTCCCGTTTCCCGTCGTCCGTCCGGACGACGGCCTAGTCCCATCCCTGGAAGGGCACTCCCATGCGTCTGTCTGTCATCGGTTGCGGGTACCTCGGCGCTGTCCACGCGGCGGCAATGGCCTCGATCGGCCACGACGTCGTCGGCATCGACGTCGACCGGCGGAAGGTCGACGCCCTCTCGCGCGGCGAAGCACCCTTCTTCGAGCCAGACCTGCAGGAACTGCTCACCGCCGGAGTCGAGTCGGGCCGCCTGAAGTTCACGACCGACATGGCCGAGGCAGCCGGCGCGAAAGTGCACTTCATCGGCGTCGGCACACCGCAGCAGAAGGACGGCTACGCCGCCGACCTCACCTACGTGAACGCGGCCGTCGACGGCCTGCTCCCCTACCTGTCGCCCGGCGACGTCGTCGCGGGCAAGTCGACGGTGCCCGTCGGCACGGCCGCAGACCTCGCACCGCGCATCGAAGCGACCGGGGCGACGCTGGTCTGGAACCCCGAGTTCCTGCGCGAGGGCTACGCCGTCAAGGACACCATCGATCCCGACCGGCTCGTGGTCGGCGTCGATTCAGGCGATGACGGCCACGCCGCCGCCGACATCCTGCGCGAGGTCTACCACCCGGCCGTCGCCAAGGAGACGCCCTTCATCGTCACAGACCGCGCCACCGCCGAGCTCGTCAAGGTCGCCGCCAACGCGTTCCTCGCGACGAAGATCTCGTTCATCAACGCGATGGCCGAGATCGCCGAGGTCACCGGAGCCGACGTCACACAGCTCGCCGACGCGATCGGACACGACGTGCGCATCGGCCGCCGCTTCCTCGGCGCCGGGATCGGCTTCGGCGGCGGCTGCCTCCCCAAAGACATCCGCGCGTTCTCCGCCCGCGCCGAAGAGCTCGGGCGTGGCGAATCCGTCGCCTTCCTCCGCGAAGTCGACGCGATCAACCTCCGCCGCCGCGACCGCGCCGTCGATCTCGTCATCAACGCGTTCGGCGGCTCGGTGTTCAAGAAGAACGTCACCCTGCTCGGCGCCGCCTTCAAGCCCTACAGCGACGACATCCGCGACTCCCCCGCCCTCGACGTCGCCATCCGCCTGCACGGTCTCGGCGCCTGGGTCACGATCACCGACCCCGCCGCCATCGAGAACGCACAGCGCCTGCACCCGCAGCTGAATTACGTCGCCGATCGCGACGAAGCGCTCCGTGAAGCCGACGCCATCGTGCTCGTCACCGAGTGGGACGAATACCGCCGCGACCTCACCCCCGAACACGCCGCGACTCTCACCAACGGCCGCGTCGTCATCGACGGCCGCAACGGATGGGACGCCGCCGCCTGGCGCGCCGCCGGATGGACCTACTACGGCATGGGCCGCCCGTAGCGCTCAACCCGCGTCGCGATCGCCGTCGAAGCTGACACCTCGGCGGCGGTCGTCGTCGAGAGCGCCTGACGAGAGGCCTATTTTCCTCGGGCGGACTGCGGTATCGTCGCACTGTTCTCGACGGTGTGACAGCTCCCGACAGGTTCACCGAGCCTGGCTGCCGGCGTCGCGGATTCCGTGACTTGTGCGGAGACTGCCGTACGGCCTCCGCGAGTCGCTGGGGGACGGAGTACGACGTGAAGCGTGCACTCATCACCGGTATCACCGGTCAGGACGGCTCTTATCTCGCCGAGCTGCTGCTCGGAAAGGGGTACGAGGTCCACGGTCTCATACGCCGTGCGTCGACCTTCAACACGCATCGCATCGACCATCTCTACGTCGATCCACACGACCCGAGCGCGAGACTGTTCCTTCACTATGGGGATCTCAGCGACGGGGCGGGCCTGGTGACTCTGCTCATGAAGATCCATCCGGACGAGGTCTACAACCTCGCGGCTCAGTCGCACGTGAGGGTGTCGTTCGACGAGCCTGTGCATACCGCCGACACGACGGGCATCGGCACGATCCGACTGCTCGAGGCGGTACGCCTTTCGGGCATCGACACGAAGTTCTACCAGGCCTCTACGTCGGAGCTCTACGGAGCAACGCCTCCACCCCAGAACGAGCAGTCGCCGTTCTATCCGCGCTCTCCCTATGCCGCAGCCAAGCTCTACAGCTTCTGGATCACGAAGAACTACCGCGAGGCGTACGACATGTTCGCGGTGAACGGCATCCTCTTCAATCACGAGTCACCCCGCCGTGGAGAGACCTTCGTCACGCGCAAGATCACCCGCGCGGTCGCCCGGATCAAGGCCGGTGAGCAGAAGGACCTCTATCTCGGCAATCTCGACTCCATCAGAGACTGGGGGTACGCGGCCGAGTACGTCGAAGGGATGTGGCGGATGCTGCAGGTCGAAGAGCCGGAGGACTTCGTGCTCGCCACCGGCATCGGCTACACGATCCGAGACTTCCTCGAGGCGGCATTCGGGCACGTCGGCCTGGACTGGCAGGAGTTCGTCAAGTTCGACGAGCGGTATCTGCGTCCGACAGAGGTGGACGCACTCATCGGCGACCCCACGAAAGCCCACGAGAAGCTCGGCTGGAAGACCACACTCGACGGGACGGCGGTCGCCGAGCTGATGGTCGACGCAGATGTGGAGGCGCTGGACAAGCGTCCGGAGTGGATCGACGCCGTCAACCTGGTCTCCTGGACGTCCGAACCATCACTGGTCGCCAGGTGACGGCCGCGACCGACACCGTGCAGTACGCCCCGGCGCAGCTCGACCGGGACGCCACCTTCTACGTGGCAGGCCATCGCGGGCTCGTGGGATCGGCCATCGTTCGAAAGCTGAAGACCGAGGGCTTCACCGATGTCGTCGGCAAGACCTCCGCAGAGCTGGACCTGAAGGACCGTGAGGCGGTCTTCGCCTACATGTCCGACATCAAGCCGCGGTACCTCGTGCTCGCCGCCGCGAAGGTCGGCGGCATCCTCGCGAACAGCACCTACCCGGTCGACTTCCTCAGCGACAACCTCCGCATCCAGTCGAACGTGCTCGACGCCGCACTCGCAAACGACGTGGAACGAGTCGCCTTCCTCGGGTCGTCGTGCATCTATCCGAAGTTCGCCGAGCAGCCCATCCGCGAGGACTCGTTGCTCACCGGCCATCTCGAACCGACCAACGACGCGTACGCGATCGCGAAGATCGCCGGCATCCTGAACATCCAGGCCGTGCGTCGCCAGTACGGGCTCCCCTGGATCTCGGCGATGCCGACGAACCTGTACGGGCCGAACGACAACTTCTCCCCGAACGGCTCGCACGTGCTGCCCGCGCTGATCCGCCGCTACGACGAGGCGGCGAAGTCCGGCGCGGCGTCGGTGACGAACTGGGGCACCGGAACGCCGCGGCGCGAATTCCTGCACGCGGATGACATGGCGGATGCCGTGCTGCACCTCCTGGAGCACTACGACGGGCCGGAGCAGGTCAACGTCGGCACCGGCTCGGACGTCACCATCCGCGAGATCGCCGAGACGATCGCCGGCGTGGTCGGGTTCGACGGCGAGACGCAGTGGGACACCACCAAGCCCGACGGAACCCCGCAGAAGCTGCTCGACGTCTCGAAACTCGCACACGCCGGCTGGACATCGAAGATCTCGCTCGCAGACGGGCTTGACCGCACCGTCGCCTGGTACCGCGACCACATCGACAGCATCCGAGGGTAGCCGGGGCGGCCTACCGCCACGTCGTCCTCTTGCGGTCCCCGCTGACACGGGGGCGGCCGGATCCGGCACAAGGGCGTCGTTTGGCACGCGCCCAGGCTGTGTCGGCCCGAAGCGGGGCGGCCGCCGCAATGTCGGAGGCCCCCGCCATGATGGATCTAGCGAAGGACACCGGCATCCGGTTCTTCCGCCGAGATCTGACCGCGTTGTGCCCCGCGGTCCGGTCGAATCATCCCGTTCGGGAACGGTCGCGCATGGCGCGGCGGAAGGGCACATCGTGGACGACGCGGAACGCGACGAGGTCGAGGCGCAGCGCGCCGGAGACTTCGCTGCGGAGCTGCCCGCATTCACGCCGAAGAGGCTGCTCTCCACGCCCGCAAGCTGCGTCTCCTGGCCGACGCGTTCGCCCTGGCTGAGACGCAGCAGGCGCGCATCTCGTCGACACGCTCGAAGGAGCGCGACATGCCCCTCCGCGCGCTGGCGGCCGAGCTCGGACTCGCCGTGAAGGTCAACGACCGCACGATGCAGTCGCACATGTGGGACGCTCATCGACTCACGACGTCGTTCGAGGCCACCGTGGCCGCCCTCGAAGACGGGCGCATCTCGCGGGGCCACGTCAGCGCGATCCTCGACTGCGGCGGCGCCATCGACGAGCCGGCGGCACGGGCGGAGTTCGAACAGGCGGTTCTGGAGTATGCCGAGACGACCACGGCCGCACGCACCCGTGCCTACGCCCGGCAGCAGGCAGACATCCGCAACCCGCTCACCCTTCAAGAGCGCCACGATCTCGCGGTGCAGGGCCGCCGCATCTGGGTGACCGACCTCGACGACGGGATGTCGCTCCTGAACCAGCTGCTGCCGACAGCGCTGGCCCACGGCATCATCGACCGCACCACGCAGCAGGCCAAGCTCATCAAACGGGTCGACGCCGCCCGGCGCCACGAGGTGCGAACGACGGGCGAGGCGACGGATGCTGCGACCTCAGGTGCGCCCGGCAGCAGCTGTGAGAGCGAGCCCGACGAAGAAGAAGAAGAAGAAGAAGAAGAAGAGGTCTGGTACGACCAGCGGACGATGGACCAGATCCGCGCCGACCTCGTCGCCGACATGCTCCTCACCGGCGCTCCGGTGATCGACCCGACCCTGGACGCCGCGCCCGGCGGACTCGGGGCGATCCGCGCGACCGTGCAGATCACGGTGCCCGTCACGACGCTGACCGGCGTCACGAGCGGCGGCGCCGAACTCGACGGCATCGCGCCTGTCGACCCCGCCACCGCACGACGCCTCGCCGGCGACGCGCCGGGCTGGGACCGCGTGATGACCGAACCGGTGACCGGCATGGTCCTCGCGGTCGACCGCTACCAACCCTCGGCGGCGCAGCAGCGGTACCTCAGAGCCCGGGATCCGCACTGCCGCTTCCCCGGATGCCGAAGGCCGGCGCGACTGTGCGATGACGATCACACGCACGACCACGCTCGAGGCGGGCCGACCGACATCCGCAACCTCGCCTGCCTGTGTAAACGACATCACACGTTGAAGCACGCGACCGACTGGACGGTGCGCCAGTTGCCCGGCGGCACGCTGGAATGGACCAGTCCGGCCGGCCGGCCTTATCTCGACCATCCTCCGCAGCGCGTCGTCTTCGTGCCGGGCGACGAAACCGTCGCACCATTCTGAACGCAGCAGGCCTCAGCGCGAGCGCGAGTCCGAGTAGGACCCCGAGCGCGAGCGCGCGAGTCCGAGCCCGAGCCCGAGCGCGCGCGCGAGCGCGAGCGCGAGCACGAGCACGAGCACGAGCACGAGACGGAGCGACTCAGCGTGAAACGCGTGCACGACGGCAGACGACCGCTACGTTGGAGCCGTCCGCAGAATTCTGTCTCGCCACGGAGGACTCACCCATGACTCAGCGCCCGCTCGGCGTCACGCTCGTCGCCATCATCGCCTGGATCTCCGGCTTCCTGCAGATCGTCGGGTCGATCTTCGTGATCATCGCCGGTCTCTTCATCACCTGGCCGGCGATCCTCGGCTGGATCAGCCTCATCATCGGCGCCATCACCCTCGCCGTCGGCGTCGGCCTCTGGCGCGGCAACCCCACCGCCCGCACGATCGCGATGATCGTCTTCGCCATCACCATCGTGTTGCAGGTGCTGGGCATCTTCTCCGGCGCCAGCCTGTGGTCCGTGATCGGCGGCTCGCTGCTGTCGCTGATCGGGCTGATCCTCTTGAGCACGCGCGACGCCCGCAGCTACTTCGGCCGCTGACGCCACGCCCCGGCGGGGTGGTGACGGCTGACACGGGGGAGAGAGCTACTCGGTGAGGTGCCCGAGCAGCCGCTTCACGAGCACGACCATCGACTCTTCCTCGGCCTTCTTCTCAGGGGCCGGGTCCGCCTTCTTCGCTGTCATGCCCGCGGGTACCAGAACGGTGCCGCGCACCACCGTCATCTCCGGGTCGACGGGGAACCACTCGCGCAGGCCCTCGCTCAGCGCGGCGACAGGCAGCAGTTCGTTGATCGACTTGGCAAGCGGATCGCCTTTCACCTGGTCCCGCAGCAGCGCGTCGAAGTCCCCGAGCGCGGCCAGGATTCCGTTGTAGGCGGTCGCGACCTCGCGGAGCTTCTCGTCCGTGAGCGCGAAGCCGGCGACCGCGGTCGGAAGCCCGGCTGCGGCATCCCGCACGGCGGCGGCGGTTGACGGCAGTGTCGGATCCGGAACGGGCGTCTGATTCGTGCCGGTGGGGGCTGTCATGGGGTCCTCCCTTGCATGCGGTCCTTCCACAGCTGCGCGCGGTAGCAGGCGACGGAGTATGCGACTCCGGGGTCGTGTGAGTAGTCGCCGCTCGCACTGAGCGCGGCGTCCTCGCACTCGATGAGAACCTCCTCGACGGATGCGCCACTTCCGCTGCGCCTCGCGACCGCGCGCCATGCCCGCAGCTCGTCGCGGAACGCCGGGTGATGGAGCACGTCCGGAGGCTCGAGCGTCACGGGATGCGTCGGCTGATACCGGAACTCGTCGAGAAGCAGCAGCTGGCGTCGACGGATCGCCGTCTTCGGCGGTTCACGCCACGACAGCGGGCCACCGAAGGTGTCGCGGCGCAGCCGCATGTACTCGCGATCGGATACATCCTGCGCAGCTCCGTCGGCGATACCGGCGCCCGCCGCCTTGGCGTTGACCCCGGCGACCACCCGCGTCTGCAGCAGACGAATCAGCAGGCCGTTGTTGCGCATGCGGGAGATCCGTACACGGCGGCGTGCACGCTCGAGCTTCGAGAGATCGCCGTCGCCGTGGCGTCGAATCGCTCGACCCTCGCTGATGCTTTCGTAGACGACGTCCCACGCGTTGCGGCAGCGCGCCAGCTCGTCGAGGATCGCTCTGTCGAGGAACTCGCGGTACTCGACATGCGGACGAGGGTTGTCAGGGCGGTGGATCGTCGGGTCGCGGTACGCGAAGTTCGCGAGTGTCGTCCATGCGGCGCGATTATGCGGATCCAGCTCGACCGCACGCGCGAGGATGGTGATGCCGCGGCCCCGCGCCTCGCGGCTGGCGGTGAGCGCGTTACTGGCGATGTAGTGGAGCGCGATCGACTCGCCGTCGGTCGCCCCCGACAGGTTGGCATCGAACTCCGAACGGTACTTGGATCGCAACGTCGCGATCAGCTCGCCGGCGATGCGCGCCGCGAGCATCTCTGCAGACGTGAGCTCGGTGACGCCCGCGAGGTCGTCGCCGACCTTGATCCGCTTGGCCTTCATCAGAGCGCCGTTCCGGGAGATCGTGACCGACGCTGCCTTCTCCGTTTCGTTCTCGACGGTGACGCGCCACGGCGTCGATCCGAGGATGGCGCTGACACCGACCTGCAACGTCGCGACGAACTTGTTGTCGGAGAGCTCGGTCACGGCGCTGGCCGCGGTGGTGAGATCGGTACCGACCGGGAACTCGAGCCCGCGATTGGTACGCCCCGCCATCCCGTCCATCGCCGCCATCACGTGGGCGGTGTCGAGACTCTTGCCGTCGTCCTTGCCCTCGAGCTTGATGGTGACGCCCTGACGCGTAGCGAACGCGAACGTCAGGGTCGCCACCGTCAACACCAACAGCAGCAGCAGCAGCCACCACGCGCCCGACCGCCACAGCACAGCGTGGATGAACTGCCCGTACGTGAATCCGTCGGCGTCGACGTCCCTTCGACCCGCTGGACCGCCCTGCGCCATCACCCACATGCCACGCAGCGCGATGAGCGCGGGGACGATCACAGCCAGCGAGAGCCCCGCGATCCACGCGAAGATCCGCCAGCCACGCGATGATCGCGGGTTCCGCAGACCCGGTACGAGTGCCAGCAGGCGCCCCAGCGCCAGCAGCACCAGAGCGAACACCCCGACGAAGGCGGCGATCGGCAGGAGCACTTCGACGTTCTCAGTGAACGCCTCCCAGAGGTCTCCGAGACTGATCTCGGTGTACTGCGGCGACGGCGACTTCGCCGGCGCCAGACACGTCGCGATCTGGGCAGCGCTCCACCCCTGGTTCTCGAGCAGTTCAGCGGCGACGCGCAGTGCGTCGTCGCCGCCCCCTTCCGCGAGGGCGACAGCGGCGTCACAGGTGCGGTCGACCGCGGACGCTGCCGTCGTCGGGACGAGCACCACCGAAGCGGCGCCGCCGCCCACGGCGCCCGCAGCCGTCGCAACACGTCCCCGACCAGGCATCACGGCCCCCCACCGATCCCCGGAAAACCCCCGATTAGCGCATATCGTGGCCCTGCCGGACGGGCTCGTCAAGGCCCCTCGTCAACAGCGGTCCCGCGGCATCCGTCATCGCGGAGTCTTGCGCCGTTCGATCAGCATCGCGATCACGAGACCGATGGCCGCGCCGATCACGTTCGCGACGACGTCACGCAGACTCAGCGTGCGTTCGGCGAGGAACAGCGCCTGCCCCGACTCGATCACCAGGGTCGTGGCGAGCGCCAGCGGCACCACCAGTCCACGCTGGAGAGGAAGCGCGAGCGCCAGCAGCACTCCGAACGGCACGAACAGCAGGACGTTCGCGGTCGTCTCGATCACGTCATAGGTCAACCAGGGCACGGCGGTGGAGATCGAACGCAGGAAGCCTGATGCACCCCGATCTACGGGGACGGGCCAGAACGCGATCAGCATCAGCACGACGGCATAAGCGACGAGCAGGCGGATGCCGCGTCTCTGGCCTCGTCTGACATCCACGGCCGCGACGGCCGCGGTCGTCGGGGCCGCGGGCGCGAGCGTAGGCGCATCGGTCATCAGCCGACCACCGCCCACAGCACTCCGACGGCCACGAGGAATGCCGCCGCCAGGCAGATGACCCACATCGGCGCGCCACCGTACTCGCGCAGCAGCCACGGCTCGTGTCCGATGTCGTACCGCCGCCGTCGTCTCGACCGTGCCATCGCGCCCCCTTTCCCCGGCCCCACCATACGCTCGGCATGTTGCCGGCGGTCGACTGGGACGTTTCGCAACGGGTCTCACGCTCAGGATCGCCGCGCGCCGCATCGTATGGTGGATCGGTGACCGACTCGCCTCTGCCCCGCTCCGCGCGCATCGGTGGCACCGTCTTCGCCGTCATCCTCGGCGTGGTGCTGCTGGTCGCGATCCTCGGCGCCGCGTGGGTCGGCATCCGTGGTGCACTCGCGTACAGCCACCTGCGCGACGCTCAGCAGACGGCCGTCGCCGTCCGCGACAGCCTCGCCGACCCCGCGACCGCGAGCGACGCGATCGCCTCGCTCGCCGCCGACACCGGCGCAGCCCACGCCCTCACCTCCGACCCGGTGTGGAGCCTCGCCGAAGGCCTCCCGTGGGTCGGCCCCCAGCTCGCGGCCGTCGCCACCGTCGCCGAATCCCTCGACGGCGTGGCGAGCACCGCGCTGCGACCGCTCTCCGAGGTCGCCGCATCGTTCCAGGTCGACGCCCTTCGCCCGCAGGGCGGGCGCCTCGATCTCGCTCCGCTGCAGCAGATCAGCGGCGCGGCGAAGACCGCGACCGACGGGGTCGGAGCGGCCGCGGCATCCATCTCGGCGATCGACCGCACCGCACTGGTCGCCCCCGTCCGCACCGCCGTCGACGAGGTCGACGGGCTCCTGACCGAGGCAGGGACCGCCACCGACGCGCTCGCTCGGGCCACACAGCTCATCCCGTCGATGCTGGGCGCCGACGGACCCCGCAACTACCTCGTGCTCTTCCAGAACAACGCAGAATGGCGCTCGCTGGCGGGCATCCCCGGCGCCATGGCGCTCATCCACACCGAGGGCGGCACGCTGAGTCTCGCCGCACAGGAATCGTCGAGCGACTACCAGCGCTACGACGACGCCGTGCTGCCGCTCGACGAGGAGATCACCGCCATCTATGGCGATCGCCCCGCGCGATTCATCCAGAACGTGACCCAGGTGCCCGACTTCACGGTGAGCGCCACCCTCGCGCGCGAGATGTGGGCGCGCGAGCACGGCGGACAGCAGGTCGACGGCGTTATGGCGATCGACCCCGTCGCGCTGTCGTACCTACTTCAAGCCACCGGACCGATCACCCTGCCCACCGGCGACGTGCTGTCGCCCGACACCGCCGTGCCGCTGCTGCTCAACGAGGTGTACGCGCGCTACCCGCGACCGGCCGACCAGGACGCCTTCTTCGCCGTCGCCGCCGCGTCGGTGTTCGCGAAGCTGTCGGGCGGCGACGTCGACCCCGCCGCACTCGTGGCCGCGCTCACCCGGGCCGGTGACGAGGACCGCCTGCTGCTGTGGAGCGCGCACGAGGAGGAGCAGAGCATCCTGGCCGGCACCACACTCGCCGGCGGCCTGCCCGAATCGGACGACGAGGCAGCGCGCTTCGGCGTCTACGTCAACGACGGCACCGGCTCGAAGATGGACTTCTACCAGAACGCCTCCGCGACCCTCGCCTGGGACGGCTGCACCCTCGACGCCGCAGGCCGGGCGACGGGCGACGCCGTGCTCACCGTCACAATCGGCAACACCGCGCCGGCCGACGCCGCCAATCTTCCGGCCTACGTCACCGGCAACGGCGCCTTCGGCGTACCCGCCGGGATCACCCGCACGATCGGCTACCTGTACCTGCCCGAGGGCTTCGAGCTGATCGACGCGACGATGTCCGATGGCTCGGGATTCGGCGGCGGAACGCACGACGGACGCCGCGTCCTGAGCTTCGCGATCGACCTCCCGCCCGGCCAGACGGCGACCGCCACGGTCGTCGCGCGGGCCGCCGCACCGGTCGCCTCGACCCTCGAAGCCGCCATGACCCCGACGCTCGCACCGCCCGCCGCGGTTGCCGCAGTGTGCGGAGGTTCGTAGACTGCTCTCGATGCCCCACATCGCCAGTACACCTATGCCCCGGTTCCTCCCCCGAGCTGCCCTCGTCGCGACGCTCGCACTCGGAGCCGTGATCGCGGCGCCCGTGGCGGCGAGCGCGTCGACGATCTATCCGCCGTCGGGCTCGTGCACGACCACCCCGGCGACGGCGCAGGCGGGCGGCACCATCGTCTTCGCATGTGCGTCCGAGACGTTCTCGTCCGATGAGACGGTGACCATCACCGTCACCGGTGAGAACGGCGCCGAAGCGAGCATCGGCATGGTGCGCTTCGCCATCAGCACGGCCAGCGACACGACGACCTCGGCCGAGGACGGCTCGCTCGCCCCCATCGACATCACCCTCCCGTCCAACGCGACGGGAACGTACAACATCGCAGCGGTGTCGGCGACTTCCGCGGGCGGCACCGCGGCCGTCACCATCACCGGCGCCGACGGCCTGCCCTCCACCGGTCTCGACCAGGGCCAGACCATCGGCCTCTGGATCGGCGGCGGCGCGCTCCTGCTCGCCGGCGCCGCGCTCGCGGTCGTCGCGGCCGTGCGCCGCTCACGCGACTCGCGCTGACCTGCGGCTCGCGCTCTCCCGCCGTGTCGACCTCGCTCGAGCGCACCTACCGGTACCTGCGGATCGGCATCGCCGGCACTGTCGTCGCGATCTTCGTCGCGATCGCGCAGGCGGCGACCACCTACGGGTGGCTCACGTCGGTGAGCGACTACTTCTACACGCCCGCCCGCGACGTGTTCGTCGGAGCGCTGATCGCGGTATCCCTCGCGCTCTTCGCACTGTCCGGTCGCGGCGCCGAGCGTGCGCTCCTCGACGCCGCCGCGCTGTTCGCACCCCTCATCGCCCTCGTGCCGACGACCGTGTCACCGGATGCCGTGCCCGGCGTCGTCGTCGACTGCACGCAGCGGTGCTTTCCGCCGCAGTATGAAGCGGATGCCGCGAACGGAGTCTCCGTGTACCTGGTGCTGGGCGCCCTCGTGCTCCTGGTCGCCCTCGTGCTCGCCGCCCTGGGTCAGGTCTCGCTGACCGCCGTGTGGCCTTCGCTGCTGGTCGCCGTGATCGTCCTCGCCGTCACGGGACTCACGTGGGCGTTCGCACGCAGCGCGTTCCTGCAGCAGGCGCACTTCGTCGCGACGACGGCCTTCTTCGCGCTGTTCGCGGCGGTCGCGGTGCGCAACGCCTTCCCCCGCCGGGGTCCGCAGCCGACTCCGGTGTTCCGCGTGCTCTATACGGTCATCGCCGTGGGACTCGTGCTCACGCTGATCGCGTACGTCATCCTGCTGCCGCAGGCCGACGGCTCCGGCATCCCGATCGTCCTCATCGTCGAGGGGATCGCCCTCGCGCTGTTCTTCTCGTTCTGGGTGGTGCAGGGCGTCGAGAAGTGGGACGACCCGGATCCGACGCTCCTCTGACCGACCCGGGCGGTCACCCGGCGGCGGGGAAGAGCCCGGCGCAGCTCGGGTCGATCGTGACGGGCGTCGCGGTAGCCGTGGGGCTGTAGCGCAGTCGCAGCGGACCGAGGTCTCCGGACGGCAGGGCGACCGTGAAGGAGGTGGTCACGGTCTGTCCCTTGCCGACGAACACCGTCTTGCTCACTGCGGAGTTGCCCTTCTCGACGCCGCTGCGCTCCCACCGCGCGACGTCCCCCTTCGCCGGGACGGTGTGCGTGATCTGCCCACCGGGAGGCGCGAAGAACAGCACGTCGAGGATCATCGTGGTGCGCGGCAGGCCGAACTGCCAGTTACGGAGCCCGAGCGTGTACGGGCTTCGGATGTCGTCGCCGATGCCGTTGGCCAGCGTCATCGTGGTCGTGATCGTCCGCGCCGCGGCGTCGCACGTCGCGATGATCGACGTCGTCAGGTGGTACTCGAGCTTGCTGACGGAGGAGTCGTTCAGGTAGATCCCCACCTGCGTCTGCGTCGTGGTGTCGCCTGCCAGCGCGCCGTCCACACCGAGTTCGACTGCGAGCGCCTGCGCCGCAGGGTCGACGAAAGCCAGGTTGACCCGCTGCTCTGCGGCACCCCTCTTCAGCGCTTCGAGCATCTGCAGCGGGTCCCAGGCCGAGGTGGTCAGGTGCACGAACACCTGCTTGGCGGCATCCGCGAAGAAACGGTCGGAGTCGCGGCTCTCGGGATAGCGCTCGTACGCGTCACGCAGCAGCACCGAGACCGCGTTGTCGGCGGTGAGTTGGTCTCCCGTGCCGAGCGTCACGGGTCCGGCGACGGCGAGCATGTAGGAGAGCACGACGGGGTCGATCGAAACCACGCCGTCGAACGTCGCGCCGGTCGTGTGTATCCACAGGGCTTGGAAAAGCTGCGCCGTCGTCGGGAAGTCGGGCGTGAAGGTGTAGTCCTGCGAGTGCTTCGCCAACGTGGGCAGATACAGTCCGGTGGTCTCGGCGGGCAGCGCCACGTACACGTCGTCCTGCGTTCCGGCGTCGTAGAACGTCTGCGAACTCGCCTGATCCACGTACCCGAGCTTGCCGTCCGTGAGCGTCACGATCATGCTCGCCGCGGGGTTGCCGCCCGTGGCCCGGATCTCGGCGTTGTTCTGGAAGATCAGGAGGTAGGTCCTGGTCCCGCCCGACCCCGCCATGTCCAGAAGCGTCGGCAGGTACTTCTCGGCCACCCCGAGCGCCGGAGTCGCAAGGTCGATGAAGGTGAGGATGTCGGAGATCGACTCGCTCACCTCGGGAAGCAGCGTCGCCGTGTCGATCGGCGCGACGATGGCCTGCGCGTCCGCGAAGGCGGCGGCGATCTCGGGGATCGAGCTCTGCACCTGCCGGAACGGCTCGAGGTCGATCCCGCCGCCGTCGAGTGCGAGCTCGTCGAAGTCGGTGACCGACAGGAACTGCAGTCCCGGCGTCAGGGCGCGCTCGACGAGGACGTCGACCGCATGCGTCACGCGCCGCACCGCATCGACGTTCTGCCCGATGAACGGCACGCGAGAGGCGAGGTCCCACAACGGGCCGTCCACCGTCCGGACGGCGAGCGTGACGTTCGCCTGGATCGCGTCGGTCGCCGCGAGGAGCTGCGCCTCATCGGCCGTCTCCAGGCTGCCGCGGAGTTCTGCGATGCCGGATGCCGCTCGCCCGACGGCGGCGCGGGCCCGCTGCGCTTCCGACCAGAACTGCATCGTGAGCGCGCCGGCGACCACCGCGGTCGCGAGCAGCAGGGCGAGGACTCCGAACAGGATCCAGGGCCACACCCGCCGGCGGCGCGCCGGAACAGGCATTGCCCCGGCATCGTAAGCAACCCCAGTTCGCACACCCTCGGATACGGCGTGCGTGACGGTCCCCCTCGCCACGCTCCCCATGGTACGCGCGGCCTGTCAGGAAAACAGGGGGCTCCTGAAACGGCGGGGTGGGACTGCGACTCAGGCGGCGCCGGTCTCGGCGTCGAGCACTTCCACGACACGTCGCACGCCCGCCGCGGCGTGCGCGGTCACGAGGATGGGCAGGTGATCGCTGAGCCCCTGGGGAAGGGTGCGCACCCGGTCGATCTCGAACCCGACCGACGTCGCGAAGTCGTAGTGACCGCGGAAGAACCGATACCGGGTGTACGTGCGCGAGTCCGACAGGTTGAGCTCGTAGCCCTGCTCTCGGATGTGCTGCCCCAGCCGTTCCTTGAACACGGGGTAGTTGTAGTCGCCGACCATGAGCGCCGGCAGCCCGTCGCCCAGCTGCTGCAGCTCGCCCAGCGCAGTGCGGATCTGGTGGCGCCGCAGCGAGTTCAGCGCGGTGAGCGGGGCAGCGTGGAACGAGGCGACGATGATGTCGATGTTCTCGTCGATGTCGTGCAGCCTGACACCCAGCATCCGCTCCTCCGCCGGCTTCAGCACCCGGTCGTGGAGCGACTTCTTGAGCGCGAGCGCCCGCACGTCGACGGCGCGATAGGTGTTCTCGCGGTAGTACAGCGCGAGGCCCAGCCGGTTGCGCTGCGTCGAGTCGGCCAGCCGCAGACCTGAGATCTCATCGGGGATGTCGGTGGTGTCCGCCTCCTGCAGGCAGAGCACGTCCGCACCGTATCGCTCCACCAGGTGGGCGAGTTCGCCCGCCGCCCGGTGCTTGCGCAGGTTGTACGAGATGACCTTCATGTCGGAGCCAGCCTATGCCGCCGGGGTTGCGTGCGCGTGACCTTGACAAGTCCACATCACGACCTCACAGGGACCGTGGATCCTCCGATGTACGAAAACCGGATGCCGCCCCTCTGGAGTGGTGTGCCGACAACCCGGGAGGACCCCATGGCCGCAGCATCCACATCCGCCGTCCGCGCCGAACTCGCCGACGCCCTCACCGCGAGCCGCGCCGCCCGCGAGCAGGCCGAGCGCGAGCTGCACCGCAGCGTCGCCCTCCGCGCCCGCGCCGGAGAGGCGCTGGAGCGGACTGCACGACGCCCCGGCCTCGACGAGACCGAGCGCGCGCGCCTGCGCGCCGAGTACGCCGCCGCCGACCGCGTGGTCGCCCAGCGGCGCACGGCGCTCGACGAGGCGAAGAAGTTCGAGCATGCCGCATCCGTCATCGCGGGCGCGTACGAAGCCGAAGCCGCTTCGGCGAGCCCCCTCGCCGCGGCCCTCCTCCAGCTCGTCGGACCGCAGCGCGGCGGCACCGCCCGCCGCGGCGCACGAGCGTCGTCGGCACGCACGGCACCGGCCGCACGCGTGCGCAGCCCGCGCGCCCGAACCGCCTGAAGCGACACGCCGGGGTCCGCGCGGCCCGGCGTGATTCTCGTAGGCTCGCCTTCGTGCCCACGTCGCGACGGACCGTCTCCATCTTCGCGGTCACGGGCGCCGTCGCCGTCGTCGCGGTCGTCACCGCGGTCGTCCTCCTGGGAGGGCGGCCTCCCGAGCCTCCCGGGCGCGACACGAAGATCGTCGCCTCCGCCTCTTCGAAGGCTGCGGATGCCGCCTCGCGCGCCCCCGCGGGAAGCGCCGAGCACGACGCCGCGCACTATCTGAGCGATCAGCCCACGGCTGTCTGGCTCACCCCCGAGGCCGATCCCGTCGACGTCGTCGGCGAGCGCATCGCCCAGCTGGCGACTGAGGCGCGCGCGCAGTCGGCGCGGATAGCAGTCGTCGTCTACGGTCTGCCGGAGCGCGACTGCGGCGGACAGTCCGCCGGCGGGCTCGACGCCGACGCGTACGTCGAGTGGACGCAGGCCATCGGGCAGGCGCTGCGCGACGCCACCGACACGTCGCCCATCGTGATCCTCGAGCCCGACAGCCTCGCGCTGGCGCCGGAGTGCGGCAACGTGCCGGAGCGCGTCGCGCAGCTCGGCGCGGCGGTCGACGCGATCGGCGCCGAGAGCACGTGGATCTACGTCGACGGCGGCCACTCCGACTGGCTCCCCGCCGACGAGATGGCCGACCTCATCGAGCAGGTCGACCGGGCGGCCCACTACGGCCGCGGCATCCGCGGGTTCGCGACGAACGTGTCGAACTTCATGCCGACCTCGGACGAGGTCGCTTACGCCCACGACGTCGCCGCGCGGCTCGACGGGCTGCACGCCGTCATCGACACCTCGCGCAACGGCGCCGGCTCGAACGGCGAGTGGTGCAACCCGCCCGGCCGCCTCGTCGGCGAGCCCGGCGGCACGATCGGCGACAGCGTCGTCGACACCAACCTGTGGATCAAACCGCCCGGCGAGAGCGACGGCGAGTGCAACGGCGGCCCGGCGGCCGGTCGATGGTGGGACGAAGCGGCGATCGAGCTCACGCAGGACGTGGTCGTCTCGGATTGAGGCCGGACCAGGCATTACCCGGGGTTGTGTAGCATCGGGGGTACTGTGCACGCGTCGGGGGCCGCGGCTGGGGTCGGTCATCGGCGCAGGTTGGACCAACCGTCCGAGAGAGGACGACGCTGCATGAGCACCCCTTCCGACGAGCTGAAGACCGCCGTCATCATCGAGGACGACGCCGAGATCCGACACGTCCTGGCCGAGGTGCTCGAGTCGTCGGGCTTCTCGACGGTCTCGGTCGGAAACGGCATCGACGGGGTGCGCGCGGTGCTGACCTACAAACCGGTGCTCACCACCATCGACGTCCACATGCCGGGTATCGACGGCATCGAGGCGGCCAAGCGCATCCGCGCGCAGTCCGACACCTTCATCATCATGCTGACCGGCCTGACCGACGAGGCCGACGTGATCGCCGGGCTCGGTGCCGGCGCCGACGACTACCTCGTCAAGCCGTTCCGCCCCCGCGAGCTGCGGGCGCGCGTCGAGGCTCTGATGCGCCGTGCACGCGCGAGCGCCGAGGGGAACGCAGCGCCGGCGGCGCTGCCGTCGCAGGGCAGCGTGGGTCCGTCGTTCCCGAACGCCCGTCCGGCGACCACGTCCATCCCTACCAACACCCCGGCCGTCGAGGAGCCCAGCGCCATCACCGCGGTGCCTGCCGTGGCGGCATCCGTTCCCGCCCTCGTCGGCGACGGCGAATGGCTCGTGCACCGTGACCTCCGCCTGCACCCCGAGAACCGCATCGTGCTGATCGGCGACGAGGAGCTCGACCTCACGCGCACCGAGTTCGACCTGCTCGCGACGCTGCTCGAGTCGAAGCGGCGCGTCCGCAGCAAGGCCGATCTGACGCTGGTGCTGCGCGGCGAGTCCTACGTCACGAGCTACTTCGTGGGGGATGCCGACAAGCGCGCCGTCGAGGCGCACATGACGAATCTGCGACGCAAGCTCGGCGACAGCGCCGCGAACCCCAGCTACATCGAGACGGTGCGCGGCGTGGGCTACCGGCTCACCTCCGAAGCGGTCTGATCCGGCGAACGCCGAAGCGGAGGCATCCGCTGCGCCCCAGACGAGCAGATGCCTCCGCAGGCTTCGGAGAGGGCGCCCGCCTCTCCCCCCAGGCGGGCTCCCTCACCTCCTCCCCCGCGCCGTGCTCCCCAGCCGCGGCGCTTTCCCCAGTTCCGACCCGTTTCGGGTACGGGTCAGACCTTGTATCCGTGCTGACGACGGATGAGCTTGAAGAACATCGACAGTGTCTGCAGCACCGTGACGACGCCGACGATCGGCCAGCCGATCCATAGGATGGTGGACTGCACCATCGGGCCGAGCATCGACCAGATGACGGCCATGGCGATGATGACCGCGACCACGACGACCAGCGGCGTCCAGTGGCCGAGGCCTGCACCGCGCTCGGCCTTGGCCTGCATCGCCCAGTTGTCGACCTTCTTGCGCGACAGGAAGCGCGTCCACGAACGGGCGAAGTAGCTGAGTCGCAGCCACATGTACACCTCGGCCGGAACGAGGGTCACGGCGAACACGATGTCGCGCGCGCTGCGATTGCCCATGGTGAGCGCCATGCGGGTGTTCAGGGCGATCGCGACGGCGGGTGCGAGCAGCCACCACGGCGAGAACACGAACGCGCCGATCGACAGCGATCCGGCAAGGAGTGCGACGAACGCGACGCGCACGAAGAGGTTCGTCAGCATGCCGAAGTTCTCGAGCCACCGCACCCGCAGGTTCGGGTGGAACGGCTGACCCTTGGTGTCGCCGCGCTGACCCGGCCACATGAGCTCGATGGCGCCGTAGGTCCACTTCACCTGCTGCGCGTCGAGGGCGCGCAGGGTCGTCATCCCGCCGACGTCGGCGCGGGCGAAGGGGCTGATCTTGGTGAGGTAGCCGGCGCTCTTGATCTGCAGCGACAGCAGCGAGTCCTCGACCTCGGAGTCCTTGACCCACGGAGTGGACTGGTGGTTCTCCTTCATGACCTCTCGGAGGGCCTGCGTCGAGAAGATCGAGAACTGCCCGCCGAGCACGGCCATGTTGCGACCGCGCAGCAGGTTGTGCAGGTTGAAGGCGGCGAACTGCGCGCGCTGCCCGGTGATGAGGAACTTGGCGATGCCGCCCTTGATCGGCTTCTCGTCGATCGAGTAGATCGCCGAGATGCCGCCGATGCGGGTGTCGGAGGTCGCCTCCGACTCGAGGTACTCGACCGCCTTCGCGTCGGCGACCGTGTCGCCGTCGACGCCGAGGAGGTAGTCGTAGCCCTCGACCAGTGTGTAGCCGTAGTTCAGTGCGCCGACCTTCTTGTCGGGGTTCTTGCCGATGTCATGGACGAACACCTCGGTGAACTGCTCGCCCAGCTCGGTGACGATCTCGTGGGGTCCGGCGAAGGTCGAGGCGATGCTCACGGTGCGGTCGGACGTGTTGTTGACGACGACGTGGATCACGTCGGGCACGCGGGTCTGGCGGAGCAGCGATTCGATCACCTGTGCGATCGACTCCTCCTCGTTGTACGCCGGGATGACGCAGCCGATGGTCGAACGGTGCACCGAGGTGTCGTCGAGCACCGCCTCGAAGTCATCGGCGAAGCCGTGGGAAGAGACGGTCGTGACATCCTCCAGCGCGGCGGTCGCCTCGCTGTGGTGCGTCCGCGTGGTGCGGGTGAGCGGGACCAGTTGTGTCACGTTCGTCCCTTTCGAGATCGGGGCGCCGGGGTCTCCGGCACGAGAACAGCTTCCCCCGCCGACCGCAACGCACCTCCGAGAGACCGCGAGCGCTTCCGCAAGGTTTGCGCAAGGCATCCGCAAGGGACCTTCTGCCGACTCTCGCGGCGCGGCCCGAAATGCCGGGTGGCCGGGCCAATAGAATCGCGGCATGGCTACCGGGGCTGCACGACCGATGCTCGTCGTGGGCACGCCCGACGCCCGCACGCGGTCGATCTGGCTCACGCAGCTCGTCCTCGCGGCGAGCGTGCTGATCACGGCGGTCCTGGTGATGGTGCTGCAGCCCGAGCTGTTCGGTCACTGGAACTTCCTGCTCGGCACCGTCCTGGTCATCACCCTGACGCTCGCGACGCTGGCGGTGCCGTGGTCGCAGATTCCGGCATCCGCCGTGCTCGCGGTCCCGTTCGCGGACGCTCTTGCGATCGGCCTCATGTCGACCGGCACCGAACTGCGCCTGGGCTACCTCTGGGCGTTTCCGGTGATGTGGGTGGCCATGCATTTCCGGGCGACGGCGCTGGCAGCGATGCTCGCGGTGATCGGCCTCATCCTGCTGCTGGACTCGGCGAGCACCCCGGCGCCCTGGGCGGCGCTCCGTGTCTTCGTGGTGCTCCTCACCCTGACCTTCATCGGCATCACCTCGCACATCGCCCTGCGCAGGACGCGCTCGCTGCGGCGGCTCCTGCGGCGTCAGGCCGGCCGTCTCACCGCGACCCTCTCCCGTCGGTCCGACCAGGAGCGGCGGACGATGGAGATCCTCAACGGCATCGACACCGGCATCGCGCGGATCTCGGAGGACGGCACCCTGCTGGCCGTCAACGATGCGTATTCGCGGCTCTACGGCCTCGACCCGCTCGACCCGATGCGTCCCGCCCAATCCGTCGAATACACAGGCCTCCGAGGGATGCCGGTGCCCTTCTCGGAGCGCCCGTTCTCGCGCGCCGCCCGCGGTGAGACCTTCACGGACGCCTCGGTGTGGCTGTTCACCGCGCAAGGAGAATGGCGCGCGCTGTCGGTCACGGCGAAACGGCTGGCCGCCCGCGGCGACGAGGACTCCAGCATCCTGCTCCTCGTGCACGATGTGACGGCGCTCACCTACGCACAGCGGGAGCGGGAGCGCTTCACCGCGATGGCCTCCCACGAGCTGAAGCATCCGCTCACGGTCATGATCGGCAACGCCGAGCTGGCCCTCGAGCTCGACGAGCTCACTCCTCGAACGCGCGAGCGCTTCGAGTCCATCGTCGCCGCGAGCGACCGCATGCTCACGATGACCGAGAGCCTGGTCACGACCTCACGGCGCGGCTTCTCGGGCCGCGACGAGGTCGATGACATCGACCTGCAGCAGATCCTCCTCGAATCGGTCGCCTCGTTCCGCCCCACCGCGGTCGCCGACGACATCTCGGTCGACGTGCGCGCCGACGAGCCGCTGCCGATCACCGCCGACGGCTTCCGGCTGCGCCAGGTGGTCGACAACGTCGTCAGCAACGCCCTCAAGTACACCCCGCGAGAGGGACGGGTGCGCATCACCGGCGCCGTCGAGGGCGACACCGTCGTGCTGACCGTGGCCGACAGCGGCATCGGCATCGGCGCCGACGACCTCCCCCACATCCTGACGCCCTACTTCCGCACCAGCGAGGCGAAGAAGAAGTCCGGCGGCACCGGGCTCGGGCTCGGCATCAGCAACGACATCGTGCTCGCGCACGGCGGCACCCTGGAGATCGACAGCGAGGTGGGCGCGGGCACGACCGTCACCATCCGCCTGCCCTTGGCGGCGACCATCACGGAAGGACCCGCATGACCGACCTCATCGCCGGCTCGGGCGTCGATCTCGGCATCGCGCAGGCGGTGATCACGACGCTCGCCACGGCGCTGACCATCGGCATCGCGTTCCTCGTGCGGCCGGGACTGCCGACGCTGTACTGGAGCATCGCGTTCACCCTCTCGATGCTCGCGACCTACGGCGTGGTCGCCGGCGAGATCACCGACACTGAGGCGCTCCGCCGCGCCTCCCTGGGAGCTCTCATGGGCGCTCCCGCCTTCCTCTGGTCGGGGTTCCGGGCGGCCTGGGGGCTGCGTCCGCATCTCTGGGCGGGTGCGCTCCTCGCCGGCGGCTCGGCCCTGGCGCTCGCGACCGTCAACGACATGTCATGGTTCACCGTGACGTATCGCACCGTCTTCTTCGCGGCGTCCGTCTTCGCCGGCCTGTTCGTGCTCGACTGGGCGCGCTCGGCGAGCCGGCGCAGCGACAGGCTGCTGCTGCCCCTGGTGATCGTGTCCGTCGCCTTCTTCGTCACCGGTGTCGCCACGTTCGTCGCGGGTTTCGTCTTCCCGCCGTCGGGCGGCGACGACTTCACGCTGGTGCGCCTCGTCTCATCGATCGGGATGCTGGTCTACGTCGCCTGCGCGCTGATCGCGGTCGTCGGGCCCACCGCGCGCGACAGCGGCCTGGGGCGGCCCGCAACGGTGTCGACCGCCTGGCAGCAGTTCGAGCGCACCGCGAGCGACCGGCTGATGCGGGCCCAGAAGACGTCGGAGCCCTGGTCCGTCGTCTACCTGGGACTCGACGATGCCGCCGACATCCGCCAGACAGCCGGCGCGGCGGCTTTCGCGCGGCTGTCCGAGCGGCTCGAGGACGAGGCGAGCACCGTGTTCCCCGCCGAGTCCGACGTCGGCTCGCCCTCGGCGGGTGCCGTGGTCGTCCTGGTGCCCCGAGGAGACGCCGCCGTGCGCGACCTGCTGCGCATCATCCTGGAGCGGGTCACCCTCCTGGACCTGCACGGCGCCATCCCGATCCGGCCGACCGCGAGCGCCGGCTGGGCACCGGTCTCGGTGCTCGGCTACGACCTCGACACGCTGGTATACACCGGCCGCGAGGCTGCGCGGGTGGCCAGCGGCAAGGGCGGTGACCGGTGGGAGCGCGTCGGCGCGACGATCGTGAAGCGCCTGATCAGCCAGTCAGAGCTACCGTGATCGTGTCGGTCGCCGTCTGCTTGGCGTACTCGCTCGACGTCGGGGTCGTCTGCACCAGGAAGTCGTAGCTGAACTGCAGCGTGACGAACGTCGCCTCCGGCGGCACCGGACCGACGTTGAACGTCTGCGAGTAGCTGTACGGATCGAGCACCAGGTAGCCGGGGCTCACGGTGGAGGCGTCGACCTGGGGCGCCAGAGCCTCGAGCGCTCCGGTGGGCGTCGAGGGGACGGCGGTCATCGAAGCGCGCTGCAGGTACACCTTCTGCCCGTCGTCGGGCTGGACGGTCGTGATCAGCGAGATGCTGACGGGCTTGACGGCCTCCGCGGTCCACTGGTCCATCGACAGCGTCGACCAGTAGTCGACGGTGGCGGTCACGGCGCCCGCCGCGAGCTGCCGCTGGGTCGCCCCGCCCGAGAGGTCGTTGGGCACCGGTGTGGGCACGGCGGTGGACGTCGCGGTCGGCGTGCTGCCGCCGGCCGGATCCCACGGCGCCGGCCCGCAGGCCGCGAGAGTCGAGACACCGAGCGCACCCATCACGACGACGCCGGCGAACCGGTTCCACTTGCGCATACGACCCCCGAAGTCGACCCCGCCCGAAACGTCCGGTCAGTCTAGCGGGGAGCCCTCACTCGCGGTCGCGCCGCGCGCGCGTCTGCTCGGCGCGCTGGGCCAGCAGCTCGTCCGCGGGGTAGCCGACCGCGGTCAGCGTGAGCCCGCGCGCGGCGAGCACCTTGACCTCGGGCACGCGCTCCTGCGCGTCACGGATGTCGACCACGTCGTCGACGTCGAGCCTGCCGTCGCCGACGGCGACGCAGGCGCCGACCAGCGCGCGCACCATGCTGTGGCAGAACGCGTCCGCCTTGATGTTGGCGACCAGCACCCCGGCCTCGTCGCGGTGCCAGTCGAACTCGAGCAGCGTGCGGATCGTGGTCGCCTCTTCGCGCGGTTTGCAGTAGGCGGCGAAGTCGTGCAGGCCGATGAGTGCGCGGGCCGCGGCATCCATGGCATCCGTGTCGAGGGATGCCCGCACGGTGGTGGTCCGATGGCGCTCGAGCGGGTCGTACCCGGTGACGCTGTCGCCGATCCGGTACTCGTAGCGACGCCACACGGCGGAGAAACGGGCGTCGAAGCCCGCGGGCGCGATGCGCGAGCCGAGCACCGCCACATCCGAGTACGAGCCGACGACACCGGTCATGCGTGCCGCGAGGGCGGCGGCGCGGTCGTCGAGCGTGGGCATCCGGGTTCCGGCGCGCACCTGCCGCGCGAGCAGGCGCTGCACCTGGCCGTCGTCGAGGTCGACGTGCGCGACCTGGCCGGTGGCATGGACTCCGGCGTCGGTGCGACCGGCGACCACCAGCCGCGGCTCGCCGCCGAGCACCCGGGCGAGCGCCGACTCGAGCGTCTCCTGCACCGTGCGGAGCCCGGGCTGGCGCGCCCATCCGCGGAAGTGCGTACCGTCGTAGGCGATGTCGAGGCGGATGCGCACCTGCCCAGCCTAGTGAGCCGCAGCTGTCGCCCTTCAGGGTCCCCACGTAGGATTACCGTTCCCCACCTTCGTTCACGAGAAGCCATGACGTCGACTGCGCCCACCGCTGCCCCGCCCGCCGCCCGTTTCGCCGGGCTCGACGGCATGCGCGCGATCGCGGTGACGCTCGTCGTGTTCTACCACCTGTTCCCGCTCCACCTCCTGCCCGGCGGCTTCCTGGGCGTCGACGTGTTCTTCGTCATCAGCGGGTTCCTCATCACGAGCCTCCTGCTGCGCGAGCGCACGGCGACCGGCCGCATCGCCCTCGGACGGTTCTGGCAGCGCCGCGCCCGGCGCCTGCTGCCGGCCCTCGCGGTCGTCGTCGCCGTGTGCTCTGCGCTGGCGTGGGTCGTCGGCGGCGACGTGCTCGTCGATCTCGACGCCCAAGTGCTCGGCGCCGCCACCTTCAGCTACAACTGGGTTTCCATCGCCGGCGGCGGCGGGTATTTCGCGGCCGCGACACCGGAGCTGTTCCGCAACTTCTGGTCGCTTGCGGTCGAAGAGCAGTTCTACCTTCTCTGGCCGCTCCTCTTCCCGTTGTTCCTGCTGCTGCCCCGCGCCTGGGGGCGCACGGCGACGGCGTTCGCGCTGGCCGCCGGCTCGGCGGTGTGGATGGGCGTGGTCGCCGGCGGCGGCGGTGATCTCACGCGCGCCTACTTCGGCACCGACACGCACGCGTTCGGGCTGCTGCTGGGCGTCGGCCTGGCCTTCCTGCTCGCCCCGCTGTCACGTGCGCGCTGGGCGGACTCCCCCGCCGCACGCCGCGTCACCGGTGGGGCCGGGGTCGTCGCGATCGCGGCGCTCGTCGCCCTCACGGCGCTGCCGCTCGGCGGCGCGGTGACGGCGTTCCCGGGTGCGCTCCTCGCGGCGAGCCTGCTCAGCGCCGTCGCGATCGTGGCCGGCGTCTGGCCCGGCTCCTGGTTCGGACGCACGCTCGACGTCCGGGCGCTGCGCTGGATCGGCGACCGCTCGTACGGCATCTACCTGTGGCACTGGCCGCTGCTGGTGCTGGCGGTGGCCGCGTTCGCGCCCGGCCACACCGTCGCGGCGGCGCCGGTGTGGATCGGCGTGAGTGTCCTCGCGGCGACGGCCGCGGCATCCGCTCTGTCGTTCCGCTTCCTCGAGACGCCGGTGCGACGACTGGGCTTCCGCAGGTCGGCGCGCGCCCTCGCCGCCCGGTTGCGCGGCGGACCCCGCGCCCGCCTGCGTGTGCTCGGCGTCGCGCTGGCCGGCGCGGTCGTGCTCGCCGGCACGGGCGCGGCGCTTGCGGCAGCGCCCGACGAGTCCAGCGCCGAAGCCGCTGTCCGCGCCGGCCGCGAGGCCCTCGCGGAGGCCATGCGCGACGCTCCCCCGGCGCCCATCGCGCCGACGCCGTCGGATGCCGCGCCCGCCGCGCCCGCGGACGTCCCCGGCGACCAGATCACCGCCGTCGGCGACTCCGTCATGCTGGCCTCGGCGGGCGGGCTCGTCGAGCGCCTGCCGGGAGTCGACGTCGATGCGGAGGTGTCACGGTCGATGTGGGCGGGCCCGCGCATCGTCGACGATCTCGCGGCCGCCGGCAGACTGCGTCCCTACGTCGTCGTCGCGCTCGGCACGAACGGGCCCGTCGACCACGGGGCGCTCGAGCAGCTGGCCGACTCCGTCGGCCCCCAGCGGGGCCTCGTGCTCGTGAACGCGTATGCGCCGCGCGACTGGATCCCGGGCGTCAACGCCGAGCTCGCCGCGTTCGCCGAGGAGCGCCGCAATGTGGTCGTCGCGGACTGGTCGGGCGCTATCGCGCCGCACGAGGACATGCTCGCCGACGACCGGATCCACCCCGACGCGTCGGGCGGGCGCATCTTCGCCGACACCGTCGCCGCCGCCGTCGATGGACTGGCGGAGAAGCGCCGCACCGAAGCGGCCGATCGCGCCGAGCGCCTCGCCCAGATCTTCAGCGCCGACCTCATGCCGTAGATGCAGCGAGACCCGCCACCCAGTGGGTGGCGGGTCTCGCGATGCGAAGGGTGACCGATTACTCGGACTTCTCCTCGGCGGGAGCCTCGACGGCGTCCTCGGCAGCAGCCTCGGCGGCGGCGCCCTCCTCCTGCGACTCGGCGCCGGCTTCGGCGGCCTCGTCGGTGGCGGGGGTCTCCTCGGCGGCGTCCTCGACGGGAGCCTCCTCGGCGACCGGAGCGGCCTTGGCGGCAGCCGCCTTCTTCGCGGACGGCTTCTTCGTCACGGGCTCGAGGACGAGCTCGATGACGGCCATGGGCGCGTTGTCGCCCTTGCGGTTGCCGACCTTCGTGATGCGGGTGTAGCCGCCCTCACGGTCCGCGACCAGCGGCGCGATCTCGGTGAAGAGCTCGTGCACGACCGACTTGTCACCGATGACCGACAGCACGCGACGACGCGCGTGCAGGTCGCCGCGCTTCGCGAACGTGATGAGGCGCTCGGCGAGCGGACGCAGGCGCTTGGCCTTGGTCTCGGTCGTCTTGATCGACTTGTGGGTGAACAGCGCAGCGGCCAGGTTCGCAAGCAGCAGACGCTCGTGGGCGGGGCCGCCTCCGAGGCGGGGACCCTTCGTGGGCTTGGGCATTCTTTGTTACTCCAGGATCAGATTCGGGGGGTCCGGAACTCAGACGGTCTCGTCGTCGTAGCCGCCGTAGAAGTGCGCGCCGTCGAACCCGGGAACCGAGTCCTTCAGCGACAGGCCGAGCGAGACGAGCTTGTCGCGCACCTCGTCGACCGACTTCTGACCGAAGTTGCGGATGTTCATGAGCTGCGTCTCCGAGAGGGCGACAAGCTCCGACACGGTGTTGATGCCCTCGCGCTTGAGGCAGTTGTACGAACGCACCGACAGGTCGAGATCCTCGATCGGCATCGACAGCTCGTTCGAGAGGACGGTCTCGACCGGCGCCGGGCCGATCTCGATGCCCTCGGCTTCGACGTTGAGCTCGCGGGCCAGGCCGAAGAGCTCCGTCAGCGTGCGACCGGCCGAGGCGACGGCGTCGCGCGGGGCGATCGAGGACTTGGTCTCGACATCCAGCACGAGCTTGTCGAAGTCGGTGCGCTCACCGGCACGCGTCGCGTCGACGCGGTACGAGACCTTCAGCACCGGCGAGTAGATCGAGTCGACCGGGATCTGGCCGGCCTCGGCGTACTCGTTGCGGTTCTGCGTCGCCGAGACGTAGCCGCGGCCACGCTCGATGGTGAGCTCGAGCTCGAACTTGGCGGTGTCGTTGAGCGTCGCGATGACGAGCTCGGGGTTGTGCACCTCGACACCGGCCGGCGCGGAGATGTCGGCGGCGGTGACCTCACCGGCGCCGGTCTTGCGCAGGTACGCGGTGATGGGCTCGTCGCGCTCGCTGGAGACGACCAGCTGCTTGATGTTGAGGATGATCTCGGTGACATCCTCCTTGACACCCGGGATGGTGCTGAACTCGTGGAGGACGCCGTCGATGCGGATCGACGTCACTGCGGCACCAGGGATGGACGACAGGAGGCTGCGACGCAGCGCGTTGCCGATCGTGTAACCGAAGCCGGGCTCCAGCGGCTCGATGACGAAACGGCTGCGGAACTCCCCGATCTTCTCCTCGGTCAGAGTGGGACGCTGTGCGATGAGCACTATGTGTTCCTTTCGATCACGTGCCCGCTATATGACACGTGCGGTGGGTGAGGTGTTGAGTTTTACTCGTGGGATGCCGGAGCCGCCCGCGCTGGCGGGGGCTCCGGCATCCGTGAAAAGAGATGTCAGACGCGGCGGCGCTTCGGCGGACGGCAGCCGTTGTGGGCCTGCGGCGTCACGTCCTGGATCGAGCCGACCTCGAGGCCTGCGGCCGTGAGCGAGCGGATCGCGGTCTCGCGACCCGAGCCCGGGCCCTTCACGAAGACGTCGACCTTCTTGACGCCGTGCTCCTGCGCCTGGCGGGCAGCGGACTCCGCGGCCATGCCGGCGGCGTACGGCGTGGACTTGCGCGAGCCCTTGAAGCCCACGCCACCCGACGACGCCCAGCTGATGACGGCGCCCGACGGGTCGGTGATCGAGACGATCGTGTTGTTGAACGTCGACTTGATGTGGGCCTGGCCCAGCGCGATGTTCTTCTTCTCCTTGCGGCGCGGCTTGCGCGCGGCGGACTTGGCCTGTGCCATGTGCGTTTTCTCCCTGAATCCTTGGGGCGCCGGCGGAGGCCTAGCGCGCCTTCTTCTTGCCGGCGACGGTGCGCTTCGGGCCCTTGCGGGTACGAGCGTTCGTCTTCGTGCGCTGACCGCGCACCGGGAGGCCGCGGCGGTGGCGCAGGCCCTCGTAGGAGCCGATCTCGACCTTGCGGCGGATGTCGGCGGCAACCTCGCGGCGAAGATCGCCCTCGACCTTGTAGTTGCCTTCGATGTAGTCGCGGAGTGCGATGAGCTGGTCGTCGCTGAGGTCCTTGACGCGGATGTTCTCGTCGATCTCCGTCGCTGCGAGGATCTCGTTCGAGCGGGTACGACCGACGCCGTAGATGTACGTGAGGGCGATCACCACGCGCTTGTCGCGCGGGATGTCAACGCCGGCAAGACGTGCCATGCGGTTTCTCCTGTGGAGTGAGTGGAGGTGTGGAGCAGGATCGGTGCCCGGGCCTCCGCCCGAGGTGTCCCCTCCGGAGAGGTTCTGATCCTGCCTGTGATGTGTTCAGTTGTGAGTCATCGGGCTGCGCCGGGCGCAGCATCCGATCAGCCCTGGCGCTGCTTGTGACGCGGGTTGCTCTTGCAGATCACCATGACGCGACCGTGGCGGCGGATGACCTTGCAGTGGTCGCAGATGGGCTTGACGGAGGGGTTGACCTTCATGTTCTTTCCTGTTTCGCTGTCTTCGCCGGGCAGGTGTGACCTTCCGGACACGCCTGGGGCGTTACTTCTCGACCGGTCTAGCGGTAGCGGTAGACGATGCGCCCGCGGGTGAGGTCGTAGGGCGACAGCTCCACGACGACACGGTCCTCGGGGATGATGCGGATGTAGTTCTGCCGCATCTTGCCTGAGATCGTGGCAAGAACCTTGTGTCCGTTCGACAGCTCAACGCGGAACATCGCGTTGGGCAGCGCCTCGGACACGACGCCCTCGATCTCGATGACACCGTCTTTCTTCGCCATACGCTCGCTAACACTTGTGCAGACCGGTCGGTCTGCGGTGGATGGGGTTCGGTGCTACGACACGCCAATGAAGGCGCAACGCACCAAAGATCAAGCATACGTGATAGTGGATGCCGCGGCAAATTGGCGCCGCCGCTCTCACTGTCAGCCGAAGAGCGTCGCGAGCTGACCCGGCTCGGGCAGCGACGAGTTCGCGATGACCTCGCCGTTGACGACGATGGTCGGCGTGCCGATGCCCTGCGAGCCGGGCTGGATCGGCGTCTGCTCGGTCATCGCGGTCACGAAACCGGCGTAGGTGCCGTCGTTGACGCACGAGTCGATGCCTGTCACCCCGACGCCGGCCGCGATGTCGAGGATCTCGCTGTTCTTCAGCCCCGAGGATCCTTCGGCGGGCTGGTTCTCGAACATCGCCTGCAGGAACGGCAGCGACGCTTCGGGGTCTGCGGCCGCGACGCAGTACGCGGCGTTCGCCGCGCGCGTGGAGTACTGGGTGCCGTTCGACTGCCTGTCGAGGATCGAGATCGGATGGATGCCGAGCGTGATGCTGCCGTCGTCGACCATCCCCTCGATCTCCGCGCCGTACACCTGCTCGAACTGGTTGCAGACGGGGCACATGAAGTCGATGTAGGTGTCGAGGCGGTCCTCGCCGTCGCCGACGAGGATGGCTCCGGTCTCGCTGTCGATGCCCGATGCCGACGGCGGGTTGACGTCGGTGGGCAGCGGCTTGGGCGTCGCCGCGTTGTTCAGCGTCACCACGAGGACGACGACGAGCACGAGGGCGACCACGACGCCCGCCGTCACCCAGATCGCGAACCAGTTGGTCTTGCGTGCTGCCTGTGCCATCTCGCGCCTCCTAGGCGATCTCGCGCGGGGTCACGCCGAAGGGCGCAAGACCCGCGGCACCGCCGTCGGGTGCCGTGAGCACCCAGATTCCGTCTTCGTGCACGGCCACGCTGTGCTCCCAGTGGGAGCCCGCCGTGCCGTCGAGCGTCGAGACCGTCCAGCCGTCGTCCTCGACGAACGTGGCCTGGTCGCCGATCACGACCATCGGCTCGATCGCGAGCACGAGTCCCGGGCGCACCTCCGGCCCCGGATCCGGGACCCGGTAGTTGAAGACCGAGGGCGACTCGTGCATCTTGCGGCCGATGCCGTGCCCCACGTACTCGCGCAGGATGCCGTAGGTCCCGGACTCCGGCGAGTTCGCCTCGATGTACTGCTGCACGGCCGTGCCGATCTCGCCGATGTGCTTCGCCGACGCCAGCGCGGCGATGCCGGCCCACAGCGATCCCTCGGTCACGTCGGAGAGCTGCCGGCGCTCCGCCACGACCTCGGGTCGGGAGTCGTCGGGCAGTACGAAGGTGAACGCCGAATCGCCGTTCCAGCCCTTGTACTCAGCTCCCGCGTCGATCGACACGATGTCGCCGGGGGCGAGAACCCGCTCGCCCGGGATGCCGTGCACGACCTCTTCGTTGACCGAGGCGCAGATGGTGTGGCGGTACCCGCGCACCATCTGGAAGTTCGACTTCGCCCCGCGGGAGGTGATGAGAGCGGATGCCGCGGCATCCAGTTCCGCCGTCGTCACGCCCGGGGCGATCAGGCTGCGTGCGGCATCGAGCGCCGCGGCCGTGATGAGTCCGGGCTCGACCATCGCCCGCAGCTGGGCGGGCGACTTGTAGATCGAACGGCGCAGCGACACGGGATCAGGCGGCGGCGGCGCGGTTGAGGCCGCGCGCTTCCAGCGCCGCGATGATGCGGTCGGTGATCTCGTCGAGCGAGCCGACGCCGTCGATGCGGTCGACGATGCCACGCGTGCGGTACACGTCGAGGATCGGCGCCGTCTCGCGCTCGTAGATCGCGAGACGGTTGGCGATGACCTCTTCGGTGTCGTCGCTGCGGCCCTGCTCGGCGGCGCGCAGCGAGATGCGGGAGATGCTCACGTCGCGCGGCACGTCCAGCTCGATGACGGCGTCGAGCTGCTCATCGCGGCCCTCGAGGAACTCGTCGAGGTGCATGACCTGGGCGACGTTGCGGGGATAGCCGTCGAGGAGGAACCCGTCAGCGGCATCCTGCTGCGAGAGGCGGTCGCGCACGACCGCGCTCGTCAGCTCGTCGGGGACGAGGTCCCCGGCCTCGATGATGGCCTTCACCTGCTGGCCGAGCTCGGTGCCCGCCGACACGGCGCCGCGGAAGACGTCGCCGGTCGAGACGGTCAGGATCCCGAACGCCTCCGCGATGCGGGTGCCCTGGGTGCCCTTGCCGGAGCCCTGCGGTCCGACGATGAGGAGACGGGTCATCGGAGAAGCCCTTCGTAGTGACGCTGCTGGAGCTGTGCGTCGATCTGCTTCACCGTCTCGAGGCCGACGCCGACGATGATGAGGATCGAGGCGCCGCCGAACGGGAAGTTCTGGTTGGCGCCGACCGTGGCGAGGGCGATCAGCGGCAGCAGTGCGATCAGACCCAGGTAGATCGAGCCCGGGAGCGTGATGCGCGTCAGCACGTAGTCGAGGTACTCGGCCGTCGGACGGCCCGCACGGATGCCGGGGATGAAGCCGCCGTACTTCTTCATGTTGTCGGCGACCTCGACCGGGTTGAACGTGATCGCGACGTAGAAGTAGGTGAACCCGACGATGAGCAGGAAGTAGAGCGCCATGTACAGCGGGTGGTCGCCGCGCACGAGGTACAGCTGGATCCAGGCGACCCAGGCCGGCACCTCTTCGCCCGCCTGCGGCTGGTTGAACTGCGCGATGAGGGCGGGGATGTACAGCAGCGACGACGCGAAGATGACGGGCACGACGCCGGCCATGTTCACCTTGATCGGGATGTACGTGTTCGTTCCGCCGTACGTGCGGCGACCCACCATGCGCTTCGCGTACTGAACCGGGATGCGGCGCTGGGACTGCTCGACGTAGACCACGAGCGCGACCACGACGATGCCGACCGCGAGGACGAGCAGGAAGACCTCGAAGCCCTTGGACTGCCAGATCGCCCACATCGAGGCGGGGAACGCCGCGGCGATCGAGGTGAAGATCAGCAGCGACATGCCGTTGCCGATGCCGCGCTCGGTGACGAGCTCGGCGAACCACATGATGAGGCCGGTGCCGGCGGTCATCGTGATGATCATCAGGAGCTGGGCCCACCACACGTCATTGGTGAGGAGCTGCTCGCACTCGGGAACACCGGTGGTCCCGAAGAGCTGGCCGCTGCGGGCCACGGTGACGAGCGTCGTCGACTGCAGGAGCGCCAGCGCGATCGTGAGGTAACGGGTGTACTGCGTCAGGCGCGCCTGGCCCGACTGACCCTCCTTGTAAAGGGTCTCGAAGTGCGGGATGACCACGCGCAGCAGCTGCACGATGATCGTGGCCGTGATGTACGGCATGACGCCCAGCGCGAAGATGGACAGCTGCAGCAGTGCGCCGCCCGAGAAGAGGTTGACCAGCGACAGCAGTCCCTCGGTGCCCGCGGACGCCCGCAGACAGGTCTGCACGTTCGGGAAGTCGACGAACGGCGCCGGGATGTGCGCACCGAAGCGGTACAGGGCGATGATCGCCAGGGTGAATGCGATCTTCCGCCGCAGGTCGGGTGTGCGGAAGATCCGCGCGATGGCGCTGAACAAGAGGATTCCTCCAGAGGGGGCGTCGGCACGCAGACGTGCCGACGTCCAGGGTAACCCAGTGGGGGCCGGAGCAAGCTCCGACCCCCACTGTGCGCGTATTACTTGACGGTGCCGCCCGCGGCGACGATCTTCTGCTCGGCGGAACCCGAGACCTTGTCGACCGACACGGTGAGCTTCACCGAGATGTCGCCGGTGCCGAGCACCTTGACCTTCTCGTTCTTGCGCACTGCACCCTTGGCGACCAGGTCGCCGACGGTGACGTCGCCACCGGCCGGGTACAGCTCCGCGAGCTTGTCCAGGTTCACGACCTGGTACTCCACGCGGAACGGGTTCTTGAAGCCGCGGAGCTTCGGGGTGCGCATGTGCAGCGGCATCTGCCCACCCTCGAAGCCGACCTTGACCTGGTAGCGGGCCTTCGTACCCTTGGTACCGCGACCCGCGGTCTTGCCCTTCGAGCCCTCACCGCGACCGACACGGGTCTTCGCAGTGTTGGAGCCGGGGACCGGACGAAGGTGGTGCACCTTCAGCACGCCCGGGCGCGCAGCCGGGGCGTCCTTCTTGGGAGCAGCCTTCTTCGAGGCGGCAGCCTTGGGGGCTGCATCCTTCTTGGCGGCATCCTTCTTGGCGGGGGCCTTCTTGGCGGGAGCCTTCTTGGGCGCCTCAGCCGCGACGGCTTCGTTCTTCTCGGCCTTTTCAGCCATCAGTCGATCTCCTCAACCTTCACGAGGTGGGCGACGGTCCGCACGTAACCGCGCGTCTGCGCGTCGTCGGGACGGACGACCGAGTCGCCGATCCGCTTCAGACCGAGCGAACGCAGCGTGTCGCGCTGGTTCTGCTTCTCGCTCACCTTGGACTTGACCTGCGTGACCTTCAGACGCGCAGCCATCAGACACCTGCCTTCGCAGCGGCCGCGGCCTCAGCCTCGGCACGGACGAGACGGGCGGGGGCGACCTGATCGAAGTCGAGACCGCGACGCGCGGCGACCGCACGGGGCTCCTCGAGCTGCTTCAGGGCCTCCACCGTCGCGTGGACGATGTTGATCGTGTTCGACGAGCCGAGCGACTTCGACAGCACGTCGTGGATGCCGGCGCACTCGAGCACGGCACGCACCGGACCACCGGCGATGACACCGGTACCGGCGGCGGCCGGACGCAGGAGCACCACACCGGCAGCGGCCTCACCCTGCACCGGGTGCGGGATGGTCGAGCCGACGCGCGGCACGCGGAAGAAGTTCCGCTTGGCCTCTTCGACGCCCTTCGAGATCGCCAGGGGCACCTCGCGGGCCTTGCCGTAGCCGACGCCGACCACACCATTGCCGTCGCCGACGACGACGAGCGCGGTGAAGCTGAAGCGACGACCACCCTTGACGACCTTCGAGACGCGGTTGATGGTGACGACGCGCTCGAGGAACTGGCTCTCGTTGCGGTCGCGGCCACCGCGGTCACCGCGGGTCTGGTTGCGCTCGCGTCCACCGCGGCGCGGCTCGCGCTCGCGCTCGGCGGGCGCCGTCGCGGCGGCCTCGGCCGGAGCCTCGGCAGCTGCCTGCTCGGTCACGATGTTCTCCTTGTTGTCACTCACAGGTTCAGACCTCCCTCGCGGGCGCCGTCGGCGATCGCCGCGACACGGCCCGCATAGCGGTTGCCGCCACGGTCGAACACGACATCCGAGACACCGGCGGCCTTGGCGCGCTCCGCGAGGAGCTCGCCGACCTTGCGTGCCTTGGCGGTCTTGTCAGCGTCGGACGTGCGCAGGTCGGTCTCGAGCGTCGACGCCGAGGCCAGGGTGTGGCCCTTGCTGTCGTCGACGATCTGCACGAAGACGTGGCGTGCCGAGCGCGTGACGACCAGGCGCGGACGCTCGGGGGTGCCGACGACCTTCTTGCGAAGGCGGGCGTGACGACGCGCGCGCGCGTCGGACTTCGACTTCACAGCCATGGTTACTTACCAGCCTTTCCGGCCTTGCGCCGAACGACCTCGCCGGCGTAACGCACACCCTTGCCCTTGTACGGCTCGGGCTTGCGGATCTTGCGGATGTTGGCCGCGGCCTCGCCGACGGCCTGCTTGTCGATGCCGCTGACCGTGAGCTTGTTGTTGCCCTCGACGGTCAGGGTGATGCCAGCGGGGGGCTCGACGAGAACGGGGTGCGAGAAGCCGAGAGCGAACTCGACCGCCGTGCCCTTCTGCGCGACACGGTAGCCCGTGCCGACGACCTCAAGACCCTTGGTGTAGCCCTGGGTGACACCGATGATGTTGTTGTTGATGAGCGTGCGGGTCAGGCCGTGCAGCGAACGCGAGGCGCGCTCGTCGTCGGGACGGGTCACGATGACCTGGCCCTCTTCGACCTTGACTTCGATGGGACGGGCCACGGTGAGCGCGAGCTCGCCCTTGGGGCCCTTGACGGCGACATCCTGGCCCTCGACCGAAATGGTCACGCCGGCGGGGATGTCGATCGGAAGACGACCGATTCGCGACATGTCAGATCACCACACGTAGGCGAGGACTTCCCCACCCACGCCCTTCTGCTCTGCCTGACGGTCGGTGAGAAGACCGGAGGAGGTGGACAGGATCGCGACGCCGAGGCCGCCGAGGACGCGGGGGATCTCGGTGGACTTCGCGTACACGCGGAGACCGGGCTTCGAGACGCGCTTGATGCCGGCGATCGACCGCTCGCGGTTCGGGCCGTACTTGAGCGTCAGCGTGAGGGTCTGGCCGACGCGGGCGTCGCTGATCTCCCACGCGGAGATGTAGCCCTCCTGCTTGAGGATCTCGGCGATGTGGGTCTTGAGCTTGGAGCTCGGCAGCGACACAGAGTCGTGGTGCGCCGAGTTCGCGTTGCGCAGACGGGTCAGCATGTCTGCGACCGGGTCTGTCATTGTCATTTGTTGATTCCTTTGTTCACGAGGTTTCGGCTGGCGTTACACGCCAGACGACCTTCCATGATTGCCGTATTCAGTTGTGTGATCGGATGCCGCGGCCGCCGCCTGCGCGCCGGCCGCGGCATCCGTCGAGCTCACGCCTGCGCGTCGTCCGACTTGAACGGGAAGCCCAGGTGGCGCAGAAGCGCGCGGCCCTCGGCATCCGTCTTCGCCGACGTCACGATGGTGATGTCGAAGCCGCGGACGCGGTCGATCTTGTCCTGGTTGATCTCGTGGAACACGGACTGCTCCTGGAGACCGAAGGTGTAGTTGCCGTGACCGTCGAACTGCGCGGCCGACAGGCCACGGAAGTCGCGGATGCGCGGCAGCGCCAGGTTGACGAGGCGGTCGATGAACTCCCACGCGCGGTCACCGCGGAGGGTGACGTGCGCGCCGATGGCCTGACCCTCGCGCAGCTTGAACTGTGCGATGGACTTGCGGGCCTTGGTCACGACCGGCTTCTGACCGGTGATCTTGGTGAGGTCGTCGACCGCGCCATCGATCACCTTGCTGTCGCGAGCCGCCTCGCCGACACCGGTGTTCACGACGACCTTGACCAGGCCGGGCGTCTGCATGACGTTGGCGTAGCCGAACTCGTCCTGCAGAGCCTTCTTGATCTCGCCGTTGTACTTCTGCTTCAGGCGGGGCTGGATCTTGCCAGCCTCCACGGCAGTGGTGGTGCTCATGTTCAGAGGTCCTTGCCTGACTTCTTCGCGTAGCGCACGCGGACGGTGCGCTTCACGCCGTCCTTCGTCTGCTCCTCGACACGGTGGCCGACACGGGTCGGCTTCTTGCTCGAGGGGTCGACGAGCGCGACGTTGGAGATGTGGATCGGGGCTTCCATCGTCTCGATGCCGCCCGTCTTGGTGCCGCGCTGCGACTGGCCGACGCGGTTGTGCTTGGTGACGAAGTTCACGCCCTCGACGATGACGCGGTTCTGCTCGGCGAGGACCTCGAGGACCTTGCCCTGCTTGCCGCGGTCGCCGCCCTTGTCCTGCTTCTTGCCAGTGAGGACCTGAACCAGGTCACCCTTCTTGATCTTGGCCATGGGGTCAGATCACCTCCGGTGCGAGCGAGACGATCTTCATGAACTTCTTGTCGCGAAGCTCACGGCCGACCGGGCCGAAGATGCGGGTGCCGCGGGGCTCCCCGTCGCTCTTCAGGATCACGGCGGCGTTCTCGTCGAACTTGATGTACGAACCGTCTGCACGACGGGTCTGCTTGACGGTGCGGACGACGACGGCCTTGACCACGTCGCCCTTCTTGACGTTGCCGCCGGGGATCGCGTCCTTGACAGTCGCCACGATGATGTCACCGACACCCGCGTAACGGCGGTTCGAGCCACCGAGAACGCGGATGGTGAGCAGCTCCTTGGCGCCTGTGTTGTCGGCGACCTTGAGGCGGGACTCGTTCTGAATCACTTGGCCTTCTCCAGGATCTCGACCAGACGCCAGCGCTTCGTGGCGCTCAGCGGGCGGGTCTCGTTGATGAGCACGAGGTCGCCGATGCCGGCCGTGTTGCCCTCGTCGTGCGCCTTCACCTTGGAGGTGCGGCGGATGACCTTGCCGTAGAGCGGGTGCTTCACGCGGTCCTCGACCTCGACGACGATGGTCTTGTCCATCTTGTCGCTGACGACGTAGCCGCGGCGGGCCTTGCGGTAGCCGCGGGCGTCGACGTCGCGCACATCGTGCTCGGACGACTCGTGACCCTTGGTCTCGACCGCGTCGGCGGCCTTCTTCGTGTCAGCCATTACTCGGCCTCTTCCTTCGCGGCCTCGTCAGCGGCATCCGCCTTCTTGGCCTTCGTCTTCTTCGCCTTCGTCGCCGTCTCCAGCGGAGCGGGCGTGGCACGGATGCCGAGCTCGCGCTCACGGATCACGGTGTAGAGCCGCGCGATGTCGCGCTTGACCGCACGGATGCGGCCGTGGCTCTCGAGCTGGCCGGTGGCCGACTGGAAGCGCAGGTTGAACAGCTCTTCCTTGGCCTTGCGCAGCTCCTCGACGAGGCGCTGGTCTTCGAACGTGTCGAGCTCGCTCGGAGCGAGCGTCTTGGTGCCGATCGCCATTACGCGTCGCCCTCCTCGCGCTTGATGATGCGTGCCTTGAGAGGCAGCTTGTGGATAGCGCGGGTCAGGGCCTCACGAGCGAGTTCCTCGTTGACGCCGGCGACCTCGAAGAGGACGCGACCCGGCTTGACGTTTGCGACCCACCACTCGGGCGAACCCTTACCGGAACCCATGCGGGTCTCGGCCGGCTTCTTGGTGAGCGGACGGTCGGGGTAGATGTTGATCCACACCTTGCCGCCACGCTTGATGTGACGGGTCATCGCGATACGAGCGGACTCGATCTGACGGTTCGTCACATACGCGGGCGTGAGGGCCTGGATGCCGAACTCGCCGAAGGAGACCTTCGTGCCGCCGGTGGCCTGGCCGGAGCGACCCGGGTGGTGCTGCTTGCGGTACTTGACCTTGCGGGGAATAAGCATTACGCCGATGCTCCTTCTGCGACGGGGGCCTCGTTGCGACGGTCACCACGGTCACCGCGGTCGCTACGGGGGCCACGGCGGTCGCCGCGCTCGCGCGCCGGCTTCTGGTTCGCCTGCTCGCGAGCGAGCTCCTTGTTGGTGAGGTCGCCCTTGTAGATCCAGACCTTCACGCCGATGCGGCCGAAGGTGGTCTTCGCCTCGTAGAAGCCGTAGTCGATGTTCGCGCGCAGCGTGTGCAGCGGCACACGACCCTCGCGGTAGAACTCCGAACGGCTCATCTCGGCGCCGCCGAGGCGGCCGGAGACCTGGATGCGGACGCCCTTGGCGCCGGCGCGCTGTGCGCCCTGCAGGCCCTTGCGCATCGCGCGGCGGAACGCCACGCGAGCGGTGAGCTGCTCGGCGATGCCCTGCGCGACGAGCTGAGCGTCGGCCTCGGGGTTCTTGACCTCGAGGATGTTCAGCTGGATCTGCTTGCCGGTGAGCTTCTCGAGGTCGGCGCGGATGCGCTCGGCCTCGGCGCCGCGACGACCGATCACGATGCCCGGGCGGGCGGTGTGGATGTCGACGCGGACGCGGTCACGGGTGCGCTCGATCTCGATGTTGCTCACGCCGGCCCGGTCGAGCTGGGTCTGCAGGAGCTTGCGGATCTTGATGTCCTCGGCGACGTAGTCGGCGTAACGCTGACCCGGCTTCGTCGAGTCCGAGAACCAGCGCGACACGTGGTCGGTCGTGATGCCGAGGCGGAAGCCGTAGGGGTGGACTTTCTGTCCCATTACTTGCTCGCCTTCTTGCTCTTGGCAGCCGGCGCCGTCTCCGCGACCTCAGGGGTCGAGAGCACGACGGTGATGTGGCTGGTGCGCTTCTTGATCTGGAAGGCACGACCCTGCGCGCGGGGCTGGAAACGCTTGAGCGTCGTGCCCTCGTCGACGTACGCGTTCTTCACGTACAGGTCCTGCTCGTCCAGGTACTCGCCGTCCTTGTCCGCCTTGACGCGAGCGTTCGCGATCGCGGCGGCGACGAGCTTGTAGATCGGCTCGCTCGCACCCTGCGGTGCGAACTTGAGGATGGCCAGGGCCTCCTCAGCCTGCTTGCCCTTGATGAGCGCAACGACACGACGAGCCTTCTGAGGGGTCACGCGGATGTGTCGCACGCGTGCGATGGACTCCACCATTTCTCTCTCCTCTGCCCCCGCGTCAGCGGCGGCGGCCCTTCTTGTCGTCCTTCACGTGGCCGCGGAAGGTGCGGGTGGGCGCGAACTCGCCCAGCTTGTGGCCGACCATGGTCTCGGACACGAACACGGGGATGTGCTTGCGTCCGTCGTGCACGGCGATGGTGTGACCCAGCATGGCCGGGATGATCATCGAACGGCGCGACCAGGTCTTGATGACGTTCTTGGTGCCGGCTTCGTTCTGGACGACGACCTTGCGAAGCAGGTGCTCGTCGACGAAGGGGCCCTTCTTAAGGCTGCGAGGCATCTTCCTCTACTCCTACTTCCGCTTCTTGCCGGCGTTGCGACGACGGACGATGTACTTGTCGCTTTCCTTGTTCGCGTGACGGGTGCGGCCCTCGGCCTGACCCCACGGCGAAACCGGGTGACGACCACCGGAGGTCTTACCCTCACCACCACCGTGCGGGTGGTCGACGGGGTTCATCGCGACACCGCGGACGGTCGGGCGGATGCCCTTCCAGCGGTTGCGGCCGGCCTTGCCCCAGTTGATGTTCGACTGCTCGGCGTTGCCGACCTCGCCGACGGTCGCGCGGCAGCGCGCGTCGACGTTGCGGATCTCGCCCGAGGGCAGACGCAGCTGGGCGTAGGGGCCGTCCTTCGCCACGAGGCGAACCGACGTACCGGCCGAACGCGCCAGCTTCGCGCCGCCGCCGGGGCGGAGCTCGATGGCGTGGATCACGGTACCGGTGGGGATGTTCTTCAGCGGCAGGTTGTTGCCCGGCTTGATGTCAGCCGACGCGCCCGACTCGACGATGTCGCCCTGCGCCAGCTTGTTCGGCGCGAGGATGTAGCGCTTCTCGCCGTCGAAGTAGTGCAGGAGCGCGATGCGCGCGGTGCGGTTGGGGTCGTACTCGATGTGAGCGACCTTGGCGTTCACGCCGTCCTTGTCGTTGCGACGGAAGTCGATGACGCGGTACTGACGCTTGTGGCCACCACCGATGTGACGGGTGGTGATGCGGCCCTGGTTGTTGCGGCCACCGGTCTTGCTGAGCGGGCGGAGGAGCGACTTCTCAGGCGTCGATCGGGTGATCTCGGCGAAGTCGGCCACCGACGAGCCACGGCGACCCGGGGTCGTGGGCTTGTACTTGCGAATAGCCATATCTCTAGTCCTCTATCCCGACCGTCAGCCGACTGCCGTGAAGATGTCGATCGTGCCCGACTTCAGGGTCACGATGGCGCGCTTGGTGTCCTTGCGCTTGCCGGTGCCGAAGCGGGTGCGACGGGCCTTGCCCGTGCGGTTGAGCGTGTTGACCGCTGCGACCTTGACGCCGAAGATCTTCTCGATGGCGAGCTTGATCTCGGTCTTCGAAGCGCGGGGGTCGACGAGGAAGGTGTACTTGCCCTCGTCGATGAGCCCGTAGCTCTTCTCCGAAACGACCGGCTTCAGGATGATGTCGCGCGGGTCCTTGTTGACGGCGGTCATGCCGAGGCCTCCTCGGTGACGGCGGTCTTCGACGAGACGAACGCGTCGAAGGCGGCCTTGGTGAAGACGATGTCGTCCGAGACGAGCACGTCGTAGGCGTTCAGCTGGTCGAACGGCAGCACGTGGGCGTACGCGATGTTGCGGACGCTCAGCACCGCGAGGTCGTCGTCGCGGTCCACGACGACGAGCACGTTCTTGGTCGCTCCCAGTGCGTTGAAGACCGTCGTAGCGGCCTTCGTCGACGGGGCGCCCTCGATGCCGAAGGTGTCGATGACGTGCAGACGGTCGCCACGAGCACGGTCGCTCAGCGCGCCCAGCAGGGCGGCGGCGATCATCTTCTTGGGCGTGCGCTGCGAGTAGTCGCGCGGCTTCGGGCCGTGCACGATGCCACCGCCGGTCATGTGCGGCGCGCGGATCGAGCCCTGGCGGGCGTTACCCGTGCCCTTCTGCTTGAAGGGCTTGCGGCCGGCGCCCGAGACCTCACCGCGACGCTTGGTCGAGTGGGTGCCCTGGCGAGCCGCCGCGAGCTGCGCGACGACGACCTGGTGGATGAGCGGGATGTTCGTCTTGACGTCGAAGATCGAGGCGGGGAGCTGGACCGAGCCAGCAGCCGAGCCGTCTGCCTTCACGACGTCGAGCGCGAGAGTCGAGTCAGCCATGAGATCAGGCACCCTTCACTGCGTTGCGGACGTAGACGATGCGGCCACGTGCACCGGGGACGGCGCCCTTGACGAGCAGCAGACCCTTCTCGGCGTCGACGGCGTGCACCTTGAGGTTGAGGACGGTCACGCGCTCGCCACCCATACGGCCGGCCATGCGCATGCCCTTGAAGACGCGGCTCGGGGTCGACGAGGCGCCGATCGAACCGGGCTTGCGGTGGTTGCGGTGCGCACCGTGCGAAGCGGAGACGCCCTTGAAGTTGTGGCGCTTCATGACACCCGCGGTGCCCTTGCCCTTGCTGGTGCCGACGACGTCGACCAGCTGGCCGGCCTCGAACGTGCCGTCCACCGTGAGCTCCTGACCGAGTGAGTAGTCAGCAGCGTCCGCGGTGCGGACCTCGGTGAGGTGACGGCGCGGGGTGACACCCGCGGCCTCGAAGTGGGCCGTCAGGGGCTGGTTCACCTTGCGGGGGTCGATCTGGCCGTACGCGATCTGAACGGCCTTGTAGCCGTCCTTCTCGGGCGTGCGGACCTGGGTGACCACGTTCGGCGCGATCTCGATGACGGTGACGGGAACGAGCTTGCCGTTCTCGTCCCACACCTGGGTCATGCCGAGCTTGGTGCCCAGCAGGCCCTTGGAAACCTTGTTGTTGATGTCAGCCATGTCGAACCTCAGAGCTTGATCTCGATGTTGACATCGGCCGGGAGGTCGAGACGCATGAGCGAGTCGACAGCCTTCGGCGTCGGGTCGACGATGTCGATCAGACGCTTGTGGGTGCGCATCTCGAAGTGCTCGCGGCTGTCCTTGTACTTGTGGGGAGAACGGATCACAGCGATCACGTTCTTCTCCGTGGGAAGGGGCACGGGGCCCACGACCGTCGCGCCCGCACGGGTCACGGTGTCGACGATCTTGCGTGCCGACGAGTCGATGACCTCGTGGTCGTACGACTTCAGGCGAATGCGGATCTTCTGTCCCGCCATTGTCTGCTCACTCTCTTTCTCGCGTCATACCCCTGTGGCATTGGACGCACGTGGCGCTGGGCGCCATGGCACTTTCTCCTCGCGGCCGCTCGGTTCCCGAGCTCGTCGAGGGATGCTGCACCGCTGTTCTGCTGTCAATCCGGGTGTCGCGCCGAAACGCTGCTCCCGGCATCCGTTCTCCGCCCGCGCGCGAAGCATGGCTCCGCAGTGGGTGGATTCGAGATGTGGTGGTTCTGCTGCCCGCGGCCTAGGACCCAGCGCGTTGCGCCTGCCTATGCACTGCCCTGGCAGTGATCCGACGCACGCCAAGAGGGGCGTCGGAATGTGGAACCTCACTAGTCTACGTGCAGCCCGGGCGTGTCGCAAACTCGGGCGTGTCGCGCCGCGAGTATGCTCGGCCGTTTCCCAGACGGCGGCGCGAGGTGCACGCCGCAACCGCAGCAGAAAGGGCGGCCGCGCTGTGCGCGACCGCCCATTCTCTACTTATACGTCGGCGTTACTGGACGCTCGCGTGACGGCGGCGGTAGGCCGCGATCGCCACGACGGCGATGCCGGCGAGCAGCGCTGCGCCGCCCGCTGCGACGATGACGGGGCTGACGCCGCCACCGGTCACGGCCAGCGCCTCAGCGTCGGTCGATGCCGGGGTTCCCCCGCCGATGGGCGGGTTCGCGCACTCCGCGGATGCCTCCGGGTACTGGACCTCGGTCGAGTACGAAGGGTTCACCTCGAAGCGGACGGTGACGCCGGCGCGGGTCCATGCGTAGTTGCCGTCGGTCTCGACGTACTCGCCGTTCACGAGCTCCCAGCCCGGCCACATCTTGGGCGCGGTCGCCGAGGCGCCCGGCCACAGCAGCTCGCCGCTCAGCGGCTGGTTCTCGACGACGTAATCCTCGCCGTCCGGGTTCACGAACGTGATCGTGACGGGGGTCTCGCTGTCCGCCACGAAGCCCTCGGGCAGCGTCAGCTCGTAGCCGAGGTACGGCACGTCGCCCACGCAGACGGAGTCGATGTCGCCGGGGACCAGCGGGCAGTTGGCGCCGATCTCGGCCTCAGTGAGGGGCCGCTCAGTCACGACGTCGGACGACGTCGGCTCGCCGAGCACCCAGGTCTTGGTCTCCGCGTTCCAGACGTACGCCGTGGTCGTGGTGGTCGTGGTGATCGTCGCCGTCGTGGTGGCGCAGTCGAAGGTCGTCTTGCTCGACTCGCTCTCGAGCGGGTCCGGCTGCTCCGGCTCGTTGGATCCACAGCCCTGGACCAGCTTGGAGAGATCCGGAACGGTCCACTGTGTGGTCACACCCGCGGGGAACGCCTTGCCAGGTGCGGGTGTCGCCGTCCAGATGGTGGAGCCGTTCTCGCCAGGGGTCGACACCCACTTCACACCGTCGCCCTGGAACAGTTCGCCGGCGGCTTCGCACGTCGGCAGAGTCCAGGTGAGCGTCGGCGTCACGAGCTCGGGCACGGTTGTCTTGCCCTTACAGACGATCCAATGCGACACACTCGCCTGCTGGCCGCTGTTGTTGGGCGGCGACGCGTACGCGACCCCTGCATCAGGGTTCTCGATCACGCTGTTCCACAGGTTGCCCGCCTTGATGACGAGTACCTCCCAGTGGTCGCCCGGCCATGACGGGCTGTACTCGTTGAGCGTCACGGTCTTGCCGCCGCCGGTGATCCGGCCGTGATCCGTGTCACCATCGCTCGAGTAGCACGAGACGGCGTCCGGGTACTTCTGCTTCCAGTAGTCGGTGTGGTTCGTGTCCTCGTTCCAAGGGACGAGTTCGCCCTTCACGCCGACGGTATCCGCGGGCCACACGGCCGAGGCATCCTCGGCGGACGCGCCGGCGGTGACCAGCGGCGCCACGACGAGTGCCGCAGCGACCAGCGCCCCAGCGAAAGCCTTCAAAGTTCTCTTGCGCACTGCAGACACAGTGTTCCTCCCCTAATCGGCGCCGAGCGCCGTCCCAGCGGTGCGCAGAGCGCACCGTACATCCCAGCGACGCACCGGAGCACGCCGTACTTCCCAGCGGCGCGCGGGGGCACGCCGTACTTCACTCCGACGCGCGGGGGCACGTCGTACTCGTCCGGCACGGGGGTGCCGATCTTCTTCATGCGGTGCGCGGGGGCACACCTTTCCGGACCGTGAGGGCCGGTTCCCGGATCACCTGGTTCTGGCCACGTGAGACCGGATTTCCGCCGCCTTCCCGAAGGCTGCGGAAACGACGGAGAACCGCCGCTCGTGCAGGCTATCGGTCCCGGGCCGAATGCGCGAATCCGACGCGCGGAACGGATGGCTGCAGACGCGCTCGAGCCCCTCGCGTTCGGGGTGCGAGGGGCTCGGGCCTCCGACCCGTCAGAGCAGGCCGGAAGTGGGTGGGAGAGAGCGGGCCTTGGGGCGGTCCCGCCCTCTCTCACGTCAGACGGTCGCCTTGACCTCTCCACGTCGGCGGCGGGCGACGATCAGCATCGTCGTGCCTCCGAGCAGAGCGAACAGGCCCATGATGACCAGCAGCGGCGGCAGTTCCCCACCCGTCGCCGGGAGCGCCGACAGCAGCACGGTGGCGTCGTCGGAGTCGCGGCCCGGGTCGTCCGGGTCACCGAAGGTGTGGTAGTCGACGACTGCCACGTTGGTGATCGAGCTGCTCTTGGATGCCGGGTTCACCGTCGCCGCCAGGGTGATGGTCGGAGCCGCCGAAGCGCCTTCGTTCGCACCCTGAGGCTGGAGCGGCCCGAAGAGCACGCACTCGAGCGATCCGCCGTAGCCCGCACTGTCCTGACCGGTGACCTCACAGGTCTGCCAGTTCGGGAACACCGTGGCGTCACCCTTGCCGGCCCAGGTCACGTCCGTGATCTTAATGTCGGCGGGGATGGCGTCCGTGACCACGACCGATTCGGCGGCCGAGTCGTCGCTCACGTTGGCCACCGCGAGGGTGTACGTGAAGGAAGCGCCCGGGTCCGTCTTCTCGACGCTGGCCGTCTTCTCGATCTGGACGTCCGAGTGGCGGGCCACGAAGCACTCCGGAGTCGCCTCCGGGTACTCGACGGCGAACTCCAGGGTCGGGTTGACGCTGAACGTCACCGTCGACGGGAGGCGCCACGAGTAGTCCAGCTCGCTCGGGTCGAGGATGAGGCCGTTGAACACGAACTCCGCCTGCTCCTCCGGCGTCATCACGTCGGTCGTCCCCGGCACGTAGTACTGCGCAGGATTCGATCCGGGCACGATGTCGCTCGCCACGATCGGCCGCCATCCGGGGTAGTCGATCGAGACTCCGGAGGGCGTGAACGCCGTTCCAGGCCATTCGATCTCGTCGCTCCACGTCGTGTCGCCACCCGGGTGGGTGATCGCCACTTCCTGGGGCTCGGTGGTCGGCTCGAGGCTGTCGGGCGTCCACAGGAAGTCGATCGGGGAGTCCAGCAGCGTGCCGGACTTCGAGATCGTCCAGCCGAGCAGCGGGGCGTCGCCGATGCAGCTCGTGTAGACCACTGCCGTGATCTCGCGGACCGGGATCTCCACCTCGTCGCAGTCGTTCGTCGCGTCCTCGTCGTAGAGGGCTGCGACACAGGCCTCGTTGACGAGCTCGTCGATCGGTGTGGGCGGCTCTTCAGCTCCCTCCGGGTAGTCCGGTGCGAGGAACTCGACCGTGATGGTGATGTCGACCGACTGGCCCGCTCCCAGTGTCGGGATGCTGAGGCTCACGACGTTGTCGCCGTCGACCAGCTCAGGCGCGTTGTCGTTCGTCCAGCCCGCCGGCAGGTCGATGTTCGTGACCTCGAGGCGCTCGGGCACCGGGTCGGTCACCACGACGTCCTCCGCATCGCGGGTGCCATTGTTCGTGACGGTGAGGACGTAGTCGAACGTGTCTCCGACCTCGACCCACGGCTCCTCGCCTTCCGGGGCCTCCGGCAGGTTCGTCGCCGTCTTATCGATGGAGACGTCGTCGAAGTGCACGGTGCCGCAGGCGTCGTCCACGACCGGCTCGCCCTCGCCCACCGTGAGTTCGGCGGTGTTGACGATGCCGATGCCGTCCTCGCCCTCACCACACGTGGTGGGGTCGGCTGGTACGGATTCGACCTCGACATCGACCTCGACGGTGTAGACCGCATCGTTCTCGGTCTCTGCGTCGTAGGGCGCGAGCTCCTCCCCGATGGCGAGATCCGCCGTCAGGCTCTCCTCGAGGTCGAACGATCCAGAGGTCGGGCCCGTCCACGATGCGCCCGTGTAGGTCACTCCGTCGGCCGGCTCGTCGAGCGTGTCGGACAGGTCGTACGTGATCGGCACCAGCACGCTGTTGTTGTGCACCGTGATCTCGTAGGTCACGGTCCAGCTGCCGTCGTCGTTCTGCACCGAGCTGACCAGCGTCTTGTCGAGCGTGTAGCCCTGATCCACGTGAGTGTTCACGATGGTGCAGACGACATGCTCGCCCTTGTCGAGACCGGACAGCGTCGCCGTGCCCGCCCCGACGTCGGTCAGCACGATCGTGCCCTCGTCGTCAGAGACGCACGACCAGTCCTCGGGCTCGAACTCGTCGAGTCCAGGCCCATCGCCGATCACCGTCTCCGAGAGATCGAAGTTCACACCGGGCAGCACCGCGGTCGGGGCGACATCGCCGCCCGCCGGGTTGGTGACGGGGTCACCCTCCGCCGGCGTCCCGAACAGCTGCCAGTTGGCGTCGGACACGTCCGCACCGCTCACGACCTTCACGAGCGACAGGGTCGGACGCTCGGCAGTGTTGGTGAACTCGCACCACACGCTGTAGTCCGGCATCTTGAACGTGCCCGTCCTCGCGTCGACGCTGAGGACGACCTCCTCATCGGCCCCGAGGCAGACCAGCGAGCTGGTGTAGTCGGATGCATCGCCCGCGACCACGTCGAGAACCTCGCTCACCGTGACATCGCTGCCGATCAGCGCCTGCTTGTCGATGGCGTTGGCGCTGTCCGTCCACGAGCCGACGTCACCGTTCGACACCGAGGTGTCCTCGGTCACCGGGAGGCCGGAGATCGACAGATCGGCGGAGTCACCCTCCTGGCCGTTGACCCACGTCTTCACGAGGTGGACGGTGGCCGTGCGCGCCTGGTTGACGAAGTAGCACAGGGCGCCTGGACCGGTGACCGTCACCGTGAAGGTCCGGCCGATACCGGTGCCCGAAGCCTGCGCACCGCCGACACAGTTGTAGGTGGAGTCGTACTGGCCGAGCGCGGAGAGCGAGATCGTCTCCTTCATCGGCAGTACCGCGCCGATGCGCGCCTGGACGACCACCGTGTTGACGTTGTCGACGAACGTCCCGGTGCCGATGACCTCCGACAGCTTGGTCAGGATCGGACCGGACTCCGGCGTCACCTCGAGCGTCGTCTCATCGCCGAGCACGGCGCCGATCCACTGCTTGTGCAGCACCACGGCCACCCGGATGGCGGTGTTCGTGAACGTGCACTGCACGCCCGCGGCGGACGCCGGGTAAGCCGGGACGGTGATGGACCCCCCGGTACCGGTGTTGTCCGAGACAGTCGCCCCCACACACGAGAGGGTCGACGAATACTCGCCGGTGTTGGCGTCGGGAAGGACCTCGGCGAGCGTCAGCTCGGAGCCCGGGGCGACCGCGACCTGGACCGCCTGACCGTTGGTCGGTGCGGTCGAAGTGCCGTTCGCGGTCGCCGCGCCTCCGATCGAGAGCTCCGCCTTGTCACCGGCGAAGGAGTCCACCCAGGTCTTGCTCAGCGTCACGGTCGCGAACGGGATGTTCACGAACGGAACAGAGATCGTGCCGTTCGGCGCCGCCTGGGTGACGGCGAAGGTCTTCGACGACGAGTCGAGCACGTAGCCCGCGGGCGCCGCCGTCTCGGTCACCGAGTAGTTGCCGATCGGGAGGTTCACGACCTTGATCTGGCCGGCTACGGGGTCGGCGTCGTTGAGGCCGTTGTCCACGACCGTCTTCGGGAAGGTCGCCGCCCAGGGAGCCGCAGCCGCGGGGCCACCGGTCGCGGCGAGCGAGAAGGTCGCGCCGCCGAGCAGCGCGCCGTTCGCGTCACCCGCACGCTTGATCCAGGCGCCCGAGCCGAGCGGATCGACGAACGTCAGCGTCTTCGACTCCGCCTGGTCCCCGAAGGTGACCACCTGCGGCGTCGAGTCGAGCAGGTAGCCCGGGGGCGCCTTCGTCTCCGTGATGGTGTAGCTGCCGGGCTGCACGTTGCCGTTGAAGACGATCTTGCCGCTCGCGTCGGTGGTTCCCGTCGTCGAGCCGGTGCCCGTGGTGGGGTTCGGCGAGATCGAGAACTCGGCTCCGGCCAGCGGGTTCCCGCTGGTGTCGGTCTTCAGGATCGTCAGCGTCGAGCACGTCGACGGGACGTTGACGGCGATCGGTGCGATCCAGTCCGCGAGTGAGGACGTGTCCTCGGGCGAGGCGCTGGACCGGACGTTCAGCACACCGTAGTTGCCGCTGCAGCCGGCGTTGCCGAACAGCATGGTCAGGTTGACCGCCACCTCGGCGAACAGGCCCGCCTCCAGCTCAGCGCCTGCGAGGTTGTTGATCGGTCCCTGGTTCACCTGGCCGACGAAGCCGGAGAGGTTGCCCAGCGAGACCCAGCTGTCGCCGTCCCAGAGGTCGGCGCCGACGAGGGCGATGGTGTTGTTGCCACCCTGTTCGATCGTGAGCCGCAGGTCGCCGACGGTGCGATCGGGAGTCGGTCCGAGCAGGTTCGCCTTCTGGTTCAGCTCCACGTGGTACGAGACCGAGCCGTTGTTCTCCTGACGCTCGAACCCGAGGTAGGCGTAGACGTCGCCCGAGACCGTCTGGGTATACGCGTACACGTTGCCGATGTCGGTCTTGCCGGGCGCGACCCCGACGCCGCCGATCTGGCCCGCGCTCCACGGCCAGTTGCTCTCCTTCGAACCCTGCGTGAACTGCGTCGAGTCGTCGAAGCCGTCCTGCCCGACCGGCTGACCGCCGACGGTCGCCCAGTCGTTGGATCCGTCGCCGTCGAGACACAGGTTGCCGTCGATCTCGAACCCGGCGAGCGGTGAGCCGGCGACCGGCCATCCGTCACACGCGAGTGCGGCGGCGGCCACGATCTCCTCTGCGGGTGCGGCGAGAGCTGCCACCGGGGCGTCGCCCTCCGGCACGCTCGCCTCGGGAGCAGCCGGCTCCTCGGCCGGCGGCGCCGCAGGTTCCTCGGCCGCGGGTTCTTCAGCGGCCGGCTCTTCCGCGGGCGGCGGGGCCTCGGCATCCGTTGCTGCGGTGTCGGTGGTCGTCGCCTCGCTGGTGGCGGCGGGATCGGTGGGAGTCACCTCCTCGGCGTTCGCCGGGGACATCCCCGAGAACACGAGCGAACTCGCGACGACAGCCGCGAGCCCTCCCACATACCAGCGCCTCTGAAGCGCGATCTTGCGCTCCTGAGTCCGCTCTTGACGCATGCGGCGGCGCAGTCCCTCATTCGAGGCGCGCGCAAAAGTACGACTGAACATCACTCTTCACCCTTGGTCGTCACGACACAAGGCGCCCCAGAAAGAGGCCCCTCCCAGCACGCAACGGCCAGTGGATTAAAGCGACGTTCCCCAAGTTCCCCAAGAGGTTCGGCGTTTCCCCAAACACGAGCCGAAACGTGTTCCCGCCGTCAACGTATGCCCCGGAGCTGCCGGCGTCAAGTACCTGATGAAAAAAGAAAACGGCCCGGGTTCCCCCGGGCCGTTCCCTCACAGCTGAGTCCTACTGGTTGCCGACTGCCCCGTCGACGTTGCCCCGGATGTCGTCCACGGTGTCGTGGTGCTCCTCCGGCACGACCTTCTTCGCGATGCCCGAGGCGCCGTCGAGCACCTTGTCGCTGATGTCCTCGGCCTGTTCGGACTTCAGGAACTCCCGGATCCCGTCCTTGTTCTGCGCGTACAGATCCTTGCCCTGGTTGACGAGGTCGTCGAAACCGCCCATGCTCACTCCTTCAACCGCCCCCGGCGAGGCGTCAGGCCAATTGTGGCGGGAGCGGATGCCGCAGCGGAACCCCTCCCCTCCACGGCGCGATACGGGGCTCACAGCCGCCCCGGTACGCCGAAAAGCCCCCGGGATCACTCCCGGGGGCTTCTCGTCACAGCAGTCGATGCGGTCGCAGGGCGACCTCGTCGAGAACCGTCTTACTTGATGATCTTCGTGACCGTGCCGGCGCCGACGGTGCGGCCACCCTCACGGATCGCGTAGCCGAGGCCCTCCTCCATGGCGATCGGCTGGATCAGCTCGACCGTCATGTCGGTGGTGTCGCCGGGCATGACCATCTCGGTGCCCTCGGGCAGCGTGATGACGCCGGTGACGTCGGTGGTGCGGAAGTAGAACTGCGGACGGTAGTTCGTGAAGAACGGGTTGTGACGGCCGCCCTCCTCCTTGGACAGGATGTACGCCGTGCCCTCGAAGTTGGTGTGCGGGGTGACCGAACCGGGCTTCACGACGACCTGGCCGCGCTCGACGTCGTCACGCTTGGTGCCGCGGAGGAGCAGACCACAGTTCTCGCCGGCCCATGCCTCGTCGAGCTGCTTGTGGAACATCTCGATACCGGTGACGATCGTCTTCTGCGTCGGACGCAGGCCGACGATCTCGACCTCGGAGTTGATCGCGAGGGTACCGCGCTCGGCGCGGCCCGTGACGACCGTGCCACGACCGGTGATCGTGAAGACGTCCTCGATCGGCATCAGGAACGGCTTGTCCTTGTCGCGCACCGGGTCGGGGATCGACTCGTCGACCGCCTCCATGAGCTCGAGGATCTTGGCGGTCCACTCGGCGTCGCCCTCGAGAGCCTTGAGGCCCGAGACGCGCACGACCGGAGCGTTGTCACCGTCGAAGTCCTGCGACGACAGCAGCTCGCGAACCTCGAGCTCGACGAGCTCCAGGATCTCCTCGTCGTCGACCATGTCCGACTTGTTCAGCGCGACGAGCAGGTACGGGACGCCGACCTGCTTGGCGAGCAGCACGTGCTCGCGCGTCTGCGCCATCGGGCCGTCGGTGGCGGCGACCACGAGGATCGCGCCGTCCATCTGAGCAGCACCGGTGATCATGTTCTTGATGTAGTCGGCGTGACCCGGGGCGTCGACGTGAGCGTAGTGACGCTTCGGGGTCTCGTACTCGACGTGCGAGATGTTGATCGTGATACCGCGCTGGCGCTCCTCGGGAGCGGAGTCGATCGACGCGAAGTCGCGCTGCACGTTGGTGGCCGACGGGTAGGTGTCGGCGAGCACCTTCGAGATCGCTGCGGTGAGCGTGGTCTTGCCGTGGTCGACGTGACCGATCGTTCCGATGTTCACGTGCGGCTTGGTCCGCTCGAACTTGGCCTTAGCCACTGGGTCCTCCTCAGGACGGTCGTGTAGAACTTCCGGGCACTGGTTTGCGACCGGTCGTCTACGGGGATATCTCCACCTTAGTGGAGACGGTTCTGTTGATTCTGTGTGAAGTTGTGCCCCCGGGATGCCTCGTCACCGAGGCATCCCGGAGGAAAAGGGTTACTCGCCCTTGACCTTCTGGATGATCTCGTCGGCCACGGCGCGGGGAACCTCGGCGTAGCTGTCGAACTCCATCGAGTACACGGCGCGGCCCGAGGTCTTCGAGCGCAGGTCGCCGATGTAGCCGAACATCTCGGACAGCGGGACCAGCGCGCGGACGACCTTGACGCCCTGTGCGTCCTCCATGGACTGGATCTGGCCACGACGCGAGTTCAGGTCGCCGATGACGTCGCCCATGTACTCCTCGGGAGTACGCACCTCGACCGCCATGAGCGGCTCGAGGATGACGGGGTTCGCCTTGCGCACGGCCTCCTTGAAGCCCATCGAGCCGGCGATCTTGAACGCCATCTCGGACGAGTCGACGTCGTGCGACGCGCCGTCCGTGAGGATCGCCTTCACGCCCACCATGGGGTAGCCGGCGAGCACGCCGACGTTCATGGCGTCCTGGAAGCCCTGGTTGGTCGGCTCGATGTACTCGCGCGGGATGCGGCCACCGGTGACCTTGTTCTCGAACTCGTACGTCTTGTCGGCCGTGACCTCGAGCGGCTCGAGCGCGAACTGGATCTTCGCGAACTGACCCGAACCACCGGTCTGCTTCTTGTGCGTGTAGTCGTGACGCTCGACGACCTTGCGGATCGTCTCGCGGTACGCCACCTGGGGCTTGCCGACGTTGGCCTCGACCTTGAACTCCCGCTTCATGCGGTCGACCAGGATGTCGAGGTGCAGCTCGCCCATGCCCTTGATGACGGTCTGACCGGTCTCGGAGTTCTGCTCGACGCGGAACGTCGGGTCCTCCTCGGCGAGCTTCTGGATCGCGAGACCCAGCTTCTCCTGGTCGGCCTTCGTCTTGGGCTCGATCGCGACCTCGATGACCGGCTCGGGGAACGTCATCGACTCGAGGACGACCTGGTTGGCGCTGTCGGACAGCGTGTCACCCGTGGTGGTGTCCTTGAGGCCGATGACGGCGTAGATGTGACCGGCGGTGACCGAGTCGACCGGCATCTCCTTGTTGGCGTGCATCTGGAAGATCTTCCCGATGCGCTCCTTCTTGCCCTTGGTCGCGTTGACGACCTGGGCGCCGGAGTCGAGGTGACCCGAGTACACGCGGATGTAGGTGAGGCGACCGAAGAACGGGTGCGTCACGATCTTGAACGCGAGCGCCGCGAACGGCTCGTCACGGTCGGCGTGACGCTCGATGATGACCTCTTCGTTCTTCGGGTCCTTCGCCTCGATGGCGGGGACGTCGAGGGGCGAGGGGAGGTAGTCCACGACCGCGTCGAGCATCGGCTGCACGCCGCGGTTCTTGAACGCCGAGCCGCAGAGCACGGGGTAGAGCTCCGAGGCGATGGTGAGCTTGCGGATCGCGCCCTTGATCTCGGCGACCGTGAGGCCCTCGCCGCCGAAGTACTTCTCGAGCAGGTGCTCGTCGGACTCGGCGACCGTCTCGAGCAGCTTCTCGCGGTACTCGGCAGCCTTGTCGGCGAGCTCGGCCGGGATCTCCTGGATCTCGTACTTGGCACCCATGGTCACGTCGCCCTTGGCGTCGCCGGGCCAGACCAGCGCGCGCATCTCGACGAGGTCGATGACGCCCACGAAGTCGTTCTCCGCGCCGATGGGCAGCTGGATCACGAGCGGCTTGGCCTTCAGGCGGTTGACGATGGTGTCGACCGTGAAGTAGAAGTCGGCGCCCAGCTTGTCCATCTTGTTGACGAAGCAGATGCGCGGCACGTCGTACTTGTCGGCCTGACGCCACACCGTCTCGGACTGGGGCTCGACGCCCTCCTTGCCGTCGAAGACGGCGACGGCGCCGTCGAGGACGCGCAGCGACCGCTCGACCTCGACCGTGAAGTCGACGTGGCCGGGCGTGTCGATGATGTTGATCTGGTTCTTGTCCCAGAAGCAGGTGACGGCGGCCGACGTGATCGTGATGCCGCGCTCCTGCTCCTGCTCCATCCAGTCGGTGGTGGCAGCGCCGTCGTGCGTCTCGCCGATCTTGTGGTTGACGCCCGTGTAGAACAGGATGCGCTCGGTCGTCGTCGTCTTGCCGGCATCGATGTGCGCCATGATGCCGATGTTGCGGACCTTGTTGAGGTCGGTGAGCACTTCTTGTGCCACGGGGGTCTGTCCTTACTTGTGGTGACGGATGTCGCGGTCCCGCCGCTCCCGTGGGTGACACGGGAGCGGCAGGAAGCGGCTTACCAGCGGTAGTGCGCGAAGGCGCGGTTCGACTCGGCCATCTTGTGGGTGTCCTCGCGGCGCTTGACCGCGGCTCCCAGGCCGTTCGACGCGTCCAGGATCTCGTTCTGGAGGCGCTCGGTCATCGTCTTCTCACGACGACCCTTCGCGTAGCTCACGAGCCAGCGGAGCGCGAGCGTGTTGGCGCGGTGAGGCTTGACCTCGACCGGCACCTGGTAGGTCGAGCCGCCGACGCGGCGGCTCTTGACCTCGAGGGTGGGGCGCACGTTGTCGAGCGCCTTCTTGAGCGTGGCGACGGCATCCTGGCCGTTCTTCGCCTCGACACCCTTGAGGGCGGTGTACACGATCGACTCGGCGATCGACTTCTTGCCGTCGACGAGGATCTTGTTCACCAGCTGGCTGACGATCGGTGCGCCGTATACCGGGTCGTTGACGACGGGGCGCTTCGGGGCGGGTCCCTTACGAGGCATCTTGCTTAGCCCTTCTTCGCGCCGTAGCGGCTGCGAGCCTGCTTACGGTTCTTGACTGCCTGGGTGTCGAGTGCACCGCGGACGATCTTGTAGCGGACACCGGGGAGGTCCTTCACACGGCCGCCGCGAACGAGCACGAGCGAGTGCTCCTGCAGGTTGTGGCCCTCACCGGGGATGTACGCGGTGACCTCGGTGCCGTTGCGGAGCTTCACACGGGCGACCTTGCGCATCGCCGAGTTCGGCTTCTTGGGGGTGGTGGTGTACACACGGGTGCAGACACCGGCCTGCTGCGGGTTCGCCTTGAGCGCCGGCGCCTTGGTCTTCGAGACCTTGGGCGAGCGCCCCTTGCGAACCAACTGCTGAATGGTTGGCACGTTCTCTCCTTGTTGTGCTGCACGGTGACAGCGTCGTGGTCTCCCCCGCCGCATCCGGATCTTGCGATACATGACGCTGCGGGCTCACGCGGACCCACCGACGCGGCAGAATGACTGACGCGCTTTGCTTGGTGGGTATGCCGTGGGGGTGGCCTGTTCGCAGGCCGTTCCCTGAGATGCGGCGCCCACACCGTTCGCCGCACCGAGGCACGGTTGACGGCGCGCGTGAGCGCACACCCGATCCATGATACGTGGCTTTCGGGGACCGGGCAAACGCGCAAGCACGTCCCGGGTGGATCGGGGCTGCGACACGCCGTGGCGGAGCCGAGATCGGGCCGCGTGTCGCCGGTCAGCCGGCGGTGAGCAGAGCCGCGAGAGACACCGCGACGACGACCACGAGAACGGATGCCGCCACCGCCGCGACGATGACGCGGCGCCGTCGGCGGCGCCTTCCGGCGGCCTGCGCCGCTGCGGTGTCCACGTACGCCTGCGGGGCGCTGCGGGCGGGCTCGGCGCGCGTGGCCATCGTCGGAGGGATGGGCCGCGCACGGTAGGAGGTCGCATCCGCCCGGGGCGCGGATGCGACCCGAGCCCTGGGCTCCGGGGTCCCTGCCGGCGCGGTGGGGCTCGCCGGCGCACCCGCCGCTCCGGTCGGCCTGCGCAGGACGGTCGCCGTCAGCTCGTCGATGTCGGCCGCACCGTGGCCGCTCCGGCGAGGACCGGCCGGTGCCGACATGGTCGCCGCCTGCGTGGTCAGGTCGGAGTCCGGGGGGATCAGCGAGCGCGCCGAGACGGCGGTGACGTCGAGGTCACCGTCGGCTGGCGTGGCGGCATCCGGCGTTCCGGCTCGGCGCCGTCGTGCGGGAAGGGTGCGATCGTCGGGGACATCGTCCGCGGGCTTCGGCACCGCGCGCCGGGAGAGCGCGGTGCGCTCGTCGTCGGGGTCGATCACCCGTCGCTCCGCCGCAGCCGGACCTCCGCGTCGCCCAGCAGGAACCGGTCTCCGGCCTCGACCTCTTCACCGGCGGGCGCTTCGACCTCGGTGCCCATCACCGTTGCGAACAGCACGCCGTTCGTCGAGTTCAGATCGGTCACGTACCAGCGGTCGTCGCGCAGCGTCAGCCTCGCGTGGGTCTTGGAGACCGTCCCGTCGTGGATCGACACCAGCTGCGCACCGGGGAAGTCGGGGTCACCGGCGGGCCGCCTGCCGAGGATGACGACCTCCGCCGACAGGGCGACGGGGTCGCCGGTGGGCGGGACCAGGGTCCAGTCGGTGCGCTTGCGGCGCGCGATGATCGTCTCGTCGAAGACGTCCTGCTCGTCGGGGATCTCGGGCTTGGCGTGGAAGGCCGACACCGACGACCGCGCCGAGAGCGGGATGCCGGCGTCGGGAGCACCGGCGATCGCCGAGACGGGACCGGAGGCCTCGGGGAAGGCGTCGGCGTCGCTCATCGGCGAGCGCGCGGGAGCCCACGGCTCCGCCTCGGAACGCGGGGCGTCGGAGACCGGCACGCGCATCACGGGCGGGCGCGTGAGGTGCTCTCCGGTGTTGCCCTCCGGTGCGGCGAACGGGTCGGATGCCGCCACCGGAGCAGCGGTGGACGAGACCGGCGCGGGCGAGACGAACGCCTGCGGAACGATCGGAACGGCCGAGATCGGCGCGGGAGCGCCGGGCACGGCGCCGGTGACCTCGGAACTCAGGTCGGCGGCATCCTGGCCGAAGCCCTGCCACAGATCGGCGGACGCCGGCTCGGCGTCGTGCGCGTCGTCTTCGGACCGCCCCGCGGCGACGGGAGCGGCGATCGGGCGACCGGGAAGCGGTGGGGGCGTCCAGCCGCCCGCGGGCGGTGCGACCTCACGCGCGTCGACGGCCGGCGCGGCGGGGACGGAGGGGGCGGGGTTCGGAGGCGGCGCGAATCCGCTGACTCCGGTCGCCGCCGGGAACGCGTCGGTCTCGCCGGCGGGCGAAGCCGGCGTCGGGAACGGCGGCAGCGCCGGAAGGCCGGCGGTCGCCGCCGACCCGCGACGGACGCCGCCGGCGTGAGCGCCGCGGGACACGGGAGAGTCCTCGCGTCCGACCCAGCGGGCGCTCCCCCAGCCGACGATCGAGGCCCAGACCGGGAAGAGCAGGACGCCGACCACCGTCATGCCCGCACCGAACCCGAACGCGACGTTGAGGCGGTACAGCGCGATCGCGAGGACCACGAGGAAAGCGATGTTCACGAACGGGATGAACGCAAGGATCACGAGCCACGGCGACAGCCCCGCGAGCTGCAGGACCACGACGATGTTGAGGATCGGCACCCAGGCCTTGAAGGACTCCTCGCCGGACTTGCGGAACACCGCCGACAGCGCGAGGGCTGTCCAGACGTAGAGGGCGGCGAAGAGGAGCAGACCGGTCAGCGTCCCGAAGACGGCCGCGGTGGCATCGGTGGCGTTCATGGCATGGGACGCACAGGCTGAGCCCGTCGTCTCCCCCTCTCGGCGAATCTGCTGCGGACGCCCGTTTCGGGCGCCAGTGGTCGGAGCAACGATCTCAACGATACGGTCGCGAGGGCTCCGCGCCAGAACCCTTTTTCGCGGCGCAGTATCCGCCGTTCGGCGTCGACGGCGGCCCAGTAGCGCCGGGCCTCATCGGCGGAGAGCTCGGCACGGGAGAACACCGCACGGTCTGCGGCGCGCGCGAGGTCCGGTCCGGCGGGGGTCGCGAAGGCGGCGGCGAGCTCGCTGCGCGTGAGCGTACGGGGTGCCGTGCGGCCCGCGTCGAGCGCGGCGTCGACGTACTCGTCCCAGCCGCCGGCGATGCGCGACGCGGGGGTGCCGGTGCGTCGCCGGGTCCGGCGGCGAGCGGCTTTCGTCCCGACGATGATCAGCAGCGGACCGAACGCCAGGACGAGCACCAGCAGCACGATGCCGCCGATGCGCAGCGCGGGCCAGAGCCACGCGAGGTCGACGGCGGAGTCGTCCTCGGGGGTGCGCTCCTCCCCCGAGTCCTCCTGTGCGGGATCCGGCGGCACGACCTCCTCGACCGAGTCCGGGCGCACCTCGGTGACGTTCTCGGGGTCACGCTGCTCGGTGACGTCCAGGCTCGGCGACACGGCGTACTGCGGCGTCACGTCGACGGCCACCCATTCGCCGGCGGCGGACTGCACCTCGGTCCACGCCGTGAGGTCCTGGGCACGGCATGCGCCGTCGTCGCAGGTGGCGAGCCCCGGCTCGGCCGAGGTGAGCCGCGCGCCGAGGACGACGCGCGACGGGAATCCGAGCTCGCGGGCCATGAGGGCGACCGCCACCGCGAACTGCTCGTCGTCGCCGATCGCCGCGACGTAGTTGTCGGATGCCGCGGCCCGCTGATCCGTCTCGCGCTCGAGCAGGCGTGCGAACATCGTGTCGACACGGGCCAGCGAGTGACCCGAGGCGCTCGGCTGGAACGTGTAGTCGGGGAGCGCCGTCGCCCACGCGGGCGGCTCCTCACCCCGGGAGAGCCCGTGGCTGAGGTAGCCGCGCTCCCGCAGCAGCGACACCAGTCCGGCGAGCGCCGCGCCGCCGGAGCCTGTCGCGTGCTCGTCCATCCAGGTGCGCAGGCTGTCGGGCGCCGACACGCCGCCGGGGCTTCCCGGAGCCTCGAGTTCCGCCAGATCTGCGGTCGGCGGCTCGATCCCGCGCACGACGTAGCTGTCGCCGGACGAGAGCCCGCCGCCGGCGGTCTGCACGCCCGCCGCGGCGGCAGCGTTGTAGTAGAAGCGGTCCGCCAGCGTCGCCGACCTGTCGCCCTCGAACTCGACAGTCGAGAGGCGCCCGGCGGTCGGCATCCAGATCCCGTCCCAGGCATCGATCTCGACACGCGCCTCGACCGGCGATCCCTCACCCGCGTCGAGGGTCGAGGGGACGCGCACGAACCGCCCGGCGTCGACGGCGCCCTCGCCGCCCGAGCGGAAGACCTCGCCGTCGTACGCGTCAAGGGTCGCGATGCGCACGCGCTCGGGGAGCGCGCCACCCGAGTCGTCGGCCGCCTTCACCGTGAAGAGCACGTCGTCGGCGCGGTCGTCGCCGAACAGGGCGCGGTACTCCGCCAGCGGGCTCACCTCGGCCGAGAGGTCGATGTCGGGGCCGACCGCCGAGCGCAGCACCTCGCGCTCCGCGCCGCGGGCGGCGAAGGGCACGACGACCACGACGAGCACGAGCGCGCCGGCCACCATCGCGGCGCCGAGCGCCGTCCGGCGGCGGTCGGCACCCGTCGGCCGGCGGGAGATGCGCACCCCGCTGGCCGCTGCGGCCCGCTGCAGCGCGCGGACGCGCTCGTCGTGGGTGCGCCACGCCAGCCACAGCAGACAGGTCACGAGGCCGGCGATGCCCACGGCCGTCTCGACCGGGGCGTAGAGCGCGACCGGTCCGAGCCGCCACGGGGCGCTCACGGTGGTGCGCCCGAAGAACAGCCCGAACGTCACCATCCCGAGCGCCACCGGAACGGCGGCGTACGCGGCGCTGTCTTCCCGCCAGGCCAGCATCAGCACCACGCAGGTGCCGACGAGGAACACCACGAGCGCCGGCACGAGCAGGTTGCGGTACGAGCCGACGGGCAGCTCGACCGTGACGAGGTCCTTCCACCCCAGCACAAGACCGCCGGCCAGCTCGCCGAGCCCCCGCAGCAGGTCCTCCGGTGATCCGAGCCGCGAGGGGACGGCCAGCGGGATGCCGAGCAGCAGCACCGCGGCGGCGAGGAGACCCGCGACCGACCAGCCGTTCCAGCGCCGCCACCACGCCAGCGCGGCGATGCCGCCGCCCACGAGGGTTCCCGTGACGACCAGGAGAGTGAAGGATCCGGAGCGATAGATGGGCCAGGCGGCCACGGCGGCGATCGTGGCGATCACCAGTGCGAACGCCACGCCCACGGCGATGCGCGGCACTGCGGCACCCGCGGAGGCGGCATCCGTCCTCGCCGGCACGGGGATGGGCGCGCTCACGACGTGGCTCCCCGCAGGAGCAGGCCTGACAGGTCGTCGAGGGTGCCCACCGTGAGCACGGTCATGCTCGACAGCGGCTGCATGCGCGGGTGGGCGCGCTCGTCGCACATGATCCCGACGACGGCCGTGTCGGCCGGGAAGGCGAGCGCCGCCTGCTGCAGCCGCGTGAGCGGCACACCCGAGCCCACGACTACGAACGCGATCGAGAGGCGCTCGCCCGACTCGGCCGCGAGGCGGCACACCTCGCCAACCGGCATCGTGCTCTCGAGCAGGTCGACGCCGCTGAACCCGTCGAGCATCGGGCGGGGCGCCGCGGCGGGGATGCGGCGGATCGCGCGCAGGCGACCGCGGACCACGCGCGGGATCTCGGAGCCGGTCACGATCTGCACGTCGCGGGCGTCGTGCACGGCGCGCAGGCCGAGCGACGCGGCGCACGACACCGCCAGCTCGAACTCATCGGCGTCCGCGTACTCGGCTTCGGCCACCGCCAGCACGACGGCCATGCGAGAGCGCCGCGACTCCTCGTACTGACGCACCATGAGGCGCCCGGTCTTCGCCGTCGAGCGCCAGTGGATCTGCCGGCGGGAATCGCCGGGCACGTACTCGCGGATCGCGTGGAAGGACATGTCGGCGTCGACGAGCCGCCGTGTCGGAGAGCCCTCGAGGTCGCGGATGAGCCCCGCGCTCGTCGACGGCAGACCGGTGGTGCGGGGATGCACGTAGAGGTCGTGTACGTCGGGGAAGGAGTGCTCCCGGCGCAGCAGCCCGATGGGGTCGCTGCGCACGGTCGTCGCCGGCCCCACCGTGACGATGCCGCGGGCGAGGCCGGGGATGTCCAGCGGCTGCTCGATGGCGTGCCCGGGACGCAGCAGCGGCACACCGAACTCCACCAGCCCGGCACCCACCGCGACGTCGATGCGGCCCGGCAGAGCGACCCGGTGGCCGTCGTTGCGCACGACGATGCGCCCGTCGACGCCGTCACCCGCGACGACCCGCTCGTGCGTGAGTGTGAGATCGACGTCGTAGGAGCGCGCGCCGAACAGGAAGGGCACGGCGGTGACCAGCAGGAGGAGGGACGCCGCCCCGGCGACCATGAACTCGACCCAGCCGAACGCGACGCCGAGCACCAGCCCGGCCGTCGCCGCCACCGCCGCCAGGACGCCGGCGGGCCGGACGGTGCGTGCGGACCATGCGGCGGCGGTCGAGATCGCTCCGGCCGTCGCCCGCCACGCCGCCGTCCACCAGACCGCCGCGCGCACGAGGGCGCGGCCCCGGCGCGGCGCCACGCTGGTCGCGGTGCCGCTCAACGTCGACGTCAGGTGCGTGCGGCCCTCGGTCCCGGTCGACGACACCGCGCGGGTGATGCGCGGCTCGAGGGTGCCGAGGGCCGCGCTCGGACGCTGGGGGCTGCTCATACCGCTTCGCGTCTCGCGGGCGGCGCCACGTCGAGCAGCACCTGGCCGACGACGGTCTCCTGGGTGACCCCGTCGAACTCGGCCTCGGGGTGGAGGATCAGCCGGTGCGAGAGCACCGGCACCGCGAGCGTCTTGACGTCGTCGGGCGTCGCATAGGTGCGGCCCTGCGAGGCGGCACGGGTGCGCGCCGCCCGCGTGAGGGCCAGGGCGCCGCGGATGCTGACGCCCAGGCGCACCTCGTCGGCCGTGCGCGTGCCGTCCACCAGCCGGGCGATGTAGTCGAGCACCAGTGCGTCGACGTAGACCCGGGCCGCCAGGTCCGCCATGCCCACCAGGGCCTGCGGGGTGATGATCGGCGAGAGGTCGGCGGTCGCGATCGCCGCGCCGTCGAGGATGCGGACGGTCGCGGCGTGGTCGGGGTACCCCAGCGACGTGCGCATCATGAAGCGGTCGAGCTGCGCCTCGGGCAGGCGATACGTGCCGGCCTGCTCCACGGGGTTCTGGGTGGCGAGCACGAGGAACGGCACACCGGCCTCGCGCGAGACGCCGTCGATGGTGACGCGCCCCTCCTCCATGACCTCGAGCAGCGCGGACTGCGTCTTGGGACTCGCACGGTTGATCTCGTCGGCGAGGACGATGTTGGCGAAGATCGGGCCGGCGTGGAACTCGAACACGCCTTCTTTCTGGTCGTAGACGCTGAGCCCGGTGATGTCGCTCGGCAGCAGGTCGGGCGTGAACTGGATGCGTGTGTTGGTGCCCTGCACCGACTGCCCCATCGCCCGGGCGAGGGAGGTCTTCCCGGTACCCGGCACGTCCTCCAGCAGCACGTGGCCGTCGCTCAGCATCGCCGTGAGGACGAGCTCGACGACATGGCGCTTGCCGAGCACGGCGCGCTCGACGTTGTCGGCGATCTGCCCGAACGTCTGGGCGAACCAGTCGGCCTGCTCCTGGGTGATCGTCATGTGCTGTCCTCTGTCGTGTGCGGGTGCGGGGCTCGCGGGGAGCGGATGGATGCCGGTGGTCAGGGACCGGGGTTGCCGTTGTTCGGCTGGCAGTCGGCGCCGAAGGTCTTGGTCACGGGAGCGAGCCCCCAGCCCTGGGCGTCCCAGTTCACCGCCACCGTGATGCCTTCGACACGCGCCGCCTTGAGGGGGACGTCCCATGTGTCGGCGGTGTGGGGAAGCAGCGCGCCCTGCTCGTCGAAGTAGCGCAGCCCGGCGTTGCCGAACGTGAATGCCGCCGAGGACCCGTTCGGGGCGTTGGACGACTGCCCGCGAGTGCCGAGCGTGCCGCCGCCCACGCAGGAGGTGACCTCCCACGTGGCCTGAACCTGGTACGGGGCGCTGCCCGCGCGCGCGGTCACCGTGGACCATCCCGTGGCTGTGCCCCACCAGTCGTGGACGTAGCGGACCTGGATGCCGGGGCTCTGGCCGACCACCGACGTCGAGCCATTCCAGCCCGAGAACTCGGCGTGGTTGTGGTTGGGGATCTTCTCCGTGGTGGTGGGCTCCGCCCTGATGATCCAGTCGGCGCGCTGTCCGTTCACGTTCGGCGTGGCGTCGACGGCGAACGTCCACCCCTGCGGCGCCCGTCCGGACTGGTGCGCCCGCACGCTCGCCGTGGTCTCGGCTCGGCCGAACGACCTGTCGTCCCACCAGGATTCGACGCACATCCGGAAGGCGTACTCCTCGCCGTCAGCGAGGCCGGGGAACGTCGCCGTGGGACCGTCTTCGCTCACCGTGCAGCGCTGGCCGTCCGGGACGATGCCGTAGCGCAGGCGCGAGCCGTCGCCGTTGCTCACAGCGGACGCCGTCGCCGTGATGGTCGCCGTGCCGTCGCCGTTCGAGACGGAGCTGAGCGTCAGCTGCGGCGACAGCGGCCTGCCGATGCCGTTGGCCTGCACGGTGGCCGCGGCGCCGGAGGCACTGCCGCCCAGCCCGGGCGGCAGGTCGAAGCGCGAGTAGGGCGTCACGGTGATCAGCGAGCCGGTGTTGCTGCCGACGCGGTACCAGGGCACGTCGACGCGCGTGTCGTTGCGGCCCACCCCCACGCGCACCACCTCGCCGGCGGGGCTCGAGATCTCGAGGCTCCCCGTCTCGCCGGTCTCGATGCCGTCGATGACGAGCGACACGATGCCACCGGCACCGTCACCGGTGACGACCGGCGCGGCCGTCACCTTCGTCGGCGCCACGGGCGCGTCGTACGCCCACGCCAGCGTGCGGACGCTCCCCTTCGACTCGCCCACCCCATTGACTGCCCACGCCTCGTAGGTGCGCTGCTCCCCGTTCGGGGCGGCGACGGGCGGGCAGACGCCGTCGGCGGAGCACCGCGCGACCTCCTGGCCGCCCGAGCGGACGACGAATCCGGAGAGCGCCGGGTAGGCCAGACGCGCCTGTCCCGGGTCGACCCGCAGTGTTACGGTGCCGTCGGCGTAGGCCGCCTGGCTGATGCTCGCGGGCGGCTTGGGGTAGCCCAGCAGGTCCAGCAGCACCCGCCCGTCCCGCTCCGCGTTCGTCACCCGGCCCTGGGCGTCGCGCACCGAGAACGTGGCGGTGCACGTCGCCCCCGGGGCATCCGTCGTCCACGTCGCCGTGATCGACGTGGCCGATGCGACCTGGAATCCGACTCCGGCGCACGACCCCGTCGGCCGGACGCCGACGACTTCGAGCGGGGTGCGCGGGAGCGGGTTGACCTCGCCGCCCGCGCCGATGACCGGGATGGTGCACGACGATCCGGACGCCTGCGAGCACTGCTGCACGACGGACCCACCCTGCGGCAGGGTCGACGGCGCGGCGCCCACGCGGAGGATGAGGCGGGCGGGCGTCACCGAGGGGTGGCTCGTGACCGACACCAGCACGGCTTCCTCTGACCCCGGCACGGCGCGATCGGCGCCGGTCACGGTCACGGTGGAGCCCTCCTGCGTGACGTGGAACGCGGTGCCCGCGTGCTCGATCGCGTAGACGATGCCTGCCCAGTCCTCGCGGAGCTGCCACGTCGTCATGTTCTTCAGGTCGAACGAGGCGGTCTCGCCCGGACCGACGGTGATGGAGCCGGGACGCAACTCGGGCTGCGGATCCCGGGGGTGCACAACGATCGGCACCGAGAGGAACGTCCACTCCTCGTCGCCCGACAGCCGCACCGGCACCTGGCACGCATCCACCCAGGGGGCGCCCGCTCCCGCGTCGTAGCGGATGACCGTGCCGGACTCGATGGCGCACGCCGCCTCCGCACGGGCTCCCGAAGCCCGGACGTCGTCGCCGATCTCGATGACCGCGCCGCGTGGGCGTGCGACGAGGCTCGCCATGTCGAACGTCCCCGACTCGAGCTCGGTGACCTCGGGGGATGCCGCACCCGCGCGGAGCGTCAGCGCCAGGTCGTCGTCACCGGGCACGCGGAGGAACCCGTACGAGGTGACCTCACCGGCAGCGCTCTCGCCGGTCACGGCGAACGGGATGAGCTGTGTGGTCTCGGGGAGCGCGCCGCGCAGGCGCGAGCCCTGCACCGACACCCCCTCCGGGTCGCCCCAGAGCGAGAGCTCGAGGTCGCCGACGTCGCCGCCCGACCATGTCACCTTGCCGGCCAGCACGTCGACACCGCGCGGGAAGTCCTCACGGCTCTCGACGGTGAGGCTGGTGTCGGCGACGACCGGGTAGTCCGGCACGCTCTCGCGCACCACCCGCACGACGATGAGGCCGCGCCCGGTGTTGCCCGACGAGGACTCCACGTCGTAGAGGAACGACATCGTCGCCGGTTCGTCGCCCGCGGCGATGCGGACCGTCGCGTCGTCGACGGCGACGATCTGGTCGCCGAGCCGCTCGTACTCCGGGTTGTCGCTGCCGTCGACGAGGGTGGCCGGCACGTCGGGACGGATGTCGGTCACCCGTAGCTCGCCCATCGTCGGATCGACGTCGTTCGAGAGCGGGCTCACGCGGATCGTGTTGCCGTCGCCCGCCTGCACCTGCACGTAGTCGGTGAAGGTCACCGGACTCGGGTTGGCCTCGCTGTCGAGCACGCCCACCCGGACGGTGCCCTCGGCGGTCTCGCCGAACGCGTCGACGACGCGGTAGCGGAACGACACCTGCCCGCTGTCGCCCGGGACGCTGGTGTACATGATCGACGCCCCGTCGGCCGTGATCGTGGCGGCCCCGCGCTCCGGCTGGGCGACGATGCGGTCGAGGGTCACGACGTCGCCGTCGGGATCCATGCCGAACCCGTCGAATTCGATCAGCGCGGACTGGCCGCTCAGCACGCGGCCCTCCAGGGTGTCGGCCGTCGGCGCGCGGTTGGCATCGGCGTCGATGACCCGGACCCGCACGGTCGCGGTGTCGGCGAGCGTCGGGGCACCGGTGGTGAACACCGAGTACTCGATGCCGTACTCGCCGGGCTCGCCGGGCGCCAGGTAGCGGAGCAGGTCGCCCGACGCGAACGCCAGCGCGGCATCCGACGACGACCGCACGGACGCGGGGTTGAGGGTCGGCAGGCCGCCCGAGGGCGAGATGTCGTTCTCGAGCACCGGGATGTCGATCTGCGCGCCGGCGCGCACCACGACGGTGTCGTCGACGGCGATCGGCGCGAGCTCGGGCGCCGGAGGCAGCAGGTACACCGTCGCCTCGCCCTGGACGCTCGCGCCGGTGTCCTCGGTGCCGTCGCTCACGACGTATGAGACCGTGCCGAGCCGGCCGGCGGCGCCGTCCGCGGTCGTCCCCGACACCCGCAGGTGGTTCTGGCCGACTCCATCGACCGACAGCGTCGCCCCGTCGTCCGCTCGCGCGGTGACGTCGCTCAGCAGCAGCACGCGACGGGTCGGATTGGAGACCGCGTCGAAGACCTCGAGCGTGGCGTCCTGCTGGGGGTGCACGAACGCCACCACGGGCGAGGTCGACAGCTGTGCGGGCGCGTCGGCGGGCAGCAGGGTGATCCGTGCCGTGCCCGCCGCCTCGGTGACGCCGTCGGTCACCGTGAAGTCAACGCGGAACGTGCCGGGGTTCTGAGCCGTGAAGTCGAACGATGTCGAGCCGCCCACCACGGTGGCGGTGGCCGCCGCGTCGTCGAGCACGCGCACCGACTCGAGCGAGAGCGTGCCCGCCGTGCCGGTGACATGGTCGGCGACGTCCACGGTCATGCCCGATGCCACCGTGTCGGTGACGGCGAACGACTGCGCGGCCAGCTGCGGCTGCGGCGACACCTTCACGATGAGCGACTTCACGGCCGTCTGCCCCTGCGTGTCGGCCACGGTGACCGCGAGCTCGATGAGCTGCTCACCGCCGTCGCCGGTGTCGCTGTGCTGGTAGACGACATCGCCGCCCGGGGTCGCCGCGACGCTTCCGGTCCCCGTCGCGTTCTCTACCGAGAGCAGCAGGAGCGGGTCACCCTCGGGGTCCACCCAGCCGGGGAGCACGGGCACGGTCACCGTGCCGCCGCGCGCGACCTCCGGCTGCGGCCACTCGACGAGGCAGCGCTCGACGCCGCACCACTCCGGCGCCGATTCGGCTGCGGCATCCGCCACGGTGAGGGTGACCGTCGTGGTCTCCGACAGCAGGCCGTTCTCGGTCGTACCGTCGGTGACGGCGTACGAGAAGGTGGTGGAGCCCGTCGCGCCGGGTTCCACGCGCACCGCGAGGCGCTGGTCGTCGTCGGTCACGGTCACGGTGCCGAAGGCGGGATCGAGGCCGGCGACCGATGCGGGATCGATCGTGAGCACGTCCTCGTTCGGGTCGTGATCGTTCATCAGCACCGGCAGCGAGGCGAGCGCCCCGGCGCGCACCCCGAAGGCGTCCGGCTCGGCGATCGGGGGCTTCGGGTCGAGCACGACCTGCAGCTGCTCGCCGCTCGGCACCGCGTCCGGATCGGTGCGGTCGTCGAGGCTCCAGTCCTGGCTCGAGGCGATGAGGGCGCCGTCGGGCACAGACCACGCCCATCCCGACCGCGTGTCGTTGAGGATGACGGAGGAGTCGCTCGCGACGAAGACCGGGCGGACCTGGTCGCCCATCGCCTCGGCGCCGTAGTCGAGCACGACCGTCGCGCCGTTCGAGCGCCACAGCAGCCCGCCCGCGTCGCCCGTGCCGAGCCAGGCGGCGTACGTCTCGCCGTCGTGCGTGACCGGCTGTGCCGGGGTGCCGAGCACCGGGCCGGCGCCGCCGCCGACCTCGGTCGTCATGCTGGAGCCATCAGCCGGCATACGCACGAGCGCAGTGTCGTCGGCGAGGTACACGTCGGTGCCGGTCGCGTCAGGCGCACCGACCACCACGGTGCCTGTCGTCGGCGTCCGGACCGGGCCGTCCTGCCCCCGCAGCCAGACGTCGCCGTCCTCGGTGTCGACGACGGCCCACGTGTCACGCGCGGCGGTGATCGCCGGCACGGCGAGCCCGTCGGCGTCGAAAGCGTCGCGTCCCCGCACCTGGCCGTCGGGGATGTCGTAGCGCAGCACCGAGCCGTCGGCGCGCGAGTACGCGAACAGCACCCCCCGGGCGTCGACGGCGATCGCCTCGGCGGTGTACTGCGGCGTGTCTTCGTCGTCGGTGCGGAACGGATCGAGCTGGGATGCCGAGCCGCTGGAGAGCCTCCCCGCGAACACCGCCCCCGAGTCGGTGAGATACGCCACGTAATCGCCCGCGGTCACGACCTCGGTGGTGCCGGGCGGCGTCTTCTGCGACGCCTGCAGCGCCTCTTCGTCGAGATCCGCGGGCATCGCTGCATCGATGCGGGTGAGCGTGCTGTAGCTGTCGCTGAACAGGTACGCGGCGTCCCCCGTCTGCACGACCTGATCGGGATTGCTGATGCTGCGGACGGTGTCGAGCTCGCCGACCGAGGTGTTCACCCGCGCGTAGCGCCTGCCTTCGCCGGTCTGCAGCGCCCACACCGCCGTGTCGACCTCGGGCGTCTCCTGCGCGTCCAGGCCCGGCCACACGATGCTGACCCCGATCACGGCGGCGACGACCGAGCCGGCGGCGACGAGGCCGGTGATCGTGCCGCGGCGCATCACAGCACCCCCGCGGCCAGCAGCGCCACGACGACCGCGCCGGCGCCGGCGACCACTCCCGCACCGATGCCGACGACCCACGGCAGCGTGCCGCCGCCCCGTCGCCTGCGCGCGGCGGAGATCTCGGTGTCCTCGTCACGAGCGAGGGCGGCGACCCCGGTGCCGGCCCGGGACTTGCGGGTGAGGTCGCGTTCGATGTGGGAGCGGGCCGGTCCGCGCAGCGCCGAGTCGCCGAAGTCGACCGGACCGGATGCCGGTGACCATTCCGCGTCGGGGATCTCGAGCGGCGTCGGCGAGAGACCGAGCCCGGCCTGCACCTCGCGCAGCGCCTCGCCGAACGCCCGCGCCGAGTCGTAGCGGCGACCCGGGTCGCGGCTCATCGCCGTGGCGAGCACAGTCTGCAGCGATGCCGGGACATCGGCGCGCGGGATCTCGACATACGTGGCACGCGCGATGCGCCGCCGCAGCAGCTCCTTGGTGTTCTGGCCGCGCTCACGCCGCTCGAACGGGCTGTGACCCGCGAGCAGCGAGTACACGGTCGCGCCGATGCTCCACACCTCGCTCGAAACGGTGCCACTGGTCTGCTCGGCCACGACCTCGGGCGAGCTCCACGGGATCGACATCGCCAGCACCTCGCCGCCGCTCTTGCGCTGCAGCGAGGCGGAGATGCCGAAGTCGGCGAGCACGGGGGTGCCGAACGTCGTGATGAGGATGTTGCTGGGCTTGACGTCGCGGTGGATGAGCCCGGCGCGGTGCGCCGACTCCAGCGCGCTCGCCATGCGCACGCCGATCGCGAGCACCTCTTCGACGGGGATGCGCTCCACCCGGTAGCGCTGCGCGAGCGAGCCGGGGCAGTACTCCATGACGATGTACGGACGCCCGTCGGCCGAGATGCTGGCCTGGTAGACCGTCACGATCGAGGGATGGGCGGACAGGTGCGCCAGCACGTCGGCCTCGGCGTTGAACATGCGCCGCAGCTCGGGGTCGCGCACGTCGCTGGGCATGACCTTGACCGCGACGTTGCGGCGGGGCATGTCCTGCTCGTACAGGAAGACGTCGGCGAATCCGCCGGAGCCGAGAGGGCGGATGTAGGCCAGCCCGGGGAGTATCGGGGGCGCCGAGGGAAGCCGTGTGGCCACCACACCTCCCCCGCAGTCCGCTACCTTGACACGACCCGTGCCGTCGTGACGGCAACAAACCTGGCCATGCTAACAAAACCACCTGCGGGAGTCAGTCCAGACGGGGGGCGTCGCCGGAGTCGTGCGGGTCGAACGGCGCGTCGAGCGACTTCGTCAGATCCGCGAGCATCGCCTCGATCTGGGGCTCGACGAACTCGCCGACCGCGGCCTGGATGCGCAGGCGGTGGTGCAGCAGGATGGTGCAGACCTCGCGTCCGACCATGTTGGCGTAGTCGTCCGCGAGGCCGACCTCCTGGCGGAGCGCGGCCTTGGCCTCCTCGGTCAGCGGCGGCAGGTCCGGAACGTGCGCGTCGGCCTCCTCGGCGAGACCGGCGATCGTGAACAGGAACGGCGCACCGGGCACCGGTTCAGGATCCAGCGGCAGCCCCTCGAACTCGGGATCCAGCCCCTCGCCGGGACGATAGCTGCGCGCCCGGTTGCGGGCCGCCTGCTGGTCGAGCTCGGTCTGCAGCATCGGGAGGTTCAGCGCCGTGTACTCGGCCACCGAGCGGTCGACGATCGTCTTGATCCGGGTGGAGAGCCCATGCTGCACACCGTGCGGGACATCGGCTCCGAGCCCCGCCGCCGACAGCACCGGCGACCCGAAGCAGCGCCGGCACGGGGCGGTGCGGCCGCGGTGCGTCGCCGGCTCCCATCGCGGCAGCCAGGCGAGCCAGGCGTCCACCGCCTGGCTGACCTGGGTCTCGAGCGACCGCTCCACCCGGTCAACGCTAGTACCCGACATCTGTTTTCGCCCGGATTCCCGCGGTTTCCGGCGGCGCGAACATCCGGATCACTCGTCGTAGTCGTCCTCCCAGGGCCAGCGGGGACGATGCGCGCGCGTGCGCACGAGTGCGATGCCCGCCCACGCCGATACGAACGCGGCGGCCGCCACCGACACCCCGAACCACGACGTCGCCAGGCGGCCGGCGACGGCCGTCGCCACCCCCAGGTCCGCCCCGGTGAACAGTGCCGCGAACCACACGCCCCCGACGTAGGCGAGGAACGCCGCTGCGGTGGTCCACGCGGCACCCCAGTAGGACGGATGCCGCGCCGCGGCGCTCCCGCCCGGCGGACCGCTGCCGGCGCGCGCGATCGCCGCCCACAGCCCGCCCGCGAACGCGAGCGTCGCGCACACGACCCCCGCCGCCCCGGGAATCTGCCCGAGACCGGGCGTCGCGATCACGTCCTCGGCGAGGATGAGGCTCGTCATGCCGAGCCCGAAGATGGTCAGCGCGACGAAGCCGATCGTCGCGAACGCGAGGGCGATCGGCGGCCGCACGGGACCCGCCGACGCTGCGCCTTCCCCGCCACCGGCCATGCCGCCAGCCTACGTCGGCGGCCTCCGGGGCGGGCGGGATGCGGCTACGCGCGGACGAGCTGCGGCCCCGCCTCGAGCGTGCGCTCGTACTCGCGCTGCGCCTCGATGTTGAGCTCGGTGACGCGCTTCGCGCGCGATGCCGCCCACGCCCCGAACCAGATGGTCAGCTCGCGCCCGATGACGAACGCGGCGATCGCCAGGGGCGTGAGCAGCTCGGCCTCTGCGAGGTCGCCGCCCTCGGTCGCGGTGAGCTCCCAGAACGGCGCCTGGAAGAGCGCGCCGAGGATGTGCCCGCCGTATGCGGCGACGCCGACCAGGATGCCGAAGACCACCCATGCGCCCCACCGCCCGCGGTTGATGATCGCACCCAGCAGCCAGAACGCGAAGAAGAAGACCACGACCGGCACCCACAGCGACCAGGTGCCCAGGGCGCCGACGACCGTCGTGCCGACGTTCTCGCCGGTCAGGTCGCCCTCGATCGCGTCGATGCCGAGCCAGACCGCGAGGTAGAGCACGGCGAACGCGAGGGCGGCGAGGAGGCCGATGGCGCCGGCTGCCGCACGGTTGCCGCGCGGGCGCGGCGCTTCCGGCGCCTGGACGAAGATGGGCTGCGGCGCAGCAGCGGCGGCGGCGACGACCGTCGGCTCGGCGACGACGGGCTCGCTCGGGGTGACGACGGGCGCGGCGACGACGGTCGGTGCGTCGTCGGCGACGGGTGCCCCTGTCGACGTGTAATCGAGGGATGCCGCCTCCGGCGATGCCCACGGGTCGGGCTCCGCGTCGGCCGGGGTGTCGGTGGCCGGGGCCGCGGCCTCGTCGGCCGGGACGACGGCGGGCTCGTCGGCGACGGCCGGAGCGCTCGCGTCGTACGCATCCGCAGGGGTCGATGCGGGTGCGGTGGAGCTGTCGGCGTCGACCGCGTCACGGCGGGCGGCCTCTGCATCGGCGAGGCCTTCGTTCGCACGACCGACGACGTCGTCGACGCCGTTGGGCTCTTCGACGGGCTCGCCGTAAGACGACTTGGGGTCACTCATCGCAGGCACTCCTCACGCAGGGCCAATCCCTGCAGTGGCAGAGTAGCCCGCGGGCCCACGCAAGCCGCGGAGGCGTGCCGGAGGAATACGCGCCCGAGTCGCAGCGTCCGCCGGCGGACGGCGCCACTACCCTGGGCCCATGGCAACACCTGCGCGAGCGCCTCGCGGCGGCCGGCGCGCGGCGGCAGCGGCATCCGTCCTCCTCGCGCTCGCCGTGCTGACGGCGTGCGCACCCGACGACGCGCCCTCCGGCGACGGCTTCACGTACTCCCCCACCCCCACGACGGACGCCCCCGCGACGCCGACCCCGACACCGTCGGCGACCCCGCTGGCCGATATCCCCGACGACTGCCGCGCGATCCTCACCGCCGACGTGCTCGCACAGCTCGAAGGCATCCCGCTCAACGACCCCGCCTTCGGGTCGTCGGGGCCGCAGCCCGACGGCGGCCTCGTGTGCGTGTGGCGCGACCCGGCCACCGACACCACGGGTCTGGTCACGACCATCACCTACATGTCGCGCGGCCCCGCCCTCGACATGCTGAACAAGCTGGTGACCGATGATGGCTATACCTGCTACACGCCGGACGGCGGCACCCGCTGCGAGAAGACCTGGCAGAACGAGACCTATCCGGTGACCGACGGGCGCACCCTCTTCTGGCGCGACGACATCCTCATCGACACGACCTATTCGAACCTCGCACCCAGCGGCTACACGGGCGCGGTCGTCGCGAGCATCTTCGGCTGATCCGGCCTGATCAGCCCCACACGGTGCGATCGAGCCGGGAGCCGTAGTCGTCGGGGTGCCACTGCGTCTCGACGCTCACGAGCCACAGCCCGTCGCGCAGCGTGTGCTCCTCCCGCACCGAGCCCTGCGTGCGCGCGCAGACCGTCGCCAACCCGGCGGCATGGCATGAGAAGCCGTCGCCCGAGAGCGCGGCCTCGGCGATGGAGGCGGCATCCGGGTCGACCTTCGACAGCGTCGTGACGATGCCGCCCGTGTCGAACCGCCAGGTGCAGGTGACCAGCACGTCGGGAGCCGCCGCGTCGGCGAACGAGGTCGCCGTGGTCGCCGGCGGGCCGAGGGACTGGCCGAGGAGCGAGCCCGGCCGCCATGTCAGTTCGTTCCACAGATCGTCGGAGTAGAGCGTCCGGCAGTCGATCGCGCCGCCGTCCGCCGCCGTCTGAGCCGGAGTCCGCTGGGGTGTGGCGCTCGGCTGCGGCGCTGTCGCGTTCCGCAGCGTGTCACCGACCCACGCCGCCGTCACCGGCAGCATCGGCAGGGACAGCCATACGAGCGCCCCGACGACCGCCCCGCACAGGATCCCCGCGGGCACGGCGATCCACGCATTGCGACCGCCGATCCGTGCCATGGGGCCCCCACCTCCGCCTCCACGGTAAGCCGGAGGGACTGCGGCATCGCCGCGGCGCGCGCGCGAGGGCGCGAGGAGGTTGCGAGACCGGTCGCACCGCCTCCTCGCGGCGTCGGGCTGTGAAGGATACTCCGCCGGTGCTCCAAGTGCCACCCTCTCTTCACATCGGGGTTCATGACCGACGGTTGTGGGCACGGCGGATCTTCGAAGCCCGGCACATCGCCGGCCCGACACCGCACGTGAGATGGAGGAGGAGCATGTCGACTTACGACACCGATCCGTATGCGAACCAGAGCACGGGTTCAGGCCAGAGCACAGGCTCAGGCGACGTCAAGGAGCGCGCGGTCGAGACCGTCGCAGAGGTGGACGCGGGTGCCAAGTACGTGGCCGGCGTCGCCGGCGAAGAGGCCAAGGGCGTGGCGCACGACGCGAAGGATGCCGCTCGCGGGTTCCTTCACGAGACCCGCACGCAGCTGACGGACCAGGCATCGACCCAGCAGCGCCGCGCCGCGGGAGCACTGCGGAGCACGAGCGACGAGCTCGCGGGGCTGGCCGACGGCACGGCAACAGGCTCGGGAGCGGCGACGAATGCCGTGCGCGCCGTCGGTGAGCAGACCCGACGCGTCGCCGACTGGCTGGAGCAGAGAGAACCTGCCGACGTGGTCTACGAGGTCCGGACCTTCGCGCGCCGGCACACGGGAGCCTTCCTGGCCATCGCGGTCGGAGTGGGCCTCGTCGCCGGTCGCCTCACCCGGGCGCTCGTCTCCGACGCCCGCGACAACGATCGGGCCACGGGCGGAACGGTCCGCGCACCGGGCGGCGCACAGTCCCGTCTCGTCACCGGCTCGCCGACGGTCGCAGGCGGCACCACCGCCGGTGCCGCCGGGACGGCTGCCGGTGCGGGCACGGTGGGAGCGACGGGTTACGAGGGGGACACCCCCATCGGCGACGCCCTCTCGGGCGACCCGCTGACCACGAGCGCCAACCCCGATGTGACCGGCGGAGCAGGAGACGAGTGGTCCGCCGCGGGAGAGGTACGACGATGACGGACATGCCCACGCCGTCTCAGCAGAAGGCGGCCGAGACATCGCTGGGAGAGCTGGTCGGCGAGGTCTCGCGTGACCTGTCCGACCTCATGCGCAAGGAGCTCGAGCTCGCGAAGGCCGAGCTCTCCGAGTCGGCCAAGCGCGCCGGTGCCGGCGCAGGGCTCCTCGGCGGCGCGGGATACGCCGGCGCGATGGCCGTCTTCTTCCTGTCCGTCGCCTTGTGGTGGGGTCTCGGCGACCTCATCGACAGCCTCGGCTGGTCGGCCGTCATCGTGGCGGTCCTCTGGGCCATCGTCGCCGCCATCCTTTACGCCGTCGGGCGCAAGCGGCTGAAGACCGTGCAAGGGGCGCCGAAGACGGTCGAGACCGTCAAGGAGATCCCCGACGCGCTCAAGAGAAATCAGGAGAACCGATAATGAGCAACGCAGATCAGATCCGCGCCGATATCGAGGTGTCGCGCGACGAGCTGGGCCGGGATGTGGACGCACTCGCCGACAAGGTCTCGCCCCCGAAGATCATGGAACGTCAGAAGACGCGGGTCCGGCAGGTGCTCGGCGACGTCAAGGGCCGCGTCATGGGGGTCGCCGACGACATCGGCGACTCCGCATCGTCGGCCGGCCACACGGTGGGCGACAAGCTCGGCGCGGCGGGTGACGCGGTGAAGGACCTGCCGAACAAGGCCAGGCAGACCACGCAGGGCACGCCGCTGGTGGTCGGCCTCCTCGCCGCCGGCGTCGGCTTCCTCGTCGCGAGCCTCATCCCCGCGACGGACGCTGAGAAGCGCTGGAGCACCCAGCTCCGCGACCAGGCGCAGCCGCTCGTCGACAAGGCCGTGGACAAGGCGAAGGACGCCGCGCAGGAGGTGGCGGGGAACCTCAAGGAGCCGGCGAAGGATGCCGTCAACCAGGTGAAGGATTCTGCCGCCGCATCCGCCGAGACCGTGAAGGAGGAGGCGCAGAGCACCGCCGAGCGGGTCAAGGAGAACGTCGCCCCGAGCAGCGGTTCGACGGGCGCGACCGGCACCACCGGCACCACCGGCGACACGGGGCTGCCGACGCAGTACTGAGTCGCGGCATCCGCCCGCAGTGAACGGCGAAGGGCCCCGGCGTCATGCCGGGGCCCTTCGTGGTGCTGCGTCTCGGCCCGGTCGCTCGGCGACCGGACTCAGGACTCAGTTGTAGTCGGTCGTGAAACCGTCCGTCGAGAAGCTGTCGAAGTCGACGTAGCTCAGGTCGGCGTCGGTGTACGCGCCGTCCGAGGCGAAGATGCGGTTGGGGTACCGCTCGCTCTTGGCCTCCTCCGTCGCCTCGACCGTGACATCGCGGTACTTCGCGAGGCCCGTTCCGGCGGGGATGAGCTTTCCGATGATGACGTTCTCCTTGAGGCCGACGAGCGGGTCGCTCTTGCCCTCCATGGCCGCCTGCGTCAGGACGCGGGTGGTCTCCTGGAACGACGCGGCCGACAGCCACGACTCGGTCGCGAGCGACGCCTTCGTGATACCCATCAGCTCGGGACGACCCGACGCGGGGCGCTTGCCCTCGGCCACGGTCTCGCGGTTGATGTTCTGGTACTTCTTGAAGTCGACCAGCTCGCCCGGCAGCAGCGTCGTGTCGCCGTGGTCGACCACGGTGACCTTCCGCAGCATCTGACGGACGATGACCTCGATGTGCTTGTCGTGGATCGGCACGCCCTGCGAGCGGTACACGCCCTGGACGCCGTTGACGAGGTACTTCTGGACCTCGCGGGCGCCCTGCACGCGCATGACCTCCTTGGGGTCGAGCGTGCCGACCTGGAGAGGCTGACCGACCGTGACGCGCTGCCCGTCCTCGACCAGGAGCGTCGCGCGCTTCAGGACCGGGTAGACGTGCGGCTCGTCGCCGTTGTCGGGCGTGAGGATGACCTTCTTCGACTTCTCGGTCTCGTCGATCGTGATGCGGCCATCGGCCTCGGCGATCGGCGACGCACCCTTGGGGGTACGGGCCTCGAACAGCTCCTGCACGCGGGGCAGACCCTGCGTGATGTCGTCGGCCGACGCGGAACCACCGGTGTGGAAGGTACGCATCGTCAGCTGCGTGCCGGGCTCACCGATCGACTGGGCCGCGATGATGCCGACGGCCTCGCCGATGTCGACGATCTTGCCGGTCGCGAGCGAGCGGCCGTAGCACTTCGCGCAGACGCCGACCGCCGAGTCGCAGGTGAGGACCGAGCGGACCTTGATCGACTCGACACCCGCACCGACGAGCTTGTCGATGAGCACGTCGCCGACGTCCTCACCGGCGGAGGCGACGACCTCGCCCTTCGGGTCGACGGCGTCGGCCGCGAGCGTGCGGGCGAACACCGAGTTCTCGACGTTCGCGTCGCGCACCAGCGCACCGTCGGCGCCGGGGGCGGCGATGGTGAACTCGAGGCCCTTGGTCGTGCCGCAGTCCTCCTCGCGGATGATGACATCCTGCGAGACGTCCACGAGACGACGGGTCAGGTAACCCGAGTCGGCCGTACGCAGAGCCGTGTCGGCCAGACCCTTGCGGGCACCGTGCGTCGCGATGAAGTACTCCGCCACCGACAGACCCTCGCGGTACGACGAGATGATCGGACGCGGGATGATCTCACCCTTGGGGTTGTTCACCAGGCCTCGCATACCCGCGATGTTGCGGATCTGCAGCCAGTTACCACGAGCGCCCGACGAGACCATCCGGTTGATGGTGTTGTCGGCCGGGAAGTTGTCCCGCATCGCCTTCTGGACCTCGTCGGTCGCCTCGGTCCAGATCTTGATGAGCTCCTGACGACGCTCGGCGTCGGTGGTGAGACCCTTCTCGAACTGCGCCTGGACCTTCGCGGCCTGCTTCTCGTAGCCCGCGACGATCTCGCCCTTGTTCGGGGGCGTGAGGATGTCGCTCAGCGCCACCGTGACACCCGAACGGGTGGCCCAGTAGAAGCCGGCGTCCTTGATGCGGTCGAGCGAAGCCGCGACCTCCACCTTCGGGTACTCCTCGGCGAGCTTGTTCACGATCTGCGACAGCTTGCCCTTGTCGGCCTGCTCGCGAACGAACGGGTAGCCCTTGGGGAGCGTGTCGTTGAAGATCGCCTGGCCGAGCGACGCGTCCACGAGGCCGTGGCGCTCGTAGCCCTCGGGAGCCTCGCCCTCGAGGAAGGCGAGACCGGGGATGCGGATGCGGACCTTGGCCTGCAGGTCGAGGGTGCCCTCGTCCTTGGCCAGGATCGCCTCGCCGACCGAGCCGAACACGCGACCCTCACCGGCGGCGCCCTCCTTGACCGTGGTCAGGTGGTGCAGACCGATGATCATGTCCTGCGAGGGCAGGGTGACCGGGCGGCCGTCCGACGGCTTCAGGATGTTGTTCGACGCCAGCATCAGGATGCGGGCCTCGGCCTGAGCCTCGACCGACAGCGGCAGGTGCACGGCCATCTGGTCGCCGTCGAAGTCCGCGTTGAAGGCGGCGCAGACGAGCGGGTGCAGCTGGATGGCCTTGCCCTCGACGAGCTGAGGCTCGAAGGCCTGGATGCCGAGACGGTGCAGCGTGGGCGCACGGTTGAGCAGCACGGGGCGCTCGCGGATGATCTCCTCGAGCACGTCCCAGACCTCGGGACGCGTGCGCTCGACGGCGCGCTTGGCCGCCTTGATGTTCTGCGAGTGACCGAGGTCGATCAGGCGCTTGATCACGAACGGCTTGAACAGCTCGAGAGCCATCTGCTTGGGCAGACCGCACTGGTGGAGCTTGAGCTGCGGGCCGACGATGATGACCGAACGGCCCGAGTAGTCCACGCGCTTGCCGAGCAGGTTCTGACGGAACCGGCCCTGCTTGCCCTTGAGCATGTCGGACAGCGACTTCAGCGCACGGTTGCCCGTGCCCGTCACGGGGCGACCACGGCGGCCGTTGTCGAACAGCGCGTCGACGGCCTCCTGCAGCATCCGCTTCTCGTTGTTGACGATGATCTCGGGGGCACCGAGGTCGATCAGGCGACGGAGGCGGTTGTTGCGGTTGATCACGCGACGGTAGAGGTCGTTCAGGTCGGAGGTCGCGAAGCGGCCACCGTCCAGCTGCACCATCGGGCGCAGCTCCGGCGGGATCACCGGGACGACGTCGAGCACCATCGAGGCCGGGCTCATGCCGGTCTGCAGGAACGAGTTGACGACCTTGAGGCGCTTGATCGCGCGGATCTTGCGCTGGCCCTTGCCCTCCGAGATCTGCAGGTGCAGGTTCTCGGACTCGGCCTTCAGGTCGAACGCCTCCAGGCGACGCTTGATCGACTCCGCGCCCATGTGGGCCTCGAAGTACTGACCGAAGCGGTCCTGCAGCTCGTGGAAGATCTCGTCTTCACCCTTGAGCTGGCCGACCTCGAGCGTGCGGAAGTCCTCCCACACCTTTTCGAGGCGCGTGATCTGGTCGTCGGTACCCTTGCGGATGCCGGCCATCTCCTTCTCGGCGGCGTCCTTGACCTTCTTCTTCTGGTCGGCCTTGGCACCCTCCTCCTCGAGCGCGGCGAGCTCCTCCTCCAGCTTCTGGAGGCGAGCGGCGACACGCGCGTCGCGGCGGTCTGCGAGCGTCTTCAGCTCGAGACGGATGTTGTTCTCCTGCGTCGAGAGGTCGCGGTGGCGCGCCTCCTCGTCCACCGAGATCACCATGTAGGCGGCGAAGTAGATGACCTTCTCGAGGTCCTTCGGCGCCATGTCGAGCAGGTACCCGAGGCGCGACGGGACGCCCTTGAAGTACCAGATGTGCGTGACGGGCGCGGCGAGCTCGATGTGGCCCATGCGCTCACGGCGCACCGAGGACTTGGTGACCTCGACGCCGCAGCGCTCGCAGACGATGCCCTTGAAGCGGACGCGCTTGTACTTGCCGCACGCGCACTCCCAGTCGCGCGAGGGTCCGAAGATCTGCTCGCCGAACAGACCGTCCTTCTCGGGCTTCAGGGTGCGGTAGTTGATGGTCTCGGGCTTCTTGACCTCGCCGTAGGACCAACGACGGATGTCGTCAGCGGTGGCCAGGCCGATGCGAAGCTGATCGAAAGTGGTTGATTCGAGCACTGGTTCTCCTGTGTCGGAAATTCGTTCGTTACCTGGCGCGCTTAGATCTCGTCGATCGACGACGACTCGAAGCGGCTGGAGATGTTGATGCCGAGCTCCTCCGCGGCACGGAAGGCGTCGTCGTCGGTGTCGCGGAGGTTGACCGCCGTGCCGTCGGCCGAGAGGACCTCGACGTTCAGGCAGAGCGACTGCATCTCCTTCATGAGCACCTTGAACGACTCGGGGATGCCGGGCTCCTGGATGTTCTCGCCCTTGACGATCGCCTCGTACACCTTGACGCGGCCGAGGATGTCGTCGGACTTGATCGTGAGGAGCTCCTGCAGCGCGTACGCGGCGCCGTAGGCCTCGAGGGCCCACACCTCCATCTCACCGAAGCGCTGACCGCCGAACTGCGCCTTACCACCGAGCGGCTGCTGGGTGATCATCGAGTACGGGCCCGTCGAGCGCGCGTGGATCTTGTCGTCCACGAGGTGGTGCAGCTTCAGGATGTACATGTAGCCGACCGAGATCGGAGCCGGGAACGGCTCGCCGGAGCGGCCGTCGAACAGCTGCGTCTTGCCCGAGGAGTCGATCAGGCGCTCGCCGTCGCGCGTGGGGAGCGTCGAGTCGAGCAGACCAGCGATCTCCGCCTCGAACGCACCGTCGAACACCGGCGTGGCGACCTTGGTGCCGGCCGGCGCCTCGAAGGCCTGCTCCGGCAGCTGGGCGGCCCACTCCGGGATGCCCTCCACCTTCCAGCCCTGCTTGGCGATCCAGCCGAGGTGCAGCTCGAGGACCTGGCCGAAGTTCATTCGACCGGGGATGCCGAGCGGGTTCAGGATGACCTGGACCGGCGTGCCGTCCGCGAGGAACGGCATGTCCTCGACGGGCAGGATCTTCGCGATGACGCCCTTGTTGCCGTGACGACCGGCGAGCTTGTCACCCTCGGTGATCTTGCGCTTCTGGGCGATGTAGACCACGACGCGGCGGTTGACGCCCGAGCCGAGCTCGTCGTCGCCGTCCTCGGCGTTGAACTCCTTGACCGCGATGATCGTGCCCTGCTCACCGTGGGGCACCTTCAGCGACGTGTCGCGGACCTCGCGGCTCTTCTCGTTGAAGATCGCACGCAGCAGGCGCTCCTCGGCCGACAGCTCGGTCTCGCCCTTCGGCGTGACCTTGCCGACGAGGATGTCGCCGGGACGGACCTCGGCGCCGATGCGGATGATGCCGCGCTCGTCGAGGTCCTTCAGCAGGTCGGGGCTCACGTTGGGGAGATCACGGGTGATCTCCTCCTTGCCGAGCTTCGTGTCGCGGGCGTCGACCTCGTACTCCTCGATGTGGATCGAGGAGAGGGTGTCGTCCTTCACCAGGTCCTGGCTGAGGATGATCGCGTCCTCGAAGTTGTGACCCTCCCAGGTCATGAACGCGACGAGGAGGTTCTTGCCGAGGGCGAGCTCGCCGTTCTCGGTCGCGGGACCGTCGGCGATGACCTCGCCGGCCTCGACGCGCTCGCCGGCCGAAACCACGACGCGCTGGTTGTAGCTCGTGCCCTGGTTGGAGCGGTCGAACTTGCGCAGGAAGTAGTCCTGGGTGCCGCCCTCGTCGAGCTGCACCGTGACGACGTCCGCCGAGACCTCGACGACGACACCGGGCTTGTCGGCGGTGACGACGTCACCGGCGTCGATCGCGGCGAAGCCCTCCATGCCCGTGCCGACCACCGGCGACTCCGAGCGCAGCAGCGGAACCGCCTGACGCTGCATGTTCGCACCCATGAGGGCGCGGTTCGCGTCGTCGTGCTCGAGGAACGGGATGAGCGAGGTCGCGACCGAAACCATCTGGCGCGGCGAGACGTCCATGTAGCCGATCTCCTCCGAGTGGAAGAGGTCGACCTCGCCGCCGTTGCCGCGACGGGCGAGGACGCGGTCCTGTGCGAAGCGGCCGTCGGCCTTCAGCTCGACACCGGCCTGCGCGACGATGTAGTCGCTCTCCTCGGAGGCGGTCAGGTAGTCGATCTGGTCGGTGACCTTGCCCTCGACAACGCGGCGGTACGGCGTCTCGATGAAGCCGAAGGCGTTGATGCGCGCGAACGAGGCGAGCGAACCGATCAGGCCGATGTTCGGGCCTTCCGGAGTCTCGATGGGGCACATGCGGCCGTAGTGCGACGGGTGGACGTCGCGGACCTCGACGCCTGCGCGCTCACGCGACAGACCGCCGGGGCCGAGTGCCGAGAGCCGGCGCTTGTGCGTCAGACCCGCGAGCGGGTTGTTCTGGTCCATGAACTGCGACAGCTGCGACGTTCCGAAGAACTCCTTGATCGCGGCCACGACGGGGCGCACGTTGATCAGGGTCTGCGGCGTGATCGCCTCGATGTCCTGCGTGGTCATGCGCTCGCGGACGACGCGCTCCATGCGCGACAGACCGGTGCGGACCTGGTTCTGGATGAGCTCGCCGACCGCGCGGATGCGACGGTTGCCGAAGTTGTCGATGTCGTCGACGTCCAGGCGGATCTCGGCGGGCTTGCCGCCGCGCACGCCGTCGAACGTGACGTCGCCGCGGTGCAGGCGGACCAGGTACTTGATCGTGGCGACGATGTCGTCGACGGTCAGCACGGAGTCGCTGAGCGGCTTGTCGAGACCGAGCTTGTGGTTGATCTTGTACCGGCCGACCTTGGCGAGGTCGTAGCGCTTCGGGTTGAAGTAGAAGTTGTCCAGGAGCGCGCGGGCGGCCTCGGCGGCGACCTGCTCGCCCGGACGGAGCTTGCGATAGATGTCGCGGAGCGCGTCTTCCTTGCTGAGGATGGTGTCCTTCGACAGCGTCTCCTCGATGGAGTCGAAGCCGGCGAACTCGGCGAGGATGTCCTCGCTGGTGAGGCCGAGCGCCTTCAGGAAGACGGTGACCGACTGCTTGCGCTTGCGGTCGATGCGGACGCCGACCTGGTCGCGCTTGTCGATCTCGAACTCGAGCCACGCACCGCGCGACGGGATGACGCGCGCCGACACGATGTCCTTGTCGGACGTCTTGTCGGGGGTCTTGTCGAAGTAGACGCCGGGCGAACGGACGAGCTGCGACACGACGACGCGCTCGGTGCCGTTGATGATGAACGTGCCCTTGCCGGTCTGGAGCGGGAAGTCGCCCATGAAGACCGTCTGCGTCTTGATCTCACCGGTCTGGTGGTTCATGAACTCGGCCTCGACGTAGAGCGGGGCGGCATACGTCTTGCCGCGCTCCTTGCACTCCTCGATGGAGTACTTCTCGGGCTCGAGGTACGGGTTGGTGAACGAGAGCTGCATGGTCTCGCTCAGATCCTCGATCGGCGAGATCTCCTCGAAGATCTCCTCGAGACCGCTGATCTCGGGCACGTCGGTGCGACCGTCGGCCTTCGCCTGGGCGACGCGGGCCTTCCAGGCCTCGTTGCCCACGAGCCAGTCGAACGACTCGGTCTGCAGCGCGAGAAGGTCGGGGACCGTCAGCGTGTCGGAGATCTTGGCGAACGAGAGGCGGGATGCTCCGCGTCCGTTCTTAGGGGTGGTGGTGGGGTTGGATGCGTTGCGCGCAGCAGCCAAGGGGATTACCTCCGTGGGCCCGTAGGGCTCGTTTCCTTGTCGTCAGGTGGAGTGCTCTCTTCCCCGAAACCCGCGCGGCACTCCTCGCGTGAACGCGGGGGGGCGCAGGCACAGCCGACCACCATATGAGGGCAGGGGGAATCCAAGAGCGCAAAGACCCACTATACGTCGAACGACGCGCCGTGTCCAGTCGGATCCTTGACGACTTTTGGATGCTGCGGTATAACCCCGCGCAACGCAGCGCCCGCGCACCAGGCCAGTGGCCGGAGCGCGCGGGCGCGACGTGCTGCTGCCTACTTCTTGCCCAGGTTTCCCTTGCAGGCCATGCCCGGGTTCACGCCCACGTCGATGCCCGCGCTCACGAACATGCCGTAGCTCTGGATGCCTTTGTAGCCGTTCTTCTGGTTGCCCCGCATCGCGAGCATGTCGTCGTCGAAGCCTTCGGGGTTGCCCTCGACGCTGTCGATCGTGTCCTGCCCCGAGAACGCGCACTCCGATGCGGAGTTGTTGGCGCCCTGCGCCTCACCGCCGTTCCCGGTCGCCTCTCCTGCCATCGCGGCTCCGCCGCTTCCGAGCACCAGCCCGATCGTCACCACCGCGCACGCCAAGCTCTTCTTCATCGCATTCCCTTCCCCATGGTGACGCCCGAAGCCCCGGATCGGACGAACGGCGTCCCCTTCGGCGCCGTCACCGCCGCACGATACTCCTGCGAAAGGGTGAGCGGAAGGAGTCTCCGCACGCCGCCGATCGGCTGGTGCCGATACATCAATGCACGGAGACCATGGCGGGAACACGCCTCCCGGGTCCATGATGTGGTCATGACTGGGGGACGATCCCCCGTGATCCGCACGCCCGACCAGCGGATCCGGGTGTTCGTGAGCTCGACCCTGCGCGAGCTCGCTGACGAACGTGAAGCAGTGCGGTCGGCCATCGAGCGGCTCCGGCTCGCGCCCGTGATGTTCGAACTCGGCGCCCGCCCGCACCCGCCCCGCGACCTCTACCGGTCCTACCTCGCCCAGAGCGACGTGTTCATCGGCATCTACGGCGCCAGCTACGGCTGGGTCGCCCCCGAAGAAGAAGTCTCCGGACTCGAAGACGAGTACAACCTCGCCCCCGCCGAGATGCCCAAACTCATCTACGTCAAAGACACCGACACCCGCGACGAACGCCTCACCCAGCTCATCGCCCGCATCCAAGCCGACGACACCGCCGCCTACCTCCACTTCCACACCGCCGCCGACCTCGAAGAACACGTCGCCGGCGACCTCGCCATGCTCCTCGCCGAACGCTTCGACCAGTCCCGCCACGACGGTGCCCCCGCCGACGCGGCAGACATCGGACTCGCCGCGCGGGTGCCGGCGCCGTACACCGAGACGATCGGTCGCGAGGGCGAACTCGCCGAGATCCGTGCGCTGCTGGCCGGAGGACTGCACCGGGTCGTGAGCCTCATCGGCCCGGGCGGCATCGGGAAGAGCCGACTCGCCATCGAGGCCGCTCACGCCGACGCCGATCTCTTCCCCGACGGCGTCTTCTTCGTACCGTTGGAGGGGGTGCTGGAGCGGGGGCTGCTGCTGCCGACGATCGCCTACGTCCTCGGGGTGCGCGACACCGGCGCAGCGACCCTCGAGGAGCGCATCGCGCAGGCGATCGGCGACCGCCACGTGCTCATCGTGCTCGACAACTTCGAGCAGATCATCGACGAGGCCCCCGTCATCGTCGGCCTGTACACACTGGCTCCGCGTGCGTGCTTCCTGGTGACCAGCCGAAACGTGCTGCGCATCCGCGGTGAGCGCGTGTTCGAGGTCGAAGCGCTCGAGACGCCCGCCCCTGATGCTCCCGCGACACTCGCCCAGGCGCAGACTTCCTCGGCGTGCCGGCTGTTCGCCGAGCGCGCCGCCGCCGCGCTGCCGGGCTTCGAGCTGACGGCGCAGAACGCGGCGGACGTCATCGAGATCTGCCGGCGGCTCGACGGACTGCCACTGGCCATCGAGCTCGCCGCGGCGAAGATCCGGCTGCTCTCGCCCCGCGACGTCGCCGAGAGGCTCGGGGACACCCTCCCGCTGCTGTCGACGTCCGCGCGAGACCTGCCCGACCGTCACCGCACGATGCGGGCGACGATCGACTGGAGCGTGGGTCTGCTGACCGAGGACCAGCGCGCCATGCTCGAGGACCTCGGCGTCTTCGCCGCGCGATTCAGCCTCGAGGCGGTCGAGGCGGTCGGCGCCGGGCGTCCGTGGGGCGACCAGGCGATCGAGACGCTCGCCGCGCTCATCGATGCGTCGCTGGTCCAACGCCTCGACTCCGGCGGCCGCTCCGTCTTCTCACTCCTCGCCATCGTGCGCGAATACGCCCTCGGGACGCTCGAGTCCCGCGGCGCTGCCGAAGAGATGCGCATCGCGCACGCCGACTACTACCTGGCGCTGGTGCGGAGGATCGCGCCGCGGCTGCGAGGCGCCGCGCAGATCGACGCCGTCGCCGAGCTCGGCCTCGAGGTTCCCAACCTCCGCGCGGCGGCGCGGCACCTGGTTCAGGAGAACCGGCTGGACGACGCCGGCGACTTCGCGTGGACCCTGCTCGCCTACTGGTGGATCTCGGGCTACTTCGCCGACGTCCGCGTCTGGATGCTGGAGCTCCTCGACAAACAGCTGCCGATCACCGCCCGCACCCGCGCGATCGCGACGTTCTTCCCGCTGTGGGCGGAGCTCTGGCAGCGCCCGAGCGATCAGGTGGTCGCAGGCCTCGGCGAGGCCGTGCGCCTCTTCACCGAGAGCGGCGACGAGCAGGCCGCGGCGATGGCGCTCGCGGCGCGGGCGTCGACCCGACTGCAGTTCCCCGACCTCGATCCCGCGACGGCACGATCCGAGTTCGAGAGCGCGATCGCGAAGCTCCACTCGCTCGGCGACAGCTGGGCGGAATCGCTCGCCGAAGTGGCGCTGGGGCAGCTGGGCGTGGTGTGCCGGGACATCCCCGCGGCGCTCGCCCACTTCGACCGCGCGGTCGAGATCGCCGATGCCGCGGACGACGCGTTCACCCGCGTCGTCGCCGGCAACAACCGCGCTCGCCTGAGGTTCATGCTCGGCGACCACGACGTCGCGGAAGAGGAGTTCCTCCTCACGCTGACGCTGTCGATACGTCTGCACTTCGTCGACGGGGCGACCTACGGGATCGAAGGGGTCTGCGCGGTCGCCGCGTCGCGGGGCGACGGCTGGCGAGCCGGCGCCCTCGCCGCGGTCGCTGCGAAGATCCGTGAGACGACGGGCGTGTACGACATCGCCGGGTTCGCCGTGCACCTCGAGCCGCTCGCGGCGCTGCGCGCCGCCGACCCCGACAGTGTCGAGGCGGGCACCCGGGCGGGGGCCGAGATGGGTCTCGCCGACGCCATCGCGATCGCGCTGCCCGAATCGGAGGCCGATCTTCCCGAGAAGGTGCCCGCATGGTGATCCGCCCCGAACGAGCTCACGTGATCCGCACGCCCGACCAGCGGATCCGGGTGTTCGTGAGCTCGACCCTGCGCGAGCTCGCTGACGAACGTGAAGCAGTGCGGTCGGCCATCGAGCGGCTCCGGCTCGCGCCCGTGATGTTCGAACTCGGCGCCCGCCCGCACCCGCCCCGCGACCTCTACCGGTCCTACCTCGCCCAGAGCGACGTGTTCATCGGCATCTACGGCGCCAGCTACGGCTGGGTCGCCCCCGAAGAAGAAGTCTCCGGACTCGAAGACGAGTACAACCTCGCCCCCGCCGAGATGCCCAAACTCATCTACGTCAAAGACACCGACACCCGCGACGAACGCCTCACCCAGCTCATCGCCCGCATCCAAGCCGACGACACCGCCGCCTACCTCCACTTCCACACCGCCGCCGACCTCGAAGAACACGTCGCCGGCGACCTCGCCATGCTCCTCGCCGAACGCTTCGACGAATCACGGGGGTCCACTGCCGCCGAGCCGGAGCCCGAGGCCCCCACCCTCATCGGACGCGTCCCCGTCCCCTACACGCCGACGATCGGCCGCGAGGCCGACATCGACGCGGTGCGCACGCTCCTCTCCCGGGGCACCGACCGCGTCGTGAGCCTGGTCGGCCCCGGTGGCATCGGCAAGAGCCGGCTGGCGATCGAGACCGCTCTGGCGTGCGCCGACATGTTCCCCGACGGCGTGTACTTCGTGCTCCTCGAGGGCGTGCTCGAGCCGGGGCTGCTGCTGCCGACGATCGCCTACTACCTCGGCATCCGCGACAACGGCGAAGCCGCGCTCGAGGAGCGCATCGCGCACGCACTCGCCGACCGCCGCGTTCTCATCGTGCTCGACAACTTCGAGCAGATCGTGGATGCCGCCCCCGTCCTGGTGCGGCTGTACACGGTCGCGCCGACGGCGACGTTCCTGGTGACGAGCCGCATCGTGCTGCGCATCCGCGGCGAGCGCGTCTTCGAGGTCGCGCCGCTGACGACGCCGGCCGGCGATGGTCCGGCGAGCCTGGATCGCGCGACGCGGTCCGCCGCCGTGACGCTGTTCGTGGACCGGGCGCGCGCGATCGACGCCGATTTCGACGTGACCGCCGACAACGCCGGCGACCTGGCCGACATCTGCCGTCGGCTGGAAGGGCTGCCGCTGGCGATCGAGCTCGCCGCGGCGAAGGTGCGCATCCTGAGCCCGTCCGGCATCGCGGAGCGTCTCGAGCGCAGCCTGCCGCTGCTGACGGCGGCCGTCCGCGACCTTCCGGAGCGGCACCGCACGATGCGGGCGACGATCGACTGGAGCGTGAGCCTGCTCCCCGACACGCAGCGGGAGCTGCTCGAGGACCTCGGGGTCTTCGCGACCCGGTTCACCCTCGATGCGGTCGAGGCGCTGGGAGACGGACGCTCCTGGGGCGACGAGGCGATCGACGCCCTCACCGCCCTCATCGACGGGTCGCTCGTGAAGCAGAGCGAGGTCGGCGGGCGGCGTGTGTTCTCACTGCTCGCGATGGTGCGCGAGTACGCGCTCGGGCGCCTGAAGGAGCGTGGCGACGCCGTGCGGGTGCGCCGCGCCCACGCCGACTACTACCGCGCCCTCGTGCAGCGGATCGCACCGGGCCTCGGCGGCAGCGGGCAGGCCGACGCGGTCGTGCGCCTGGGGCTCGAGCTTCCGAACCTGCGCGCCGCGGTACGCCACCTCATCTATACGAACCGGCTGGACGACGCCGGCGACTTCGCATGGAGCCTGCTCATCTACTGGTGGATCTCGGGCTTCTTCGCCGAGGTGCGGGTGTGGATGCTCGAACTGCTCGAGAAGCAGCACGACCAGCCGATCACGCAGCACACCCGGGCCATCGCGTGGTTCTTCGCCCTCTGGGGCGAGATGTGGCAGCGACCGAGCGAGCAGGTGATCGCCGGGCTCGGCGAATGCGTGCGGCTGTTCACCGAGAGCGGTGACGAGGATGCCGCGGCGATGGCCCTCGCCGCGCGCGCGACCGCGCGCGTGCAGTTCTCCCACCTCGACACCGACAAGGCCGAGGCCGAGCTGCGCGAGGCGGTCGTGACGCTGAGCGAGCGGGGCAACACCTGGGCGGAGGCGATCACCGAGGTATCGCTCGGCAGGCTCGCGTGGGTCCGCGGCGCCACCGATGACGCCCTCGCCCACTTCGATCGCGCCACCTCGGTCGCCGAGGCGCGCGGGGACCTGTTCACGACGTCCGTCGCAGGCAATCTGCGGGCACGTCTGAACTTCCAGCTGGGACGCATCGAGGATGCCGAGCGCGAGTTCGTGCACACCCTGCTGCTGTCGATCCGGCTGCACTATGAGGAGGGAGTCGCGTATGGGCTCGAGGGCGTCTGCGCCGTCGCCGCCGCGCACAGCGAGGCGTGGCGGGCGGCGGCCCTGGCGGTCGCGGCCGGCGAGATCCGGCGACGCATCGGCATCTTCGACGTCGAGGCGTTCACGGTGCACACCCCGTACCTCGAGATCCTCCGCGGGCACGACGCGCAGAGCGTGGACGCCGGCCAGGCCGCGGGCGCCGAGCTCACGGTCGCGGAGGCGGTGCAGCTCGCGCTCCCCGAACACGAGTGGGAGACCGTCGCCGACACCTTGCGCACCTGGTAGCCGACGGCGGTATCAGCGCCGCACACGCGGTGCTCTGGTGCGGTGAGGAGCGTGCTTCTATGCTGTGCACCGGACTGCGCTCCTCGAATCCGAAGGTGACTGGGCACCACTGCGAGGGGGGTCGAGATGGCTCTGGTTCCGGACGTGCCACGCGGCACAGTCGACGTCGAAGGCGACGGAGACTCCCTCGAGGTGCGCATCGACCGCGCGCCGCCGGACGTCGTGCCCGATGAGCACGGCGTCACCCTGCTCGCGGATGTCGTGCTCCACGCTCGCGCGGGCGCGGGCGCGGTCGCGACCGTGCTCGTCCGCGGCGGCGACGACGTCCACTACGCCGCGCTCACGGTGCGCGACGGGATCGCGGAGCTCATCCCTCTCGAGCGGCAGGGTCGCCACCTCTACGGGGCGCGGATCGAGCTCGCCTCCGGTGAGACGCTGCATCTGACCGTGGTGGCCAGCGACTCCGAGACGGGCATCGCCTGGCTCGAGGAGCAGGTCGCCGTCGGCGGCATGGGCATGGGCGGCGGGCCCGAGTCGGCCACGGAAGCTGCGCCGCCCCCCGCGGCGCCCGACTTCGAGACCGGCGAGGCGTTCGAGCCCGGGCCCGTGATCGGCGGCATCGGCGGCGGGCTCGGCGGCCGATCCCCCGGGCTCGCACCTGCCGCCCCCCCACCGCCCGCTCCCGCTCCGGCACCGCCCGTCTCGGCCGCGCCCGCTCCGGCGCCGGGGTCACCGACCACGAGCCTGGACGGCGCGACACCGGTCCCGGCGGTCGTCGATGCGGAGGTTCCCTCGCGCGTCGTCGCGGGCGTCGCTTTCGACGCCGTCGTCCGGCTCTCGCTGGAGGACCTCGTGCCGACGGCCGGCACCGCGCACAAGAAGACGCGAGCCCGGTTCGACCCGTCGCGCGACATCGACGTCGGCGTGCAGCTGCGCGGCCTCGCCTTCGCCGACGGCACCCCGTCCGTCGTGACGACCTCGCTGCCCGCGAAGGGGGACGATCCCCGGCGGCTCGTCTTCCGGCTGGTGCCCGACGCACCCGGTCGCGGCCACATCACCGTCACCTTCACCCAGCCGCCCGTGGTGACACCGCTGGCCGTCCTCGCGCTCAGCACACCGATCCTCTCCGACGACGCCGACGACGACCTCGCCGGCGGCACGCGGCTGGTGGCAGCATCCGTCGCCGCGCCGCCGCGCAGCATCGCGGACCTCCCGACCCTCGTGATCGACGAGTCGATCTCACGCGGCCGTTCCGAGCTGCTCATCACGGCGATGATCGGCAGGACGGTCGTGAAGAACTCCGTGCGGCTCGACGACAAGAGCGCGTACGTCGAGGGCATCTACGCCGAGCTCGCCGCGATCAGATCGGCGTACCGGCAGACTGTCGAGGTCGATCCCGACGAGGCCGAGGAGGCCGCCGACACCGTCCGCCGCGAGGTGCGCGGTCTGGGCGCCCGCATCGCGGCGGACCTCCTCGGCGACGACGTCAACGCCCTGCTGTGGAGCCGGCGCCGGAGGATCTCGCAATTGGTGCTGCAGACGTCGGGCGAACTCGACATCCCATGGGAAATCCTGCACCTCGTTCCCGTCGGCACGCAGCGACCCGACCCGGAGCGCTACTTCCTCGGCGACCTCGGGCTGACGCGGTGGATGTACGGGACGACGCGCCCCACCGTCCTGCCCGTCGACACGAGCCGTGTCGTCGCGGTCGCGCCGGACTACCTCGACCGCAACCTGACGCTGCCCCGCGCCCGCGAGGAGATCGAGACGCTCGGCGACCTGCTGGCGCTCAGCCCGCGCTCTGCCGACGACCCGACCGCCTTCCGCCAGGCGATCGCGGACGGCTTCGACCTCCTCCACTTCGCGGGGCACGGCCGGTGGCGCGACGCCGCACCGCGCGGGCAGGAGATCGCGTTCGCCGCGTTCTCGGAGGACCACGACGACGGGACCGCCTCGTACACCGACTCCGACGCGCGCCGCGACCTGCCCGAACTCGACGAGCCGCAGGCCGCGGCATCCGCCCCGTTCGTGTTCCTGAGCGCATGCGACGTGGGCCGGCTCCGTTCGGGCGCCACCGGGCTGGGCGGGTTCGCGGAGGTGTTCCTGCGCGGCGGCGCCGGCGTGTTCATCGGCTGCTCGTGGGCGGTGCGCGACGACGTCACCGCGCTGTTCGTCCGCACCTTCTACGCGCAGACGCTCGGCGAGGGCGCGACCGTCGGCGAGGCGGTGCTCGCCGCACGCCGGGCGGCCCGGGAGGCGGGCGACCTCACCTCGCTCGCGTTCACGGTCTTCGCCGACCCTCGGGCGAAGCTCGTCCGCAGCGGCGCCGCAGGTGGCGACCAGCCCTGACTTCACCCATCCACCACCACCAGACAGGACGTGACATCATGCCCGACACCACCGCGACCGCCCGTGGCGCGACGCTCAGCGCCGCGGAGCTCACGGCGCTGCGCAAGCACGTCGTCCACACCGAGGACGGCAGGCTCGCCACGGCGGCGAGCGCCAAGCCGCGCACCGTCGACGACTTCAAGACGACGGCCGAGGACGTCAGGCGGATGATCGACGTCGACCTCGGCGCGTTCGTCGACCAGCAGGCGAAGAAGACGCCGGCAGGCGAGGCGCCTGCGCCCGTTCCGGTGCTCATCTGGGCGCACGGCGGCCTCACCGACAAGGCCGCGGGCTTGCAGACCGCCGAGCGCCAGGTCGGGTGGTGGAAGAAGAACGGCGTCTACCCCATCCATCTCGTCTGGGAGAGCGGGTTCAAGACCACACTCGAAGACGTCGTTCGCGGCAAGGCCGGCAAGCGCGGTTTCACCGACCTCACGGATCTCGCCGTGGAAGCCGCCGCACGGGTGCTCGGCGGGCGGAAGTTCTGGGACGACATGAAGCTCGACTCCGCCGGCGCCTGCCTTCCGGCCGTCGACGGCGGCGCACCCGGCGGCGCGTACGTGCTCGCGGCGGCGCTGCGGGAGTACATGGCCGCGAACGCAGGCGCCATCGAGCTGCACATCGCCGGGCACAGCGCCGGGTCGATCTACCACTCGCACTTCGTGCCGCGGCTGTTCGAGGGCGACGACAAGGTCGAGAGTGTGAAGAGCGTGACCTTCCTCGCGCCGGCGGTGCGCGTCGACACCTTCGAGGCGACGCTGCTGCCCCTCGCCGAGACGGGCAAGATCGAGAACCTGTCGATCTTCACCATGAACGAGAACCAGGAGAAGCGCGACAACACGGCGGGGGTCTATCGCAAATCGCTCCTGTATCTCGTCTCACGGGCATTCGAGGGGGAGAAGGATGCCGAGATCCTCGGTCTCGAGGAGCACCTGCGTCGCTCCGGACGGACGATGGCCTACCTCGGCGACACCTCGGAGCGTCTCGTCCTGGGTCCGGCCGCCCGCGGCCGGCGCAGCAGCACGCAGGCGACCTCGCACGGCGCCTTCGACAACGACGAAGAGACGATGATGAGTCTCGCGCGGCGCGTCGTCGGCGTGCCCGACAGCGACGAGACCGACCACGTGGCCGTCTTCCCCCGCCGGACGCGCGAGGTCACCGAGTTCACGCCTGCGCCGCGCCCGGAGCCGACCGGCGCCCGCGGCGCCGCCCCGCGCAAGCTCGCGCTGTGCATCGGAATCGACGCGTACCCGAGGGACCCGCTGAGCGGCTGCGTGGCGGACGCGGAGGCGTGGGCCGACGCGCTCACCGACGCCGGCTTCAAGGTGGAGTCGATCCACAACGCGGACGCCACCCGCGACGCGATCCTGCGGGCGATGCTCGACAAGGTCTCGTCGGCGCGTGACGGCGACATCGTCGCGATCCAGTTCGCGGGCCACGGTACGTTCGTCCCCGACCTCGACGGCGACGAGACCGACACGTTCGGGCCGAAGGACGAGGCGCTGTGCCCGGTCGACTTCCGCGACGGCCAGCTCATCGTCGACGACGACCTCGGCGCGATCTGGGACGCGATCCCCGACGGGGTCTCGGTCACGCTCTTCTTCGACTCGTGCCACTCCGGCTCGGTGAACCGAGAGATCACGCCGACCGAGTTCGAATCGCGCAAGATCCCCGCGGGCGCCACACCGCGCATGACGGTTCTGAGCGCAGACGAGGAGGCCGCGTTCCGCGAGGAGCGCGCGGCGTCGCCGGCGGATGCCTTCCGCATGGCCGCGTGGAAGCGTGTCGTCGAGGTGGAGACCGACCGCGCCGCGGTGCCCCGCGCGCAGCGGGCCGACGGCCGGGAGGTGCTGATCAGCGCCTGCCAGCCCGACCAGGTCGCGCTCGAGACGAACGGGCACGGCGTGTTCACGTCGGCCGCCCTCAGCGTGTTCGCCAAGACGCCGGCGCTCACCAACAGCGAGTTCGTCGCCGCGGTGTTCGACATCCTCGACGACACCTACGAGCAGCGCCCCATGCTGTCGGCGGCGGGTTCCCTGAATGCGCGAAGGCTGCTGTCCTCGGTGCGCGACGCGCTTCCGGCTGCCGCATCCGTCGCGCTCGAGACGAACGGCAACCGCGCGCCGGCCGAGATGCGCACCGCCGCGATCGTGGCGATCCTGCGCGCGACCGCCGATCTGCTCGAGGCCGGTGGCGAGTGAGGCGGCTTCGGCAGTCCCGTCACACGGGCGGGCGCGCGTGCCGGAACCGGATGCGGGTGCCCGGCCGGGCCTGCGCGACGAGGTCGAGGAAGGCCGCCGTCACCACCGCGATCACCGGGTAGCCTCCCGTCACGGGCCCGTCGGCGAGCAGGATGGTGGGCCGGCCGCTGGGCGGCACCTGCAGCGCTCCCGGCACCATGCCCTCGCTCGGCAGCTCACCGGTGCGCACGCGGGCGAGCTCGGGGCCGTCGAGGCGTGCGCCGACGCGGTCGGCGTGGTTCGAGACCGTCCACACGGCGTCGTACAGCGTCGTCAGCGCCTCCGCCGCGAACCAGTCGGCTCGCGGCCCCGGCGCCAGTTCGAGCTCGAGCTCGTCGTCATGCGGCGCGCCCCAGGCCGCTGGCGGCGCGACCGGGATCGGCAGGCGGGCGTCGTCGCGGGTCCGCACGACGTCACCGGCGCGCAGCGCGGCGGGTCCGAGCCCCGCGAGCAGATCGGTCGAGCGCGAGCCGAGGGCGGTGCGACCGTCGAGCCCGCCCCGTACCGCGACGTAGGCGCGCGCGCCGTGCGAGAACCAGTCGAGGTGCAGCTCGGCGCCCGCCGGCCACGGATGCGCCGCGTAGGGATCGGCCTCCCGCCCGTCGATGCGGACGTCACCCCAGGCGCCGGTCACCGCGACCCACAGGTCCGCCTCCGCGACGGCGCGCAGCCCGCCCATCGTGACCTCGATCGCGGCCGCGCCCTCGGGGTTGCCGAGCAGCCGGTTGGCGGTGCGCAGAGCGCCACGGTCGAGTGCGCCCGACACGGCCACGCCGACGGATGCGGCCCCCTCCCGCCCCAGGTCCTGCAGCGTCGCCAACAGCCCGGGTTCGAGGATCCGGATGCCGGAGCCGGGCGCCTCCGCCGCGGCGCGAGGGGGCGTGGGTGCCGTACCTTCGCCCGAATCACCTGTTCCGGCATCCACAGGCCGGAACCGGACGCGGGTCCCCGGCGCGAGAAGGGCGGGAGAGGCGGCATCCGGATCGAACAGCGCAGCGGAGGTCGTGCCGATGAGACGCCAGCCGCCCGGGGTGTCGCGCGGGTAGGCGCCGGAGAATCCGCCGGCCAGCGCCACCGCCCCCGCGGGGACGCGGGTGCGCGGCGACTCGAGGCGCGGCACGTCGAAGGGCCAGTCGTCGCTCGCGAGGTACCCGAAGCCCGGCGCGAAGCCCGTGAATGCGACGCGCCACTGCGCGGCGGAGTGACGTCGCACGAGCTCGTCGGCGCCGATGCCGAGCAGGCGCGCGGTGTCGTCGAGATCGGCCCCGTCGTACACGATGTCGAGGTCGACGAGCGGTCCGCTCGCCTCGGCGTCCGGCGTGGCGTCTGCGGCGGCGGCGAGGGCCCACGCACGTGCGGCCGTCAGGGGCAGCAGCGCCGGATCCACGCGGACCAGGAGGGTGCGCGCGGCGGGGACGAGGTCGACGACACCCTCCGGTCGCGACGCGGCGAGCGCGGCATGCAGCGGGAGCACTTCGTCGAGCGCATCGACCTCGAGGAGGAACGCGCGCTCCCCGAAGGGTCGTAGGCGCGGCCTCAGCACGGCGCCCACCTGCGCCTCACCATGGTGTCCGCACCTCGACACCGGCATCGTCGAGGGCGGCTCGCACCGCACGAGCCATGTCCACGGCGGCCGGCGAGTCGCCGTGCACGCACAGGGAGGCGGCGCCGGCCGTCACGAGCGCCCCGTCGATCGCCTCGACCACGCCCTCGCGCGCGAGCCGAACGGCCCGCGCGGCCACCTGTTCCGGGTCGTCGAGGAGGGCGCCCGGCAGGGAGCGGGGGACGAGCGAGCCGTCGGGCAGGTAGCCGCGGTCGAGGAAGCCCTCGTGCATGAACGGAAGACCGACGGATGCCGCAGCCGCCGTGATCTCGCCCGGGAGGCCCAGCAGCGGGAGCGGCCGGCCGACGACGGCGGCGAAATCGGCCACGACGCGGGCGACGGCATCGGCCTGAGCCCGATCGCGGATGACGGCGTGATAGAGCGCGCCGTGCGGCTTGACGTACCGGAGGTCGGCACCGGCGAGGCGCAGGGCCTCGAGCTGCTCGGCGACCGCGGCCGCGAGGTCGGCGGGATCGATCGCGACGGCGATGCGCCCGAAGTTCTCGCGGTCGGGGTACGAGGGATGCGCTCCGACCGCCACGCCGAACCGCTCCGCTCGCGCGACGGCGTCCCGCATCGACACGGCGTCGCCCGCGTGCCCGCCGCACGCGATGCTCGCACTCGAGATCACCGCGAACATCGCCTCGTCGTCCGCGGTCGGCATCCCGCCGACGGTCTCGCCGAGGTCCGCGTTGAGGTCGATCGCCGCCATGGCTCCACGGTACTGCGGCGGGGCCGGAGCGGGCCGGGGACCCCTCGCGTTACGGATCCGTAAAGGCTGGCGCCGCACCGGTGCGCGAAACCACGCCGCCAGGCAGGATGGAGCGCATGGCCCGATCCACTGAACGTGTCGCGGCCGGGGCGCCGCTGCTCCAGGTCCGCGACGTCGCCGTCGAGTTCCAGACCATCGACGGCCCGGTGCACGCCGTCGAAGGCATCGACCTCGATCTCGCGGCCGGTGAGACCCTCGCGATCGTCGGCGAGTCGGGCTCGGGCAAGTCGACGACCGCGATGGCGGTCATCGGTCTGCTGCCCGGCAACGGAAAGGTCACCCGGGGCAGCATCATGTTCGAGGGCGAAGACCTCGTCGGCGCCTCCGAGGGCGTGATGCGCACGATCCGCGGCCGCTCGATCGGGCTCGTGCCGCAGGACCCGATGTCCAACCTCAACCCGGTGGCCAAGATCGGCAGCCAGATCGCCGAGACGCTCCTCGCGCACGGCCTCGCCACCCGCCGGGACGTCGACCGCAAGGTGGTCGAGACGCTCGCCGCGGCGGGTCTTCCCGACGCCGCCGCCCGCGCCAAGCAGTACCCGCACGAGTTCTCAGGCGGCATGCGTCAGCGCGCGCTCATCGCGATAGGGCTGGCGTGCGACCCGAAGCTGCTCATCGCGGACGAGCCGACGAGCGCCCTCGACGTCACCGTCCAGAAGACGATCCTCGATCAGCTCGACCGCATGACGTCCGAGCGCGGCACGTCGGTCATGCTCATCACACACGACCTGGGTCTCGCCGCCGAGCGCGCGGCACGCGTGGTCGTCATGAACCGCGGACGCATCGTCGAGCAGGGTCCGGCGCGGCAGATCCTCGAGGACCCGCAGCACCCGTACACCCAGGCGCTCGTGAAGGCCGCTCCCTCCGTCGCCGCAGTGCGACTGCGGCCCGACGTGTTCCGTGCGAGCGCGTCCTCCGCCCCCGAGCCCGATATCGCCCCGGCCGAAGAGGCGACGGATGCCGAGGCCGCGGTCGTGGCAGGGCCCACCGCGCCGGCGCCTGTCGTCGGGGCTGCCGCAGCGGAGGGTGATGCGAGCGCCCCGGACTACATCATCGAAGTCGAAGGGCTCACCAAGGTCTACAGCGTGCGAGGCTCCAAGGAGGAGTTCGCCGCGGTGCAGGACGTGTCGTTCGCCATCCCCCGCGGAGAGACGGTGGCCATCGTGGGCGAGTCGGGGTCGGGCAAGACGACCACGGCGCGCATGGTGCTGCGCGTCTTCGAGCCGACCAGCGGGTCCATCCGCTTCGACGGGCAGGACGTCGCGAAGCTCAAGGGCGGCGATCTCAAGCAGTTCCGCCAGCGCGTCCAGCCGATCTTCCAGGACCCGTACTCGTCGCTGAACCCGATGTTCTCGATCGAGCGCATCATCTCCGAGCCACTGGACTTCTACAAGCGGGGATCGTCCAAGGAGCGCGCAGCGCGCGTGCGGCAGCTGCTCGACGACGTCGCGCTGCCGCAGACGATGCTGCGCCGCTACCCGTCCGAGCTGTCGGGCGGTCAACGCCAGCGCGTGGCGATCGCACGCGCCCTCGCGCTCTCGCCCGACCTCATCGTGTGCGACGAGCCGGTCTCGGCGCTCGACGTGCTCGTGCAGGACCAGGTGCTGACGCTCCTGCGCGACCTGCAGCGCGAGTACGGGTTGAGCTACCTCTTCATCTCGCACGACCTCGCCGTCGTGCGGCTGATCAGCGACTACGTGTGCGTCATGAAGGAGGGCCGGCTCGTCGAGGCGGCATCCTCGGAGGAGATCTTCACCAACCCCCGCGACCCGTACACGCGCCGCCTGCTCGCCTCGATCCCCGGCAACGAGCTCGACATCGCGGTCTGACTGCCGCTCGCCGGAAGGCTCAGCGGGCGCGGGTGCGCGGGTCCATGGCCTCGCGCAGCGCCTCGCCGATCAGCGTGAAGCCCAGCGCCGTGACGGTGATGCAGATGCCGGGCAGGATCGCGATCCACGGGTTCACGGCCAGCTCGAGCTGCGCGTAGGTGAGCATGCGGCCCCACTCGGCGGTCTGCGGCACGCCGCCGCCGAGGCCGAGGTACGACAGACCCGCGGCTTCGATGACCGCCGTGGCGAGCGTGAGCGTCGCCTGCACGATGACCGGTCCGACCGCGTTGGGCAGCACGTGGCTCATCGTGATGCGGCCGCGGCCGAGGCCGAGGGTGGCGGCCGACAGCACGTAGTCGCTCGAGCGCTGCTGCAGCATCGAGGCCCGGAGCAGGCGCGCGAAGATCGGCACCTGAGCGGCGCCGATCGCGATCATGATCGCGAGGGGCGTCTGGCCCATCAGCGCCGCGATCGAGACCGCGAGCAGCAGTGAGGGCACCGACAGCAGGATGTCGACGAAGCGCATGATCGCCGTGTCGACCCAGCCGCCGAAGGTGGCGGCGACGAGGCCGAGGATCATGCCGCCGACGAGGCCGAGCAGCGTCGACACGATGCCGATCACGAGCGACGCCCGCGCACCCCAGATGAGCTTCGACAGCATGTCACCGCCGAAGCGGTCGAGGCCCAGCGGGAAGCCCTCGATCTCGCCGGGGCCGGGGATGTGACCGGGGGTGATGTACTGCTGCCCCGGCAGCTCCTCGGGACCGTACGGCGCCAGCAGCGGGGCGAAGATCGCCACGAGCACGAAGATCGCGATGATGACGGCGCCCACCCACGCGCTCGGGTTGCGGCGCAGGCGCCGGAAGACGTCGCGCCAGAAGCCGCCGCCGCGGGTCTTCGCGGCGAGCAGCTCCTTGTCGTCGACCGCGGTGTCGTCGACGGGTCCGCCGCTGGGGGCGGGGGGAAGCATCGCGGACGTCATGCCGCACCTCCGATGGGGTTTCTGATCAACTGAGCGCGCGTCATCACTGCACCCGCACTCTCGGATCGATGAAGCTGTACGACACGTCCACCGCCAGGTTGATGAGCGCGTAGATGACGGCGATGAAGAGGATGAATCCCTGGAGCACCGGGTAGTCGCGCGTGAAGATGGCGCGCGACAGGAAGGAGCCGATGCCGGGGTAGGCGAACACCGACTCGGTGAGGATCGCGCCCGACAGCAGCAGGCCGAACTGGAGGCCGATCGTGGTCACGACCGGCAGCAGCGAGTTGCGCAGGATGAAGCGGCCGCGGATCGTGCCGCGGGAGATGCCCTTCGCCATGCCGGTACGGACGTAGTCCGAGTTCTGCACTTCGAGCACCGAGGCGCGGGTGATGCGCGTGATGATCGCGAGCGGGATGGTCGCGAGGGCGATGCCCGGGAGGATCAGGTGCAGGAACGCGTCCCACGCGGCATCCCACTCCCCTGTGATGATGCCGTCGAAGACGTAGAAGTTCGTGTAGTGGGTCGCGTCCAGTCTCGGGTCCTGACGACCGTCCGACGGGAGCCAGCCCAGCTGCACCGCGAAGATCCATTTGAGGATCACGCCGAGGAAGAACACCGGGATCGTGATGCCGATGAGGCTCGCGAAGACGGCGAAGTGGTCGGCGGGCTTGCCCTGCCTGCGCGCCGCCCAGTAGCCGATCGTGATGCCGACGCCCACGGCGAGGATGATCGCGAACATCGTCAGCTCGAGGGTCGCCGGGAACCGGCGTGCGAACTCCTCGGTGACGGGACGCTGGGTCTGGATCGAGACGCCGAAGTTGCCCTGCAGCAGCTGGCCCAGCCAGGTGAAGTACTGGGCGATCAGCGGCTCGTTGAAGCCGTAGAGCTCATTGATCTCGGCGATGCGCTCCGGTGTCGCCCGTTCGCCGAGGAGGGCGACGGCCGGCCCGCCGGGGAGGGCACGAACCCAGAAGAACAAGAGGATGGTCAACCCGAACAGGGTCGGGATGAGCAGAAGGAGGCGCCTGCCGATGGTGCGTAGCACGTGGGATTCTCCGGGGACGGCGACCGGCGGTCGCGGGCGAGCGGACGGCGGGAACCGGATGCCCCGCCCCGGCGCGGGCCGGGGCGGGGCATCCGGTCACGGCGTCACTCGCTGAGCTCGACCATGTTGTAGACCTCGTCCTGCACCGGGCTGGCCGGGTAGGACGTGACGCGCGCGTCGAACGCCAGCGTCGGCACCGGGTGCGCGAGCGGCACACCGGGCAGGAACTCCATGATCTGCTCGTTGATTCCGGCGTAGGCGGCCTCCTGCTCCTCCTCGGTCGCGAGACCACGCGCCTCGGTCAGCGCCTGGAACAGCTCGGGGTTGTCGAAGCCCCACTCGTTGGTCGGCAGACCGAAGAACGTGCCCACGAAGTTGTCGGGGTCGTTGTAGTCGCCGGTCCAGCCGAGCAGGTGGATGCCGTGCTCCGTGCCACCCTGGATCAGGTCGAGGTACTCGACCCACTCGTTCGTCACGGGGTTGATCACGATGCCGACGGCCTCGAGCTGGCTCTGCAGGTTGGTGAAGATCTGCTCGGGGTTCGGCATGTACGGCCGCGAGATGTTCACCGGGTAGTTGAACGTCACCGTCAGCGGGTTCGCCTCGGTGTAGCCGGCCTCGGCGAGGAGGGCCTTGGCGGCCTCCGGGTCGTAGGCGTAGTCCGTGACGTCCTCGTTCCAGCCGATGACCGCCTCGGGCATGAACTGGCTCGCCGCCACCGTGCCCTCCGGGAGCACCTGCGTGATGAGCGCGTCCTTGTCGATCGCCTGCGCGATCGCCTGGCGCACCTTCGGGTCGGACAGCCCAGGAGCGGCCTGGTTCATGCCGAGGTACAGGACGTTGAACGGATCCCGGTTCACGAGCGAGAACCCGGCGTCCTCGAGCGCCTGCAGGTCAGCGGGCGCGACGAGGTCGTAGCCGTCGATGCTGCCGGCCTCGAGCGCCTGACGGCGGGCCGTCGTGTCGCCGATGACGCGGAAGATGACCTCCTGGACATCTCCCTGCTCGCCCCAGTAGTCGGGGTTGGCCTTGAGGACCGTCTGCTCGCCGAGCGAGATCGAGTCGAACATGAACGGACCGGTGCCGGTCGGGTGCTCCTGGCCGTACTCGCTCTGGATCGGCGCCTCCTCGGTGCCGCCCACCTCGTCGGCCCCGTACTCCTCGAGCGCGGCCGGGCTCTGGATCGAGAACGACGGCAGCGACAGCGCGGGGATGAACCCGGCGAACGGCTGCTTCAGCTTGATGGTCGCCTGCGTCTCGCTGTCGGCGGTGCAGCTGTCGTAGATGGAGTCCGCACCGAAGCCGCGCATGATGACGCCCCAGTAGTACGCCATGCTCTGCGACGCCGCGACACCGGTGAAGGCGTTCTGGCGGTCGAAGTTGAAGCAGACCGCCTCGGCGTTGAAGTCCGTGCCGTCGTGGAAGGTCACGCCCTCTTCGAGGGTGAAGACGTAAGTCGTGTCGTCCGGCTGCTCCCAGCTCTTGGCGAGGAGCGGGGCGGGGTCGGCGGTGCCGGGCACCGTGCCGACGAGGCCCTCGAACATCTGGCGCGCGACGCGGAACGTCTCGCCGTCGCTCGCGAACGCGGGGTCGAGGCTGGCCGGGTCTCCCGACGCGCCGAAGACGAACGTCGAGTCGACGTCGCTGCCCTCGTCCTCTCCGCCGCCTTCGTCGCGCTGACTCGCGCAGGCGGTGAGGACGATCGTGCCGACGGCGACCGCGGCAACGCCGGCGAGCCAGCGCCTTCTCGCAGTGTGGAGCATGTGCTGTGCACCTTCCATGTCGTGTGGGCTCCGCTGCACGTCATCGTGGAGCAGAGGTGCGCGCAAGCCCTCAGCGGGGTGTGATGCTCCGACGCTACCCGCGCGCAGCACCCCCGTCGGTTACACCTGTGTCTCGATTCGGTTTCGGCGGCGACGGATGCCGTCATCTCAGCGTTCTGCGCAGGGCTCCGTGGCGATGAAGGGCAGAAGTGTCAACGACACCCGGCTCGCTGCGGCGTTGCGGCTAACGTGGAGGCATGGCACGCGCACGGGAAGAGGCCGCCGTCCCGGCCGTCCGCCTCTCCGACGGCACACTCGCCCGCGTGGTGCGGTCGCCCTTCGCCGGCGGCTGGGAGCTCGACGTCGACGGCACGCCGCAGTCGCACGTCGACCTCGACGACCCGACGCACCTGCACTTCGAGTACGTCGCCCGCATGGGCGCCGTGATCGACCGGCTGCGGATGCCGGGTCAGCCGCTGACCGCGATCCACCTGGGGGCCGGTGCCCTCACGATCCCCCGCTACGTCGAGGCGACGCGGCCCGGATCGCGGCAGCAGGTCGTGGAGCTGGAGCCCGCGCTCTGGGACCTGGTGCGAGAGAACCTGCCGCTGCCCCGCGGCGCCTCGATCCGGGTGCGGATCGGCGACGCCCGCGAGGCGCTCGGGCGGCTTCCCGCCGGGCTGGTCGGCGCGGCCGATCTCGTCGTGTCGGACGTGTACTCGGGGGCGCAGACCCCGGCGCACCTCACGACCGTGGAGTTCTTCACTGAGGCCTCCCGCTTCCTCGCGCCCGGCGGCGTGCTGCTGGTCAACGTCGCCGACGGCTCCGGCCTCGCCTTCGCGCGGCGCGAGGTCGCGACGGTGCAGGCGGTGCTCGAGCACGTCATCGTGCTCGCGGAGGTGCAGACACTCAAGGGCCGCCGCTTCGGCAACCTCGTGATCGCCGCCTCGCGCGCCCCGCTGCCGACCGAGTGGCTGCCCCGGCTCATGGCGGCCGGCCCGCATCCGGCCAAGGTGGCTGAGGGCCGCGAGCTGCAGGAGTTCGCGCGCGGCGCCCGGGTCGCCACCGACGCCGACGCGACGCCGTCGCCGAAGCCCTCGGCATCCGTGTTCACCCGCTGACCGCCACGACTCGGCGTGGCACGCCCGCGAGAATCGGGGCGGCAGGCAGACTGGGATGTGCCACCGGCGCGGCGAAGGGAGTCAGACGTGAGCTACATCAGCGGGTACGATCCCGACACTCTCCGCGAACAGGTGAATCCGAGCCAGTGCAAGGAGCGGCTCGAAGAGATCGGCGAGCAGCGCAGCCTCCCGGCGCTCCTCGAGCGCGTGTGGCTCCTCAAGGTGCTCGACCGCGCCGAGGACGCCCTGGTGATCTCGGAGCAGTCCGTGCGGGTCGCGCGCATGGCGGGCACCCGCAAGGACCTCTTGCGTGCCCGCATCCTCCACGCGACCGTGCTGCAGGCGCGCGGTGCCTACGCCGCCGCCGAGCAGGAGCTCACCACCTGTGCGGAAGAGGCCGAGGGACAGGGCTGGGCGAGCATCGGCGCCTTCGCCTACCAGCATCGGGGCAAGGTCCACTTCGACGCGGGCGACTACGAGTCGGCCCGCAAGGACTTCAAGCGCGCACTGTTCCTGCGCCAGGAGTCCGGCGCCACCGAGGACCAGCTCGAATCCACTCTCCTCGCGATCGACGCCGCCGACCGGCGCCGGGCCGCGGCGTCCGTCGCCAGCTGAGGTGGATGCCGTCGCTCCGAGTGTCGGAGATATGTTCTAGTCTCACTTCCATGTCGGAACTGCATCGCGTGCGGCACTGGGCCGAAGCCCTCATCGCCGCCCACCTCGATCCCTCGTGGAGCTTCGCGTTCGACAACGCCAAGCGGCGCGCGGGGCTGTGCGACTACACGCACAAGCGCATCAGCGTGTCGCGCTACCTGGCGGCGCGCTACGACGACGACACGAACCACCAGACGCTGCTGCATGAGGTGGCGCATGCCCTCGCCGGGCCGCGCGCCGGACACGGTCCCCGCTGGAAGGCGGTCGCGCGCGAGCTCGGCTACGTCGGCGGCGCGACCCACCAGGGCGAGACCGCGACGGAGCTCGCCCCGTGGGTGGGCGTATGCCCCGCCGGTCATGTCGCCTACCGGCACCGCAGAGCGACCAGGCCCACATCGTGCGCGAAGTGCGCTCCTCATTTCGACGAGCGCCACGCCTTCACGTGGACCCGGCGCGAGATCACGCGCGCGACCCGCCTGGCCGCGCTGACGCCGCGGGACTGACGCGAGTCAGTACACGACGAACGAGCCGTCGCGGAGAACCGGGACGACGGATGCCGCGTCCACCGCCGCGGCGTCGAGCACCTCGTCGCGAGCGCCGCGGTCGAGGAGCTCCTGACCCGAGCCGCTCGCGGTGAGCAGGTGGCGCATCGCGCCGCGCAGACCGCGGAACGCCTCGCAAGCGGCGGCGGACTCCGGCGAGGTGTGGTCGATGCCGAGCGCGCCGAGGGCGTCGACGATCGCCCCGGCGCCGAGCTGGTCCTCGACGGCGAACCTCAGCGGCGCGTCGGGCTCGCGGCCGGCGAGCTCACCGGCCGCGATCACGGCGATGCTCGTGCGCACGGCCCGGCGCTGCTGGATGTCGAGCACCGCGCCGGCCACCGCTGCGGCGTTGCGCAGGCAGCCCAGCAGCACCGTGCCCTCCCCCGCCGCGGCCGCCTCGGCGAGGGCGGCTCCGTTGAGCGACACCGCGTGGGCGGAGGCGTCGAGCGGCACGCTCTCGCCGCGCGCGACGGCATCCGTCACCGTCGTGGAGAACCGCAGCACATCGACGATCACGACGACGTCGGCGGGCGCGAGGCGTTGGAGTCCGGTGACTCCCCAGTCGTGGCGGACCTGGTAGCGGCGCTGGTCGAAGGGACTCTCGGGCATCCGTCCAGCGTAGAACGCGGCATCCGGGATCCGGGCAGCGCGACCCCGGCCCAGGCGGGAGGCAGGGTGCGAGACTGGAGCATGCGGATCCTGCTGAAGTTCGTGATCGACTGCGACCCCGACGCCGCGTGGCGGGCGGTGCACTCGCCGCGTGCGGTGGCCGAGCTCTACGGCCCGGTGATGGATCTCGCGCCGCTGGTGCCGCGCGGTCTGCCGACGTCGTGGACACCCGGCGACGACGTGCCGGTGCAGCTCTCGGCGTTCGGCACGGTGCCGATGGGTCGGCAGCTGATCCACGTCAGCGAGCGGTCGGTCGACGAGCCGGGCGGGCACGTGCGGGTCTTCCGCGACAGCGGCATCCCGCTGACCGGTCCGCTCGCGAGCCTCGACGTGTGGGATCACCAGATGGCCGTGTCGCCGGCGCCGGGGCAGCCCGGCAAGACGCTGTGGCGGGACCGCCTCGTCATCGGCGGCCCGACCGCGCCGCTGCTGTGGCCGGTGCTGTGGGGCATCTGGCAGTGGCGCGCCGCGCGCGTGAAGGCGCTCGCCCCGGGGTGGGCGCACGACCCCGAGCCCGCCGACGCCTGAGCGCGAGGTCAGGCCTGCGGGATCACGGTGAGCACCCGCGCGGTGTACTCGAGGAACTTCGCCATGAACATGCGGAGGAACTCCTCGGTCGACGCGACGGTGACCTCGCCGTCGGCCTCGATGAGTCCCGGCGTGAAGTGGATGTACGCCTCGGGGGTCGTCATCTGGCGCGCGTTGAGGAAGCTCAGCGTGCTGCGCAGCGACTGCTGGCCCACGGCCGTGCCGATCTGCCCCGGAGACGCGCCGATCACGGCGGTCGGCTTGTCGGTCCACGCGCTCTGACCCCACGGCCGGCTGCCCCAGTCGATCGCGTTCTTCAGGGCGCCGGGGATCGAGCGGTTGTACTCGGGCGTCACGAACAGCAGCGCGTCGGCCGAGCGCACCGCGTCTTTGAAGTCGAGCGCGGCCTGCGGGTAGTCGGTGTCGAGGTCGCGGTTGTACAGCGGAAGGTCGGCGTACGAGATCTCGAAGAACTCGAACTCCGGCGGCGCGAGCCGCTGCAGGGCCAGCGCCAGGCGCCGGTTGACGGATTCGCGTGACAGGCTGCCGACGATGACGCCGACGCGGTAGGGCGGTTCGTGCTCCACGATGTCGATCTGCATGGTGTCAGCCTGCACCCGCCGGCCCGCCGGCGCACCCCATCGGGCGGCCGTCCCGTCACGGCGTATCACCGGTGTGCGGCGACCGCTCTTCCCCAGCGGAGCAAACCGCTGCAAGGTGGAGCCGAGGACCCTGGGGGTGCGACATGACCGATGGTGTCGAGTACGCCGAGCCTGCCGACGAGCCGCGCACGCACGTGACGCTGCGGCTCATCGCGCAGGACCCTGCGGTCAGCGGCGACGACGGCAAGATTCTGACCGCACGGGTGAAGGTGCCCTGGTCACGCATGGAGGACGGCCCGCGCGGGGCCCGCCTCCACGTCGTCGACTACGACACGGCGACGGGTCGCTACGTCAAGCACGAACCGCTGGGGAAGGACGACCTGTTCGCGGATGCCGAGGACGAGGTCCTGCGCACAGATCTGGCCTTCCATGCCCAGCACGTCTACGCCACCGCGGCTCGCACGCTGTCGACGTTCGAGACGGCGCTCGGCCGGCGACTTCCCTGGGGATTCGGCAGCCACCAGCTCTACCTCGTGCCGCACGCGTTCGCCGAGGCGAACGCGTACTACTCGTTCGAGGATCGGGCGCTGCTGTTCGGCTACGTGCCGCCGGCCGACCCCCGTGGTGAGGCCGTCTACACCTGCCTGAGCCACGACGTGGTGGTGCACGAGACCACGCACGCCGTGCTGGACGGGCTCCGCCGCCGGTTCCTCGAGCCGAGCCTGCCCGATCAGGCGGCCTTCCACGAAGGCTTCGCCGACATCGTCGCGCTCCTCTCGGTGTTCTCGATGCGTCCGGTCATCGAGCAGGCTCTCGGCAAGCCGGACAAGAGCGGCCGCATCCCGCGCGGCCGCATCCAGCCGGACGCGCTCCGCAGGAGCATGCTCGCCCGCGTCGCGGAGCAGATCGGCAGCGTGCTCACGCAGGGCCGCGGAGCGCTCCGCGAGTCCGCGTTGAACCCGCCGCCGGCGGACTGGGCGAAACGGCCCGAGTTCGTCGAACCGCATCGGCGCGGCGAGGTCCTGGTCGCGATCGCCTTCGATCTGCTGATCGAGATCTGGCACCGGCGGCTCGTGGCCCTCTTCTCGCGCCCGAACAGCGAGGCCGCGGGCGGCCGGGGCATCACGGTCGACCGCGCCCGTGCCGCCGAGGAGGGCGCCAAAGCGGCATCCCAGCTGCTCACGATGCTGATCCGCGGTCTCGACTACCTGCCGCCCGTCGAGTTCGACTTCGGCGATCTGCTCAACGCCGTGCTGCTGGCCGACAACGAACTCGTGCCGGACGACGACCTCGGCTACCGCCAGCTGCTGATGGCGGGTTTCGCCAAGGCCGGCATCCAGCGATCGTCCGACCGGGTCACCGACGTCCTGGATGCGGAGCTCGCGCCGCGCTATCTCGGGATCAACTTCGCCGGGCTGCGCAGTGACCGCGACGAGGTCTTCCGGTTCCTGTGGCAGAACGCGCGCCGGCTCGACGTGTCGACCGACTACTACACGGTGATCGAGTCCGTGCTGCCGACGCAGCGGATCGGTCCCGACGGCCTGATCGTGCCGGAGTCGGTCGCCACGTACGTGCAGATGGCGGACATGACCGCGCGCGAGTTCACCGACGAGTCGGGGCTCCAGCTCTCCCCCGCGATCGCCCCGAACACCCCCGTGCAGCTGTTCGGCGGCGGCACGCTGATCTTCGACCAGTTCGGCAGGCTCAAGCTGCACATCCACAAGCGCCTCGACGACTGGCGCCGGCAGCAGAAGCGGCTCGACCACCTCGAGCGGACCGGGCGTCGCGACGCGTCGGCGCGCCTCGGATTCTCGGACGGCGTCGCCCGCGGGCAGACCTTCGCCGAGCTGCACCGCACCGAGCAGAGCTCCGGGGAGACATGGTGAGCACTCCGATCCGCGTCCGCGTCCGCATGTACCAGGTCGGCTTCGGCGACTGCTTCCTGGTGTCGGTCGAATACGACGCGCCGCTGCCGGACGGGCGCGACGAGCGGCACATCCTGATCGACTTCGGCACGAGTCATTCACCCCGGGAGGGCATGGCTCGGGGGCGCATGGGCGACGTCGCTGCGCTCATCGAGGAGCACACCGGTGGTGAGCTGGACGTGCTCGTGGTGACCCACCGGCACCGCGATCATCTGCGCGGGTTCGAGGTCGACGCCGGTGCGGCGATCATGAAGCGACTCGCACCCAAGCTCGTGGTGCGGTCGTGGACCGAGGATCCGGAGCTCGCCGAGACCGCGGACGGCCCGGCGGCGGCGCCGGACCAAGCGGGAGGCGTGAGTCGCGCGTCGGCGAGGTACGCCGCTCTTCTCTCGCGGGCGCAAGAGGAGGTCGCACGGCTCGCCACGCTCGTGGGGCTCGACGAGGAGGTCCGGACGGCGGCCGAGGACCAGCTCAAGAACGCCGAAGCGGTCGCTCTGCTGAACGAGCTCTCGCGCGACGGCCGCGGCCGCTATCTGCACGCGGGCATGGAGTCCGGCATCGACGACGTCGTCCCAGGGCTCACAGCGACGGTGCTCGGCCCGCCCACGGTCGATCAGGATCCCCGGGTCGCGCGACAGCGCGAGGAGGACCCCGAGTACTGGCTCACCGCACTGGGGGCGTCGCTGCGTGTCGTGGGGTCAGCCGCCGACACCGAAGCCCCAGCGCCGATGACGCATGGGCCGGGCCCGGTCCGCTGGCTGATCGATCGGCTCGCGAATCAGCGCTCCCGCTCCGCCGCACGGCTGGTCCGCGATCTCGACGAGGCGCTGAACAACACCAGCGTCATCCTGCTGCTCACGGTGGGCGGAGTGTCGCTGCTGTTCTCGGGTGACGCCCAGATCGAGAACTGGCGGCACACGCTCGATCGGCTGGGCGACGATGCCGACCTCCGCGACCGCCTGGCGAAGATCGACCTCTACAAGGTGGGCCACCACGGCAGCCGCAACGCGACGCCGCGATCGCTGCACGCACTGTGGAAGGCGCGCGCCGCCGACCTGCCCCGGCTCTCGGCGGTGATGTCGACGCGGCAGGGGGTGCATGGCAAGAACGACAACGCGGTTCCGCAGGGGCACCTCGTCGACGCGCTCCGCGAGGTGGCCGATCTCTACTCGACCGACGACCTCGACGCCGGCGAGGAGTACGTCGAACTCGTGACGGATGCCGCTCGCGGCCCGTTCCGTCTCGTTCCCCGACCCGCATGACCCGTCGAGAGCCGGCGAGCCGCGGCGCGAAGCCTGCGCCGCGGCCGCCGGCCCCGCCTCAGTCGGCGAGCGCCTCGACCGGGGCGACGCGCGTCGCCAGCCGGGTCGGCACGACCGCGGCCACCAGGGTGAGGATCGCCGTCGCGGCCACGATGATCGCGACCGGAATCCACGGGACGGCCGGCGCGACCAGCGTCGGCGCGGCGAACGACGGCGGCATCGGCACCGCACCGAGGAGCGACTGCGCACCGGCCCACCCGTACGCGGTACCGAGCACGAGCCCCGTGACCGTCGCGGTGATCGTGATGTGGGCGGCCTCGAGCAGCACCATGCGACGCACCTGACCCGTCGAGACGCCGAGCGCTCGCAGCAGTCCGAGCTCCCGCCGGCGCTGCACGACGCCGATCGTGAGGAGGTTGACGAGCCCCACCGCCGCGATGACGGCCGACACGGCGACCAGGCCCATCATGATGCCGGCGAAGGTGTCGAGGAGAGTGTTCAGCTCGTCAGGCGCATCGCCGCCCGCCGACGTCGTGAGCACCGCCTTGACCGTCTCGAGCGCGACGGCGAACATCGTGACGAGCGTCACGCCCATCACGACGCCGATGGCCATGCGGCTCGAACGCTCCGGGTGACGGAGGGCGTTCTCGGCCGCCAGGCGCGCCGTCGCCGATCGCCCGAAGAGCCGGCCGACGAGCTGCAGCACCGGCGGCATCACGAGCGTCGCGCCGAGCGCGAGGCCGGTGAACGAGAAGATCCCGCCGAAGAAGGCGACGATCACCCCGAGCGGCGTGACCAGTCCGAGCAGTATGCCGACGGCGAGGAGGGCGCCGCCGATCGCGAACAGCGTGATCGCGGCGCCGTTGCGCGTGCCTCGCCGGGCGAACGCGTCGTGGGATGCCTCGACCGAGCCGCCGAGCGCCTGCAGCGGCGTGACCGTCAGTACACGGCGCGACCCGGCCCACGCGGCGACCCACGTGGTCAGCGCGACGACCACCGCGGGGATGACGAGCACCGCCTGCACGACTGCGTAGTCGACGTCCTCGATACCCAGCGCCCAGGTGGCCAGCACCATACCGGCCCATGAGACCAGCGTGCCGCCGAGGAGTCCGAGCGCGGCGCCGACGACGCCGACGACCAGACCCTGTCGCGCGACCTCGGAGCGCTGCGAGCGCGCCGAGGCGCCGATCAGGCGCAGCAGTGCGATGCGCCGCGTGCGTCCGGCGATGACCGTGGCGAACGTGTTCGCGGTCACGATGGCCGCGACGTACACGGCGACGCCGATGAGCAGGACGCTCATCATCGCGAGGACGACGGCGAGCGTGCCGCTGTCCCCGATGAACGGATCGGCGCGCAGCACGGCGGCGATGAATCCGGTCGCGCTCAGCAGGATCGCTCCGAACGCGCTCGAGATCGCGGCGACGAGGATGCTCGCGCCCATGCCGCGCTCACGCAGCCACGCGAGCGGAGCGGTCGCGCCCGACGACGCGGCGGTGACGGATGCCGCCGGCTGCGGCATCCGGCCCGTCTGGGCGACCGCGGTCACGACGTCACCTCGGCGACCACATGGCCGACGGCCGACGCGGCGGGGACCGGAGCCCCGGCGCTCAGCTCGGTTGCGAGCATGTACGCCGAGATCTCCTCGGCGCTCTGGCGCGGCTTGTCGGCGACGATGCGCCCGTCGCCGAGGAACAGCACCCGGTCGGCGTGCGAGGCGGCGACCGGGTCGTGAGTGACCATCGCGATCGACTGTCCGTGCTCGCGCGTGGCAGCGGCGAGCAGGGCGAGCACCTCGCGGCCCGAGCGCGAGTCGAGGTTGCCCGTCGGCTCGTCGGCGAACACCAGGTCGGGCGCCGTCGCGAGTGCGCGGGCGATCGCGACGCGCTGCTGCTGGCCGCCCGACAGCTGATGCGGCCGGTGGCCGAGGCGGCTGGTGAGGCCGAGGCGTTCGACGAGACCGTCGATGCGCGCCCGTTCGAGCGCGGTCGGACGGCGTCCGTCGAGGTCGAACGGCAGCAGGATGTTGCCGAGCGCGTCGAGGGTGGGCACGAGGTTGAACGCCTGGAAGACGAATCCCACGCGGCGGCGGCGCAGGATCGTGAGCTCGAGGTCGGAGAGACCGGTGATGTCGGTGTCGCCGATCCAGGCCCGCCCGGAGCTCGGCGCGTCGAGGCCCGCCATGATGTGCATCAGCGTCGACTTGCCCGACCCCGACGGGCCCATGATCGCGGTGAACTCGCCACGGCGGATGCCGACGCTCACGCCGTCGAGGGCGTGCACGGTGCTCTCGCCCGTGCCGTAGGTCTTGTTGAGCTGCTGCACCCGGGCGGCGAGGCCCAGGTCGGTCGATGAGAGTTCCATGACTCCGACGTTAGGAACCCGCACCTGTCGCGCGCGTCGCCCGGACGAGGCATCGGCATACATCTCCGGGATGATCTTCCCTGCGCCTCCTCGCAGGACTATCGTCGCGTCCAGCCCGACCCCGCGTCTCGAGGAGCCGCCATGCCCGCTACGCCCCTGCCGCCCAGCGGCGCGCTGCCCGAAGCCCCGAAGACGTGCGACGCGAGCGGGATGGTGGAGATCCATCGTCTCTTCCGCCGCGGGTTCGGCGAGGCGCCGGATCTCGTCCGGCGGGTGCGCGCGGGCGACACCTCGCACGCAGCGGTCGTCGCGACGCAGCTCGAGACGCTGTCGCTCGGACTGCACGCACACCACGAGGGCGAGGACGAAAGGCTGTGGCCGGCACTCGATGAACGGGCCCCCGCCTGCGCCGCGCACGTCGAGCGCATGAAGGCGCAGCACGCCGAGCTGCTGGTGCACCTGAGTGCGATGGACCGGGCACTGCCGGCGTGGCGCGCTTCGGCGAGTGCAGCGGATGCCGCGCCCGTGCTCGCCGCCCTCGACGGCGTCAATGCGGCGATCGCGGTGCACCTCCCCGACGAGGAGACCAACATCGTGCCCGTCATGGAACACACCATCACCGAGGCCGAGGTGGAGTGGTTCTCGGAGCACGGCCGCAAGTCGATCCCCAAGGGCCAGATGTGGCAGCAGCTCGGCGAGATCCTCGCCGCGCAGCCCGACGGCGGCGACGAATGGCTGCACAAGCACATGCCCGCGCCGGGCCGTCTCGCCTGGCGCTGGATCGGCCGGCGCAAGTACGCCGCCCACCGCGTCGCGCTCGAGGGCCGCTGACTCACCCCACGCGGCGCGGGGGGTGGGGCCGGGACTACGCCAGGCCGTGCTCGAACGCGAACACGACCAGCTGCACACGGTCGCGCAGCCCGAGCTTCGTGAGGATGCGGCTGATGTGGGTCTTCACCGTGGCCTCCGAGAGGAACTCCCGCGCGGCGATCTCCGCGTTCGAGAGGCCGCGCGCGGCGAGGGCGAAGATCTCGCGCTCACGGTCCGTCAAGTCACCGTAGGCCGGCGGCACGGGCCGGGGCGCGGCATCCGTGAACCGTTCGAAGAGCTCGCGTGTGGCGGATGCCGCGATGACAGCCGACCCGGCATGGACGGTGCGGATCGCGGCGAGGAGGAACTCGGGATCGGCGTCCTTGAGGAGGAACCCGCTCGCGCCCTGCCGGATGGCCCGTGCCGCCGCCTCGTCGAGGTCGAAGGTCGTGAGCATCACGATGCGCGGCGCCGGTGAGCCGGGCTCCGGGGCATCGGCGAGGAGTTCGGCGGTGGCGGCCAGGCCGTCCATGACGGGCATGCGGATGTCCATGAGCACCACGTCCGGCCGCGACCGGCGCACCGCGTCGATCCCCTCCCGGCCGTCGGCGGCCTCGGCGACCACCTCGAGGTCTGGCTGCGAATCGATGAGCATGCGGATGCCGGCGCGGAACAGCGCCTGGTCGTCGACGAGCGCGACGCGGATCATGCGAGTTCCCCGATCGGCAGGTGCGCGCGCACGGTGAAGGCGCCGAACTCGTCGGCCGCGTCCAGGCGGCCGCCGGCAAGCTGCGCGCGCTCGCGCATGCCGATGAGGCCATGGCCGAACCTCCCCGGCTGGGTGCCCGGCACGATCGGGTTGCGCACGTCGAGCTCGACGCGGTCGGGAAGCCACGCGAGCCGCACGTCGACGGGTCCACCGGGGGCGCCGTGGCGGAGCGCGTTCGTCAGTGCCTCCTGCAGGATGCGGTAGACCGCGAGCTGCACGGCTGCCGCCGGCTCGCCCTCGGCCGAGCTGCGCTGCGGCGCGGGGTCGACGTCGACGCGCAGCTCGACGCCGGCGGCGCGCACCTGTGCGTAGAGCTCTTCGAGATCGGCGATCGTCGGCTGCGGCCCGTCTCCCTGGCGGTGGCGCAGCTGGCCGAGGAGCAGCCGAACGTCGGCGAGCGCCGAACGCGCGGTGCTCGAGATCGTCGCCAGCGCGTCGGTCGCCACGGCGGGATCCGCCGCGGCGGCATAACGCGCGCCGTCGGCCTGGGCGATGACGACGGCGAGCGAGTGGGCCACGACATCGTGCATGTCGCGGGCGATGCGCACCCGCTCCTGCTCGGCGACGGTCTCCGCCTCGGCGCGCTGCTGCGCCTCGCGGTTCTCCCGCGCGCGCACCGCCGTGCGCACGAGCGCGCCGATCGTCCACGAGAGCCCCAGGGCGAACGCTGCCGCGACGAGCGTGACGAGGGCGACGGGCAGCGTCTGCCACGACAGCCCGCCACCGGCGAACACGGGTCCGGCGAAGAGGTAGACGGTGATCACGAGCGCGCCGACGATCGCGGAGGTGAACCCTGCCCAGTACACCGGCCGCACCCCGTACGCCGCGGTGGCGTACAGCACCGCGAAGATCGCGACGTCCGAGAAGCTGGGCGGGCGCCCGAGGCCGATCTGCGCCACAGCGCCCAGCCACGCGAGCCCGAGCGCGAGCGCCGGTGACAGCCGGCGCACCGCGAGGGCGGCGCTGAAGATGCCGGCGATGAGCAGGCCGAACGCGGTGTGCCCCTCCGAGCCGAACAGGTACTCCACGCCGAACGCGCCCGTCGCCATGACCGCCTCGACCGGCCATGCGACCAGCAGGAAGACCAGTGCGATCGACACGTCGGTGACCAGCTGGTACGTCTTCAAGCGGCGGAACACCGTTTCACGTTACGGGACGCGCTGCGCGACGGCATCCGCCCAGAGATGTACCGCGGATGCCGCGGCATCCGCCCTGCGATCCATCGAAAGGTCTGCCGAACCAACCATTGCGCCGCACCGGGCGAGGCTTTACTGTCGCGTCACAGGCCGAAACCGACGGGAAACGTCGGGTCGACAGGATCGGGGTGCAGGGCCGCCGCGGGAGCGGAGCCCGCTGGTCCCACCCGAGGGACGAGGAACACGGCATCCGCCGGTTCACGAACGGAGAGACGATGACGACGGTACGCGCGGCGATTTCGCAGACCACCTGGACGGGCGACAAGGAGTCGATGCTCGACAAGCACGAAGGGTTCGCGCGGGACGCCGCGAGCCAGGGCGCGCAGGTGGTGTGCTTCCAGGAGCTGTTCTACGGCCCCTACTTCGGGATCACGCAGGACAAGAAGTACTACCGCTTCGCCGAGCCGGTCGACGGCCCCATCGTGCAGCGCTTCGCCGCCGTCGCCAAGGAGCTCGGGCTCGTGATGGTGCTCCCCATCTACGAGGAGGCCGAGACGGGGGTGTACTACAACACCGCGGTGCTCGTCGACGCCGACGGCACGATCCTCGGCACCTACCGCAAGCATCACCTGCCGCACCTCGACCGGTTCTGGGAGAAGTTCTACTTCCGCCCCGGCAACCTCGGTTACCCGGTCTTCGAGACCGCGGTGGGGCGCGTCGGCATGTACATCTGCTACGACCGCCACTTCCCCGAGGGATGGCGCGAGCTCGGCCTCGCCGACGCGCACATGGTCTTCAACCCCAACGCCACGAAGCCCGGGCTCTCGAACCGGCTGTGGGAGGTCGAAGGACCCGCCGCGGCCGTCGCCAACGGCTACTTCGTGCTGCAGCCCAACCGGGTCGGCCGCGAGGACAACGAGTACGGCGACCTCGCGGTGGACTTCTACGGCACGAGCCAGGTGATCGACCCGCGGGGCGACTTCGTCGGCGAGCGCGGCTCGGGCGACCACGAGGAGCTGCTCGTGCGCGACCTCGACCTCGACATGGTGCGCGAGATGCGCGACGACTGGCAGTTCTACCGCGATCGCCGTCCCGACTCGTACACCCGGATCGCGAAGCCGTAGGGGGCAGGACATGGCAACCACACTCATCACCGGCGGGACCGTCGTCTCGGCGACCGGGCGCGGTGAAGCGGACGTGCTCATCGACGGCGAGACCATCGCCGCCGTGCTGGCGCCGGGCTCGCAGCTTCTCGGGACGGATGTCGCGGCATCCGTCGACACCGTCATCGACGCCACCGGCAAGTACGTGATCCCGGGCGGCATCGACGCGCACACGCACATGGAGCTGCCGTTCGGCGGCACCAACGCCTCCGACACGTTCGAGACCGGCACACGGGCGGCCGCCTGGGGCGGCACCACCTCGATCATCGACTTCGCCGTGCAGCGCTATGGCGAGCGCGTGCAGGACGGCCTGGCCGCGTGGCACGAGAAGGCCGCCGGCAACTGCGCGATCGACTACGGCTTCCACCAGATCGTCGGCGGCGTCGACGACGACTCGCTCGCCGCGATGCGCGGGCTCGTCGACGAGGGCATCTCGAGCTTCAAGCTCTTCATGGCCTATCCGGGCGTCTTCTACTCCGACGACGCGCAGGTGCTGAAGGCGATGCAGGTCTCGCAGGAGACCGGCCTGCTCACGATGATGCACGCCGAGAACGGCCCCGCGATCGACGTGCTGGCGGCTCAGCTGGCGGATGCCGGCAAGAAGGCGCCGTACTACCACGGCATCGCCCGCGCCTGGCAGATGGAGGAGGAGGCCACCCACCGGGCCATCATGCTGGCGAACCTGACCGGCGCTCCGCTGTACGTCGTGCACGTGAGCGCCAAGCAGGCGGTAGACCAGCTCGCGTGGGCGCGCGACCAGGGGTGGAACGTGTTCGGCGAGACCTGCCCGCAGTACCTCTACCTGTCGCTCGAGGAGCAGCTCGGCGCCTTCAGCGAGGAGTGGGGGCAGTTCGAGGGTGCCAAGTGGGTGTGCTCCACGCCGCTGCGCAGCAGCAGGGACGGCCACCAGCACCACATGTGGCAGGCGCTGCGCACCAACGACATCCAGATGGTGTCGACCGACCACTGCCCGTTCTGCATGAAGGGGCAGAAGGACCTCGGTCTCGACGACTTCCGCGCGATCCCCAACGGCATCGGGTCGGTCGAGCACCGCATGGACCTCATGTACCAGGGCGTCGTCACCGGCAAGATCACGCTCGAGCGGTGGGTCGAGCTCACCTCGACCACGCCCGCACGCATGTTCGGCCTCTACGGCCGCAAGGGCGTCATCCAGCCCGGCGCCGACGGCGACGTCGTGGTCTACGACCCGAACGGCCACACCCGCATCTCCGCGGCATCCCATCACATGAACATGGACCACTCGGCGTGGGAGGGATTCGAGATCGACGGGCACGTCGACACCGTGATCTCCCGCGGCAAGGTCGTGGTGGACGGGGGGCAGTACCACGGCTCCAAGGGCGACGGCCGCTTCCTCAAGCGCGGCCTCTCGCAGTACCTCATCTGACCGTCCGCGGTCGCTGACCTAGGAGCAACCATGGACTTCGGAGTCGTTCTGCAGACCAATCCGCCCGCTGCGCGTACCGTGCAGCTCGCTCGGCTCGCCGAGGCGCACGGGTTCAGCCACGTGTGGACGTTCGACTCGCACCTGCTGTGGCAGGAGCCGTACGTCATCCACTCCGCGATCCTCGCCGAGACCAACCGCGTCACCGTCGGACCGTTCGTCACCAACCCCGCGACACGCGACTGGACGGTCACGGCGTCCGTCTTCGCCACGCTCAACGAGATGTACGGCAACCGCACGATCTGCGGCATCGGCCGCGGTGACTCGGCCGTGCGCGTCACGAACGGCAAGCCGGTGATGATGGCCGAGCTGCGCGAGTCGATCCACGTGATCCGGGAGCTCGCCAACTCCCGCCCGGTCGAGTACAAGGGCGCGACCCTGCAGTTCCCGTGGAGCCGCGGGTCGCAGCTCGACGTCTGGGTGGCGGCGTACGGCCCGCTGGCGCTGAAGCTCACCGGCGAGGTCGGCGACGGGTTCATCCTGCAGCTCGCGGACGTCGACATCGCCGCCTGGATGATCAAGACGGTGAAGGAGGCCGCGGCCGCCGCCGGGCGCGACCCCGAGTCGCTGGCCTTCTGCGTGGCCGCGCCCATGTACATCGGCGACGACCGGGCGCACATGCGCGACCAGTGCCGGTGGTTCGGCGGGATGGTGGGCAACCACGTCGCCGACATCGTCGCCAAGTACGGCGAGCACGGGGCCGTTCCCGACGCGCTGACCGACTACATCGCCGGCCGCCAGGGCTACGACTACAACACCCACGGCAAGGCCGACAACGACCACGTCGACTTCGTGCCCGACGAGATCGTCGAGCGCTTCTGCATCCTCGGCACCGCCGACGACCACATCGCCAAGCTCGAGCAGCTGCGCGAGCTCGGCGTCACGCAGTTCGCCGGCTACCTGCAGCACGACAACAAGGAGGAGACCCTCCGCGTGTACGGCGAGACCGTGATCCCCGCGCTCCAGACCCACGTCGCCGCGAAGAAGTGAGGACTGCGGCATGAGACCGATCGGCTGGTCGGCGCGGAGGCAGGGCGAGCTGCGCGGCTGGATCGCCGCGGGCTGGGGCGCCCTCGGCGTGCTCGCCGTGCTGGTGCTGTGGGAGCTGTACAAGTTCCTCGGCCCGAGCGACGGATTCGTGATCGGGGCGGTGGCCGGCGAGTCCGGCTCGGGGGTCATGATCCTGCCGCGCACCCACGACCGGGCCATGCCGCACGTGTGGGACATGGTCGCCCGGCTGTTCGCTCCGACCAGCGGCGGCGACACCCCGCCGCTGTGGGTCTCGGTCGCCGGCGCCGCGCTCGTGACGCTCGGCATCGCGGCGGTCGGCTGGCTGATCGGCGTCGCGGTCGGTGCGGTGCTCGGTCTCGTCATGCAGCGCTGGCGCCTGCTGGAGTGGGGCCTGCTCCCCTGGATCGTGGTCAGCCAGATCGTGCCGCTCATCGCCTTCGCCCCGGTCGTCAACGCGATCGGCAACCAGATCGACCGCGGCGGCGGCTCGTGGCCGCAGTGGCTGTCGGTCGCGGTCATCGCCTCGTACCTCGCGTTCTTCCCGGTCGCCGTCGGCGTGCTCCGCGGCCTCGGCTCACCCGACCGCATCCATCTCGATCTGATGAACAGCTACGCCGCCGGCTACTGGCCGACGCTCCTGCGCCTGCGCCTGCCCGCCGCGGTGCCGCACCTGCTGCCCGCTCTCCGGCTCGCCGCCGCGAACGCCGTGCTCGGCGCCGTCGTCGCCGAGGTGTCCATCGGCATGCGCGGCGGGATCGGCCGCATGCTGATCCAGCTCGCCGGCCAGGCCTCGAGCGACCCCGCCGCGCCGTGGGGCCCGACGTTCGGCTCGATCGCCCTCGGCCTGATCGCCGCCGGCTCGGTGGCCCTGATCGGCCTCGGACTCGCCAACTACCGCAGAGGAGAGGCCACCGCATGATGGACCTTGCCGTGCACGCAGCAGGAGTCGGAAAGGTGTTCCCGACGAAGACCGGTGAGGTGGTCGCGCTCACCGAGGTCGACCTCGAGGTCGCCGCCGGCGAGTTCGTGTCACTCATCGGCCCCTCGGGCTGCGGCAAGTCCACGCTGCTGCGCCTGATCGCCGACCTCGATCAGGCCACCAGCGGCACCCTCGAGATCTTCGGCAAGCCTGCCAAGCGCGCCCGCATCGACCAGGACTACGGCATCGCCTTCCAGCAGGCAGGTCTCCTGCCGTGGCGCACGGTGGCCGCCAACATCGGGCTGCCGCTCGAGCTGCACGGCACGAGCAAGGCGGAGCGGTCGACCCGCATCGCAGAACTCGCCGAGCTGGTCGGTCTCTCGGACTTCGTCGACCGCTACCCCGACCAGCTGTCGGGCGGCATGCAGCAGCGCGTCGCCATCGCGCGCGCACTCGCCGCGCAGCCGAGGCTCCTGCTCATGGACGAGCCGTTCGGCGCGCTCGACGAGATGACCCGCGAGCGGCTTCAGTCCGAGCTCACCCGCATCGCCGCCGAGACCTCGGCCGCCGTGGTGTTCGTCACGCACTCCATCCCGGAGGCAGTCTTCCTCTCCGACCGCGTCGTGGTGATGAGCCCGCGCCCCGGCCGCATCACCGACGTCATCGAGACGGGTCTCGGCGAACAGCGCGACGAGGCGCTGCGGGAGTCGGCGGCGTTCTTCGACCGCGTCACCGCCGTCCGCGAGGCCCTGCACGGCTCGCCCGTCGTGAGGGCGGGTGAATCATGACGGATGCCGCCACCACCATGCTGCCCGCCCCGCCGACGGGCCGGGCGCCGGGACCCGGTCCCGGCGAGCGCGAGCTTCCGGGCTGGCTGCGATGGGTGGCGCCCATCGTCGTCGGCATCCTGATCCTCGCAGTCTGGATCTTCTGGGTCGACGTGCTCGGCACCGCGCCGCGAATGCTGCCGAGCCCGATCGCGATCGCCGAGGAGTTCGTCCGCCGGTTCCCGATCATCCTCGACGACATGAAGATCACGGCCACGAACGCGCTGATCGGCCTCGTGGTCGGATCGCTCCTCGCGCTCCTGTTCGCCGGACTCGCCGCCGCGGCCCGACCCGTCGACGGCATGCTCGCCCCGCTGGTGTCGGCGCTCGCGGTCATCCCGATCGTCGCGGTCACGCCGATCCTCAACACCATGTTCGGGGCGTCGAGTCAGTTCGGGCGGCAGGCGGTGGCGACGATCGCGGCCTTCATCCCGGTCTTCGTAAACGTCCTGCGCGGCCTCCGCCAGACCCGGCCCGTGCATCGCGACCTGCTGCGCTCGTCGGCGGCATCCGGCTTCCAGACGTTCCGCGTGCTCACCCTGCCGACCGCACTCCCCTACCTGATGACGGGCCTGCGCATCGCGAGTTCGCTCGCCGTGATCGCGGCGCTGGTCGCCGAGTACTTCGGCGGGCCGGCCGACGGCATCGGCACCGCCATCGCGACCTACGCGAAATCGGGGCGTGCCGCCCTCGCGTGGGCGTACGTGCTCGGCGGCATCATCATCGGCCTCGTGTTCTTCCTCGTGACCACGCTGCTCGAGCGGCTGGCGACGAGGCGGTCGCCGGCCTGACCGGCGGGTCTCGACAGGCTCGACCACCAAGAAAAGACGCACCACACGAAAGGAACGCAATGAGACACAGCAACTCACGCAGCGTAGGTCTCCGACGTGGGCTGGCCGCGGCATCCGTCGCGACCATCGCGGCACTGGCTCTCGCCGCCTGCTCAGGCTCCGGCGACTCCGGCGACAGCGGCGACGACGCGGATTTCGAACCGCTCAGCTCGATCAAGCTGCAGCTGCAGTGGCTGCCGCAGGCGCAGTTCGCCGGCTATTACGTGGCCCAGGAGAAGGGCTACTTCGAGGAGGAGGGCTTCGACGACGTCGAGATCGTGCCCTCGGGCGGCGACATCGTGCCGCAGGACGCCCTCGTCGCCGGCGACGTCGACTTCGCGATCGCCTGGGTTCCCAAGGTGCTGGGCACACTGGAGGCGACCGGCGTCGAGCTCACCGACATCGCGCAGGTATTCCAGAAGTCGGGCACCCTGCAGGTGGCGTGGAAGGGCGACGGCATCACGTCCGTCTCGGACTTCGAAGGCAAGCGCATCGGCTCGTGGGGCTTCGGCAACGAGTGGGAGATCTTCGCGGCGATGGCCGCGGAGGACCTCGACTCCACCTCGGTCTCGATCACGACGCAGGACTTCTCGATGAACGCCCTGCTCGACCGCGATGTCGACGCCGCCCAGGCGATGACGTACAACGAGTGGGCTCAGATCCTCGAGGTGGTGAACCCGGAGACGGGCGAGCTCTACCAGCCCGAGGACTTCGACGTCATCTCGTACGAGGAGACCGAAGGCGCCATGCTGCAGGACGCGATCTGGGCCGATACGCAGCGCCTCGAGGACGACCCGGCGTACGCCGACGCGGCTGTCCGGTTCCTGAAGGCCGTGACGAAGGGCTGGATCTACGCCCGGGACAACCCCGAGGAGGCGGCGACGATCGTCTATGACATCGCGTCCAACGCCGAGGCCGCGTTCCCCGTCGGACCCGTGCACCAGCTCTGGCAGATGAACGAGGTCAACAAGCTGATCTGGACGGGCGCCGACTTCGGACTCGTCGACGAGGCCGCGTGGGACAAGACCGTGGCGGGAGCGCTGTCGGCCAAGAACCAGGACGACCTCGAGCTGATCACCACCGAGCCCGCCGACTCGGCCTACTCGAACGAGTACATCGAGAAGGCGCTCGCCGAGCTGAAGGACGAGGGCGTCGAGGTCGCCGGCGAGTACACGCCGATCGACGTCACCCTCACCGAGGGCGGCCAGTAGCCGACCTGGTCCCTGATCGTGTCGAAGCGCCCCCTTCGACACGTTCAGGGCCGGGATCTCGCTCAGGGACCGGAGCTCCCCGGGCCAGACCCTTGACCCGCCGACGGAGAACGGGAAGCGTGGCCGCATGACCGAAGACCTCGACGCCCTCGCGAAGGACCTCGACCGCGAGCACGTGTTCCACTCCTGGTCGGCGCAGGCCGGGCTCGACCTCCCCGTCATCGCCGGCGGCTCCGGGACGGTGGTGTGGGATCACGCAGGTCGGCGCATGCTCGACTTCTCGAGCCAGCTGGTGAACGTCAACATCGGGCACCAGCACCCCGCCGTCGTCGCGGCCATCCGCGCGCAGGCCGAGGAGCTCGCGACGATCGGCCCCGCCACCGCCAACCTCGCCCGCGGCAGGGCGGCGCAGCGCATCCTCGGCAAGGCGCCCGACGGCTTCGCCAAGGTGTTCTTCACCAACGGCGGCGCCGACGCGATCGAGAACGCGATCCGCATGGCCCGCCTGCACACCGGTCGCGACACCGTCCTGTCGACGTATCGGTCGTACCACGGCAACACCGGGGCGGCGATCGTCGCGACCGGCGACTGGCGACGGATGCCGAACCAGTTCGCCCGCGGCCACGTGCACTTCTTCGGTCCGTATCCGTACCGCTCCGAGTTCTGGGCGACGACGCCCGAGGAGGAGTCCGAGCGGGCGCTGCACCACCTCGAGCGCGTCATCCAGTCGGAGGGCCCCTCGACCATCGCGGCGCTGCTGCTCGAGTCCATCCCGGGCACCGCCGGCATCCTGCTGCCGCCCCCCGGCTACCTCGCCGGGGTGCGGGCGCTGGCCGACAAGTACGACATCGTGCTGATCCTCGACGAGGTCATGGCGGGCTTCGGCCGCAGCGGGCGCTGGTTCGCGTTCCAGGGGTACGACGTCGTGCCCGACCTCATCACGTTCGCGAAGGGCGTGAACTCCGGCTATGTCCCGGTGGGCGGCGTGATCATCTCGGACGCGATCTCGGCGACGTTCGACGACCGCGTCTTCCCCGGCGGTCTCACCTACTCCGGGCACCCGCTGGCGGCGGCATCCATCGTCGCCTCCATCGACGCGATGGAGTCCGAGGGCATCGTCGACAATGCGCGCCGCGTGGGCGACGACGCGATCGGCCCGGGGCTCCGCGACCTCGCCGAGCGGCATCCGCTCATCGGCGAGGTACGGGGCGAAGGCGTCTTCTGGGCGCTGGAACTCGTCTCCGACCGCGAGACGCGCGAGCCGGTGGGCGCCGACGTGATCGGCCGGCTCAAGAAGGAGCTCACCTCGCGCGGCCTGCTGCCGTTCGCCGCCGACAATCGCATCCACGTCGTGCCGCCCTGCGTCGTCACCGACGGGGAGGTGCAGGAGGCGATCGCGATCTACGATGAAGCCCTGACGAGCGTCGAGGAAGACCTCTTCTGACGCGTGCATCCCGCACTGCTGGGCGATCACGAAACGCTCAGGCGGATTCCAAAGGAGGAACACGACAATGACGGACACGATGGAGCACACCGAGACGGTGAATGCCGACACGACTGTCCTGGATCACTGGGTGAACGGCGCCCCCTGGGCGGGGGCATCCGATCGCACCGGACAGGTGTTCAACCCGGCACTCGGCATCGTGCAGAAGCAGGTGCGGTTCGCATCGCGCGCCGACGTGGGCGAAGCGGTCGACGCCGCGTCGGCGGCGTGGGCGCTCTGGCGGGACGCGTCGATCGCGAAGCGCCAGGCGGTGCTGTTCAACTTCCGCGAGCTGCTGAACCAGCGCAAGCAGGAGCTCGCCGAGATCCTCACCGCCGAGCACGGCAAGGTGCTCTCGGACGCACTGGGTGAGATCGCCCGCGGCATGGAGGTCGTCGAGTTCGCGTGCGGCGTCGGGCACCTCACCAAAGGCGCCTACTCCGAGAACGTCTCGACCGGCATCGACGTGTACACCCTCCGCCAGCCGCTGGGCGTCGTCGGCATCATCAGCCCCTTCAACTTCCCGGCGATGGTGCCGCTGTGGTTCTTCTCGGTGGCGCTCGCCGCCGGCAACGCGGTGGTGCTCAAGCCCAGCGAGAAGGACCCGACCGCCGCCAACTGGATGGCCGCGCTGCTGACGGAGGCCGGCCTGCCGGAGGGCGTCTTCAACGTCGTCCACGGCGACAAGGAGGCCGTCGATGCGCTCCTCGAGCACCCCGACGTGCGCGGGATCTCGTTCGTCGGCTCGACGCCCATCGCCAAGTACGTCTACGAGACCGCGACGGCGCACGGCAAGCGCGTGCAGGCGTTCGGCGGTGCGAAGAACCACATGCTGGTGCTGCCGGATGCCGACCTCGACCTCGCCGCTGATGCCGCCGTGAACGCGGGCTTCGGCTCGGCGGGCGAGCGCTGCATGGCGATCTCGGTGGTGCTGGCCGTCGACACGGTGGCCGACGAGTTCGTGGCCAAGGTGTCGGAGCGGATGAAGACGCTGCGCACCGGGGACGGGATGCGCGGGTGCGACATGGGCCCGCTGATCACCGGGCAGCACCGTGACAAGGTCACCTCGTACATCGACGTGGCCGCCTCCGACGGGGCCTCGGTGGTCGTCGACGGTCGCGACGTCGACATCGACGGCGACCCGAACGGATTCTGGCTCGGCCCGACCCTCATCGACAACGTGCCGACGACCTCGTCGGTGTATGCCGACGAGGTGTTCGGACCCGTGCTGTCCGTCGTGCGGGTCGAGGGCTACGAAGACGGCCTCGACATCATCAACTCCAGTCCGTACGGCAACGGCACCGCCATCTTCACCAACGACGGCGGCGCGGCACGCCGCTTCCAGCACGAGGCGACCGTGGGCATGATCGGCATCAACGTGCCCATCCCCGTGCCCGTCGCGTATCACTCGTTCGGAGGCTGGAAGGCGTCGCACTTCGGGGACACGAAGGCGTACGGGCCGCACGCGTTCGAGTTCTTCACCGCCGAGAAGGCCGTCACCTCCCGCTGGCTCGATCCCTCCCACGGCGGGATCAACCTGGGCTTCCCGCAGCACGACTGAGAATCGCGAGAGCGTAGGTCTCCGCACGCGGCGTGTGCGGAGATCTACCTTCTCGTGGTTCCTGAGGGAGCCGCGAAGACCTCCACCGCGCGGGGGATGGCGACGCAGCGCAGCGTGAAGCCGGCGGGCGCCTGCTCTTCGAGCTCGCCGTCGTGGACGAAGACCGACGGATGCCCCTCCTCGAGCCGCACCGTCATCGCGAACTCCGCCACGACGAGGCGCTCGACGTCGGAGCGGGGCGGCATGAGCCGGACGGCTCGCAGCACGGCGGCGGTGCGCCGCCCGAAGGCGAGCGACGCCATCGCGCGCACGCGTGAGCCGCGCGCGTGGTGGATGCGGACGTCGAGCGTCGGCTCGACGAGGGTCTCGCGCTGCATCGTCGCGACGCGCTGGGGATCATTGCGTCCGATGCCGACGAACACCGACCACACACGCGCTCGCCGGCCGTCGCGCACGATCGTCAGCGACTCGGCGGTCCTGAGTGTCCGCCACGCGGCGACGATCCCGCCCAGCCATTTGCCGAGGGACGCCCGGCGCCGATCGCGTTCGTCGATGAGCTCGGGGTACGTGCCCACCGACACCGCGTTGAGCGCCAGGATCGGCTCCCCGTCGTCCGCCCGCGCCTCGATCGCGCTCACCTCGATCGTGGTGCCGCTCTGGAGCGCGTCGATGGCCGTGTCCACGTCGTCGAGCCCCGCCGAGCGCGCGAAGTGGTTGAAGGTGCCGCCTGGCATCACCAGGAGCGGGCGCCCGTGCTCCCGCGCGAGCGCCGCCATGCGCGACACCGAGCCGTCGCCCCCGTAGACGCCGAGGACAGCGGGTGGTTCCTCCGATCGCATCGCACCGGCGATCACCTCGGCGAGGTCCTCGTCGGGGGCGAGCTCGTGGATCGTGGCCTCGGGCAGTCGCGCGGAGAAGGTCGCGGCGGGGTCCGCTCGGACCACGGCGGTGCCGGAGGCGGCGTTGCGCACGATGAAGACTCCCCGGCCGTCGGCGAATGCGGGCAGCTCGGATGACGAGGGCATGCTCCTGAGGCTACCCGCGGAGTCAGGCGGGGAAGACCGGCCTGTTCTCGTAGAACGTCTGCAGCACGACCGTGGTGCGCGTGTTGACAGACGCGGCGGAGCGGATGTCGCGGATGAGCGTCTCCAGGTGCCGCGGCGAGGCGACCCGCACCAGCAGCATGTAGCTCGCGTCGCCGGCGATCGAGTGGCACGCCTCGATCTCGGACAGGTGCTCGAGGAGCTCGGGCGCGTTGTCGGGCTGCCCGGGGTCGAGCGGCGTGATCTCGACGAAGGCGGCGAGCGGCTTGCCGACGGCTTCGGCGTCGACGAGGGCGCGATAGCCCGTGATGACGCCACGAGCCTCGAGCCGGCGCAGCCGTGTCTGCACGGCAGAGACGGAGAGCCCGACGGCCGCGGAGAGCTCGGCCAGCGTCGCACGCGCGTTGCGTGACACCTCGCGCACGATCCCTGCATCGATGTCGTCGTCGAGGCGTCCGGGGCCGTCATCGCTCATGCCCCGAGACTACCAGCGGCGTGCTTCGGCGACAGGAAGTCTTCCTGTCGAAGGTTCATATCACCGGAACATATCCCGTAGACTCGGTGCGAGATCATCCTCGACTCGAAGATCGGAGGTTCACATGTCCATCCACGCCCGCACCACGCAGGTCATCGTCGGCGAACCCGAGGTCGTCGAGGACCCCCGGCGCGCCGAGACCAGCGACGCCTGGCGGCGGCTCAAGGACGCGGCGACCGCGATCCAGGCCCTGCAGGCGCAGGACGGCTCCGTTCCGGATGCCGCCGCGCACGTCGACGCCCGCGCCCACGTCGCCGGGATCGTCGGGGGCATCCGCGCTCTCGCTCCCGCGTTCCCGCATGACGCCGAGTACCTCGCCGCGTCGGTGCGCGACTTCGAGCGCTGGGCGGACGAGGGCTTCGGCATCCCGGACTTCCTGGATTCGCTGCAGGCGTTCCAGCCGCAGCAGGACCGGGCCGACGGCATCCGTCATCTCGTCGTCTTCCCGATGTACACGCAGAACGGCTCGAGCGACCGTCGCGTCGAGGCCGTGCTCGTGGAGGTGATCTGGCCCGAGTTCATCGCGCGGCTCGAGGGCGGCGACTACGGCAACAAGCTGTTCGTGTCGCTGCGGTTCCTCGACTTCACGCCCGGGTACGACACCAACAGCGCCGTGCTCTTCCCCGAGACCGTGGCGATGCGCGAGATTCCGCGATTCACGTGGGGCGCGATCTTCCAGGACCGCGAGGCGGCGCGTTACCGACGCGTCGTGCGCGCCGCCGCTGAGATCACGAAGCTCGACCTGCCGGCGGATGCCGCGCGCATGCTCGACGACCAGGCGCTCACCGAGAAGACGTTCGTGATGTGGGACATCATCCACGACCGCACGCACATGCGGGGGGACCTGCCGTTCGATCCCTTCATGATCAAGCAGCGGATGCCGTACTTCCTGTACTCGCTCGAGGAACTGCGATGCGACCTCACCGCCTTCCGCGAGTGCGTCGCGATCGAGCGCCGGCTGTCGGAGCGGGTCGCCGCTGTCGCGGCCGGTGAACCGGTCGAACCGCTCGACCCCGCCGAGGTCGAGATGCTCGAGCACGCGAAGCTCGTGCAGTACGCCGTGATCTTCGACCGGATCTTCCGCTTCGCGATCACCGGGTCGCGCGTGCGCAACTACGACGGGCTCGGCGGTCAGCTGCTGTTCGCGTGGCTGCACCAGCGCGACGTGCTGCACTGGACCGACACGGCGCTGACGTTCGACTGGGAGAACGTGCCCGCCGCCGTCGTGGCACTCGGCGAGGCGATCGACGAGCTCTACTGGCGCTCGATCGACCGGCCCAAGACCGCGCACTGGCTCGCGGCCTACGACCTCGTGCGGACCACGCTGACGCCCCACCCGGCGTCGCGCTGGGCACGCGGACTCCCCGACGAGATCCTCGCCGGAGCGCCCAAAGGCTACACCGACGCGGTCATGGACGACGAGTTCCCGCTGTCGATGTTCTTCGAGGCGCTCGACAAGAAGATGAAGCCGGTCATCGAGTCGACCGCCGGCATCACCGGCCGCGACTCCTGAGCGCCTGCACCGTTCCCGCTGGGCTTGCACCGGCCTGGCGGGAACGTGGTCGTTCGCCGAGACCGCGGGTTCTCGACGTGGAAGGGTAGGAGCATGAGCGTTGCAGGCAGCCTTGTCATCATCGCCGGTGCGACGAGCGCGTCCGGTCTCGCGGCGACCCGCGAACTGGTGGCAGCGGGGGCGCGGGTCATCGCGGTCGGACGGGATCCCGAGAAGCTGAACGATCTCGTGGACTCCGTCGGAGCGGATGCCGGGGTCGCCGATGTGGGCTCGGCCGGAAGCCTGCGCGCCGAGGTGTGCGACCTGACCGATGAAACGGACGTCGCTGCCCTCGCCGAGCGCGTGCACGCCGCCGACGGCCCCGTCGACGGAGTGCTCCACCTCGTCGGCGGATGGCGCGGCGGCGGCGGCCTCGCAGGCCAGACCGAGGAGGACTACCGCTTCCTCGAGCGCTCCTTCACGGCGCTCCGTCACGTCAGCCGCGCGTTCGACGCCGACCTGCGCGCGTCCTCGTCGGCGCGCACCGCCATCGTCTCGTCGCTCGCCGTCAACCGCCCGCTCGCCGGCGGCGCCAACTACGCCGCCGTCAAGTCCGCGAGCGAGGCCTGGGCGCGAGCCGTCGCACAGGGGTTCGCGAAGGCCGCGAAGGATTCCGGGCAGCCGCTGGCCGCGGCATCCGTCATCTTCCGCACCAAGAGCCTCGACGGTCTCGAGGAGGCGCTCGCGCAGCGTTTCGCGGACCTCTGGGCGACGCCCGCTGCCGAGACGAACGACACGATTGTCGAACTCACCGACCCTTCGCTCTGACGATCCCCGGCGGAGCCGGATCGCAGCGCGAACTAGATTGGACACCCGTGACCACGATCCACGACCCGAACCTGCGGGGCTTCGCCTCGGACAACTACTCGGGCATCCACCCCGAGGTGCTGGCCGCGATCGCCGCCGCCAACGACGGCCACCAGGTCTCCTACGGCGACGACGTCTACACGGCACGCCTGCAGGAGGTCATGGCCGGCCACTTCGGCGAGGGCGTCGAGGCGTTCCCGGTGTTCAACGGCACCGGTGCGAACGTCGTCGGGCTGCAGTCGATGCTCCCCCGCTGGGGCGCCGTCGTCACGGCAGGCACCGCGCACATCAACGTCGACGAGGGCGGCGCCCCCGAGCGCGTGGCCGGCATCAAGCTGCTGACCGTGCCCACCGACGACGGCAAGCTCACGCCCGAGCTCATCGACCGCGAAGCGTGGGGCTGGGGCGACGAGCACCGTGCGCAGCCGCTGGCCGTGTCGATCACGCAGTCCACCGAGCTCGGCACGCTGTACACGGTCGACGAGATCACCGCCATCGCCGACCACGCGCACAGCCTGGGCATGCGCGTGCACATGGACGGCTCGCGCATCTCGAACGCCGCCGCGTCGCTCGGCGTGCCGTTCCGGGCGTTCACCCGCGACGCGGGCGTCGACGTGCTCAGCTTCGGCGGCACCAAGAACGGCGCGATGCTCGGCGAGGCGATCGTGGTGCTGAACACTGAGGCATCCGAGGGCCTGAAGTTCCTGCGCAAGCTCGACATGCAGCTGGCGTCGAAGATGCGCTTCGTGTCGGCGCAGCTGCTCGCCCTGCTCGAGGGCGACCTGTGGCTGCGCAACGCGTCGCACTCCAACGCGATGGCGCAGCGCCTGCGCGCGGGCATCGAGACGGGCCTGGCCGACGGCTCCATCCGCGGGGTCGCGTTCACGCAGCCGACCCAGGCGAACGGCGTCTTCGCCACCCTGCCCGACGGCGTCGCGGACCGCCTCCGCGCGTCCTTCAAGTTCTACGACTGGGATGCCGCGAAGAACGAGGTGCGCTGGATGTGCAGCTTCGACACCTCCGAGAACGACATCGACGCCTTCCTCGCCGCGATCGCCCGCGAGACCTCCGCCGTCTAGTCGAGACGCCGGGTCGGCGCCCCGGTCGCGTCGACACCGAGAGGCCCCGAACCCTGGGAAGAACTCGGGGCCTCTGCTCTCGGCGTGCGACGGCGTGGGCGGGCGCGTCACTCCTCTTCGGAGCTGCGGGAATCCGACTCGTCGGCGCGCTCGGGCTGCTCGCCGCCACCGGTCGCGGCGTCCTCCGCTTCCGCGGGCTCGAACCCCTCAGGCTCGAGCGTGAGGGCCTCGGCCTCGGCGGGCCCGACATCGACGGCTTCGCCGGACTCGGCATCCGACTGCTCCCGATCGACGTCCGCGATCCCGGCGTCATGGTCGGCGGCGACTGCCGGCGTGACGGACGTCTCGGGGCGGATGAGCTCCTTCACCTCGGCCATGAAGCTCATCAGCTGGTGCTGCTGCCAGCGCAGCTGACGCGTGCGGTCCTCGGCGTCGCGCAGCACCGCCTGCGAGTGAGTGGTCACCAGATCGATGATGCGCTCGGCCTTCACGTGCGCCCGCTCGAGGTGCTCGCGTGCGCGCAGCTGCGCATCGGCCTCGATCTGCTGCGACTGCGCGCGCATCAGCCGCTCGAAGTCCTCGGCCTTGACCGACACGCGCTGCGCGTGATCGAGCGACGCTGCGACCTGATCGTTCGCGTCCTGCGTGATGCGCTCGGCGTGGGCGACGGCCTGGTTGTGCAGCACGAGGAACTCCTGGTGCGCGTCGTCCTGGCGACGGGTGAGGGACGCCTCGAACTCGAGTGCCCGCAGGCGCAGCTCGCGCACCGCCTCCTCGGCGTCGGACCGATCGCGTGCCGTCTCGCGCGCGACGGAAGAGCGCAGCACGGCTGCCCCCTTCTCCGCCTCGGAGCGGATGGCCGCGGCCTCGCGCTCGGCCTGCGACACCTTCTCGGCGGCGTGCGCCGCCTCGCGCTCGATGCGTGCTTCATGCGCAGTCAGCTCGGTGTCGATCTTGAGGCGCACCTGCTGGGCCTCGTGCTGGGCCTGCGAGAGGATGGCCTCCGCCTCGGCCAGCGCCGAGGAACGCCGGTTCGCGATCTCTTCGCGGGCCGCCTCGAGCAGACGATCGCCTTGGACGCTCGCGTTGCGGATCAGGAGGCTCGCCTGGTCCTCGGCGACCCGCAGCACCTCCTCGAACTGCTGGCGGTTCGGCGACTCGGTCGTCGCGCCGACGAGCTCGTCGCTCAGTGCCTGCACCCGCTGCTCGGCGTCAGCGAGCTTCGCGTTCGCGAGTTCGATCTCGCCCCGCAGCTGCTGGACGACGTCGCCTTCCTCGTCGCGGGCGGCGGAAGCCTCGGCCGCGACCCGCGCGAGCTCCGCCCGGCGGCCCTCCTCGGCCTCTTCGAGCGCCGCCTCGAGCCGCTCGATCTCGTCCTGCTTGGCTTGCAGCGCGGCATCCAGCTCCGCGCGGCGAGCCGCGATGGCGGCGTCGATCTCGGCCTGGCGCTTCTCCGCGGCAGCCTGGAGCTCCGCCTCCAGTCGCTCCGCCTTCGCGCGGCTCTGCGCGACCGCGGCACCCGCACGACGCTGGTGCTGCTTCAGCTGCGCCACCTCGTCGTGCGCCGCGCGCACGCGCGCGTCGAGCCCGGCGATCGCGGCGTCGACCTCTTCCTTGTCGTACCCGCGGAATGTCGTCGTGAAGCCCGACCCGAACGAGGTCGTCGCCGCGTCGCCGCCGCCGCCGCCGCCGCCGCCGAGGAGGTTGTCGAACGGGGTCGGGTCGTCTTGGCCCGGAGTACCGGCGTTCACGGCGTGGTCGGACATCGGTGTGTCTCCGCTTCTGGCTTGCTGTGTCGGCGAGTGCTCTCGGCGGAGGCGTGCGTCCGGGCCCACAGCGCCGGCGAACGTGTCGCCTCGCGCGCGAGCAGCGGTGGCCGCACCGTCCTCGACGACACCGGGGGGTTGTGTCGCAGGTGACTGCGTATCAGGGTAGGTGAACCCTACAACGCCCGGCGGTGTTGGCGAAACGTCAGGCGCCGGCGAGCCAGTCCCGGTATGCCTCGAACGACGACGGGCGGCCGAGGAACGCCTCGACGAGGTCGTTCGCATCGCGCGATCCGCCCCGCTCGAGCACCTCGGAGCGGTAGCGGCGCGCGGCCTCGGCATCCATCAGTCCACCGGCGAAGCCGCTCAGCAGATCGCGCGCGATCACGAGGCTCCACTGGTACGTGTAGTAGCACGCGCCGTAGCCGGTGAGGTGCCCGAACCCCGCGTAGGAGTGGAGTCCCGGCAGCGGCTGGACCGGGCTGGCGTCGGCGTAGAGGCGCTCGGTCTCCGCCTGCAGATCGGCCGGCCGATCAACGTGCAGGTGGTACGACACGTTCGCGTGTCCGAGCTGCCGGCGCACCTCGAGCGCGCGTCCGAAGGCGTCGGCGGTGCGCATCCGCTCCACGAGATCGGCGGGGATGGGTTCGCCCTGCGCGTCGGCGCTGAACGAGGCGAGCACTCCGGCATCCCAAGCCCATTCCTCCAGCAGCTGGCTGGGCGCCTCGACGAAGTCCCATTCCGTCGCCACTCCGCTGAATCGCGCGAATCGCTGGCGGCCGCCGAGGATGTCGTGCACCAGGTGACCGAACTCGTGGAAGAAGGTCACCACCTCGTCGTGCTCGAGGAGGCCGCGGGAGAAGTTGCACAGCAGCGCGGCCTCGGGAAGCACCCGGCCCGCGACGCCCGGTGCCAGCGGGAAGCAGGCCGCGTGGCTGAACTTGCCCTCGCGCGGGTGGAGGTCGAGGTGGATGCGTCCCAGTCGCTCATCGCCCCGCATCACGTCGAACGACTGCACGTCCTCGTGCCAGGCGTGCGCCTCCACCGGCACGTACTGGACGTCGAGCAGGCGGCCGGTGACGTCGAGCACCCCCGCCACGACCCGCTCGAACGGGAAGTACGAGCGCACCAGCTGGGCGTCCACGTCGTACTGCTCGCGCTTGATCGCTCCCAGCAGGTACCAGAAGTCGGCGATGGTCACGACCTCGGCGTCGGGGACATCGCGCCGCAGCCGCTCGAGCAGCTGCGGGTACTCCGCCTCCGCCGCCGAGCGCGACGCCTCGTCGAGCCGCGACAGGAACGCGGGGATCGCCGCACCGGACCCGATCATGCGGGTCTCGGTCTCGTAGTCGGCCCAGTCGGGGTAGCCGAGCAGCCGGGCGCGCTCGGCGCGGACGTCGAGCAGTTCGGCCAGGATCGCGTCGTTCTCGGGCCACGCGAGGTCGTTGTAGGCGCTCACCAGCGCGATCCGCGTCGCACGGTCGCGGGCGTAGTCGCGGACCGGCATGAGGTCGGGGTAGTCGGTCGACAGCGTCACCCGCCCGTGCTCGTCGGCGGGGTGTGAGTCGATGAAGTCCTGCGGCATTCCCGCGAGCCCGTCCGCAGGGACGGCGATCTCGCGACGCCCGTCGCGGATGTTCCGTGAGAACGCCAGCGACAGCTCGGTGTCGCGGTCCGCGAGCTGCCGGGCGCGCTCGCGGTCGGCATCGTCGAGCTCCACGCCGCCGCGCCGGAAGTCGCGCAGCAGGTGGGCGAGCAGCCGCGCCTGATCGTCATCGAGCGCCGTCGCCTGCGCATCGGCGAAGGCCTTCCAGAGATCACGGTCGAGCAGCCGGGCCGCCGACAGCGACTCCACCGTCTGCACCTGCGCCTCGGCGCGCTCGCGCACCGCCTGGTCGGGGTGCGCCTCGCTGAGCACGTAGGCCTCGCTGAGCGCCTCGCTGAGCGCGATGTCGGCGTCGTTCCACAGCTCCAGACGCTCGACGGTCGTCAGCGACGGCTCGGATCTCAGCCGGTCGTCGATGTCGTGGACCTGGGCGATCCGGGCGGCGGGGCGCTCATCGGCGAAGGCCGCCCATCCGGCGGCGTCGGACGGAAAGGGCAGGGGCTCGAGGGTCACCCTGCGAGCCTAGGGGCGATGCAGACGGTTCGCGAAGAGATCCGGCGGTCGGCGCCGATCGGTCAGCGCAGCGCGCCCACGCTCGCGAGAGCCATGCGCACGAGAGTCCCCCGGCCGCCTTCCATCTCAGCCGAGAGGGCGTCGGATGCCGCTTCCTCCGGAGTCAGCCAGGTCACCTCGAGCGCGTCCTGACGGGGCTCGCAGGTACCGGTCACCGGCACGACGAACGCGAGCGACACCGCGTGCTGGCGGTCGTCGTGGTACGCGCTCACGCCGGGGAGAGGGAAGTACTCGGCCACGGTGAACGGCGTCGGCTGCGGCGGGAGCATCGGGAACGCCATCGGGCCCAGGTCGTTCTCGAGGTGGCGGAAGAGGGCGTCGCGGATCGTCTCGCCGTAGCGGACGCGGCCCGAGACGATCGTGCGCGAGATCTCACCCACCGGTGTCGCCCGCAGCAGGATGCCGACCTGGGTGACCTGCCCCATGCCGTCGGTGCGCACCGGCACGCCCTCGACGTAGAGCATCGGCAGCCGGCGGCGCGCCTCCTCCAGTTCGATGTCGCTCAGCCAGGCCGGATTGGACATGTTCCCCGCCGGCGGGCCGAACGGCTCGTCGCCCGCAGGTTCGGGGTCAGGGGTGCGCACGGACATGCCTCCTGTATACCCGCTCCGTTCCGATCTCGCCGCGCGTCACCCGTTCGGATTCTGATGTGCGTCGGGTCGCCCGAACGATCGCCTGCGTCGTGTCTGTCGCCGATGGGAGGATGAGGGCATGCCGGAAGCGCTCGTCCTCGACGCCGACGCCGTGCTGTGGTCGGCCGAACGCTCGGCCGTCGGCGGCCGGCACCTGCTGCTGCTCCTCCACGGCTACGGTGCCGACGAGCACGACCTCTATCCGCTCCGCCAGTACCTTCCCGACGCGTTCGTCGTCGCGAGCCTCGCGGCGCCGCTCGCGCCACCGTGGCCGGCACCCGGGCGATCCTGGTATCCGATCGACGGGTTCGAGGGCGCCGACGCCTCGCATGTGACCCGCGCGGCGCAGGCCGTGATCGCGTGGATCGACGCGCACGCGGCGGGTGCGGCATCCGTCGGCCTCCTCGGGTTCTCGCAGGGCGGTGCGGTGTCGCTGCAGGCGATGCGCCTCGAGCCGCAGCGCTTCGCGTACGCCGTCAACCTGTCGGGCTACGCCACACCCGGCGAGCTTCCGGGGGATGCCGAGCTCGCCGAGCGGCGCCCGCCGGTGTTCTGGGGCCGAGGGACCAACGACGACGTCATCCCGGGGTTCGTCGTCGCCCACACCACGCAGTGGCTCCCCGAGCACGCCGATCTCAGCGGCCGCGTCTACCCGGGTCTCACGCACAGCGTCTCGGAGCAGGAGCTCGGCGACGTGGCGGCATTCCTCGACAAGCGGCTGACGGCGCTCGACACGGTCGACTGATCGCGTTCCCTGGCCATGGTCGGCGTCGTCCGCTATGGTGTCTCTCGGCCTTTGTCCCCTCGGTGAGGAACTCCCTTGAAGCTGATCGACGCATCCGCGCTGTAATCGCGCTGCTCCGTCGACCCTCGACGTCTCGCAGCGCCTGAAGATTCCGCGCTGCTCGTCGATCCATCGCTTCTCCTCCCGCGATGCCTCAGCCTTTCTCGGGCCGGCACGCTCCGGGCGGGGGTCCGCGGTCCTCGGTGTCAGCGCTCTACTGACATAGGAGGCCTCATGCCTGCACACACTCTCACACCTGTCATCGTCCTCGACCGGGTCTCATTCGCCTGGGCCGACGGCACCGTCGCCCTCGCCGACGTCTCCGGATCGTTCGGCACCGGTCGCACCGGCCTCGTCGGTCGCAACGGCTCTGGAAAGTCCACGCTGCTGCGCCTCATCGCCGGAGGTCTCACACCCTCCGCGGGCCACATCGCGCGGACAGCGGATGCCGCGTACCTGCCGCAACGGCTGACTCTCGACGTCGATCGGCCCGTCGCCGACCTGCTCGGCGTCGGCGACACCCTCCGCGCGCTGCGCGCCATCGAGTCCGGCGATCCCGATCCGCGTCACTTCGACGCGGTCGGCTCCGACTGGGACATCGAGGCGCGCGCGCACGCCGCGCTCGCCGAGGCCGGACTCGCACCTGACATGCTCGACCGCAGCGTCGGGCAGCTGTCGGGCGGCGAGGCGGTGCTCACCGCGATCGCCGGCATCCGTCTGCGCAGTCCCGAGATCGCGCTGCTCGACGAGCCGACCAACAACCTCGACCGCGACGCCCGCGCGCGCCTGTACGACATGGTGCGCTCGTGGCGAGGCGCCCTCGTCGTGGTGAGCCACGACACGGCGCTGCTCGAGCTGATGGACGACACGGCCGAGCTGTACGCGAACGAGCTGTCGGTGTTCGGCGGTCCGTACTCGCAATGGCGGGCATGGCTGGATGCCGAGCAGGGCGCCGCCCGTGACGCCGAGCGGGCGGCGCGCCAGGCCGTCAAGCGCGAGAAGCGCCAGCGCATCGAGGCCGAGACGACGATCTCGCGCCGAGCCGCGATGGGGCAAAAAGCGTTCGACGAGAAGCGCGTGCCCAAGATCGTCGCGAACGGTCGCCGGATGGCGGCCCAGGTCTCGGCCGGCAAGCTGCGCGGCGAGAAGGCCGACCGCGAGGCGTCCGCGCGCGAGGCCCTCGATGTCGCGGAGCGCCGCGTGCGCGACGACGACATCGTGAAGATCGACCTGCCCGACCCCGGCGTGCCCGCGGGACGCCGCATCGCCACGCTGGGCGACGGCGAGCGCTCGTGGGTGATCCAGGGGCCCGAGCGGGTCGCGCTGATCGGCCCGAACGGAACGGGCAAGACGACGCTGCTGGAGCGGCTCGTGGGTTCCGGGAGCACGAACTCCTCAGATTCCGGCGGCCTCGGTGCGCCATCCCGTCTGGGCGAGCAGCCCGACGGGTTCTTGAGGAGTTCGGCACGCGGCGCGCTGCACACCGACCGCGTCGGGTACCTGCCGCAGCGCGTCGACGGGCTCGACGATGCGGCGTCGGTGCTCGAGAACGTCGTTCCGTCGGCACCCGGCGTCACGATCGTCGAGCTGCGCAACCGGCTGGCGAGGTTCCTCATCCGAGGAGCCGCCGTCGAGCGCCCGGTGGGAACGCTGTCGGGTGGCGAGCGCTTCCGGGTGGCTCTCGCCCGGCTGATGCTCGCCGATCCCCCGCCGCAGCTGCTCGTCTTCGACGAGCCGACGAACAACCTCGACCTCGACACGGTTGACCAGCTCGTCGACGCGATCGCCGCCTACCGCGGTGCGGTGCTCGTGGTGAGCCACGACGACGCGTTCCTCGAGCGCATCGGCGTCAGCCTCGTGCTCGAGCTCGACCGCGACGGCACGCTGACGGAGCGCTGAGCGCGGGCCGCGGCCGAGCCTCGCGCTCGGCCGCGGCCTGCTCCCCTGCCGGTCCGGGGGCCAGCACCCGTGCGCCGCCGGCCCGACTCGCGGATGATGAAGTCATGAACGCACTCGTGAGACCTCAGCAGGGCCGATGGATCGCCGGCGTCTGCGCCGCCGTCGCCAACCGCTTCGGGTGGAACGTGACCGTGATCCGGATCCTCACCGTGATCGCAGTCGTCTTCTTCGGCCTGTCGCTGTGGGCCTACATCCTGCTCTGGATCCTGGTCCCCTCCGAGCGCTGACGCCGAGCAGCCGCTCGCGCACCCCTGGCGCACACACCTTCGCCACGCGATGATGAACGCATGCATCGCCTGGTCCGTCCCCGACGGGGACGCATGCTCGCCGGGGTCTGCCAGGGCATCGCAGACCGCTTCGGCTGCAGCGTGGTGCCGGTGCGTGTGCTCACGGTCGCGTCGACCGTGTTCTTCGGCGTATCGATCCTGATGTACCTGCTGCTGTGGATCCTCCTGCCGGACGAGAACTGACGTCGGTCAGGGAGCGACGGCCGCGTCGGCGCCGACGCCCGCGGCGATCTCGCACCGATCCGATCGGCTTCGGCACGGCCGAGGTCCCGATCGGACGCCGACCGGACCGCGGGTCAGGGCTTCTTCGGCTCCTTGGTGCGGCCGGGGGCGCTGCCGCTGTTGCCGGGACCGCTGGAGGAGTCGCTCTCCTCCGTCGCCGGCGCGGTCGGCGCCGGAGCCGGTGCCTGCTCGATCGCCGGATCGGTCTGCCCGTCGTCACCCGCATCCGGCTGCGGTTCCGCAGGGGGAACCGGTGGAGTGGGAGAGGGAGACGATGTCGGCGCGGGCGGCGAGGCCCGGGGAGTGACGCGCACCTCCGACGCGGGCGCGGGATCGGCGGGCCTGGGCGAGCGGTCGCCCTGCACCGCCCCGAACACCGCGGTGACCACGACCACGAGCGACAGCGCGAGCGCGCTGACCAGCGCTCCGAGCGCGAAGGTCTGCACTCGTCGCGACCGCACCCACGAGGCGTCGACGCCCGTGGGCGTGGCCGTAGGGGTGAGCGGCGCCGGGGTCTCCGACCCGCTCGAGGGCGTCGACTCCATCACGATCCTCGGCGGTGAGCGCGTGCGGGGGGACACGCGAGCACCGATCCTACGCGACCGGGTTGCGGCCCGCCCTGGCCGGATGTCGGCGATCGCGACGAAGATGGAGTGATGGGAGACGTCCTCGAGCGGTTCGGTCCTGCCACGCAGGACTGGTTCCGTGGCGCCTTCCACGCCCCGACCGACGCCCAGAAGGGCGCGTGGCAGGCCATCTCCGCGGGCAAGCACGCACTGGTGGTCGCGCCGACCGGCTCCGGCAAGACGCTGTCGGCATTCCTGTGGGCGATCGACCGCATCTTCCATGACAAGGCCGCCGCTCCGGCGAGCGCTAGCGCCTCCGGCAGGAAGAAACGGACCGACGCTGCCGCAGTCCCCGCGACCCGCGTCCTCTACATCTCGCCGCTGAAAGCGCTGGGGGTGGACGTCGAGCGCAACCTCCGGTCGCCGCTCGTGGGCATCGGCCAGTCCGCGCGCCGGCTGGGCCTCACGGTGCCCGACGTCACGGTGGGCGTGCGCTCCGGCGACACCCCCGCGGGCGACCGCCGCAAGCTGGTTCAGACCCCGCCCGACATCCTCATCACGACCCCCGAGTCGCTCTACCTCATGCTGACGAGCCGTGCGGGCGAGACTCTGCGCGACGTGCACACGGTCATCGTCGACGAGGTGCATGCCGTCGCCGCGACCAAGCGCGGCGCGCATCTGGCCGTGAGCCTGGAGCGGCTCGACGCGCTGCGTCGCTCGTTCGCTCCCGAGGCCCCGCCTGCCCAGCGCATCGGCCTGTCGGCGACCGTCCGTCCGATCGACGAGGTCGCCCGGTTCCTCGGTGGTGCCGAACCGGTCGAGATCGTCGCGCCCCGCGCGACGAAGGCGTTCGACATGAAGGTCGTCGTGCCGATCGGCGACATGCTGAACCCGCCGCCCGCGCCCAGCCCGTACCGATCCGACGACGACGCCTGGGCCGATCCGGATGCCGCGTCCTCGGCCGACGGGCCGGAGGAGGCGATCGACGAGGACTGGTTCGCCGACGGCTCCGGAGCCGCGGCTGGTTCGGGAGGCGATCCGCGCCGGGCGTCCGGCGCCGGCGAGACCGAGATGACCGGGTCGGTGTGGCCGCACGTCGAAGAGGCCATCGTCGATCGCATCCTGCTGCACCGCTCCACGATCGTGTTCTGCAACTCGCGCCGGCTCGCCGAACGGCTCACGGGCCGGCTCAACGAGATCTACTCCGAACGCCTCGGTCTCGACCTCCCCGAGCAGGCGGTCCCCGCGGCGATGATGGCGCAGGCCGGCGCGACGGCGGGCGCCGACCCCGTGCTCGCGAAGGCGCACCACGGGTCGGTGTCGAAGGAGCAGCGGGCGCAGGTCGAGGAAGAGCTCAAGTCGGGCGTCCTGCGATGCGTCGTCGCGACCTCGAGCCTCGAGCTGGGCATCGACATGGGCGCCGTCGACCTCGTGATCCAGGTCGAGGCGCCGCCGAGTGCGGCATCCGGACTGCAGCGCATCGGCCGCGCCGGCCACCAGGTGGGCGAGGTCAGTCGTGCCGCACTGTTCCCGAAGCACCGCGGCGACGTGCTGCACACCGCGATCGTGACCGAGCGGATGCTGGCCGGACAGATCGAGGCGATCGCCATCCCGCAGAACCCGCTCGACATCCTGGCGCAGCAGACGGTGGCCGCCGCCGCCATCGCGCCCGTCGACGTCGAGGGCTGGTACGAGACGCTGAAGCGCAGCGCCCCCTTCCGCTCGCTCCCCCGGTCGGCCTACGAGGCCACGCTCGACCTCATCGCCGGGCGATTCCCGTCCGACGAGTTCGCCGAGCTGCGTCCGCGCGTGGTCTGGGACCGCGACCTGGGCGTGCTCACCGGGCGCCCGGGCGCTCAGCACATCGCGGTCACCAGCGGCGGCACGATCCCCGACCGCGGGCTGTTCGGCGTCTTCATCGCCGGTGAGTCGCAGAACGCCCGCGTCGGCGAGCTCGACGAGGAGATGGTCTACGAGTCGCGCGTGAACGACGTGTTCACCCTCGGCACGACCAGCTGGCGCATCGTCGAGATCACGCACGATCGCGTCAACGTGGTCCCCGCGTTCGGCCAGCCCGGCAAGGTGCCGTTCTGGCACGGCGACGGCATCGGCCGTCCGGCCGAGCTCGGCGAGGCCCTCGGCAGGTTCTCGCGCGAGGTGTCGACCGCGAAGCCCGAGAAGGCCGAGTCGCGCCTGCACGACGCCGGGCTCGACGAGTACGCGCAGGACAACCTGCTGGCCTACCTCGCAGAGCAGCGGGAGGCCACCGGCACGCTGCCGACGGACCGTCAGCTGACCGTCGAGCGCGGGCGCGACGAGGTCGGCGATTGGCGCGTCATCCTGCATTCCCCGTACGGCATGCAGGTGCATGCGCCGTGGGCGCTCGCCGTCAACGCCCGCATCCGCGAGCGGCTGGGGGTCGACGGATCCGCGGTCGCCAGCGACGACGGCATCATCGCCAGGATTCCCGATGCCACGGCCGAGCCGCCGGGAGCCGACCTCTTCGTCTTCGACCCCGATGAGCTCGACCAGATCGTGACCGAGGAGGTCGGCGGCTCCGCGCTGTTCGCCTCGCGGTTCCGGGAGTGCGCGGCGCGGGCGCTGCTCATGCCCCGGCGCAATCCCGGGAAGCGCACCCCGCTGTGGCAGCAGCGGCAGCGCTCTGCGCAGCTGCTCGAGGTGGCCCGCCGCTACCCGACGTTCCCGATCATCCTCGAGACGCTGCGCGAGGTGCTGCAGGACGTCTACGACGTCCCCGCCCTCCTGCGGCTCATGCGCGGCATCGGCGAGCGCCGCATCCGCCTCATCGAGACCGAACCGGCGCAGCCCTCGCCGTTCGCGCGCGACCTGCTGTTCGGCTACGTCGGCGCCTTCATGTACGAGGGCGATTCGCCGCTGGCCGAGCGCCGGGCCGCCGCGCTGTCGGTCGACCCGGCGCTGCTGTCGGAGCTGCTCGGCAAGGTCGAGATGCGCGAGCTCCTCGACCCTGACGTCATCGCCCAGTTCGAGCGCGAGGCGCAGCGGCTCGATCCCGAGCGCCGCGCGCGCGGCCTGGAGGGCGTCGCCGACCTCCTGCGTCTGCTGGGTCCGCTCGACGCGACCGAGGCCGCCCTGCGGCTCGAGGCGGAGGGCGACGGCGTCGCGGATGCGCACGCGACCTCGGGCGAGGCATCCGCTCTCCTCGACGCGCTGATCACTTCGCGCCGCGCGATCCCGGTGACGATCGCCGGGGCGACGCGCGTCGCCGCGATCGAAGACGCCGGGCGTCTGCGCGATGCGCTCGGGGTGGCTCTGCCGGTGGGCATCCCCACCGCGTTCCTCGAGCCGGTCGCCGACCCGCTCGGCGACCTGCTCGCCCGCTACGCGCGCACCCATGGGCCCTTCACGGCGGATGCCGCGGCCGACCGCCTCGGCATCGGCGTCGCCGTCGCCCGTCACACCCTGCAGCGGCTCGAATCGCAGGGCAGGGTCACGAGCGGCTTCTTCCTGCCCGACCCGCCCCCTGGCTCGGACGACGGCTCGGGAACGCGGGGCGACGAGGCGGAGTGGTGCGACACCGAGGTGCTGCGCCGGCTGCGGATGCGTTCCCTCGCGGCGATCCGCGGCAGCGTCGAGCCGGTGCCGCAGCATGCCTACGCACGGTTCCTGCCTGTGTGGCAACACGTCACCCGGCCGCTGGAGGGCATCGACGGCGTGGCGGCGGTCGTCGAGCAGCTGGCCGGCGTCCCGATCCCCGCGAGCGCCTGGGAGTCCCTCGTGCTTCCGGCTCGGGTCGCCGACTACACGCCGGGGATGCTCGACGAGCTGACCGCCACCGGCGAGGTCATCTGGTCGGGCCACGGCACGCTGCCGGGGCGCGACGGCTGGATCGCGCTGCATCCGGCGGACGCCGTGCCGCTGACGCTCTCCGTGCCCGACGACGCCGAAGAGATCCCGCCGGGGTCGCTCGAGGCCCAGCTGCTGGCCGCGCTCGACGGCGGCGGCGCCTACTTCGCCGCGCAGCTGCGGCAGGCGACCGGCGCCGAGAACGAGCAGTCGGTCGTCGAGGCGCTGTGGCGGCTCACCTGGGCGGGACGCATCACCAACGACACGTTCGCTCCCGTCCGGGCGCTCGTGTCAGGCGGTTCGCAGGCGCACCGCGTCAGCAGACGCACCCCGCGGGCGCGCCTGTACCGGGGCGCCGCGGTGCGGTCCGTCGCGGCATCCGTCCCCGCCCGTCCGCCGGCGATCGGCGGACGATGGTCGCTGCTGCCGGCGGCCGAGCCCGACGCCGCCCTGCGCGCGACCGCGACGGCGAGCCTCCTGCTCGACCGCTACGGCGTCGTCACCCGCGGCGCGGTGCAGTCCGAGGGCGTGCCGGGCGGGTTCGCGCAGACGTACCGCGTGCTCGCCGGCTTCGAAGAAGCCGGCCACTGCCGGCGCGGCTACGTCATCGAGAAGCTCGGCGCCGCGCAGTTCGCCGCCTCCGCCACCGTCGACCGGCTGCGTGAGTTCGCCGGCCTCTCCGACCCGCCGCCGCTGCGCAGCGTGACGCTCGCCGCCACCGACCCCGCGAATCCGTACGGTGCGGCGCTGGCATGGCCCGCGCTCGAGGGCGTCGGGCATCGCCCCGGACGCAAGGCAGGTGCGCTCATCGTGCTCGTCGACGGCGCGCTCGCCCTGTACCTGGAGCGCGGAGGAAAGTCGGCGCTCGCGTTCACGGGCGAGGAACCGGTGCTCGCCGCCGCCACGCGCGACCTCGCCGCGACCGCTCGCGCGCGACGGCTCGACACCCTGACGATCGAGCAGGTCAACGGCGCCTTCGTGTACGGCACCGCGGTCGGCAGGGCGCTGCGGGATGCCGGCTTCGTGGAGTCCCCGCGCGGCCTCACCCTGCGCCGACCCACGGCGGGTGCCGCGGCGCGCCAGGCTCCGGGGCCGGAGGACCGGGCGGGCGCACGTGCCTGAAGGCGACACCGTCTTCCGCACGGCCCGCCGCCTCGACGCAGCACTGGCGGGGGCGACGGTGACGCGGTTCGAGCTGCGCGTCCCGCAAGCGGCCACGATCGACCTTCGCGGCGAGGTCGTCCACGGCGTGGTCTCGCGCGGCAAGCATCTGCTCCACCGCATCGGCTCGTGGACGCTGCACACCCATCTCAAGATGGAGGGCGAGTGGCACGTGTACCGGCACGGCGAGCGGTGGCGTGCGCCCGGGTTCCGTGCGCGCGCGGTGATCGGCGCGACGGCGCCGGACGGCACCGCGTGGGAGACCGTCGGCTTCGACCTCGCCGACATCAAAGTGGTGCCCACTGCCGACGAGGACGAGCTCGTCGGGTACCTCGGCCCCGACCCGCTGTCCGACTCGTGGGACCCGGTCGAGGCGGCTCAGCGCCTCGCCGCCGACACCCGCGCGGTACACGTCGCCCTGCAGGATCAGCGCAACATCGCCGGCTTCGGCAACGAGTACGTCAACGAGATCCTGTTCGTGCGCGGCGTCCTTCCCACGACGCCGGCGAACGAGACGGATGCCGCCGCCATCGTGGACCTCGGCGCGCGCATGATCCGCGCGAACCGCAACCGGTCGGGCCGCACGTTCACCGGCGACGAGCGCCCCGGACGATCGACCTGGGTCTACCGCCGCGAGGGCCGGCCGTGCCGGCGATGCGGGACCCTCATCCGCGGCGGAAGCCTCGGTGCCGATCCCACCCGTGAGCGCATCGTCTTCTGGTGCCCGTCCTGCCAGCGCTGACGCCGCTTGCAGCACGCTTTCATCACGATGCCGGGCGGACGAACTGTCGCCCGGGCACCGGCATCCCTTCGACCCCCGAGGGGTGCACCGTTGAAACACCGCGGATTCCTGGCCGTTACACAAGTCCGGACGAACTGTCGCACCGGAGGCCGCACGCACCCCGGATCGTCTGGTTCGGAGGTGGCCGCGTTGCGGGTGGGCACGTCCCGCTATTGAATACTCGACACACCCGATCGGCCGTGCAGCGTTGCGCGGCCCGCGACCAGAAGGACCCTCACGAGGTGACGATGTCCACAGGCACGGCGACCGCGGCGGCAGACCCCGCGGAGCAGGTTCCCGGCGAGAGCGAGGCCGCGCGCGGGGCCGTCGTCCTGTCGGGGATCACGAAGTACTACGGCGAGCAGCTCGCCGTCGACGACCTGTCGCTGACGATCCAGCCGGGTGAGTTCATCTCGCTGCTGGGACCCTCCGGCTGCGGCAAGACGACGACGCTGCGGATGATCGCGGGCTTCGAGCAGCCGGATGCCGGCGACATCCGCATCTCGGGACGCTCGGTGCTCGCGGCGCCCCCGTACAAGCGCGACGTCAACACGGTCTTCCAGGCGTACGCCCTGTTCCCGCACCTGTCGGTCGCCGAGAACGTCGCGTACGGGCTTCAGCAGCGCCGCACTCCGAAGTCCGAGGTGCGCGAGCGGGTCACGCAGGCGCTCGACATGGTGCAGATGCGGCGGTTCGGCGACCGGAAGCCCACGCAGCTGTCGGGCGGCCAGCAGCAGCGCATCGCACTCGCGCGGGCACTGGTGAACCGCCCCGCGGTGCTGTTGCTCGACGAGCCGCTCGGCGCGCTGGACCGGCAGCTGCGCGAGGAGATGCAGCTCGAGCTGAAGCTCCTGCAGTCGCGGCTGGGCATCACGTTCGTCTTCGTCACGCACGACCAGGGCGAGGCCCTGTCGATGAGCGACCGCATCGCGATCATGCGTGCCGGCCGCATCGAGCAGCTCGCCGACGCCGACACGGTGTACGCGCGTCCGGCGTCGGCGTACGTCGCGGCGTTCGTCGGTCAGCAGAACTTCTTCCGCGGCCCAGCGGCCGAGGCGGGTGCGGCGATCACCTCGCCCCACGCGCTGGTGCGCGCCGCGGCACCCGTGCTGACCAGCACGAACCTCGGCGAGGCGGCCGTCCGGCCCGAATTCATCCGGATCGAGAAGGACCCCTCGGCGGGCTCGGGTACGGCGACCGGCGCGAGCCTCTCCGAGGCGAACGCGACCCGCGGTGAGCTGATCGGCGTCTCGCATCTCGGCGACACGATGCAGTTCCTGGTGCGGCTCGGCGCCGATCAGAGCCTGATCGTCCGGAGGCCCACGCCGGACGCCCCGGCGCTGGCCGTCGGCGACCACGTGGTGTGCACGTGGGGAGCGCATCACGTGCTGCTCTTCCCCGCCGCCGACGACGCGGCCGCGGAGCAGGGCGGCTACATCGCGCCCCCGACAGCCTGACCAGACCGACCGCCTGACCCGAACAGCACGCCCGACCCGACGCACGCCCCCAGCCGCGGCATCCGCCTCTCCGGCTCCCGACCCGACCAGGAGTACCCGATGACCCAGCCTCGTACGCCGCTTCGCATCCTCGCTCCCGAGGCTGCCGCGCCCGTGATCGCGCGCGAGCTCTCGCGGCGCCGCTTCCTGAGCTTCGCGGCACTCGCCGGCGGCACCGCCGTGCTCGCCGCCTGCACGCCGGGCGGCGGCGGGTCGCCCGCGCCACAGGCCACCGGCGGAGACCTGGAGGGGAGCCTGTCGGTGTACACGTGGGGCGAGTACGACTCGCCGGACGTCGTCGAGGGATTCACCGACGAGCTCGGACCCAAGGTCACCCTCGACTCGTACTCCTCGAACGAGGAGCTCATCGCGAAGCTGGTCGCCGCGAAGGGCACCTCGGGCTACGACATCGTCGTGCCGACCGGCGTCTTCATCCCGCAGATGATCGAGAACGGCCTGCTGACGAAGTTCAACAAGGAGCTTCTGCCGAACATGTCGAACATGGATCCAGCCTTCCTCGGCCGTGCCTGGGATCCGGGCAACGACTACTCGGTCTGCAAGGCGTGGGGAACGACCGGATACGTCTACGACAAGACGGTCATCACCCGCGAGCTGACGACGTGGAACGACTTCTTCGACGCCGCGCAGAACGAGGCGAGCGGCAAGACGGCGATGTCGGACGACCCCGCGGGCATCATCGGCTCGTACTTCTGGGCCAACGACCTGGACTGGAACACCGAGGACCCCGACGAGCTCGAAGCCTGCCGCGCCTTCCTCGTGGAGCAGATCGCGCCGCACATCTCGGCGTTCGACTCCTACCCGGGCACGAACGCGATCCCGCAGGGCACGCAGGTGCTGATGCAGGCGTGGAACGGCGACGCACGCCTGGGTCTGATGGAATCGAGCGAGCCCGAGCGCTGGCAGTGGGTGCTCCCCGGCCCCGTGACCGAGCTGTGGATGGACAACTGGGCGATCGCCGCGGGAGCGCCGCACCCCGAGGCGGCTCACGCCTTCATCAACTACTCCATGGCGCCGGAGAACCTCGCCCTCAACCTCGACTACATCGGCTACAACGTGGGCGGCAAGGACATGCAGGCCGCGGCCGAGGAGAGCGGCCTGGAGTACACCGACATGATCTTCTTCAGCCCCGAGCAGCTCGAGACCATGCACGAGCAGGAGCTCAACGACTCGCAGACGACCCGCGTCGAGATCTACAACGAGGTGAAGGCTGCCGCCGGTGCGTAGTCGTTCGGCAGGAGCCGCGCTCGCCGTTCCGGCGTGGGCGTGGCTCCTCCTGTTCTTCGTCGCGCCCGTCGCGATGGTGGTGTGGTTCAGCTTCGGCTACAAGCCGGGCGTCTTCGGCAGCCATGCGAACGACATCCTCTCGTTCGACCGGTATGCCGAGGCCGTCTCGCCCACGTTCTTCGCGACGTTCCAGAACACCCTCTGGGTGGGTGTGATCGGCACCGTGCTGTGCTTCGCGATCGGCGCACCGGTGGCGTACTGGATGGCCTTCAAGGTCAAGCCTGAGCGCCGCGGCATCCTCATCGCCCTGGTGCTCGTGCCGTTCTGGACGAACTTCCTCGTGCGCACGATCGGGTGGCAGGTGATCCTCGCGCCCGAGGGCTGGCTGTCATCGCTGCTGCAGGGCATCGGCGTGCTCGACGGCCCGCTCGAGCTGCTGTACACGCGGACCGCGGTGATCATCGGCGTGGTCTACAACTATCTGCCGCTGATGATCCTGCCGCTGTTCGTCGCGTTCGACCGTGTCGGACCGGCCCTGCGCGAAGCGTCCAAGGATCTCGGCGCAGGCAAGCTCACCACCTTCCTGCGCGTGACCCTGCCTCTGTCGCAGCCAGGGATCATCGCCGGTGTGCTGCTGGTGTTCATCCCCCTCATGGGCGACTACATCACCGCGACCGTGCTCGGCGGCGCTAAGGGCAACATGGTCGGCCAGCTCGTCGCGAGCCAGTTCCAGACCGCCCAGAACTGGGCGCTCGGCTCCGCGATGGCCGTGCTGCTCATGGTCGTGATCATGCTGACGATCGGCGCGTTCGCGGTGATCATCTGGCTGATCGCCCTGCCCTTCCGCTCGCGCAGCCGGCTGGTGCTGGGTCCGGTGGCCGACACGACGACGGATGCCGCGCCGGCAGGCGCGCTGGAGGCGACGACGTGACCACGCAGACCGAGACCGAGACGATCCTGCAGGCCCAGGCCCGCGAAGCGCGCCCGGCCGCGGCTCCCCGCCGGCGCGCGCGCAGGTCGTGGTCGGACGTCGCCTTCGGCGTCTGGGGCGTGCTGGTGATGCTCTTCCTGTTCCTGCCGATCATCGTGATCGTCATCTACTCGTTCAACAGCGGACGCCTCCTCGTGTCGTGGGACGGCTTCGGGTTCGACGCCTTCAGCACGATCCTGGTGAAGCCGGCCATCCAGAGCGCCGTCCGCGTGTCGCTGATCACGGCGCTCATCGCGGCGATCATCGCGACCGTGCTGGGCACGCTCGCCGGCATCGCGATGGCGCGTCATCCCGGCAAGTGGGTGTGGTGGTTCCTCGGGCTGCTGCTCCTCGTCTCGGTCACCCCCGAGATCGTCGACGCAGTGGCGCTGCTGCCCTGGATGGTGTTCCTCGGCCAGGACCTGGGCATCTCGATGTTCAACGACGGCATCGTGCGCCTCTCGGTCGGCTCATCGCTGTTCGCGACCGCCGTGGTGTCGTACATCGTGCGCGCACGACTCGTGGGTCAGGACATGAACCTCGAAGAGGCCTCCGCCGACCTGTACGCGAAGCCGTTGACGACGTTCCGCCGCATCACCCTCGCACTGGCGATGCCGGCGGTGCTCGCCGGATTCCTGCTGGCGTTCACGCTCAGCCTCGACAACACCATCGTCGCGGCCTTCGTCCAGGTGTCCGGCACGACCCCGTGGCCGGTGTACGTGCTGAGCGCGCTGCGCTCGGGCCTGCGCCCCGAGATCGCGGCGGTGTCGACGATCATGCTCGTGCTGACGCTCATCGCGCTCGCGCTCGTCGCGCTCGTCCTCAAGCGCGCCGGCGACTCCGCGACGCAGATCGCCCGCACGATGACCGGCGGCTGACCGGACGTCTCAGCGATAGGAGACCCATGCCCTACGCCGACCTCGTCTTCACCGGCGGCCCCGTGTTCACGGCGAACACCGTGCGGTCGCGGGCGACTTCGGTCGCTGTCGCGAGCGGGCGCATCGCGGCCGTCGGCGGCGACGACGTCCGCGGCCTCGTGGGGCCGTCGACGGAGGTGGTGGACCTCGCGGGACGGATGCTGATCCCGGGCTTCCAGGACGCGCACGTGCATCCGGTGTGGGGCGGGCTCGACATGCTCCGCTGCGACCTGTCCGAGCTCGGTACGGCGTCGGAGTACATGGAGGCGATCGGCCACTATGTCGGTGCGCACACCGACGACGAGTGGATCCTCGGCGGCGGCTGGCAGATGTCGGCGTTCCCGGGCGGCACGCCGACGGCATCCGCCCTCGATGCCGTCACGGGCGACCGGCCGGCGTTCTTCCCGAACCGCGACGGCCACGGGGCGTGGGTCAACTCGGCGGCGCTGCGACGCGCCGGCATCGATCGCGACACGTCCGATCCCGCCGACGGACGTATCGAGCGCGACGCCAACGGCGCCCCGTCGGGCACCCTGCACGAGGGCGCGATGGCGCTGGTCAACCGCCTGCTGCCGGAGGAGCCGCTCGAGCGCCTGACCGAGGCGCTCCTGCTGGGTCAGCGGTACCTCCACTCCTTCGGCATCACCGGCTGGCAGGACGCGATCGTCGGCCCATACGGGGATGCCGGCGACCCCGGCCCCGCCTACCTCGCGGCGGCGGCCGACGGCACCCTCACGGCGCGGGTGGTCGGAGCGATCTGGTGGGACCGCACGAAGGGCCTCGAGCAGATCCCGTCGATCCTCGAGCGCCGCGAGCGGTACCGCGGCGGGCGCTTCGCCGCGACATCCGTCAAGGTGATGCAGGACGGCGTCGCCGAGAACTTCACCGCGTCGATGCTCGAGCCATACTGCGACGGCCACGGCCACTTCACCGACAACTCCGGCATCTCGTTCGTCGCGCCGGAGATCCTCAACGAGGCCGTGCCGCTCCTCGACGCCGAGGGCTTCCAGGTGCACTTCCACGCGATCGGCGACCGCGCGGTGCGCGAGTGCCTCGACGCGGTCGAGCACGCGATCGCCCGCAACGGCCGCGGCGACAACCGTCACCACATCGCCCACATCCAGGTCGTGCACCCCGAGGACGTGCCGCGCTTCCGCCGGCTCGGCGTCGCCGCCAACATGCAGTCGCTGTGGGCGACCTACGAACCGCAGATGGTCGAGCTGACCCTGCCCTTCCTCGGTGAGCCGCGCAGCGCCTGGCAGTACCCCTTCGGCGACCTGCTGCGGGCCGGCGCGGTGCTCGCCGCCGGCAGCGACTGGTCGGTGTCGACACCCGATCCGATGGCCGCGATCCACACCGCCGTGAACCGCACCGCCGCGCCCGGCTACGAGGAGGGCGAGTACGACGCGTTCCTGCCGGAGCAGGCGATCGACCTCGCGACGTCGCTCACCGCCTACACGGCAGGATCGGCGTGGGTGAACCACCTCGACGAGACCACCGGCACCATCGAGGTCGGCAAGCTGGCCGACCTGGCCGTGCTCGACCGCGACCCGTTCGCCGGACCCGCAGACCAGATCGGGGCCACCCGAACACTCCAGACGTTCGTCGAGGGCAGGCGCGTCTACGCCGCGACGGATGCCTGACATGCCCGCCCCTATGCTGTTGCGGGTGACCCGACTCCTGCTCCTCATCGACATCCAGCGCGACTACTTCCCGGGAGGGCGGCATCCGCTCGTCGACCCGGATGCCGCGGCCGATGCCGCTGCGCGGCTCCTCGCCGCCTTCCGCGCGACGGGTGAGCGGGTCGTCCACGTCCAGCACGTGTGGGACGGTCCGGATGCCGCGTTCTTCGCGGCGGGCACGCCCGGTGTCGAGTTCGACCCGCGCGTCGCGCCCGACGGTGCCGAGCACGTCGTGGTCAAGCACGAGCCGAACGCCTTTCTCGGCACGGGGCTCGAGGCTCTGCTGCGCGCCGCGGCACCCGACGAGATCGTCGTCGCCGGGATGATGTCGAGCATGTGCGTCGATGCGACCGTGCGCGCGGCATCCGATCTCGGCTTCCGCCTCGCCGTCGCACAGGACGCCTGCGCGGCGCCCGACCTCGCCTACGACGGCCGCACCGTGCCGGGCGCGCAGGTGCACCTGGCGTTCATGGCGGCGCTCGACGGCACCTACGCCCGTGTCGCCGACGTCGACGCGCTCGCCGCGGAACTCGCTCCCGCGGCCTGACCCGATCGGGGGCGCACGACAACCTGTCCGACCGACGCACAACTCCCGACACGCGGGGGCCCGCACTGCCGCCGCCGACGGGCGAGGATGGGAGCACCAGACACCCGCATCGGAGTTGATAACCGTGGGCACGACCGTCTTCGAACGACAGCGGCCGGCAGTATCCGTCGTCCAGCATTCCCTCGCCGACACCAGGCACTCCGTCTTCTGGCGCGATGACCTTCCCGAGAGCCTGAGGCCCGATCGACCCTCCCTGGTCGGCACGCACCGCGCCGACCTGGTCGTCGTCGGTGGCGGCTACACCGGCCTGTGGACCGCCCTGCTCGCCACCGAGCGCGACCCGGGCGCGAAGGTGGTCGTCGTCGAGGCGCAGCGGGTGGGCTGGGCGGCTTCGGGGCGCAACGGCGGGTTCTGCGAGGCGAGTCTGACGCACGGCCACGAGAACGGCATGGCGCGCTGGCCCGACGAGATGCCGGTGCTCGACAGGCTCGGTCGCGAGAACCTCGACGCGATCGAGGAGTCGGAGGCCCGCTACGGCATGGACTTCCAGTTCGAGCGCACCGGCCAGCTCGCACCCGCGGTCGAACCCCACCAGGTGGAGTGGCTGAAGGAATGGGCCGCGGAGGACGAGGAGGGCGTCGTCTATCTCGACCGGGCCGAGGCACAGGCGTCCGTCCACTCCCCCACGTATCTCGCCGCCGTCTGGGAGAAGCACGCGTGCGGCATGGTGCACCCCGCCCGCATGGCGGCGGAGCTCGCCCGCGTGTGCGAGGAGCGCGGGGTGGAGATCTTCGAGCGCTCCCATGTGACAGGACTCGACACCACGGGTCCCGGAGTCGTCGTGGTCACCGCCGACGGCCGGGTCGAGGGTTCCCGTGCGGCGCTCGGCACCAACGTGTTCCCCTCGCTCATCAAGCGCAACCGGCTCATGACCGTGCCGGTGTACGACTACGTGCTCATGACCGAGCCGCTCACCGACGCGCAGGTCGCCTCGATCGGCTGGCAGGACCGGCAGGGCATCGGGGATCTGGCGAACCAGTTCCACTACTACCGGATCACGCAGGACAACCGGATCCTGTTCGGCGGGTACGACGCGATCTACCGCTACGGCCGTCGCCTCGACCCCGCCTACGAGCAGCGACCCGACACGTGGGCGAAGCTCGCCAGCCACTTCTTCACGACGTTCCCGCAGCTCGAGGGGCTGCGGTTCACGCACCAGTGGGCGGGGGCGATCGACACCTCGACCCAGTTCACGGCGTTCTTCGGCACCGCCCGTGAGCGCCGCGTCGCCTACGCCGCAGGGTTCACCGGTCTGGGCGTCGGATCGACGCGCTTCGCCGGCGAGGTCATGCTCGACCTCCTCGACCGCGTCTCGAACGAGCGCACCGAGCTCGAGATGGTGCGCAAGCGCCCGCTCCCCTTCCCGCCCGAGCCGGCCGCCGCGATCGGCATCAACGCCACGCGCTGGTCGCTCGATCGCGCCGACCACAACGAGGGCAAGCGCAACCTGCTGCTGAAGACGCTCGACGCCGTCGGTCTGGGGTTCGACTCGTGAACCCCGGAGTCGTGACGGATGCCGCGACCGTCGTGCTCGCGCTCGAGCCGCTGCCGGCCGGGCAGGTCGTCGAAGGCTCCCCGCGCACCGGCTACGTCGAGCTGACGGACGCGATCGGCGTGTGGGAGCACACGCCGGGCGTCTCCACCGACGTCGAGGCCGACGAGGTCTTCGTGGTGCTCTCGGGCTCAGCCACCGTGTCGTTCGATGATCCCGCGCTCGCACCCATCGAGCTGAGCGCGGGCTCGGTCGCACGGCTGACCGCGGGTATGCGGACGGTCTGGACCGTCCGCGAGACGCTCCGGAAGGTCTACATCGCGGGCTGACTGCCGGCGCGCGTCAGCGACCGGCGGACCGCCGCACCAGCAGTGCGAGGTGGAGCGCCGTCTGCGTCTCGCCGTCGTCGAGGTCGGCGCCCAGCAGCTCCTCGATGAGGGCGATGCGCTGGTAGAACACCGAACGGGAGAGATGGGACGCCCCCGCCGCCGCGGTGCGGTTGCCCGGGTGCGCGAGCATCGCCTCGAGGACGTCGAGCAGATCGCCCGAACGCGACAGGTCGTGCGCGATGAGCGGCGCGAGCATGCGCTCGCCGTGGTCGAGCACGCGGTGGTCGTCGCGCAGGGCCGCGACGAGCTGCACCAGCGGGCGGTTCTCCGCGCGCCGCAGATGCGGGCCGCGTCCCGCCCGGCGACGCCGGCCGCCGGCGAGATCGACCGCCTCGTGCACCGAGGCGAGGGCTGCATCGATGCCTTCGGCGCCGCGACCGACAGAGACGGTGACCCGTTCGACATCGGCGGCGTCGACGAGGGCTCGCACGAATGCCACCACGGCGGCATCGTCGAACGCGGCATCCGGCGGCAGCGACACGAGCATCGTCGCCGCGGGTGGGGCGACACCGGCCGGCGCCGACCCCGCGAGGGCGCGTCCCCGCAGGGCGCGCGCCGCGGCATCCGCTCGCTCCACCGCGACGGGCGCACCCGACACGACCAGGCCGTACAGCTTCGCGCCACGCAACGGCAGCCCGGCCGCTTCGAGGCGCGCGGCCGCGCCCCCGACGCCCGCGAATCGGCCGGCGAGCAGTCCGTCGACCAGACGCCGGCGCCCGATGCGGACCCATTCGTCGGCGTCCCCGTCGGCGAGACGGCCGACCGCCAGTGCGATGGCTCCCTGCTCGAGCACCGCCATGCGGCCTGCCGCGTGCTCCGGGCCCGGCAGCGCGATGAGATTGCCCCAGCGGATGCCGCGCGCCTCGACGGGAATGATGAGCCAGTCGTCCGCGCCTGCCGCAGCGCCGCGCTGCCGACGCTGCTCGGAGCGCCGGTGGGCCGAGCGGGAGCGCAGCTCCCACTCGGTGAAGAGCTCCTCCTCCATCGCGAGCGGCACCTCGGCCGCCACGACCTCGTAGCCGAGGTTCTCGAGCACGATGGGCGCACCGAGCGTCTGCGCCAGCTGATGCACGATGAAGTCCGCGGGCGAGCCGCGCAGCACGAGGGCAGTGAAGCGTTCGCGCACCTCGTCACGCGCGCGCAGCGCGTCGGTCTGCCCCGTGATGATGCGGCTGTGCACCGCTTCGGTGACGGTGACGAACTTCACCTCGCGGTGCAGCACGATGAGCGCGAGGCCGCGCGCCGCCGCCGCCTCGACGACCACGGCGGGTACGTAGCGGTAGTGGGTGCCGAGCTCGAGCACGAGGCCCGAGAGTCCGGCGTCGGCGAGCTCGTCGATGAACCTCCGCAGGTCTGCGGGCTCCGCAGGCCACGAGGAGCCGGTCGACAGCAGCAGCTCGCCGCCATCGAGCAGGCGGGCGACACCCGCGCTGTCCGAGACGTGGAGCCAGCGCACGCGTGCGTCGAGCGCGTCGTCGCCGACGAGCACCTCGGGAACGCCCTGGGCGACCGCGTCGAGCGCGATCACCTCGCGCACGGTCGGGAGGGTCTCATCTGCGGATCGATCTGCCGGACGATCCGTTTGGATCGTCCGATCTTCGCGACGGTCGGGCACCGTAACCGCCTCTTCTTCTCTGACAGGCTGGGACGCGTCAAGCCTAAAGGATCGCCACACGATCTGTCCGACGCCGAAAGGGATCACCCATGAGCATTGCCGAGAGCGCCGTCGCCACCGCGACCACGGACGCGGATGTGCGGGTGATCTCGCATTGGGTTGATGGTGTGGAGGTGGTGTCGTCGTCGGGTCGGATGGCGCCGGTGTTCAATCCGGCGACGGGTGTGGTGTCGGCCCATGTGGCGTTGGCGGATCAGGTGGAGATCGATGCGGCGATCGCGTCGGCGGTGCGTGGGTTCCGGGTGTGGTCGGGGTGGTCGATCGCGCGGCGGCAGGGGGTGTTGTTCAGCTTCCGGGAGCTGCTGAATGCGCGCAAGCGGGAGTTGGCGGAGATCATCACGGCCGAGCATGGCAAGGTCGTCTCGGATGCGATGGGGGAGATTCTGCGGGGCCAGGAGGTCGTGGAGCTGGCGTGCGGGTTCCCGCATCTGATCAAGGGTGCGTTCAGTGAGAACGCGTCGACCGGTGTCGATGTGTACTCGGTGAAGCAGCCGCTGGGTGTGGTCGGGATCATCAGTCCGTTCAATTTCCCGGCGATGGTGCCGATGTGGTTCTTCCCGATCGCGATCGCCGCGGGCAACGCGGTGGTGCTCAAGCCGAGTGAGAAGGACCCGTCGGCGGCGTTGTGGCTGGCGGCGCTGTGGCAGGAGGCGGGGCTGCCGGACGGGGTGTTCACGGTGCTGCAGGGCGACAAGACCGCGGTCGACGGACTGCTCACCTCACCCGACGTGGCCTCGATCTCGTTCGTGGGGTCGACGCCGATCGCGCAGTACATCTACGAGACCGCGTCGAAGCACGGCAAGCGGGTGCAGGCGTTGGGTGGCGCGAAGAACCACATGCTGGTGCTGCCGGATGCCGACCTGGACCTGGTCGCGGACCAGGCCGTGAACGCCGGGTACGGTGCGGCCGGGGAACGCTGCATGGCGATCAGTGTCGTGCTGGCCGTCGAGCCGGTCGCCGACGAGCTCATCACGAAGATCACCGAGCGGATCGGCAAGCTCAAGATCGGCAACGGCGCCGGGGTGGACGGGGTGGAGCCCGACATGGGGCCGCTGATCACCGACGTGCACCGGGACAAGGTCGCCTCCTACGTCGACATCGCCGAGCAGGACGGCGCCACCATCGTCGTCGACGGTCGTAACTTCACCGTCGACGGGCACGAGGACGGGTTCTTCTTCGGCCCCACCCTCATCGACCACATCCCCACCACATCCCGCGCCTACACCGAGGAGATCTTCGGACCGGTCCTGTCCGTGGTGCGCGTGCAGTCCTACGACGAGGGGCTGGCGTTGATCAACTCCGGCCAGTTCGGCAACGGCACCGCCATCTTCACCAACGACGGCGGCGCCGCCCGCCGCTTCCAGAACGAGGTGCAGGTCGGCATGATCGGCATCAACGTGCCCATCCCGGTGCCCGTCGCCTACCACTCCTTCGGCGGCTGGAAACAGTCCCTGTTCGGCGACGCCAAGGCCTACGGCATCCACGGCTTCGACTTCTACACCCGCGAGAAAGCCATCACCAGCCGCTGGCTCGACCCCGCCACCCGCAACCACTCCGAACACACCGGCATCAACCTCGGCTTCCCCCAGAACAACTGACCTGGATCTCAAGGACTCCCCCATGACCGATACGCTCGCCGACGCCGCCGTCTACACCGACCCGGCCGGTGACCGCCGCCCGCTCCCCGACCGCGAGGCGGAGGCGCGTGTCCGCGCCGACGACCGCGGACACGTGTTCCACTCCTGGAGCGCTCAGGCGCTCATCGACCCGCTGCCGATCGCGGCGGGCGAGGGCTCCACGTTCTGGGACTACAGCGGCAACGCCTACCTGGACTTCAGCTCGCAGCTGGTGAACCTCAACCTCGGTCACCAGCATCCGGATCTCGTCGAGGCCATCCAGCGGCAGGCCGGCCGCCTCGCGACCATCCAGCCGTCGATGGCGAACGATGTGCGCGGCGAGCTCGCCCGCCGCATCGCCGATGTTGCGGGCGACGGCTTCGAGAAGGTGTTCTTCACGAACGGCGGCGCCGACGCGAACGAGAACGCCGTGCGCATGGCGCGTCTCGTGACCGGTCGCCGCAAGGTGCTGTCGATGTACCGCAGCTACCACGGCAACACGACCACCGCGATCTCGCTGACCGGCGACCCGCGGCGCTGGCCGAACGAGCCGGGCGACGGTTCGACGGCGAAGTTCTTCGGGCCCTACCCCTACCGCTCGGCGTTCCACTCGTCGAGCCCGGAGGAAGAGACGCAGCGCGCGCTCGAGCACCTCGAGCAGACCATCGTGCTCGAAGGTGCGTCGACGATCGCCGCCATCCTCATCGAGACCATCGTCGGCACCAACGGTGTGCTGGTCCCGCCGCCCGGGTATCTCGCGGGCGTCCGCGAGCTGTGCGACCGCTTCGGCATCGTGTACATCGCCGACGAGGTGATGGTGGGCTTCGGGCGCGTGGGCCAGTGGTTCGCGTTCCAGGCGTTCGATGTGCAGCCCGACCTCATCACCTTCGCGAAGGGCGTGAACTCCGGCTACGTGCCGCTCGGCGGCGTCGTGATCTCGGACCGCATCGCGTCGCACTTCGACACCGTGTCGTTCCCCGGCGGCCTCACCTACTCCGGGCATCCCCTCGCGTGCGCGGCGGGCGTGGCGACGTTCGAGGTCTTCGAGCGCGACGGCATCCTCGAGCGCGTGCGCGACCTGGGCTCGCGCGTCGTCGAACCCCGCCTGCGCGACATCGCATCGCGGCATCCGTCCGTCGGCGATGTGCGGGGTATGGGCCTCTTCTGGGCGATCGAACTGGTCAAGGACCGCGACACCCGCGAGCAGCTCGTGCCGTTCAACGCGAGTGGAGCGGATGCCGCGCCCGTGGTCGCCGTCGCCGCGGCGTGCAAGCGCGAGGGCGTGTGGCCCTTCACCCACTTCAACCGCGTGCACGTCGCCCCGCCGCTCGTGATCAGCGAGGACGAGCTGGTGCGCGGCCTGGACGTGATCGACCGCGCTCTGTCTGCCGCTGACGAGTACGTGGAAGGCTGATTCGAACCTTCTTCCGGCCCCGCATCCTTCGGGATGCGGGGCCTTCTGCTGCCGTGACCGGATCGTTCCGATGCGCGGGAATGAATCACCGCTGTCCTCGGTTATTCCTGTACTCAGCACTATGTGCTGCTCAGGAGGGGATTGTGGGCAAGAACTACATCGACATCGAGAACGACCGGGGCGAGACGCTGCGCTACCGCAAGCACGTCAACGGTCGTGGCCTCATCGCGCATGGAGCGAAGGTGCACCCGAGCGCCGTCGTCGAAGCGGGGGCGTATGTCGAACCGGGGGTTCAGATCGCCGCGGGCGCTCACGTCGGCCGTGGCGTGTGGGTCGAGACGGATGCCGTGATCGGCCCCGACGTCGAGATCGCCCCGCACGCCCACATCGGTCCGCGGGCCGCTATCGGCCCGCGCGCGAAGATCGGTGTGCGCACGCAGGTCGGCCACGACGCTCGCGTCGCCGGGGGCTCGCTCATCGGCGACGACCAGACGATCGCCGACGGCGAGCGCGTCGCCACCGACAAGCGGGGTCTCCGCCTGGCGGCCTGACGCACGATCGCGAAGCGTCGCGAGCACCGCCTAGGCTCGCGACGTGGTCAGACGCGTCCTCATCGGCATCCTCGTGCTCGTCCTCGCCGGCGCCGCCGTGTGGTGGTTCGCGGGGCGCGACCACGATTCACGGGACGGTGCTGTCGCGCCCCTCGGCGGTGCTCCGACGATGCCCGCGATACCCGCCGACGCGTTCGAGATGACGGTGGAGAGCGTGCACGACGGCGACACGCTGCGCGCCCGCGTCGCGGCGCCGAACGCCGTGGTCGGCGACCTCGAGTCGACGCGCGTCCGCCTGCTCGGCATCGACACCCCGGAGATCTCCCCCGTCGTCGACTGTTGGGGCTCGGAGGCGACCGCGAAGCTCACGGCACTGGTGCCGGCGGGATCGACGATCTGGGTGGCGCCCGACGCCGAGGTGCACGACCAGTACGGCAGGACGCTGCTCTACATCTGGACGCCCGACGGCCGCTTCGTCAACGGGTTGCTCGTCGCCGAGGGTGACGCGCGCGTCGAGATCTACTCGCCCAATCGCAGCCAGGAGGCGGTGCTCCGCTCCCTCGAGGCGACAGCTGTCGCCGGCGGAGCCGGCCGGTGGGGCGCGTGCGACTGAGCGCTCACGCGAACAGGAACAGCACGAATCCGATGAGCGGCAGCGTCCCCTGGATGAGCGCGGGCCGCAGGTACTTCATGCCTGTGGTCAGCAGCACGAGCGCGGCAGCCACCATCGACCCGAGGCTGAACACCACGAGCGCGAGCCCGGCGGCGCGCACGGGGGCGGCATCCGCTCCGGCGAAGATCAGCACGAGGCCGATCACCACGCCGATCGCGAGGAACAGGTTGTAGAACCCCTGGTTGTACGCCATCGGCTTCGTCGTGTCGGCGGCGGCCTGGTCGGCGACGCCGAAGCGCTTCCAGACCTTGGGCTGCGTCCACTGCACGCTCTCCATCACGAAGATGTACACGTGCAGCAGCGCCGCCAGCGCTGCGAAGACCGTTGCGAGGATCGTCACCATGAGCGAACGATAGCGCCCCGGCTACGCTGAACGGTATGGCGAAGGGCGGGTCGCGCGCAGGCGGACGAGGACGAGGCGTCCCGGGCAAGCGTCCGGGCGCCGCATCCGCCTCCGGAGCCAAGGCGAAGCCGACGAAGACCCGCCGCCCGCAGCCGTCGCCGGGCCCGTCGCCGACACCTCCCGCCGAGCCGCCCATGCCGACGACCTTCCTCCTCGGCGCGATCCCCGGCGCGACACCGGGCAAGTGGATCGACACCTGGAAGGAACGGATGCCGCGCACGAGCCTCGAGCTCGTGGCGCTGGCCGTCGCCGAGCAGCGTCGGGCCCTGCGCGACGGCGAGGTCGACGCGGCGCTGGTCCGCCTGCCGATGGACAAGGACGGGCTGCACGTCATCCCGCTCTACGACGAGGTGCCGGTCGTGGTCTGTGCGAAGGAGTCGCACCTGACGGCTGCCGATGAGCTGGACATGGCCGACCTGGTCGGCGAGGTGCTGATCGTACCGGAGGACGACGTGCTCGGGGTCCGCGTGCCCGGCGCCGTCGAGCCGCGGTTCGCTCCCCCGGCAGACACCGCCGAAGCGATCGCGACCGTCGCCGCGGGGGTCGGGATCGTCGTGGTGCCGATGTCGCTCGCGCGGCTTCACCAGCGGAAGGATGTCGAATACCGGCCGCTCCTGGACGGCCCTGCGTCGACGGTCGCGCTGGCGTGGCCCGCGGATCGCACCACGCCCGCCGTCGACGCGTTCGTCGGCATCGTGCGCGGCCGCACGGCGAACTCCTCCCGCGGCTGACCGCGCTGCGTGGGCGAGGGACGCCGCCCCAGTCCCCAGCGCGGCGCCCCTCAAGGATCGGCGCCGAAGACGCGCAGCCCCGACCTGCGTTTTCCAAGGGTCTTCTCCCGCTCCCGACCCCCCGTCGGGAGGCGCGAGCCGTTCCAGTGAGCAGGAGCGGCCGGCATCCGTCCTGATACAGGCTCCGCGGGAATTCTCAGAACCCGGCGCCGTGCACCTGGAACGGGGCGACGATGCCGGTGCGCTCGGATGCCTCCGCCAGGGCTACCGACGGTGCGACACCGGCGGCGAGCCCCTCGTGCATCGCTGCAAGGAGCTCACAGGCCTCGTCGTCGGCGACGACCACAGGAGCGGCCACGACTGATCTGGCGCCCGCGTGCAACCAGACCCGCGTCATCCCCACAGCTTCTTCACCCCATCGGACGGAGGAGCGGCCCACCTCGCACGCGGACAGCACGACGGTGTCCGGAACGTCGGGGATGAGGTCGATGTCGTAGCCGAAGAGCGTGCCATCGGCCAATTCGAGACCCGAGAACATGGGGTTGTCGACCGCGTGCCGCCCATGCGCGGCGATATGAAGCAAGTCCACGTGCGAGGCCAGCGCCGTCACGGTGGCGACGGTCGCGTCGTCGCTCCCCAGCACCTCTCTGCGTCCCCAGGCGGCCGACGCCGAGGACACCTCCTCGTCACCACGCGCGACGCGCGGGCCGGTGGCGAATCCCGCCATGACCGGCGCGGGCACATCCCGGGACCGCTCGCGGATCCACGCCGCGACCGACTGCGCAACGGAGATGGGGCGACGGCGTGTCGCGGGAAGCATCGTCCAGGGGACTCCGGCCAGTACGCCCGGTGCAGTGATGAGAATGCGTTCAGCACGTGCCAGAGCACCGATCGGTGCGCAGAGGATGCTCGAGAGCGTATTCAGACGATCCTGCAGGCCGCGTCGAACCACCATCGCCATCGGCCCCTCGACCAGTGTCGCCGCCATGTCGAGATCTGCGCGCAGTCCGCTGAGTGCGGAGCGCGCCGCGGTCCAGTCCAGCTCCACCAGGTCCGATCGTCCACGTGAGACCGCGAGCGCCGCGAGCCGGATGCCGTCGAAGACGTACGTGACCAGCAGGTCGCTCTCCCCCAGTTCCGCCGTCGCGTCGCCGAGCGAGACTCGTGCGCGAAGCTCGCCCGCGGCCGTCTGCGACCACTGCCGTTGGCGGGCGCGGTCGCTGAGCAATGCGGCTCGCGGCGTCAAGAGCCACTCGCCGTCCGGATGAGACGTGCGCAGCACCCGCAGCTCCGCGAGATCAGCAGCGAGCTCGGGGTCTGGCGGGGGTCGGAGTGGAAGGAACGAACCGCTCTGCGCGCGGGCCCTCTCCGACCATTCGAACACAGCCGCGTGGCTTCCCGACCGTAGCGCTGATGTCAGGCCCGTAGTGATGAGCCCCGCCCCTCGCATGGCGGCGGAGACTTGGAGGTCGAGGCTGCCGACCGCCCGGCGTGTCCGGTCCAGCAGATCGAGACCTGCCGCCGCGTGCCGCCGGGCATCCGCTTCCCGCCCGGACGCAGCCGCCTGCGCCGCGCGCATCTCATGCGCGAGCAGCCCGACTTCGAGTGGCGTACGGCGCCCGACGCGGACGACGGGCCGGGGCGCGCGTCGACCCAAGCGGATCCGCGCCAGCGCTTGCGTGAGCCGGAGCGCCTCCGCCTCTGCACCGAAGCCATGCTCCTGCAGGGCGTCGGCCACTTCGTCGACCTTCCTGGGAGAAGGAAGTCGTCGGGTCAGCCGCACGGGCGACCCCGTGCGGTCGATGCGCCCGACCGCCAGACGCGCACGCAGCCCGATCGCCTCCGCGCGAACCGCCCAGCCCGAGCTGCCGATCGCCGCGAATCGCCTGGCCGACGCCGCCGCCACCTCAGCCGCGCGCTCGGGGTCGTGGCTGAGCAGAGATCGCGCGAGGTGGTAGTCCGCGGTCGCACGGTCGCGCGGTGCACGATGGCGACCGAATGCCGCCGAGACGGCGGAAAGGCTCCGCTCGGCCTCCGTCACCAGCCCGGCCTCCCGGAGTACCTCGGCGCGATCGAGTTCGTTCACCGCTGCCCACATCTCGGACTCGTCGTCGAGCGGCTCACGGACGGACTGCATCGTCCGCAACGCCGACACCAGATCGCCCGCCAGCATGGACGTATAACCGCGATTGTGGACCGCGAGATTGGCTTCGGTGATCATTCCAGCCGCGCGGTAGGCCTCCTCGGCCGCGACAAGATCGGCCATCGCGGACTGAAGCCGGCCGCGTTGCATGTCGACCAGGCTGCGGTTCATCCGCATGTTGGCCTGACGCACCGGCTGGTCGCTGAGCCCTCGAATGCTCTTGTCGAGCCACCCCGCGGCCTCGTCGAGCAATCCCCGCTCGAGCGCGAGCGAACCCAGCTGACCGTGCAGCTGCGCGATTGCGGCGTCCGACAATCCTTCACGGCTGAGGGCTTCGAGACACAGCCGCTCTCCGCCGTCGACGTCACCCAGCCGGGCCAGCACGTAGGCCGTCGTCCCCGCTATGCGCGCGCCCAGCTCGACGTCGCCTTCCGCCTCCGCCCGCGCCGCGCCTGTGGCGAGCACGCGGCGCGCGTCCACGAACCTGCCACGCGTCGCGAGATGCCATCCCCGCTCGTACAGCTGTGCGCCGGTCGCCCCCACACAGCAATGATGGACCCCCGAGAGGGACGAGTGCGACCGGCGAACGGGCGTCGCCGGTCGCGCGACGTCTCTAGGGCTGCGGCTGGACCGGACGTGCGGCCCGACCGACCGCTTGTGCAGCCTGACTGTGTGCACCGTCGGGAGCCTGCTGCGAAGACGACATGTCGCGCATCTTCACCCACCTGAGCGCCGCGTCGATCGGGTCGCCGGGCACCGCTGCGGACTTGGCCGACGTGGACCCCATGAGTGACGGCGCGAGGGCGCGGGCGATGCGGCCCGCGACAAACGGTGCCGCGAACGACGTTCCGCTCCAGATCGCGTAGCCGCCTGAGAAGTCGTCGGGGTCGAGGCTCTGCCGGCGGCGATTCTCTCGGTCCGCGCGAGTGCCGGCCTGAACGCCGCCCTCGAACTGCGGGAACGCGCTGACGACGGAGGTCCCGGGAGCGAACGTCGTCACCCACTGTCCGATGTTGCTGTACAGCGCGACCGACGTGGCCTGGGGGTTGAGGGCCCCCACGGCGATGTGTGGGGCGATGTCGTGGGGCTCGGTCAGTCCCAGCTCCGGATCGCCGCCCGCCCAGAGCGCAGCCGGGAACGCCGGCCGGTTCGTCGCGTCGTTTCCCGCGGAGCAGACGACGACGCAGCCTCTGCTGCGCAGCGCCACCAGCGCCTTGTGCAGCCTCAGACTGAACCGTCCGTCCTCCGGCGTCTCGTGGTAATAGCCGAGCGAGAGGCTCACCACGTCGACGACGTTGCGCTCCTTGTCCGAGTCCATCCAGAGTGCAAGGTCCTCGAGCGCATCGATCAGTTCGCTTTCGAGCACCGCGCCGTTGCTGTCGGCGACACGGATCGAGATGAGATTCGCCTCCGGACACACCTGACGGATGATGCCGCAGACGAACGTGCCGTGCCCGGACGCGGCGTCGAGGAACCCGTCGAGGGGGCCGGACTGATCGCCGTATGTCTCGGGATCCGTGAGCGGATCCTCGACACCGATGACGTCGCCCGTGCCGGTCTTCCACGGGAGTCGACGGCGGACGAGTACAGGATCGAGTCCGTCGATGGTGTCATCACCCTCGTCCTCGATGTCGTCGAAACGCGCGGGCCCGGACCGTTCGGGCCGGGTCTGCGGGCCCGGCTCGGCGGGGAGCCAGGGATGGATGCCGCACCCGGTGTCCACGACGGCGACGACGGGCCGGCGGCCACCCTCCGCCACCGCGCGGGTGCGACGAGGCGGTGTGCCGAGGAACGACACGAGTTCGAGCCCGCCCGTCCCGGGATAGGCGTAGCCCGCGGTGCCGCTGGGGTTGGTCATCCCATGCGGGTTCGTCATCCCGTGCGGGTTCGTCATCCCGTGCGGGTTCGTCATCCCGTGCGGGTTCGTCATCCCATGCGGATTGACCCCCACCGGGTCGATCGTCAGAACGTGGTCGAGGCTCACATTGCGCAATGCGCCCGTGTCGGCAGACGGCACCGCCACCAACGGCGCCCGGGGGGCCCGCGATCGGGTCTCGGCGCGAACCGGGTCAGCGGCGCGTGCGGCTGCCATGGCCACGTCGCGACGCACCTCGCGACGGAGCTGCCGAATCCGCTCCTCGCTCACCCCCAGGGCGGCAGCGTCGTCATCGGACAGCGCGCGCGGATCGGTCTGCGCGCCACCGGCCGCCTCACCGTCCTCGGAGGAATCGGCCTTCTTCTTCTCTGCCGCGATCCGGTCCCGCTCTTCTCGGATCCGATTCTCGAGTTCCGCCTCCTCGATGGCCAGACGCCGCGCGTGCTGGAGCAGCCGCCACGCATCCACGGCGGGAACCGGCTCGTCGTCGCGGTTGTCGCTCGGAAGCTGGATGATCCGCGCCCTCGTCAAGGCGGGCTCGTCGTCGCGGACCGGCCGGACCTCCTCGAGATCGAGCTCCCATCCCAGTTCATGCGCCGCCGCGAGCAGCGCCCCCTCCGCTTCCGTCGGCTCGCCGGAGATGAGCAGATGGCCGGGAGCGTACGCCGACGGGAACGCCTGCACGCCGGGCACGACATCCCGACCGGGATCGAGCGGCACTCCCCGCGGCGCGCCGGCCTTCACCCGGTCGCGCCACGATCCGCCGACTGCTCCGTCGTCCACCATGTCTTCTCCTCACACACAGCGGATCCGCGGCCCCCAGGCCGCGGCATCCGTCTCCCGTACTTCGAACTGCTGGTCAGACCTCGAACTGAGGCGTCTGGAAGTCGCGCAGCGCGCCGTCGGCGTCACGCACGACGAGACGGAGCCGCGCCACCCCTGGCGTGACCTCGTCGAAGGCGAACCGTCCGTGCTCGCCCGGTTCGGCCGACCATTCGCGGTCGCCCTGCACCAGCCGGATGGCGAGTGCGGCGGCATCCACCCATCCGTCCACGCGTCGATCGCCGCTCTCGGTCGCAGTCACGTGCAGCAGCACGCTGGTGGTGCCGTCGCTGAACTGCAGCGTCGCGGTGTCGGTCTCGCCGCGGACGGCGGCGAGAGTCCCCTCGACAAGCGTCAGCAGCGCGTACTCGCGCGAGAGGTCCTCGACGGCGACCGCGGCCACCATGCGGTCGACCAGGTCGGCCGGCACGGGGTCGACCTCCGCCCACATCCGGCGCATGCGTGCGAAGAGCGCGGCGTCGGCCGCGAAGTCCTCAGTTTCCATCGTCGTCACCTCTCCATCCGTCGCCCTCGAGGACGGCGCGAAGCTTTGCGAGGCAGCGCTGGCGGGTCGGTCCGATCGATCCGATGGGCATCGCGAGGTCCTCTGCGATGCGGGCATAGTCGGGGCGGTCCTCGAACGCGACGATCCGCAGCAGGCGCTGGCATCGATCGTTGAGCGTGGCGACCGCTGTCCAGAGGCGACGGGTCTCGTCGTCCTGCGCCGCGGTCTGCTCGGCGGATTCGTGGACAGGAAGGTGCGGTTCGAGCGACTCGGCCTCGGTGGCATCGGCGCGCCGATGCTGCTTGCCGACCCGCCACGCCTCGCGGCGCGCGCACATCGTGAGCCATCCCGACACCGCGAGCGGGTCGTTGATGGTCTCGTGGCGGCGTACCAGCGTCAGCCAGGTCGTCTGCACGACGTCCTGTGCCAGCGCAGGGTCGACTCCGTACGCCCGCACGACGTGCCACAACGGCGGCGTCATCAGGCGGACGAGCTCGTCCATCGCACGGCTGTCACCTTCACGCCACCGCACGAAGAGTGCGGCGGCGCGCTCCCATCGCGCCGGCTCCGCGGAGTCGACGGATGGCTCGGCGCCGGCCTGCGTCATAGCGCCCATTCTGTCCACACCATGCCCGAGCGCGATAGTGCGGGTTTGATACACGAATACCGGCCGAATACGGCGGATGTCGCCTCTTTCGCGCGCGCTGCGACCCGAGACCTAGAATTCGTGCATGACGACCGCGCCGCTGCTCTATGTCTGCGTGCGGCCGCAGCTGGGCGCGGCGGCCGCCGAGTACGAGTCGTTCCGGGCCGCGATGCGCGTCGACGAGAGCCGGCTCGCACGTCACGACCTCGTGCGCGAGCCGCTGCCCGACGACGTCTTCGAGCGGTACGCGGGTTTCCTGATCGGCGGCAGCCCCTTCAACGTCACGGACCCGGAGTCGACGAAGACAGACGCGCAGCGGCGCCTCGAGGCCGACCTGGCGCGCATCGCCGAAGCCACGGCCGACGGCGGAGGACCCGCGTCGCTGTTCACCTGCTACGGGATCGGTATCGCGACCCGCACGCTCGGCGGAACCGTCAGCCGCGCGTTCCCCGAGGACACCGGCCCGGTTGCTGTGGAGCTCACCGCGGATGCCGCGAGCGACCCGCTGTTCGGAGCACTGGCGCACCGCTTCACCGCGCTCACCGCCCACAAGGAGGGCACGGAGTCGCCCCCGCCCGGCGCGGTCCTGCTGGCACGGAACGACGGATGCCCCATCCAGGCTTATCGGGTCGGCGACAGGCTCTACGCGACCCAGTTCCACCCCGAGCCGACCACCAAGGCGTTCACCGAGCGCATGGCGGCGTACCGCGACGACGGCTACTTCGACTCCGCGGACTACGACGCGATCGCGGGCCGCGTGCTCGCGGCATCCGTCAGTCAGCCGGCGCGTCTGCTGCGCGCGTTCGCCGAGCGTTTCGGTCCCGCCTGACCTCACGCCTCGGCGTTGCGGACGGCCGTCGCCTCGCGGAGGACCGTGCCCACGATCGCAGAGCCGAGGATCAGGACGGCGACGACCACGGCCGTCCAGCCGATCGCCGCGCTGGAGGGTTCGCCGGTGAGACGACCCACCGCCAGCCAGATCAGCCCCCACGCGAGGGCGAGCGCAGGGCCGAGCCGCCATCGGCTCGCCGCCTCGATGCCGAGCCCGACGACGGCGACCACGATGAGTACGACGACGCCCCACAGCTCGGCCGCGTCCCCCCACTCGGGCGGCGCGATGGACGTCAGCCAGGCGGCGATGTTCGCGACGGTCGCCAGCGTCACCCACCCGAGGTGCAGGCCGGTGACACCGTCTACGAGCAGCCGGTCGGCCCAGCCGTCCGCCGGCTCGATGACCGTGCGGTGGAAGGTGACGCCGAGGAGGGCCAGCAGCACGATGATGGCGAGGACGGTGAGTGCCAGCGAGCCGAACTGGGCGGTGACCAGCCACAGCCCGTTGAGGGCCATCGTTCCGGCGATGAGCCAGCCGAGCGCGCGCTGTCGTTCACTGCCCCGCTGCCGGGGCAGCGCCTGCCAGATCGTGTACGCGAAGAGGCCGAGGTAGATCGCCGACCAGATCGAGAACGCGGGTCGCGCGGGTGCGAGGTACGAGCCGTCCTGGTCGAGTGCCCCCTCCTGCAGATCCTGCACGGCGGTACCGCCGAACAGGCCGGTGCCGACCATGGCGGCGACGATCATGAAGCAGAACGCGCTGATGACGACGATCTGTCGAGTGAGATCCCGTGCGGCCATGCTCACACGCTACGGCCGCCCCTCGCTCCCGCGGAGCGCATTGACAGGTCGCGCTCCGGCCGATAGCAGGCCCTGTCAGGCGCCAGGTGGAGGGTCGAGCAGCAGTGCCACCCGCTCGGCGAGATATGCCTCCAACGGCATGAGTCCCCCGGCCGCGCTCCACCGCACGCGCGGCATGCCCTCCACTGCGACGAGGGGGCCGGACTCCCCGCCGGTGTCGAGGACGTCGGGCTGCAGCATCCGCCATCCGACGTGCACGATCTCACCCTCCGCGAACCCGCCGCGCCGGGCGGCTGCGGCGAGCTCGGCGCGCTGCCGTTGGGACTCGGCGGTGTAGCCGCGCCGGGCCTCCTGACGCGCGCGGACGATGTCTCCCGTCGCGAGCACGGCGTCGTCGGTGAGCAGCAGCACGCCCAGGTGCCACGCGCCACCGCGGCGCTCGACGCGCGGGGCGCGCGCGACCCCGAGGATGCGCCGCGGCACGACGACCTCCCCGAGCGCTTCGCGCGGGGCGCCGGCGAGCCGCGCGCGGACGGCGTCGAAGAGCTCGAGGGTGCTCACGCCATGTCGTCCTCGAGAGCCGGAGTGGCCTTGACCCGCTCACCGCGCAGCGCCATGCCGATGAGGGGGAACAGGAGGACCGACAGCATGCCGCCGGCGACGAGCACGGTCTGGTGCGCAGTCGTCAGGATGTTCTCGTCGACCCCGATCTGCGTGACCGCGACGATGACGGGCAGCCCGGTGGCGCCGAGCAGTGCGATGGACACCCGATCACGCCGCGATGATCCCACCGGAGCGGCGAGGGTCGACGGCAGCCCGCGGACCAGCAGCAGCGCCACGAGCACGACCGGGACCAGCAGGAACGTGCTCGGGTCCTCGAGGAGTGCCTCCAGGTCGAAGGTGACCCCGGTGTAGATGAAGAAGATCGGCACGAGGAAGCCGAACGCGACACCTTCGATCTTGCTCTCGACTGCTTTGCGGTCGGGCTCGGACGCATCGCGCATGAGGAGGCGCCAGATGATGCCGGCCGTGAAGGCGCCGAGCAGCATGTCGAGGTCGAGGGCGATGCTGAGCGCCACGAGCGCCGAGAGGATGACGAAGACCACGCGGATCGCGAACTGCCCGGACGTGTGCAGCGTGGAGCTCACGAACGCGTGCATCGCGCCCCGCGGAACGCGGAACGCGAGCCAGATGGCGAGCCCCGCGAACGCCGCGAAGAGGGCGAGCACGACGGTCGACACACCGGGTTCGCGGCCGCCGAGGAAGATCGAGATCGCGATGAGCGGACCGAACTCGCCGACGGCGCCGATGGCGGCGACGGCCTTGCCGAATGGCGTGGGCAGCTCGCCGGCGTCGCGGAGGATGGGCAACAGGGTTCCGAGAGCCGTCGAGCACAGCGCGACGCCGATCACGATCGCCGCCTCGCCGGACGCGAGCAGGAAGCCCGCGGCGATGCCGGCGGCGAGGCTGATGAGCCACCCGAGGGTCGCGCGGCGACCGAGGCGGCCGCGGAAGGACCCGAACTCGATCTCGGTGCCCGCGACGAAGAAGAGCATCGCGAGCCCGAACTCCGACAGGGCGTCGATGAACTCGCTCGGCACCGCCCAGCCGAGCACGGCGGGACCGACCAGGATGCCGAGCACCAGTTCGAACACCACGACCGGGACGCGTATCCACCGGCCGATCCCCCGCGCCAGCAGTGGCGCGAGCACCGCCAGGATCGGGATCACCAGCAGCGTCGGTTCGAGGTCGTCCACGCGAACAGACTAGCCACGCGCCTCGCCGCGCGAAGACTGGTTCCGGCGCCGCCCGTCGGGGCGACGCCGGAACACGTGCATCGAGGTCGCGGCGGGTCAGCGCGCGAGCGGCTCGGCCGGTTCGAGTGATGGCGCTGACGCGCCCGACGTCGGTGGCTCCGCGGGCTCGAGCTGACGCTCCGGCGGCGTGAGCTCGGCGCGCGTGCGCTGGTGTCCGACGAGCGCGAGCACGACACCGCCCACGAGCCAGGCGCCCAGGATGATCCACTGCGCCGCCGTGGCCGCATCCGGGAAATACATCACCGACCGCAGCAGCGTCGCCGACGCGCCCGGCACGAAGAACTGGCCCACCGCACCCCACGGCTCCGGCAGGAACTGCGGCGGCATCGCGGCACCGGCGATCGGGTTGGCGATGAACATCGTGATGATCGCGCCGACGGCGATACCGGGAGGACCCATCAGCGCCGCGAGGCCGATGATGAGCGCCGACGTGGCGCTCACGCCGAGCCCGATGACGGTGGCGTTCATCAGCCAGTCGCCCGTCAGCATCCCGAACCAGGTCTGCATGACGAGCGTGATCAGCGCGCCCGCGACAACACCGAAGACGACCAGTCCGATGAGGCGCCGCACGACCCCCTGCACGAGCAGCGTCAGCAGGATGCCGCCGAGCATGCCGCCCAGCACGAGCGGGAAGACGGATGCCGCGAGCCCGGCGCCGGTGCTGTCGCCCTCGGCGAGCGGCACGACGTCGGTGACGGTCACGGTCGGGATCTCGGGAGCGGATCCCGTCGCGCCCTCGGGCACCTGCGGCATCTGACCGGACTTCAGCGCGCCGACGATCGCGATCAGCTGCTCGGTCAGGGCCGCTTTCGCGGTGCTGTCTATCTGCGTCTGGAGCTGGGTCGCCACGCCGCGGAGCGCCGCAGCCGCGACCGGGCTCGCGGCGGTCGCGATCAGCACCTCGGGATCGTCGCCGAGCAGGATGGCGCCGTAGAGCTCGCGCGATTCGATCTGCGAGACCGCGTCGTCGCGCGAGCCGACCTCGCTGAGGTCGAAGGGCGCGGGCTCCTGCTCGGCGAGCTTGTCTTCGACGGCGCTCACCGCCTCGGCCGGCCCGGAGATGCCGACCGGCAGGTTCTGCGGCTGCGATGTGGCGGCCGGCCAGACGAAGGCCATCACGATGACGGCCACGATGACGGATCCGAGGAGCCCGAACGCCGCAGCGACGGGCCAGCGGGTGGGGCGTGCCGGGGTGGCCCGGCTCTCGCGATGAAGGGACATCGCGACCTCCTTAAAAAGAATGACTGTTCTGTTTGCCACCATAACAGAATCGCTATTCTGTTTCCATGCCCAGAGTCTCGGACGCCTACCGCGAAGCCCGCCGTGACGAGATCGCCCGCGCCGCCCTGCGTGTGCTCGAGCGCAACGGCGTGCGCGACACCTCCATCGCCGACATCGTCGGAGAGTCGGGTCTGTCGACCGGGGCGATCTACTCGCACTTCTCCAACAAGGCCGAGCTCGCCCGCTACGTCGTCGGGCGCTTCCTGCTGCCGCGTATCGACGCGCTGGAGGCGGCGGGCACCCGCAACGAGATCGTCACGCCGCGCCAGGCGCTGCGGGGCATGCTGTCGGCCTTCAGCGAGGCCGGGCTGTCGACCTCGCTCGTGCTCCAGTTCTGGGGTGAGGCGATGGTCGAGCCCGGACTGCACGAAGAGATGCTCCGCACCGCCGGGCGCCTCCGTGCGTCGCTCTCGCTCGCCATCGGACCGTGGGCGCGCGCGCAGACGACGGACGAGGCGGATGCCGAGGCCCTGGCGGCCGACACCGCACGGTCGATCGCGGCCCTGGCACAGGGCTACATCGCCAACACGGCGGTGTTCGGCCCGCGCTCCGTCGAGGACTACCTCACCGGCACCGGCGCCGTCCTCGCGAGCTGACCGCGCCCGCCGGTTCGTCGAGCGGCGTCAGACCGGGCGGGCCTTGTCGTCGCCGACATGCGGTGGCGCGGGCGCCGGCGCCGGAGCGACGCGCTCGGTGATCTCCCGGACGGCCAGCGGAGCCGTCTGCCCGGCGCTGCCGCCGCGGATCTGCCGATGCAGGCGCTCCATGCGGGCGTCGAGCTCGGCGGCGGTGTCGGCGGCGTCCTTGAGACTCGCCAACAGCTCGTCGGGCACGCGCGTGGCGTACTTGTAGTAGATCTTGTGCTCGAGGCTCGCCCAGAAGTCCATGGCGATGGTGCGGAACTGAACCTCGACCGGCACCTCGATGCGCCCGGTCGAGAGGAAGACCGGCACCTCGAGGATCGCGTGCAGGCTCTTGTAGCCGTTGGGCTTGGGCGAGGCGATGTAGTCCTTCACCTGCAGCACCCGCACGTCGTCCTGGGCGGTCAGCAGGTCGAAGAGGCGGTACACGTCGGCGGTGAAGCTGCAAGTGATGCGGATGCCCGCGATGTCGGTGATGCGCCGGCGGATCGACGCGAAATCGCCGTCGATGCCCTTGCGCTGCACCTTCTCGACGAGGCTGTCGGGCGACTTCACACGACTCGAGACGTGCTCGATCGGGTTGTAGTCGTGGGTCAGCAGGAACTCGTCGCGCAGGATCCCGATCTTCGTCTCGACCTCCTGCAGCCCGAAGCGGTACTCCATCATGAAGCGCTGCAGTTCGTCGCGCAGCTCCCTGAGTTCGCTCGGGGAGACCGTGATCTCACCCTCGTCGGACGCCGTCGCGGGCACCAGCGGTGCGGGAGTCGCCATGCGATTCACGCTAGGGGGCGGCCCTACGAGAGTCCTGTGAAAGACGGATGCCGCGGCCCTGCGCGGCGGCACCTCACGCGTCGTCGAGGGCGCGCTGGGCGCGCTCGGCCTCCTTCGCCGCATCGCGCGCCTTCGCCGCCGCCGCGGAGTGCTCCCGGTCGACGACCACGAGCTTCTCCACTGCGGCCTGCTCGTCCTTCTCGAGCGCGGCGAGGTCGCGGCGGAGGTCGTCGATGCGCTCGCGCACGTGGTCGACCCGCTCCTGCGCCTTCGCGCGGCGGGCGTCGACCCGGGCGAGCTCACGCTCCGCCTCGTTCGCCAGGCGCTCCGCCTCGCGCGCGGCCTTCTCCGCCGCCTTGCGGGAACGGCGCTCCGCGAGGTCGTCGCGCGGCGGCGGCGTGACGACGCCGGGCATCGACCCGCCGACCGCGTCGGCGAGCGTGCCGGGCTCGATGTCACCGGCCTCCAGCGGCGTGACGAGGCGGGCCGTCATGACGGCAGCGGCGGCTGCGGCATCCATCACCGCGGCATTGATGGTCTTCTCGACGTCCTCGCGCGCGGCGGCGCTCAGCGTGCCACCCGCATCCTCGGCCAGGCCGACCGCCTGCTGCGCGAGCGCGGCGACGAGCTGGCGCCGCTGCTTGCCGAGGCGCGCCAGCTCGGCGCCGTCGAGGTCGTCCTGCGCCTCGCGCAGCGCCGCCGACAGCTCGATCGCGTCGGCCAGCTGCCCCTCGCGGGCGAGCAGGTTCACGGCCCACGCCGCGACGGTCGGCTTGCGCAGCGCCTTGATCCGCTTGGCGACGTCTCCGGCCGCCATCCCGGCGCGAGCGTTGCGGGCGGCCGTGAACTCCGACGGCGGCAGGGCGTAGAGCTCGGCCGCGACGGCGTCGAGATCTGCGTCTGCGTCGGCCTCCGGCATCCGCCCATTCTTGCGCGTGAGGCCGCGCTCGCGCGCCCCTGTCCCCGCGCGCCGGCCAGGACCGTCAGGCGGAGAGGACGGATGCCGCCTGCCGCGCGGCGCCGAGGGCGACGTACTCCCCCGGCTCGGGTACCTCGACGGGAAGCCCCAGCACCAGCGGCGCGATCTCGCGCACGGCGCCCGATTGCGCGCCGCCGCCGATGAGCAGTGCGCGCTCCAGCGGAACGCCCAGGCCGCGCAGCGCCGCGAGTCCGGCGGCGAGCCCCGACAGCATGCCCTCGACGGCGGCACGCGCGAGGTTCTCGCGCGTCGTCGAGGCGAGGGTCATGCCGGTGAGCGATGCCGTCGCGTCGGGCAGGTTCGGCGTGCGCTCGCCCTCGAAGTACGGCACCAGCTGCAGGCCCGCAGCGCCCGGTTGGGCGGCGAGGGCGAGGCGCGACAGCTCGGCGTGGTCGACACCGAGCACGCGCGCGATCGCGTCGAGCACACGCGCGGCGTTGAGCGTCGCGACCAGCGGCAGGAAGCGCCCGGTGCAATCGGCGAACCCGGCGACCGTGCCGGTCGGGTCGATCGTACGCTCCTCGCTCACCGCGAAGACCGTTCCGCTCGTGCCGATCGACACGACGACATCGCCAGGCCGGGCGGCGAGCCCCAGGGCCGCGCCCGCATTGTCGCCGGTACCGCCGCCGACGCGGCGGCCGGCGGCATCCGTCACCCACTCGTCAGGACCGAGCACCCGCGGGAGCACCGCATCGTGACCGAGCGCCGCGACGAGGAGGTCCCGGTCGTACCCGCCGGTCGCGGGATCCCAGTAGCCGGTTCCCGAGGCGTCCGACCGGTCGGTGACGAGCTCGTCGAGGACCGGGCCTCGTGGCGACTCGCCCTCGGGGCCGAAGCCGCGCAGCCGCCAGGTGAGCCAGTCGTGCGGGAGCGCGACGGCGGCGACACGAGCGGCGTTCTCGGGCTCGTGGTCACGCAGCCACCGCAGCTTCGTGATCGTGAAGGATGCCACCGGCACGAGGCCCGTCCGGCGCGCGAGCTCGTCGGCACCGAACTCCGCCGTGAGGTCGGCCGCCGCCTGTGCCGAGCGGGTGTCGTTCCAGAGCAGGGCGTCGCGGACCACCCGCCCGTCGGCGTCGAGCGCGACCATGCCGTGCTGCTGCCCGCCGACCGCCCACGCCTCGACGTCGTCCACGCCGCCCGCATCGGCGAGCGCCGCCTGCAGCGCCGTCCACCACGCCTCGGGGTCGACCGCGGTGCCGTCAGGGTGCGACGCACGCCCCTGCCGCACGACGGTGCCGGTGGCGGCATCCGTGATCACGACCTTGCACGACTGCGTCGACGAATCGACGCCCATGACCAGCGTCATCGCGCTTTCCTTTCATTCGCGCCGTCCCCGCTCGCCCGTTCGCCCGCGAGCCCGCGAGCCCGCTCGACCGCGAGAGTACAGCTGGCGGACGAGGAGCAGGGAGGTTGCCTACCCTTCGTCCACCAGGCGTTCTTTCGCGGCCGGGCGAGCGACCGGGGCCGGGACGGACGCGGAGGGACGGATGAATCAGCCGCGGGCGCCGAGCAGGTGCTCGGTCGCGAGCTGCTGCAGGCGGACGAAGCCGAAGCCCTTGCCGCCGAGGTAGGCGTCGGCGTCGAACTCCTCGTACGCCGAGCGGTCGGCCAGGAAGTCGTCGTACGACTCGCCCTCGTTGAGCGTCGGGATCGACAGCTCCGCGACGCGGGCGGCCTCGAGCGCCTCCTGCACCTCAGGGTCGGCGCGGAAGGCCGCGGCGCGCTCCTTGAGCAGCAGATAGGTGCGCATGTTCGCGGCGGCCGAGTCCCAGACTCCGGTCTCGTCCTCGGTGCGCGACGGCTTGTAGTCGAAGTGGCGCGGGCCGTCGTAGGCGGGGACGCCCCCGGGGCCGCCGTTCTCGAGCAGATCGACGAGCGCGAACGCGTTGTGCAGGTCGCCGTGACCGAACACGAGGTCCTGGTCGTACTTGATGCCGCGCTGACCGTTGAGGTCGATGTGGAAGAGCTTGCCGTGGTACAGCGCCTGGGCGATGCCGGCGGCGAAGTTCAGTCCCGCCATCTGCTCGTGGCCGACCTCGGGGTTGAGGCCCACGAGCTCGGGGCGCTCGAGCGAGTCGATGAACGCGATCGCGTGACCGAGCGTCGGCAGCAGGATGTCGCCGCGGGGCTCGTTGGGCTTCGGCTCGATCGCGAAGCGGATGTCGTAGCCCTTGTCGGTCACGTAGTCGCCGAGCAGGTTCACGGCCTCGCGGTAGCGCTCGAGCGCAGCGCGGATGTCCTTGGCCGAGTCGTACTCGGCACCCTCGCGGCCGCCCCACATGACGAAGGTCTTGGCGCCCAGCTCGGCACCGAGGTCGAGCTGACGGAACACCTTGCGCAGCGCGAACCGGCGCACCTGGCGGTCGTTCGACGTGAACCCGCCGTCCTTGAAGACGGGGGCCGAGAAGAGGTTGGTCGTCACCATCGGCACGATGAGGCCGGTGTCGGCGAGCGCGCCCTTGAGGCGGTCGATCTGGGTCTGGCGCTCGGCATCCGTCGAGCCGAACGCGAACAGGTCGTCGTCGTGGAAGGTGAGGCCGTAAGCGCCGAGCTCGGCGAGCTTCTCGACGGCGTGGACGACGTCGAGGGCGGGGCGGGTCGGTCCGCCGAAGGGGTCGGTGCCGTTGTAGCCGATGGTCCAGAGACCGAACGAGAACTTGTCGGCGCGGGTAGGGGTGGGCATGACGCTCCTTTGCGAGAAATGTTGCTGACGACAACCTATACCAGAACGGATGCCGCGTCCACTGCGCGATCGCGTCGCGGGTCGCCTCTACAGTGAGGGTATGAACGAGCCGGTCGGCAGCCGCCAAGCGAACCTGTCGCGGCTGCTGCGCCTCGCACATCTCGATGGACCCGTCTCGCGCGCGACGCTGACCGGAGCCACCGGCCTCAACCGCTCGACGATCGCCGACCTCGTGGGCGACCTCGTCGCGCTGGGCGTCGTCGAGGAACGCGCGCCCGATCCCAGCCGGCGCGTCGGTCGGCCGTCTCCGCTGGTGGCGCCGCACCCGCGCGTCGTGACGATCGCGGTGAACCCCGAGGTCGACGCCCTCACGATGGCTGCCGTCGGGCTGGATCGCACGGTGCGGCGGCGCGAGCGCCTCGAGATGACGGGGCTGCTGGGCCCCGAGGGGACCGCGCAGCTCATCGGCGAGCGCATCGACGCCTGGCGTCGGGACGACCTAGCCGAGGCGGCGATCGCAGGAGTGGGCGTCGCCGTGCCCGGACTCGTGCGGGCTTCGGACGGACTGGTGCGAGACGCCCCGCACCTGCGGTGGACCGACACCGCCCTGCGCGAGCTCATCGAGACCGCGACCGGCCTGCCCACCGTCGTCGGCAACGACGCGGCGCTGGGCGTCCTCGCCGAGCACCTGTTCGGCGCCGCGCGCGGCATCGACCACGTGGTCTATCTCAACGGCGGCGCGAGCGGCATCGGCGGCGGCTTGATCGTGCACGGGATGCCGGTGGCCGGCGCCTCGGGCTACTCCGGCGAATTCGGGCAGAACCGCCCCGGCATCGCGTCGAGCGCCGATCGCCGCGCGAGCGGCGGCGTGCTCGAGGACGAGGTGAGCCGCGCACGCCTGCTCGCCGTCCTCGGTCGCGACAACGCCGACGAGCCGGCCCTCGCCCAGATGCTGCGCGAGGCGCGCTCATCCGAGGTCCGCGACGAGATCGCACGGCAGCGCCGCATCCTGTCCACCGCGCTGGCCAACGCCGTCAACGTGCTCAATCCGGCCGTCGTGGTGCTCGGCGGGTTCCTGGCGATGCTCGCCACCGACGATCTGGACGGGTTCACCGAGGCGGTCGTCGCGCAGACCATGCCGGCGAACGGCGAGGACCTCGAGATCCGGCCGGCGGCCCTCGCCGAGGATCGCCTGCTCATCGGCGCCGCCGAGGCCGCGTTCGCCGAGCTCTTGCGTGATCCGGCCGGCGTCGCGCTGAACTGAGCGGCCCGGTCGGCGTCAGAGCGGAGGTGCGGTCGTCCCCCGTGGGATGAGGCGCGTCGGCAGCGTCACGTGCGTCGCCGCCGGGACCTCGCCGTCCATGAGCGTGAGCAGCAGCCTCGCCGCTTCGGCGCCCAGGGTCTGCATCGGCTGGCGGACCGTCGACAGGGCCGGCGCCGACTTGGAAGCCTCCGGGATGTCGTCGAATCCGATGACCGAGAGGTCGCGCGGCACACCGAGCCCCAGTTCCGCGGCGACCTTCACGATCTCCATCGCCGAGATGTCGTTGGCGGCGAAGATGGCGGTCGGGCGATCGCCGCGTCGGAGCATCTCGAGCGCAGCGACGCGCACGGCGTCCTGACGGTAGCTGCCCGAGCCCACCAGCGCCGGCTCGACCAGGAAGCCGGCATCCGTCAGCGCCCGCCGGTAACCGGCGTCGCGCGCGATCGACGAACGCAGGTCGGGTCGGCCGGCGATGAAGCCGATGCGCGTGTGACCCAGTTCCAGCAGGTGCCGGGTCGCCTGCAGCGCGCCGCCGTAGCTGTCGGACTCGACGGTGGGCAGGTCGGCGGGCCCGGTGTGCGGGTCGATGGCGACCACGGGGACCTCGGCGCCGACGTTGACCACCGTGGGGGTGACCATGATGGCGCCGTCGATGAGCGTGCCGCTCAGGCGCGACAGCGAGCGCCGCTCCCACCCCTCCGCAGAGCCGTGCGATCCGGAGTACGCGAGGAGGTCGTAGCGGGAGTCGCGCAGCGCCTGCCCGACGCCCTTCAGGATCTCGGCGCTGAACGGCTCGAAGTCGGCGACGAGCACACCGATCACGCCCGTCGTGCGCGACCGCATGCTGCTGGCGATGAGGCTGGACTCGTAGCCGAGTTCGGCGACGACGGCGAGGACGCGGTCGGCCGTCTCACTGGCCACGCCGTAGCGGCCGTTGACCGCTTTGGACACGGTCGCGACGGAGACGCCGGCCGCAGCGGCGACATCCGTGATGGTGGGACGACGCTTCATGATCTCGATAGCGTAACGGCATGGAAACCGTTTTCGAAAACGTTTGACAAACTATTTGTTGTGCACGCACACTTTTGCTTGCTCGGTCGCAGCGCCGAGCGGTGCGCGACCCGATCGCGCCGACCACCGCACCCCGGAGCAGAGGTGCTCCTCGATGAAGAGAACGGGAATCACATGATGGGCAAGAGAATCCTCGCGGGTTCGGCAGCACTCGCCGTCGGCGCGCTCGCGCTCGCCGGCTGCAGTGCCGGCGGCTCCGACGAGAACAGCGACGGCAACGTCGAGATGACGCTCTGGCAGAACTCGACGACCGGTCCCGGCCAGCAGTTCTGGAAGGACGCGATCGCCGCGTTCGAGGACGAGAACCCCGGCGTCACGATCAAGATGCAGTCAGTCCAGAACGAGGACATGGACGGAAAGCTGCAGACGGCTCTGAACGCGGGCGACGCGCCCGACATCTTCCTTCAGCGCGGCGGTGGAAAGATGACCGCGATGGTCAACGCCGGCCAGCTGATGGACCTGACCGACGCCATCTCGGACGACATCAAGAGCGAGATCCCCGAGGGCTCGTTCGCCGCAGAGACGTATCAGGACAAGGTGTGGGCGATGCCGCTCTCGGTTCTGCCGGGCGGGTTCTTCTACAGCCAGGATGCGTTCGACAACGCCGGGATCACCGAGACCCCCGAGACCATCGACGACCTCAAGGACGCGGTCGCGAGCCTCAAGGAGACGGGCATCGCGCCGATCGCCCTCGGAGCGAAGGCCGCCTGGCCCGCCGCGCACTGGTACTACTTCTTCGCCATCCGCGAGTGCAGCCCCGAGGTCATCGAGGAGACGGGCGACACGAAGGACTTCAGCGACGAGTGCTGGCTGCGCGCCGGTGAGGACCTGCAGGATTTCGCGGCGATCGACCCCTTCAACGAGGGCTTCCTCACCACCGAGCCCCAGCAGGGCGCGGGCAGCTCGGCCGGCCTCATCGCCAACCGCCAGGCCGCGATGGAGCTCATGGGTGCGTGGGACCCGGGCGTGATCGCCTCCCTGACGCCCGACGAGAAGCCGCTTCCCGACCTCGCGTGGTTCCCGTTCCCGGAGATCTCGGGCGGCGACGGTGAGCCGGGCTCGATGATGGGCGGCGTCGACGGGTACTCGTGCTCGGTCGATGCCCCGAAGGAGTGCGCCGACTTCCTGAACTTCGTCGCCAGCGCCGAGCAGCAGACGGCGTACTACAAGGCGTTCAACTCGCCGCCGGTCAACACCGTGGCGCAGGAAGCCGTCACCGAGCCGTACCTGCAGCAGATCCTCGAGGCGTACAACAACGCTCCGTTCGTCTCGCAGTGGCTCGACACGGTGCTCGGTCAGAACGTCGGCAACGCCCTCAACGTCGCCGTCGTCGACATGCTCGCCGGCAACAGCGACCCGCAGAAGCTCGTCGACGCGGTCACCGCGGCAGGCAAGCAGGGCTGATCGTGTCTACCCGCGAGATGTCTTCCGACGCTCGCGGCCTTGCAGAGCACGACGGGGGCGGCATGACGCCGCCCCCGTCGGTGCCGCAGGGCCGCCGGCGCCCCCGAGGCCTAGGCTGGGCCGGCCGCCTCGAAGTCGCGATCCTGGTGGGGCCGGCCCTGATCTTCTTCGTCGGCTTCGTGATCTTCCCGGTCATCATGGCCGCGTACTACGGGTTCTTCCGCTGGTCGGGCTTCGGCCCGGCGACCGACTTCATCGGCCTGCAGAACTACGTCACGATCTTCACCGACCCGATCTTCCAGCAGGCGCTCGGCCACAACGCCTTCATCGTCGTCGCCTCGCTCGTGCTCCAGGGCCCGATCGCGATCCTGCTGGCGCTGCTGCTGAACCGCAGGATGCGCGGTCAGTCCGTCATCCGCGTCCTCATCTTCGTCCCCTACGTGATCGCCGAGGTCATCGTCGGCACCGGGTTCAGCCTCATGCTGGCTACCAACGGAGCGGTGAACGGCTTCCTCGAGAAGGTCGGTCTCAGCTGGCTCGCGCAGGACTGGCTCGCCGACCCCAGCATCGCGATCTGGACCCTCATGGCGATCCTGACCTGGAAGTACATCGGGTTCGCCGTCATCCTCTTCCTCGCAGGGCTCCAGGGCATCCCCCAGGAGCTGTACGAGGCCGCCGCGATCGACGGCGCGTCCTACTGGCAGATCCAGCGGACCATCACCCTCCCGCTGCTGGGGCCCACCCTGCGCATCTGGGCGTTCCTGTCGATCATCGGCGCGCTGCAGCTGTTCGACCTCGTGTACATCATCTGGGGCCAGTACGTGTCGTCCGTCGCGGGCACCAACACGATGGCGATCTACATGGTCGCGACCGGCCGCAACTCCGGCAACTTCGGCTATGGCAGTGCCGTCGCCGTCGTCATCTTCGTCATCTCGCTGGTGGTCGCCCTGATCTACCAGCGCACGATCCTGCGCCGTGACACCGCGGGGGCCATCACAGAGAGGGGCGTCAAGTGAGCTCCACGGACTCGATGAGCACCCGGACCATCACGCTGCGCGACACGGTGCCCGGACGCCGCCGCGACGTCAACAAGCTCCCCTGGGGCAGCCCGGCGGTGTACTTCATCGCCCTGGTCATCATCGCGCTGATGCTCGGGCCGGTGCTCTACATCATCATCGGCGGCTTCCGCACCAACTCAGAGATCACCGTCGACCCGTCGGGCCTGCCGGTGAGCTGGAACCCGCAGAACTACGTCGACGTCCTCACCAGCGGACTGTTCTGGACCGAGGTGCTCAACTCGACGATGGTCGCCCTCGCGACGACCGTCGGCGCGGTGGCGCTCGGCCTCATGGCCAGCTACGTGATCGCCCGGTACAGCTTCGCCGGTCGCGGGGCGCTGTACGCGCTGTTCGCCGCCGGCCTGATGTTCCCGATCACGGTGGCGATCACGCCGCTGTACATCGTGGTGCGCAACCTCGGGCTGATGAACACGCTGCCCGGCGTCATCCTGCCGCAGATCGCGTTCGCGCTGCCGACGACGATCATCATCCTCGTCCCGTTCCTGAAGGCGATCCCGGACGAGATCCAGGAGGCCGCCTACATCGACGGTTGCGGTCGCCTGTCGTTCTTCTGGCGGATGGTGCTCCCGCTCGCAGTGCCCGGAGTGATCACCGTCGGCATCCTCGCCTTCATCGGAAGCTGGAACGGCTACCTGCTGCCGCTGTTCATCCTGAACGACGAGGCACAGTTCACCCTCCCGCTGGGTGTCCAGGCGTTCTCGTCGCAGTACTCCGTCGACACGGCGAAGGTGCTCGCGTTCACGTCACTGTCGATGCTGCCCGCGCTGGTGTTCTTCAGCCTCTTCGAGCGGCGGATCGTCGGCGGCCTGACGGGGGCGGTCAAGGGATGAGCGGCGTTGTGATGCCCGCGGTCTCGCCGCGGGTGCAGTCCGTCCACGCGCAGATGACGCTGGACGAGAAGCTCGCGCAACTCGTCGGCTACTGGGTCGACAAGGGCGGCGAGGTCGTCGCCCCGATGGCCGGCGAGCGCGGCAACACCGGGCCGTACGAAGAAGCGACCCTCCATGGCCTCGGTCACCTCACCCGCGTGTACGGCACGCGTCCCGTGGATCCGATCGCGCGGGCCGAGTGGCTCTGGGCGGAGCAGCGGCGCCTGCGTGCCGAGACCCGCCTCGGCATTCCGGCGATCGTGCACGAGGAGTGCCTGACCGGTCTCGCGGCGTGGAAGGCCGCGACGTTCCCGACGCCCTTGGCATGGGGTGCCGCGTTCGACCCCGAGCTGACCGAGGAGCTCGGCGCGGCGATCGGCCGGTCGATGGCCGCTCTGGGGATCCACCAGGGTCTCGCCCCCGTGCTCGACGTCGTCACCGATCCCCGCTGGGGCCGCGTCGACGAGTGCATCGCCGAGGATCCCTACGTCGTCGGCACGATCGGCACCGCGTACGTGCGCGGGCTGCAGTCGGCCGGGGTCGATGCGACCCTCAAGCACTTCGCCGGGTACTCCGCATCGCAGGCGGGCCGCAACCACGCCCCCGTGCAGATGGGCCGGCGGCGGCTGCAGGATGTCGTGCTGCCGCCGTTCGAGATGGCGATCCGCGACGGCGGCGTGCAGTCGGTCATGAACTCGTATGCCGAGATCGACGGCGTTCCCGTGGCCTCGGACCCCGCTCTGCTCACAGCTCTGCTGCGGGACGAGTGGGGGTTCGAGGGCACGGTCGTCGCCGACTACTTCTCGGTCGCGTTCCTGCACTCGCTCCACGGCGTCGCCGGCGATCTCGGCGAGGCGGCAGTGCTTGCCCTCCGCGCCGGCATCGACGTCGAGCTGCCCACCGCCGACGCGTTCGCGGGGCCCCTGCGGGCCCGGCTCGCCGCGCATCCCGACGAGGTCGAGCTCGTCGACCGTGCCGTGCTGCGCGTCCTCGCGCAGAAGGAGCGGCTGGGGCTGCTCGACGCCGACTTCGAGGCGCCGCCCACCGAGATCGACCTGGACGATCCCGGGCTGCGTGCCCTGGCGCGCCGTGCCGCCGAGGAATCGGTCGTCCTGCTGACCAACGACGGCCTGCTGCCCCTCGCGACTCCCGGGCGGATCGCGCTGATCGGCCCCAACGCCGACTCGGCCGAATCGCTGATGGGCTGCTACTCGTTCGCGAACCACGTGCTCGCGCACCACCCGGGCACTCCCCTGGGGTTCGAGATGCCCAGCATCGCCGAGGCGCTGCTCGGCGAGTTCGCCGGCGCCGACGTGGTGCTGGAGCGCGGCTGCGAGGTCGAGGATCCCGACACCACCGGGATCGCCGCCGCAGTGGAGGCGGCCGCGGCCGCCGACGTGGCGATCGTCGTCGTGGGCGATCGGGCCGGACTGTTCGGCCGCGGCACCGTGGGCGAGGGCAACGACGTCGACGACCTCGAGCTGCCCGGCGTACAGCGTCGCCTGGTCGAGGCGGTCATCGCGACCGGCACACCGACGACCGTCGTGGTCGTCTCAGGACGCCCGTACGCGATCGGCTGGATGCTCGAGGGACCGGGCGCCGCGAGTGCGGTGCTGCAGGCCTTCTTCCCGGGCGAGGAGGGCGGACCCGCCATCGCGGGGATCCTGTCCGGCCGCACCGAGCCGTCCGGGCACCTGCCCGTGTCGCTCCCCCGGTCGGCCGGCGCCCAGCCGTACACCTACCTGCACCCGGTGCTCGGCGGGCCGACCGAGATCACGAGCGCCGACAACACCCCCGCCCTGCCGTTCGGCCACGGTCTGACGTACACGACGTTCGAGCGCGGATCGCTGATCACGGCGGATGCCGCGACCGACGGCATCCTGGATGTCTCGGTCGTCGTCGCCAACACCGGCGACCGGCTGGGAACGGATGTCGTGCAGCTGTACGCACGGGATCGGGTGGCGTCGGTCACGCGCCCGGTCGCTCAGCTGCTGGCGTACCAGCGGGTGTCGCTGGAGCCCGGCGAATCGGTGGCGGTGAGCTTCGCCGTGCCGGCCGCACGCCTGGCGTTCACCGGGCGCGACGGTCGCCGCATCGTCGAGCCGGGCGAGATCGACCTCTGGGTCGGCCCCTCGTGCGCGCAGCGCGACGCGGAGGCGCGGGTCGAGTTGACCGGCAACGTCCACGTCGTCACGGCGGCGGATCTCCGCACCGCGACGGCGACGGTCCGGACCGGCGCGGACGCCCTGCCCGTGCGCTGAGCCGAACCACCTCGAAAGAGAAGAGGGCCCCGCGGCATCGCGCCGCGGGGCCCTCTTCGTGCCGTCGTGCGCCCGTTACGCCAGGTCGAGCTCCACGGTGGCGAAGGAGTGCGGCGGCAGCGAGACGGTCAGCACACCCGCATCGATCGACGTCTCGAGCGACGCCGGTGCGACGGCGTCGGGGCTCTCGGGAGTGTTGTGGGAGGCGGCATCCGCCCCCGTCAGCACGCGGGCACGGCGCACGGTGGCCGTGCGACCCCGCAGGTCGACGCGCACGTCGAGCGGCGTGTCGAGCGACAGGTTCGACAGCGACACGAGCGCCGAGTCGTCGGTCGTCGACGCCGACACCGACAGCGCCGGCACGTCGTCGGTCGCCGTCGGGGTCTCGAGCACGTGGGCCGGCAGTGCGGTCGCGTCGTGGTGCCCGCGATTCATCTCGAACACGTGGTAGGTCGGGGTGAGCACCATCGCGCCGTCGTCGTCGGTGAGGATCATCGCCTGCAGCACGTTGAGCGTCTGTGCGATGTTCGCCATCTTCAGCCGCCCGGCGTGGCGGTGGAAGGCGTCGAAGTGCACGGCGGCGACCAGGGCGTCGCGCACGGTGTTCTGCTGGAACAGGAAGCCGGGGTTGGTGCCGGCCTCCACGTTCCACCAGGTGCCCCACTCGTCGAGGATGAGGCCCACCTTGCGGTCCGGGTCGTAGGAGTCCATGACGGCTTCGTGCCGGCGGATGACCCGCTCGATGTCGATCGCCTTGCGCATCGTGCCGTAGTACTGCTCGGTCGAGAACTCGACGGCCGGCTCGGTGTTGATGCCCGCACCGGCGTGCGTGTAGTAGTGGAACGAGACGCCCTGGAACACCGGCGCCGGCTGCGAGCCGCACGTCAGGCAGCCGAGCGACTCCATGAGCGCGCGTGTCCAGGTGATGTCGTCGTCGGACGCGCCTGCCGCGATGCGGTAGAGCTCGTTGCCACCGTGGTTGCGGCAGAACGTGCCGTAGCGGCGGGCCTCGAGAGCGTACTGCTCGGCGGTCATGTTGCCGCCGCAGCCCCACGCCTCGTTGCCGATGCCCCAGAAGGGCACGCGCCAGGGCTCGTCGCGGCCGTTCTCGCGCCGCAGGCGCGCCATCGGGCTGTCGCCGTCGCGCGTCAGGTACTCGACCCACTCGCTCATCTCGCGCACCGTGCCGCTGCCGACGTTGCCGTTGACGTATGCGTCGGCGCCGAGCATCTCGCACAGGTCCATGAACTCGTGCGTGCCGAAGTGGTTGTTCTCCACCACGTCGCCCCAGTGCGAGTTGATCATCTGCGGGCGGTTCTCACGCGGTCCGATGCCGTCGCGCCAGTGGTACTCATCGGCGAAGCAGCCCCCGGGCCAGCGGAGGTTCGGGATGCCGAGCGCCCGCAGCGCCTCCACGACGTCGGAGCGGATGCCGCGCACGTTCGGGATCGCCGAGTCCTCGCCGACCCAGAAGCCGCCGTAGATGCAGCGGCCGAGGTGCTCGGCGAAGTGGCCGTAGAGGTGGCGGCTGATGACGTCTCCGGGGACGTCGAGGTCGATGACGGCGCGGGCCGTGGTCACAGGCTTCTCCAGTCGGATGCGGGGGTCAGGGGAACGAGGGAGGGGCGCTCCGCGGTGGTGCGCAGCGGCACGCGCACGCCGGATGCCGCCGAGTCCGACAGGGCGGTCATGATCTCCAGGACGTGCAGCGCGATCGCGCCGCTCGCCCGCGCGGGACCGGCGACGAAGTCGAGCAGGCCGATGCCCCGGCCGGCGTCGGCGTAGCCGGCGGACGGCTCGAGCGTCTCCCACGAGCCGCTCCGGAGGTGGAGCTGCACGTCCCCCGCGAACATGTTGGGGTCGGGCACGATCAGCGATCCGTCGACGCCGTGCACCTCGATCGGCGCGGCAGTCGACCGGACGCCGTCGAAGCTCATGGTCACGGTCGAGATCGCGCCGGACGCGTGGTGCAGGATGCCGGTGAGGTGGGTGTCGACGTCGACGCCGATGCTCTCGCCCGCCCGGGGCCCGGTGCCGATGACACGGACGTCGCGCGAGCGCGATGCGGCACCCGACACGGCGGCGACGGGCCCGAGCAGCTGCACGAGCGAGGTGACGTAGTACGGGCCCATGTCGAGCAGCGGTCCGCCGCCCTCGCGGTAGTAGAAGTCGGGATGCGGGTGCCACGACTCGTGGCCCGCCGAGATCCACATCGCGGATGCCGACACCGGCCGGCCGATCAGGCCGTCGTCGATCGCGGCGCGGGCGGTCTGCACCCCCGTGCCGAGCACCGTGTCGGGCGCACTCCCGACGCGGACGCCCGCAGCCGCTGCGGCATCGACGACCTGCGTCGCGTCGGCGAGCGTCGCCGCGAGCGGCTTCTCGCCGAAGACGTCCTTGCCGTGCGCGATGGCTGCCAGCGCCACCTCGGCGTGCGCGGCGGGGATCGTGAGGTTGAGGACGGTGCCGACGCCGGGATCGGCGAGCAGCTCGTCGGTGCCGAGCGCGCGGCACCCGGGGATGCTGTCGGCCGCGGCCTGCGCTCGTGAGGCGTCGAGGTCGGCGACGGCGACGATCCGCACGCCCTCGGCGCCGCCGAGCGTGTCGAGGTACTGCCGCGAGATGACGCCGAGCCCGACGATGCCGATGTCGGTCGCGCTGCCGGCGGTCATCGCGCCGCCCACAGGATGCCGCGCTCGATGATGGTGCGGACGTTGACGTCCTGCAGCACGTCGAGGCTGTGACCCGGTGTCGACACGAAGACGCGCCCCTGGCCCCAGTCCCGCGTCCACACGGCCGGCGACGTGATGGGCCGATGCCACGGATGGTATGGCTGCACCGGGTGGGTGGTCGTGGCGAGGACATCGATGAGGTCGTCGTGGAGCACCCAGTACTGCTCGGTGGTGAGCCGGAAGTCGTCGATGCCGGCGGTGATCTCGTGCCTGCGACCCAGGTCGGTGACCTCGACCGTGTAGTCCAGGTAGTTGTCGGTCTGGTCGCCGTGAACCTCGTCGGGGTGCTTGGAGGGGTGGGTGGCGAACTGGCCGCCCACGAGCTGCAGGTAGTCCGAGCTCGCGCGGAACGAGTCGGCGATGCCGCCATGCCAGCCGGCCAGACCCGTGCCGGCGGCGACGGCCTCACGCAGACCGCGCACAGCCTCGTTAGAGGCCTGCGACATGGTGACGGACTGCAGCACGAGGTCGGTCGCGGCCATGCGGTCGGCGTCGGCGTACACCTGCGGGTCCTCTTCGACCGTGACGTCGAAGCCGCTGTCACGGAGGAACGGCAGGAAGAGCTCGGTCGCCTCGACCGGGTGGTGTCCGTCCCATCCGCCACGGACGACGAGGGCGGTGCGGGTCATGAGAGGTTCCCTTCCAGGGGGTGTTCGGGGGCGTCGACGGCGCCGGCGGCGACCGTCGTCAGGATGCTGTCGTGCGCGGCGCTCTGCTCGACCGCGGCGAGCACGCGCTGCACCTGGGTCGCGTCGGCGAAGGTGGGCGACACCGGGATCTCGCCGGCGACGGCGCGCACGAAGTCGACGGCCTGGTGCGTGAACAGGTGCTCGTACCCGAGGCCGTGGCCGACGGGCCACCACGCGCCGGCATACGGATGCTGCGCCTCGGTGACCTGCACGCGCCGGAAGCCCTGCGCGACATCGGCGGCGGCGTCGTAGACCTCGAGCTCGTTCATCCGCTCGAAGTCGAACGCGATCGCGCCGCGGTCGCCGTTGATCTCGATGCGGTTGGCGTTGCGGCGTCCGGTCGCCAGGCGCGTCGCCTCGAAGACGCCGAGGGCGCCGCCGTCGAAGCGGGCGGTGAAGGCTGCCGCGTCGTCGACGGTGACCGGGAGCCGATCGGAAGTGTCGGCGGCGACGCCGCCCAGACCCTCCACCGCCCCGCGACGCGGCCGCGAGGTGACGAACGTGCGCAGGGTCGCCGAGACCGCCGTGATGTCCTGCCCAGTGAGCCATTGCGCGGTGTCGATGCTGTGGGCGCCGATGTCGCCCAGTGCACCGGAGCCCGCCCGATCGCGGTCCAGGCGCCAGGTGTGGGGCGCGTCGGGGTCGCTCAGCCAGTCCTGCAGGTACTGCGCCCTCACGTGCCGGATCTCGCCGACGCGGCCCGCTGCGATGAGCTCTCGGGCGAGGGTGAGTGCGGGGGTGCGGCGGTAGCTGAAGCCGCACATGGCGACGACGTCGGCGCGGGATGCGGCATCCGTCATCTGCTCCGCCTCGGCGACGGAGTTCGCCAGGGGCTTCTCGCACAGCACGTGCTTTCCGGCGGCGAGCGCGGCGAGCGCGATCTCGGCGTGGGTCTGCCCGGGGGTGCAGATGTCGACCACGTCGATGTCGTCGCGTTCGACGGCCTCGCGCCAGTCGACCGTGTGCTCCGGCCACTCCCAGCGCGCTGCAGCCTCGGCCGTCGCGTCGGCGCGATGGCCGACGAGCAGCGCCGGCTGCGGCGTCAGCGGCAGGTCGAAGAAGCGCGGCGCGGTGCGCCACGCGTGGGTGTGCATGCGGCCCATGAAGCCGGTGCCGATCAGTGCGATCCGCAGCGGCGATGTCGTCGTCGTCATCGGGTGTGCCCTTTCCAGCCACAGACGATGCCATCGCCCGCTCGGCGCCGCGACAAAGTTGCGCAAAACCTCCCGCGTGCGCGAAAGTGGTGCGGTGCCGCCGAGAGGTCATCTGGTCGCCGAGACCATGGGATCCACCCGCCCTCTCGGCAGTCAGGTGACGTCTCACGGGCACGCGTCCAGGCAAGGCGGCCGGTGTCTGCGCGCGTGAGCCTTGCCGCTGTCGCGGCGGCCGCGGGGGTGAGTGTGGCGACGGCGTCCCGCGCGCTGTCGGGCCGCGGAGACCTCGCCCCCGCGACCCGGCGTCGTGTGCTGACGGCCGCCCGCGCACTCGGCTACACCCGCGACCCCGCCGCGGGCGGGCGGCCGCCGGGATCGGCGCGCCTCGTCGACCTGGTGCTCGGCTGGTTCCACAACGCGTACTCCGACGAGGTGACCGCCGGCGCCCGCAGTGCGGCAGCCGCCGCCGGATACGACCTCGTGCTGACCGAGGAGCGCGACACCCCCGACGACGACTGGCCGATGCGCATCCGCAGGCGCGGTTCGGCGGGCGTGGTGCTCGGGCTCATCTCACCGACTGCGTCGCAACTGGCGGCGCTCAACGATGCCGAGATCCCGGTCGTGCTGATGGATCCGCAGGCCGAGACGTCGCGCGGTCTCACCAGCGTTCGCACGACCGACCGCGAGGGCGGCGCGGCCGCGGCGATGCACCTGGCCGAACGCGGCGCGACCCGGTTCGCGGTGGTGCTCGGGTCACCGCCGTATCGCTACGGTCGCGCGCGGAACACCGGCTTCCGCGAGGCGCTGCGACTCGTCCGCCCGGACGCCGACCTGATCGCGGTGCAGGCCGACTGGGGTGGAGCGGCCGCGCGCGAAGCCGCGCTGCCCGTGCTGCGCGCGCTCCGGCCCGGCGAACGGCTCGGCGTCTTCGCGTGCTCCGACGAGATGGCCGCGGGCGTGTACGCCGCTGCCGCGGCGACGGGGCGCCGCATCCCCGACGACGTGCTCGTCGTCGGCTTCGACGACCTGCGCGGCGCCCGCTGGCTCACACCGCCGCTCACCACCGTGCGCCAGCCGATCCGCGAGATGGCCGCGGCCGCCGTCACCGCATTGACGGATGCCGCCGCGGGCGCTCCCCTGCCGACCTCCCCCATCGTGCTCGCGACGCAGCTGATCGGGCGCGGCTCGACCTGAGTCCCCGTGACCTCCTCGCGCGTTCGGGGCGCACGAGTGTCGTCCGGGGCGTACCGCGTGCGCCCCGGACGTCACTGCCGCGCCCCAAACCACCCGAAGGACGATGGATGCCGGAGACCCCGGGAGTCCGGACGGACCGGCGACTGCGGCATCCGAACCGGACGAAACGTCCCGTCCGCGCGCGCGGGACACCCGAGTAGCGTGGGAGCACGTCCGACGGAAGGCTCCCCATGTCGATCTCGACCGAACGCCACGCCCGCACCGACCGCGCCGCGAGGAGCGAATCCGAGCTGCAGCAGATGGCGAAAGACCACCTGTGGATGCACTTCGCCCGCCAGTCGGTGATGACGGACGGCCCCGGCGTCCCGATCATCGTCAAGGGCGAGGGCCACCACATCTGGGACTCCCAGGGCAAGCAGTACATCGACGGTCTCGCCGGCCTGTTCGTCGTGGCCGCCGGTCACGGCCGCCGGCGCCTCGCGGAGGTCGCGGCCACGCAGGCCGAGCAGCTCGCCTTCTTCCCGATCTGGTCGTATGCGCACCCCGCCGCCATCGAGCTGGCCGACCGTCTGGCCGACTACGCGCCCGGCGACCTCAACAAGGTGTTCTTCTCCACCGGCGGCGGCGAAGCCGTCGAGACTGCGTTCAAGCTCGCCAAGTACTACTGGAAGATCCAGGGCCAGCCCACCAAGCACAAGGTCATCTCACGCTCGGTCGCGTACCACGGCACCCCGCAGGGCGCCCTGGCGATCACCGGCATCCCGGCCATGAAGTCGATGTTCGAGCCGGTCACGCCGGGAGGCTTCCGGGTGCCGAACACCAACTTCTATCGCGCCGCCGATATGGGCGCGCCGGCGGACAACCTCGAGACCTTCGGCGTCTGGGCGGCGGACCGCATCGAGGAGATGATCCTCTTCGAAGGTCCCGACACCGTGGCGGCGGTCTTCCTCGAGCCGGTGCAGAACTCGGGCGGCTGCTTCCCGCCGCCTCCCGGATACTTCCAGCGGGTGCGCCAGATCTGCGACAAGTACGACGTGCTGCTCGTCTCGGACGAGGTCATCTGCGCCTTCGGCCGCATCGGCCACATGTTCGCGTGCGACGCGTACGGCTACGTTCCCGACATGATCACGTGCGCCAAGGCGATGACCAGCGGCTACTCGCCGATCGGTGCGACCATCGTCAGCGACCGCATCTACGAGCCCTTCGCCCACGGCGACCGCGCGTTCTACCACGGCTACACGTTCGGCGGTCACCCGGTGTCGGCGGCGGTCGCGCTCGAGAACCTCGACATCTTCGAGGAGGAGGGCCTCAACGAGCGGGTGCGCGAGTACTCGCCGGTGTTCCGGTCGACTCTCGAGAAGCTCAACGACCTGCCCATCGTCGGCGACGTGCGCGGCGACGGCTACTTCTTCGGGATCGAGCTCGTCAAGGACAAGGCGACGAAGGAGACCTTCGACGACGACGAGTCCGAGCGGCTGCTGCGCGGGTTCCTCTCCAAGGCGCTCTTCGATGCCGGCCTCTACTGCCGCGCCGACGACCGTGGCGACCCCGTCATCCAGCTCGCGCCGCCCCTGACGGTGGGCCCGAAGGAGTTCGACGAGATCGAGCAGATCCTCCGCGGCGTGCTCACGGAGGCGTGGACGCGACTCTGAGGCATCGGCGCGCGGTTTCGAGGGTTATTGTTGGCCCGTGGGCACGATCTACTACGGCGGCGGCGCGATGCCGATCCATATCGAGGACCGCGCATTGGCGCACCTCAAGGTCGTGATTGCGACCAAGCTCCGACGCGATGAGAGCTTCACCGTCTCGTGGACCCACCCCGACGATCAGCCCCGCGGGCGCAGCACGATCTGGCTGCACCCGTCGATCCCCCTCCGATTCGTCTTCGACGACCCCGAGCCGGCGCAGCTCAGCCGCGAGTGGATCGAAGAGCTCGCGAACTCCGCCAGCTCGACCGGCGGCATCCTGCTGGTCGCAGAGCACTTCGACACCGGCCCCGTGCCGGTGGCCGAGGGCGCAGGAGCGGCGGCCATCGAGGGCGGAGCGGTGGACGTGTCGCTCGGCAAGGTCGACGTGGAGCACATCGACGTCGACCGCCTCACCGTCGGTGGCACCGAGGTGACAGCCGACGACGTCTCCTCGTAGGCACGACGCGGCGCGCCGGGGGACGTCGGCAGGCACCCCTCAAGCGGGCTCGGGCTGCGACGACTCGTCTTCCTCGGAGGGCTCGGGGAGGATCGTGAGCCCGCTCGGTCCGCTCGCCGCGAGCATCAGCTCCTCGACCCAGCGGCGGTTGATGCGCGGCTGACGGCTGCCGAAGAAGTGGAACTGGATCGGCACAGAAGGGTGGATCCAGAAGCTGCGCCGACCGCTGCCGTCGCCGATCTCGACGTCGAACATGAAGGGTTCGGAGCGGCGCAGCTTGTTCATCATGACGATGCGCAGGTGGGCCAGCGTGCGGTCGTCGATGTCCACCGAGTTGGCGTTCGTGTCGTAGATGAACCGTCCCATGGCAGGAGCCTAGTGCCGCATCACCGCGGAGCGAATGCAGCGGCGAAGAGCGCTCGGGCACGTCGCGCGACGGCAGGTCGCTGCGCGCTGTCGGCGCGGGCGAGCTCGGTCGCGAGCATGCCGGCCGCCAGCGTCACGTCGTCGGTTTCGATGTGGCTTCCGATGCGGCCCGCGGCGCGATCGCGCGCGACGAGACGCTCCACCAGGGCCTGGAACCGGGCTCCGAGCACGGCCACCCGCGTGTCGGTGAGATCGGCGGTGATGAGCTCGATGAACGCGGTCGAGACGACCACCTGGTCGACGACGCGGTCCAGCAGGTCGTCGACCGTCCGCTCGGGGGCCGACGTGAACTCCTCGAGGTCGCGCACGTTGTCTTCGAACACGGCGACGGCGAGCGCCGTGCGGTCGGGGAAGTGGCGGTAGAGGCTGCCCTGGCCCACCCCCGCGCGCTTGGCGACGGCGCTGAAGGGCGCACCGAGGCCGCCTTCGGCGTAGACCTCGCGCGCGGCGGCGATGAGGGCGCGACGGTTGTCGGCGGCGGCGGCGGGGCCGCGATTCTGGCGGGGGTGCGCACGGGGGGATGCGGTGCTGGGCACGGGTGTAGCCTAGTACCGGACAAAGATGTCCGGTAGGAGCCGCCCCGAAGGACCCTCATCCCGGACACGCAGTCCCGATGCATGCACGAAGAAAGGGAAGAACGCCCATGAGCACCACCACCGCTCCCCTCACCGGAGCCTCCAGCATCCAGTCATGGCTCGACGACCCGGCCGGCGGCGCCGCGCTGCGCGGTCTGCTCGCCCAGGGCGGCCAGAGCGCGGAGGCGCTCAGCCCCATCGCCTCACTCCCGATCTCGAACCTCGTCGCGATGAGCGGCGGCGCCTTTCCGCAGGCCGCGCTCGACGCCCTGATCGCTCAGGTCAACCCCGACGGGGTTCCGGATGCCGTTGCCGGCGCCGACGAGACCCCGAAGGCGGAGTGGGCCGAGAAGGTCACCGCGGGTCGCTTCACGGGCCAGACGGTCATCGTCACCGGCGCCGGCTCGGGTATCGGCCGTGCCACCGCCTCGCGGGTCGCCCGCGAGGGCGGTCGCGTGATCGCCGTCGACGTCAGCCAGGAGCGCCTCGACGAGTTCGTCGCGGCGCACGCGGGCGCCGATGTCGTGGCGCTCACCGCCGACATCACCGACGACGAGGGCGTCGCCCGCATCATCGAGTCGGCCGGCGGCAGGATCGACGGCCTGGCCAACATCGCCGGGATCATGGACGACATGACCCCCGTGGGCGACGTCACCGACGCCGTCTGGGATCGCGTGTTCCGCGTGAACGTCACCGGCACGATGAAGCTCATGCGCGCCGTCATCCCCGCCATGCTCGCGCAGGGCAGCGGCTCGATCGTGAACACCTCGTCCGAGGCATCCCTCCGCGGCTCGGCCGCCGGCGCCGCGTACACCGCATCGAAGCACGCCGTCGTCGGCCTCACCAAGTCGAGCGCGTTCATGTACGGCCCGAGCGGCATCCGTGTCAACGCAGTCGCACCGGGCGCGGTGATCACCAACATCGAGGCGAAGTTCAACTCGCCGCTGGGCGCCGATCGCGTCCGGACGGGCATGTCGGTGATGGTCCCGCCGGTGACCCCCGACCGCCTTGCCGCGTCGATCACGTTCCTGCTGAGCGACGACGGCGTCAACGTCAACGGCCAGAACCTCGCCAGCGACGGCGGCTGGTCGGCCGCGTAACAACCCGCGACGCCCCGGCTGACCCGAGCCGCCGGGGCATCGCGCACCAGGTGCTCCCCGTCGCGGTCTGCGATGTCGATCCGCGGATCGCGACGGGCGAGCGAACGGCTAGAACGGCCAGATCAGCGGCACGTAGAGGACCGCGGCCGCGAGGAAGAACAGCGCGAGCGGCAGCCCCAGCTTCCAGTAGTCGCCGAACCGGTAGCCCGCCGGCTCCATCACCATGAGGTTCGCGGGCGTCGCGATGGGCGTGAGGAACGCCGCCGCACCCGCTACGGCGAGCGCCATCATGAAGGGCTGCACCGACAGGTCCAGCGCATGGGCGACCGAGATGGCGATCGGCGCGACGATGAGCACCGTCGCCGTGTTGCTGATGAGCTGGCCGAGCACCAGCGTGACCCCGCACAGCGCGAGCAGCGCGACGTGGGGGCCGGCGTCGCCGAGCATGGACAGCAACCCCTCCGCGATCAGATCGGCCGTGCCGGTGCTGATGAATGCCGTCGACAGCGGGATCATGCCGGCGATGAGTACTACGGTCGTCCACGAGATCGCGTGATACGCCGCGGTGGCGGTGACCGTGCGGGTGAGCACGAGCGCGCACGCCGCGAGCAGTGCGGCCACTGCCGGCGGCACGAGCCCGGTTGCGAGCAGCACGATCATCGCCAGAAGGATGCCGATGGCGCGCTTCGCGCCGCGCCCGAGCGGAACCGACCGGCGAAGCTGCGCCGGGTCGTCGACCACGAGCACGCCGGGGTCCTGCGTCCGCCGCGTGAGGTCGTCCCACGCCCCCTGGAGCAGCAGGGCGTCACCGGACTGCACAATGAACTCGGTGCCCTTGAGGTGCTCGTCGCCCCGTCTCGCCGCCAGCACGACGAGGTCACCGTCGGGCGTCGTCATCCCGGCGCACACCCGCTCGCCGATCAGCGGCGACCGTGGCGCCACGACGACCTCGGTCACTCCGGTGTTCGGGCCGAGGAGCATGCCGGTGTCGAGCGTCAGCGAATACTGCCGGCGCAGCATCCGCGCGTGCCGTACGAGGTCGACGGGCATGAGCGCGCCCTTCCGCTCCGGCACGAGTCGCCCCCCGAGGAGCAGGATCACGACGGTGCCGAGGAGCACCGGGATGCCGACGAGCGCGAATTCGAAGAACCCGAACTCCCGCCCGCCCGCGCCGACGGCGAACTCCGACACGATGATGTTGACCGGCGTGCCGGTGAGCAGGAGCAGCGAGCCCGCGGATGCCGCGAACGCGAGCGGCATGAGCAGCTTCGACGACGCGATGCCGGCACGAGCCGCGACCACGACCACGAGCGGGAGCAGGGCGGCGACCGCACCGTTGATGCTGATGAGCGCCGTCAGCCCGGCCACGAGCAGCGCGATCACCACGACCAGCGTGGTTCGCTTGGTACCCGCGCTGCCGATCACCTTCTGCCCCGCCCAGGCGGTGACGCCCGTGGCGTCCAAAGCCTCGCTCACGACGAACAGCGCGGCGATGAACAGCACGGTCGGATCGCCGAATCCTGCCAGGGCCTCCGGGAGCGTGAGGACGCCGGTGAAGAACAGAGCCAGCGCGACGCCGATCGCGACGATCCCGATGGGCACGCGGTTGCTCACGAAGGCGATCACCGCGAGCACCAGGATGACGAGGGTTGCGGTGATGGGGTCCACGCGCCCAGCGTAGCCACCGGCCTCGCGGGGCCCGGCTTCAGCCGCGCAGCGTCGCCAGCCCGGCGACGTCGTACGCGAGCTCGACGGCCTCGAAGACCGCCGCGTCGATCGTGCGCGGTGCGAACGCATCGCCGATGGTCACCACGCGCGGTGCGGCTGGTGCGGCTGTGACGAGGCCCGGGATGCCGACCGACGCACGCGGCTCGACGGCCACCACCGCGTCGACGCCAGGAATCATCTCCACAGCACCTGTCAGCGTGTCTCGCACCGTCACGGCGCCAGGCTCGATCCCCTCCACGAGGTGCGCCGGGCGGCGCTGGAACCCGCCGTGCGCGCCCAGGCGCTCGAGCAGCAGCGGCCGGTCGTATCCGGCGCCGATGTGCGGGAACACCGTCTCGAACGGCGTCACGAGCTCGAGCTCGTCGACGCGTTCGAGGAGGGTCAGCACGATCCCGGCGGCGTACGCCGTGCCGTCGGCATCCACCACCGCGATCCGTCGGCCGAGCGGCGCTCCGGCCGCCGCGGGGGCCACGGCCGCGAACGCATCGGTCGTGCCCTCGGCGGGGAAGCCTCGGGAATACGCGCCGCCGAGCGCGAGCGACGTGGCGACCGGGGCGACGGCGCCGGTCGCGACCACGATGCCGTCCGCGCCCTCGGCGCGCAGCAGGTCGGCGTCCGCCTCGACCCCGAGACGCACCGTGACGCCGGCGGCCGCCAGGTCGCGCTCGAGGTCGTCCACGAGCAGCCCGACGCTCTCGCGCCCCGGCACGCGCCGGGCGAGGCGCAGCTGGCCGCCGAGTTCGTCCGCGCGCTCGACGAGGGTGACGGCGTGACCGTCGGTGGCGAGCTCGACGGCGGCGCGCATGCCGGCGGGCCCGCCGCCCACGACGATCCACCGCTGCGGCGACGACGACCGCGGACGCTCACCGCGCTCGAGCTCGCGACCGGCGAGCGGGTTGACCGTGCACGACATGGCGAGTCCGCGGCTGCCGCGGCCGAGGCATCCCTGATTCAGGCGGATGCAGTGACGGATGCCGGGCTCGCGGCTGTCGACCGGTTCGAGCCCGATCAGCTTGCGCGCGAGGTCGGGGTCGGCGATCTGGGCGCGGGTGAGCGCAACCATGTCGGCGACGCCGGAGGCGACGACCTCCTCCGCGTCCTCGACCGAGCGCGCGGCGCCGACGCCGAACACGGGGAGGTCGGGGTTCGCCGCCTTCATGGCGGCGACGTCGTCGCGCAGCCACGCGTACGGCATGGGCGACGATGGGAAGACGTAGTGCACGTTGTGGTACCCGCCGGCCGCGAGGTCGAGGAAGTCCACGCGGGCCTCTGCGCGCAGGCGCGCGACGACCTCGCGCATGCCGGCGCCGTCGATGCCGTCGGGATGGAACTCGTTCGCGACGATGCGGATGCCGACCGTGAAGTCGTCGCCCACGCGCTCCCGCACGGCGCGCAGCACCTCCCGCGGGAACCGCGTGCGCCCCTCGAGGTCGCCGCCGTACTCGTCGCCACGGGCGTTGTACAGCGGCGAGAGGAACTGGTGCAGCAGATAGCCGTGCGCCATGTGGATCTCGACGCCGTCGAATCCGCCGTCGCGCGCATGCGCGGCCGACAGCGCCCAGCCGTCGACGAAGGCCGCGATGTCGGCGCGATCCATCTCGCGGGTAGCGTGCGCCGTCGACGGGGACAGGACGCGCGAGGGCGCGTACACCGCGCGGGGGCCGTCGGGACCGTCGGGCTGCGCCTGCGCGCCGTGGTGGTTGAGCTGCACGAAGATCTTCGCGCCCGCTTCGTGGACGGCATCCGTCATCCGCTTCGCGGCGGCGACGCCCTCGGGACGGTACGCGTCCTCGAAGCCGCGGATCGAGCCTGTCGGATGGACGAAATGGTTGCCGGCCACGAACAGCCCGCAGCCGCCCCGCGCACGTCGCACGTAGTACGCGGCCTCGCGGTCGGACTCGACGCGGTCGGAGTACTGCTTCGAGTGCGCGGTCTGCATGATGCGGTTCGGCACCTCGATGGCGCCGATCCGCAGCGGCTGCGCGAGGACGGAGGAGCGGATGCCGGGGCGCGCGGTCATGCCTCCGAGCCTAGGCGCGCCTCCGGTCAGAGGCCGGCGAGGGCCTGGTCGAGGTCGCCGAGGAGGTCGGCGACCGACTCGATGCCGACCGACAGCCGCACCACCTCGGGCGGGACGGCGAGCTCGGTGCCGCGCACCGAGGCGTGCGTCATCTCGTCCGGGTAGTTCATGAGCGACTCGACGCCCCCGAGCGACTCGGCCAGCTGGAAGAGGCGCGTCGACTCGGCGAAGCGGCGGGCGGAGGCGGCATCCGCCAGCGCGACCGAGACGATGCCGCCGAACCCGCTCATCTGCGCGGCGGCCAGCTCGTGCCCGGGATGCGACGACAGGCCCGGGTAGTACACCCGCGCGACGCGGTCATGCGCGGCCAGGAACTCTGCGATCGCCTGGGCGTTCTCGCTGTGGCGCTGCATGCGCAGCGCGAGGGTCTTGATGCCGCGGGTCGTGAGCCACGCGTCGAGGGGGCCGGAGACGGCGCCGACGGCGAACTGCAGGAACTTCGCCTCGCCGTACAGGGCATCGTCGTTGAGCACCAGCGCACCGCCGACGACGTCGGAGTGGCCGCCGAGGTACTTCGTCGTCGAGTGCACCACCACGTCGGCGCCGAAGGCCAGCGGCTGCTGCAGGGCGGGCGACGCGAACGTGTTGTCGACCACGACCAGGGCGCCGGCGTCGTGCCCGAGCCGCGCGAGACCTCGGATGTCGGTGATGCGCAGCAGCGGGTTGCTCGGCGTCTCGACCCACACGATGCGCGCCGGTCGCTCCTCGAGCGCGGTGCGCACCGCGTCGAGATCGCTCATGTCGACCACGCGGATGCCGACACCCCACGCCCCGAGCACGCGGGCGATGAGGCGATACGTCCCGCCGTACACGTCGTTGCCGAGCAGCACCTCGTCGCCGGGCTTGAGCGCCGCACGCAGCAGCGCATCCTCGGCGGCCAGCCCCGACGCGAACGACAGGGCGTGCGCGCCGCCTTCGAGCGCGGCGAGCTGCGTCTCGAGCGCGGTGCGGGTCGGGTTGCCGCTGCGGCCGTACTCGTAGCCCTCGCGGAGCCCGCCGATGCCGTCCTGCGCATAGGTCGTGGAGAAGTGCACCGGCGGGATCACGGCCCCGGTGGTCGGGTCGAATGCCTGCCCGGCGTGCACCGCGCGGGTCTCGAAACCGGAGTCGTTCGTGGGCTCGGTCATGCGGGTGCTCCTTGGTCGGTGGTTCCGGATGTCTCGTCCCCGCGCGGTGCGCCGGGTTCGGCCGATGCTTCACGCCGGCTGTGGGCGGGCGGGCGGGCGCCACGGTGCTCGGCGACGGGGACGTCGAACCCGTGGTCCCGCATCCAGTCGTCGTCGTAGAACCGGTTGAGGTAACCGCGACCGTGGTCGGGCAGCAGCACGACGACCACGTCGTCGGCGGGCAGGTCGCGGGCGGTGCGCAGCGCGGCGACGACCGCCATCCCGCTCGATCCCCCGACCAGGAGTCCCTCTTCGCGCGCGAGGCGGCGCGTCATCTCGAACGTCTCGGCGTCCGAGATCCGATGGATCTCGTCGGGCACCGCGGGGTCGTAGCTGTCGGGCCAGAAGTCCTCGCCGACGCCCTCGACGAGGTACCCGTGGATCGGGCCGCCCGAGTAGATCGAGCCCTCGGGGTCCGCGCCGACCACCCGCACCGTGCCGCCCGACACCTCGTGCAGGTACCGGCCCGTGCCGGTGATGGTGCCGCCGGTGCCGATGCCGGCGACGAAATGCGTCACGCGTCCGTCGGTGTCGCGCCAGATCTCCGGCCCGGTCGTCTCGTAGTGGCTCAGCGGCCCGTTCGGGTTCGCGAACTGGTTCGGCTTGAATGCGCCGGGGATCTCGCGGACGAGCCGATCCGACACGCTGTAGTACGAGCGCGGGTCCTCCGGCGGCACGCTCGTATCGGTCACCACGACCTCGGCGCCGTAGGCCCGCAGCACGTCGACCTTCGGACCCGCGAACTTGTCGGGCACGACGAAGATCATGCGGTAGCCGCGCTGTACCGCCACGAGCGCGAGGCCCACGCCGGTGTTGCCGCTGGTGGGTTCGACGATCGTTCCGCCGGGCGCCAGCAGACCGTCGCGTTCGGCGGCATCGATGATGCGGCGGGCGATGCGGTCTTTGGCGGAGCCGCCGGGATTGAAGTACTCGACCTTGGCGAGCACAGTGGCCGCGATGCCGTCGGTGACACGGGTCAGGCGGACGAGGGGGGTGTTGCCGACGAGGTCGGCCACGCTCTGGGCGTAACGCACGATGAGTCCTGGAGTGTTGCCGCGCGGGAGCGCGGAGGGTTGGCGGGGTCGCGGAGGTCTGCGCGAAGCGAACGCTTCAGCAGCAGGGGCGACAACACCGACAGGTCAACACGGGCGCCAGTCTAGACGCACACCGAGGGCGCCGTCGAGGACGCCTTCGGTTGCACGGCGCAGAGACGCCGATGACGGATGCCGCGACCCGGCGCACCGGCCGGTCGCGGCATCCGAGTCACCAGGTCGCTACGTACTCCGACCGGCGAACGAGCGCGGCCTGCTCGATGAGAGGGAGCGAGCGATCGACGGCCTGCACGATGCGGCGGGCGACGTCGGGCGAGGTGAGCTCGTAATTCGCGAAGTCGGTCGTCGACGCGTACACGCCGATCGGCAGCGTGAGCGCCTGGAAGAACCCGAACAGCGGCCGCAGCTGGTGCTCGATGATCAGCGCGTGCCGTTCGCCGCCGCCGGTCGCCGCGAGCAGCACGGGCGTGCCGACGAGGTCGTACTGCCCGACGAAGTCGAACAGGTGCTTGAACAGCCCGGTGAACGAGGCCCGGTACACCGGACTCGCCACGACCAGCAGGTCTGCGGATTCGATCGCCTGCAGCGCCGACTCGACCTCGGGCGCGACCTCCTCGCGCTTGAGCGCACCCGCGAAGCCCGGTCCGAGCGCCGCGATCTCGACGAGCTCGACCTGCGCCGGGATGCGCTCTGCCACCGATGCCAGGATGCTGCGCACCAGCGCGGTGGTGCGGCTGGGCTCCTGCAGGGAGCCGGAGACCCCGACCACGCGCAGCGGGCGGTCGGAGATCGTGGTCGTGGTCGTGATCGTCGCGTCCTTCAGCAGCTCGGTCATACCGGCACCACATCCAGCGACGGCGCGGGACCGACGGCCGCGAGCCGGCCGCGCGAGCGCGACCACTGGCTCCACGAGCCGGGGTAGACGACCACGTCGATGCCCGCCAGAGCACCCGCGAGGGCCGTGTGGGTCGCCGCGATGCCGGAGCCGCAGTAGGCGGCCACCGCAACTCCGTCGGTGACACCGGCGGCGGCGAACGCGGCGCGGATCTCCTCGGGCGAGCGGAACTTGCCCGCTGTCAGGTGGACCGTCGTCGGCAGATTCACGGCGCCCGGGATGTGACCACCGACGGGGTCGAGCGGCTCGGCATCCCCTCGGTAACGCTCCGGGGCCCGTACGTCGAGCAGCAGCCCGTGGTCGGGCCACTCCTCCACGCCGTCGATGTCGGCCAGTCCCTGGGTGATGTCGCCGAGGACGACATCACCCGGCGGCCTCGGCAGGACGTCGCCGGTCTCCAGCGGCAGCCGTTCGGCGAGCCAGCCGCGCAGGCCACCGTCGAGCACGCGCACGTCGGTGAGACCCGACCGGGTCAGCACCCACCAGGCGCGCGCCGCGGCCACCGAGTGGACGTCGTCGTACGCCACGACCGTGTCGCCGTCGCGGATGCCCCATCGCCGCGCGGCTGCCTCCAGCTGGGCGCGCGGCGGCAGCGGATGCCGGCCCTCGCGCGGGTCGCCACGCCGGGCGAGCTCGCGATCGAGGTCGACGTAGACGGCTCCCGGCAGGTGCCCGTCGAGGTAGGCCGGTCGGCCCTCGGGCTGATCGAGACGCCATCGCACGTCGAGGATCCGCGGCGGGGTGCCGCCGCGGATGAGATCGGCGAGCTCTGGCGGCGAGATGAGTGGGGAAGGCATGAGGTCATGCTCGCCCGCGTGCGGAGCCCGCGGAACGCTGTGACGACACACACCGCGACACGACGACACGCGGCGTCACACGCCGTCATTCCGGGTCGGCGCGGCGGCGTCGGCGAAGCGCGGGGGCCGAGGGCCGGTGTCAGCCGCGCAGGGCCAGGGCGAACGGAAGCACGGCGGCGGCGCCGGCCCGGCGCAGCGCGCGAGCGGCGACCGTGAGAGTCCAGCCGCTGTCGACCCGGTCGTCGACCAGGAGAACGGGGCCTGCGGGGATGTCGAGCCCCGCGGCCGAGAACCGATCCCACACCCCCGCCAGCCGGAATGCGCTGTTGCCGCCCGGCTGGCCCGTGGGTCCGCCGTCGACGAGGTCGAGAGACCCGAGGTACGGCAGTCGGCCGACCTCGGCGATGCCGCGGGCGAGGGAGTCCACCAGCTGCGGCTTCGTGCGCGACGGCATCGCCACGACCGCCACCGGTCGGGTCTCCCAGCCCCAGTCGGCCAGGACGCGCACGCACGCGCCGAGCACGTTCGGCGGCACGGGTGAATCCGCGGCGCCGGCGGCGAAGAGGTCGCGCAGGACGCCGCCCCAGCCGAGGTCGGTGAGGCGTGCGAGCGCGCGGCCCTCGCCGGCCTGCTCGTCCACCGCGATGCGGCCCTTGACGGGCACGCCCAGCCGATCGGCTCCGGTGGGCCACTGCCGTCGCGCTTCGATCGGCACGCCGACGCGGTCGAGAGCTGCGGCCGCGGCATCCGTCGCTCCGGCGGCGATCGTGGTCGGGAACCAGGTGCCCGCGCAGTTGTCGCAGCGGCCGCAGGGAACGGCGGTGTCGTCATCGAGCGAGCGCTGCAGGAACTCCATGCGGCAGCCCACGGTCTCTTCGTACTCGACCATGTGCTCCTGCTCCGCGACGCGCTCGGCGGCGATGCGGCGGTAGCGCTCCTCGTCGTAGGTCCACGGCTCGCCGGTCGCGGTCCACCCGCCGCGCACACGCGCGACGGCACCGTCGACATCGAGCACCTTCAGCAGCAGCTCGAGGGGCGTGCGGCGGATGTCGACCATCGCCTCCAGCGCGGGCGTCGACATCGGCGCGCCCGCCGCTGCGAGCGCCGACAGCACACGCTCGGCCCGCTCACGGTCGGGCATCGACGCCGTGGCGAAGTACTGCCAGATCTCGCGGTCCTCGGTGCCGGGGAGCAGGAGCACATCGGCGGACTCGGTGGCACGACCGGCGCGGCCGACCTGCTGGTAGTACGACACCGGCGACGACGGAGCACCGAGGTGCACCACGAAACCGAGGTCGGGCTTGTCGAATCCCATGCCGAGCGCGCTGGTCGCCACGAGCGCCTTGACCCGGTTCTCTTTGAGGAGAGCCTCGGACTCCTCCCGCTCGTCGGTGTCGGTCTGCCCCGTGTAGGCCCTCACGTCGTAACCGCGCTCGCGCAGGAGCCGGGCGGTGTCGTTCGCCGCTGCGACCGTCAGCGTGTAGATGATCCCCGAGCCGGGAAGGTCGCCCAGGTGGCTGATGAGCCAGGCCAGCCTGCTCGGCGAGTCGCGCAGACGCAGCACCCCCAGCCGGAGCGACGCCCGGGCGAGCGGACCTCGGATGGTGAGCACGCCTGCGGCTGCGGCCGACGGATCGAGTCCTCCCCCACCGGCCGTGCTGCCGGCGTCCAGCTGCTCGGCGACATCGGAGACCACACGGCTGTTGGCCGTCGCCGTGGTGGCGAGCACCGGGACGCCCGCCGGCATCCGGGCGATCAGGTCGCGCAGGCGCCGGTAGTCGGGCCGGAAGTCGTGCCCCCAGTCGCTGATGCAGTGAGCCTCGTCGACGACGAGCAGTCCGATGCGTGCCACCAGCTGCGGCAGCTGCTCGTCGCGGAAGGACGGATTGTTCAGACGCTCGGGCGAAACCAGCAGGACGTCGACCTCGTCTCGGTCGAGCCGGCCGAGCACGTCACCCCACTCGTGCGCGTTCGTGGAGTCGATCTTGACGGCGCGCACACCGGCTCGCGCGGCCGCTGCGATCTGGTCGCGCATCAGCGCGAGGAGCGGAGAGACGAGCACCGTCGGTCCGGCACCGCGACGGCGCAGCAGCAGCGTCGCGACGAAGTAGACCGCCGACTTGCCCCACCCGGTGCGCTGCACCACGAGCGCGCGCCGGCGGTCGTCGACGAGCGCCTCGATCGCCTCGTACTGCCCGTCGTGGAAATCGGCATCGTCGCGCCCGACGAGCGCGCGCAGCACCTCGAGGGCCTCCGTGCGGGTCGTGGTCGTCGCAGTCACGGTTCCACCCTGCCTCATGCTCCTGACACCCCGGCACACGCCAACCCCGCGTGCTACCGTGAGCCGCATCGGGAGGAGGTGCGCGTGATCGAGTCGATCGGTGTCCTGCTCCGCGTCCTCTTCGAGTCCGTCGGCGTAGCCCTTCGCCCGATGGTCGAGCTCGTCGGCGCGATCGGGGCTCCCGGCTCCGGCACCTTCGCATTCGCCGCGGCCACGACGACGGTCGCCGTCGTCGCGACCCTCGCCCTGCTGGCGGTCGCGATCGCCGTCTTCCTGTCGCCCGCTCGGCCGGTCACGACCGCGCCGCATCCTCGCCGGGCGATCTCCGACGCGACGCGGCTCACCGCGTCCCACCCCGACGCCCCGGGACACTCTCGTCCGCGCGCACCGGGTTCGGCGGCCCTGGCCGCGTAGCTCCGTCGCTCGTCCTCCCGAGGACCGCTCGCCGGTGCCGTCGTGGCCGCATGCCACGAACCGACACCGGACGAACGGAGACATCTTGGACCTCTACGCATTCCCGCCCATCGCCGCGATCCTCGACGCGGCCTATTCCCTCCTCATGGGCCTCTCCGCCCTGCTCGAGCCTCTCGCCGGATCCGCCGCTGCAGCGGCATCCGTCATCCTCGTCACGCTGCTCGTGCGCGCCGCGCTGATGCCCGCCGGTGTCGCACAGGCGAAGGCGGAGCAGATGCGCAGCCGCCTCGCCCCGAAGCTCAGGGAACTGCAGCGGCGCCACAAGGGCGACCGCGAACGTCTGCAGCGCGAGACGATGAAGCTGTACGCCGACGAGAAGGCCTCGCCCTTCGCCGGGTGCCTGCCGATGCTCGCGCAGGCACCCGTCGTCGCCATCGTCTATGCACTGTTCCTTCACACCGCGATCGCGGGACACGCCAACGCGCTGCTCGCCGAGCAGCTGTTCGGCGTGCCGCTGGGGACGAGTCTCGTCGGGGCGGTGGCCGCCGGCGGCGCGACGGCTTCGACCTGGGGGGTCTTCGCAGGGGTGCTCGCGCTGATCGTCGTGGTCGCCGAGCTCACCCGCCGGGCGTTCCGACCCTCGGTCGACGGCTCCGCGGGCCCAGATTCGCCACTGGCGGGCGCGGGCATGGCACGAGTGGCCGGGCTGCTGCAGTTCACGACCGCGGTCTTCGCGCTCTTCGTCCCCTTGGCGGCCGCACTGTATCTCGCCGTCACCGTCACGTGGACGCTGGTGCAGCGTCTGGTGCTCCGACGGTTCTACCCGCTCGCGACGACCTGACGCGGCGCCGGCCGACGTCGAGGTCGACTGCCGCGTCAGTCCTCGCGCGCGTGGAGCACTCCCGTCACAGCGCCCAGTACGGCGCCCGCCAGGGTGTCGATCACGCGTTCGGTCGCCACCGCCACGGTGTCGACCGAGCCGGTCGCAGCACCCGTGAGCAGCAGCACCAGCGGCGTGATGAAGACCAGCGCGAGCGCGTAGTTGCGCACGATGAACAGCTCGATCGTGAACTGCAGCACTCCCAGCAGCAGCGCGAGCCACAGCGCGGGAACGGGCAGGGGCGCCAGCAGCAGGTACACGCCCGCACCCAGGATCGTGCCGATCATGCGGTGCAGTCCCCTGCTGAACGCCGCACGGCGGTCGGCGGCCACACCGATGACCGCGATGGCCGCGCCGACGATCCAGTAGGCCCGGTCGGGGTCGAGCACCAGGCCGAGCGCGATGCCGACCACCGTCGCGATCGCCACGCGGGCGAGCAGCACGCGCTGGCTCGCCGGCCATGCTGGCCCAGGGAGAACCCGGCGGAGTGGCCGCGCGGCCACCCGGCGACGACTGGGCAGCACGAGGGGGACCAGCGACACCGCGCCGGCGAACAGGATGCCGCTCGCCACCGCCGCGACGTAGGTCGCGGCATCCGCTCCCGAAGCGACGATGTGCGACGACAGCCCGTAGACGAGCACGATGAAGAGCGGCCCAGGCGGCCCGACTGCGAAGCCGAACATGGCCGCCGCGGCGGCGATGGTCACGATGGCGAGCCCGATGATGGTCGCGACCGGCGACGGTCCGGCCAGCGCACCGAGCGTCGCGGCGACGAGCAGCCCGCCCGCCACGAAGGGCACCACCCGCAGCCGCTCCAGCACCGGCAGATGGGTGCCGTACAGGGCGACGAAGGCGCCCGTGGCCGCCTGGAAGCCGAGGTCGGGGCGGCCGAGCAGCGTCATCACGGCGATCGGGACCGTCATCGCGATCGCGGCACGCAGCCCGATCCCCCACCGCGGCGCAGGTGCCGGTGCGAGACGGAAGAGGCTCGACACCGCGTGGGTCAGGTCGGCGGCGAACCGGCGACCGGTGCTCTTGCGGGGCATGCGCTCGTCCTGCTCAAGCCGACGGCTCGGCTGCTGTGCTGCCGCTCAGCAGCTGGTCGAGCAGGCTGAGGGCGGCGTCCTGCGGAGCGTCCGCGTCGAGCAGCCACTGGGTCTGCAGGCCATCGGATGCCGCGATCACGAGGGCGGCGACGGCCAGCGGGTCGACGTCGGCCCGGATGCGTCCGGTCGCCTGATTGCGGCGCACGCGCGCGGCGAGATCGGCCCGGACGCGCGCGAAGCGGGTGGTGGCGAACTCCCGTGCGGCCGGATGCCCCTCCTCGAGCGCCGAGGCCACGAGGGTCGAGTAGAGCTGCACGAGCCCCTGCACCTCGCGGTTCGACTCGGTCCAGCCGCGCAGCATCTCTACGGGCGTCATGTCGGCGTCGGCCGGATGCTCGTCGTCGCCACGACGCTCGGATTCGCGGTACACCTCGACGAGCAGCTCTTCGAGCGATCCGAAGTAGTGCTTCAATGCGGCGTGCGTGACGCCGACCTCCTCGGCGATCGCGCGCAGGCTCGTGCGGTCGGAACCGCGCCGCGCGAACACCTCGATGGCCCGGTCGAGGATCTCCTGGCGACGGGCGACGCCCTTCGCGTACGACCCGCGCAGGGCCGGCTGGTGCTCCTCATCCGCCATGCGGCCCATGTTATCGAATAAAAACCTCCACATGGAGGTTTTCGTGGTAGCGTGATGCCGTCCGGGCGATCCCCGTCCGTCGACGCCACTCAGACACACGTCAAAGCAGACATCGAAGGAGCGCGACCGATGCCGGTCCAGACATCCATCCAGCTGTTCACCGTCAAGGACGCACTCGAGGCCGACCTCGACGGCACCCTCGCCGAACTCGCCGCGCGCGGTTTCACCGCCGCCGAGCCCTATGACTTCGTGCGTCGGGCAGAGCCCCTCGCCGCCGCCCTCAAGGCCAACGGCATCGCCGCGCCCACCGGGCACGCGTTCCTCGCATCGACCTCGTTCGTGAACCCCGACGGCACGACGACCACTCGTCCCGTGCCCGCGCCGGAGGCCGTCTTCGACGCCGCCGACATCCTCGGCATGACCACGGTCATCGAGCCCTACACCGACCCCGCCCTCTGGCAGAGCCGGGAGCACATCGCCGAGATCGCGCAGCAGCTCAACGCCGCCGCCGAGATCGGCGCCGCGCGCGGCATCCGTGTCGGCTACCACAACCACGCTCACGAGCTCGAGGCGACCTTCGACGGCAAGACCGGCCTCGAGGTCCTCGCAGACCTGCTCGACCCCCGCGTCGTGCTCGAGGTCGACCTGTACTGGGTCGCCCGCGCGGGCGTCGACTCACCGACCCTGCTGCGCGCTCTCGGCGACCGCGTGATCGCCGTGCACGTCAAGGACGGCACGCTCGACCCCGAGGCCGTCGCGGCCTACCCGCCGGCCGACCAGGTCCCCGCGGGCCAGGGCGTCGTGCCGCTCGACGAGGCGCTTGCCGCGGCATCCGCTCTCGAGGTCGCGATCGTCGAGTTCGACCACTTCAACGGCGACCTGTTCGACGCCGTCGAGCAGAGCCGCGTCTTCCTCGACGAGAAGGTCGCCGCCTGATGACCGCCTCTTCCGGAGCCGTCGGCGTCGGCCTCATCGGCGCGGGCAACATCAGCGACCAGTACCTCACACACCTGTCGAGCTTCCCCGACGTGCGCGTGATCGCGATCGGCGACCTGCTCGAGGACCGCGCCCGCGCCCAGGCCGAGAAGTACGGCGTCCCCCGCTCCGGCGGCGTCGACGTGGTGCTGAACGACCCCGACATCGAGATCGTCGTCAACCTCACGATCCCGGCCGTGCACGTCGAGGTGTCGGAGGCGATCATCGCCGCCGGCAAGAACGTGTGGACCGAGAAGCCGATCGGCGTGGACCGGGACGAGTCCCAGCGACTGCTGCAGAAGGCGGATGCCGCGGGCCTCCGCGTCGGCGTCGCGCCCGACACCGTGCTGGGCCCGGGCGTGCAGACCGCCAAGCGTGCGATCGCGCGCGGCGACATCGGCCGTCCGCTGTTCGCGACGACCACGTTCCAGTGGCAGGGCCCGGAGCTCTGGCACCCGAACCCGGCGTTCCTGTACGCCAAGGGCGCCGGTCCGCTGCTCGACATGGGCCCCTACTACGTGTCCACACTCGTGCACGTGTTCGGCCCGGTCGCCGCGGTCGCCGCGCTCGGCCTCCGGGGCGTCGAGAGCCGCACCGTGAAGTCCGGGGAGCTCGCCGGCCAGGAATTCCCCGTCGAGATCCCGTCGACGCTGTCGGTGCTGATGGAGTTCGAGCAGGGCGGTCAGGCGCAGAGCCTGTACAGCACCGACTCCCCGCTGCTGCGCCACGGCGTCGTCGAGATCAACGGCACCGAGGGCACGATCGTGATCCCCGACCCGAACACGTTCGGCGGCGACATCACGATCACCCGCCCGCTCACCGAGGCGTCAGTGCGTGAGCAGGAGATCGTCCAGGTGCCGCAGGAGGGCGTACTCGCCGGTCGCGGCCTCGGTCTGCTCGACATGGCCCGCTCGATCCGCGACGGCCGCCCGCACATCGCCACCGGCGAGTTCGGCTACCACGTGCTCGACACGCTGCTGTCGATCGAAGAGGCCGCCGAGTCGCGCACCTACGTCGAGGTGCAGAGCACCCTCGGCGAGGTCGGCTCGCTGGACGCGGACTTCGACCCGCTCGCGTCGACGCTCTGACCCGACACCGGTTCACTCGAAGGCCCCCTGCCACGCGGCAGGGGGCCTTCGTCGTGACGGGACGGATGCCGCGGACCGGCGCTCCCGCCCGTGCTCAGCCGAGCAGCGGGCGCTGGGCCTTCTGCTGGGTCAGGTAGGCGTCGCGGGCGTGCTGCGTGGTGTCGAGCGTCGAGACCTCGGCCACCGGCACGTCCCACCAGCCGGCGCCGTCGGGGGCGTAGATCAACGGGTCGCTGTTGATGTGGATGAACGTGGACCGGTCGGATGCCTTCCCCTGCGCGACGGCCACCTTCAGGTCGTCGATGGCGGAGGTGCCGGGCTCGATCTCGATGACGTCGAGGCCGTAGCTGCGGGCGTTCATCGCCAGATCGACGGGCAGGACCTTGCCGCCCTGGAAGTTGCGGGCCTCGCCGTCGTACTCGCGGTACCAGGTGCCGAAGCGCTCGGAGCCGACCGTCTCGGAGAGGTGACCGATCGACGCGAAGCCGTGGTTCTGGATCAGCACCACGATGATCTTGATGCCCTCGGCGACCGCGGTCACGAGCTCCGTGTTGAGCATGAGGTACGACCCGTCGCCGACCATGACGATGACGTCGCGGTCATCGCCGTCGGCGAGGAGGCCGCGCTTGACCCCGAGCCCGCCCGCGATCTCGTAGCCCATGCACGAGAACGCGTACTCGACGTGGTACCCCAGCGGGTCACGCACGCGCCACAGCTTGTGGAGATCACCGGGCAGCGAGCCCGCTGCCTGCACGACGACATCCTGCGGGGCGCTGGACGACTGGACGGCGCCGATGATCTCGGGCTGCCCGGGGAGGGCGAGCCCCGACGGCGCGAACGCTGCGTCGACCGCGGCATCCCACTCCGCCTTCTCGCGCGCGATGCGCTCGGCGTACTCGCCCGAGACCGCGAAGCCCTCGAGCTCGAGCGCGAGCGCCGACAGCGCCTCGCGGGCGTCGGCGATCACCGGCAGCTGCGAGCCGTGCTTGTAGGCGTCGAAAGAGGCGACGTTGACGTTGACGAACACGACGTCGGGGTTCTGGAACGCGGTGCGCGACGCGGTGGTGAAGTCGCTGTAGCGCGTGCCGATGCCGATGATCACGTCGGCCTCGGCCGCCAGGCGGTTGGCGGCGAGCGTGCCGGTCGCACCGACCCCGCCGAGATTCTGCGGGTGATCCCAGTCCAGCACCCCGCCGCCGGCCTGCGACGTGCCGACCGGGATGCCGGTGGCTTCGACGAACGCGCGGAGCCGGTCTTCGGCGCCGGAGTAGAGCACGCCGCCGCCCGCGACGATGAACGGGTTCTTCGCCCCGCGGATCGCCGCGACGGCACGAGTCAGCGCACCGCGCTCAGGCAGCGGGCGGCGGAGGTGCCACTCGCGGTCCTGCAGGAACTCGACGGGCACGTCGAGCGCCTCGACCTGCACGTCCTCGGGGAGGGCGATGGTCACGGCGCCCGTCTCGACGGGGTCGGTGAGCACCCGCATCGCCGCTAAGGCGATCGAGTAGAGCTGCTCCGGGCGCTGGACGCGGTCGAAGAACCTCGACAGGGGACGGAAGGCGTCGGTGACCTGGATGCCGGTGTCCCACGGCTGCTCGAGCTGCTGCAGGACGGGGTCGGCGACGCGGGTCGCGAACGTGTCGCTCGGCAGCAGCAGCGCCGGCAGGCGGTTGGTGGTCGCCAGGGCGGCCGCGGTGAGCATGTTCGCTGCGCCCGGTCCGACCGAGGCGGCCGACGCGAACGTGGCGCGGCGACGGTGCATACGTGCGTAGCCGACGGCCTGGTGCACCATCGCCTGCTCGTTGCGGGCCTGGTGGTACGGCATCAGGTCGGGCTGCTCGACGTTCAGCTGCTTCAGCGCCTGGCCGATGCCGGCGACATTGCCGTGGCCGAAGATGCCCGACATGCCGGGGATCGTGCGCTCGCGGATGTCGCCGTCGACGGTCCACTGATGGGCCAGGAACTCCACGAGCGCCTGGCTGACCGTCATCCGTCTCGTCTCACCCATCAGTTGCGGCCTTCCTTGTGCTCGGTGAAGGGCAGCCGTTCGTCCACGCGCTGCCCGGTCCAGGTCTCGCGCACCCACGCGTGCGCGGGGTCGTCGCTGATGAGCCACTGCCGCTCGGGATCGGGGCCGGCCATGACGTTGAGGTAGTACAGGTCGTAGCCCGGGGCCGCGACGGCCGGCCCGTGGTACCCGAACGGCACGAGCGCGATGTCGCCGGTGCGCACCATCGCGTTGATGTCGATGTCGCCGGCGGGCGAGGAGTAGGTGCTGAACATCCCGAACGCGGCCTTCGCCGACGACGGCGCCCCTGCCACCGGCGTCGTCTCGAAGTAGTAGATCTCCTCGAGGCGCGACTCGTGGCCGGGCACGCGCTCGTCGTGCTTGTGCGGCGGGTAGGACGACCAGTTCTCGGCCGGTGTGATCACCTCGCACACGATGAGACGTGCGGCGTCTATCGCCCGCGGGGTGCCGAAGTTGTGCACCTGGCGGCTCGAGCGCCCCGCCCCCCGCAGTTCGACGAAGGTGTCGGATGCCGGGACGTACTGCCAGTGCCGCGGCTCGGCCGTCGGCGCCTCGGCGATCGCGACACGCCCGCGGCCACGGATCTCGGCAGTCGCACCCGTCGGGAGGTACAGCACGTCGGTCGGCCCGGCGAATACCGAGCGCCGGCCGCGCAGGCGGGTCTCCCACTCTCCCGGGTAGTGGCGGTGCAGCACGTCGAACGATCCGGCGAGCGGGACGACCATCCGCTCCACACCGCGGTCGTCGAGTGTCAGCGACTCGCCCTCTGCGATGTCGGCGACACGGATGCCGGTGTGCTGCCATCCGGGAATCGACGCGTCCACGACGCTCTCCCAACCCTCACGGGCGAGGTCGCCGCGGCGATGGAACCAGCGCTGATCCGAAGTGCTCATCTCGTGCTCTCGTGAATCGATGGTGGGGACGGATGCCGAGGTCAGTTGTTCTGGGGGAAGCCGAGGTTGATGCCGGTGTGTTCGGAGTGGTTGCGGGTGGCGGGGTCGAGCCAGCGGCTGGTGATCGCTTTCTCGCGGGTGTAGAAGTCGAAGCCGTGGATGCCGTAGGCCTTGGCGTCGCCGAACAGGGACTGTTTCCAGCCGCCGAAGGAGTGGTAGGCGACGGGCACCGGGATGGGCACGTTGATGCCGATCATGCCGACCTGCACCTCGTTCTGGAAGCGGCGGGCCGCTCCCCCGTCGTTGGTGAAGATGGCGGTGCCGTTGCCGAACTGGCCGGAGTTGATCAACGCCAGCCCCTCGTCGTAGGACTGCACGCGCACCACGGACAGGACCGGTCCGAAGATCTCCTCGGTGTAGGCGCGGGATGTGGTGGGGATGTGGTCGATGAGGGTGGGGCCGAAGAAGAACCCGTCCTCGTGCCCGTCGACGGTGAAGTTACGGCCGTCGACGACGATGGTGGCGCCGTCCTGCTCGGCGATGTCGACGTAGGAGGCGACCTTGTCCCGGTGCACGTCGGTGATCAGCGGGCCCATGTCGGGCTCGACCCCGTCCACCCCCGCGCCGTTGCCGATCTTGAGCTTGCCGATCCGCTCGGTGATCTTCGTGATGAGCTCGTCGGCGACCGGCTCGACGGCCAGCACGACACTGATCGCCATGCAGCGTTCCCCGGCCGCACCGTACCCGGCGTTCACGGCCTGGTCCGCGACCAGGTCCAGGTCGGCATCCGGCAGCACCAGCATGTGGTTCTTCGCGCCACCCAACGCCTGCACCCGCTTGCCGTGGCGCGACGCGGTCTCGTAGATGTACTGCGCGATCGGCGTCGACCCCACGAACGAGATCGAGGCCACGTCGGGGCTTTCCAGGAGACCGTCGACCGCGGCCTTGTCGCCCTGCAGCACCGTGAACACCCCGTCCGGCAGCCCCGCCTCCTGCCACAGCGCCGCCAGCCACAACGCCGCCGACGGGTCCTTCTCACTCGGCTTGAGCACCACCGCGTTGCCCGCGGCGATCGCGATCGGGAAGAACCACATCGGCACCATCGCCGGGAAATTGAACGGACTGATGATCCCGACCACACCCAGCGGCTGCTTCACCGAGTACACATCGACACCGGTCGACGCGTTCTCACTGAACGCACCCTTGATCAGATGCGGGAACCCGCACGCCAGCTCCACGACCTCCTGGCCCCGCAGAATCTCCCCCATCGCATCCGAGACGACCTTGCCATGCTCGGCCGTGATGATCTCCGCCAACTCCCGCTTGCGAGCATTCAGCAGCTCCCGGAAGCTGAACAACACCCCCTGCCGCCGCGCGATCGACCACCCCGACCACACCCGGAACCCACGCACCGCCGACGCGATCGCCGCATCGATCTCCGCCTGATCCGCCAACGCCACATGGGCCGACACCACACCCGTCGCCGGATTGAACACCGGCGCCATCCGACCCGACGACGACACCACCTCCACACCATCAACCCAATGCGAGATGACGCGGACGTCGGTGTCCGTGCCCGAGATGGCGGGGGAGGTGTCGGTGATGCTCATGGGAGGTCCTTCGTGAGGGGGTGTTCAGAGGTCGGTGTGGACGAGGCCGGCCGCGATGTCCACGGCGGCGGCGACGTCATCGTCGGGCGGGTAGAGGAGCATGCGGCCGACGGTCAGCCCGCGCACGCCGGGAAGCGACAGCGCGTCCTCCCAGGACGCGAACGTCTCGTCGGGATCCACGCCCGAGTCGCCGCCCAGCAGCAGGGTCGGCATCGTGGTGGCCGCCATGACGCGTTCCATGTCGTCCACGACGGGCAGCTTCATCCACGTGTTGGCGCTGGACGCGCCCAGGCCGGAGGCGATCGCGATCGACAGGATGACGGCATCCGTCGACAGGTCGTTGACGACGCGACCGTCGCTGCGGCTGCTGAGGAAGGGCTCGAGCATGATCGGAAGGCCCGCGGTCGACGCCTCGGTGACGGCGCCGGCCATCGCCGTGAGCGTCGAGACGGTGCCGGGATCGGCGAGGTCGATGCGTACGAGCGTCTTGGCGAAGTCGATGCCCGACGCGACCATCGTGCGCACGTCGTAGGCCGTCATGCGGTCGTCCAGCTCGAACGAGGCGCCACGCAGCCCGCCCCGGTTCATCGAGCCGACGACGATCTTGTCGTCGAGGAGGCCGAGCGCGGCGAGGTCGTCGATGACGTCGGGCGTGCCCAGCACACCGTCGACGCCGGGTCGGCTCAGCGCAGTGGCCAGCCGGTCGAGCAGGTCGTATCGGTCCGCCATCGCTGTCGGGTTCCCGCCCACCGCAAGCGCGCCGCGGGCAGGATGGTCGGCGGCGACGATGAAGAGGCGCCCGTCCCCGCGCAGCACGTCGCGACGTCGGCGACCGGTGAGGGCGTCACGGATCGCCTCCGGCCGGGTCGCCCGGATGTCGCGGAGGCGGGCGAAGTCGTCCTCGGTGAGGAACTGGGTCATCGCAGCGCCCCTGCCTCGAGGATCTCCGTGACCTCCGCCTCGACGGGCATCGCCGTCGAGCACTCCAGGCGCGACGCGACGATCGCACCGGCGACGTTGGCGAAGCGGAGGATGCGCTCGAGATGCCAGCCTGCGAGCAGGCCGTGGCAGAGGGCTCCGCCGAACGCGTCTCCGGCACCCAGGCCGTTCACGACCTCGACGAGATAGGGCGGCACGACGACGGACTCGTCCCGCGTCTTCGCCAGCACGCCCTTCGGCCCCTGCTTCACGATGGCCAGCTCGACCCCACGCTCGAGCAGCGCGTCCGCGGCGCGCTCGGGCTCGGTCTCACCGACCGCGACCTCGCACTCCTCGCGGTTGCCGACGGCGACGGTCGCATTCTCGAGGGCCCGCGCCATCTGGACGCTCGCCTCCGCGGGATCCGTCCAGAACATGGGACGGTAGTCCAAGTCGAAGACGGTGTGTCCGCTGCCTCGCGCCTGGAGCGCCGCGTGGTGGGCCGCGCGACTCGGCTCCTGGCTGAGTCCGGTCGCCGTGAACCACAGGATGCGGGCCGACCGCACCGCGTCCAGGTCGAGCTCCGCCGGTGCGACGTCGAGGTCGGGTGCCTTCGGCTCGCGGTAGAAGTACAGCGGGAAATCGTCGGGCGGGAAGATCTCGCAGAAGGTGATGGGAGTCTTCAGCGTCTCGTTCACACGCACGTAGCGGTTGTCCACGCCGAGGCGGCCGAGCTCCGCGAGCAGATACCGACCGAAGGGGTCGTCGCCGACACCCGAGATCAGTGCGACGCGCCGACCGTGCCGCGCGGCGGCGACGCTGACGTTCGCGGCGCTGCCGCCGAGGAACTTGCCGAAGGTCTGCACCTCTTCGAGCCCCACGCCGGACTGCAGGGGGTAGATGTCGACACCCAGCCGCCCGAAGGCGAGGACGTCGAAGGGTGGGATGCTCTCGGTCATACTCCGCTGTACAACTCTCCGCGGGCGCCGATCGACGCCCGCATCGGTGGACAATTTGTCCTGACAATAACACAACGATTCGCCCAGCGACACTCCGCATCATGGTCGGCTGACAAAGTGGCCGCGATGTAGCATTGTCGGGACATTATGCTGTCGGGACTTGGAGTGAGTGATGGCAGACGACGTGGTCAAGCTGGACGACTTGCTCGCCGACCTGGATCGCACCGGCCCGGTGCCGCTGTACTTCCAGGTGTCGAGCGCGATCGAGGGGGCGATCCGCTCCGGTGAGATCCCACCGGGTGCGCGCCTCGAGAACGAGATCGCCATCGGCCAGCGCGCCGGACTGTCGCGGCCGACGATCCGGCGCGCGATGGAGGAGCTCGTCGACAAGGGCCTGCTCGTGCGGCGCCGGGGCATCGGCACGCAGGTCGTCCAGGGTCAGGTCACCCGGCAGGTCGAGCTCACCAGCCTCTACGAGGATCTGAAGAACTCGCAGCACGAACCGGGCACGCTCGTCCTCGAGCACGACACCCGCCCGGCCGATCCGGTGACGGCCGAGGCGCTGCGCGTCCCCGTAGGGTCGGACATCGTCTACCTCCGTCGCCAGCGCTCCACCGACGGCGTACCCGTCGCCGTGCTCACGAACTATCTGCCGCTGGACTTCGCCGACATCACCACGGAGCAGCTTCAGCAGAAGGGCCTGTACGAGATCATGCGCGCCCGCGGCGTGACGATCCGCGTGGCCAATCAGAAGATCGGCGCGCGCCGCGCCCACGGCGACGAGCCCGGACTTCTCGATATCGACAAGGGCGGCCCCGTCCTCACGATGGAGCGCGTCGCCTTCGACGCCTCGGGCCGCGCGGTCGAGTTCGGGCACCACTGCTACCGCCCCGACATGTACAGCTTCCAGACGACGCTCGTCGCGAAGTAAGCCGGCCCGCACTCGAGCGAGTGCGGTATCCGGGTCACGATGCGGCGGATCAGCCGAAGAGGTCGCGCAGCCCTGGAATCTCGAAATTCGACAGCTGCTCGCCGATGCCCGAGACGGCCTCCCCCGCACCCGAGACGAGATCGCCCGCGCCGCCCAGGTCGACACCGCTCGCGATCGCGTCGAGGTCCACCCCACCCGCGATGGCATCGAAGTCGATCCCCGTCGCCACCGCCTGCGCCAGCAGTGGAGCCGCGACGGCGCTCACCACGGCGGCACCGGCGACCGCGCCGAGCAGCCCGCCGGCACCGACGAGCGCGGCGCTCTTCGCCATCCCACCGCTCTGCGACGTCCGGCCGCTGCGACCGACCCGCGCGAGCAGCCCGGCCATCGCCCCCGGTCGCAGCGCCTCGGTGCGGGCTGCGGCGCGCGCCAGCTCGGGCGCGTCCGCGGTGCGCGGCTGCTCCGACGGGCGCAGCTCGGAACGCATGCCCGCCTGCACCTGGGAACGCTGCTGCGGCGTCAGCCGGGCGAAGGCCTCGCGGTGGATGGCCTCGACCTGGTGCGGGTCCGACGTCTGCAGCAGGTACTCATAGCGCGCGATCGCGGCGCGGTCCGCGGCGGTCGGGGTGGCAGCACGTCCCGGCACGGCGACGGCCGCGGGCGCTGGAGGAGTGATGCCGGCGCCGGGCACCGCGGGGGGCGTGACGCCGACCCCGGGCGCCGCGGGCGGCGTGAGCC